>JBGKMI010000001.1:0-2261824 GCA_041330285.1 Collinsella sp. | reverse complement strand
GTTCATAGCAGCCACTACTGGGGGTTCTTCTCATTTTACGGTTGAGCCTCCGTTAGGTTAGTTGTCGCTGTTATATCTAATAATTTATCTCCATTCCCTTTAGTAACGTGTAACTTTCCAAATTTAAAAAAGCGACTCATAGAATTATTTCCTCCCGTTAAATAATAGATAACTATTAAAAATAGACAATACTTGCTCATAAGTAATGGTACTTAAATTGTTTACTTTGGCGTGTTTCATTGCTTGATGAAACTGATTTTTAGTAAACAGTTGACGATATTCTCGATTGACCCATTTTGAAACAAAGTACGTATATAGCTTCCAATATTTATCTGGAACATCTGTGGTATGGCGGGTAAGTTTTATTAAGACACTGTTTACTTTTGGTTTAGGATGAAAGCATTCCGCTGGCAGCTTAAGCAATTGCTGAATCGAGACTTGAGTGTGCAAGAGCAACCCTAGTGTTCGGTGAATATCCAAGGTACGCTTGTAGAATCCTTCTTCAACAATCAGATAGATGTCAGACGCACGGCTTTCAAAAACCACTTTTTTAATAATTTGTGTGCTTAAATGGTAAGGAATATTCCCAACAATTTTATACCTCTGTTTGTTAGGGAATTGAAACTGTAGAATATCTTGGTGAATTAAAGTGACACGAGTATTCAGTTTTAATTTTTCTGACGATAAGTTGAATAGATGACTGTCTAATTCAATAGACGTTACCTGTTTACTTATTTTAGCCAGTTTCGTCGTTAAATGCCCTTTACCTGTTCCAATTTCGTAAACGGTATCGGTTTCTTTTAAATTCAATTGTTTTATTATTTGGTTGAGTACTTTTTCACTCGTTAAAAAGTTTTGAGAATATTTTATATTTTTGTTCATGTAATCACTCCTGAAGTGATTACATCTGTAAATAAATACAGAAGTTAAACGATTTGTTTGTAATTTTAGTTATCTGTTTAAAAAGTCATAAGATTAGTCACTGGTAGGAATTAATCTAACGTATTTATTTATCTGCGTAATCACTGTTTTTAGTCTGTTTCAAAACAGTAGATGTTTTATCTACATTACGCATTTGGAATACCAACATGACGAATCCCTCCTTCTTAATTACAAATTTTTAGCATCTAATTTAACTTCAATTCCTATTATACAAAGAGACCGTTTCAAGTTTTGTGTAAACGTTAAAAACTGATATAAGATTTGTGAATAGTTACAATGGGCAGAGCCGATTTTCCGCTTTACAGGTTCCCCTTGATTCTCATTTTCATTGCAACAGCCTCAGGACTCAGCGCAACGCGTTGCGCTGAGTCCTGAGGCGCGAATCCGGGTAGGCAACCCCAGAGGGGCCGGAATCCCCCGGCCCGCGATGGAGGGAGGCCGGCATGTCCAGACCCAAGCCGTCCGGAAGGTCGTACGGGAGGCTCACGAGGCACGAGAGGAACGCGGTCGAGAGGATGCTCGACCGCAACCGCAGCGCCCGCGAGATCGCCGCGGAGCTCGGCAGGTCGCCCTCGACCGTGACCAGGGAGGTTGCGGCGCACCGCTACGTCACCGCGCCGCGCTCGCGCTACGGCGAGCCCGCGCCCGCGGACCTCTCGGGGGCCTGCCCCAGGCTCTCCGCGTGGCCGAGGTGCTGCAACGGCTGCTCGCACAGGAGGGGCTACGGCTGCTCGAGGAGGCCCAGGGTGTTCTACAGCGCCAGGAGGGCGCAGGAGGCGGCCGACGCCGAGCTCTCGGCGAGCAGGTCCGGGATCGACGAGACCGAGGAGGGCGCCGCCGCCAAGCTCGCGGCCATCAGGGACGGGCTCGCGCGCGGGCTCTCCCCGCAGCAGATAGCGGCGACGACCCCCGGGCTCAGCGCCTCCACCGTCTACAGGTGGGTGGACGCCGGCTACGACGGCATGACGAACATGGAGCTCAGGCGCAAGGTCGGCTACAGGCCGAGGTCGCGCCGGGCCCCGAAGAGGGCGACGTCCCACTCGTCGCGCAGGTCGCACGCGTCGTTCCTCGCGCTCGGCGAGGACGCCTGCGCCGCGGCCTGGGAGATGGACACCGTCGAGGGCTCCAGGGGCGACTCCGCCAGGCTCCTCACGCTCCTGCACCGCCCGAGCCGCTTCCAGCTGGCCCTGCCGCTGCCGGACGGCACGTGTGCCTCGGTCCTGGCGGCGCTCTCCTCCCTGCGTGGGGTCCTCGGCGAGGACGGCGCGAGGCGCGCCTTCGGCGCCGTGCTCACCGACAACGGGAGCGAGTTCGCCGACGAGGGCGCCATCGCGGCGCTGATCGGCGAGCGGGACGGCGAGACCAGGCTCTTCTACTGCGACCCCCCGGCAGAGCCAGCAGAAGGGCGCGTGCGAGAAGAACCACGTGGAGATCAGGAAGCTGCTGCCCAAGGGCGCCGGGGCCAGGTTCGACCGGCTGACGGCGGCGGACTGCGCGCTGCTCATGTCGCAGGTGAACTCCGAGCCGAGGGGGGCGCTCGGGTTCCTGACGCCGGCGCGCGTGCTGCGGATGGCCCTCGGGGAGGACGCCTCCGCCCTCATGGACGCGTTCGGGATAGAGGAGCTGGCGCCCGGCGAGCTCGACCTCACGCCCGGCTGCATCGACAGGGCCAGGGCCGCGAGGGGCGAGGGGCCGCTGGCGGGATAGGCGGCGGGCCGGGACATGGGCCGGAAGGCCCGTTGCGCTGAGTCCGGAACGGCTGCGCGGCGGGCTGGCGGAGCATGCGGCGGCGGCATGGGGGCACCGGCCTCCATAGCCTCTCCACCTGCGGAAACGGTGCGACGGCCAGGTGCCGGGAGCTATTCCCGCGTTGCGCTAGCTGCGGAAACGCGGGGCCCGTTCAGGCTGTTGCGTTGAGATTGAAAATCAACCCCTTATATGTAACAATCATACCGGCTTCCTAACGTTCAGAATGGTTTCTACTGTCTGCTGCGGTGTTTGGTTGGAATTGTCCAGCCAAAAGCCGATCCGTGGTGTTGTCTGCATTTTACTAAATACAAATTCAATGTATACAGAAAGAAATATATAAGGAGTGGGAGGGATTCCGCCGTAGTCGGCATTGTAGGAAAATCCAAAAGTTTAGATTTTCTCAAAATGCTTATCTTTTGGTCTTTGGTTCGGAATAGTGTAGTGCTGGCGGTCTATCTATTGTTTTCGGTTGCTTGCTTCTTTACCGTACATGAGCATTTAAGCACGGGTGATATTGTGCTTGATTTTTTCTCAGGCTCAGCATCGACCGCCCATGCCATGTTCCTGCAGGAGCTCGGAAAAGATGATCGCTATCAGTTTATCCTTGTCCAGCTTCCAGAGCCTTGTGACCCGAAACGCGACGCCTACAAGGACGGGTATGAGACTCTCTGCGACATAGGCGAAGGACGCATTCGCCGCGCAGGCGACAAAATCAAAACCGAGCTCGAGGAATCCAACCGTCAACTCAAGCTTGGCGAGGGACCCAAGCAGCTTCCCGACATCGGCTTCCGTGTGTTCGAGCTCGATGAGTCCGGCATTGAGAAGCCCGAGCCCGGTCAGCTCCTCTTCGACGTGGTCAAGCCCGATCGCTCCGATATGGATATCGTCTTCGAGATGATGCTCAAATGGGGCCTCGAGCTCACGCTGCCCGTCGAGAAGTCTGAAGCCGCGGGCTATCCCATCTGGTCCGTCGCTTGCGACGAGCTCGTCTGCTGCATGTCCCGAGGCCTCACCATTGAGGCGCTCGAGGCCATCGCCGACATGGAGCCCAGGCGCGTTCTCATCCTCGATTCCGTCCTCGACGACACCCTCAAGCTCAACGCCGTGCAGATCTTCAAGCACGCCGGCGAGCGCATGGGCTGTGAGATCGAATTGAGGACGGTCTAGCATGGCGGCGCTCGAGTTCAAGTTCTCATCCGACCAGCAGCACCAGCTGGAGGCCATCGAAGCAACCTGCGACCTGTTCCGCGGACAACAATTTATTGGCAGCGTATTCTCCGCCGATTCCGGCCGCAAAGGCCAGACGGCAATCGGCGAGCTCATGGTCGGCCACGGCAACGAGCTTCGCGTGGCGCCGGGCCAGCTCCTCGACAACCTGCACGCCGTGCAGGAGGAGGGCTGCCTCCCGGCAACCGACGTCCTCACCGATGGGCGCCTGCGAGACTTCACCGTCGAGATGGAGACCGGCACCGGCAAGACCTACGTCTACATCCGCTCCATCTACGAGCTAAACCGCCGCTACGGCATCACCAAGTTCGTTATCGTCGTGCCGAGCGTGGCCATCCGCGAGGGCGTCCTCAAGAGCCTCCAGACCACCCGCAGGCACTTCGAGACGCTCTACGACCGCACGCCGCTCGACTACTTCGTGTACGACTCGAAGGACATGGGGCCGGTGGGTAACTTCGCCACGTCGAGCTCCATCCAGGTCATGGTCATCAACATCGACGCGTTCAACAAGGGCCTCGAGAAGGATGGCACCGCGAAGGAGGGCAACCTCTTCCACCGTCCCAGCGAGAAGCTCACCGGCGGCTTCAGCCCTCGCGAGCTCGTGAGCGCCTGCAAGCCCGTCGTCATCATCGACGAGCCCCAGAGCGTCGACAACACCAAGCAGGCCAAGGCCGCCATCAAGAGCCTGAACCCGCTGTTCGTGCTGCGCTACTCGGCCACGCACAAGCAGGCCTACAACATGATCTACCGCCTCACGCCGGTCGACGCCTTCGAGCGCCACCTGGTGAAGGGCATCTGCGTGGACTCGATCAAGGCCGAGGCGAACCTCAACGGCGCGTACGTGAGGCTCGAGTCCGTCAAGTCCGACCCGTTCTCCGCCAAGGTGTCCATCGACGTGCGCCAGGCCGACGGCACGCAGAAGCGCAAGGCCGTCACGGTGAAGACCGGCAACGACCTCTACCAGAAGAGCGGCGAGAACAGCGACTACGAGAGCGGCTGGGTGGTCAACAACATCGGCGCCGCAGTGGGCGACGAGTTCATAGAGTTCCAGAACGGCGAGGTGCTCGAGCTCGGCGAGGCGCTGGGCGACGTCAACGAGGAGGTCGTCAAGCGCGCGCAGATCCGCCGCACCATCGAGGACCACCTGGCCCGCCAGTTCGAGCTGTGGCCGCGCGGCGTGAAGGTGCTCTCGCTCTTCTTCATCGACCGCGTCGACCGATACCGCGTCTACGAGCCCGAAGTCCACGGCGGCCTGTACGCCCTGATGTTTGAGGAGGAGTACGCAGGTGCCCTGAACTCGAAGGCGCCTCGTCGCATCGCAAAGGCGGCGGGGATCGGCAAGGGCACGTGGCTCGAGTGCTACGAAGCCGTCGGCGCCCCGCTGGTGCGCGACCCCCACGCCGTGCACCAGGGATACTTCGCCAAGGACAAGAAGGGCAAGTTCAAGGACTCCAAGGGAGCCGCCGGCACCGCCGACGACGCCGGGGCCTTCGAGCTCATCATGCAGAAGAAGGAGACGCTCATCTCCTTCCCGGACGGCAAGGACGCGGACAAGGACGTCTCTTTCGTCTTCAGCCACTCCGCGCTCAAGGAGGGCTGGGACAACCCCAACGTGTTCCAGATCTGCACGCTCGTCGAGACAAAGGACAACCTGACCAAGCGCCAGAAGATCGGCCGCGGTCTGCGCCTGTGCGTGAACCAGGATGGCGAGCGCCTGTACGACCCAGAGGCGAACGTGCTCACCGTCATCGCGAACGAGAGCTACGACGACTTCGCCAACGGCCTGCAGAAGGAGCTTGAGGCTGAGGACTTCAAGTTCGGCGTCATCACTCCGGAGAGCTTCACGAAGGTCACGGTCAAGGGCGATGATGGCGTCGAGGAGCGCCTGGGCTACGAGAAGTCCAAGCAGGTCTACGACCACCTCGTCGCGACCGGCATGGTCGACGACAAGGGCGCGGTGACGCCCGAGCTGAAGGCGGCCGCCGAGGAGGGCAAGGTCGAGCTCCCCGCCGAGCTCGAGCCTGCCAAGGAGCAGGTCGAGGCGATCATCATCCACAAGTCCCAGAGGGTCCAGATCCGTGACAAGGCCAAGGAGGTCTCGGTCGAGCTGCAGAAGGACGTCACGCTCGACCCTGCGTTCCAGGCCCTGTGGGACCGCATCCGCCAGCGCACGCGCTTCCAGGTCGAGGTCGACTCCGGCAAGCTCATCGAACATGCCATCGAAGCTGTCGACGGCATGCTCGCCGTGCGCCCGCCCCAGGTGACGAGCGAGCGTGCCTCGCTGGGCATCGACGACGCGGGCGTGAGCGCCGAGGGCACGGGCACCTCCGTGGTGTCCGTTTCGGGAAAGGTGAAATACGACCTTCCCGACCCGATCGCAGAGCTGCAGGACGCCGTCGGGCTCACCCGCGGCACCATCAAGGCGATCCTCGAGGGCTGCAGCCGCCTCGACGAGTTCGAGATCGACCCCGCGACCTTCCTCGCGCAGGTCGGCGACAAGATCAACCGCGTGAAGAACGACCTCATCGCCCAGGGCATCAAGTACGTGCGCCTTCCCGAGGACGAGTGGTACACCATGCGCGACCTCGAGCTTGACGACTACACGGCCTACCTTGGGCAGAACGCGTGGAAGCCGGACATGACGAGCAAGAGCCTGTACAACTACGTGGTCTACGACTCGGCGGGGGTCGAGCGCTCCTTTGCCGAGGCTCTAGACAAGCAGGAGGAGGTTCTCGTGTTCGCGAAATTGCCCTCGGCGTTCAAGATCGACACGCCGCTCGGCAGTTACAACCCCGACTGGGCGTACGTCGAGGAGGCCGACGGCGAGCGCCGCGTGTACTTCGTGACCGAGACCAAGGGCGGCAAGAACGGCGAGCCCGCCCTGCGCGACGCGGAGAAGATCAAGATCGGCTGCGCCAAGAAGCACTTCGAGGCGCTGGACCTCGGAAACGACTTCCATTACAACGTGCGCACGACCTACCAATACGAGGCGGTGAAGGCTTAGGATGTCGAAGCTGCCCGGAAAGATGACGCGAAAGCAGCACTGGGTGCCGCGGTTCTACCTGCGCCATTTCGCGGATTCCTCCGGGCAGCTTCATGCCTACAGCAGACAGAAGGGCTCCTTCTTCCGCACGAATTGCGAGAACCTTTGCAGCATGCGCGATCTTTATGAGGTCGAGCATGCCGATGCGACAGGCGATGCGACAGACAGATTCTATGCGCAGAACCTCATCGAGGTTAAGCTATCTGAGCTCGAGAGCCGCATCGCGCCGCTTTACGATCGCTTTTTGGAACGCCAGAAAGAAGACCAGTGCGAAGACGAAGGGTATTCTGATGGGAAAGCCGCCGTTTGCGAGCTGGCAGCAAATATCATCGTCCGGCACCCTATCAGTATGCGCGTCGACAAGAAATGGTCACGCGAGACTGCCGAAGAGCTGCTCAGAAACGTTCATCTGACACCCTATGAGCTCGGCTTGCTCGATTGGTCGGATTGGCGCGGGGATTCCCAAGCGGTGGTCGAGCTTGCCGCCGCCGCAACCATGCTCTTCTCCAACGATGATATTGTGCCAGTTAACCGTATTCGAAAGGCTTTTTTTGAGAAGAGCTTCTCCATCCTTAGGGCACCCGTCGGCTCAGGGTTCGTTACGACGTCGATGCCTATGTTCATCATCGGGCCCGAGGACGACTCGTACGATTTTCATCTCGCGTATATGCCGTTGAGCAGTGAGTATGCTGCGGTCTTTTCAGATGACCCTCTATTTCCGCCGTTTGCGAGACTCGGTTTTTCGGGCGTCGAGTTCATGAACCGACTTCTTCTGCTTAACTGCGAGCATTGGGATGTCGCCATATCGAGGGGAAGCGGCCCGCTCGAGCACGCGGTACGCGATTGAAGTCAAGCGAACAGTGCCGAATTCATGCACGAGATGTTCACGCGCGACGGCAGGGAGCTATCCCTCGACACAGTGATCTACGACCGCTCGAAGAAGAAGGGGCAGACGATGATCGATACCATCGACCGTGGCTGCCTCGAGGGCGGCTGCCTTGATGACGAGGACCTGCGCATCATCTTCGAGCACCTTCTGGGGAGAAGACGGCAAGGACCGGGAACATTAAAGGGTCAAGCAGCGTATTGATAAAGTTGACCCCGCCAGCAATAACCGCAAAGGATAGATAGGGCTTTAAGGATGGATGCAGGAAAAGCAACGATAAGCGGCGTGTTCAACGGATCGCGCCTGCTCGAAATACCTTTTTACCAAAGGGCGTACGTCTGGGGAGAAGAGCAATGGGAGCGTTTCCTCGGCGACATGGAGTTCGTCACGGCCTCGAAGCGGCCCTATTTCCTGGGCTCCATCATCCTGAAGCAGGCCTCCTCCGGCAACACCTGGTCCGAGGTCTCCGAGGTTCGCACCGTCATCGACGGCCAGCAGCGACTCACGACCATGGTCATCTTCTTCAAGGCACTCTGTGCAAAAAACGGCACCAACAATTTGTTTGAGCGAGATTTCGTCCTGGAGACCGGCGAAGTCGCCTTGAGACATGGCAAGTACGACCGGCAGGATTTCGAGAAGGTCGTCAGCGCCACGGGCTGCGAGCCTGTCGAGGGCTCCTCGTCCATCGTCCTTGCCTACAACTATTTCCTCAAGAACATCGACCCAGAGAAGGTCGACAGGAACACGATCAAGTCGAACGTCCAGTTCGTCTGCATCGATCTCACCGAGGGCGAGGACGAGCAGCAGATATTCGACACCATCAACTCGCTCGGGGTGCGCCTGACGACGGCGGAGCTCCTCAAGAACTACTTCTTCAACCGCGAGAACGAGCAGGCGTTCAAGGAGTGCTGGGAGGACGTCTTCGAACCCACGGCGGAGAAGAGGGAGTATTGGGAGCAGGAGGTCGTTACCGGGCGCATCAAGCGCACGCTCGTCGACCTGTTCTTCGACGCGTTCCTCCAGATCCTGGTTCAGGACAAGAAGCGCGGCGTCACGACCGAGGACAAGCTCTTCTATTCGCGCACGTCCAACCTCTTCCAGTCCTACAAGGACTTCATCGGCAGGTACTGCAACGGAGACAAGGACGAGATCCTCGACAGCATGAAGGCGTATGCCGAGGTGTTCGAGTCCACGTTCGACCCCGGCTACTGCGACGCGGACATCCCCTCCGCTCCCGGCGTCGAGCGCCTGAACGTGCTGATATTCGGCCTCAAGAACTCGACGCTCATCCCGTACGTGCTCTACGTTCGCAAGAACGCGGAGTCTTCGGGCGAGGAATCCGAGGTCTTCGCCCTGCTTGAGAGCTACATCGTCCGCCGAACGCTGGTTCAGGCGACCACGAAGAACTACAACAGGCTGTTCACCTCGCTGATCCTGAACGAGGTGAAGGACGCGGAGACGCTGAGGAAGGCTCTTGAAGCAAACGAAGAGGCGACGACGTACATGCCCGGCGATGACGAGGTTCGAAGGGCGTTCGAGGAATCGTGTCTGTACAACCTTCAGTCCAAGGGCGTTCTCTATCTGCTGGAAAGCGCCATTCGCCCAGGCATGAGCAGCACGGCCCTGCTCGGGTTCAACCAGTACACCCTCGAACACATGATGCCCAAGAAGTGGCGCAACAAATGGGGAGCCCTCGACGATGAGGCTGCCACGCGAAGGGACAGGAAGCTCCTCACGCTCGGCAACCTCGCCATCATCACGCATTCGCTCAACGCCTCCATCCGCGATGCCGATTGGCCCACCAAGAAGCAGGGAAAGGGATACAAGGACGGTCTTGCCCTCTGCGCCGCCGGCCTTGCGACCATGGCCGGCGCCCTGGAGAAGGAGTCTTGGGACGAGGGCGATATCGCCGATCGCGCCGAATGGCTTGCGGACAAGGCGTTGGAGGTCTGGCGTTAAACCTTACATGCGCCCCATCTCGAAGATGCTTGCGGTGTCGGAGCCCGCATCCATGACGGATGTTGTCGGCTCTTCCAAATGCGAGGTTTGCGGTGGCGCTTCCGTCACTGGTGCCTCAACCCCCTCGCCGAGCGCCAGGAAGAACCTCATCACGAGCTCGATCCTCTGCTGCAGGGACTCGCTCAGCTCGCCGTAGGAGGCCGCCAGCCGTACTTCCTTGGACAACTCCGCCATCGAGTCCTTCAACGCCTTCTGCACGCTTACAGAGGGCCTCACCTCGACCTGGGTATCGGTGAGCTTGGCGATGATGTAGTCCTGCCTGCTCATGCCGCTCCAGGCTGCCATCTCGCATATGAGCTTGTGCTCCTCGGGCGTGCAGCGAAACGCCATCGTCTTGCTGCGCTTGCGGGCGCTGTTCTCGCACGGCATCTTGCTTACCCCCTCGCTCCATCGAGCGCGGCGGCCATCTCGTCCTGCTTCGTGGGGAACAGGTGCGCGTAGCGGTAGGTGATGTCCACCGCCTCGTGGCCCATGCGCTCGGCGATGGCCAGCGCGGAGAAGCCCATCTCGATCAGCAGGCTCACGTGGCTGTGGCGTATGTCGTGTATGCGGATGCGCTTCACGCCCGACGCCTTGCACCCGCGCTCCATCTCGTGGGCCAGGAAGTGCTTGGTCACGGCGAACAGGCGCTCGTCGGGGGCGACGTCGTCGCGCATCTCGATGAAGTCCGCCATCTCGTCGCGAAGGAAGGCGGGCATGACGATCGTGCGCACGGACTTGGGCGTCTTGGGGTCGGTCACGGTGTCCACGCCGTGGAGGCTCTGGTACGACTTGTTGATGCGCAGCCGCGAGCTATCCAGCATGAAGTCGGACGGCGTGAGCGCCAGGAGCTCGCCGCAGCGTATGCCCGTCCAGTACAGCAGCTCGAAGGCGTGGAACGACAGCGGCTTGTCCATGACCGCCTCGCTGAACCTCAGGTACTCGTCCTTGGTCCAGAACTGCATCTCGCCGCCCTTCTTCGAGCCTATCTTGTCGACCCTGCGCACCGGGTTGTCGGTGAGGCCGTAGTAGCGCTCGGCGTGGTTGAAGATGGCGTTCAGTTGGTTGTTCACCGTGCGCAGGTACGTCGGCGCCCAGGGCTTCCCGTCGGCGTCCCGGTGCTCGGTGAGCTCGTTTTGCCACCTGATGAGGTCGATCGGCCTCACGTCGCACATGCGCATGTCTCCGAAGAACGGCACGAGCTTGTCGTTGATGATGTACTCCTTGGTGATCCACGTGTGCTCGCGTACGCGCGGCTTCACCTCGGAGGCGTACACCTCGACGAACTCGGAGAACGTCATGTCCATGGCCCCGCCGTTAAGGCTCTTGAACTGGCTCTCCCACACTGCGGCCTCCACCTCGGAGGAGAAGCCGCGCTTCGTCTTGTGGCGCTTCGAGCCGCGGGCGTCGCGGTAGTAGCACTGCACGTAGAACGTGCCGTTGTTGCCATCCTTGTACACGGGCATGTCAGTCCACCTCCGGGAAGTACAGGGCGTCGAAGACGTCGCTCCGGACGCGTCCGCGGATAACCACGCGCCCGCGCGCCTCCTGCTCGGCGTTTATCTTCCTGATCACCTCGTAGGCGCTGCCTTTCTTGATCCTCAGCAGCTCCGCGACCTCGTCGGCGTCCAGCATGTGCGGCCTCGGCGTCTTCGCCACCTTCTCGTCCATGGCTCCTCCAATCAATGGCGTACGAATACGTACGGTTTACAGATTCAGAGTAAACGTACGTATCTGTACTGTCAATAGAATTGCGTACATTTACGTACGCTGATAAGATGTGCTGATACGTAATTCCAGGAGGAGGGCGCATGTCCGTAGGCAAAAACATAAGGCGGTACCGCAAGTCGCGCGGCATGACGCAGGCTCAACTCGCCGAGGCCGTCGGCCTGACCGAGGGGGCCGTGCGCCACTACGAGAGCGGCATCCGCGCCGTCAAGCCCGAGCTGCTCGAGTCCATCTCCGCGGCGCTCGGCGTGTCCGTCAACGCCCTCAAGGACTATGGCGTCGAGACCGCGGGCGACCTCATGTCGCTGCTCGTGCGGCTCGAGGACTCGTTCGGCATCGTTCCCTCCGCCGACGGCACGGGCCTCTCCCTGAACCCCAAGGCTCCGCACGCGCCCAAAGCCGCGATGGCGATCGAACTGTGGGCAGAGAAGCGCGCGCAGCTCGAAAACGGCAAGATCGACGCCGACGAATACGAGGACTGGAAAGCCTCGCTGTAGCGGCTCTCCGCATTTCGCGATCAACGCAACCGAATCAGGACGGTGGACCAGGCGGCGAGCGCCGCTCGGGCCTGCGTAAGCTGAGTTTTTACTCCCCATTGCATGCCAAGGCATTTCCGGCGCACCTGGGGAGTAAATGACGCGGTGGCTTACACGGCGGCACGCGGCAGTACGCCGCGGCATTTCCCCTGGTTACTCCCGTTTTCATTGAGGCGGCGAGATTCTTTACTCCCCATTAACCACCTGGGAAAACGCTGTGAGAAGACCGCCGAAAAGCCTATTGAGTTCGATTTGAGTTTCACAGGCCCCGAAACGGCCCCGTTTGGCTCTCGGAGACAAAAATCGCGCGTCTACTCACTTGGGATGAATCCTTACTCCCATTCCTCCGAATACCGCCCAGTGCTTTGCCATCTTGAAATACGGGGAGTAAATGGCGAAATCGCAGGTGAAAGGGAGTAAAAAGCCAAAGAAAAAGCCTCCGTTCCAACGCGGGAACGGAGGCTCGATAATCGGTTTTACTCACCAATATTGCTGGTGGCTTTGCCGTGACCCTCGTACGAAACGAAACTCAGAGGCACAGTGCGGCACTAAAAAGTGCAGGTCAAAGCCCTATCGGCTTACTCCCACTCAATAGTCGCAGGCGGCTTGGACGTGATGTCGTAGCACACGCGGTTGGCACCGGGAACCTCGGCGACAATGCGGCCGGAAATCTTGGCCAACACATCGTAAGGCAACTTGGCCCAGTCAGCGGTCATAGCATCGCTCGACTCAACAGCACGCAAAATAACGGGGCGCTGATACGTACGCTCGTCGCCCATAACGCCAACCGACTTAATGTCGGGCAGCACGGCGAAGTACTGCCAGCAACTATGCTCGGAATTGCGGTCACCCGTCTCCTCGAACAAACGCTGGTTGTATGCATCGAGCTCTTCGCGCACAATCGCGTCAGCATTCTTCAGAATCTCGAGCTTTTCCTTATCAACGGCACCGATAATGCGAATCGCGAGACCCGGACCCGGGAACGGCTGACGGAACACAATGTGCGCCGGCAAACCAAGCGCCAGACCAAGCGCGCGAACTTCGTCCTTAAAGAAGTGGTCGAGCGGCTCGATCAAGTCGAAATGCACACCATCGGGGAACGGAATCAGATTGTGGTGGCTCTTGATAGTAGCCGTCTTGCCGCCCGTCTTGCGAGCACCCGATTCAATAATGTCGGGATAAATGGTGCCCTGCGCCAGATACTTGACCGGCTTGCCATCGGTCTCGAGCTGCTGAGCCACGGCGAAGAATTCTTTCCAGAACTGCGTACCGATGATGCGGCGCTTCTCCTCGGGCTCGGTCACGCCGGCCAGAAGCTCGGCATAACGGTCCTCGGCGTGGACGTGGATAAAGTCGACGTCAAACTGCTTGGTGAAGACCTCCTCCACCTGCTCGGGCTCGCCCTTGCGAAGCAGGCCGTGGTTGATGAACACGCAGGTCATCTGCTTACCCACGGCGCGAGCGCCCAGCGCAGCCACAACGGAGGAGTCGACGCCACCGGACAGAGCCAGAATCACGCGGTCGTCACCGACCTTCTTGCGGAACTCGGCCGTCATGGTCTCGACCAGGTTGTCCATGCTCCAGTTGGGCTCCAGACCGCAGATCTCAAACAGGAAGTTGCTCAGCAGCTGCTGACCGTACTCGGAGTGCTTGACCTCGGGGTGGAACTGCGTGGTGAAGATCTTGCGCTCGACGCACTCCATGGCAGCAACCGGGCACACGTCGGTGCTGGCGGTAACGGTAAAGCCCTCGGGCACCTCGGAAACGGCATCGCGGTGGCTCATCCACACGGTCTGCTCCATGGGCGTGGAGTTAAAGAGCTTGGCGCCGGCCGTGCGCGTGATGGTGGCGCGGCCGTACTCGCCCACCTCGGAGTGGCCGACCTTGCCGCCGAGCGTCACGGCCGTGATCTGATGGCCGTAGCAGAAGCCCAGGACGGGAAGGCCCAGGTCAAAGATGGCGGGGTCGATGGACGGAGCGTCCTCGGCGTACACGGAGGCCGGGCCGCCAGAAAGGATGAGCGCAGAGGCGTTCATCTCGCGAATCTCATCGGCCGAGATGTCGCAGGGGACGATCTCGGAATACACGTTGAGGTCGCGGACGCGACGGGCAATGAGCTGACCGTACTGCGCACCAAAGTCGAGTACGAGGACCTTTGCGGAAGCCTTTTGATCCATGGTTTCCCCTCCTGTTGGCGGGGAGCCGGTGCCCACCCGCGCGAATGAACGAAAATAACCTCCATAGTGTACACGTTATATGGGGTTTCTCGTCCCTCGCAGCCATCAGCGCACGGCAAACGCACGACCAGGGCCCCTATTTGACGGCAATTGAAGTGTTACCAAACGTTACAGATGATGTAATACGTTTGAACATTGGACGCCCTGTGCCACAATACTGCCGAACGACTCCGCCTCTGCGGCGGCAAATACGATAGGAATTCCAGCATGAAGCGCATCCTTCTCATCGCCACGGGCGGCACCATCGCATCGACCGAGGACGGCAACGGCCTCTCCCCTGCCCTGACCGGTGAGGAGCTCGCCCAGAGCGTCCCCGAGATCTCGGGGCTCTGCGAGCTCGACGTGGTGCAGCCCATGAACATCGACAGCACCAACATGCGCCCCAGTGACTGGATGCGTATCCGCGACGTCATCGTCGAGGGTTATGCCGACCACGACGGCTTCGTGATCCTGCACGGCACCGACACCATGAGCTACACCGCGGCGGCGCTTTCCTATCTGATTCAGGACAGCCCCAAGCCTATCGTGCTCACCGGCTCGCAAAAGCCCATGGGCAACCCCTTTACTGACGCCAAACTCAATCTGTACCAGAGCCTGCTCTATGCGCTCGACGAGCACTCGCACGACGTCTCGATTGTGTTTGGCGGCGTGGCAATTGCCGGCACGCGCGCCCGCAAGCAGCGCACCATGAGCTTTAACGCGTTCATTAGTGTCAACTATCCGCCCATTGCCTACATCCGCAACGACCGCATCGTGCGCAACGGGATTCACGGCACTCACCAGAATGAGTGCCCGGTTCGTTTCTACGACAGTATCGACCCGCGTGTGTTTGTCCTTAAGCTCACACCCGGCGTGAACCCGGGTATCCTGGACGCCCTTGCCGATAGCTACGATGCTGTAATCCTGGAGACCTTTGGCATTGGCGGCATCCCCGAGTTTGGTGAGTCGGGCGAGTCGTTCCAAGAGACAATTTTCCGCTGGGTCGATTCGGGCCGCACTGTCGTTATGACCACGCAGGTCCCCGAAGAGGGCCTTGACCTGGGTGTTTATGAGGTCGGCCGCGCTTACGCCGATCATTCGGGTATTTTGCGCGGCGACGACATGACCACCGAGACGCTCGTAGCCAAAACCATGTGGGCACTCGGCCAGTCACGCGATGCCGCCGAGATCCAGCGCCTGTTCTACAGCCAAGTCAACCACGACCGCATCCCGATGGCGTAATTCAGTTGTCGACGGGTATCCCCTATTCGATCCCCTCGAGAAGCTCTGACACCGTCATGCCGAGTGCGGGCGCGATCTTAAATAGAACCTTGAGCGTGAAATTTGCCGTCCCATCTTCGATTCGGTCGAGGTAGGGTCGGCTGATTCCTGTCGCCACACAAAAATCAACCTTGGAGATACCAAGGTCCCTGCGTGTCTCTTCGACCCGCCTGCCAAGAATCTGTTTCGCACGTTCGTCCATGCAGCCGAGTTTGAAATGGAGCTGAACAAAAACGTAAACTATAGTTTACGTTTTGCCGAATACACAGGAGTTTTCTATGTCGGGTTCTTCGGTCCGCATGTACCGAGCCACGCTTTGCACAAACAGCGTACCGCCCAAGCTCGTCGTCGTTGAAGCCGAATGCCTTTCGCCCGATGAGCGCACAGCATTTGCATTGCTATCAAGTCGCGTCGCCGCCGTTCTGGTCCCTTGCCCGGCGCAAGGTGAACTTGCCATCCAATGCCAAACGCATAGCTGCTCGCTCAATCAGGCTGCCGTAATCGCAACCAGCCAACGCGGTCTGCCCCTTCTCCTGGAAGCCGGTATCGCGCTCGCCCTTCGCGGCGCCGGATACGAAAACGAGGCCGCCGCCGATATGGTCTTTAAACCACGATCGAGCGGCGGCCTCGCAGCAGCCATTGAATATGCGTGCAGGCTCGTTGCCTAAAAGGACAAGCTAGAAACCAAAGCCAAAGCCCGTTCCGGTAATCGCCGAGTACATAAAGTAAACGTTAATCACGTTGAGGAACACACCCGTGATGCAACCATTACGCAGGTAGCGCTCGCACACGATGCGCGCCATGGCGGCGGAATCATCATTGTTTTTAGCCTGGCGTCCTGCCGTAAAGTACGTCGCCACGCTCAGCAGCAGGTTGAGCACCGGCAGTGCCAGCAACTCATAGCTCTTGCCCCAGCGCGTCACCTCGCCGGCGGCATTAAACTTTGTTGCCACCTCGGGACCAATGTTGGGGATAACACACGCTGCGACCACCAACGGAATCACCGCAAGCACCAGCAGCGCGATGCCCATGTAGCCAGCTTTTTTGCCGTATTTAAACATATGCGTCGCCTTTACACGTTAAAGCGGAAGTGCACGACGTCGCCATCGGCCATGACATAGTCCTTGCCCTCAATGCGCAGCTTGCCGGCCGCCTTGGCGCCCTGCTCGCCACCGAGCTCGATGTAGTCGTCGTAGCCAATGACCTCGGCCTTAATAAAGCCGCGCTCAAAATCGGTGTGGATGACGCCGGCGGCCTGCGGGGCAGTCGCGCCCTGGCGAACCGTCCAGGCCTTGACCTCCATCTCGCCAGCCGTAAAGAACGACTGCAGACCAAGCAGCTTGTAGGCAGCCTGCGCGAGCACGTCCAGGCCAGGCTGCTCCAGGCCCAAGCTCTCCAGGTAGTCGGCCGCATCCTCGGAATCGAGCTCGGAAAGCTCGGCCTCGATCTTGGCGCAGATCGGCAGCGGCTTGACGCCATCGATGGGCGCCAGATCGTCGTTGAGCATATCCTCGTCCACGTTAGCCACATACAGGATGGGCTTCATGGTGAGCAGGAACAGGCCCTTGGCAGCGGCGCGCTCCTCGTCGGTCATCTCCATGGACGCAGCACGCTTACCCTCGTTGAGCCAGGCGAGCAGGCGCTTGGCGACCTCGAACTTGGGCATGAGCTCCTTGTCGCGCTTGGCCTCTTTCTCGAGCTTGGGCAGCTGCTTCTCGAGCGTGCCCATGTCGGCCAGGATAAGCTCGGTCATGATGGTGTCGGCATCGCCGGCGGGATCGACGAACTCGCCCGTACGGCCCACCTCGCGCATGACGTTGGGGTCCTTAAAGTAGCGCACGACCTCGCAGATGGCGTCGGTCTCGCGAATGTTGGCCAGGAACTGGTTACCCAGACCCTCGCCCTCGTTAGCGCCCTTCACCAAGCCTGCGATGTCAACGAACTCGACCGTCGCCGGCACAATGCGACCCGGGTTGACGATGTCGGCGAGCTTTTGCAAGCGGCTATCGGGCACGTCGACGATACCCACGTTGGGATCGATCGTGGCGAACGGGTAGTTGGCGGCAAGGCCAGTCTTTTTGGTAAGCGCGGTGAACAGCGTCGACTTGCCTACGTTGGGCAGGCCCACGATACCGATGGAAAGGGACACGACAGCTCCTTTTGGTACAAACATTTCAAACTGCATAAGTATAGCGCCGCCGCAGCATCTGGGCGAACCCGGACGCCACGGCGGCACGAATGAAGCAGAGATAGAGGTCGCTGACTAGTCCGCGAGCTTTTCCACCTGGTCGAGCATCTTGTCAAGCTTGGCCTTTGCCTCGGCCTTGACCTTCTCAGCTTCTTCGTGAGCCTTCGCCTTCTGGGCGGCCTTTTCCTCGGCTTCGGGATCGACGACGACCAGATTGGACGCATCGTGTTCGACCAGCTTGAGCGCATGTTCGGGACAAACCTTGACGCAGGCTCCGCAACCCAAACAATACGTGGACTCCAGTGCAAAGCGACCGCTTCCCACCAAATCGCAGGCGGACGTGGGACACGCGTTAACGCACTCGCCGCACGACGTGCACTTGTCAAAATCGCACTCCGGCGTGCTCACCTGCATGTTCTGGGCAAGCTCGGGGTGGTTTTGCAGCGTCGAGAGCACCAGCTGGCGCCCATGGGTGAGCGAACGGCGACGCTTGGTCGTCGTGGTGCCGCACATGGTGTTGAGCGTGCGCTCCAGCTGGGTGATCTGATGGCGATGGGCTTTGAGCTTCTGCGTCACCGAAGCCAGTGCCGCCGTCGCCGGATTGAGTTTGGTCACGGTCAGGCCCGTGGTACGGGCGATCTTTTCCATGTATTCCTTGCGCTCGTACTCGCGGCGCTTATGGCATTTGAGGCTCTTGGGGTCGACCTCCAGGCCCATACCCGTACCAGCCCATTCCTCGGCCTTCGCAATCGCCTCGCCCAGCATGTCCTCGCCACCGGTGTTGCGGCATTTATCGCACACGCCCAGCGGCAGATACACACTCACGTTGGGATAGTCGGCCAGCACCGAGAACCAGGTCTCGGCTGTAATATCGCCCACGCAGGCAACGACGACCTCGTTCTCGCGCGGCATGCGCTTAAGGGCGCGCGTGCAGGTAACGTAGGCGGTCTCGTGACTTGTAGCCGCCGAGACAATGTCGTCATACAGGTTTTTGGGCGCCAGGCGCGGCGAGATGATCGCCTCAGTCGGACAGGCAGCGGCGCACAGGCCACACTTGCGACAGGAATCGAGGATCTCGATGGCATCTTCCTCGACCTCGATGGCGTTGACCGGGCACACGTCCATGCACGCGGTGCAGCCACTCTTTTCGTTTTTGCAGGTCAAGCACGGAATGGTGTTGCCGCGCGGACGCTCCTTGTAGTCAGCAGGATTCCACTGCGGCGCCGACGGATCGAGCGCATCGGTCACACCGCCAAGCGGGTTTTTAAGAAAGTCGAAACCCTTGCTGATCTCGATAATGTCATCAAACAGATCGTGTTCCTGCGCCATGCGCGGCCCCTCCCTGAGCAGTGCAAACAAGCAAGAGATAATGATACGCTATCGGCCCACGCCTCGGGCAAATTACACGCGGAGCATCTTTGCGGCAAATAGCCCATGGCCTATCGCCGCCTCGATTGCACAAGGCCAATCAAGCGCCAAACTATGCCTCGCACATGAGCTGCACGAGCTTTTGCCTGGTCACCTTTGTCTGTTCGTTGGCCATGTTGCGCTCGTTCTTAAAAGTTGCGTCAGCAACGCTCAGCAAATCGGCATCGGTAATCTCATCAAGCCCCAGCTCCTCAAGCGTCGTCGGCAGACCGACGCGCTGGCAAAACTCGAGCACCTGATCAAGCTCGGGTGCACGCTCCAGGCGCAGCTGCACCACCAGACCAAATGCCACGGCCTCACCATGCATGGCCTTGCACTCGGGCAGAATCGTCAGCCCGTTGGCGATGGCATGCGCCAACGCCAAGCCGCCACTCTCAAAGCCGACACCCGAGAGCAAAATATTGCACTCGATCAGGCGTTCAACCGCTGGCGACGTACGCCCCTTTTTGAGATCGCGCTTGGCAGCGACACCGCACTCCATAAGCGTGTCGTAGCAGGCACGAGCCGCAACCAGAGCCAAGTGCCCCGGCGCGCCACCGTGCTCGTTGGCGCCGTGCGCCGCGGCGCACGAACGCGCCTCGAAGTACGTTGCCAGCGCATCGCCCATACCAGCGACCGTCATACGCAGTGGGGCCGCTGCGACCACGTTGGTATCGACCACGACCAGATCTGGATTCTTCTCGAGCATCAGGTAGCGGTCGAACGACCCATCCTCGTGATACAGCACCGAAATCGCGCTGCACGGACCATCCATTGAGGCCGCCGTGGGACATACGCACAACGGCAACTCGGCATAAAACGCTACTGCCTTGGCGATATCGAGCATCTTGCCACCGCCAATACCCACCACCATGTCGCAATACTCAGCCTGGGCTTCCTTAGCCATTTCGGCAACAGCCTCTTCCGTACACGGACCGTTGTAAATTTTAAAGAACGGCTCGCTTAGATCGTCGTCCAGAAATCCATCGACAATCTGCCTGCACAGCCGATCCTCGGTGCCCTGGTCAAACAAGACATAGGCAGCGCAGCCCAACCATGACAAATACCTGCCCTGACGCGAAAGTTCGCCCGGCCCCTGAACATACCGACCGGGACCGCCGTAAACCATAGGAAGCGCCATACGAGAATCCGCCCTTCATCAAACAACGATTGGTGCAAAGTAACCTGACCCCTTTGCACCAACTTGGTGCGATGGGGTCAGGTTGGTTTGCACCATAGCAAAAAGGGGCAAAGCCGTCTGCTGGCTTTGCCCCTTCCTTAGCTTGATTTACTCATCCATAAGGTAGTAGTGACCCAGCGCGTCGGCACCCAGGATGGCGTTTGCGACCATCTCGGGCGTCACCTCAAACGGCATGTTGCACATGGTGTCATCGGGCGCGCAGGCGGCCTCGGCAACAATCATGGCCTGCTCGCGCGTAAGCTCGGCAACGCCAAGTTCCTTCATCGTGACCGGCAGGCCCAGCTCAATGCAGAAGCCCAAGACTTCCTCGAGTTTCTCAGTCGGAGCATCCTCGAGTACCAGCTGAACGATGGTGCCAAAGGCGACCTTCTCGCCGTGATACATGCCGTGGCACTCGGGCAGCATCGTCAGGCCATTGTGGATGGCATGAGCAGCAGCAAGGCCCGAGCTCTCAAAGCCAATGCCCGAAAGCAGCGTATTGGCCTCGATGATATGCTCGACGGCAGGCGTGAGCGCACCCTTCTCCAGCGCGACCTTGGCCTTGACGCCATCGGCCATAAGCGTCTCGTAGCAGAGCTTGGCAAGCGCCAGACCGGCCATGCCGCCTTTGCCACCAGCGCAGGTGCCACCGTCGGCATCGTGCGTCGCCTGGGCCTCAAAGTAGGTTGCGAGCGCATCGCCCATACCTGCCACCGTCAGGCGTACCGGGCTCGCCGCGATAACCGTCGTATCCATAAGAACGATATTGGGGTTCGCCTTAAGGAACAGGTACTTATCGAACTGGCCGTCATCGGTATAGAGCACGGAGAGCGCCGAGCACGGGGCATCGGTCGAAGCGATGGTGGGGCAAATGATGACCGGGGACTCCAGGTAGTAGGCGACGGCCTTGGCGGTGTCGAGGATCTTGCCGCCACCGACGCCGACGATGATGTCGCAGCCGTTGTCGCGCGCGAGCGCAACCAGGCGATCGACCTCGCTCTTGGAGCACTCGCCGTTAAAGTCCTCAAACAGCAACTCGGCCTTAGCCTCGGCAAAACCACCCTCGATCTTGGCACCGACGCGCTTCTTGCCCGAAGGCGTCACGATGACGAGGGCCTTAGCGCCGAGCGGCTCGACATAGGAGCCGAGCTTGGCGAGCTCGTCCGGACCCTGGATGTACTTGCTGGGGCTATTGAAAATTGCAGCCATAACTATCCCATTCTCTAAAAGAAAAAAGAAAGGGGCTCCGTACAGATACGTGCGGAGCCCCTCGTTACGATAACAAGAGTCGATTAGAAATCGATGTCGGTGTCGTAGTAGCAGGCCTTGAGGATCTTCTCGAAGTCGGCAGCCTTGGTCTCACGCGGGTTCTCGGGCGTGCAGGCGTCGGTCTCGGCGTTCGCAGCGATCTCGGGCAGCTTGGCGAGGAACTCCTCCTCGGAAACCATCTGCGGGTTCTCGGCGTCGACCTTCACGCCACCATTCGCGTAATCCTTGATGGACTGCGGAATGTTGAGCTGGTCGTTGAGATCGCGAATCTTCTGGACGAGCGCAGCGATGAGCTCCTCGTTGGTCTCGCCGGGAAGGTGCAGGATCTCCTTGGCCACGTAAGCGTAACGCTCAGCAGCACGCGGGTCCTTGGAGTTCCACTGGATTACCTTGCCCAGGTACATGGCGTTAGCGGCACCGTGGATGATGTGGCCGTTCTCGAAGGCAGCACCGGTCTTGTGAGCCATGGAGTGAACGATGCCGAGCAGGCCCGAGGAGAAGGCGATACCGGCGATGCACTGAGCCTCGTGCATGTGCTGACGGGCCTCATGGTCGCCAGCATAGGACTTGGGCAGCCACTCGACGATCTCGCGGATGCCGTGCAGGGCGTTGGCGTCGGTGAACATAGAGGCGCAGGTGGAAACGTAGGCCTCCATGCAGTGGGTCAGAGCATCCATGCCGGTGTGGGCGCACAGCTTGGCGGGCATGGTGTAGGTGAGCTCGGGGTCGACGATGGCGACATCAGGGGTGATGTTGAAGTCGGCCAGCGGGTACTTGATGCCCTTGGCGTAGTCGGTAATGACGGAGAACGCGGTGACCTCGGTAGCGGTGCCGGAGGTAGAGGAGATGGCGCAGAAATGAGCCTTCTGACGCAGCTCGGGGAAGCTGAACGGCTGGATGATGTTATCGAAGGACTCCTCGGGATACTCGTAGAAGACCCACATGGCCTTAGCGGCATCGATGGGCGAGCCGCCGCCGATGGCGATAATCCAGTCGGGCTCGAACTCGCGCATGGCCTCGGCGCCCTTCATGACCGTCTCGATGGACGGGTCGGACTCGACGCCCTCGAACAGCTTGACCTCGAAACCGCCTTCCTTAAGGTCGTTCTCGACGTCCTGCAGGAACCCGCCGCGGCGCATAGAGCTGCCGCCAGAAACGATGATGGCCTTCTTGCCCTTGAGGTTCTTCACCTCGTGGCGAGCGCCCTCACCAAAGTACAGATCGCGAGGATTGGTAAAACGTCCCATACTGTGCCTCCTAAACAAGCCCCTCTTAGACTTGCGTATATAACGGAGCACCCGATTGGCTCCGTTAGGACCGTTTTGCGCGTTGCCGGCGATGACAATGCGCGATGTCTAAACGTCTCAACGCTCAGACAAACACTATTCTACCGTTCTGGTTGGTCAGTTATTCACCTAAAGCCGACAATGATGAAACGTTTTTTCTATCCCTGAAGACCCTTGTGGGGCATTCATACTCCCAAGCTGGGCAAACGTTTTATCAAGGTTGACCACATATCCCGGGCAGGACGGTGCTCCTCCAAAATGTGCCCCGTTCGCCGCCAAAAATCGACCGTTTGCGGCACCGTGATACCACTCGGTCGTCCAAGGTGCCGACATTTGTGCGACATCCGTCTTCGTGGTGCAAAGGTGCAAGTCCAAGTGCGGCACCCCCGGTGTGCCACATGCGGGTAAACTAGAACCTTATATAGAGACATTTGAACCCTAACCGCAGCAAAGGAGGCCCCATGGCATTCGATCCCATTCAAGAGGATTGCCATCGCCTCGTTCTTGAGGCCTTGCGCCGCGACAATATCCCGCTCACCGACGGTGCCGCCGTAGAGCGTCTGATGGAACAATTCACCCGCAACCCTGCACCGCTCATCGTGCACGACCGCGACCGCGCCGGGCACCTCATTGCCAAGGTGGTCGAGGCTGTCGACTACCGCATCCCCTTTATCCCCGACGACGCCCAGGCAGAGCAAGAAGAAGCCGCAGCCGAGAACATGCTCCGCGAGGCAGCCGCGCTCGATCCGGCCAACTGGGATGCCCAGCGCATGCTGACGGCGCTCACCGCCGAATCCAACGAGGAATACGTACAGTACCTGGTGTCCAAGTGCGATGAAGTCGAGCATGACCTGGCGCTCAAGATCGCCTCGGCTCAGGACCCCTACGAGCGCGAGGCCGCTGGCGACCTCACGCGCCGCCCCTATCTGCGCTGGCTTGCCGCCTTGGCATCGCGCGCCCTCATTAGCGGCCGCTATCGCATGTCGCTCGAAGCCGCAAATCGCAGCTTGGACTTTGCGCCCAACGACCCCGCTGGTGTCCGCCACACCGCGATGCTCGCCATGGCAAAACTCGAATACCCCGCCGAGGAGCTCAAGCGCTTTCGCTCCGCTCACTCCGTGCCGTACCTCGCGAATACCCCGCTGCGCCGCCGCCCCAAAGATGCGGAGCGTGACTTGGACCCATGGACGCTCATCGCGCTGATGAGCGCTGCTTGGCGCGAGCTGGACTACGAGGGCGCCGAGCACTACCTGCGCATCCTTGCG
The DNA here is from genome assembly GCA_041330285.1 of Collinsella sp. GTDB lineage: Bacteria > Actinomycetota > Coriobacteriia > Coriobacteriales > Coriobacteriaceae > Collinsella. Next base: position 2,237,623 of record JBGKMI010000001.1, on the reverse strand, counting down.
CGCTCGTGTCCGCACGCAGCCGAGGCGCTCTACTTCCAAACCGAGTTCCCCGATGGCGTCTATGCCCGCGTCAACGTGGGTGCAGGCTCCACCGACGAGCTTGTCCTTGCGCTGTCCGAGGCGACGCCGGTACTGCAGGAGGGCCTGGGCGCCCCCGACAACGCCAGCTTTGCCGCCTGGATCGCCACCAACGACATCGTGCGTTCCCAGATCGACGAGCGCATCCTGCGCGCGGCCGAGCAGGGGCTTCCATTTAAGGGAGGGGACCTCTAATGGATCCGAGCGTCTACATCCCCGCCTACCTGGAGCGCACCTATCTGGCGTCGCACCCCGAGCTCACCGATGCAGCACGCGAGCTTGTCCATAACGACATTAGCGCGAATCCTCAAAAGTATGCGCAGGCCGAGCATGCCCAGGCACTGCTGTCCTATGCCGGCGTTCATCGCCACCTGCTCGACGAGCTCCATCGCATCGAGGACATGGGCAGCGACGAGGAGTTTGAGCAGACGCGCAACCGCCTGTTCGACGATATGCGTGATGAGCTGCTCAAGATCGTCCGCATCGATGCGCTGGCCGTCGATGCCCAGCTGCTCGCCATCATTTTGGCGGACACGCCCGTCGACGCCTGCCTGGGCGACCTGATGAAGCTCGAGACGAGCACGGCCGACTACTTGCAACAGGGCGTGCCCGGGTTTGATATGGAGGCCCCGCACTACTGGGCCAATAATGTTTTGGCCGACGGTGTCACCGCAGCGGACCTTACCGTGAGCGAGCCGGCCCTTATCGGGTGGCTTCACACACTCGAGGCCATCTCGCAGCTGTGCATGGCGAGCGCTCGTTACCGCGCCGCCGCCAACTATGCTCGCCGCGTTCTTAAGGCGGAAGGCTATCCTACCCGGGCCGCCGGCACCGTGCTGCTCGCCCTCGCCCGCCTAGAAGACCAGGACGGCTTTTTTGCCCTGGCCCACCAGCTCGAGGAGCAGATGGGGGCAGACGCACTCGAAAACTCTCCTTGGTACCTGCTCGCCCGCACGATCTTGCTGTTCAAAACAAACAAGATGCGCCCGGCGGTGCGTGCGCTGCGTGAGTTCGCTAACCGCTGCGAGGGCGGCGCGTTCTTCTTGCTGAATCCCATGTACCAGACGCCGTATCTTCCCTGCCGACCCGAGCCGCGCGACCCCTGGGACCTTTCGCACCAGGCAGTTTGGGAGGCCGACGGCATTATCTCGGACACCCCCGACTTTGCCCCCTGGGCCAACGCCTGCGAAGATGTATCGCAGCTCGCCCAGGAATTTGCGCGCCGCTACGGCTTTTAGCGACGCGATCGCCCCGACCATGTCATCTATGTTAGGAACGGCTTCATGAACCTCCGCTCATCTCTCGCCTGCACCTCGAGCGATATCGCCCGCTGGGGACTGCGCTCTGTCCTCAAACGCCAGGGTGGCGTGCTTCCCGGCCGCATCGCCATGAAGATCGACCCCGAGCTGCTAAGCGACCTCGCGAGCCTGGTCGACCGCAGCGTGGTGATTACCGGTACTAATGGCAAGACCACCACCTCCAACCTCATCGCTGACGCCGTTGCTGCCAGCGGCGCTACCGTGGTGTGCAACCGTGCCGGCAACAATATGGAGCCTGGTGTGGTGGGTGCTCTGCTCGAGGCCCGCGGCAGCCTTAAGCACACCAGCAGCGGCAAGCGCGTGGGCGTTTTTGAGTGCGACGAGCTCTACACCGTACGCGTTCTGCCCAAGCTCAAACCGACGTACTTTGTGCTGCTCAACCTGTTCCGCGACCAGCTAGACCGCTACGGCGAGATCGACCATACCCAAGACGTCATCGCCCATGCGTTGGAGCTCTCTCCGACGACAACGCTCATCTACAACGCCGACGATCCGCTGTGCGCCTCGATCGCCGCGCGCGTCCCCAACACGAGCATCGCCTTTGGCATCGACGGCGCCACGGGCACCGAGTCCGACCGCATTAGCGACTCGCGTTTTTGCTCGCAGTGCAACGCGCCGCTGGAGTATGACTACGTGCAATACGGCCAGCTCGGCGCCTACCATTGCCCCTCGTGCGGCTGGGCCCGCCCTGCGCTTGTCCGTCGCGTGACGGACGTTGAGCTTACCTACGACGGCTACGAATTTGACTTGGTCTTTGGACCCAATACCGACGCACCCGCAACGCACATCGCCACGCGCTACAACGGCCTGTACATGGTCTATAACGTCGCCGCCGCCTTCTTTGCGGCGCACGAGCTGGGCGTGGACGCGGCGCACCTGCAGCCCACGCTCGATGCCTACGTGCCTGCCGGCGGACGCATGGGCCGCTGGGATATTGCCGGTCGCACCGTCGAGGCAAACCTGGCCAAGAATCCCGTGGGCTTCGATCGCCAGATCCAGTCCATTAAAACGGCAGGTGGCAGGCTCTGCGCCTTCTTCCTAAACGATAACGATGCCGACGGCCACGATGTCTCGTGGATCTACGATGTCGACTTCGAGCGCATCGCCGACACGCCGGGTCTTGTCGCCTTTGCCGGAGGCACGCGTGCGCACGACATGCAGGTGCGCCTCAAGTACGCCGGCATCGATGCCGCGATTATCTCGGACGTCGCGCAGGCGATCGGCGCCGTGGCAGACGAGGCCGCCGATGACACCTTCTACGCCGTCGCCAACTACACGGCCTTCCCGCCGTTAGTCAAGGAGCTCGACGGGCTTAAAGACGACGATACAAGCTCGATTGTCTCCCACGCCGTAACGCGCGCCGATGGTAGCGCTGTCCCCACCGATATTGCGCCGGTCGAGCTTTCGCGCCCCCTGCGCATCGTCTACCTGTATCCCGATGCGCTCAACCTCTACGCCGACGGCGGCAACGTTATCGCGCTCGAACGCCGCTGCGCCTGGCGCGGCATTCCCGTGCGTGTGGACGAAGTCCACATGGGCGAGACGCTCGACCTGACCGACGCCGACATCGTTATGATGGGCGGCGGCTCCGATCGCGACCAGCTGGCCGTGGCACACGAACTGCTCGCTCAAAAAGACAAGGTCGCGGCCTATGTTGAGGACGGCGGCACACTGCTTGCTATCTGTGGCGGCTATCAGCTGCTCGGCCGTTCGTACTATATGGGCGAAAATCGCATCGAGGGCCTGGGCGTCATTGCCGCCGAGACCGTACGCGGCTCCGACCGCCTGATCGGCAACGTCGCCGTCAAGACCGACCTGGCACCCGAGCCCTTTGTGGGATTCGAGAACCACGGTGGCCGCACGCTTTTGGACGCCGATGCCACGCCGCTCGGAACGTCCGTCGTCACGGGCACCGGCAACAACGGCGACGATGGCTTTGAGGGTCTCATCTACAAGGGTGTCATCGGCACGTACCTGCATGGCCCGGCGCTGCCCAAGAACCCCGAACTCGCCGACTGGCTCATCGCGCACGCCCTCGAGCGCCGTGGCGACACACAGGCCGCCGCCCTGCTGCCGCTCAAACCCCTCGACGACACCTACGAGCACGCCGCCCACGACGCCGCCATGAAGCTCCTCCCCTAACGCCCCAACCACCACAAAGGGGACAGGTACCTTTGTGGTGGTTTTCCAGTTTGCCAACGATATACGCGCCGGCAAAAAAGTCTGCTATACTCTTTCCCGCTGTCCCCATCGTCTAGCGGCCAAGGACGCCACCCTTTCAAGGTGGATATCGCGGGTTCGAATCCCGCTGGGGGCACCACAGAATCTGAGAAGCCCGTTACCAATTCGGTAGCGGGCTTTTTGCTACCCATACGCCGGGATTCGAACCCCGAAGGCATAAAATCACACTGTCATCCAAGGGCCCGTGGACAAAAAATAGCAAATATGAGTACTGTTACCAATTTAGTAACAGCGATTTCATGCCATCAGAAGGCGATTTGGACACAAGGCGTCCTACGGCGGAGGAATTGCAGGCATTTATCAGCTAAGTACTTGGACATATGTTGCGTAACACTGCATATTTTGCAAAAAGATAATGCTACAGGGCTTGTGACAGTACTCATATTTGACGTTTTTTGCCCACGACCCCTTATTGCGTGGGCGAATCAGTTGCAAAGCGGGATCCAAAGCGTCCTTCGCAAACAAAAACCGGGGCCCGCGCGATGCGGACCCCGGCTCAATACCGTGACGATATGTCAGCTACGTCCTACACGTAGAACAGGATGTCATCGTAGGTCGGAACCGGCCAGTAGTCGGCGGCCACGATCTCCTCCATTGCGTCCACGGCGGCACGCAGCGTATCCATAGCGGGAACGACCTCGTGTGCATACACGTTGGCCTGCTCCTGGCCATCAAGAGCCTCGGCCTTCTGATGCACGGCGTCGAGCGCCTTGATGGAATCGTTGATGGCGGTGATACCGTTGCAGAGCTTGTTGAGCGTGTTCTGCTCGCACTGCATGGCGGCCTCAGCACCGGCGGCACGAATAGTCTCAAGGCCCTTAGCAACCTTGGTGGCATAGGCGGTAATGACCGGACGATAGGTACGACGCGCCTCGCGAACCATCGTGGTGGCCTCGATGTTCATGAGCTTGTTGTACTTCTCGAGCTTGCAGTCGTAGCGGCACTGGGCCTCGGCCTTGGTCAGGACACCCGTCTCCTCAAAGAGCGCAATGGCCTTATCGGAAACAAAGGCGGGAAGAGCGTCGGCCGTGGTCTTGTTGTTGGCAAGGCCGCGCTTCTCGGCCTCGATGGGCCACTCGTCGGAGTAACCGTCGCCGGAGAACAGGATGCGCTGGTGATCGGTCAGCACCTTCTTGCAGTACTCGAGCGCGGCGTCCTGGAACTTATCCTCGGGCGTACCCTCGAGTGCGTCGGCGAAAGACTTGAGCGACTTGGCCACGGCAGCATCGAGCACCAGGTTGGAGTCGGAGACGTTCTGCTCGGAGCCGCAGGCACGGAACTCGAACTTGTTGCCGGTGAAGGCGAACGGGGAGGTACGGTTGCGGTCGGTGTTGTCCTGCATCAGCTTGGGCAGGGTATCGGCGCCCAGGTCGAGCACGCCGCGCGTGGCATGGACGGAAGCCTTGCCATCGATGATCTTCTCGACAACCTCGGTAAGCTGGTCGCCCAGGAAGATGGACATAATCGCCGGAGGAGCCTCGTTGGCGCCCAGACGATGATCGTTGCCGGCCGAGGCAACGGAGGCACGCAGGAGCTCCTGATAGTTATCGACGGCCTCGATCACCGCGGTGAGGAAGACGATGAACTGCAGGTTGTCGAGCGGGGTGTCGCCCGGGTCGAGCAGGTTCTCGGACTCGGTGCCAAGCGACCAGTTGTTGTGCTTGCCCGAACCGTTGATGCCCTCGAAGGGCTTCTCGTGCAGCAGGCAGACCAAGTCGTGGCGGGAGGCGATGAGCTTCATCTTCTCCATCATGACCAGATTCTGGTCGATGGCCTCGTTGACCTCGCCGTAGACAGGGGCGAGCTCATGCTGGCAGGGAGCGACCTCGTTGTGCTTGGTCTTGGCAGGAATGCCAAGCGCCCACAGCTCGTCGTCCAGGTCCTTCATATAGGCCGAGACGGTGGGGCGGATAGCGCCAAAGTAGTGCTCCTCGAGCTCCTGACCCTTGCAGGGAGCAGCGCCAAAGAGGGTGCGACCGGTGATGACTAGGTCCCTGCGCTTGCGGTAAGCGTCCTTCTTGATCAGGAAGTACTCCTGCTCATCGCCCACGGAAGGAACGACCTTCTTGGGGGTCTTGCCAAACAGCGCCAAAACGCGCTTGGACTCACGCGAGAGCGCGGTCATGGAGCGCAGCAGCGGGGTCTTCTTGTCCAGGGCCTCGCCCGTGTAGGAGCAGAAAGCCGTGGGGATGCACAGGACATCGTCCTTGATAAAGGCGGGGCTAGTGGGATCCCAAGCGGTGTAGCCACGGGCCTCGAAGGTGGCACGCAGGCCGCCGTTGGGGAAGCTCGAGGCATCGGGCTCGCCCTGGATGAGGTTCTTGCCCGTAAACTTGGTAATGGCGGTGCCGTCGTGGTTGGGCTCGAGGAAGCTGTCGTGCTTCTCGGAAGTAATGCCCGAAAGCGGCTGGAACCAGTGCGCGTAGTGCGTCGCGCCCTTGGAGATGGCCCAGACCTTCATGGCGTGGGCAACGGCGTTGGCCACATCCAGGTCGAGCGGCTCACCGTCCTCGAGGGTTGCAGCAAGGCGCTTCCAAATGTCCTTGGGGAGGTAGTCCTTCATGACTTCCTCAGAGAACACCATGGTCCCGAAGCGGTCAGTAAGTTCGGCCATACGGAACTCCCTTCGTATCGGCACCGCGTGAGAAGCGGTGTTGATTACTAACGAACGAGTCATAGATTAGGCTCGTCGTGTTTCCGCGACATTACCGTTATGTTGCTGTCACGAAACCAATCAATGAGGTTACCGCATCGCGGCGGCGTTGCCGCCCTCAACGGCCAATCAACTGTATAAATTGCAGACCTCTCCCCATGGTTTAAGGGTAGTCAATTTGGGATGGGGCTCTATTAACTGGTATTTCGCATCAGATACCAGTCTTTATAGCCCCATCCTAGATTGGCCGCTCTGCTATAGGGAATGTCGATAGCAAGGCATCTTTGATTGGTATCCCCCAAATAGTGAGTGAAACTCCACCGTGGCATAGTGGTGCTGTAGAATCCTTACAACACATCACACTATTTAAGTATCTAAAGGAGCACGATATGCGCGTCGACGAGGTTTTTAAGCAGGCAGCATCCCAGGGCACCGCACCCGTTTCGTTTGAGATGTTCCCGCCCAAGGGCGAGCTGACCCTCGACACGGCTCGCGAAGTGGCAGGCAATCTGTGCAAGCTTTCGCCGAGCTTTGTCTCGGTCACCTGCTCGGCCGGCGGCTCGGGCAACGGTGCCACCACCGCCCCCATCGCGCATATGATTTCGAGCGAATTCGACACGCCCTCGGTGGCGCACCTTACCTGCGTTGGCCGCACGCATGCCGACATCGCCGCCAAGATCGACGAATACCGCTCCGCCGGCGTAGAAAATGTGCTGGCCCTGCGCGGTGATCTTCCTGCTGGCGCGACCGAGGACGACAAGCCCGCCTCGGACTACGCCTACGCCCGCGACCTCATCCCCGAGCTCGTCGACGCCGGCTTTTGCGTGGGCGCCGCGGCCTACCCCGAGGGCCACATTGCCTGTGAGGACCTCAACGCTTCGGTCGAATACCTCAAGCAAAAACAGGACGCCGGCGCGAGCTTCTTTGTGACGCAGCTCTTCTTTGACAACGAGTGCTTCTACCGCTTCCGCGAGCTTGCCGACAAGGCGGGCATCACGGTGCCCATCACCGCGGGCATCATGCCGTTTATGGGCAAGTCGCAGATCAGCCGCATGGTCTTTATGTGCGGCGCGTCACTGCCCTCCCCCGTCATCAAGATTCTCGCCAAGTACGAGAACGACCCCGAGAGCCTGCAGGCAGCCGGTGTAGATTATGCCGCCCGTCAGCTTTGCGACCTCAAGGAGCACGGTGCCGCCGGTCTGCACCTGTACACTATGAATCGTCCTGCGATCGCCGCGACCATTATGGAGCGCCTGGGGTAATGGAAAAACCGCACATCGATACAACCGCTGTCGAAGTGCCGGCCGACCTTGCGTCGCCGGCGCTTTACCGTGTCGATGCTGCGCACCATCCCCGTGTCGACCGTGCCGAGATGCTGCGGTATCTGGGTTACGGCGGCCAGCAGATTGAGCCCGAGCTGTCACGACGTATTGAGCTTGTGGTCGAGCGCCTTGAGCTGGACATTGAGCCCCGCGGCGTGCGGCGCGTGTTTACCGTCGATGCCACGGGCGTGGACGAGCAGGGAGAGCCTTGCATCCGTCTGGTTGGCACCAACGTTGAGTTGCAAGGTCGCGATATCTATCGCCATCTCAAAGACGCCCGCTTTGCCGCACTCATGGCATGCACCCTCGGCATGGACGCCGAGCGTCGCCTGCGCACCACGGGAGCCCAGCAGCCCCTAGAGGGAGCCGTGCTCGATGCCGCGTGCTCCGCCTATGTGGAGGCCGCCGTCGAGCAGATGGACCAGCAAGTCAAGGCCGCGGCCGCTGTACACGGGCTCACCGGCAACTGGCGCTTCAGCCCCGGCTATGGCGACTGCCCGCTTACGGCCCAGCGCTCAATCGTGGCTGCGCTCAACGCCACGCGGCTCATCGGGCTTACCGTCACACCCACCAACCTGCTCATGCCCACCAAGAGCGTGACCGCGGTGATCGGTCTGTTCGACGGCGAGGTCCACGACGCCCAGAGCCGCCCCACCTGCACTATCTGCCGCATGCGCGAGCACTGCCGCTTCCGCGCCGCCCACACCACCTGCTATTCGCATTCTGAATAAAATGTCAATTGATGGCACGGTATCGAGGGAATCTCATCCGTAAGTAAGCGGATGTCCTCACAAACAAGTACCATAAGATGCCAAATAACAACTATCTGAAAGCCAGTACATGCACAACATTCTGCAGTTCTCGCCACAACTAACCGCGCTTGAGTTTTTTTCAGGCATTGGCTTGGCTCGTGCCGGCATGGCAAAAGCCGGAATCAAAACAATCTGGGCAAATGACATAGACCGTACTAAATGCGCCATGTACAGCCAGTGCTGGGGCGATGAGCATCTAGTCGAGCAGGATGTCCACACACTCGACCCCGACCTAATACCCCAAGCCGACATCGCATGGGCGTCAAGCCCTTGCACAAACTTATCTCTCGCGGGAAACAGGGAGGGACTTATCTCTGGCAAAGAGTCCAGTGCGTTCTTTGGCTTTATTAAGGCCATCGAAGGAATGAGCGATCGTGCCCCGCGGGCACTTGTTCTCGAAAACGTCATCGGCCTTGCCACGTCTAATAACAGTGATGACTTTAGACTCGTTTGCCAGGAATTTAATCGTTTAGGCTATTCATGCGACGCTTATTTTATCGATGCACGGCACTGGCTTCCCCAGTCACGCCCCCGCATGTTTGTCGTCGGATTAAAAGACCCTCTTCCCAACAGCCGACTCGATTCCTCGCTTCGACCTGAAAAGGTCTCCTGGATTCACTCCGACCCTTCACTCATTACGCACGTCTCTCACCTAAACGAGCCGAGCCCACTTCGCATGACGGGCCTTGCAACGGTTGTTGAAGATATTCCCGAGGGCGACAAGCGTTGGTGGAACAAAAACCAAGTACAAGCATTTATCGACTCGCTTGCACCGCATCAAGCAGAGCGCCTTCAGCGCTTCTTAAATGCCAAAGAAAAAACTGTTCGCACTGCTTACCGTCGCACGCGATCAGGCGTTGTGCGCTGGGAAATCCGTGAAGAAGAAATTGCCGGATGTCTAAGAACGGCTCGCGGCGGCTCATCAAGACAGGCAGTCGTTATATGCGAAAACGGAAAGATAGAAGTTCGCTGGATGACTGGAACCGAATATGCCCGTCTCCAAGGTGCTGACTCATGTCAGTTTAGCGGCTTCTCGGATGCTCAGATTCGCTACGCATTCGGCGATGCAGTTGCCGTGCCAGTTGTCACTTGGCTTATAAAAAATGCAGTCAAACCAGCGCTTATGTCTTCAAGGAACGGAGTGAACAATAATGGAAATGACCAATTGCTCCTTGAACGAGCCCGATAAAGATATCTTGGATGCCATTGAACTCTGGTACGAATCCAAACGCAGCAAGCGAGGCAATGTCAACCGTAACGTCATGGCGGTTGGCATAGGCATAAGCGAGCTGTTGCAAAACCGTTTTCCGCTCACCGACGATTATGTGCAATCGGACAAGGGGAGCCAAGTACGAGGCCTAAGTGGAGCATGCATCAAAACAGTTTTAGCCAGACATGGGGAAACGCGTGCCTTCGCATCAGAGGGCGGCAGAACCTCACGCGGCACACTCCCGATGGCGCTTGAGCTTGCCACAATTATCAACTCTGCCCTACCCAGTGACACTTGCGAAGACGCTCGTCTTGAAGCTGCGAATGCAATCGCCAATTTCTTCGTCGAGCGAATCCAGGTCGATTTCTTTAACCGGCAGAGAATCAAAGTCGAAATCGATCTTCAAAAACCAATTTCTGTCATTGTCGATGATATCCTAGCCGAAGCAAGCCTACGGTCCGATAAGCCAACGGGTACCGTCGCACAGCACCTGGTAGGCGCAAAACTAGAGATGTTATTTCCAACCATAGAAATCGGAAAGGACAACTCAAACGCTGCCGACCAGCAAACAGACCGTTCTGGCGATTTCCAAATCAATGATGCTGCATTTCACGTGACTGTATCGCCAATGGCCAAATTGACCGATCGATGCCGAGATAACATTCGAAATGGCATTCGGCCCATCGTCGTTGTCCCCCACGATAAAGTTTCCTTCGCTTACGGACTGTTCGAAAGTGAGGGACTCGGCAATCGCGTACAGGTTATCGCGCTCGAATCGTTTATCGGCATCAATATTGAAGAATTATCGTTCTACAAGCGAGGCCTAATTCGATTAAATGTCGCACGGCTTCTTGCCCACTACAACAAGCGAATCGAAGATATCGAGCCCGACAAATCCCTTCAAATAGAAATTCCTCAGTGGGCTCTAGACGAAATGGACGCACATGGCGAATAGCTCAAACATACTTATCACTCATGATCTGGACGGTGCCGCGCTGGCGGCGCCTGTTGATGCTGCGCGCCGCAACGGAGCTGCATACAAGACGCGCACGATCGACGACCTTCGCATTAAGGACGATCGTCTGCGCGCCGCCATCGAGGGCACGGGACACCTGCTGTTCGACGGCGGCATGGGTACCATGCTGCAGGCGGCCGGCATGAAGGCCGGCGCCCTGCCCGAGCTGCTCAACTTTGAGGAGCCTCAGGTCATTACCGACATCCAGCGTCAGTACGTCGAAGCCGGCTGCGACGTGATCACCGCCAACACCTTTGGCGCCAACGCCCACAAGCTCGACGGTACCGCCACCGTGGCAGATGTCTTTGCCGCCGCTGTCGCCTGCGCCCGCGCGGCCGGCGCCCACTACGTCGCCGGCGATATCGGCCCCATCGGAGCGCTGCTTCGCCCCTTGGGTACCCTCAGCTTCGACGAGGCCTACGACCTCTTTGCCGAGGAAGTGCGCGCCGGCGTCGCCGCGGGCGTGGACCTCTTTATTATCGAGACTATGACCGACCTGGCCGAGATCAAGGCGGCCGTCCTCGCCTGCCGCGAGAACTCCGACCTGCCCGTCTTTGCCACCATGACCTTTGAGGAAGACGGTCGCACCTTCCTGGGCACGAGTCCCGAGGTTGCCGCCATCACGCTCGATGCCATCGGCGCCGACGTTTTGGGCATCAACTGCAGCCAGGGACCGGCCGAGCTCCGAGGACTCGCCGCTCGCATGCTCACCGTTACGGACAAGCCCGTTATGGTGCAGGCCAACGCAGGACTGCCCCACGTGGACGACGACGGCAACACCGTCTTTGATATCCAGGTGCCCGAGTACGCCGTGGCCGTCGCCGGTATGATTGAGGACGGCGTAAGCGTCGTGGGCGGCTGCTGCGGCACCACGCCGGCGCACATGGCAGCGCTGCGCACGCTTATCGATAACCACACGCCCAGTCCGCGCCACCGCAAGCCCAGCATGTCGGTCACAAGCGCCCAGACCGTGGTGGACCTCCCCTGCGACGGCCACAAGATCGCCGTCATCGGCGAGCGCATCAACCCCACCGGCAAAAAGCGCCTGCAGCAGGCCCTGCGCGACGGCGACCTGGACTACGTGGTGAGCCAGGGCATCAGCCAGCAGGAGCAGGGCGCCGACATCCTGGACGTCAACGTGGGCCTGCCCGAGATCGACGAGGTCAAGATTATCCAACAGGCCACCGAGCAGCTCCAAGGCTCCACGCTGCTGCCGCTGCAGATCGACTCCACCGACCCCGCCGCCGTCGAGGCCGCCGTACGTCGCTACGCCGGCAAGCCCATCATCAACTCGGTCAACGGCAAGCAGCAGATCATGGACGAGATCTTCCCGCTGGTCGCCCACTACGGCACCAACGTTGTCGGCCTTACGCTCGACGAAGGCGGCATCCCCGATACCGCCGAGGCCCGCTTTGCCATCGCCGAGCGCATCGTGGCCGAGGCTGCCCGCTACGGCATCGGCCCGGACCGTATCCTCATCGACTGCCTGGTCATGACCGCCTCGACCAATCAACGCCAGGCCGAGCAGATCCTGCGCGCCATGTCCCTGTGCAAGGAGCGCCTGGGCGTCAAATGCGCGCTCGGCGTGTCGAACATCAGCTTTGGTCTGCCTGCCCGCCCGCTGCTGGGCTCGGTCTTTTTGGCCGCCGCCTTTGGCGCGGGCCTCGATGCCCCCATCATGAACCCGGGCTCCAAGCGCTTTATGGACACCGTCTACAGCTATCGCGTCCTGAGCGTTGAGGACGAGGGCTCGACCGGATACATCGAGCGCTATGCCGGCTGGACCGATCCGTATAAGATCGCCGCCAACCCGGCAGCAGCTCAGGCCGCATCGACCGACACCGTGCCCGCTGCCGGCACCGCCGGCACCGACGGCAACGACGACCCGATTCGTCGCATGGTCGTCTCGGGCCGCAAAGGCGAGATCGCTGCCGAGACCGAGCGTCTGCTGGCAGACCACGACGCCATGGACCTTATCAACAACCACTTTATCCCCGCCCTCGACGAGGTGGGCGTCCTCTTTGACCAGGGCAAGTTCTTCTTGCCGCAACTCATGGCCTCGGCCGAAGCCGCACGCGTGGGCTTCGACACCATCAAGCGCCTGATGCCCGCCGGCGTGATTGCCGACAAGGGCAAGATCTGCGTGGCCACCGTCAAGGGCGACATCCACGATATCGGCAAGAACATCGTCAAAATGCTGCTCGACAACTACGGCTACACCGTCTTTGACCTGGGCCGCGACGTCGATCCGCAGGAGGTACTCAAGACCGTCAAGGAGCGCGATATCAAACTCGTCGGCCTCTCGGCGCTTATGACCACCACCGTCGTCGCCATGGAGGAGACCATCAAGCTGCTCCATGCCGAGGTTCCGGGCGTCAAGATCATCGTGGGCGGCGCCGTGCTCACCCCCGAATACGCCAAGCAGATCGGCGCGGACTACTACGCCAAGGATGCCGCCGAAAGCGCGCGCATCGCCGAAGAGGTCTTTGGGCAGTAACACAACGGAAACAACCGAGCACCAAAACGTGCCGCATGCGCCACTTGGCACGTGCGGCACGTTAGAATAGATAAGACTATGCTCGTTTTGGCAGATAGGAGCGCAAGGATGGCGATCACGCCCGCAGAAATCGCGGAAACCCGCGGCATGGTTGAGGAGCAGAACCTCGACATCAGGACCATCACCATGGGTGTTTCGCTCATGGGTTGCGGTGACGAGAACCTCGACCGCATGTGCACGAAGATCTACGACCACGTGACGCACACGGCTGAGCATCTGGTCGAGACCGCCGAGAACCTCGAGCGCGAGTACGGTATCCCCATCGTCAACAAGCGCGTTTCCGTCACCCCGGTGGCACAGATCGCCGCATGCTGCAAGGATGAAGACCTCACCCCCATCGCGCATGCCCTCGACCGCGCGGCCGAAACACTCGGCATCGATTACCTGGGCGGCTTCTCCGCACTCGTCCAGAAGGGCATCGGTGACGCCGACCGCCGCGTCATCCAGTCCATCCCCCAGGCGCTCGCTACCACCAGCCGCGTCTGCTCCAGCGTCAACGTCGCCAGCCTGCGTGCTGGCATCAACATGGACGCCGTGCTTATGGCCGCCCAGACCATCATCGATGCCGCTAAACTCACGGCCGACCAGGATTCCGTCGGCGCTTCCAAGTTTGTCTGCTTTGCCAACATGGTCGAGGACTCCCCGTTTATGGCGGGCGCCGTCCACGGCGGTGGCGAGGCCGACGCCGTCATCAACGTAGGCGTCTCGGGCCCCGGCGTTATGGCCGCAGCCCTGGAGACGCTGCCCGATTCCGCATCGATGATGGAAGTCGCCGAGAAGATTAAGCAGACCGCCTTTAAGATCACCCGCGCCGGCGAGCTCATGAGCCGCGAGGCCGCCCATCGCCTGGGTGTCGAGAAGGGCATCGTCGACCTGTCGCTGGCCCCCACGCCTGCCATCGGCGACTCCGTTGCCCGCATTCTCGAGATCATCGGCGTGGGCACCTGCGGTGGCCCGGGCACGACCTGCGCGCTCGCCATGCTCAACGATGCCGTCAAGAAGGGCGGCGTCATGGCCAGTTCCAGCGTGGGCGGTCTTTCCGGCGCCTTTATCCCCGTGTCCGAGGACGCCGGCATGATCGCCGCCGTCGAAGCCGGCGCGCTTTCGCTCGAGAAGCTCGAGGCCATGACCTGCGTGTGCTCCGTCGGCCTGGACATGATCGCCATCCCCGGCGACACCCCGGTCGAGACCATCGCCGGCATCATCGCCGACGAGATGGCCATCGGCGTCATCAACAACAAGACCACGGCCCTCCGCGTGATTCCCGCCATCGGCAAGGGCGTGGGTGACTGCGTCGAGTACGGCGGCCTGTTCGGCCGTGCGCCCATCATGCCGGTGAACCCCAACGCCGGCACCGTGCTTGCCCATCGCGGTGGACGCTTCCCGGCACCGCTGAACTCGCTCAAGAACTAGCTGAGGGGTGCTGGCGAGGAGCCCCGGGGAGGGCAAATATATAAGGTCGCCTGCTCGGACAGTCCTGACTCGCACGGAGAGCACATTAAGTGCTCTCCGGCTCGTGCGGAACTCGCGATCGACCTTATATATTTGTCCTCCCCGGGGCTCCTCGCACAACGGGACCTCAGTTGGGTTCTATCCCGGTTGCAGTTGCTTCGCTCCTGCACCACTTGGCTGGTGCGGCGTTTTGGCGTTGGAACGGTTCTTTTTCTGATATATGCTTGTTGCGGCTCTTCTTTTGGGAGGGGCCGCTTTTTTTGTTGTGTGAGGAGGTTGGCCCGTGGTTGATGGGGAGATTCGTTCTGAGCTGCTTGCTGCGGATTGGAATGGCGAATGGATGCGTCTGCAGGCCGCTCGGCATCGGGCTGATGATTCTTTTGAATGGGATAAGCGAGCTCGACATTTTCGACCTCTTGAGACTGCCCCTTATGCTCGGGATTTTATAAAGCTGTTGGCACTTGAGCCCGGCGAGTCGGTGCTCGATATGGGGTGTGGAGCTGGGTCGATTGCTATTCCGCTTGCGCAAGACGGGCATCCCGTGATTGCAGCTGATTTTTCCCCTGCCATGTTGGGCACGCTTGATGCTGGTATTGAGTACTATGGGCTCGAGGATCGCATTACGCCGCTTGAGCTTGCTTGGGATGATGATTGGGATTTGGTTGGACCGGTCGCGAAAACGGTGGATGTTGCCTTTGCCAGTCGGTCGGTTACGACGACCAATCTAAAAGGTGCGCTTGCCAAGCTTGACCGTGCGGCTCGTCGGCGTTGTACTGTCACGATGGTCGCTAACTCCAGCCCGCGCTA
This sequence comes from Collinsella sp., assembly GCA_041330285.1. GTDB lineage: Bacteria > Actinomycetota > Coriobacteriia > Coriobacteriales > Coriobacteriaceae > Collinsella. The sequence continues at coordinate 2,222,157 of JBGKMI010000001.1, read as the reverse complement.
TGATCTGCACTTGATGAACGCTATCGGCGCCTCGGTTACCTGCAGCAATGGCTTTGTGTACGCCTTCAACATCCTCATTCAGATGGGTGCGTTGCCGCAGGTTACATACTTTGAATCGCCTCGTCGCGATACCTTCGATAGCCTTGAGGCAGGCGTGGCGGATTTTTCCCGTATGCTCGAGCATGGCAACGAGGATAAGATCGACCGCCTGCGCGACTATATCGCTCAGCACATGATCGAAAACCCCCATGCCGGCGAGCCGGGCTCCAAGGGCGTGCCGCAGGGGCGCTATATGCTCGACCATATCCGTAAGGTTCGCTGGGCGTTTATTGCATGGGAACCGGTCTCTGAATCCCGCTCGTAGCCCGTTCACAGCCCGCACTGCCCATCACCTCGGCATCCGCATTCTTTTTGAACTGGGCAAACGCGCTCCACACCGCGCCGTTCCTGCGCTATCGTGGGACAGCTCACGTAGATTAAGGCCCCGTCGCGGGGCGCCCCATACATAGAAAGCGAGAACCCATGGCACTGACAGGAGCCCAGGTCAAGCAGCTTCGCAGCATGGCCCATCACCTCAACCCCGCCATCATCATCGGTAAGTCCGATGTCAACGAGGGCACCGTCGAGCAGACGGTCGCCTACCTGGAGAAGCACGAGCTCGTTAAGTGCTCCGTGCTCGATGGCTCCAGCCTTTCTGCCCGTGAGGCCGCCGAGGAGCTCGCCGAGCGCTGCCACGCCGACGTCATTCAGGTTATCGGCCGCAAGTTCTCGCTGTATCGCGAGTCCTCGCGCAAGGACATCGAGAAGATCAAGCTCGTCTAAGAGCCAATGATCCGGCGAGCCAACACATAGCAAGCTTACGGGTGCCCAAGTACTTCGGGCGCCCGTTTTTTATCGCTCGACCAGCACGCGGTTGAGCCGACCCTCCACCAAGCGCTCATATAGATGCCGCGTCTCGGGCTCGGGTACGCCATTGACCTGCTCCCTCAGATGGTGCATATGCCCACTGTATAGCTCGACGATATCGCGCCTCCGCCCCGCCGCACTGTAGACACGCATGGCGCAGCGCACCATATCCTCACGCGCCGTTTCCTGTCGAAGACCCGACTCCGCCAGCCAAATCGCCGACTGCAGATCGTTTTCTTCTAGAGCGGCATTTGCTCCCTTAATCATGCAATCGATGTACTTTGACTGCATAATGCGTCGCATACGCAAAAAGTAGGTGGGATTACAGCCATTGGGAACATACAGCGGTCCGGCATAAAGCTGCTCAATCTTAAGGCACAGCTCAACTAAATGGGGCCCGCGCGCACCCGTGCGATTTCCCAAAACCTCGCGGCTTATCTGGTCAAACAGCCGTACATCGGTCTTGACGTAGTCGCCGTTGAGTCCGATGCATTCATTTTGGATGAGCACACACGACTTGCCATCCGGCGTCGGTCCCAAAGCCGACCGCAAGCGCGATATCGTCGAGTACAGGTTGTTGCGGGCGCTATTGAACTCGGCATGGGGCCACAACTCCATGGCCAGCGTCTCGCGGTCGACGAGCGCATCCATGCCCAGCGCAAGCCGCTCGGCAAGTGTCGCCGCCTTCTTGCGGCGCCACATTTTGTCCGTGATGGGAAACCCGTCGCGCTCGGCGCGGAACGCACCAAACATGCGAATCTCGATATGGTCGATGGTATCAACGGCTTCAACCTCGCCGGCCTGGAACAGGCGCTCGCCCTCCCCTTCCAGATCATCGCGCAGCGAGTACCGCGACAGCTCGCGCACGGGAAGCTTCTTGCGAATCCTGGTCGCCGGCTCGCCCAGACAATGCATGGCAAGGCGCGCAAAGAGCCGATACGATGGCTCCAGAATCCCCGCACGATTCATGGACATCCAGGCCGCAAGATCGCTGTCTCGGCCCGCACAGGCCAAATGCAGCGCCACCATCCAGGCCTCCGCTCCACCAACCTGCGTCTGGCTTATATCGAGTAGCTCCGCTTCCTCGCGCACCGAAACCATCGAGGTGTTACGCAGATACGCCGCGCGCTCCAACAGCAATGCGTTATCGCGCATGTACGCAATCGACTCCTCGGCAAGTTTGAGCACTTGGACCGCACGGAACTTTGCATTAACCGGCCGTCCCTCTGCCAGCGACTGCCAGCCTTCTAGCAACAGGCCAAACAGCTGAATCTGGTTGTCGCGCATGCGCACGGCAAAACGATCGAGCTCGTTGAATGCCGCGTCGTCGGTTACCGGCAAGCCGGAAAGGAGCCGCCGTGCCGCCAACACCATGCGCACCCAGATAGCCATCGCCTTGAGCCCACGTACGTCGAGCGCCTCCCGCACCACCGTCATCTCGTCGTCGCGCTCGTCGGTTCCCGCAAACGACCCGTCAAAAAGCTCCACCAGCATGCTGTCGGCCCGTATAACAATCCCCGCGATGTCGAGCTCGCAGTCGTAGGCCTTGCTCGTTTTGAGCTGCTGTAGAACGCCGCCGTCATCTCCCCGCTCGGTCAGGCAGCGCTTGACCTCGATATGCGCGGACAACATATCGAGTGCGGTATGGGATGTCTCGATTTCTGGCACGGTCAGGTTCGTAGGAAGCCCAAGCCCGTTGTCCCCATAGCAAACAGCCGTCAGTGTCTGGGCCACCCTCCATGAAACAGGGTCTATTTCGCAGGCCGCCCGTTCGCCCCCGCGCTCGATGACCGATGCCATATAGCGAGCGAGCTTTGTATTGGACACGCTGACCGCTGCCAGATATACGCCAAGCGCCTCGGCAGGCGTTGGCTCTGGAGCCGGATCCTCGGCATCGATCGTGCCCAGCGCTGCTCGGCAGATATCGGCCCCGTGCCCCGTCAGAGCCAGATCGACCCCATACTGCCCAGCAAGTTCAAGGACCGCATCACGGTCCAAAAAAGCGTCCGCCAGGCCCATCGCCGCATCGCATCGGCCCGCCTTAAGCAAAATCCGGGCCGCCCTCGGAACAAGTTCGGGGCGAACCTCGGCCACCAACTTACGCAAGCGCAAGCGTCCGTTATCCTCCGTGCCCAGACACGTAAAACTCCGCTCGGCGGGGTCCAAGCCAAAGATCGGGTAGTCGCGTACGAAGTAGGACTGGTCGACCATCGATAGCCTCACCCCGCAAGCCTCGAGTTCTGCGATATTGCCCTCGCCCATCAAAATCATGAGACATGCCACGCAAAACAGTGCATTATTGTCGAGCGAAGCCAAGTCGACAAGTGCCGCGCCATATACGTTGACAATCTCGTTTTCGAGCAGACCGGCTACGTCGCCTTGGCCATACAGACCCGTCTGCAATGCCGAAACGAGCTCGGGCACGCCCTGCGTGAGCTGATAAAAGTCGAGCGATGTGCTGATCGAAAACGCCGATGCCCACGCCGAATACTCATAGGCATGCACCTTGAGCATCTGCGCATTGATCTTAACCGAATCGCCCAGCCCATGAATCAGTTGACGATTTGAAGGACGGCAGGAGATAAAGACCCCCACCCCCATAGCGCGCAGGCCGCGAATCCTGTCGATGAGGTCTTCGGTATCGTGCTGATCGAGGTTTGGCACATTATCAATCGCGATAAGGGAGTGCGGTTTGTCTTTGAGTTCTTCGGTAACCACCTCGAGCTGCATAAACACCTCGCGCCCAGTGGCGCGATCGGCCTCGATAATCCGCACGGGGCCTCGCGTCGGGTCGCATTTAACCTCATGGGTGTACTGCAGCAGCACCGAGGTCTTCCCAAACCCGTCGGGCGCATAAAGAACCACGATGCCGGCCTTTCGGCCCTTGGCGAGAAGCTCATTCATCAAGCGTTCGCGTCGCACCATATAGCCACCGCCCAGCGGCATCAGCTCGAGGTCGTCCATACTGCCCAAATCGTTTACCATGCCCGCTCCTCAACTCGACCGTATGGACACTGTAACCGCAAGACCATACAAGCCGCGCTATGAATAGAGCGACCTTGTGTTCTAGGTTGTCTTTTGGTACGCAAGCGGCAAGTTTTTGTACAGCGAGGGCCGATTGTTATTAATCCCCCGACTAATCGGTCTTTAAGCAGGTAAATGAGCTTGTCAGCTTGTCCCATCTAAGCGGCAGTGTAACGCAAATGAACAAGGTTCAGCTATGTCATTCAACTCGCCTAGCACCCGCTACCGTCTACGACCTTTTAGTGGCATTTTTGCATAGAATCTGGTATGGAATGAATCAAGCTGTTGGGCATCCGGCATTCGTCAAGCTTGCGGCAAGATTTTGGTCAAGCGGGCGGAGAGGGATAACAAAAAGGCCCCCGCAAAGCGGAGGCCTTAGGCAAGGCTATGTCGAGATGCAGGATTCGCGCTACTCGCAGAGCGAAAGGGCGGCCTCGTCGGCAACGACAACGCAGTTGGTGTGCAGCTGCAGGATCGAAGCCGGGCACGCGGGCGTAACCGGACCATAGCACATGTCATGCACGGCCTGAGCCTTGGCCTCGCCGTTGGCGACGACCAGGATCATGCGGGCATACATGATGGTCTGGGTACCCATGGTGTAGGCCTGACGGGGAACATCGTCGATGCTGTCGAACAGGCGGCTGTTGGCCTGAATGGTGCTCTCGGTAAGGTCGACGCAGTGCGTGCCCTTGGAGAAGTGGTCATCGGGCTCGTTGAAGCCGATGTGGCCGTTGTTGCCAATGCCGAGCAGCTGCAGATCCGGGTAACCGGCGGCGGCGACGATCTTGTCGTACTCAGAGCAGGCAGCGGCGGCGTCGGGGTTGGAACCGTCGGGCACATGCGTGTTGTTCAGGTCGATGTTGATGTGATCGAAGAAGTTCTCACGCATAAAGTAGTGATAGCTCTGGGGATCGTCGTGCGAAAGGCCGCGATACTCGTCCAGGTTGTAGGTGCTGACCTCGGCAAAGTCGACGTCGCCCTTCTCGTACCAAGCAGCGAGCTGCTTGTAGGCACCGATCGGGGTGGAGCCGGTGGCAAGACCCAGCACGCAATCGGGCTTGAGGATAACCTGCGCCGAGATGATATTGGCGGCCTTGCGGCTCATATCCTCGTAGTCTTTAGCTTTAATGATCTTCATTACGCGTCCTTTCTCGTACAAGAGAGGCAAGGCTCCCCTTACAAGCACTTGCCCGCGGCCCGCGTCGGCCGCAACCAACGTGTGCGGCCACCAGGGCGAGGTCGCGTAATGTATGTGTCTCGTGTCTAGCCGCGTCGAGGCCCCTGCCCGTCCACGGTGACCCAAAGCCGTTTAGCTTCGGACAAATCCCATCTTGCCACGGAGGGCGCCCTCTTTCAAGGGCGCCCTCCGTAAACGTGTTTGAATTGTAGGCTAATGGCCACGTGCACTTGCTAGCGCTCGCGAGCAACGATGAGCTGGTCCATCTCTTCGACATGCGCACCAACGGAGCCCTTGATACTCGAGAACTCAACGGAGTTGCACACCAAGATGGGAACCGTCACATCGTAGCCCTCGGCAGCAATTGCCTCGCGATCGAACTCGATGAGCACGTCGCCCTTATGGACGACATCGCCCACCTGTGCATGCACGCTAAAATGCTTGCCCTCAAGCTGAACAGTGTCCAAACCAACGTGGATGAGCACGTCTAGGCCATCGACCGTGTTGAGCGCAACGGCGTGACCCGTGGGAAAAATGGCCTCGACCTTGGCGTCTGCCGGCGCAATCACACGCGTGCCGGTAGGCTGAATCGCCACGCCCTGGCCCAAAAGGCCGGTAGCAAATGTCTGGTCATTGACCTCGGACAACGGAATGACGTCGCCCGAGATGGGAGCATCCAGCGTAAGAACTCGTCCACGCATACCAAAAGACCTTAGGACTTTAGTGAACATGCTCCCCCTCGGACATACCAATCAATCAAAATAGCTTTAACAGTTTACCACTTGGCACCCGTTTTTGACCATTAGGGAAGTTCGCGCTTGACAACCTCGACGATGTCGTCGACAACACGCTGGGTCAGCTCGTGCGTCTCGGCCTCGGCCATAACGCGGACCAGCGGCTCGGTACCGCTCGGGCGCACCAGAATGCGGCCGCGGCCGTCAAGCTCCTTCTCGGCAGCAGCGACGGCATCCCAGATGGGCTGGCAATCGTCCAGGCCGGCCTTGTTGTCCGAATGCACGTTGACAAGCACCTGCGGGTACTTCTTCATGATGCCGGCAAGATCGGTGAGGCTACGGCCGGTGCGCTTGAGCACGGCCAGCAGCTGCAGAGCCGTCACCAGGCCGTCACCGGTGGTGTTGTGCTCCAGAAAGATGATGTGGCCGGACTGTTCGCCGCCGATGACGGCGCCATCCGCGAGCATGCGCTCCAATACGTAGCGGTCACCCACGGCGGTCTGAACCATCTCGAAGCCCTGCTCCTTCATAGCGATGGAGAAGCCAAGGTTGCACATGACGGTCGAGACGATCTCGGAGTTGGCGAGCTTGCCGCGGGCGGCGAGGTCAGAACCGCAGATAGCCAGGATGTAGTCACCGTCGATCTCATTGCCCTCGCCGTCGACGAACAGCACGCGGTCGGCGTCGCCGTCGTGGGCCAAACCGATATCGGCGTGGGTGCGCAGCACGAGCTCGCGCAGGGGCTCAAGGTGAGTGGAGCCGCACTCGACGTTGATGTCGGTGCCGCAGTAATCGGTGTTGATGGCGTGCACCGTGGCGCCCAGGCGCTGCAGTGCGGCGGGCGTGGTCTGGCAAGAAGCACCGTGGCCGCAGTCGACGGCAACAACCAGGCCATCGAGTTTAAGGCCGTCGAGCGTGCTGATGGCATGATCGACATATGCCTTGCGGGCGTCCTTCATCTTGATGATGTGACCCACACCGGCGCCGGTCGGCAGCGTGTCGGCAGCCATGGCCTCCTCGGACATGACCCAGGCGCTGATCTCTTCCTCGACAGCATCGGGAAGCTTCATGCCCTTGCGGCTAAAGAACTTGATGCCGTTAAACTCCGGCGGATTGTGCGAAGCAGAGATGACGATACCGCCGTCGAGCTCGTTTTGGACGGTGAGCAGCGCCACGGCCGGCGTAGGGATAACGCCGCAGCAGTGCGGTCGGCCGCCCTCGGCCATAATGCCGGCGGTCAGAGCACTCTCGAGCATGGTGCCCGAAAGACGCGTGTCACGGCCGATGCAAATGTCCGGACCAAGGAACTTGGTCGCCGCACGGCCAAGACGAAACGCGAGGTCGCACGAGAGGTCGGCGTTGGCGACGCCGCGGACGCCATCGGTACCGAAGATGTTCTGGGGCATAGGATCGCTCCTTCCCAAGTGGGCAAAACGCAGTCGCCCACCCTAGTCGAAAAAGAAAAGCGGGACCCGCCGAGCAATCGGCAGGCCCCGCTTGTACATTGTATCTCGTAAGGAGATAAAACCTTAGCGCTTGGAGAACTGGGGAGCGCGGCGAGCCTTCTTGAGGCCGTACTTCTTGCGCTCGACCACGCGAGCATCGCGCGTAAGGAAACCGGCCTTCTTGAGGTCAGCACGGTAGTCGCCAGCGTTCAGAAGAGCGCGAGCGATGCCCAGGCGCAGAGCGCCGGACTGACCGGAGATGCCGCCGCCATCGCACAGAGCGATAACGTCGAACTGACCGGCGGTGTCGGTCACCTTGAAGGGAGCAAGGGCGTTCTCAACGAGCTGATGACGGCCGAAATACTGCTCGGCGTCACGCTTGTTGATGGTCACCTTGCCGGTGCCGGGGACGAGACGGACGCGGGCGACGGCGTTCTTACGACGGCCAGTACCCTGGTAGACAACGGTGTTCTCAGCCATCTTTAAGCCTCCAGCTCAATCTTCGTGGGGTTCTGGGCAGCGTGCGGATGCTCGGCACCAGCGTAGACCTTAAGCTTGGTCATCTGGGCACGGCCGAGGGTGGTCTTGGGCAGCATGCCGCGAACGGCGCGCTCGATGACCTTCTCCGGATGCTTCTCCATAGCCTGGCGGAAGCTCTCAGCCTTGAGGCCGCCGTTGTAGCCGCTGTGGCGATAATAGGTCTTCGTGTCGGCCTTGTTACCGGTAAGCTGGACCTTATCGGCGTTGATGACGACAACGAAGTCGCCGCAGTCGCTGTTGGGCGTGAACTGGGGCTTGTTCTTACCGCGCAGAATCATTGCGATCTGGGTGGCAAGACGGCCCAGGACAGCACCATCGGCGTCGACGAGAACCCAGTTGCGCTGGACCTCGCCCTGCTTGGCGTAGTGAGTCGATTTCGAAATCACTTAGACTCCTCCATGTACAGTACGTGTTGTTACAGAGATTCACGGGGCTCTGCAAGTAACCCGTCCATATTACCCCGCTCGCCGCCCGAGTCAACAGGTATTTTGGTTCTGACCAGACTTTCTGCACATGTCGTCCATGGGTCATGACGCCGCGACACTAGCGCTCGACAAATGCCTCGATATCTCCCAGCAAGCGCTTTGCCTCCTGGCGGCCCTGAATATACAGGTCGAGGAGCTTTGCCGGATCGTGCTCAACGTGGCCGACCTCGACCGGCTTTTGCGGAGCAACGACCAGTGCGCGGCCCTCGCGCTCATACTTCCACAGATGCATGCGCTGGATGTTATAGCGGTCGTGGCGTGTCTCGATAGCCTCGAGCAGGTAGGGGTAGTCGGCATAGCGGGCGCGCGCGGCGGGCATAAACTCGTAGGGCTTTTTCTCGTACGAGCGGTCCTGCGTGACAATGACAACCGCGCGATCGAAGCCCGCCTCCTCCAGCACGTGCTCGATGGGAACCGAATCGGCTACGCCACCGTCGACGTATTTGTGCCCGTCAATCTCGACCGGCGGCGTCACCAGCGGCAGCGACGTCGAGGCGCGCACGGCATCGAGGTCGAGCACGGCGCTTTTGACCGGCAGGTACGCGGCAGTTCCAAAGAGCATGTCCGTCGCGACGGCGTACATCTCGATGGGGCTCGCATCAAACGTCTCGTTGTCAAAGGGATCCAGGCGGTCCTGGACATCGTTGAAGATAAAGTCGTAGCCGACGATGGAGCCCGTGGACGCAAACGATGCGGCGCCCATGAAGCGGTTGTCGTTGCAGAAAGCCAGGTTGATGCGGTTGGCACGGCCGATCTGGTGCGACTTGTAGTTCACGCCGTTGAGGGCGCCGGCCGATACGCCATATACCGCCGGAATCTCGACGCCGGTCTCCATGAGGACGTCGAGCACGCCTGCGGTAAACTGCCCGCGAAAACTACCGCCCTCCAAAACGAGCGCGACCTTGCCGGCGTTCTTTGCCTTATCTTCTGCAGTCATGTTGACCTCCTGCTGTTTCGTTTGGGCTTCTTCTACCCAGTTTTGGGATAGAGAGCGCATTGGTTTTGGAGCAGAGTTCGATTCTCCGCGGTTTGGGGGATCCGCTGATGGGTTGAGGCCGGGGCAAGACGCCCGATCGGCATCGCATCTATATCTAGCTGGGACTTTGCGCGGAGAATCCGCGTATTTGCTTCGCAAATCCGCACCGGCTTCGGGCGCCTGCCGGCGCCCTCGCCCGCGGGCTAAAAACGCTCACGCGTTTTCTTTACGCCCGCGCCCTGCATAGAGTTCGATTCTCCGCGGTACGGACAAGAAATAAAAAGACAGGTAGATATAAGTATCTACCTGCCTGTAACTATTGGTGGAGGCGCGGAGAATCGAACTCCGGTCCACGAAAGCCCCCTGATCGGCATCTCCAAGCTCAGTCGCTGGTTTTGTCTCGGACGCTTTGCGCGCAGCGACACGCTCGCGGCGTCCTAACCGGTTCGGTCTTAGCCTGCGCCATACCGATTACGTGCGCAGGAGCATTCCCCTAAAATGACGTCGCACCGGTGTCGGGGAAATCACCGGGTTGACGCGCCGCTATAAACTAAGCAGCGAGAGCCATAGGCTCAAAAGAAGAGTTGTTGTCAATTCAATTTGACGGTACCCCTGTTTAACGAGGCGAGGAGACCTCGGCTTGCTTCCTCTCTCAGAGCTATCGTGTCGAAACCAGTCGCCCCCGAATGTCGGGAAAGTCTGGATGGTATCGGGCCTGCAAACACCCGATAACCGTCGACTTTTCAAGGAACACGCGGGGCGAACCCCGCTCGTGGATAGCTATCTTACCACGTTCTAAAGGCAGAAAGCTGCTCTATGCACGAGCTGTGAAGACCCCAATGTGCGCTGCACTTCGCACTTTTGCTACCGATCGCGTCACGTATATTTTCGCCAAGCACAATTGACCCTTCGAAAGGACCGTTATGGATACCAAGCAGCAACTCGTCAATGCCCTCGCAGGCCTGGGCTCAACCATTACCGAAGCTATGGATGTCATCGAGGGCTTTGTCCCCTGCGGACATCCCGCCCTCGTGGTCACGGGCGCCCTCAACGCGCTCACCGACGGCGCCGATGAGGCCACACTCGCCGAGCACGTTGAAACCGTCCGCGGCTTCATCGACCACGTAAGCGAAAACCGCGGCGTCACCGCACATCACGACATCGAGCTTGGCGAGCTCACGGGTGCAAAGGCCGAACTCTTTGCCGAAATCAGCGCTATAGCCATCCTCACCAAAACCGCTGGCGTCAAGAACACCCAGGTCAACGAATGGCTCTACCGCAGTCTCGCTGCCCTCAATCAATCCGATGTCACAGCAGCAGATAAGCTCGCCGAAGCCGCTGCCATAAAAACGCGGCTTTAAGACTTAGTTCTCATTTCGAGCCATAATTGAAGAGCAAGCCAGATACAGCACATAGTCACATGAGAGATTTGAGAGATCCAGCTTGCTCTTCGACTAAAAATGATATCTGTCCAGGCTAATTAACGCTTTGCTTTTCGCACAATCCAACGTACCAGCCTAAATCCGAGCACGATAAGCGCAATTAGTATCGCAAGTAAGACGATTTCGGGACCGCGCACAAAACCACCGCCCTAGTATGCATAGGTGTGCAGAGTCGTTCCCTGCATTTCTGCGCCCAAGAACACATTTCCAGTATACAAACCTGGTATAGACACATTCACGCGCTGTAGCGCTCGTGTACTATTCCAGGTAAAGGAATCAGATGCCGTTCCCAGGGGAACAGAATAATTCGAACCCCATGCACTCGTTATCTTATGATTGCCGATTTTAATGTAGAACTCCTGAAATATCACCGAGTTATAGTAAACCCTCCATGTGCCAGAGGCGTTTTGATAATAAGAATCCCACGCGTTACACGGCTCAATAGTCGGAATATATTCAATTCCAATTTTGCCTTCAGTTCCATCCGGCAAAATAACGGTATATTCCTGACTCGCACGATCTTTCAGTTGAAATGAAACACTCACTGGATATTCGCTATTGTCATTAGTCAGGAAATCATCCGCAAACCCTATTGAGGGCGTAAACAGCGATAGGGCAGCCACTAACAGTAGTAATGCAACAGGTAAAGATAGGCGCTTGTTCATAATGCTCGCTCCTAAAATAAATTCAGCTCCATCAACTAAGCACATCTAAGACGCTTATTGCCAAATATGGTTCCGAATCTTGATAGCATCATGAACCTCCATATGTTTCTTTTAGCGTATCGCTTTATGTACCCGTACGCAAGCACTCTAACTTTGTTATTTGGGAGCCAGCCGGCGAAAGGATAGAAGTAAACTGTCCCTGGAACTTGCCGAGATAAACGCTTTGGTTAGAAGCACTTGGCCTCATCAATCCATCGGAGGCTCCCCCAACAAAGCACATCTCCGAAACAGATTTCCGACCATCTGACCCAAAATATCGAGTCGACAGGACTGAGAAGGCTTCTAGAGGGGCGACGTATTTAAGAAATTAGGCAGTCCATGGCAAAATAGTGTGCACCCTTTGGGGTGACGGAGCTCCAGGGGACGCACATATAGGTTTACGTTAGCGGGACACCCGCCCGCCGCGTTCGGCCAAAGTAAGAATCGGCATCATTTGACGAGGTGTCTTTGCTGCAAGATCGGCATGTTCGAGCAGTTTGCGATCGTTAGTTACCAAGTAATCTGCCCCAGCGCGTCTGCATGCCGCCAACACCAAATTATCCTCGTAATCATGATGAAGCGTTAGATACTTATCGGCCAACCACAAATCGGATGCGTCTGCGCCCACGGCGGTGGCGTTTTCGGTCATATTTCGAACAAACGCCAGCGCCGCATCGCCTATCGCTCGTGCCGATGCTTCGTCGACCGAGCCTTTTTTAGCAATAACCCTGCGCTTGAGCTCGTGCTGGACAACATACAGTACATCCTTGGCGATATGCACCGGAAAGAGCAACGTTGCGCCAGATTCCGCAGCCCGTCCGATAAACGCACGCGCGGCAAGCGACTCGGCATGGTCGACGCAAAATGAATCAACCCATACGTTGGCGTCCACCATGATCTTGAGGGGAGCCCCGCTCACAGGATCATCCCCTTTTGGCGATAGCGCTCGTCCATGGCTTCGGAATAGATTGTGTCCCAATCGCGATCGTCGGATACGGGCGACGTAGCAATGCCCAGGTCCGCGTAAAGCCGGTCTGCCGCTGCCCACGACGCGGCGAACGGAGTATCGGGCACGACGGCCTGTTGCCGGTCGTCGACGGCCGCAAGCACTTCCTCGCACTGCCCGCCACCCTGCGCGACCTTGGCCACCACCTTTTTGATGAGCTCGGGCAGTGAGGCGCCCGAAAGCCGCAACGCTTCCTCCGCATGGTCCTTGACCTGACGATCGACGCGAACATTCACCTGCGCCATGCTGCCAACAGCACCCATCTCAACCTCACCTTCGACTTCTGCTATCTTTGCTAGCATCACTATATATTGCTGCTAGCACATGGTCAAACGCAAAAGGCCTGCATTCCGACAGATGCAACACCGTCCAAATGCAGGCCATAAACTCAAGTAAAAGCGCTAGCGCAGATATGCCTTCGCGTTGCTCAGGCTGTAGGCAATCGTCGAGCCATTGTGCAGCAGCGACGACGCCTGCGGGGTAATCGCGCCGGTAATGCCCAGCGCCAGGAGCGCTGAGTTGGTGAGCATCACCTTAGAATAGGAGCTCGTCAAACGATCAACGAGGCCCTGGCTCATGCGGCGCAGGCGCACGATCGCGGCCAGATCCGTGTCGGTCAGGATGATGTCTGCGACCTCCTTGGCAATGTCGCTTCCGCCACCCATCGCCAGGCCCACGTCAGCCAAACCGAGTGCCGGCGAATCGTTAACGCCGTCGCCCACCATGGCAACGTGGCGCCCCTCGCCCTTAATGCGCTCTACATACGCGTACTTGTCCTCGGGCAGCAGCTCGGCCTTAAACTCGTCAACCCCTGCCTCTCGCGCAATGCGCTCGGCCGTGCGCTCGGAATCGCCCGTGAGCATAACGACATGCTTGACGCCCAGCGCATGCAGGTCGGCGATGGCCTCGCGGACCCCGGGCTTAAGCGGGTCCTCGATACCGAGCACGCCCACAACGGTGCCGTCGACCGCCAGATACAGCGGCGACAGGGCCTGCATCTGGGACTCGATTTGCTCCTTAATGTCGGAATCGAGCTGCGCGCTCTCGTCCTCAAACACAAAGTGTGCCGAGCCGATGATGGCGCGACGCCCTTCGATGGACGAAGCGATGCCGTGCGCCACGATGTACTCGACGGCAGCATGGCGCTCGCGGTGCTCGAGCCCGCGCTCACGTGCCGCATTGACCACGGCACGCGCCACCGGATGCGGAAAATGTTCCTCCAAGCAAGCGGAAAGGCGCAGGATCTCGTCCTCGCTCCAGCCATCGGTGGTGAGCACACAGGTAAGACGCGGCTGCGCCTCGGTGAGCGTGCCGGTCTTATCAAAGACAATGGTATCGGCCTTGGCAAACGACTCAAAGTACTTCGCGCCCTTGACCATGACGCCCATCTTGGCAGCATCGCTCATAGCGGTCATGACGGCAACGGAACCCGTGAGCTTGAGTGCGCACGAGTAGTCGACCATCAGCGCCGCCGAGGTCTTGATGAGGCTTCGCGTGGTGAACGCAACCAAGCCCGCGAGCAGGAAGTTCCACGGGACGATCTTGTTGGCGAGGTCTTCCATGTGCGACTGGCCCTCGGACTTGAGCGAGTCGGCCGCCTGCACGAGCGAGACGATTGAGCGGAGCTTGGTCTGAGCCGTGTTGGCGCGCACGCGCACCAAGATGCTACCGTCTTCCACGACGGTTCCGGCGAACACGTCGTCGCCTTCGCTGCGCTCGACGGCAAGTGGCTCGCCGGTCAGGGTCGCCTGGTTGACCATAGCGCTCCCCTGCTCAACAACACCATCGATACAAATGGACATGCCAGTACGCACGGCGACCAGATCGCCGGGCTCAAGCTCGGTGGCGGGAACGCTCACCTCGGTGTCGCCGACAACCTTTTGCGCCTTGTCGGGCACGTCGAGCAGCGAGTTGATGAGCTCGTTTTCGCTCATGGCGCGGGTGTAGTCCTCGAGCAGCTCGCCCACGTTGAGCAGGAACATCGTCTGGCCCGCGGTGTCGACGTCGCGTTTGACGAACGAAATGCCGATGGCCGAAGCGTCGAGCACAGGAACGGTCAGGCGTGGCTGCGCCAGCTCATGAAGGGCGGCGCGCAAAAAGGTCATGTAACCGGCTACGACAAACACCGCACGCAGGGGCGTGGGCAAAAACCATCGGCGCGCATAGTGGGCGCCGATGAGTGTGGCAAGATCCATAACGAGCTTGTGCTTGCGTGGCTCAAGCTGCATCACGTAACCCGTCTTTGCGTCGGCAATGGCCTGGGCGTCGAGTGCGCCCAGAGCATCGAGCACGCCTGCACGACGCTGCTCGTCATATTCGAGCGCCATCTGGCCGATGCGGCCGTAGACGCGCACCTTGCGCACGCCATCGATTTCGCCACTGAGCTTTAGAAGCGCATCGAGATCGCTCTCTGGCACAGGACCCGCCAACTGGAGGCGGGTCCTGCCGGGGATCTCGCTGATAATCGAGAATCTCATAGTTTGTGCCTGGGAGTGCTACTCGGCTGCCTTGTCCGCAGCGGCCTCGCTCTGGGTGATGTAGGCCGCCTCGGCAACCATGTCGTCGACATTAGCCTTGGCCTGCTCGACCATGTCCTGGTAGCCATTCTTGATGCGCATGCCGCACGCGATACCCTGCACGCAGGCATTCTTTACCGGAGCGCTGGTAAGCAGCTTGATGCCGGCCGTGCCAAGCAGAAAACCGCCACCGACAAGCAGGGTATTGAACGTCGACTTCTTCATGTTGCTTCTCCCTTTTGCCGCATTGGACGCGGCACGGTGCCTCAGCACTCGAGTAAACAAGTTTGCTCGAGCACACTTTTGGAAAATAGTTTAGTTTATCTAACTATTGAGGTCAACAAAGGTTAACTTTTTGGAAATCTTAAGGTGCGGAACAGCCAGCTTCTGGCAATCCGCCCGCCGCAACGTACATCTCCGGCATCCAAGAAAGGCTCTCCCCCGACCCAACAAATCGAGGTCTAATACTTTTCCGCGAAGTGAACGAGCAAAATTGGACCCCCGAAGCATCCGCATTTTTCGCCAGCAAAACCGCAGGAAACACTCGACAAAACCGCAGGAAACAGAGCCCAAAAAGTGTCGATGCTTCTGGGGTCCAAATAAGGTCGTTCACTTCGCGGAAAAGTATTAGACCCCGATTTCCGTCACTCCCACAATGTGGCAAAGGGACAGCCCCTTTGCCACCCGCACAAAAAATGAGGGCGCCAACGACGCCCTCATTCACCAAATTCAATCCAGCCCACCTGACCCGAACGGCCGAGTCGTCTGGCCGGGGAAGCCCCGAGTCGCCGGGGTGTTTGCTCCAAATGAGTTCCGCATGCAAAGAAGGCCACTAAATGTGGCCTTCGTCTTGCATAGGACTGTTTGAAATTTGGAGGAAATACCCCGGCGACTCGGGGCTTCCCCGGCCTCGCAGCTACGAGAGCGACGTTCTCAGCAACTCGTTGAAGAGCTTCGGGTTGCCCTTGCCGCGGCTCGCCTTCATGCACTGGCCCACCAAAAAGCCGATGACCTTCTGGTTGCCGTCACGATACTGCTGCGCCTGATCGGCACAGTTTGCCAGCACCTCGTCCACGATCGGCTGCAGCGCGCCGGCATCGCTCACCTGACGCATGCCGCGCTCGTCGACGATCTTGTTGGGATCGTCGCCGGTCTGAGCCATGGCCTCAAAGACCTCGTGCGCCTGATTGGAGCTGATGGCATCGGTCGCCAGCAGCTTGGCGAGTGCCGCCACCTGAGCCGGCGCGATGCCGGACTCGGCGAGCGACACGCCCGCGCCCTTAAGGTAGGCGATCATCTCGTTGACCAGCAGGTTTGCGACCGTCTGGGCCTCCTTGCCGGCCATACCGGCAGCGGCGGCCTCAAAGAAGTCGGCAAACTCCGGGTCGCCGGCGATCTGCTCGGCGTCGGCCGCCTTAATGCCAAAGTCGGCCTCAAAACGGACGCGCTTGGCATCGGGCAGCTCGGGGATCTCGCCACGGCAGCGGTCGATAAACTCGTCGTCCAGGTCGAACGGCGCCAGGTCGGGGTCGGGGAACAGACGATAGTCATCGGCCGTCTCCTTCACACGCATGACCACGGTGCGCTTGCGGCTGGGCTCCCAGTGGCGGGTCTCCTGGTAGATAATGCCGCCCTCCTCGAGCACCTCGGCCTGGCGGCAGATCTCGTAGGCAAGGCCATCGTGCAGACTCTTAAACGAGTTAAGGTTCTTGAGCTCGGTCTTGGTGCCCAGCTTGGTCTCGCCGCGGCGGCGCAGCGACACGTTGCCGTCGCAGCGCATGGAGCCCTTCTCCATGGAGCAATCGGAAATGCCCAGCGTCACAAAGATGCGACGGAGCTTCTCCATAAACAGGCGTGCTTCCTCGGGCGTGCGCAAGTCGGGCTCAGTCACGAGCTCAATCAAAGGCGTGCCGCAGCGGTTGTAGTCGACGAGCGACTCGGCCGCGGCGGTAATGCGACCCTCGGCGCCACCCACGTGGACCATCTTGGCGGCGTCTTCCTCCATGTGGATGCGCAGGATGCGGATGGGCACCGTGTAGGAACCGTCCTCGCGACGCTCGGGCATCTGCAGGTTGGACGCGTCATAGCTGGCCAGGTGGCCGGCGCGCTGATTGCCCTCGCGCATCGTGGAGGACATGGACGTGGACAGGCCCTCGGCATTGGCCGAGGCGCTCGCCAGGCTCTGAGCCTCGGCCTCGCCAAACGCGCAGTCGGGGCGCTCGGCGGCACCGCGACCGGTCACGTCCAGGTCCAGGTGACCGTACATGGCAAAGGCGACCGGGCCCTGCGTGGTCTGGAAGTTCTTGGCCATATCGGGATAGAAGTAGTGCTTGCGGTAGAACATCGAGTGGCGCTGGATCTCGCAGTTGGTGGCGAGACCGGCCTTGACGATGCTCTCGATGGCGCGCTTGTTGGGCACTGGCAGGGCGCCGGGCAGGCCCAGGCACACCGGGCACACGTTGGCGTTGGGCTCGTCATCGTGGCTGAGCTTGCAGTTGCAGAACATCTTGGTATCGAGTGCGGTGAGCTCGGTATGGATCTCCAGGCCGATCACAGCCTCCCAATCCTGCAGGACCTCGGAAAGCTCCTTCATTACAGCTCGCCTCCCTTCCCAGCAAAATCGGGCGCGACGGAAAGCGCGGGCGCACCCGTGGCGGCATCGGCAAAGCCGCGCTCCAAGGCGCGGGCAAACGTGAGCAGCTGACGGTCCTTAAAGGCCGGACCCACCAGCTGGGCAGAAACGGGCAGCTTGCTGTCCTCGCCCAGGCCCAGCGGCACCGAGATTCCGCCGTTGCCGCAGATGTTAAGCGAAATGGTGTACAGGTCGGAGAGGTACATCTGCGTGGGATCGCTGATCTCGCCAAACTTAAAGGCCGTGCGCGGCGAGGCGGGCATGAGGATGGTGTCCACCTTGGCATACGCGGCGTCGTAGTCCTGCGTGATGAGCGTGCGGGCCTTTTGCGCAGCGTAGTAGTACTTGTCGTACACGCCCGAGCTCAGCAGGTAGGCGCCGAGCATCTGACGTCGCTTGGCCTCGGCACCAAAGCCGTGGGCGCGCGAAAGCGAGCTCTGGTCGGACAGGTTGGCGCAGCCCTCCTCCTGATAGCCGTAGCGAATGCCGTCGAAGCGGGCCAGGTTGGAGAACGCCTCGGCCGGGCCGATGACGTAGTAGGCGGCGATAGCGGCGTCCAGGTGCGGCAGGTCGACCTCGACCAGCTCGGCGCCCTGGTTCTGCAGCTCCTGGGCGGCGCGCTGAACAGCGGCCTTGACCTCGGGGGTCAGGCCCTCGGCCTCCATAAACGCGGGGATGATGCCCACGCGCTTGCCCTCGATGCTGTCGTTGAGATGCTCGGTAAAGTCGACGGCGCAATCCTGGCTGGTGCAGTCGTACGGATCGTGGCCCGCGCCGGTAAGCGCGTTCATGGCCAGCGCGACATCCTCGACCGTGCGGCCAAAGGGACCCACCTGGTCGAGCGACGAGCCAAAGGCGACCACGCCGTAACGGCTCACGGCGCCATACGTGGGCTTAAAGCCCACCACGCCGCACAGCGACGCCGGCTGGCGAATGGAGCCGCCGGTGTCCGAGCCCAGCGAGAGCGCGACCTCGCCCGCGGCGACGGCGGCAGCGGAGCCGCCCGAGGAGCCGCCAGGCACGCGCTCGGTATCCCAGGGGTTGTTGGTGCGGTGGAACGCCGAGCTCTCGGTGGAGCTGCCAAAGGCAAACTCGTCCATGTTGGCCTTGCCCATGGGCAGGCAGCCGGCATCGAGCATGCGCTGGACGCAGGTGGCGGTGTAGACGCTCTGGTAGTCCCCGAGCATGCGGGAGGCGCAGGTGGTGCGCGTGCCCACGAGGTTCATGTTGTCCTTAATGGCCAGCGGCACGCCCGCGAGCGGGGGCAACGGCTTGCCTGCGGCACGGTCGGCATCCACGCGCGCAGCGGCCTCGAGCGCAAGCTCGGGCGCCACCTGCAGGAATGCCTGGACCCCGCCCTCGCGCGCCTCGATGGCGGCAAGGGAGGCCTGGGCCACCTCGGTAGCGGTAAAGTCGCCGGCGGCAACGCCCGCGGCGATCTGGGCGGCGGTAAGGGAATCGAAGCTTAGCGCCATTACTCGCTCTCCCCCTCTCCCAAAATGGACGGCACGCGGAAGTAGCGGTCGCGCGCGCTGCCGGCGTTTTCGAGCGCGACGTCGAGCGGCAGATCGCGCTCGGGCTCGCGCAGGTCATCGCCCATCACGTTGGACAGGCTTCCGATAGGATGGAACGTGGGCTCCACGTCGGGCAAGTCATATTGCAGGACGGGTTCGAGCATCTGGACGGCGTCGTTCATGTAGGACGTCATCTGGGTGAGCTCGTCATCGGTCAGTGCGATCTTTGCGTACTCGGCGATGCCGCGCACGTCTTTCTCGCTGAGTGCCATAGGCGCTCCCTTCCGCATAACAGTTAAACCGCTCTAGTATACAGGGCAACGCCGCTTGGAGCAGGTGCTTTACCCAAATGCAGCGAAAACGTAACGAGGGCGGCGGTTGGCAGGCTGCGGGCTGGCGGTTCTGCAGCGAAACTGTCCCGCCCACAGCTAAAACCGCGTCACCCACAACGAAAGCCATCCCGACCGCAACGAAAAGCATCACAACATTCGACGCTTTTCGCCAAAAACGAGATTTTTATCGAATGTTGTGATGGTTTGGAAATCCCGACCACCACAGAGGTGCCTGTCGCCATTGTGGCGGTTCTGAAGAATGTCCTATGCCGAGGCTTTAGCCTTGCGGTGCTTGCGGACCGCGTGGATCACGATGTCCAGCAGCAACAGCACAATGGCTACGACCACGATGAGCACGGCAAACTCGCGCTTGCCCCAGTGGCGGCCGGCCAGTGATTTTTGCTTGTCGACGTCCTTCTTGTTGTACTTGGTGCGCACGCAATGCACCAGCAGGCGATGGTCGTTCACGCCGTAGGGCGTGCAGGTGACGAGCGTCACCTTGTCGGCGCCGGGCTCGATGGTCAGCGACTCCATCTCCTCGGGCAGCACCACCTCGGAGTCCACCATCTTATAGGCGAGCGTCTTGTTCATGGTGTGCAGCAGCACCAGGTCGCCGGGCTCCAGCGAGTGGATGTCGTCGAACATGCTCAGGTTGCGCATGCCCGAGTGCGCGGTGAGTACGCAATGCGTCGAGGCGCCGCCCACCGGCAGGCTCGTGCCCTCCAGGTGGCCGACGCCGGCCATAAGGACTTCCTCGCTCGTGCCGTGGTAGATGGGCATGCTCACGTCGATGGAGGGGATCTCGACCCAGCTCATCATGGGGTCGCGGTCAAAGATGAGCTGCTGAGCGTAGGGCTCGATCTGGTCGGCGGGGAGCTCGGTGGCCTCGCCCGCCAGCTGCTCGTTAAAGGAGCGAGCCTGGAGCAGAATGCGCTCGCGCTCCTCGGCAGATAGCGCGTCCACGGTGCTGGACACCGTGCTGATTTGGTTGAACACGCCCGAGGCCTCGAGCCGGTCCAAAATCCACGGCCAGGTCATAAGGCCCACGCCGATAAGGATGATGACGATGGTGATGAGACGGTCGGCCCAGCGCGGCAGTCGCTTGCGGCGGCGCTTGGGCTTTGGTTGAGGTTTGGGCTGAGGGCTTGAGCCGCCGTTGTCCGCGGCGTTACTGCTCTTCATATGTTTGGCGCCCTGCACCATCGCCGGTCACTCCTCTACAACTCAAGTTGTCTAAACAAATAATAGCCGATTAGCGAACTTCCGCGCCGGACAACACAGCCTGGCAGCATTGCACAGCGCGAGTATGGGCCCGCATTTGTGTTTTCAAAATGTCCCGAATCGGCCGGGCGATTCTGGATACAATGTCAATAGGAAACGACGCACCCCGCGTAAATGTTTGGGAGCGCGGGCGGCCTAGTTTTCAGTTTTTGTTAAATGCCCGGGATCCGACCCCCGGGCATTCTTATTTGCGCTTTCGGCGCAAATGCCGTCCACCGTCCGTATCGCGCGTGCGCCTACGGACCTTAAACCGAACCTCATACGAGTCAAGAAACGCGATGACGAGCGTGCCCGCATCGGACGATGGAGGCTGACTGCGTTATCCCAAAAAGAACGGGGCAGACTCCAGTGCGGAGTCTGCCCCGAAAAGAGAATGGCAAAGCAAGAGCGTCAATGGACGAGAAAAGTGTCCGCAAGTCTCATGGCCATCGCATCCCACCTGCCAAAGGGATGGGTGAGCGAGCGTTACTCCTGCTCGGACTCCTCGGCCTGCTTACGGCTGCGGATGAGGTGCGCCACGCCGATGCACAGCACCGCGCCACCAGCGATCCAAGTGAAGGTCACACCGTTGAGACCGGTCAGCGGGAGGCCGACGGACTTGGTATTGCCGACGTTGATGGTGATCTCACCGGTGGCGGCGTTGGTGCCGGCGCCTTCCGTGCCGTTCAGTTTGTTGTCACCGGCAGTGTCGTCAAGCGTACCGAAGGCGATGTCGTTGCGGCCCTTGTCGTACTCGGAAACCTCCGCCTTAAGCTCCGTCACCTTCATGGTCACGGCGTCATACGTCGGGGTGATCTTGAAGGTGAAGGGTTTGGCCTTGGTGTAGGAGTCGCCGGGGGCCTTGACCTCGGTCACCTTGTAGGAGCCGGCGTCGAGGCCGGAGACGGGGATCTTGCCGTCTTTGTCGGACGTGAACGTCACGTAGTCAGGCAGGTGGTTGACGTCGGCAACGGTCACGAGCTGG
Source organism: Collinsella sp. (assembly GCA_041330285.1). GTDB lineage: Bacteria > Actinomycetota > Coriobacteriia > Coriobacteriales > Coriobacteriaceae > Collinsella. The sequence continues at coordinate 2,200,479 of JBGKMI010000001.1, read as the reverse complement.
CCCGCGACGACGCCCGCGGTGGGGTCGTCCTTCGAGGCGATATACTGGTCTTGAGTGTTCGAATCAGCGGACTGGATGGTGAAGACGGCGCCCGCAAGGCCCCTCTCGGTGCCCTGGTCGACCTTGTTGAGGTTGAGCTTGAACGCGAAGTCGGCGACGGTATCCTCGATCGTCTCGCCCGTGCCCTCGGCATACGGGTTGTTGGAGTACTCGAGCTTGACGGTGTTGGGGTTACCGCCCTTGTTGCCGTCGGTTGCATTGCCAATCACGGCGTTGCCGTTGAGCTTTGCCTTGTAGAAGACAACGATCTTGGTGTCGGCGGTCACGCTCGCGACGTCCTTGAGGCCCTTCTTGCCGTCTCCGGTCTTGAACTCGACCGTCAGCGTGTTGTTGTTGCTAGCATCAGCATCCGTCACGGTATAATTGCTCGACTCAATCTCGCTGTAAGTCTCGCCGTTCAGCGCGTACACCTTAACCGAGCCTTTGACATAGTCAAGGCCATTGGAAAGCCCGTCGGTGAACTTGTAAGCATACGTGCCAAAGGTAGCGTAGTTGCTGGCGATCGTGCCGGTAAGCTTGTAGTTAACTTCCTGGCCGATCTGGGAATCGGCGACATCATTCCATTTGTTGGAGCCCTTGATGTCGGTGGCATCGGCGGCGTCGGCATCGTCGAGGACCTTCTTCTCGACAGTAGGCACGCCCTTCTTTGGCGTAACGGTCGTCGCGTTCACGCCGTCGATCACGGCGTAGACGGGAGAGGTGGACACATCGGTCGACTTGTCAGCAGGCTTACCGGGAGTAGCGGTGAGGAAGAGCCAGTAGCCGGCGCCGAGTCCGGAAAGGGATGCACTGCCCTCGCTCGTCACCTTCCAGGTGGTGCTGTTCTTCAGGCCATCGGCAATTAGACTGAGAACGTTGTCGCTAGCAACCTTCGAATCGGTCCCGGTAACTTCAGATTTGGTGCTAAGCCAATCGGCAGCATCCTGTGCGTTCTCGCTTTTGTAGGATGCATCCTTTTTCTTGATGGCGTTTACGACAGCAGTTTGGGCATCGGAGCTGGCCCATTCGATGCTACTCACCGTCGTATTCCCACCGGTCGTCGTGACCTTTGCCTTGAAGATCTGGATACCCTTATAGGTCGTGGACGCAGCGTAATCGGCGTCCTCGAACGTGACGGTCGACCCCGTACCCTCAGCAAACGCCATGGTCACGGGCGCCATCACGCCGCCGAAGCTCAGCGCTGCTGTGAGGCCGGCGGTTACTGCCAGGCGTGCGATGTTCTTGCTCATGCTCATCTTCTTTTCCTCCGTTTTCCGGTTGGTTCTCATTCGATCGATCATCATCTGTCTGTGTCTTAGCATCTGCTTCGCTACGTCTCGCCCCGCTCTCTGTGGGGCTGCCAGCTACTCTTTATGGCTGCCACCTCCCCGCTTGACCAGGAGCGCGACCACGATGAGCGCGGCTCCGGCGACCGCTGCGGCGGCCGCGGCGTACATTGCCATATCGCCAGTCGAGGGCATAAAGCCTCCGGTGGTAATGCTAGGGGGTGTGCCGGTGGGCGTGTTGATGAGCGATGCCTCCAGGCTGCCCGTCGAGCCGTCCGCGCTGTCGGCACGCAGGGGCGACTCGGCCGTGATGGTGAGTTTGGGCTTGGCAGCGGCCACCTGGTCGACGTCCAGGCCCTCGGCCTTGACCGTCACGGAGCGCGTGCCCTCGAAGGCGGTGTAGCCCTTGGGCGCCTTGAGCTCGCGGATCTCCAGCTTGCCAGAGTCCACGCCCGAGACGGTCACGTGGCCGTCCTCGCCCGTGGTGACGGTGGCCTTGCCCTCCGCATCCCACGTGCCGTCGGCCGCCGGTGTGCGGCCGCGGTCGTCGGCGATGCTCAGGACCGCCCCGGCAAGCGGCTTGTCGCCGTCGCTGCCGCGCTTGGTGAGTGCGAGATCCCAGGTGTAGGCGCACGCGTCGTCGCTCGGCGTGCGGGTGAAGCCGGCGTCGCCGGACTGGTCGGCAAAGGGAGAGCGCGGGTAGCGCAGGTAGACCTCGTTGGGGTTGCCCTTCGCGATGCCGTGGTTGCACGCGCTACTGAGCGGCGCATTGTACACGGCGACCACGCGAGCGCCCGCGGTGAAGGCGTCGGCCCCGCCGAGCGCGGCGATCAGGTCGCCGGTGCGCACGGTGAAGGTCTTGCCGTCAGCCGCTACCTTGGTGGCGCACTGGGCCGTGATGTCGGTCCAGCCCTTCGCGGGCTCGGTGCCGGCGCGTCCGTCCTTGCCGGCCGAGACGGCGTCGAAGCCGCCGTCCGCGCCCGCCGCCACGTACACACGCATGCTCTCGGCCACCTTGGAGGGGTCGAGCCCCGCGCTCATGGTGTCGACGAACCGCACCGTATAGGTGTCGTAGGCGGTGAGCCCGGCCGGGACCGTGGCCGAGAGGCGCCAGTACAGGTCGTCGGCGACCGTGGCGTCGGCGGCCTTCTGCCATGCGGCGGTGCTGTCCTCCAGCACGTGCTTTTGGACCTTGGGCGTCGCGGCCTTGGGCTTGACGGTGACGGCGCTGCCGCCGACCAGGGCCATGATCGGCGCGGTGCCGGCCTCGTTTTGGGAGATGGCGTCGTCTTTGGCGACGATGAGCCAGTAGCCACAGGGCAGCTCGGCCGTCGTGCCCGCGTTAAGGGCCACGGACACGGCGCCAGAGCTCTGGAGGGAACGAGCGAGCTGTGCGCTCAGCGCGCTCGTAAGGCGGGAATCGGTGTTGAGCCACTCGGCAGCTTCCTGTGCGGTGGTCTGGGAATTGGGCATGCCGGCGCTGTGCAACACAGGCAGCGCGGCGTCGCGCACGGCATCGCTTGCCCAGACAAGGTCGGTGGCGATCTTGGCGTCGCTGTCGTCATCGACGACGTTGGCGTCAAAGATCTGGTAGGCGTCGTAGCTGCGCGCCACGGTGCCTGTCACCGTGATGGAACCGGTCGAGGTCGGCGCGGCCTGCGCGGATGCGGGGAACACAACCGCGCAGGTGCCGATCAAGAGGGCGAGCAGCGCAAACAAGATCGGGAAGGAGCAAACTTTCTTATTCACGACGCTCGCCTCCCTTCGCATTCGCCTTGCGACGAATGTGCATCCAGGCCGCAGCAGCGCAAAGCGCCGCCGCGCCGGCAAGGTACGTCAGAGTGACGCCCGACATACCAGAAAGGGGCAATGTGGTGGAGTAGGTGTTGGTGAAGGTGGGGGTGGACTCGGGTTTGGTGCCATCGATGGGATTACCGTCGGCGTCAACGATCTTGGTGCAGGCCACATTCGTGGGCTCGATTTTGCCGTTTGTATTGTCCGTCATCGTGACGTCAAATCGATAGACAGACTTGTCGTATTTATAGTGCGAGAACAGCGAACCGTCAGTTTTCTCGCGCACATAGTACGTGAAGGTCTTGGAAGCGCCACGGCCCGTGGAGTCGGACGCGAGCTTGTCGAGTTGATTGAGTTCGTACTCGATCGGCTTGAAGCTCCGGGTCTGGGACTTGTCACCGTCGGCAGTGGGGGTAATCTCGCCCTTGGGGTCAGTCGTAACCGTCTCGGCATTATCGAACTTATCGTTATCCGCAAGCTCGAGCGTGAACTCCTTCATCTCGCCACCCTTAACAACCTTAGTCACCTTGGGAGTCCAAGAGCCCTTGGAGGTGTACGGAGTGTATTTGTTAGTGAAAGTTGCACCACTGGTAAGCGCAACGATAACAGCGTTTTCGCCTTCAGCTGCTACGGTGGCTGCTGATTCTGTTTCTGGCGTTCTTGCGCCAGCGCCGTCATTTTTTACCTTTGTTACCGAAACGCTCCCGACTTTGTAATACGTGTATTTAATGTCAAGCACGTTGTGCGACTTTTTCTCATCCCTCACAACCTCAGGATCAATTTTGTAGATCGTTTTGTCGTAAGTCACGTTCTTGTCCGTGCCCGGAACCTCTACCAAGTAGTAAACAAGATCGTCGTCGGCATAAACTTCACCCAGATCAAAGGTGAGATTTCCATCCCCATCGTTTTTCACCGTATCAACCACCGAGCAGCCATTGAGCTGAAGTTTGCCATTGGAGTCAAAGCTCGGAACTGTATATGAGATCCCGCCTTGTTCGTTAATAATCTTGTTCTGTCTGAGTAGCTGGAAATCGAAGTCATTTCCTTTAAGCGTGCCGTCCTTAAGCACCTTGGAGCCATTGAGCTTCATCTTGGGGTAAACCTTGACTTCTTGAGTGGAGCCAGCGATTACGTCGCCGTTGGTCATGATGCCACCACCGTGGATGTTGGAACTGTTGCCCGTGATATATAACGTAGCCAGCCTTATAGCTTCATTTTGATCTTCAACGAACGGTTCGGACTTTAGGCCAATCATGTACTTGGCCTGGACTCCGTCATACTTACCGATGGTCGTAGGCTGACCGTCAATCGTGCCCGACCAATTTGCAGCACCACCGCCGAGCATCTGGCCCGTTACGGCTGCGATATAGTCAGCGTTATCCGACTTGCGGATAAGGAAGAGGTCCTCATGGCCACGCCTCTTGAAGTCATCGGTAATCTCACCGCCATCAACACTTGGAGGCTGGTCTTCATTCTTACCATTGGTGCCACCTGATAGATTCTCACCGTTTGCATCGGTGTTTCCGAAAATCGCAATACCATTGGCATCGGTAATCGCCGTCTTGCCGCTCGGGCAGGCTGCGAAGCCACCACCATAGCCCTTAGCCGAGTTTTTGGTAATCAGGGCGTTATATATCTTGAGACGCGCCGAATTAACGCCCTCGTCACTGTTGCCTCCCTGGACAAAAACGCCACCGCCACCCCAGTCATTGGTGGTATTAGTCGTATTGTTAGTTATGTAGGCTTTCTTGCCGCTCACATTAAATTCGCCAACTGTAGGCGCAGCGATACGGATGCCGCCACCCTCTGAGTTTTGCGCCACATTGCTGGCGATGATTCCACCATAAAACGCAAACCTGGAAAGAGGTTTATTCCAAGCGCCAGCATAAACGCCGCCGCCAGCCTCGGCAGAGTAGTTGCCCGTGATGTAGCCGCCGCTAATAACCAGACCGCCTTTTTTCTGTCCCTGATTGTGGCTAAAGGCAGCAATGCCGCCACCACCGTGACAACCGTTACCTTTGTGTCCTTCATCGGTATAGAACTGATATTTGTTGTTAGTAATGTAACCATTCGTAATGGTCACCATAGAGTCCTCAGCACAAATTCCCGCGCCATAACCGACTTCATTATCATTTGTACCGTTACCGGAGATAATACCGCCAACCATGTTTACCGTAGAATTCAGGGCATAAACGCCGCCGCCACTGGGGGCATAGTTACCAGCGATTACGCCGTCAGAGATGTCAAGAGTTGAGTTCTCGACAGAAATACCCGCACCAGCGGCGCCCTCCGGACAATATCCGCCGCAGACATACCCGCCGTCCACGCTGATGGCCGAACTGCCCGCTGCGTACACCAAATTTTTGACACAGTTGTTTTTATCCTGCGTAATCATGCCGCTCTCAAAATTGAGGTGGCCACCGCTATTGATTACGATAAGCCTCAAGTCCTTTGAGCCTGAGCACGCCACGATGGCACCCTTGACATGAGCCTTATACGCCTTAAGAGTCTCGGTTGTACGGGTTCCGTTTGCGACCGATTCGGTTACGTAGTAGGTAAGGCCAGTCGGAATGCCATTGGAAGTATCGTATTCCATTAAAGCGAGATTGCCGCATTTATTTGTTTGAGAAGTCGTAGTCTCTGTCGCGGCAACTTGCTGACCGTCCTTGACAGTCAACGTTGCGCCGCTGGTTATGTTGAATAGGGGCTGGCTCTGACTTGTATACTTAATTTTGCAGCCATTTAAATCCAGCGTGATATTGCTGCCGTCCTTGTTAAGCGCGATTGTCTCGCCGGTCTCGACATCATTCATAAGCTTGAAGCTAGCAACACCGCTTGCATTTGCCAGTTTTTTCAAGTCGTCAGCTGTTCGTATTTCAGTGGATGCCGTTTTAGTCTGCCCGCCTTCCGCAGCCAGCATTACGGCATTGCCATCCGACAACTCGCCATCTTCGGCCTGCAGCTTACCTTCAGGCTGACCCTGCTCAACATCATTTGAAGGGTCGGCTTCGTCGCCCTCGGTCTCGTCACTATTCTGGTTTTCGGTATCCCCGTTGTTGGTGTTTTCTACATCAGTAGACTCAGTTGAGGAACCCCCCCCCCATCACAGTTTCCTCGGTAGGAGCTGCCTGGGCATCGTTGGCAATGGCCTGCGAGATCGGAGGCATGACGAGCGACAGTACCAGGCTCAAAACGGAGGCTCCGCACAAAACGCCTGCCAGTACACGGCGCGTCGCTTTATTACTTTGCTTAGATTTGTCTGAATTTGCTTTCATCGATGTCTCCTCCCCAAGAGACCGCGATCCTGCTCTTTCACCATCAAACTTGGGCGCGCAACCTATAATTGCTCGCGCTCGATATGCATATTATTATTCTTTATTTAAACAACGCAAGGCTAACAATGTCAATTTTACTTCGCGTTGCCTTAACTTCTTGACAATTATTCAAACTATGCGTTGTTTTTCGAGGGTTAAATTTCGGAAAGACGCTGGTAAACTCGTTAGCAAATCTAGATAAATGACACTTTATCATTGTTTGTACAACATTTTGTTTTAACCCGCTCAATCTGTGAACGGTCAAAATTGCGCCGTGAATGGCAGTATATCTACCTGCAAATATTAGTTTTGAGCTAATTGGTCAATTACTGCACAACCAGTGTGTGCCGACATGTTCATACATCGACACTTGAATGACATCGCATGTTACCGGCTGCAAATCTCCTCGCTACAAAAAAGCGTTCCAACAATCGACTGCTGGAACGCTTGGAAAACCACCACAAAGGCGCTCTGCCCTCTTTGTGGCTGCCCCCAGGCGCTACAGAAGATGTTCCTCGATAAAGACCGCAATGCCGTCATTGTCGTTGCTGGCGGTTACAAAATCGGCGGCGGCGCGGGTGGCGGCGCTGCCGTTTGCCATGGCAACGCCCACGCCGGCGTCGGCCACCATGCAGGTGTCGTTATCGGCATCGCCAAACACGCAGATGTTCTGGAGCTCCATGTCGTTGAGCTCCGCCACGCGCACAAGGCCGCGAGTCTTGGACACGCGCGGATCCATGAATTCGTAGAGCCGCTGCGTGGTTTGCAGAGCTGCCGCCTTAACAGTGTCATCGGCAAACGTCGACGCCCGCTCAATCACCCGCGGCATTACCTCGGGTGCCATGGTAAACATCACCTTGGGCTGCGGCCCGCGCAAGAACTCGGCAAAATCGACCACCTGGTAGGGCACGCCGTCGACGCGCGACAGGTGCTCGACGCACGCATTGCTCTCGGGCACGTAGAACACGCCGTCTCGGGGGCAGACGGGCGTTGCCGGAAGGTCCGCCATGTGCTTGCAGATGCGCGCGATGGTCTCGCCCGGCAGCGGATAGCTCAGCTCGTTGATGTCGTGCGCACGGTCGATGACCTCGGCGCCACCGCAACCCACGAGCACGTCCACCAGGCCTTCGATGCCCCAGAGCTCGTACATGGCCTCGGTCGCGTGGGCGTCGCGCCCGGTGCACAGGCCAAAGAGCACACCGCGCTCGCGCAGGGCGCGGATCGCCGCCACGGTGCGCGGGGACACCGTGTGCTGGCTCGTGAGCAGTGTGCCGTCGATATCGCAGAACACGGCTTTGATGTGGCTGAAGGTAGTGTCCATGGGGGCCTTTCTGGGTTGTGCGGCGGTGTGGGGTATATTCGCAAACGGCGTACATGGTATACCAAGGCGCGCACGGGGCGCTTTGGTGCAAAACCACCACAAAGGTGCCTGGCCCCTTTGTGGTGGTTGCGACGTCTACGGGCCAAACCATCACAACATTCGATGTTTTTCGGCAAAATCGAGATTTTTACCGAATATTGTGATGGTTTCTTACCGCTTTACGGCACGATCCAAGTGATCGCGTCCAAACAGCAGCAACGCCGCAGGGACCGCCGTCACGACCATGCCTGCCCCCACGAGTGTCCGTTGTACGCCAAATGTTGCCGCCAGCCACGGGGCAATTGCCAGAGGGGCCACGCCAGCGAACATATTGCCAAAGCCCATGACCGAATTGACGCGACCAAGCTGCTCGAGCGGAGCCGTCGTTTGCACAATGGTGTTGTGGAGCGGGTTGACGACACCCCAAGCAATGCCCAGGGCGATCTGGCCGACGAGGGCCACGCCCACGTACGGCGTCCCCACATAGAGCAGACTTCCCAGGCCCACGGACATGAGCGCCACGAGCAGCGTTTTAAGGTTGACCAGGTGCGGCGGCAAGCGGAGCGCGAGCACGGCACCCAGCACCGCGCCCACGCCCGAGGCCGACGAGAGCCAGCCCATCCACTCAACGCCGACGCGTAGGACATCGCGATAGAAAAACGACTCGAGCGGATCGAAGGCTCCGTAGCCAAAGTTCGAAAGAAAAATGATGCAGAAAAGTAGCGCGAGGACGCTGTTGGTGAAGACTGTCTTGATGCTGGCTGCGAAGGTGGCGCGGGCGGACGTGCTGGGGTTGGAGCTTTGTCCCGCACGCTCCCCTTCCTCTGTCGAATCGGCATCCGCATGCCCGGCGACATGGCTGGTCTGCGGCCTAAAGCCCCAACCGACGACGAACGCCAGCACGGTAAAGAGCATCATAAGCACGAACACCGCACGCGACGACGCAGCCGCCGCGACAAAGCCGCCCAGCGTGGGACCAACGATGATACTCACGTTTGAAAACATGGCGATGGCGGAGTTGATGTCTTTGAGCTCGACAGGATCGTCGGTGAGGTAAGCCGGATAGGATGTGGCGATGGGCTGGGCGAATCCCATCGTAAAGCCCAGAAACACCGCGCCGAGCAGGACGACGCCGGTCGCGCTACCAAAGGCGATGATTGCCGTGCCAGTTGCGAGCGTGCCGACGATGCTCAGCAAGAAATGGCGGCGCGGACCCCATGCGTCGAGCGCAGCGCCGCCCGCAAAGGATCCCATGATCACAAAAACGTTCATGAACAGGACGGCCAGCGATGTCGCGACGACCGAGGCATCGTCCGCATAGGTAAGCGTTCCGATGACGCCGATAAAATAACTGGTCTGAAACCCGGTGTAGATGAGAAAGCGCATCGCCACCAGGCGCTTGGCCTGCACGGACAGCAATGATTGAGATTTTGAGAGAAGAGATGCGAGCATGGAGACTCCTTGTTTCATACGAATGCGGACGGCGGGCATTCGCCACCGTCTATCGAATCAATCAATCCGCATGAAACATTAAGGACGCATCGAGCCCCTTCTCTCCGTTTTTCGCCCGCCATGAACTACTTGGTAGATTGTAAGGCATGTCCCACACATCTACCAAAGCAAAAACCACCACAAAGGTGCCCGGCCCCTTTGTGGTGGTTGCGGCGTTTACGCTGGCTGAGACTTGGCTAGGCCAGGTCGGCGCCGTTGGACTCGATGACCTTCTTGTACCAGAAGAAGCTGTCCTTGCGGCTGCGGGCGAGCGTGCCGTTGCCGTCGTTGTCCTTGTCGACGTAGATAAAGCCGTAGCGCTTCTTCATCTCACCGGTCGAGGCGCTCACCAAATCGATGCAGCCCCACATGGTGTAGCCCATCAGGTCCACGCCGTCCTCGATGGCAATCTCCATCTGCTTGATATGCTCACGCAGGTAATCGATGCGGTAGCCGTCGTGGATCGAACCGTCCGCCTCGACCTCGTCCACGGCGCCCAGGCCGTTCTCGACGATCATCAGCGGCACCTGGTAGCGGTCGTAGACCTCCTCCAGGTAGTAGCGCAGGCCCTCGGGATCAATCGCCCAACCCCAATCGCTCTTCTTAAGATACTCGTTGCCGGCACCACCAAAGATGTTGCCTTGCTCCAGCAGCACCGGGTCGGCCGTGGCCGTGGCGCTCATGTAGTAGCTAAAGCTGTAGAAGTCGACCTTGCCGGCGGCCAGCGTGGCGGCGTCCTCGGGCGAGACCTCCACGTGCACGCCTTCGCGGCGCCACACGCTGGGCGCCCACGAGGGATACGCACCGCGCACCTGCACGTCGCCGCAGTAGAAGTTCATCTCGCGCTGTTGCTTTTGCGCCGCCAGGACGTCGGCCGGATTGCACGTGTGCGGGTAGCAGGCGTTGCCGGCGATCATGCAGCCGATCTTGTTCTGGGGATCGATCTGATGGCCCATGGTGACACACTTGGCGCTCGCCAGGAACTGGTGGTGCAGGGCATCGAAGCGCGCCTGTGGATCGTCCCAGTCGCAGTTGCCAAAGGCCATGGGCGTGTCAGTTGCCTCGGGCACCATGCCGCCGCCCATCACGCCGCCAAAACCGCCCATGAGCAGGCAATTGATCTCGTTAAAGGTGAGCCAGTAGCGCACCAGCCCCTTGTACTCGGTCATGACGGTGCGGGCGTAGTTGAGATAGAAATCGATGAGCTTGGGGTTCTTCCAGCCGCCGTAGTTTTTGGACAGGCCATAGGGCAGCTCATAGTGGCTGAGGGTGACCATGGGCTCGATGCCCTGCTCCTGACAGGCCTGGAACACGCGGCGGTAGAACTCGATGCCGGCCTGGTTGGGCTCGGCCTCGTCGCCGTTGGGGAAGATACGGCTCCAGTTGATGGACATGCGGTAGCACTTAAAGCCCATCTCGCCAAAAAGCTTGATGTCGTCGAGGTAGTGATGGTACATATCCACGGCCTCGTGGCTGGGATAGTGGTACTGGGGCAGGATGCCGTCGGTGATGTGACGCGGCTCGGAGACCGTGCCGCCGGTCATGATGTCGGGAACGCCGAGGCCCTTGCCGTCCTCGTTGTATCCGCCTTCGCACTGATTGGCGGCAGTGGCGCCGCCCCACAGAAATCCATCGGGAAAAGCCATGTTGGCTCCTTTCGTACGTGTTGGGATGTTGCGTGGACGCCGAAGCGGCGTCCACAAGGTAATTTGCGTCCCGATCGGGGTTCGCGTTGAGCCGGCCCATCGAAACTATGCCGGCTTAAGATATGCGGACGGAGCTGACGGAGACGACGTTTGCCCAGATAAAACCGACCAAAATAAACCTGTCCCTTATTGGCAGGTTCAAAACCATGCCGGTTTACGGGGCAGAACCAGTGCCCCTTGAGCATGCCAGAAACGGCAAGGACAAAACCGCAGGTAGGAGGCTTGTCAGTTTACGGAAAAACGGGGTATGGTCAGCACTCACCGTTTCAGCCCCGTAATCCGGCATGGTTTTGATTTTGGGCAGTCGCTCGGACGAGCGCATGGCATCTAGCCCCTTTGAGAAAAGCCGGCGGGGCGCTCTCCCGCCGGCTTGGTACCGAGTCTTTGTCGTTTGGGCTACTTGGCAGCCTCGGGCTTGTAGGTGGCAAACTCGATCGCAAAGCCCACGGCGGCACCCACGAAAGAGGCAACGATAGCCCAGATCATGTGGTTGATGCCGTTAACACCGGAGGGGTCGATGAAGGACAGCCAGGTGAAGACGCCCAGACCACCGGACATGTACACCACGGCGCCGGAGAGACCAATGATGAGGCCGCCCACAGCAGAACCGATGCTGGCGTTGATGAAGGCCTTCTTATCGGGCAGGGCGACACCGTAGATAGCGGGCTCGGTGACACCAAAGAAGAAGGCGGAGATCATGGCCGGCAGCGCGATACCGCGGAACTTCTCGTCCTTGTTCTTGAGATACATGGCGAAGAGCACGGCGCCCAGCGAGAAGGAGTGGGCGATAACGGAGCCCAGGATGTAGTCGTGGCCCAGAGTGGACAGGTTGACCAGCGCGATGGGCACGAGCGACCAGTGGAAGCCAAAGATGACCAGGCACATCCAGAAGGCACCGACGAGGGTGCAGCCCAGGAGGGAGCCGATCATGGGCAGGCCAAACAGCAGCGCGAAGAACTCACCAAGCAGGTTGGTGATGAGCGTGGCGATGGGGCCAATGACCAGATAGCCAAGGGTGACGGTAACGGTGACGACGATCAGCGGGGTGAAGAACATCTTCATAGAAGCGGGCATCCACTTCTTAACCCAGTGCTCGAGGGTGGAGCCAAACCAGACCATGAGCAGGATGGGGATAACGGAGCTGGTGTAACCCGAGGCAGGCATGATGAGCGGCAGGCCCAGGAACGTGGTGTACCAAGAGAAGGTGCCAGCAAAGCCGAGCTCGACGGAGCCGACAACCTCGCCCGAGGTCAGGGCAACCATGGTGGGATACACCAGGGCAAAGGCGATGGCCACGCCGTTGAACTCGCTCATCTTGAACTTCTTGGCCGCGGTAAAGCCAAGCACCACGGGCAGGAAGTAGAACATGCCGTCAGCGACGGTGTAGAGCAGCGTGTAGGCGCCGTCGTTGGCAAAGCTCGGGACCAGGAAGGTAGCGAGCGCCAGCAGGCCCTTCATGATACCGGCAGCGGCGAAGGTGCCGAGCATGGGGGCGAAGATGCCCGAGATGAGGTCGATGATCACATCGGTAACGCCCTTGGGAGCGGCATCGTCGTCATCGGCGTCGACGGCGCCGCCGTCGCTAAAACCGCCGGCCTTGAGAACGGCGTCGTAGACGTCCTCGACGATGTTGCCCACAACAACCTGGTACTGGCCGTTGGCGTGCATGACCTTGATGACGTTGGGCAGCTCGGAGATTGCCTCGTCATTGGCCTTCGACTCGTCCTTGAGCTTAAAACGAACACGGGTAATGCAGTGTGCGACGCATTTGACGTTGGACTTGCCGCCAACCAGCTCTACGATCTGGGCAGCAAGATCGTCGTATTTACCTGCCATGATCTGTCCTCTCTTTTCCAAATTTCGACAAAAATATCCCCTACCGCGAGCCGGTACCTTGCCCGCAGTTAGAAACCAAAAAGAATTGTTGCGATTGCCGCCGGGCTGGCGGCTTTACTCACTCGGTCTGCGAAGCCGATCGCAGACGGTTGATATGCATCATCAGATACAAGAGCTCCTCGTCCGAGCAGCTCTGCTTGAACTCTTTCTCGAACACGCGGTTGATGGCGTACGCACACTGGTAGGCCTCGGGAAAATCGCGGGCGGCCTGCATAAACAGTGAGGAGTTCTCGGTCTGCGTGCAGCTGCCCTTAACAAGGCGGCGAACCAAAAAGCGCAGGTGCGCAAGAAAGCGAATGTAGCAGTACGACGCCGTGTCGAGCGAGCAGCCGAGCTGCTTTTCCACGGAATGGGTTACCTCGTCAAGCACGCGGGTGCTCTTCATGATGAAGTCCATGTCCTTGGCGCGGCCCATGCCGTCGACCTCGGCGTTAACGATGTGGAGCGCGATGCTCGTGGCCTCGTTCTGACCCAGCTTGGCGCCGGTGTGCTTTTGCACGATGGCGAGCGCGGCCTGACCGATTTCGAGCTCACGCGGGTAGATGAAAGCCACCTCATGCTCGAGCGGGTTGGGAGCGCTGATCTGGTCGTCGTCGCGCTGAACGGCAAACTGCAGGTGATCTGCCAGGATAAAGGGCAGGCCACCGGACAGCTTGCAACCAAGCTGCTGGGATGCGAAGCAGGCAATGTCGCTTGCCGCGAGCAGAACGTCGTCGGGAAGTGTGCCGACCATATCCTGCAGGCTCTCGGGAACGTTATAGAATTTGCGCTGGATGAGCGACTCATCGGCAAGCTCGTAGGGCATCTCGTGAAAACCGATGCCCTTGCCAAAGACAACAACCTCTCGGCCGTCATCGCTGGCGGCGAGAGCAACGTTATTGTTGATCTTCTTTAAAATGAGCATGAAAAAACTCCTCGGACATCGGCGCTAGACGACGGGGCGATATTCCTCGTCTTCTATTATGCGCAAGTGATGCCTCCAGAGGAGTAACAAACTTGTGAGCACGTGGGCGATTGTAGGATGAAACTTGCATGCAGCGTAAGCCCCATTGGTGCGAAAGTCCGCTGAACGGTAGGAAATCGCCTGTAAACGGCAAAACCACCACAAAGGTGCCTGGCCCCTTTGTGGTGGTTTTGGCTGATGCCCCGATGTTACTCGCGCGGGGTGCCGTAGGGGTTGTACAAATCTGCAAGAGCAAATGTGCCGGTAGTAGCATCAAAGTCGAGTTCGAGCACACAGCAGTTGCCAATGCGGTGCTTCATCTTGAGCGGCTCCACGCCCACGCCGCGCATGACCTGAGCCGCTGCGGCGCCATGGCTCACGCACAACACGCTCTCATGTCCAGGGCGCTGCATGAACTCGGTGATGGTCGCCATCATACGCTCGCGAAACTCGACTTCGCCCTCGCCGTCATACTGCTTGTAAAAATCGCCGTACGGCAGGCGCGGATTCAAATCCTCGCTCGCGCCCTCAAATTTGCCAAAGTTCCACTCCTTAAGGCCCTTGACGCGCTCGTAAGGCTGACCGGGGAACGCAAGCTCAAGCGTGTCGCACGCACGCTCGGACGTCGAACTGTACGCATGGTCAAACGTAAGGCCACGCCCTCGCAGGGTCGCACCGACAGTTTTAGCCTGCTCGATTCCCAGCTCGGTGAGCGGCGAGTCACACCAGCCCTGCTTGCGACGAAGCAAGTTAAAGAGCGTTTGACCGTGACGCATAAAGTACAGTTTTGACATGAGGCCTCCGTGATCGCAATCGTTTGTCAGCGATTATGACACCTTGAGCTAACTTTAAGTCAAAGCTTTTTTGCAAAAACCACCACAAAGATGCCTGTCCCTTTTTGGCATGTTATGGCAGCGCAGCGAGCCGGTTCCAAGTGCCCCAGGTCGCCCCGAAAGAGGAGCGACGCGTACTTTGGTACGCGAGCGACGGCTTGAGGGGCGAGATGGGGTGCTTGGGGCCGGCGCAGCGTCAAGCCTTAAAGGTGGTCTTGGATGAGATCGCAGATGGCTCGGGCGTCGTTGATGTTGATGGCTCGGGTCGCAAAGCCGGCGTCGAAGGCCTGACGCGCCAGGGCTTCGTTGCAGGCAAGGGCCAGCGTGTGACCGTCGACCAGGTCGAGCGAGCTCTTGCCGCGCAGACGGTCGACACCGGAGCGCGCGACGACGATGTTGTCGAAGCCCTCGGTCTTGTAGCCCTCGATGATCACCACGTCGACATCGTTGTAGCGCGACAGCAGCTCGCGCGCGGGCATCTCGTCCTCCTCGCGCGTGTCGGCGTACTCCGCCCAGCGCGTGGCGCAAATGAGCCCCACGTGCTTGGAGCCAGCCTGGTGATGGCGCCACGTATCCTTAGCGGGAACATCGATATCAAAGCCATGGTGTCCATGATGCTTGAGCGAACCCACACGCAGGCCGCGGCGCGTGAGCTCGGCGATGACCTTCTCGACGAGCGTGGTCTTGCCCGAGTTTTGGTAGCCGATAAACGCGATCGCGGGGACAGCCGGAGCGGGAGCTGCGGGCGCGATGGCGGCAGGTGCGCTTGCGGGTGCGTCGCCCGCGGCTCCCACGGCCTCAACAGCAGCGGCCTGACGCTCTGCGCGATCCCACACGCCCGAGCGGCCGCCCTCCTTGTGCAGCAGGCGCACGTCGACGATCTCCATGCCGCGATCGACGGCCTTGCACATGTCATAGATCGTAAGGCACGCGGCACTCGCGCCGGTCAGGGCCTCCATCTCGATGCCGGTCTTGCCCGTCACGCCGGCCGTAACCAGTACGTGAAAGCCAACCTGCCCATCCGTGCGCGCCGGCGCCCAGCCCTCGGGCACGTCCTCGGCCGGCGTCCCCGCCGGAGCGATGGGCGCAATGTCGCACTTGCTCTTGGTAATGAGCAGCGGATGGCACATGGGGATGATGTCGCTCGTGCGTTTGATGGCCATGATGCCCGCCACGCGCGCGCAGGCAAGCACGTCGCCCTTTTTGGCGCGGTCCTGCAGCACCATGGCCTGCGTCTCGGGATGCATGAGGATGGTGCCCTCGGCGATGGCAATGCGATGGGTCTCGGCCTTGTCGGACACGTCGACCATGCGAACCTCGCCCTTGGCGTCCACATGCGTCAGCTCGTCGCGACGGGCGTCGCGGGCGGGCTCGGTGACAGCGCTGGCAGTCGGCTGCGCGGGCACGGCGGCGTTGCCAGCATTCGCTGCAGCCGTGACTTTGTGGGCAGACATCGCGGCCCTGCGAGCGGCCTTGGTGGCATCGGCGTACCTGCTCTTGGCCATATGATCATCCTCCGATTTGGGACATAAATCGTTGCGTGCCCTCAATTATCGCGTGTTCCTGCGGTTTGTGGGCCACGGCATCGCGCCAAATCGAAAGTACCTGCATATCATCACCACGGCGCAGCGCTTCACGCACCGAATACTCAGCATCGCTGAACAGGCACGGACGCACGTTGCCATCGGCCGTCAGGCGCAGACGGTTGCAATTCGCGCAAAAATGGTTGGACATGGCGCTAATGAAGCCGACCGTTCCCGCCGCACCCGGAAAGTGCCAGTAGCGCGCAGGGCCCGCGCCGGCAGGAGCGTCGTTGATGTCGAGCGGCTCGAGCTCGGCCAGCCCCGTCGCGGCGACCCCGGTATTGATGCGCGCCCGCAGTTCGTCGCTCGGCACGGTATCGCTCGCGTCCCACAGCTCGGGATTGAGCGCGGGCGCATGCGGGTCCACAGCGCAATGCGAGCTCGTACGCTCGTCGCCGATGGGCATGTACTCGATAAAGCGCAGGTGGATGGGGCGGTCGACGGTCAGCCGCGTAAGAGCCGCCACATCCTGGTTGAGCCGACGCACCACAACGCAGTTGACCTTAACGGGCTCAAAGCCCCAAGCCAGCGCCGCGTCGATGCCGGCCATGGTCTGTTCGAGCCGGCCCAGGTGCGTGATCTTTCCAAAGAGCGTAGGGTCGAGCGTGTCGAGCGAGATGTTGACGCGATTAAGCCCCGCGTCTTTGAGCTGCGGCGCCAGCTTGGGCAGCAGGGCGCCGTTGGTGGTAAGCGAGATGTCCTCGATCTGCGGAATCGCGCGGATGTCGCGAATGAGCGGGATAATACGGCGGCTGACCAGCGGCTCGCCACCCGTCAGGCGTACGCGGCGAATTCCCTCCCCCGCCACCAGGCGCACAAAGCGGGCGATTTCCTCGGCGCTGAGCAGCTCGTCGTGCGCGCGGGGCGCCACGCCATCGGCCGGCATGCAGTAAATGCAGCGGAAATTGCACTTGTCGGTAACGGCAATGCGCAGGTAGTTGATATCGCGACCAAAGCCGTCATGTTGCACGTGCCCGTCCACGCAGCCTCCCCTCACGCGGCGTTTTATTCTTCGGAAAACATAATACCGCACGAGAGAATCATGCCGACACCCGTACGACAGGACAGGTCGCTTCGAGCAAAACGGACTTTCCAAGCCCATCCTCAGCATACAAACCATCACAACATTCGATGCTTTTTCCGATTTTGGCGAAAAACGTCGAATGTTGTGATGGTCTGCCTGCCCACAGCACCCCGTAGAAGGGCCAGAACGCCCCTAAAGGCCACCACCCCAGTGTCGAATCACGAATTCTCGCAGGTCGTTTTGACGTTTCTGGAACGCTTCGCTTCGGTCGCACGTGAGACCCATAGCGAGTGCGATGGCGTTCACCGCCCGGTGCAATTGCAGCTGGTGGGCAAACTGAGTCCCGGTGAGGACGATCATCCTAAAGCCCAGCGCGCTCAGCACGGTCATACGCTCCGCATCCGACGCGCTGCGCTGTTTATCAAGATGGTCCGAACCGTTGTATTCAATTCCCGTACCGCTCGCAGGCGCATATACGTCAATCTCGAAATACCCGGCCTTAGCGAGATACTTGAACTCGCTGGGAACATCGACCCGATGGTTGAGCTCGATCTTGGCGTATCCCAGCCCTCCCTGGGAACGTTTTGCTACGACCATGATTGCGGTGGCCGTCTCCATGGGCGATCGCGCGCCATCGTGCACGCGTTTGAGCACGGCGGCCGCGCGTATGGCCCCCTGACGAGATCGATTCTCATCGCAATAAGCAATCAAGTCGGCAACGGTATACCTCTGCCCCATCTCGATATAATCGTCTGTCGACAGATGATTCAAATGGTATCGGGCGCAGATTTCATACCCATATTCCAGCTGCTCGGGCTCGCTCATCCACGAACCCGCCTGGACAAAGCACATGACCTCATCAACCACTAGAAGGCCCTCTGCCACCTCAAGAAGATGGTCTGGAGGTACCGGTGCCCCAAACACGTGGCACCTAAATCCAGCCGGCGTCGAGCGCTCAAAATCGAAGTTGACGAGCGTGTCGATATGACCGAGCTCTTCTCGTGGAATACCAAGCGAAACCAGATAGTCGGTAACGATCCCAACTGCCGCTGAAGCCCTCAGCCCCTTGACATCGAGTCCCAATTTGGACAGGCTCGCAGCCGGCTCCGCCTCGCTAGCAAGCGAGTCCTCGTCGTATAGGCTGCTTGCTCGCGAGAGCGGCTCGGACGGGCGCGCCACGTTGTGGTACAGCCAAGCAGTCTTATGGGACAGGACGATCGGCAGGTCCATGAGCCCTCCAATGGAGTCGGATAACCAACCTTATTCCCCTGCCCACGGGTCCGCACACCTTCGTGCGCAAGAAAGCGATTCCGCCCGATCGAGTGGTAGAAAAACCATCGCAACATTCGATGCTTTTCCCGTTTTTGGCAAAAAACGTCGAATGTTGTGATGGTTTGAGGCGAGGTGAGGGGCACGGAAGGGCCAAAGCATCGTGCTCGAACGGGTTAATCCAACTCTTTTAAGCCATGCGCCAGCTGCCAGTACTCGCCGTGCTGGGCGAGCAACTCTTCGTGGGTACCGCGCTCGATGATGCGGCCGTGTTCGAGGACCATGATGGCGTCGGCGTCGCGGACGGTGGACAGGCGGTGCGCAATCATAAACGTGGTGCGTCCGCGCATGATGCGGTCCATACCGCGTTCGATGAGCTTTTCGGTGCGCGTGTCGATAGAGCTCGTGGCCTCGTCCAAGATGAGCACGGGCGGGTCGGCAACAGCCACGCGCGCAATGGCGAGCAGCTGGCGTTGGCCCTGCGACAGGTTGGCGCCGTCGGCCGTAACCGGTGTGTCGTACCCTCTAGGCAGGCGGCGGATAAACGAATCCGCGCAGGCTGCCTCGGCTGCGGCGCGCACCTCCTCGTCAGTCGCGTCGAGCTTGCCAAAGCGGATGTTCTGCGCAATGGTGCCGCTAAACAGGTGCGTGTCCTGCAGCACAATGCCGAGCGATCCGCGCAGGCTGGCCTTGGCAATGTGCTTGACGTCAATGCCGTCGTACGTGATCTCGCCGTCATCGACCTCGTAGAAGCGGTTGATGAGGTTGGTGATGGTCGTCTTACCTGCGCCTGTGGAGCCCACAAAGGCGATCTTTTGCCCCGGTTTGGCAAACAGGTTGAGGTCCGTGAGCACACGGGTGCCCGGCACGTAGGAAAAGTCCACGGCATGGAAGCGCACGTCGCCGGCGAGCGGGACCAAGCCGCACGTGAGCTCGGTGCCGTCGGCAGCCACCGCACGGCCCGACTCATCAACGGCAGCCACATCATGCAGGTGCCCGTACGCGCCCACGCCCTGGCCCTCGGGAATCTTCCATGCCCACGCGGCGTCGCCCGTCTGCACCAGCTCCACGCAGCCCTCGTCCACCTCGGGCTCAAGATCCATGGCGGCAAACAGGCGCTCGGCTCCGGCCAGCGCGTTGAGCAAGAAGTTGCCCAGCTGCGTAAACTGATTGATGGGCATGGCGGCCTGACGCACAAAGACCAGGTAGCTTGCGAGCGCACCTACATCGGCCAGACCGTTGATGCAGAGCATGCCGCCTGCCACCGCAACGATGGCGTAGTTGGCATAGCCGATCACCACGGTCATGGGCACCATCGAGTTGGCGTAGGCCTGCGCGGCACCACCGGTGCGGCGCAGCTCTTGGTTGCGCGCGTCAAAACCAGCCACGTTGGCCTGTTCGTGATTAAAGACCTTGATGACCTTTTGGCCCGAGACCATCTCTTCGATATATCCGTCCAAATCGCCCAGCGACGCCTGTTGGGCGGCAAAAAAGCGCTTGGAACGCATGCCCGAGTAGCGCGCGTACAGCACAATGGCCACATCGCACACGAGCGTGATAATCGTGAGCTGCCAGTTGAGGATGATGAGCATGGCCGTGGTGCCGACCACCTGGATGCTCGCCTGAAACACGTTGGCAAAGCTGTTGTTGAGCGCCTCGGAGACGGTGTCGACGTCGTTGGTAAAGAAGCTCATGATGTCACCCGAGCGCGTGCTGTCGAAGTAGCTCAGCGGCAGCATCTGGATGTGCGCAAACAGGTCGCGGCGGATATCGGAGACCACGCGCTGGGCCGCGCGCACCATAATCTGTGAGTAGCCCAGAGCCGAGAGCACGCCCGCGGCGTAGATGGCAGCGGTAAAGATAACCTGCTTGGCGAGCAGTTCCTCGCCGCCCGTTGCCAAACCGTTGACGATGGGGCGCACCATGTAGGTACCGGCAAGGCTTGCGATGGCGGCCACAGAGGCAAGCACACCCACTACGAGCAGCGAGAACTTGGCATGCCCCATGTAGGAGAGCAGGCGGCGAAGCGTCTGCGCCAGATTGGCGGGACGGGCCTGAGCGGATGTCTTAGGCACGATGCTCATCTCCTTTCGCAGCCTGAAGCGATCCACTGGGGCCAGAGGAAGACAGGGCATTTGCGCCATCCACGATGCCCGCATCCCCCGCAAACTCCATCTGCGAGGCGTAAATCTCCTGATAAATGGCATCGCCCGCCAGCAGTTCCTCGTGCGTGCCCACGCCGTGGACACGACCGTCGTCCAACACCACAATGCAATCGGCATCCATGACGCTCGCAATGCGCTGCGCAATGACAATCACCGTCGTGTTGGGAATCTGAGCGATATGCTCGCGGATCTTGGCGTCGGTCGCCATATCGACCGCGCTGGTCGAATCGTCAAAGATGAGCACACGCGGATGCTTGAGCAATGTACGCGCGATGCACAGGCGCTGCTTCTGCCCGCCCGAGACACCGGCACCGCCCTGGCCCAGATAGCCGTCCAGCCCGCCGATGCGATCGAGGAACTCATCCACGCACGCCGCGCGGCAAGCCGCGAGGAGCTCATTGTCCGACGCCTGTGGATTGCCCCACTGCAGGTTCTCGCGCACGGTACCCGTAAACAGCACGTTCTTTTGCAGCACGATACCCACGGCGTCGCGCAAGGTAGCCAAGTCGTAGTCGCGCACGTCGTGTCCGCCCACAAGCACGGTGCCCTCGGTGGCGTCGTACAAGCGCGCAATCAGCTGCACAAGCGAACTCTTGCCCGAGCCCGTGCCGCCGAGCACGCCCACCGTGGAGCCTGCTTCAATGCAAAGGTCAATATGCTCGAGCACATCCTCGGCTGCATCCGCGCGGTATTTAAAGGAAACGTCGCGAAACTCGATGCTTCCGTCGGCCACCTCGTGCACGGCAGCGGCAGCGTCGGGCGCCTGGATAAGCGAACGCTCGTCGAGCACCCGCGAGATGCGTTCCACGCTGGCAAGTGCGCGCGTGAGCAGCAAAAACACGTTGGAAATCATCATGAGCGAGTTCATGATCAGCAGCACATAGCTCATAAAGCCCGTGAGCGAGCCCACGCCGAGCTCGCCGGCAAGAATCATGCGCCCGCCGATCCACAGAATGGAAAGCGCCGCCACGTACATCGACAGCTGAAACACCGGCAGGTTGAGCACGGCGTTGCCAAAGGTCTTCGTCGCGGTGCGCGCAAGCTCGGTATTGACGGCATCGAACTTGGCCTCCTCGTGCTCGGCACGCACGTACGCCTTGACGGCGCGCACGGCGGTGAGGTCCTCCTGCACCACACCGTTGAGATGGTCCATCGAGGTCTGCAGCTGGCGGTAGAGCGGACTGACGCGATAGGTGATAACGCCCAGCACGATCGCCAGCACCGGCAGGATGATCGCGAAAACGGTGGCGAGCGGACGCGACAGCACCAGCGCATAGACCAAGCCGACGATGAGCGTCACGGGACCGCGCACCATGGGGCGAAAGCCATTGCCGATGGCATTTTGGATGACGGTGATATCGGTAGTCATGCGGGTGACGAGCGAGCTGGCGTCGTAGTTATCCAGATTGCCAAAAGCGAGCGTCTGGATCTTGCGGTACTCCGCCTCGCGCAAGTTAGCGCCCAGCCCCGAGGCGACGCGAGCAGACGTGCGTGCATAGCCCAAGCCAAGTACCAGCGAACATGCGGCGCATACCAACATATACGTGCCCTGCAACAGCATGTAGTTGATGTCGCCCGCGGGCACGCCCACATCGATGATATTTGCCATTATGACCGGGATAAACAGCTCGAGCGCCGTCTCTGCCGTCACAAAGAACACGCCGAGTATGGCATCGCGGCGGTATGCCCCCAGATAGGAAAACAAAATCTTGAGATTGCGCACGCAGGTTCATCCCCCATCAAACGTTGTTCGCAAACCCAGGTATTATGGCGCGCCGTGCATCGGTGTCAAGTGCTCCGAAATCGATTTCTGCAATGCTAGTGCAGGCGCCAAGCTCGCAGGACGCGCCCCTGTATTCAATTGGAAATGAACGCGAGCGTGACTTTTTTCTCCCCGCCGCCAACACAAACCTTGACTCTACAATCGTTGTAGGGTTTTCACTACACTGGTACGTAAACAGACCAAGCCAGAAAGCCCCGCCCATGGAACACGACCTCACACGCGGCAATGTCCTTAAGACCATCGCGGTCTTTGCCCTGCCCTATATGCTCTCGTACTTTTTGCAGATGCTCTACGGCATGGCCGATCTGTACATGATGGGGCAGTTTAGCGGCGCTGCCGGCATCACCGCCGTGGGCAACGGCGCACAGACGCTCTATATCATTACCGTGACGCTCGTTGGTCTGGCCATGGGAACGACGGTCATCGTCGGCCACGCCGTGGGCTCGCGCCGCTTCGATCGCGCCGAGACCGCCATCGGCAATACCATCACGCTCTTTATGGGTGTCTCGGTGGTACTGGCCGCTGTCCTGCTCGCGCTTTGCCCGCAGATCGTGGCGCTCATTGGCACTCCCGCCGAAGCCGTCGAAGGCACTGCCGCCTACCTGCGTATCTGCTTTGTCGGCATTCCGTTTATTGCCGCGTACAACATTCTTTCGGCCATCTTTCGCGGGCTGGGCGATTCGCGCTCGCCTATGTACGTGATCGGCGTGGCATGCATCATCAACATCGCGCTTGATTTTCTGTTTATCGGCCACATGGGGCTCGGCCCCGTGGGCGCCGCACTCGGCACGGTCATCGCACAGACGGCCAGCGTTGCCCTCGCGCTCGTGTGGCTCAAGAGCCGTCGCACAAACATCCACGTTAAGCGCAGCGACCTGCGCCCCCAGCCCGAGGTGCTCGGCAGCATTCTTAAAATCGGCGTGCCCGTGGCTGTGCAGGACGGCTGCATCCAGGTGGCGTTTATGTTCATCACTGTCATCGCCAACCACCGTGGGCTAGTCGACGCCGCCGCCGTGGGCCTAGTCGAGAAGATGATCAGCTTTTTGTTTATCGTGCCGAGTTCCATGGGCGCTACCGTCAGCGCGCTCACGGCGCAAAACGCCGGCGCGGGCAAGGGCGACCGCGCGCGTCAGGTACTCAAGGACGCCATGACCATCTCGGTGGTGTACGGCTGCCTGATCACGGTGCTGATGTGGCTGGTGGCGCCGGCGTTTATCGGCTTTTTTGCCAAGGACGCTGCAGTAGTCGCCGCCGGTACCGGCTATATGCGCAGCTATATTTTCGACGCGATCTTTGCCGGCATCCACATTTGCTTTAGCGGCTTTTTCGCTGCGTATGGCAAGAGCTACATTGGCTTTGCGCACAACGTGCTGGCCGTGGTGCTCATTCGCGTGCCCGGCGCATGGCTGCTGTCGAACGCCTATTCCGACACGCTGTTCCCCATGGGCATCGCCTCACCGTGCGGGTCGATTCTGTCGGCGGGCATCTGCGTGATTGCATTTACCGTGCTCAACCGGCGCGGGGCTTTTGACAAGCTGGTGGCGTAGCGGGGCGACGCGGGCCTAGCGCCTCTCCCCTGTTTTTACCGAAAGGAGTGGTCCTGTGACCGACATGCCAAGTGAACACACCGAGGGCCTGCTCCGCATTGGCGAGGTGGCGCGCCTGCTCAATTTAAGCGTGGGCACACTGCGTCATTACGAGCAGATGGGGCTGTTGGAGCCGGCATATGTCGATCCGGCAAGTGGGTACCGCTACTACGGATCGCGGCAGCTCTCCACCCTCAACACCATCGGCAACCTGCGCGTTCTCGACTTGCCGCTGGCGCAGATTCGCGAGTTTGTCACTACGCGCGATATGGATTTGATACAACGGCAACTGACCAAGCAACAGGAGTTAATTGAGCACAGGCGGCGTGAGTTGGAGCGCATGTCGCGCAAGATTGACCAGCGGCTTGCCTTGCTTCATGGCGCTTTGAATGCTGATCTCGACACCATTAGCGAAATCGAGGAACCCGAACTTCGCTGCGCCACGCTGCACGAGCGCGTCAATCCCACCGACGCCTATTCGCTGGGATGGCATATCCGCCAGCTTCAGCAGGGGCAGCACGAAACCTTTGCCTATCTGGGCAATCTGGGTGTGGGCATCGCGCCCGAACGCCTCGCCGCCGGCGACTTTGATGGCTACGACGAGGTCTTCCTGCTGCTCGATGACACCGATGAGTACTTGGGCGATGTTGAGACGCGACCTGCCGCGCGCTGCCTGACCATAAGTTTCCGTGGCACGCACGGACAAGCAGCCCCTCGCTACGAGCGGCTGCTCGGCTACATGCACGAACACAACCTGACGCCCGCCGGCCCCTCGCGCGAGATCGCCCTCATCGACGACATCATCAGCGACGACCCGGCAACCTACGTGACGCAGATCACGGTGCCCGTTTCCCCGTCCAAATAAAATCCGCCCGAAAGGTATCATGCTTTCCGGGCGGATCTTCAATTTGGTTATCGATGCGCTAAGCCCGGGGCACCTCGCCAGTAGCCAAGATCCGCTCGAGCGCATCCTCGTCCAGTACGGGCACACCCAACTGCTCGGCTTTGGTGAGCTTGGAGCCCGCTTTGGGGCCGGCGACCAGATAGCTCGTCTTCTTCGACACGCTGCCCGAAACCTTGGCGCCAAGCACCTTGAGCGCCGCGCCCGCCTCGTCGCGAGTGCGGTTGACGAGCGTGCCAGTCAGCACAAACGTCAGGCCCGCGAGCGGCTGGGTGTCGGCGAGCTCGCCTGCCACGCCAGCGTCGGCTGCGGCTTGCGCATGAGCGGCGCCCAAGTCGACCTCGAGCGACAGGCCCGTCTGACGCAGGCGCTCCAGCACGGCAAGGTTCTCGGGCACGGCCAGGAACTGCTTGACGCTCGCCGCAATCTTGGGACCGATGCCCTCACACTCGGCGATGTCCTCTTCGCTCGCCAAGATGAGCTTGTCAATCGACAGGAATCGCTCGGCGATAACCTCGCCCACACTCTTGCCCACATGGCGGATGCCCAGGGCAAACAGCACGCGACCGAGCGGCTGGCTCTTGGACTTGTTGAGCTCGGCGATGATTTTCTCGGCCGTCTTGAGGCCCACCGGAATGGGGTCGCCCTTCTTGACGCCCTTTTTGCTGTTGGAGCTGGCGTACACGCGGCCCGTGTCCAGGCCGGCGATGTCGTCGACCGTGAGCTGGTAGAAGTCCGCGACATCATGGATCAGACCGGCGGCGATCATCTTGTCGACGATCTCGTCGCCCAAGCCGTCCACGTCCATACAGCCGCGACTCACCCAGTGGAGCAGGCGCTCCTTGAGCTGCGCGGGGCAATCAATGGACACGCAGCGGTAGGCCACCTCACCGTCCTCATGGACCACGGGGCTACCGCACACGGGGCAGACCTCGGGCATCTGCCAGTCAACGCTGTCGGCCGGGCGCTTGTCGAGCACGGGGCCCACGACCTCGGGAATCACGTCGCCTGCCTTGTGCACGATGATAGTGTCGCCCTCGCGCACGTTTTTGCGGCGGATCTCGTCGATGTTGTGCAGCGTGGCGCGCGCGATGGTGGAGCCGGCGACCGTCACCGGGTCGAACTCTGCGACCGGCGTGAGCACACCGGTGCGACCCACCTGGATGCGAATTTCGCGCAGGACGGTCTGCTTTTCCTCGGGTGGGAACTTAAAGGCAATGGCCCAGCGCGGTGCGCGGGCAGTAAAGCCCAGGTCGAGCTGCTGCTGGAAGCTGTCAACCTTTACGACCACGCCGTCGATGTCGTAGTCCAGGTCACCGCGATGCTCGAGGGCCTGGGCGCAGAACTCGTGGACCTCGGCCGGCGTGGCGCAACGGGCAACGTTGGGGTTGACGCTAAAGCCAGCGCTACGCAGCCAGTCCAGAAACTCGCGCTGGCTGTGGACGTGCAGCGGAT
The DNA here is from genome assembly GCA_041330285.1 of Collinsella sp. Lineage (GTDB taxonomy): Bacteria > Actinomycetota > Coriobacteriia > Coriobacteriales > Coriobacteriaceae > Collinsella. The sequence goes on along the minus strand of JBGKMI010000001.1, from coordinate 2,174,051 downwards.
CGGTATCGGCGATGGCGTAGATAAAGGTGGCCAAGTCGCGACGCGCCGTGACCTTGGGGTCTTTTTGGCGCAGGGATCCTGCAGCGGCGTTGCGCGGGTTGGCAAAGGGGCCACGGCCCTCGGCATCGGCCTCGTCGTTCAGACGCACAAAGCTGCCCTTGGGCATGTAGACCTCACCGCGTACCTCGATGGTACGTTCGCGGTCGATGCCCATGTGGGCGAGCGCCGGCTCGGACAGGTGCATGGGCACATCCTTGATGGTACGGACGTTGAGCGACACGTCCTCGCCCGTGGTGCCATCGCCACGTGTAGCGGCGCGCACAAAGGTGCCGTTTTGGTAGGTAAGCGCCACGCCCAGACCGTCGATCTTAAGCTCGCAGGTATAGGTGACGCTGCCGGCACCGAGCGCATCCTCGGTGCGCTGGAGCCATGCGTCGAGCTCGTCCAGATCCATGGCATCGTCCATGGAATACATGCGCGCCATATGCGTGACCGGCGTAAACTGCTCGCTCACGTAGCCGCCCACGCGCTGGGTATAGCTGTCGGGCGTCACCAGGTCGGGGTAGGTCGCCTCGATCTGCTGCAGCTCAACGAGCATTTTGTCAAAGGCGGCGTCCGTGATCTCGGGCGCATCGAGCATGTAGTAGCGATAGGCGTGGTAATCGAGCTCGTGGCGCAGCTCGGCCGCACGCGCTGCCGCCTGGGCACGGGCATCGGCCGGTGCAGCGGTATCCGTGCTCGCGGGCGTTTCGGTATCGATGTCCACGCCGTCACCAAACAGGCTCGATTGCTCCATAGCGGCACTCCTTCGCTCGATTTCAAACGGATACAAGAGTACCACCGGTCACCATGGGGCCGAATAGCGGTCTCAAACCGCACCGAATCGGCAGCCATCAAACTGGAGTGGATCGCGCGTTCAAACCATGCCCTTGCCGTTTCTAAATGATCCGTTTTCCTCCGTCTCCAAGGGATCATCGCGAAAAGAGGGGCTGTCCCGCGCTGGCGGAACAGCCCCTCTGGCTTCGATATGTGCGATACAGCTCGTTAGAAACCCTGGCCGTTGCCCTGACCCTGGCCCTGCTGGCCAAGCAGCTCCTCCAGATACTGGCGCAGCTGCTCGTCGGTAATACCGCCGTTGCCGGTATCGGTCGCGCTGTCGTTCTGCTGCTGGTTCTGCAGCTCCTCGTCGGAGCCCAGCTCAACCGTGACCTTCTTCTCTTCCTTGCCGCGCATGAGCGTGATCTCGACCTTCTCACCCACCTCGTGGCTGCGCAGTGCGATGATCAGGCCATCGGCGCTCGTAATCTCGTCGTCACCCAGCTTGGTGATGACGTCGCCCTCCTGAATGCCGGCCTTGGCGGCAGGACCGTCTTCGACGACACTTGCCACATACGCGCCGCTATCGGTGCTCAGCTTGTTGGTGCGGGCGTTAAGTGCATTGACGCTCGAAAGCGTGGCGCCCAGGTACGGATGCACCGGCGTCTTGCCGTCGATGATCTGGTCGGCAATGTTCTTGGCATAGTTGACCGGAATGGCAAAGCCCACGCCCGAGCTGGAGCCCGAATAGCTCTCGATGAGCGAATTAATGCCCACAAGCTCGCCATTGTCGTTAACGAGCGCGCCGCCGGAGTTGCCCGGGTTGATGGCGGCATCGGTCTGGATCATGTTGGCATAGATGGTGTTACCGTTGGTAGAGCTCATGGCCGTGGAGCGGTAGAGCGCCGAGACGATACCGGTGGAGACAGACTGCTCGTTGCCAAACGGCGAACCGATCGCCATGACCCACTCGCCCACGTTGAGCTTGGAGGAGTCACCAATCTCGATCGGCGTGAGCTTGGAGGCGTCGGCGTCCTTGAGCTTGATGACGGCTAGGTCGCTCGAGGCATCGTTGCCCACGAACTCGGCCTCGTAGGTGGTGCCGTCGTCCATGGTCACCACGTACTGGTCATAGCCATCGACCACGTGGTTGTTGGTGAGGATGTGGCCCTCGGTATCGAGCACCACGCCCGAACCGACGCTGCCCGAGTTGTCCGACTCGTCGGCAGACTGCGAAAGCGAGCCATTCTGGCCGCCGCTCGAAGTGGCGGTAATGGAAACCACGGAGGGCAGGGCCTTGGCAGAAACGGCCTCGGCCAGCGTGGTGTCCTCGGAATCGATGGTGATCTTTTGCGTCGATGAACCCGAAGCACCCGCCGTCACGGCATTCTTGCCGCCGCCAATGTTGAGCGTACCGCTCATAATGAGCGCAATGACCAGCAGGGCGCCACAGGCGCAGCCGGCGAGCGCCGTAATAAAGATCGGCAGCTTTTTGGTCTTGGTCTTGACCACCGTGTGCTTGTTTACAACCTGCTGGCTGCCCAGCGGCTTTCCGGTCTGCGTGTCGTAGGCCTGCACGTAGGGAATGTTGTTGCCGTCGGCAGGCGTCGACTCCACCTGCACGCGCGGCTGCTGCTGAGTCTCGCCGGCATTGCCAACATCCTGGGGACGCTGGGAATCGTTCTCGCTCATAGCTGCGATCCTTTCGTCAAATAACCAAAGGCCCGCCAAACATGTGGCGGGCCATCATTGTTCACGTTGAGTTGTACCCCAATATGCGGGCGTACGTGTACGAGAACGCAATCTTTTAGGAAGGCTTAAGTTCTGCTGCAAACTCGAAAGGAACCCGCACCTGCGTCAAAACCACCACAAAGGTGCCTGTCCCCTTTGTGGTGGAAATCTAGTCCTTAAACAGATAGCCCACGCCGCGGACGGTGGTGATGTGTGCCGCGATCTGCGGGCCCACCTTGGAGCGGATGCGTCGGATGTGCACGTCGACGGTGCGCGTGCCGCCGCAGTACTCAAAGCCCCACACGCGGTGCAGCAGCACCTCGCGGCTGTAGGCGCGATTGGGATGCGTCGCCAAAAAGCTCAGCAGCGAGTACTCCATCAGCGTCAGGTCGATGGGCTCGTTATCGAGTGTCACCTGGTAGGTAGCCAGATTAATCTCGAGGTTATCGATATTGAGCACATCGTCGGCGGTGACGGTCTCCTCCTCGCCCATCAGGCGCTGCGCGCGAGCCTTGAGCTCATTGGGTGTCGCCGTGGTGCATACAAAGTCGGCATGCGCGTGATTCGGCAGGCGCAGGGTGCCGAGCGCCTCGTCGTCGACGATCACCAGCATGGGGACACCGCCGCGATCGTCAAGCCACTTGGCAATCTGATCGATGCGGTCGCTGCGGATGCCGTCGGAGTCGAGGATCAGCAGGTCAAAGTCATGCGCCGCAGTCGGCGAATCGGGGGTTGCCAGGCTCACCTCGACACCCAGGGTGGTCGTCAAGCTGCGGGCAAACTCGTGGAAGCGCGTCGTGCGCGCCATGAACAGGGCACTCTTTTCGGACATATCGGCCTCCAAAGAAATGAGCTCAATCGTACTGGAACAAGCCAGCGCGATTAGGAGTTCGCCAGGTAGTGCTTGATCTCCCACTCGGTGATCGTGGACTCAAACTTATGCCACTCGTCGCGCTTCTTTTTGAGGAAGAAACTGTGGATGTGCTCGCCGAGGGCATCCTTCATAAACTGCGAGTCCTCAAACACGTCGAGCGCCTCTTTGAGCGAGCGCGGCAGCGGCGCGTAACCGGCCTCAAGCATCTGACGGCCGGTGAGCTTGAGCGTCTCGGCCGTGGCCTCGGGCGGGAGTTCCAGCTTGCGCTCAATACCGTCGAGACCGGCTGCCAGCGTAACGGCGTTGACCAGGTACGGGTTGGCCATGGGATCGGGGCTGCGAAGCTCGATGCGCGTGGACAGCTGCTTGCCGGGCTTGTAGACCGGGATGCGGATCATACTTGCGCGGTTGCGCAGGCCCCACGTGGCGTACTGCGGCACGGAGTCGCCACCCGTGGTGATGCGCTTGTACGAGTTGACCGTGGGGTTGGTGATGGCGCTGATCTCGCGGGCATGCGCCAGAATGCCGGCCATATAGTGCTTGGCGATTTCGGAGAGATGGTACTTCTCGTCGTCCTCGCCCCAAAACACGTTGTTGCCGTCGTGGTCGAATAGCGACTGGCACAGGAACATAGCGCTGCCATCCTCGCCCGCCAACGGCTTGGGCATAAAGGAGGCGTGGCAACCGCTCTCGTAGGCCTGCTGCTTAATGATGAGCTTGGCCGTGGTGATGGCATCGGACATGCTCAGGGCCTCGGCGTGGCGCAGGCTCATGCCGTGCTGCGAGCGACCGGCGGCGTGGAAGGTGTACTCCACGGGCACGGACATCTTCTCGAGCGTGAGGACCGTGTTGCGGCGCAGGTCGCGGGCTGCGTCACTCACCGAAAGATCGAAGTAGCCCACGTTGTCGAGCGGCTCGGGCGTGTGCTCGTCGGGGAAGTAGTAATACTCCAGCTCGGCACCCACGTTGAGCAGATAGCCAGCCTTCTCGGCCTTGCGGAACATGCGGCGCAGGGCATCGCGCGGGTCGCCGGCAAACGGCTTGCGATCGGGAGTGCACACATCGCAGAACACGCGGGCTACGCCGTTGTGGCTCGGGCGCCACGGCAGGATCTGGAAGGTCGAAGCATCGGGGAACGCCAGCATGTCGGCTTCCTCGGGCGTGGCAAAGCCCTCGATAGCGGAGCCGTCAAAGCCAATACCCTCCTCAAAAGCGACCTCGAGGTCCTCGGGGCTAATGGCAAAGTTCTTGAGGCGGCCGAGAATGTCGACAAACCACAGACGCACAAAGCGGATGTCACGCTGCTCTACGGAGCGGAGTACGTAATCGATGTTCTGCTGGTTCATGTCGCTCCCCTTTCTTTCGGGCGGGTTTCGACTGGTCTATATCGCAGATACTATCGCAGAAAAATGTTTCCGCAGGGTTAAAGCGTATCAAGCGCTCAAAAAACGTGCGCGAACAGGCAGTCACGAATGAGCGGCTAGCGTTCAGATTCGGAGACAATTTGTCTACAGGCTCGTTCCAGCGTAGGGAACTCCATCGTCACTGCATCCCAAACAACCGAGCGGTCAACATTGCCGTAATCATGCGCAAGATAATTTCTCATGCCGATAATTCCACGCCACTCAATTTCGGGATGAAGCCGCTGCGAGCGTTCCGACAATTTGCCCGCTTCTTCCGTCACCCTAAGCGCACACATCAAAAGGGAGTCCGCCAACGCCCTCGTCCGCACGTCATTCGCATGCAGAAACTGGTCCTCGGTGATATCAAAAGCCTTGATGCGCTCGTTCGTTTCAGAGATGGCATCCAAAACCTCTTGGGCGCGAAGGCTGTCTGACTTACGCGCGATCATAAAGGATCACTCCTTCGCGCTCGATTACCGCGGCAAGATCGTCATCAAGATAGTCACTCGAGACAAGGTCAACCTGCTTCCCGGTTTCTTTGCGAACCGCCTCGCCAAACGCCGACAACGCGAAAAGACCAAAGCCCTGTTCGCGATCGACTTCGAGACGCAAGTCAATATCGCTATCGACATGTGCCTCGCCCCGGGCATACGAACCAAAAAGAATCACGGTTTTGATGGCGGGAATCGAGCTGGCTGCCTCGCGGACGGCGGACTCAATCTGGGCAGTATCCAAAATGCCCGTCGCGGCGCTTTCGCTCGCAAAGCTTTTACCAAGTGAAGGAACAAACGGCAGAGAGCGCTCGCGCAGCATCTGCCTCATAAACATATTGACCGCAACAGACGAAGTCATGCCAAGCTCTTCGCACAGTTCGGCAAATGAGTCTTTAATTGACGAGTCCACTCGCACACTCAGCACAGACGCAGCCATGGATACCTCCTGTATGACATTATCTATATATTATCATACAGACTAGCGCGAGGTTGATGCGCGATGTTCGATGTGGCCGGGAATCTCGATGCGCTTGGGGGCGAGCTTTGCGGCCTCGCCCACCGTGGTGGTAACGACGTCGATGCGCTCGGACAGGCGCTCGACTACGCGCTCGGCAATGGTGATGGTGTCTTGCGCTGCCGTGGTCACACCGCCAAAGAGCACATGGTTCCAGGGATAGTCGTCAAACGTCGCGATCTTGAGCCCCGCCGGCAGCGAGGGACCAAGCTGCGCCAGCGCCTCGGTCAGGCGCAGGAAGACCAGGCCGTTGACAGCGATAAGGCCGAGTCTTTTGCCCGCATAGCCGCGGATGGTCTCGTCCAAGCGGCCAACGCCAGTGGCACCGCCATCGGCCAAGGTGACAACCTCGCCGGCAAGGCCGCGTCGCGACAGCTCGTCGGTAAAGGCCTCGGCGCGCTCGCGACGCACGGGGCTGTCGTCGCTCGCCTCGGTGAGCAGGCACAGGCGCTCGCTGCCCGCAGCAGCCAAGGCGTCTACCAAGCCAGCGACCAGCTCACGGTTGTTAGATGTCACCAAATCGATGCCGCCGTCGGCAACATCGCGGTCGAGCAGCACAACGGGCAGGCGCCCCGCTGCCGCGGCGATTGCCTCGTCGTTGCCCTCCGCAGGTGTTGACGACCAGGCCGTCCGCGCCGGCATCGATAAGTCTGGTGAGCGACTCTGCTTCCTTAGCGGGATCGTTGCCGCTAATGGCCGTCATAAGCGAGCAGCCGCGCGCGGCGGCGCTAGCGGAAAGGCCCTCGAGCATGGCGCTGGAGAACGGGTTGGCGATGTCGGCCAAGATCACGCCGATGAGGTTGGTGCGTGAGCTGCGCAGATTGCGCGCGGCGGCACGTGGGCGATAGCCGGTGCGCTCGATAACCGCCGCAATGCGAGCACGGGTTTCCTCGGTCATCTGCCCGGGGCGGTTGTTGAGATAGCGCGAGACCGTGGCCGGACTCACGCCCGCCTCGGCGGCAATGTCCTTAATCCTCATCTGCGCCATAGCGCACCCCGTTTCCCAATTGTCAGCAGTCTGAGCCATTTTAGGCATTTTTAATAATCTCGGTTGCAAAACGCTGTAGGTGAGCAGCATCGTTTTTGCGTCTCGAGCAGATGCGATAATGGGCTAGATAGCCGAGTCTTTAGACAGCTCAAAATAGTCGGGATGCAAGGCAATAACCGGGCCCTGCTCCTCGGGCATCAGGTGCAAGTGCGTCTCGGCCAGATAGCTCGCCGCATCGGTATCGCCCCTCTTAATGGCCTCGAGAATCCGACGATGTTGTCGACGAATCGGCTCCCAATCTAGGTCCTGCGACACCATACGCAACCAGTTGTATCGCTCAAAATGCGTGTTGACGCTCTTCATCCAACCCCACAGCATGTGGCGGCCGGCAATCTCAAAACACGTCTCATGGAACAAGTTGTCCAGATCAAAAAAGCGACGCGTCTCGCTATGGTCGAGCGACTCGGACTCGGCAAGAATCTGCTCGAGCCGATGTTTTTGCTCGGGCGTGGCGGCCGAACAGCATTTAATAAGCACGCTTCTTTCGAGTTTCTCGCGCAAGAAACAGGCGTTCTCGGCGCGCTCCATGCTGATCTTAGAGACGTAGGTGCCGCTTTTTGGACGCGTTTCCACCAGCTCCTGCTCACGCAGGCGCACAAAGGACTCGCGAATGGGCGTGCGCCCGATTCCCGTCTCCTTTTCCAGACCAATCGCCGAAAGGCGCGTGCCGGGCTTGAGCTCGGCATAGATGATCTTGGAGCGCAATGCGTTGTATGCCTGGTCTTGCAGGCTCTGATAATGCTGGTGCTGTTCCATAAAGCCCTCGGATGAAGCCCACGGTGTGTCGAATGTCACCACGTAATACTATCTCATCCCCCATCCCCTCAGTTGCGGTGAGATAGGGCACGCTCGCGTCGCCAGGATCACAAGAGCAAGCGGCGGCATCCCGAAACCCAGGACACCACCGCTGTTTTGCTATCGGATGGCGCGGAAACGCCCCTCCTCATGCACCAAGGGGTTGACTAGAGCTCGCAGGCAACCTTGTAGCCATCGCCGATGGCATCGCGGATGTTGCCACACTTCTGGGCATCGCCCAGCACGTGGACAGCAACGCCAGCAGCGGCAAGGTCGTCGGCCAGCTTAGTATTGGGACGATAGCCCATCGCCAGCACCAGCGTATCGGCATCGGCGATGGTGTGGACCTCGCTATCCTTCTCGTAGCTGATAGTGTCCTCGGTAATCTCGGTCACCTTGGCCTCGGTCAGCACGTGGACACCCTTGGAGAGCATGCGCGTGATGAGCACCGCGCGACCGGCACCGCCCTCGTTGGCGGCAAGCGTCTTGGTCATCTCGATGACGGTAACATCGCGGTTGGCCGGCGACAGGTCGTTGACCAGCGGAGCCAGATAATCGGCCGTCTCGCAACCGACGGTGCCGCCGCCCACGATGACGATCTTCTTGCCCGGGAAAGCCTTGCCACCCAGCAGGTCGTCAGCCGTCATAACCTGCTTAAAGCCCTGCATGAAGGCCGGAGCGATGGGCTCGGCGCCATAAGCCAGGACGACCTCGTAGCCCGCGTAGTCACGCTGAATGTCCTCGGCCGAAAGCTCGGTACCAAAGACGCACTTCACGCCCGCCTCAGCAAGACGGCGATACTGGTACTTGATCACGCGGGTGAGTTCCTGCTTGGCCGGCGGAACGGCCGCGATGCGCATCTCGCCGCCCGGTTCGTCCTGCTTATCCACGAGCACCACGTTATGGCCGCGCTTGGCGGCGATGTAGGCTGCCTCCATGCCCGCGGGACCAGCGCCCACAACCAGTACGTTCTTGGCCTCGGCGGCAGGCTCGTAGCCGGCCTCATCGCGCTCCACGTCCGGGTTGACGGTGCAGGAGATGCGCTTGCCGAACATAATGCCGTTCAGGCAGCGCAGGCAGCCGATGCAGGGGCGGATGTCGTCGGCGTTGCCGGCAGCGGCCTTATTGCAGAACTCGGCATCGCACAGATTGGCGCGGCCCATCATGCAGATGTCGGCAGCGCCATCCTCGATCAGCTCCTCGGCGATCCAAGCCTCGTTAATGCGGCCGACCGTGGCAACGGGAATGTTCACGTGCTTTTTGATCTCGCGCGAGCAGGCGGCATGCGAGGCCTGCTGCGTGCCGGCGGCGGGAATTGCAGAGCCGCGCTTGATGGTGGTACCGCCCGACACGTGGATCATGTCGACGCCGGCCTTCTCCAGGCGACGCGAGACGTAGATCATGTCGTTGAGGGTCAAACCGCCATCGGTGTACTCGTCGCCCGAGATACGGACGTCGATAATGAAGTCCTTGCCGCAGCGCTCGCGAATCTCGGCGATGACCTCGAGCAGGAAGCGCATGCGGGCGTCGAGCGAGCCACCGTACTCGTCGGTACGCTTGTTGTAGAGCGGGGTCAAAAAGCCGCCGAGCATGCCGTGAGCGTGCGCCGCGTGGACCTCAACGCCATCGACGCCGGCCTTCTGCATACGCACGGCGGCGTCGCCGAACTGATGCGTGAGCTCGTGGATCTCATCGACCGTGATGGGGCGCGGCGCCTCGCGGGCATAGGACGGGCCCACAAAGGACGGAGCGATTAGGCGCGGCGTGCCCGGAATGTTAAAGGCCATGTAGGCGGGGTGGAAGAGCTGCGGCATGATCTTGCAGCCGTACTCGTGGACGGCTGCAGCGAGCTTTTCCCAGCCGGGGATAAACGTGTCGTCGTAGCAGCACATGTCACCCGGCAGATAGGTATAGGTGGGCTCGACCGTCACGACCTCGGTGATGATCAGGCCCACGCCGCCTTTGGCACGGGCGCGGTAATGATCGACCAAATCGTCGGTCACATAGCCGTGATCGGCCAGGTTGGTAGACACCGGCGGCATAAAGACGCGGTTCTTGACCTCGGTCGTACCGACCTTGATCGGGCTAAAGAGCATCGGGTAGGCGGAAGACTCCATACAGGGTTCCTTTCGTTTGAGCCGCTCGGCGGCAGTTGCTAACGTACTTATCGTATCAGCAACCGCCGTATCCGCAGTCAAACATGCCCAAAAGCCGGTCGGCTAATGAATACCACGGCCCAAGTCTTCGGCGATTTTGTCTACGCCCTTAAGTGCGGCGCACGTCTTTTTGTTGGAGCAATGCCCGGTGCAAACGCCACCCTGAGCGCAGTCGGCACAGGTTCCCTTGCGGTAGATGCGCACGCATACCGCGACAAACGCAATACCGATAACAGCCAGTACAACAATATCGATAGGTGCCATAGCAAGCCTCCTCTAGTTAACCATCACTTACTTTACCCCATTCTCCACCTACCAAAAAGGGACAGGTTTATTTTGGTCGGTTTTATCTGCGGAAACGCCACATCTCCCCCACCAAAAAGCCCGAGTGTCGCTGGGACACCCGGGCTCGTGGAAAGGGGCTCGTCCTTATTCGGACTTAAGCGGAAACTGCGGCGGAAGCAGTGTTGGTCTCGTCCTCGTCGGTCCATGCATGCTTTGGCATGGGACGGAAGATCTGGAAGAGCATCGCAACCAGCAGCACGATGGCCACAACCGTCCAGATACCAAACTGCCCAAGGACCAGCAGGTTGTAGAACTGGTTGATGAACAGGCCGATCACCCAAGCGAAGGCGCACTCGTAGCCGATGGCAATCGCGGTCCACTTGCCGGAATCCATCTGGTTGCGGATAGTGCCCATAGCGGCAAAGCACGGAGCGCACAGCAGGTTGAAAGCGCCAAAGGCAACGCAAGCGCCCATAGTCGGGAACATGCCGGCAAACGCGGTCCACAGGCTCGGGTCGGTCTCGGCGGCGTCGGCGACGGACAGCAGCGAACCGGCGGTGGCGACGACGTTCTCCTTAGCGACAAGGCCAGAGACAGTCAGCGCAGTTGCCTGCCAGGTGCTAAAGCCGAGCGGGGCGAAGATCCAAGCGACCAGGTTGCCGAGCATGGCAAGCACGGAGTAGTCCATGAACTCCTCGGGGATGCCGTCCATCGCAGGCAGGAAGCCAAAGGAACCGTTATAGCTACCAAAGTTGGAGAGGAACCAAACCACGACGGTGGACGCGAAGATGACCGTGCCGGCCTTCTTGATAAAGGCCCAGCAGCGCTCCCACACGTGCAGCGCCCAAGAGCGGATCGCCGGGAAGTGGTAGGCGGGAAGCTCCATGACAAACGGCGTCGGGCGACCCGCAAAGAGCTTGGTCTTCTTGAGCATGAGGCCCGAAGCGATGACGGCAAAGACGCCCAGGAAGTAGAAGAGCGGGCTGATCCACGCGGCGGTGGTAGAAGAATCGCCGATGATGGAACCCATGAGCAGGGCGATGATCGGCAGCTTGGCGCCACAGGGAATAAACGTGGTGGTCATGACCGTCATGCGGCGGTCCTTCTCGTTCTCGATGGTCTTGGTGGCCATGACGCCGGGGACGCCGCAGCCCGAGGACACGAGCATGGGGATAAAGGACTTACCGGACAGGCCAAAGCGGCGGAACACACGGTCCATGATGAAGGCGACGCGGGCCATATAGCCGCAGTCCTCCAGAAAGGACAGCATCACAAAGAGCAGGAACATCTGCGGGACGAAGCCGAAGATGGCACCCAGTCCGCCGACGATACCGTCGCAGACCAGCGAATCGACCAGGCCACCGTCCTCGGTGCCACCTGCCACAAGGGCGTCGTGCACCACGGTGGTGATGCCGGGGACATAGGGGCCGTACTGCGCCGGGTCGACCGAGTCGGCATTGTCGCCCGCAGCCTCGACAGCTGCGTCGTAGGCGTCGCGACCCTGACCGAGCACATACCAACCGTCGGTACCGAAGAGCTGGTCGTTGGTGAAGTCGGTCACCGTGCCGCCCAGGGTGGAAACGGCGATGTAGTACACGCAGAACATGATGACCACAAAGATCGGCAGGCCCAGGATACGGTTGGTAACCACGCGGTCGATCCTCTCGGAGGTGCTCATCTTGGCCGGAGCCTTAGTGAGGCACTCGTCAATGATGTGCGCGATGACGCCGTAACGCTCCCCGGTAATGATGGACTCGGCGTCGTCATCGCAATCCTGCTCGCACTGGGCGACCAGTTGCTCCACGCGAGCGGCCTTCTCCTTAGAGAGGTTGATGAGCTTGCAGGCGTCCGCGTCGCGCTCAAACAGCTTGACGGCGTAATAGCGGCGCTTGTTGGCGGGAACGCTCGCCGGAAGGTTGTTCTCGATGTGGTCCAGAACGTCCTCGATGGAGGAGTCGAACTTATGCTCCGGCACCTGGCCCTTGGAAGCAGCGGACTTTTTGACCTGCTCGAACAGCTCCTTGATGCCCTTGTTCTTAAGGGCCGAGATCATCATGACCGGGCAACCGAGCTTCTTGGACAGCTTGTCAGTGTCGATCTTATCGCCGTTCTTCTCGACCAAGTCGGCCATGTTGAGGGCAACGACCACGGGCAGGCCGGTCTCGATAACCTGAAGCGCCAGGTACAGGTTACGCTCGAGGTTGGTGGCATCGACCACCTGGACAACGACATCGGGCTCGCCGCTCATGAGGTAGTCGCGCGAGCACTGCTCCTCGGGGCTGTAGGGGGAAAGCGAGTAGATGCCGGGGAGGTCCGTGATGGTAACGTTCTTGTCGCTTAGGAGCTTGGCTTCCTTTTTCTCAACCGTGACACCGGGCCAGTTGCCAACGTAGCCGTTGGCGCCGGTGATCAGGTTGAAAAGCGTGGTCTTGCCGCAGTTGGGGTTACCCGCCAGCGCGACATGGATCTGAGAATCCGCCATTCAATCCTTCTTCCTTGTGTGCCCGCGCTGCTTTCTCCGCGCAGGCTGGATAATGTGCTTCAAAGTTGCTGCATTAAGTTAGAAATACCTAACTTAATCTGCAGAAATATACGCCGCAAGCCCTTACTGGACCTCGACGACGGCCGCCTCCTCCTTGCGGATGGAAAGCTCGTAGCCGCGCACGTTGATCTCGACCGGATCACCGAGCGGTGCAACCTTCACGACCTTGAACGAAGTGCCCTTGATGAGCCCCAGGTCCATAAGGTGGCGGCGAAGCGCACCCTCACCGTGAAGCTTGACGATGGTAGAGCTCTCGCCTACCTTAACGTCACCCAACGTCTTCATCCTCTTGTCCCCCTTTCGGTTTGAATGAAATGCTGCGGACTAACCGACGGTCATGATGTGCATGGCAACCTTGGAATCGATGCCAAAACGTGCGCCCAGCACGGTGACGATGATATTGGCACCACTCGAGCTCACCACGTGAATCTCGCTGCCCTCGACAAAGCCAAGGTCCTTGAGGTGGTGCTTCATGTCCTCATTGCCCTTTACCCGAGACACGCGCACGGTTTCGCCCGCCTTTACCATCGAAAGCGGCATGGCCGGCATCTGCGGTCCGCAAGACATGAGTGAGCTCCTAACGTCGGTTCGTCCTCAACATCGACATGGTAAAAGTTAGCCACGTCTATGTTCGCTTTAGTAAACTAACACGTGGTTAACTTTTTGGAAAGGGTCTCTATTCAGTTTTCGAAAAAGTTTCCTATACGAAACAAAAGAGGCACCGCAAAGACCATCTCTTTGCGGTGCCTCTTCATACCAATAAATGTGACAAAGGGACAGTCCCTTTGTCACATTGCTGAGGTTAAAGCGAGAGGTTTCTGATCGACGTGACGCACGAGGCCTCATCCACGCCCGAAACGCGAAAGACGACGCTCTCGCCGCACTCACCGTAGAGAGCCATGAGGCCCATAACGTCGCGACCGTCGGTATGGCGGTCGCCGATGCTGACCGACACGTTGCTACGATGTTTGGCAATGATGTCGTAGAGCAGCGCAACCGGGCGGGCATGCAGTCCCAACGGATCTTTAATCGTCTTCGTAAACTCGACCATGTCCCCTCCCACGACATCGCACATTCGGCCGGCAAACCCAGCCACGTGGTAGTTATTGTACGTTACCGACGCACCCCCGTTCCACAAAAAACGAGGGAAGGCACACGTCCTTCCCTCGTTGCGGGCACTATGTAGCCGCTCGCCTACATCAGGCGCAGGCTGACGTCCTTGAGCTGGGCGCCAGAAACGGCACTCGGGGCGCCCGACATGAGGTCGGAGCCACTGGCCGTCTTGGGGAACGCCATGACGTCGCGGATGGAGTCGGAGCCGGTGAGCAGCATGCACACGCGGTCCAGGCCCAGGGCGAAGCCGCCCATCGGGGGCGCACCAAACTTGAGAGCCTCCATGAGGAAGCCGAACTGCGACTCGGCACGCTCCTCGGTAAAGCCCAGAAGCTTGAGCATGGACATCTGCATCTCGGCGTTGTGGATACGCATACCGCCGCCACCGGCCTCAAAGCCGTCCATGACAAAGTCGTAGGTGCAGGAGCCGGCTGCCAGCGGGTCAGCCTCGATCTTGGCGATGTCGGTCTCGGTCGGCAGGGTAAAGGGCTGATGCTCGGCTGCATAGGCCTTGCGGTCCTCGTCCCAGTGGAACAGCGGGAAGTTGACGACCCACAGGAAGTCGTGACCCTCGCGCTTGATCTCGAGAGCGTTGGCCATGTGGGAGCGCATGCCGCCCAGGATTTCGTCGGAAAGCAGGCGCGGGCCGGCGGCGAACATCACGAGGTCACCGGGCTCGACGTCCATGCGCTCGCGCATAGCCGCCACCTCCTCGTCCGAGAAGAACTTGACGATGGGGCTGTTGATGGAGCCGTCCTCGCGGAAGGCGATCCAGGCCAAGCCCTTGGCGCCAAACGTGGAGGCCACGCCGGCGAGCTTATCGATCTTGGCGCGGGCCCAGGCACCGGCGCCCTTGGCGTTGATGGCCTTGACGACGGAACCTTCCTCGTTTGCGGCGGTCGCAAAGACCTTGAACTTGGAGTTGGCAAAGATATCGGTCAGGTCGACCAGGTGCATGCCATAGCGGGTATCGGGCTTGTCGGAGCCATAGGTGTCCATGGCCTCCCAGTAATCCATGCGGCGCAGCGGCGTGGGCATCTCGACACCCATGCGACCGAAGGCGTCGGCCAGGACCTCTTCGAGCGCGCTCATGACGTCGTTTTGGTCCACGAAGGACATCTCGATATCGACCTGGGTGAACTCGGGCTGACGGTCGGCGCGCAGGTCCTCGTCGCGGAAGCACTTAGCAACCTGGTAGTAGCGCTCAACGCCACCGACCATGAGCAGCTGCTTCAGGAGCTGCGGAGACTGCGGCAGAGCGTAGAAGTTGCCCGGCTGGATGCGGCTGGGGACGATGAAGTCGCGAGCGCCCTCGGGCGTGGACTTGAACAGGGAGGGCGTCTCGACCTCCATGAACTCACGGTTGTGCAGCGCCTCGCGAATGGCAAAGGTGAAGTCGGAGCGCAGCTTGAGGTTAGCCATCATCTCGGGACGACGGAGGTCCAGATAGCGATAACGCAGGCGGGTGTCCTCGCTGGTCTCGATGCCGTCCTCGATCTGGAACGGCGGGGTGACGGACGTGTTGAGCACCTCGGCGTGGTCGGTCAGGACCTCGATCTCGCCGGTCGCGAGCTTGGTGTTGGTGGTCTCCTCACCACGGGCGCGCACGACGCCGTGAATCTTGATGGGCCACTCGGGACGCATAGTCTCGGCGATCTTAAAGGCATCGCCGTCGGAGTGCTCGGGGTCGAAGGTGAGCTGCGTGATGCCCTCGCGGTCGCGAAGGTCGCAGAAGATAAGGCCGCCGTGATCGCGACGACGGCTCACCCAACCGGTGAGGGTGACCTCTTCGCCCACGTTCTCGAAGCGAAGCTCGCCGCAGGTACGGGTGTGCATGGAATGCTCATCGATGGGACGGGTCTGGCTCATACCAGTGATCCTCCTTTATGGATCTGTGCCGCCCCGTGTCGTTCCGGGCGGCGTCGTACAGATTTGCCCAGCCTGCGTAAACCGCGCAGCCAGACATGGCGTTCTATCTTATCGCACCCGCGTCGATGTGCCGCGAAAAAGTAGCTCTTGCCCAAAGACTTGACGGAGACGAAACAATTGACGCGGCCTGGCCGTCGCCAAGGCGCGCCGCGTGCGACAATGTGCCCCAATACAACCGCACTCGGAAAGGCCCGTCATGACCGCACGCCTCATCGTTATGGATATCGACTCCACGCTCATCAACCAGGAAGTCATCGACCTGTTGGGCGAGGAGGCCGGCGTGGGCGAGCAAGTTGCACAGATCACCGAACGCGCCATGCGCGGCGAGCTCGACTTTAAGCAGGCGCTCGAGGAGCGCGTGGGGCTGCTCGCCGACCTGGACGAGAGCGTATTCGAGCGCACCTTTGAGCGCGTGACATTTACCCCCGGCGCGCTGGAGCTTGTGCGCTCGGCACACAGCAAGGGCTGGAAGGTTGGCGTGGTAAGCGGCGGCTTTCACGAGGTCGCCGACAAGATCGTGGCCGCCGCGAGCATCGACTTTTGCCTCGCTAACCGCCTGGAGGTCGTGGACGGCAAGCTCACCGGCAAGCTGGCGGCAAACATTGTGACCAAGGAATCCAAGCTCATCCAGCTGCTGGATTGGGCAGTTGAGTGCGGTGTCGACATGGCCCACACCGTCGCGATCGGCGACGGCGCCAACGACATCCCCATGATTCAGGCCGCGGGTACGGGCATCGCGTTTTGCGCCAAGCCCAAGACGCGCGAAGCCGCCCCGTTTGCCATCGACGAGCGCAACCTGATGCTCGCCATGGACATCATCCTGCGCGACTAGCAAGTTCGCCCAACAATTGAATCAGTCTGTCTTATAGTTTCCGAACAATTTTGTCTTAGTGTTCGGAAAAATACCTTTTGAGTGCTAGACTTTGCGCCGTCGAAGGGAACATATATGGACAAGCGAGATCTTGAGCAGCTGCTGAGCGATGTTGCCGGCGGATCAGTCACCCCTGCCGACGCGCTTACGCGCATCCAGACGGCGCCAACCGCCGATCTGGGTTTTGCGCAGCTCGATCTTTCGCGCGGGGTGCGCCAGGGAGCCGGCGAGGTTGTCTACGGGGCCGGTAAAACCGCCGAGCAGATTGCCGCCATTATCAAAGCGCTGCGCGATGCTGGCCAGGAGCGCATCCTGGTCACGCGCCTGGATGCCGAGAAGGCAACCCGTACCTCGGAGCTCCTCGGCAACGGCATCGACCTGGGATATGTCCCGGACGCACAGCTCGCCCTCGTGGGCGGCAAGCCCTCCCCTACCGGCAACGGACGCATCGTCGTCGCCTGCGCCGGCACGAGCGACCTGCCCGTCGCCGAAGAGGCGGCACTGACGGCCGAGTTCTACGGCAACGAGGTCGATCGCCTCTACGACGTGGGTGTCGCCGGCCTGCACCGCCTGCTCGCTCATGCTGAGGAACTTGCCCAGGCGCAGGTGGTCATCGCCATCGCCGGCATGGAAGGCGCCCTGGCGAGCGTCATCGGCGGCCTGGTGAGTTGCCCGGTCATCGCCGTTCCCACCAGCGTGGGCTACGGCGCGAACTTTGGTGGCGTGGCCGCGCTGCTCGCCATGCTCAACTCCTGCGCCAGCGGCGTCTCGGTCGTCAATATCGACAACGGCTTTGGTGCCGCCTACCAGGCAAGTCTTATCAATCATCTGAGCGCCGGCACGCCCTGCGCCCGCTAAGGAGCATTCCATGTCCAACCATCAGCACACGCTTATCATCGACGGAACCTCGGGCATCAGCGGCGATATGACCGTCGCGGCCCTGCTCGATCTGGGCGCCAGCGAGGAGCACCTGCGCGAACAGCTCGCCACACTGCCGGTCGACGGCTTTACGATCGCCGTCACGCGTGCAAACAAGCATGGCATCGACGCCTGCGATTTCGACGTCCAGCTTGCAGAGGGACTCGAGAACCACGACCACGATATGGCCTGGCTCTACGGCAACGAAACAGCTGTCGAGCACACGCACGAGCACGAGCACGGGCATGAGCATGAGCATCACCATCATGATCATGGCGGGCACGAACACGAGCACTGCCATGAGCACGACCATGAGGGCCACGCCCATGAGCACGAAGATCATCACCACACCCATCACCATCACCACCGTTCTTTGGCGGATGTCGCCGCCATCATCGATGGCTCGCAGTTAAGCGATGGCGCCAAGCGCCGCGCGCTCGCCATCTTTACCGCGCTCGCCGCCGCCGAGGCCAAGGCCCACGGCAAAACGCCCGAGACCGTCATGTTCCACGAGGTAGGCGCCATCGACTCCATCGTCGACATCTGCTCGGTCGCCATCTGTCTCGATGACCTGGGTATCGAGGACATTGTCGTCGAGTCGCTCTCCGAGGGTCACGGCACCATCCACTGTGCCCACGGCCTTATGCCCATCCCGGTGCCCGCCGTCGTCAACCTATGCCAAGCAGGCAATATCGCCCTCACGCCCGCGCCGGTCGCCGGTGAGCTCGTGACGCCCACGGGCGCCGCCATCGTCGCCGCACTGCGCACGTCCGAGCACCTGCCGGCCCGCTACCGCATCGAGGCCGTCGGCTACGGCGCCGGTAAGCGCCCCTACGAGGGTTGCCCCGGTACGCTCCGCTGCCTGCTCGTTCACACGGACGCATAGCCATGGATGCCCGCAAGGCAAAAAGCCGCGCCGCCATCGTCGCGGCGTTCTCCGAACTGCTGCGCGAAGAGGACTACGGCAAGATCACCGTCGGCGACATCATCGCTCGCGCCCATGTGGGTCGGGCCACGTTCTATGGCCTCTTCAAGAGCAAAGATGACCTACTGTCCGAACTCGTGAGCGACATCTGCACCCACGCCCTCGACGACGATGGCACACCGCTCGATGATCCGCTCGTACAAGTCGAGCATATCCTCAACAACCTCTGGGAACGCCGCCAGGGCGTACGAGCCCTCGTAGCCGGCGCCGGCTCACGCGTCTTCGCCGACTGCTTACGCAAGACCATCATGTCACGAGCAGCCGAAACCGTCCCCGCTAACCCCACAGGCCCCGCCGTCACCATGGATCGCAGCTTTCTACTACACCACATAGCCTCAAGCTTCGTAGGAATGGTCCAATGGTGGGCCTGGCACAACTTCCAAGCAAACAAAGCCGACGTAGCCAAAGACTACCTCTCAGCCATAAAACCCCTCTTCAACTAAGTAAGAAGCTCATCCCAAAGCACCGCCCCACCCCAAGGCGCCACGCATCCCAAAGTGTCACCCGCGCTTCAACGCCCCTACCAGCAACAAGCCCCTCACATCCAAATTCAGATATATATGTTGGGTTGCTTGTTCCAATCCAACTGGATTCCCGCAGGGTCCGGCATAGGGTAACTTTCCGCCGCACTCCGCAGGACGCAAGAAGCTCCCGCCGCACGAAGTGCGCAGCGGGAGCTTCTTGCATGTCCGAGGACGCGGCGGAAAGTTACCCTATGCCGGACCCGGACGTTATATCAATTGCCTTGGACTAGAACATGCCCAAGAAACCGTGCACAAACAGCGCGGCCACAATAGCACCGACAAACGGCGCGATGCCAGGAACAAGCAGACCATACTTCCAGTTGTTGTCGGCCTTGTTCTTAATCGGCAGCACCTGATAGGCCATGCGAGGACCAAGGTCACGAGCCTGGTTCATGGCGAAGCCGGTGATGCCGCCCATGCCCATGCCGACAGCCCAAACGATCAGGCCGACGCAGATTGCGAGCATCAGAACGTTCTCGCCGGCGCGGCTAGCGGCAGCAAGGATGGCGCTGATGAACACGAAGGTGCAGATAGCCTCGCAGAAGAAGTTACGAGCATAGTTCGTGCCCTCGGTGGTGGGGTTGGTCGAGAAGATGTTGCGCTGGGCAATGGGGTCGACGACGCCCTCGGAAGCCTTGAACTCATCGGCATACATAAACCAAGCGATCACGGCACCCACAAAGCCGCCGAGCATATCGGCAAGCATGAAGGGGATGCAGTTGCCCCACGGCACCAGGCCGACGATGCACTGGGCAAGCACCATGGCGGGGTTCATGCACACAGCGCCACCAAAGACAAACAGGCAGACCGAGATGCCAAAGGACCAGGTGGTGATGGCAAACATATGGCCGGAGCCCTGATACTTGGTGCCCTTGAGCACGGTATCGCAGTGAACGCCCACGCCAAAGACGATCATGAGGGCCGTTGCGCCGAATTCGCAGAGGAGTTTGGTAAGCATAAAACCTTATCTTTCTTGTCGGTTATAAACGATTCGTTGAGTCCGCACGCTAGTGCTGCGCGACGACAACACCCAGGCCATCGGGGATGACGGCCACCTTGGCGTCGGCACCCTTCATCTCAAAAGCAAGCTTGAGCGCCTCCTCGAGGGTGTTGACCGGCGTCATGTGCATATCCTTGAGCATCTGGTGATCGCACAGGTCGGTGACCATGATCACAGGGTGATGCGCCAGGATGCGAGCGAAAATCTGGCTCGTCCACTGATCGGGCAGGGTCTCGTCCTTAGGACGGTCGATGCAGGCGCGCTCAAACTCTGCCGGATCGTTGTCGGCGATGTTGTGGTAGAAGCCCTCGCCGCCGTGACCGTCGGCACAACCGGCGACGTCGATGATCACGCCGCCCTCGGGAAGCGTGGCCTCGGCAGCGCACATACCCTTCACGGCCTGGTAAATGTTCTGGTCGAGGGGGTAGCCGCCGTTGGTGGTGATGGCGATATCGCACTCGACGGGCTCAACGCCGGCAAGGCTCTTCACGAACTCGCAGCCGGCCTCGTGCGCCTTGTGGATGTCACCGGCAAAGGAGCCAATGACCTCGTGCTTGCCGTTGAGCACCACGTTAAGCACAAAGGCAAGGTGAGCCATCTCGGCAGCGGCAAACATGTCCTCGCTCACGTGGTTGTGGCACAGGTTGCCGGCGCGCGAATGGGAATCGTTCACAAACTGACCGTTGTGGTTGTACATGATGGTCTTGTAGCTGGCGATGCCAGGCAGGACGGACTTGCGGCTACCAGAGAAACCGGCAAAGAAGTGCGGCTCAATAAAGCCCTCGGCAAGCAGCAGATCGCAGTCGGCGGCAATCTTGTTGATGATGCACTCGCCACCAGAAGGCGGGGTGCCGATCTTTTTCATCATGCTGTCGTCGGTCGCGACATGCATAACGATTTCCTCGTTGGCAACGATGTCCTCGCCATACTTATTGACGAGCTCCTCGTGCGTCGACGGACGGTGCATACCCGTAGCAACCAAAATACGCACACGGGCCTCGGGCGCAGCGGCATGAATGTGATGCAGCAGAATAGGCATCGTCACACGCGAGGGAACGGGGCGCGTATGATCGGAGCTAATGATGACAATATCCTTCTTGCCAGCACAAAGCTCCTCGAGCGAAGGCGAACCATAAGGGTTGGCAAGTGACTCCTCTACCAGCTCTTCCTGTGATTTTGTAGTCTTAAACTCGTTTTGATGACCTTCCATCGCACCCGCGAAGTTCTTATCCTCGAGCTCCAGATGCAACGTCTTGTGGTCAAACGGCAGTTCACATTCAAACAATGATGAGCGCCCTCTTCCTTTCAACTGACACACTAGATAAACCGTTGGAAGGATACGCCGCTCACCGAAAAACACCACCGTCCACCGACTCATTAACACAACGTTCATATTTGACCCACAACAAAACGGCCACGATCCCAAACGGGACCGCGGCCGCTACAGTCGTAAGGCAAGAAGCGCCAAATGCATCTCAATCCCGATCGATAAGACGCGAGGCGCGCCTTTCTTCCCTTCAGCCCCAATCCCTGAAGACCGAGGACGAAGGGACCCGACGGGTTTCCCCCTGAATGCATTCCGCAGCACGAAGCCCCTTCCAAACGCGCGAAGCGCACTATATTCCCTCAGCCAGTAATCCGCCGAAGACCGGACATCGCAGGGGCTGCCGTATGTTTACTTTCCGGCGCACTCCGCAGGACGCAAGAAGCCCTCGCCGCACGAAGTGCGCAGCGAGGGCTTCTTGCATGTCCGAGGACGCGCCGGAAAGAAAACATACGGCAGCCCCGAACAGCGACTACAGGGCTATCGATTACCCCGTGTTTTGCAATCCTGCCGAGACGCCGGTCACAGTCGAAAGAATCAGGCTCATGTACTCGGCCTTCTTCTCCTCGGCCATCTCGTCCTGGTTCATACGCACCTCGCGAAGGGCGCGGACCTGGGCGATGGACAGGGCGTCGACGTAGGGGTTGCGCACGCGGACAGCGCAGCCAAGCACGCGGCGGCGCTGTAGCGGCCACTCGTCACCGACGATGGCAAGGACCCACTTACGGGTGAGCTGCATCTCGGTGAAGACCTTCTCGGACAGATCCTGGCGATCGCCCAGGTGCAGATACATCTTGGCAATGCGCTGGTCGGTCTTAGCGATCGACATCTCGATGTTGTCGATAAAGGTGCGGAAGAACGGCCACTCCTGGTAGGCAGCCTTGAGCTGATCAAGGTCGCCAAGCTGCTCGCAGGCAGTACCCAGGCCGTACCAAGCGGCCAGATTGATGCGCGCCTGGCTCCAGCTGAAGATCCACGGAATGGTACGCAGGTCGTCGAGCGACTTGGCGCCCAGGCCGCGCTTGGCGGGACGCGAGCCGATCGGCAGCAGACCGACCTCGGTCAGCGGCGTCACGGTCGAGAACCACGGTGTAAAGTCCTCGGTGTTCAGCAGGTCCAGATAGCGCTCATGGCTTACTGCGTTGAGCTTCTCCGCCATATCCCAGAACTTCTGCGTGGTCTCGGTGTTGGTCTTCTCGACACTCGGGGCCGACTGCAAAAGCGTTGCGGCGGCAACGGACTCAACATGGCGCTGGGCCAGCGTGCGGTTGCCGTAACGGGCAAAGATGACCTCGCCCTGCTCGGTGAGCTTAAAGAAGCAGTTGACCGAGCCCTTGGGCTGCGCCAGCACGGCCTTGTTGGCCGGGCCGCCGCCACGGCCCACGGCACCGCCGCGACCGTGCATGAGCACCAGGTCGATATCGTTCTTCTCGGCCCACTTGGCGATGCGCTCCTGCGCGGAGTGCAGCGCGAGCATGGCCGTGGTAGGACCGGCGTCCTTGGAGGAGTCGGAATAGCCCAGCATGACCTCCATGCGGCGGTTGGTCTGGGCAAGGCGCTTTTGCACCACGGGCAGCGTAAGCATCTGGTCGAGCACGTCGACGCAGCCCTCAAGGTCCTCGAGCTGCTCGAACAGCGGGATCACGTCGAGCTCGGGGACATCCTCCTCGTGTGCAAAGGACAGGTGGGCAAGCTCAAAGACGTCGGCCACATGCTGGGCGCTCTTGGTAAACGAGATGATGTAGCGATGCGCCATCTTCTTGCCGTAGCGCTTCTGGATGGAGCCGATGGCACGGAAGGTATCGATGACCTCGCGCGTCATGGGCTGCAGGTCGCCATGGATACCGTTCTCGTGGATATCCTTGAGGGCGCGGGCGTGCACCACGGAGTGCTGACGGAACTCCATCTCGACCATATGGAAGCCGAAGGACTCGACCTGCCAGATGATGGTCTGGACCGGGCCGTAGGCAGCACGGACGGCACCGCAGGCGGCCAGCGAGCGCTGGACGACGCGCAGGTCCTCCAGGAACTCATCGGCGCTGTGGTACATGGTATCGGTGATGCGACGGACGGTGGCGTTCAGACGGTCGGCCATGACGAGCATAACGGCGCGATGCGGCTCGTGCTCGGAGATCAGTTCAGCACGTGCGGTGTACTGAGTGCTCATCTCGACCTGATGGTTCCACAGGTTGATGAGCTCGGCAGACGGCTTGCTGTAGGTGGCCTCGAGCGTGAGGTTGCGGCCGATGCGGCGGCACTTGTCCTCGAGCTTGAGCACCATATGGGTGAAGTACTTGGCAGCAACCTCGCGGCTCACCTTGGCGGTGACATTGGGGTTGCCGTCGCGGTCGGAACCGATCCAGCTGCCGGGGTGGAAGAACGCCGGGCACAGCGGCGGCACGGTGCCGGCCTTGTCGCCCAGCACCCAGTCATCAAAACGACGATAGATAACGGGAATGACGTCGAACAGCGTGTTATCGAAGATGTCGATGATGGTATCGGCTTCCTCGACCGGCGTGGGCTTCTTGAGCGCGATGGGGCTCGTACGCACCAGGGCGTCGATCTCCTGCAGCATATGGCGCTCGTTCTCCACCAGGTCGGAGCCGCCCAGACGCGGACGCTCCTCCAGCAGGTTGGAGATACGACGAATCTTGCCCTCGACGGCCTTACGACGGGCCTCGGTGGGATGTGCGGTAAAGACAGGGTGGAACTCGAGCTTGCCGAGCAGCTCGTTGGCGCCCTCGACACCCATCTCGTTTACCAACTGGTGATAGGCGACGGTGAGTTCGTTGGCGGGATCGACCTCGGTATCGGTCGATGCGCCGGCCTCGCGCTCGCGCAGCTGCGCCACACGGTAGTTCTCCTCCGACAAGTTTGCCAGATGGAAGAAGCTCGTAAAGGCGCGGACAATGACCTGCTGCTTATCGAGCGGCAGGCTGTCGATCAGATCGACGACCTCACGAAATGCCACGGCGGTGGGCTCGTCGGCAGTGGGCACGCCCTGCTCGTCAACGGACTCGTCGGCAGCGCGGGTACCGGGGTTGCCAGCATTGGCCACAATCTCGGCTGTCAAAATCTTGTCGAACAGGTCCGCGATCTCGGGATCATACTCGCTAAGCACACGACGTTCCAGGCGCAGGAACAGCGCCAGATTATCGCGCAGCTCCTCGGGGATCTCGATCTCGGCGAGACGCTCCCTGGACTCGGCATTCGAGCCGATTCGGTTAACGAGGCGGTTGACCACGGCAGCGACGCGCGCCGCGGCTTCGGGTACAGACTGGTTGCTTAGGTTCTCAGCCACGTTTCCTCCCATTCCTCCTTCTATGCACGTAACATGCGGTATTTATTATAGGCACTCGGCAAAAACTTTCGACGCTGATTGCGCTTTACCACACAAAAGTATTTTCTGCATTGCAAGGCTTTTTGCCCCAAATGGTCGTATTTCTCGGTGGGCGGCATATGCAAACGGGGGCATTCCGCATAAATGCGAAACACCCCCGTAACAATCGCTCTCAATGAGCTGAGCGCTTTAGTGAGTCCACAGCTCAAAAATCATGCGCTACAGGCGCTCACGAACCGCCTCGACCACGTTGGCCAGATCGACGAGGGCCTCGTCATGGCTCTCCATGTCGCGCACCTTGACCTTGCCGGCGGCAAGCTCGTCGCCGCCCAAGACCAAAATGAGCTTAGCGCCCACCTTGTCGGCCTGCTTAAACTGAGCCTTAAGCGAACGACCCTGATAGTCTGCCTCGGTCACGATGCCTGCGGCGCGAAGCTCCTGCGTAATGGCGAAGACGTTCTGGCGCAGCTCCTTGCCGGCATTGGCGACGTAGACACACGGGGCCTCATCGGCACCCAAATCGCTGCCAAAGGCTTGCAGGGCCAGCAGGGCGCGCTCAAAACCGACGGCGAAGCCGACGCCGGCCGTAGGCTTGCCGCCCTCGAGCTCGACCAAGCCGTCGTAGCGACCGCCGCCACCGATGGAGCCGACACCGGCACCGGGAGCCTCGACCTCAAAGACGGTACGGGTGTAGTAGTCCAGGCCACGCACCAAGGTGGGGTCCTCGACATACTCGATACCCGCCGCATCCAGATAGCGCTTGACCTGCTCGTAGTGCTCGCGGCACTCGTCGCACAGGTTGTCGCCCATCAGCGGGGCGTCGGCCATGATCTCGCGGCAGTGGTCGTTCTTGCAGTCGAAGGCACGCAGCGGATTGAGCTCGGCGCGCTCGCGGCACTCGTCGCACATCTCGTCGGCGTGATCGAGGATAAACTGCTTGACCTGCTCGCGATAGGCCGGACGGCATTGGGCATCGCCCATCGAGTTAATGAGCAGACGGAGCTTGGAAAGATCGAAACCAAGGCGCTTGTAGAACTCCATGAGCATGATGATGCACTCGGCGTCTGCTGCCGGATCGGGAGCGCCGAGCCACTCGATGCCCACCTGGTGGAACTGGCGCAGGCGACCCTTCTGGGGACGCTCGCCACGGAACATGGCCTCGGCGTAGTACGCCTTAAACGGCGTGGAGCCCTGGGGCACCAGGTTGTTCTCCACGACGGCGCGCACCACACCGGCCGTGCCCTCGGGACGAAGCGCCAGGCGCTGCTTGGGCTTGAGCTTGCTATCGGTGCCCTCAGCAAAGACGCGCTCCAGGTTGGCGCCGCTAAAGACGCGGAACATCTCCTTGCGCACGACGTCGGTCGACTGGCCGATGCCGTGGACAAACACGTCCACCTGCTCGATGGCGGGCGTCTCGATGGGCTTAAAGCCAAACGGCTCGAACACGCCGGCAGCGATCTGCTGCATCTTTTGCCAGGCGCGCATCTCAGCGCCGATAAGGTCGCGGGTTCCCTCCGCCTTCTGTGCCTGCATGGGCAAACACCTTTCTTTTGTATCGCGTCATAGGTAGTGGTCATTATACGGCACAAACACAAACAGCGGCGGTGCATCTGACCGAACGAGGGTATGGGGACTCGTTCGGCCAGATGCACCGCCGCAGTGTGCAATCTGCAATCCTTCCGCCTCTTCGGATCACAAAATCCGTTGGACGGAAAGACTTCGGGTCATCTCTTGAGCCCGTGGCTGCATGGGAAACCGAATGACGGTACGAGCATCCATTCGGCTTCCAAGGCAGCCACGGACAAAACGGGGCAAAGAGCTACGAGCGACGTCGTCCCTACTCCCCCGCCACGCTCGCGCGCAGCTTAGCCGCGATGGGCTCAGACGCCAGCAGGAACACCAGCATTGCCACCGAGCACGCCAGGCACACGATCCATGTGCTCGTAAAGGAGCCCGTGGCATCGAACAGTATTCCCGAGACGATGGCGCCCACCGTGCCGCCAACCATCTCGAGCGAGGTGATGGTGCCCGTGACCTTACCCAGGTCGGCCATGCCAAACTGCTTGGAAGCCGCGATCGTGGGCGTGATGGTGCCCATGCACGTTCCAACACCAAAGCTCACAGCGGCGACAATAGGACCGAGGTCCGTCGTCGGGAAGCACAGCGCCACGCAGGCGATAATGCACGCAACGGAGCCAAGGATATTGCCAAAGCGCAGGCCAAAGCGGTCATAGATTGCACCGAGCGAAATCTTGGCAATAGCGACGGTGACCATGTAGGCCGAAAGAACCGTACCGGCCCACATGGGGTCGTGGCCACCCGTGACGATCTTGGCACCGTTGACGGTAACGCTCGTCATGTTGGTGACCTGGTTGGGCAAAATGGCGCCGTTAACGAGGCCCATAAAGAGAAAGGCGACGACGAGCAGCCAAAACGCCGGGCTCTTCTTGATGCGAGACCAGCCAACGTTAACCTCGGGCGCCGTGCGCTCGTCCTTGTCGCCAGCCGTCGAGACGGACGGATCGCCCGGGTTCTCGCCGAGCGGCTTCAGGCCAATCTCGGAAGGTTTGGTGCGGAAGGAATACGCCGTGATGGGCAGCGCCGCCACCATGCAGACGGCGGCAAGCACCAGAAAGGCGGAGCGCCAACCCACGCTCACGATAAGTGAACTCACAATCGGCGAAAGGATGGCACCGCCAAAGCCCGAGCCCGAAAGCGCGATGGAGATGGCAAGACCGCGCTTGGCGGTAAACCAATTAGCGGTCACCAGGCTAATAAGCAGACGGGTCGATGCGACGGCGAAGCAGCCCGAGACGGCAAAGAGCACGTAGACCTGCCACAGCTCACCGACAAAGCTCATGCCCACGAGCACCGCCGAGGTGGCGATGACGGTAAGCGAACCCAAAATACGACCACTAACCTTGTCGGCAACATGGCCAATGACAAGCGATCCGATAACGCTCACCACCGTGGAGATCGCATTGGAGATGTTGTACTGCGCAAGAGATATCCCCAAGTCGCTGACGATGAGCGGCTGGAACAGGCTCATGCAGCTGACGAAAATGGTGTAGCACGTGGCCATGATCACAAAGCCGGAGGCCACCACGAGCCAGCCGGGGAAGAACTTACGTTGCTGAGACATACTGTTCCTTTTTAAGCAAACGAGTAGCAAGATTGGGTGCTACCGGTGGTCGGCGATGTAGCCCAAAGCGACGGCGGCATAAGCCGCGACGCCGAGGGGAAGCTCGGCATCGTTAAAGCGCGCCTTGGGATGATGCTGGGCAAAATGCTCGTCCGTATCGGTCACGGCCGCGCCCACCGTAAAGTACGCACTTGGGATCTCGCTCGAGATCAACGCGAAGTCCTCGCTCGCCATGGCGTGGAACAGCGGCAGGAAGGCGGACTTGGGCAGCACCGCGCCCACGTAGCCAAGCGACGCCTGCGTCATGCCGTCGTCGAGTACGAGCGGGGGAACATCCGAGAGTGTCTCGATAGTCGCCGGCGTACGATAGGTCGTGGCAACGCCTTTGACGACCTCCGCGATGCGGGTCTTGAGGCGCTCCATGAGCTCGACGTCGAAGCCACGCAGCGTTCCCTCGAGCACACAAGTGTCGGGGATGACATTTGCGGCCTGACCGCCGGCGAACTTGCCAACGGTAAGCGCGACCTCCTTGGCCGCCGGCACCTCGCGGGAGATGAGCTCCTGAAGCGCCAGATGCACATGGACGCCGGCCGTGATGGGGTCGATGCAGATCTCGGGGCTCGAGCCATGGCCGCCCTTGCCCTGAAGCGTGATGCGAAAACCGTACACGCCCGAGAGCGCCGGGCTGCCGTAGAGCACCAGGCCAAGCGGCGACTGGCTATTGACATGCATGGCAAAGGCGACCTGGGGGCGCGGGTTCTGCAGCAGACCGTCAGCGATGGCGGCGCGGGCACCCTCAAAGGTTTCCTCGCCCGGCTGGAACAGCAGCTTAACCGTGGCGTTGGCATCAACAAGCGCGGACTCGCGGGCCTTGAGCAGGCGCGCCGCTCCAAGCAACGCCGTTGCGTGCATATCGTGTCCGCATGCGTGCATGCAGCCGTTCGTAGAGGCGAAAGGCTCACCTGACTCTTCGGCAACGGGCAGGGCATCCATGTCGCCACGGAGCATGATGACCGTACCGGCCTGCTCGTCCGTGCAGACGCCATTGCCTTGGGCCGCGGCGGCACCGGCGCCGACAAGGCCCACAACGCAGGAACCATCAACGAGCGTGGCAAATGGGATGTCCATCTCAGTCAGGCGCGCTTGGATATACGCAGAGGTCTGTGGGAGGCTATTACCCAGCTCGGGCATCTGGTGGAGATCGTGTCGCCACGCAGCGAGCTCGTCTGCAAAAGCCTGAGCTTCTGCAACGAGACCGTCACCGATAGCGGTCTGCGCCGCTGCGGTGGCCTTGGGCGCTGATTGCGGTTGAAGATCGGACAAAGCTGGTGCCATAGATGCCCTCCAGTATCGTTTTTGCAGCAAGCACTTTGATAGCGTAAAGTGCAAGGTACTACTTTAAGGGCGAGGCATAAAAAATGCCGCCCCGGGAGGGCGGCGCAACAAGTTGTTTACAATTGCGGGCGCGGCTTTCGACGCAAAAAATCGAAGTGAGTCTCGCTCAAGATAATCGACAGGAAGATGAGCGCAAAGCCGGCGAGCAGGCGCGAGGTGAGCGCCTCCCCCATCAGCAGCACCGAGAACAGCACACCCGAAGGCGACTCCATCGAAAGGAGCAGCGAGCCCGTCGAGGCCGGGACATGCGCCAGGCCGACGTTTTGGATGAGCAGAGCCGCGCATGTGCAGCCCACCGAGAGAAACGCCATCGCACTGATAAAGCTCGGCGTCCACACGGACAGAGGCGCTTGGGTCTCGAATAGCAGCGACGTTGCCAGGCTCAGCACGCCGTTGCCCACAAACATCCAAAACGTGATGACGTTGATGTCCATTTTGCGACCGTACTTGGCAGTCACCGCCATCTGGATGGCGAAAAAGGCCGCACCCGCCAGCGTAATGACGTCACCAATGTTGAATTCAACGCTATCGAGTGCGACGAGGCCAATGCCCGCTAGGCACAGCAGCGCGGCACCCAAGTTGTAGCGCGTGAGCTTTTCGCCGCTCAGGAAATAGCTCGCGAACGGCACAAGGATGCAATACGTGCCCGTCAAAAAAGCATTCTTGCCCGCCGTAGTATGTGCCAGACCGACCGTCTGCAACGCATAGGCCGCCCACATGAGCACGCCCATACTCAGGCCAACGATCAGGTTGCGAGCGTTGAGGTGCGCGATGATGCGCTTGTGGAAGACGGCAAACATGACCAACGCTGCGGGCAGAAAACGTACATAGAGCAGCGCGAACACCGGAATGGTGCCGAGTGCGTCCTTCATAGTGGTAAAGGAGTAGCCCCAGATGACCGCCACCGAAAGGAGCAGAACCTTCCAGAACAGCGGAGAGCGTGCGCCGGCGCCCCGGGGAATACCGCCCGCGCCCAAATCCTCACGGGCTACTGGGCTATCGGGCAAGTTTTCGATTTCGTTGGCAGCGTATTGGGCCATGGAACATCCTCACACTCAATCTGGGCGTGGTGTCCGCACGCGTATGGCTGCGTGCCGCCTCATGGTCAAATAAAAACGGGACGCGCCGGACCCCCGGCACGCCCCGCTACTGTAGCAACAACCGGTGTTGCATCGCAATCCAGCATAATAAAGTATCAAACTGGAAGATCTCGATGTTCCGACGGCGTTTACCTGGCTGAACTAGATCAACTTAGTCGACTCCAGCTTTTCGATGATCCAGTCGTTGGCTTTGATGACCGGGCGGCGGAAGACGACGCCAAGGGCCAGCGACGGAATCAGGTAGCTCGCCAGAATGCCCAGCTCAATCCAGTACTCCATATGGTAGGCACCGGCCATGGCAGCGTGCATGGCGTTGATGCCGTGGGTAAACGGCAGGAACGGGTAGATCGCCTGGAACACGGGGCCGGTCATCTCGATGGGGAACGTACCGCCTGAACCGCCGACCTGCATGACCAACAGCACGACAGCGAGCGCCTTGCCGATATCGCCAAACGAAACCGTGAGCGTGTAGACGATATTGGAGAACACGAGACTCGCGACCCAGCCCGCCAGCACAAACTGCAGCGGGTTGTCGCATTGGATGCCAAAGAACAGGATGTCGCCCGCGCACACGAGTGTCGCCTGCAGCAGGGCCAGACCTCCAAAGAACAGGTAGCGGCCCAGGTAGATCTCGTGCAGGCGCACGGGGATCAGCTCGTTGATGAGCTCATCGTCAACCGATACCTTCATCATGGCCGCCAGCACGATCGAGCCGACCCACAGCGACAGGATCGTATAGAACGGCGCCATGGCCGAACCGTAATTGCGGATCGGATAGACCGGCTTGCGGTCGAGCGCGACGGGGCCGGAAAGCGACACGGCCAAACCCTCGGGATCGTTGCCGATCATCGTCTTGATCGTGGCAAGGTCGTCCGACATCAGGGCGCCATCGAGCTCGTCCTTAAAGGCGCTGATCTTGTCCGATGCCTCACCCAGCTGATCAGAAGCCTTGTTGACCAGCTTTGCAGCCTTGGAGAGGCCCTTTGCCAGCGAACCGGATGCGTCGGTCAAACCGCTCACAGCGCTATCCAAGTCACCCGAGATACCGTTCAGGGAATCCAGAACGCCCGAAATGGTCTTCTTGAGCTCCTTGGCCTTAACCGAGAACGTGGAATCGTAGTCGGACTTGGCTCCCGAGATACCCGCCTTGGCATCGGCGATGGCCTGGTCGACCTCGGCACGCGAGTTGTTGACCTCCGCCATGCCGTCCGAAAGGGACTTTGCGGTCGCCGTCAGGTCCTTCGCATTGTTGCGGTACTCCACGGCAATTCTGCCCAGCGACGTCGCAGCGGACTCGAGACCGTCTTTGAGCTTGTCATCACTCACCTGGTCGGCAAGGTTGCGGAGCTGATCGGCCATCGCATCGATATCGTCAGCACGCGTATTGAGCGCCGCTGCGGCATCGTTGAGCTGGGACACCGTGAGGTAAACATGCTGGTTTGCGGCGTCGAAAGCCTTCGCGAGCTCGGCGGACACGTTGTCAAACGAGCCCGCACTTCCGTCAATCGCGGCGTTGATAGCGTCGTTGGCGGCCTTGAGTGCTTCCTTGGAATCACTAATGCCGCTCTCGGCGTGCTCCATCAACTGCTTGGTAGATTCATCGACCTTACCCGTCTGCTGGAGCATACCGCTCGCCGACGTCAACGAATCGGAGGTCGAGCTCAAAATGCCCGCAAGCGAAGTCGCGTTGGCTTGAACGTCCTGCAGGTCCTCGACCGAATCGCCCAGTGTCGAGGACAGGTTGGCGATAAAGTTGCTGACCTGATCGGTGCTCATGTAATCGAGCAGGCTGGACACCGTCTTTAGACCGATGGTCGTGATGGTCTTGGTAAAGGTCTCATTCACCTGGCTCTGGACGGCGCTCGAACCCTTTTCGGTCACGATCTGCGCGATGGCGTTAGCCTTCTGGTTCTCGTAGAACTCGATATCGGCGTGCTTCACCTCGGTCGAGAAAAGCGTCATCATGTCGGCGCTAAACGTTTTAGGGATAACGACGGCAGCGTAGTACGCGCCCGACTTAACGCCCTCAATCGCCTTATCGCGGTCGTTGAGGACAACCCAGTCAAAGTTCTCGTTACCGCGCAGGGTCGCCGTCACGTTTTCGCCCACGTTGATCTCGACGGGAATCAGATCGCTCTCGTAACCCTCGTCGGTGTTGACCACGGCGATCTTAAGATTGCCGGTGTTGCCGTACGGATCCCAGCTGCCGGCGATGTTAAACCACGCGTACAGACATGGCACGATGATCAGGCCCATCACGACGACCATGCCGATCACGGAGCGAGACACATTTTGGACATCGCGCTTAAACAGGTGCAGGATGTTTTTCATTTATGCCTCACCTCCTTTGGAGTGCTTGCCGATCGGGGCGTTATTTTCATTCATCACAAACGTGTCATCCCCGTTCTCGGGCACATGGACCGCATCGCGATGACCACATTGGCTGACAGTCTGAGTCTTGGGTTCAGACCCCCGCTCGCTCGCATTCAAGCCGAACATACGACGAGCGGCCGGAATGGCAGCCGTATGCTCGCGCATCTCGCGGCGCAGGTCCTCATCCGAAAGCGCCGAGATCCGCATCTGGGTGTTGAGGCTCGAGCGAATGTACTCGATGTTGATGAGCCAGCCGCAGATGGCAATGACCGAGATAATCCAGATGACCAGCAGAATGATCTTGCCATTGTTGTCGATATCGAGAACCGTCGACAGAACGAAGAGCAGCACCTGCACGCCGACTACAGCGGCAAAACCGCCCTTGATGTAGTACGGGTAGCGATGCTCAAACGCCACGGCATGATCGAGCAGCTCGCGACGGTACGAATCCGAATCGAGCATGACGCGCATGGCCGTGCGCAGCGAATAGCGCTGGCGCGGCAGGTCATTAGACTCGCAGATCATCAAACCCGTCGTGGAAAGCTGCTTATCGAAGAGCAGATTGAGGTTGAGCAGCAACGGGCGCAGCTGCAGACCGATAAAGAGCGCGATGGCAAGGAACACGCCCAGGATGCACAGGTTGAACAGGTAGTTGAACGAATACATGCCACCAACGGTCTCGCGCAGCAGGTTGATGCCGTAGGTGAAGGGCAGCAGCGGATGCAGCCATTGGAAGAAGCCGGGCATCATCTCGATGGGATACATGCCCGACGAGCCGGGGATCTGCACAATGACGAGGATGACGCCAATGGCTTTACCGATATGCTTAAACGTGGTGGACAGCGCATAGATGATGTTGACGTAGGTGAACGAAATAGCGATGCCGCCCAGTACAAAGAGCAGCGGATTGACGCACTGAACGCCAATGACCAGATCTCCCACCGTAACGATGATGGCCTGCAACGCACCCAGGATCACCAGCAGCAGCCAGCGGCCAAAGTAGCCCTGACGCGCCGTAAAGCTACCGATGCCCTCGCGGTCGACCTCGAGTTTATAGATAGCGATGAGCACATAGCCGCCTACCCACAGCGCCAGATTGGTGTAGAAGGGCGCGATGCCCGAGCCAAAGCTCTTGACCGGATAGATTGACTTGGACGTCAGCTCAACCGGAGATGCCATGAAATCTGCCACGTCATTGACGTCGACGTCCATGAGGTCGGCTAACTCGCCCATAGACTCAGAGGTCTGCAGCGCCGCAATGTCATTGGCGGCGGTCGCGAGCTTGTCCTGAACCTTGGCAAGGGAGGCGTCGGTTTGGGACAGCGTGGTCTTTGCCTGCTTGAGCGTGGCGTCGAGCTGCGCCAGCGTGCCGCGCGCGCTCGCTATCGTGGGGGTCATACCCGACACAATGCCGGTCAAATCGCCCGAAACGGCGGCAAAGGAGTCAAGCGCGCTCGAAGCCTTCGGAAGTGCGTTCTGACCCAGATCGGTCTGAGCCTGACCGAGGTTAGCCGTACCGGTCTGAATTGCCGCGTTGAGTGCGTTGCTCGCGTTCGAGATTGCCGTAGCGTCGTTTGCCATGGCGCTCGACTGTGCAGAAAGGCCATCCTTGATGCTCTGCAGCTTCTGGTTTTGCTCGCGAAGCGAATCGATGGTCGATACAATGCGCGCGTCAATTTCCTCGGAACCTGTCGACGTGTCATTAACGAGAATCTCCAAGTGCCCGATAACGGCCTTATTGTGATCGATCGTCGCCTGGAGAGACTCGAGCGAGTTGTCGATGCGGGTGGTCGTAGATGTGACCGTACCCGTTAGCTTGCCAATCGCAGCGTTCGCGGAGGCTGACGTCTTGGTGAGTGCAAGGCTACCTTCCGAGAGTGCCTTGGAGAGCGAGGTGATAGAGTTGCCCGCCGTGGCGCGAGCCTCGCCCAGCAGGTCGTTGCCCTGGGAGATTGCCTGCGTTAGAGAGGGCGCCTGCCCCTGCAGGCCCGCCAGCGCAGCATCGGCCGAAGCAATCGAGCTGCTCGTCTTGTCGATGGCGGTGTTCATGTCGCCGATGGAATCGCGTACTTCGCCCAGGGTATCAGACGCCTCGGACACCGAGCCCGCCAGCGAATCCCGGGTCTGGGTCGCCTTGTCTTTAAGGTCGATGCCAGCATCTTTGGCAATGCCTGCGACGGTCTCGCCCACCGTGGAGACAAACTCCGAGTTGATCTGCTCCTCGATGGTATTGGCACCAGTGTCGGTGACCTTGGGCGCAATAGCGCTCTTCTTCTCGTTGACGTAATAGGTGAGCTTCGGCTGATGGTAATTGCCATCGAGCATCGAAACAAGATTGTCGGAGAAGTTCTTGGGGATTACGATGGCCGCATAGTACTCACCACTCTCGACGCCCTCTTTGGCATCGGCGGCCGAATCGACGAAGGTCCAGCCCAGCTGATCGTTCTCCTTGAGCTGATCGACGACCTGGTCGCCCGCGTTGAGCTCGCCCACCAAGTCATTCTGAGTGCCCTGATCGTTGTTGGCGATGGCAATCTTGATACCTTGGGTGTTTCCGTACGGATCCCAGTTTGCCACGATGTTGTACCAGGCATACAGCGAGGGGATAACGCACACGCCCAGGGTAACCACCAAGGCGACGGGGTTCACAAGCAGTCGCTTAATGTCGCGCTTGAATATCGCAAAGGAGACCTTTGCGTTGGATAGTTTGCTGCCGAGACTCACGCTTGGACCATCCATCCTGTCGTTGAATCGAATCGTACTATCGACAACCATTGTACGTAGGCGCTTTAGTGCCTCGCGGCACAATGGTGCTGAGTTTTGCGGGTAGCAATATACTACGAAGATGAGTTAGTGTACAGTTGTACAGTATCTTTAATTTCAGCAGGTCACAAAACCACAGCCCGCACAAATTAGCAATCCGAATAGTCATTGGGAACGTTCTTAAACGACTAGTCAAACAAGAACGTCCCCGATGACTACTTAGGGCCACGAAAGCGTCGCAGGTTGAGCATAAGTCAGCGAAAACGCCCCTGAGCGAGCAAGGTGACGTGAAAGAGGAGGGAAGCGTACTTTGGTACGCGACCGACGATTGAACGTCAGATTGCCGCTTAGGGGCGTTTGCAGCGTCGACCGGTCCGTCGTTCGTTAGAACGACGGAACCAATAGGTTCGTTAGAACGGCGGACCCAAAGGCGTAACTACTTAACTACATCAAGTTGCAAACAGCCGCCGCGAAGGCAACGGGGTCCTCGGGGAGGATACCCTCGACCAGCAGGGCCTGATCGTAGAGCAGGCCGGAGTACTGCTTGATCTTGTCGGCGTCACCTGCCTTCTGGGCAGCGACAAGCTTGTCAAAGACCGGGTGCTTGGCGTTGAGCTCGAGCACGCGCTGGCTCTTGGGCATGCCGTCGGGCGCGCCCTCGGGCCCCTTCTGGAGCACCTTCTCCATCTCGAGCGAAAGCGGACCCTCGGTGGTGATGCAAGCGGGGGCATCGGTCAGGCGCGCGGAGACGGCAACTTTCTCGACCTTGTCACCGAGCGCCTCCTTCATAGCGCTAAAGAGGTCCTCGTTTTCCTTGGTGGCGTCCTCGGCCTCCTTCTTCTCGTCCTCGGTCGCCAGATCAAGATCGCCAGTCGCGACGTTCTTGAGCTCCAGGTGACGATCCTCGACCTCGGGCTCGGCACCGTCGGCAACGGCCTTCTCGGCAGCCTCGCGGGCGGCGTCGTCCTCGTAGATCTTAGGCATATCGGCGGCAACGTACTCACGCATAGCCTGGAACGTGAACTCATCCACATCCTGCGTCAGCAACAGCACGTCATAGCCGCGGTCGAGCACACCCTTTACCACGGGCATCTTGGCCAAGCGCTCACGCGAGTCGCCGGCGGCGTAGTAGATGGCCTTCTGATCCCCGGGCATGCCCTTGGCATACTCGGCCAGGGTAATCATCTTCTGCTCCTTGGCAGACCAGAACAGTAGCAGGTCGGCGAGCTCATCGGCCTTCATGCCATAGCTCGAGTAGATGCCGTACTTAAGACCGCGGCCAAAGTTCTCAAAGAACTTCTCGTAGGCCTCGCGGTCGTTGTCGCGCATATCCTCAAGATCGGCGGTAATCTTCTTCTCCACGCGCTTGGCGATGGCCTTGAGCTGACGGTTCTGCTGCAGCGTCTCACGCGAGATGTTGAGCGACACGTCGGCAGAATCCACGACGCCGCGGACAAAGTTGTAGTAGTCGGGCAGCAGGTCGTCGCACTTCTCCATAATCAGCACGTTGGAGCTGTAGAGCGCCAGGCCCTTCTCGTAGTCCTTGCTGTACAGATCGAACGGGGCGCGGCCCGGCACAAACAGCAGCGCATCGTACTCAAGCGTACCCTCGGCATGGAAGCTGATAGTGCGCGCGGGATCGTCAAAGTCGTGGAACGTGGACTTGTAGAACTCGTTGTAATCCTTCCGCTCAACGTCGGAGCTGCGCTTTTTCCAAATCGGCGTCATGGAGTTGATGGTCTCGAGCTCCTGGTAGTCCTCGTACTCGGGCTTGTAGTCGTCGCCGGCGTCCTCGGGCTTGGGTTTCTGGCGGCTCTTGCTCACCATCATCTGAATCGGGTAGCGCACATAGTTGCTGTACTGCTGAATCAGGCTCTTGAGGCCCCACTCGGTCAGGAAGCGATCGTAGGTCTCGGCCTCGCCGTCGGCGTCGAGCTTCTCGTTCTCGCGCAGCGTCAGGATGACATCGGTACCGTGCTCAGCACGCTCGCCATCCTCGATGGTGTAGCCCTCAAGACCGTCGGACTCCCAAACGTGGGCGGTGTCCTCGCCATAAGCGCGGCTGACGACCTTCACGTGGCTGGCGACCATAAAGGCGGAGTAGAAGCCCACGCCAAACTGGCCGATGATGTCGACATCGGAGCCCTGTTGCTCGGCGTTCTCGGTCTTAAACTCCTCGGAGCCGGAATGGGCGATGGTGCCCAGATTGCGCTCGAGCTCCTCGGCGGTCATGCCAATGCCGTTATCCGAGATGGTAATGGTGCGGGCGTCTTTATCAAAAGAGACGCGAATAGCCAGGTCGCCCTGGTCGAGCTTGACACTCGGGTCCTGCAGGCTCTTAAAGTTGAGCTTGTCGACGGCGTCGCTCGCGTTGGAGATAAGCTCGCGCAGGAAGATTTCCTTATTGGTGTAGATGGAGTTGATCATGAGGTCGAGCAGTTTTTTGCTCTCGGTCTTAAATTGACGCATGTGCAGTCCTTTCGCGCTACCCCCGTCCGCAAAAACGGCCCGGTTGCCCGAGCCGCATCGCAGACCTGCTATGTCCAGACTTAGATTTTATAACCCATTAGCGCGCATATATACATACGGAATCGAAAAACTGTATGTCCAAACGCTCTGATGCGCCAATTGCCAAGGAGTGTCCCCGACTGCCGGCAGGAAAGGAACGTCCCTATCTGCCATCTACGCGCTTGGCCATCCAAACATGGGGCTGGCCCTCGTCTTCGTAGTCCACCGGGGCAATCTGCGTGTAACCCGCCTTGGCATAGAGCGGCAGCACGTATTCCTGCGCGTGCAGCTTAATGAGCTTGGCGCCGGCATCACGCGCGCACGTATCACTGGCCTCGACAATCTTGCTCGCCAAACCGCGACGGCGCATGCTCGGCAGCACGGCCACGCGCCCCATAATGTAGGTCTCCCCCGCCGCGACGCCTTCGTCCAAGTCGCACGCCGGCGACACCGGAGCCTCTGCGTCAGCTGCGCGCTCAAGCTCTTCGGGAAACACGCGCGAGCAACCGGCAAGCTCGCCGTCTACATAGAGCGTCACATGAATGCAGTTCGGATCCTCGTCGATAGCGTCGAACTCATTCTCGTAGCCCTGCTCGTCCATAAAAACGACGCGGCGCACCAACGCCGCGTCATCAAAGCATCCCGTCTTAAGTTGGATATCCATGCTGCCCTTTCATTCAATGCGAACGTTAGGGACAGATTTTAGCGAAAATGAGCTCCGCGCACGCTAAACTTCGCGCGAGCCTTCGCCAGGCAGTCGTAATGACCCACATTATGGGCATCGCTCGCGATGAAGCTGTACAGGTTCTGATCGAACAGGCGCTGTGCCGGCTTTTTCTCGCGACCAAAGCGACCGCCGGCAATAAAGTCCGCCGAAGCCTGCAGCTTGCAGCCCATATCGACCAGGCGCTCCGCCACGCTTACATCCTTTTGAACCGCACGATAGCGCTCAGGATGAGCGATGATCACCTGGTAGCCACGGCACTGCAAATCGTAAATCGTGTTCTCGTACTCTCTAAACGCA
This sequence comes from Collinsella sp., assembly GCA_041330285.1. Classification (GTDB taxonomy): domain Bacteria; phylum Actinomycetota; class Coriobacteriia; order Coriobacteriales; family Coriobacteriaceae; genus Collinsella. The sequence continues at coordinate 2,135,084 of JBGKMI010000001.1, read as the reverse complement.
TACGCATCGGCATGCGTCGAAAGCTCAAGCAGGAACTCATTGGTTCCATCAAAATGCAAGTGCTCCGCGGCATCGATACCAAGCTCAACGAGCTTTCGATGGTTGACCTCGAAGCCCATCTGGAGCGGAAAACCGTCAGCGTTATCACGCAGCAGCTCAAAGGCATCCCACATCTTGTCGTAATCAAAATAGGGATCGCGGCAGTGAGGAGTGCAGACAATTCTGGTTACACCAGCCCGCTTGGCAGCCTCGAGCATCGCCAAGCTCTCATCGAGATCGGCGGCGCCGTCGTCTACACCCGGCAAGATATGGCAATGAATGTCACGCATAGGTCAGCCTTAATCAACTAAACGTTTGCTCGGTTGGTGAAGATGCCCTTTTTGGAAGTCCCCTGATCGTCGGAGCCCTTCTTCACCTTCTTACCGTCCTTGGTGTAGTAGGAGTAGTAGTACTCGCTGGTCTCGGTCTCGCAGTAGTTCATAACGGTACCGATGAGCTTGACCTTCTCGGACTTTTTAAGCTGACCGATGGCGTTGAGCGCCTCCTCGCGCTTGGTGAAATCCTCTCGCACCACGAACAGCGTGCCGTCGGTCAGACTTGCGATCTCGGCAGCATCGATGAAGGTGCCAACCGGGGGAGCATCAAAGATGACGTACTGGAACTTGGCGGACAGTGCCTTTACCAGCTTGGCAAAGCGGTGAGAGACGATGATGTCGGCAGGATTGGGAATATGCGGCTCGGCATCGAGGAAGTAGAAGTTCTTCTGACCCGTCTCGACAATTGCCTGGTCAATGGAGATCTGCTCGGAAAGAACCGCATAGAGTCCGCCGCGCGAACGAACGCCGAGCATATCGGAAAGGGATCTGCGGCGCATATCGGCCTCGACCAGGAGCACGGACTTGCCGCTCGTGGCGATTGCCTGAGCAAGGTTAATGGAAACCGTAGACTTGCCCTCGTTGGGAATCGAGGAGGTAACGGTGATGGTGCGAATGGGGTCGTCCACGCTCGCAAAGCGGATGTTGGCCAGAAGGGTCTTGGCGGCATTCTGTACAACGAGCTTATCGGTGTTCTTTGCCTTAGCCATGCCTATTTACCACCTTTCATAGCCGGAATTCGGCCAACAACGGGAATGCCCAGGAGCTCTTCTGCCTCTTCGGCACCGCGGATGCGGGTATTGAGCATGTCTGCCAAAACGACATAGGCAACTGCGATAAAGATGCCCGCGAGGAATGCGACAGCAACGTACAGCATACGCTTGGGACCGCTGGGGGCTTCGGGGGTCTTAGCCTCGTCGATAACGTTGATGCTCTGGGCAGCGCCGACGTTCTGAGCGACCGTACTCACCGAGCTAGCTATGGCCTTTGCGACCTTAGCCGTCTCCTTGGCATCGGTGCCGGTAACCGAAAGCGTAATGACACGCGTGGTGGTCTCGGAGGAAACAGACACCTTGTAGTCATCCAGATCGGTGAGGCCCAGTTCATTGGCTGCGCCGCTCTTAACGCTATCGCTATCCAGCAGCGTGGCGATATCGTTGGAAAGCATCTGGCTCGCCGAGAGATCGTTGTAGCTCATCTGACCGCTATCGTCGGTCTTGGCGAGAATGTACATGCTCGTCGTCGCGGTGTAGGTGTTGTCCATCGCAACAAAGGACACGATGCCCATGGCGATCGCGCAAACCACCGGAAGGGTGATGACCAGCTTAAGGTGCTTTTTGAGCAGCTGGAACAGTTCGAGAAGGGTCATGCAGCTTGCCTTTCATTTCCCCAGTTCGGATTGACAAAACTGTCCGTATGTTATCGCATCTTTTTACCGAGACCAAACTCTATACATAAGAAACAGGCTCTCCTGTAAAAATGTCGGAAGCAATCGTAAAATTGCACAACAACGCCGCACCCGAAAGTCCGATGCGGCGTCTACATCAATATCTATGTTGTATCGCTATGCGAATGGCTCGTCCTGCTGTATGGGAAACGTCACCGTAATGGTGGTTCCCACGCCCAACTCACTCGACAGATCGAGCGTGGCGTGATGATACAGGGCCGCATGCTTGACAATGGCAAGCCCCAGGCCGGTTCCGCCGCGTGCCTTGGACCTACTCTTGTCCACGCGATAGAACCGCTCAAATACCTTGCCCTGTTCTTCAGGCGCGATACCGATTCCCGTGTCGGCGACAGCGAGGAACGGATGGCCTTCGTCGTTAGTGCCGCACTGCAGCGTAACCGTACCGCCGGGCCGATTGTAGCGGATGGCGTTGCTTGCCAGATTATAGATGAGCTCGTCGACCAAGCGCGACACGCCTTCGATGACCACAGGCTTGGTCTCATGACTTATCGTCACATTCGCCTGACGGGCAACCTGTTCAAGACGCTGTTCAACCGCGTAGATCGCACGCGAGAGCTCAATAGGCTCCGTGGACCCAATGGGCACCGCCTCGCCCTCAGTTGCACGTTCGGCCTCGTCCAAGTTAGACAGCGTAAGGATGTCGTTGACAAGCGCTGCCAAGCGGCCCGCCTCACGATAGATGCGACCGCCAAAGTTGCGCAGGTCGTCCTCGCCCTCGACCATGCCATTTGCGATGAGCTCGGCACAGCCCGAAATCGCCGTAAGCGGCGTCTTGAGCTCATGGGTGATATTCGCCGTGAACTCGCGGCGCATACGGTCGTTGTCCGCTAGCACCGCCATTTGGCGCTTGAGTTCCTGGCGCTGCGACTCGATACGCTCAAGCATGGGGACCATCTCGGCATAGGCGTGCTCATAGCTACGGCGTGGGTGATCCAAATCCACCTCTTGCAACGGCGCGATGATGGCACGGGACTCACGGCGCGCCATAAAAAACGAGAGTACTGCACCCGCTGCTGCGATAAGCAGCATCGGCGCCAGCATCGACAGCAAAATCGCCGCAACGCCAGGCTGGGCCTGCGCCAAGCGAACGACCTGGCCGTTATCAAGGGTGACGGCGCGATACAGCATAATCTCGTCGAGTGTAGAGCTTGCGCGCTCCGCGGAACCCGAACCACTCTCAAAGGCCTCGATGACCTCGGGGCGATCGCCATGGTTGGGCAGTGTGGAAGGCGACGCCTCGTTGTCGTAGGCAACAGATCCGTCCTTATTGATCAGCGTGATACGAAGATCCTCGCGATCGAGGCTTCGCAAGAACGGAATGGGCTCCTGTTGCTCGTCGAGGGCGGCAGCAATGAGCTCAGTTTCCTGCGCCAGATTGGCACTCGTGGCATCCGCCAAAGTGTTTTGCACAAAGAACGCACCCAGCACCGTAAACGCCACGATAACCGCCATGGCGCAGACAAAGATCGTCACAAAAACGCGGTGCGACAGCGTATGTTTTCCCTGGGGGGCGAAGACCACGGGTTACTCCTCCGATGCGGTGGCCGCGGTGTCGTCGCCTTCGGCACCATCGCCGGCAGAAGGCTCGGCCAGGCGATAACCCACGCCGCGCACGGTCTCGATGGCGCTGGCATGCTCGCCCAGTTTTTGGCGAAGCGTCTGCACGTGCACGTCAACGGTGCGCGAACCGCCGTCGAAGTCCCAGCCCCACACGCTCTGCAGCAACGACTCGCGGGTAAAGACCACGCCGGGCTTGCGCATGAGGTACTCGAGCAGGTCGAACTCGCGCAGGGTGAGCTTAAGCGGCTCGCCGGCAACGGTCACCTCGCGATGGCTGGGCGAGAGCACGATGTCGCCCACGCTGAGCACATCGCTCGCCTGCTTGACCATGCCGCCGCGACGCAGCAGTGCGCGGCAGCGGCTCGCAAGCTCCATGAGCGAAAACGGCTTAGTCAGGTAATCGTCGGCACCGCCATCGAGCGCCATCACCTTGTCGAGTTCGGTGTCCTTGGCGGTAAGCATCATGATGGGCACCGTCGCCGTCAGGCGATCGGCACGCAGGCGACGCATAATCGCCAAGCCATCGGTGTCGGGCAGCATGATATCGAGCAGCACAGCATCGGGCACCCGTCGTGCCACGGCAGCTTTAAACTCGCCATCACACGAAAAGCCCTCGGCCTCGATTCCCTGCTTGCGCAGCGCGTAGACCGTCAAATCCCTGATGTTGTCATCGTCCTCGACGTAATAGATCATGTTGAACCCCTTTGCGGCCGATATGACCGCATCTTAACCCTAAAAGCACCTGTAAAAGACAGCGTCAGCCAAAACGCCCCGTCAAATAATCCGCCGTGCGCGGATCGGACGGATTTTTGAAGAGTTGCGCGGTAGGCGCGTGCTCCACCAGCTCACCCAGCAAAAAGAACGCAACCGAATCGGAAATACGCGCGGCCTGCTGCATGTTGTGCGTCACGACCACCAGCGTGCAGGTTTCCTTGAGCTCGCAGGCAAGCTGCTCCACCACGAGCGTCGACACGGGGTCGAGCGCCGAGGTCGGCTCGTCCATCAGCAGAATGTCGGGCTGCACGGCCAGCGCGCGGGCGATGCACAGACGCTGCTGCTGGCCGCCCGAAAGACCCAGACCCGACTCTTTGAGCTTGTCCTTGGCCTCGTCCCACAGGGCGGCGCGTCGCAGGGAGTCTTCGACCAGCTCGTCGAGCACGACGCGATCGCGCACTCCCATTCCGCGAGGACCGTAGGCGACGTTGTCGTAGATGCTCATGGGAAACGGGTTGGGGCGCTGGAACACCATGCCCACGCGCTGGCGCAAACGGCAGATGTCGTAATCGCCCAGGATATCTTGACCATCGAGCGCAATCTTGCCCTCGATACGGCAATCCTTGATGCCGTCGTTCATGCGGTTAAAGCAGCGCAGCAACGTGGACTTTCCGCAGCCCGAAGGCCCGATAAATGAGGTGATCTGCTTGTCGCGGATCTTGATATTCACGTCCTTGAGCGCATGATGGTCGCCATAGAACAGGTCGAGGCCCTCGACGTCGATGCGCGTCGGCGAGGCGGCAAGATCCTCTGCCGTGGGGCGAGTCGCATCCCCAACCTCGCGCTCGTGCGCGGCCTCGGCCTGCGCTTCCATGAGTTCTTCAAGCTCCGTGGGCTCCACAGCCGCAGCAGCCGTCATACCGCATACCTCCACATCGATATCAATTCAGCAGTATCGATAGTAGAAATCGCGGCTCATATGCACGTGAGCGCATTGTCAGGTGTTTGTAAAGGCGCCTACGCTACGCGGCGGGCAGCTCGATGGTAAAGACGGTATGCTCGGGCGTCGATTCGCACGCGATGGCACCGCCATGTGCGCATACAATCTCCTTGGCGATGGCGAGACCCAGCCCAGCGCCGCCGCGATTGGTCGCACGTGCCGCATCCAGGCGATAGAACTTCTCAAAGATCACCTTGAGCTTTGGCTCAGGGATCGGATCGCCCCGGTTTATAAAACGTACGCGCACGCCGCCGTTGCCCAAACGTCTGGCCTCAATCGTGATCATCGAGCCTTCATAGCTATAGGCAACGGCGTTTTTCATGATGTTGTTGAATACGCGAGCCATCTTGTCGCCGTCCACGAGCACCGTCAGATCCTCGCAGATATCAACCTGGGCTTCTTTATGCTGTTCGTTGAGAATGGGATAGAACTCGTCGGCCACCTGTGCCAGTAAGAGCCCCAAATCGACGTAGCTGCGGGTGAGCACGATATCGTGGAAATCAAAGCGCGTGATGTCGAAGAACTCCTCGATGAGCGCATCGAGCCGGTGGGCCTTGTCGAGTGCCACGCCCGTAAAACGTGTGCGCTGCTCAAGCGGCAAATCGGGGGCCTCCTGCAAGAGAGAAAGGTAGCCCACCACGCTGGCGAGCGGCGTGCGCAGGTCGTGCGCCAGGTACGTCACCAGGTCATCTTTGCGGTGGGATTCGTCACGCAGGGCTTGTTGAACCCTACGCTCGCAATCGCGCGCCCGGTTGAGCGCGCCCTCGACCTCGAGGAAGTCGCCGTCAATGTTGTCCCATGTGTCGGGGTTATCGATCAGACGGTCCTGAATGCGGGCGGCAATCACGCAGTCGGCGTGCAGCTCGCCCTGCTCGTAACCCTGGTAGTACAGGGCGCGTCCGCAGAAGAACAGGACGCACACGGCAAGCGCCAGCACAAATCCAAGCATGTTGAACACAAAGCCGGCGTCAAAGAATACGGGCTCGCCAATACCGCCAAGCGCCATGGACCCGATCGCCAACGTAATTGTCCACGCGGCGCCGCCGATCACCACACAGCGGCGAACGATTTCGAATCGATCAATCAGCAAAAAGCCAATGAGTAGAACTGCCAGGATGCCAACGATATTGTCAATGCCGATGAGCAGCAGACTCAGCAAAAAGAGCAGCACCGTCGCTAACGCACGGTTGTCAACGACCGCCCTTACGTATTCAAAGAGTCGATCGGGTACCTCGAATGCCCGCCTATCGTCTTTTGTCATATCTACTCCCCCGCCATCAAAGGCGTTATTCGATTATGTAGCCGACGCCCCAGACGTTTTTGATAAAGCGCGGCTTCTGGGCATCGTCGCCAATCTTTTCGCGCAGATGGCGAATGTGCACCATCACCGTATTGTTGGAGCCGGGCATAAAGTCCTCGTTCCACACCGCGCGGAACAGGTCCTCCACGGGCACCACGCTGCCACGATGCTCGACCAGATACAGCAAGATGGAATACTCGATGGGCGTAAGGCGCACCGGCGCACCGTCCACCGTCACAGAGCGGGCGTCGCGGTTGATCTCGAGGCCGTCAAGCTGGATGATCGGTGACTCGGCCGCCTGTGCGCGGCTGCCGTAGCTGGTATAACGACGAAGCTGAGCATGAACGCGTGCAATGAGCTCCAGCGGACGGAATGGCTTGACCACATAATCGTCTGCGCCAAGCGAGAGCCCCTCGATCTTGTCTTGCTGGGCATCGCGCGCCGTCAGCATGATCACGGGATAGGTATGGCTGGAACGGATCGTACGCAACAGCTCAAAGCCGTCGATATCAGGCAGCATGACATCCAGCAGCGCCAGATCGAACTCCTGCTCCAGAATCGCCTTGGCCGCATCGGCCCCGCTGTAGGCAATCTGGACATCAAAGCCCTCTTTTGTAAGGTAGATACCAACCAGGTCGGCGATGGCTTTCTCGTCATCAACTACCAAAATGCGCTCGTTCATGCGTGCTCCTCTCGCGCTCCATTATGCCCGAGGCAGCACGCGCCACACACAACAAGCGTGGGCGATTAAGTCGACCTTAAGCACCTATGTGTCCGTTCGGGCGCAGACATGGGCCGCGCACGCCCGCGCGCTGATTGTCCGCGCCGGTAAACGATATACTTTGAACTCTGAAGAGACCATCCCGTCGAAAGCGAAATCTGTGAAGACCCTTAGTTCTCTTGTAAAGCGCTCCGCGCAACTGACCGCCGGCATTGTCTGCGCCGTCGCCCTTGCCGCCGGTACGCCGTCTGTCGCCGACGCCCAGGCGCTTACGACCGATATCGTTTGCGGCAAGACCGCCGACGCCCGCGGCATCACGGCCGAGAATCTGCCCGATATCGATGCGACCAACGCCATCGTCATGAGCAAGGACGGTTCCGTCTATTACGCCCGCAGTGCCGACGAGCAGGTCAAGATCGCCTCAATTACCAAAGTCATGACCGCAATCCTGACCATTGAGAACTGCAAGATGGACGAGAAGGTCACGGTGAGCAACGCTGCCGCCACCGTGGGCAATTCGACCGCCGGTCTGCTCAAAGGCGACGAGCTCACAGTGGAACAGGCCCTGCGCGGCCTGATGATTCCCTCGGGCAATGACGCCGCCATCGTACTTGCCGAGCATGTGGGCAAAAAGATCGACCCCAAGACCAAAGATGCCGAGGCCACGTTTGTCAAGGCCATGAACGAGCGCGCTAAAAAGCTCGGCTGCACGGGAACGCTTTTTGAGAATCCGCACGGTCTGGACTTTGATGAGTGGGCCGGCGACATGCACTCGACCGCGCACGATGCGGCCCTGATGATGCAGGAAGCAATGAAGAGCGATACGTTCCGCGAGATCGTGGCGAGCGATGATTCCTGGATTGAGGTTACAGGCGCCGACGGCTCCGACCACTCACATTCCATGGATACGCACAACGAGCTGCTGGGACAGGACGGCAATATCGGCGGCAAGACCGGCACTACCGACGATGCCGGCTACTGCTTTACAGCAGCCTACGACCGCGATGGCGACGAGACCTATACCGTCGTTTTGAACTCCAGCACCAACGACCAGCGCTTTGCCGACACGGCCGCCCTTGCCAACTGGTACTACGGCCACAAGGTGACGGTTGCGATCGCCAACACGCAGGAAAAGACCGCCAACGGCAATCCGCTCATCGCGCGCATAAGCCAGACCGACTGGACGGACAAGACGATCGACGCCACACTCGCCGATCCCGCAGCTCGGGCGACCATCTTTTCGCTTGCCGGAGAAGTAACCGAAAAGGTTGCCTACGATGACCTTTCGGGCACGGTGCATGTGGGCGACAAAGTGGGTAGCCTCACGCTCAAACAAGACGGCATCAAGGTCGTTGTCACGGATTTGGTTGCCGATGAGGAAGGCTCGGGGCCGAATCCCATTGAATGGCTTCTTGTGAAGCTCGACCGCCTGAGTCGTCGCATCGAAAACCGTCCGCTTGCGGCAGAAAGCGAAACCGTAGCCAAGGCACCCGAGGTGTAGGATCGAAGAACAATACGCTCGCTGAAAGGAGACGTCCGAAAGGATGCCTCCTTTTTGAGGGTTCGAATCCCCAGCCGCCATTCTTGATAATAAAAAAGGGCCCCAAATGAGACCCTTCTTTCAATTCATACTGGCGGAGAGCTGGGGATTCGAACCCCAGATGCCCTTTTGGGGCATACTCGCTTAGCAGGCGAGCACCTTCGGCCTCTCGGTCAGCTCTCCGTAACAGCCGTTCTATAGTAACCAAACAGCCGAAGTTGAGCAAGAGGGAATTTTCTAATTGCCTAGAGGCCTTTCCTCCTTGCAGTTTTCGCCCCTACCCCAACGAGCGGTTGAGGGAGCCAAGTTCGTCGTTGCCCATGGTGCGCCACATTTGGAAGATGCAGACGCGCGCCAGGAAAAAGAAGCCGTTATCGACCAACTGCACAGCAGCATCCGCCAGCTGGTTGGTCACGGCGGGCACGGGAGGCAGCTCGAGCCCGGCTTTACGGATGGTCTCAACCGCATCCTCGAACGTCGGCGGCTCATTGACGCCCATCTCGTTCATAAGGCCCTGCATTTCCTCCAGCGCGCTGCTACCCGACTCCTCGCCGCGCGGCACGAGGCAGTAGCACGCCAACGCGAGCTCGAGCTGGTCGCAGTTCCAATAGGCAAACGCCAGACGATAGAACAGATAACCGATTGCGGAACGGTCACTGGCAATGCGCAGGCCGTGGCGCGCCACCTCGATAATCTCGTCAAAGCGCTCCAGGCGCGCCAGCACGTTGATGAGCGCAAAGTGCGACTGCATGGACGAGCGAGCCAGATCGTAAAGACGACGCACCTCGGGCAATGCCCGTTCAAAATCCTCCTGCTCGGCGTAATAACTGCAGATCTCGTGCTGGGCAAAGTACAGCGCATCGGGAGCACGCAAAATACGAACGGAGCGGTCTTCCTCCATTACCGGCAGCACCATGCGTACCAGCTGGTTGTCGCAAAACTGCGTCTGGACCGGACCCGTTGCCAAAAGCTCGGCAACGGCGCACTTAGCCTCCAACTCCTCAACAAGACGGGAGAAGCCCTCAAACGCGCTTGCACGGTCAACTTTTGCCTGCTCGCGCAACTCAACGACGCGCGCCACATACGGGTCATCGTCCATCTCCATGACCTCGAGCTCATCAGCCGTATCGGCAAGCAGCAGGTCACGCAACGCCGGCGGCAGCGAACGATGATCGTCACGCGGGCGAGCGTGAACCTCAGCGGGCTCAATCGCATCCGGCGCGTCTGACTCATATGCCTCAAGCATGCGCTTGCACGGCATATCGTCCATATCCATGCTCTCGAGATCCTTGGCGACAGGCACGCAATTGGCCAGATAGGCCGCACGCCCAAAGGAATATGTTGCAATAATGCGCTCGCCCTGCTCGCCGTCGGGAGCCGCAATCTGAACGTAGCAGCGCGTAATGCAGGCACCTGCGGCAAAGCAAGCCGCCGCCAGCGTGAGTGCCACGCGCGCGTCGTGCTCGGCGGCCCAAATCGCGCGCACGTCCTCGTCCAACTCGCGCCAGACATCATCCTGGGCATCGTATTCACGTTGCGGCATGGCGTCCACGACAGAGCGCCCAAACCGAACGAGCATAATCCCCTCGGCAACGTTTGCCCGATAGGTATAGTCGAGCCGTGTGATCACGTTAAGCGCCTCGACAATACGCGCGAAGCGGGTACGCACGTCCCACTCTCCGCCCGGCTGGCACGCGACCGTGCCAGGTTTTGCCCACGGGTTGTCGCTCGAGGCCGTATCGAGCAGTCGGGGAACATCGTTGGTCGTCTTGGCGATATGCCACGCGTCAAAGAGCGCGCAGCCCTCAAGGCTCGGCGAGGATGCCGCCGGGACCAATCCGGCCCCGATGCGCTCAAGGATGCCGGAGAGGCGGTTGAGACGGCACTCGATGGCAAGCAGCATGTCAATCTCGTCCTGATCCAGCAGACTACGATCAAAATTGAGATAGAACAGCTTTGAGCGGTCAATGCGCGCTAGGCTCATTTCGGACTTGGCAGCAATGGTGCGCAGGCGGGGCAAGTCGATCTCGCTCATAAGGGCGGCGGCATAACGCTCGATACCGCTCGGATTCTCGGCATGGTCGACACGGTAAAGCAGCGTCTCGATAGCATCGGGGAGCGGTGCCGTGTCAAAGCCCAAAAACACCTCGACCGGCTCGGGCAACTTTACGAGTTTGATCTTGTCGACAACGTTTTGCATGTCTGCATCGAGACCGTCGATGCCCGCCGTGTTCGCAATAGCGCTTTCGGGGTTGGCGAATATCACGTAACGCAAGAACATCGATGCCATAAACTCGCCGAAAGGAAGGGCGCGAGTCGAATTCCATGTCTCGTGGTCGGACTGCTCGCGCATGGGGCCTTCGGGAGAGCCGGCTGTTCGTGCACACGCGTGCATTGCTCCGTTGGCCTCCCTCACCATAATCTCGCCAATACTGGAATCGGACTCGTGAAGGACCAGCTCCATGTCGGGGTCCTCGGGCAACGGTACTTCCCGAACAGGACGATCAACCTTATAGACCTTGCCCGACACGCTCACGTAGCCCAAGAGCGATATGTGGCTTTTGCCGACGAATTCGACGACATAGCATGACTCTTTGGGGTCCTCGCCAAAAGCTTTCCAGACAACACCATACGAGCGCCCCGCAGGCTGCTCTGGCATCGATGGAAAACGCTTTTTGGGGTCGAGAAACCTGAGCTTGTATGTCGGACGCTCTGCCACGAAATATCACCCTGATCAGTCGTTGAAAGAAGGAGTGGTCGCGGATGGACCGCGACACCTACTCGGAATCTTACACGAGTCGATAAGAAATAGCCCGCTTGACGCTCGCACCTCGACCGAGGTTCGAATCCATGGGATGCCGGCGTAAAAGAAAAGCCCCCGTCGCCGGAGGCTTTAAGTTCAAATGGTGCGGCGTATAGGATTCCGCGCATCCGCTTCGCGGATCCGCACCGGCTTCGCCCGCCTGCCGGCGCGCTCGCCCGCTCGCTACGGACGCTCCGCGTCCGCTTCACGCTCGCGCCTCGACCGAGGTTCGAATCCATGGGATGCCGGCGTAAAAGAAAAGCCCCCGTCGCCGGAGGCTTTAAGTTCAAATGGTGCGGCGTATAGGATTCCGCGCATCCGCTTCGCGGATCCGCACCGGCTTCGCCCGCCTGCCGGCGCGCTCGCCCGCTCGCTACGGACGCTCCGCGTCCGCTTCACGCTCGCGCCTCGACCGAGGTTCGAATCCATGGGATGCCGGCGTAAAAGAAAAGCCCCCGTCGCCGGAGGCTTTAAGTTCAAATGGTGCGGCGTATAGGATTCGAACCTATGACGTTCTGATTCGTAGTCAGACCCTCTATCCAGCTGAGGTAACGCCGCGACTTGTTGATTATTATGCACATGGATTGAATAATGGTCAAGCATTTTTTCAAAAAAAGTTATTGAATTTGATTTTTACTCATTTGGACCACTTGGCGCGATCTTCGACGCATCGCGATATAAGAAAAGCCCCCGTTGCGGGAGCTTAAAGATCAATTGGTGCGGCGTATAGGATTCCGCGCATCCGCTGCGCGGATCCGCGCCGGCTTCGCCCGCCTGCCGGCGTGCTCGCCCGCTCGCTGAAAACGCTCCGCGTTTTCTTGGCGCTCGCGCCTCGACCGAGGTTCGAATCTCCGCAATGCTCCCATATAAGAAAAGCCCCCGTTGCCGGGAGCTTAAAGATCAATTGGTGCGGCGTATAGGATTCGAACCTATGACGTTCTGATTCGTAGTCAGACCCTCTATCCAGCTGAGGTAACGCCGCAACGCACGGATTATTATGCACGCGAGCCCCCGATGGGTCAAGCGACAATTTGAAAAAATTTTTCGAAGTGATGATTAAGCTGTTCTTGCCACGACCGAGGTTCGAATCCATGGGATATCGGCGTAAAAGAAAAGCCTCCGTTGCCGGAGGCTTCAAGTTCGATTGGTGCGGCGTATAGGATTCCGCGCATCCGCTTCGCGGATCCGCGCCGGCTTCGCCCGCCTGCCGGCGTGCTCGCCCGCGGGCTAAAACGCTCCGCGTTTTCTCGACGCCCGCGCCTCGACCGAGGTTCGAATCCATGCAGTGCCGGCGTAAAAGAAAAGCCCCCGTTGCCGGAGGCTTTAAGTTCAATTGGTGCGGCGTATAGGATTCGAACCTATGACGTTCTGATTCGTAGTCAGACCCTCTATCCAGCTGAGGTAACGCCGCAGCGCAAGACATATAAAACCACTTTAGTTAGTTGGAGTCAAGCACAATCTCAAACTTTTTGAGAATATGTCCCTCACGCAGCTCCGCATGCGACAACGTCCCCGATGCGATCAATCGGTTTTTCAACTACATCGAACCCAGCACCGAGTTCCCTCAAAAGCGAGCGCACCCGCTGGGCACAGTCATAATCGGCAAACGAGATACTCAGCATGCGCGCGACCTGGTTAGAAGTCCCAACTCCATAGAACTGCTCAAGCGCCACAAGCCCCTCGTGCGTCACAAAAGTCTCGACCACATGCGGCGACTCCTCAAAGCACCATTGGGTCAACGGGCCCTCGCTCGTCTGCCGCACCACCAAACCACCCATACCCGATGGCTCACACGTAACTAGTAGGTGCTCCCCGCCTTCATCGCTCTCAAACAAAATCACCCGCTCGTCAAACAGTTCCATTGCATCCCCTTTCTCTCGCCCGTATCCAGTAAAAGCATAGCAGGTAGATGGCTGTATACAGAACGTTTGTTCGTGTGTTTTCTATTGAGCTGTCCGCGCGACATGGTATAGCTCCGCGCACAAAAAGGGCGCTCCAGAAAGGAGCGCCCTTGCAAATCGCTTATGCAGGCAACCTACGCAACCGGCTCGATCTTCTCGAGGCCACCCATGTAAGGACGAAGAACCTCGGGGATCGTGATGGTGCCGTCGGCGTTCTGGTAGTTCTCCAGAATGGCGGCCATGGTGCGGCCAGCCGGCAGGCCGGAACCGTTGAGGGTGTGCAGGTAGCGCGAGCCCTTGAAGTTCTCGGGGTCGCGATACTTGATGTTGGCGCGACGGGCCTGGAAGTCACCGCAGTTGGAGCAGGAGCTGATCTCCTTGTAGGCGTTGTAGCTCGGCAGCCAGACCTCGATGTCGTAGGTCTGACGGGCAGAGAAGCCCAGGTCGCCGGTGCACAGGCTAATCACGCGATACGGAAGGCCCAGCTGCTGCAGCAGGTACTCGGCCTCGGCGGTCATGCTCTCGAGCTCCTCGTCGGACTCCTCCGGCTTGGCAAACTTGACCATCTCGACCTTGTCGAACTCGTGCTGGCGGATGATGCCGCGGGTGTCGCGACCAGCGGAGCCGGCTTCCTCGCGGAAGCAGGGGGTGAAGGCGGTGTAACGGCGCGGCAGGGTGTCGGCGTCGAGAACCTCGCCGGCGTGCAGGTTGGTAAGCACGACCTCGGCGGTGGGAATCAGGAAGTTATCGCCCGAGACGTGATAGGCGTCGTCCTCGAACTTGGGCAACTGACCCGTGCCAAACATGGTCTGACGCTTGACGACGATGGGCGGCCACCACTCCTTAAAGCCACGGCTGGTGTGCGTGTCAAGGAAGAAATTGATGAGGGCGCGCTCAAGACGGGCGCCGGCGCCACCGAGAACGGTGAAGCGGCTGCCGGAGAGCTTGTTGCCGCGCTCGAAGTCGACGATGTCGAGGTCGGTGCCCAGATCCCAGTGCGGCTTAAAGTCGAAGTCGAACTCGCGCGGGGTGCCCCAACGACGGCGCTCGATGTTCTCGTCCTCGTCCTTGCCGTACGGCGTGGCCTCGCAAGGGATGTTGGGCAGGTGAGCCATGAAGTCGTACTGCTCCTGCTCGAGAGCAGTGCGGCGCTCGGCCAGACCGTCAATCTTCTCGTTGACGGCGCGCACGGCCTCCTTGGCGGCCTCGGCCTCGTCCTTCTTGCCCTCCTTCATCAGGGCGCCAATCTTCTTGGACTCGGCGTTACGCGTGGCCTGGAGCTCCTCGACCTCGGTGATGACGGCACGGCGCTCGTCGTCGAGCTCAAAGAACTTCTCGCGATCCCAAGACGTCTGGCGGTTAGCCATGGCGGTATCGATGGCATCGGGGTTCTCGCGAACAAACTTGATATCAAGCATTAGATCCTCCGGCGATATACATTCCATTTAGGTTGCAACCTTGTACATGTATGGGCAAGTATATACTTATGAGCGTTTACGACCCAACCCAACTACGCAAGAAGGCACCCAATGGACGCAGTTTTTTCCTTTTTGTTTGGCACCCGCACCGGTTTTGCCATCCTTTTCGCCGGCGGCATCCTGCTGTTTGCGATTCTTGCCTTTGTAATGGAGAAGCGCACCCATAAGATGTACGTCGACCGCGGCCCCAAGTCCGAGGACGAAGAAGACAGCTTCTGGGACTAACCTGCCATTTAGGGACAGGTTTATTTTGGTCGGTTTTATCTGGTCAAACGCAAGCGCCCCGCAACTGGAATTGAGCCAGTTGCGGGGCGCTTTTTGCTATAGAGATAGAACCGCAGGAAAAACCTGCCAAAATGAACCTGTCCCTAAATGGCAGGTTTACTGAAGGGTGGCGTCGATGGCCTTGACCAGGGCGCTGCGCATGCCAGCATCCTCGAGCGCGACGACGCCCTTGATGGTGGCACCGCCGGGCGAGCACACGGCATCCTTCATCGCCGCAGGATGCTGCCCTGTTGCAAGTTGCAGCTTTGCCGTGCCCAGCACCATCTGGCTCACAATGCGATAGGCATCGGCGCGCGGAATGCCGTGCTTGACGGCCGCGTCGCCCAGGGCCTCGATTGCCATGGCGACAAATGCCGGTGCGCAACCGCCCACGGTACCGCCCACAAACAGCAGGCTCGTGTCGAGCTCGACGACGGTACCGAGCTTACCGAGCAGGTCGAGCACCACGGCACGCTGCTCGCCGTTGAGCGTAGAGGACTTCTCGCAGGCGATGACGCCCTCGCCCACCGAAACCGGCGTGTTGGGCACCGTCGAGATATGCGCGACACCCGGCAGGACCTGCTCCCACTTGACGCTATCCCAAGTCCAGGCGACCGAAAGGACAACCTTGTCGGCTAGAGCGTCCTTGAGCGGAGCGAAGACCTTCTCGATCATGTATGGCTTGACCGCAGCAACCACGATATCGGATGCAGCGACAACCTCCGCCGCATCACGACAGGCAACCATCCCACGCGTCTCACAACGCTCAACCAAGGCGTCGTAGTGGCCCGCGCAGGCGCACATATCGCTCGCAGCCACACCGGCGGCGATCCAGCCATCGGCCATAGCGCTCGCCATATTGCCAAAACCGACAAATCCGATCTTCATATCTCATAGTCCTCTCAGACACGCTCTTCAAAACGAAGGCTATTGTCCCACGGCATTGTTTCGTATTGCCGACCTATTTGTGATACGGCTCGCCACGGCTGATCTTGCAGGCGCGGTAAACCTGCTCCAGCAGCACCACGCGCGCCAGGTTATGCGGCAAGGTAATGCGTCCAAAGCTGAGCATCTCGTCGGCGCGGGCGCGCACGGCATCGTTCACACCGTCCGATCCGCCGATTACAAAGGCGATGTCGCTGTTGCCTCGCAGCATGAGGTCATCGAGACGGGCCGAAAGCTCCTCGCTCGAGCGCTCTTTGCCCTCAATGGCAAGCAGGATCACATGCGCTCGAGGCGGCAGGGCTGCAAGAATCGCCGCCCCCTCCTTGTCGCGCGCGGCATCCACGCCGCCCGCCTTAGCCGGGTCGATATCGGCCACCTCGCGGATATCCACCTTGGCATAGGCACCTAGGCGCTTGGTGTACTCAGCGCACGCGTCCTTCCAAAAGCGCTCCTTGAGCTTACCGACGCAAACGACGGTGTATTTCACGCGCGTCTACTCCTTCGAATCGTTTTGAACTTCGCCAGCGGTCAGCATCTGCTCGAACATCGAGGCCGACTGCGAGAAATCGCTCGGCAGCACGACCGTCGAGGTTTTACCCGTGCGAGCGAACTCTGTCATCATCTCGGACCACTGCGTAAACATGAACAGCTGGTTGGCCTCGTCGTTGCCGACGCCCGTCTCCTGGATAATCTCGAGCGAATCCTTGATGCCCAACGCGATGGCCTTGCGCTGGTTGGCGATGCCCTCGCCCGCCTTTTCCATCGCCTCGGCCTCAGCGGTCGCCTCGGTGACGCGCTTGATGCGGTCGGCCTCGGCGAGCTCCTGCGCAGCAGCGCGCTTGCGCTGGGCGGCGTTGATGTCGTTCATGGAGTTCTCAACCTCGGTCGGCAGCGCGATCTTGGTGATGAGTGTCGACACGAGGGTGAAGCCGTAGGCAGCCATCTGCCCGGACACGGTGGCATTGACGTCCTTGGCGATGTCATCCTTCTTGGCAAAGACCTCATCGAGCGTGTAGACAGGGATGGAAGAGCGCAGGGCATCGGTGATGAAATCGCGCATCTGGTCGACGGGCTCCTGCAGCATGTAGTAGCTCTTGTAGATGCCCGAATCTGCCGGGCCAGCGCCCATGTCATAGCTCACGTGGTACTGAGCAGAGACTTCAAGGCCGATGGTCACGTTGTCCTGGGTCTTAACGTCGATGCCAAAACCGTTTTTCATGGTGCGCAGACTCACCGTGGCGGCCTTACGGTCGATCACGGGCACCTTCATGTGGAAGCCCGCGTTGACGATGCGGTTAAACTTGCCCAGACGCTCGATGATCACGGCATGCTGTTGTTCAACGACATAGCAGGCGTTGGGGAGCAGCAGCAACAAAATGATGATGGGAAGCAGAAGACTCGTAAGGGCGGCAATGATTCCGGACAACAGCATGGTCTCTCCTCTGATAGGCTCACGTTGGCACTAGGATACCCGCACGAAGCAGCCACGTGACATCAACAGGAGGCCCATAACAAAAAAGCTCCCATTGCTGGGAGCTCTTTCATTTAATGGTTCGGGCGAAAGGACGTCCGCGTATCCGCTTCGCGGATCCGCGCCGGCTTCGGCCGCCTGCCGGCGTCCTCGCCAGCTCGCTAAAAACGCTCCGCGTTTTCTTGGCGCTCGCTCCTTCGCAGGTTCAAGTCCCCGCGATGGGCCCATAACAAAAAAGCCCCCATTACTGGGAGCTCTTTCATTTAATGGTGCGGGCGAAAGGACTTGAACCTTCATGGGGTTGCCCCCATACGGACCTGAACCGTACGCGTCTGCCAATTCCGCCACGCCCGCGTGCAGGAATTAGAATAACGGAGCGCTACCGCGAACGCAAGAACTATTTTTGAAAAAGTTTGCAGGCATTTTCCCAAGCTGCTCGCGCGATTGCCTCAGCATCCTCGCCGGTACGATCGACACGGTCGTTGACCAGCGTGTTTGCCGTGATAGAAATCATTGCCGGCTCGCACTCAAGACCGCGAATGGGCTCCGGTGCCATATACGGGCAATCCGTCTCGAACAAAATGCGATCGAGCGGGGTCGCCGCAAATGCCTCGCGCACCTCGTCGTTGCGCTTAAAGGTGGCCGCGCCGCCATAGGCGATATAGCAGCCCAAACCCACAAAGCGCTCCATCGTAGTTCGATCCTCGCCAAAGCAGTGCAGCACGCAACCGGCCTGAGGCACGCCTACCTCGCGCAGCACGTTGTACGCATCAACGTGCGAAGTGCGCTCCCCATCCGAGTCCTCGTGCCGCAGGTGCAGCTCCACCGGCACATTGCGGCGCACAGCAACTTCGAGCTGACGTACCATGCAATCAATCTGCACGCTGTGGGGCGCCGGCGCGATGTCGTCGTCGTAATCCATGTGATAGTCCAGACCGATCTCGCCGATGCCGACGCACAAAGGGTCATCAAGCGCAGCAACAACCTGTGCGTGAATGTCGTCGGTATAATCCGGCGCGCCATAGGGGTGAACGCCAGCGAGATACTTGATCTGCGGAATATCCCGCATCGGCAGAATCTCGCGCACGAGCCAGTCGCTATAGTCCGTCACGCTGCGCTTGTCGGCGATGGGGTCGAGCATCGTCACCAACAGATCGACGCCCGCGGCTTTGGCGCGCACGAGCGTTTCGGGCACTTCTTTGCCCCAAAACGAAAGCAGATGCGCATGCGTGTCGGCAAGCGGTGCCAAGGGCACGGGGCAGGCAACCGTCTTCTTTTTCTTGGTAAACGTCACGCGTTCGGCATTAATCGTCATGGATTAGCTCCTGGGCCAGGCGGACAAAGTCAGCAACATCGAGCGTCTCGGCGCGCGTGGTGGGTGAGATACCGCAAGCCTCAAAGGCGGCATCGAGCACGTCCTTGGCAAAGCCGTTGGCGCTCATGGAATTGCGGATGGTCTTGCGACGCTGAGCAAATGCGGCGTCAATCACGCGGGCCACAAACTCGCGATCGAGTCCTTCGGGCACCACGCCGTCAACACGGTCGATACGCACGACGGCCGAGTCCACGTGCGGTGCCGGCATAAAGCAACGCGGCGGCACCTCAAAGCGACCCGTCACCTGCGCATACAGGCCGAGCTTTGCCGTATAGCCGCCATAGGTCTTATTGCCCGGCACTGCGGCAATGCGATCGGCAACCTCCTTTTGAACCATGACGACGGCGCGCTTGAGCGCGGGCATCGTCTGGAAGAACTGCAGGATGATCGTCGCCGCCACGTTATAGGGCAGGTTCGCGACAAATACCGTCGGCTCACCGCCCGCAACCTGCTCAATCTGCTCCGGCGTCACCCTGAGCGCGTCGCCCATGATAAAGCGGAAGTTGGCATAGTCGGCGGCATGGGCATCGAGCACCGGCTCGAGCTCGGGATCGGCCTCGATCGACGTGACGCACGCCGCCTCCTGCAGCAGCGCAAGCGTGAGCGTACCAACGCCCGGACCGACCTCGAGCACGCGCTCATCGCCCGCAAGCTCGGAAAGCTCGCAAATGCGCTCAATTACATGGTTGTCGATCAGGAAGTTCTGGCCCAGGCGATGCTTGGTCGCAAGGCCAAACTCCTCCAGCAGCTCCCTTGTTGCCGTGGGGTTTGCCAAAGGCGAAGTTGTCATAGTTGCCTCCTTAGCATGGTGGCGGCGTCTTGAAACAAAAGGGCATGGACCGTTGCGGCCATGCCCTTACATCTAAACAGCAAATTGCCGATATGGCGCGGCGTCTTAGCCCAGACGCGGGAACAGCGGCTCACCCTTCTCGACGGGCTGACCACCGGCAAGCAGGCCCCAAGCGCAAATGCCCTTGAGGTCGTCGCTCGCGGCCTCGCCCTCGCAGGACAGGCGGCGCAGGGCTTCGGCAGAAGTCTGGGGCATGAGCGGCATCAGCAGGTGAGCGGCAATGCGGATGGCCTCGAGCAGGTTGTAGATCACAAACGCCAGCTCGTCAGCCTTGGCCTCATCCTTGGCAAGCGCCCAGGGCTCAGAGTCCTCGATGTAGTGGTTGGCGGCGTGAATGAGCTCCATGACCTCGTCCTTAGCTCCACCGTAATCGAGCACGTCCATCTTGGCCATGTAGCGCTCGACCAGACCATCGGCGATCTTTGCCAGCGGATTGTCAAACGCATCGAACGATGCGGGCTTGGCGGGCGCGCAACCGTCAAAGTACTTGCCGCTCATGTTGAGCGAACGCGAGATGAGGTTGCCCCAGCTGTTGGCCAGGTCGGCATTGTAGACCTGCTCCATGCGATCGAAGCTGATGGCGCCGTCGGTGCCGGGGACGACGTCGGTCATGAAGTAATAGCGATAGCCCTCGACGCCCAGCATGTCGATAACGTCCTGCGGAGCGATAGCGTTGCCGCGGCTCTTGGACATCTTCTCGGCCTTGCCGGTCTCGGCATTGCGCACGGTCAGGAAGCCGTGGGCAAAGACGTGCTCGGGCAGGGCCTCGCCAATGGCCATGAGCATGGCCGGCCAAATAACGCAGTGGAAGCGAATGATGTCCTTGCCCACAATGTGGAACTGCGCGGGCCAGCGATAGGCCAGCTCGGCACGGGCCTCGTCGGTATCGACGCCGTAGCCGACAGCCGTCATATAGTTGAGCAGCGCGTCGAACCACACGTAGGTCACGTGGCCCTCGTCAAAGGGAACCTTGATGCCCCAGTCAAAGCTCGTGCGGCTCACGGAAAGGTCGTTGAGGCCGCCCTCGACAAAGCTACGCACCTCGTTCATGCGGAACGCGGGCTCGACAAAGTCGGGGTGCTCATCATAGAGCTTGAGCAGCTTATCCTGGAAAGCGGAAAGCTTAAAGAAGTAGGACTCCTCCTGCACGCGCTCGAGCGGACGGTGGCAGTCGGGGCACAGGTGCTGGCCGACGCTGCCGTACTCCTCGTCGCCCTTCTGGACCTGCGTATCGGTGAAGTAGGTCTCGTCGGGCACGCAATACCAACCGTCGTAGCTGCCCTTATACAGGTAGCCGGACTCCTTCATGCGCTCCCACAGGTACTGCACGGCATGATGCTGGCGCGGCTCGGTGGTGCGAATGAAGTCATCGTTGGAAATCTCGAGCTTGCTCCAAAGCTCCTTGAAGTGCGGAGCCTGGCTGTCGGTCCACTCCTGCGGCGTCATGTTGTGCTTGGCCGCGGCCTCGGCGACCTTCTCGCCGTGCTCGTCCATACCAGTCAGGAACTTGACGTTATAGCCGGCGGAGCGGCGATAGCGAGCCTGAACGTCGGCAATGATGGTGGAATAAGCCGTGCCCAGGTGCGGATCGGCGTTGACGTAGTAGATAGGCGTCGTGATAAAAAACGAAGGCTTGGATTGATCCATGGGGTCTGTCCTCCAAAAAACGTTGCATACAGGGGATGATTCTAACGCAAGGGCTGGATATCCTCCATCTATTGCATATCGAGCACCATGGCATAGACATCGCGCTTGCGGCGCGAATACTTCTGAGACAGGCGCTTGGCCACCGCAGAGGCGGGCTCCCCCTCCTCGAGCGCAGCACGGATATCCGCGCGCAGGGCCTCGTCGGGATCCACTGCCGCGGCGCCAACCGGCACGATGCCGGCCTCCTCATCCTCGCACGGTGGCGCGATGACCAGCGCAATCTCGCCTTTCACCTCGCCGCGGGCACGCAGCTCCTCGGCAAGCTGGGCGGCAGATCCGCGCAGGACCTCCTCGTGTAACTTGGTGAGCTCGCGGCAGACGGCAACCTCACGCTGGGGAAAAACCTCGGCCACAGCCTCGAGCGTCGCCACGATGCGATGTGGAGACTCGTAGAAGACGAGCGCACCGGGCACCACGGCAAGGCGTTGCAACCGACGCACACGGTCACCATGTTTACGACCCAAAAAGCCCTCGAAGAAGAAGTGCTCGCAGGGAATGCCGGACGACACGAGCGCCGTAACGCACGCAGAGGGACCGGGGATGACCTCAACGGGCACATCGGCCTCGCGCGCCGCCTCGACCAGCGCCTGACCGGGGTCTGACACGCTCGGCATACCGGCATCCGAGGCAAAGGCAAGGGTCTCCCCCGCCAGCAGACGGTCGACCAGGCCGGCGGCACGGCTTGCAATGACATTTTCGTCGCAGCGGACAAGCGGTTTGGAAATACCCAGATGCATCAGCAGCTTTGAGGTCACGCGCGTGTCCTCGCAGCAGATCGCATCGGCGGCGGCAAATGCCTCGCCGACGCGCGGGGACAGGTCGCCCAGGTTACCAATGGGCGTCCCGACCATATAAAGTTTGCCCGTACGGGCGCTGTTTTGCGTCATATCAACCTATTCAATCATGCCGCGCTCGAGCGTGCCGAGCGCCGCGCGGGCATCCCATGCCGCAATGCGCTTCTCGGTCTTCCACGTTTGGAAGAACCAACCGGCAGCCGGTGCAAACGAAGCCAGCTGGTTGGCGATAAACACGCGCTCGTAGGCATTGCGCCCCTCGGGCGTAACCGACGAGTTGGCAAAAATCGCCGCACCCGACCATTCGCCCACCAGCACGGGGAACCCAGTCGAGATCGCTTCTTTAAGCTCGCGCTTGTTACGCGAAATCGCCGTCGTCAGCCCGCGGGGGCTCGTGATGTCGAGCGCATACTCGTCGCGGTAATGGTACAGGTGAAGGTCCATGTAGACGTTCTTATACTTGGCGCCGCGCATAAAATGCTTCCATTCGTTGGGATGCCCCGACGACGAGAAGACGACGATCTTATCCTCGGGCATATACGAACGGACGAGCTCGTAGGCATCGCGATAGAAATTGCGCAGGTAGTGGGCCGGAATGCCATCCGTCATGGTAAAGAGACTCTTGCGGACGCTCATCTGCGGCGTGTCCAGCAGCTCAATGCCCAGCAGGCTCTCGGCCTCGCCGTAGCGATCGGCCAAGCGCTCGAGCACGTCGAGTGCGACATGACGGCCGTTGGTGGACGAATGCCATTCGGCAACAGCCTCCGGCGTGGTGGGCGAATCGTTGGAATCGCCCTGGCCACCGGGCACAGTTGCCAAATCGAGCAGCACGCGGATGTCGTACTTGGCGGCCCACTCAATTGCACGGTCGATGTAGTCGACAACCGAGATGTAGGACGCATCGGACTCCTGCGAGCCAAAGGCATACCAGGGCACCGGCAGACGCACGGCATTGAGACCGATCTGCGCCATGCGGCAAAAATCGTCCTCACTCACAAACGTCTCGTAATGACGGCGCATGCGCTCGTTATAGGCGGCGGTGCCCATGGCCTCCTGCAGCTCGGCCGCATTGGATGCACCGGTCGCCGCGTATAGCGACGGGGTCACCCAAGGCTCGGGAATAAACCAGCCAGAGAGATTAACGCCGAGTATCCTCTCCATCACTGCCCCCTTCGGATCGTGCAGGCTGAGCCTGCATCGTATTGCATAGGAAAAGTATCGTTTTGAGTATACCCGCGCGTGCGGACAGACGACCGAACGGTCTATAAAGTGGCGCAAAAGCGGGAGGAATGTCTGGGGCGAGCGGGCACGAGCTGGTGCGCCGAGATGTGCACGCACGTCGGAAGTAAGCGCCGGAAAGCGCATCCCATTCTTTCGCTCAATAATGGGATGCGCTTTCCGCGGGTCCGCATAAAAGAAAAGGACCCCTTTGCAGAGGTCCTAGTCAATTCAAGGTGGCGGGGAAGGGAATCGCGTCCGCGCGCTGCGCGGACGGACCGCTGCGGCGCTTGCGCGCCTTGCGAGCTACGCTGGAAAACGCTTGCGCGTTTCCTCAGCTCCACGCCCTCACGGGGTTCGATTCCGTGCATGGTCCACATAAAAGAAAAGGACCCCTTTGCAGAGGTCCTAGTCAATTCAAGGTGGCGGGGAAGGGAATCGAACCCCTGACACGAGGATTTTCAGTCCTCTGCTCTACCAACTGAGCTACCCAGCCATTTGAGGTGTGCCTTGTTTCAAGGCTTGATTAGTATAACCAAGGACGCGCTCCGGTCAACCGAGAATTTGAAAAAAGTTTTTGAGCACGGCGCCAGCCACAAGTCCAACCCTATAGAACAGCACGTTAGAGACATCAACCCGCCGCAAGAAGTTTTTCGCTCAGGGCTGCACGGGCAAACTCACTTGGCGTCATCCCTTCAGCCGCCGCCCGACGACGAATCGCCTCCTTCATCCCTAGGGGAATCTTGACCGATAGCGTTGCCGTCCCTTCGCTTGAGAGCGGAGGCCGCCCGTGCACGATCCCCCCAACGGTATGCTCGCCGTCCGGAAACCCGCCATGCTCGTACGACTCGCACCACGCGTCAATCATTTCATCCGTTACAACCTGACCATTGGCAGCCGTATACGCCTTGCTCATCATCGACCCCTCTGCCGAGCTCGCTCGATCTCTTGCCAGAATTTCTTCTGAACCGGAGACAGGGCATGAACAATGAGCCATCCACGAATTAGTTCGACCGCAACAAGTTCCACACTTCGACCATCTGGAAGCCATCCAATGGCAAGCCATCTCGGCGGCTCATCCTCCGACTCGCGGCGAATGCACTCAGTAACCGCGAACCAGGCACCAAGCACCTGCTTTTCCGTCAAGTGTTTTTTGGCGTTGGGATGGATCTCAACATCCATGCATCTTCTCCTCCATCTTACCCAATTTCGTATGACGAAAGTCCGCTGTCGCCAATTCCTACGCCGGCACTTGTTGAAGGGCGGGAGGCGTAGCGAGGATTGAAGGGCGTTCCAGTACCGCCCAGGCACCGGGACAGGAACACATGCGCCAGGGACGGACGTTTTCGTAGCACGCGAGGATGCCGCCGTTGCGGTCGATAAAGGCAATGTCGATGGGATAGGCCATAAAGCAGGTGTGAACCGAAGAGCAGCGTGGGAACGCCATGACGAGCGGCAACCCGTTGGCGGCAATCGGAGACCGTCCCAGCATGCCGCGCAGGCGCACGGCAAACGACTCCGCCACCACAAACTCGGCAGGCGTCCAACCCAGCCTGTTGAGCGCCCGCGCGTAGGCAATGTAGGATGAGGCCGCGGTCACATAACCACCCCCGGACGCCACGGATCGACTGTCACTGCGCGCTCGTGCGACAACTGCGCCGGTGCCCCCAGCGAAACGCCGGCGATGCTGAGCGAGCTCGGCCACGGCTCGTAGCGCATGGTGCAGGTATAGGTCCTAAACGTGCCGGAAAGCGAAAGCAGACCGCCATCCGATGTCGTCGCACCCTGTTTGCTTGAGACCTCGATCTGCAAGTCATAGCCTTCCATGGCATGTTGGATCTGAGCCTGAACGGTCGCGGAGGAATCGATGGAGCTGCCATCGCCCTCCCCGCTCGGCGCCACGGCATGCGCTAGCACGATATCGGGCACCACGCGGTCGAAGCGTGCGACCGCACCGGCAAAGACCATGACGTTGTACACGATAAGCGCCAGAACCAGCAGGACGGGCGTGACCACGGCCATCTCGACCGTCGCCTGGGCGCGCTCCTCGCGCAGGCGTTTGCGGATGCCCATTACGACCCACCGCCCAGGGCACCCGCCAGCGTGGCAACATCGACGGTAAGTGGGATGGAACCGCCGCCGGGCAGCGGAATCTCCGCAAGCGTGAACACCGTGCCGCTGACGGTGCGCTCGACTTGATATTCCAGCGCCTCGCAAAGCGCCTTGGGATCGGTCACGCCCAACGGAATACTTCGTAGCTTGTCCTGCGCATTAGAAAGACCTGTGATGTCAGACCCCGGGCTCTTGATGACGTTGGCGGTGTCGGTCAGCACCGGCTTTCGTAGGCGCAAGTCGCACGGCTCCAAGCCCAGCGCCGCCACGGACGCCGAAACGGTATCGCCGAGCCACGACGCAATGGAACTCAACGCACCGCTGCCCCCTCCCAGGTCATCGATCATCTCGTCCATGAGCTCGTCGGCCGAGCCTTGGATGTCTCCGTATCCCACAAGCAGCCGCCCCCAAACATCCATGACGCCATCGAGTACGCCGACAACGCCACCCGAACGCTCCTCCAGCGTCGAGAAAAACCGCGAGAGAACGTTGTTCTGCGCCGTCGCGTCATCGGGCGCCAGCACCGCAGCAGAGATCGCGCCGCGATCGCCAAGCCTGACTGTCGTGTTAAACGAAGAGTTGAGCTCATCGGGGCTCGAGATGGCACCCGAAACCGCAAGGGCAACCACGCCATTGCGGCCGGGCGGGGCGATACGCGGACGCTCGCCCGAAAGCGCTTTAATGGCCTCGTCAAACGCATTGCCCGCACGGTCAGCCTCGTCCTCGGTCTGGCGCATGAGCTCGAGCTCTTTGTTGCGGCATTCGACGTAGTCTTCCAGAGCGTCTTTGAATCGATCAAAGTGGTACTCGAAGCCGTTTTCGATAGAAGTCGAAGGAGCCGCAACGGCGCCGAGCGACGAAACACCAAAATGGCATCTGTTGCATTTGTCCTGCCCGTCATAAGCAGCGACCGAGGCTAGCCCGCCTGGCGTCCCTTTCTTATAGTTGGGGCAGCTCGTTCCATAATGCAGATACGTTTTGCCATCGTTGGTACTAGTTGGCCACGCCGCATCGGTATAGAGTTCCGTCGCTCGCACCTCGTCAGTGTTGCGCGGCAACAACGGAATATAGGAAGTGGTCCGGTCTCCGTCTTCGGTTATATATGCGCGATTGACCTCTGCGCTCGCATAGGTATAGAACGCCTTGCGCGCCGCCGACTCCGCCTTCGTCTCGACGCTTGAGCCTTGAGGCGCCTCGTTTGCAAGGCGCAAGCGGTAATAGGCCTTCGCGCGATCGAGCGCCACTTGCGGCTCCCATGTGACGCTCGAGGCATAGTGCGGATTCTCAATATCCGAAAGCTTCGCCAAACTCCTCGCGCGTTCCCACATGCATGAGCAACTGCCGACCGAAGCCGGATCCGACCCGCCGCAATCCGCAAGCCAGGCGCGCTCTTTTGCTTTCGCCGTCTCCTCCGAGGCCTTCTGCAGCTCATCTACTGCGCGTTCCAGATCTTTCGATGTGTCTTTAATGACATCGGTCGAGATCTCGGACCCCTCGAGCGCAACGAAATCCGACTCGGACGTCCTGGGCACGGCAAGCGCCGTACCGGTATAGGTCGCACCCTCGGTATCCTGCGCCGACACGGCCTGCGTAGCTCGCGCGGCAACCAGATACGGTAGAGCCGTCTCGATTTTCTGCAGGCCCTTGGAGGCGCTTTTGGCAAACTTATTGCGCGTTTTAATGATCTCGATCCCCGTGTCGACCATATCGCCCGCGGCAAGCTCGGCACCCGGAATAAGGATGGCGACCAAGCCGGTGCCGATCGTGGCAAACCCCGCTAGGCCCAAGCTCAATATGCTCGCATCCACCACTGTCGCAGCCGTATGGTAGGACGCCACCACATTGGCGCCTGCCAGCGCGCCGCTATCGGCAGCCGCCTGGGTGTCCCCCGCGCGCGACATGCTCCATATCGCTGCCGTCGACGAAAACAGCAACGTGAGCACCACCAAGATGACCACCGCAGAGGAGAGCGTGGTATAGGCACCGTCTTCGATAAACAGGTCGATCCCGGCTCGACCCATAAAGCCGCCTCGCTTGCAGCGAGCACGCGGTCGGCAACGGCCCGCAAGCCCCCTCGTCACCTTCAACAGGCAGCGCTTAATCCCATGCAGCAATCCATGAATCATAATCTCCCTCCAGCCACTCGGGACGCGATCGATACGAGACGTCGACCTTAAGCTCGACATAGCCGTTTTGGCCTGCGCTACCCATAGCCTGCGCAAACGCACCGATCACGGGCAGCGGTTTAACCTCGCCGGTAACGGAAACGGACGAGACGCCGCCCGCATCGGCCCGACCAAGCTCGATATCCCACGACAGGGGCCCGCCGGCATGGAAAATCGAAACGTCGGGAACCGCGGCAAGACGGCGGCGGGCAAACTCCTTAATATCCTCGTCATCCCCCACCGTCGTCGTGGTCATGAGCCGCGCGGTCTCGGCGGCGGCAGACTCCATGACCGCGCGTGTATAGAGCAGGCACACCGGCTGCAGCGCCAACAGGACGAGCGTCAGAAACGTCGGCAGTAGGAATGCCGCCTCGACCGTAGACTGAGCCCGGTCCTCGCGCGCAACATCAATACAGCACGATGTCCTTAGCACCCGCAGCAGCGTCGACAACCGATGTCGAGGTGACGCCGTGAGATGCCGTCCGCTCGACCAGCGCCGCCAAGCGCCCATCGGCACCGGCACGCCAAAGCCCTGCGATCGCCAGCACGATGGAAAGCAGTGCCACCGTGACGATGGCGTATTCGACCGTTGCCTGGGCAGATTCCTCGCACAGGACATAATGCATTTCACGACCCCTCCTTTGAGTTCGTTGTCTGCGGGGTCAGGCGGACCACGCGCAGGCAACACGAAGTATCACCAGCATCCGCGGCAACCGTCACCATATCGACCCAGCCGCGTCCGTCACGCACGATGGCGCCCCACACGTTGCCCTTGATGTCGAGATAGCCGCTCAGAGCAAGTTGCGCCGTGGGCACCTCGCGATAGGCGCGCAGCATATCTGCCGCCGCCTCGGTCATCGGTCGGCACTCGGACCATGCGAGACGAACAGCGACGGCATTGTTTGCAGATGAACCCGTTGCAGCGTCCGCACACTCGTCGAGTGCTTGCAAGAACGTTTGTGCCGTGACGGCGGCGTTCGCATCGTCCGCGCCTCGCTCATCGTCTTTTTGAGACGCCGCAGCCGAGCCCGAGCCCGCATCCGCGGCAACCCCTAAACGTTGTTGCCGTGCTGCGTTAAGCCCCCAAACCGCCACTGCCACCGCCACGACCGCACAGGCGAGCACCAGCAACGCGCCGACGGGACGGGCGCCCTCTACAGGCTGTTGATGCCCTCGCTGATAGCGCTCCATAAATCTTGGACCTTGCCCTTAAATGCGACGATGGCAATGATGGCAATCACCACGAGCACACCGACTAGGATGGCGTACTCGGTGGTGCCCTGCGCGCTCTCCTCCCGCAGCAGTTCTTCGGCACGCTGGCGAGCGTGAATTGACTGGCAAAACGCCAAGCTCCAGACCTTGCCAACAACGTCAGTCATCGTATTCATGTATTCCTCCCTACATCATCCCGCCTGCTCCCAGCAGCGGGCCCAATATGGACAGAAGCAACGCCGGCAAGATGAGCGTGCCGGTGGGAATCAGCAACTTGACCGGCGCACGCTCAATCTCGCGCTCGACCGCGGCGCGATGGGCCGCGCGAATCTCGCGACTTTGGGCCGCCAGCGTCTCGGCAAGCGGGGCACCGAGAGCAAGCGCCTGCCCCGCTGTGATGGCAAAGGTCTCGAGCGCCCGCACATCCAGGTCGCGCGCGGCCGCCAGAAGCTCATCCTCTCGCGTCCCTACGCCCACCCGCCATGCCATGCAGGCTCGCTCAAGGCGGAGCGCCAACGTCGATTGGCGATTGGCGCAAAAAACCTCAAGCGCCGCATCGAACGAAAGGCCGGCCGAAAGACCCAAGCGCACAACATCGATCATCTCGGACACTTCGCCGAGCGACACTCGCGCCGGGCCGCCCGCTCCAACCGCGCCCTTCACTCGCGCGGTCAGGGCATCGACCACCGAGCGACCCGCGGCAGCGACCAGCACCGCCTCGCGCTTGCAGGCCCCTGCGATCTTGCGTGCATCCGCCCGATCCAAACCAGTCGCGACAAATACACTCAGGGCGCACAGGCAAGCCGCAACTGCAACCGGGGCGTTCATAGCTCCACCCGCATAATGCGCCTGATAACCACCAGGGCAACGGCGTTGAGGGCAAGACCCAGCACCACAGCGCCCGCGCCGGCAGGCGTCGCAAGACCGCGACGAAAATCTGCCGAAAGCAGCGCCAACACCGCGCACATGCCCGCTGGCATCGCCGCGACCATATGCGCCGACATGCGAGCCTGCGACGTCTTAACATCCAGGCGGCGCTTGAGCTCGATGCGCTCCCCCACCATGCTCGACGCCTCGGACAGTAAGTCGGCAAGCGGAGCACCGGTGCGCTGAGACACCTTAAGCGCCAAGGTCACAAGCGAAAGACCGGGGGCGTCGATGCGCACGAGCAAGTCATCGAGCGCGTCGGTCGCCGAGATGCCGCAATCGATCGCCGCTGCCACCCGCAAAAACTCGGTATGCACCGGCTCTTGCGCATGAGCGCCCACAAAGCGCATGCCCTGGGCCAGCGAATGTCCCGAGGCAAGCGACATGGAAAGTGCGGTAAACGCCTCGGGCATGGCCTCTTCTGCATCGTGTTGCTCGCGCCGGCTCTCAAAGCCATCCCGAGCGGCGCCAACGGCAATCGGAGCAACAAGTCCCAAGGCAAATCCGAGGGGCGATAACGACACCATCGTTAGTAAAACGCAGCAGACACCGCTCGATAGCAGCAGAAACGCCAAACGCCCCGAAGCATCCTCGATCACGAGGCCAAGGCGATGCGCCGGAGCCAGCGATGCCCACGAACGGGCGATCATTTTCAGCAGATCGTTTTCCACCAGCTCACGCGGCAGCTTCTCTGCCACCGTCTCGAGCACCTGACGCGCCAGCTCCGCCGGCGGTATCTGCGGCACACGAGGTTCCGCCCCGCACGCCGTCGCGACAGAAAACGCTGCTAAACCCCCTACGACGAGGGGCACAGCGACCTCCATTCGTCCACCTCCTCTTGTGTGAGCGTCCCCGACCGCAGGCCTTCTGCGATAAACGGCGGCTCGCGGTCAAGCGTCCAGGTGCGCTCGGCGGCATCGAAAGTCACATAGCGCTCGAGCTCTACGCCGCCCGACGCGGCGCGACGCACTCCCGAATACGAGGAGACGAAACGCCTGCCATCGGCGTGGCGCTCAGACATCACGATGCCGTCGAGCGCCATGGCAATCTGCTCCTCGATGAGCTCGCTCGGCAGATCGATGCCATAACGTGCAAGCAACGTCAGACGCACCACGGTCTCCTGTTCTGAGCCCGCATGAAGTGTGGTGAGCGACCCGTCGTGGCCCGTGTTCATGGCCTGCAACATGTCGCAGCACTCCGCACCGCGCACCTCGCCCACCACGATGCGGTCGGGGCGCATGCGCAGGGCATTGGTCACCAGGTCGCGGATCGTCACCGCGCCCTCGCCCTCAATTGAAGCCTCGCGCGCCTCCAGGCGAACCACATGCGGGTGATGCGCAAACTTGAGCTCGGCAGAGTCCTCGATCGTCACGATGCGCTCGCCGGTGGAAATCTCGCATGACAATGCGTTGAGCAGGGTGGTCTTACCAGATCCCGTGCCTCCCGCAACCGCCAGATCCTGTCGCAGCGACACCGCGCACGACAGCAGCTGCGCATACCAAAGCGGCAGCGACCCCAGCCCCACAAGCTCGTCCAGCGAGCAGATGCGGTCCGAGAACTTTCGGATGGTGAGAATCGGTCCGTCAATCGCCACAGGCGGAATCACCGCGTTGACGCGATAGCCCGTTTTGAGGCGGGCGTTGACGATGGGGCTGCGCTCGTCGATACGGCGGCCAAGTGGCGAGATGATGCGGTCGATGAGCACGCGGATTTGCTCATCGTCCTCAAACGCATGCTCGATGGGGTACAAGACGCCGCCGCGTTCAAAGAAGGCCGAGCGGCAGCCGTTGATCATGATCTCGGTAACGGTATCGTCCTCGATGAGCGGCTGCAACGGCCCCAAGCCCACCACGTCATCCAAAATCTCGTCGATGATGGTCTCGCGCTCGGGCGTCGCGAGATCGGTCGGCTCCTCAACATTGAGCGCCGCCTCCACCGCAGGACGCAATTCCGAGCGGGCAAGTGCCGGGTCGATATAGGCGCTGATACGCGCCACTTCGTCGTAACCCATGCGGTCCATCACGGCGCGCTTGGTGCGTCGTTTCACCGTGCGGCGACGCCCCGCATCTACAGGCGCTGCCGCCGCTGCAGCGCCAGCAGCCTTAATCCTCGTTTGCAGGCTCATCGCTGATCACCCTCGCGCGACCAGGGAAGGCGAATACGCGGGCGTTCGGTGCGCATTGCACGGTCGGCGACCATATCGCTCCAAGGGCCGACGGCGCACCCCAGTTCCACGAGCATCTCGCGCGTGGCCTCGCGCACGCTGGTCGCAAAAGCGCTGGTCTGGCCCACCGCTTCGTCAGCACGGCCGAATGCCATGAGCGCCGCCAAGTCCTGCCCGCCGTCGGCGATGCGGATCTTGGAGCTTAACGCACAGGTAATCTCAAAGCGCATGGCGACATCCTCGTCGGCGCCGCGCGCGCCAAACCGGTTGAACACGGCGCTCATGCGCGTACGTGGCACGCCCACACGGCTCGCCAGCTCGATGACGCGTGCCGCGGACGTCGCAGACGACACCGATGGATCGCCCACGACCAGGCAGCGGTCGCTTGCCGCCACTGCGGCCGCCACGGCGTCGCCCCAAAAGACCGAGGTGTCGACAAGAACCACGTCGGATTCACGGCGCAAGACGTCTAGCAGCAGCTCCACCGGACGTGCCATGAGCTCGGCCTGTTCGGGCGCGGCGACCGGACCCCAAAGCGTGACGCCCGGGGCCACGCGCATCGAGGCGGCCACGATGTCCGACTCGGCAAGTGCGCCCGCAGCCGATGACTCGATAAGCGTCGCCATGTCGTGCGGGGTATCGGCACCCAACAGGTCGTAGAGGTTTCCAAACATCAGGTCCAAGTCGAGCACGGCGGCACGCAGGCCCAGCAGCGACGCCGCGTGCGCCATGGTGGCGACGATCGTCGACTTGCCGCAACCGCCCGAACCCGAGACGGCGCAGACAACCGGGGCTCGATGCGACGGGGCGGCGGCATCCGCCGGCGGCGTGAGGGCAGGCGGCGCCGACACGGGCGGCAACGTTCCCGTCTCCCCGGCAGCGCTCATATGCTGCGCCCAAGCCGGCATGGCAGGTTGCTCGGCCCGCGGGGCCGAGTCTGGAGACTTCACGGCCGCATCGGCACGAATATTGTCGTTCCCAGCAAGCCCCTCAACCTCGTCGAGCTCATCGACCAGGCTCACGCCATGCACGTATCCCATATCTACAGCCAGAAGCTCCTCGCCATACGGCACCGGCTCTCCGGCATCATCGTATGCAAGGGGATCCCGGGGGCACCGACCATGCTCGGCTTCCGCTTTTCCACAATCATCAACACGCGGGCCTCTTGTAGCGCGAGGCGCCCCGGGTTCCCTATCAACAAAAGCATCGGGCTCAATCGTCAGACACCGGTCGTAATCAACCGTTCCCTCGCCCGCGCGCCCGTTGCCGCATATGCTGCGCGCAGCGATAACCTCGGTCGCCCCCGCGCGAAACAGCCCCTCGATATCCGAAGGATCGAGCGTCTCTATCAGTACGACCACGCGGCTCACACGGCCCTCGGCCGTCAGGCGTGCAACAGTCTTTCGCACGTCTTC
Organism: Collinsella sp.; assembly: GCA_041330285.1. Lineage (GTDB taxonomy): Bacteria > Actinomycetota > Coriobacteriia > Coriobacteriales > Coriobacteriaceae > Collinsella. Next base: position 2,101,606 of record JBGKMI010000001.1, on the reverse strand, counting down.
GGCATCGAACAGGGCTGCCGCGATAATCGCCGCCCCGCGACGCGACGGAAACGCCCGCGCCATGGACACCAGCCCATCCAGGTCGCCCACGCGAAGCACCTGCGCGCCCGCATCGCGACCCTCGACTTCCCGCTGCAGCAATCCGTAATCACCACACGCGCAGCATGCAAGCCAGATCGCCTTCATCACTCGTCGCCTCCGCTCTTTTTGCCGCGCACCGTGGCGGGAATCGTCAAACTGACCGTCCCCTTGCCCGAGGCCCCCAGCAATTCCTTAACGTCTTCGGGGTCGGCCGCCAGCGTCACCCATTCGATCTTGCCTTCGCGCGTGGCGCCGGCCACTTCGCTGGTATCGATCACGCGCGCGCCGCACAGCCGATCGGTCACGCCATCTTTTTGCACGTACACGTCCACATAGCTGCCCACGCCCGTGGCGCCGCCGACCGAGTGCTCGGCATCGACCGCCACCGAAACGGCGACCTTGCCTTTGGGCACCTCGAGCTTGTGGCTTTCGGCCTTGGTGTAGGCATCGCAAATCACGGCATTTTTAGGGATGCGTGAGGTCGTCACGTCGCCGCGCACCTGGCGCAACTCGGTCGCCGCATCGCGCGGCAACAGACTCGCCAGCCATTCCTGGGTTATGACATTGGTCTCGTCGAGCGTCTCGCCCGCATCGATATCGCGTGCCGCGACGCACACCTCGACGCGATCGCCGCCATACTTGGCCAGCGTCTCGGCCTGGGCCTGCTCAGCCCGCGAGCGGATCGACGATGCGTAGACTATGCAGAGCAACGCGGCGAGCACGCCCGCGATCAGACTGATGGCGATGCGCTTGCTCTTGTTCACGGCCGCTCCTCTCAAGGTAGCACCGGGCGGATGCCCGTACCACCATTGTCCGAGCGGGCAAGCAGCAAAACGACGCGATCGCGATCTTGGTTTTGAGCGTCAAACCAATTGCCGACCAAAAGCTGACCGGCCCGTCAAGCTCGTGGCAAGGTTTTGGTCAGCACGTCGGCAAAACGCACGTTTAGGGGCGCATCGGCAATAAAAAAGCCGCCTCCCGTACCATTGGGAGACGGCTGTCATAGGTAGATTCGATTACAGATGGACATCGGGATCGAGCATCTGTGCACTCACGCGCATGGATGACGCCAGATTTTGGAACGTCTCCAGGCGCAGGCTGTCGATCTGCCCGGTATCCTCGGCCTCGCGAACGGCGCAGCCCGGTTCGTGGGTATGCGTGCAGTCGCCAAACCGGCACGCACGCGACGCCTCGACGATCTCGGGAAACGCGCGTGCCAAGCCCCGCTCATGCCCCACGAGCGGCAGGCTGCGCAGGCCCGGGGCGTCGGCAATAACACCGGCATCACCCGGAAGCGCCACCATCACGCGCGCGACGGTGGTATGGCGGCCCTGGTCATCGCGCTCGCGCACGCCGCCGGTCGCCAACGTATCGTGGCCCAGCAGCGCGTTGAGCAACGTCGACTTGCCGGCACCCGATTCACCCAGGATCATGGCGCAGCTCCCAGCGGGAACGCAGGCGCGAACCTCGTCCAGGCCACGGCCCTCGGCAGAGGATGTCACGATTACACGCACGTCCGGACCCACCAAGCGGTGCACGCGGTCCAGATCGCGTTCGAGCTCATCGGCGTCGCAGCGGTCGGCCTTGGTGAGTACCACCACCGGCTCGGCATCGCAGTCGAGCGCCAACACCAGTGACCGCGCCACACGGTCGAGCAGCACCTCGCCGGCGCCGAGCGCCTGCACGATCAGTACGCTATCCACGTTGGAGCAAAGCACCTGACGCTCACCGCGGGCACGGCCACGCCAACGCTCAAAACTCGTGCGGCGTGGCAGCACGCACTCGATCACGCCCATGTCATGCCCCGGTGCACGGCGCACCGCAATGCGGTCGCCCACGGCGGGCAGCAGAACCTCATCCTCGCCACGCGACTTGGCAAACCCCACGGCATGCTCGGCACGAAAGGTGTCATCGGCAGTCGCCACCAGCGGAAACCCACGATCCAGGCGCACCACGGCACCAAGCTGCATCTGCTCGGGCTCCTCAGCCCGAGCACAAAAATCATCGAAGGCAGCCCGCTGAGCATCATCGACCGGCAGATCGTCGAACGTCGGAACATCCTGCAGCGCATCGAGTCCCGGCACGCTTGCCAGCAGCTCCTCGGCAGACGCGGGAGCTTCGGTCGCGAGCTTCCGACGACGATCGCGCTTAGCCCGCGCCCCCGTCGTCTTTTTCTTCGCCTTAGCCTTAGCCTTGCCCACAAGCGCCTCCCAGCACCACAAATCACAACTGAGCAGGTATTTTAAATCAAAAAGAGCTGGCCGGGCAAAGCCCGACCAGCTCACAAACTTTCCCTCAGCCCTTTATCATCCGCGCGGGAGAAAAGCCAGCAAGGATACCGCAGGGCCCGCCCCGGAAGCCCTTTCTCCCGAACGATCCCGCAGCGCAAAGCGCGAGGACCAGTGAGGGAGAAAGGGCGTGGGGCGGGCCCGGACGAGAGCGTTACTCTTTTTCCACAGCGCGCATGATCGCCTTGTAGATCTCCATCAGCGGAATGATCAGGAAGGCAAGACCCAGGGCGGCGATAACGCCCTTGAGCTCAAGCGTCACGGGACCAAAGAACATCTCGGCAAGCGTCGGCTGCACGGTCACGATCACCGTCAGCACCAGCGCCAGCGCGGCCGAAGCCCACAGCCACTTGTTCTGCTTCTTCATACTAAACAGCGACGCACGACGGCTGCGCATATTGAAGCAGTGGAAGATCTCGACCATGTTGAGCGTGATGAAGGCCATCATCACGCCTTCCTCGTCGGCGTTGCCGGCGATCATATCGGCGATGTGGATGTAGCCCATGTCAAAGTACACGCCCACAAAGAAGCTCGCCAGCACCAGCACGGTGATGATCAAGCCCTGGACCACACAGTCCAGGCCCATATTGCCGGCAAAGACACCGTCCTTGGCGTTGCGCGGCTTGCGCTTCATGATGTCGCCCTCGGCATCCTCCATGCCCAGCGCGAGCGCGGGGAAGCAGTCGGTGACCAGGTTCACCCACAGCAGCTGCACCGGCTGGAAGATGGTAAAGCCAATGAGCGTGGCGATAAACACCGAGAACACCTCGGCAAGGTTAGCCGAAAGCAGGAACTGGATGACCTTGCGGATGTTGTCGTAGATGCGACGGCCCTCTTCGCAAGCACCGATGATGGTGGCGAAGTTGTCGTCGGCGAGCACCATGTCGGCGACGTTCTTGGTAACGTCGGTACCGGTGATGCCCATGCCCACGCCGATGTCGGCGCGCTTGATGGACGGGGCGTCGTTGACGCCGTCGCCCGTCATGGCCACGATCTGGTCGCGCGACTTCCAGGCCTCGACGATGCGGGTCTTGTGCTCGGGCTGGACGCGGGCGTACACGCCGTAGTCCTCGATGTGCGCGTCGAGCTCCTCGTCGCTCATGCGATCGAGGTCGGCACCGGTGATGGCATGGCTGCGATCGGTGACGATGCCCAGCTGCTTGGCGATGGCCACGGCGGTGTCGATGTGGTCGCCCGTGATCATGACGGTGCGGATACCGGCGTCATGGGCCTCGCGGATGGCATCGGCGACCTCGGGGCGGACAGGATCAATCATGCCGGACAGGCCGCAGAAGACCAGGTCGTGCTCGAGCGCAGCGGGACTGCAGTCGGCGGGAACCTCGGTGTAGGTGCGGCTCGCCAGCGCCAGCACGCGCAGGGCCTCGTCGGCCATGGCCTTGTTGGCTGCCACGAGCTCGGCGCGGCGCTCCCCAGTCAGCGGAACGACCTTATCGCCCTCGTAGATATGGGTGCACAGACCAATCACCACGTCGGGCGCGCCCTTGGTGTACTGCTCGTACTCGCCGTCCAGGGTCTCGACGACCACAGACATCATCTTACGGCCCGAGTCGAACGGGGCCTCGCCCACGCGCGGGTGCTCGACAGTCAGGCCAGTAAGACCAGCCTTGCCGGCATCATTGACGAGTGCACACTCGGTCGGCTCGCCCACGGCCTCGCCCAGTTCCTCGTCCCACTGGGCATCGGAGCACAGTGCCATACCGGCCAGGAACTTCTCCTTGGGCGCAGCGAGCTCGTGCTTGACGACGGTCATCTTGTTCTGAGTAAGGGTACCGGTCTTGTCGGAGCAGATGGTCTGCGTGCAGCCGAGGGTCTCGACGGCAGAGAGCTTGCGGATAATCGCCTGGCGCTTGGCCATCTTGGTCACGCCAAGCGACAGCACGATGGTCACGACGGCGACCAGGCCCTCGGGGATGGCGGCGACGGCGAGCGAGACGGCGACCATAAAGGTATCGAGCAAGGCGGTCGGGTCGGTGAGGACGTTGCCCACGCCGTGGCGGAGGATGTCAACGCCAAAGATCACGACGCAGATGATAATCACCATGATGGTGAGGATGCGGCTGAGCTCGGCGAGCTTCACTTGCAGCGGCGTGAGCTCTTCCTTGGCCTCGGCCAGGGCGCCGGCAATCTTGCCCATCTCGGTATCCATGCCGGTGCCGACCACGACGGCGCGGCCACGGCCGTACACAACGGTGGAACCCATGTAGCACATGTTCTTGCGGTCGCCGAGCGGCACGTCATCGGTGCCCGCGGCAAGCTCGATCACGTTGGCGTGCTTCTCTACGGGCACGGACTCGCCGGTGAGTGCGGCCTCTTCGATCTTCATCGTGGCGCTCTCGAGGACGCGGCAGTCGGCCGGAACGGAGTCGCCCGCCTCGAGCATGATCACGTCACCGGGCACGAGCTCGGCGCTCGGCAGATGCACGAGCTTGCCGTCGCGCAGCACCTTGGACTGCGCCGCGCTCATCTCCTGCAGGGCCTCGAGGGCCTCCTCGCTCTTGGCTTCCTGGACCACGCCCAGTACCGAGTTGACGATAACGACGAACATGATGATGACGACATCGGCAAAGTCGGGCTCGCCCTTGACCATGCCCGTGAGCGCGCTGATGACGGCGGCAACGATCAGCATGATGACCATGGGGTCGGCCATCTGCTCAAAGAAACGCTTCCACAGCGGCGTCTTCTCGGCTTCCTCGAGCTTGTTAGGGCCTGTCTTGGCGAGGCGCGACGACGCCTCACCAGTGCTCAGGCCGAGGTTCTCATCGACGCCTTGGTCGCTGAGCACCTCCGCCGCGGCGGACAGGTATTCCTTTTGCATATAGAGTCCCCTCCTGGGATTCGGGCCACTCAGCAGATTGATGCCCGATCATAATTCCCAGGAGAAGGGCAAGGGCTCATCAAGGCTGCCGTGCTGAGCGGCAGTTGATAGTGGGGCTATGGTACCCCAAAGCGACGCGTCTAGCCAAAACATTCCATCTGGAAACACGGCACAGGCGCAACGGTGCAGACCGTGTGATGCTCAATACTGATAAAACGTTTTTTCTTCGGCGCATCATCAAATTGAAATATCGCCCAGATAGCAGCGGTTAGAACGGTTGGTAAAGTTTTTGCATATACCGTTTTTCCGCAAAAAATGAACTTCTAATTCGGCATACGGTCGATTTTTTGGGGTATTCGGTCGCCATTTCGTTATAATCATCTCAGTTTTATTTCTTATGGTTTATCTATCAGCGCAAGACGATGTCAGATGGAGGTCTGAATGTACAAGCGCACCAAGATTGTATGCACCATGGGTCCCGCCTGCGATAGCGACGAGACCATCCGCGAGATGATCAAGGCGGGCATGAACGTCGCCCGTTTTAACTTCTCGCACGGATCCTACGACGAGCACCACGGTCGCATCGAGCGCGTCCGTCGTATTTCCAAGGAGCTCGGTTTGCCCGTCGGCATCCTGCTCGACACCAAGGGCCCCGAGGTCCGCACCGGCCTTCTGGTCGACGGCAAGAAGGTCGCCGTCAAGACCGGCGATAAGATCGTCGTCACCGCTCAGCCCACGTCCGAGGATTTCCACGGCACCTCTGAGCACATCTCCCTCGACTACCTGGCTCTGCCCTCCGAGGTCGAGAAGGGCTCCCTCATCCTGATCGATGACGGCCTGGTTGCCCTCGAGGTCGAGTCCGTCGACGGCCAGGACATGACCTGCGTCGTCAAGAACGACGGCCTGATCGGCGAGCGCAAGGGCGTCAACATGCCCAACGTCAACATCTCGCTGCCCGCCATCACCGAGCGCGATCGTCAGGACATCCTCTTTGGCCTGACCGAGAACATCGACTACATCGCCGCTTCCTTCATCCGTGACGGCGAGTCCGTCCGCGGCATCCGCGAGCTTTGCCGCGAGAACGGTGGCGAGCACGTGACGATCTTCCCGAAGATCGAGTGCGCCCTGGGCGTCGAGAACTTCGACGAGATCCTCGAAGCTTCCGACGGCATCATGGTCGCCCGTGGCGACCTGGGCATCGAGATCAAGCCCGAGCTCGTTCCCCACATCCAGAAGGAGATCATCGCCAAGTGCAACGCGGCCTACAAGCCCGTCATCACCGCTACGCAGATGCTCGACTCCATGCAGCAGAACCCGCGCCCGACGCGCGCCGAGGTTGCCGACGTTGCTAACGCCATCTACGACGGCACCGACGCCGTCATGCTCTCTGGCGAGTCCGCTGCCGGTAAGTACCCGGTCGAGGCCGTCAAGATGCAGGCCAGCATTGCTCTCGAGACCGAGAAGTACCTCCCGGCTCACGCTCCGCTCGAGGTTCCGGCTGACGCTCACGGCACCCGCGTCGTCAACAACGTTGTGGGTATGTCCGCTGTGAACATGGCTACCACCGTTGGCGCCAAGTGCATCACCGTGCCGACGACCACCGGTCGCACTGCTCGCCTGATCTCGCACTTCCGTCCCAACATGCCGATCTGCGCGTTCTCCCGCCACGAGTGGGCCGTCCAGCAGATGATCATGTACTGGGGCGTTATCCCGCACCAGGCCGAGATTACCCAGGGCACCGTCAACGGCACGATCGTCAAGGCGATTGAGACCGCTAAGGAGCTCGGCTACGTCAAGACCGGCGACCTGACCGTCGCCACCGCCGGCGATCCCCGCATGAGCGTCCAACTCGAGGACAAGGTCTCCTCGACCAACGTCGCTTACGTCGCCCAGGTGCGCTAAAACGCACTTGCAAGCACATTTGCATTGCAAAGGGCCCGGAAGGCTTCGCCTTCCGGGCCCTTTTTCTGTGCCAATGCCGGCGCACAGCAAAACACGCACTCATTTCTTTACCAAAAGTGCGAAATCCACCCTTCGAGGCCCATAAAATAAAGTCCCAAGCGCTAAAAGTGTTCGCCCGGTGGCAAACCCACACCTTAACCGACGCTGATAAATCGTTTTAGCAAGAGCCAGATCTACCTGGTTTTCGGAAGTATGCGGCAAATTCTGAGACCACCGAGCACACCTCGTTTTTTCGCAACAAAATGCCTGATAAACTAGCCTCAAAAGCCAGGTCTGCTCACAGGGTTTAGATTTTGCCGCATACTTCCGAATTGACACTGGCATCGCACGGTCCAAAAGCATATTTCGACCAGGAGGACGTCATGGACCTGACGCTATGCGGTCAATCCGCCTTTAACTATTACCGTATCCCGCCGCAGGTATTAGGACTTTACCCCGCTGTCAGTCTAGACAACATGGATCGCAGGTGTTGCGCCCTTGGGAACCATGTGCTTGTTGAAGACCTTCTTCATATGCCGCTTCATCGATTTGTGTTCAGTCGCGAGCAAGTCGGATCACGGAGTTTGTTCAAGTCACACCTCCTGACCCAAGAGCCGCCTCCTGGGTCGTTTAGGCAGACTGAGCATGGGTTTGATGTCACTTCACCGGAGTTCACGCTGCTCAGCCTTGCCACGCAGGTCTCACGCAGCCAGTTATTCATGGCTTGCTACGAGATGTGCGGCTCCTTTGCAGTGTTTAAGCCCTGCGAGCGAACGCAACAACAACTCGATGAAGCTATTTCGCTTAAGCTCATTCCACCCAACTGCGGCTGGGAGCGAGTTAACGACACCAAGGGCAATGACACCAACTTGTGGAAGCGCACGCCGCTTCTTACCGCAGCGGATATCGCCGCGTTCGCCAAGCAGGCCGCAGGCCTGCGCGGCGTTAAGCAGCTCCGCTGGGCCACCGAACGCATGACAGGACAGACCGCCTCGCCCTTCGAAGTCCAGACGTCCATGCTCATCTCGCTCCCCCGCGACGAGGGCGGCATGGGCATCAACATCGAAAACAACGTGCGCATCCCACTCAGCGACGCCGCGCGCTCACTGTATGACAAAACCTGCTGCTACGCCGATATCCTCATCGAGAGCAACACCGACAGCATGGGCGTCATCTTGGAATGCCAAGGCCGCTCCGCCCACGATAGCGAAGCCGCAAGTCTCTCCGATGCCGAGCGCACCACCGCGCTCAGCAGCATGGGCTATGACGTTATCCAGATAACCTATGAGCAAATCAAAGACACGAAGAGCTTTAACAACATCGCCGAACTCATCCATAAAAAGGCGGGGCTCCCCTACATCCCAAAGACCGATCAGGAACGCACCGCCGCAGAAACCCTTCGACGGGAGCTGTTGGTCGATTGGGGCGAGCTATTCACTGCCAAGCCGGCCAGCTAGCAGCTAGCGATCAGGGGCAGAGCAGGCACACCAGGTGATGCGACGCAGGCCGCAAATCCTGCCTCGGTTAGCTCGACGACCTCGGTAAACGTTGCATCGAAAAACTCCTCGGTTAGCAAGCGATACGGCGGATGATCGGGCTCGCCGGGGTTTTCGCGTACAATCTCGTGCATAACGCCGATGGTCTTGAGCACATACTCCTTATGGATAGGATACTGACCAAAACGCGTCGCCGCAGTATACAGGCGATCGGTCGCGCGCGGGATAGAAACGATGCCGAGCGTCTTGCCAAACCAGTCAAAGTCGCCTTGCTTTTTAATGCGGAATTCCTCGCACGGCTTGCCGCCGTGCGCCTCCAGGTACTGGTTCACGCGGGTGTTCCACACGGTATCGGCCACGAGGTGAGACCAAGCGCCCAGCGTCAGATCGAGCAGCGACTGCGCCACATCTTCGGACGCAAGCGAGAACTCACAGGCGCCAGGACCAGCAACCGGCTCGGCGTCCTTGTAACGTTGGGGATAATGCACCCGATTGAGTCGCTCGCGCTCCTCGACAATCGAGGTCGCGGCAGCCGGCGTACCAACAGGTGCCCCTTTGAGCAGCGGCGCCACATAGGTGTCCCAAAACTCATGCTCGCGCGGCTTAGGGATAGGCTCGGGCTTGGCAAAATGCGTGATGCGATACGGGATGGGGTCGGCGATGCCAGGGACCATATAGCCCACGAAGATATCCGGAACCACGCAGCCAAACAAAAAGGCATTGCGGTCACGCACGCTATTGGCAAGCGCACCGGTGCGCTCCAGCAAACGCTCCGTCTGAGCGATATGAATGTTCCAGCTTGGCATAGCAACCCCCATAAAAACCTGGATAACTATACCATCACGGCAAAGCCGCGCGGGCGGCTACGCACGCTCTACGCAGCAACTATTCCGCAGCGCCGCTCTCGGTTCCATACGACGACACCGGCGGCTCGACCACGTGGTGATATCGATCGATATAGATGGCGCGGGTACCCAGGCGTCGTACCAAATCCTGATGATGCGTGCTCATCAAGACCGTCTTACCGGCAGCAACATAGGCCAGTAGAAAGTTAACCACGATGTCGCACGAGTCCTCGTCAAGTCCGTTGGTAGGCTCGTCGAGCACCAGGATATCCGGGTTCATCGACACGACGGCAGCCAGCGCCACGCGCTTCTTTTGCCCGCCCGAAAGCTGATAGGGAGAGGCATCGGCAAGGTCGGCAACCTGGAACAGCTCCATGGCATCGCGGACGCGGCGCTCGAGCTCGTCTGCCGGCAGCCCCATTTGAGCCGGGCCAAACGCGACTTCCTCGCTGACCGTGGCACAAAAGAGCTGCGCATCGGCGTTCTGGAACACAAAGCCCACGCGCTGATGGAACCGCTGGGCCGTCGCGGAATCCTTGAGATATGCCGCATCGACCGCATGTCCGTCGAACAGGTACGCACCCGCGTCCGCGAGCTCAAGGCCGTTAATAAGGCGCATGATCGTCGTCTTGCCGCAACCGTTAGGACCAAGCAGAGCAACGAGCTCCCCACGGTTCACCTGCAGTGAAACGCCGTCGACCACCGTATGACCCGCATAGGAAAACCCCACGTCGCGAAACTCAATGAGCGGCGTGGTCTCGGCGCCGGCAGCACCGCTCGCACCCATCGCGTTATTCGTATCGTTTGCCAAAACGTCGCCCTTCCCTACTCACATCGACAGTTCGACCGTCCGCGCTACAACACCGCGCACAACACGGCGAGCAACGCCACAACGGCCGCGTAAACGGCATCGCGCCAGCCAAAGCCGCTCCGTGCAGGCGCCGGATACACGCCGGCGAAGCCGCGGCACAGCATGGCCTCGTCCATCGCGCGGCTGCATTCCATCGCCTTGATAAACGTCATGCCCATGATACCCGCCAGCGAGTCGGTGCGCGAAAAACCCGCAGGCGCGCGGCCGACGCTGCGCAGCATGACCGATTCGCACAGATCGTGCGCCGTGCGTCCCAGCACCTCGATATGCTTGAGCGCCATATCGAAGGTAAAGATGACCTCGTCGGGCAGGTGCAGCATTTTGAGCGCCGCCGACATGCGGCTCCACGTGAGGGTCCACGAAACGCCCAGCACCAGCGACACATTAATAAACGTCTTGAGCGCAATCTTGAGCATGGCGCCCGTGGCAGACGCGCCCAGCAGCAAGGCGGGCAGCGCCAGAACCACCGCAAGCCCCGTGGCGCCAAGCGCCGGTACAAAAGTCGCGCGCAACCCACGTGCGGGGCGCACCGCGACCAGCACCAACGCGATCGCCGCCATCAACATCAGGTACAGCGGGCTTTGCGTCAGACACACGCACAGGACGCAAACGAACATCCCCACCAGGCGCACCGGAGCCGAAACGCAAGAAAGGGCGCGGTCGACCATCGACCCGCCCTCGTGCGCGCCTCCACCCAGGCGAACCCGCTCAAGCAGGCTCGCCAGGTGCAGGACGTTCTTTTGCATCACACGATGCCGAGCCCCCGCGGGCTCGTAACGCTGCTCGGTCGCAAGCCAGCTAGGCAGCTCAGCTATTGCCATGAGCACCGCTTTCCTTGACCGTAAGCGAGATCAGGCGGAATGCGATGGTGAGTACCGCCACGCCAATCACGCCGGACAGGATATACATGGCAGCCTGGCCGGCAAAGCCAAGACCCTGTTCCTCGGAATAGGCCTGCAGGTAATCACCCGTGGGCAGAGCGTCGGCAAAGGTCGGAGTATCGAGGCCGACCGAAGCCTGCAGGCTGTCGTCGCCAGCCTCCTGAACGGCGGTCGCGGCGCCCTCGGCGTCCCACTCGCCCCAGGCGTCTCCGGTGGCCAGCAAGCCCAGCGGCGTAGCCACGACAAGCACGGCGACCAGAATGATCGTGGAAATCAGGGAAGTCTTTTTGGCGGTGCCATCGGCGGCAAGCTGGCCATCGGCGGCTTCGGGGCCGACGATAACGCTCGGCGCCGTCTTCTTAATGAAACCGTAGATGGCAGCCGTCGCCACGCCCTCGATCACGCCGGCAACCAGCATATGCGGGATCAACATGGCCGGAATAGCCACGGACAGCGGGAAGGGGCAGTAAAGCGGCGCACCCGAGGCGTTGGTGAAGAGCATCGGCTGAATGCCAAACTCGATCGCCGCGCACAGGGCCGCCAGGCACAGGCCGACCCAACCGCTCACGATGGCAGAAACCGAGGTGCCCCAGCTCTTGTCGCGCAGACGGCTGTTGAGCGCACGGAACACGATAGCAGCGGTAAACGGCAGCACAAAGGCCATGTTAAAGCAGTTGGCGCCAAAGGACAGAACGCCGCCGTCGCCAAACAGCAGCGCTTGCAGCGCCAGCGCGACCGAAACCGCGATGGCCGCGGCCTCCGGGCCCAGCAGCAGCGCGATGAGCGCGCCGCCGACGGCGTGGCCCGTGGTGCCGCCGGGCAGCGGCACGTTGAACATCATGAGCAAGAAGGAGAATGCGGCGCAGATGCCCAGGAACGCCATGTGCTCGCGATCGAGCGTGGCACGTACCTTCTTGATGCAGTGGACCCAAACAGGCACCATCGCCACCGCCATGACGGCATCGGTCTGCGGGGACAGATAATTGTCTGGAATGTGCATAGCGCCTCCCGGTTGTCGGCACGCGATCGCAGCGCCGTTTGAATCACCTTGCCAGTGTTACATATTGTTAGATTCGTAACACGACGCCGGCTATCATAGCAAACGGCGCACTGCCAACAAAGCAGTGCGCCGTTTTGCAATACATTCGTCACAGACGCAAGCGATCCTAGCCGCGGACCTCGCCGTTTACACCCTTGCACACCTTGGTGACGATCTTCTGGTGCGCCTTCTCGACCTCTTCGCTGGTGAGCGTGTGGTCGTCGGAGCGATACGTAAGCGCAAAGGCCATGGACTTCTTGCCCGCTCCAATGCGGACCGGATCGCGGTAGACGTCGAACAGACGCACGCCCTCGAGCAGCTTGCCGCCGGCGCTGGTAATACGGCGCTCAAGATCCTCGCAGGTCACAGCGTTGTCGACCACGATAGCAAGGTCGTGCTCAACGGCAGGGTACTGCGAGAACTCGCGGTAGTTCTCCTGGTTGCGGGCGCCCTTGATCAGCTTGTCCAGATCGAGCTCAAAGGCAACGACGACCTCGTCGATGCCGCAGGCCTCGCGCGCCTCGGGGTGAATCTCGCCGACCCAGCCCAGCACGGTGCCGCCGGACAGAACCTCGGCCGCACGACCCGGCTGCAAGAAAGCGTAGCCCTCGCCCTCGACGGGACGGAAGCGAACCTTCTCGATGCGCAGTTGGGCGAGCAGCTCCTCGACAATGCCCTTGCCAAAGAAGAAGCGCAGCTTGCGGTATTTCATATTCCAAGACTGCTCGCTCCACTGGCCGGAGAGCACGCCCGCCACGGACTTGGTCTCCTTGGGCAGGCTGGCGTTCTCGCGGCCATGGAACAGGCTGCCGACCTCGTACAGGTGCACGTTGGGCGTGCCATGAGCCTCGTTATAGGCAACGGACTGCAACAGGCCCGGCAGCAACGAACGGCGCATCTCGGTCTGCTCGGCCACCAGCGGGTTCATGAGCACCACGGGGCAGCCGCGACCCTCGGTGGACATACCGATCTTCTCCAGGTCGCCCGGGGCGGCAAAGCCAAAAGTCGTGGTCTCGTTGAGGCCGCAGGCGCGCAGAATCTCGCCGACCTTGCGGGTGAGCTTTTGCTCGCGGGTCAGACCGCCAATGTGGTTTTTGGCAGCAGGAATGGTCGCCGTCACGCGGCCCATGCCCCACAGGCGCAGGACCTCCTCGATCAGGTCGATCTCGCGCGGCAGGTCGGGACGGAAGCTCGGCGGGGTAACCATAAAGTCCTCGCCGTCGCGCTCGACGGTGCAGCCCAGACGGGTGAGCGAACGCTCGATAAAGTCGGGCTCGATATCGGCACCGCAGATGGCGTGCACGCGGGCCAGGCGCAGCTTAATGCTGTCGATGGTCTTGGGCGCGGGGAAAACATCGACGTAGCCGGGAGCAACCTCGCCGCCGGCGATCTCCTCGATCAGCGCGCAGGTAACGTTGGCGACATCCACGCAGCCGGTCTCATCGACCTGGCGCTCAAAGCGAATGGAGGCGTCGGAGATCAGCGACAGATCGCGGCTGGTGTGCGAGGTGCGACCGGCGTTGAAGCAGGCGCTCTCGACCATCACGTCGACAGTGTCGTCCTCGATCTCGGAATCCATGCCGCCCATAACGCCGGCCAACGCCACAGGGCGCTCGCCGTCGGTGATAAGGCCCATGCCGGCGTCGAGCACGCGCTCCTCGCCGTCAAGGGTCGTGAACTTCTCGTCCTGCTGAGCGGCGCGAACCACCACGCGGCGATGGCCATCGCGCTCGGCAAAGGTGTCCAGATCAAAGGCGTGCAGCGGCTGACCGGTGAGCATCATCACATAGTTGGTGATGTCGACGATGTTGTTGTGCGGGCGCACGCCCAGGGCGTTGAGGCGCTTGACCATCCAGTCGGGCGAGGGGCCGACCTTCACGTTACGCACGATGCGGGCGACGTAGCGGTCGCACAGGCCCTCATCGGCAATCTCGACCGAAAGCTCGTCGTCGGTCGCGCGGCCGGTTTCGGTCTTGATGGCGGGCAACTCAACGTGGAAATCGCGGTCGAAGATGGCACCGGTCTCGCGGGCCATGCCGATCATGGACAGGCAGTCGGGACGGTTGGGCGTGATCTCGCAGTCGAGCACGGTGTCGCTCGAGCCCACGTACTCGGCAAACGGCATGCCGCAGGGCGTATCCTCGGGCAGGATCATAATGCCGGAGTGGTCGCCGCCCAGGCCAAGCTCGCGCGCGGAGCAGTTCATGCCCATGGACACGACGCCGCGAAGCTTGCTCTTCTTGATCTTGACGTCACCGGGCAGGACAGCGCCGATCATGGCCGTGACGATGTGGTCGCCGGCCTCGAAGTTCTGCGCGCCGCAGACGATCTGCAGCGGGGCGGGGTTGCCGTCGGCGTCGAGGTTCTTGTCGCCCACGTCGACCGAGCACACATACATGTGGTCGCTATCGGGGTGCGGGGTCTTGGTGAGTACCTTGGCGGTCACCACGTGGTCGAAGGACTCGCCCACGGTGTCGATCGCCTCGACCTCGGTGCCGGTACGGATATATTCGTCCGAAAGGGTCTTGGGATCCTCCGGAATATCGATCATGGTCTTGAGCCAGTCGTAAGAAACGCGCATGTAGCTCTCCTAGTTCTTAATCTCCGCATAGGGAGGAATATCAAATGAAGACGTTCGCCTTAGGGTTGTCCAGGTGCCCCAGGTTGGCGTGAAAGAGGAGCGACGCGTACTAAAGGTACGCGAGCGACGGTTTGAACGCCAAGATGGGGTGCTTGGGCAAGCCTAAAATTGGTTCAGGAAGCGCATATCGCCGGTCATGAGCGTTCTGAGGTCGGGCAGGTCGTAGCGCAGTGCTGCGACGCGCTCGGCACCAATGCCAAAGGCGAAGCCGGTGTACTTCTCGGGGTCGATGCCGCAGTTGATGAGGACGTTGGGGTCGACCATGCCGCAGCCCAGGATCTCGATCCAGCCGCTGTGCTTGCAGAAGTTGCAGCCCTTGCCGCCGCACACGTGGCAGCTCACGTCCACCTCGCAGCTGGGCTCGGTGAAGGGGAAGAAGTGCGGGCGGTAGCGCGTCTTGCGGTCCTCGCCAAACATGCACTTAACAAAGTAGTCGAGCGTGCCCTTAAGGTCGCCAAAGGTGATGCCCTCGTCGACGACCAGGCCCTCAATCTGGTTGAACTGCGGCAGGTGGCAGGCGTCGGCCGTGTCGGGGCGGTAGACGGTGCCCGGGCAGATCATGTAGATGGGCGGCTTCTGCGACTCCATGGTGTGAATCTGCACACCCGAGGTCTGGGTGCGCAGCAGCACGTCGGACTCGCCGTGGGCGTGAGCCTCGGGGTGCGCAACGCTGCCGGGGTTATTGTCGACCACATAGAAGGTATCGCGGGCCGAGCGGCTCGGGTGATCCATGGGCGCGTTGAGCGCGGTGAAGTTGTAGTAGGAGGTATCGACCATGGGGCCAGACTCGACGGTGTAGCCGATGCCGCTAAAGATGTCCTCGGCCTCCTCGATGATCTGCTTGATCAGGTGCTGGTGGCCAATCTGCGGACGGATGCCCGGCAGCGTGATGTCAACGGCGTCGTGCTCCAGTGCGTGCTTGAGGGCGGCGGCCTTCATCTCGGTGGTACGCTCGTCGAGCATGCCCTCGATCAGCTGGCGCATCTCGTTGGCGCGCTTGCCCATCACGGGACGATCCTCGGGGGCGAGCTTGCCCATCATGCGCATTAGGCCGGTGATGCGGCCCTTACGACCAAGCAGCTCAACGCGCGCAGCCTCGAGCTTGGCGGCATCATCGGCGCTTGCGACGAGCTCCTTGGCCTCTTCCTCGAGTTTGACCAGATCATCAATCAGACTCATGTCTTCCCTTTCGTCTCTCGCGCTCCCTGCTCGCCGGGACGACCGATGCCGCCTGGCGCTGCGAAAACGCGGCCCGGTTCGGTAACAAAAAACCGTCCTCGGGCATGTGCATTGCCCAAGGACGGTTGAATTCCGCGGTACCACCTTGTTTGACCCGGCGGATGTCTGGCCCGCCGCGCCCACTCTGTGCCCCTTATCGCGAGGCTCACGGCTTCCCTACTGGGGCTTCGCCGCCGCTGGCCGCGCGCCCGTTGAGGTCGCTGCTCGGGAGTGAACGCTTGGCCCTTGTCACCGCAGGAAGGCTTACAGCCCATGACCTTCCCTCTCTTGCCGGCGACGCGGCGGGCAAAACCCTCTCCGTCAACGCATTGGGCTATAGGATAACACATTCTGCGTGCGCATCGCCGCGTTCCGTTTTGTTCGCGCTGGGTACAAGGCAAGTAGCTGTGCAAACTGGCCGTGCACCCATCCGTGGCGCTCGGCTCGCGAGATCAAGGATATGGCATGGGAAAGAAACTCGATAAGAAGGCCGAGCCCGCAGTGGGCAAGACGCCCAAAGGCATGAAGGTCGATAAGGCCGTCAAAAAGCTCCGCAAACTCGAGGGCAAGCTGTGGACCCGCGAGTACCTGCTCAAGATTGCCGAGTTTGACGGCGCGACCATTGCCCCCGCCAACGGCGCCGCAGCGCGCGCCGATGCCATGGGCACCCTTGCCGGCGAACATCACAAACTGCTGACCAGCAAAAAGTCCGTTGAGCTCGTGTGCTCTCTCGCGCGTGAGACGGTCGCGGGCGGAAAGATCGACGACCCGCAGCTGCTCGACGAGATCCGCGTGCTCGGCCGCGACCAGCGCGAGGCAAGCGCCATCCCCACCGAGGAGGCCGAGGCCTGGACCAGGCTCACCTGCGAGGCCGACGCCGTGTGGCACAAGGCCAAGACGGCCAATGACTGGGCGAGTTTTGAGCCCTATGTGGATAGAATCGTCGCCCAGCTTAAGCATCAGGCCGAGCTCATGGACCCCAAGCGCGACCCGTACGATGTTTGGCTCGACCAGTACGAGCGCGGCCTTTCCGCCAAAAGCTTCGATGCGTTTTGCGATGAGGTCAAGGCGACGGTCGTGCCGCTCGTGCACGCCATCGGCGAGCGCGGCCAGCAGCCCGATGCCGACTTTTTGCACGCCCGCGTGCCCGAGGCCGCTCAGCGCGCCATGAGCTTCGACCTTATGAAGCTTGTCGGTCTTAACCTGGACGACACCACGCTCGCCTTTACCGAGCATCCGTTTAGCGAGGGCTTTGCCGTGGGCGATGCGCGCATCGCGACGCACATCTACGAGGACGACTGCATCTCCAACGTCTACAGCATCATCCACGAGGCGGGGCACACCATGTACGAGCTGGGCGTCAATCCCGCCTATGCGCGCACCTGCCTGGAGGGCGGCACCTCCATGGGTATCCACGAGAGCCAGAGCCGCTTCTTTGAGAACACCGTGGGTCGCAGCCGCGCTTTTATGGGACCGCTGCTCGAGGTGCTGCGCCGTCACGCGCCCGAGGTCTACGGCAGCGTGGACGAGGACACGCTCTACCGCGCCGTGAACATCGCGCAGCCGTCGCTGATCCGCACCGAGGCCGACGAGCTCACCTACCCGCTGCATATTATGGTGCGCTACCAGATTGAGCGCATGCTGTTTGCCGGCGAGGCCACGGCCAAGGACATCCCCGCGCTTTGGAATCGTTTTATGGACGAGTACCTGGGCATTCCCGTCCCCGACGACACGCGCGGCTGTCTGCAGGATACGCACTGGAGCGGCGGCTCGTTTGGCTACTTCCCCACGTATGCGCTGGGCAGCGCCTACGACGCCATGTTTGTGCCGGCCATGTGCCGCGACGGTGTCGACCTCAACGGCGCCTGTGCGAGCGGCAACCTGGCACCCGTCCGCGCCTGGCTGGGCGAGCACATTTGGCAGTGGGGCCGTGCCAAGGACGCGCCGGAGCTCATCAAGGGCGCATGCGGCATGGCGTTCGATGCCCGCTACTACTGCAGCTACCTGCAGGACAAGTTCACCACGCTCTACGAGCTGTAAAGCCTAGGCAACACGCCAACGCAAAGGGGCGCCGCAGGATCTATCCCGCGGCGCCCCCTTTTCCACCTAAGCCAGAGACCCGGCACTTGGGGACGTTCCTTTTTTGCCGGCACGATAGGAACGTCCCCAAGTGCCGGAAAATGAAATTGAACGTCAGATTGCCGCTTGGGGCCGTTTGCAGCGTCGAGCAGTTACGCGGTTTGGTAAAACCGCGTAACTACAGAACTTCCAGCGCGTTGGCAATGCGCTTCATGGCGGCGTCGGCAGCTGCCTGGTCGGGGGCTTCGGCCAGCACGCGGATCACCGACTCGGTTCCGCTCTTGCGCACCAGCACGCGGCCCTCGCCCGCCAGCGACGCCTCGGCCTCGGCAATGGCGGCCTGCACGCCCATGTTACCCAGCGCGGCGTCCTTGTCCGCCACGCGCACGGCAACCTGCGCTTGCGGCAACAGCTTGCACGGAGCCGTGAGCTGCGAGAGCGTCTCGCGCTCGGCACGAATCACTTCCATCACGCGCAGCGAGGTCATAATGCCGTCGCCCGTGCGTTCGATATCGCCAAAGATCGTGTGGCCCGTCTGCTCGCCGCCCAGGCTGTAGCCGCCCTCGCGCATCTTTGCATACACGTGACGGTCGCCCACGCCGCTGGTCACGGCGCTCAGACCGGCAAGCTCCAGCGACTTGACCAGGCCAAAGTTGCTGGCGATCGTCGGCACCACGGTGCCGCCCGAGAGGCGCCCGTGCTTGTTTAGATACACGCCGCACACGTACAGGATCTGGTCGCCGTCGACCACGCGACCGCGCTCGTCCACGGCCAGGCAGCGATCGGCATCGCCGTCATAGGCAAAGCCCACGTCCAGGCCCTGCTCCACCACGTGGCGCTGTAGGCGCTCCATATGTGTGGAGCCGCAATCGACGTTGATGTTAAAGCCATCGGGCGCGGCGTTGATCACGCGCACATCGGCGCCCAGCGCGTCGAACACCGGCTTGGCCACCGAGGACGCCGAGCCGTTGGCGCAGTCGAGACCGATCTTAACGCCCTGCAGCGAAAAGTTCGCGCTGGCAATGAGCGAGGCAATATAGCGGTTGCGACCCTGCATGTAGTCAACCGTGGCACCGATGTGGTTGCCCGTAGCCAGCGGCACCTCGCTCTTGCCATCGATATAGTCCTCGATGAGCTCCAACACGTCCTCGTCCATCTTAAAGCCGTCGCTGTTGACGAGCTTAATGCCGTTATCGCAAAACGGGTTGTGGCTCGCACTGATCATGATGCCGCAATCGAAGCAGCCCTCCACGGTCTGATGCGCCACGCCCGGCGTCGGGATCACGTGCAGCATGTAGGCGTCCGCGCCGCTCGCGACCAAGCCGCTCACCAGCGCCGCCTCGAACATATAGCTCGAGCGACGCGTGTCCTTGCCCACGATCACGCGTGCTTTGGTCCCGCGGTTGGCGCCGTAATACCAGCCCACAAAGCGGCCGATCTTATAAGCGTGCTCTACCGTCAGTCCAACGTTGGCCTCGCCGCGAAAGCCGTCGGTGCCAAAGTACTTCATGCGCTCTCCTTACAAAATAGGGGCGAACAGATTGCCCGTCCGCCCCAAAATGGTACTCGATTATCTGCGCTACCAGAAAAACCCTACGCCGACGCGCTGTCGCGAGCCGCCTGGCATGTAGGAGTCTGACGCAGCGTAAGCGGCTTGTCCCCCGCCTCGGCCGACGTGGTCAGCGTATACGTGATCGTCGTCGTCTCGCCAGCATGCAGGTCAACGGTGCCCGAATAGAAGGGGATTCCATGCCACGTAGCGGCGCCAAGACCAAACTGGGTGCCCTCAACCGTAAGGTCACTGATGTTGCCGCCCGTCGGGGCAAACACTGAGACATTCAGGCGTTCGTCGTCACGCGCGGCATCGGATGCGCCCGCCGCAACGTAGTCGGGCAGCTTGCCAGCCTCCTCCTGCGTCATGATGTTCGTCAGGGTAACGGTGATGCGATAGGAGCACGTGCCGTCGCCGTTCTTCACGCCCTGGCCAATCTGCGTGTCGGCGTTCAGATACCAGTCGAGCTTGGAGAAGCTCAGGTTGTTAAAGTAAACGCCGGCAACGGGATCGGCACTCGGATCATCCGGATCGGGCAGCGAAGCGTCAATGCCCGTCTCCTTGATGGCATTCTGCTCGTCATCGTTTCTCATCCAAGCAATCAGACGGCCCTCTTCGGCACCGCGCTCGAATGCACCGACAAGCTTCGTAACGTCGACGTCACCGATGCCACCGAGAATCTTGTCGAAGGCGGCGCTGGCAACAGACGCAAAGATGCCGTCCGATTCTTCGACCGGATAGTTCCAATACACATCGTGCATGAGAACCTTCGCCGCGTTGGTACCGTCGACGACCGTACCATCGGGCAGCGAGACATTACCGACAAGGCCCAGCAGGTACTGCAAGAACACAGGATCGATGCCGACGACGCCATCAACGTCCTGCCCATACTGGGACTTCCACAGCGCGGCGACACGCTGCGAGTTGCGGGGCCAATCGGGTGAATAGGTATTGCCCGAGTTGTACAGGTTACTGTGGTTGCCGAACAGTGCCTCATCCTCTTCGTCGACGCTCTCGACTGCCTCATCCTCGCTGAGTCCAATGCGGGGAACAAACTCGCCAATCGACATCTGACCATCGGTAACTGAAATCAAACCTTGCGAACCACCAAAACCGCCGCAAGCACGAATCTCGACGTTGTTCATGGCATACAAAAGATAGTTGCGCGTCTGGCCATTGGCGCCGAGCATCTGGGGCAGAACGGGGGCGACTTTCTCCGCCGCGTCGACCGCACCGTTCAGGGTGGCAAAGCCGTCCTTTGCCTTATCGACCAGCTCGGTCACCTGGGCGATATGCGTATCGCCAATACCCTGAATCTTTTCATTGGCGCTCTTGAACGCCTTCGAGCTATCGGAGAGCGAATCGGCGACCGCCTGCAGCGCGGACACGTTGATTGTCCCGTCCTGGAACAGCTTACCGGGCGTTGCCTGAGCGAGATTATCGGCCATGGGGACCAGCGCGCCGCTCGAAACATCGGACAGAGCGTCGACCATGGTGCGGGCAGCGTTAATATCGCCGCCGTACACCGGAATGAACGAAGCCATCGTCCACACCGGACTCGAGGTCTCCTTCTTCATGCTGCTGCAGAGCTCGTCAATTTTTTTCGCATCGTCGGGCAGGGTCGAAAAATCGCCCGACGTGACCTTGTCCTTAAGGCCGCCGACGATCTCGACTGTTTCCTTTGCCTGGCTCTTCACGGTTTTTGCCGAGTTAAACAGCATGAAGCCACTCACGCCAAAAGCGACAAGAACCACCGCGACGATGACAGCAACAACGGCTGCAACGCGGCGCTTCTTGCGCTCGCCCTTGCGATGGCGATGGCGAACCAGGCCGTTCGAGGTCGGGATCGTCGAGGAATCACCGCCGTAGTTCAAGCCAAAATCGTAATAATCTTCTTTAGAGCCCGAACCCTTAAACTCGGCACCGTCGTCATTGAGACGGGCAAACGTGCCGGTTTCGGAAGCGCCCGTATAGATAGTGCCTAGGTTACCCGTAAGCCCTGCGTCTCCAGCAGAAGAAGCACTATTGGCGGGATTGGCAGAGTTGACGGGGCCGGCGTTGTGGGCGCGATTAGCGTTGTTAGCGGGGCCAGTGGAGCCGGCGACATTTGCACCGCCCGTTGGCGCCGGACGGACCCCGGCCGACGAAGCCGCAGAGCCCGCCCCGCCCGGAAATGCCTGCCTGCCTACGCGACCAGCCTGTTTTGCCTTTTGAGACTGTTCGTACAGAGCGGCAAACATCGCCGTTTCGCCCGGAGACGTACGGTTGCCAGCACCGTTTTGGCTGGATCCACTCGGTACGCCAGCGTTTCCAGTCCCATTTGAACGCGGCGGAACTGCAGGGCGCTCGCCGTCGCCGTTCTTAAAGTGGTTACCAGCCATAGAGGAGTCCTCGCAATACTAAAAGTCAATAACGCTATTAGTTTATGACATATTTGGCATCGTCAGTTAAACTCCAGATGCAGGCACCAATTCACGAAATTGTGGTGCAACACCGTGTCCGTCTGGGCAGCGGCGTGAGCTATACCGTCAGAAACATCATCACGATGATCATGACAAAGCCAATCAAGTCGGTCGGCAAAAATACCGTGCCCAGCATAACGGCGCTGGTGATGGTCGCCGAGACCGGCTCCACAGTTCCGATGAGGCTCGCACGCACCGAGCCGATGTCTTTGACGCCCTGCATATAGAGCATGTACGCCAAAAACGAGCCCACGATCACAAACACCGCGAGCGCTTCGACGGCAGCAGTATCGAGGGCCGGCATATGAGCCCACGGCTGCACAAAGACGCTCGAAACGACACCCGCCGTAAGCATAGCCGAGCCCGTAACAATAGGGCTGCCGTATTCGGACAGAATCTTGGCGGGAATCACCGCCATACAGGCGGCGCTAACCGCACACATAAGGCCTGCGACCAGGCCAAGCGGCGATATGCTCAGACTGGTAGGGTCGCCGCCGGTAGCGATTAAAAAGGTGCCGCCCAGGGCCAACCCAATGCCAACGGCCTCACGCACGCGAGGCATGCGATGGTCGATCACGCAGGTGTAGCCCATAATGATGACCAGCTGCAGGCACTGGAGCACCGTCGCGGTTCCGGCATTGGTCAGGCGCACGGCCGAAAGATAACAAAACTGGTTAAAGAGCAGGCCAAAAGCGGTAAAGAGCAGCAGCTGCTTGCGGTCAGCGGGCGTCGTCCAAAGCTTGACCAGGCGTGCGCGGTCGCGCGTGACAACCACAGCCATAAAGAGCAGGCCGGCGAGAATCTGCCGTATGCTCATAAGCCACAGCGTATCGACATGGTAGGTATCGAACAAAAAACTCGCGCTGGTACCCGAGAAACCCCAAAACGAACCGCCCACCAGCGTGGCTAAAACGCCCGTGATCATCTTGCGCGTCTGGGCGTCGTTGAGACGGTCGCGCCAGGCGCGACGGGTGTTGCGGCTAAGCTCGTCAGTTCCCTCGGGCACGACAAAATCGGACGCCGCCGTCATCGGTACCGAAGCCTTTTTGCGTGCACGCTGCGCTGTGTGCTCCCGCTCCATTCCACTCCCCCAAAATCAATTGGCAACAAAGCGCTCAAACTGTAGCACGAATATCGGCATGAAAAAGCAGACGATTCGGAACATGTACGGGCGTCCAATTTGCAGGGACGAAAGGCGCAGACGCGCTATGCCGATCGGTTGGAATCGTCTAGGGCGCCGGGGTCGGCTTCCGCACTTTCCCCAGCATGCTCGCCGTCGCTCTGCTCCCTGGCGTCGTCCTGGCCTTCCTGCTCGCGACGGCGCTTTTCACGAATCTGCTCCACGGCGGCACGCAGGGCGGCCTCGTCCTCGGCGCGTGCCACCTCTTGTGTGGTCTTGACCATATGGCGAATCTCGAGCACCAGCAGCACGATCAGCGGCACCACGATAAGCGGGAAGAACAGCAGCGGATTGGTGAGCAACGAGACCACCACGCCCAGGCCTGCCGAGACAAAGACCACGCGGCCCACCACATCAGCGGCGGGTACGGGCGCGGCGTCCTCGACCGGATTGGCATCGCCCTTGGTGCGGTAAACCGGCGTGCCGTCGGCCGCGGCCTCCACGGCAACGATGCGATGCGTGTTGAGCGAACCCTCCAGCGCGTCATCGGACGAATGGAAGGTGATGATATCGCCCACCTGGTAAACCTGGCTGTTGTCGGTATCGACGACGATAAACGAATGCACAGGAATCGCCGGCTCCATCGAGCCGGTCAGCGTACGCATAAAGCCATAGCCCATGATGGTGGGGATCTCGCCGGCGGGCGTGAACACCGTGCGCAGCAACACCACAAAGGCGACGAGGATCACCACGGTCGCCAACACGTTGATCACGCGGAGCACGTGCTTCATCACTTGTCGGCGTCCTTTGCAGAAGTCTCGGGGTCGGGGGCGTCGATGGCCTCGGCGGCATCCTTTGCAGAAGGCGCAGCCTCGCCCTCGGCGCCCGCGGCAGACTCATCGGCATCCGCAGCCAGCTCGGCGTCCTCACCGCGAAGACGAGCCAGCAGATAGCGCGACAGGCTGTTGCCCTCGGCACGGCGCTCGGCGCGGGCGCGATCGCGCTCGGCCTGCTCCAGCTCATGCGCCAACAAGCCCAAGCGTTGCCGCATCTCCGCGCGGACGGCCTCGAGCTCGCGCTCGTGCGCGGCCTTGGCGGCGGCGAGTTCCTGCTCAATACGCTCCCCCGCCTCGAGCTCGGCCGTAGCGATACGCGCGTCCGCGTCTGCACGGGCCTCTTCGGCGGCGCGCGTGGCGGCATCACGCTCGGCAGCAGCTGCGGCGACCTTTTCGCTGGCGTCCACCGCAGCCTGCTCGACGGCAGAATCGACGGCCGCGCGGGCAGCATCGATTGCGGCATCGGCGGCCTGCTGGGCGGCGGAGACCTTCGCCTCAGCCGCGGCAACGGTGTCGGCGAGCTTCTGCTCCGTTACAGCAGCGGCGGCGTCGGCCGCCTCGGCCGCGGCACGGGCATCGCGCTCGGCCGTCAGCTGCACTTCCTCGATCTGCAGCTGGGCGGCGTCCAGCTTGGCATGCAGCTCGGCCACCTCCTTGGCAGAAGCCTCGCGCACGGTGGCGAGCTCGGCCGCGGCGGCGTCCTTGGCGGCCTGCAGCTCGGCGGCATCGGCCGCCGTCTTGGCAGCCAGGGCCGCGGCAGACTCGCTCTTGACCTGCGCGACCTGCTCGGCGGCCGCCTGCTCTGCGGCCGCGACCTTGCCATCAGCATCGGCACGAGCGGCCGCGACCTCGGCATCGGCCTCGGCACGCATCTGCGCCAGCTGGGCCGCCGCGGTCTCACGCGCCTCAACGGCAGCATCCTCGGCAGCCTTCTTGCCGGCCTCGACATCCTCCAGCGAGGCGCGCAGCTCCTCTACATCGGCCTCGGCCATCTGAGCACGCTGCGTCAATGCCAGTTCACGCGTCTTGGCCTCGTCCAGCTCGTCGGACAGGTCGTCGCGCTCGTCGGTCAGCGCGTGCGCCTGCACCTTCCAGGACTTGAGCTGCCCCTGCAACTCCTCAATCTGCTCGCGGGCCTCGGCCAGCGCCTGCTCGGCATCGAGCTGGGCCTGCGTGACCTCCTCCACAAACACGCGACGGACCTCAACGTCGGGCAGGTCGGGGCTATCGACCTGCACCTCCTTAATCTCCTTAATAAACTTGGGCGCCACCGGCTCGGGATGCACGCTCTCGAGCTCCTGCAGGTTGCGCTCGTCGTCGGTCAGGCTCTTAAAGACGGTGTAGTTGTTGATGAGGTTGGTGTACATCTGCACCATGTACTCGTCATCGAACGCCAGCGCCTGCTGCTGCACGTCGATGTTGTAGCCCACCTTGTCGTAGCGCTCCATAAACTGCCACAGCTGGTAGCACTTGCGGTAGTTGGGGTCCTTCATGATGAGGTTGGTGCGCTGAATGGGGCTGCGGACCGCGCTGCAGCCGTTCATGATCTGGCAGAACGACGCACCGCGCAGTGCCATGACCAGGCGGCGCACGCGGTCGATGCGCATAAAGACGTCCATGTTGTCGGCGTCGTTCTCGGCAAAGCTCTGGCGGTTTTTGACCGTCATCTCGACGTTATACTCGATCTCTTCGTACGCGTCGTCGATCTTGCTGTGCATCTTAAAGCGGTTGCGGATCTCGTTGCCCGTCGACCAAAAGATTACGTCGGTGCGCTTGTCCACAAACGTCAGCAAGCGCTGAATCAGGTGGTAGATAAAGCGGTTCTCGTACAGGTCGTAGGTCTCGACGGTATTGACGTTGAGGATGCGCGTAGGGTGGACGCTGCCGTCCTCGCTCGGCGCCAAGAACTGCGTGTTTTGGCTCAGATGACGGACGCTGTCGGCGCTGATCTTTTTGGCGAGCGAGACCGGCACCACCTCTTCCTCGGTGGTGATGAAGCGGCGCGGCTTTTCGATAATGGTGTTGATGGCGTCGAGCGAGTCCTCGATCATGCTGATCCATTCCTCGTCCACCACCTTGACGAGCTCCTCGCGCTGCTGCTCGATCGTGGTGCCCGAGGCCTGCGCCATCTCAAACAGATAGCGGAAGTAACGGCTGTCTTCCTGGATGGGCTCCATCTGCTCGGAGAAGCTGGTATAGAGGTCCTGAATGGTCTCGGACATGGGTTACTCCATAGATTGGATCGATCGGGAAGGGACGGGGCGACACTACATCGCCCCGCGCTTACGACATTAGTAGAAGTTCTGAATCCGCTGCAGGTACATGACGGAATCGGGCAGGCCGCCCTCGCCAAAGGTCTTCTCGATGTACTCGATCAGGCCCTTCATCTCGTCGCGCACAAAGCTCACGTTCATGGACTCAAACTTCTTGAGCACCTTGCGGGCGATGATGTAGTCCATGCCGCCCAGCTCGGTGCCGCCGCACGCCACGTACACGGGGATAAAGTCGTACATCTGCTTGATGATACGGTTGCCAAAGGCCAGCTTAAAGCGGGTCTGCAGGTACTGGTCCAGCTTGTGCATCTTCTGGAGCAGCTCCTCGTCGATCACGTATTCGACCTTGGCCTTTTGGAACAGATACTGCAGATGGTCGGCCGTCACGTGCACGCGCTCGTGCGGCTCGCACTCAAACGCGTCGGCGCGCTCGTTGAGCTCGATGGGGATCGCGCGGTCGTACACCTTGTCCGTGATGGTAAAGGTGGAGTCGTCGTTGTTGGCCGTGCCGATAAACCACAGGCTGTCGGGGATGGTGAGCTTGCCGTCGTGCAGAGCCTTGGGGTCGGCGGCCCACTGGGTGGGCACCAGGTCGAGCACCCACTCGTCGTGGCTGGGCATCTCGAGCACCGACAGGATCTCGGCAAAGTAGTACTCCACGCGGGCGAGGTTCATCTCGTCGAGCACGATCATGGACGGGTCCTGGCGCAGGCCCGCCTCGTACACGGCGCGGAGGAACTCGGTCTCGTTAAAGCGCTTGGAAAACTCGTTGAAGTAGCCCAGCACCTCGGTGCGATCGCGAAAACTCGGCTGCACCGACACGATGGTCGCAGGGTTGTCCAGGTAGCGGCTAAAGCTGTAGGGCAGCGACGTCTTACCGGTACCTGAGATGCCCTCCAGGATCAGCAGCTTGGAGGCGGCCATGCCGGCCACAAAGCGGCGGATGACCTCGGGCGTGTAGTAGAGCTTCATCTGGCTGCAGGCGAACGCGCGGAAGCTGTCGACAAAGTCCTCCAGCGAGATGGCATCGTCGTAGACCGGGGGCTCCCAGTCGCGGTACTTAAGGTCCACAAGGGACAGCTTGGGGAAGCGGTTGGCCTGGGCGATTTCCTTTTCCTCGGCAAGGGTCTTGGCCTCGACGGTGGCCTTGGCCATGGCGGCCGCGGCGTCCTTGACGCCATCGCCATCGAGCGCGAGCGACGCGTTGCCCGACACCACGGCAGCCGTGGCGCCCTCGCCCGCAGGCGCACCGGCGCCCACAGCGGCGCCCACCACGTTGCCCACCGTGGGCAGGTGATCGTCGGCCAGGGCAGAGGCGCCCACGTACGGAATCTGCTTGGTGCCGCCCATGGCATTGACCTTGAGCGCCAGCAGCTTGTTTTTCTCGTCCATAAGGTCGAGCACCTGCTTGTTCAGGCGGCCGATCTCGCGATAGAGCGCTTTGTTGGACGTGTCGTCGCAATGAAGGCGACGGTTGATGCGGTAGCGGTGGACCAGAATGGCCACGATCAGCACGGGGACCGCGATGAGCATGGCAAACAGGATGACCGCACCGATCTTGCCCACCAGGTCAAACGTGGTGAAGTAGGTCATAAAGATGTTGAAGTACTCAACCCAGCCAAACACCAGCAGGTTAAGGATAGAGCTCACAACGGCAACGACGTTGTAGACAACCTTTGCCAGCAGCTCCCAGGCAAATCCCAGAAACTCACTCACCGTCGGTACCCTCCTGCTTGGTCGCGTTCATCGCCGCCTCGGCCTCGGCCTTCAGACGACGGGCTTCCTCGAGCTTGGCCTCGGCCTGGGCAAGCTGCTCGGCGGCGTTATCGGCGGTGACGGTAGCGGTGTCGCCCTTGCCCTCGGCATCCACGATGGCAGCCGCGGCGGCCAGGCGGTCCTCCTCGGCCATAGCGCGCTTGAGGTTCATGCCCACCACGATGAGGTGATACACCTGGTAGATAAAGAACAGCAGCATGGGCAGCACAATCACAATGAGGAAGCCCATGGAGCTGGACAGGAAGTCCATGACCTTGCCCATCTGCGGCAACGCGAACAGGTACTTGCCCACGATGTCGCCGTCACTGATGATGTGCGTATCGGCCACGTCGTTGTTGTCGCCCTTGGTGGTAAAGCTGCGCATGCCGTTGACCTCGTCGATCGCGGCGATGCGGTGCGTGTTGAGCGCGTACTCGTTGTCGATGATGGTATGGAATGTCACGATGTCGCCCACCTCGAGCTTGGAGGTGTCGCACTTTTTGATGAAGATAAGGTCGCCCTTGTTAAACGTGGGCGCCATGGAGTCGGACTGCACGGCGAGCGGGGTGAAGCCGGCGATGTCGGAGACGCTGCCGTCCTCGCGCGTGGCGAGCGTGGTAAACGCATACAGGGCCGCCACCAGGATGATGATCCACATGACGACGCTCAACGCGATGGATGCGGCTTTTTTAACAGATTGCATGATGTCCCTTACTACCGTGTCTGTCTAGGTCGTGCGCGGCCCGGTGGCCGCCGTGCATATCTACTGTTCCTCGATGCCCTCAAAGCGCATCGAAACCGAATAGTTAGCTCCCTTTAGCATATTAGTGCAATTTGGGTCCGTTCCCTCGAGCCATATGCGAACGGTTACCGGCTTGTCCGTTTCTGTAGTCAGGTCGAACATGTCGCTGGCCGCGGTCGCCTCGCCCGAGCTGAGCCCAAAGACGGTGGCCACGCTAGATGAGCCCCCGCCCCCGTTGGGGTTGTAGACCCAAGTGTGGCCGTCGGCAGTAAAGCTCATGCGCATGGCGCTGGCCATGCCCTGCGTGTCGGAGCTAAACCGCGTGCCGGACACGCCGCCGTCACCATCCTGCCCGGTCAGGCGCACGCGCAGGTCCGCGCTGCTCATAAAGTGCAGCGTGAACTCCAGGTAGGCGCCGGTGGCGGGATCGGCAGTGGAACCGTCCTCGAAGGTGAAGGTCTGGTAGTCGCTCGTGGTGACGGGCTTGAGCTTGGACGCATCGATGTCCACGCCCTTTTCACTGGCGATGCGCGCCGAGATCTGATCGAAGCCCAGGCTGTGGACGTATTCGTCAAACGTGGCGTGCTCGTCCAGGTCAAAGCGCAGCGAGCCGTCGGCGTTGGCGTCGATCATGAGCATGCGGGTCTTGGCGCTATCGGCGATGGAGAACCAGGCGAACGTTGCCATGGCTATCGCCACCAGCGCAAACAGCACCAGCACCACGGTGGTGGTGAGCTTGCGGCGAAGGTCGGTGTCGGTGGGCGCGGCGGCGCTGGGCTGGCGGGTGGCGAGCGTGCAGTTGGCGGCGGGTTGCTTATGCGTCATTGCTACTCACCGTCCAAGGTCGCAAAGAGCGCCAGGTGCAAGGTGCCCGGATCTTGATAGAGATAGTCGGCGCTATCGGGATCGGTGCCCTCGATGTAGTAATAGATATCCAAACGATAGGTCTGGCCAAGCCCAAGCGTGGCAAGCGCGTTTTGCGGACGCGCGGCCGTCTCGCTCGTGTCCAGCGTAAAGGCGGCTGGGTCCTGCGTTACGTTGGCACCGCAAGCAAGCTGGCCGTTTTGCCAACCCAGAAGCATGCCCTCGGTGTAGCCCGCCAGGCCCGAAGGCGCGGTCGCGGGATGCTCGTCGCGATGGCCGCTATCAGAGCTGTCGAGCTCAAAAATGTTGGTGGCAAGCACCTGGTTGCCGCTCGAAATCTTGATGCCCACGCGGGCTGCGCGCAGCAGCTCGGCATCGGCACCCTGCGGGACCAGCGATTCGGCCAGATACAGGTTGACCTTGCCCCTTACTTTGCTGGCGCCCGTTCCGGTAATGGTGGAGCGCAGGTCGATCCAACCGTGGTAGAAGGCGGAGCCGTTGTCTTTTGCCTGCTCAAACACTGTGGCATCGCCGGCAGAGTTGTTTTGCGCACAGGCAGCAAAGCCGTTGAGATCGAAGGTCGAGACCGGGTAGAGCGTCACGGCGCCGGTCGCGATAGAAGCTAGGGAAACGTCGCCCTGCTGCGACCAGCTGCCGCGGTCGGCATCGCCCAGCTCCAGCACCAGCTTGGACGTGTCGCTGTGCACGCTCACCGAGTTGGTGTTGACCTTCATGTTGTTCGTGAACCAAGCGTAGGTCGCGGCGCCCAGCGTGGCGGCGAGTGCCACCATGACGAGCGCGATGTAGGCACGCGCGCGGTGGGCGTGGCGGCGGGTGTCAGAGTCCGAACCCACAGCGCGCTCGGCGGCAGCGGCGGGTGCGGTCCCCGGGGTTGCGCCCGCGGACTCGCTGGCGCCTACCTGCATGTGCTTATTCTTGTGCATTTAGCTCGCCCCCCTATGCCTTGGCCGCGGCAAAGGCAAGCTGCAGTACCACATCGCGGGCCTGGGCCTCGTCGATGCAATTAGCGTCGCAGCCTTCCATGTACACAACGTAATGAGCGCTTGCCACCTCGTTGGCGGCCAGCGTGCAGATGGGCGTGGCGCCCGCGCGCGCCGTGGGCGTGTCGCCGGCGCCGTCCATACTGTAAGCGCTTATGGCGCGCGCAGGGTCGGCGGTGTAGGCCCAGCCCGAAGCGCCGCCCGCCACAACCACGCCGTCTTGCGCCGTAGTGCGTCTGCTGGTAGCGCCAGCGGTGTTACCTAGGTCATCGCAGGTAAAGATATGCGTTTGCGTGCCCGACTGGGTCGTGATGACCAGGCCCAGGCGCAGCGCGGCCAGCAGCTGCGGGTCGCTCGTCACGCTCATCTGGCCCTGATACAGATACACGTTGAGCGCGCTGTCGTTGCCCTTGAGGTACAGCGTGCCCGAAAGAGCGTAGTCGTCCAGCTGCGCGGTGCAGTCGGCAAAGTTGGTCGTGATGCCCGCGGCGTTTTGGAACGTGCCACGCCAAAAGCGGGAAAGGTCTGCCGTCGAGATGGGATAGAGCGTCTTGTCGGCCGCGGCAAGCGTTGCCGTTGTGTCCCAGGGCCCGTTAGCCGAAAGGCCGATCTGCAGGTCGGAACCCTCGTCGCTTACCGTGTGCGCCACGGGCGTCACGTTGGTGTAGCGCGAGTTGCTGAACCAGGCGTAGGTGGCGGCGCTCAGGGCGGCTACCAGCACCAACATCCATGCGGCCGCGGCAACCATGCGACGGCGCGAGCTTAGGATGTCTTTGATGTTCGATGCACTCATACCCAGCCCCCTTACGAACGCTTGCCGGCAAAGCGCAGCGCCAGCGATTGCAAGCTGGTGGCGACCAGGTTGTTGGTGCAGTCGGGATCGCAGCCTTCCAGCCACACGTATACATCCACACGCACGGGCGTGCTACGATCGGCGCCTTTGGCAGCGGCGGGCAAGCTGCAGATCTTGGTCGTGGCCTCCTTGAGACTCACGATGCCGGTGTCTTCGTTGTAGTCGCAGAAGTTTGCGCTGGTCAGCTGGTCAAAATGGACCGTGGCACCATCGGAGCGGGTGCTGTCGAGTACCAGGTGGTTCTGCTCGCTTTCGCCGGCGTCCTTACCATCGAGCGTGTTATAGCGCGCCTGGGGATTGTGCTCGCCCGAGACCTCAAAGACGTACTGGCCCGTAACGGTGTCGCCCTGCCCTGGAGCATAGGCGACCAGTCCCACGCGCAGAGCGGTGGAGATGGGGTTTGCCGGATCCTGCTCGGTAAAGGCGATGCCCGACAGGTACACGTCGGTTGCGGCCGAGTTGGTGGCCAGGTACAGAGAGGTCTTGTAGTAGTCGGAATGCTCGGCCGTGCCAAACATGCTGGCAAACAGCGAGTCCTGCGTGGTTCCGCCGGTAAAGCCCGTTACCTTTTGGAAGCCGTTGAGCACGTTGTCGGTCGAGACGGGATCGAGCAGGCCCGCAAAGCTCAAACCGGCGTTGGTTTTGTATTCGCCGTCGTACTCGTTGGAGATGAGGAAGGTAACGCCCGTGCCCGCGGCCATCTTGACGTCGGTGATATGACGGTTGGCGTTGTAGATGTACCAGGCGTACGTTACAGCTCCGGCAACAGCAAGGGCCACTAGCAACGTGGCGAGCATGCGATTGAACTGTTTTTGCAGCGAACGCGCGTCCGACATGCCCCTCCCCCAGATGCCGTGTTGTAAACTGCCTGGACACCATTTGCCCATAATGGAGTTATTCTACGCGAATGTGCTGTTCGTCGGGGGTACAAACGCGACTTTCCGCGTGCTGTTCGCGCTACATCGGGGCGGATAGGGTCGCAAATCGCCGCTTTTTAAAAAATAGTTCTTGCCACTGGGCGGGAGCTCCGTTATATTATTTCCTGCGCACTCGCGCACCCTTGATCGGGCGTTTAGCTCAGGGGGAGAGCGCTTCCCTGACACGGAAGAGGTCAGAAGTTCAAATCTTCTAACGCCCACCAAATGTTCGCAGCTCAGAGGCTTCGCCTCTGAGCTGTTTTGTTTTACGCCGCCAAGCCAAAAGGGCGCCGCGGCACCCAAAGCCGCTTCGACAGCTCCAATAACCATCCCAGCCGCGCCTAAAATCGCCCAAGTAGCCCCAGCGATCACCCCGATTAGGCCCAAAGCCACCCAAACAGCCTTGGTGACCGCCCCAATCTGGCCTTCACAAGCCTCGTGGCCACATCCAGATAGCCTTCCCATAATCAGGTCTAATACTTTTCCCGAGAAGTGAACGAGCTTATTTGGACCACCGAAGCATCCACACTTTTCGAAGCAAAAACCGCAGGATTCCAATGACAAAACCGCAGGAAATAAGCCACCAAAAGTGTCGATGTTTCGGGGGTCCGTTTTGACTCGTTCACTTCTCGGGAAAAGTATTAGACCTGAAAATAAGGCCCCTGGCCCCGGCCCCAGCAACCGCCCCTACCAATGTTGACGCGCCTCGATAACCGTTTGCCAAAGCTTAAAACGCTTCGTTTCGACGCGCTTGAGGGCAAAATATCGCTGTTCCTCGCTCATGGGCTTGTTAAAAATGGGTCGCTTATTCCGATGTAGCTTCCGTCGGATGCGTTCGCACAGCCGGACGAGCTTGTCGTAGTCATTTGCCTGGTCAGTCGTCACGGTAAAGTACGCCACGCCGCTCAGCAGCTGTAGCTCGTTGCGGCGCTCGGCATCCTTGTGGATCTTCTCGCTTCCGTCGTGGATGGCATCGCTGTCATAATCAATCAGTGCGGTCAGCACTTCGGGCAGCAGCCCAGCCTTCACTTTGTCCATGCCCACCTCTGCTTTCGCCGTAAGTGTTATGTCGGGCGTGCGTTCCAACACGCGAAGCCTGCGATTGCGCCCATCGTTGTATCCATCGCGGATGAAGACCTTCTTGTTGAGCTCAGCCTTGCCCAATGCATACCCGCCGTAGCGCGCAGGCAGCGACATAAACATGCACAGCCCCGACTCCCTCGGAGATCGCGAGCCCTCCACCACATACGGAAGCAACGCTTTTGCTTTGGCGGCGCCTCTCACCTTTGACGCCCGGTCAAGATACGCCGCGATGAGTTCCCTAGTCGTAAGCTTACCATCGCGCATGCCCGCATCCCTGCTTGTTACCCCACCGGGAGCAAGGTTATCCAGCCGATAGTCCGATGTCATGGCATAACCGGCATAGATGGCCGCCGCTGCATCGTCATCGTGCGCGGCCTGCAAAAACGCCAGCTCGGGAGAGCATACGTACGCATCCAGGTCACCTCTCCAGTGGCCCAGCGAGATAAACGAACCTGCTGGGAGCTCGTTGGTGCACAGGTGCGTCTTAACATGCTTGCTCCGCCGACGGTCGGCTCGCGACGGCACCAACAAATCCAGCGTTTCGATCCCCAGGTCGTAGCGATCGATAAACTCCTGCGCCTCCTGGTCGCAGAGCGCGCAGGCGTCCGCAATCGACACGACCTCTGGTTCCGAATCCCCAAAGCGCGGGTTCGGGATGTGTGCCAAGAGCGCCAGCGCAGCGTTATGTGAAACGATAAAGTGCCCCATGGCGCGAAGATAGCACGCGCGTCGGCGGCGGCTCGCGACCCTGGCGAGTTTTCGACAAACAACCGGCGGTTTTTTGCCGCGGCGCGTCCAAACTGCTCATTCGTCGACGTCTAAATGCAAATCCGTCAAGCTTTTGGCAAGGTTGCCGCTCAACTGACCAAAAGCTGACCATGCACTTGCCCATTTGCTTGACGGCACGCCCCCGCCAAAATGCTCCGCGACTTCTCGGGCGGTCGAAGCGCTCGTTTAGCGACCACACACCCGCCGCTGGGGTATCCTTGGAGCACATGCACCGCAAGCCACACAAAGGAGCCGCCATGCGCACCGAGCTCGATGTTCCCTTTTCGCACAAAGACGAGGCCAAGGCCCTGGGCGCCAAGTGGGACCGGGTCAAGAAGATCTGGTACGTGCCCGATGGCGTCAACCCCGAGCCCTTTGCCGCGTGGCTGCCCGGCGTGGATCGCTCCGACCCCAGCGCGCCCTACATCTACCTGGTGCTGGGCAAGCGCGAATGTTGGAAGTGTCACGAGCAGACGACGGTCGCGGCCTTTGGCATTCCGTATTGGGCGGCCGAGGACTCGGGCAGCAAGGCTACGCCCAGCGCTGCGCCCGCCATGGACGACGCGGGCCACATCGTGATCGACACCGCCCGCGCCAACGCCATAGCCATCGTTCCCGCGCTGGGCTGCGTGCCGGCCGAGATCCGCGACTACCTGCGCGAGCGCTGCGGCTACAAGCCCGTAACGTCGCGCACCACCAAGGCCGTATCGCTCGCCAGCACCTGCACCGGCTGCGGCGCGCTGCAAGGCAGCCATTACCTGTTCGAGGAGCCCACGTCGCCGTTTGCGCTCACGGCCATCAACAAGCTGCCCGCGCTGGAGTTCGTGCGCGTGGAAGTCGCTGGCGTCTATGGCATCCCCGCCACCAAAGGCGACTTTGACCAGGCACTCTTCACCTGGGCATGCGGCCACCACACCCAGTTCCACAAGACCCTGTTCGAGGGGATTTACCTGTAGGGCAAAGCTCGAAAATCGAGTCCAGATTTCCTCGAAAATCGAGTGTGAAAATCCTCGTAAATCGAGTATGCGCAAGTAGCCGAATTGCCAACTCGAAGGCTACAGCCCCAGAATGTGCTCCAGATAGCCCTTATTGAACCAGAACGACTGCCTGGTCATGTCACCGGCGTACCCCACCGCATCGGCGAGGCCATGGTTGTGGTGTACGGGCTATAGCCGAACCAATATTGATATAAACAAGACGAGGGCCAGTTCAAACCTGAACTGGCCCTCGTCTTTTATCAAAGTTGCTAGCAGCGTTTACACTACTTTGAATCAGCTACGATGCCAACCAAGCTGACCGTTACGTCAAAGGTCGGGCTTCCTTCGCCCACATCGAGGCCAGACATATTCTGGCAATCGCTGTCGGTACCTTCCATCCAAACGACAACTTTCATGTTCGTGCCGTTGTAATCGACGCTCGAAGCGATCTTTTGCGCGTTGCCACTCGGCTTAATGTAGGCTTCGCCCGCTTTCGTGGCACCCCAGTTATTGCCGTTTTGATCGAGCAAATCAGTGCCAGAAAGGTGCAAATATGTAGGAGCAACAACCTTGCTCAGAGATTCAGAGTCGACGCACGACCAACCTGCAACGGTAGCCACGTCGTTGCCCGTATCGGTTGTCGAGGGAGCAGTTGGCGCATAGACAACGCGCAACACACCGTTGATCACAATGCCCACGCGCAGGCTGTCTTTGATTTTATCGAACCATTCCTGCGTGCCGCCATGCTGCGTGATCGTAATGGGCGAGCCGTTGCTCGCGTCCAAATACACATCGGCAACGCCCGTGTTCGCCACGGTATACAACGTGTAATTCGCAGCAGTGAATGCATAGTAATCATTGCCTTGAATGATGTACTTGCCGGGAGCCTCGCCCGAAATGGATGTGTCGACCTTTTGATAGGTGCTCACATTAACGCCTTGCCAGCCTTGGGGAACGTACCAGTTTTTGGCATCGTTCGTCGACGACGGGCTAATCTCGTGACCAACTGCGGAAGCGACCGTGGAGGTGTCGGAGCCGTGGTCGGGCGTATTGCCTTCAACGATTTGGAGCACCATGCCATTCGCTTGAGCGGAAATGGTGCTCGTAGCTGCATGAACCCTACTATTGGAGACAAACCAAGCGTAGGTGGTTGCAGAGAGCGCCACCGCTGAGACGACGACGGTCAACGCCGCCCCAACAAGCTGAACCTTAAGCCTTTTTACTGAATCGTGCATACCCGTCGCCTCCCTTCGCTAAGGAAAAGGGCAGGGTCCCGGGCCGGGAACCTGCCCCTCGCAAGTCATAAATCGTAGCTGCGATTACTTGTTATCCGGCGTGGCAGTGAAGTTGATCTTCACACTCTGTGACGCATCGAGCTTATTCTCCTGAAGGTTCTTCGTATGAATATTGGTATCGGAGCCCTCGTAGAACACGTAAACATTAACGAGCGTATCTTCACCAGCGGTCACAGAGCCGAGAACCGGCTTGGATTTATTACCCGCAGAAGAAAGCTTAATTTCGTAGCCATTATCCCCAAGACCATAAACGACCCAAGCAGAGGCGTCCGCATTAGTGACAAGCACACGGAAGGAAGTCTTCAAAAGCTGACCATCAGCTGCATCCGTCGAGCCCTCGACGCTCTCTACCTTAAGATCGCTAAGGTTCTGCCCCTTAGAGCTGATGTTGAATTGCTCCTTCTTGGCATATTCCTTTTCGTCTGCCTGGTCAGGAGTTCCAACAGTGGTCAAATTGCTGGCAAGGGTGGCGTTATCGAGATCCTTACCGTAACCAGTCGCAAACGTACCCTCGGTGGAACCAGACTGCTCGCCAAATGTAGCAGGATAAAGCTTGATCGGACCAGTGATTGTAGTTACCACGCTAGTCTTATCACTAGCTTTTGCACCAGCAGTGCCATTCTCGATGGTCATATACGCAGCATTAGATTGAGCGGCGATATTCGTAGTGGTGGCGTCAACCTTATTGTTCGTCACAAACCATGCGAAGGTGGCGGAGCCGAGGGCTACGGCTGCCACGAGGACCATGGCGATGGCGGCGCCCATCTGCTTCTTTAATGCCTTGGTATCCATGCGGACCCCTTTCTTTCCCCATTCATCCCAGATGACCCTCGAGAAGCCCGGAAGGGGAGCCCGCGCTTTCGTGTTGGATGTTGCTTGCCCATCCTTTAGACATGGAATTGAGAATACCATAATTCTTACGATTTCCTTATGAGTTTTCGGCAGCCCACATTCCGGCAGATTCATAGGTCTACCTCGGGTTATGCGCGGGGCTATGTGAACATCGTTTACCTTATTTGATCTCTCCCCCGCAAAGCCGTAAGTCCCTCTTAAGGCTTGCGGCCGCAGCGCCACGCCATCGCATACATTCACCCTCCGCCGAGCTTCGCCCGAGCCTCCCCCCACTCGCTATACTGGTGCAGAACGTTTAATTTTTGCCTGCTAAACGGGCTATTTGTTGGGAGGGCTCATGCCTGCCGCCAATCAACCCAAGGGAAGCGTTTCCACCGGATCGATCAAGCCGGTGACGCGCAAAGCCGTTCGTTGCCAGCGCGAAGTCGCTTGGCTGGTCACGCAAGCGGCCGGCAAGCTCGTCGCCACCACCGACGACGTCAACGCGCCCACGCCCAGCTTTGTGCTGGCGGCGGCATTGTCGTTCGCTCGTGAACAGGAGCAGGCCGTACGTGACCGTGGCGACGTAATCGACTACAAGGCCGTCATGGGCCCCGACCTTGCGAGCTTTTGTCAGGCTGCGGGGCTGCCCGCAGCGCCCAACGCGCTTTCGGACGCGGGCTACATGTTCACGCTCTCGGGCGCGGACCTCATCCGCGACCTCTACGCCTACTGTGGCGGCCTGGGCGAACGCATGGGAGACGCGGCGCAGGTCAAACCGGGCTACGCGATCAAACTCGCGCTGCGACTGTTCCTGCTGGGCGACGCCGCCCGCAACGGCGCTACCCCCGCAGACAACGCCTCCGCATAACAAAAGCGCCGGGCCGGGAAATCAATCCTGGCCCGGCGCTTGTTCGTTCTACTTGTCCCCGTCCCCTGCGGGCGAGTTCTTTTGGTTGCGGCGGTTACTCCAAGTCACGTTGTGCTCCTTGTAGTAATCGGGTGCCTCGTTGCCGCTCGCGCTAATGGGGTCGTTGCCGGTCAGGGTATCGGCAATATCCTGTACGAACTTAGCGAACAGGCTCGAATCGTCGGTCTCGGACGAATCAAAGTCAAAACCGAACTCCACCGCGCCGCCGATGATCTTGTCCACGCACTCCGGGTCGTCGCCATCCAGCCAAATGACCACGGTGTACTTGTCCACATCGCCCACGCGGAAGTTCTTGTGGCTGATGGTCGTCACTACATCTTTTGACGCAAACGGTTCGGTGTTGGGTTCGGGGTTGCCATCGGTCGCGGCGGCCGCGTAGGTGGTGGGCTCGCCGTTGCGATACACCCGCACGCGCGCGGCCTTCTCCACGCCCTTGCTGGCGCTGACCACTTTGAGCTTGGCGCTATAGCCCAGATCGGTCTTGCCGGCGTTGCGGATATAGAAGGTGTACGCCACGTAGTTTTTGCCGTTGTGGCTGCCGTCGATATCGTCCAGGTTGTCGGGCAGGTCCTCGGCAGCGATATTGGTGCCGTTGTCCAAGGCGTCGGCCGCCAGGCGCGCGGTGGCGTTGTTAAAGTCGCCGTTGTCGGCAATGGCCACGCCGCGGCGGAACAGCTCCAGGCGGTTGAGGTTGATGGTGAAGTTGCCCATGTTTTCCTGCATAAACGACAGGGCGAACAGCACGCCAAAGGCAAGTGCCAGCACCACGAGGGCCTTTTGCAGCTTGTCCATGCGCAGCAGCGCCGCGCCGATGCGCTCCATGCGGCGCTTGGGCATGTACATGGACACGACCGCGTCGGGGTCGATGTCGTCCAGGTCCTGGTCGGCCAGCGCCTGCTCCAGCTCCTCGATGCGCACCACGCCGCGCAGGTTGCGCTTGGGCTTGCGACTGGGCTTGCCAAAGCGCTTGCGGGAGGCGGGAGCCTGCTCGGGCACGGAATCCTCGCCGGGCACGTCCTCGGCATTGATGTCGAGCGCATCCCGCGACGTGTCCTCGGCCTGGTCCTCGACGAAATCCTCGGCCAAATCCTCGGCAGCTTGATCTTTGTTGTCGTTACGCTTGAGCAGAGCCATGGCGATCAGAGCTTATATTTGGCGCGGATGTAGCCGACGTATTCTTTGACGAGCTCGCGCTCCATGTCGTCGGCGTAGCGGAACTGCAGGCCGCAGACGTTGCGGTACAGGCTGCCCTTGGGCGCGCGGCGTACCCAGCACACGATGCCCAGCTGCTCGGGCAGCTCGTGCCGCTCGCCCTGCAGGCGGATCGTGGGCATTTGTACGGCCAGAGCCTCGCCCACGTCGGGATAATCGTTGAGGTAGATAGCCAGACCGCCGGCCGAGACGTCGATGGTCATGGCGTCCTCGGGCTCGGAGGTCGGCGCGTTATCGCGCTGGTAGGTCAGGCGCATGGCGACCTTAAAACGCTCGTCGCGGCGCTTGACAAAGCTGCGCTGCTCGGCGACTTTGCGCATTTTCCAGTAGGTGCGGATGCCCTTTTTCTCGACTGCCTCGGGATAGCCGGCGAGCACGAACGTTTCCTCGCCCACTTTGTACTGCAGCAGGAGCTTTTGGTTTTCGTCCATGAGCAGCGGCTTGCCGGTGAGCATGGGAGCGCTCATAAGGAAGTACGCCTCGTCCAGGTCCTCTTTGTACGTGGCGAGCATGTTGAAGTCGGTTTTTTGGCCCATGGGCACGTC
Source organism: Collinsella sp. (assembly GCA_041330285.1). Classification (GTDB taxonomy): domain Bacteria; phylum Actinomycetota; class Coriobacteriia; order Coriobacteriales; family Coriobacteriaceae; genus Collinsella. Next base: position 2,061,373 of record JBGKMI010000001.1, on the reverse strand, counting down.
GAATGCCACCTGAAGCTTAGTCCCCGGCGTTATCTGTTGCTCTGCCATGTATTCTCCCCTAGTCGCGGGCGCCGATATCATCGTCGTGCGCGATGCGCATTGGGCTATTGTAACTGCTTTGCCGCAGGTTTCGATGCGCAGCGCGTGAAATGGCGGGATGGTAGGAGCCGAACGCTAGTGCAGCCGCTCTGCGCGCTCCGTTAGCCGGTACTTGCGGTTGCGGCTCGTCGCCGACGCCGTAGGTTCAAGCTCGCCCTGTGCGATGAGCGCATTGACGCGTACCCTAACCTGGGAGACGGTGAGTCCCGTGCATTCTGCCAGTTCACGTGTTCCCAGTTCGCCGTTGCGCTTGAGTGCCGCCACAATTAAGTCCCCGCCATGATCAATTTGTTCAACCTTCGCTCGGTAAAGGACAACCTTAAACCGGTCGAAACCCGGGCAAAACAATGGCTCGGCCAGACCTTGCGCACGCATGGCATCGAGCATCATTGGAATGCCCGACCCGTTGCCTTCGGCAGGAGAGCCCGCACCGTCGGGCAATGGGACAAGCGACATGAGCTTCACAAGCGTCGCATTGCGACATCGGGAGCTGCCGTCAAACAGGTTCTCGCGAGTCTTTCCTCCGTATAGGCCGCCGGGGTTCGCCACCTCGATACGGTCATCAAAAACGTCGACAGCAATCGATTGTCCACAGAACCGATCTCCGTATTCTCGGTGGATTGCGGCGTTGGCGATTGCCTCGCGCAGGACCTCCTCGGGAATCTCCAGCGAGTCGACACGCGAGACGCCTTGGATCGTCGAGGTTCGCCGCAAATTCTTGACGACTGCCGCGACGGCATCCGAGACCATTTCGCCCAACGTCCCCTCGCAGATCGTACGGTCCATGAACCTCAACGACCCCGCCGCGCCCTTCTGCATTCCGGCATAGACCGCCACATCGATAAAGAGCTTGGGATAGAACTGCTGAGGATAGGCACCCGCAGCCAGGAGCCCGGCCTTAGTGACATTGCCCTGGGAGTCGAGGAAATTCAGGCGCTCCAGCTTCGTTTTCTTGTCCGGCGCGCCGCGCATCGCACGGGGTGTCAGTGAGAAAGCACGCTCTATCGTGCGGTCGACCAGGGCCTCGTCAAGATCGCCTGCGACCGCACCGGGCACTGCATCGCGATCACTGGGGCTCGTCCGTTCATACGATGACAAGGACAGGACCTCGGTCGACGAGAGCGGAACATCTTTGTCATCGATGCGTTTGTAGCTGCCGCCTTGAGCGCCCCGCTCTATGACATAACAAGGCTTGCTCGACGGGTCGAGCTCCTCAATCGTGATGACCAGAACCACGGTGCCCTGGAGCTCCACGCGTTCAATGGTGTATTTGGGCGGATTGGCCAGTTTTCCGCGACCGCCGGCATCACCCATGCCCGCTACGAATTGGTTGAGCACCTTCTCGGTCTCAAAGTTCTCAACCGGGACAAAGCCCGCGCGCTCGCTCACGCCGAGCACGATAATTCCGCCAGCAGTATTCGCGAATGCGCTAACTGTTTCCCATACGTCGCGGGAAAGCGTCGTGGCGCTCTCCTTGACCTCGACGTTAAGATCGTCCGAGCCCATGCGCCTTAAAGACTCGAGCAGACCGGTCAGCTCGTTTTCGTTCATCTGCATGTCCTTTCGCTCGGCCCGGCGGAGAATGCCACGAATAGATTTCCTTCGTCTCTCAGTTATCTCTCATAATTATCTCTCATCTTACTGCTATCTCTCATATTAGAGATAATTGAGAGATGAAAGATAAGATGTCTGCCATCTGTTTCATGTAAACATGTTTTTGCTGATAGAACAATCAGTATTGAGACAATACCATGATTGCTTGTCTCTTTGCTGCTCAGTTATCTCTCATATTTATCTCTCGTCTTTCGGTTATCTCTCATATTAGTGACGAATGAGAGACGAGAGATGCGTGAGTGGTGCATGGGCGTGGATTATTGGACGGTCGGAAAATCCCTCAAATAAAAAACGGGGCCGGCCTTACGCCGAGCCCCGTTTTCAAACGGTCAGTTAGTTATCCAACGCGCGAGCATAGCAGTCAACATTACGCCGCTGCGAACACTCCCAAGCCCGTTCCGATAATGCAGATCGCAAAGATGCCCAAGATGATCCAAATGGTCTTGACGCCCTTTTTGTAGAGGGCGACGCAGGCAAAGGTTGCCAGCAAGGGCAGCAGACCGGGGAAGATCGAATCGAACAGATCCTGCAGGACAATCTCCGAACCACCCACGTCAAAGGTCAAAGCAGTGGACAGTGAGACCTGCGCCGCAATCATGGCGCCGATAACGGTCATTCCGAGGACACCGGCAGCATGCGTCATGCGAGACATAAGGTTGTTCTCTTCGGACTGCTGCAGGAACTTGGTTCCCAGGTCGTATCCCAGATGGGCTGCGACAATACGCGTTGCAAAGTTAATCACGGAGTAGAGAAGGAAGACGGAGACGGGAAGGGCGAGCGCGACGGCAGTTGCCGTGCCCGTACCCGTAATGACGGCAAACGCGCAGCCAAGCACGCCGGAGGCATAGACCTCGGGAGGAACCGCCGCGCCGACCATGATGGCGCCCATGAACATGGACTCCAAAGCAGCGCCGACGATAACGCCCTGCTGGACATCGCCAAGGATCAAGCCGACAAACAGGCTCGTAAACAGCGGACGACCAAGCATCGTAATGCCAAATGCTTGCTCGTCCATAGACGCCAAAATGCGACCAGCGCAACTAGGAGGTACTGGGCAACTATTCTGATTAACCCCAGAAATAAGCCTGCAGGCGAGACGTTCAGAACAGCTCGCCTGCAGGCAACAGCAGCAATTTGAAAGGATTAGTAGTTCATCTGGTGGTAGTAGCGACGCGTGGTGAGCGGGTGGTTGCGGACGTGCTCGAGATGGCAGCTCAGGCGCTCGGTGATGGTGTAGGTGACCATCGGGGAGACGATCTTGCGGAACTCGGGGTCGCTGAACGGCAGCTCGACCTCGGCGGTGTCGAACTTGTTCACGCGGACATGGACGCCCTTCTCGTCGGCGAGCATGTGAGTGAAGTTGCCCACGCGGTCCATGAGCTTACGGGTGTCGTCCTCGCCGTAGAGCATGATGAGGCTCGTGCCCTCCTCGCACAGCTCGATGGTGCCGTGGAAGAACTCGGCGGCGTGGATGGACTTGGTCTTGATCCACTGCATCTCCTCGAGGATGCACATGGCGTAGTCGTAGGCCTCGCCCCAGAGCATGCCGGAGCCGATCACCATGTGGTAGTCGGTGTCCTTGAAGTCCTCGGCCATGGCGGCGCAGCGCTCGTCCTGGGCGTCCTTGGCCTTGATGAGGTACGGGGCGATGTTGCCGAACTCCTCCATGAAGGTGTCGTACTTGGGGAAGGCGCCGGCGTTCTTGAGGAAGCGGGCGACCAGCGTGATCTGGTAGGTGTAGATGGCCTCGCACAGGACGTCGTCCTCGGCGAAGCTGAAGAACTTGTAGTCGGCGTACTCGGTGGCCGGGGTGTTGTCGTTGGAGACATACATCAGCGTGCGGGCGCCCTGCTCCTGGCAGAACTTGGCGGCCTCGATGATCTCGGGGGTGGTGCCGGTACGGGTGGAGAAGACGCAGACCGAGTCCTTGTTGAAGGCCTTGGGCGGGCACGCGAGGAACTCGGCGGCGATCTCGCAGTGGACGTCGACGTCGGCCGTGGTGGTCTCGACCCAGTACTTCATCGGGAGCGTGTGGGCCCAGGTGCCGCCGCAGCCGATGAAGAAGATGTTGGAATAGCCCTGCTCGCAGACCTCGTCCACGGCAGCCTCAATCTGAGGACGGAGAGCGAGGGCATCGCTCACAACCTTCTCGTAACGAGGCTCATCGAAATTGAACATATCTAATATCCCTTCGTTTAATAGAGTGAAATTCGTTTCAATTGACAACTTGTCATTTCACTACGTATTAATACTTAATGACCTAAAAAATACCTTTCTAGGAAATGGAAGCTTGGCCGTCTTTCATCTCGGCGAGTTTATGCTCGAATCCAAAGCCGCCGGGTTTAAGGCAATTCTTAGCTGAATAGTCAGCAGCGAATTCCATTGCATCCCGAATGATCTCCGCATCGAGCGGTTGCTTTTTACTCCAGCCATGCGAGAGACAGCTCACAACAAACGCAGCGATATACGAATCTCCCGCGCCCATGGTGTCAAGCGCATCTACGGGTCTTATATTTCCCTGGTACCATCGGGAACCGTCAAAGAACACAGGCCCTGCAGATCCCCGTGTAGCAATCGTGTAGCGACAACCATGCTCTATGGCCCTCTTCAATAGAACTTGAATCTGTTGATCGCTCTCGCCGGAACAGGAAAACAGACCAAGGGTTGTAGCAGGGCAAACAAGATCGAAATATGCGTCGGTTCGATACTTATCTTTAACGGAAAAGTCGTAAACCACCACAGCGGGAAGATCTTGAACTAGGTGCACATCATCCTGCAGCTTTGCATTGACGCTGGTAAAAACCGCATCGAATCCCTGAAGAAACTTGACATCAGAATCGTTGATATGGGTTTTGTGCGCCCAGCAAGCCCCCGTATCGTAACCAACTTCGACACGTTCACCGTTGTAAACATTTACATCGCAAGTCTTGGTTGTTGCTTTTTCAGGCATGCATGATTGCGAAAGGTCAACGTTCAGCGAAGAAAGGGCATCGGTGATTATTCGCCCTCCCAGGTCGTTGCCGATCTCCCCAATATACGCAGCCTGTGCGCCAAGCATGCTTGCATGGGCAGCGACGTTTACGGCATTGCCACCAGGATACATAACGCCTTTGTTGAGATAGCGATCAATAACGTTGTCACCAATTGCTGCGATTTTCACCTCAACGCCTCCCATCACGTACGGTCTTTATTAGTACTCGACCTTGCGGTAATAACGGCGGATGTCGAGCGAATGGTCACGAATTTCCTCGAAATTCTTGCTCACACGCGAGAGAATGGCATTGAGCACCACCGGAGAAAGCATCCAGCGGAATTCATCACTGATACCCGGCAACTCATAATCATGTGTATCGAATACGGTGAAATCATCCGCATATTGCTTACAGAAGCGTGCAACGCGCTCATCAAGAGGCCTAGTCTGCGCCTCCGTCATTGCGAGCGCGACGCAAACGCCCGGCTCAACAAGTTCGATAGTGCCATGGAAGAACTCAGGCGATGTAACGGATTTGGTGCGCAGCCATTGGGACTCCTCGAGCACGCACATGGCAAACGAATACGTGGGGCCCCACAGATTGCCAGAACCAATCCAAATCTGATACGGATCGTCCTTGTGCTTCAGAGCATATGCGCGAGCCATCTCGTCAGCGTTCTTGCCGACGGAAACGAGAGCAGCGGGGAGATTCACAAGCTCATCAGCGAAGCGATCGTAGTCATCGAAAAAGCCCCTGTTCTTGAGAATCTTTCCAATCAGAAGGTACAGCACGAGCTCCATAGGACGACCCTGCTTATAGATCACTCCATAATCGGAAAGTTCACCAAGCGGTGAACCGTCCACGCCAAGCGTAGAGACAATGGTGCAGCCTGCGTCTTTTGCCGCCTTTGCCGCCGCGACCGTCTCTTTGGTGTCGCCCGACTTGGACGCCATGAACGCCAAGGTCCCCTTACCGATGCGCCGATTGCCAACCGTGAGGAAATCTGCCGAAACTTGGGACTGGACGGGAATATCGGACATAACAGAAACCATATAGTCAAACGGCTGCATCATCGCAAGCGAGCCACCTGACGAGGTGAAGAAAATCGAATCGAAACCCTTTTCGCAAATTTCATCAGCAATGCGTTCAATTTCGGCACGTTGATTGTAGATATAAGCACCGTTATCGAGAATTGCCTGTTCATCAAATGAAACCATGAGATATACCTTTCTAATTCAATTGGGCCAGACGGCGAAATCAACCATTTAGATTGCAAACACTCCGAAGAAGGAGCCGACGATACCAACCGCCATGAGAATAACGAGAATCCAAGCAATTTTGACCTTGTGCTGGACGAGTTCGTAAACTCCAAGTGTCACAAGCAGCGGCAGCAGGCTCGGCATGATACCGTCGATGATGCTTTGGATAGTCTGCGCACTGTCGCCGGTACCGAGAGAACCAGCCACGCTGACCGATACAAGGTTGGGCACCATAGCGCCGATAACCATAAGACCGAGAATTGCAGCCCCCATAGTGAGCTTTGGCATAAGACCAGATTTCTCGATCTTGCTCAAGAAACTGGTTCCGAATCCATAGCCCCATTTAAGGCAGAACCAACGAATCAGATAATGCGGAACATTGAATACGACAAGGAAGAGAAGCGGGCCGAGAATGTTACCCTGCATAGCAAGCGACACACCCAAGCCAGTGGCGATGACACGCAACGTTCCCCAGAACAGAGAGTCGCCGATGCCGGCCAGCGGGCTCATAAGAGCGGCCTTTACGCTGTTGATGGAGGATTCGTCAAAATCCTCTTCGTTAGCGTTTGCCTCTTCCATCGCTGCCGAAATGCCCAGAATTAATGTTGAGACATAAGGAGTGGTGTTGAAGAACTCCATGTGACGCTTAGCAGCAGCAGCCTGGTCATCCTTATTCTTATACACGCGACGAATGATGGGAAGCATGGAGAAGCAGTATCCCATGTGCTGCTGGCGCTCGTAGTTCCAGGAGTACTCCATCGTAAGCGAACGGAAAAATACCGATTTTAGATCACGCTTTGTAATCTTGTTGGAACTGGTGTCATTAGAAGTCGTCATCGTCGAAGCTCCCTTCCGAACTAAGCTGTGGCGTCTGAGCAATGAAGTTTGGCTGGACCACCACGAGAATTACTGCGAGGCAAAGCCCAATGATGGCAATACCAAGGATTGGAATGCTCATGTAGGCACAGAGCGCAAACCCGAGCACGAAGAAAATAGCAGTCTGCTTGTTGACAATCATTGAAGCGAGCAGTGCAATGCCGAGCGCAGGGATGAATCCACCCGCAATAACCAGGCCGTTACTTACAAACTCGGGAATTGCGTTAAGCACCGCGTTCATAACCGGCGTTCCGAGATAGAAAGCAAGGGAGCACACGAAAAAGCGAGGAAGCGATTTGACGATGAATCCACCAAGCAGATGCATCCGCTCCATACCTTTGAGGTCGCCCTTTGCCACGCAGTCGTCCGCTTTATGGACGAAAAACGGCATCACGATCAGCGTAAGCGCGTTATCAATGATGAGATAAAGCGACGCAATCGGGAAAGCGAGCGTCAGCGCAACTTCAGCGCCTTGACCCGTCGAAATTGCAAAGGCAGTGCCCAAAATACCACCGGTGATAACGTCAGGCGGAACGGCCGCCCCGATGGTAACCGATCCAATGAACACCATTTCAAGCGTGGCGCCGACAATAATGCCCGTCTGCAAATCACCCATCACAAGACCGATGAGGACGCCCGTGACAATCGGGCGAGAAGCAAGGCAAGTGCCAAGTGCCCACTCAAATGTCACGCACATTGCGACGAGGCCGATAAGGATCGCTTGAGTCAACATGAGGGATCCCCTTTCTATTGTATGTGCTTAAATCAAAATCTTCTCGTCTCTAGGTACCTGCCTGATCTCCACCTCGATTCCGGCATCACTGAGCTCATGTAGAAGCTCCACGTCGCGATCGGTAGCGAAAACCGTTGAAGATAGGCGTACATCTGCACCCTCACGCGGCTTCGTTCCTCCAATGTTGATATGCTCGATTTCGCTGTAGCCCTTTGCCAGGCGGTAAGCATCTTCGATGCTTTCAACGACAATGAACAAACGGTACTTATCGGTCACACCGCTCCTAAGAGCCTCGATAGAATCATCGACCGATTTGATAACCAATTTGACGCCTGCCGGACGTGCCAGCTTAAGCGTCGTCTTGCGCACGTCATCTTTCACAACCGCATCGCAGGCAATCAAAATGCAATTGGTGTCAAGCTCTTGCGTCCAAGTCATGGCAACCTGACCATGAAGCAAGCGATGGTCAACTCTCAGCAGCTTAATCATCTTTGTTCCTTTCTCAAAAATCCTCGTCTTCTTCTACCGAATTTGGCAGCGAACATAGGCATGTGCCCTTTTGGCGGACACTTGAAACCAATGCAGCGAGCTCGGCGTCATCAAGTGTGCTCAATTTCGAAAACACTTCGAGCACTAGTGGTAGCGACATGCCGGCAATGAGCCTTAGAGAATCGTCACCCAACCTTTCCATAAAAGCGTTATTCACTGACCCACCATAGACATCAGTGATGACAATCCACTGGTCTGCTGGGTCGCGAGAACGGTCCCAAAAATCTATCAACTCGTTTACATCCATCGTGTCCTCATCGACATATGCGCATAGCACCTTAACGCGAGGATCTTCACCGCAAAATAGCTGGAGCGTTTCACGCATCGCTCTAGCAAGTGGCCCATGGCTGGCCAAGAGCAACTTCCTCATTTATCTCCCAATCTCAGTCAATCATCTGTTAATAGAACGTTATATTTTGTATTGTTATCTACAGTATCCTCGAAACTTTCGCTTTGTCAAGACAGATCAATCAAGCTTCCTAAGCGGTAATAATTCGCCCGTAAACGGCAAAAAAACGCCCCTTTGTCGGGGCGTTTTCAATCTCTTGTTATTCGGTTAAGAAAGATCCGGGGTTTGGCTTTCGCTAGAGATAAAACTTTAAGCGCTCAGTGCAGTACACCTGCCGCGAAATAAACAATGGCACTCCCTGCGCGCTGCAACGCTTATCTACAAATAATAAAAGGGCAGATCCCGGCTTTACATTCAAATGTTCTGCCTCGTAAGCACTTGCAAAGCACACCTGCAACGTTCGCTCGTTATTGCCAAGTTCGATATGGCGTCTTCCCAGCACCTCAAGTAGAGAACCCGATAAATCTTCATGTTCCAAAAAGGCAAGAGAAGGAGTGTAGCTATTGGTTTCCAACATCGTTGGCACGCCATCGACTAAGCGCAAACGTCTAGTCTGAAGAATATTCTCGTCCTCCTGGACCTGAAGAAAACGCACGTCGCGCAGCGTAGGATAAATCCAAGCTACTTCGAGCACTACGGTAGAAGGCTTTTTATTTTCTTGAATGCAGGAATGGGTGAAGCTTTCCTGGTCATCGGCTGCATAGGCATTGCGTGTCGTGGTAACAAAAGTCCCTTTCCCTCGCGTGCGCTCAACGATATCGGCATCCTCTAGTTCCTTGATTGCCGATCGAACAGTAATACGACTAACGCCATATTCCTCCATAAGCTCCGTCTCAGTAGGAAGCTTATCCCCTTCGCTATATACGCCACTTTCTATTCGACTCACAAGATCGTGAACGATCTGCTTATACAATGGAACAGCGCTCTCCACTTTAACCATTATTCAACCTATTGCTTTCTACACTCAACGGCTTCAAGTCCCCGCCAATTGATGCCGAGTTGATTAGCCTTAATTGAAAAGAAGTATTTGAAATAATCACCCAACATCACCTGCTTAGTAAAGTGCACTGGCTTACCAGTGCTCATATAAACGGTCTCACTCAATATAAACATCGCAGCTTCTCCTGCGATATTAAGGATGCGCTTCTCCTCATCCGTAGCAAGCCCTGCTTCAAGCACAATAGACGGGAAACAATTATCCTCTAGTCGCAGCCCCGTCTCTCTCTCAATCGTTTCATAAAGTGATGCGTTCTCCATATCGACACCCAGTAAAAACCCGAAGTTCTTTACTGGAAGATAAATATGTTCAATCATTGCATTTATGTGGTTAATTGACCTCACGCGTTTGAGGTAAACCGCAGATTCATTCTCTTCCATTCGCAAATGACGACGGACGGCAACGGGCGGCTCGACCTCCTGAAGAGCGAGAACACGAGACGAGGTTTCGATATTATTTTCATGGCAAAAATAAGTGAAACCCTTAAACGTGCTCAAGCTCGAGACGATTTTAGGCTGCCGGATAAATGTGCCCTTGCCATGACGCGTATCAAGCACGTCGTCATCCACAAGAGTTTGAATTGCCTTCCGTATCGTCGCACGGCTAACCTCGTATTCTTCGCAAAAACCATTTTCGCTAGGCAACACGCCACTTTCGGAAAACTCGCCCATCTCAATACGGCGGCGCAAATCATCAGCTACTTGTACATATAGCGGCACAGCACTAGTCGGGTTAATCATAACGTTCTCCGTATAACATTCTATGAAACTTCTATACGTTATAAGATAACCTATTACGTATTATTTTGAAAGAAATAGACGGTTCAATCTTATTTTTGAACCGTCTACAATATCAAACACTCCATATGAAGGTGTCGAATGCCACTTGTGGCGCAAACAAGAGGGGCATTTGGCAAAAATGCCCCATTTCGCCTTGAAGTCGCTACCGTGAAATGCCAACGAGCCGCATGGTCGAGTCCAAGCAAATACGACCTCAAGCGGCCAGCTACGGCATGGCTCCCTAGAACGAGACTGCGACATTTGTTTGCATTGTTTTACGAACGCAACATAACGAATTATTTCCGAGCAAAATAACGACCGCTGAAAGCTGCTTTAGTAGTTCATCTGGTGGTAGTAGCGACGCGTGGTGAGCGGGTGGTTGCGGACGTGCTCGAGATGGCAGCTCAGGCGCTCGGTGATGGTGTAGGTGACCATCGGGGAGACGATCTTGCGGAACTCGGGGTCGCTGAACGGCAGCTCGACCTCGGCGGTGTCGAACTTGTTCACGCGGACATGGACGCCCTTCTCGTCGGCGAGCATGTGAGTGAAGTTGCCCACGCGGTCCATGAGCTTACGGGTGTCGTCCTCGCCGTAGAGCATGATGAGGCTCGTGCCCTCCTCGCACAGCTCGATGGTGCCGTGGAAGAACTCGGCGGCGTGGATGGACTTGGTCTTGATCCACTGCATCTCCTCGAGGATGCACATGGCGTAGTCGTAGGCCTCGCCCCAGAGCATGCCGGAGCCGATCACCATGTGGTAGTCGGTGTCCTTGAAGTCCTCGGCCATGGCGGCGCAGCGCTCGTCCTGGGCGTCCTTGGCCTTGATGAGGTACGGGGCGATGTTGCCGAACTCCTCCATGAAGGTGTCGTACTTGGGGAAGGCGCCGGCGTTCTTGAGGAAGCGGGCGACCAGCGTGATCTGGTAGGTGTAGATGGCCTCGCACAGGACGTCGTCCTCGGCGAAGCTGAAGAACTTGTAGTCGGCGTACTCGGTGGCCGGGGTGTTGTCGTTGGAGACATACATCAGCGTGCGGGCGCCCTGCTCCTGGCAGAACTTGGCGGCCTCGATGATCTCGGGGGTGGTGCCGGTACGGGTGGAGAAGACGCAGACCGAGTCCTTGTTGAAGGCCTTGGGCGGGCACGCGAGGAACTCGGCGGCGATCTCGCAGTGGACGTCGACGTCGGCCGTGGTGGTCTCGACCCAGTACTTCATCGGGAGCGTGTGGGCCCAGGTGCCGCCGCAGCCGATGAAGAAGATGTTGGAATAGCCCTGCTCGCAGACCTCGTCCACGGCAGCCTCAATCTGAGGACGGAGAGCGAGGGCATCGCTCACAACCTTCTCGTAACGAGGCTCATCGAAATTGAACATCCCTTACTCCTAACTCACTTAGATGAACCCTTCATTCATCCCATAACGTTATAATACTTTATATAACTAACTATGCAAGTATTATTTTGCTTCTGCTCTTTCCTCAAGCCCCTTAAAACAACAATCGGCGTTGTTGGACACAGCGCGCAAGTTCATTGAACGATTCAATGTGCATCGTCTCTGGTTAAATGACGTCTTATGCAAATACCTTTAATCCGCTTGAGGCCGACGAATCTTTTGACTGCCCGCAGAGCTTTCCCGGAATTCCCTATGGATAGACCCACCGGCAATCGCTTCGTTATCTGGCTTATTGCGCATTGCCGGGGCGTCTGGGAGAAAGCACAATCTACCGCGTGGTCAACTAGCGTTTCATCGGAATCGACCGCATCCGCGCCAAATACTAAATCGCAATCGTTGAAACTCGTCCGATCATATGGCGGCAATTTCTCGCCATAAAAATGCGTACGAAATAAGGGGGCAGCCGTTTGCAACTTGCTTTATTCGTAAATGTTTTTACTGAAAAAACAATCACCAACCAAACAGCACTATTAACAGCACTATTAATTGTTTGGCTCTTTGCTGTACAGCCATCTTTCGTATACGTCTCTCGTCTATCTCTCATCTCACGGTTGGAGACGAAAGGTATGCGGGAGTGGATAATTGGACGGCATTTGGGCCTGCGACGGATTATTTCGTCCGAAAATCCACGCTCGTGCGGTGAACGCGCGGGGCCTTTGTCCAATCCGCTGGCATCGTCTCCAGTTCGTCGCAGAGCCGCCGCCCCATATGGGTATACTCTCGGGGATTCGACTCGATTCGCCCCCGTTGGGGCGTCAAAGGAGACTGCATATGTCCACTACCTCAACCGACCCGCGCGCCGCTGCCGCCGCACTGCTGGTGCCCGGCACCACCTGCCACGGTTTTGCCGTCGAGCGCCGCGAGACCGTGCCCGAGCTCGATTCGGACGCCTACGTGCTGCGTCACACCGCATCGGGCGCTCGCCTGCTGTACCTGGCATGCGACGATGAGAACAAGGCCTTTGCCATTGGCTTTAAGACGCCGCCGGCCGATTCCACCGGCGTGTTCCATATTCTTGAGCACTCGGTGCTGTGCGGATCGGCCAAATTCCCCGTCAAGGAGCCGTTTGTCGACCTGATCAAGAGCTCCATGCAGACGTTCCTCAACGCCATGACCTACCCCGACAAGACTATCTACCCCGTTGCCACCACCAACGAGCAGGACCTGTACAACCTGATGGACGTGTACCTGGACGCGGTGTTCAACCCGGCCATCTATACCAAGCCCACCATTTTTGAGCAGGAGGGCTGGCACTACGAGCTGGACCTGCCGGAGGGCGTCGAGGGCGAGGGCGAGGGCGGCTCCGCGAGCCTGCGCGAGGGCACGCTGCGCTATAACGGCGTGGTGTTCAACGAGATGAAGGGTGCGCTGTCCGACCCCATGAGCGTGCTGGACGACGCCGTCAACGCCGCGCTCTATCCCGACACCGCCTATGCGCACGAGAGCGGCGGCGACCCGCGCGCGATTCCCGCGCTCACCTACGAGCAGTTCCTGGACACGCACGCGCGCCACTACAATCCTTCCAACTCTTATATAACGCTCTATGGCGACCTGGATGTGGACCGCGCACTGGCGTTTTTGGATGAACGCTATCTGTCGCAGTCGAGTGCCGCGAGCCGCCGCATGGACGCTGCCGTCGCCGCCGGCGAGGACCCGTCCGCGCTGGCGCCCAATCCGCTGGACGTGCAGGCGCCTGTGACCTGCGAGTATAAGCGCGTCGAGATGGCCACCACGCCCGAGAACGCCTTGGTGGGCCTGGGTCTGGTGCTGGGCAGCGCGCTCGACCGCAAGCGCACGATCGCGGCGGACATCCTGTTCGAGGCGCTGCTGGGCTCCAACGAGGCGCCGGTTAAGAAGGCCATTCTGGCCGCCGGCCTGGGCGGCAACGTGGTGAGCTACACCGCGGCCGAGTGCCTGCAGCCCTACGAACTCATCATGCTGCAGAACGCGCAGCCCGGCGTGGCGCGCGAGCTGCGCCGCGTGTTCCAGGACGTCTGCCGCGACCTGTGCGAGCACGGCGTTCCGCGCGAGCGCCTGGAAGCCATCATCAGCAGCAACGAGTACGACCTGCGCCAGCGCGACTATGGCATCGCCGACGGCGTGGCCATTGCGTGCGATGCGCTGAGCACGTGGCTCTACGATGACGACGCCGCGACGCTGGCGCTCAAGTACGGCCCGGTGTACGAGGAGCTGCGCGGCGAGCTGGACGGCAGCTACTTTGAAGACCTGCTGCGCGAGCTGGTGCTGCAGAACGACCACATGGCGCTGGTCGAGCTGGTGCCGGTGGACGCCGCCGAGGGTTCGGAGGGCGCCGAAGCTGCCGAGCTGGCTGCCAAGCGCGACGCCATGACCGATGCCGAGCTGGCCGATGTGGTCAAGCGCACGGCCGTACTGCGTGCCGCGCAGGAGGCCGAGGACACGCCCGAGGACAAGGCCACGCTGCCGCGCCTCCGCGTATCCGACATTGGCGAGGCGCGCCCCGAGCCGCCGCTCGTTGTGGACACGACCGCGCCCATCCCCTGTCTGCGCCACGGCATCCCCACCAACCGCCTGGCCTACGCCATGCAGTACTTCGACCTGAGCTGCGTCGCATTTGAGGACCTGCCCTACGTGACGCTGCTCTGCCGCCTGCTCAAACAACTACCCACGAGCGAGCACTCGGCCGAGGAACTCGACAACCTGCTCGCCGGCAAGCTGGGCTTTTTGAGCTTTACGACCGAGGTCATGACGCAGCCCGACGTGGACGGCGTGCGCCCCTACCTGCTGGTGAGCGCCGGTGCCCTGTCCGAGAAGATCGACGCGCTGGCGAACCTGCCGCGCGAGGTGTGGTCGAGCACGCTATTGCTCGACGCCGACGCCGACCGCGTGCGCGACGTGCTCACGCAGATTCGCATTGGGCTTGAGCAGGGCTTTATCAACAACGGCCACTCGGCGGCGCTCGGTCGCGCGATGAGCTACAGCTCGCCTTCTGCCGTGGTGCGTGAACAGCTCTCGGGCGTAGACTTCTACCTGTTCCTGCGCGATCTGCTCGAACACTTTGACGAGCGCGTGGACGGGCTGCGTACCAAGCTTGCCGAGCTGGCAGACCTCATCTTTGTGGCCGATGGCTGCATGGCGAGCTTTACCGGCAGCGATGAGGACTTTAACGCGTACTGGGCCGCTGCAGGCGACCTGGGGCTGGGCGCGGGCCACGGCACCGATGCCGGCCGCAACGCGCTCGTGGTACCGACGCCGCGCGACCGCCACGAGGCGTTCGTGATCCCCAGCGACATCTGCTTTGCGGCAAGCGCGTGCGACCCGCGTCGCTTGGGGCTCGACGTGACGGGCACCTGGGCAGTTGCCGCCAACGCGCTCTCCTACGACTACCTGTGGAACGAGATCCGCGTGAAGGGCGGTGCGTACGGCTGCGGATTCCGCGCTGCAGGCGAGCGTCAGGCGGCGTTCTACACCTACCGCGACCCGGCAATCGACCCCTCGATTGAGCGCGTGGCGCGCGCAGGCGAATGGCTCGGCAGCTTTGAGCCCGACGAGGCCGCCTTTGAGGGCTTTATCGTAAGCTGCGTGAGCGGCATGGACGCGCCCGTGAAGCCGTACGCGCTCACCAAGCGCCGCAATACGACCTACCTGGCTGGGCTCGATCCGCACGCACGCGAGGAGCGCCGCGCCCAGATGCTCGCCGCCACGCCCGGTGAGCTGCGCTCGCTCGGCGCCGACGTGACGCGCATCGCAGCCGAGTCGCCAACCTGTGTCTTTGGCGGCCGCGACGTCATCGCCAAGAGCAACGCCGGCTTCAATGTAGTCGACCTGCTGGGCTAACCACAAAGGTAGATTTTTAGGACATGCCTGAAAATCTACCTTTTCTTTTGCCGCTGCTTGGGCGGGGCAGCTCACCCCATCCCGCCAGTTTGTCTCAATCTGTAACATCTAGGCGGCAATATCGACTCCAGATGTTACAAATCGAGACGTTTCCGGATGACGCTGACCCTTTGTCTCAATCTGTAACATCTAGGTCCGATTTTGCCGAGTTACTGTTACAGATCGAGACAAACCGCCGCGAACACCCGCCCTTCGTCAAAGCCACCACGAAGGTGTCCATGAACTGCTCCCTTTACGATGGTTTGCGTGGTGGTTTGGGTATTTGCCCAGATAAAACCTGCCAAAATAAACCTGTCCCTTTTTGGTAGGTTTGGAAGATGAGGCTGGGATGGATAAGACTGAGTTGCGGCGAGCGGTAATTGCCCGGCGCGATGCTCTTGATTTGGATGTGCGGGTGACGAAGTCTGCCGTTATCTGTGCGCGGCTTGTTGAGCTGTTGGATCGCTCGGATTCCGCGGCGCCGCACACCGTTGCCGTCTACGCCGCGATGGGTTCCGAAGTCGACCCTGCCGTGTTTGCCGCAGCTGCCGCCAAACGCAGCTGGCGCGTGACCTATCCATGCATGCTCTCGGCAATTGATGCCGCAGCTTGTGGCCAACGCATGTGCATGCGGGCAGTTGCTGTCGACGATGCGTCCGCAGCTCCGTTTGTCGACCACCCCACGCGAGCCTTCGCGGCCATGGACATCGACAGCAGCCGCTTCCCTATCGTGCCTGCTGAAGCTCTCGACATGGTCGTCGTGCCACTCGTAGCCTTCGACCGCGCCGGCGCGCGCCTGGGCTACGGCGGCGGCTGCTATGACCGCTACCTGCCCATGCTCTCGCCCGCATGTCAAATCATCGGCATCGCCTTTGAAGAGCAGCGTGTCGACCACGTTCCCACCGACGCCCACGACCTGCCGCTACCCCACATCATCAGCGCCTAACGGCCGGTGCACCTCCCGACGGCCTAGTGCTCCTCGCCGGCGCGGGCCAGGTCGTAGGGCGTGGTCTGGTAGACGTAGTAGTTGAGCCAGTTGGTGTAGAACAGCTGAGCCTGGCTGCGCCAGACGTTGCGCGGCTCAGCGGCGGGGTCGTCGTTCGGGAAGTAATGCGCCGGCACCTGGGGGTTGAGCCCGCGCTTCACGTCGCGCTCGTACTCCAGGCGCAGCGTGTCGGTATCGTACTCGGGATGGCCAAATACAAAGAAGCGGCGGCTGTCGGTCGACTTGACGATGTACAGGCCCACCTCGTCGGATACGGCCACGACCTCAAGCTGCGGCTCGGCCTCCACATCCTCGCGGCGCACATCGGTGTTGCGCGAGTGCACGGCATAGAAACGGTCGTCGAAGCCGCGGACCAGCGGGCTTTGCGGCTTCACCAGATAATGCTCGAACACGCCGCTCGCCTTTGCCGGCAGGTCGTACTTCTGGATACCGTAATGATGGTAGAGCCCCGCCTGCGCGCCCCAACAAATGTGCAGCGTAGAGTGCACGTGCGTGGTTGACCAATCCATGATCTGGCAGAGCTCGGGCCAGTAGTCGACCTCCTCGAACGGCATCTGCTCCACCGGCGCGCCCGTGATGATCAGGCCGTCGTAGTGGATGTCGCGGATGTCGTCGAACGTGCGGTAGAACGTCTCCAGGTGGCCGGCGCTCACGTGCGTGGCCTCGTGCGTCTTGGTGCGCAGCAGGTCCACCTCCACCTGCAGCGGCGTGTTGGAGAGCTTGCGCATGATCTGCGTCTCGGTGGCGATCTTGGTGGGCATGAGGTTGAGAATGAGCACGCGCAGCGGACGGATGTCCTGGTGCAGCGCGCGGTACTCGGTCATGACAAAGATGTTCTCGCTCTCGAGCTGCGCGGCGGCAGGGAGGGCGTCGGGAATACGAATGGGCATGGATGCTCCTTACGAGTTAGTTGCAGCTATGGTACAACGAGCGGCCCCATCCGCGCGAGCACATCGCCCAGTGATGCCGCCAGCGGCCCAAATCACTCCAAAAGTAGAGATTAAGGCATGTCCCAAAAATCTACGGCGCTTTAGCCTAGCAAAGTGGCGGCAGGACGCTACAATGGTTCGACGCGAAAAACTCGGCCGAAAGGATACATATATGTACCAGACGCGTAAGATCGGTGTGGTCGGCCAGGGCCACGTAGGAGCACATGTCGCCAACAGCCTGCTCATGCAGGGCATTGCCGATGAGCTGTACCTGTGCGATATCAATGAGGCCAAGGTGACATCCGAGGTCCAGGACCTGCGCGACTCCCTTTCGTTTGTCCCGTACAACACCAAGATCGTCAACTGCTACGACCACTACGAGGAGCTGGCCTGCTGCGACGTCATCGTCAACGCCGCCGGCAAGGTCGCGCTGGCCGCTGGTAACCGCGACGGCGAGCTGTTCTTTACCACCGACGCCGCGCGCACCTTTGCCAAGCGCATTGTCGACGCCGGCTTCGACGGCATCTTCGTGAGCATCTCCAACCCCTGCGACGTCGTGTGCACCGAGCTGTGGCACCTGACCGGCTACGATCCCAAGAAGATCATCGGCTCGGGCTGCGGCCTAGATTCGGCCCGCCTGCGCACCGAGATCTCCAAGAAGGTCGGCGTGAGCCCCAAGTCCATCGACGCCTACATGATCGGCGAGCACGGCTTTAGCCAGCTTGCCGCCTTTAAGGCCGCGACCATCGCCGGCAAGAGCCTTAACGAGCTTCAGGCCGAGAATCCCGACAAGTACGCCTTCGACCACATGGAGGTCGAGGAGCTCGCACGCAAGGGCGGCTACGTAACCTACCAGGGCAAGCAGTGCACCGAGTACGCCGTCGCCAACTCCGCCGCGCGCGTCTGTGCCGCCGTGCTGCACAACGAGCACGCCGTGCTTTCGGCCTCTACGCTTATGACCGGCCAGTATGGCGAGGAGGGCATCTTCACCTCCCTGCCGTGCGTGATCGGCGCCGAGGGCGTCGAGGAGGTCTACACGCTCGACCTTTCCGAGCACGAGCTCGAGGGCTTCCACAAGAGCTGCCAGCACATCCGCGACAACATCGCCCAGCTCGACTGGTGGGATGCCGAGGCCTACGACGCCAAGTAAGCGTCGGTTGCCGCGACACCTCGCGAATCTAAGCGCGATACCAAGCGGGCCGCGCCGGAAAACCCCGGTGCGGCCCGCTTTTTTGACTCACGCAGTGCCCTTGCGAATCGAAGGTGAATACTTTTCCGCGAAGTGAACGAGCAAAAACGAGCCCCCGAAGCATCGACACTTTTCAGACGCCGTTCCTGCGATTTTGCCGAGTTTTTGCTGCAGTTTTGGCGTCAAAAAGTGTCGATGCTTCGGGGGTCCAAAATAAGTCGTTCACTTCGCGGAAAAGTATTCAACTTCGTTTTCGCGCAGACACGAATCCGGCCACCATAACGCAAAACGGGGCCCGCGCGCAGCGCAGACCCCGTCAAAAAAGATAATTCCCGGTGCCTAGTACTGCTCGATGCCCATGTAGCGACGAACCTCTGGGCTGTGGTCAAACACCTTGCCGCGGGCGGCGCGCAGCTCGCAGCTCATGTTGTAGAAGAAGATCGGCTCCAGGTACGAACGCACGTTGGCAGGCACGTCGCCCACACCGTACTCGAGCGCGTCGAGCACCATAATCGTATCGGTGTGCGTGTTGAGGAACGCGAGCGCACGCTCCTCCATGGGGCGGTACTCGCCCGATCCGAGCTGTACGAAGTAGAACACGCCGGGCTCGGTGGCTTCGAACGGGCCGTGGAAGTACTCGCCGGAGTGGATATAGCAGCAGTGCTGCCACTGCATCTCCATGAGCGAGCAGATGGCCATAGCGTAGGTCTGGCTAAAGTTGGGGCCGGATCCCAGGATATAGAAGAACTTGTGCTGCTGGCAGAGCTCGGCAAAGCGATCGCCCAGCTCGGCGTTGACCTTCTCGCGGGCAGCGGGCAGCAGCGCATCCATCTGCTTAAGGCCGGCGTACATGTCGGCAAGCGCCTCGTAACCCTCCTGCTGGTCGAGCAGCTCGGCGGCGATCAGAGCGCCGATGCCCTGCGGTACCTCGGCCTGCGGCACGCCTTCGCCCCACGGATAGACCCAGGTGGTCCACTTGCCGTTATCGATCTTGGAGCCTTCGCAGTCGGTCATGGCCACGACCTCGGCGCCGGCTGCCAGCGCCATCTCGCAGCCGTCGACGACCTCCTGCGTATTGCCGCTGTGGCTGCAGGCGATGACGAGTGACTTCTCGCCAAGACTCTTGGGGGCCATCAGGCAAAACTCGCGCGCCGTGTAGACCGTCGAGGTAAACGTGGTGGCCTCGCGCTTGAGCAGCTCGTTGGCCGGCATCAGGTCGATCATCGAACCGCCGCAGGCGATCCAAAAGACGTTCTCAATCTTGCCCTTGCGCTCGATAATTTCCTGAATCAGATCGCGTGCGTTCACGGTGATGTCCCTCCTTGTGTGGCGGTTTTTGAACGACGGCAGCTCGTACCTGCGGTCGTTCTATGTTGTCCTATTTATAGCACGCACGACGATGCCCGTGAAGTCATTTCACCAAACTAGTTCTATGTTGTTCTATCTATGGACGTTAGATGTCGAACACGTAGCGCGAGCCCACGATCTTTTGGCGTCCGAGCAGCAAGGGCCGCTCGTCCGCATCGGTAAAGTACGCCTCCATATAGAAGAGCGGTTCACCGACCGGCACCTCCAGCAGCGAGGCCGCCCGAGCATCGGCAAGCGCAATCTCCACGGTGCAAGGGTCGGACTTGAGCGGTGCGCGGCCCGAATGCTCGGCAACGAGCGCAAAGATCGAGTTATCGGCGAGGTCCTTATCGGCAAGTGTCTGCAGATAGAGATGGTCAGCCAGCACAAAAGCGTTGTTCTCGAGCATGACGGGCACGCCGTCTGCCGTGCGCACGCGCTCGACAACGATGAGCTCGCAGCCGGGTTCCACCCCAAAAAACGCCGCGTCCTCGCGCGTCGCCGCAACCACCGTGCGCGACACCAGGCGTGCTCCGGCCACCATGTCGTTGGCAGCGCAACCCTCGGAAAAGCTCTGAACATCACCCTTCTGGACAATCTTGCGCTTGAGCTTGGGCGCACACACGAACGTGCCCCTCCCCTGCTGGCGGTTGAGATACCCCGCGCGCGACAGCTCCTCGATGGCGCGGCGCACGGTGATGCGTCCCACGCCGTAGTACTTCGCGAGCTCCATCTCGGAAGGAATGCGCGAGCCGGATGCGTACACGCCACGCGCGATCTCGCCCTTTAGGTCGTCCATAACCTGCTGGTACAGCGGCACGGCGGATACCTCAGTGCGCTCGGTTTTATCGTCGAATGCCATCGTTACGCTCCATCCCGTGCATGCTCGGACTCAAACTCTTCAATCGCCGCCATAAACTGCTCGCCAAAGGCGTCGGCCTTTTTCTCACCGATGCCGTTGACCCGGACAAGCTCGTCGCGCGTCTGCGGGCGTAGGCGGCACAGACCGCGCAGGGCCTTGTCGGAAAAGACCATGTACGGCGCCATCTCCAGCTCGGTCGAGATCTCCTTGCGCAGGGCACGCAGGCGCTCGAACAGCTCGGCATCGTCACCCACGCGCGGGCGCTGATCCAGCTCGGCCTCCTCGCGCAGCAGATCCACCGCACGGCGGGCGCGGGCCGAAGCCTTGCGCTTGGACGCGCGACGCTTAACGGTAAAGGCGAACGCCTCGTCCTCGACCTCGCCGGCGCGCGGGCCCAGCCCCACGACCGGGTACTGCCCCTGCGAGGTAGCCAAATAACCGCGACCGCACAGCTGGCCGATGATGTCCTTGATGCGCCCAACCGATTCGCTCGACAGCTCACCGTAGCCGTGGTCCTCGTCCAGATGCATCTGGCGAATGCGCTCGGTGTTGCCGCCGTGGAGCACATCGGCGACCAGCGATTTGCCAAAGCGCATGGGACGCGTGGCCACATAGCGCACGGCGGCGCGGGCCATATCGGTGACGTCCTCGACCTCGAACTTCGTGAGGCAGTTGCTGCAGTTGCCGCAGCCCTCGACGTCGTCCGTGGCGGTGCCGCCCGTACTGGCCGCGGCATGCTCGGCCGCGGCCTCGTCGCCAAAGTAGCGCAGCATGTATTCGCGCAGGCAGCCGGTGGTATTGCAGTAGCCCTCCATCTGGCTGAGCAGGCGATATCGATTCTGGAGCGCCCACGCGCGCTGCTCGTCGTCGAGCGCCTCATCGGCAGCATCGCCGCGGTCGATCAAAAAGCGACGCATGCGAAAATCGTTACCGTTCCACAGCAGATGGCAGCTGGCCGGGTCGCCATCGCGGCCGGCTCGACCCGCCTCTTGGTAGTATGACTCGATGCTCTCGGGCACGTTGTTGTGAATCACGTAGCGCACGTTGGGCTTGTCGATGCCCATGCCAAAGGCGTTGGTGGCAACCATCACTTGGATATCGTCGTCGATAAAGGCGCGTTGGCTTTGGCGGCGGGCGTCGTTACCCATGCCGGCATGGTAGCGGCCAACGCGAATGCCGCTGGGGCCCAGCGCTTCGGCAAGCTCGCCTGCCAGCGCATCGACCGTCTTGCGGGTGGAGCAATACACGATGCCGCTCTCGCCCGAATGCGCGATCACGTAGTCGCGCACCCACGCTGCCTTGGCTTTGTCGCCCATCTCCTCGCAGCCAAAGTAGAGGTTCTTGCGATCGAAGCCCGTCACCACCGTCGCGGGGTTTTGCAGGCCGAGCATCTGCTGAATGTCCGCGCGCACGCGCTCAGTCGCCGTAGCGGTAAAGGCCGCCACGATGGGGCGCTGCGGCAGGGAATCGATGAACTCGCGAATCTGCAGATAGGCGGGGCGGAAATCCTGGCCCCATTGGCTCACGCAGTGGGCCTCGTCAATGGCCACGAGCGGCACGCCGATGCCGCCGTCCGCCGCAGCCTCCTGCGCAAAGGCTAAAAAGCGCGGCTCGAGCAGGCGCTCGGGCGCCACGTACATAAGCTGGTAGCGGCCCTCGCGTGCCCGTTTGAGCACGGTATTTTGCTGGGCCGGGGTAAGGCTGGAGTTGAGATAGCTGGGTCGCGCACCCGCCGCGAGCAACGCACGGGTCTGGTCCTCCATAAGCGACAGCAGCGGACTCACCACAAAGGTGATGCCGGACAGCATAAGCGCAGGCACCTGGTAGCAAATGGACTTGCCGGCGCCCGTGGGCATAACACCCAGCGCATCGCGGCCTGCAAGAATCGCATCCACCATGCGGTCCTGCCCCGGGCGAAACGAGGTGTAGCCAAAATAGGCGCCGAGCGTGTCAAGCGCCATCTGCTGCATGCTATCGGTCATGGTTTCCTAACGTCCAAGTCATCTGCCGCCGATTATACGCCGCCACGCGGACCAGCGCCGCACGGCCGCCGGCGACGGGCAATACGATCCAAGGCGGACGAGCGTGGATTTTCGGACACTTTCCGGATGAGCGTGGATAATCTCCCACTTTGAGCCCGTCACCAAGCCAAAAACGGGAGATTATCCACGCTCATTCTGTGGGTAGTCATTGGGGACGTTCTTGAATGACTAGTCGTTTAAGAACGTCCCCAACGACTAATCTCTTGACAAACGCGGAAACGTCGCTGGTTGAGCATAAGTCAGCGAAAACGCCCCTAAGCGAGCAAGGTGACGTGAAAGAGGAGGGAAGCGTACTTCGGTACGCGACCGACGATTGAACGTCAGATTGCCGCTTAGGGGCGTTTACAGCGTCGACCGGTCCGCCGTTCGTTAGAACGGCGGAACCTTCTGGTCATGCCGCCGAAGTTGAAAGGCAGATTGCCGCTCTGGCGGGCTTGCAGCGTCGGCCGGTCCGCCGTTCGTCAGAACGGCGGAACCAACCCTACATCACCATAACGTAGCGCGATCCCACGTAGTACTGCTTACCCATCAGGACCGGCTCGCCATTGGGACCGGTAAAGCTGGCACGCAGGTTGAGCAGCGGATCGTGCGGAGCAACGCCCAACTCGGCCGCCTGCTCGGTATTGGCACGAACGGCCTCGACCGTGCGGTAGCCAACCGAGACAATCGGCGTTCCGCCAACACGCTCGACCTCGGCAAAAATCGACTTGTCCTCAAGATCGGCCGTCAACAGCTCACGGTAGGCATCAAACGGCACAAAGATGTTCTCCTCAAAGATGGGCTCGCCGTCGGCTGTACGCACGCGCTTAATATGCAGCAGCAGCGCGTCCTTTTGCAGGCCAAAGAACTCCATCTCGTTTTGACGTGCCGGCACAATCTGGCGATCGACCACATGCGCGCCCGCCTTCATGCCATTATAGGCACACAGCGCGGTAAACGTCTGCAGCGTCGAGGCGTGAAACTGGCGATTGATGTGCGGCGTGGAAACAAAGGTGCCACGGCCCTGCTGCTTAACCAGGTAGCCATCAGAGCACAGCTCCTCGACGGCGCGGCGCACCGTAATTCGGCTCACCTCGTACTGCTCGGCCAGCTCAAGCTCGGACGGAATACGCTCCTTGGGCGCATAAACACCTTTCTCGATCGCATCCTTGATTTCGTCGTAAATCTGCTGGTAAAGCGGTGCATTTTTAGGCGCAGGCATATCTAATCACTCTTATCGAAATATCGAAATAACTAATACGTATATAACGTCTAGTTTCATGTTACCTCATAATGATAAAACGATACACCCTCCCTACCAAAAAGCGACAGCTTCATTTTGGTAGGTTTTATCTGGGAAAACGAAAGCCCCTCGAAAGCAGCGAGGCTTTCGAGGGGCTCGTTCGGAAGGGTTGCGCCAGGCCGGCAAAATGCCAATACCCTACCTGCCGTCGTCCTGCTGCAGGCTGTCCTGCTCGCTGAGGCGCGCCTGCCTGCTGGCCATGCGTGCGGGCTTGTCGGGATCGGGAACGGCCGTGGGCATGGGCTCGTCGACATGACCGCCCCACCAGCCGCCCACAAAGTTGAGCGTGTGGAACACATTGATCACGGCGCCGGGATCAATGTCGCACACCAGCTTGATAATGTCCTGACTCTCGTAGGTCGAGACAACGGCGTGCAGCAGGTACATCTTTTCGCGGCTGTATCCGCCGATGACCTCGGCGCAGCTAATGCCGTGCTGAAAATGGTCAACATAGGCGGTCATGACCTCGTCCGCCTTGCGCGTCGTGATCTGCAGCGTCACGCGATCGTAGCGACGATAGAAGCTGTCAATGGTCTTGGTCGAAATAAACTGGAACACGATGGAGTACGCCGCCTTGTCCCAGCCAAACATAAAGCCAAAGATCGCCAGGATAAAGCAGTTGAAACCAAAGATGACGCCCCAGATGGTCTTGCCCGTGTGGTTGGAGACCCACAGCGCGATAAAGTCGGTGCCGCCGGTGGATGCGCCGGACTTGAGCGCGATGGCAGCGCCCAGACCCGAGACCACGCCGCCAAAAATGATGAGCATGATCTTGTCGCCCAAAAACGGGGCGAAGTGAAAGACGTTGAGGAACAGCGACGAGAGCACGACCTGCATCATCGAGAAGATGACGAAGCGCTTGCTAATGCCGCTCCAGCATAGGAGCGCCACGGGGATGTTGAGCGCAAGCATACCGAGCGAGATGTCGATGTGAACGCCGCCAAGCGAGGTAACGCGATCGAGCAGGACCGCGACGCCGGTGAGACCACTCGGAAGCAGGTCGGCGGGCCGAATGAACGCCTGGATCAGAAATGTCTGGAGAACGGCGGAAATGGTGACCGCCACGGCGGTGATGGCGCGGCGGACGATGGTGAGGCGGCCGAGCACGAGCACGCGGTCCGTGAGCTGATCGATGGCGTTCGCCACGGAGGCTCCTTTCGAAGGCAGATCTAGTTGTGAGGCATGCCCGCGATTGTAGCATGGAGCGAGAGGAGGCGCTTCAATTCACCCTCCCTCGACAACCAAAACGAGACCAGCAGCCCCACGACCAAAGGCCCAAATTACAAGTGAGTAGACTTTACGCGACCTGCAGAGCACACCCAAAACCGCCACCCCTGTGACCTGCGGTTTTACAAAGGAAGATATGTTTTGTGCTCGGCCTGCGCCAAAAAGTCTACTCACTTAGCCCGAATCGAAGCCAAACAGATCAAAATCGAAACCAAATTGAGCCAGTCCACCGCAAAAAACGTTTGAACCCGTGCTTCTTGCGGTGAATCGACGCTACAGAGCAGTCAAAATGTCGGTCAGGTTGTCGATGATAGCGTCGGCGGCGGACTGGTCCAGGTTGACGCCTTCGTGCGGGCGCAGCGCCAGGACGCGGGCGCCGGAGCGCTTGCCGGCCTCGATACCCAAAGGCGAGTCCTCGATAACCAGGCACTCGGTAGGCTCCACCCCCAACGCCTCCATGGCACGCAGGTAGATCTCGGGATCGGGCTTAAACGCACTGCACTCGTGACCGCTGATGGTGTAGTCTAGCACGTCGGCGATGCCGGCGATCTCCACCAGCTCGTCGATCAGCTCGCGATAGGACGAGCTCGCGATGGCGCACTTCACGCCGCGCTCGTGCAGCTCACGCATCACCGGCTCCGTCTGCTCGTTGAGCAGCTCGGCATACGGAACGGGGTGGTCCGGGCTGTAGACCTGCTTGTACTCCACGCGCAAGCGCTCGCGCAGCTCAACATCGTCGGGCACCAGCGCCTCCCAAATGGCGGGCTCGTTAGACCCCGAAAGATCGGGAATCTCGTCAAAGTGGAACCCCTTCTCTTCCATAAACGCCACGCGGCGACGGTTGTAGAACCACTCGGTATCGACCAGCACGCCGTCCATATCAAACAGCACTGCCTTGATCATACGCATCTCCTCCCCACCTGCCAAAAAGGGACAGGTTTATTTTGGTTGGTTTTATCTGGGGTTTTATGGGGCGACGAACACGCCCTCCCCAGAGCAAAAAAGGGGACGGGGCGCAAACCCCATCCCCTCTCAATCAACCCGTAAGGTCTACTTACTTGTGATTAGTAGGAAAGCTTCCACATGTAGCGACGCATGGTCAGCGGGTGCTGACGGGCCTCGGCGATCTGGTTGCCGTACTCACGCATAACGGCGAGGTGCAGCAGCGGGTTGAAGTAGGTGATGACGCTCGCGGGCACGGCGTCAGCCAGGCCGTAGTCCTTGGAGTCGATCAGAGCGACCTTGGCGCCCATGCGCTCAAGGAAGGTGAGGGCGCGGGCGTCCATCGGACGGGTGGCGCCATCGGACATGAAGAAGACGTAGGGCTTACCCTCGGTGGAAACCTCGAACGGGCCGTGGAAGTACTCGCCGGTGTTGTAGGCGGCGGCGTCGATCCACTGCATCTCGGTAAACAGGAAGGCGGCGTGAGAATAAGCCATCTTCTCGGAGGCACCGGAAGCCATGAAGTAGATCATCTTGTCGTCCTTGAAGTCCTCGGCGAACTTCTTGGCGAGCTTCTTGCAGTGCTGAGCGGCGTTCTCGCAGAGATCGAAGATGTTGGTGAGGCCGGTGATCATGTCCTCGTAGTGGTCATAGCCCTCGGTCTGCTGGAGGATCTCGAGAGCAAGAGCGATGGCATAGCCGGGCTTCTCGCACTTGGCAGCATAGTTGGCGTGGAAGCCGTGAACGATGACGTGGTCGGCGTCGACGGTCAGAGCGGAGCCGGCCTTGTTGGTGAGGGAGACGACCGGGCAGTTGTGCTTCTTGGCGGTCTTGTTGGCCTCGACGGTCTCGGGCGTGGAGCCACCGAGGGAGCAGGTGATCACGAAGGTGTGCTCGTTGACCCAGGAAGGCGTGTCGTAGTTGAACTCGTTAGCGGTGAAGATCTGAACGTTCAGCTTGTCCGTGTTGTTGGCCAGGAAGTACTTGGCGGGGTAAAGGTCGGACATGGAAGCGCCGCAGCCGACGAAGGCGACGCTGTGGATCTCGTGGTTGGACAGGACGTCAGCGACGATCTGCTTAGGGAGGTTAAGGTCGATCTCGTACATCTGACACATTCCTTTCGATTATTGCGGCGCCACTTTGCCGGACGCACGCAGGGTTACCGTAATTTGGACCGAGTCGCCGGCCCGTTGAGGATGCGACAAAGGAACTGTCCCTTTGACACATTTGGGGATGGAAGCCTGCCTGGGGTATGGGATGCCAGGCAGGCCCCCGGGGGAAAGCGGTTAGGCGCTTGGTCGCGACTAGGCCAGGATGCCGGCCGCGGAGAGGGCGATGCCGCCCACGATGGCGATCACGAGAAGCCAACCGGTGTTGACGTTCTTCTTGATGAGCCAGTACATAAGGCCGGTGAGGCCGAGGGAGATCATCTGGGGCATCATGCCGTCCAGGATGTCCTGGATAACGACGGTACCCTCAGCGAACTGCAGCGGGGTGGTGGCGCCGATCAGCGTGGCGATCATGCCGCCCACGGACATAAGACCCACGATGCCGCAGACATACATGAGCTTCTCCATGAGGTCGCCGCCCTGAAGCTTGCTCAGGTACTCGTGGCCGCCCTGATAGCCCATCTTGGCTGCGAACCAAGTGATCAGCACAGAGGGGACGATGGAGATGAGCATGGCCAGGATCGGGCCCATGATGGAGCCCTGCTGAGCCAGCTGCACGCCCAGGCCAAAGGCGATAACGCGGATGGTGCCCTGGAAGAAGGAGTCACCGATGCCGGAAAGCGGACCCATGAGGGAGGTCTTGACCGCGTTGATCGAATCGGGGTCGAAGTTCTCGGGATCCTTGGCGTACTCCTCCTCCATGGAGGCGGCGAGGCCCAGGATGAAAGCGCTCGTCTGCGGGGTGCAGTTGTAGAACGCCATGTGACGGTGGTAAGCCTCTTTCTTAGCAGCGAGCTGCTTGGGGTCGGACTCATCCGGATAGAGGCGATCGAGCGTGGGAACCATGCCGTAGAGGAAGCCCATGTTCATCTGACGTTCGTAGTTCCAAGAGGCCTGGATGGCCCAGGAGCGCCAGAAGAACTGGCTGACCTTCTTGTTCAGGGACACGTCCTTGGTTGCGGTTGCCATAGTGTGTTCCTCCTTAGTCTTCGTCGTCTTCGAGCGGATCGTAGTCGGAATCGACACCGGCGGCTGCATGGGAACCGTTGAACTTGAAGCCCATGAAGACGACAGCCAGGCACACACCGATCAGAGCGACCGCGATGACGGACAGGTTGAGGTAAGCGGCGAGCAGGAAACCGATGAACAGGAACGGAGTCATACCCTTCTTGATCATCATGGTGAGCAGCAGGGCCAAGCCGTAGGCGGTCATGATCTTGGTCGAAACGTTCAGACCAGTGGACAGCCACTCGGGAACCATGTTGACGATGGCCTGAACCAGGTCGGTGCCAACAAAGACGGCGAGGAAGATCGGCAGGAAGTACATGACGGCGTACAGACCGGAGCCGGCACAGATGTGCATACGGTAGGCGGTCTTGAACTTTCCGTTATCGATCGCGCTATCTGCCACATGGGTGAGGGCGGCGATGATGGAACGGAACACGATGCCGAGGAGCTGACCCAGGACGGCGACCGGAATGGCGATCGTCATGGCGGTCTCGGCGGAAGCATCGGTCAGGCACGCAAAGGCAGCGGCCACGATGCCGCCCAGGACCATATCGGGCGGAACGGCGGCGCCGACCTGCACCAGGCCCATGGACACGAGCTCGACGGCGGCACCGACGGCAAGGCCGGTGGGCACATCACCCAGCAGCAGACCGACGAGCGTAGCGCCAACGAGGGGCTGCTCGAAGTTAAGACGACCGAGCAGGCGGGAGTCCCACATGCAGAACACGCCGACGAGGCCGACGAGCACCGCACTGATGAACGTATTCATACCCTTCTCCTTTCAGTCAGGCAAAAGCCTGGTTGATTACAGCTTGGCGTCGATGTCGACGCTCTGATACGTAGGGGTCTGCTGGACGTAGAGCTTGATGCCCATGTCGAGCAGCTGGTTGACGTCGGCCTTCTGGTTGGCGTCGAGGAAGACGGAGCTGTCCTTGCCGCCGACCTGATCGGCACCGTCGTGGTTGGCGGTGGCGCCCAGGTTGATGGCGTCGAGCTTGTAACCCTGGCAGAACTGCAGCATCTCGGCCGTGTTGCCAAAGACGAACATGACGCGCTCGCCGAGGGTGTTGAGCTTGTCCATCTTGGCGAGGGCACGCTCGACGGTGAAGACGTTCAGGCGCACGCCCTGGGGCTTGGCCAGCTTAAGAGCGCCCTTCTTGATGTCATCGTTGGCGGCAGCGTTGTCGACGACGATGATGCGCTCGGCCTGAACCTTGGTGGTCCAGGTAAAGACGACCTGGCCGTGCAGCAGACGGTAGTCAAGACGTGCGAGGACGATCTTGGCGGGGCCGGAGCTGTGACGGGACGCCTTGGCCTTCTTAGTGGGGGCCGCGGCGGCCTCGACCGGTGCGTTGGGGTTGGTCAGACCGGTGCGGGCCTCGTTGATAAGGGCCGCGAGCTCGGCACCCTTGACGGGGGCGGGGCTCATAGCGAGCGTCAGTGCCAGCGGAATGTTGAAACCGCTGATCACCGTGAATGCCGCACCGTTGCGGGAAAGCTCGACCATGCTGTTGTTGACCGAGCTGCCGAGCATATCGGTCAGCACATAGACGGTGTCGTCCGCGTTGAACGTGGCGATCATGGCGTCCACCTTATTGGTGATGGGCTCCTTGTCGTCACGAGCAAGCGACACGACGTGGACGTTCGACACGTCGCCGAGAACCATCTCGAGCGTGTCTTTGGCGCCTGCGGCCAGGCCGCCATGAGATGCGAGAATGATCTGATTCATCTTGCCTCCTCCTTTTCGTTATGGTCATTATAACGTCTTATACGTTGCTTATATTGCTAATTAGTATAAAGACCGTTCGCGGGTGAAAATCTACCGTTGGCGGGTTTAACGTACTTGAAACGTTGGCGCAGGGTAGGTCGGCACTGTCTTGGCGACACCCGGTCAGACGCCTCGCCAATCCCCTATCGCACGAAGTACCAGGGGCTTTCCTGCACGGTGGGCTCCAGCGCGATGCCGGTGCGTTCCTTAAACAGATCCATGTCCTGCGATTTCTCCGTCCACCACGCGTTGGGCTTAAAAGTCATGCTCTCAGCGACATGACCGACAAACACACTGTTGCGCAGCTTGGAGAAGTCGGTGTTCATGATCAGAATGGACGCGAGCACCAGCACAATGCCCAGAACCTTGATCGCGCCGGCGGACTCGGCATAGACACCAATGCCCACCAGTACGGTAACAACCGTCTCGAAAGACATTACGACGGGAACTTTCGATGTCTCGAGCCCCATGGACAGACCCTGCATATATAAGATGTAAGCCACGGCTGTGGGGATGAGTCCAAAGCCAAGGAACAGCAGCAGTAGCTGTGGCGACATTGCCGCGGCGACATCCGGCCACGGAGCCGCGATAGCTGCCATAACCGCACCGCCAAAAACAAGGCCCCAAAACGTGACAGCCAGCGGGTGGACCGTCTTGGTTGCTATCCGGCTAAACACCGCGAGCGACGCACCGCAAAGGCCTGCAATCACGCCCGACGTGACGCCCCAAACCGAAAAATGGAAACCGGAAAGGTCGCCATTGGTCACTGCAAGTACACAGCCACCTATGTTAAAAGCGATGGCAACGAGCTTGTTGGGGGTCACGTCCTCGCGATAAAGCACGCGGCCGAGCACGACGCCAAACACCGGCGAGGTATAGAGCAGCACCGAGGCCGTGGACATGCCGACCTCGCCCATGCACTCGTAATAGCAGGTGTTGGCGGCGGCCAGACCGACGATACCGACAAGCGCGCAGGGAACAAGCTCTTTAGGGCTTGCCTTGAACAGGGCCAGCGGACCCTGAGCCACGGTAGACCCCTCGCCCGGACGGCAGCCCATAAACATCAGGACCGGCGCCAAGATAAGCGCTCCGACCAACAGGCGAAAGGCAGCCATGCTCTGGGACGAAACGCCCATGGCCGAGATGCCGTTTACAAAGATTCCGATGGTGCCCCACATAAGCGCGGCGATCAGCACCAGTGCATAGCCCAGATTGCTTTTCTTCAACGCAGCCTCCTCGGTGTTGTTTCCAATATGTTTCGTACTACGTTATAGTCGTTATATACATTTTTCAAGACACAAATCGGCGAGCGGAAAAGTGATCCGTTTTCCTCCGTCCCCAGTGGATTACTGGGCGGTTGCGGTGAAATAGTTCCTAAATAGAGGCTTCAAACCCCCAAACAGGAACTATTCCACCGCAACTTATGAGGACATCGAGCTGTTAGGCCGCTCTATCCCCTAGTAGTCCAGCTTCCACATGTAGCGGCGCGTCATGTAGTCCTTGTGGGTGACGGCAGAAAGCGCGCGCATGTACACGTTGTTGAGGATCGGCGCAAAGATCAGGTGGTTGAAGTACTCGCTCACGCTGTCCTTGATGTCGTTGAGGCCGAGCTCCTTGGCGTCGAGCTGATAGACGCGCTCGCCACCGTACTGGTTGACGAAGCGGATGCCGCGCTCGTCGTTGCAGCGGCTGCGGCCGACACTGATGAGCTGGAACAGCGAGGTGCGCTTGTCCAGGATCTCGAAGGGGCCGTGGAAGAAGTCGCAGGTGTTGATGGTACAGGAGTCGATCTGCAGCATCTCCTGCACGTTGCAGATGCTAAAGACGTAGGCGGCACCAAAGAGCGGACCCTGAGCCATCACGTTGATGCAGGGCTTGTCGGCGTTCTGCTCGGCCCACTTGGCAGCGAGCGGACGGGTGTACTCGACGGCCTTGCGATAGATGGGGTCAACCAGGTCGAAGGCGGCCATAGCGGTCTCGTACTCGGCATAGCCCTCGGACTGCTGCGTGAGCTCCATGGCAATCATGGTCACGACGGCGGAGTTGGTGCGACCCATGCAGGACTCGTCGACGGCCAGGCTGTCATACTGGATCTTGTAGTCGCAGACCTCGGTGAGGCCGGACTCGTCAACATAGATGGCGATGGTGCTGGCGCCGTGGTCCTTGGCGACCTGGGCGGCGACGATGGTCTCCTTGGTGCCGCGCATGGACACGACGACGGCCAGGGTGTTCTCGTTAACGTAGGCGGGGGTTGCGTGCACGAACTCGTTGCTGGTGTAGCTGGAGCTCACGACCTGCGTGGCCTCGTGCTCCATAAAGTACTGGGCAGGATAGTTGCCGCCGTTGGATCCGCCGGCGCCAATCCACACGACGCGCTTGATGCCGCCCTTGTCTGCCTTGTCAGCCAAAACCTGGGAGACGACATCCTTAACCTGTTCCTGAGTAGTCATCGTGCATCAGCCTTTCTTCTCGTTTGATGCTCTCGATGGCATACAAGTTACATACATGTTTTGGCTATGTCGACTAGTTGTATGCTATATTTGTCTTAGAAATTTTGCTGATGCGGTTTTTGATAACTAGCTACCAGCGGTTTTGTTATAGTATTGAATACATGTTTGATTAGACTCGAATACAGGTTAGATACAGGTTGATCGCATGAATGCTTCGTCTAAAAAGAAACTGGCCCAATACGAGCGCTTGGCGGGCATGCTGCGTGACCGCATCGCCGCCGGCACCTACGCACGCGAAGACAAGCTGCCGTCCGAGATGGAACTCATGGACGAATCGGGTCTGTCGCGCAGCACCGTGCGTCACGCCCTTAAGGTGCTCGTTGATGAGGGCCTGGTGCGCACCGAGCGCGGGCGTGGCGCCTTTGTGGCCGACACGCCCGCGCTCCACGAGAACAACCTGATGTTTTCGAGCTATACCAAGCAGGTCGAAGGCCAGGGCATGAAGCCCACCACGCGCACCGTGGACTCGGGCTTTGCCAAGGCGGCCGGCAGCATAGCTAAGTTCTTTGACGCCGCCGTGGGCAGCAAGCTCGTCAAACTTGTCCGTCTGCGTTATCTGGACGATGCGCCGCTGTGCCTGGAGACCACCTATCTGCCGCCAAGCTTTGAGGCACTCATCGACCGCGATATCAACGGTTCGCTCTACGCCACGCTGCGCCAAGAATTCCATCGCGCGCCGGCACAGGGGCATAAGACCTTTGAGGTGTGCTATGCCTCGCAAAACGAAGCGTTTTTGCTCAACGTTGAGCGTGGGCAGGCGCTGATCCTGATCACCGACTACGTCTACGACACCGACGGCCGCCCGCTCCATGTCTCCAAGCGCATCCAACGCACCGACCGCGCCAAATACACCGAGCCCATCGGTTAACCTGCCAAAATTAACCTGTCCCTAAATGGTAGGTTCGGGGAGGTCGGGGAACCAGGTTGGCTTGGGTTGGTTGGGTGTGCGCTCGGCTAGGACCAGCTCCATCCAGCACATGTCGTACCAGCGGCCGAACTTTTGGGCGCAGCGGTCGAAAGCACCCACCAGGCGATATCCCATATGGGCATGGAAGTCCTGACTGTTGTGCGTCAGATACTCATCGTCCTTGTCGTGCGGCACGGCGATGAGGGCGCACATGTTGGTGATGCCCATCGCGATCAGGCATTGCTTGAGCGCATCGTGCAGCTTGCGGCCCAGTCCGCCATGGCGCACATCGCGCGCCAGGTAGATCGATGTCTCGACCGACCAGTCGTATGCCTCGCGGCTGTTGAGCGGACTCACATAGGCATAACCTACCGGACGCCCGTCCAGCTCCATTACCAGATACGGATAGCGCTTGAGCGTACGCTCGATGCGCCCGGCGAACTCCTCAACGCTCGGCACCTCGTATTCGCAGGTAATCGCCGTCTGACGCACATATGGCTCATAGATGGCAAGCAACGCCGGCGCGTCTTCGGGCGTCGCCAGACGAATCATCGGCTCGGACATCTCGGTCATACAACCCTTCTCCCCCAAAAGCAAAGGCCGCCCTGCGCCAAACCCAGCGCAAGGCGGCCCCTCGTCATTACATCAGGCTACAGGACAGCCGCCAGCGCGTCGATGTCCTCCTGCGTCGTGGCCCAGCTGGTGCAAAAGCGCACCACCGTGTGGGTCTCGTCGTACTTTTCCCAGTACTCGATCGAGGCATGCTCGCGAATGCGGGCCATATCCTCGTTGGGCAGAATCACAAACTGCTGGTTGGTCGGCGTCTCCAAGAAGAACTGGTAGCCGCGCTCGTGCAGCACACGACGCAGCGTCTGAGCGGTCTCAATCGCCTGGCGACCGATCTCAAAATACAGGCCATCGGTAAAGAGCGCCTCAAACTGCACACCCGTCAGGCGGCCCTTGGCGAGCAGTGCGCCATGCTGCTTAATACGCGGAATGGGATGCGCCGGAGTGTGCATGCCGCAAAACACCACGGCCTCGCCGCACAGAGCGCCGCACTTGGTG
This sequence comes from Collinsella sp., assembly GCA_041330285.1. Taxonomy (GTDB): domain Bacteria; phylum Actinomycetota; class Coriobacteriia; order Coriobacteriales; family Coriobacteriaceae; genus Collinsella. The sequence continues at coordinate 2,026,592 of JBGKMI010000001.1, read as the reverse complement.
CCACCGATGTAGAACACATCGCACAGCTGTGCCAGCTCGGGCAGGGTAATGTCGCACTCATCGGCCGCCAGCGCATAGGCCAGTCGGGCGCCATCCACAAACAGCGGAATCTCGCGCTTCTGGCACACCGCGTGAATCGCCGCGAGCTCGGCCTTGGAGTACAGCGTGCCGTACTCGGTCGACAGGCTCACGTACACCGCGCCCGGAAACACCGTGTGCTCGTAGCTCTCGTTTTCGTAGAACACCTGGATATAGTTTTCGAGATCCTCGGCGTGCATCTTGCCCTCGTAGCCGGGGATGGTGAGCACCTTGTGGCCGCCAAACTCGATGGCACCCGCCTCGTGGCAGGCGACGTGGCCGGTCTCGGCGGCAACGACGCCCTCGTAGGGCGCGAGCAGCATGTCGATCACCGTCGCGTTGGCCTGCGTGCCGCCCACCAGGAAAAATACGTCGGCATCGGGGGCCTGACAGACCTCGCGGATAAGCTGCTTGGCACGCTCGGTGTGTGCATCGGTACCGTAGCCGGGCTGCGGCTCCATGTTGGTATCGACGAGCGCCTGCAGCACTGCCGGATGTGCGCCGTGGGAATAGTCGTTGTTAAACGCGAGCATGGCAATCCTCTCTTACCGGGTATCGGCCAGATGATTCAAACGGAGCTATTGTACGCCGTTGGGATAAGCAATGCGCGCGGCAAGGCACTCAAGTGCCAGTACCAGGGCAAAGCCGCAGCTCACGTCACTCAAAAAATGCGCGCCAATCACGATGCGACCAAACGCGACGAGCGCCGCGACCACAACCGCCGCCCAAAAGACCACGCGGCGACGCGGGGGCTTTTCCTTAAAGGCCGCCGCGGGAAGCCCGGCGAGCATAAGGCCGATTGCCGCATGCGCCGTATGTCCGCTCGCAAACGACTTGAAGCCGTCCTTGATCACGCCGGCGGCAATAAAGGCCCACTTGTCGGGGTTGCCAATCACCCACCACGGCTGAAACTCGAGTCCCTTCGTCACCTCGATCACGCGCATGCGCGGACGCGACCACAGCGGTTTGACGATCACGTTGAGAATAATGGCCTGTGCGACCCACACGGCAAGCACCATCAACGCCCAGCGCGTGAGCTCGTCGGGCTCGGTCGTGCGCGTGAGGCGATAGACGATAAGGTTGGCAGCGATCACCAGCACAAACGTCAGTACCAGCTGAACCGCGATGAGTTTGCCGCCAACCTTCAGGGACGAGACGATCTCGTAGCCGGCCAGGCCAATGTTGACGAGGATGCCGAGCACGGCAAGCCATTTACTCCCCCTGGAGTCGGGACGCACCGCACGCACGAGCATAACGCCCGCGATGCTCGCCGTCAGCTCAAACGGCAGCTCGCCGGCGGCCTCGATAAAGCGGCCGTACATGCTGCCGACGTTGAACAGCGCGCTCGAGATCTGATAATCGAAGAAACTGCCCACGCCCAGACAAAGGCACAGGACAACCGCGATCATGGCGACATCTTTCTTATAGATGTATCCGAACATGCTTTCCTTTCGATGGAACTAGAGTGCCCAAATGAGGTGTTTGCAGCGTCGACCCGTTAATCATCGTCGGACGCGCCCAGCTGCTGCAGTAGCATGAGCGCTGCCGCCACGGGACCGGTGCCGTCGTTGGCGTCGAGACCTCGGCCCAGGCCGCTGCCTGCGCCGGCCCCCGCCTTGTAGGGCACCGATAGCTTGCGGCTCTTGGGGAAGTTCACCGCGCCATAGCGAGTCTTGAACTCAAAGGCCACCTTCTTGGGCACGTCGACGCCCAAAAACGTGATGCGACCGCCGCTGAGCGTGACGCTCTCGAGCCCCAGGCGCTCGCCGCGAATGCGGATTCGTGCGCGATTGAACAGGTTGAGTCCTGCCAACGGCAGCTCGCCATGCGCGGCCTCGGTCTCTTCCTGCACCTCATCGATGCTCTCCAGGTCCTCGGCCGCTGCGAGCCTGCGGTACACGAGCACGCGCTGATCCACCGCCGGCAGGTACTCCTCGGACAAGAAGTAGTCGGCCGGCAGGTTAATGCCCACGCTCGCCGCCTCCACGCCGGCATCGTCATCGCCGCGCGCCTCGGCTACCGCCTGGCCCAGCATCTGCGTAAACAGGTCAAAGCCCACGCTCGACAGGTTGCCGTGCTGCTCGGCGCCCATAAGCGAGCCGGCACCACGGATCTCCAGGTCGCGCATGGCGATGCGCATGCCGCTGCCCAGGTCCTGGAACTCGGAAAGTGCGGTCAGGCGCGCTGTCGCCTCCTCGGTGAGTGGTAGCTCGCCCGGGAACATAAAGTACGCGTAGGCCTGCGTGGCAGAACGGCCCACACGGCCCTTGAGCTGGTAGAGCTGCGCCAGGCCCAGACGCTGCGAATCCTCGATGATCAGCGTGTTGGCGGTCGCGTTGTCGATGCCGCTCTCCACGATGGTCGTGGCGATGAGCACGTCGATCTTTTTGGTCGCAAACTCGATCATCACGTCCTCGACCTCGCGCGGGCTCATCTTGCCGTGCGCCACGCCCACGCGCGCCTCGGGCGCGGCCTCGTGCACGCGCGCCACGGCGTCGTCGATGGTCTTGACGCGGTTGGACACGTAATACACCTGACCGCCGCGGCCCACCTCCAGGCGAATCGCCGCGCTCACCACATCGGGGTCGTACTCCCCCACGTGCACGATCACGGGACGACGCCCAGTCGGCGGCGTCGTGATCAGGCTCATGTCGCGCACGCCGCTCGTGGCCATCTGCATGGTTCGCGGAATAGGCGTTGCCGAAAGCGTGAGCACGTCAATCTGCTCGCGCAGGTTCTTGAGCTGCTCCTTGTGCTGCACGCCAAAGCGCTGCTCCTCGTCGATGATCACCAGGCCCAGGTTCTTGGGGTTCACGTCGGCCGAAAGCAGACGATGCGTGCCGATGAGCACGTCGATCGTGCCCTCGGCAAACGCCTTGAGCGCGCGCTTTTGCTGCGCCGGGGTGCGGAAGCGGCTGAGCACTTCGACCTCGAGGCCAAACGGGGCAAAGCGCTCAAAGAACGTCTCGTAGTGCTGCTGGGCCAGAATGGTCGTGGGACAGAGCACCATGACTTGGCGGCCGGAGTCCACGCACTTAAACGCCGCGCGCAGGGCAACCTCGGTCTTGCCAAAACCCACGTCGCCGCACAGCAGGCGGTCCATGGGCTTGGGCGCCTCCATATCGGCCTTAATGTCGGCGATGGCCTCCAGCTGGTCGCGCGTCTCGTCGTAAGGAAAGCTCTCCTCCATCTCGATCTGCTCGGGCGTGTCAGGCGGGCAGGCGATACCCGCGATTGATGAGCGGCGCGTATACAGGTCGACCAGGTCAAACGCCAGCTTTTTGGCGTTCTTGCGCGCCTTGTTGGTGGCGCGCGTCCAGTCGGCTGTGTTGAGCCTGGTCAGGCGCGGTTTGTCGCCGTCGGGGCCAACATAGCGCGTGATGCGGTCGACCTGCTCGAGCGGCACGTAGAGCTTGTCGCCGTCGGCATATTCCAGCAAAAAGTAGTCGCGCTCTTTGCCGCCCACTTCCTGACGCGCAATCTCGCTAAAGAGTGCGATGCCGTGAGTGGCGTGCACCACGTAGTCGCCCGGCTTAAACGGGAAGGTGATCTGCGTAATGTCCACCTTGCGGCGGCTGCGCGCGCGGTTGGCATCCATACGGGCGTTGAGGTCGGCGATCGAGAACACGGCCAGGTTGGCATCGGGCACCACCACGCCCTGCGGCAGGGCGGCATCGACAAAGGTCACGCGCCCGCGCGAGATGGTGGGCACGGCGGCACCGGCGGCAGCCTGGGCCGCGCCCGCCTCGAGCGAGCGGGCGTTGAGTGCGTCGGCCTTACGCTCGCGAATGGAAGCGTGGGCCTCCTGGCGTGCGGCACGGTCGGCGGAATCCGCCGCTGCCACGCGCACGCGGTCGCCGATAGCGCCGGCATTTTCGGGCGCCGCGGTCAGCGATTCCTCAAAGGTAATGCCCTCGTCGCCAAAGGTGAGCTCCATCGACTCACGCGCGCCGCGGTCGGGAATGGCAAACACGCAGGCATAGCGCTTACCCACGACCTCCTGGATGCGCGTCATAAAACGGTTGTCCGAGCCTGCGATGGCAGGCTGCTCAATCTTGAGCTCGGCCGTCACCGCGCCGCCGGCACGAATGAGGCTTACGTAGTTCAGGCGCTGCTGGGCACCAAAATCGAGCTGTTGAGCGCGCACGTACAGACCGTCCAGGCGGTCAATCCCCGCCTCGCCGGCACGGGCCTCGATATCCTCGTAGGCACGCAGGCAGTCGTCGAACAGCGAGCGCGGCTCGGATAGAACCACGAGCGCCTTGCCGCTCACGTGCGCCAGCGGGCTTACGGTCTGGCCGTACATCACCGGCAAAAAGCGGTCGAGCTCGGGCGTGACGATACGCGCATCCACCATCTCGAGCAGCGCTGCCAGCTTGCTATCGTCCTGGCTGGCGCGATAGAGCGCCACATGCATGTTGTGGACGGCCTCGTCGGTAAGCGCCAACTCGCGGCACGGGAAGATCTCGATACTGTCCTCGTTGCCAATGGTCTGCCCCGTGGAGCTCACCATGCGGCGGATGCGGTCGATCTCGTCGCCAAAAAATTCAATGCGCACGGGTGCCTTTTCCTGTGCGGGGAACACCTCGACGGTGTCGCCGTACACGCGGAACAAGCCGGGCGCGTCGGCGGCGCCGGCATTGGTGTAGCCCATGCCCACCAGGCGATGCGGCACCTCGTCAAAAGGAATCTCCTCGCCCACCGCAAAAGTGGTGGACTCCCAGTAGCGGCTCTCGACCGGCGGCACACAGCGCAGCAACGCACGGGCCGAGGCAACCATGATGCAGTTGTCGCCGCGCACGATGCGCCCGAGCGCCTCGCAGCGCTGGGCTACCACGGCGTCGTCGGGCGCCTGCTCGCGCCAAGGGTAGTCCTTGCGCTCGGGAAAGCGACACACGTGCGCCAGGCCCACATAGGCGGCCAGACTGCGTGCGGCGCGGTCGGCGGCATCCTCGCCGCTCACAATGTAGACCGTGGGACGCGGACGGCGCGCAAACTGAGCGGCGGCCATCAGCGTGCGACCCGACTGCGACACGGCCAGCGTCACGTCCTCGCCGGCATCGAGTCCGGCCTCGACGGTCTGCAGCGCCTCGGCAGTGTAGAGCTGCGCGGCTATACGGTGAATGAGCATGCTGTTCCTCCGGCATCGCAACGCCAAAAGCCCGCCGGGGCAAGCTCGGCGGGTCGTACGTCAAATACATTGTCTGTCATGGTAGCGCATGGAGAGAACTCCGGCTCAAGGGCAAACCCGGCCCCGCAAAAAACGCCAGACGAAGATGAGTTCCGCCCTACCCCGTCACGCGCACGCTGGGGCACAAATCTGCCAGCGGACACTCGTCGCACTTGGGTTTGAGGGCGTCGCAGATCTCGCGACCGAAGGTAATCCACTGATGGTTGACCGACTCCCAATACTCGTGCGGCAAAATCTTAAGCAGATCCTGCTCGGTCTTGAGCGGCTCCTTGGCATGCGTCTTGGGACTCAACATCAGGCGGTGCGCAATGCGGTTGACGTGCGTGTCCACCGCAATGCCCTCCACGATGCCATACCCCACGTTGAGCACGATGTTCGCCGTCTTGCGTCCCACGCCCGGCAGCTTTACAAGCTCCTTCATGTCGGCCGGCACCTCGCCGCCATAGTCGGCGACGATCATCTGCGCGGCCTCGACGGCGTGCTTGGCCTTACTCTTATAAAAGCCAAGCGACTTGATGGTATCGGCCACATCGGCCACACTCGCCCCCGCCATGGCCTCGGGTGTGGGCCACTGGGCAAACAGCTTCGGCGTCACCTTGTTGACCTGCGCGTCGGTCGTCTGCGCCGAAAGCAGCACCGCGATCAGCAGGCGGAAGGGATTCTCGTGGTCCAAAAAGCACTCGACCGGGCCATAGCGACGGTTGAGGCGCTCACACACCTCGATGGCGCGCTCGCGCTTGGCGGCATTGGTCTCGCGTGGCATAACGACTCCTCGGCTCAACGGCACAATAAACTTATGGGCACAATTGTCCCACGTCCGAGACGCTTACGCCTCCAAGAATGCGCCGGTCTGACGGCTCCACAGGCTCGCGTACTCGCCACCCGCCTCGACGAGCTGCGCATGCGTGCCGTCCTCGACAATCTCACCATCGGCCAGCACCACAATGCGGTCGAGCGCCGCCACGGTGGACAGGCGATGCGCCACCACAATGGAGGTGCGGCCGCGCATCAGGTTCTCGAGAGCTTCCTGCACCAGCGCCTCGGATTCACTGTCCAGGGCAGACGTCGCCTCGTCGAGCACCAGAATCGGCGCGTCGGTGAGGATGGCACGGGCAATGGCCACGCGCTGGCGCTGACCGCCCGAGAGCTTGACGCCGCGCTCGCCCACCATGGTGTCGAAGCCATGGGGCAGGCGGTCGATGAATTCCAGGGCATTGGCTAGGCGCGCAGCCTCGCGAATTTGCTCGTCGGTGGCATCAGGGCGGCCGTAGGCGATATTCTCGCGAATGGAGCGGTGGAACAGCAATGCCTCCTGTGGCACGTAGGCAACCTGGCAGCGCAGGCTCTGCTGCGTACAGCGCGAGACGTCCTGGCCGTCCACGAGCACGCGGCCGCCCTGCACATCGTCCAAGCGCAGCAACAGCTTGGTAAGCGTCGTCTTGCCCGAGCCCGATTTGCCCACCAGGCCCACGCGCTGGCCCGCCGCCACATGGAGCGTCAAGTCGTCGAATACGCTCTCGCCCGCCGCGGCGTCACGATAGGCAAAGCTCAAGTGTTCAAAATCAATCGCGCCCTCGCCCACCTTGAGCTCGGGGGCGTTCTCGTCGTCTGCCACCAGACGCGGCTCGTCCAGCACGCGCGTCATCTCGGCCGCATCGCCCAAAGCGCGGTTGATGCGCTGCATCATGGAACTCACGTAGTTCAGGCGCATGGTGAGGTTGTACGTATAGGTAAAGATCATGACGAGCGAGCCGGCCGAGATGCCAAACCACGCGTTGCCGCCCGCCACGAACGCACTCACCACGGCCATGGTGATGACGATAAGGCCCGAGGTCGTAAAGTTGCGCTGCATCATGGCGTGCATCGATACCGTCTCGGCATCGCGCGCGGCACGGTCGGCGGCGTCGAACAGATCGCGCTCAAAGTCCTCGCGCCCGCAGGTCTTGACGGCCAGGATGTTCGTGACCGCATCGGACAACACGCCCGAGAGCTTGTTCTGCGCGGCGGACGTCGCGGCCGAAAGCGGCATGATGCGCTTGTACATAAGCCAGACAAACGCAATGTAGACGACCATGATGCACACCAGGATCACGGTAAACGTCGGCACCACCGGGGCGAGTGCGGCCACGGTGCAGATGACCGAGGTGATGGTGGGAATGAGCGAATACACCGTCACGTCCACCAGTCCCGTATAGCCGCTCATAAAACGGCTCGTCTGGCTAACGAGCGATCCGCCAAAACGGCTGGTGTGAAATGTCATGGATTGGTTGGAGAGCGTGTCGAAGCACAGACGCGCCAGGTGATAGTTGCCTGCGATTTCGAGCTTGTAGACGGTGTAGTCCTGTAGCTTGGAGAGGATCTGACCCACCAGGTTAACGAGTACGAGCGCCAGGATATAGGGGCCGAAGACCTCAAACACCTGGTCACCCGCCACGGGACCGGCTTGAACGCGGTCGACAATGAGGGCCATCACATAGGTATTGGCAAACGTCAGCAAAAAGATGTAGCCCGCCGACGAGAACACCGAGAGAAAGACAATCAGCGGCTGCGTGCGCGTGACGTCCCAAAAACGCTGTAGCGTGCGGCGCACGGTGGAGCGTTTCAGCGGACTGGTGCTTCTCTGAGACATGGGCTTCCTTTCGCGTCTGATAGGGCGAAACGCCATTGTTGCACATTGAAGCGCACTTCAGGCAAGCACGATGCGAAAAGCAGCGGGGCGCCCGCGTTTGCGCCGGTGCCCCACCGTCTTGTTGCAATTAGTCCTCGTCTTCTTGGTCCGCGAGAAGGCTCGCAGACGTGAGTCCCAAGATCTCATCGGCTTGGCCGGCGTCTTCCAGCGCGTCGATGTCCTTGAGCTTGCGCTCCATGACGTTGGTGCGCGTGGTGATGATACCCTCGACCGTTTTGCCCGCGGTCTCGATCTGCTGCTGGGCGCGGCGCAGCGCCTTTTGATAGCGCGGCAGCTCGGCCTTGACAGCGGAGAGCACGCGCAGTACATCGTCGGTGCGTTTTTGCAGCTTAAACGTTTGGTAACTCATCTGCAGGCTGTTGAGAATGGCCGCCATGGTGCTAGGGCCGGCAACGTTAACATGATAGTCGCGGCCCAGGGTCTCGATAAGCCCGGGGCGGCTGACGACCTCAGCGTACAGCCCCTCAAACGGAAGGAACATAATGCCAAAGTTGGTGGTCGCGGGCACGCTCAGGTACTTCTCGCAAATGTCCTTTGCCTCGCGCTTCACCATCATATCGAGCGTCTTGCGTGCGGCGGCGACGGCCTCAGCGTCGCCCGACTCCTGTGCGTCGAGCAGATGCTCGTACGCGTCGCCCGGAAACTTGGAGTCAATCGGCAGCAGCACGGGATCGCCCTCGTCTACCGGCAGCTTGACGGCAAACTCAACCCGCTCCGAGGCGCCAGGCTTGGTGGCAACGTTTTCCAGATACTGGTCGGGCGTAAGGATGTCCGCCAGGATCGCGCCCAGCTGCACCTCGCCCAAAATGCCACGCGCCTTCACGTTGCCCAGCACGCGTTTAAGGTCGCCCACGCCGGTGGCGATAGACTGCATATCGCCCAGGCCCTTATACACGGCCTCGAGCTGGTCGCTCACCTGCTTAAACGATGCAGACAGACGGTCGTTGAGCGTGCGGGAGAGTTTCTCGTCCACCGTCGCGCGCATCTGATCGAGCTGCACGTTGTTGTCTTTGCGGATGGCGCCCAGCTGAGCATCGACCGTCTCGCGCACCTTGTCCAGGCGATGCTCGATGCCCTCGCGATTGGCGCCGAGCTGTTGGGCCGTCTCGCGGCGCAGGTCATCCATCCGGTCGCCAGCCTGCGAGAACTCGCGCGCAATGGTCAGGTAGCGCTGCTGCTCCACGGCGGCGTCGGTCGTCTGCTGCTGCGCGATGGCGTTTGCCGTGCGGCGGGTTTCTGCCAACGCCACATTAAGGGCGTCGAGTGCATTGTTGGCCTGTTCAAGTGCCGCCAGCGTCTCCGCGCTACTGTCGCCACGCTCCCGCAACTCGACACGCAGGCTCTTGAGCTGGAGGGCGCAAGCCGCAGCGACCCCCACCGCCACCAAAGCGATAACAACAAGCACAATATCAATAGCAGACATAAACCCCGCCCAACAAACCCAATCGATCATCAATCAAGACCGCGATCAATCTTACCCCGCCACACGCACCGGGCGCCCAGCCTCTTCTTGGGCGCTTCTCTCCTCCGCATATTCCATAATGCGGCGCGCCGTTTTCCTGCTCACCTTTGAGTCATCGCCGGCCAAGTATGCGTATACGTTTCCTTTATTCAGGCGCAGAGCACGGCAGAGGCCATAGCGCGTTACACCCGATTCCTCCAATGCTTCCAGCGTTTTCTTTCTCATCAGGGCGTTCACCCTTCTATCGGCCACCGGCTTTTCCTTCACCGCTCTATACGCACGCCAAACGTTGGCATAACGATTAGGGAGCTCACTTTTGGCGCATAGAGACGCCATGCTGCCCGCTTGACCGTACAAGGATAAAACGTCTCGGTAATCCCGTTCCATCCACGAGCCCTCGGATAAACCCAGAACGTATTCGGCTTTTCCTTGCGCCAAAGCGAGCAAAAACAGAGGCTCCGCCACGCGCGACTCAACCGTTGTTGCCTGCTTTACAAGCTTCCTAAAACTCAGCGACTGCTGTCCGGATAGCTCTCGGCAATAGCCTTTTAAGAATCCCTCAAAAGTCAGATTCAACCACGCACCTCCTTGTTGTATTGCCTGTATATCCTATTATTATTCTTCTTAAATAATACTATTCAGTCGCACGACAGGACCCACAGGATGCAAGGATTCCACTCGTGGCGATAATCCCTACACCCTAGAAGTCCTAATGCGACAAACGCTAGCTCTCCCAGCCGGCGCGGATGGTTGTTATGACGTCACCTAGGCGCTGGCCCAGGGCCGCTAGATGTTGAAGCACCTCGTTGGGCGATGCGCCGTTGAGGATGCACGTGAGGGCATACGACGCCAGAAAGATGGCCGCAAGCCCCAGCGGGATAAGCACGATCATCGCCAAGGTGCGCAGGCGCTGGCCCACGCGGCGACGACGCGCACGACGCTTGTCGAACGCAAGCTCCTGCGCATATGAATCTTGCTGTACGGAATAGGCCTCTGGTGCCGATTCGCACCCGGGCACAGCTGCAGGTACAGCAGCGGGCACGACATTCTGCGCAAAGGGCTGGACTGCCGCCCCTTGCATTTGCATCTCCATGAGTCGTTGCTGCTGACGCAGCATGCGCTCAGCTTGTTGCTGCGGAGTCTCAAGAAACAGATCCATGCTGGCCTCCAAAATCGGAGCATTCGACGCTTACGACCAGCATCCCGCACCGCCATGACCGCGACAACGCAATTGCCGGCAATAGTCACAAAGTTTCTTTTGCTCAAAAGCTGTCGAAAAGCTCAACAACTCCCCTACCAGCACTTTCTCTGAGCTTTTTTCGCCAGCAATCTTTTGGCCTTCCACCCTTACGCCAGCTGACCAAAATCTAACCAAAAGCTTGACGAAAATTGTGGAGACCGGGACCTCAAGTAAAACGTGACAGCCCCAAGCGAAGCAGCCTGGACAGTTAGTTCAGATATGTATAAATCAGACCCCCTAACGAAGCGTTCAGACGCTTAGTTAAGCGTTATTTGGTCCTCAAAACGGGCATTTAAAGCCCAAAATCAAGCGCTTCAGGTCATCTAAAGGCGTCCGAAGGCTCCAAACCCAGCTATTAAGCAGCTCGATTTATACGTATCTGAACTAACTGTCCACCCACACAAAAAGTGCCGCCCCAAAGGGGCGGCACACAAACCATTCTATGAGCCAAAACTCGTTGGCAAGCCCGCGTCGTCAGGCCCGCGGCGTATGCCTTTGCCTCGCGCGACCCTGCGCAGCCGTGAGCGAGAGGGAAAGGGATACGCCGCGGGTCTGACGCCCAGAGCGGTAAAACCAGCAGTTGCCCCGCGCTCCGCAGCCGGTGAAAGCAGATTACATGCCCGCGAGACCTCGAGCTGCGGTGGCACACATAAACGCCAGGACTAGGATCACGAGTGAGCCCGCGATGTCGACCAGCACGCCCATTACGCGACGCTCAAACAGCCAGCTCTCAAAGTGCGGGGCGACGTTGCGCCAGACACGCCACAGCAAGATGCCCATACCGATGACGCCCGGGATATTGAGCAGTAGGATCTCGGAGCACAAAAGACCGATCAGGTTGCCGGCGACAAAACCCGCATCGCCCTCGCAGTATTTGCGGTAGACCATATACAGCATGTACGCCACAAACGGCTGCAAGCACGCAGAAATAAACGTGACCACCATCGAGGGCTCCTGCGAAAAGACCTCGGTGAGTTTATCGACACTCGTGGCGTCCTTCGAAGCCAAGAATAAACCGATAACCACAAGGGGCACCACGCCCAAAATTACCTCGACCAGAGTAAACAACTTGGCAGTCAAATCCTCACTAGCCGAATTCAAATGAGGCGCCCACTCAGGATGAGCATGCGCGCCGACCTTCTTGTCCTTCTCGGCACGATCGGCCTTTTTGCCCTCGGCAACCCGACGACCAGGATCCTTGCGAGTTCCCGCCGCAGCAACCCGAGCCCGAGACTTCTTACCCATAAAAAACACCCCATCAGGTAGTAGATAAACTAAAAGTCGCTACCCAGTGTACCCCACCCATAAACGGTGCCATCCCAACCATCCCCCACACAAAACGTGCCGCCCCGATAGGGGCGGCACGCAAACTTTAATATCAGCTTTTCTGTAGCGAGCACGCGACGACCCAACGCCGGAGCGCAGGGCGGGGAAATACCTTTGCCTCGCGCGACCCTGCGAAGCCGTGAGCGAGAGGGAAAGGTATCTCCCCGCCCCGCGCTCCGCAGCAGCCAGCGCCAAGCGCTAGTAGTTCACCACCTGCTCCTCAAAGTACGCCTTCGGGTGGTTGCACACCGGGCACACCTCAGGCGCCTCGGCACCAACATGCAGGTGCCCGCAGTTCAGGCACTTCCACACCTTCACGCCCTCGCGCTCAAACACCTCGCCCGACTCGATGCGCTCGACGAGTTTGTTGTAGCGCTCCTCGTGGGCCTTCTCGACGGCGGCGACACCACGGAACTTCTCGGCGATCTCGACAAAGCCCTCCTCCTCGGCGGTCTTGGCAAACTCGTCATACATCGTGGTCCACTCGTAGTTCTCGCCCGCGGCGGCATCGCGCAGGTTGTCCAGAGTGCCCGGAACGGCGCCGTCGTGCAGATACTTAAACCACAGTTTGGCGTGCTCGGACTCGTTGCCTGCGGTCTCGGCAAAGATATTCGAGATCTGCACGTAGCCATCCTTCTTGGCCTTAGAGGCATAGTAGCGATACTTGGTGTGTGCCTGGGACTCACCGGCAAAAGCGGTCTCGAGGTTCTTCTTGGTCTGAGAGTTCTCAAAATCCATAGGTGTACTTCCCTTCAACACATGCCGCCCGTAGGCTTCGAGCGGCCTCGCCTTTAGGATGCCCTCAAGCCGAGAATTTAAACCTTACAATCCCGTTCTTCAGATTTGAGCGGGCTACACACTCAACCAACGATCGTCCTCGGCTCGGCAAAAGCCCTCGCGCTCCAAGTCAGCTAGAATGCCCGCGATCAAGTCGCACTCGACCGGCCCGCGACCGGCTGCCGTCTCCATCTCGTTAACGCCTGCAACGGCTTCATCGAGCGTAATGCCTGCCGGCTGCCCATCGCGCGCCGCCAGCAGCATGCGCACAATGTGGGCGCGCTTTTGGCGACGCGAGCCCTCAAACTTTGATTGACGGCTATAGCCCGCCGAGCGCCTGGACGGATTGGGCAACGTCTTTTTTAGATATGCGCCGTAATCTAGCAACGCGTAATACCACGCGCGCGGCGTGTCGGCATCATCGAGCGGCACGGCAAAGGGTGCGATCTCGTCCGCCGCCGTGCCGGGGGCTGCCGGACAGGCGGCCTGGATCAGCGGCACCAGCTCGCGATCGGGGACAGCCGGCACATCGGGAAAGAAATGATGCAGAAAGACCGTGCGCACGTTGGTCTCCAGATACACACCCGGAAGATCAAACGCAAACGCACGGATGCCCTGCGCCGTCGCCGGGCCAATACCGGGCAGCGCGACCAGATCGCGCGTCTCGCGCGGAAACTCCCCATCCCAGTCCTCCACAACGCACTGCGCGGCCCTATGGAGCGCCAGAGCGCGTCGGTTGTAGCCCATCCCCTGCCAAGCGTCCAAAACATCGGAAGGAGCGGCCTGAGCGAGCGCCTGAATGGTCGGAAAGCGATCGAGCCACGCCGGCATGCGCATCTCCACGCGCGGCACCTGCGTCTGTTGCAGCATGACCTCGGAAAGCCAGATGATATACGGGTCGCGCGTGCGGCGCCACGGAAGGTCGCGATAACGCAGGACCCCTTCCGAACGAATCATCGAACGAAAGGGGTCCTGAATCATGGCAATGCTCCTTATGCTGCGCTATTCCTCCCGGCAAGCGCACGCGCAGGTGGCGTACTCGGGAAACGCATCGCGGTCGGCGAACTTGGGATCGACAGCCGGGAACTGGCGATGGGCGACGATATCGCCGAGCGAAACGGAATCGAGATAGTCGCGCATCAACGCCTGGGCTCCGGCCCACAGGGGATGATAGCAGCACGTGCCCATGCGCGCACAGTCGCCGTCGGGCGCGGTGCAGTCGTTCATAACCATGGGGCCCTGAACGGCCTCGACGACCTGGCGGATGGTGACATCGTCCGGACTGACCTTGAGACGCATGCCGCCGTGAACGCCACGCAGGCTCTCCACAATACCGGCCTGGACCAAACCGTGCTGAATCGAGCGGGCAGACGAATACGGGACATTGACCTCTTCGGCAGCGGTGCGAACAGAAAGCAACCGCTCCGGCTCCTCGGCAAGCATCGCAAGCATGCGAAGGGCATAATCAGTCTTCCTCGATATGTCCATGTTTCCCCTTTCAAGGAATACGAACAGCTCGAACGAGCTCCGGGGCCGAGCTTGTGTCGAGACGCCAAATGACCGCCTGAACAACCAAATTACAAAATGGGTGTTCACTGAATGCCGCACTTGAAGACTAGCTGAATCAGGTACGGCCTAAAGTGCAATTTAGTATAACCGAACCCCCTGCTTCATTGAACAGATGTTGCGCAACAAACCCCTTGTTTGAACACATATATCAGTAGAGGCTGGCTCGCTCGTTGCAAATGCGGTGATTTGGATAAAGAGGCATATAAGATCGAGGGCCTATTAAACGCAAAAAGCCACGTCCGAAGACGTGGCTTTAATTGCGTTGGCGGGAAGTACGGGGCTCGAACCCGCGACCTCCGACGTGACAGGCCGGCGCTCTAACCAAACTGAGCTAACTCCCCAGGCAGTCGTTCGCGTTTGTTTCCGCTCGCGTGCGCTGCGGGGATTAGTATACACAGAAGTCTGTCCGCCGCGCAACAACTTTTTTGAAAAAGTTTTTCGGTCCCTCCGGGAGGGTCTCCGGGGCCGGCTGGCGCGGGTTGAGTTTGCTGCTCTACAGTCCTGCGCAAGACGGAAAGCACATTAAGTGCTTTCCTTTGCGTGCGGAACTCGCGACAAACTCAACCCGCGCCAGCCGGCCCCGGAGACCCTCCCTGCCGTCACTTGCTTCAAAGACTTTGTTCCTCGCCGCTTCCGCGGCTCGAGGTCCCCGTTCTCCTCGGCAGGGTTGTCTAAGATTGTTGTTGAACTTCGGCCTTTGGCTCAAAGAAAAACGGGAGATGCGATCTGCATCCCCCGTTTTTGTTGCACCTACTCTAGGTCAATAAATTTGGTGCTCAGAATCTTGCCGTCCTTGACGAGCATTCTGGCCATGGTGGGGCCTCGAGTGCCTCTTGGATAGCTGGCGCTGCCTGGGTTGAGGACCAGGCAGCGACCCACTTGGGCTTCTTTGGTTACGTGGGTGTGACCGTTGATAGCTACGTCCACGGATCCCACCGGGAGGTCTTCACGGTAGTGGGCTACGGCGAACTTGAGGCCTTCGTAGGTAAAGAGCGCCAAGCGGTCCACGTCGGGGCCGTAGTCGCGGTAGTAGTCGTTATTGCCCAGCACCGCTCGCACGGGGGCGATGGTGCGCAGATGCTCGTAGTCCATCTCCGACGTAAGGTCGCCGGCATGGATAATCAGATCCGCACCCTTAAGCTCGTCCAAGAGCGCAGGCGAAAGATAGCCGTGGGTGTCCGAGATAATGTCGATACGCTTGGCGCTTGCACTGTTCATGGGATCCCTTCCGCAAAAAGATTTGGTGCATTCATGCAAAAAGCCCCACGGCTCCGCAGACGATTTTGGTCTACAGGGCTGCGGGGCCGGTGTACTAGAGGCTCAGGGCCTTTTTGAGCGGTACGACGCGACGGCGCGAAACCGGTACGCGTTCGTCGACGCCCGTAATGCCCAGCTGGATAGCGCCCGAGGGAACCGTCTCGACGTCGGTGACACACGCCAAGTTGACGATATAGCGGCGGTGAACGCGGAAGAAGCCAAAGTCGCAGAGCTTGGCCTCGAACTGTGCCAGCGAGGTCGTGGACAAAAAGCGGTCATCGACCGTATAAATACAGGAGTAATCGTCCTTGGCCATAATAAAGCGAATGTCGTCCACGAGGATGAGGACCTTGCGGCCGCCCTTTTCCACCGGGATGCGCTCGATGGTCACCTTGCTGTCCGTGACAGGCTTGGCGCGTTGCATAACCTTATCGATCGCTCGATCCAGGCGAGCCTCCTCGACCGGCTTCATCAGATAGTCGACGGCATCCACGTCGAATGCCTCGACCGCATGGTCGCTATACGCAGTCACAAACACGATCGCCGGCGGATTTTTGAGCTTATGCAGCGCCTCGGCAAGTTGCAGGCCCGAGGCACCGGGCATCGAGATATCGAGAAACACGACATCCACGCGACTTTCCATAAGCATCTCGATGGCGGAGCGGACGCTCGACGCCTCCGTAATCGTGCCGATCTTGCCCGTTTGCTCGAGCAGGAAGCGAAGCTCCGAGCGAGCCGGCGCCTCATCATCCACAATCATCGCACGCAGCATAGGGATAAAACCTTTCGTCAACTAACTACGCCGGGCATCCGTCGCATGACGTTGAGCCCGTAGCCTTTTATTTTACTCTTGAATGTCAAAGATGCTCTCTGACAAATCAAGATGAAGGAGCACTTTGGTGCCCTTGCCCGGCGCCGATTCGACACGCGTATAGGAGTGCGGCCCATAAAAGCGATGGATGCGCTCCGAAATATTGTGCATGGCCACACCGGCGCCGCCACCCTGGGGAGAGCTGGCGTCGGGACGGGCAGAGCGCTCGTCAAACAGTCTGGCGGCGGTACCCTCATCCATGCCCACGCCATTATCGGCCACGGCAATCAAGATTGCATCCTCGCCGTCTTGGTGAACGGTCACGTCGATCCTCAGGGCGTCGTCATCGCCCATACCATGACGTACGGCGTTCTCGACAATCGGCTGGATCACGAACGCCGGCACCAGCGTATCTTCCACGTCCTCGGACACATCGAACGTCGCAAGCACGCGGTCCTCGCCAAAGCGGGCCTTCTCAAAGGTAAGGTAGCGCTTGGTCTGTGCGACCTCGCGCGAGACCGGAATAAGCGATCCCGAGTTGTCGAGCGTGGCACGATAGAACGATGAGAACTCACGAAGCAGTTCGCGGGCCCGCAGCGGGTCGGTGCGCGTAAACGATGCAATGGTGTTCAGCGTGTTGAACAGGAAGTGCGGGTTAATCTGCGCCTGCAGCGCACGCACCTCGGCGCGCGCCGTGAGCTCCTTTTGCACCTCGAGCTCGTGGATGGCGAGCTGTGTGGACAAGATCTCGGCAAAGCCCGAGGCAAGCGCATACTGGGTACGGTCGACGGCGCGCGGGGTCTTGTAGTAGAACTTGAGCGTGCCGACGGTACGATCGCCCACCTTGATGGGGGCGATAATGCCGGCGGGAACTTGGTTGTGCGAGCCGTCCGAGCCCACGACATCCACCATACGGTTGAACGACTGCACGATACCATGTTCGATAACGTAGCGTGTGGCAAGCGTGTGGATGGGAGAATCTGGCAGTAGTTTTTCCTCAAACTCTCCCGCGCAGGCAAGCACGTTGCCCTCGTCGGTGATGGCCACCGTCATGGCGCGCGTCTCGGGCAAAATGCGCCGGCACACCAAACGCGCCGACTCCTGCGTCAGACCGCCCTTAATGTCCTCGAGCATGGCCGAGGCCACCGAGAGCGTCTCCTCGGTGTACTGGGAGCGCACCGAATCGGGATTGAGCGTCAAAAAGATAAAGATGCACAGAAAGATGCACAGCAGCGCGCAGGCAATCACCGTGGCGATCGGCTCGATACCGGTCACCAAGGCAAAAATAAAGTACACCAGCACGCAAATGGCGCAGGCAACGGCAATGATGCGAAAGATTGATATTGAACTATCGCGCTGGGCGCGGCGGTCGATCATTCGGCCCCCTCCAGGATACTGATCAGTTGTGCGTCACGCCAAAGCCCGTCCATGATCTTGGGCCAAAAGCTCTGGAAACGCAGGTAGCTTGCAGCGTTTTGGCGCGCATAGGCCTTTGCCTCGTCGATACCATGGCGCCAGATGCGCAGGTAGCCCTCATGCTCGCGGGTAAACACGCTGCGGACCATAGCGGTCTTGCGCACGCGGTCGTCGAGCTCGCGCGAAATCCACGGGCCCGGGTAGGGCATGAGCGATGCCGCCGTAACGGGGATGAGCTCCTTTTGATGCGCGGCGAACGTCAACTTGGCCCGTTCGTAGTACCAACGGTATACATCCTGCATAAAGCGCGGTGAGCGCTTTTCGGACTCCGGAGGCAGATGGCGCACGGTCCACTCGTTATCAAACCACACGTCGTAGCCAAACATACGCATGTTAAAGAGGTAATCCAAGTCCTCGCCGCGGGTGATAAACGGGTCAAAGGCCACACGCGTAAAGGCGCGGGCGTGCAGGGCCATCAGGCCGCCGCACACGTAGTTGGAGCGCGAGATGCGGGTGCCCGAGAGCGCCTTTTTCATCCAACGGTTGAACTCGATGCGCTTGGTCCACCAACGATGGCAGATGCCCGCCTTGTCCGTGGGAGCCAGCGGCGAGCCGTCGCGATCGTAGAAATAGCCGCTCTTGACCAAGATCGGCAAGCCCTGACGCGTCTGCTGCCCCAACGCATAGGTCGCGCGCTTCATAAAGTCGGCGTCGATGACAGTCTCATCGTCATCCAAAAAGATAACCGCGTCATGCCCCAGCACAGTGGCACAGGCTAGCCCCATGTTGCGGATGGCACCGTAGCCTCGCAGGCTCACGCACTCGCCCGAACCCTTGGGCGCGATCTGAGCAACCCGGTCTGCGATGCGCGAGGCCTGGGTGTTGGTGACAACGGTGACCTTGAGCGTGGGATGCGCGTCGACAATCTCGCGCACGCGCAGCGACACATCGGCTGTGGCAGAAACGGGACAGACCACCAAAAGGATGATGCGCGGGATGTCACGTACCTGCTCAAGCGAGGCCAGGCAGCGGTCGAGTTCGGGATTGTCGGCGTTGAGTCGCGTCGAATGGTCATAGGTGCCAGGGGCGTTTGCGCAAGCGTCATCGCCCGCCCAATACGTTGGAATCACGACTGTGGCGTTCATGCCTTACCCTCCCTGCAACACAAAAACGGGACGCCGCCAAACACAGGCGACGCCCCGCGACCTAGCTGATTCCATCATACCCACTTGGGCAAATCATTGCTCGCAAGTCGCAATGTTTATTGCGGATAACCCCAAAAGAGTACCGTGGACAGGCACAATAGCCGCTCGCTCCTATGCGGCATGCTCTGCCGCCCGAGTCATGCGGGACAGGCGGACCAGCAGCATAAAGCCAACGACCAGCAGCACACCAATGGAAAGGACGCCCAGCGACGGGTTGCCGGTCAGCGAGGTGACGACCGACACCAGGAAGGTGCCCATAACGCTTGCATAACGACCAAAGATGTCAAAGAAGCCGTAGTACTCGTTGGACTTTTCCTTGGGGATAATGCGGCCAAAGTAGCTACGGCTGAGCGCCTGCACGCCGCCCTGGAACAGGCCGACCAAAATGGCAAGCACCCAAAACTCAAAGGCGGTCTTGAGGAAGAACGCGGCAAAGAGCACGATGCCCATATAGGCGGCGACTGCCACCAAGATCATGTTGAGCGTGCCCACGCGGCCGGCGAGCTTGCCGTAAATGATGGCAGACGGAAAAGCAACAAACTGCGTGACGAGCAGCGCCAGGACCAGCTGCGTCGAATCGATGCCCAAGGCCGATCCGTAACTGGTGGCCATGGAAATGACCGTGTGCACACCGTCGATATAGAAGAAGAACGCGATCATGTAGACCAGCACGGTCTTGCTGTGGGCGATCTCGCGCATGGTGTGTCCGACCTCGGAGAACACACCGCCCACGATGTGGCCGATGGTGTCTTCGGGCTTGCGCTCGCGACCGTACTTTTGCTTATAGGTGCGAATGAGCGGCAGGGTAAAGATGAGCCACCAGGCACCAGTGATGATAAACGACAGACGCGTTGCCAGCATGGTGGGGACGCCAAGAGCGGGGCCACCCATGATGAGCGCCAGGCAGATGACGAACGGCACGGTGGAACCGATGTAGCCCCAGGCATAGCCCGAGCTGGACACGGCGTCCATGCGCTCGTCGGTGGTAATGTCGGGCAGCATGGCGTCGTAGAACGTCATAGAAGAGTTAAGTCCGATGGTGCACAGCACGTACACGGTCAAAAATGCCATGGCGGACATTGGGATAGCCTGCGCCAGGCAAAGCACCAGGCCCGTGAGGAAGAAGCCCAAGAAGAACTTGATCTTGTTGCCAGCGTAGTCGGCAAGCGCGCCCAGAATGGGCATGAGCATGGCGATGACCAGCGAGGCGATCGTCTGCGCATTGCCCCAGGCGACCACCAGGTCGGCCGAGGAAGCGCCGGTATTGATGGCGTTAAAGTAAATGGGCACCACCGAGGTATTGAGCAGCACGAGGGCCGAATTGCCCACATCATACATAACCCAGTTACGCTCGAGCTTGGTGTATTTCATGGACAGGGACCCTTCGTATTCGCCCGATATGCAGTTAGTTCATCGTACCCCAATTGTCCAGAACCGCCGGTAAGGATTCGGCAAAGGGGCACGCACGAGCCCTACTCCTCGCGGTCGAACTCCTCGTCGGCGCCGAGCACGCGACCGCTGTAATTGACATGGTTGGTCACGGCTTCCATATCGCCGGTCTCGATAAAGCGGACAACCGTGCACTCGTAATCGACCAGCGCGCGATCAAAGACCTCGGGGAAACTCTCGTTCGAGACCTCGTCGGTAAAGGGGTTCTTCCATGTCAGATGGCCCAGGTTACCGGTGCGCTCGGGCAGCTCCGTCGTCACGCGATGGGCAAGGCCGTCGAGCAGCGAGTAGTCGTGCACCAAGCCCTCAACCAGCGAGATCGCGCGCGTCTTTGCGGAGCCGGCCGGCTCAATCGCGCGGTAAAGTCGCTGCATATTGGCAACGGCAGCACCGTACTCCCCCGCCGGAATGTCAATGCCGTACACGCGTCCGGCAACATAGCTCATCAGCACGCCGGCCACGCGATTGATGCGATCGGTGGTGACGATCTCGCCCGCCGGCGGGTAATCGTCGACCGTAGCGCCATCGCGTTTAAGCTGCAGCATCAGTACATCCAGGTCGCTCTCGATCACGGCATGGACCTGACTGCTCGAATCCTCAAGCTCTGAATCGGACTCCACGATGCCAAACTGCTGCTCATAGACAAAGGGATGGGCGTTGCGGTCGAGCACGTAATGAGACAGCAGGCCCAGCGCAAAGGCGCGACCCGAGCTGGCGTCGCGCGGCAGCAGATGCGACACGCCGTCGCGCAGGCACGCGAACTGGCGAGACATGCGCGACCGATGCATGACCTGCGCCAGCAGCGTGCAGTCGGAAACACGCGGTGTCAGAATGTGAAAGAAAAACGGGTCGGGGCCTTGGTTGCCCAAGATAAAGGCAATGCGCTCTTCATCGGACGTGATGACGCCCTGCGGAAGACGGTCGATGCTTTCCTCGCCAAACAGATGATGGGTGATAAGCGCGGGCATAATGATCCTTTCGATTTCATTCGATGCCACCCATTATGCCCACCGCGCGCCCATGCCAAACCTGCGATGGCAAACGACGGCACGCAGACCGTCTACGCAAGCCCCAAGCGTGCTTTAACCTCGGCAGCGCGACGGCGGGACACGGGCACCGTCGAGCTCACGCGGTCGAGCCTGAGCTCCATCAACCCCGTGGAGCCAATCTCAACATTGTGCACGTCTTCCAAATTGACCAGATAGCTGCGATGAACGCGAATAAAGCCCTCGGAGACCAAGCGACGCTCGAGCGAAGAGATCGACTCATTGATCAGGTACGTTCCCTCGGCGCAGATGGCATTGCAAAAATCGGCGCGCGCCTCAAAGTAGCAGACGTCTGCGGCGGGAATGAACACCTTTTTGCCCCCGCGGTCCACCGTCAGACGCAAAGGCTGGCGCGGAGCGTGGATAACACGACGGGCACCCAAGGCTGTCTCGATCTTGTCGAGTGCCTTTGACAGGCGTGCGTCCTCGACCGGCTTGACGACATAGTCGACCGCATCGAGGTTATACGCATCGGCGGCAAACTCGGCAAACGCCGTCACAAACACAACCACCGGCGGCGTCTTTAGGTTCTGCAGCGTCTCGGCAAGCTCAATTCCCGAGCGACCGGGCATGGTAATGTCTAAAAACAGCACGTCGGGCTTGTTCGACAGAATCGACTCCACGGCTTCGGTGACATTGCCTGCCTCGGCGATCTGGCCCACACGCGTATCCTTTTCCAACAGATAGCGTAGCTCAGCCCTAATGGGAGGTTCGTCATCAACCACCAAGATGTTCCAGCCTTCGGACATATGTGCTTCCCCTCTTTTTCTCTCAATCCAACCGCGTGCTACGCCGTCAACGGCGCGGGCTCATGCGGCTCGCCGTTCAGCTCGACGATGACCTGCGTTCCCACGCCCTCCTGGGACTTCACGCGCATGCCGGAATCTTCTCCGTAAAAGAAATGGATGCGCTGAAGCACGTTGAAGAGCGCCAGGCCGCAACCTCGCTTGACGGAGCCGTCGGCGGTAATGCTCTCGGGCTCCTCCAGGCGATGCTGCTCAAACAGATGTGCGCAGACCTCTTCGCTCATACCGATGCCGTCGTCCTCGACGATGATCTCCAAACCGTCATCGGTCTCGAAAGCCCTAACATGAATAGAAAGCGGCTCGGTCTCGCGCTGCGCGTGCTTGATGCAGTTTTCGAGCAACGGCTGCAAGATAAACGGCGGCACCATGCAATCGCGCACCTCAAAGTCGATATCGACCGAGACGCGCAGACGGCCGTCGCCATAACGAGCCTGCATAAGATTGATATAGCGAGTGCCCTGTTCCACCTCGTGCTCGAGCGTGGTGAGCGTATCGGAATCAGAAAGCGTCTGACGATAGTAGTTGGAGAAGTCGATCAGCAGCGATCGCGCCTTGTCGGGCTCGGTTCGAACGAGCGACACGATCGTGCTAATGGTATTGAATAGAAAATGAGGATCGACCTGCGATTGCAAGGCGCGCAGCTCCACGCGGGCCGTAAGCTCGTCCTGGCGCTCGAGCTCAAAGCTCGCAAGCTGCGTGGAAATGAGGTCGGCAAAACCCGAGGCAAGCGCCGTCTGGCGCATATCGATGCTGCTCAGACGGGGATAATACAGCTCGAGCGTGCCCACGCAATGCCCGCGCACGGTAAGCGGTGCGACAATACCGGCGCGCAGGCGCGGAAAGTAGCCACCCGTCTCGGTCGAGGCATCGCGCGAGAACACGCTTTGCTCACCGCTGTTGATCACATTGAGCGTGGTCCGCAGCACCACCGGGGTGCCCGCGGGGCATTTTGCCGAGTCCTCGCCCCAGCTTGCCAACACCTGCTTGCCGTCGGTAAAGCAGATGGCAGAGGCGATAGTTTCGGACAGGATGATCTTAGAGGCGCCCAGGGCAGCTTCGGGCGTAAGGCCGCGCGACGTGTAGGCGAATATTTTCGACGCGATGGCGAGCGTGCGGTCGGTAGCGCTCGATGTGAGGTCGTCGGGAACGACAAAGACGTACGAGAAGAAGAAGCACAGCATGACCAAGCCGGCAATGACGACAACGGCCGGAACGGGATTGGGATTATCGGTTAGATCCCAGATGAGCAGCAGGATAAGCAGCGGAACGACAATACCGAGCAAGATGGCTTGAACCACATGCTGAGCGGTACGAAAGACCTTGGTAGAATTGTAGCTCTTGCCCAGAATCAGCCTATTGAGATCCACCGTCATCTCCTTCTTACTGACGCACCCCATAGCAATAAAGAGGGCCGCAAGCGACCCTCTCCATTGCATTATGCAATCAAATACTGTGTTTTACATCAAGCCATCGATGAACGGTAGCTTAGGCGCTGTACTTGTTTGCCTCGCCGAAGGTGCCGGCCTCGACAATCCAGCCGTCCTTCATGATGACGTCCATGTTGTCGGTGTTGAGCACGTGGATGTCGGCGGCGACGTCACCGTTGACGACCAGCAGGTCGGCGCACTTGCCGGCCTCGATGGAACCGGTCTCGTCCTCGATGTGGCACATCTTGGCACCGTTGAGGGTGGCACAGGTGATGGTCTCGACCGGGGTGAAGCCGATCTTGTCGACGAACTCGTACATCTCCTCGATGGAGCAGGTGCCGTACGGGGTGACGAAGGAGAAGGAGTCGGAGCCGATCGTCATGACGACGCCGCGCTTCTTGGCCTCGCGCAGGCAGTCGTAGTTGCGCTGCAGCTCCTTCTCGACCAAGGTGCCCTCGTACTTGTCGTGCAGCTCGGGGACGTAGACGGGCGGATAGGTGGCGTACCAGGTGGGCAGGAAGGCGATCGTCGGGGTGAAGAAGGTGCCCTGCTCGGCCATGAGGTCCATGGTGCGCTCATCGATATCGAAGCCGTGGATCAGCTGCTCGCAGCCAAAGCGGACGGAATCGTAGGCAGCGGCGTGGTTGTTGTAGCAGTGGCTCCACACGGGGATGCCGACCATCTTGGCCTCTTCGACCACAGCCTGAATCTCCTCGGAGCAGTAGTGCTGGTCGCGGCCGGAGTCCCAGCGCCAGATGCCGCCACCGGTAGCCCAGATCTTGATGGCATCGGGGTTCTCACGCAGGCGACGACGGACGGCCTTACGCAGATCCCAAGGACCGTCGACCTGATCGCCCCAAGGGTGCGATTCCTTGTTGAGCTCCTGGCTGCAGTGGTGGGAGTCGCCGTGGCCGGCAACGCGGCAGAAGCCAAGGCCGGTTGCCAGAACGCGCGGGCCCTTGAAGACGCCCTTGTCGATGCAGTCACGGATCTGGATACCAAAGCGGCCGATCTCGCAGACGGTGGTGAGACCGTGGGTGAGGCAGTCGTAGGCCTGCTTGACGGCGACGGCCTGCTTCTCGAGGAGCGGCTGCATGACCCAGTCGGTGTCATCGTCGGTCAGGTTGCCCGAGAAGTGCAGGTGGGTGTCGATCAGGCCGGGAAGGACGGTCTTGCCGGCGGCGTCGATAACCTCAACGCCCTCGGGAAGGTCCTGCATGACACCGGCGTACTCGATCTTGCCGTTGTCGTCGACGAGAACGAGGGAGTTCTCGACCGGCTCGGCACCGGTACCGTCGATGAGCTTGCCGCCAACGATTGCATACTTAGTGGACATGGTTCCTCCTTATGGATCCATATAGTGGGCGAGGCCGCGTTGGGTTAAGGCCTCACAAAACTACCCAAGTGGTGCCGGGTTCGGTGCGCGAAAGAGAGGGTTCCGCGCACCCGATCCGCCCCGGCTCGGCGTTATTTTTTGCGGGAATTGGTGAAGGCCATGAGGGCCAGGCCAACAGCCAGCCAGCCGATCACGATGCTCCACTCCACCATGTTGAGGGAGGCGGGAGAGAACGGGATCACGAGCAGGCCAATGATGGTGCCGCAGGCAACGATAGCGAGACTGATGCCAAACTTGCCGCCGGGCACCTCGTAGGGACGAGGCAGGTCGGGCTCGGTGAAGCGCATGCGCAGGCAAGCAAGGGCGACCATGCCGCAGGAGAAGATGAAGGCGAGAGCCGACACGTTGGTCAGAGGGATGAGCATGTTCTTGCCCAGGAACGGACCGACGACGGTGATGACGCCCAGAACGACGCAGGCGAGCTTGGGAGCGCCGGACTTGGGATCGACCTCGGCGAACTTCTCGGGCAGCTGGCCCTTGCGGCCCATGGCGAGCATGATGCGGCTCGTGGCGCCGTAGAAGGAGTTCATCGGGCCCATGGGTCCAAGCGTGGCGATGACGAGCATGGCCAGGTACAGGAGCATGTTGATGCCCTTGAGGCAGGCGAGCGCGGGAACTGGGCTCTTAACAAACTCATGCCAGTCGAGGATGGTGCCGAAAGAGTAGATGCAGACCATGTAGAAGCCGCCGGCGGCCAGCAGGGCCAAGGAGATGATCTTGCCGAACTTGTTCCAGTTGAGACCCTCGGCTGCTTCCTCAGCCTGCTGAGGAATGGTGTCGAAGCCGGCGTAGAAGAACGGGGTCAGAACTAGGACCGAAACGATGCCGGCGAACAGGCTGGTGCCCTCGGTAGCGGGCTTGCCGCCGCCAGCACCGGTGACCTGGGAGAACACGGGCATGGCGTTGTCCGGCGAGCCGGTGAACAGCGAGACGCCCATGGCGAGCAGCATGCCGCAGAGCAGGGCCTTGGTCAGGAAGGCCTGCAGCTTGGCGGCCGAGCTGGCACCGCGGAAGTTGAGGAAGATGACGTAGGTTGCAAAGCCGAGCGCGATCAGCGTCGGGAACAGGTAAACGTCGGCGCCCAGGATGGTGTAGAGCTTGACGGCGCGCAGCCACTCGAGGCCGGGCAGGCTGCCGAACATCTCGGACACGAGGGTCGAGATGGCGATGGCCTCCCACGGGCACAGGATGCCGTTGCCCAGGGCCAAAAGCCAGCCGGTGATGTAGCTCATCGTACGGCCAAAGCTACGATCGACATACTCGACGATGCCGCCCGAAATGGGGATAGCAGCCGTGAGCTCACCGAAAACAGCTCCGACGGGCACGAGGAAGATTGCGCCCAAGAGGAATGCAATCATAGCGGGAACGGGACCGCCGCCCACGACCATCCAGTCGCCGACCTGCAGAACCCAACCGGTACCGATGATGGCACCGAAACCGATGGTGAAGAAGTTCCAGAGCGAAAGCGTTTTCTTCATGCCGCCGTTATCCTCGACTGCAACTTCTGCATTCTTGTCCGCCATTGTTCCCCTCCTTTCCTTTTTGACGCCCCTTGGCGTCACCCCTTGCGCGGTCCGTTTTGCCGCGCGCTTTTATTCCATGGCTTTAAGATACGGCCTTGGCGCAGCAGTGCCGCTCGCAGCTCGACCGAAGGCAGAACTGCAAAACGAGCGGCATCGTTTTTGGGACGAACGGCACGGTTTGCAGCTCATTGTTGCCGCCCGCCCGACGGGTGTACGCTCATCGGACGCATATAGAGATGTTTTTGAGGCCGTGTGTTTTGCGCCTTTCGTACCGTTTACCGAGCTTTTGACGCGCAGACCCCTTTGTTGCACATCTTTTTGTAGGATAGACAGGTTATACATGAGGCAAGGCGGTTCGAATGGCATATGGATACAACGACGGTGATCAACGGCGACAAAGTGTTCGCCTTGCTGGTCGTACCACGCCGACGCCCAGAAGGGCCACGAGCAGCAATCCGCAACGCCCTCAAGAGCAACCCAGACCTTCGTCTCGGCAGCAGACAAGCAGAACACGGCAGAGCGGCCGTCCGAGCACGGCCACAAGCGCGCAGCAAGATAGCCGCTTGGGCGCGCGCACTCGACAGCGTCAGGCCGAGGTTCCGCAACTGCGCCGCAACGGCGCACGTCAGCCCGGCATCCATATCAACCGCTTCTTTTCGCATCCCCAAGGCGGACGCGACGGCAAGCCTTACCGCTCGACATCGTACGTGAATGCCCCCGCCCTGTCAGCTCGTCGACTTCGCCTCGCACTGTGCTCTATCCTCACCTGTCTGGTCTTTGTGCTTATGAGCTCCTGTATCTCCCACGGCTCGGCCGGTCTCGATCCAACCGCCGAGGATAAGCTGCTCAAGGCCCCGGTCGCGCCCGGCTATTCGTTTGCGTTTTCGACCCCGCGTTCGCAGTGGCAAGCCGGCACCATGCCCCACATCTATCAGATTGACCCGGCATGGTCGGAGCTGCCCTACGCCGGCGGTACCATCCGCCAAAATGCCTGCGGCCCTACCTGTCTTACCATGGTCTACATCTATAAGACCGGCCACACCGATATGACGCCGGTCGATATGTGCGCTCTTTCCGAGGCGGGCAACTATGCCCCCACCGGTGCCACCGAGTGGTCGTTTATGACGAGCGGCGCATGGCAGCTGGGCCTTAACGGAACTGAGCTCCATATCGATCGCAGCTCCATCACCCAGGCGCTGCGCTCGGGCGCGCCCATCATCGCATCGGTTCGTCCCGGCACCTTTACCAGCGTTGGACACTATATCGTGCTCTGGGGCATCGACGATGCCGATCAAGTGGGAGTCTACGACCCCAACTCGCAAAGCCGCAGCGCCCGCCGCTGGGGCGTCGTAGAAGTCCTCAATGAAATCGAAGCCATGTGGGCCTACTACTAGCCATTGGCTGCTCATTGGGGACAGACTTAAATGAGTAGCCCCAGGCTGCCAGGAACTGCCGGCACGTACTCATTTAAGTCTGTCCCCAATGACTAGGTGGCCCCGTCGGGGACTCGGTGAATAGCAAAAGCCCCGCAGTCGGAGCGGACTGCGGGGCTCATGAAGAGAGGCTAGTTTGTGGGCGCTTTGCCTGGCGCCCACGAGAGAGGCAACAGAGTAGAGGCTACTCGTGGATGCGGGTGCCGGAGAGGCCGGCCATGGTCTCGGCGGCCTTGTCCAGGGCGCCGATGATGCAGGTGCGGCCCTTGCGGGAACGGGCGAACTTGATGGCAGCGCGAACCTTGGGCTCCATGGAACCCTTGCCGAACTGGCCCTCGTCGGCCAGGCGCTCGGCCTCGTCGGCGGTGAGGTCCTCGAGCTCCTCCTGGTTGGGCTTGCCAAAGTTGATGGCGACATGCTCAACGGCGGTCAGCAGGAACAGAACGTCGGCGTCGCAGTCCTCGGCCAGCAGCTCGCCGCCCAGGTCCTTGTCGATGACGGCGGGAACGCCCTTGTAGCAGCCCTTGTTCTCGTAGTCACGGACGACGGGGATGCCGCCGCCACCGCAGGCGATGACGATGAACTCGTTGTCGAGCAGGTTGAGGATGGAGTCGGCCTCGACGATCTTCTTGGGATCGGGGGAAGCGACGACGCGACGCCAGCCGCGGCCGGAATCCTCGACGAAGACCTTGGAGGGATCCTCGGCCATGAACTCCTTGGCCTGCTCCTCGGTGTAGAAGGGGCCGATCGGCTTGGTCGGGTTCTTGAACGCGGGATCGTCGGGATCGCACTCGATCTGGGTGACGACGGTGGCGGCATGCCAACGCTTATAGCGCTTGTGCATCTCGCGGCCGATGCCCTGCTGCAGGTGATAACCAATGTAGCCCTGGGACATGGCGCCGCACTCGGGCAGCGGCATCTCGGGGGTACCGATGGCATCGTGGGCAGCGGCGAAGGCGTTCTGGATCATGCCGACCTGCGGGCCGTTGCCGTGGGTGATGATGATCTCGTTACCCTGCTCGATGAGACCGAGGAGGGCGTGGGCGGTGTTGCTCACGGCCTCGATCTGCTCGACGGGGTTGTTGCCGAGGGCGTTGCCGCCAAGGGCGACGACAATACGATCGGGCTTGCCAAGAGGCTTAGACATTGCTGGAATCCTTTCTGTAAAAGGCCTACAACCCATTAATAACCCGCGTCCGTGCGATACGCGAGTTTATTAAGGTTTATATTCTCTTTATCGCTCATTTTATTCATTTTGAAAATAGCGGAACGGTGAACGGTCGTTTTTGTCCGCTCAGCGTACAGAACACCAGCTCAGACATATCTACGCCATTTACGTGCAACTTTATTTAAATGCAGCGAGGATTATGTCGGATTATGCAAACTACATCTCTGCTAAACACAAAACGGACAGCGCAATATCTTACTCGCACTATACGAGATTCTATGCACTTATAAGTTGAGTATGCACCCTTGCAAAAACAAGGGGCTTTTCATCCAGCATAAGGAATAAAGAAGAGCTCCGAAAAAGGCGGCAGCAACCCTGTCCTCCCCCGCACCCCAAAGTAACGCGTGGTTTCGCGGCAAAGCCGCGAAACAGCGAAGGGGACGGAATGCCCGGCCAACTACGTCCTTCATCCGCCCACGCAATCCGAGGACGTAGTCGTAGCAGGATCTGAGGGCTGACCTTCGCGGACACTCCGCAGGACGAAAGAACCCCCGCCGCACGTATGAACTGCGCCCCAATTCTTGGACGGGCTAATAAGCGGCCTACGCCGCACATAGGGACTGATTCCGGAATTCCTCCGGGGTCAGTCCCTTCAGTTTAACCTGCCTCCTTCTCGTGTTCCAATGGATGATGTATTCGTCCAGGTCTCTCTTGAAGTCTTCGAAGCAAGGCCATTTTCTTCCGCGAAAGAACTCGTCCTTCATATGGCCGAACACCTGCTCCGTCGCGCCGTTGTCGATGCAGTTGCCCTTCCGGGACATGCTCTGCACCACGCCGGCCTCCTCCAGCCGCTTGCACCACCCGGCCTGCTGGTACTGCCAGCCCATGTCCGAGTGCAGGACCGGCCTGGAGCCCTCGGGCATCTTGGACACGAGCTGGTCGAGCAGCTCGTGCTGCTGGGCCATGTTGGGATGCAGCGACGTGGACCAGGCGACGATCTCCTTGCTGCCGAAATCGTAGACCGGCGCGAAGTAGGCCTTGCCCCAGGGCTGCTTGAACTCGGTGACGTCGGTGCCCATCTTCTCCCACGGCCCGTCGGCGGCGAAGTCCCTGCCGATGACGTTCTCGAAGGTCTTTCCGACCTTGCCCCTGTACGAGTTGTACCTGTGGTAGTCGGTCTCGCGGCGGATCCCGCAGCTGATGCCCATCTCGCGCATCATCTTCAGCGTCGTCTTGTCGGCTATGCGCACGCCCTGCTCGGCGCGCAGGCACATGGCGATCTGCCTGTGGCCGCACCCGTTGGCGGTGCGCGAGAATATCTCGGCGGCGGCCTCCCAGAGCTCGGGCCTGGTGGGAGCCTTCGGGTGCGACAGCGCGTAGTAGTAGCTCGACCTCGCCAGGCCGGCGCACTCGAGCAGGTCGGCGAGGGGGTATTGCCCTGAAAGCCCGCTCACGACCGCGGCCTTTTCGCCGTTCGAGAGCGTTTCTCCGCCTTCAGGGCGATCGATTTTTTTTAGGTAGGCGTTCTCCGCCTCGAGCCTCTTGATCCTGCGCTCGAGCTCTTGCTCGCGCGTCGTCTCCCCGGACGGGGAGCCGGACCCCCTCGGCCTCCCCCTGGGCTTTGGCCTGAGCGCCTCCGGGCCCTCCTCCCTGTAGGCCTTCAGCCATTTCTTGAAAGGGCTTGGCGAGGCTATCCCGAACTTCTCCATGGCCTCGGGCTTCGTCATGCCCTCGTCGACGACCGCCCTGACGGCGGCCAGCTTCGTCTCGAACGAATAGGCGGTGTGTTTCTTTCCCATCATGGCCAGAACCTCGATACCAGCAGACCTGTAGGTGCACAGCCATTCTCTCACGGTTTCCTCCGGCATCCCGAGAAGGGCCGCGATCGCCGCGCGGCCGTGCCCCTCGTCGTGCAGCTCTGCCGCTCGCAGCCTCATCCCGACGTCGTACAAAGCGTTTCCAGCCATAAAAAAGCCTCCCATTTCTTGTGTCCAAGAAATGGGAGGCAGTTCAGTAGTGCGCAGCGGGGGTTCTTTCATGTCCGAGGACGTCCGCGAAGGTCAGCCCTCAGATCCTGCGGTGGGAGACCTAAGCCTCGTTGTACACCGTCTTGAGCTTCAGCAGGTGAGCATAGCGGTCCATAGCGGCCTGCTCGTTCTCCTTGAAGAGCTCCTCGGCGCGCTCGGGGAAGGAACGCGTCAGCGAAGCGTAACGGGCCTCGTTCATCAGGAACTCCTGATAACCGCCCGCGGGCTCCTTGGAATCGAGCGAGAACTTCTTGCCGGCAGCAGCCTCGGGGTTGAAGCGGAAGAGGTTCCAGTAACCGCACTCGACAGCCTTCTTCATCTCGGCCTGGCAGTTCTGCATGCCGCCCTTCTTGATGGAGTGCATCTCGCAGGGGCTGTAGCCGATGATGAGGGACGGGCCGTCGTAGGCCTCGGCCTCGTGAATGGCCTTGAGGGTCTGAGCCGGGTTGGCGCCCATGGCGACCTGCGCCACGTAGACGTAGCCGTAGCTCATGGCGATCTCGGCCAGGGACTTCTTCTTGGTCACCTTACCGGCAGCGGCGAACTGAGCGACCTGGCCCAGGTTCGAGGCCTTGGAGGCCTGACCGCCGGTGTTGGAGTAGACCTCGGTGTCGAAGACGAAGACGTTGACGTTGTGGCCGGAAGCCAGGACGTGGTCCAGGCCACCGAAGCCGATGTCGTAGGCCCAGCCGTCGCCGCCGAAGATCCAGAAGGACTTCTTGGTGAGGTAAGCCTTGTCGGCGAGGATTGCCTTGGAAGCCTCGCAGCCGCACTTCTCGAGCTCGGCAACGTAGGCGGCGGCAGCGGCCTTGGAGGCCTCGACATCGTTGATGGAGTCGAGCCAAGCCTGGCCGGCAGCCTTGATCTCATCAGACGGACCATCGGCAGCGATGATGTCCTGGGTAGCGGCAATCAGCTTGTGCTGAACGGCCTCATAGCCGACGGCCATGCCCAGACCGTGCTCGGCATTGTCCTCGAACAGGGAGTTGTTCCACGCCGGGCCGTGACCGTCCTTGTCCTTGCAGTAAGGAGCGGTGGCAGCGGGGTTGCCCCAAATGGAGGAGCAGCCAGTGGCGTTGGAAATGAACATGCGGTCGCCGGCGACCTGGGTCACCAGACGTGCATAGGCGGTCTCGGCACAGCCGGCGCAGGAGCCCGAGAACTCCAGGTAGGGCTGCTTAAACTGGCTGCCCTTGACATTGGCCGCGATGAGTTCCTTCTTCTCGGAGACGTTCTCGACCATGTAGTCCCAAATGGGCTGCTGGTCTATCTCCTGCTCGGCGGGAACCATCTCGAGGGCACCCTTGGGGCAGACCTTGGCGCAGTTGGTGCAGCCCATGCAGTCGAGCGGGGACACGACGATAGCGAACTTCATGCCCTTGGCCTTGGGGCCCATAGCGTCGAGCATGCGGGTAGCCTCGGGCGCGGCGGCAGCCTCGTCCTCGGTCATCGCGAACGGACGGATGGTGGCATGCGGGCACACATAGGCGCACTGGTTGCACTGGATGCACTTGGTCTCGTCCCAGTGGGGAACGACGACGGCGACGCCGCGCTTCTCGTATGCGGAGGCGCCCAGCTCAAACTGGCCGTCGGCGCAACCGACGAAGGCGGAAACAGGCAGGCTGTCGCCATCCATGCGATCGATGGGCTCGAGCAGGTTCTTGACCTGCTGGGCGATGGCGGACTTGGTCTCGTCGGAGAGCTCGACGGGGGCGGCATCCTCGGCGGTTGCCCAGTCGGCCGGAACCTCGAACTTACGGAAGGCGGTAGCGCCGGCATCGATGGCCTTGTGGTTGGCGTCGACGATGGCCTGGCCCTTCTTCATGTAGGACTTGGTGGCCGCGTCCTTCATGTACTGCAGGGCGTCCTCGGCGGGCAGGACCTTGGCCAGTGCGAAGAAGGCGGACTGGAGCACCGTGTTGGTGCGCTTGCCCATGCCGACCTTGGCAGCCAGGTCGATAGCATCGATCAGGTAGACGTTGACGTTGTTGTTCGCGATGTAGCGCTTGGCCACGGCGGGCATGTGCTCGGCGAACTCCTCGTCGCTCCACTGGCAGTTGACCAGGAAGGTGCCGCCCGGCTTGACGTCGCGGACCATCTTGAAGCCCTTGACGATGTAGCTGGGATTGTGGCAGGCGACAAAGTCGGCCTTGGTCACGTAGTACGGCGAACGGATCGGGGAATCACCAAAGCGCAGGTGCGAAACGGTGACGCCGCCGGTCTTCTTGGAGTCGTACTGGAAGTAGGCCTGGACGTACTTGTCGGTGTGGTCGCCGATGATCTTGATCGAGTTCTTGTTGGCGCCGACGGTACCGTCGCCACCCAGACCCCAGAACTTGCACTCGATGGTGCCGGGGGCTGCGGTGTTGGGCGCATCCTCGGCCTCGGGCAGGCTCAGATTGGTCACGTCATCGACAATGCCGATGGTGAACTCGCGCTTGGGCTCGTCCTTCTTAAGCTCCTCGAAGACAGCGAACGCGGACGCGGGAGGCGTGTCCTTGCTGCCCAGGCCATAACGGCCGCCGACGACCTTGATGCCCGTCTTGCCAGCCTCGTAGAGAGCGGAGACGACGTCCTGGTAGAGCGGCTCGCCGATGGAACCCGGCTCCTTGGTGCGGTCCATGACGGCGATCTTCTGGACGGTCTCGGGGAGAACGTCGACAAAGTGCTTGATGGAGAACGGACGGAACAGGCGAACCTTGACCAGGCCGACCTTCTCGCCGTGAGCGTTGAGGTAGTCGATGACTTCCTCGAGCACGTCGCAGAAGGAGCCCATGCACACGACGACGCGATCAGCATCGGGAGCGCCGTAGTAGTTGAACAGGCCGTAATCGGTGCCGAGCTTCTCGTTGATCTTCTTCATGTAGCCCTCGACGACGGCAGGGAGCTCGTCGTAGACCTTGTTGCAGGCCTCGCGGTTCTGGAAGAAGATGTCGCCGTTCTCGTGACTGCCGCGGGTGTGCGGGTGCTCAGGGTTGAGCGCGTGATCGCGGAAAGCCTGGACAGCGTCCATGTCGCACATCTCGGCCAGATCCTTATAGTCCCACATGGCGACCTTCTGGATCTCGTGGCTGGTGCGGAAGCCATCGAAGAAGTTAAGGAACGGGGTCTTGCCCTCGATGGCGGCAAGGTGAGCCACCGGCGAGAGGTCCATGACCTCCTGGACGTTGCCCTCGGCGAGCATGGCGAAGCCGGTCTGACGGCAGGCCATGACGTCAGAGTGATCGCCAAAGATGTTCAGGGCGTGCGAAGCGACGCAACGCGCGGAGACGTGGAAAACGCCCGGGAGCTGCTCGCCCGCGATCTTGTACATGTTCGGGATCATCAGGAGCAGACCCTGAGAAGCCGTGTAGGTGGTGGTCAGAGCACCGGCGCCCAGCGAACCGTGAACGGTACCGGCTGCACCTGCCTCGGACTCCATCTCGACGACCTTGACCGGGGTGCCGAAGATGTTCTTGCGACCCTGGGCCGCCCACTGGTCGACATGGTCGGCCATCGGGCTGGACGGCGTAATGGGATAAATTCCCGCTACCTCGGTGTACGCATACGAAACATATGCGGCCGCCTCGTTGCCGTCCATAGACTTAAACTTACGCGCCATATACCCCTCTCCTCTCATATAGGTATACAGGCCCCGGCGATCGCCGGGATGTTGGCGTGATGGGATTTTCGTTGTTGCTTCCGATCATCTGGCAGGCGGACTTGGCAGCAGGTGCATGGCGTGGAGAGAAGGCATGCCGAGGCGAGGAGGGCTTCACGCGCTCCACAGGCCCAGCTACCCGTCTTGCACATGACCGAGCGCCGCAAAGGCCGCATGCCGGATGCTCCCGGGCACGCCCCGGCGATGGGAAGCGCCCGCAACGGAAATCCGCATGCGGGTTTATTGTACCCCGCCGTCAAGTGTAATTTCGACAAATATAGGTGGGCGGTAAAGGTTTACCTTAGGTGACCGCCAAGGGCCAAAATGGTCCCTCCATCCCCGGGCGACTGGCTCTGGCGCGCCAAGGAGTGTCCCCATGTGCCGGTAGAAAAGGAGCGTCCCTAACTGCCGGCTAGAGGGCGCCGAGGAGGATGGCGTAGGTGGTGGATTCGCCGAGTTTGAGCTCGTCGCCGGGGTTGAGCCGGGCGGAACGGCCGGGCTCGACCTGAATGCAGACGCGCGTGGCCCCGTTTACCACCACGGTTCCGTTGGTGGACGACAAGTCCTCGACGTGCCAGATATTTTGAGCATCGCACCAGATATGGGCATGGCGGGCCGAGACATCGTCGCCGACGTCGGTAATATCGCCCTCACCAGTGGCCAGCGCGCCAATCTCAACACCCTGCTCACTCGGCTGAATCCAGCGCGGGGCGCTCACGACAAAACTGTTTTGCACGCGCAGCAAGCCCAAGGGGTGCGCCGGGGCGGGTTCGCGTTCGCCCGCAGTAAGCGACATGCCAAGCGAACGCGGCGTGGATGTGCCTCCGCCACAGGTCGCGTGTGCGTAGTCGATGGAATAGTTCACCGAGGACCGCACATCCGCCGAACAACCGACGGCGACAAACAGTACCAGCACGGCCTCGGCGCGCTCGGCGGGCATGAGTTCCGCCGCCTGGGACAGGCGATCGAGCGCGTTGCGATAGAGATTCGTGTCCTGGTGGCATTCTTCGAGCGCGCGTACCATCGGTTCACCTGCAGGACCGCACACCATATTGATCACAGCCGTGGAGTCCATGGGATTGCGCTGGCGCAGGGCCAGTTGCGACATAATACGCGCAGCCGAGGTACCGTATTCGGCAAAGTAGCGCTGCTGAAGCGTGCCGACCGGCGCGCGAACGATAAAGCGGGAAACCCAAGAGCGATCGGCGGCTCGGCTCTGCGGGCTGCGGCCGTCGGCGAGCGGACGGGACGAAAGCACCAAGCCGCACAGCTCGATATGGCTCAGATGCGCCGCGCGCTTAAAGATGTCAAACATGGCCCCGCATGGGGTAAGCTCAACTTGAGATGCCATGACCTAGGCCTCCTTGGTCGTAGAAATAGAATCGGACGATACTTCGACAGGTCCGCCAAAAGTACGGGCAGCTGCGGCTCCACCGGCAAGCGGAGTCGCCATCTGGGCTTTTGTGCGTCGCGGTGCCGAAACGGGAAGTTCAAAGGCAAAGCCCATCGCAAGCAAAAACCACGTAAGCGTATAGGTTGCAACCAGAGCGGCAACAAGGCCGCCCATCACGGCGCGTTGGGAAAATACGCTACATGCAGCCACAACCAGCACCGGAACCTCGCAGGCAGAAAGCGCAAGCACACCCTGCAGGAACCCCGAGCGCCGATCACGCGCAAGTGCCCCCGCGGCAACGCCGGCTATGCCTGGCAGCGCCAACGCCAGTGCGGCAATAATACCCGGTAGCGACCCAGACCACACGAGCGATCCCAAAGTCGCCGTCACGCGAGCGCCCGACGCCAGCAGCGCGGCCGAGACCACGACCACAGCCCAAACCACGCCACAGACGACCGCCGCGCCGACCATCAGCGCGCGACGAACCGCGCGGCCGGACGCATCCATGGGGCACGGCGTGAGCGGCTCGCCGCGAAGCGAACGACCAACATTTTGCGCATAGTGGTCACAAAACGCCGAGAGCGCCGTCTCGACCGCCGCCGGCTCGGGACGATCTTTTTGATAGCTGGACAGACAGGCCATCACCACGTCGAACAGCTGGGCATCGACAAACGCCAGCGCATCGCGTAGCTCCTCGGAATCCGGCTCAAGCCCCAGCTGCTGGGCCTGCTCGGCCGCGGCGAGCGCCACATCGGGCTCACGACGAAGCAGCTGAGCCAAATCACAACCGGGCGCATGGGCACCAATGGGATAGTCGGGCCGCGTGTCTATCTTGAGACGGTAGGGGCTGGCGATGTCGCGCGTCTTTTTGCGCGAACCCGAGGTGCCCGAAGTGCCCGGCGCGGCTTCGTATGGCGCGACGCCGGCAATGAGCTCGTAAACCGTGCTTGCCGCGGCGTAGACGTCGATCGCCGGCGACATACGCAAAGCGCGCAGGTCGGGAATATCGTCGGTGAGCATCTCGGGCGGGGCATAGGCAACCGTCGCGCGACGCAGCGTGGCATAGCGCTCCGTAAACGATGCCTTGCCGCCGGTACCGGCCACGGCCGACGCAGGCTCGAGCGCCAGCGACGAGCCAAAGTCGATCAGGCACAGGTCAAAGGTGCCCTCGGCAAGCTGCCGGTCAAGCGGTAGACGCGCCGTACGCACCATAATATTAGCGGGCGAGATATCGCGATGGACAAAGCCCTCGCCCACCAGGCTCATACGGCAGAGCAGATCGAACAGGTCGCGACCCAGACGCGCCGCCACAAGCGGCGACAGGCGTCCGGCATCGTCCACGGCGAGTCGCGAACGCAAGCGGGCAAGCGTCTCGCCCTCGACCCATTCCATGACAATTGCAGGCACGCCATCGACCTCGCCCCAGCCATAGAGACGGGGAAAGCCCTTAAGGCCCGAAAGGGCGCGGTGGCATTCATATTCCTCGCGAAACGCCGCCTTGAACTTGGCGACCAGTGCCTCGTAAGCGGCATCGTCGTCAAACTCATCGCGCGCCGGCAAGATGAGCTGCTTGAGTGCCACGGCCTCGCCTTGGGCGTTGACGGCGCGCGTCACGCGGCCGATGCCGCCACGGCGCATGGTGGCATCGTCGGCAAACAGCATCGTAAAACGACGCAGATAGGCAGGCAGTTCGTCCTGACCGAGCGCAATGGCCGGCTCAAACCCGTCGACACGCGCCAGGCGCAGGCCGACCATGGGATCGCGACCGAGTGATTGTAGTGTGGTGGATACAAGATCGGTCATCATAGGGCAAGCGCCGCCACGTTATTGTTGAAGTTACCGAGCGCGACGTCATCATCGCCGTAATGGCCGACCCATTGACATAGGTTGGTGTAACAGCCCCACAGATTGGCATACTGCTGATACCACTTTGACCGGGGCGAGAATGTCTGACGACCGAACTCGGCTCGAACGACAAACATCTCCCCGACCAGGCTGTCGCACGGCCTGGGATCTCCCGTAGAGTTATAGGTCGAGACCACGTCATTAGCACGAGAAACATAGCCGTCGAGCATGTTGTACTTAGTCACAAGCCAACTGTGAATGCTCTCTTCCTCAGCAGCGGAAAGGCCACCGGAGTTTGCATCGTTGTCAGTGTTGCCGCCCGTCGAGCCGCCGTTTCCAGACCCTCCGACAGAGGAACCCGACCCAGGGCCGCCGCCCGAACTCGATGAATCCGAGCCGGAGCCAGAAGTATCCGAGCTACCGGGCTTTCCGGACTGCTGGGCGTCCTGCTCCTTTTGCTGCTCGACCTTATTCACCGTTGCCGCCACGCTATTGTTGGACAACCGATCGATAATCTTGGTGTTGGTGAGCACGATGGTTTTGCCATTGGCAAGCGTGACTTCGTTGTCCGGGGCCTCGGCACCGTCCGCATCGTCGGTGCCAAACACAATATGCGCGACCACGCTTGCCCAAGCATATCCAGTCGTGGTGCCCAGATCACTTTTGACCTCATGCCCCACGCGCGGTTCGCGTGCGGCATGCGCCTGCATCATGGACGGCACGGTCATGCCATAGGCGGAAACGCCAGCCATGACCAGCACCAGCGAGCACGACAGCAGCACGTACGCCCGAGGCGCCAAGCCCAGTCGGCGTCGCATGCGCACCGCGGCGCCGTGCTTTGTCTGAGTGCCACCGGGCCGCATGCGTTCTCCTCCAACAAAAACACGCCGCTTGGGAGCGGCGCATTCATTCAAATCCATATTTGAGTGTATCAGCGAACCCAAAAGGTTGCGCAACGAATGGGCAAATTAAGGATGCGAGCGGAAGCATCCATGCGATAAGCGGATACGAAGCATCTTTGTTGCACAACA
Source organism: Collinsella sp. (assembly GCA_041330285.1). Taxonomy (GTDB): domain Bacteria; phylum Actinomycetota; class Coriobacteriia; order Coriobacteriales; family Coriobacteriaceae; genus Collinsella. Next base: position 1,987,387 of record JBGKMI010000001.1, on the reverse strand, counting down.
AACTCACAGTCGCACGGGAAAATTATGACTACCCCGTGCGTCGCGAGGAAAACATACGGCAGGAGTAGGCTCGCCACCTAAATCGTGCGACGGGCCTCAATGGCGCGCCCGAGCGTAAGCTCGTCGGCATACTCCAAGTCGCCGCCCACGGGAAGGCCGCTCGCCAGACGCGATACCTCAACGCCCAGCGGCTTGATAGTGCGGGCCAGGTAGCTCGCCGTGGTCTCGCCCTCAATATTGGGGTTGGTGGCGATGATGACCTCATGGATATCCTCGTGGCCCAGACGCGCCAGCAGCTCGCGAATGTGCAACTGCTCGGGACCAATCTTGTCCATGGGACTGATCACGCCGCCCAATACGTGGTAGAGACCGTGGTAGCTGCCCGTGCGCTCGATCGCCTGGACGTCGCGCGGCTCGCCCACCACGCAAATACGAGTGGTATCGCGCATCGGGTCCTGGCAGATGGAGCACTCGTCGGCCGTGGCGTAGTTAAAGCAACGGCTGCAAAAGTGGACCTCCTGCTTAACCTCCAGGATGGCCTCGGCCAGGCGGCGGGCCTCCTCGGCATCGGCCTCGAGCAGGTAATAGGCGATGCGCTGGGCCGACTTGGGACCAATGCCCGGCAGACGGCCCAGCTCATCGAGCAGTTTTTGCAGACTGTGATTCGCACTCATATATATGCGTGTCTTAGAACGGCATGCCCGGGATGTTGAGGCCGCCGGTGATGGCGCCCATCTGCTTGTTGGCGAGCTCGTTGACGCCGCGGACGGCCTCGTTGACGGCAGCCATGATCATGTCCTGCAGCATATCGACGTCCTCGGGATCGAGGGCATCGGGGTCGATGGTGAGGTTGACGAGCTCCATCTCGCCGTTAACGGTCACCTTGACCATGCCGCCGCCGGCAGAGGCGTCGACGGTCTGGGACTTAAGGTTTTCCTGCGCGGCGGCAAGCTGCTCCTGCATCTTGCGAGCCTGCTTCATCATTTGCTGCATGTTCATACCGGCCATGATGGCTCCTTTACGTGCGGCCGCGCGACAAGCTGCAAGGGCAGCCGGAGCGCGACGGGACTTTCAAACTCAAAAATCGTACCACGGCGCGGGGCAAGCAAGCGGGGCGGACACGCTACCTCAGTCGATATACATGTCCTTGAGCGTGACGCACGCCCAAGATTATGCAAGGTCGAATTATGCAAGGTTGCATAATTATCTCAAGCTACATCTAGCAGAGCTGGAACCAGGCAGTTTATGCGTAGGGCTACAAGGCTACATGGCAAAATGCCGAGCCGCTGCTCGAGGCGGCACGCATGGCGGCTGGGTATAATTTGATTGTCATAGATGACGATTTGGAGGTGCCCTCGTGAATGTCCCAGCCGTACTCCAAAACATCCGCTCAAAACACCCCGTTGCATATGTGGTTCTCTATCTCTTTGTCGTCTGGGTATTACTGGTTATCATCACCCATGCCATAGCTTTTGGAGCAGAACTGCTGATAGCCAGCTCGGACCAGCCCGTCGTCAAATGGGAGACGACCGATGAATGCACCGACGGAACCCGAACCATTTACTACAACAGCCCGTCCCTCTACCAAGAGTTCAAGGTCAAGATAAAGGACTCCAAGATTGTCGATGCCGAACTGGGCTCTTTATTTACAATCGGAGCAACCGTCAACGCCGAGCAAGTCGAGTACACGGACAGCCATGCGACGTATCGTATCGACCTCAGCATCCTAGGCCGACCGTCACGCGCCTGTCTGCTCGAATGCGATATACGCGGCACCACGTTGCACATGTCCGAAATACAGATGCGCCCGGGCAAGGGGTTCTCTTCTTGAGCAGTATACCCGCCTGCGCAGCTACTCCACCGGCTTGAAGATGGTGGACTGGCCGAAGACGCTGCGGATGAGGGCTTTGGCCTCGTCCTCGGTCTGCGGGATGCTCGGGGCTGCACCCTGATGGCCGAAGGGGCCGCCCGCACCGGAGTTGGACTCCCAGGGAGCTGCAGGAGCGTCCTCCTCTTTGGGGGCAGTTGCAGCGGACTTGGGCGCGGACGCCGCACCCGGCACGTCGAACGGAGGCAGATCGTCCCCACCAGCATCGGCAACAAAACCGCCAACCATGGCATCGTCGTAGGGAACCTGCTCGGATTCCCATGGCGCAGACGGCGCGGCGGGCTGAGCCTTGGGAGCGGACGCGCGCTCGGGCGCTCGGGGCGCGGGCTCGGTCGGGAGCTTGCCCGTGGCAGGAGCGCCGGCGGGGTTGTCGGAGCGCAGCCAGGGGGCTTTGCCCAGGTCAGACGACTTGGGCGCGGGCGAGGCAGGCTTGGGCGCGGGTGTCGGAGCAGCCGGTTTGGCCATGACGGGCTTAGGCGCCGACGGGGTCGGCGCCGCTATCGGTGCTGCTTTTGGCTGCGTCGCGCTGGCGCTCGAGGATGCAGGGGCCGCCGAGGACACGGGTTGCGGGTCCGCAGATACCGCAGCCCGTGCAGATGGAGAATGCTCCTCATGTTGAGGAGCCGGCGTGCCACCCCCATCCAGGACATAGTCGACGGTACGACGACCGAAGACCGCACTGACTGTCGGCAGGACCACCGACTGCGTGTCGGCGCGTCCAAGCATCTTGATGGCAAAGGTCGAGCCCGCGGGGAACGAGACCGTGAGCCTGGAGCCGTCGTCAGCCGTGGCGCGGGCATTGAGCAAAAGCCCCGCGTAGGCAGCCTGACGCGCCTTGACACGCTCGACAACCTCGGCCCATTTGCGCTGCAGCTCTCCGGCATCCTCGACCGCGGGCGTCTCGGCAGTACCGGCGGCGGCAACCTGGGCGGCATTGTTGGACTGGGGCTTAGGTGCCGGAGCGGTGGCAGGCGCGGGAGCCGCAACGGGCTGAGGCGTCGGAGTCGGCGCAGGCTGAGGTGCAGGCGCTGCAGGCTTGGAAGCTGACACGGACGCAGAACGGGACGCAGGCTGGGCAGCCGGAACAGCAGCACCACGGTCCCAAGGCATACCGCCCTGGCGCGCGGACGTAGCAGCGGGGGCAGCGGATGCCGCCGGAGCGGCAGCACGAGCGCCCGAAATTAGCGTCGGCTGTTGGGCAGCAGCGGGTACGGATGCTGCAGGCGCGGCGGCCTGAGCAGCAGCCACGCTCGCCGGCACGGCGCCGTTGGCAACCATGGCCTCCAAGCGGGCCACGCGCTCGGCCAATGCCTCAATCGTTAAATCGGCCTCGGGACGTGCCAGGCGCGTGCAGGCGATCTCGAGCACCAGGCGCACGTCGCTCGCGCCCCTCATCTCCAGTGCGGCATCGTCGAGCACCGTCAGCACACGGGCCAGGCGGTCGGCAGGATGCTCGCCAAAGGCAGCGGCCTCGGCAGCAAGCGCCTCGGCCTGCTCGGAGCCGCCCTCAAACAGCTCGGCACGGGCACCGGCAACGCAGGCAACGTACACGTCACGCACATGCGCCACCAGGTCGCGCGTCAGCTCCAGCAGGTCGTTTCCTTCCTCGACCTGCGCACGGATCAGTCCATAGAGCTCGGCAACATCGCGATCGGCAATGGCGCGGGAAAACTCGCCCAGAATCTGGTCCGAAACCTCGCCTAAAAGCGAGCGGGCGTCGTCCGCATGCACAGAACCGTTGCCAAAAACGCTCAGCTGCTCCAGCGTGGAGAGCGCGTCGCGCATGCCGCCCTTGGCATGGCGCGCCACGATGGCGAGCGCCTCGTCGTCGTAATCGAAGCCCTCCTGCTCGCACACGTATGCCAGGCGACGCTCGATATCCTCGTTGCCGATGCGGTGGAAATCGAAGCGCTGGCAGCGCGAGAGGATGGTCTCCAGAATCTTTTGCGGGTCGGTGGTGCACAGCACAAAGATCACGTGCGCCGGCGGCTCCTCGAGCGTCTTGAGCAGCGCGTTGAACGCCGCCGTCGTGAGCATGTGGACCTCGTCGATGATATAGATCTTGTACTTGCCGCGTACCGGGGCAAAGTTGACGGAGTTGATGATTTCCTCGCGCACATTGTCCACGCCCGTGCGGGAGGCGGCATCGAGCTCGTAGACATCGGGGTGGTTACCCTCGGCAATGAGCTCGCACTCCTCGCAAGTACCGTCGGGCATGCAGCCGCTTGCACCCTCGGCGCGCGCCGCCTCGGCATTGCGGCACAGCAGCGCCTTGGCCAGAATGCGCGCCATGGTGGTCTTGCCCGTGCCGCGCGGTCCGCAGAACAGGTAGGCGTGGGACAGGCGCCCCTCGGTGATGGCGTGCTCGAGCGTCGAGACGATATGCTGCTGGCCCACCACGGAGTCAAAGGTGAGCGGGCGATACTTTCGGTACAACGATTCCATGGGTGCTCCCCCGGGTATACTGAGTCCTGTTGCCGCGGCGGCCATGCGGTCGCACGGCATACTGCATCCATAATAACCCGTACGGCGAGCCCGCCGCGATAGGAGTCCAAAGAGCATGGCAGACGCAGAGAGCAACCTCGTTCCCTCCGAAGCAGCCGACCAGGTCGAGGTCGCGCTCGAGGCGCAGGCAGCAGCCGATGACGGCATCCTGTACCTCAACGAGTATCAGTACGAAAACGACCTCGTCACCGACTTCGCCCGCCTGGTCGCCTCGCCCAGGCGCCGTGGCTCCCTGTACGTCGCCGCCGCGATTGCCGTGCTCATCGGCATCGGCATGCTGGTGGCCGGCGGCAGCTGGATCAAGTTCGGCGTCGTGCTGATCGTGTTCGGCGCCTTTTTGGCCTGGTGGAGCAAAAATCTGCACCATACGCTCGCGCGCGACTTTATCGATGCCGTCGAGGCAGACGAGTCCATGGGCGGCCGCTACCGCCGCGTCGCCGCCAACGAGGACGGCCTGATGGTTTGGGGCAAGAGCGGCAAGTCGCAGTTCTTCCCGTTTGAGAAGCTCGACCACGTGCTCGACGGCGAGCGCATCTTTGTGGCCATGTTCGCCGACCAGGGCGTGACGATCCCCAAGGACACCTTTGTTCGCGGCGATGCCGAGCAGTTTGGCGCCTTCCTTAAGGCGCGCATCAACAAAAAACTCCGCATCGAGACCAAACGCAAGAAGATGAAGGCAGAAAAGGCCGCTGCCGAAGCAAAACAGGCCGACAAGCCCCAGGGCAACAAGGGCAAGCAGCGCAAGCAGAAGAAGAACAAGAAGAAGCACTAAGGCCAAGTCAGATAGGCCACCTCGCCCCGCTACCTTCACCATGCACCCGAGCGTGCTACACTAGCAGCATCTATGCCACCGCGAACGGCTCGGCCCCGCGCCCGCCGCTCGCAAACGAACTTTAAACGCACGAGGGTTGGCCATGCCGCTTTTCTCGCAACATACCGCCCGGTTCTCGCCGGACGTTCCTTTGGAGGGCACCAGCTCTCGCGAGCTGCTCAAGCGGTACCAGCCGCTCGAGACACTTGCGACCGGCGGTTTTGGCTCCATCGAGATCTGCCGCGACACGCACCTGCGCCGCCGCGTCGCCATTAAACGCATCCCCCTTATCAACGGTGCCGGCATGCCCGCTAGCGACATCATGGATGTCCTGCGCGAGGCGCACACTGCCGCCATGCTTCAACATCCCAACATCGTGCAGGTCATCGACTTTACGCACGACACAGCCTATGCCTACCTGGTTATGGAATATGTCGATGGCATGTCGCTGGCCGAGTTTTTGCACCGCGCGGACGGCCACTCACTTACCTTTGACGAGGCCGCGGCCATTGCCGATGCCCTGGGCCAGGCGCTCACCTTCGCCCACAGTAATGGCGTACTCCACCTGGACATTAAGCCCGCCAACGTGCTCATCGACCACTCGGGCAATGTAAAGCTCACCGACTTTGGCATGGCGCGACTGTCGTCTGCCGGTGGCTTTGGCGGCTCACGCGGCGGCACCATCGGCTACATGCCGCCCGAGCAGCTCGATATCGAGACCGGCACGGTCGACGAGCGCGCCGATGTCTTTGCCCTCGCCTGTGTGATCTACGAGGGCCTGTGCGGCAGCGCTCCCTTTATGGCGGCCACGCCCGCCGACTCGCTCGGCCGCATCATCGGCGGCGCCACCTATCCCAGCGAGCTGATACCACACTTTCCCCCGGGAGCCGAGGCCGCGCTCATGAGCGCACTCTCCCCCATGCCGCAGGACCGCCCCAACAGCATCGAGGCATTTTGCGACCAGCTCCTTGCCGGTCTGGGCAGCGTGCGCGAAGGCCGTCGCAGCCTGGAGCAAATGGTTGGCGAACTTTCGGATGACGAGCAGGAGCTCGACGATATCGAGCCGTCGCACTACGAGGACGACGCCATCGAGGTCGACCCCGCACTCGGCTGGGCGGGCACGCGCTGGAGCCATGCGCGCGACTACACCATGCGCGCTATCTCGGCGCTAACGTGCGGCACCTTTAGCTTTTTGCTGATGCAAACGGCCGGGGTCGCGGCGCTTCCCGGCCTGGTCATTGCGGCCATCGCGATCGGAGCGGCGGCTGGCCTGGCCCCCCAGATTGGCTCGGCCATCTCGGCTGTGGGCTTTTTGGTGCTCATGGCCAACGCCACCATGCAGGCACAGGGCATCCTGTCGATGTTGCCCGTCGCGGTGATCTTTGCCGCCGCCATGTCCGGTTGGTGGATCGCCTGGGGTCGCACCGAGACTGCCGCGAGCGCCGCACTCACCTGTGCACTCGCGCTTGGCTGTCTGACCGGCAATACCTTCCTGGCAGCTGGGGTCACCGCCGGCGTCGCGTCATTTTGGCTCGGCCCGGCAAGCGCCGCCGCGGCAACGGGCATGGGCGCACTTTTTGCCCGTCTGGCCACGGTCGCGCTTTCAGCCGGAGGCGTGCTGGGGCTCGGTAACGTTGCCGCAGCGCTGGGAGACCCACTCCTTTGGGCTGCCTTTGTGCTGGTAGCGGCAACTGCCGCGGCGTCATCTGCGCTGCTCAATGCCCATGCCAAGCGTGCCGATCAGGGCTCAAACCTTGCCGCAATCACCGCCATCGCTGTCGCCGGCATCGGCTGCGCAGCGGCGTCCTGTCTTGCACACCATATGGAAATTGCCAGCCTTGCAGCCGCGGTCGTCGCCAAGGCGGCGGTTGCGGGAACCCTATCCTCTATAATCGTTGGGATATGCCTATATTTGCTCGGATACCAAAGAACCTATACGGAGAGTGATCTTTCGTGAACTTCCTGAACATCTTCGAGGACCACGTGGCCGGCATCTTCGGTGCCACCCGTGCCCCGTTCTCCTTTAAGAAGCTTGCCAAGCAGGCCGCTCGCGACATGGAGGATCAGACTCTGGTGATCAATGGCGTCAACACGGCGCCGGCACTCTATACCATCCTGATCGCCGCCGACGACGACCCCATGCTCGCCCCGTTCTACCCCGAGCTTTCGCGCGAGGTCCGCGAGTTCGTGAAGGCGCAGGCCGAAAAGCGCCGTTATGTCTTTGTCGGCGAGCCCCTCGTGCGCTTTATGATCGATCCGCAGCTGCGTGCCGGCAAGTTCTCGGTCTTTGCCGAGAACGTCGATGCCCCCACGCTCGGCCGCCTGTACGAAGAAGAGCGCGCCTATCAAAACGGTCTGGGCCAAAACAACTCCGCGGCAAGCCGTGCCGCCAGCGCCCCGCGCGCCGGCCAGCAGCAGTTTGCTGCCCCGCAGCAGCAGCGCCCCGCCGCCATGCCCCAGCAGCAGCCGACGCCTCGCGCCGCCGCTCCCGACCCGCTTGCCGTAGCAGATCCCTTCGCGCCTAGCGTCCCCGACCCCGCCGCTCCTATCCCGGTGCCGCAGACCGTCTCGCGCGACGCGCTTGCCGGCATGGGCGGAGCCGCCGCGACCGGTGCCGCCGTGGGCCTAGGCGCCGCAGCCGGCATCGCCTCCAACATGGCAAGCACTCGCGCCCCGCAGCGCCCGCTCGCCCAGCTCGTCGACGTCGTGAGCGGCGAGAGCCATAGCATCACCTCCGCACAGGTGACCATCGGTCGCGAGCGTTCGGTTTCGGACATCGCCCTGCGCGACCCCAACGTGTCGCGCCGCCACGCCCAGCTCACCTTTACGGGCTCGGATTGGTCGATCGAGGACCTCAATTCCACCAACGGCACGCTCGTCAACAACCGCCGCATTACGCGCTGCCCGCTGCGCAACGGCGATCTGCTGACGTTTGGCCTGAGCACCTTTGAATTTAGGGGATAGTCGCTTATGAACATCGATATCGTCCTTTTTGCAGGCCGCATCGTCCTGGTCGCCCTGCTCTATATCTTCCTGTTCGCCGTCATGAAGACCGGCGTGGGACTTGTTCGCGGACAGCGCCGCGACTCGGCTATCTGGACGATCGATGTGGACAAGGGCCCGCGCGGCATCCGTGGCATCCACGTAGACATGCTCGGCCCCGTCATCGTCGGTCGCTCGCCATCTTCGGACATCTGCATCAACGAACCGTTTGTCTCGGCCTCGCACGCACGCTTTTCGCTGCAGGGCCCGGCACTCATTATCGAAGACCTCAACTCGCTGAACGGCACGCTCGTCAACGGCCGCCAGCTCGTGGAGCCCGCGACGCTGCGCGAGGGCGACGAAGTCCAGATTGGCGACGTGGTCATGAAGGTGAACCGTCGATGATCGACGAGGAGAACAAGTCCGCAACTATGACCGAGGCACCGGCTGCCGCCACAGCTGCGCCGGCCCACGCCGCTCCGGCGGGCTCCGCACCCGTGGAACCCGAGGACACCGTGTTCTCCCTGCCTCTTTCGCATGTAACGCAAGAATATCCGACGCTGACCGACGACGAGGATACCGAGGACAACGCTGACGGCGGTAACACCCCCATCGGCGTGCACGCCGCTACCGAGCAGCCCGCGGTCCCGCAAGACATGCCCGCGCCGGCTCACTTTGCCGAACCCGTCGCCACGGCGATTACCGAGAGCTCCGCGGTATTTGCGGCTCCCGAGCCCGCGGCACCGGTGTTTCCCGTAGCGCCGGCACCCGCCGCAGCACCCGAGTCCGCATCTGCACCGGAACCCGCGGACGCATCGGCGCCCGAAGCCATGCAGCCTGTGGCCAAAGACGTGTCCGCAGCAACGACGGAGGATGTCTCCCGACCCCACAGCACGCCCGCGCCCGCGCACTTCGCGACGCCCGAGCCCGCAGCCGTCGCCCCACAAGACGGCGAGCCTGTCGACCGTACAACCGAAGAGCCCGCCACGCCTAACGTCGACGACCCGAGCAACGATGCCGGCACCGTCTCACCCGGCGATACGGCCGAGATTGACGTTGCCGCCGTGGAGGCCAAGCTCAAGGACCCCGGCTCGACCATGAGTTTTGAGCCGCTGACCGACGAGCGCATCGAGACCGACTCGACCTACGACGCCGGTACGACCACGCAGCTCATGTGGGGTGCCCGCTCCGATGTTGGCTGCGTGCGCCCGCATAACGAAGACTCCTATCTGGTGCAATCGCCGCTCTTTTGCGTATGCGATGGCATGGGCGGCCACGCCGCCGGTGAGGTAGCCTCCTCCATCGCCGTCGAGACCATTGCTAAGACAGCGCCGCAGGCAGCCGACGCCGCACGACTGGCGGCCGCCGTCGAAGCCGCAAACGCCGCGGTCATCGAGGCTGCGCTCAACGGGCTTGGCAAGCCCGGTATGGGCTGCACGGCAACCTGCGCCTATATCGAAAACGACATGCTCGCTATCGCCCACGTGGGCGACTCGCGCGCCTATCTGCTCCACGAGGGCACGCTCATCCGCGTGACCCGCGACCACTCCTATGTGGAGGAGCTCGTGGACGCCGGCGAGATTACGGCAGACGAGGCTCGCGTCCACCCCAACCGCTCGGTCATCACCCGCGCGCTGGGCTCGGATCCCGCCATGTATGCCGACCACTTTACCCTGCATATCGAGGAAGGCGACCGCCTGATCCTGTGCTCGGACGGCCTGTCGAGCATGATTCCCGATAGCGATATCGAAAACATCGCCACGCAGTCCTCGACCGCGCAGATTTGTGTCGACAACCTTGTTGACGCGGCACTGGTCGCCGGCGGGCACGACAACGTCACCGTGGTTGTCGTTGACCTGGTCGACGATGGCGTCATGCGCAAGGCAAAGCGCGTCCGCCGCCGCAACATCACCATTGCCACCGTACTGGGCATCGCTTTTGTGCTGGCGGCAGCCATCTGGGCCTACGCAGGCATCACCGGCTCGTACTACCTGGGCACCTACAAGGACACCGTCGCGGTCTACCGGGGCATTCCCGGCAAGCCGCTCGGCCTTAAGCTGCACTGGCTCGACAGCACGACCACCATCAAACTGTCCGACCTGCCCGAAGACACACAAAATCGCCTTAAGGCAGGTATTCAGCAGACGAGCATCGACGACGCACAGGACACCATCTCCAAGTACCGCCATCAGATCGACGAGGAACAGACCCGTCAGGTGATCGACGCGCAAACGATCCGCAATAACACCGACCAGAGTTCGACCTCCGAATCGGATTCCGAGAATACCGCCGAACAGTCCGCCGAGGCCGAAGCCTCCGATAAGAATTAGAAAGGGAGTGCCGCTTATGAGTCGCCGTAATACCGAACTGCTCTTACTCATCGCCTCGGCGTTCCCCGTCATCCTGCTGTATGCGATGTACGTGCTCACCGCAGGCGCCGCCATCTCGTTTGAGACACTTGCCGTTCCGATCGGTCTCTTTGCCGCCTTCGCCGCGGCGCATATCGCCGTGCGCATTCTGGCACCCGGCGCAGACCCGGCCATCCTGCCCATCGTCTTTGTACTTTCGGGCATTGGCATCACGTTTGTGACGCGCTTGGCGCCCACGCTCGCCATCTCGCAGCTCGTCATCCTGTTTATCTCGGTGGCGTTGATGGTAGGTACGCTTGCGCTGGTCAAAAACCTCGACGTAGTCATGCGCTACAAGTACACCTTTGGCATCATCGGCATCATCTTGCTGATGCTGCCCATCTTTATCGGCACCACGATCTCGGGCTCCAAGCTGTGGATTCGCATCGCCGGCTTTACCATTCAGCCCGGCGAGTTCGCCAAGGTCTTTATCGTGCTGTTCCTAGCCGGTTACCTGGCCGAGAACCGCGAGCTGCTCTCTATCTCCAACCGCAAGATCTTGGGTCTTAAGATCCCGCGTCTGCGCCTGCTGCTGCCGCTGTTCGCAGTCTGGGGCGTATGCCTGCTCGTCGTTGTCTTCGAACGCGACCTGGGCTCGGCCTTGCTGTTCTACACCATCTTCTTGCTGATGCTCTACGTTGCCACGGGTCGTTTCTCGTATGTCATCATCGGCCTTGCGCTCTTGGCCGTGGGGGCCGTGGGCGCCTACAAGTTCCTGTCGCACGTCCAGGTGCGTTTCCAGATCTGGGCCGATCCCTTTAAGGACGCGCAGGGCCAGGGCTACCAGATTGTTCAGTCCCTCTTCTCGCTGGCCGACGGCGGCCTCGTTGGCGTCGGCATTGGCAACGGTATGGCCAACAACATCCCCGTCGTCGAGTCCGACTTTATCTTCTCGGCTATCGGCGAGGAGATGGGTCTTTTGGGCGGCGGCGCCGTTCTTATCCTGTTTATGCTCTTTGCCGTACGTGGCCTGACCACGGCAGCCCGTGCCAAGTCCGACCTTGCCGCCTTTAGCGCTACCGGTCTGACAGCCGCTATCAGCTTCCAGGCCTTCTTGATCGTCGGCGGCGTTACCCGCCTGATCCCGCTGACCGGCGTCACCCTGCCCTTTATGAGTCAGGGTGGTTCCTCGCTGCTGGCAAGCTTTATCATCGTCGCGCTTTTGCTGCGCGCCGGTGACGAGGCAACCGGTCGCGAGGCCGAGCTCACCGGCACCGGCACCATGGCCGCCATCACCGACGACCAGGTTGCCTCGGCGGCCTCCCCGGCCGGCACGCGCTTCGCCACTTCGTCTTCGTATAACCGCGGCAGCCACTCCTCTGGCTCGCGCATGCGCCGTCGCCTGCTCGACACGCCCGAATCCGGCGTGCTCGGCCGCGTGGCGCTCGCCAATCGACTGACCCGCGCCGTGTTCGCCTTTACAGCGCTGTTCGCCATCCTTATCGGCAACCTCACCTATGTCCAGGTCATCAAGGCGAAGGACTACCAGGACATGCCGACCAACAACCACACCATCGCCCGCTCCAAGTACATCCAGCGCGGCTCCATCATCACGTCCGACGGCGTGACGCTGGCCGAGTCACTGCAACAGGAAGACGGCACCTACGCCCGCTCCTACCCTAACGGAAACATGGCCGCTCACGTGGTGGGCTACGTAAGCCAGCAGTACGGCACCGCTGGTGTCGAGAGCGTCATGAACGAAACGCTCACCGGCTCCAAGGATTACTCCAGCTGGGACAACGCCCTCGCGTCGCTCGCGGGCCAAAACCAACCGGGCAACACCGCCAAGCTCACCATCGACTCGCGCATCCAGACGGCTGCCGAGCAGGCACTCAAGGGCTTTAAGGGCGCCGTGGTGGTTATGGATCCGCGCACCGGCGCGGTCCTCGCATGCGCAAGCTCACCCACCTATGACAACACCAACATCGATGCCCTAATGCAGACGGGCGGTGGCGAGGACGGCTCCATGTACGACCGTGCCATGGATGCGCTGTACACCCCGGGCTCGACCTTTAAGGTCGTCACGCTTTCCGCGGCGCTCGAGACCGGCACCGCCAGCCTTACCAGCACGTACCAGGCGCCCGGCTCCATGGATATTGGCAACGCGCCGGTCACCAACTATGCCAACGAGAGCTACGGCACCATCAGCCTGCAACAGGCCTTTGCCGTGTCGTCCAACGTCGTCTTTGGCCAGGTGGCCAACGAGATTGGCGCCAGCTCGCTCGTCCAGTTTGCTAACGCCTTTGGTTACGGCCAAAAGCTCGGTCAGGACCTGACCACCGCAGCTTCCATCATGGCCGACCCCTCGCTCATGACCGAGTGGGAGACCGCCTGGGCAGGCGCCGGCCAGCCTGTCGGCATGGACCACACGCCAGGTCCGCAGACCACCGTCATGCAAAACTGCGTGATAGCGGCGGCCATCGCCAACAGCGGCGTGGTCATGGACCCGTTCTTCGTGGCCCAGGTGCTCGCCCCCGACGGAACCGTGGTCAAGACCACGCAGTCCCGCTCGCTCGGCCAGGCCGTCAGCGCCACCACGGCCGATCAGGTCAAGCAGGCCATGCTCGCGGTTGTCCAGTCCGGCACCGGCACCGATGCCCAGATTCCGGGCGTCAAGGTCGCCGGCAAGACTGGATCGGCCGAGACCGGCGGCACCAACGTCAACTCGATGTTCGTCGGCTTCGCACCTTACGATTCACCCACGGTCGCCATCTCGGTGGCCTTGGAGGATTACGACAAACACGACGTCAAGGCAGCCAAGATCGCCGGCATCGTCCTGACCGCGGCACTTGCCGCCCAAGGAGCGTGATGCCTGTGATCGAAGCGGATACTTGGGGCGCGCCGCGGCCGATGAGCTAGCGGCAAGGCGCCACGCGGTCCCAGCGGCCATAGATTTGGTACTACACACATCGTTGAGCGAATAAGTTAGTTAGGAGCAGGAATGGAACAGAGGGTCCTCGGGGGAAGATACCTCCTCAAGGATAAGGTGGGAACGGGCGGCATGGCGACCGTCTTCCGTGCGCAAGATCAGGTCCTCGACCGCACGGTTGCCGTCAAGATCATGCTGCCGCAGTATGCCGGCGACGCCACCTTCGCCGCCCGCTTTAAGCAGGAGGCCCAGGCAGCAGCAGGTCTCTCCTCCCCCTATATCGTGGGCGTCTACGATTGGGGCAAGGATGGCGATACCTACTACATCGTCATGGAGTACCTGCGCGGTACCGACCTTAAGAGCGGCATCAAGAGCCACGGCGCCCTCGATCCAAAGAAGGTCGCGCAGATCGGCTCGCAGATCAGCTCTGCGCTTTCGGTCGCCCACAAACACGAGATCATCCACCGCGACATTAAGCCGCAAAACATCATGGTGCTGCCCGACGGCAACATCAAGGTCATGGACTTTGGCATCGCGCGCGCAAAGAACAGCCACCTCACGCAGGACAACAACGTACTGGGCACCGCCCACTACGTAAGCCCCGAGCAAACGCGCGGCCAGGACCTCGGTCCCACCTCAGATATCTACTCCCTGGGCGTCGTGATGTACGAGTGCGCCACCGGTCGCGTCCCCTTTGACGGCGACGATGCCATCTCGGTTGCGCTCAAGCAGGTAAACGAACTGCCGGTTCCGCCGAGCCAAGTCAACTCCGGCGTCGATGCCGATCTGGAGCGCATTATCCTCAAATGCATGGAAAAGGATCCGGCCAACCGCTTCCAGACCGCCGACGAGCTGCGCCAGGTGCTCAACAGCTACCTTTCCGGCCGCGCCGTCAACGTCTCGGAGCCCACGCGCGTCATCGGCGCCGCCGGTGACCTGGGCGCCACCAAGACCCGCGAGCTGTCTGATCAGACGCGCGCCATGGTCCGTCCCGTCTCGGGCGTGAGCGGCCAGAACAACGCCCGCAGCGCTGTTTCGGGCTCCACGGGCTCCTACGAGGTCGAACAGCCCAAATCCAACAAGAACAAGATCATCGCCGCCGTAGTTGCCGCAATCGCCGTGGTTGGCGTTGTTGTGGCCTTCGCCACCGGACTCTTTGGGGGCGAGCAAGTCACGGTGCCCGACGTGCTGAACAAGGACCAGCAGACCGCTATCGAGCAGATCAAGGAGGCCGGCCTCGAGGTCGGCACCATCGACCAGAGCTATAACGACGATGTCGACGAGGGCAAGGTTGCCGAGCAGACCCCCAACGGCAAAACCAAGAAGCCCAAGGGCACCAAGGTGAACCTGGTGATCTCCAAGGGCCCCAAGCCCTCCGAGAAGGTTGAGGTTCCGCAGCTCGTCGGTCTGACCAAGGACCAGGCCGAGGCCGCGCTGGCAAGCGTGGGCCTGAAGGGCAACGCCACCGAGGAGGCCAACGAGGCCGACGAAGGCCAGGTCTTTGAGCAGGGCACCGACGCCGGCAAGGAAGTCGAGAAGGGCACGACCATCTCGTACAAGGTCTCCAGCGGTCCTGACACCACCTCCGTCCCCGATCTGACCGACATGACCGAGGCCCAAGCGCGCAACGCCCTCGACATGGCCGGCTTTGGCGTCGACGTGAGCTACCAGGAGAACGACTCCGTCACCGAGGGCACCGTCATCAGCTGGAACCCCAGCGGCAAGCAGAAGCCTGGCGCCACGATCACCGTCGTCATCGCCAAGAAGTCCGGCAAGGCCGGCGTTCCGGGCAACCTGTACGGCAAGAGCATCTCCGCCGCCGTCACCGCGCTCAACAACGCCGGGTTCTACAACATCGCATTCTGCGATCAGAACGGCAACCCCGTGAGCGGCAACGAAAACGCCACCGTTACGGGTGTCTCCCCCACCGGCAAGCAGTCCACCGACAGCACGATCACGCTGACGGTTTCGATTTCTGGCTCTGACTCTGGCGACGATTCCGGCACGACCAGCTAGTCATCAAGACGTTGCCCACAGCGGCTGATGACGCAAACACATTCGCTCAATGCGCCC
This sequence comes from Collinsella sp., assembly GCA_041330285.1. Lineage (GTDB taxonomy): Bacteria > Actinomycetota > Coriobacteriia > Coriobacteriales > Coriobacteriaceae > Collinsella. Next base: position 1,971,851 of record JBGKMI010000001.1, on the reverse strand, counting down.
GTTTGTTCCCCCGGCAAACGGGCGCTTTGCTTTAATAAACGATCCCCAACCTATACGGTTCACTGCAAGACTAAGACAGAAGCAAAGGCCGCAAGGCAAGGCAAGCTGGCTGAAATCAACTCCTCTGGCATGATCACCAAAACTAAAAAGCCCACTTTGCTTGCGTCCTTCTGCTGGGCCTTTCATGAAAATAGGGACACCGAGCGCAACGCGTTGCGCTCGGTGTCCCAAGGCTGTTGCAATGAGAATGAGAATCAAGGCTTCGATAGCAGGATGACAACGCGAGCATTATTTGATTTTTGAAATATGGACGAATTCCTCGTCAGGAGGGTAAAATGATGCCGACGGCAGCCCAGGTTGTGGTGAGCTGGGCAGAGCCGTTGCTTAATGAAGTTGGGTCATCGTCTTAGCGACGGTGGCCTTTCTTTTTGGGCTTCGAACCCTGCTTGAGTGCCTTGGAAAGGCCGACAAGGGCCGTGAGGAGCGAGACCATAGCGGTCAGGAGCTTCACAGACTCAGTGAAATCGGTCATGGGCATCACCTCCCATCGAATGGAGGGCTCTGCCCGGCACGAGGACTGCCGCCAGCAAGGACGATTTTATCAGAGCGGCTGACTCCCGCCGATCAATTCGTACTCCTCACCTCGCCGAATTGCGAGTACGGCAGAATCGGCACTAAATGGCAGTGCGCTAGGGCACCGACGATAAGCTTTCCAAAACTAGCGAGGCGCGTCGCGGTTGCCCGCCGGGTCGAGGAGGTCGGACACATGTGCGACTGCCCCGACCGGATGGGCGAACTTGAGCGGCGGCGGACGAAGCGCGACTCTGGGGAGCGTTGCCAGGGATCCGCAGCGAGAGCGGCGCCATACGTCGCGGGGCCCGCCCATAAGCGGGACCCATCAGCCGCGAGGCCAATTGTTTTGGCAGCCCTACGATGGAAGCCGGTCTAGAAGTCTATCGTCCCTGCAACGTCCTCGACTTTCTTCCGATAGGCTGACCGAGCAGCCTCTTCGCGAGCTTGGCGTTTCCGTTCCTTCTCAAGATATTCGGCCTCAAGTTTGTTGGCCTCTTCCACGCACAAGACGAGGGTGTCACGGTGATAGTCCCTAACTTCTTCGATGGTGGTCCCATTAAGGATTATTTCGTCGCCGACGACCGATGCGATATGGGGCCTATGCATGGTGGTAAATCTTGGCGGCAAGTCCCAGGACTTCAAGAAGAGCTCGCACCACAGAGAGCTGGGGCGTCTCGACAATCGGAACGGCACTTCGTACAGGGCACTTCCCCTCGTTCCGTCGTTCCTCGGTTCTCCCACCTCATCGACCACAATACCGACGATTCTGATGGGCTCAGAGCCCTCGCCCTCTTCTTCGCGTTTTTTCGAAGTCGTCTGAGCGATGCGGCGCTTGGGCACAACCGACGGCTTCTTCTTGACCCCATAAAGGGTCGCAAGCAAATCGTTATAGCCACGAGACTCGACCCCATCGCCCAAGTCGACCGCCAATTTCCCCTTGAGGAAGGTCGGGAGGCTTTCCTCAACGCCCCCTTCCTTTATTACCGGGATAAACTTCCTCTCATTATGCCCAGAGAACAGTTCTCCGCTGATGATATGGCCCTCGTATCCAACCCCACCGATTCTCGCATCGGCCTTCTGCTTATATGCTGGAGTGCAGACGATAAGAACATAGTCCGACGACCTGACCGACTGCTCCATGAACTGCGGCAACCTGTCACCCAGTTCGAGATCATATTGGTCCAGGACTGCATCGATCCCGTCCGACAGAAGGCGGTTGGCCAGCGCCTTTACCCATTCGCGGTGTTCTTCGCTTTCCCATGCGTAGGATATGAAAACCTTAGTCAACATGACCCCCAAAGACTAGTCCGAAATCTACAGTCGCTCATATGCCCTCTTCACGAGCTCACCCATTAGCCTCCTGCGCCGACCGAGGAAGTCCTCGTAATCAAGCTCTTCGAATCCGAGGGGCAGGGCGTGCTCCTCGCAGTTGCGGCGATACTCGTCCTCCCCCAGCGCGTCGCGATACCTACGAACGTACTCATTCGGGGCATCATCCGAGATGTAGATATTGTTCTGGTAGTCAACGAGGGTGAAGTTACCTCGGTTGCTGCGCTGCGAAAGGTAGCCCTTGGCCCTCAGGTAGTTATCTGGGAACAGATGGTGCTTGTCCAGGGCCTTCTTGGAACCCGACGAACCGGTAAGCAGCAGCTGAGAAAGAGGGGCCGTGCTGAACAGCGCCTTGGCACCGAGCACAACCTGAGCCGCGACGAAGCCCCACCAGGTCGGGCCCGTCGCCTCGTTTGCGTCGAGGGAGCTGGGCAGCGTGATGGAGAAATAATCGTCCGTCATGATGGCAGCGAGTCTACGGTCGAAGTACGCCCGGAACTCATCGGCGGTCTCAAGGCGCGAGACGTCGTTAAGCTGCTGCTCGAACTCGGATTCGAAGGACCCCACATAGAGTCCCGTTATGGCTGCGGCGAAATACCAGCGCCGCACGAGCCCGCGCACAGCCAGCGGCTCCATGTCGAACTCATAGCGCCCGATAAGGTAGAACGCATAGCAGAACATGAGCGCGTTGCCCGACCCCACCTGGTCAGAGCAGACGTAGCCCGCCTCCGCCAGCGTGTTGATGAAGGCATGCCAGTTGTTCAAGTCGAGCACGAGATCGAGGGCGCGACCGAACGTGGCAAAGTTCTCGGCCCGCGTCTCGGGCGTCGTTTCCTTTGTCTTGAGATCTCGCCCGCGAAGAATCTGGTAGGCATAACGCAGGCGACCCCTCTTGAACCCCACGCCCACCGTGGCGCGAATGATATGCGTCGGCGAGACGGTCATGAGCGGGTTGTACGAGGTGCCCCTTGCGGGCGCATGGCTCATGGCGCAGAACTCCTCTATACGCTCCCTCATGGCAGGTTCGTAGACCGAAAGCAGGGTCATGATGAAGTCATCCTGCTTAAGCGCCTGCCCTTGCGAGTTCACACGCACGAAGATGTCCGATACGGTCTCCTCGTCAGCCGATTCGGAAATCTCCAGCGTCGGCAGAAGATAACGCTCAAGCCCGAGTAATGCGTTGAGCCCGCTCTCGACGGCATCCTCGCCGTCATCGTCGAGTTCGGGTTCTCCCTTTTTGGCATTCGCCTCGTTAAGGCGCTTGATGAACGCCCTGCGATAGGCGCTCAGCTTGTTGTCGTGGTTCGCCGCGAAGGCCTCGGATACGTCCGGCACATAGCGCGAATCCTTCTCGGTCGAGGCGTCGGCATTCTTGAATGAGCGTGCGATGGGGTCGTAGGCGACCTTCACCGTACGCTCCCTGAAGTTCTTGTCTCGCACGGACACGCCGTACAGCGAGCTCAGGAGAGCGGTGAGTCTCTGCTGTCCGTCGATGACAAGGGACTTGGGGACGGCATACACCTTTTGGTTCGAGCCTATGGCAGACCTCTTGCCCGCGTTGTCGCTCGGAGAGTCCCACAGCATCACATAGCCAATAGGGTATCCGCGGAGCATGGAATCAAGCAGGTCGCGGACCTTTTCGTTGCCCCACACGAAGGGTCGTTGCAGGTCGGGCAGGCCAATCTTGCCCGTCTGAACGTCCTTCAGGATGTTGCCAACCTCGAGAGATATGGGATTGTAGATGGAGTTGGGCACTATAGTTCACCAGCTTTCTCCGCATAAAGGTTGAAGAGATGGGCGACTATCTTCTCCTCGTCCCCGCCGAAGTCGACGCCATAGGCAGCTTCGACGGCGGCGTCGAGCGCCTTATGCGCTGCCATCAGCTCGGGGAAGAACGTCTCGTTCCTGGGATCGTACATGTCCGCGAGCGTCGCACCTTCTTGGGCATCCCGGGCGTCGAGCACGGCCTGGGCGCAACGCTCGACTTCCTCGCGTTGCGATTCCGCTGGGTCAGGCCAGACGAAGTTGTTGTAGACAATGCCGCCTGAATAACGGTAATCAGACTTGAGGCGACCTGCCACCGTTCGCATCCATGCGTTGTGGAACTGCGACTGGAGAATGCCGAAATGATAGAGGGTGGCATTTGACATTAAGAAAACCAGGTCGCTGCAGAAGATTTCCGGTCCGACGAAACCCATGGGAATGTACCGACGCCGCTCGGACGACACCTTGGGGATAATGATCGAATTCCCGGCGGGCATATTCTCGACATGGAAATGTGCAGGGGTTTCAGCGAGCTTTCGGGTCGGTGCGCTCTTGCTCGCCAGCCGATAATCACGAACGGCCTCGATGCGCTCGCGACAACGCGGCAGCCCCTTCAGCTCTGCAAAGGTAGCATCTCCAAGGTAGAGGCACCAACGGCCCTCACCGTGCAGGAACTCCCTAGAACCAATCCACTTGTGGAAGTACGGTACAGCACCCGGCTCGGCCTTTAGAAAATCGGCCTTCTCGTCATCGGTGAACAGGTAGAAGCCGCCATCGATGGGCTTGTTTCCGATTCCAATCTTGGGAACGTCGCAAAGGGGCCTGTTCCGGTTCCAGATGAATACGTCCGGAGCATCAGCGAGATAGGCGTTGATATTACTCGGTAGCTTTTTGACCTCCGGGGCGTCCGGTGTGTCATGGATAAAGAGTTTCTTCTCGCACATCTCGCGCGAGAACCCGACGATGACGCAGAACACGTGCGCCTTGTCCGCCGCCTCGTTGTCCCACCTGAACGTGTTGTGCGCGAAGTCGATATGGATTCCCAGGTCGTGCAAGGGTTTCCAGAGGTTGGCGACCTGCTCGCCCTGACATATCGAGTTGGTAGAGACCAGGGCGCAGCGCGTACGCTTTCCCTGCGTGAACCTCGCGGCCTTCATGTACCAGGCCCCGCAGTAGTCGATGTTGCCTGCGTTCTTCGCTCCGTCGAAGACCTCAAGAAGCTCTGCCTTCTGCTCCTTGGACTGGTTGCGAGCACCCAGGAATGGCGGGTTGCCTACAAGATAAGTAAGGTCATCGGGGAACACCTCGGACCAATCGGTCTTGAGGGCGTTGCCCTCATGAAGGTTGCTGAGGCTCCTGAGCGGCAGGAAGTCGAAGTCGTAGCCGACATATATCTCCTGCGTCTTACGCAGCATCTGCTCCTCGGTGATCCACAGGGCAGTCTTTGCGACCGAGACGGCGAAATCGTTTATCTCGATGCCGTACAGCTGGTCGAGGGAGACGCGGACGGGACTGTCCTGCGCAATGACGAGGGACGTCTGCCCCGCGTTGCCGGTCTCCTCGCTGAGCTCGTCTTCGATGATTCGGTTCTCGATGGTGCGCAGCTGCCGGTACGCCTCGGTAAGGAAGTTGCCCGAGCCGCACGCGGGGTCACCGATGGTGATGGAGGCAACCTTGTCGTGCAGCCTCGCCAGGGCCTGCTTGCGTTTCGTCGCCGTCCTCTCGCCCTCGGCCTCGTGCAGCTCGTCCCACAGCTCGTCGAGGAAGAGCGGCTTGAGGCAGCGCTCGATGTTCTCCACGCTCGTGTAGTGCATGCCCCCGGCATGGCGGGTCTCGGGGTTCAGCGTCCCCTCGAACACGCCGCCGAAGATGACGCCCGAGATCTCACGCCAATCGAAGTCCTGGGACGCGTCGGTGATGGCCTCGAGAATCTCCGGGGTCATCTGCGGGACGATGATGGAGGAGTCGGCGAACAGACCGCCGTTCACGTACGGGAAGGCCGCGAGGTCCTCGTCCATGTACTCGTCCCGCTTGTCCAGGGGCGTGTCGATCGCCTCGAACAGGTCCACCAGCTTGCGGCGGAGCTTGGCAGGGTCACCCTCGCAGTACCTACCGAACGCCTGGTGCGATTGCAGGAGGTCGGCGTCCTCGGCGTAAAGCAGGAAGATGATTCGGGTGATGAGCACGTTGAGCGAGCGCTGCTCCTCCTGCGCGCGCTCGTCCTTCTCCTCGATGTGGTGGTACTGCTTGGCGAGGGCATCGTAGAGCCTGGAGACGTAGGCCCCGGCCTCGATGGAGAGCTGCTGCTCCTTGTGCAGGCGGCTCGTCTCGTTGGAGGTCAGAAAGGACAGGAGATACAGGCTGTCCTGGAGCTCTTCGAGGGAGAACTCCTGCACGGTGTCCTCGGGCCGCTCGTTGTCGAGGTCGTAGAGGCGGAAGGTCCCGAAGTTGCACGTCATCACCCAGCGGGGGCGCTCGGAGTACGGCAGGTGCCGCGCGTACCACATGGCCTGCTGGAGCGGCGTCTCCATGCCGCCGTTCCTGGGCTCGGGCTTGTCGAGGTCGATGCCCCACGACTTCTGCTCGCAGAGGAAGTTGTGGTCGGAGACGAACACGTCGATGCGGCGGCCTCTCACCTTCCGCTCGAAGTCGACGAAGCTGTCTATGGTGTTGGACGGGATGCCCAGGACGTTGATGAGCAGATCTACCCAGAACTTTTGCGTGTCCTGCTGCTCGTTGTTGGAGCCCGCGGGGATGGCGGCAAGGCGCTTCTGCCACCGCTTGACGAACTCCTTTGCCTCTTTCTTGCTGGCAGGCATACCGGACCTCCTGCGTCGTCATCTCTTTCGGACAATTTTAAGGGGTAAGGGTGGTACCGCGGACTGAAGGGCGAGTTTTCAACGGCCCCCGGTGTCGGAGGGTCCCGAGTAAAACCCGGAGACGCCGGGGACTGTTAGAAACTCGCCCATCTCACAGCAACGTCAACCTAGGTTTTCAACGTTTGCATAGCCGAAGGGCCCTACATCCAGCCCATAGGCTGTGGGAAGGGTTGAAAACCGGTCCCGAGGATAAAATATGGAGTTGAGATGATTTCACCATAGAAAGAGCTTTCACCCCTAGTTCACCTCTCAATCGAGTTTTGCCCCTATTCATACAGAAACAGGCCAGACGATTTACACCGTCTGACCTGCTGTTTTCTCTGGTGCCCCCGGGCGGATTCGAACCGTCGACACCCGCTTTAGGAGAGCGGTGCTCTATCCCCTGAGCTACGGAGGCATGTTGTACTAGTTTAGCAGATTTACACCGCTACCAATGGCTAGTTGCCTTTGTGGAAAAGGTTCTTGATGACAGAGGGGATGCTCTTGGCGCCCTTGGCGGTCACGTCAATAAAATCGGGCGAACGAACGAGCTTGTCCTCGTCAATGTACTTACGCACCGCGCGAAGCGTTTCCTTGTCATTGCGCGTCGAAAACGTAAAGTGGCCATTCTCTTTGGTAAAGATGGCAAAACGCGTGATCTTCTTGGTGCCGCGCAAAACCTCGGCGGCAATATAGTCGACCTCGTCCCACGGGATTTGAATATAATCCTCGGGATTGCGCTCGTTATAGTACTCAAACGCCTTATTACCCACCATCACGTTACCGTGACTGGTAAGCCCCATCAGGCAGGTTGCCGGCGTTGCCAGATCGACCGTGCTGTTCTGAGATTGCGCCATGCGCGCCTCGCCCTCCAAATAAACAATCGGACCGCATCCAGTGTACCCACCGGGTGCGGTCCGTTTCAATGGCTCAAAAGCCCTTGCCTAGCAACTCTCGGTCTTAAGCCGAAGCGTGCTTACATGAAGCCGCAGACGCGACCGATGATGCCGACGGCGAAGAGAGCCAGGATGATGACGATCGGGCTGACCTTCTTCTTGAGGAGCTTGCAGACCAGCAGGGTCAGGCACACGGCGGCAAGGCCGGGGATGAGCTGATCGAGGTTGGCCTGAAGCGTGGTGACCTTCACCGGGTCGAGTGCGTTGGCGCCGACAGAGCTGTACATCGTCAGTGCCTGCTTGATGCCCTCAGAACCGGCGGGCAGGTTGGCCCAGTCGATATAGGCGCCAGCGGACTGCGTGACCTTGGAGACGACCGGGGTGAAGGAGATGGACACCCAGCGCTCGACCAGGGCGCCGATGATGAACATACCAAGGATGGAAGCACCCTCGGTGACCTTGCCCATCAGGCCGCCAGAGAGGTCCTTGGCGATGGAGGAGCCGACCTTGTAGCCAAACTCCTGCGTGTACCACAGGAAGGCGTAACGGATGATGTTCCACGCAAAGAAGAACAGCAGCGGACCGGCGATGCTGCCGGACAGGGCCAGGGAAGCGCCCAGAGCGCCCAGAATCGGGCGAAGGGTGAACCAGAAGGCGGGGTCGCCGACGCCGGCGAGCGGGCCCATCATACCGACCTTGACGCCCTGAATGGCGACGTCGTCAATCGGAGCACCGTTGGCGCGCTCCTCCTCGAGAGCGAGGGTAACGCCAATGACGGGGGCGGAAACATAGGGGTGGGTGTTATAGAACTCCAGGTGGCGCTTAAGAGCGGCAATCTGGTCATCCTTGCTGGTGTAGAGCTTCTTGATCGCAGGGATCATTGCGAAGCACCAGCCGCCATTCTGCATACGCTCGTAGTTCCACGAGCCCTGAAGGAACTGATGACGGAAGCAAACCTTCTTGCGGTCAGCCTTGGTGAGCTGAATCTTGTTCTCTGCCATATGTATCACTCCCCTCCTACTCGTAATCGTTCAGAATGTCGCCGAGCGGGTCACCGGAGCCACCGCCCATGCCGCCACCCTGCTTGGCCAGATCCTTAAGGCCAAGGTAGATGAGGGCAAGGGAGATGCCGATGAGGCCAAGGGCGATCAGCGTGAGCTGAGGGATGGCAGCAAGGACAAAGCCGAGGATAAAGAACGGCCAGGTCTCCTTGGTGGCCATCATGTTGATGACCATGGCGTAACCGACGGAAGCGACCATGCCGCCGCCGACAGCCATGCCGCCGGACAGCCAGTCGGGCATAGCGTTAAGCGCGTTGGTAACAGCCTCGGCCGGGATGATGCACAGAAGCACTGCCGGGATGGCGATACGAAGACCCTGCATGAGGATAGCAGCGTACTGCCAGCGCTCGATGCCGGAGAAGTCGCCCTTCTCGGCGCAACCGTCCATGGCGTGAGCGATAGCAGTAGCAATGGTACGGCAGATCATGGTCAGGAACAGACCAGCGACCGACAGCGGGACGGCGACGGCGATGGCGGCGGTAACGGCCTTGCCCGAATCGGTGGCGCCACCGTTGAGGGCGAGCACCATGATGATCGAAGAAGCGACCGAGGCCAGAGCGGCGTCAGGCGCGACGGCGGCGCCGACGTTAGCCCAGCCAAGGGCCATCATCTGGAGCGAACCGCCCAGGAGGATGCCCTCCTGAAGGTGACCGGTTACGAGACCGATAAGCGTGCATGCCACGAGCGGCTGATGGAACTGGAACTCATCCAGAATGCCCTCCATACCGGCAAGCAACGCGACAATCGCAACAAGCAGAATAGTGATTGCAGACATGTATCGGACCCTCCTTTACTATGCTTGAGCGGCCAGTTCGGCCTTAGCTTTCTTCAACATGGCGTCGAGATCCTCGGAGGAATCCGAAGGAACCTTGCGGACCTCGAACTTGACGCCCTTGGCCTTGAGGGCCTCGAGAGTCTTAACGTCGTCATCGCCCATAGCGACGGCGTTGGTGACGACGACCTTGCCCTTGGAGTGAGCCATGGAACCGATGTTGGCTTCCTTGATGTCGACGCCGGCCTCGATGGCCCTGAGCAGATCCTGCGGGTTCTCGAAGAGCAGCATGGCCTTGGTGTCACCAAAGCGCGTGTCCTTGACGACCTCGGCCATCTTCTTGATGGGCACGACGTTGGCATGGACTCCCGGAGGGGCAGCCTGCTCGATCATGGTCTTGCGGAGCTCGTCGTGAGCAACGCCGTCGGAAACCACGATGATGCGGTTGGGGTTGATCTGCTTGGTCCACGTGGTGGCCACCTGACCATGCAGCAGACGGGTGTCGATACGGACGTGGGCGATCTTGATGTGCCCGTCGCCGATGACCGTTCCCGGAGGGATGGCGCCTGCAGGAGCAGCGGCGGCCGCAGCCGGCTTCTTCTCCTCGGGCTCCAGAGACTCGGGCTTGACGCGCACGCCAGCCTTAGCCTCAGTCACGAGATGTTTTGCGATCGCATGTGCAGTGTTCTTTGCGTCAAAGCGCTGCGAATATGCCTCGATGAGCATAGGCAGGTTGACACCGGTGACGATAGCCCAGGAATCGTGGCCCTCGATGAGCCCGCTGATCTGGTTGAACGGCGTGCCGCCCCACAGATCAACGAGGAAGAGCACCTGCTCCTGGTCCTCGAAGGAAGCGATTGCTTCCTCGACCTTGGCACGGAAGTCGTCGGGGCCCATGCTCGGCTCGAGCGAGACCACGGCCACAGACGGCTGATCGCCAAAGACCATCGAGCCCGTCTGCTTGATTCCAGCTGCCAAGTCCCCATGGCTAGCAAGAACAATACTTACCATCACATAACCTCCTTTTTGTCTACGTATTCCCTACACGACATGAAGGAAGTATACCTGTTTAGTTTGTGGAATTATAGCTAAATCCGCAAAAGGTTGGATTATTTGTTTAAACGTCTAAGTTTGTTACAAATTGATTACGTTGCTGGTTTTCGACTCATTACCCGCCAAAGCGTCGCTCATCAAGCCATGTACTTTACAGATACAAGCAGGCTGTTCATTAATATAAATTTTAGGCAAGCGCGAATGCGCTTGTACTGCCGCTACTTTGTTCAAACAGGTATGACTTGACTATTTGCACGACTTATGATCTAGGAAACTACTCAAAAAAGTTGCGGTGGAATAGTTCTTGTTTAAGAGCCAGAAGGCTGGATTTAGGAACTATTTCACCGCAACTTATAGGGAATCCTAGACGATGTGGAGGGGGTTGGCGGCGTCGACGGCGTCGGGAGCGTCGGAAGGGCCGTCGGGGGCAGCGTCTGCCGGGTTCTCGTCGGGGGTCTCGATCTGCTTAATCATGACCTCTTGGCCCTGGAGCAGATAGGTATCGCCGCTACCGCAATGGGGGCAGGTCTTGCCGTGCTCGACCGTCGCGTAGTCGCAGCCGCACGCCTCGCAATGCGTCACGGCCTCGACGGGCTCCACAATAAGCTCCGCGCCCTGCGCGATGGGCTTTTTATCTGCCGCCCAGCGCCAAGCGTCGAGCAGCAAGCCGGGAACGACGCCCGAGACCTCGCCCAGCAGCAGCGTGACGCTCGAAACGCGACTCACGCCATTGGCGCGCGCCACGTTCTCGACATCGCGAATAATGTGATAGACGATTCCGAGCTCGTGCACTTTTAATTCCTTCCGCCGTTCCCGTTATGGCTACTTACTTGCGACCAAATTTGATCTTGATAGCACGCTTAAGCGCATACTTGCCGAGGCTTGGGAGCTTTTGCTCGTATTTGACCATCGTTGAGCACTCGGGGCGGTCGCGATCCAGATGGATGGCGTCGAATGCGCACTTGGTGGTGCACAGGCCGCAGCCGATGCACTTGTTGGGGTCGACGATCGAGGCACCGCAACCCAGGCAACGGGCGGTCTCGGCGCGCACCTGCTCCTCGGTAAAGGTCTCGACGTACTCGCTAAACGGCGCGGCCTTCTCGCGCTCGCGGTCGACATGTGCCACCTCGCGGCTCGCGTTGTCGTAGCTCTCGATCACGACATCGTCGCGGTCGAGCGCGGTGTAGCGGCGCTGGTTGCGGCCGATGGTGAGCGTGGACCCCGGCTGCACAAAGCGATGGATGGACACGGCGGCCTCGTGGCCGGCGGCGATGGCATCGATGGCAAAACTCGGACCGGTGTAGACGTCGCCGCCCACAAAGATGTCTGGCTCGGCGGTCTGGTAGGTCTGAGGATCGGCAAGGGCGCCCTGGCCGCGGCCAAGCTCCACCTTGGAGCCAGCCAGCAGGTCGCCCCACACAATGGACTGGCCGATGGACATGACCACGCGGTCGGCATCGACGCGGCGCAGATCGTTCTCGTCGTACTCGGGCGCAAACCGGCCCTCGTCGTCAAAGACACGCGTGCAGCGCTTGAAGGTGATACCGCACACACGACCGGCCTCGTCCAGGTGAACCTCCTTGGGGCCCCAACCGCAGCTGATGTGAGCGCCGTCCTCAACGGCCTCGCGACGCTCCTCCTCGCTGGCGGGCATCTGGGCCTCGCTCTCCAGGCAGAACATCTCAACGTGCTCGGAGCCCAGACGGCAGGCGTTGCGCGCGACATCGATAGCCACGTTGCCGCCGCCCACCACAATGGTGCGACCGGGCAGCGCGTCGATCTTGCCACTGTTGACCTCGCGCAAAAAGTCGACGGCCACGGTCACGTCCTCGGCATCCTCGCCCGGAATACCGGCGAGGCGGCCGCCCTGGCAGCCGATGGCAACATAAAAGGCCTTAAAGCCCTGCGCGCGCAGCTCGTCGAGCGTCACATCGCGACCGACCTCCACGCCATAGCGGAACTCGGCGCCCATCAGGCGAATGATCTCGACCTCTGCCTCGATAACGTCCTTCTCCAGCTTAAAGCTGGGAATACCGTAGGTGAGCATGCCGCCCGGGCGCTCGTTCTTCTCGAACACGACGGGCTTGTAGCCCTTCTCGGCCAGATAGAAGGCGCAGGACAGACCGGCCGGGCCGGCACCGATGATGGCGATCTTCTGATCGAAGCCGCCAGCGCGTGTCGGCGTCACCACGGGCGGGACATAGCGGGTCGCGGCATCAAGATCGCGCTGGGCGATAAACTTCTTGACCTCGTCGATAGCCACGGCGGCGTCCACACGGCCGCGGGTGCAGGCATCCTCGCAGCGGCGGTTGCACACGCGGCCGCAGATAGCGGGCAGCGGGTTCTCGCGCTTGATGAGCGCCAGCGCCTCGTCATAGCGCCCCTGTGCCGCAAGCTTCAGATAGCCCTGAACGGCAACGTGCGCGGGGCAAGCCGTCTTGCAGGGCGCGGTGCCGGACTCGTGCGTCTCGATACGGTTATCGTTGCGGTAGTTGGGCGACCACTTGGTGTGGTCCCACTTGGTGGCATCGGGCAGCTCCTGGCGCGGATACTCGGGCACCTGTCCGCCGGCCTTTTTGCTGCAGAGCTTCTGGCCGAGCTTGGCGGCACCGGCAGGGCACACCTCAACGCAGCGACCGCAGGCCACGCACTTGTCCTTCTCGACCTTGGCGACATAGGCCGAGCGCGACAGGTTGGGCGTGTTGAACAGCTGCGAGGTGCGCAGGGCGTAGCACACGTTGACGTTGCAGTTGCAGATGGCGAAGATCTTGTTCTCGCCGTCGATATTGGTGATCTGGTGCACAAAGCCGTTGTCCTCGGCCTGGCGCAAAATGTCGTAGACCTCCTCGCGCGTCACATAGTGGCCGCGGTCGGTCTCGACCACGTAGTCGGCCATATCGCCCACGGCGATGCACCAGTCGGCGGGGTCGTCGGCGCAGCCCTCGCCCATCACGCGACGGCTCGCGCGGCAGCTGCAGGTGCTGGCGGCATATTTACCCTCGTATTTGTCGAGCCAATGCTCGATATGCTCAATCGGCACCGAGGTGCTCGTGGCATCAATGGCCTTCTCGACCGGAATGACATGCATGCCGATGCCGGCGCCTCCGGGCGGCACCATCGGCGTGGCCTTGGACAGCGGCCCCTTGGACGCCTGCTCAAAGAACTTGGCATAGACCGGATGCTCCTCGAGCTGACCCACACGCATATTGAGGAACTCGGCGGAACCCGGTACCAGCATGGGCAGCACCCACTGCTTGACGCGCTCGGGATTTTCCCAGTTGTACTCGAGCAGACCCGTGTAGCTCATGTCGTCGAGCATCTTCTCGATCTGGGCCTCGGGCATGCCGGTGAGCTTGGCCATCTCGGGCAGCGTATAGGGACGGCGCATCTTCATCTTGCAGAGCACTTCGGCCTGCTCGTCGGTTGCGGCCTCGGCAAACGACCAGTACTCGTAGCCCAGCAGCTCGTCGCGATGCAGCAGGCGGTTGGTGCAGTGCTCGCACAGTTTGACGATGGCCTCGCGCGGATGCTCCGGCAGCGGCGGCACGAACTCCGAACCGATGTCGGGCTCGGTGTAGCTAATTCCCGGTCCGTTGAGAATCATGGTTGTCCCTTCTCTTGCCGCAGCCCGGCGAGACCGCAGCGCCCCTCTTTTTTTGCAGGCCGGGCATGCCCTCCATGCCGTTCACCCGCCATTGTTGACATTGTGTCAAAAATAGTATTGACGAACCGTCAACAATATTCAAGACTGTTAGGCGAACGGTCAGGCAAAAGAGGATGAAAGGCGGCAAAACATGGGCAACAACACAGCAGATATCTCTGTGGTCGATGCCGTCCCCGCATCCGATAGCGCGGCAAAGCGCCTGACGGGCGACGAACGCCGTCGCGAGATTCTCGATGCCGTGCGCACCGTAAGCTCCGAGCTGGGCGTGTCCCACCTATCGGTATCGGCCGTGACCAAGCGAGCCGGCTGCACGCGCTCGCTGTTCTACCACTACTTCGCCGACATGGACGCCGCCGTCACCGCCGTCATGGACGAGGCAATCGACGGCTTTATCTCCGAGCTCGAGCAGTGGAATGCCAGCCGCACCGTTGGCGATATCGAGGGCGCGCTCGACACCGTCGCCCCGCTCTTTAAGCGTCTGGTCGCCAGCGGCCACGAGCTGCCGAGTACGCTCACCTCAAGCAGCGGCGCGCTCTACGGCGGCTTTTTGCACAACGTGGTCCAGCGCGTGGCGCAATACATCTGCGACACCACCGTGGTGGACTTTGTCACCCATCATGAGCTATGCATCGACCATGTCTACGAGACGTTCTACACCCTCATCATGGGGTTGTTGATGTATATCCGCACGCACCCCGATGTGCCCGACGAGACGGTCAAGGAAATCATCGCCTCGACACTCCACATCGAGGGCTATACCGCCAAGTATCCGGAGCGCAAGCCCCAGAACTGACGACATTTGGCCAAACTGCCCGCGATCGGAAGAGGGGCCGCGGGCGCGTGAAAGGAGAGCAGCATGCTGTTCGATGTTTGGGGTAGCGATACCCTTATCCACTGGGCCGGCTGGGCCATGGTCTTTATTGGCCTCATCGTGCTCAACGAGGTCGGCCGCCGCACCAAGCTGGGCGCGGCAATCATCTTTGGCGTGGCTCCGCTGGCCATGACCATCTACTGCGTCGCCATCGCCATCGGCGTTTCGCAGGGTGCCGAGTGGGCGCTCACCAACCCCACCCACGTGTACCAGAACAGCTGGTTCCACTACGCCAAGGTGTACGCGGCGCTGGCCGGTTGCTGGGGCTTCATTGCCATTAAGTACCAGTGGGGCAAGATCGGCAAGGCGCATTGGTTCCGCGCGTGGCCGTTTGTGATCGTCGCCATCAACATCATGATCGCCGTCGTGTCCGACTTCGAGAGCGCCTATCACTTCTTCGTCCTGGGCGAGTCCACCTGGGTCACCTCCGAAGGTGCTACGCAGCTGGCCGGCTGGAACAACGTGTTCAACGGCATCGCCGGTATCATCAATATCTTCTGCATGACCGGCTGGTGGAGCGTCTACGCCTCCGAGGATCAGACCGACATGCTGTGGCCCGACATGACCTGGGTCTACATCATCGCCTACGATATCTGGAACTTCTGCTACACCTACAACTGCCTGCCCACCCACTCCTGGTTCTGCGGCTTTGCGCTGCTGCTGGCGCCCACCGTCGCCGCCTTTATCTGGAACAAGGGCGGCTGGATCCAGAACCGCGCCTTTACGCTGGCCATTTGGTGCATGTTTGCCCAGGTGTTCCCGTACTTCCAGGAGGAGTCCGTCTTTGTGACCCACTCCACGCTCGACCCCGGCGCCGCTACCGCGGTCTCGATCGCCGCACTGATCGCCAACGTCGCCGCGATCATCTACATCGCCTACCGCGCCAAGAAGCTCGGCCGCAATCCCTACAAGCAGGATGTCTTTGAGGGCACCAGCGATTGGGAGAAGGCTACCGCCCGCCGCGCCAAGGTTGATTACGCGCACGCCGAGTAACGCGCCTGGCGCAAACATCGCTTGAGTACGAAGCCGCGTAGCCGGCTCCGCGCAACTCAACGCATTGCAGAACCCCCGGAATGTGATCCGCGTTCCGGGGGCTTTTTGCTGCCGCGAGGATGCGGCTAAACGATGCACTCGGGTTAAATCGGATCTTATATTTCGCATGCGCTTTATATAGCTCCATTTTTGGGTACAGTGTTGTCCCGATATTGAGCTTGGGGGATATATGAAAGATGAGACGATGGGCCAAGAGGATGCGGCCCAAGATGCAGAAGCATGCGCTGAGGCCCTGGAGAGCCTAGACCAGATCGCACTGGCCGAGATTGCGTTTGACGATTCGAGCGTTGATGTGCGAGATGAGCCGGAAATCGAAGCGCAGCCCGATGATCAGGATGCAAAAGACGATGGCGCCGCGCCCACCGAAAACGAGGCGGGGCACGAGGAATCCGAATGTGAGGCCGACGACCAGACCGAATCCGACACGAGCGAGGAAACCATCTTGCTCGACAACTTGCCCGCCGAAGATTCGTTGACCCGCGAGCTCCCTGGCTTAGGCTCTGCGCCTGCCGTGGACGAGACCATCGCCATGGGCGATATTCCCCTACCGTCCGTTCCTTCGGCACGCGAAGCCGAGGTTCGTCATCGTAAGATGTCGCCCAAGCGCCGCAACCTGATGGTTGCCGGCGTTGTGGCCGTCGCGCTCGTCGCCGGCGGCGCGGGCTATGCGGCTTGGAACGGATACCAGCAAGAGCAGGCCGCCGTGGTTGCCGCAAACGCCCATACCATGATGTCGGTGCAAATTGGCGTACATGCCGCGGGGCTCGACTGCTCCACCGGCTCAAAGATCCCCGTGCAGGTGAGTGGCCAGGACTCCGACGGCTCTTCTGTAAGCGAAACGCTCTACGTTGACGAGCACGGTCGCGGCATTAAGCTGCTGCCCGGCGATTACACGCTCTCCATTGCTGGATCCCCCATCGCGGAAGACGGCACCATCTACACCGTCCCGGCCACCAAGGCGCAGGTCACCATTAAGAGCGATGGTCAGGATTTGAGTGCCCAGGCCACCTTTAAGCTCAAGGTACCTTCGGCCGACACGGTGACCGACGACCAGATCGATGCCGCCGCCAAGTATGCCGAGGAAGGGGGCGCAAGCTCTGCCGCCGCGGCAAAGATACTCCAGCAGGCGGCAATTACGCGCCGTGATGCCGCCGCCAACGCCGTAAGCGCAAGCGAGGCACAGTCCGCCCGCGATGCCGACGCTCGACACAAGGCGACGAACCTGTATCAGCTCGATATCCCCGTCGAATGGTACGGCAAGGTCGAGACTTGGCAAAATGGCAGCACGCTATGCATCTATCTTGCCGGCGACAGCGATACGCCGATTGTGACGCTCGTCGCGGTGCGCGAGGGCGAGAGCTTTACGCCCGATGAGGGCGATACGGTTTTGGGTGCGGCCAACCTAGGCAACGGTTATACCGTCTACGCCAGCGGCCCCGTCTATCCGTACGTGGTGCCCCAGACCATCAACGGACGCACCCAGAATCCCGTGTCAACCTACCCCATGGACACGGCCATTGAGCTTGTCGAGCTTACGACCGGCAACCGCTATACGTATAGCCAGATCAAGAACGACCTGGTTGGCAAAGACGGCAACGCAGACGCCGCGACCAAACTCGAGAGCGACTATCTCGCCCAGATTCTCCTGCCGAGCATCAAGGCCCAGGACTAGCGGACCATGACACCTGAGTCCTGGCCTCGCAAATCCATAGACGATTAGGAAAGGAGCCACTTCCATGCGGGCACAGCATGTACCACGCCGTGTTTGCATGGAATATCGGCCTGCTCATCCATGGTAACGATTGCCGACTCGCCAAGATCAAACTGGGCCATCGCGGCATCGAGCGCGGCAATTTCGCGCTCGCGCGTTTTCTCGCTTGTCATATCCACACTTACCTGAATCAGACCGTAGGCCTGCATGAGCAGTGCATCCCCAGCCACAAAGTCCACCTCATGGCTTTTATTCTTATCTTTAATCAGCAGGCGGCAAACCGAACCGGGCCGCACGGCGGGGGTCCTTCTTCTGAGCGCATTGAACACCGCGGTCTCGAGCCTCTGACCCTGATCCAATGCCGATGCGGGGGAGAACGCTCCGAACATCGCAGGATCGACGGCGTAGACCTTAGACGCAGACCGCGTATTATTTGCAAGCGAACGCGTGAACTCCGGCACCGAAAACAGCAGGTAGGCGTCCTCGTAATACTCAAGTAAGTCGCTGAGCGTATTTCGACTGACGGATATCTGTCTGCTCTTGAACTCGTTGTACACTTTGTTCACTGACAGCTCTCGTCCCGAAGATGCCATGCACCGCGCCAGAAACAGCGAGGCCAAACGGGGGTTCTTGACGTCGTAACGTTCAACGACGTCCATGGCGACCGTTCGCGACGCATATTCCTGTAGCAGCTGAATCGCGTCTGCGGGCGTCTGCTCAAGTGTCGCGATGAATCCCCCTCGCTCGAGATATCCGACCAGATGGTGTCGGAGCAACGCTGCATCGCTCGAGGAGAAGGGCGCGTTCGACTCAGGAACGCCCCCCGTCTTATATCGGACGTATTCCGAAAAACTCAACGGAAAAAGCTCTCGCACAAGAGAACGGCCCCTGAATTCGCTCTTAAGTTCTGAGGACAGCATCTTAGAAGAAGATCCCGTCACGTAAACGGTCGCCTTCTCCGTATCGACCACGCGTCGCAGAAACGCACCCCATTCGGGTATTTCCTGGATCTCGTCAAAGAAAAGGTAGGCGCCCTCGACTCGAGCAGCAGGATATAGTGCATAGAATGTATCGAGCACGTCCGCTAGCAGCGATGGCTCATACGGACGCAAGCGCTCATCCTCAAAATTGAAATATAGCATCCGGTCAAGCTCGACGCCTTGGCCCTGAAGCCGCTGCATCTCCTGATACAGGCGATACGTCTTTCCACAACGACGGGCGCCCACAATCACATATACGATGTTGTCGCGCTTTGGCTCCTGCGGGTTGCCCAGATCAAGGTCGCGCTCAAAGACCTGCGGAATCCCCTGTTGCTCAAAGTCCTTTATTTTTTGAGCCACCAAGTCGTTGAATGCCATAATTCTCCAATCTTGCTCTCCTGCTAATCAAGATTATAGCGATTCTTGATTAGCAGGAGAGCAAGATTATGCGTATCTTGATTAATGGATAAGCAAGTTTTCTATTAGTGGCCCCTCCCGGAGGATATCGAGCGGCCGAGGGGGGGCAGGCATGAACGCCTCTAGCCGAAAACAAAGTAGCTAAAAAAGCCCCGTCCCAAATGAGCTACTTAACGCCAGGGGTCAGCTTCGAAGAGGGGCTCGCGCGCGGGGCGGCGGTCGCTGTAGGGATCGTAGCCGTCGTCGTCCTCGTTCTCGGCACGGATATAGGGGTCGCGCGGCTTGGGCGCCGGCTTAGGCGCAGGCTTGGGTGCGGCGGGTACGGCATCGGTCGCCGGCGTGTTCGTTTTGTTCTTGTCCATCATCTGCATAGCTCCTTGCCATGTGCTCACGTTCAACACCATCGATTGTCGCACGAAAAAGGGCGGCGGACCCAATCGGATCCGCCGCCCTTGGCGTTTTGCTCTAAAGGCAGATTTTAAGGCATGGCCCAAAATCTACTCGGCGTCGGGGACCTCGTAGGTGGCCGCCGGCGTGTTGTCACACACGACGGTAAAGCCGCCATCCTTGTCGACATCGACCGTCACCTGATCGCCCTCGCGCACCGTGCCGTCGATGATGGCGGCGGCGATGGCATCCACGACCTCGCGCTGAACCAGACGCTTGAGCGGACGGGCGCCAAAGACCGGGTCCAGGCCGCCCACGGCGAGCATCTGCTTAGCCGCCGGGGTGATGGCAAGCGTCATGCGCTCCTTGGCCAGGCGCGCGCGGACGTCGGCGAGTTGGATGTCGACGATCTTCTCAATCTGCGCCATGCCGAGCGGATGGAACACTACGATATCGTCGATACGGTTGAGGAACTCGGGGCGGAAGGTCTGAGCCATGGCGACGTCGACCTGATGGCGCATCTCCTCCTCGTCCTTACCGGACAGATCGGCGATAGCCTTGGAGCCCACGTTAGACGTCATGATAATGATCGTGTTCTTGAAGGACACCTGGCGACCCTGACCGTCGGTCAGACGGCCGTCGTCGAGCACCTGCAGCAGCACGTTAAAGACATCCGGGTGAGCCTTTTCCATCTCGTCGAGCAAGATCACGGAGTACGGACGACGGCGCACGGCCTCGGTGAGCTGGCCGCCCTCGTCGTAGCCCACATATCCCGGGGGCGCACCGATCAGACGCTGGACGCTGAACTTCTCCATGTACTCGGACATGTCGATACGCACGAGCGCGCGCTCATCATCGAACAGACACTCGGCCAGCGCCTTGGCGAGCTCGGTCTTGCCTACGCCGGTGGGGCCCAGGAAGAAGAAGCTGCCGATGGGCTTGTCCGGATCGGAGAGGCCCGCACGGCTGCGACGCACGGCCGCGGCGACAGCGGAGACCGCCTCGTCCTGGCCGATGACGCGCTTATGCAGCTCACCCTCCAAGCCCTTCAGCTTGTCGAGCTCGCCCTGCATCATCTTGGACACGGGCACGCCGGTCCAGGCGCTCACGACTTCGGCGATCTCGTCGGAGGTCACCTGTTCGTTGAGGCCCTCGCCGTCCTGCTGCTTTTGCGCCTCGAGCGCAGCCTCGGAATCCTGAATCTGCTGCTGCAGGCCCGGAATCACGGAGTAGCGCAGCTCGGACGCACGGCCCAGGTCGCCGTTGCGCGTCGCGCGCTCCTCTTCGCTCTTGGCCTCGTCAAGCTGGCCCTTAAGCTCCTGCACGTGGTCGATGGCGTTCTTCTGGTTGAGCCAGCCGGCCTTTTGCACGTTGAGTTTTTCCTGGACCTCGGCGATCTCTTGGCGCAGGGCCTCCAGACGCTCCTTGGAGGCGTCATCGGTCTCCTTCATGAGCGCCTGCTCCTCGATCTGCAGCTGGGTGAGCTGACGCGTGGTGGCGTCGATCTCGACCGGCATGCTGTCGAGCTCCATGCGCAGGCGGCTTGCCGCCTCATCGACCAGGTCGATGGCCTTGTCGGGCAGGAAGCGGTCGGCGATGTAGCGATCGGAGAGGTCGGCGGCGGCCACGAGTGCGCTATCGGTGATGTGAACGCCGTGGAAGATCTCGTACTTTTCCTTGAGGCCACGCAGAATCGAGATGGTGTCCTCGACGGTAGGCTCGGAGACCATCACGGTCTGGAAACGACGCGCGAGCGCCGCGTCCTTCTCGATGTACTTGCGGTATTCGTCGAGCGTGGTCGCGCCAATCGCATGCAGGTCGCCACGGGCGAGCGCCGGCTTGAGGATGTTACCGGCGTCCATGGAGCCCTCAGTGGCACCCGCGCCCACGATGGTGTGGAGCTCATCGATGAACAGGATGACCTTGCCCTCGGACTTTTGCACTTCCTTGAGCACAGCCTTCAAACGGTCCTCGAACTCACCACGGTACTTGGCGCCGGCGACCAGCGCGCTCATGTCAAGCTCGATGAGGTCGCGGTCACGCAGGGTGCTCGGAACGTCGCCGGCCACGATACGCTGGGCGATACCCTCGACGATGGCCGTCTTGCCGACGCCCGGTTCGCCGATGAGCACGGGGTTGTTCTTGGTGCGACGGGACAGGACCTGGATGGTACGACGGATCTCGTCGGTACGGCCGATGACCGGGTCGAGCTTGCCGGCACGGGCAAGGTCGCAGATATTGCGGCCGTACTGCTCCAGCGCCTCAAACTGAGTCTTGTCCTCGGCAGACGTCACGCGGTCATCGCCACGCAACTCCTCGTAGACCTGCTCGATACGCTCCTTGGTCACGCCGGCATCGCGCAGTACGCGGCCCGCCTCGCCCTTGTCCTCGGCAAGCGCCATCAGCAGATGCTCGGTCACCACAAAGCTGTCGCCCATCTTGGTGGCCTTCTTCTCGGCCTTCTCGATGACGCGGACGAGCTCATTGGAAAGACCCATCTGCTGGCCCTCGCCCGAAACCTTGGGCGCATGGTCGATGGCATCCTGTGTGGAGCGTGCGAGCTGAGCCGGGTCGGCACCGATGCGCTCGATGATCACGGAGATATTGCGCTCGCCGGCACCGAGCAGGGCAGACAGCAGGTGAATCGGCTCCACCGCGCCGGCCTGCGCGTCGGCAGCCGTGCTCATGGCGGTCTGCAACGCCTCGCGCGACGTCATTGCTAGCTTATCGATTCTCATGGAATCACCTCTCTTGGGGCGGCCGCCCTACGGGGCGGCTTCACGTTGTTCGAGAAGTATTGTTGCCAGCTTTGTACGATCTTATACACAAATCTAAGTCTCTATATATAAGATTTTCTGAGTGATTGATGGATAGGGAGCAGGTGCGCTCACCCGCTACGGCCTCGTCCCCTTACTATCTCAATCTGTAACATCTAGCGGCTGTTTATGGCTCTAGATGTTACAGATCGAGATGAAATGACCAGCGGCACCCGTTTATCTAAATCTGTAACATCTAGTCAGCAAATAGAGCTCTATCTGTTACAAATCGAGACGAACAGAAAACACCCGGATCAAAAATCTAAATCTGTAACACCAGGCCCACTTTTAGCGGCCAAGATGTTACAGATCGAGACAGACCGAAAACCACCACAAAGAGGACAGGCACCTTTGTGGTGGTCGCGGTCTCTACTCCTTCGCCGAACCCGTACTCCCCGATTCGACGGTCCAGGGCATCTCATCCTCGAACAGCCATGTACGGGCAGACCCACTATCGCGTGCAGTCCGCGGGTCAGGCAAGCAGGTCTGTTTATAGGCATCTTGGATACACTGGCCCATAAAATCGTTGAGCTCGGTCTGGTCGCCCTCCATGACATAGGCGACATCGCCGTCCATGATGTAGATGCCCGGACCCTCATTGCCCTCGTAGCCCGGATCGTACGAGACATCACATAACTTTGCGCCGTTTGCAGTGTCCAGCTCGATGGAAGAGTGGCATCCGCCAACCATGTCGTTCGCTTTTGCCCGATAGGACGCATATCCGTACCAGCGCTTAAATGTTTTGCCCTTGAGTAGCTCGGACGCCCTATCGATCAGGCTTGTATCCGTGGTATAGCGCATGGCCCCAAGCTGAATACGCGGATAATTGCTAATACCCAGCACAGCCGGCTGCTCATCAAAATCAACGGTAATGGTCTCGGGCTTGTCGTCGCCGGTCAGAAGTTCGACAGATTGAGTCACAGGCTTGACCACCGGCTCCGTCACCGCAGCAGGTAGAAATGCCATACCGACAGCGCCCGCGCCAACCACAGCGATCGCAAGCGCCAAGACAATCAATCCAATACGGGCAAAACGGCTCACGGCAAAACACCCCACAATGCAAACCTTCGCCACCTGCACTAATGATACCGCCAGCTAACACTATTACCAAAAGAAGCCGCGCGCTCCTCACCGCCACAAAGGGGACAGGCACCTTTGTGGTGGTTTTCGACGCTAACGGTCGACCATCTCGCGCCATGAGATTAAACTTGAATTGTTCTCTGAACATATCCATTTCTGCCTATCCTCAACAGATCTTTGTCTCGAGGAGCGCATATGAAGCCGCCTCATTCCACCGGTCGCAACGTCATCGCCATTCTCGCCATACCCATCGTGATGCTCTTCCTTATCGCCATCACGCCCTTTTCCCTTGGTATCGCCTCGCCCTTCGATTTATGCGGAATGGTCGACGCCGGCTCGCGTGCCACCTCGCTCTCCTTTATCTGTCGCGGCGTGTTCTACGAAGATGGAATTCCCACCGGAATTTGGCGGTCAAAGTTGCCACTGCTCGGTCAGATCGACGGATGCTCCCCCTATTTCTGCCTTGGACCTCAGGCGCTAAACTATCTAATCGACGACCAGCCACTCGACTCCATCACCCTCGCCTACGACTACGCACCAAACACCGATGAGCGCCACATGAACCAAGTCCTCGACAAGATGCTTGGACAGTGCGGGCTCACCGAGGAGGCCGGTCGAACCATCTATAGCAACCAGAAATTAAAGCGAACAGAACTCCGCCGTGTCGGAAAAATCAAAGGGCGAAACGGAGCCGCCTACTGGGAGTCCTGGGCAACACGCGACAAGGGCGAATTCGGACACAGCACCTATATGGTCACTGTCTACACCAAAGACGGAATTAAGGACAATGTTGACGATTTCGCGTCATCCAAACTCGGCATCCCCAAAACAACCAAACCCGCCAGCCCAGATGAAATTCTGTAGAGCCGCCCATTAACATGCCGCTCAACGATCACAACAGCATCGAGCTCGTCCCCACCACCACAAAGGAGACAGGAGCCTTTGTGGTGATCTTCGGCCCCGGCGTTCACCATCTCAATCTGTAACATCTAGCGGCCGTTTTTGGGTCCAGATGTTACGGATCGAGATGAATTGTTCAGCAGTGCCCGTTTATCTAGATCTGTAACAACTACTCGGCAAATAAGGGTCTACCTATTACAGAACGAGACAAATCGCGGACCACCACAAAGGTTCCTGTCCCCTTTGTGGCGGTTCTCGACAAAAAGAAGCCGCCCCGATAACAGAGGCGGCATCAAGCAAGTCTATTTATTAGCGTCCCTCAAGACCCAACGAGAACGTCGCGGTAGCCCCGGCCACACCTTTCCCTCGGGCGACCCTCGCGAAGCGCGTGAGCACGAGGGAAAGGTGTGGCCGGGGCGTACAGCAGAGTTACTCGGCAGCGGCCTTAAACTTGTTGTAGTTGATCAGGCAGCCGGCCTTGACGATGGCACGCTCTTCCGCCGTCATATCGGCAACGTAGAGCTCAATCTGCTCGACCGCGCCGTCGGCGCGCACCACGTAGGCGGCGATGTTCTTCAGGTCGCCATCGAGCGCAGTACGAATCCCCGGCACAAAGACGTAGTCGCCCACCTCAAAGTTGGGCTCCGCCTCCATCTGGAAGGGCACCATGCCCCAGTTCATCACGTTGGAGCGATAGCGCTTGGTGGCGTACTCGTGGACGATGTTGGCCAGGCCGCCAATTACGCGCTGGCAGCTCGCGGCCTGCTCGCGGGCGCTGCCGTCGCCAGGCTTCTTGGCGTAAATCATGGAACCGAACTCAGTCGCCTTGGCATCGGCCGCGACACCCGCGCCGGCCAGTGCCTCGAACACACCAGCAAGCTCGGCATCGAGCGCCGTCAGATCGCCCGCGGACTCGCCGGCAACGCGGCGCTTCTCCACGGCGTCGACCTCCTTGGAGCGACCCACGTAGGCCGGGTCGCGGCGGCTGAGCGTAAACTCGGCCAGGCCCAGCGGGTTGGAGCGGAAGGAGCTCGTCTCGCCCGAGGGAATGAGCTCGTCGGTCGTAGTGACCGGGTCCATGATCTTGGAGCACACCTTGAGCAGGATATCGTCGCCGAGGGGTTCCATCGCGGGCCACGGCTTGATGTTGGGGCCTTCGACCAGCTCGTCGGCAGGCTCCGCCTTGCCAAAGCCCCAGTACACGCGCTTTTTATACGGCGCGTCGTCAAAGGTGTACTCACAGGCCTCGTCCCAAGTCTCCTCGGGCAGGTCGGTCGCCGGCGTCAGGACGCCGGCGTTGGCGGCCGTCGCCGCAATAGAACGGGCGTCCATCAGGGCCACGGCACTCAGCTGGCCATTACCCGGCTTGGAACCCTCGCGGTTGGGGAAATTGCGCGTGGTGTGGCGGATGGACAGGCCGTTGTTGGCAGGCGTATCGCCGGCGCCAAAGCACGGGCCGCAGAATGCCGTGCGCACAATCGCGCCGGCCTCCATAAGGTCGTAGATATAGCCGCGGCGTGTAAGCTCGAGTGCCACGGGCTGGCTCGTGGGATAGACCGACAGCGAGAACTCGCCGCAGCCGGTGTTGGCGCCCTTGAGCACGCGGGCAGCCTGGATCACGGAGTCGTAGTTGCCACCCGAGCAGCCGGCGATAACGCCCTGCTGCACGTGCAGCTTGCCGTCGACGATCTTGTCGAGCAGGCTAAAGTGCGTCTTGCCCTCGCCGATCTTGGCGGCCTCGAGCTCGACCTCATGCAGGATGTCCTCGAGGTTCTCGTTGAGCTCGTCGATCTCAAAGCCGTTGGAAGGATGGAACGGCAGCGCGATCATGGGCTTGATGCTCGACAGGTCGACCTCGACGCAGCCGTCGTAGTAGGCGACATCGGCGGGCTTGAGCTCGCGGTAGTCGTCGCCGCGGCCGTGCATGGTCAAAAACGCGTGCGTGTCCTCGTCGGTAGCCCAGATGCTCGACAGGCAGGTGGTCTCGGTGGTCATGACGTCAACGCCGTTGCGGTAATCGGTCGTCATGCTCGCGATGCCGGGGCCCACAAACTCCATGACCTTGTTCTTGACGTAGCCCTTGGCAAAGACGGCGCGAATGATGGCGAGCGCCACGTCGTGCGGGCCGACGCCGGGTCGCGGAGCGCCCGTGAGGTAGATGGCAACGACGCCGGGATAGGCGACGTCGTAGGTGTCGCGCAGCAGCTGCTTTGCCAGCTCGCCACCACCCTCGCCCACGGCCATGGTGCCCAGGGCGCCATAGCGGGTGTGCGAGTCGGAACCCAAGATCATCTTGCCGCAACCGGCGAAGTTCTCACGCATAAAGGAGTGGATGACGGCGATGTGCGGCGGAACGAAGATGCCGCCGTACTTCTTGGCCGCGGAAAGGCCAAAGACGTGGTCGTCCTCGTTAATGGTGCCGCCCACGGCGCACAGCGAGTTGTGGCAGTTGGTGAGCACGTAGGGCAGCGGGAACTGCTCCATGCCCGAGGCGCGCGCCGTCTGGATGATGCCGACAAAGGTGATGTCGTGGCTCGCCATGGCATCGAAGCGAATCTTGAGCGCCTCGGGGTCTCCGGACGTGTTGTGTGCCTGGAGGATCGAATACGCGATGGTGCCGCGCTTGGCATCCGCGGGCGTCTGCGTAATACCGCGCTCGGCAGCCTCGGCCGCAGCCACAACCTCGCTGCCGCCGCGCAGGTAGACGCCGTCCTCGTACAGCTTGACCATACTGTCTCCCACTCTGCCCAAAAGATTTGGGCGCATAGCATACATTCGTTCAATATCGTGCCATAGAACAGTTGCGAGCGGGTTACGAATCTACACGTTCACTTTATCTCAGTAAAGCAGAGGACGAGTTGGGTCCCGGGGAGGCAGACTTAGACGCTCAAATGACGAGAGTGGATAATCTCCCACTTTGAGCCTGCAAACAGGCAAAAAACGGGAGATTATCCACTCTCATTCTGCAGGTACTCATTTAAGTCTGTCCCCAATGAGTGCCTACAGGTCGCCGCCCGTGCCCAGCAGTTTGCGCATGACTTGCTCGGGGTTGACTGAGCCGTCGCGCGGGGCCAGGGCGGTGATCTTCTTCTGCATCTTGTACTCGTGCAGCTCGTCCTCGAGCTGTCGCACGCGGGCGCGGAGCTTTTCGTTCTCGCGCTCGCGCTCCTCGGCACGCTCCTTCATATCGAGGATGCGCACCACGCCGGCAAGGTTGATGCCCTCGTCGGTCAGCTGGTTGATGAGCTCCAGGCGCTCGATATCGGCACGCGAATACAGGCGCGTGTTGCCGCCCGAGCGCTGGGGGTTCACCAGGCCCTTGGACTCGTAGACGCGCAGAGTCTGCGGATGCATGCCGGTCAGCTCGGCCGCCACGCTGATCATGTACAGCGGTTTGTTCCTATTGTCCTCGGCCATGCTACCTGACCCCTTTCCGTCTCGTTATCGTCCATCATAAGCCCGCGGGCGCGGGCGTGCGCCACAGGCGCCCTAGTACGTCGCCTTGTAACGGTTGACCTTCTCGCGATAGTCGCGCGTGTCGGCCTCGCGCAGCTTGGTCATGGCGTCGCGCTCGTCATTGGACAGGTTCGTGGGAACCTGCACCTTGATCTCGACGAGCAGCGCGCCTGTGCGGCCACGGTGCTTAACATCGGGCGCACCCATCTCCTTAAAGCGGAACTTCTTGCCCGTCTGGGTGCCCGCAGGCACTTTCAAACGAACCGTCGCACCGCCGGGCGTGGGCACGTCCACCGTGCAGCCGAGCGCCGCCTCATAGACCGAGACCGGTACCTCCATGGTCACGTCGGCACCTTTGCGCTTAAACAGCGGGTGCTCCTCCACGTGCGTGGTCACGACCAGGTCGCCGCGCTCGCCACCGGCAACGCCATACTCGCCGCGACGTTTGTAGCGCAGCTTGCCGCCGTCGACCGCGCCCGCGGGCACCGAGACCGTAATGGTCTGCTGTTCGCCCGTCGAGGGAATGCGGTAGGTGACCTTGTGCGTCACGCCGCGGAACGCGTCCTCGGCTGTCACATCGACGGTCAGTGACAGGTCGCCGCCCTTGCGAGCACGGCTGCGACCCGCGCCGGCACCGGCGTTACCCGCAGCCCCGGCAAAGCCCGAGCCCCAATCGCTGCCCCAGGCGCCGTTGCCGCTAAAGATGCTGTCGAAGATATCGCCCCAGCCGCTGGCGCCCGCGCCGGCACCGTAGCCGCCGCCATACGCGCCGCCTGCGCCCGGCATGCCGCCAAACATGAGCATCTGGTCGTACTCTTTGCGCTTCTTCTCGTCCGAAAGCGTCTCGTAGGCCTCGCTGATCTCCTTGAACTTGGCCTCGTCGCCGCCGGCATCGGGGTGATATTTTTGCGCGAGCTTGCGAAACGCGCTCTTGATCTCTTTGTCGGAGGCGCTCTTGGATACGCCCAGGATGTCATAGAAGGTTTTGCCTGCAGCCATCGTAGCTCCTCTCCTGTTATATCCGCCGCCCCTGCGGACGGCGGCTCATACTGTCATATGGCACTAGGCCAGAAAGGGCCCCGGGTGTTGCCCCGGGGCCCTTCTCAATTACTCCTCGGTGCTCTCGGCCGTATCGGCCGTAGCATCCTCGGGCGCCGCTTCGGGCTCCGGTGCGGGGCGCTTCTCGCCACCGTAGGTCACCGTCACCATCGCGGAACGCAGGATGCGATCCGCCATGCGGTAGCCCTTCTGGTACACATCGTTGACGGTCTCGTCATACTGCGATGCGTCCTCGACGCGACCCACAGCCTGGTGCTCGAGCGGATCGAACGCCTCGCCCTTGGGGTCGATGGGCTCAACGCCCTCGTGCGCAAACACGTCGAGCAGCTTGGCATGAACCGCGTCAACGCCATCGACGAACTGCTTAAAGTCGTCGGAAAGCTCCTGGCTGCGGGCATGGTCGATCGCGCGCTCGATATCGTCGATCACCGGCAACAGCGCGGTGACAAGCTTCTCGGTCGCGCGCTCGCGCTCGGCGATGCGCTCGTTGGCGGTGCGGCGACGGAAGTTCTCCCAGTCGGCCTGCAGACGAGCGGTTCGCTCGGTAGCGTCCTTCGCCTTGTCCTCGGCGGCCTTCTGGGCCTCTGCCGCAGCATCGAGCTCATTGCGCACGTCGGCAAGCTCCTTTTGGGCCTGCTCGAACTTGAGCTTAAAGTCGTTGTCGGCGGCCTCCTCACCGGCGCGGATAGCGGCTTCCACCATCTCGTCCTCGGTCATCGTCGCCTCCTTGTTGGAATCCTCTACCTGGTTCTCGGCAGCCTCGGCGGCCTCGGCCTCGTTGGCCTCGGTATCGTCGACGGCCTCTACGGGAATCTTCACGTCCTTCTCCTCAGAGTCAACGGGGGCGGCGCCAGCGGCAGCCGCCTCCGTGCGAGCTTTACGGGCGGACATGATTACTTGTCCTCGTCGTCCACAACCTCGTAGTCGGCGTCGACAACGTCATCGTCGGCAGCCTGGGCGCCGGCGGCACCGTCGGTCTGCTGCTGAGCGTCGGCGTAGACAACCTGAGCCAGCTCGTAGGCCACAGACTGCAGGGACTCGCCGGCGGCCTTGATGGCCTCGACGTCAGAGCCCTCGAGCGCCTTCTTGGCGTCGGCGATAGCGGCCTCGGCCTTGGACTTCACGTCGGCGGAAACCTTGTCGCCCAGCTCGTTGAGGGTCTGCTCGGTGGAGTAGCACAGGCTATCGGTCTGGTTGCGGACCTCGACCTCTTCCTTCTGCTTCTTGTCCTCCTCGGCATGAGCCTCGGCGTCCTTGACCATACGATCGACTTCGTCGTCGGACAGAGCGGTGGAGCCGGAAATGGTAATCTGCTGCTCCTTGCCGGTGCCCTTGTCCTTAGCGGAGACCTTGACGATGCCGTTGGCGTCGATGTCGAAGGTGACCTCGATCTGCGGCACGCCGCGGCGGGCAGCCGGGATACCGGTCAGCTGGAACTTACCGAGCGACTTGTTGTCGCGGGCAAGCTCGCGCTCGCCCTGGAGCACGTTGATCTCGACGCTGGTCTGGTTGTCGGCAGCGGTGGAGTAAACCTCGGTCTTGGAGGTCGGGATCGTGGTGTTGCGGTCGATCATCTTGGTCATGATGCCGCCCATGGTCTCGACGCCCAGCGACAGCGGGGTAACGTCGAGCAGCAGGATGCCCTCGACGTCGCCGGTGAGCACGCCGCCCTGGACGGCAGCGCCGTCGGCAACGACCTCGTCGGGGTTCACGGACATGTTGGGCTGCTTGCCGGTCATGGTCTTGACGAGCTCCTGGACGGCGGGCATACGGGTGGAGCCGCCGACGAGGATGACCTCGGTCAGATCGGAGAGCTTAAGCTTGGCGTCGCGCAGGGCGTTGGTGACAGGCTGCTTGCAGCGCTCGAGCAGGTCACGGGTGATCTTCTCGAACTCGGCGCGGGTCAGCGTGTAGTTGAGGTGCAGCGGGCCGGACTGGTTCATGGTAATGAACGGCAGGTTGATGGTGGTCTGCTGGGCGGCGGAGAGCTCCTTCTTGGCGTTCTCGGCGGCCTCCTTCAGACGCTGCAGGGCCATGGGGTCCTGACGCAGGTCGACACCGTTCTCCTGCTGGAACTTATCGGCCATCCAGTCGATGACGCGCTGGTCCCAGTCGTCGCCGCCCAGGTGGTTGTCGCCCGAGGTGGACAGAACCTCAAACACGCCGTCGGCGAGGTCGAGGATGGAGACGTCGAAGGTGCCGCCGCCCAGGTCGAAGACCAGGATGCGCTGGTCGGATCCCTGCTTGTCCAGGCCATAGGCCAGAGCAGCAGCGGTCGGCTCGTTGACGATACGCTTGACGTTAAGGCCGGCGATCTTACCGGCGTCCTTGGTGGCCTGGCGCTGGGCGTCGTTGAAGTAGGCCGGGACGGTGATGACGGCGTCGGTGACGGTCTCGCCCAGGTACTTCTCGGCGTCGGCCTTCATCTTTGCGAGCACCATGGCGCTCACCTGCTCGGCGGTGTAATCCTTGCCCTCGATGTCGACGACGGCACGGCCACCCTGGCCCTCCTTGACCTCATACGGCACGGTCTTGAGCTCGGAGGTGCACTCGGAGTACTTGCGGCCCATGAAGCGCTTGATGGAGAACACGGTGTTCTTGGGGTTGGTGACAGCCTGGTTCTTAGCGGCCTTGCCCACGACGCGATCGCCGTCGGCACGGAAGCCCACGACGGACGGGGTGGTGCGGTCGCCCTCGGCGTTCACGATGATGGTCGGAGAACCACCCTCGAGAACGGCCATTGCGGAGTTAGTAGTACCAAGGTCGATACCAAGAATCTTGCCCATTAGAAATTCCCTCTCTCTTGTGCGTTTGCACCGACTCGGCGGTCTGCCGCGCGGTGTTTCGGCTTGTCTTTCAGGATGTAGTGTATCCCCTTATGGGCCGGAATATACAAAATCTAAGTCAATTCATATAAGATTTCTTATTGCTGAGAGTTTAGGTTCACAAATGCGCAGGTAGACGCACTGATTGAGTTCTCGGCAAATCTATCGAGATCTATGTAGAGATGGCTGAGGTTTGGGCTTGGGAGCGCACATGGCGGCCCCGAGCTTCCCTGGGGAAAGTTCGACCCGTTTTTCGGCCAAATAACGGGATGCCCTTTCCGCAGACGCGCTCAATCGCTCAATATTTCAAGTCACCTTTAGCTAACATTTGCGCAGCTCAACGGCCCCACCTGCACGTTTTTTAGTAAACCTTGGCATACTCGGCGAACGGTATGAAGATGCCGGCCAGAGGGTATTGCAAACGGTCGCTCCCGTGGTATGTTTTTGCCCGAATCAAACCGGCGCGCATCGTCTGTAGCGTCGGTCAACAGAGAGGAAACTACCATGGCTCATCCCGTAATTGATGCCGACGAGTGCATCGCTTGTGGCGTTTGCGTCGACACCTGCCCCGCTGGCGTTCTGGAGCTCCAGGACGTCGCCACCGTCGCTGACGAGGACTCCTGCGTCGCCTGTGGCGCTTGCCAGGACGCTTGCCCCGCTGGCGCGATCACCGAGATCGTCGAGGAGTAACAACTCCCCACTTGCACACTCAAAAGTACACCGTGCACAAAAAGGAGGCCTCCGCATCGCCGCGGAGGCCTCCTTTTCTTTGTATGGGCAGCTAATATGGCACCGCCGCCGGTTAAACTCGCGCCAGCGAAAACGCCCCATTTGAGGCAAGGTGGCTTGAAAGAGGAGGGAAGCGTACTTTGGTACGCGACCGACGATTGAAGGCCAGATTGCCCAAATGGGGCGTTTGCAGCGTCGGCTAAGAGAGATCGTCTTCGTAGGGCATCAGATCCGCCAGATAGCCCTTTTCCTTGAGTATGGTCTCGATCTCGTCGAGGGTCTGCTCATCCTCTGCCGCAATGCGATGGAAGTGGTAGCCGCTCGTCACCGTCAGCAGCGGGAAGCTCTTGCCGCTGGCAATGCCCTCAAGATAGCGCTCGATATCGCGACGGTTGCGAATGTCCAGATCGGCTGTGATCTTGCCATACACGCGATGGTTGACGATTACATTGAGCACGGCACCACCCGCGTCGACGATGCTCGTGAGCTCGTCACCTGCCTGCTCCACGCCATGGTGCACCTTGACCAGGCGCGTGGGCACGGCGGGGCTGCTGGGGGCCTCCTGCAGCACGTAGCCGCGATTGGTCGCCACGATATCGTGCCCATCGGCGCGCAGCAGGGCGATGTCTTGCACGACAATCTGGCGGCTCACACCCACCTCACGAGCAAGCGCACTGCCCGAGACAGGGTCTTTGGCCCCCTCGAGCACGCCCATGATGGCACGGCGACGCTCGCGGGCGTCCATTATTTACCGTCCAGCAGACGAAGGTGCTTAAGCGAGAGGTCGAGAATCGGCGCAGAGTGCGTCAGCGCCCCCGAGCTAATAAAGTCAACGCCCAGGTCGGCGAGCGCGCGGATATTGCTGGCATCCACATTGCCCGAGCACTCGGTCTTGGCGCGACCGGCGATAAGCTCAATCGCGGCAGCCATGTCGTCGTGGGTCATGTTGTCGAACATGATGATGTCGGCGCCGGCTTCCACGGCCTCGCGCACCATGTCCAGGTTCTCGCACTCGATCTCGACCGTCGTGGTAAACGATGCATGGGCGCGCGCCATCTCGATCGCGCGTGCCACGCCGCCGGCGGCATCGATGTGGTTGTCCTTGAGCATGACGGCCGTCGACAGGTTGTAACGGTGGTTGCTGCCGCCGCCGATCTCGACTGCGGTCTTCTCGAAAACGCGCATGCCCGGCGTGGTCTTGCGTGTGTCGACAAGCACGGTCTTTGTGCCCTCGAGCACCGCAGCCATCTGATGTGTATAGGTAGCGATACCGCTCATGCGCTGCAGGTAGTTGAGCGCCACGCGCTCGCCCGAAAGCAGCACGCGCGCATCGCCGCGCACCTGGCCCACGTGGTCGCCGGCGTGCACCTCGTCACCGTCGGCAACATCAAACAGCACCGAGCTCTGCGGATCCAGCAGCTCAAAGGTGCGGGCAAACACGTCCAAGCCGGCGATGATGCCGTCGGCCTTGGCGATAAGCTCCACCGTGGCGGGGCGCGCCGCGGGGCACACGCTCGCCGTGCTCACGTCCTCAAAGGTAATGTCCTCGCGCAGAGCCTGCAGAATCAAATCATCGACGACGAGCTTCATGGTAATGGGATTCATGGTCTACTCCTCCACGGCCTGCGTGCCGGCGGCACGGGCCAAATCATCGATTGCCAGGGTATCGGCGCTCAGGGCGCGATGACGGCCATCAAGCGCGGGATTGCCCGCCTGCTCCACGGCCAGCGACTCGCCGGTACGCATGTGCCACGCGGCGCGACGACCCCAGACCAGCGCCTCGAGCAGGCTGTTTGATGCAAGGCGGTTCTTGCCGTGAACGCCGTTGCAAGCCGTCTCGCCCGCGGCGTAGAGCTCAGGCATCGAGGTGCGGCCGTCCTTGTCGACCCACACGCCGCCCATAAAGTAGTGCTGCGTGGGCGTAACGGGAATGGGCTCGTCCAGGATGTCGCGGCCGTCCTCCAGGCAGCGTGCGCGGATGTTGGCGAAGTGCCCGGTCACCACGTCGCGCTCGACGGGGGCAAAGCTCAGCCACTCGTGCTCGGTACCGTCCTGCTTCATCTGCTCGCGAATGGCCGCGGCGACCACATCGCGCGGCTGAAGCTCATCGGTAAAGCGCTCGCCGGCGGCGTTGAGCAAAATCGCGCCCTCGCCGCGGCAGCTCTCGCTGATCAGGAAGGTGCGGCCCGGCTGCGGCGAGAACAGCCCCGTGGGGTGAATCTGCACGTAGTCCAGGTGCTCCATCTTAATGCCATGCTCCTGAGCAATGTAGCAGGCATCGCCCGTGAGCTGCGGGTAGTTAGTCGAATGGTCGTATACGCCGCCGATACCGCCCGTAGCCCACAGCGTGTGGCGGGCATGGATCTTAAACGGCTCGCCGGCATGCACGCCCTCGGCGGCGTTTGCCAGCTCGTCGGCGGGACGAACCGAGTTGTCCTCGTCCACGGAAACGGCAACGACGCCGGTGCACACCGTGGCGCCATCACGCTCGCCCGTCAGGATGTCGGTCATGGCCACGTGCTCCAAAATCTGCACGTTATCCAGCTTGCGAACGGCCTGGAGCAGCTTGGTCGTGATCTCCTTGCCCGTAATGTCGGCATGGAAGGCAATACGCGGACGGCTGTGCGCGCCCTCGCGGGTAAAGTCGAGGCTGCCGTCGGCCTTGCGCTCAAAGTCCACGCCCATCGCTAGCAAGTCATTGATGACCGAGCGGCTCGAGCGAATCATGATGTCGACGCTCTCGCGGCGGTTCTCGTAGTGGCCGGCGTGCATGGTGTCCTCAAAGAAGGCATCGTAATCCGAGCCTTCGGGCAGCACGCAGATACCGCCCTGCGCAAGCATCGAGTCGCACTCGTCGACAGCGCCCTTGGAGAGCATGATCACGCGCGTGTTCGTCGGCAGATTGAGGGCCGCGTACAGGCCCGCCACGCCGCAACCGGCAATGACAACGTCGCACTCCATATCGGGGTATTGTTTGGTTTCCACAGGAATCCTCTCCCTTGTAATGTGACATAAGGGACTGCCCCTCATGTCACATCGTTCTAGCGCGCCGCGTACTCGAGCATGCGGTCGAGCGTGAGCTTGGCCTGGTCGGCGGCCTCGTCCGACACGCCGATCTGCACCTCGCCCTCGCCCGCCTCCAGACAGCGTACGAGCTTTTCGAGCGTGATGAGATCCATGTTGACGCAGGTGGGCTGCACCGCGGGAAAATAGAACTTTTTGCCGGTGCCCTCGCAGCGGCGCTCGAGCTCGTAGAGCACGCCGCGGACCGTCACGATGATGAACTCACTCGCGTCCGACTCCTCGGCGTACTTGATGATGCCGGCGGTGGAGCCGATGTAGTCGGCCTCGGCAAGGACGTCGGCCTTGCATTCGGGGTGCGCCAGCACGAGCGCGTCGGGATGCGCCTCCTGCGCATCGACGATCTGCTCGACGGTGATGATGTGATGGCGCGGGCAATAGCCATTGTTGAGGATGACGTGCTTTTGCGGCACCTGCTCGGCTACGAAGCGGCCCAGGTTTTGATCGGGGATGAACAGGACGTGCTGCTGCGGCAGCTCGGACACGATCTTGACGGCGTTGGAGCTGGTGACGCACACGTCACTCCAGCTCTTGATCTCGACCGTCGAGTTGACGTAGCAGACCACGGCAAGGTCGTCGCCGTACTCGGCGCGCGCCGCATCGACCGTCTCGCGCTTGACCATGTGCGCCATGGGGCAGTCCGCGCCCGGCTCGGGCAGCAGCACGGTCTTGGTGGGGTTGAGCAGCTTGGCGCTCTCGCCCATAAACTCCACGCCGCACAGCACGATGGTCTGCTGCGGCAGGCTCTTGGCGAGCTTTGCCAGGTAGAAGCTGTCGCCGACGTAATCGGCAACGGCTTGGACCTCGGGCGCCACATAGTAGTGCGCCAAGATCACCGCGTCACGTTGGGTTTTTAGTTGCTGAATGGCCTCGACGAGCTCTGCGGGCACCAGTGCCGCGCGCTCCGTTGCCGTCGTTGCCGATGCTAGGCCGGCCGCGATATCGCGCGCAAGCTCCGACGCATCCATGTTCGCGCTCTGTGCCATCAAGGCCCCTCTCTTTTGGCGAATCTTGGGGCTTTAGTATGACACCTAGGTTTACAGCTGACAAGACAGCTGTAAACCTAGGTGTAAAGTTGAAATAAAGATTCAATCATGCGGCAGGTCCATTTTCGAACTGGCAAGCTGAGGATAGTCGAAAATGGACCTGCCGCACGGTTCGAGCAGCCCGTTTTGTCTTGACCCGAGAAGCGGTAGGCATAAAGCGGGTCCGGATTGCTCGATCCGGACCCGCTGGGGACTGGCATGCGGTTAAGCGCGGCGCTTCATGGCCCACGCCAGCAGCAGAGCTGCCACACCGGCAACGAGTACGGCACCAGCCATGACGTACGCGCTGTCGCCGGACTGAGGCAACGTCTCCTTGCCAGCCTTCTTCTTAGGCTTGGAAGTCGTAGTCGTGGTGGTCGTAGTCGTGGTGGTCTGGCCAGGAGCGGGCTTGGCAGCCTCGGCAACGGTGAAGGTCGTCTCGGCAGTGCCCGTAGCCGAAACCACGCTCAGCTTGTGTTCGCCCACGCCGAGCGTATTGAGGAAGCTCGCCTTGAGCGTCACGATCGTAGAGCCCTCGGTGAGCTCGTAGTTCTCGGAAGCAACTTCCTTATCGTCGACAAGAACCTTCTGGAAGAACTCGATCGGCGCGTTCGAGCGGAAGCTCAGGTCCTTGGCGGCGTCGACCACCATCGTCTGGCCCTTGCCGTCGATGATCTCGGGTGTCAGAATCGCGATCTCCTCGGACTTGCCCTTCTCACGGCAGACGGTGCACTCCTGGTGCTTCTTGCCCTTGGTCTCGGTGGTCGCCGGCGTATCGACGACCCACTCAAAGGTATGCTCGGCCTTGTCGAGGACTTCGCCGCAGCGGCAGACATGCCAGTGGTTCTTGGCGTCGTGTGTCCAGCCGGAGCCGTCGGGCTCGTGCTTAAGCACGCCCTCGACCGTCACATTCACGTCGTGCTCGACGTCCTTAAGCTCAAAGGTGCCGGCGTCGGAGAGCTTAACGGCCTTACCGTCAACCTTTACGGCGTAGTCCTTGCCCGCAAAGTACGCACTGTCGATGCTCATGGCGAGCTTTGCGGAGCCGTGCCAGTCGAGCTCGGTTGCCGTCGAGGTGAGCGAGTAGCCCTCCTGAGTGGTCGGCAGTCCCACGACCAGCTTGCGACCGGCGGCCACGGTGACCTCGGTGGCAGGCGAGGCATCATGGTTGGCCTTGACCTGGTAGCGCACCTCGTACACGCCGGCGGCGAGATCCTTGAGCTCGGTCACGCCCTCGCCCACGGCCTGGTACTCGGCAGCGCCCTTGGCGCGCCACTCCATGGTGGCGTCGACGCCCGTGATCTTGCCGTCCTTCTTGCCGCTCACGGTCTCGGCGGTGGCCTGGACCACCGGCGCGTCCTGCGCGGCGTTCTTGATGGAGAACTCGCAGGTCAAGCCATCGGAAGGCAACACGTAGTTGCCAGCAGCCTTGCCCGTCAGCTCGGCAAGGGTCGCCTTATAAGAGGTGCCGACCTCGGTCTGAGAGCCCTCGACGGTCGCGCCGAGGTCATCATTGCCGATAACATTGCCGAGCGTGGCCACAGGGCAGTGCTCCCTGCCGTCATAGGTGAACTCGGTGGTGCCCCATGTCACAGTGAGCAGACGCTGGTTGATGGTGAACGTGCCATCGACGAACGTGATGCTGTAGTTGGGGTTTGCACCCTCGGGCTGCGTCAGCTTCAGAGCATAGCCGCCCTCGCGCACGCTGTCGTCATCTTCGCGCTCGATCTCAATACCCTGAAGGCTCTCACCCTCGACAAGCTCACCGGATGTGATCGCCCACGTAAACACGGGGTCGGCCTCGCCATAGGTCTTGGAGGCATCGTCGGCCGCAACCGTAATCGCGCGCGGCTTGACCTCGAGCGTAACCTCACCCTCGGCCTTCACACCGTCGATCGTCACCCGGTAGGCAACGGTCAGCGTTCCAACGTCGCGGATCTTGGGGGCCTCGGGAGACCAGTTCTTGCCATCGGCGCTGTACTGGGCCGTCGCGCCCTCGGGCAGTCTCGTCGCATCGACCGTGTGATACGCACCGTCGTACTCGCCGGAGTAGCCAACGATAGCGGCAACCGGAATCTCGACTGCAGGCAACGCATGCCCACAGACCGTGCACTGCTGATGCTTGGAGCCGGCCTCGGTTGCCGTGGGCGTCTTGTCGATGACCCACTCAAAGGTGTGCGTGGCCTCGTCGATTTTCTCGCCGCAGGTGCACTCGTGCCAGTGCGTATTATCGTTGGAGAGCCACTTATCGTTCACGGCCTCGTGCTTGCGCACACCCTCAACCGTGATGGCGGTATTCTCCTCGACATCGCTCAGGACGAACCTTCCGCCCTCGTTCTTCTCGAGAACCACACCGTTTGCCTTGACGGCAAAGTCGTCGCCCGCGTAGTAGCCATCGGAGATCTTAACCGAGAACTCCACGCTTTCGTGCCACTGCAGCCTGTTCGGGCTATGCCACACTATCGAGTACGCGTCATTTTTCTCGGAAAGACTGACGTTCAGGTACTTGCCCTTGCCGACATGCACTTCCACAGGCGTGGACGGCATGTAATTATCGGTCTCGGCATACCAGACCTGGTAGTCGCCAGCGGCAAGATTCTCAATCTTACCGTCTTCGGAAACCATGGTCTCACCATCGGCGTCCCCGGCTTCGGTGCGGAACAGGCGGTAGGCGACGCCGCCGTGCGCGCCTTCAATCTTGCCGTCGCACTTGCCACGGATGGTTTCGGCGGTAGCCTTCAGGCCCTGGGGCTTCTCCTGCTCGGCCTTATAAATCGTGTAGGTATATTCAAGGTTTTCGGTAGGAAGGGCGTAATTCTTGATGACCCCGGGGTCACCGACGAGGCCCGTCACCTTTGCCGGATAGCTACCGGCATCGATGCCCGTCGCGTTCTCGACCTCATAGGAAACCTTACCCTCGTCACCCTCGGCAACATTGCTGACCGTGACCTTGGGGCCCTGAGGCTTGCCGTTATAGGTATACGTTCCGACCGTCCAGCCAACACCAATCTGGCGCTTGGTGATCTCGAACGTGCCGGTCTGGAGAAGCGTCAGTTCATAGTTACCCTGCCTGATCTTGTCCACCGTGTTGAGGGGCTCGCGCTGCTCAATCGTCAGCTTATAGGCGCCCACGTTCTCGCCGGGCTCACGGTGAATCGTGAGCCAAGAGAGCGACTCGCCATTGGGGATCGTGCCCTCAACAGCCTCGAGTTTAAAGTTCGGATCGTCATAACCGTACACCTTTGAAGCATCCTTGGGCTTCACCGTCACCGGACAGGGATCGACCTTAAGCTCGACTTCGCCCTTGCAGGACTCACCAGACACGAGCTTTGCCTTAAACTCGAAGGTCTTGGTGCCGGCATCGCGGATGCTCGGAGGCGTTTCGAGCCACGGCTTATCGCCCTTCATGCGATACTGGATAGATGCAACGGTATTGGTGTCAACCGTCACGCTGTGCCACTCGCCATCGAAGATACCCGAGTAGCCCTTGATGCCCAGGGCCGGAACCTCAACCGAACCCGACTCATGGCCGCACACGGAGCACTTCCCGTGCTTGGAGCCGGCCTCGCTAACCGTCGGCTGCTTGTCAATCGTCCATTCGTACGCATGCTCAACGTTCATCTTGATTTTGCGGAACTCCGCATTGCCGGCGGCATCCGTAGCCACGATTACGTGCTCGGCACCAGCATCACCCTCGGCGGCCTTAACCGTATACCTACCGTCCTTGCCAGCCCTGAGTGCCTCACCGTTATCGGTAACCGTCACTGTCTCATCGCGGTCATCGATCACGTCAAACGTAACGCTTTCGCAATAGGTATTATCCTCCCACAGGTCATAAATGGTGGGCGCATAGGTGTCCACGTAGGTATAAGGCTCTTTCTCAAACCACTCGTAGCCGCAAACCCTACAGACCTTTTGGCGAACACCATCAGCCTCAGGAGTTGCAGGCGTGATGATCTTGTAATTCCACCTACAACTCTGCCATACCTGGGCACGCTTGCAATACTTGCAGGCCTTATAGTGGCTACCATCGCCCGGTTGCCAGGCAGCATTGTCGGCAACAGCATGGGGTCCCGGCTCGATCTTGACCTCAGCATCGGCCGACGCATTGTGGTTGTTATCCTCGGCATAGCGGACGTAGTACGTTCCCGACTTCGTAAGCTCGGTCAATTTACCGTCAGACGTTATCTTCTGGTAATCCCCACTCGACCCGCGACGATATTCCATCGCCTTGGTCACGCCCGAGATGGAACCGTCCTTGCTGCTGCACGTAGTCCAATTATTGCCCACAAGTCCAGTCGGCGCGTCCTGATTGGCCTTGGAAATCTTCACGGTCGCTTTGCCCGTAACGGTCAGGTAGTCAGAGGCCTTCACGCGATAATGGGTCGTATACTCGGCCGCATTGCGATAGGTCAGCTTGTCCGTCGTCCAATCACCGCCATCTTCACGGTACTCGATCTTCATATCCGCCGGCTGGGGATCATTCTTAACGTTGACCGTAATGCCGTGCTCTTTGCCATCATAGGTGCCATCGAAGCCAGCGACCTCAAGGTCAAAACGTGCAACGTCAACAATCTCCCACGAGAGCTTAAAGCTCTTGGCATAGTTGCCCTTGCCATTAACGTAGCACTCATACTCGCCCGGATCGGTCTTGACCAAGTCTCCGCTCAGCTCAAAGTCCGCTCCCTCTACGAGCTCAATCTCCTTGCCAGCACCGTTAGTGAACGTTGCGCTCGCAATGATTGGCCTATGCTCTTTCTCGTCGTAGGTGTATTTACCACCATCCCTAAGGATGAACTCAAAGCCGCCCTTATTTTTCTTAAGATCACGCGGCACGATTTCGAAAGCCGTCTTGCCCTCGAGCGTCTTGCCATAGTTGGGAAAACCGCTGGACGTCTTGTACGACACCACCAAGTAGTAATAGCCTGCATCCTTGGGCGCGCTCTCGAGCTTGGTGCCACTCTTAAACGCCTCGGCCTCTTTCTTCGTCTTGCACCGATACCACGTCACGTCAGCAACTGTGACACCCATCATTGCAAGGTTGTCCTGCTGGTACTCGTCCATCGATAATTGAATCGGTTCGCCATCGTAAACCAGCCCAGTCTGACCTTTAGTGGACATAGCGAGCGTATACGAGGCGGTAAGCTTCTTCCTATAGGGGCACGCGTCGCTATTGTACGACCCCACGCATTTGGCCTCAATGTAGAGCCCGGTCACCGAATCAGAATCAATCTGCCACACGCACTCGTGGACGGCCTTGCGGAAAGTAAGATCGCCGTTGAGATTCACGATCTGATAGTCGTCGGTGTAAGCGCCAAAGCCCGACGGACCGTCTGCCTTGACCCACTTGATCGAGTTGCTCGAGTCGCATTTGCCGAGGAAGCGCGACGAAAAGGGGTCATTGCCTTCGACCTCAGCAACGGTCACCAGAACTTGGTTGTCAGAGGAGGGGGCGCTGAATCCGCTTGCAAGATTGATTGCGGGAACGGAATCGTCCGCATTCTTTTTCTTGGGAACGTAAATGCTCTTTGCTGTGCCGGTCGCAACATCGGCGTCGGTATACCCGTCGCCCTGATTCGTATCACCGGCAGAGGCGTTCTTGTGAAAACTTCCAATCTTTGGCTTGCCGTCCAGCGTCAAAGACCCCGCAGCGTACACCATGCACGTATTGCCGCGTGCGCCGTAGCGTTCAATCGTGCCGCCGTTTATGTTGCAGCGAGCGCTTCGAGCAACATTAAGGGCATCGACCGTCAAAGTATTATCAGCGGAGCTCGAACGCGTGCTGTGGAAGTTGTTCATCGTGCAGCTGTTAAGGTTGACCGTAGCGTTGGTGACACCCATCACGCCGGCGACAGCATAGGTATTAAGAATAGAGGAGTTAGCAAAATAACGAGACGCTTCGACCGACTTATAGCTATTGTTCGTCTGTCTGACGCCCAAGTTCTCCCCATTGCCGCCGCCATTGTGGCCGCTAAAACTGCAGTTGTTGAACGTCGCTGTCAACTTTGCGACAGCGCTTCCATCTTTGGGCATCTTGAAGCTGCTGTTGCCATCGACGGAAACAGCACCATTGAAGTCTCCGGACGTATCGTAGAACTCGCAGTCGGTAAAAGTCGCCGTGAAGGGGTTGATGTTGCCGCCAGTCGTATTCCGGCCTTCGCGAAAGAGGTGTACGGGAACGGCATACTCTTGAGCGTTGCCCGCTACCGCACCAGACTTGCCAGCATAGTCCTTAATCATCAGCTTACTGAAATTTGCAGACAGATTGCCCCTGGTGTTGCCAAGCGAAATCGCAGGCACCTTTTGTTCCATACTGCTGCTGTACCAGAGGGTGAGGTCTTGCGAATCATCGCCAATCCCCAGGCTAACCGAGATGTCACCCGAAGCATTTTTGTAGCCACCGTCGTAATATCGGTCGGTCAAAAACCCGCTTACGGACTGACGCACTTCACTCTTATCGTGAAAGCTGACGCACGGATTGTTGATGCCGATGAACTCAATATTGCTGCCCTGCTTGATATTGAACAGCCATCGTTCTTGACCGACCAACGCGTTCGTACGATCGTTCACGTAGACCGTGCCATCGATGTAAATCGTCACGGGGTTATACGAAGTCGCGTTCGGAACGTCGATGACGTAGCCCGAGGAGGGCGTAGTCTGATTCTCGCTCGTCCTGAGCACATAGCAACCAGGCTCGGTGATTTTAACGGGCTCTTTGCCTGCCTGTCCAAGCGACAGAACTTGTGTATTAGCAGGCACCTGCGTCTCGGCACTTGCCACCGCTGGCGTTGCCACGAGCGCGCAGGCCACGGTGGCGATACCCAGTATGCGCGTCAACACAGTGCGCATCCCCATCTTTTTCTCCCTCATCACAGCTCCCCTTACCCCTATGCTTTCGCAATGTTCGTTATCGCCTGGCGCCGGCGGCCGGCATGATTCCCCGTCCGACCGCCGGCATCGATTGACGTGTGTATCCATGGAGTATTGTGCGGTCGTCAAAACTGACGCCCTGCCGCTTGGCGCGAGTTGCACGCCTTGGGGCGCAAATGGGACACGCCTCCGCGGGCGGCGCGCACCCAATGTGGCAAAATCGAACTACTAAGGGGGCCCGAATGCTCAAGATTATCGCCTGCGACGACGACGTCGCTTTTCTAGATAGACTGCACCGGATGATCGACCGCTGGTCGACCGAGACGGGCACGGCAGTCGACGTTGCGCTCGTCACGCGCGGCGAGGACCTGCTGGCCCGCCATGCCGCATCGCGTGCCGACATCATTCTGCTCGACATGATCATGCCGCTCGTCAACGGCATGGACACCGCGCGGGAGCTGCGCCAATCCGATACCGCCGTGCGCCTGGTGTTCCTCACCTCGTCGCCCGAGTTCGCGCTGGAGTCCTATGAGGTCCGCGCCTTCGACTATCTGCTCAAGCCCGTGACTTACGAACGCTTGGCGCAACTGCTCGACGAGCTTTCGAGCATGCGACCCGCCGTGACCGACGAGCTCGTA
This sequence comes from Collinsella sp., assembly GCA_041330285.1. Taxonomy (GTDB): domain Bacteria; phylum Actinomycetota; class Coriobacteriia; order Coriobacteriales; family Coriobacteriaceae; genus Collinsella. The sequence continues at coordinate 1,927,983 of JBGKMI010000001.1, read as the reverse complement.
ACCAAAACGTCCTTTGGCTACCATGCCCTGCGCCTGTCCGATATCGAATATGCCGAGGCCCGCAACAAGCACGTGGTATTCCACCTACGCGACGGGCGCGACATCGAGGCGCTCGAGCCGTTCCGCAACATCGAGGACCAGCTGGCCAAAAACGCAAGCTTCTTTAAATGTCACCGTAGCTACCAGGTCAACCTGCGCAATATCGACCACTTCAACCGCACGGATATCGTCATGCGCTCGGGCGCTTGCATCCCGCTGGCGCGCAGCTGCAAGCAGGGTTTCCAGGATGCCTACTTTGCGGCGCGGTTCGCGAGCGGGAGGCGCTGATGCTCCCCACGGCCGAGATGATACTTTGGGCAATTCACCACGCAACGACCCTGCTTTTTGGCGTTTTTGCCTCGACGGCGCTCTGCGGTATCGAGATCAACCGGCGTCATGCGCTTGAGCTCGTGGTGGTCAGCGCCGTAACCGGATGCACATTCGGCCTCGCCAATGCCGTCGGCGGCGAGCTTTTCGCCCGTCAGGTATATCCGCTCGTCGTGCATCTGCCGCTCGTCATCTATCTGTGCGCGCGCTATCGCCTGAGCCCGCTGCTCGTTATGCTGGGCGTTACCAGTGCCTACCTGAGCTGCCAGTTCAGCAACTGGATGGGCATCGCCGCGCTCGCCGCCACCGACTCGCAAATCGTGTACTACGTGGCACGCATTATCACCACGGCCGCCGTCTTTGCGATCCTGCTGCATTGGGCCAGCGACATCGGTCCGCGTCTGGCGGTCAAAAGCCCTACCGAGCTCGAGATTCTGCTCATCCTGCCGCTCGTCTACTACATCTTTGACTACGCCACCAACGTCTACACCACGCTCTTCCACTCGGGCTCCGTGGTGACGGTTGAGTTTTTGGCGTTTGCGCTTTGCGCGTTCTACCTCATGTTTCTTGCAGTGTATCTGCGCGAATACGAGGCAAAGGAAACCGCCGAGCGCGAGCGCTGGATGCTTGCGACCCGCGACAACGCAGCCATCAAAGAGCTCGCGGCTTGGCGTCAATCTGGACGCGAGCTTTCGGCTCTCCGCCATGACATGCGGCACTTCCTGCGCGGCCTTGCGGCTTTGATCGAGGAGGGCCGCATCGACGAGGCGCTCGAGCGCATCGACGAGCTCTGCGAGACGAACGACCGCACCGCTGTGCGCCGCTACTGCGCCAACGACACGGTCAATATCGTGCTTTCGTCATTTAGCTCCGATATCAACCGAAACGGCATCACCGCCGATTTGCGCGCTGCCGTGCCCGAGAGCGTCCATGTAGCCGACGTCGATCTGTTTAGCGTGCTCTCAAACGCCCTGGACAACGCCATCGTCGCCGCAAGCGCCGCTCCCCAGGGCAAGCGATTTGTCGATCTGGACCTGCGTTGCGAGGACGGACAACTGCTCCTTTTGGTCTCCAACACGTTTGGGCGCCCGCCGCGCATGGTCGACGGCATGCCCGTAGCCGGGCACACCGGACACGGCTTTGGAACCAAAAGCATTAAGCTTGCCGTCGAACGTATGAACGGCAACTGCCAGTTTCGCATCAACGGCGACCGGTTTGAGCTTCGCGCCGTGATGTAAGGGCGCAACAAGTCGGCGCCGCGCTCGACCCGTCAGGGCCGCCTTACCGGCTCCGGTCCGCTACAGCGGCGCAGCTGCCGGGGTCAGCTGCTTGATGTATGCCCACATGCGCTGCTTGGCGGCTTTGTCAGTGAGCGCCGCCTCAAAACCGTCGAGCGCGAGCACGCGACGACCCTGCACATGGGCGACCAAGCCGGGCTTGAGCATGGCGGTATCGAAGTCGTCGATTGCCACGAGCATGTCGGCATAGGTCTCGCGCATGGTATCGGCCGCGCGGTCGTCCAACAGTAAGACCGCCTCGGGGTCCAAGGCCTCGAGCGCCTCGCGGAACAGCTCGCACGGCAGGCCCTCGCCTGTCGCAACCGCTCCGTCGCCCGCGCCGGCGACGCTCGCTAACACGCAAAAATCCTCTGGCGCGTAGCCAATGGCGCCGAGCGCCTTGCGCAGCGCGGCACCGTCCGGACCGGCAGCCAGCTCGCCGCCCGCACGCTCTGCATCGTCTAAATCACCTTTTACCAGCACAATCGGCGAGCACGCGTTGCCCGCGATACGCACGCCGCGACCCGCGAGCGATGCGAGCTCCTGCTCGGTCGCCTGGGCGATGGCTTCTTTTTTCTGGCTTTGTGACGTGGGCATGCGCTCTCCAATCGCTTGCGTGCCCACCATTATATAAAAGAGCCGCCCGCGAGTGGTTGCATTGCGGGCCGTTGGGTATAAGCACGGTCGTACTGAGTTTTACGCGGCCGAGCCGCGTCGCACTATGGAGGTCACTATGGCTGACATTAAGCAGATTACCCCCGAGAACTTCGATTCCGTCGTTAACGGCAGCCTTCCCGTGCTGGTTGATTTTTGGGCACCGTGGTGCGGTCCCTGCCGCTCGCTCTCGCCCATTGTTGACGAAGTGGCCGACGAGCTGGCCGGCAAACTCGCCGTCGCCAAATGCAACGTCGACGACAATCAGGACCTGGCCATGAAGTTTGGCGTTATGAGCATCCCCACGCTGGTTGTCTTTAAGAACGGCGAGGAAATCGACCGCTCCGTTGGCGCGCTGCCCAAGGCCAGGCTGCAGGCGCTGCTTGAGAAGCACCTGTAATACGCCGGTCATGTGCTGCCGTCCATGAGCGGTTTTGCTCCGCTCACCGGAGAGCCGGGTGCTGCGCCCGCGACCACGGATAGTATGGTAATCACAAACAGCCCCCAGTGAACGGGTGCGGGTCAGACGGACTCGCACCCGTTTTCTTATGCGGCGATGCGCAAAGCGGGCGTAGTAGAATCTGAACCACTGATTAGACCCGTACAAAAGGAGATTTCCCATGCATGACGTCGGAATGAACATGAGCCAGCTTGCTATGAGCGTCAAGCAGGTCGACGACACGATCGAGCTCGCCCACGAGTGGAGCCATCAGTTGCTGCATGCAACCGAGAACTTTGATATGGAGCGCATTGGCGCCAAGCTCGAGGCCGCCATGGCGGCGCTCCACGAGGCGCACGACGCACTCGAGGGCTACGAGGAGGCCATCGAGGCCGACCATAACTCTGTTGGCTCCGTAAAGCTGGTGTAGCGTGGCCGAGCACGAGCACGCCTGCGATCACGAGCACGAGCATCCCCACGGGCCGACCGGCGACGTGGGCTGCCGTTGCAGCGGCTCCGCCTCAGAGCTGGTCCGTTTTTCGGTCACCGCGCCCGACGACCTGCTGCGCCGCTTTGACGAGCAGATCGCGCGCCGCGGCGACGTGGCCAACCGCTCCGAGGCTGTACGCGACCTGATTCGCGCCTCGATTGCCAAGGAGCAGATGCGAACGCCCGACGAGCAGGTCATCGGGTCGCTCACCATGATTTACGACCATCACACCGGCGACCTGACGCGCCGCCTGGACGAGGTGCAACACGACTACACCGACGAGATCGTATCGACCATGCACGTGCATCTGGATCACCACAACTGTTTGGAGATTCTGGCACTTAAGGGTCGCGGCGAGCGTGTCTACGAGCTGGCTGACCGTCTGCTGGGCCTGCGCGGCGTTAAACACGGCGAGCTCACCTGCGCCGCCACCGAGCAGAGCCTGGGGCTGTAACAGCACACATTTCAACGAAGGAGGGTCGCATGCGTCATGCGCATATCCATGTAACGGGCATTGTGCAGGGTGTCGGCATGCGACCGTTTGTGTATCGCGAGGCCATGGCGCACGGCATTTGCGGCTGGGTGCTTAACGCGGGCGATGGCGTGCATATCGAGGCGCACGCTCCTGGCGAAGCACTCGACGAATTTGTCACCGCGCTTTCGGAGCATACGCCTGCGGCGTCTCGTGTGGAGCATGTCGAGGTTGTGGACCTAGCACCCGGCGACTGGGACGCCGCCAACGAGCAGGGTTTTTGCATTGTGGCGTCGCAGGATCAAACTGCCCACACGACGCTCATCTCGCCCGACATCGCCACGTGCGACGACTGCCTGCGCGAGCTGTTCGACCCCGCCGACCGACGCTTTCACTATCCCTTTATCAACTGCACCAACTGTGGACCGCGCTTTACCATCATCTGCTCGCTGCCCTATGACCGAGCGGCAACCTCGATGGATCGCTTTCCCATGTGCCCCACCTGCGCCGCAGAGTATGCCGACCCGCTCGATCGGCGGTTTCACGCGCAGCCCGATGCCTGCTTTGATTGCGGACCGCATATTACGTGGCGCGAGGCCGATCGCGGCGTGGAGCCGACGGCGGTCGACGCGGCACCAGCCGTCGGCTCCACGCGCGAGGCCAGCGATGCCATCATCGAACGCTGCGTCGAGCTGCTGGCAGGCGGCGGCATCGTCGCCGTCAAGGGTCTCGGTGGGTTCCACCTAGCCTGCGACGCCGCCAACGAACAGGCAGTGTGCGAGTTGCGCCGTCGCAAGCGTCGCAGCAACAAGCCGCTCGCCGTTATGGTGTGCGGCCTTGCCGACGCCGAGCGCCTGTGCCATGTCGATGGCGTTGAGCGCGACCTGCTGGCCGGTAGCGTTCGTCCCATTGTGCTGCTACGCCGCCGCGCGGCCGGCAACGACTGCTACGGCTCCCCCGACGCCCCTGAGCTGGCACCGTCTGTCGCGCACGACTTACCCGAGCTCGGCGTCATGCTCCCCTACACCCCACTTCAACATTTGCTGCTCGCCGCGGCTGCAGCGCACGGTATGCACGCAATCGTCATGACCAGCGGAAACCTGAGCGAAGAGCCCATCGAGACCGACGATGCCCTTGCATGGGAGCACCTTGTTGCCGCCGGCATCGCCGATGCGCTGCTCGGTAACGACCGCGCGATTCTGTCGCGCTACGACGACTCCGTGGTACGCGTGGTCGACGGCGACGTCATGCCCATGCGTCGCGCACGCGGATATGCGCCGCAGCCGCTGTCGTTGCCGGCGCTCGACGGCACCACGCCCTGCGTGCTCGCCTGCGGTCCGCAGCAAAAAGCCACGATTGCACTCACGCGCGAAGGGACGAACGGCGAGGCAGCCTGTTTTATGTCGCAGCATATCGGCGATGTCGAAAACGGCGCGACTTTCGATGCTTGGAGCGCCGCACGCACGCGTCTGGAAAGCCTCTTTGACCTGGCGCCTGCCGCCTTGGCATGCGATATGCATCCCAGTTATCTGTCGAGCCAATGGGCGCGCGAGCAGGCACGGGAGCACAATCTGCCGCTTATCGAAGTCCAGCACCATCATGCGCACATCGCGAGCGTCATGGCAGAGGCGATTGCCGCAGGCCGGCTTGCGCCCGATGCACGCGTCCTCGGCATCGCCTTCGACGGCACGGGTGCCGGCACCGACGGCACCATATGGGGCGGTGAGTTTCTTGTCGCCCATCTCGCCGATTTTGAGCGCGTCGCGCATCTGCGCACCTGGGCGCTTCCCGGTGGCGCCGCATCCGTACACGATGCCCGCCGCAACGCCTTTGCCCTGCTCAGCGAGCTCGACCTGCTCGAGCACCCGGGAGCCGTGGGGCTCTTGAACAGCCTTGACGAGCAAACGCGCAGCATAACGGCAACGATGATCGAGCGCGGCATCAACAGTCCGCGCACCAGCAGTATGGGTCGCCTGTTTGATGCCGCAGCCGCGATTTTGGGCATTTGCGGCCAGGCAACCTACGAGGGCGAACCCGCCATCGAGCTCGAAGCCGCCGCTTGGCGTGCACTGGACGGCAAAATCGCCCGTTTTCCCGACGACAACGTCGGCTATTCCGCATCTGGCCCATCGTGGTTGGACGGCGCCGATGTGCTGGACCAGAAAGCACTCTTTGAGGCACTTTTGGAGGGAATTGAAGCCGGAGCGCCCGCCGACAGGCTCGCACTCGACTTCCATGTCGCCGTCGCGCGCTCCTCGGCGCGCATCGCCACCGAAATCTGCGCGCGCGAGGGCATTGGCACCGTCGCGCTCTCGGGCGGCGTGTTCATGAACCGACTTCTGCTCCAGCTCCTCACCCGCGAGCTCAAATACGCGGGCCTTGCTGTCTTGGTCCCCCACACCGTACCCGTCAATGACGGCTGCATCGCCTACGGTCAGGCGGCGGTCGCAAGCGCTCGTCTTGCGCAGATTGCATCGCAGTAGCTCGCCCTCACACGCCGCTGTGCCCAGCCGTCTCACAGGCGTAACGCGTTTGCCCGCAAACCCCGCGAGCGCTACCATCAACTGATGGATTATTGAGCGCCTATCCAGCGCAAAGCGTCTAAAAGGGGAACAATATGTGCCTTGCCGTTCCCGGTAAAGTAGTCAAACGCGACGACGACCTCAAGGCCACCGTCGACATGATGGGCATCGAGCGCCCCGTGTCGCTACGACTCGTGCCGACGGCGCAGGTTGGCGACTATATTCTCGTACACGCCGGCTTTGGCATCCAGATCGTCGACGAGCAGGAAGCGCAGGAGACGCTCGACCTGGTCAACACCATGACCGAACTGGCCGAAGAAGACCAACTGGCCAGCAACCCGGCCGAGGCATACTAGTGGCGGCCGGACAGCCGGCTCGCTCCGGTATCGACTTTTCGGCATTTCGCGATTCCAAGCTGGCCCGCGAGCTCATCGAACGCATCCATGAACTCGTCGGCGACCGCACCATCAACCTTATGGAAGTCTGCGGCACGCACACCGTGAGCATCGGCCGCTATGGCTTTCGCTCCATTATGCCGGCCGGGCTCAAGCTGCTGAGTGGCCCGGGCTGCCCCGTCTGCGTAACCGCCAACTGCGACATCGACCACGCGATCGCGCTCGCCAACATAGACGGCGCCATCATCACCACCTTTGGCGACATGATGCGCGTGCCCGGATCGTCCACCTCGCTCGCTGCGCAAAAGGCGGCAGGGCGCGACATCCGCATCGTCTATTCCCCGCTCGACGCGCTCGACATCGCCGAGCAAAGCCCCGATCGTCCGGTCATTTTTATGGGCGTGGGCTTTGAGACTACGACGCCCACCATCGCCGCCGCCATCTTGGAGGCCGAGGCACGCGGGCTTTTGAACTTTTCGGTCTATTGCGCCCACAAGACCACGCCGCCGGCGTTGCGCGCTATCGCCAACGACCCCGAGACCGCCGTCGACGGCTTTATCCTGCCGGGCCATGTCGCCACCATCACGGGCTTGGCGCCCTTTAGCTTTTTGGTCGACGAGTTCAATACCCCGGGCGTGGTCACGGGATTTGAACCGGTCGATATCCTGCAGGGCATCTGCATGCTGGTCCAGATGGTTGTCGAGGGCAGGCCCGCGATCGACAACGCCTACCGCCGTGGCGTCAACGCAGACGGCAACCCCGTGGCGCGCCAGCTGGTCGAGCAGGTGTTTGAGCCATGCGGCACCACGTGGCGCGGGCTGGGGCCGATTGCCAACTCGGGCCTTTCTATCCGCCCCGAGTTCTCGCGCTTTGACGCCCGCGCTCGCTTTGACGTGCCCGTTGAGGCGACGGTCGAGCCGCGTGGATGCCGCTGCGGCGACGTGCTGCGCGGGGCCATTACGCCGAACAGCTGCCCGCTCTTTGGCCGCACCTGCACGCCCGAGCACCCCGTCGGCCCGTGCATGGTGAGCTCCGAGGGCAGCTGCGCGGCACACTACCGTTATCGCGACTAGCCCGGACGCACCCGCACGCCGGCACCACCCACGATTGGAGTTTTGGATATGTCCCATAGCACCACCGATAGCACCGTCCTGTTGGGCCACGGCTCTGGCGGTCAGATGATGAAACGCATCATCGATGAGGTCTTTTTGGATGCCTTTGGGTCGCCCGAGCTGCTCGAGGGCAACGACGCCGGCGTCGCCGCGCTGCCCGCGAGCGGGCGCATCGCCATGTCGACCGACAGCTTTGTAGTCTCGCCGCAGTTCTTCCCCGGTGGCAACATCGGCCGCCTTGCCGTGTGCGGAACCGTCAACGACGTCGCGACCTCGGGCGCCAACGTGCGCTACCTGTCGTGCGGCTTTATCCTCGAAGAGGGCTATCCCATGGATAAGCTCCGCCAGATTGTGCAGACGATGGCCGAGACGGCGCGCGAGGCGGGCGTGTCCATAATCACGGGCGACACCAAGGTGGTCGAGCGCGGCGGGGCCGACGGCGTCTACATCAATACCGCCGGCGTGGGCGAGGTTCCCACGGGCGTGGCGCTCAGCGGCGCCAACTGCCAGCCCGGCGATGTCATCCTGGTGTCGGGTACGTTGGGCGACCACGGCATCGCCATCATGAGCCAGCGCGAGGGCCTGGCGTTTTCGAGCACGATAGAAAGCGACGCCGCGCCGCTCAACCACCTGATTGCCGACGTTCTGGCCGCAGCGCCCGGCACGCGTTGCTTTCGCGACCCCACGCGCGGTGGCCTGGCGTCCACGCTCAACGAGTTTGCCCAGGCAAGCGGTGTTGCCATGGAGGTTGACGAGGATGCCGTGCCCGTGCGTCCCGACGTGCAGGCCGCCTGCGAGATGCTCGGCTACGATGTGCTGCAGGTGGCAAACGAGGGCAAGATGGTCGCCGTGGTGCCGGCCGAGCAAGCCGATGCCGCGCTGAGCGCCATGCGCGCCGCCCGCTACGGCGAGAATGCCGCCATCATCGGTCGCGTGCTGCCGCTTGCCGAGGGTGCCCGTCCCGCTGTGCGCGTGCGCACCGGCTGGGACTCGACCCGTATCCTCGACATGCTCGTGGGAGAGCAGCTGCCGAGAATTTGCTAGGGCGGAACCGCACGGTCGGCGCGATGCGGCTTGGTATCCCTGGAGATGTTCAGATTCCAAGCACGCCCAACGCGGAAGCCCAGTATTATGAGGTGCGTTTTAAATCCAATGACGGGAGCTTTCATGGCAGCAGCTTTTTCCCATGTGATCTTTGACCTGGACGGCACCATCCTCAACACGCTCGAGGACCTGGCGGCCGCCGGCAACCATACCTGCGAGACGCACGGCTGGCCCACGTTTGCCGTCGACGAGTACCGCTACAAGGTGGGAAACGGCATGCTCAAGCTGGTTGAGCGTTTTATGCCTGCCGAGTATGCGGGCGACAGCCGTATGTTTGAGCAGACGCTTGCCGAGTTTAGGGCTTACTACGGCGAGCACAAGGAGGACCACACCGCCCCCTATGCCGGCACAATCGAGATGCTCGACCGCCTGCGCGCCGCGGGTGTGCAGCTAGCCGTGCTCACTAACAAGGACCACGTCTCGGCGGCTCCGCTTATCGAAAAATACTTTGGTTCCGAGCGCTTTGCGCTGGTACAGGGCCGTGTTGATGCGTTTCCGCCCAAGCCCAAAGCACCCGTCACGCTGCATGTGATGGAGGAGCTGGGCGCCAATCCGGCAACCACGCTCTATGTGGGCGATTCCAATGTCGATATCCTGACCGGTCACAACGCCGGCCTTAAGAGCGCGGGCGTCAGCTGGGGCTTCCGCGGCCGCGCAGAGCTGGAAGCCGCCGGCGCCGACTACGTGGTGGACACCCAGGCAGAGCTCACGGCGCTGGCACTGGGCGAGTAACCGCACACCCCCCACGGGCAGCTAATGTGGGACGGGGCTCTTTTAGCTGCCCCCGTACCAAAGAAGTGTCCCCAACTGCCGGCAGAAAAGGAACGTCCCCAAGTGCCGCCCCAATGACTACCATGGCAACGCCGCAGGTAGAGGACGGACAGCGAAAACGCCCCTAAGCGAGCAAGGTGACGTGAAATGAAAGGGCGCTGACCTTCTGGTCGCGCCCTTGAAATTGAACGTCAGATTGCCGCTTAGGGGCGTTTGCAGCGTCGAGCAGTTACGCGGTTCGTAGAACCGCGTAACCCCCTAGCTCATCATCGCATTCATCATCTCGGTGGTTGCGGAATCGTCGGCAGACCACTCGTTATCCTCGTTGGCGGAATATTTAAAGGTGACCTTGGTGTCCTTGGTCTTAGCGGCCTTGGTCACGTCGACCATGACCTGGCCGGCCATCTTGTACAGGTCATCCTCGGAAGGCATCGTATCGAGTGCGGCGACCTTCTCCTGATACTGGGTGGCGAAATCTTCGACGATCTTATTCATGGACTTGCAGGTGATGGTAACCTCGGCGGTCGCAGTGCCCTTGTCCTCATCGACCGTCACATCGCCGATCTTGTAATCAAAGCCCTCGAGATAGCTCTTGGCGTACTCCTTGGGATCGATGCCCAGTTGCTCAAACTCGTCGCCCGAAGCCTCTTCCAGACCGGAGAGGAAATCATCGCCGCCGTTCTTGATCTCGTCAAACTGGCTCGTAAGGTCGTTGGTGATGAGCTCCTCCACCGAAGGCCCTCCGCAGCCGGAAAGCAAAACCACGCACGCGACCAGGGCAGCCATCAGGGGCGCAAGCAGCAGCTTCTTTTTCATGACATTCCTCCAAACAAGCGGCGCCGCGTTCCCTGCGCAGCGCACGTCGTAACAGCAAGTCCATATTAGCGGCCCGGCCCAACCCCCTGCGTCGCAAAAGCGCAGGCGGCTCAATTTGACGAACGAATGGCCCGTAAAGCAAGCCCCTTGCAATAAAATGCACCTGTTTAGCCTATTAAAAAAGGGTGGCCGGACAACCCGACCACCCTTGCGCATCTTCTGGATGCCGCAGACTACTTGCGGACGACCTTAACGATGGCGTCACCGGCGGCGACGGCAGACTCGGCCTCGACGGCGAGCTCGACGTCAGCGAACTCGGCGGTGTTGGACACGGCCACGACGACGCAGTCCTTGTAACCGGCGGCAGCGATCTTGGCGCGGTCGATCTTGAGTATGGGCTGACCAGCTTTGACAACGTCGTCGGCCTTGACGAAGCCCTCGAAGCCATCACCGTTCATGTTGACGGTATCGACGCCAACGTGCACCAGAACCTCGATGCCGCTATCGGACTGCAGGCCCACGGCGTGACCCATGGTGACGGTCACCTTGCCGTCGCAGGGAGCGTAGACCAGGTCGTCCTCGGGCCACACAGCGCAGCCCTTGCCCAGAACCTCGCCACCAAAGACGGGATCGGGCACGTCGGCCATCTTGATGACCTTGCCCTTGACAGGCGAGCACAGCACGTCGGCGCCAGCAGAAGCAGAGATGGAGGCCGGAGCAGCAGCTGCCGCGGGCTCAGCCTTCTTCTTAAACATGTCAAACAGACCCATACGTTTTCTCCTCTTGATTAAGCGCAACGTTATGCGCATGCCTATGGTGATTATAGTGCCAAATGATCAAATTGCTAAGGTGAGGGCTCGAATCGCAAGCCCTTCCCGGTAGTGCTCGTGGGATGAGTATCTCCTTTGCATCGCGGGTCGATAAGCTGAGTATCGCCTGCGCACGGGACGGGCAGAAGCGGGCACGCCAAACCCGACACTTCTTTTCGCGCCCACAGACCGCCGCCGCCCCGCCCCTGACACTTCCTGATACCGACCGAAACGTGCCAAAATAAACCTGTCCCTTTTTGGCAGGTTTGGCGAGTGTGGGAGTTCGGATGGATATCAAACGCAAGATCACCGAGGCGCAGGGCCTCACCCCCACCGAGCAACAGCTCGGCATCTCGGCCCTTGCCATGGGCGAGGACATCCGCGGGCTTTCCATTAAGGAATTTGCCGCACGCACCAACGTTTCGGTCGCGAGCGTGCACCGTTTTTGCAAAAAGCTCGGCCTCGAGGGCTTTAAGGACCTCAAGGTCGAGCTCATCCGCCTGGCAACCGAGGCGGGAAACCGGCGAGACGTGGACATCAACTTTCCCTTCGACGCTACGTCCACCCCTGCGCAGGTTATGGAGCGCATGGAAGGGCTCTACCAGACCACGCTGGCCGAAACGCAGGAACTACTCGACCCCACGCAGCTTGACCACGCCGCCAAGCTCATCGCAAACGCCCGACAGGTCGACATCTACACGGGCTCGCACAACCTCTATCCAGCAGGAATGTTCCGCGACCGCCTGCTCTCCGCCAGCAAAAGCGCAACGTGCCACGACGGCGCTGAGGCCCAGGTGCGTACGGCGCTCGCCTCGGGTCCCGACCATGCGGCAATCGTCATCTCCTACAGCGGCCTTGCCCCCAACCTCAAAGACATCTTGCCGATTCTCAGCAGCCGGCATGTCCCGGTCATCGTCATCGGCACGCCTTATTGCGCTCGCATTCACCCTGGCTTTGCCGCCTACCTCACGGTGAGTGACCACGAGAGTATGACGCATCGCATCACGCAGTTCGCCAGCCACATCGCCGTGCAATACGTGCTCGATTCGCTCTACAGCAGCTACTTCGCCAAAGACTACGACCGCTGCTCCGAATTCCTGGAGCGCTCGTTCCCCTACACCCGCCTGCCCGGGCTCAAGTAGTCATTTAAGAACATCCCCAATGACTACTCCGGCAACGCCGATGTTTTGGCAACGACAGCGAAAGCCCGTCAGAGCGAGCAAGGTGCCTTGAAACGAGGCGGCATTGACCTTCTGGTCATGCCGCCGAAGCTGAAAGGCAAATTGCCGCTCTGGCGGGCTTGCAGCGTCAACTGGTTACGCGGGTTGGTAAACCCGCGTAACTACCTACTCCCGAGCTCCGTACTGCTCGTAGTAAGCGTCGATGGCGGCCTTGAGCTCGTCATCGATGACGACCTTGCCATCGATCTCGTGGTTGTAGAGGGTCTCGACGACCTCGGCCATGGAAACGATGCTCGCGACGGGGAAACCGTACTTGGCCTCGATCTCCTTCTGCGCGGTGGTCACGCCGCCCTTGCCGACCTCCATGCGGTTGAGGGACACGATCAGGCCCTTGATTTCGACGTCGGCAGCAGCCTTAACCTTGGGATAGGTCTCGTCGATGGACTTGCCGCTGGTGGTGACGTCCTCGACCATGACCACGCGGTCGCCGTCCTGGGGCTCATAGCCCAGCAGGTTGCCCTTATCTGCACCGTGGTCCTTGGCCTCCTTGCGGTCGCAGCAGTACTTGACCTCCTTGCCGTACAGCTCGTGGTAGGCAATCGCGGTCACGACGGCCAGCGGAATACCCTTATAGGCCGGTCCAAACAGTACATCAAAGTCGTCGCCAAAGTTATCGTGGATGGCCTGGGCGTAATACTCGCCCAGCTTCTTGAGCTGATAGCCCGTCACGTAAGCGCCGGCATTCATAAAGAACGGAGACTGACGACCGCTCTTGAGCGTAAAGCTGCCGAACTTAAGGACGTCGGACTCAACCATAAACTTGATGAACTCTTGCTTGTAAGCCTCCATGCGGGCTCCTCTCGTAATCGCGTACGTGCCTTCCAGTTTAGCGCAGGCAGGGCGTCGATGTGGGCGGTTCACGCCGGCCTTTATCTTTTTCGACTGCCTCGTTTGGGCCTCGCTACACCAGGCGCATGGCCTCCTGGACAGCACCGTAAAGGTTGGCGTCGTTGCCGAGCTCTGCCGCCTTTATCTGCGGCACAGGAATGCCGGCAAGGGTCCCTACGTAACTCGCGAGGGCCAGCGGCATCTGCGCACGCAGGGCATCGATGAGCTCGGGATGGCACGAGATGCCGCCTGCGATCACAAAGACCTCGGGGTCGAGCACGGCCTGCAGGTTGATGAGCTGTCCGTCAAAGGCGCGAGCGTAGCGGTCGAGCGCGCGCTGCACCGCCTTGTCGCCATCCGCGATCCACTCAAAGACGCGGCGGCCGTCCACCGGAGAACCCTCAGGTAGGCCCTTCTCGGCAACGGCAGCATCGCGGAGCGCACGCCAACCGCCCGAATCGGCAAAGGAGTTTCCCATGTTCGCGGCAGTCGTGACATCGTTGCGCAAGAAGCTGAACTCGCCTGCAAAGCAGTGCGCGCCGCGCAGGACCTTGCCGTCGATGACGATGCCGCCGCCGATACCCGTGCCAATAGCGAGCACCACGCCAAAACGCGTCCCGCGCAGGGCGCCAGCCGCATACTCACCGAGCGCACAGCACTTACCGTCGTTATTGACGGCAACCGGCACCCCCAGTGCCTCACGCATGAGCTTTCCCAGCGGGCAGCCGTCCATAAACGTGAGCGCACCGCCGCGATGGATCGTTCCCGTGACGTCTCCCTCGTAGAGACCACTCGTTTAAGTACGTCCCCAATGAGTAGGTAAAAATGGGCCATGTGTCCCAGTTGTGGAGACTCGTTGAGCCGTCTGGGTATCGTGAAAGATCGCGCGCTCGCCCATCATCAAAAGTGACACACGCTACCTGTTGATGGGAGGCAGCCATGGGCTTCTTTGACAAGATGTTCGAGAAGAAAGAGTGCGCGATTTGCGGTACCGAGCTGGGACTTTTGGGAAAGACCAAGATCAGCGAAGGTTACCTGTGCAAAGAGTGTGCCGGCAAACTCTCCCCCTACTTCCACGGCTATCGCTCTAGCACCGCGGACGATATCCGCGAGCAACTCGCCTACCGCGAGGCCAACGCCGAGCGCCTGGCCTCATTCAACCCTACGCGCACGCTCTCTGCCGGGCGCACCAACATCATGCTCGACGAAGACGCGGGTCTGCTGATCATTACCTCGCAGAGCCGCTGGCGCGACGCCAATCCTGACATCATCGAGTTCTCACAGGTACTCGGCTGCGATATGGATATCGACGAGCATCGCACCGAGATCTATCGCGAGACCAAGGACGGCGAGCGCGAGAGCTACAACCCGCCGCGCTACGACCTGGATTACGACTTTAATCTGACCATCCACGTCAACACGCCGTACTTTACCGAGATCAACCTGCGCGTGAACGACTCCACCATCGATCAGCGCGGGTCCATCGAGTACCGCGAGGCTAAGCGCCAGGCAACCGAGATCCGCGACGCGCTGGTGCAGCTGCGCCAGGAGACGCGCGACAGCGTCGTGGCCGCCAAGGCCCCCAAGACCGCGGTCGCCTGCCCCTTCTGCGGAGCCACCACCATTCCCGATGCCAGTGGGCGCTGCGAATACTGCGGCGGCGCCATCGGCGCATAGCCTCCGGCACGGAAAGGACCGATCATGGCCTTCGAGAGCGTCAACTATCAGTGCCCCGCGTGTGGCGGCCCCCTTCACTTTGCCAGTGCCGAGCAAAAGCTCGTCTGCGACTACTGCGATTCGCGTTTTGAAGTCGAAGAAGTCGAGGCCCTCTATCGCGAGCGCCAGGACAAGGCAGATGCCAAAGCCGATACCGCAGCCGCGGCCCCCAAGCCTGCTGTCGACGATGCCGTGCAGGAGCTGGCCCAAAACGCCGGCTACATCTGCTCGTCGTGCGGCGCCGAGCTGGTCTCGGACGGCACCGTCGCCGTTACCACCTGCCCATACTGCGGCAACTCCGCCGTAGCACCCGGCCAGCTCTCGGGCGACTTCTCACCCGACCTGGTGATTCCGTTTAAGCTCGGGCGCGATGATGTCATGACCGCGCTCAAAGACCACTACAAGGGCAAAATCCTGCTGCCCAAGAGCTTTGTCACCGGCAACCACATCGACGAGGTCCAAGGCGTTTACGTGCCGTTTTGGCTCTACGGCGCCCGCGTGGACGGCGAAGTGTACTTTGATGCGACCAACGAGACCGTAACCGAGGAATCCGACCGCACCGTCACGACCACCGACCACTACGACGCCTACCGTAAGGGCAATATCTCGTTTGAGCGCGTGCCCGTCGACGGATCATCCAAGATGCCCGACGGCCACATGGATGCCATCGAGCCGTTTGACTACGACGCGCTGCGCCCGTTTTCGGTCGCTTATATGCCCGGCTACATCGCCAACCGCTATGACGAAGATTGCGAAACCTGCAAGGCGCGTGCCGAGCGCCGCATGGAGGAGAGCACGATCTCGGCCCTGCGCGAGACCGTCGTCGACGAATATGACGATGCCACGGTCGAAAGCAAGCAGCTCGACTACACCTGGGGAGAAAACGATTATGCCCTGTTCCCCGTGTGGATGCTCTCCACCTCGTGGAACGGCAAGAGTTATCTGTTTGCCATGAACGGCCAAACCGGTCGCATGGTCGGCGAGCTTCCCTGCTCCAAGCCCAAGCTCGCCATCGCCTCGGTGCTGTTCTTTGTGATCGGGTTTGTCCTCTCCCAGATTCTCTTTATGGGAGAGAACGCCTTCGATCCGGACTACCTCACCTTTGATGTCGAGGGCATCCTCATCAACATCATCGCGCCGCTGATCATCGTGATTATCGGAGACGTGCTACTGGTAGGCCAGCTCAAGACGGCCAACGAGGCCACCCACGCCGACGAGTACTGCGGCGAGCTCGACCTGACCGAGAAGCACGACACCTTCAGCCACACCGAGACCACCGTTGTCATGAAAGACGACAAGGACGACTAAGCAATCCGACCAATACCACCCGGCCTTTGACGAGAAAGGAAGATCACCATGGGACTCTTGAAAGCTGGATTGGGTGCTGCCGGCGGCGTCATGGCCGACCAGTGGAAGGAATTTATCTACTGCGAATCGATGCCCGCTGACGTCTTGGCCTGCAAGGGCAGCAAGCGCACCGGCGGCCGCAGCTCCAACACGCGTGGCGAGGACAACGTAATCTCAAACGGCTCCGTCATTGCCGTTAACGATGGTCAGGGCATGCTCGTGGTGCAAAACGGCAAGATCATCGAAGTCGCGCTGGAGCCCGGCGAGTTCGTCTTCGATACCGGCAGCGAGCCAAGCGTCTTTAGCGGCAACCTGGGCGATTCCATCAAGGAGACCTTCGCCAATATCGGCAGCCGTTTTACCTTTGGCGGCGACGCGGGCAAGGACCAGCGCGTCTACTTCATCAACACCAAGGAGATTATCGGCAACAAGTACGGCACCGCCTCGCCCGTGCCCTTCCGCGTGGTCGACAACAACATTGGTCTGGACGTCGACATCTCTGTGCGCTGCAACGGCGAGTATTCGTACCGCATCACCAACCCGCTGCTGTTCTACACCAATGTGTGCGGCAACGTGACCGATAGCTATACGCGCGACAAGATCGACAGCCAGCTTAAGTCCGAGCTGCTCACCGCCCTGCAGCCCGCCTTTGCCAAGATCTCGGAGATGGGCATCCGCTACAGCGCCATCCCCGGCCACACCACCGAGCTCGCCCGCGCGCTCAACGAGGTCCTCTCTGCCGACTGGCGCGACCTGCGTGGCGTCGAGATCGTGAGCTTTGGCGCCGATTCCATCGCCGCCTCGCAAGAAGACGAGCAGATGATCAAGGACCTGCAGAAGGCCGCAGTCATGCGCGATCCCACCATGGCGGCAGCCAACATTGCCAGCGCCCAGAGCGACGCAATGCGCGCGGCAGCCGCCAATCCCAACGGCGCGATGGCAGGCTTTATGGGCATGGGCATGGCAGGTGGCATGGGTGGCATGAACGCCAGCCAGCTGTTCGCCGCCGGCCAGGCACAGCAGCAGGCCGCCCCGCAGCCGGCTCCGACTCCCGCACCGGCACCCGCTGCCGCACCTGCGACCGGCGCATGGACCTGCAGCTGCGGCGCCACCAACACCGGCAAGTTCTGCTCCGAGTGCGGTAGTCCCGCACCCGCCCCGGCACCGGCCAAGTGGTTCTGCCCCAACTGCGGTAGCGAAAACGGCGGCAAGTTCTGCAGCAACTGCGGAACGCCCCGGCCCTAGCCCCTCTATCTGGTAATTGGCGGGGGATCCGCCACCCCCGCATTTGCTTCTATGGGTTTTCACACAAGAAGGAGGACACCATGAAGACAACGTTCAAAAAGTCCGTACTCGCATTTCTGACATGCGTCCTGGCGCTCGCCTTTGCCCTGACGGGCTGCAGCGGCGGCGGCAAAGACCCCAAGGCCAACTTCGTCGGCAGCTGGGAACTCTCGGGTGGAACCGTGGATGGCGAAGAGCTGACCGATGAGTACATGAAGATGCTCGAGGATTGGGGTGTCCACTGCGTCCTGATTCTCGATGAGGACGGCACAGGCGCCCTCGACCTGTTCCTTGAAGTCGTCGACCTTAAATGGGAGGCAAAGGACGCCACCACCGTAACCATCACCGCCGAAGATGAGTCGCACGACATGAAGCTCAAGGACGGCAAACTCATCCTCGAAGAAGATGACGGCAATCTTGTCTTTACCAAGTCCGACAAGGACCTGTCCGGTACGGTGAAGAAGGATCGCGAGGCGGCCGAGAAGGAAGAGGAGATCGATGAGGCCGTCGAAGACGACGATGTCCAGAACGTCGAAATCTCCCCCGCCGTCACCGTCGCCGATGACGATCTGTGCACCATCACCATCACCGAGAAGTTCAAGGACGACTGGGGCGACATCGGCTTTGTCGTCAACATCACCAACAAGAGCGACAAGGACCTGACCTTCTACGCTCCTTCCGGCAAGACCAACGTCAACGGCACCATGAAGGAACCCTGGTTCTCGGCTAACCTGATGCCCGGCACCAGCGCCACCGAGGAATTCACGTTCTCGAGCGGCGAGCTTGACAGTCTTGACGACCTGGTCAACACGACCATCGGCATCGACGCCTACCTGACCGATTCCTACGAGGACGTCGCCTCCTACAGCGCAACCATCGCGTAACGGCGGACACCGATAGCCGCGGATTGGCGGACATATCCGCGCACATGTCAGGCGCATGATGTTGTCGTAGCCGGTCTTGTTGAGAATCTCCGAGATGCGGCGTTTGATGGTGCCCTCGCTCATAAACAGCTCGGCCGCGATTTCGCGGCGGCTCTTGCCCTCGCAGGCAAGGCGCAAAATCGACAGCTCGACATCGTCGAGTGCCGCCGTACCCGAAAAAATGCTCTCGGGCGGCTTGGGAAACGTGCAGTAGCCCGCCAGCGTGGAGCGCATCACGGCGAACAGTTCATCGATACCGACGTTCTTGTACACAAAGCTGTCGACGCCCGCCTCGCGAGCCTGGTCCACAAAGGTGATCTCGGGCATACCCGTCATGATAATGACGCGGCACTCGGGCAGTTGTTCTTTGATGCGCGCCGCCGCCACAATGCCGTTGGAATCGTGCTCGGTGCACACATCCATCAGTATCATGTCCGGACGCTCCTTGAGTACAACGTCCAAGGCATCCGAGGCGTCGGCGATCGCGGCGACAACGGTCATGTCGGGCTGGTCACCGACGGAGCGCGCGAGGCTCTCGCGCAAGATAGCCTGGTCTTCGACGATTAACACGCGGATCATGAGCTTCTCCTTTGGACCGTGGCATTGGAGGCGAGCGGGATGGACACCGCAAGCGTAAAGGGCGGGGCGGTGTGGACTTCCAGGCTGCCGCCCAGATTCTGTGCGACATGCCTCATACCAGGGATACCCGTTCCCTCGCGATACGATACGGGTGCAGGCGCGCCGTCGTTAGAAACGACCATCCGCGCAACAGCGCCGTCTTCCGACGTCTCCTGCCGCAGGCGCACATGGACCTGATGGGCCTGTGCATGCTTGGTGGCATTAGTCGAGGCCTCGCGGATAATCTGCAGAAAGGCTGCGGCGACACGCGCGTCGCTTGGCAGCTCGCCCTCCACATCGATCTGCACGCTCACCAGGCCAAAGGCATGGACGATATCGCCCAGTTGCTCTGCCGGTTCGGTGTCGCCCCCGCTGCGCAGATCGGCAGCGATTGAGCGCAGCAGCGGGTCGATCTGCTCGAGTGACTCGTCATCCAGGCGCCCCTCCTCCAAATAACGATGGAGGATGGACAGACGCTGCCCGATCACGTCGTGCACGCGAGCGCGCATACGCAGATAGGCCGCATTGTCAGCAACTTTTTTGACTTCTTCGATCTGGGCTTGGAGCTCTTGGCCCGCAAGCTCAAGCAGGTGGTTGGCTTGCGCCAGGCGATCATGAGCATGCGCATACTCTGTTACATCCAGGCCGATAATGCGCTCGAAGAGGCGGCCCGAAACCATAACGTCATCGTGCACAAACAAGCGAATCTCGGCGGGAGAAACCTCGACCACAACGCGCGCCTCACCAAAGCGGTCCAGATTAATGCGCGCGCGGTTCTGGCTGCTTTCGGGCATTTGCATGCTGAGTTTACGCAGGTCGTTCCATGTACCGCTCATATCGCCTAGGTCGGTGGGCATATGAAACTCCACCAGGTTTTTGCGCATGCAGCGGTTCATGAGCAGTGGACGGCCCCTCGGGTCTAGATACAGGATGCCCACGGGGATCACGTTGATGGTTTCGATCGTCGAAAACGCGGTGATATCCTCCTGGCGGTTGCGGATATTCATCAAGAGCGCCGCGATGGAGCGGAACAGGAAGAACGCTCCCTCTGCGATAAGGACAACGGTCCACGCCGAGCCCATGGCAAAAACCACCGGCGGTGTCACGGCGGCAACGAGCAACAGTTCGGGCAGCATGACGGGGCGACGATAGTGCACCATAAGCGTCACGCCATAGGCAAAGATCGCGGCATTGAGCCACAGCACTCCGCCCATTGCCCTGGCGCAAACGTTAAGCGGCGCCACCAGATACGAGCCAGACGACGCGAATAAGATGAGCGCCGAAATCATCAGGTGAAGCACAAGACTCGCCTCGTAGGCGCAAATCACCTTACGGTTATAGGACGAGCGGCGCGATGCGATGAGCGGGACGTGGATCGTCTGCAGACACGCAGTCAGGGCAAAGACAACATCGAGCGCAACGATTTGGGGAAGGATGAGCGAAATCTGCATCGTCACTCACCCGCCCTCGGCATCAAGACGATCATGCGCAGCTGACCGGGCTCGCCCTCAAGGCGATATGCCACGTTGCGCCCTTGCAAAGCGCTTTCGAGCTCTTGCGCAGCGGGCGTCTGCGAAAGATCTGCATCATCGTTGGAAAAAAGCGTGGCGCGCAGCTCGACACTGCATCGGTCATGGTCGCCCAAGTGATACATAAGCGCCGGATGGTCGGTGGTGTAGGCAAAAAACGCAAAGTCATACACGCAGTCGTACAGGGCGCTTACCGTACTGGCGTGCATCGGGCGCCGTATGGCGATAATCGAGGCGCAATCGATATCGATGGTGCGCAGGTCGCTTGCGAGCTCGTTGGCAATGAGCTGAATGCGGTCGCGATCAAAACCGCTCTCCCCGTGCTGCGCCAACGTGAGCGACCCCTTGCGCTTGCAATAGGCGACGAGCATCTTGGCGCGCTGCAGCATGCGGTAACGCTCGTGCGAAGACGCTTCGTCGGTCAACGGCGGCAGCGAGCTCAGCAGGTCGTACATCCCTTCGAGTGCGCGGGCAAGCGCCTGGTCCACGTCTTGGACCAGCAAGGCCTCGGCCTCTTGATCTGCCAGGTGCGTCTTAAGGTCGTAGTCGGCCGTGAGCAGTTCGTTTTGGCGCTGCAGCTCCATGCGACGATGTGCCAGTTCACGGTTAAGCTCGTTGAGCTCCGACACGTCTTGGGCAAGCAGGGCCGATCCGCCCAGCAGTGGAAAGGCACGGTACATCACATCGGGATCGGACGCCACGGCAAAGGCATGGGCGCGGCCGTGCTCCTGGGTCCGCAACTCCTCGCGCACGCCTACCGGCATTGGCTTTGACACCGGCGTGGCATAGACTTCCTGCAGGTCGCGCGTTAGAACTTTGAGGTCAAGCGGCAAGGTGTCGAAGATACCGGCGATGTCGTGATACGACGGAATGACACCGCAATCGAGACAGATTTCCATCGCCACCACGCACAGGATGCAATAGACAAGCGAAAAGTTGAGCCTCCATGCCCAGGGCACACGCAGAGCATACGAGATGGCAAAGAATGCGCCGCCCAGCAGTACGAGCGCCGCCGTGCCCGAGAAACGCTGGATGCGAAAGGACGAGGACCGACCAACCAGGATAAAAAAGGCCACGAAGTCAAAGGCCGTCCACACGAGCACGGCGAAATAACCCCAGCCGTACGTGTAATCGTTGCTCCAGGTGTCGCTTGTGCGGTCAAAGCGGAAGACCTGCTGATGAAAATCGTTGGTGAGCACAAATCCGATAAGCAGGATGGCCGCAATCCACAGCGCAGCGCAGTAGCGGCGACCCAGGCGGTGTTGTTCCAGGCCCGCAAGGCGCAGGCCGCAGAGCTGGTAGAGCAGCGGAATGAGCGTCATGGGCACGTAGTACAGGTACCACAGCACGGTGGCATAGAACGGCGTGAACGACTTGTACTTGAGAATGACTTCGATCATCCACAGGGCGCAGATGGTGGCGACGGCAACAAGGCGGCGACGCAACACATAGTCCAAACAGCGCAGATAGACCGATACGCCCCAGATCGAAAATACAATTGCGGCGACAAGCAGCGGGAGAGAGCTCGAATGGGCGAGCGCATCCACGACCTCTTCGGACACCTTGCTATAGGCGGGCACGGCGTTAGAAAGTTTGGGGTCGAAGGCGAACAGCGCCGGCAAGACCGCCAAAAGCATGAGGAGCAGCGCGGTGATGGCGCCGGCGATAGCAAAGACGCGATGACGGTACACCTGATGTGTTATGCCAACAAGGAATCGCGGCATGGCGAAGAGCCTGCCACCCCTGGGATCCGCAACCGGCGCGGTCCGGGCGGCCGCGTGGCCGATATGTCGCTCGCGGGTACCCATAGTGCTTTTAGTGTAGCGACAGATGGGTCGAAAAAGCGGGCCGCATGTCCCAAAATCCGCTGACGGCAAGGCGCCCGGCGAGCATTAACTAATCGCCGGGCGCCTTGGCCAGGAGACTCTGAAGTCGAGTGCCTCAGCTTCCTTAGGACAGGTCCTCACCATTCGTTTCAATGACATGCTTGTACCAGTCGAAGCTCTTCTTCTTGGAGCGCTTGAGGGTGCCGTTGCCGGCGTCGTCGCGGTCCACATAGATAAAGCCGTAGCGCTTGGACATCTCGCCCGTGCCGGCAGACACCAGGTCGATCGGGCCCCAGGTGGTGTAGCCCAGCAGG
This sequence comes from Collinsella sp., assembly GCA_041330285.1. Taxonomy (GTDB): domain Bacteria; phylum Actinomycetota; class Coriobacteriia; order Coriobacteriales; family Coriobacteriaceae; genus Collinsella. The sequence continues at coordinate 1,905,130 of JBGKMI010000001.1, read as the reverse complement.
TCAACGCCGTCCTCGGTCACCGCATCGCGCATCGCGGCAATATGCTGGCGCAGGAAGTCGATACGGTAGTCGTCGTTGATGGAGCCATCCTCCTCGACAACATCCTTGGCGCCCAGACCGTTCTCGACCACAAACAGCGGCTTCTGATAACGGTCGTACAGGTCGTTAAGGGTGATGCGGAAACCCAGCGGATCGATGGCCCAGCCCCACTGGCTCTCCTGCAGGTAGGGATTCTTGGCGCCGGCGAAGGCGTTGCCCTGGGTGCGCTCGACATCGGGGTTATCGGCACTGGCGGAGCAACGGGTGCTGTAATAGCTAAAGCTGATGAAGTCGACGGTGTTGGCGGCCAGGATCTCACGGTCCTCATCCGTCATGCCCACATCGATGCCCAGACGCTCGAGCTTCTTGACGGCATAGGCCGGATAGTAGCCACGGCTCTGGACGTCGACGAAGAAATAGTTGCTCTGGTTGTCAAGCTGAGCCTGGCGCACATCGCCCGGACGGCAGCTGTAGGGGTAGTAGCTACCTGCGGCGAGCATGCAGCCGATCTTGACCTCAGGGTCGATCTCGTGGGCAATCTTGGTTGCCCATGCGCTGGCGACGAGCTCGTTGTGGGCTGCCAGGTACTCGACGGCCTCCTTGTTCTCGCCCTCCTCAAAGACCAGACCGGCACCCATAAACGGCAGGTGCAAGATCATATTGATCTCGTTAAAGGTGAGCCAGTACTTCACCAGACCCTTGTAGCGGGTAAAGATCGTGGTCGCGAGGTTCTTGTAGAAGTCGATGAGCTTGCGGTTGCGCCAGCCGCCGTACTCCTTGATGAGGTGGACGGGGCAGTCGAAGTTTGTCGTGGCTTCAGTATCCCCGTAAGCAGCGCGCTACTCAACGGCAACGGCGCAGGTCGACACTTCTTTTCGCGCGCAGGCGCTCGGCAGCCGCCCCCGTCTGATACTTTTTGATACCTGCCCGCCCAAGCCGCCACAAAGGGGACAGGCACCTTTGTGGTGGTTTGGGCAGGTTTGTCTTGATCTGTAACAGGTAGGCCGCCAAAACCGGGCTTGGTGTTACAGATCGAGATTGTTCGTTCTATCCCCTGCAATTTGTCTCGATCTGTAACAGGTAGAGACGATTTGGCCCGCTAGATGTTACAGATCGAGATGGAAGATTCTAGTCCACGGTGATGTCGAGGTTCTTTCCGATGAGACCTACGTAGCCGCCTTCGGCCGCCTTGGGGCTGTTGGCGTGGCAGAGGACCCACTTGTCGGCCTTCCAGTAGCAGTAGCTGTCACCGGCCGCGGGCATGTCGGCCGCTGCCTCGGGACGCGGGCCATTGGTGCCGGCGGGCAGCGCCACCATCACCTGGAAGCCGCCGTCGTCGACCATGCACGGCGTGTAGTGGAGCGTGGTGTTGAAGACTTCGACGACCGTACCCGCCGGCACGCGGAACGCCTTGACGCACGCGGTGTCGAGCTTGCCGTCCTCGATCTCCCAGCGATGTGCCACGAGCAGGATAAAGTCGCGTGCGCCCAGGTTGAACTCGCTGGCGCGGTGATACTCCAGGCAGTTGAGACGCGTGTTGTGCCCGTTGCACCAGCCGAGCTGGAAGGGACGGCCACCAAACATGAGAAAGCCCAGTTTGTCGGCATCCTTGACGCCCTCGAGCTCCGGCGCACTTGCTACGTACTTGCTGCCCTCAGGAATGGGCGTAGCGGAGAGTGCCTCGACGAGTGGGGCGATCAGGCTGGACGGGACGTCGTCCCACACGCGGCCATAGGACTTGAACTCGGAATCCTCAATAGAATAGATATGCATGTTCGCTCCTGTTCGTTTATGTGACAGTATGAACATTCTAGAACAAACATGAGCGATTTTGAACGCTCGTCCCGACCACTCAACAAAAAGGCGCCCCCGCATAAGCGAAGGCGCCCGTTGCGCATGTCTTGAGCGGCAAAGCCCTTACGCCTGCTGATAGTGCAAGTGCTTCTCATCGATATCGGCCAGGTCACGGTCGAGGTAACGGCGCGCGAGCCAGTTTGCCATGGGGAGGTTCTGGTCCAGGTAGTTACCGCACTCCTCGGGAGCGGCGCCGGGGACATCGCCCTCAAAGCCGGCGACAAACTCGAACAGCTCACGCACGAGCGGCAGAATCTCCTCGCTCGTCAGCTCGCCAAAAACGACGAGGTAAAAGCCCGTGCGGCAGCCCATGGGGCCAAAGTAGACAATGCGGCTCGACCACTCGGCATGGTTGCGAAGGAACGTCGCACCCAGGTGCTCGATGGTGTGGCACTCGGCCGTGTTCATGACCGGTTCCTTGTTGGGCGTGGTCAAGCGCAGATCAAAGGTGGTGACGACAGCGCCGGTCGCCGGATCGCGGTCGATGCGGCTCACATACACGCCGGGCTCAAGCAGCAGATGGTCAACGGAAAAACTCGCGATGCGCTCCATGGCAGATCCTCTCGATAGTCAAATTGGGACGGGGCTCTTTTAGCTGGTTCGAATAGTCGCACCAATCATACCAGTCAAAAAAAGCCCCATCCAAAAAGACAACTTAGCCAAGGACACGGGCCAAGCGCGTCTTGAACTCGGACAGGAAGCGCGGAGCGTCAACAGTCAGCGCCACGAGTGCGCTCTTGTCGGGGTCGGCCACACGGCGCTCATCGCAGATGGTGCGGCCGCGATACTCGCCGAGCAAGTCGACGCGCAGGTTGCAGCCGAGCGCGCCCACGAGCGTGGGGTCAATCGCCACGGCGACGGCAAGCGGATCGTGCAGCGCGCAACCACCAAGGTAGGGGGCGTTCATCTCGTACGAGCCAATATAGTGCTCCACCATGCTCGCAAACGCGCAACCGGCCATGGTGCCCGAGCCCGTCCAGCCGGCAATGTCGCGACGCGTGAGCACCACGCGATGCGTCACATCCAAACCCACCATAGTGAGCTTGCGGCCCGAACGCAGCACGGCGTCGGCCGCCTCGGGATCACTTGCCATGTTGGCCTCGGCACCCGCGCTCACGTTGCCGGGCACGGTCAGGGCGCCGCCCATAACCACCACGCGGCCGATAGACATCACCGCTGTCGCATCGCGCTCCAGGGCAAGCGCCAGGTTGGAGAGCGGGCCGGTCGCTACGTAGACCAGATCGGGACCATAGGTGCGCGCGGCATCGATCAGATAATCGACCGCAGCGTTACCGTCGGCAGACGTCGCCCCCACCGGCTCGTAGGGCGATGCCGGCACGCTCGCGCCGCCGATGCCGTTCTTGCCGTGAATGAGCGCGGTGGACGCCGGCGGCGTATAGGGCTCAGTCGCCTGCAGAGGACGGTCGGCACCCAGGTACACCGGCACCTCGGGACGACCCAACAGGTCGAGCACCGCCAAGCAGTTATGCGCCGACTGGTCGACGCGCACGTTGCCAAAGCACGTGGTAATGCCGACGAGCTCCACCTCGGGGCTCGCGATGGCATAGGCAAGCGCCATCGCATCGTCCACGCCCATATCCAGATCAAGGATCAGCTTCTTAATTGCCATTGTTCTACTCCGCTTCTCCGTCTTGTACTAAATCGTCTAAATCAAACACGCGCTCAACTTCGGCACGTGTGGGAATCGACTGCTGTGCGCCCAGGCGCGACACCGTCACCGCCGAGGCGCGTGCGCCCGCCGCCATGCACTCAAAGAGCGGCAGGCCCTCCAGACGAGCTGCAGCAAGCGCACCAATAAATGTATCGCCCGCGGCCGTCGTATCGACCACCGTGCTCGAAAGCGCCGGCATGCGCAGCGGCTCGCCGTCGTCGCCGAGCGTAACCGACCCGGCGCCGCCCAACGTGATGACCGCAGCTCCGGCACCCTTGGCGAGCAAGGCATTGAGCGCCGCGACGCAGCTCGCATCATCCGCAGGCAAAATGCCCGTTAGCACCTGGCACTCAGTCTCGTTGGGGCAGACCAGGTCGACCGCAGGCCAAGCCTCCGCAGGCAACTCACAGGCAGGCGCTGGATTAAAGACCGTATAGAACCCCAGCTCGTGAGCGCAAACAAGCGCCTCGGCAGTCGCTGCAAGGTCACATTCGCCCTGGGCGATAAAGACGCTTCCGGCAGCCGGGGCAATCTCGCTGGCGTCGCCGTCGAGCTCATCGGCCACCAGACGTCTCAGCGCGCGGGCAACGTCCTCGCCCGCAAGCGCATGATTGGCGCCCGGCGACAGCACGATGCGGTTGTCGCCCTCACAGCGAATGATGGTCGCCGTTCCCGTCTCCACATCATCGCGACGCGCCACAAAGTCACAGTCCACGCCAGCATCTTGGAGCCCCGCCACGAGCGACGTGCCAAACGCATCGCGCCCGACCGCGCCGATCATGCACGTGTGCGCGCCCATGTGCGCAGCTGCCACGGCCTGGTTGGCGCCCTTGCCGCCGGCATTGCCGATAAATCCGCTGCCGCCGACGGTCTCGCCCGCACGTGGCATGCGCTCGCACGCCACCGAAAGGTCCATGTTCATGCTGCCGAACACCGCAACGATGCCGCAATCTGCCATGGAAACCTCCTCGTCCGCGGGCTCTGCGCCCGCTGTTGGCCGTCAATCGTGCGCTCTCGCGCCTCTATAACTTTAGTTCACTTTGATGTGAACGCGCGCTTGAGCTTGCACCGGCAGCAAGCATTCACAGGAGCAGGCGGCTACAATGAAGGCGTGCTGATTATTCTCGTCATTGGATGAAGTTTTATGGAACAACTCCCGCGATCGAGCTCACGCAGCTCACGCCACGCGAGCGATCAACGAGCGCCGCACGAACGTTCGCGCGCTAACCGACAAGCCACCGAGCCGCGCCGCGCCGCAGACTCTCATCGCGTGCCCGCCAACAAGGGTGACCGCACCAACAGCGCCGCAAAAGAACAGGCGCTCACGCGCCCCAAATCTCGCTATATCCCCGCCCTCGACGGCTTGCGCACGCTTGCCGTCGTCGCAGTGGTGCTCTATCACCTCAACCTCACGTGGGCTCAGGGCGGCCTGCTCGGCGTCACGATCTTCTTTGTGCTTTCGGGCTATCTGATCACGCGCCTGCTGCTCAACGAAGTCGCTAAGACCGGCCGCATCGACCTTAAGAGCTTCTGGATTCGCCGCATCCGTCGCCTGGTCCCCGCCGTGGTAACGGTAGTGTTCGTGACCTGCGCGCTGTGCACCATCTTTAACCACGTGATGCTCACCAAGATGCGCCCCGACATCCTGCCGTCGCTGTTGTTCTTCAACAACTGGTGGCAGATTGCCCAAAACGTCTCGTACTTCAATGCTCTGGGCGACCCCTCGCCGCTCACGCACTTTTGGTCGCTTGCCATCGAGGAACAGTTCTACCTGATTTGGCCGCCACTGCTGTTTGCCATGGTATCCATGCATGTGAGCAAGCCCAACACGCGCCGCGTGGTTCTGGGCCTTGCCGCGGCATCCGCCCTCGCCATGATGGTGCTTTACAACCCTGCCGCCGACCCCAGCCGCGTGTACTACGGCACCGACACCCGCGTGTTCTCGCTGCTGCTGGGTGCCTGGATGGCCTTTATCCCCGATCGCGACCTGGCGCCGGTGCGTCTCGCTCATCGTTTGGGACTCAATCGCCTGGCTGGCGCCGCCAAGCATGGCAAGAACGCCGAGGACAAGCCTGGCAAGAAGGTCGACGAATCAGCCGATACCACCCCGGCACAGCCGAGCGCCCTCGTGCGCTTTTGGTCCTCGCCCGCATCCATCGATGTGTTGGGCGTCGTGGGTCTGGTTGGCCTTGCCGCCATGGTCGCGCTCACCAACGGCTACACCGCTTTCCAATATCGCGGAGGCACGCTGCTGTGCTCCATCCTCACGTTGATGGTTATCGCGGCATGTGTGCAGCCCCAGGGCATGGTCGCACGCGCTCTTGCCGCCGAGCCGCTTGTGTGGGTCGGCAAGCGCTCGTACAGCATCTACCTGTGGCACTATCCGCTGTTGCTCCTCATGAACCCGGTCGCCAACATCAGCGATACGCCCTGGTGGCAGTACATCTTGCAGGTACTTGTGGTGGTCGCCGTAGCCGAGTGCTCCTATCGCTTTATCGAAACGCCGTTTAGGAAGGGCGCCTTTGGACGCACCGTTTCCGAGCTCCGCGAAGGCACCACCACGCCCGCGAGCTGGGTGCGCGCGCATATTCCCGTGTGCGCCGTTTGCGGCGTCGTGCTTGTCGTGGCGCTGGGTGGTCTGGTCTTTGTGCCCGACACATCCGCGCTGAGCGGCGAGGGCGCCGAAATCCTAAACAAGGAAGCCAAAAATGCAAAACCCCAGGACCAACAGGCGGCCGATGACACCGACAAGGACAACGACGGCTTCCCCGACGGATCCTACGACCTGTTAATGATCGGCGACTCCGTGTCGCTGCGCGCTGTCGATTCCTTTGACGGCGTGTTCCCCCACAGTCACATCGATGCCGAAAAGGGCCGCCAGTTCGATGCGGGCCGCACAACATTTGAGGCTTATCTCCAACAGAACCTCGCCGGCAAGATCGTAGTCTTTGCGCTGGGCACCAACGGCCTAGTGACCGATGCCCAGATTGACGCCATCATGGCCGATGCCGGCGATCAGCGCACCGTCGTATTTGTAAACACGCGCAGCCCGCAGCCATGGGTCGGCGCCACCAATCAGGCCATTGCCAACGCCGCCTCGCGCTATAAAAACGTTCGCGTTATCGACTGGTACGGATATAGCGCCAACCGCAACGATCTGTTCGACGGCGACGGCACGCACCTTTCGAACGCGGGCGTGGCCGAGTACCTTAAGCTCATCCACGATGCCGTCAAGAAGGACCTGCCCGTGCATCCCGAGGACCACGCTAACGATCCGCAGCCGGCGGCTGTCAAATCCGCTGCCGACGCACTCGTCAACGCCCTCGCCTACAAACCGCACAAGCTCGGCGGCGACAAGTAACACACAGTCAAATCCGCTTGCATCCGGAGGGGGCGTCGGCCACAACCGACGCCCCCTCCGGCAGTTAGGAACGTTCCTTATGTACCGGCACCCAGGGACACTCCTGACACAGCCAATGAATACCCTCCCCGCGGCCGAATTCTGGGCTCCCCGCCACCCCGGGCGTCGTTTCCATGCCCCTTACCCGCAGCAAACACCCCGAGGTTGCTCTTTTTGAGCCGACTCCGAGAGGCCGTGGGCAAAAAACAGGCCGCAGCCCATGGCGGCGACCTGTTAAGAATCCAAAAGAGGCGCTATGCGCTGTAGCCCATCGCCTGCAGCACAAACATGACGACCGTCAGAACCGTAATCACACCGATGGTCGCCCAAGTGAGCACATTCCACACGCGGCCGTTGCGGTTGGCGCCCATAATGTGACGATCGGCGGCAATAAGCACCTGGAACACCAGAACCACAGGCAACAGCACACCATTGATGACCTGCGAGGTCATCATGATCTGGAACAGGTCGACACCGGGCATGAGCACCAGCACGGCAGAGATGCCGATGATGGCCGTAATGATGCCGCGGTAGACCGGGGCCTCGTCCCAGCTGCGGTCGGCGCCGCGCTCCCAGCCAAATGCCTCGCAGATAGCGCTGGACGTAACGCCCGGCAGCACACAGGCGGCCAAGAAGCTCGCCGCGACCAAGCCCGAGGCAAACAGCACCGTGGACCACTGGCCCGCGATGGGCTCCAGCGCGCGAGCGGCGTCGGCAGCATCGCTAATCTGAATGCCCGCGGGGAATAGTACCGTACCGGTCGTGATGATAATAAAACCGGCAATGACATCGGCGGCAATCGAGCCGCTCACGGTATCGATGCGCTGCAGCACGATATCGTCCTCGCCCGCATTCTTATCGACCACGTTGTTCTGCGCCAAGAAAATCATCCACGGTGCGATGGTGGTACCAATCGTTGCGACCACAAGCGACACGTAACTGGGGTCATTTTGGATGTTGGGCACAACCAGGTCGACCGCTACCTCGCCCCAGCTGGGACCAGCCATAAATGCAGCGACGATGTAGGTCACAAACACGCAGCTCACCAGCAGCAGAATCTTCTCGATGCGCTGGAAGCTGCCCGACATGGTAAGCATCCAAACCAGCAGCGCCACGAGCGGCACCGAGATGCTCGCCGGCACGCCAAAGAGGGCAAGACCGCTCGCGATACCCGCAAACTCCGAGATGGTAACGGCCGTGTTGGCGATCAGCAGCGCCGCCATGGCCAGCACGCTCCTGCGCACGCCAAAGCGCTCGCGGATGAGCGAGGCCAAGCCCTTGCCTGTGACGCAGCCACAACGCGCCGCAGTCTCCTGCGTCACGATAAGTAGCACGGTCATGACGGGAAGCATCCAGAGCATCTTGTAGCCATAGCTGGCGCCGGCGCTGGAATACGTGGCGATACCGCCGGCGTCATTACCCGAAAGCGCCGCCAGCAGACCGGGGCCCATGGCGCCAAAGATGGCGGCGATGGTCAGCTTTTGCTTGGTGCTCGCCTTTTGCTTCGTGTTTTGCACGCGACCACCTACCCCATGACCGACATGGTGAGCAGCACCGCGGCGATGCAGTACGCCACGCACGAGATCATGACGGCAATGACGTTCATGGCGGTACCCGACGTATTGAGGTCGTGCTCGTCACGCCAGAACAGCACCATCAGGTAAATCACGGCGCTCATGTTGCCAATCAGACAAACGATGGCCGCAATGTTAAAGCAGCCGGTAAAGAGCTGTTCCTCAAACATGGATGCGTCGGGGAATGCGGCCGTGCGCACCAGCTGGGCGCACAGGTAGGTCACGAGCGACAGGATCAGGCCCATTCCCGTGCTCTGGAAGAAAAATCCCAGATACGGCTTGGGCTCATCGTCATGGCCGTCGTATTCCAGGAAGTAGTTCTTGACGAACGACACCATACGCGAGGCAGCCAGCAGCACGAGCGGCATGGCACACATGGGAAACACCACCAGATGCGCGGAGCCCAGCGCCGTCCCCAGCACTGTTGCCATGATGCACGAGGCAATACCCCACACGACAACCCAGTACTGGCGATGCACAAACCAGCTGAGCACATTCGTCGAGTCGTCGGACGCGCTATCGCCCGAGCCGACGCCTGCAATCTGCAGGTCCTCCTGGTGCTCCTCGGCGATTACGTCCATGGCGTCGTCAAAGGTCACGATACCCAAAATGTGACGGTTCTCATCGCAAACGGGGATGGCAACCAGGTCGTACTTGGTCATCTCGTCCGTTACGTCTTCCTGGTCCTCGTCGGGCGACACATAAACCAGGTCGCGATAGGCCAGCTGGCCCAGCGTGGCGTCGCGGTCGGCCACGATGAGCGTGCGCAGCGAAAGGACACCGGTGAGCATGCCGCTCGGATCCTCGGTATAGACGTAGTAGACGCTCTCGAAGTCCTCGTCGAGCTTGCGGATCGCCTCGATGGCGTCACCGACCGTCGCCGTGGCGGGCAGGGAGACAAACTCCGAGGTCATGATACGGCCGGCGGTGTTGTCCTCATAGCCCAGCAGGTTACGAATCGCCTTCTCCTCCTGAACGCCCATCAGGCGCAAAAGCTTCTCGGCCTTCTCGTAATCGAGCTCGTCGATCAGGTCGGCGGCGTCGTCCGGGTCCATCATGGCCAGCATCGACGATGCGTCCGTGTCGGACAGGCCCTCGAGCATCTCGGTCATAAGCTCGTCGTCATCGAACTCCGAGATGGCCTCGGCGGCCTGGGCGGTGTCGAGCTGCGCGAACACCTGTGCACGCAGGCGCGGGTCGAGCTGCTCGATAATGTCGGCAATGTCAGCAGGATGCAGCTCGCCAAGCGTCTTGTGCGACACCGACAGCTGAATGTTTTTAGTCGAACGGTCGAGCAGGTCCATGTAGGACCAGGCGATGATGTCCTCACCGAGCGGTTTGCCCAGGTGCTTCATAAAGCTCTCGACGACATGTTCGAGTGCGGGGCTGATCGCGCGCAGCAGACCGCGGGCGCCAACTTCGGCACCCAGCAGACGCAGCTGATTTTCGCCCGACATGGAAAACTTAATGTCGTTTACGCGCACGACCTTCATGCCCTGCGTGTCGACAATCTGCTTGTTAAGCACGTCGCGGGCGAGCAAGAGTTCGGTCGGCTGCAGGTACGAAAAACGGATTTCGGTGGCCGGCGACTTAAGGTGTACGCCCGTCTCGTCGATACGGTCGACCCATTTGCGCCAGCTGATCATAAACGGCGTCTTGCCGGGTCCGCGGAACGCGAGCGACGTTACGTGCGGAAAAACTTCGCCGGTAGCAATGCCAAAATCGTTCACAACGCCGAGCTTTTCGCCATCGACGTCCAAGACCGGCAGTTTGAGCATCTCACTCAGATAATTCACTGGTGCTCCCCATCATTATCCCTTCGGACTGCGGCCATGCCGGCGCGCCATCCGTGGACTATTAGATATGTATACGCATGCGCGGGCGGCACGCCGCTCGGCGCTCACACCCCGTACATGCGCAAGAAGCACCTGCATGGGGTCATCGACTGTATGGTCGAGGTTTGGATTTCACCTGCAACCTTTCTCTTGACCCTTGTTATCCGCAGTAACTATAGCATCAGCATCGCGCCGTGGCGCCAAATTTATGCTCCAAACATCGCAGGCATACCAAACGCTGACGCATCCGTGACATAGTCATTGGGGACGTTCTTACATGACTAGTCTGTGGTGTCGTCATCTTCGGCGAGCTGGGGGAACACGGCGTTTTTGGGCATGGCGGCCTTCGTCAGCGAGGTGAGCTTTTTGCTCAGCGATGTATCCGTCTTGACCAGATCACTCAATGTCACGATTTTGTAGCCGTCGGCAATAAGCCCGTCGATAATCTGCGGCAGCGCCTCGAGCGTCTGCTCGGCGCATTCATCGTTATCGGTCAGCAACACAATGTTGCCCGGCGTCACCGAATCGAGCACCGTCGAGACCTGCTCGTCGGCACCGTTGAGCAGCCAGTCGCCCGAATCGATATTCCACGAGACCACGGCAGACACCAGGTCCATCGCATCAATCCAGTTTTGCTCGTCAAAGGCTGCGTAGGGAGCACGCAAAAGCATCGTCGACGTTCCGGTCGCGGACTTGATCGCCTCGGTGCCCTTCGAAACCTGTTCGCGCACCGCATCGCGATCCTTGCCCTTGAGCGATTCGTCGCTGTAACTGTTGGAGCCGACCTCGCAGCCGGCATCGACAATCGCCTTGGCCGTGGCGGGCGAGGCCTCGGCCGCATCGCCCGACAGGAAGAACGTCGCGGTGACGCCCTTTTCCTTGAGCACCTGCAAGATCTGCTTGGTCGCTCCGCTCGGGCCCTCATCAAACGTCAGCGCCACGTACTTTTCGTTGCCCTTGGGCGCCACGCTCGCGCACTCGACCACGCAATCGGTGGCGGGCACGACCTCGCCGCGGTCCTGCGTCTTGCCCGACTGCTCGCCGACCCACACCTCGGAGCGACCCTGGATACCCCACGTCTTAACGTACTCGATGGCACCCGTGCCCTCGACCTTGAGCTTGGGCTCGATAACCGTCGCCTGGACCTCATGCTTCTCATACGTGTCGCGGCCGTCTTTGACCGTCACCTTCTCGCCGCCCGTAAGCTCGTGGCTTTTCCACTTGCCCTGTTTTATGCGCTTGCCGTCCACTTTTACCGACAGCTTTTCGCCGCCATGGCGAGTAAGCACGCTGTCGTCAACGGCCAGCAAGTCCCCGGCGTCGTAGGTATCGGTCAGCTCCTGGTCGTCGATGAGATTTTGCAGCGTAGAGCCGGCGCGCACCGCAGTCTCCTGGCCGTTGAGGACGACATCCACGCTGCGGTTGACGTAGCCCACGACAGCAGCGATGAACAGCACGAGCGCGCAACCCACGGCGATGAGCGCATAGGGCAGGCGAGACGGACGGCGGGGCGTGCGGCCGTTGCCGATGCGAGCGCTGCGGTCGCTAAAGCCGCGGCTATGGTTGAGATACATCGCGCCGGGCTTACGGTGACGCTTGCGCTGACCGCTGGGCAGCTGCCCCAGATCGCGGCGCGCCGTCGGACGCGAGCCCGAGCGTCCGTGTGAATATGATCCGTTTTGGCGCATGTGCCCTCCCCCATAAACGCAGCAAGCCGGAGCAACAGGTCTCCGGCTTGCCTCCCATCATTTGGTACGTCGCTATTTGCTAGCTTTCGACGAGCCACCGCTCGCCTTTTGATATTCGTCCTTAAAGGCCTTGAACATACCGCGCGTCTTGCCGAGCTGCTTGCCCAGCGCGCGACTGCCCTTGTCCACGGCGACCGAACCCTTGTCATCGAGCACCTTGGCGCCCTTCTTGACCTTATCGCCCACCACGACGCTTGCCTCGGCAGCCTTTGCGGCGGCGCCGCCCGAATACCCGAGCGACTTAACCTCGTCCGAAACGATCATCGCGCCGTCCGCATAGCCGCGCAGCATCGTCGGCGGCATCTGCGTGTCGCCCACTAGCACGCTCGAAGCGGTGCCGGCGGTCAAGTAGAACGTCTGCACGATGCCCGAACGCGGCTTGAACTCCACATCCGAGCAATAGCCCACGACATCGCCCGACTCCGTGCGCACGTCCATGCCAACCCAGATAATGCAATCGTCCAGGTTGATGTCGAGGCGCTTGGCCGCAGCGGTATCGTAGGTGCCCTTGACGTCGTCAACTGCGATGGCGCTCTCGTAGACGCCAATGGCATCGAGCGCCACAAATCGGTCGGGGCGCTCAATCATGCCCGCGATATCGGACTGGCGAACCATAAAGCCCACCACGCGCGTACCGCCCGGGGTAAAGACCGGAAAGTGAATCTTGCCGAGCTTTTTAGGGCTGCGTGGCGTGCCGTCTTTTTTGGTGCGCTTATCCTCGGTAGGCTTGCGATAGATCTTGGCGCCGACAAAATCCCCGGCGCGCATTATGCCTCGGTCGAAGGCTCCGCGGCCTCGGCGTCGGCCTCGACGGCGTTCTCGACCACGACATCGGCGGCGGGCGTCACGTTACCGCCCGAGATGGCGTCGTTGAGCTGCTCGCGCAGCTGGTCCATGCGCTCGCGGGCAAGGTCAACCTTGGCACGCAGGTCATCGGTCTTGGCGTCGACCATCGGGCCAAAATCGTTGACCGCAGCGCGGGCCTCCTCGGCACCGTGCTCGTAGGTGTCGCGCATGTTATCCCAGGCGTCGTTGGCGATATCGGCAGCCATGGCGCGGGTCTCGGCGCCCGAGCGCGGAGCCAGGGCAACGCCGATGATGGCGCCGGCGGCGGCACCGAAGAGCGCACCCGAGATAAAGTTGAAAGTCTTACCCATGTTCATTCCTCTCCTGCGGGCACCTCGGCGCCCACCGTTTGAATGCTGTCCATTATACCCGCAGCACAGCGCTTGCCGTCTTGCTCATCTGCGTACGGTAAAGGCGCAGGTACATGATGGTGATAAGCGGGTGAGCCTACTCCTGCGGCATGGCAGGCATGGCCACTGTAGCGCCCGGGTCCTCGCCGGCGCCGTCAACGAGCGGCAGCGCTCCCTCGCGCGCGGGGGCCACCGGAGCCGTCGCCGCGCCACCGTAGACGGCAGCGGGGGCCTCGTGGCTCTCGGCGGTCGCGCCCTCGGTATCGATTACCTCCTGCGGCTCGTCGTCAAAGCTCGGGACGCCCCGGGGCTCCGCGGGCTCGGGCTCGACGGTCTCCTCGGCAGGGGCCTCGTCGACAGGCTCGGCGGCAGGCTCGGCAGGCGCCTCGCCCTCGGTCGCACCCCCGTCCTCACCCTCGGCGTTCGCGGCGGCGACGGCCTCGTGCGGATCCTTGCCCTCGGCCTCGGCGCGCATTCCCAGCACCAGGTTGCGCAAACCCGCGACCGTACCGTCCACATCGGGAGCGGGCTGGTCGGCATGCAGATAGGCCCAATCCATCATAAAGGTCGCCGAAGACAGCGCGCCGATGGCCAGCGCGTCGTCGGGACACGAAAGCTCGACCTCAAAGACGCGCTCATCGTGCTCACTCACGCGAGTGCGGCCGCACGAAATGCTGCCAGCGAGACCGGTCTCGTTCATGAGCTCGACCGTCACGTGCTCCAGCAGATGGCAAAGCTCGGTCTGGCCCATGCAGTCCTGGAACTCGCGACCGGAATCGCCCAGGCACAGGTGCTTGGCAATCGCGGGCACCAGGTAGTACACGCGCGCCGTGGCCTCGATGTCCTCCGAGGTCATGAGCGGCATGCCGGGGTTCACCAGCACATGCGCGCAGATCTTGTCCTCGCTGACGGTGACCTTAAGGATGTTAAACAGGCCTGCCATAACTCTCCCCTACTCTTCCTTGCCCTACTCGTCGCCGTCGTGCGGGTCCGCAGAACCCGCGTCCGACGCCGCCGGCTTATCTGCCGAGGACTCGGAATCCTTCTTATCGGTTTCGGCCGGAGCGATCACGCGAATGAGCGAGATGCGCTGGCCACGCATCGACTGCACCTTAAACTTATACCCCGCAACCTCAAACACCTCTCCGATGTCGGGCACCGAGTCGCAAAGCTCCAAAATCCAGCCGGCGATGGTCTCATAATCATCGCTTTCCTCGAGCGGCCAACCAAGCTCAATCGCGTCATCGCACGAAAAACGCCCATCGACGAGCCACTCGCGGCGCGAAAGGCGCGTGAGGTACTTGTTGTCGGGGTCGAACTCGTCCTCGATCTCGCCCACGATCTCCTCGACGATGTCCTCGATGGTGATGATGCCGGCCGTGCCGCCGTACTCGTCCACGACCACTACGATCTGGTCGTGCGAGGTCTGCATCTCGGACAGCAGCGGCAGGATGTCCTTGGTGTCGGGCACAAAGGTGGCGTCGCGCAAAAAGTCGGCGATGGGCTGGTCGCCCTTGCCGTCGAGCGAAGGCTGGATCAGGTCCTTGATGTGCGCGATGCCGGCGACGTTGTCGGGATCCTCGTGATAGACGGGGATGCGGCTAAAGCCGGTCTGGCGCATGGCGGACAGCACATCGGCGACCGTCTCGTCGTCCTCGCACATGGTGGTGTCCACGCGCGGCACCATGACCTCGCGGGCAACGGTGTCTCCCAGGTCGAAGATCTCGTGGATCATACGCTTTTCCTCGTCGAGCAGGTCGTCCTGCTCCGAGACCATGTACTTGATCTCTTCCTCCGAGACGTTCTGGCGGTCGTCAGCGCTCTTGATGCGCAGTATGCGGGCCAGGCCGTCGGAGCAGGCGCCGGTCAGCCACACGAGCGGGCGGGCGATCTTTTGGAACACCGAAAGCGGTCCCACGACCTGCTTGGATACGCCTTCGGCATTGGCCAGGCCGATGCGCTTGGGGACGAGCTCGCCAATCACGATGGACACGAAGGCGACCGCGACGGTGATGATGACCGGCGCCAGGCCGCGCGCAATAGCGGAAAGCGGCGCGATGCCAAAGCTCATGAGCCACGTGGCGAGCGGGTCGGACAGGCTCGTCGAGGCGACGGCAGACGAGGCAAAGCCCACGAGCGTGATGGCGACCTGGATGGTGGCGAGCAGCTGGTCGGAATCGGCGGCCAGCTTAATGGCGCGCTCGGCGCGCTTGTCGCCTTCCTCGGCCTCGTGCTCCAGCACGGCGCGCTTGGCCGTGGTGAGCGCCATCTCGGACATAGAGAAGTAACCGTTGATGAGGGTTAAAACGAGGGTAGTGATAAGGGAGATGGTTATGTCCATCGGGAGTTTCTCGAACCTCCAAGATTCGGGCGTCAGGGTAAAACGTTGATGACGGATACGGCAATTGCGCCGGCGCCCAAACGAGGACGCGGGCGCGCAGGCATGGTCGCTAGATTACGAAGAGGATCACCGCCATGAACTGAAAGATGCTGCCGGCAAGCACCCACAGGTGAAACACGCTGTGCAGATAGCGCACGTTTTTGGCGATATAGAACGGCACGCCCGCGGTGTAGCACACGCCGCCGACGGCGAGCAGGGCAAGTGCCACGGGGCTGAGCAACGACACGAGCTCGGGCAGCTTAAAGACAACGAGCCAGCCCATCAGCAGGTAGACCAAGCCACTTACCCAATGCGGTTGACGCTCGCGCATAAAGCACTCGAGGGCGATGCCGATAATGGCGATGGCCCATACGGCAAAGAACAGTACGGCGCCGCCGTCGTTTGCGAGCGTGATGAGGCAAAACGGCGTATAGCTGCCGGCTATGAGCAGGTAGATGCAGCTGTGGTCGATGATGCGAAACACGCGCTTGGCGCGCGCGGGCTGAATCGCGTGGTAGAGCGTGGAGGCTAGGTATTCGAGGATAATGCTGACGCCATAGACAATCGCCGCGGCCATGTGGGCCGGGCCTCCGCCGCGCAGGGCAGCGAATACGATCAGGAGCACCAGGCCCGCGATACCCAGCAGGCAGCCGACACCATGGGTGACGGAGTTCATGATCTCCTCGCCCACCGTGTAGTGTGGAACGGCCGCGGTCTTGGGTCGCGGCTTGGAACTGTCGCTCGAATCGGACATGCCGGTTACATCCTCCAACGTAAAGAGTTCTCAATACTATATCAAAGCGTCTAGGTACGTGCGAAATTTGCACCATATGTGACCCTTTGTTTACCCATTCTTTGCTTGTTGACGCATCAACGGCGAACGTCCATAATGCGCTTGTATTAAATGTTGATGTATTAACATCTTATAGGAGAATACCGCATGGCTCAAAACGCACGTTCCCATCGAAAGCTCAAGATAGCCGGCATCGTTGCACTGGTGGTTGTCGTTGCGCTGCTCGGATTTGCCGGCAACTTTCTGTTTGACTTCGCGCTGAATCCCCGCGCGCCATACACCATGAAGATGATGCAAGATGGCAAGGACGACAAAGAAGGTGAGCAGCCGGATGCCGAGGGAACCGAGGCGCGGGCATGGTTTAAAGAGAACCGCGAGAGCAGCAGCCTCACCGCAGATGACGGAACCGAGCTCGCCGCTTGGTATTTTGCCGCCTCGAAGAACACCCACGATTACGCCGTCTGCCTGCATGGATATACCAACGAGCCCATCGGTATGGCCCGATACGCCAAGCGCTTCCACGACCGCGGCATGAACGTGCTCGCGCCTGCCGCCCGCGCCCACGAGCGCTCCGGCGGCGATTATATCGGCATGGGCTGGCCCGAGCGGCTCGATGTCGTTGCATGGATTGGGCGGATCGTTCAGGCTGACCCCGAGGCGCGCATCCTGGTCTTTGGCGAGTCGATGGGTGCAGCAACCGCTATGAATGTCGCGGGGGAACCTCTGCCCGCAAACGTAAAATGCATTATCGAGGACTGCGGCTATACGAGTGTTTGGGACGAGTTTTCTCTGCAGCTCAAGGACGTGTTCGGCCTGCCTAGCTTTCCCTTACTCGATGTAGCAAACTTGGTGTGCAACGTGCGCGCAGGCTACGACTTTCATAAGGCGAGCAGTGTGGAGCAACTCAAACACGCGACGGTTCCCATGCTGTTTATCCACGGCGACCAGGACACCTTTGTGCCGTACGGCATGCTCGACCAAAACTACGACGCGTGCGCCAGCAAGGTTAAACAGAAGCTCACTATCCACGGCGCCACCCACGCCAAGAGCGCGCAAGTCGACCCCGAGCTCTACTGGAATACGGTCGACGACTTCCTCGATAGGAATTTTTAGGGAAAAAGCAATGTCCGTGGCTTTATCTGACCCCCTATTTTCGGAAGTATGCGGCAAAATCTGGAACTGCCAACCAGACCGCAGTTTTATCAACAAATTATCAGGGGTTTTGTCGCCAAAAAACGTCGTGTGCTCGGCGGTCTCGAAATTTGCCGCATACTTCCGGAAAACCGCCCGCGAGCGCTGTGCTCGCGGGCGGTTTTTGCTAACGTCGCGCTACAAAAGCGCTTGATATGTCCAATAGTCAGGCGCTATTTGACCTCGATGAGCTCGTACTTGCTCGTGCCTAGGCCGATCTTCTCGGCATGCGCGATGCACGCGCGCCAGTCGGTGTCGGGATGCGTGATGCAGAAGGGATCCTTGGCCTGCTCGCCCTCCAGATGCTCGTGGTTATGCTCCATCTTGGCGGCGCTGTCGGTGAGCTCGGTGTTGGGCAGCGGCTCGGATGCCATGACGGCATCGGCGCAGGCCTGGTCGATGGCGACCGGGTCGAAGCTCGCGAACATGCCGATGTCGTTGACGATAGGCGTGTCGTTTTCGGGATGGCAATCGCAGTTGGGGCTGATATCCATGGCGAGCGAGATGTGGAAGCTCGGACGGCCGTCGACGACGGCCTTGGTGTACTCGGCGATCTTACAGTTGAGCACGTCGGCCGCGGCATCATAGTCGGGCTTGATGCAGTCCTGGTTGCACGCCGCAATGCAGCGTCCGCAGCCCACGCAGCGATCGTGGTCGATGGCAGCCACGTGAACCGTGCGGGTGTTGCCGTTGGCAAGCTCGCGCTCACGCGTACCGTCAAACGTGATGGCGCCGTGCGCGCAAATCTTCTCGCAGGCACGGCAGCCAACACAGTGCTCGGTCGCGACGTTCGGCTTGCCGGCGGCATGCTGCTCCATCTTGCCGGCGCGGCTGCCGCCGCCCATGCCCAGGTTCTTCATGGCGCCGCCAAAGCCGGCCTGCTCATGGCCCTTAAAGTGGGTGAGGCTGATCACGATATCGGCATCCATGAGCGCCTGACCGATCTTGGCCTCGTGCACGTACTCGCCGCCCTCGACCGGGACGAGCGCCTCGTCGGTACCCTTGAGGCCGTCGGCGATGATGATCTGGCAACCCGTGGCATACGGGGTAAAGCCGTTCTGATACGCGGTATCGATGTGCTCGAGCGCGTTTTTGCGGCTACCCACATAGAGCGTGTTGCAGTCGGTGAGGAAGGGCTTGCCGCCCAGCTCCTTCACGACATCCGCGACGGCGCGAGCGTAGTTGGGGCGCAAAAAGCTCAGATTGCCCAGCTCGCCAAAGTGAATCTTGATAGCGACGAACTTGTTCTCAAAGTCGATCTGCTCAATACCGGCGTGACGGATGAGGCGCTTGAGCTTGTCGAGCTGGCTCTCGCGAGCATGCGTGCGCAGGTTGGTGAAGTACACCTTAGCGGGTGCTGCGGGTGCAGTTGCGGTCATAGATATATCCCCTCGGTCTATATGGCGTTACAGACATAGAGGATGGTACCCGCTAAAGTAGGGTCGAAGTCAAGCGCGAAACCTAGTCGTTGGGGACAGACTTAAATGACTGAAACCACTCATTGGGGACAGACTTAAATGAGTACCGCCAGGGACAGTCCCCGCCAGCCCGGCCAGCGAGCCGGCGAATCGGCAAAGACCGTCCCCGATGACTAGTCGTTTAAGAACGTCCCCAACGACTAATAAGGGGCTACTCCTGCACCTTGAGGGCCTCGGCTAGGCTGACGTGCTTGATAGAGCGCGTGTGTAGCAGTGCCACGACCAGGTAGGTCGCAAAGCCGATGCCGACGCATGCAGCCATGGACCAAGCGGGCACGTAAATCTCGATATTGCCGTTATAGGCGAGCAGCATCGAGCGGAAGATGGCCGTGAGCGAGCCGATGATCACCGGAAGGCTCAGCACGAGCGACGCCGCCACGCACAGCGTGATCGAGCGGATGTACAGATGCGAAATCTCGCTATCGCGATAGCCAAAGACTTTCATGTAGCTGATCGACCGGGCGCTGTGGTCGATCACCGCTTTGGTCAGCAGGTACATAAACAGCAGGAAGATAAACACCGCGAGCCCGATCATCATTCCGATCATTTTGCTCATCATGCCGATGAACTGGTCACCCACGGCGCGCATGTCGTCGGGCGTGGTGTCGCCGGCAAAGTAACGAGCATCGAGGTCGAGCTTCTCGTCGCTCACATAGCCGTTAAAGTAGGCGGCGTCGTTGTCGAACAGCTCGTTAAAGTCGTCGATACTCGTATAGATATTCATGTCCGACTTTGAGCCCCAGGCACAGTCCTTGCCCGTGTACTCAAGGGAATAATGCTCGCCCTCGTACTTGTCGCCGAGCGTGACCTTCTGGCCCTCGCTCCAGCCAAACTTATCGAGCAGACCGCCGCCAAAGACGACGCGCCCATCGCCGACGTTGAGGTCTTTCCAATAGCGCGAGTTGGGCGAGATGCCGTAGACGGAAATCGTCTCCTCGCCATTACCATCGCCGCGGTCGTATTGCAGCTGGTAAACGGCATATTTCTCGGCCTGCGCGATTGCGCCCGCGCCGTTGTCGGTCGTATTGACCGGGTGGATGTCGTCGTTGTCAGTGTCGATCTTAGAGGCCTTGTCGATCAAATCGATGGTCTCGTCGCGGTTACAGCCGAGGGCATCGGCAAGGTCATCGAGGCGCGCATAAAGCGCATCCTTCTTGTCCTGGACCTTGGCAAGCGCATCCTGCGCTGCGGTCAGGCTCTCGGCAGACGGAGATGCGGTCGCGGCATCGGTCGCCGCCTGCGCCGCATCGGCCGCGTCGTCGAGCTCGTCATCGGCATCCTGAGCGGCGGAAAGCAGCGCGCCGTCAACCGACTGCAAGCGCTCGAGCGCCGCCCACTGCTCGCGCTCCTCGGCGGTACCCTCGAGCTCCAGCGACGCCTTGAGTGTGTACTGATGCTCGGCAACCAGGCTCGTCTCGAGGTTGTCCGCGTAGTGCGTCATCGTGGGCAGAATCGCCAGGCCAAAGAGCAGCAGCAGCGACGCAAACGCAATGCCTACGAAGAGCGTGGCGAAGTTGCCCAGGTTGCGCAGGAAGATGCGCAGGCGGAAGCGTGAGACAAAGCCCATGCGCTCCGGCAGCTGCAGGCCACGCTTGGTGCCCGATTTGCCGCTCGCCTCGTGACGAAGGAACTGCAACGGCGTCTTGCCCATCTTGCGAAGCAGGCCCACCAGCGTGATGAGAATGAGCGCGGCGGCGGGAACCACGGCACACTTCACGAAGATCTCCCAGCTCCAGTACACCTGGAAGGGTGGCAGGCTGTACGAGCCGTAGTAGAGACCGCGCATGGGCTCGGTAAAGAACGCAACGCCGAGCGCAGTGCCCAAAAGCGCCGCGACCACGCCCACGATGGCGGGAAGTGCGAGGTAGTGCAGCACGATCTCGCGACGGCGATAGCCGCTGGCGAGCAGCGTGCCGATGATGGCGCTCTCCTCCTCGATGGTGGCGTCGGTAAGGACCACAAAGACAAACGCCATGATCACGATGATGATGTCGAGCAGCGTCATCCACATCATGGAGTCGCCGTCCACGTCGTCGCGCGCATAGCCAATGCCCTGATTGGAATCGGCATCGATCAGATCGTCCACGCGCGTATCGGCATCGGTCAGTGCCTCGACCATATCTTGCTCGGCGTCGATGCGGTCTGCAGTGGAGAGGTCGCGATCGGCAAAGGTGAAGGAGTAGGTGTAGGCGGGTGCGCCACCGGCATCCTCGAGCGCGGCAAAGCCGGCATCGGTAACCTCGGCCACGCCGTACGTGATGGTGTTCACCGTAAAGTCCGAATTGTTGAGGAACAGCGCCTGGCTATCGGGCTGGGTCATGATGCCGCAGATGGTGTAGGTGCGGCCCTCAAGCTCGACCTTATCGCCCACGGCGAGGTCGTTGTTGGTGGCAAAAACGCGGTCGATGGCCACCTCATCGTCCGCCCTGGGCTGCCTGCCCTCACAGTAGGACGCGATATCGACCTTGGTGCGGTGCGCATAGGTGCGCAGCGTGCGCTTGGTGCCGTCGTCGCCGGCGGTCTTTTTGATGATGGCGTCGATGGAGAAATTCTTGTAGAGCGTGACGCCGCCGACGTCACCGGCTGCGTCCTCGGCGGCCTTGAGTTGATCGTCGGTAGCCTCGAAGGAAGTGGTCACGCGGCCGTCCTCGATCGTGTACGCATCGCGCATGTCGTCGATAAGGCAGCCGATGGAGTGGGCCGCGAGCAAAAAGCCCGAGGTAAGGGCGATGCTTCCGCACATGAGTAAAAAGATGCCCAGGTACTTGCCGATATTGCGGCGCAGCTCGCGCGGGAGACGTTTTGCGAGAGGCGTCATGGCGTCACCTACCAATCGAGCTCGGCGGCCGCGACGGGCGACTCGTTGAGCTCGTCCTCGACGATGCGCCCGTCGCGCAGGCGCAGCACGCGATTGGCCATGCGCGCGATGGCGGCATTGTGGGTGACAATGATGATGGTGCAGCCGTAGGTGCGGTTGACATCCTCCATGAGCTGCAAGATTTCTTTGGATGTCTTGTAGTCGAGCGCGCCCGTGGGCTCGTCGCACAGCAGCAGGCCCGGATTTTTGACGAGCGCACGGCCGATGGCGCAGCGCTGCTGTTGGCCGCCCGAGACCTGGCGCGGGAACTTGTTGCGGTGCTCGTAGAGGCCCAGCGAACGCAGCAGGTCATCGATGTTGAGCGGCTTTTTAGACAGGTGCGCCGTGACCTCGATGTTCTCCTTGATGGTGAGATCGGGCACCAGGTTGTAGAACTGAAAGACAAAGCCCAGCTCGCGGCGTCGGTATTCGCCCAGATCGGTAGGCTTGAGCACGGTAAGGTCGCAGCCGTCCACCATGATGGAGCCGCCGTCGGCATCCTCCAGGCCGCCGATCAGGTTGAGAAAGGTCGACTTGCCCGAGCCGGAGGGCCCCAGCATGACGCAGATCTCGCCGCGGTTGATGGACGTGTCGATGCCATCGAGTACCGTCAGGCGCGCATCACCGTCGCCGTAGTGTTTCTTAAGCCCTTTGACCTGGACATAGGCTTGCTTCGCTGCCATGCTATCCCCCATTGTTAGCCTTGTACTACTTTATGAACGTAATAGTAAACCTTGGCGAACTATTTTTAAGCGACGTGCGCTATTTTTCCAAACCAGTCATTGGGTACTCATTGGGGACAGACTTAAATGACTGAAACCACTCATTTAAGTCTGTCCCCAATGAGTGCCGCCAGGGACAGCCCTTGCCAGCCCGGCCGGCGAGCCGGCGAATCGGCAAAGGCTGTCCCCAGCGACCAGTCATTTAAGAACGTCCCCAATGACTAGGCGGCTAGGCGTGGGATTTGTTGTGCACGAGGGCTAGGCCTACGGCGGTGATGGCCGCGGCAAAGAGCACCGTGACGCCTAGGTCGCAGGCGATGTCGCCCAGCACGGCAGACGTCAGATCCGAGGCAAGCGCCTTGCCGATCGCGTCGTTCACCCAATATGTCGGCACAAAATGCGCCACGGTCTGCACGGCCGAGCCCATCAGCGACAGCGGCATCCAGGCGCCGCCCAAAAACGTCATGAGCATGCCGAGCAGGTTGCTCACACCGTTGAGCAGTTCCTCGCGCGCACCCAGGCTCGAAAGCGCAAAGCCAACGGCCAGCGGCGTGCACGCAAGGGCAAACGTCGCCGACAGCGCCAGACATACACGGCCCACGCCGACCTCGGCGACCGCGCCGGCAAAGCCCACGACGCCCATCATGCTCGACACAAACCAGATGCAGACGGTGAGTACGGCGGCGGCCGCAAACACGGCAAGCGAACGCTGGCGCTCGGAGATTGGGCCGGCATCCATGCGACGCACGCGCTCGGGCTCGTTCATGCCCGAGAACACCAGCCCCACCGACACGATGACCGACGAGATAATCGCGTACGCACCAAAGTTGAAGTACGACTCGAGCGTGGCGGCGGCAGTCGAGTCGACCTTGACCTGCTCGATCTCGACCTCGGCACGCTCGGCAGCGGCATGTTCGGCGGCCTTGGCAACGTCACCGTTGGAGGCAGTGGGCTCAAGCGCCGCCGCAGCGCCCGCGAGTGAGATCCAGCGCGAGGCCTCGGCAGACGAAAGCGCCGCCGCCATGGTTCCGGCACCGTAGGTCACATCGAGCTTGGGCAGGAACTCCCCCGCGCGGGCGGCTGCAACGAGGTCGTCCTCAAACCCCTCCGGGATAAAGAACACGCAGTCGGCACTGCCCTTGGCGCTGTTGCTCTTGGCGAGCGCATCCGCAAGGTCGTACGTGTCGTCACCGACGCCCGTGACCAGCTCAAAGCGCGAACCCAGATGCTTGGTAAGCGCGCGCGAAAGGTCACTGTCGTCGCGGTCGACCACGATCACATTGGCATCGTAGGGCTTGTACTCGGTGAGCTGCGACGAGTTCCAGCTCACCGACGCCGCGATAAACACGCCCAACAGCGAAATAAACACCGTGTAGATAAGCAGATAGAGCGGGTGCGCGAGCGCCATGCGAAGCGCAGTCTTAAAGGTGCTCATAGCGGCTCCTTCCAAAGATCAGCGTGGCGGCGGCAACGAACAGCAACGCCATCAGGACGAGCGCGCCGGCGCGAACGGCAAAGGGGCCCAGGTCCTCAAAGAAATACAGGCGATTGAACATGTCGCAGATGAGCTTGACGGGATTGAGCCAGCACTCGGCCGGACAGGCGCGAGCGACGTCGTCGGCAAGCGCCATCGCCGGCTCGCCGTAGAGGCCTGCGAACAGGGCGCACGTGGTGGCAAAGCCCGTGAGGATGCCCGACTTGGACGCCTTGCCGCCCTTAACGGGAAGCGTGCCCACAAAGAGTCCCAAGCCCGTGGCGGCAAGCGCGGAAGCGGCGCCGCCCACCAAACACAGTCCCTCGCGCCCGCCAAAGTCGATGCCCACGACTAGGCGCACGTAGCCGATCGCGATCGCCATCGAGGCAAAGGAGACCAGCCACGAGCCGACAAAGATGCCAGCCAGCGACGCCGTCTTGGAAAGACCGCCCACGCAGCGACGTGCGCCGAGGCCCGACAGATTGGGCTGCAGATCGACGACGCTCAAAGCGGCAAACTCGGCAGACATCATCGCCACCAGACCAAAGAGCGCGTAGTAGTAGATGACCGTGCCATCGGGCGTGGTGCGCGTCAGGCTCACGCGACGGGTGCCGCCCTCGAGCGACAGGGCGTGCGCAACCGCCTCCGGGTCGGCGAGCGCCGCAGGGTCATTCCGGGCAATCTGGCGCATGAGCTCGGCATTTTGCGTATACGAGCTTGCCACCGTTTCAAGGATGCTGCGGTCGGTGAGCACCGACGAGGCGCGCGAGCTGTCGTAACTCGATAGCAGCGTGAGCCTGGGCGTGCCCGCGGCATCGACCATATAGATGCCCGCGACCTCGCCGGCCTTGAGCGCTTTGCGCGCGGCAGCCAAGTCTTCGTACTCGCTCACATCGAGCAGCTGGTCGTCGCCTGCCTTGACAAGCGAAGCTGCCACGTCCTTAAAGGTCGAGGCGTCCCAGGCCTGGTCGGCGACAACGGCCACCGGCACCGGGTCGACCTTGCCGTCGGAGCTGAGGTTCGCAAACATAAACATGAACATCGTGGAAAGCGCAACGGGAAAGATCGCGCCCCAAACCCACGTGCTCGGCCGGCGCAGCAACGTCTTGACCGTGATAATGATGGTGTTGAACATGGCTGCCCCCTAGTCGCGCAGCTCGCGGCCGGTGATTTCGAGGAACACGTCGTTGAGCGTGGGCGGCTCGCTCCACACGCGGCCGAGCGCCACATCGGCGGCGCGCAGCGTGTCGAGGATGTCCACCAGATTATGCGGGCTCGCCTCGCAGGTGCAGACGAGCTCGCCGCCGGACAGCTCAACCGAAAGCACGTGCTCCAGAGCGCGCAGCCGCTCGACCGTGGCGGGCTCGACGGCGCCGACCTCGACGGTCACGCGCTCGCCCATCTGAATCATGCGCTTGAGCTCGTCGTTGGTGCCCTGCGCCAGCACGCGGCCGCCGTCCATGATCATGATTCGGCTGCAGATCTGCTCGACTTCCTCCATGTAATGGCTGGTATACACCACCGTGGCGCCTTCGCCGCGCAGGCGGCAGATGCCCTCCAGGATGGCGTTGCGGCTCTGTGGATCGACTGCCACCGTGGGCTCGTCAAAAAAGATGAGCTCGGGCTTGTGCGCGATGCCGCAGGCAATGTTGAGGCGACGTGCCAGGCCGCCCGAGAGCTTGCCGGGGCGGAACTTGGTAAAGTCGCCCAGCCCGACAAAGTCGATTGCCTCGTCGACCAGCGCGCGGCGGCGCTTGCGGTCGCTGACGTAGAGACTACAGAAATAGTCGATGTTCTCGCGCACCGTAAGCTCGTCGAATACCGCCACCTGCTGCGGCACCACGCCGATGCGACGCTTGAGGTCATAGCGGGCGGGCGTCATGGGCTCGCCGAACAGCTCGATGGTGCCTTTGTCGTAGGCGAGCAGCTGCAGGATGCAGTTGATGGACGTGGTCTTACCCGAGCCGTTGGGGCCGAGCAGGCCAAAGATCTCGCCGGGGGCGATGCTCAGGTTAAAGTGGTCGAGCGCAATAAGGTCGTCATAGCGCTTGACGAGGTTTTCGACGTGGACGATGTCTGTCATGAGGCGGCCCTTCCGTTGATTGCGGCCCGGTACGATTGCATCATCGCAGGAGCCGCCGGCGCGCGCCAGTGAGCTTTGTCACGAGTGCGGGGCTTGGTCGCGTTGCCCGCCGGCGCCCCGCTTTGCCGCGCGGGAGGAATGTCACGGTTGCGTAGGCGGCGCCTCCCCCGCGCGCAGCATCGCGTACAATACCCGTATGAACAGGCTTTTCGACAAATCGATTGTGCTGGCGTGCTGCATTGCGGCCGCTATGGGCCTTACTGTGGACGCTCGCCTGGTCGCGGCGTTTTGCCTTGGCGTTATCGCCACCTCGCTGGCCGAGGTCGCACAGGGGGAACGCACACGCCGCACAAGCGAGGCCGCGAGTTACGCTTACATCATCGCGGCTGTCTTCGTGCCGCCGTTTGTGCCGTTTGCGCCTCTCGCCTTTTATGACATCGCGCGGCGCGTGCGCCGTGAACGCGTTTGGGTCGCGTTGGGCATTGGCGTCGCCTTTGTCTTTGCACTCATCGCGGACCTTCGCGCCGACGCGCTTACCGCCCGAACGCTCCTGCTGACCACCATCCTTTCGGTTGCCGCAACCTTGCTATCGCTACGTACCGCCCAGTTGGAGCGCGAGCAGCAGCGCATGCGCCGTACCCGTGACGAGCTGCAGGAACGAGCCCTCGCGCTCGAGGCGCGCAACCGCGATCTTGCCGATCGCCAGGACTACGAAGTCGAGCTCGCGACGCTCGCCGAACGCGCCCGCATCGCGCGCGAGATCCACGATAATGTCGGGCACCAGCTCACACGCGCCTCGCTGCAGGCCGAAGCCCTGCGCGTGGTCCACGCCGACGAGCCCGGCGTCGCCGCCGATTTCGCCGACGTCAAACGCACGGTTGACGAGGCGCTCCAGCTTGTGCGTACTAGCGTCCATGCGCTCAACGACAACGCTGTCGACCTTTCCGTGCAGCTCGAAAGCATTGTTGAAGGCGCTCGCTCGGACGGCGGCCCGCAGATTGAGCTTGAAGTTATGGCCGAACATGCGCCCGCAAATGTCGCCAACTGCTTTGCGGCGGTCCTGCGCGAGGCGCTTTCCAACGCCATGCGCCACGCCCATGCCAAAACCATTACCGTGCGGTGCATGGAGCATCCGTCGTTTTACCAGCTCATCGTTACCGATGATGGCGCGGACGCGACCCCGGCGAGCAGCAGCAACGTCGCAGAAGGCATGGGGCTCGCCTCCATGCGCGAGCGCGTCGAGGCGCTTGGCGGCACCTTCACCGCCGGTCCGCGCGCCGGCACCGGCGGCTGGCGTGTGTTTGCCACCGTTCCCAAACAGCAAGGAGATGAGGGCCGATGAGGCTCATCGTTGTCGACGACGACCGCCTAGTGGTCGATTCGCTCAAGATTATCCTGGGCGCCCAGCCGCAGATCGAGGTGGTGGGCACCGGCGCCAATGGCGACGACGCGGTCGCGCTCTACGGCGAGCACGCGCCCGACATCGCGCTGCTCGACATCCAGATGCCGGGGCGTGACGGTCTTTCGGCGGCGCGCGAAATCCTTGAGCGTGACCCCGCGGCACGCGTCGTGTTTCTGACGACATTCTCGGATGACGAGTACATTGTGTCGGCGCTCAAACTGGGCGCCCGCGGCTACCTGATCAAAACCGATGTCGCCGCCATTCCACCGGCGTTGGCGCAGGTCATGGACGGTAAACGCGTGCTCGAGGGCAAGGCGATCGAGGACATCGATTTTGACGGAACGGGCGTCGAGGCCGGCACGACCCGCCGGCCCGCGGCCTTTGTCAGCCTGACCGACCGCGAGTTCGAAGTCGCAGAGCTCATCGCCCGTGGCCTCGACAACAAGGAGATTGCCGCCACGGCATACATGGGCGAAGGCACCGTGCGCAACCACATCAGCTCGATCCTTGCCAAAATGGGCCTGCGCAACCGCACGCAGATTGCCATCGCCTACCTGCGAGGGTAATTACCCAGCGACCGACCGCCCCGGCAGAGTAAAATGGCTGTCACCGATTTAATACCATTTCGAGACTATGTCGGTTTACTACGATGAATCGCCCACCTTCGACCACAGCAAATTGCGCACTTGCAAAACCGCAGGTAGAGCGCTTGCAATATTTAGAAAAATGCAGTCATGGTCGGGAATGTCGAATTCATCGTAGTAAACCGACATAGTTTTGTTCGGGCGGCCCTGCACGAGCACCTCCACAAACCTCGCGGGACCAAAATGATCCCTTTTCTTCCGCCCGCGGAGATCGGCAGACGGCGCCCGCCACGAAATGGGCCCATCTACTACGTTTGACTCGATACCCTCGACCATAACCGCGTTTCATGAAAACCCTAGGCGTTTTACCTGCGGATTTGTTCTTGCGTCGTTCGCCATGGTTGAGGATGGCAGCCTAAACGTAGTAGATGGGCGCATTTCGTGGCAGACGGGCCACGTGGCAGCCTTCGCGAGGCCAAAATGACCCGTTTTCCTCCGTCCTTGGGGTGATCAAGGGCTGTTACGGATATGATGCTATTTCAAAACTATGCCGGATTACGGGGCTAATGTCAGGGCCCTCATCCATACCTCCATTTTTTGAAAAACGGCAGGTTATCTACCTGCGGTTTTGTTTTTGCAATTTTCTGTATGGTCGGAGGTTCGCAATCCAGCCCCGTAATCCGGCATAGTTTTGTTCGTGGCGGCCCAACCGCGCGTTTAAGCGCGGGGACGGTGGGGCATTTTTGCCCCACCGTCCCCTGTTCCAGCGCTATTCCGGCTTGGTTTCTACCGTGGGAGTCTTGTCCGCCGCAACTGGAGTGCGGGCGGTGTCCATAGTCAGGCAGTGCTTGGGGCAGCTCTCGATGCACTCGCCGCACACCACACAGGCATACGGATCGATCGACCACGTTCCGCCCTTGCGATTGACCGCGAGCGCGCCCGCCGGGCAGCGACGCGCGCACATCCCGCAGCAAATGCACACGTCCATGTCGTTGACGATATGTCCGCGCAAGCGCTCGGGTGCCGCGAGCTTCTCCTGCGGATAGCACACCGTGACCGGCTGCTTGACCATAGAGCCCAAGGCCGTCTTGGCAAATGTCAGCAAACTCATGCCGCGCCTACCTTTCCGTGCAGCTAATGCAGGGGTCGATGGTCAGGATAATCATGGGCACGTTGGCAAGGAGCACGCCCTGCAGCGCATGCGTCAGACCCGCCAGGTTCTGCGACGTCGGCGTGCGCACGCGAAAACGGTCCAGGCTCTTGGTGCCGTTGCCGCGCACATAGTAATACGCCTCGCCACGCGGCTGCTCAATCACAACCTCGCCGCGCGCACCGTCGGCCGGCGTGAGCTTGGTGCGCCCGCCGATACCGTCGTGCGGGATCTTGCCCACAAGCTCCTTAATGATGTCCATGGCTTGCGTGACCTCGGCACAACGCACCTGACAGCGGGCGTAGCAGTCGCCGTCGGTGGCAACGATGGGCTCAAATGCAGCCAGGTCCGCATAGGCACCGTCGCCGAACATGCGCACGTCGTAGTCCACGCCCGAAGCGCGCCCAAACGGGCCGACCATCGAAAGCTCCAGCGCGTCCTTCTTGCTGATCACGCCCACGCCATGCAGGCGCTCGCCGCAGCTGGCGTCGTCCAAAAACGTATGCACCAGGGCCTCGTAGTCGGAACGCATGGCATCGAGCGTCTGGACGATACCCGCCAGCTCGGAGTCCTCGATGTCGTGCTTAAGGCCGCCGATCTCGTTAATCGACAGAATCACGCGACCACCGCACGTGCTCTCGAAGATCTTGAGAATCTGCTCGCGCAGGGTCCACGACCGATAGAACAGCGCCTCGAAGCCAAAGGCATCGGCGAGCAGGCCCAGCCACAGCAGGTGCGAGTGGATGCGCGAAAGCTCGTGCAAAATGGTGCGGATATACTGCACGCGGCCGGGCACCTCAATGTCGAGCATGCGCTCGCAGGCGCTGGCATAGCCGTAGCTGTGGCCCACGGCGCAGATGCCGCAGATGCGCTCGGCGATGTAGCCAAACTGGTGCATGTCGCGCTTTTCGGTGAGCTTCTCAAGTCCGCGGTGCACAAAGCCGATCTGCGGAATTGCCTCGATGACGCGATCGTCCTCGATCACCAGGTCCAGATGAAGCGGCTCGGGCAGCACCGGGTGCTGCGGGCCAAACGGAATAACGGAGCGATGTGCCATGGGCCTTACGCCTCCTTTTTCTGCTTATCGCGGGCGGCCTTGGCGGCAAA
This sequence comes from Collinsella sp., assembly GCA_041330285.1. Classification (GTDB taxonomy): domain Bacteria; phylum Actinomycetota; class Coriobacteriia; order Coriobacteriales; family Coriobacteriaceae; genus Collinsella. Next base: position 1,874,591 of record JBGKMI010000001.1, on the reverse strand, counting down.
CGCCGCGCGGACCTTGGCCGCCTTCTCGGGATCCATGGCGGCGAGCTTTGCCTCCATCTCGGCAGCCTTGAGCGCGGCCTTCGCAGCAGCCTCATCGTGCTGAGCATCGGAGCCGGCAGCCGCAGCGGGCTGAGCGACGGCAGCGCCCGCGGCATCGCCGGCGCTCGCAGCGCCCTCCCCTGCAGCAGCCGCAGCCGCGGCGGCCTTCTCGGCCGCGACCTTGCGCGCCTTGGCCTCGGCAGCCGCGCGGACCTTCATGGCTTTCTCGCGCGCAGCCTTCACCTCGGGTGTGATAACGCTCATGGGCTCGGCAGTCGAGACCTGGTAGAAAAAGCCCTTAAAGTCAATCTGCATGTCGGTGATGGCAAGCCCAAACAGGTCGTGCGCCTCATTTTCAAACGGGAATACCGCCGGATAGTACGAGCTGATGGACGGAATCTCCTGGTACTGGTCGATGCCCTCGACCACCAGGTTCTCGATCGCATAGCTGCCGTCCTGCGCAATATGCTCCTGAGCAGCACGAACGTTGATGAACGTGTAGACCAGGCGATACGATCCGTCGTCCACACAGCGCTCGGCATGCATCTGCACAAAGCGCGCGCCGGCACCCTTGAGCGCTTGGACATGCGGCAGGAGCTCGTCGATCCCGACGGTGGTATAGATAGCCTTTTGCATTACTCGGCCTCCTTTGCAGCGGCGGGCATCTCAGCAGGTGCGTCGCCAGCGACGGGCGCGGCGGGCTTCCCGGCAGGCGCGTCACCGGCACCGTCAGCCCCGGCCCCCGCAGCCACAAACCCGTCCTCGCCCAGCTCAACGCCACCGTCCCAGGTAGCGGCACCGCCCACGGTGAGCGGATCGCCGCCGGCGCGCATCACGGCCTCCTTCTGGTCCAGGATGCCGCACGCCTCCACGATGGCATCGATCACCGTCTCGGGGCGAATGGCGCACCCGGGCGCGTACACGTCCACGGGAATCGCGCGGTCCACGCCGCCGATCACGTTATAGGCATCGCGGAACACGCCGCCCGAACACGCGCAGATACCGCAGGCCACCACGCACTTGGGCTCGAGCATCTGGTTGTAGATCTGGCGCACGACGGGCAGGTTCTGGGCATTGACCGACCCCGTCACCAAAAAGATGTCCGCATGCTTGGGGTTGCCGGTGTTGACCACGCCAAAGCGCTCCGCATCGAACAGCGGCGTGAGCGAGGCCAGCACCTCGATATCGCATCCGTTGCAGCTCGAGCCGTCGTAATGAATAACCCACGGCGAGCGCGACATTTTATGATCCATGGATGCCGCCTCCTAAATAAACACGTCGACGAGGATGGGCATAAGATTGAGCAGGCCAAACACCAGCGCCACGCCCCATCCGAGCTTAAAGCAGCTGCGCCAGGTGCTGCGGGCAAAGGTGTTGTCGATCAGCACCTCGACAAAATACGTCGCGGCCATCACGACCAGGGCCACGACCCAGCTCACCGGGTTGTCCCAGACAAAGAACATGCCCACCCACATCAAAAACAGCACGGTCTCGCACCAGTGCATAAGGGTCATCTTTGCCAGCGTGCCGCCGCTCATCTCGGTGGCGACGCCCTGAACGATCTCCTGATGCGCGTGATGCGAGTACGAAAGGTCAAACGGCGACTTGCGCAGCTTGATGGTGAGCACCGCGAGCAGCGCGAGGAAAATGGGCGCGCTGTACACGATGATGGGGGCCGACTGCCCCGTCACGGCGATGGAATCGAAGCTATCGGTGGCAAGGTACAGGCCCACGCTCATCAGCAGAACGGCGGGCTCGTAACTCATAACCTGCAGCAGCTCGCGGTCGGCGCCAATCTGGGCAAACGGGCTTTGCGTCGAGGCGGACGCCAACACCACAAAGATCGCGGCGAGCGTCACCATAAAAGCGCACAGCAGCGTGTTGGAGCCCGACACAAAGATGCCGCCGCCCACCACGGTAAAGATGAGCGCGCACGCCATGTAGGTATCGTCCATGGTGTTTACGCTGGCGGGGGCCTTGCGCAGCAGCTTGGCAACGTCGTAGAAGGGCTGCAGCAAGCGCGGGCCCACGCGGCCCTGCATGCGAGCCGAAAGCTTACGGTCAACGCCGTCGATCAGGCCGCCCACAAGCGGCGCCAGCAGGGCAAACGCCACGGTGCCAATAAAGATGCCCACGACACCCGAGCCTTCAAAATACTTACCGCGCAGCACCGAGGGCGCACTCATGGCAAGCCGCTCGGGCCCAATCCACGCGCAACACAGCAGCGCAAACAAGATAATGCTGCAGCACACGACGCTACCCGCGGGGCCAATACGCTTCTCGCCAAGGGCGTCCTCCGAGTACCAATTGCGCTTTTCGGCCTTCACCTCGTGTCCCATCGAGCCGCGGAAATGGCGATATTTGTCGGTTCCCACGCCCGAAAGGTACACGTTGACGTGCGGCTTATTGCTCACGCGGAACGACGTCAGCAGCACCACGGCGATAAACGCCACGATAACCACCATCAGATACATGGCGTCCTTGCCGATAACATACGGCACGCGGCCAAACACCATGGCCAAGTAAGGCGACACCAGACCGCTCGAGATAACCGGGAACGCCACGCAGCACAGAATCAGCAGCGCGGCGATGGTGTTGAGCGCCATCCATTCGGTCTTATGGACATTGACCTCAACGTTTTGAGCCGTGGGGTCGACGCCCGAAAGCTTGGCAAGCCACTTGCCCCAGAAGTAAAACGTCGCGGCCGAGCCAAAGGCAAGCACCATGATCATGAGCACGTTGCCGGTCTGCGCAAACGCCACCAGAGCGCCCCACTTGGACACGAGCATGCCAAACGGCGCCACGAACATGCCCATGATGCCCAGCATCATCAAGCGCGTCAGGTGCGGCATACGGCTGAACATACCGTCCATGTCCTCGATATTGCGGCTGCCGATATGATGCTCGGCCGTGCCCACGCACAGGAACAGCAGCGACTTGGCCACCGTGTGGAACAGGATTAGGAAGATGGCCGCCCACACGGCCTCGGGCGCGCCGACACCCAAGCAGGCACTGATGAGGCCCAAGTTGGAAATGGTAGAGTACGCGAGCACACGCTTGGCGTTGCTCTGCGAGATGGCCATGAGAGCGGCGAGCAAAAACGTGATGGCACCCACACTCGTAACCATAAAGCCAGTCACGGGATAGATGGCATAGAGCGGGCTGAGCTTGACCATCAGGAAGACGCCGGCCTTGACCATGGTGGACGAGTGCAGCAGGGCGCTCGTGGGCGTGGGGGCAACCATGGCACCCAACAGCCAAGTGTGGAACGGCATCTGTGCGGCCTTGGTAAGGGCGGCGAGCGATAGCAGAATGACCGGCATCACCAGCAGCGCGGATTGCGCGGTTCCGGCGCCGGAAAGCTTGATCATGCCCGAGATGGTCAGCGGCATGCCGTTAACGTGCAGGAACATGAGTCCGGCCAAAAACGCGATACCGCCCAGCATGTTGAGGATGATCTGGGTAAAGGCGTTCTTGATGGCCTCGGGCGTGCGCGTGTAGCCAATCATAAGGAACGAGCACACGGTGGTGATTTCCCAGCCGCAGAACAACCACTCAAGGTTGTCGCTCGTCACGATGACGAACATGGCCGAGAGGAACAGGAACATAAGCGCCAGGAACTGCGGGCGACGGTCGGGCGCAGTCTGCCTGCGCAGCGCAGCCTCGTGCTCGTCATGGGCCTGGAAGTCCTTCATGTAGCCCAGGGCATACACGCAGATAAGGCTGCCGACGATGCCGACGGCGAGGACCATGATCACGCTCATGTAGTCCAGGTAGAGCGGCGTTGCGGTGACGGCCTCGGCCGCGGGCAGCGTCATGGCTGCAAAGGCGAGCGAGCCCACCAGCTGGACTATGCCGAGCACCGTGGTGAGCGCGTTCCTATATTTGTACGCGTTGTACAGGATGACGGCGCACAGGATCACATCGATGGCGGAGCTGATGATCGAGAGCACATGCGAGGTGCCGGGGGCAACCTCAAAGCTCTGCGGGCCCGTGCCAAAAAACATGACGGCGACTACAGCTGTCACCGCCATAATAATGCCGGAACCTATGAGCCCCACCGCATCGCGGACGCGGTCACCGCGCGCGAGCAGCATGCCCAGCGCCGGTACCAGCGGAAACAGGGTAAGGAAATACAGTAGCGTCATACCATCACTCCCCCATGCAAAAACGCTGCAATTGTTTAACGTTATAGCTCAATTGAGGAGTAGCGGCGGCGGGTTTTCGGTCAACTGGGGAGTTTTAGGCGTACGGGGCAAGGAGTCTGTCCGCATTGGAGCAGAGGGGCGGCAAGAAAAATGCGCCCCTGTGGGCGCACCATCCCGTTCGCTATTCCGCCTTTTTAACGCGCGGCTTGCGACCGCGCGGCTTATCGACCAGCGCGGACTCACCGCTCTCGCGATACTGGCGGCACCAGGCCTTAACCGAAGACTCGCTGGGAATCCCGTGCTTGATCATGGCCTCGCGAACCGTCAGGCCGTTTTCCAAACGGTCCTTAACCACGGCGAGCTTTACGTCGTACGAATAGGTGTGATGGCGAGCGCCCGCGTTGAGCACGGCATCGGCACCGCCCACGGCATACGCGCGGGCCCACTGACGAGCCGTGGCCTGGGGAATGCCAAGCTTTGCGGCGAGGGCGCGGTGACCGACCCCCTCTTGGAGGATCTCGACGGCGCGCTGCCTAACCTCGGGCGTATGCGCGCGAGTCCTTGTTGCTTCTGACATGCCTGCCACTTCTTAGCCTTAACCGTTAATCTGCTTTCTTACGTGCTTGTTAGATAGTAGCATTTTGCTGTTCCCGCGTAACAGTTAATTGAAAATCGTAACAGCGGCATCTGGGTATTTGCCATTCATTTGCAACAGTTCTTTAGGCTTTATTTACGCAGCTAGTTGGCTCGCGGCTCATTGACGGTGTTTTACCAACCAGATGGGTATCTTTTTGTTTGGCTGGTATGGTTTGTGCAATTATTAACCCCTCGTCAGTCCGCACCTAACATGTCAGCTTTCCATTTGCTTACCAGCTTTCCATCTTAGGTGGCAAGTTAAGTAGAAAGTTGGAAGGCTGGTGAGTAGCTGGGGCAGCAGCAGGCCAGGCGAACAAGAAAAAAGGGCGGCAACTGGGTGGTTGCCGCCCCTCGCGTGGCTAGTTGGTTTTCGTCTCGTGGGGAATGCCCTTGGTGTTGATGCGTGCCAGCGTGTATGTCACGTAGTCAGAGTTCTTATAGCCTCCGAGGTTGCTGACGTTAACCGGCGTGTCGTTGACACCGCCACCGAACATATGGGCCGTAAGCACCAAGCGGTAGTTGGCATAAGTTTGGTCCTTGCCCTCAACATCCGTGTTCACCTTAACGCGGAAAGCATGCTCAAAGGCAAGGCTGTTGCCGTCGCGCGTGGCGAACGCGTCGCCAGCCTTGGTGTCGGTAAAGACGTAGCTGCTGCCACTCAACGAGCCCGCGCCCAGCTTGTCGCTACCGAACACCGTAATGTACTTTGAGATATCGCCGACCGGAGCATAGCCGTCTTTACCCCGGCGCTGCAAGCTCAACGTATAGGTCACCGTGCTGGCATTGGAGATCATGGCCTCGGCACCCGTGAGCTTGGACAAATCATACGTTCCCACCAGAGCGATTTCGCCGTCGGCGGACTTGAGGTCATCGATGTTGATGCCCAGCTGCGACTTCTTTGAAGCCTCGAGCGCAATAGTCGAGGAGCCCACGTCCATGCGGTAGTATCCAGCTATGCCGTCGATGTATGCCGAGTTGCTACTGGTGCTGAGCGTTTCGGCATGCGTAGAGAGGTGCGCACGGTAGTTGGGCTTTGTGTACTTATCTGTGCCGTCATTCTGCGAAGCGATAATACCAGCCTGACATGCAGGCTCCGTCATGGTGAGCTTCGCCTCCATGGTGATGGTGAACTCGCTGCCATGGTTCTTAGCGATTTCGCGAATGCCGGAAAGGTCGATGGCCTTGCCGTTGGCATCCGCGAGCACTAGCGACATGTCGCCGCCCGTTGCAGACCAGTCTTTGGCAGCAATCGCCGGCGTTTCCTTCGTGCCGGCATCAGTCCACTTAAAACCATCCCACTTGTAGTAGTTGTTCCCCACCTTCACGTAGAACGAATACGTGCCCTGGGTTCCGGTCGGGTAGCCATGCGCGCCCGCGGCCTTGCCACCTTCGTAGTTCACGAGTGAAGAATCCAGCTGGTAGTACAGCGCGTCGGAGCTCGTGTACTGCTGGTTCGGGTCGAACTTCACGGTGTCGCTTACCTTCATGGTAAGCGGATAGGTGACATCGTGAAGCTCCATCCGTTTGATGCCGTCCTCGTTGCTATCGATGAGGTGGTGCGTGTAGTTGGATGTCACGCTGTAGGTCGAGGCCGTATTCTGATGCCCATCCTCGGCAGCCTTGCCGTCGGCTGCTATCTTGCCTCGCAGCAGGTAGTTGATGTGTTCGTTGAGGTTCGTGTCCACCGTAGTTGCGGTGTAGCCGTTGACGCCCGCAGAGCCCGCCGGCGTGCGCACCACCAAGTAGAAGTTCTCGCTCTTGGGCTCTTCCTCGGCAACGGAGAGGGTGTAGAACGTACCCATCGTGTCGGAAGATGTACGCGCGCGGTAGTACGCACCGCCGACCTTGGCGCCGGCCGCCTTCTCGAGCTCGACCTGGCTCTTGCCTTCGACCTCGGCATCGGTGAGCTTGACCCAGGCACCGTCCTTGTCCTCCTTGGCCGCCACGCCCACGATTTCGCTCAGCCACGGCTCGACGTAGGCATTTTTGCCGGAATCCACAAAGTCGGTGAGCTTGACCGACGCCGCTCCGCCCGCGCCCACCGTGCAGTGATATTCACGGTTGTTATGAGCAGTGTCCACGAGCGTGAGCTGCGTGCCCTCGGGCAGCGTGGCGCCAAAGGTGATACTCTTGTTGAGCGGGCCCATGGAGCCGCCGGCTTCGAGCAGCGTGTTCCAGCCGTAATCGACTGCCTCACCCCGGGCGCTGCCATAGGTCCAGGTAAGGTAACCGGTCATGGTATCGCCGCTGCTCACAAGCACGTGATTGTCGTATTGAGTCGCAAAATCGGCAGCCTTGAAGTTCGCGCCCTCGGAGTAGGTGGCGGTGAAGTCGATCTCGAGCATGCGCTTAACGATGATGGGCACCTGCACGCGGTAGCTCTGGCCGGCCTCGCTAAAAGTGACCGTGAGCAGCGTGAAGCGACCCCGCTCGTTGTCCCAGTCGGTACTCGCGCGGAAAACCATGGAGTTCGTGCCGTTGTTGAGTACCTTGAGCGTGGGCGTTTGCGAGGCGGTTGCGTCCTTGACGAAGGCGCCGTTATCGGCAAGCGAGAATACCTCAGCGGTGGCGGTCACGTGCTTGGCGCTGCCGTTGAGGCGGCGGGCATCGGAAAAGCCGCCGTTGGTCACGATGTTCAGATACTTCTCGACCGTCGTCGTGTCGTTGCCGGGAATCATGAGTACAGGGAAGTCGGTTGCGGCCCTCTTGCCCGAAGTAACATTGTTGGTGTTGAAAGTGCTCCTTGAGCTGTCCGCACTGTAGGTTTTCTTGTTTTGGTACGTGCCGTCATCATTGATGCCGCTGATGTTGGTGTAGGTGTAGCGGCCGGGAACGCTTTCGCCCGCTTGGCTTTGGATGGTTGTCGCGGTGTCAATGGCGGCGCCGTCGCCAAACAGATAGCGATCAGTGGTGTCGCCGCCGGAGGCACGCACCGCCAGCGTGCTCACGGGGCTCGTGGTCACGTACGGGCTTGCCGCCGTGGTAGCGGTATCGTCCGCACCGTAGAGCGTGATGCCCTCGCCGGGTACGGCGAGCTTGTCGTTGTAGTCTCCGAACGCGATGTAGGTTTTCTTGTTAACCGCAGCCGCATTGGTCGTGTAAACCATCGGCGGCAGGTCGCTCGTGGTCTTGCCGTCGCCAGGCTTTACGTCCACACCCGCTGCGGAGAGGCTGTACCAATTATCTCTTGTGTCAACCTCGCCCAAAAGCACGCCCTGCTTAACCCCCGATTTGTAGGTGTTGCTGTCCATGAGCACGTTTACCAGATGAAACTGACCGCGTCCATCGCCTGCAATTCCACCGTTGGAGGTTCCGCCAAACGTGGTGTTGGATACCCTCGTGTTGGTGACGTCGATGACGTCGGAACCGCTGTTAATCGCGCCAAGCAGACCGCCGCTCCACCTGCCCTTGATCGTGACGCTCTCAATCGCGATATTGTTGCAGGTTATGTTCACGTTGCTGAAGTAGTAGCCGATAAGTCCGCCCGAGCATTGGTCGGTGCCGGCAATGTTGATATTCTCGACGCTACAGTCCTCGAACCAGTACGTGTTGGGACTGCCACTGCTCGTGACCTCGCCAATCAAGCCGCCCGCATTACGGATGCTATTGTTCGCTCCGGTGGCATCGCCGATGATGGCGCTCTTGGTATCGCCTCCGGCATCAATGCGTACATTGCTTATAGAAATAACGCCTCTATAGGCGCTTCCGACCACACCGCCGGCGCCCATGCACTTATCGGTGTTCGACCCGGTGGCGAGTACATTTACCCCAGAGATGACTGCCGTACTCGATGTGACGGCTTTCGTGGTGCCAATATTGGTGTTCACCGATACGTTGCTGGAGGTATAACCGAACACACCGCCCACATAGGGCGTTGTTCCCGTGGCGGTTATGGTCGAGTTTTTGCCAATAATCTTCTCGTTAGCCCCTGTGGCCGCGGTTGTCCACACGCCGCACGGCGAGGCGATCGCACCCACATAGCCGCCAACGTGCTTCTCGCCTGTGACGCTAAGGCCAGTATATGAGCAGCCATAGAGATACGCGGGGCCCCACCCATCCCTGAACTCGACCATATAGGTTCTGTCTTCGCTCGTAGTTCGTCTGGCGCGACCCGAGCTGCCAAGAAGCCCTCCTACGCTCTTTGCGCCCAACACGGTGCAGTTCTTCATCTGCACGTTGCGGTAGACACCGCACGTGTTACCGTCGTAGTTGGCCGTTGCGCCCGCCAAAAGGCCGGTGCCGATGAGGTCGTTCGATGCCGGTCCCGAGGCAATGCTACCGTTGGCGTCTTTGTACGTGAGCGATACGTTGCAGTTACTAAAGGTGAGGTCTTTGACCTGAGCGCCGTCATTCGCGGTGACGCTCTGCCCCACATTGGTTGAGGTGAACATCACGGTGCTGAATAGGCCGCCCACGCCCGAGACCTTATAGTCATCATCGGCATATTCGACGACGCCGTAGGCGGCGTCTTTGGTACCCACCGTAATGGTGGCCCCGTTGCCGTCGATCGTGGCCACGTGTGGCGTGATGCGGTCGCGATCGGTGGCCGTCTCGTTCGAGTTGCAAGCATTGGAATAGTAACGGCCGCTGAGGCCCACGTATCCCGTGCCGTAGTCGGTCATATCGTAGGTGGCGCCCTGTTTGAACTCCAGGCTCATGCCAATCGACTTCGAAGCGCACACATAGCCCGTTTGGTAGTCAGCAGCATAGGACGCCACCAGGTAGGGCGAGTTCACATCGGCGTCGGGGTCGAGCGGACCGTGCCAGCCCTGCTTGCCGGGAGCTTTCTGGTCGTCGTTTTTGGCAGTCTCGAAATCGCCGGCAGCGCTCATAGGCTTGCCCACGCAGTCGTAGCTGGCATTTCGCACCTTGCCATATTCCTTGTTGCCAAACAGGTAGCCTTCTATCGCCGGATCTTGCGTATCGCTGCCCCAGTACGCCTTGGAGCCGCGGAACACACCGTAATTGGCATAGTTGGTATGTGCCGCGCCAGCGCCCGCGCCCGAGCTAATGATGGCCGAGAGCACCAAAAGGCCTTGGGGATTTTCCACCGTAGTCACGGGCGCCTCAGCGTTGGTGCCGATGTACTTATTGTCGGTGCCCGTGGTGGTGACACAGGGGGTTCCCTTGTCTTTGAGCTCGTTAATCTTGTAGTTAGCGTCACCGTTTTCAACCTTACAGCCCTCGCTAAAGGCATAGCCATCAATCACGCGACCGACGTAGGGATTGTTGTAGAGATCAAAGTTGCCCTTTCCCAGACCACGAGATTTGTCACCGGTTCCAGCACGCCAGGAAGATTTTCCGCTTTTGTCCATATTGCGGAAGATCACACCGCCGCCAGCAATAGCACCGACGTAGCCACCGATGGGAACAAGATACGACTTGGCGCCACCGCCCGTGACGCTAAATCCCGTTGTAGGGTTTTCGGCCGTCGTCCTATTAACGACCACACCATCAATAATGTTATCGCCGCCAAGAATGCAGCCGATAACGCCGCCGAAAAACGCCGTCGGGACGCCGTCCGCATCCTTCCCAGAATAAGTAATAGTCGCCTGCGCATTCACATAGTTGATGTTGAGATTGCGCACCACGCTGCCATAGCTATAGGGAATGAGGCCGCGAAGCTCACCATTGTTGTTTTTAATCTCAATTGCTGCAGTTGACTTGTCTGGGTCGCCAACAATTACGCCACGGAACGGATTGGCCTTGTTGCCAAATCCGCCAAACGAGGCCGCATCGACGGTAATCTTATTGCCCTCAGGAGGCTCAATGCTGTAATACGCACTCTGCACATAGCGGTGCATGGTTTCGTCGCTCAACGTCTGCGAGGGATCGGTCGTTGCATCGCCGTTCTTCTTCTCCCATCTGTTATCAGCACCGTTCGCCTGCTTATAGACGTACACGACCTCGTCGTCGGTCCTCGCGCTGTCGGTCTTCGTTTTGTTACGCCGCTCGCACAGTCTGGACTGATCGGCGGCAATAGTGACTTCCCAGCCATCCAACGCCACGCTGTTGTTGATGTAGTTAGCGATGGCGTTCATTTCCGTCGCGTCCGCAACGGCGTACGGATCGCCATACGTACCGCATCCCGTCATCAGGTTAGGGATGCGCTGGTTAACCTTGATTTCGTGATACTGGACGCCATCCTCGGTGGCTTTTCCCTTGTAAACATAAGGAAGATAGTCACCAAACCGAGGATTCTTGGCATCTGCCGGCTTTTTATCAACCGTCACCAAGCCATTAGGGGTGGCATAGGTTTCTTTGTCGTAATACCAAAGCTGCTTGCCAGAGTATTCCTTGTCCTTGGCATCGATTTCGCTTCCATATGTCACCTTGCCCACATCGGCATCGGCCTTAGTAAAGGTATAGTCCGCAGAGCCCGTGCTCGTGCTTCCGTAGCCAAAACTCTCCAGCAGGCTCGCATGGGTGAAGATCGTTTTGTTCTTTTGGCTGGGCAAGCTGATTTGCTCAAACTTCGCCGTCACCTGATCGGAATTTTTTCCCACGCCGAGTCTGCCGAAGAGCGAGGTTGCCGCCGTGGCCCCATTCGCGTAGCTACGGGTTGAAATATTCTTAGCGCTCAGGTTCACGCATGTCTGCATCTCGTTGATAAGCAGAGGAGCGTAACTGGTATTGTCATTCACACCGTCGACCGTCAAGCCGTCGAGTGTCAGACCATCTATCTCGAGCTGCGCCACATTAGTCTCATTGATGGGCCCATAGATACAGCAGCACACAAGTGCACCGGACGAACTTCCCGCATCGTTCACAATAGAGCCCACGGTGCCTGCAAGCGTGACATTTTTAACCTTGAGGCTGCCCGTATGGGTTCCGATGAGAGCGCAGTGCATATTTTCGTGCTGCGTGGCTTCGCTATTCTTTTTGTTACCTTCTTGCTCAGCTTTAATGTCGGAATAATGGAACGCAATCGTTGCATTATTCACAGTAACCGTTGAGCCCCTCGCGGGGTCAGTAGGATAGAAACTGTATCCATCTAAATTGATTTCCACGCCCGCGCTGTCGCTCGTGCCAATATTGTTTCCTTGGAAAATAGCCTGATTTCCCGGAATGATATAGCCTTGAATCGCGCTAGGAGCATACAGGTACGCACACCAAAGTAATAAGTACTCTGCGGAGTTCATCCAATTGTCTTTGCTAGCGTTTTCCGATTTGTTGCCTACCTCCGCATACGCTTTGTCAAGATTGTAGTAGTAGCGAACAGAACCATTTGTTTGTGGAAAGCTATCAGAAGGATTAGCGGGGGCGATGCGATTTCGATAACTATTATCTCTAGCGGGATCTCCGCTCATGTCCAGCTTTTGGCCCTTGGTATGAAGCGAGACAACCGCATTGCAGCCGTTATCGATCAGATTACTTTCGGGCTTCACGCCATTTGCAAGCCATTCGTCGTATGTCGTTACCTTTGGGGCGGTTATAGACACGCCATTCACAGCATAAGCGGTGTCCCACGAAGCCCTGTCCTCCAGATATAGACCGTTATAGTTGGTCTCGGCACCAAAGCCATTAGTTGAATCAGATGTACTGCCTCGAGCAATAAGAACACCAAGCGTGGTGGCATTATTGGCGGTGAAGGAAGCGTTGGCCAAATTGATAGCATAATTATTGATGATCCAGTGGCCACTAGCAGCGTATACGAGACCGCCGACCTCGGTAGAGTCATTTGCGGTCACGGTCGTGTTGTTGGTAGTTTTGAGGGCGTAGGTGCTGCCGCTGGTATTCGCAGCAGTATCGCCAATGGTGACGATGGCGTTGCCCCAGCTGTAGCCCAGAAGACCACCGGCGCCGTTGAACTTGTCGCCGTTCTTGCCCACGGTCATAGCGAATTCACTAAAGCTAAGACCGGTAATGGTAACGTTCTTCTCGTTCGATCCCTGCACAATGCAGCCGATAAAGCCACCGACTTGGGCGATCTTGCCGCCGGCGCAATCGCCGGTTTCGATTGATCCGGCGACTTCGAGGCCCGTAACATTGAATGTCGAGGTATAGTCGCCCACATAGCCGATGGCGCCGCCAATGCGCATATTGCCGTTAAGCGTTTGAGCTTTAGTGATGGTAGCCTGGGCCTTGCTGTTGCCCTCAAACGCAACCGTAGACGCCGCCGACACGCTGCCCGCAATACCACCAATGTTCACGTCATTGGCAAACGTATCATCGCACGCGATATTCGTTTTGCACGTTACGCCAGACAATGCCAGGTTACCGACGATGACACCCGCAAGCGATCCGGCATCGATAGCCGAACCATTGTCGAACTTCATGGAGCCAGCGATTGTGACGTTGGAGACAGTCGCGCCGTTGACGGCGGCGAACAAGCCTAGGCGTCCGTGGCGGTAGGTTTTGCCGTTGCCGTTGCTCGTGTCGCCTTCGCCAAGCACGGCCCCACCGCGCATGCCGTACGGCTCGCCGCCGGCAAGGTTAATTGTGCCGTTGCCATTTGTGCCGCCACCGTTCAACGTTCCCGAGAAAACTTGCGAGCCGTCTGCACGATCCTGCGTGAAACCCGTCAGGCCCGTGCCTTTGAGATCAATAGTGCCGTTCACCGTAATGGTCGAGGACTGCAAGCCGTTAAGGTTGTTTTCGGTAACGCCGTCAACCATCGAGTAGTAGCCGTTGGTTTGCCAGGTAATCGCAAGTTTGGCGAAATCCTCAACAGAGGTTAGGGTGTAGGCACCGCCGCCTGATGTCAGCGACGTCGGCAAGGTCAACTTGTGCGAGTTCGGATCGAGCGCAATAAAGCTATTGCCCAGGCCCTTGCCCAAGCGAATGACCTCGCCGTAGGTCGCGATGTCGTCTGTCTTTGAGGCCGTGCTGCTACGCCTGAATATCCAGCCCGTAGTAACCTGGTCGGTCAATTTGTCGCCAGAGCCATCGCCGACAGCAAAAATCAACGCGTTGTGGTTCTCGTATACGAGCTGGCCCGTCGTGCTGTTTTCGGCAAAACTTGCGCCCGACAGATCCGTGATGCCGCTGAATTTGATTACAGCATTCCATGCGGAGCCCGCAATTCCCGCGGCACGGTTGCTTTGCGCCTTACCGATAGGATTGTCGCTTGTAAGTTTGAAATCTCGCACGTCAAGGACATTGCGCGTGTCGACAACGCCCACGGCGCCACCGAACTTTCCGGCGTCCGTTCGCGCCGAAGCATCTCCCTTGCACGCAACCGTCACGCCGTCGAGCACAACGGCGACAGGCTGCGGATTGGGAGCTGCGCTATCACCAACATAGCCGACAACGCCGCCCGTATCGGACAGCTTGCCCGCAAGTTCAAACTCAATTGAGCACGTTTTCTTATCCGCATCCTTTTGGACCACAAAGGCGCGCAGCGGCTCATCGTCGCCTTTTGCCGTCGCGAACACCTTGCCGACAAGGCCACCGTAGCTGCCGTTGACGCTAACTTCTTCCGGTAAGGTGAACTTGCTCTTATACGTTCCGCCTTGCACCACGATGTCGCCATTAGAAATATCGGCCACGCCAAAGAGGGCGCCGGCACGCTGTGTTGCGCCAAGCGTCACAAGCTCGCCCAGATCGAACATGTTGGGCTTAACGATAAATCCTTGCGCAAAGCTCACGTCGCCGATGACGCCACCGGAGCAAGCGCTGTCTTTATCGCCGACGTTGCACGCCGGCTTAACCGTTACGCCATCAGCGATGTTGAGCGTGAGCTTAGTCGCCTTACCGATAAGACCGCCCGCCGCGTTTTTACCTGCGACGCTCAGCGCCGAGACATCGATGCCAGTTGGTAGGGCGACGGTGGCACCCTCCCGCGCCTCGCCGATAAGGCCTCCCGCGTTGGCGCCATCGGCTGTCGCGTTGATAGTGGGGGTACCGTCGAGTTTGTCCGGCAGGGCGAGGCCCGCAAGCGTAAGCGATGCTCCTTCGGCAAGGGTGTTCACAAGCAAGCCCATGTTGCCTGCGCTCGATTGCATATCGACTGCCAGGGGGCTGTTCGCGCTTGTCGTGTAGGTGGCGTTAAGCGTGAGCGCGCCCGTGACCTCGCCCACAAGCGGCGAGGTGAGCTTGCAGATGTCCTTTTCGGTATCGCTCTTGGGCGTGCCCACGGTAACGGTGGCAGCAAGCGTCTTGTCCGCGCCCGTGACCTTTGCGGCCACGATGGGCTGGGCATCGGTACCCTTCCAGGTGAGCTTTACGGTGCTGTTGGCGTCGCCGAGCTCGATGTTGTTGAAGAGCGTCTTGTTGACGGTCAGGGTCCTGTCGCCGAGGTTGAGCGCGCCTTTGAAAGGGTAGGCATCGCTGCCGAAGCCCTGGAACGTGAGGCTACCCAGGCCGTCCACGATCTCCGCGCCGCACACGTCGAAGTCAATGCCGGTCGAGCCACCTTTGGAGATGCTCGCGTTCTGGTAGATGGCGGGATCGGTGTTGGAGATGGCGATAAGGTCGGCATTTGACTCAAAGATAATGGCCGTGACGGCGCCCGAGCCGTCGGTGATGACATCGCCGTCACCCAACTTGCGCCTGAGAACCTCGACAGTAGTGATGGGGTAGGTGGTGTTTGCCTGGGCAGCGGCATCCGCGTCCGCGTCATCCGCCTGTTCTTCGTCAGCAGCACCCTCATCGGCAGCCGCATCGTCTTGGGACGCGTCGCCCTCCGTTGGGGTATCGCCGTTAGTGGTTCCATCGGTCGTGGAGTCCTGCGATTCGCCAGCGTTGGTAGAACCGTCGCCGCCCTCGGTGGCGCCCGCGTCGGCGCCCGGAGTCGTCGCGGCGTCATCAGATGCAGCCTGGTCAGCATCTTGCAGCGCGGTTGCCACAGCATCCTGTACGGAGCGCGCCGTGTTGCCCGCGGCGCGTGCGGCAGAGACAGACGCCTCCATAACGGCGTCGAGCTCTTGCGCGAACACCTCTGTGGAAGGCGCGAGCGCCTGGAAAATCATGATCGCAGTCAGGCATGCGGTTGTTATGCGCTTTGCCGTTCTCATCTGGTCCTACCTCGTTCTATCTCATGCCCCGTGCAGGGTCTCAAAATCTATGCTTGCGGATCGCTTCGACTAGTTCTTCGCGGCCGAACACGTAACTTTGATGTCGTCGGCATCCCAGCCGGTCGGCTTACCGGTGCCCGCTCGGTAAAAGGTAATAATTTCCGAGCCGGGAGATGCATCATATTCGACCGAGCCGCCGTTGACGGTTTTCTGCACGTCAACGTTCTCGTGGTTCTGCTTAAAGAACGGGTCGAGCTCGATCCCGCTTCTCCACGTGAGCCTTACCCTTGTCGTGACGCCCGTAACGGTCACGCGATAGTTGTAGGCGTCAAAAGCGTCGATACCTGAATTCTCGTCGACCCACTCGCCCGAAACGCCCGAAGCCGTCACCTCTGCACGCTCGGAAGGCGCAATCTTGGCCGCAAGCCATTTGAGGTTGGTGCCAGGGCTATTGGAGCCGACCTGGGCCTTAACGGTGAAGGATGCTTTGTTGAGGTCCGCCTTGGAAAACGTAACCTTATAGGTATACATGGTCGCCTTGTTGGCAGGAAAGGAAAGGTTGACCGTGCCGCCCGCCGTCAGCGTGGGCGAACCGCTTATGCTCCAATCTGTCGTTCCCGTCGCCTTCACGCTCAGCGTCGCGTTAACGTCCTTGTCGTTGACCTTGTTCTTGTCGCCCAGCAGATGGTTGTAAATGCGAAAGGTAAAAGAGCAGTTTTCCCCACTCGTGTCGGCAATGACGCTTCGGACGGCAATCCCCTCGTCATTCAGCGTCTCATTCGTGTAGCCCGTAAGCATGTCCGAGGCAAACAGCGCCTGCGACGTGCCCGAAACAGCAACCGACTTAAGAAAGTCACCCGCCAAAAAGGCCGTGTAGGTAAGGTAGGTACCCGCCACAATCGCGACGGCGCATAGCAGCAGCGCAACAGCCCACAGGCGCTTGCGCACTTTAGAAGCAGGGGCCGCCGACTCTGCGCAGCAAGGCTCTGTCTTAGACTCATCAACCTGTGCAAAGTGTTTGCCAGCAGGCCTCGCGATTTCATTTTGTTCATTCTCGTCTTTTCGCATCTGGCACCCCTCCCTTCCTACTTATTAGTTGCCGCTCGTGACGCGAGCGATTAGATAAACCATGTCGGTCTCTTTGACGTTGGAGACCGTCTTTCCGTTTACGGTCACAACGCCCGGATTCCACGTGCACTCGATGATGAAGTTCGTGGCGTCGTTGGCCGTGTTGTTCTTATCGCTGTAACCGTCGAGCTGACTCTTTGTGAACTCGTGATACCGGTAGAGCGGGCGCGCGTTTTTCTGGACATTCACGTACGAGCCGTACGTCGGGTCGTTTGCCTCAAGCTCTTTAGCCAACGCACTTGTCCCGTCCGCGGAGTTGATAAAATCGAACTCAATCGGGGTGCTGCTCTTCTTGCTCCATGAGTAGGTGCGGTTGAGCCCGTCGAGGCCGACCACATCTCCCTTCGTTGCCGACGATTCGTTGACCGTCACGTGGTACACATTGATTGTCAGCCCCGTGATATTCGTGGTATTTGCCACCTGCAGCTCAAACGCTTGACCGCCGGCAGCGGGATCGCCATTGTCGCTCCGCACACAAAACGCGCGACGAACGGTCACGGTACCGTTGGAGTTTTTCACATCACCGCGCGACTCGTCATACGAAATCTCGATGGGCTCAATGCTTGTCTGGTTGGGACCCATGATCTTGAGCTGCGCGGGCGTTTGGATCTTGCCCACCGTGGACAGACTTTTGCTGCCCACAAACCACGAGAGCGACAAGCCGATGATAAGAGCGATTGCCGCCAGCAATATCAGGACCGCAAGGGCCTGTGCGCGGTGGTTTTCTATCCAATTGCGGGCATCGACGAGGCGCGTTTGCATGGTGCTCATGAGCTCACGCCCTCCTGAGCGCTAATTCTAAGTTGGATGTATTCGACCTTATTGCCGATCTGCTCGTCGGCATTGTTGTACAGCGCCGAGCAGATGGCGGTGTCGCTGAAGGACATGCTAGACGAAACCACGGGGGCGTTGACAGCACTTGTGCCGTTTGCCGCGCCATAGAAGTAGTTCGCTTTATGCTCGTTCATGTCCGCCTGCAGAGCGCCGTAGTCAGACTTTGCGTCGCCCGCCGCCGCAAACAGATTCTTGTAGTAATTCGTGTTGCCGGTAAGGACGAAGTTCTGAAAGTACTCCGGCCATACCCAGTACAGATTGATGGTGACGGGCTTGTTCGTTGGCTTGGTCACATCGCCGTTTTCGCAAAATGCTTTCCTGGGAATCTCGATCTTGCTATCAACCACGCGGCCCGAGTAATACCCGTTCTGGTCGCAGCTCGTAAAGAACAGCAAGTGGCCTTTGATCAAGCCAAGGAGCGCCTCCGCCTCGGGCGCCAGCGTTCCTCCGTCCCCAACAACGCCAACAATGTTCGTGACCTTAAGCAAGCGCGACAGATTGATCGTGACCCCGTCCAGGTCATCCACCAGCGGGGTCACCGTAAACGTAATCTTGCCACGGGCACCCGGATACAGGGAGCCAGCGGACTCGTTGTTGAGGTTGGAGCCGAGCGTTACCGTCATGGCGTCGGTCGTATCCAGGCCATCGATGGCATCCTTTTCCTCGGGCGTGCGCTCGGAGCGCTCGTAATAGCCCACGTGCGCGCCGGACTCACCCTCGCCCGCGGCGGTCAGTGTGTACCGATCCGCCTTCGCCCCGATCGTGCTCCCCGTGGCGCCTACTCGGTTATTCGCGGCAAACCAGGCCAGGCATGCAAAGATGGCAACGATGGCGGCCAGCACAAACAGACCGCTTACCAGGAAATCCTTCCAGAAATCCTTGAGGGTCCGCACGTGCTCGTCGGCAGCTTGGCGGTACTCGGCCGCTGTCTTGTGCTGCTGGAGCTCGCTATGTCGGTCCATGCCACTCATCGCTTACGTTTGCCCTGCTTGCGGGCGTGCCATCCTTTTCCGCTCGGTCGCGTTTATCTGTTGTTCGCAGGTAGAGAATTCAGGCAGAATACAACACCATACGATAAGGTAAAAGAATAGCATTGACCTGCGGTTTGCTCCACAACGCAAACCTTAATGATGTCTTAAAAGTCAAACCCTTGGTGCAAGTGGTCAGGTTACTTCGCGCCAACATGGTGCAAACAAACCTGACCACTTGCACCAATCCCCTTGCATCAAATTCGGATTTTCGGGTGTCAGCGATTCGGATTTTCATGTTCTCGGAGTTCGGATTTTCGGTCGCCCAAGATTCGGATTTTCTGAACCCGCTGGTCAGTGGGCGCCCTCATTGGCAAAAAGGCGGGGAGCACCGATAACGGCACTCCCCGCCCACTCAATACGCGATAGCTTTCTTTCCTAGAGCTCGTTGGCCGCGTGATATGCCGTGCGAATGGCGCTCGCAATATCGGCGGTGCGCTCGCCCGAGCAGTCGCCCACGCAGGTCACGGGCACCGTCACGCCATCCAGGTCAAACGCGTTGGCCTTGGAGCCCACGGCCATCACCACGTAATCGCAGGCGATCTTCACCGGCTCCTCGGCGCCGTCCTCGGTGGTGCGAATGGCCTCCACGCCCTCGTCGGTAATGGCGGTCAGGCGGGTCTTCACGTGCTGCTCCACGTTGTGCTCGGCAAAGTCGCTCATAATCAGCGGCAGAATGGTCTCGGACTCGCCCGCGGCAATCTTGTCGAGCATCTCGACAATCGCCACCTCGCAGCCGTGCTGCAGCAGGTACTCGGCAGTCTCGGTGCCCACCAGGCCGCCGCCAATGACGGTGACGCGGCCCGTAAGCTCCACCTTGCCGGCCAGCACGTCCCAGCTCGAGACGACCTTCTCCGAATCGGCGCCCGGAACGGGGATGACCACGTCGTGCGCGCCCACGGCCACAATCGCAGCGTCGGCGGCGTTGAGGTCCTCAGCGGTGGCGGCATGGTTGAGCTCGACCTTCACGCCCAGGCCGGGCAGAATCTTCTCGTAGTACTCGACCGAGCGCATAATCTCATCCTTGCGCGGAGGCGCGGCCGCCAGCACAATCTGGCCGCCCAGATGATCGCTCGCCTCGTAGACGGTCACGTCGTAGCCGCGCTTGGCCGCCACGCGCGCGGCCTCCAAGCCGGCAATACCGCCGCCCACCACGGCAATCTTCTTGTCGCCCTCGCCCGGCTTAATGGCGATGGTCGCCTCGTCGCCGTTCTCGGCATTGAGCACGCACGAAATGTACTTGCGGTTTTGAATCGCGTCGACGCAGCCCTTGTTGCAGTTGAGGCACTCGCGAATGGGCTCGCCCGTAGCGGCCTTCAGCGCAATGTCGGGGTCGCACATGAGCGAGCGGCCATAGGCGATGATGTCGGCCGTGCCGTCTTCCAGAATCTTCTCGCCGGCCTCGACCGAGACAACACGGCCGACGGTTGCCACCGGCACGGAGACCAGGGCCTTGACGCGCTCGGCCACCGGCAGCGTCCAGTTGTAGGGCATGGCGCCCATGGGCGGAATGGTGTCGCCCATGTTGCCGGTGTGGTTTGCCTGCGCGACCTGGATCATATCGATGCCCGCGCCCTCGAGCAGCTTGGCGAACTCACAGGCCTCGTCGGGCTGCAGGCCGCCCTTGCCGCGCGGCGTGCCGTCGGGGTTCTCCATGATCACGGGGAGCTTGTACTCCACCATCAGCTGCGGCGCGGCTTCCTTAATGGCGGCGACGACCTCCAGCGCGTAGCGAACGCGGTTCTCGAACGAGCCACCGTACTCGTCGGTGCGCTGGTTGAGGATGGCCGAGCACAGCGAACCCACCAGGCGGTCGCCGTGAACCTCGATGGCATCGATCCCGGCCTGCTGCGCGCGAGCGGCCGAGGCGGCGATGGCCTCCTTGATCTGGGTGAGCTGCTCTACGCTCGCCTCGTTCACAAAGTGCTGCATGTCGTGATGCAGCTTGGCGTAGGCCTGCTTGCGGATCTCGTTGGACTCGGCCATCTTGGCGGCAAAGGTCTCCTCGTCGCCGGCGGCCTTGGCTTCCTGCGCGGCCTTGGCGGCGGCCATGGATCCCATGACCATGCGGCCGACGCCGGGCACGTCGTACTCGGGGTGGAACAGCTGCAGCGCGACCTTGGCACCGTGCTTGTGGACGGCGTCGGCCAGGGCCTTAAACGTGGGGATCTGGGCGTCGGTCGCCAGCTTGGGCGTGGGGCTCGCGGTCATAACGGGAGCGACGTCGCCGATGACGATGTAGCTCACGCCGCCATGGGCCAGGCGCTCGTAAAAAGCCAGGCTGCGCTCGCCAATGGAGCCGTCGCGCTCCTCGTAGCCGGTGGTCAGCGGCGGGAACATAATGCGGTTCTTGAGCTCAAGGGGGCCAACCGTAATGGGCTGGAGCAGTTTGGATGCAGGTGCGGTCATGGACATTCCTCTCTTGTAGGCGCGGCGGCGATGATGCCGCGTAGTTGTCTAGAGGATATGGCATGGGGGTACAGCGGCACAACGAAAATCGGCGAATATCAGGTGGCGGCAGGTGGATGGGACGGGGCGGCCCGTCGGTTTGTCTCAATCTGTAACAGTTACTCGGCAAAACCGGGTCTTGCTGTTACAGATCAAGACGTTCATCTCGACCCATCCTCAACAATCTAGATCTGTAACAGCTAGGCCCATTTTTGACCCCCACCTGTTACAGATCGAGACAATAGAAACCATCCCAACAAAACGCCTCGATCTGTAGCATCTATCGACCAAAACCGGCCCCAGATGTTACAGATCGAGACAAACCAATCTAGCCTGCCGAAAGATCTAGATCTGTAACAGTTACTCGGCAAAATCCGTCCCTCGTGTTACAGATTTAGACAAACGAAGACCATCCTGCCGAAACATCTCGATCTGTAACACCTAGCCGCCCAAATCGGGTCTAGATGTTACAGATCGAGATTTTGTTTGAGAGGCCGAGAATTGGACCGAAAACACAGTCCCGGGATAACAAAAAAGCTCGCCGGCTAGGCCGACGAGCTGCAAGTTCTTGGTCGCGGGGGCAGGATTTGAACCTACGACCTCCGGGTTATGAGCCCGGCGAGCTACCAGACTGCTCCACCCCGCAATGTCTGGGCGCCTCATGTGCGCAAGAAAGAATATTACGTGGGAGTTCGGTAAACGGCAAGGAAAATCTCGTAGAGCATAATTCCTTCATATTTAAGCCCCTCAGCCCATATCACCGTAAACGAATCGCAGCCGAGCGCCGTCGACGGCACGTATACAATGGTGCGCGTCCTTTTACGCCGACACCGGGAGTAGACATGCTGCTCGCTATCGATATGGGAAACACGCAGACGGCCATCGGCCTGTTTGACGGAGACGAGCTGGTGCAGTCGTGGCGCATGCCCACCGACCGCTCCTATACCGCCGACGAAATCCACGTGCGCCTGATGGGTTTCTTTAAGATGTACGGCCTTTCGCTCGACGCGGTCGACGCGATCGCCTTTGCTGGCGTGGTGCCGCAGCTCTCGCGCGAGTGGCACGCCGTGGCCGACCGCATTGCCGCGGACGCCATCGTCATCGGGCCGCAGACGGCCGCGGTGACCAAGCTGCGCGCGGCGCGTCCCCAGGCCGTAGGTGCCGATCGCGTCGCCAACGCCGTTGCGGCCGAAACTTTCTACGGCGCGCCGGCAATCGTGGTGGACTTTGGCACCGCGACCAATATCGACGTCATCGACGAGGACGGATATTACATTGGCGGAGCGATCGCGCCGGGCATCCGCATCTCGATGGACGCGCTCGCCGCCCGAGCCGCCAAGCTCGCCAGCGTTCCGCTCGAGGCGCCCGAGCACGCCATCGGCCGCGATACCGAGGAGTGCATCAAGGTCGGCGCCGTGGTGGGCGCCGCCGCCATGGCCGAGGGTCTGGTCGCGCGCATGAAGCGCGAGCTGGGCCGCGAGGACGCCACCGTTATCGCCACGGGCGGTCTCGCCGGCATCGTCGCCGATTCGACCGATGCCTTCGACGTAGTCGACGGACAGCTCACCATCAAGGGCATCTGCGAAATCTACCGCCGCATGCAGGAGCTGGGGTAGACAGGGACCTAAGTCGAGCATGCCCGATGCCACAGCCCCCGCAAACGTTCGCCAAGCCTATTCCTCAAAAACGAATTTTTTTCAGTTTTGAGGAATAGAGACTCCTCGAATACGCCCAGCACAGCGATATCGTGCATGTTTCCTATTCCTCAAAATCGAAAATATTTCGATTTTGAGGAATAGGATTAAGATGCCACCCCGCAGTCACACAAAAGCCCTCCCCGTGCAAACCGAAGAGGACTTTGTTGTCATCGTTATCTTTGAGCGCGGGCGCCTCGCGCTACAGCCCGCGAATGCGCACGGCCTCGGGCGGAAACTCCTGCTCGCCAGCATCGGTCTTGATAGTCGCGCGGCCCCAGATGTCCAGGCCCGCGAACACGCCCGCCGCGAGTGGCAGGCCGTTGGGCGACACCGCCGCAACTTGGCGGCCCAGCAGCGGCACCATATCGAAATACTCGCCCAGCACGGGAGCCAGCGGACCGGCAGCGCCCTGCGGCGTGTTGGCAACAACCGCCCAGGCGTCCACGCGGGTCAGCACGGCGGCGGCCAACTCCTCGACCAGCGCTTCGTCGGCAACATCCATACCGAGCTCGCTCAGCGCCGAACGCTCAATATCCACCGTTACGGCACCGAACATGCCCGCGGCACCGGCACCGCCGTTGACGGTGACGCGCGCGAACGACGTCTCAAACGCGGGCGCGCCGCACACGATATTGCTCGGCCACTCAATGCCCACCTTGCCAGCAAGGCCCAGGCCCGGCGTCGACGCCGTGCCCACAAGCGCATCCATCATACCCATCGCTGCCACAAACGGCAGGCCGTGGAAGGCATGCATATTCACGTCCGGGCGCACGACCAGCGAAAACGTCAACGACGCCTCGCCCGCACTCCAAGCGCACCAGCCCGCGGACGCACCCTCGCGGCCCGCGTCGCGCGCGGCGTCAAGCTCGGTGCCAACGGCCACAGCATTCATCTCAATCATCTACATACGCCCCAATTCGCCAACGATATGGCCCACGCGGTCCTCGGGCTCCTTGACCTCGACGCCGTTGTAGCGGAAGAACCGCGCCGGGTCGTGCATCAGATCCTCGAGCGGCACCAGCACAAAGTCGCGCTCGCCAATCAGAGGATGCGGCAGGCGCAGCTTTTTGCCGCCGTGGGTCTCGCCGTCCATCCACAGCAAGTCCAGGTCGATGGTGCGCGGGCCGTTGACCTTGGCCTTCTTGGAGCGGTCACGCCCCAGCTCGGCCTCGATCTTCATAAGCTCGTCGAGCAGCACCAGCGGCGCCAGCTCGGTCTTAATCTCGATGACGGCGTTGGCAAACGCATCCTGGCGCGTCTCGTAAGCCGGCTCGCTCTCGTAGATGCGCGAGCAGTTGGACACGCAGGTGAGCGGAATCTCGGCGATCATGTCGCGTGCGGCGCGGATGTTGTCGCAACGATGCCCCAGGTTGGAGCCCACGGCCACAAACGCACGGCGCGGCTGCGGTTTGGCTACAGCCCAGTAACCGTTCAGGAACTGCGCAAAGCCAGTGACGTCGTGCACGCGCACGATGTTGGCACCGGCCTGGATGGCGCCCAGGCACACGCCAAACGTGGCGGCATCGCGCGCGGCGGCCTCGGTCACGCCCGAGACGGCGCCCACAAAACGCTTGCGCGACACGGCGCACATGAGCGGATAGCCCAGCGAGGCCATCTTGGCGGTCTCGCGCTGGATGACGATATCCTCGTTGGCCGTCTTGCCAAAGCCCGGGCCGGGATCGATGCAGATGCGGTCGCGCGACACGCCGGCATGGATGAGCGTGCGGGCCTGATCGGACAGGAAGCCCATGACGCGGCGCATGATGGGCGCCGAATCGGGCAGGGTAAAGCGACGGAGCTGAGAGGTGGGCACGTCGGCCTCCTCGCGGCGGGCGCTGCGGCGCATCATGGCGGCCAGGTGATCGCTGGGCTCCGGTGCGGCTTCGGTGGCTGCGGGCACGGTCTCGGGCGCAGCGGCGGCAGGGGTAGCCTGTTCGGCGGCCGGTGTCTCCTGCTTCTGCTCGTCCGTAGGCTCCGGCGCAGGCTCCGGATCGCCAAACGGCAGCGAGGGCTGCACCACGCCGCCCGGCAGCTTGGCCTCCGTCTTGGGCTCGCCCAGCAGCTTGCCACGGCGACGGCGGGCAGGCTTCTCGGCCTCGCGCGCAGCCTCGGCAGCCGCTTCGCGCGCCTTCTCGGCAACAAACGCCGCGGCCGAGGTATCGAGCTGCACCGTTGCATGCATGCGTGTGGGTGCCGCGACCTCGCCGGCGTGCATCACGATGACGCCGCAGGTGCTCGTCGCGACAAACTCGACCATCTTGGGGTCGGTGAAGCCCGTCACGTCGTTGACGATCGAGGCGCCGCAGCGCACGGCCGCCTTGGCGACCGCCACGTGGCGCGTGTCGATCGAGACGATGGCGCCCTCTTTGGCCAGCGCGCGCACCACGGGCAGCACGCGGCGAGCCTCCTCGTCGGGATTGACCGGGGTAAATCCGGGGCGCGTGGACTCGCCGCCCACGTCGATGATATCGGCGCCGGCGTCGAGCATCGCCAGACCGTACTCGATGGCGGCATCCGGGTCGAAGTGCTCCCCGCCATCGCTAAACGAATCGGGCGTCACGTTGAGGACGCCCATGATGCGCGGGCGGTCAAAGCTGAGCTCGTACTTTCCGCACCGCCATGTCTTGCTATCGTTCGCCATGAACATCCTCCTAAAATGCCCGCGCCGCCGCGCTCGGGCGCAGGCGGCGGGGTCGCTTTGCAATCAGTCTTTCTATTGTATCCGCGCACGCGGGCTAGAACGCAAACGCGACCGCGATGTCGCAAGAAATCAGCAGGTCGGCATTTGCATCCTGATCGGTGGGAGCAAGATTGCAAATGGCCAGCGTATCGCCGGTAAAGTAACGCGTAAGGCCCGCCGCCGGATACACCACGAGCGAGGTCCCGCCCACGACGAGAGCATCGGCCGCGGCGATGGCGGCAACGGCGCCGGTCAGCACGCGCTCGTCGAGCGGCTCCTCGTTGAGCACCACATCAGGCTTAATGCGCCCGCCGCACGCAGGGCACACGGGCACGCCCGCGGCATTCTCGTGCTCGCGCGAGCAAATCCACTCGGCGCTATAGACCGCGCCGCACGACTGGCAAATGTTGCGATGGACCGATCCGTGCAGCTCGAACACGCGCTGCGAACCGGCCATCTGATGCAGGCCGTCAATGTTTTGCGTCACCACGGCGTCGAGCTTGCCGGCGCGCTCCAGCTCCGCCAGCTTGGCGTGGCAGTGGTTGGGCTTGGCGCCAAGCGCGATCATCTTGGTACGGTAGAAGTCAAAGAACTCGGCCGGATGTGCCTCGTAAAAGCTGTGCGAGAGCATGGTCTCGGGCGGGTAGGCAAACTGCTGATGATACAGGCCGTCCACGCTGCGGAAATCGGGAATGCCGCTCGCCGTGGAAACGCCCGCGCCGCCAAAGAAGACCACGCGCTTGTGGGTGCCGAACAACTCCGCCAGCGCCGCGGAGGCCTGCTTGGGGTCCGATATTGCCTGCGTCATACGAGTCCTCCGTCCTGGTTGGTCGGGCAGCGTCGGGCAATATCCCAGCACGCGGCCCTTGGGTCGTCACGCGTGGTGCCCGCTCCGCCCTTGTTGCGCTAATCTTAAGCCTGCCAACCCCGTCGAAAGGACACCATGCCTCAGACTTACACTTTCGCCTCGTGGAACGTCAACGGCCTGCGCGCCGTGCTCAAAAAGGACCCGAGCTTTATCCAGATTGCGCAGGAGCTCGATGTCGACATCTTGGCGCTGCAAGAGACCAAGCTGCAAGAGGGCCAGGTCGATATCGACCTGCCCGGCTATCACCGAACCTGGAGCTACGCCGAGCGCAAAGGCTATTCGGGCACCGCGGTCTTCAGCCGCCAGGAACCGCTGCGCGTGCTGCGTGCCGATGCCCTGCTGCCCTACGCCGGCGAGGGCGAGGCGGCCGAGCTCGTGGCGCAGGCCGCAACCGAGGGACGCGTCTGCGCACTCGAGTTCGATAAGTTCTGGTTTGTCGACGTCTATACGCCCAACGCCCAAAACGAGCTCGCGCGCATCAATGTGCGCATGGCGTGGGACGATGCCTACCGCGGTTTTTTGAGCGCGCTTGAACGCGAGACCGACAAGCCCGTCGTAACCTGCGGTGACTTTAACGTGGCGCACGAGGAGATCGACCTTAAGAACCCCAAGTCCAACCGCGGCAATGCGGGCTTTTCGGACGAAGAGCGCGGCAAGTTTACCGAGCTGCTCGATGCCGGCTTTACCGATACCTGGCGCGCGGCAAACCCCGACGTCGAGGGCGTCTACAGCTGGTGGAGTTACCGTTTTAATGCTCGCAAAAACAACGCTGGCTGGCGCATCGATTACTTCCTGGTGAGCGACGCAATCGCCGACAACGTGCGCGACACCGACATCCGCGGCGACATCTTTGGCAGCGACCACTGCCCCGTTACCCTCGCCCTTGAGCTCTAACCCCAAATGATCCCTCGGGGACGGAGGAAAAGGGATCATCTGACCTCGTCCCCCTATAAGTTGCGGTGGAATAGTTCCTGTTTGGGCAGCAAATAGCCAAAAACGAGAACTATTCCACCGCAAGTTCGTAAGGGAACGCAACCAGCCCTACAGTCCGTACTTCACGACGACGCGGTTGATCCGTCGACACCAGGGCCTGTACAGGGCGGCTAAGAACACGCAGGTCGCGAGGCCGTGTGTGATATCGAACGGCACTGCCGTGGCAAGACGCGCCACGGCGCCCGCCCACGTGAGCGGCTGCACAAAACCGATGATGTCGTAGGCGTTGATTACCACGCCGTAGAGCAGGCCCGATGCAAAGCCGTACGCCATCAGCGCCGGCATGCGCACGGTTCCATCCGCACGGTCGAACGCGCCCGCATGCGCCAGCGCGCCGCCAACATAGCCAACCAGGCCCCAAGCATACATCTGCCATGGCGTCCACATGCCCTGTCCAAAAAAGAAGTTGCTGGTCAGCGCCGCCAGCGCACCGACCATAAAGCCGTTACGACGACCGAGCGTCACCCCGGCGATAATGGCGATGGCACTCACAGGTTTAAAGTCGGGAATGGGGCCAAACAAGATGCGCCCCGCCGCGGCCAACGCCGCCAAAACCAGCGTTGGCATAATCTGGCGCAGGCCCGGTCGCGACGCCTCGTAGCCCGCAAAGAACAACGCAAGCACCAGCGCCACCACGACAAGCATGGCAAGCGCCGCCTGCTCAACGCCCGCCAGCAACGCCGCGGCCATTACCGCCGGCACCGCCAGCAGCAGTGGGATCTCCAGTTTTGCTAGTAGGCGCGAGACGCGATAATCCGTCATCCCATCACGCCCTGTAGAACACGTTGTCGGCAAAAAAGTCGGTCGGCGGCTCCATGCAGGCAATCTCACCGTCGAATATCATGGCAATGTCATCGGCAACCTGCTCGGCAAAATCCAGATCGTGCGTGGCCATGATGACGGTGCCGCCAGCCTCTGCATGGTCACGCAGGGCGCGAGCGATGATGCGGCGACTGGCCAGGTCCAAACCCTTGGTGGGCTCATCGAGCAATAGCAGCTCGGGGCCAATCAGAAGCAGCTTTGCCAACGCAAGCAGTTGACGTTGTCCGCCCGAAAGATCGTACGGGTGGCGCCCATCCAGGCCCGACAGCCCCAGGCTCGCCGCGCGCTCACGCGCCACAGCCTCGTCATATCCGCAGGTCGAAGCCCATTCCATCAGCTCGTCGCGCACCGTCTCGGCAACCAGCAACGCCTTGGGGTTCTGAGGCAGCAGCGCTGCCGATCCCGCCCCGCGCTCCATATGCCCACGCTGCAACTTGACCGTCTTGGCCAGCACCGAAAGCATTGTCGACTTCCCGCAGCCGTTACCACCCACAACCGCATGCACCGCGCCAGCCGAGAACGCCGCATCGAGCCCGCGCAGCACCCAGCCGGACGCCCGATCGTAGCGAAACCAGCTCCCTGCCAGGGTGGTGGCCGACCCAGCGTGCATTTTTGGGAGTATTCGGCATCCACCGGCACGCGATGACGCCCCCGAGTCGTCTTGCGGCAGTATTTGCGCCTCAAATTCACCCGATTTGTCCGATTTCAGCCCTTTTTCTGCACCCGGAGCGCCCGTGCGCGGGTCCAAAGAGCCCAGCTGGCCGCTGGCGCTGCTGAAAACTCCGTTTTTTGCACGCCGCGAGGCACCCCACCCCGACACCTCGTCAGAAAACAGCTCTTCACGGTGCCCCAGGGAGGCAATGTCAGCCACCTCGCGCACGCGACCGTCCTCAATCCGGTACGCACACGTCGCGTATTCGAGCATCGGGCGCGGCTGGTGCGTTGCCACAACAACCGTGCAACCCAACTCGCGGTTCACGCGAAACAGCGCGTGCAGAAAATTTTTCTCGGCAACAGGATCGAGCTGGGACGTGGGCTCGTCGAGCAGCAGCACGCGCGGGCGCAAGGCCAGCACGGCCGCCAACGACAGCAGCTGCTTGCGTCCGCCCGAAAGCGCATCGGTATCGCGGTGAAGCCAATCTTCCAGTCCAAAGAAATAGCTGGTCTCAGCTACGCGACGGCGCATCTCGTCGCGCGACACACCCAGATTCTCTAGGCCAAACGCCATCTCGTGCCACACGGTTTCGCACACGATCTGGTTCTCGGGATCCTGGAACACATAACCCACGCGCTCCGCCGATGCCCGCACGTCCATGTCGGCGACGGGCTCGCCCAGCACGCGCAGCTCGCCGGAGCGCGTACCCGCCGGAGCGATCTCGGGCTTGAGCAGCGACAGCAGCGTCGATTTGCCCGACCCGGTACCGCCAACAAGCAGCGCAAACGCACCTTGGGAAACACGCCAATCAAGTCCCTCGAGCACCGGTGCCTCGGCCCCGGGATAGGCAAAACTAAGGCCTCGCACCTCAATCGCCGGCGCGGCCGAGCCATATGCCACACCCGCCGCCGAGCTCCTATCAAACCGAGCCATCAGCCAAACCTCTTCTCATCAATCGCATGAAACGCGCAAGGCAGCACCATCCAGGCAGCGTACACGACATAGCCCGGCCACGGCGCCGGCACCGAGAGCTGCGGATAAAACGAATACTGCGTCGTCGCGGTCCACGCCACTGCCACCGCGGCAGCACCAAACAGTGCGAGCCCGGCCAGCGCGGCAACGTCGCTGCGCCCCAGTCGATACCGCGCATACGTCGTACGACGCGTCGCGGCACCCCACCCGCGCGAGCGCATCGCGTCCGCACGCTCCAGCGAATCCTCCATGCCCCAGCCCATCAACACGCTCGATGCCCGCAGGCGCGAATGCACGGGGTCGGCCGGCGCGCGACCCGGCACATCAATCGCGTCCTGCACCGCCAGCACCGTGCGGCCGCGACGCAAAAACTGTGGGATAAGCCGCATGCACATCGAGATCATGAGCGCGATCACCGGCGCGGCGTTGCCCAAAAGCGCAAGCACCTTGTCGTAGCTAAGCATCGACGCCGCGGCCTCAAACCACAGCACGCTCGCCACAAACAACCCACCCATGCACAGGCCGTAAACCATGCTCTCTAGATACACCGCACGCATGCCAATACGGAACAGCTCCGTCGAACCCGAAGCACTAAACAGCGGGTTGACCAGCGAAATGATCAAAATCACCGGCAGCTGCCAGCGAAGCGCGCCCAACGTGCGGGCAGCCCCGCGCGTCGCAAATCCGTACGCCAACCCGCCCGCGAGCGACAGCGCGATCAGCACCGGTTGCATCGAGAACATGGTGAGCCCCAACGTCAGCACCGTGTAGAGCGCCGGCACCGCCGGATGCGACATCGAAAACGCCGCGACGGGCTCGTTGCCCGATTCCTCTCGCATGATATCCACGGGCACCCCCATTCCCTCGCTCAAACGTCAACGCCGCAGCGCCGCCACCATACACAACCAGCGCAAACACCGCGTCAACGGCACCGACATCGGCCGACGCGCGCCAATCGTTACGCGCTCATCATATGCCTGCGGTATCATATTGCGCCGTGTATCGTTTCCAAACACACGTCTCTATAACGTAACAGGAGATCACATGGACGCAACCGCAATTATCCTCGCCGCCGGCGAGGGCACCCGCATGAAGTCGA
The DNA here is from genome assembly GCA_041330285.1 of Collinsella sp. Taxonomy (GTDB): domain Bacteria; phylum Actinomycetota; class Coriobacteriia; order Coriobacteriales; family Coriobacteriaceae; genus Collinsella. The sequence goes on along the minus strand of JBGKMI010000001.1, from coordinate 1,843,586 downwards.
ACCACTGCAAGGTTTCGCACAAGATCCTGGGCAAGCCCATGGTTCAGTGGATCGTCGACGCCACCATCAAGGCCGGCTGCAGCCGCGTCGTGGTCGTCATCGGCAGCCACGCCGACGAGATGCGCGCCCTCATCGATGGCGCCTACGCCAACAGCGCCACCAAGGTCGAGTGCGTCGAGCAGACCGAGCGCCTGGGCACCGGTCACGCCGTCAAGGTCGCGCTCGAGGCCTGCGGCATCACGCAAGGCCCGGTCGTCGTGCTCAACGGCGACCTGCCGCTCATCACCGCCGACACCGTCGCCAAGTTCGCGCAGACCGTCGCCACCGGCGAGCTCGCCTGCACCGTCATGACCATGACCCCACCCGATCCCTTCGGCTACGGCCGCATCAAGCTGGGCGCCGATGGTCAGATCGAACGCATCATCGAGCAGAAGGACTGCACGCCCGAGCAGGCCGCCACGCTGCTGGAGTGCAACGCCGGCTGCTACGCCTTCGACGGCGCGCAGCTCGCCGCCCACATTAACGAGATCGGCAACGACAACGCGCAGTCCGAGTACTATCTGCCCGACATGCTCGAAATCCTCAAGGGCCACGGCCAGGCAGTCTCCATCTTCCACTGTGACGACTACCGCGACGGCTTGGGCGTCAACAGCCGCATCCAGCTCGCACAGCTCACCGCCATCGCGCGCGACCGCATCAACGAGCACTGGATGGCCGAGGGCGTTACCTTCATCGACCCCACGCAGGCCTGGGTCGGCCCCGACGCCACCATTGGCCGCGACACCGTCGTGTGGCCGCAGACGCACCTGATCGGCCACGTCACCGTGGGCGAGGAGTGCCAGCTCGGCCCCAACAGCCGTCTCACCGACACCACCGTCGGCAGCGGCTGCACCATCGACGAGACCATCGCCATCGAGGCCGTCATCGAGAACGGCGTCGACTGCGGCCCGCGCGCCTACCTGCGCCCGGGCACCCACATGCTCGACGGATCCAAGGCCGGCACGCACGTGGAGATTAAGAAGTCCACGATCGGCGAGGGCTCCAAGGTGCCGCATCTGTCCTACATCGGCGACACCACCATGGGCTCCGGCGTCAACGTGGGCGCGGGCTCCATCACCTGCAACTACGACGGCGTGCACAAGCATAAGACCGTCATCGGCAAGGACGCCTTCATCGGTTCCGACACCATGATGGTCGCGCCCGCCCAGATTGGCGACGGCGCGCTCGTGGCCGCCGGCTCCGTCATCACCGAGCCGGTCCCGGCTGACGCACTCGCTCTGGGCCGCGCCCGTCAGGTAAATATTGAGGGCTGGGCCGCCGATTATCGCCGCCGTCTGCACGAGGACGACGAGGTATAACGTTTTACCAAGCACAAAAGGAGCTGTTCCCATGGGGACGGCTCCTTTTTCTATGCTGACCTGCGCGGCCGGATGAGTGGTCGGTTCGTGTCCGTTGACGGTAAAGACGTTATCAAGACTCGATAAACCCCGCCGCGCGGTTACAATGCAACAAGGCATCTATATGGCATTCGATATAAAGGAGAAGGGTAATGCCGATTAATGATCCCGAGAAGTCGGAGAATATGCGCAAGTCCATCCGCGTGTATTCCGGTTCCTCCAACCGTCCCCTCGCTCAGAAGATCGCTGAGTACCTTGGGGTCGAGCTTTCGGGCCTTACGCTTAAGCAGTTCGCCAACGGTGAGATTTACGCCCGCTACGACGAGACCGTCCGCGGCGCCGACGTCTTCCTGATTCAGTCCGTGGCCGGCGGCAACGTCAACGACATGCTCATGGAGCTGCTCATCGCCACCGACGCTGCCAAGCGCGCATCTGCCCGCTCCATCACCGCCGTTATCACCCACTACGGCTATGCCCGCCAGGACCGCAAGGCCGGCCCGCGCGAGCCCATCACCGCCCGCCTCGTCGCCAACCTGCTCGAGCGAGCCGGTGTCAACCGCATCATCACCCTCGACCTGCACCAGGGTCAGATCCAGGGCTTCTTTGATATCCCGGTCAACCACCTGTCCGCACTGCCGCTGTTTGGCCAGTACTACAACGCCATGAACTTCGACACCGACAACCTGGTTGTCGTCTCCCCCGATGTGGGCCGTGCCAAGGCCGCCAAGAAGCTGTCCGACATGCTCGGCTGCGACCTGGCCATCGCCCACAAGGGCCGTCCGCGCCACAACGCCGCCGAGGTCATGGGCATCATCGGTGACATCAAGGGCAAGACCTGCGTCATCAATGACGACATGATCGACACCGCTGGCACCCTGTGCGCCAACGTCAAGGAGCTCAAGGCCATGGGCGCCGGCGACATCTACGTGTGCGCCACCCACGGCATCTTCTCCGGTCCGGCTATCGAGCGCCTGAACGATGCCCCCATCGTCGAGTGCGTCGTCACCGATGCCATCCCCGTCGAGGTCGGCGGCAAAATCAAGACCATCTCGGTCGCCGAGGAGTTCGCTCAGGCCATCTCCGCCGTTTACCACGAGGAGCCCGTCTCCACGCTCGTCGGCGGCGACTTCGCGCTGTAGCCTGCCGTGCGTCGCATCATCTTTGACGCTTTTAAAGGGTCGGAAGCGAGCTTCCGACCCTTTTTCTATCCCTCGCCAGCCCGCCCTGGACAATTAGTTCAGATACGTATTTTTTTTAAAGCTCCAAAGGACCGTTTGGAGCCTTTTGAGCTCCCCAGCGGATGCCATGCCGTCCAAAGCTCATCGTTTTCGAGTACTACCGCTGCATATTTACCCTCAAATCGCCCTCAAGGGCCTTAGAAACGCCTCGAACGCCCGCCGCCTTATACGTATCTGAATTAACTGTCCAGTAGCTATCGTCAACCTTCGCGGCAGAGCTCAATTCCCCGCAATCCCCTCAACCGATTCCACCGATTTCATAACACCCAGCCGTTCATGGAGCGCAGCGCCCCGCTGAGCGAAAAGAACGGTATGGGGTTCGCATTCTGCCGCCAACTTAGTACGTTATAGCTATGACGACCGTGATTTCACATTTCTCCGCCCTCCGCGCAATTCGTCGCGCACGACGGGCGTACTCTGCCCTACCCTGGGACTCCGTTGATAGTGAACAGCAAGCACAGACCTTGGCTAGCTGCATTCCCAATAATGACGCGATAGACTTTGGCGCACTTTCGATACTCGATGCCTGGAATGAAGATGATTCCGAGCTGCTCGATCTTCTCGTTTCAGACGAAGACAACAGACGCCCCGACAAGCGACTTCTTCAGCATATTCTCTCCGCTCCGCTTCCTGAAGGTGCAATTATGCACGTCGAGGCCGACATCTACGCAACGTCTCCTGCCGTGACAGCCATGCTTTGTTCCAAAAATGAATCAGTCGCCAAAACCTTGATGCTTCTCATGGAACTGCTCGGAACCTACTCCCTTCCTCCCGGGGCAACATACCCTATTGCCCATGACGACATCTGGCCCAAGGGCGATGGCTGCGCAGCGACGGGCGATCTTGATTGCTTGGGCAACCAGTCGGTGGCCGAACAGCAGAACGAAACCCGCTACGAACAGGCGCACTACAAATGCGAGCCTGCCACAACCATAAATGAGCTCAAAGCAGTCGCACAGTTTGCCAAAAGTAGCTCCTACGCCTCGTTTCGCACGGCAGTCAATCTCGCCCGACCCGGATCTGCATCCCCAGCCGAATCCCTAATGTTTGCCGTTCTCGGAGCGCCCATGCGCTTTGGCGGATTCGGATGTTGCAGCCTGCCCATGGGAGGCCTGCTACTCAACCATCGAATCGACTTCGACACTCTTGCGGTCAACATGTCCTCCGGCATCCCCTATGCCATCTGCGACTTATATTGCCCAGCTGCAGGAGTCGACAACGAATACAACGGAATTGGGCATGAGCTTCAAAATGCTCGCATCCACGATGGCAATCGCAACAATGGCCTTAAAGCCATGGGTATCCACGTCCTGGTTATCAATCGCGACCAAATGAAAGACCTTGTTGCGCTCGAAGCCTTCGCCCAGACGATGCATCGACTTGCTGGGGTTCGGTTCCGCTATCGCATCAAGGGTTATCGCAAACGTCAGGCCGCTTGGCTCAACGCTCTGCGGGCCGGAATCGGCCTTGCGCCGGTCTAAACGGCGAATCACCCGTGCGCCGTCGAGCAGGGCTGGACAGTTAGTTCAAATACGTATAAATGGACACATTGAATTAGACTGTTTTGCAGTTATCTCTATACCATTCGCCCTATTTGAAGGCAGGGTAGACTTCAAAACAGCGTCATATGGACCAACTAAAGCTCCAAAACAACGTATCGGCATCGAATTAAGCACTTCGAGTCCTCAGAACTTATACGTATCTGAACTAACTGTCCACCTCGGATTTTGACGGCGGCCCAAACGCCCCCAAACAACCTCAATTGCCCTCCATTTGACAGCGGCAACAGGGTCGCTCACCATAGCAGGCGACAAATCAACGAAAGGATGAACATGGCAGCTGCACAGCCGCTTAAGATTCGCATGGTTGCCGGGCTTGGCAACCCGGGCGAGGAATATGCCGAGACCCGCCACAACGCCGGCTTTAAGGCGATCGACGAGCTGGCCCGTCAGGCCGGCGTCACGTACTGGAAAAACCAGGCCGGCGCCGAGGTCGCGCTCATCAATATCAACGATGCCGAGGAAGAAGGCGGCAAGCGCCAGATCGTGCTGGTCAAGCCGCAGTCGTATATGAATACCTCGGGCGGCCCCATCTCTAAGCTCTGCCGCGAGTACAAGATCAAGGCCGAGGAGCTGCTCGTGATTCACGACGAGCTCGACATTCCCGCCGGCGACGTACGTGTTAAGGTGGGCGGTGGCCACGCCGGCCACAACGGCCTGCGCTCCATCATCGACAAGATGGGCAGCCGCGACTTTAGTCGCATCCGCACCGGCATCGGCAACCCTCCCGGCAAGATGGCCGTGGCAGACTACGTGCTCAAGCAGCTGCGCGCCCGCGAGGCCGAGGACTTCCAGGACACCTGCGCCCGCGCCGCAGACGCCGCCGGTCTGGCCATCGTCCACGGCGTGATCTATGCCCGCGACCACGTCAACGGCGCCGCCTCCGCCAACGGCAAGCACTAGAACCTACTATTTAGGGACAGGTTTATTTTGGCAGGTTTTATCTACGGAAACGCCACAGTGGCGGCTCCGCAATAAACCCTGCGCCGCCATACATATGCAATGCCTCAAAAGGGGTCGGCCTCATCAAAGCGCGAGGCCGGCCCCCTTTGCCGTTTTGCCTGATAAAACCTACCAAAATAAACCTGTCCCTTTTTGGTAGGTCACTTTTCCCACCTGCCGAAGATACACGTAAACAGCATGTCCATGAGGGTATAATTTGCACCGTATGTCTGCACAACGCCTGTGCGCGTACGGTTTTATTCGGGCTGCCGTCCATTTCCGTGGAGGCACGGTTCGGCGGCCCTAACAAGAGAGGGGTTCTATGTATAAGATCCTGGAGAAGACGCAGTTCTCTGAGAAGGTGTTCAAGTTCCGCATCGAGGCGCCCGCAATCGCCAAGCATGCGCACGCTGGACAGTTCCTCATGGTTCGCGCCAACGAGACGGGCGAGCGCGTCCCGTTTACCCTGGCCGGCTGGAACGGTGACGAGGGCTGGGTCGAGTTCATCTTCATGGTGATCGGCAAGACCACCGAGATGCTTTCCACCTATGAGACTGGCGAGTCGCTGCGCGACGTCGTGGGCCCGCTGGGCGTTCCCACCGAGATGGCCGAAGGCCCCTGCGCCGTCATTGGCGGCGGCGTCGGCCTGGCAATTGCCTTCCCGGTCGCCAAGCACCTGGTCGAGACCGGTCACGAGGTGCACGCCATCATGGGTGCCCGCACCAAGGACCTCCTGCTCATGGAGGACCAGTTCCGCGAGCTGCTCGACGAGGACCACATCCACATCACCACTGACGACGGCTCCTACGGCGAGCAGGGCGTTGTCACCGCTCCGCTGGAGCGCCTGCTGCAGGACAAGGCCGTGAGCCAGGTCTTCTGCGTCGGCCCCGTTCCGATGATGAAGTTCTCGACCCTCACCGCCCAGAAGTACGACACCCCCATCACCGCGTCGCTCAACCCCATCATGGTTGACGGCACCGGCATGTGCGGCTGCTGCCGCGTCGAGGTGGGCGGCGTGACCAAGTTCGCTTGCGTCGACGGCCCCGACTTCGATGCCACCCTGGTCGACTGGGATGACCTTCGTGCCCGCCAGGCCGCTTACCGTTCCGAAGAGGGCGCGTCCCTCAAGGCCTATGAGGAAAAGAGCTGCGCATGCCACTAGTTAACGGTCGTTTCGTTGCCGATATGAAGTCGCCCCGCACCCCCGATAACGAGGAGCCGGCTGCCGAGCGCGCCTGCGACTTCCGCCCCGTCGACAAGGGCTTCACCGAGGAGATGGCGCTGGCCGAGGCCGAGCGCTGCCTCAACTGCAAGAAGCCGTTCTGTGTTGAGGGCTGCCCCGTCAACATCAACATCCCCCGCTTTATCGAGCAGATCCGCGCGAAGGACTTCGGCGGCGCTCTCGACACCATCCGCGAGGACTCCATGCTTCCCGCCATCTGCGGCCGCGTCTGCCCGCAGGAGAACCAGTGCGAGGGCAAGTGCATCCGTGGCAAGAAGTCCGAGCCCGTGGCCATCGGCCAGCTCGAGCGCTTCCTGGGTGACCGCCCCGAGCTCGCATCCACGCCCAAGATGGCCCCCAAGAACGGCAAGAAGGTCGCCGTCGTGGGCTCTGGCCCGTCCGGCATCACCTGCGCCGGCGAGCTCGCCCGCAACGGCTTTGACGTCACCGTCTTCGAGGCCTTCTTCACCGGCGGCGGCGTGCTGGTCTACGGCATCCCCGAGTTCCGTCTGCCCAAGGCAGTCGTCAAGCGCGAGATTGACGGCCTGGAGGACATGGGCGTCAAGTTTGAGTACAACTCCGTCGTGGGCAACATGGCCACGGCCGAGGAGCTGTTCGAGCAGGGCTTCGACGCCATCTACGTGGCGACCGGCGCTGGCCTGCCCAAGTTCCTCAACGTCCCCGGCGAGAACCTGCCCAACGTCTTCTTCGCTAACGAGTACCTCACCCGCGTGAACCTGATGAAGGCCAACAAGTTCCCCGAGTACGACACCCCCACCAAGCACGGCAAGAACGTCGTCGTCTTTGGTGGCGGCAACGTGGCTATGGACGCCGTCCGTACCGCCAAGCGCCTGGGCGCCGAGCACGCCATCATCGCCTACCGTCGTACCGAGGACGAGATGCCCTGCCGTCGCGCCGAGCTGCACCATGCTAAGGCCGAGGGCGTCGAGGTTCTGCCGCTCGTCTCCCCGCTCGAGTTTGTCGCTGGCGAGGACGGCTCCGTGTGCGCCGTCAAGGTCCAGAAGATGGAGCTCGGCGAGCCTGACGAGTCCGGCCGTCGTCGCCCGGTGCCCATCGAGGGCGCCATCGAGGAGATTCCCTGCGATGTCGCGATCTCGGCTATCGGCACCAACGCCAACCCCTTCGCAGCCAAGATCGGCGGCAAGATGGAGCTCAACAAGTGGGGCTACATCGTTGCCGACGAGGAGACCGGCCAGACCACCGATCCCCGCATCTGGGCCGGCGGCGACATCGTCACCGGTGCCGCTACGGTCATTCTGGCGATGGGCGCCGGCAAGAAGGCCGCCGCTTCCATCACCAAGAGCCTGCTGGGCGAGTAATCACCTACAGAGCTAGCCACCAAACGGCAAAGTCCCCGTCGAGCACACGCCCGGCGGGGACTTTTTCTATGCCAGACCCCAGATCACCACAAAGGAGACAGGCACCTTTGTGGTGATCTGGGGTCTGGCCGGTCGTTTTGTCTCGATCTGTAACAGTTAGGCCCTGTTGAGCATCGTAGTTGTTACAGATCGAGATATTGTACGAACATCCGCCTGTTCATCTCAATCTGTAACAGTTGGAGACCAAATTCCTCGCTACGTGTTACAGATCGAGACGTTAGGTTGTCGGCCGAACAGTTCATCTCAATCTGTAACATCTAGAACCGTTTTGGGCAGTTTGGTGTTACAGATTGAGATTTTGCTAAAACCAAGGATGGGCGCCGCCACCCAACCCTAACGCTTGCGGCGCTTGGTCGCGGCGATGCCGGCGGCGGCAACGGTTGCGCCGGCGATGCCCAGGGCGGCGACCGTCATCGCGGCAGAGTCACCCGTGCTGGCAAGCTCCGTGCCGCCGGACTTCTTACCGTTCTTGCCCTTACCCTTGGACTTGTCCGTCGTCACTGTGGTCGTCGTCGAAGTCGAACCACCCGCAGGAACCCCGGTACCGCCAGAGCCATCCGCACCGCCACCCTGCTCGCCGCCGCCAGGCGTCGGTTCGGGCTCGGGCTCCGGCTTGGGCTCAGGCGCCGCCTCATCGGTCACCGTGATCGTAATGTTCAGACGCTCAGAATACTCGCTGTACGACATGCCGGGACGCTGCGCCGCAATACGCACGTACATGTTGCTGTCGAGCACAATGGGCTCGGTATACCGCACGCGCCCCTCATCGCGGCAGGGACACGTGTCGTTGGTGGTGTACCAAATCGTCGCGCCATCCTCGGCCGAAAGCTCCAGCTTCGTGCCCTTGGGCACTGTAATGTAGTTCTCCTTGGGCGACCACGAGCCAAACGTCGTCGCACCAATCGTCGCCACCGGTCGCGCCGGTCGCACTGCCTCGGCAGACACACGAACGTCGACCTGCTTGGACAGCGCCGTGCCGTCCACCGCCGCCGTCAACGTCGTCAAACCGGGCAGAGCACCATGCAGCACAAACGTCGCCGCGCCGTCCTCGCCCGTCACGGCCTGGGTGGCATCGACAGAGCAGATAGCCGAGGACTCCAGCCCAACACTAACCTTGGCGCCTGCAAACGGCTTGCCCGCCTTATCGGTCACGTGCGTCACCAGCTCAAAGTCACTGCCCTCAAGCATGGTCACAGCTTGTTCCACGTTGAGCTTGAGCTTGTCGGCACGAACGCCCACGGCAAGCTCCCCGCTTGCCCAGCGCGACATGGCCGTGCCGGCATAATTACGAGCGCCATCGAGTTCAAACTCGACCGTCGAGCCCGCCTCACGCGCATCGGCATAGCGAATGCGCAGCACGCGCGACAACGGCTTGCCATTGGGATCGTCCTGCTTGTCGAGCCACGTATACGTCACGTCGCCCAAGCCCTGCGCGCACAATGCGACCAGGGCATCGTCGCTCGCATCCATATACTGCGTAAACTCAACCTCGATGCAATCAGTATAGGCATGGGCCGAAGCCACCTCGGGCGCCGCCGTCGACACCAAGCCAATGTTCACCTCAGTCTGAATCGGCGGCACGCGCAGCCAAGCCGAGCGCGCCTCCTCATACCCATCCTTGGTCACGCGCACCTGATACCAGCCGGTCGGCGTATTCCAGTTGTACGCACCGTCCGCACCCGTTGCAAGCGGATTGTCCTGCTCATACTCCTCGGCATCCCAACGCACTGCATTGGTACCGGCCGCATCGTCGGCGCTCCACAGCTCAACCGTCGCGCCTTCAACCGTATTGGACAGCAGGCCCTCGTACACCACGCCCGCAGGGTCGGGTGCAGCCTTGGCAGCCACATTGCGATAACGCGCCTCAAAGATCGACTGCATCTTCTCGTCCGAGATCAAGCCGTCCTTGTTGGCCTTGTAGACCTCGGCATCGGTCAGCTCGCCCCAGTTGACCGTAATACGATTCTGGCATGCGCGCTCCACCTGCTCGCAGGCGACATCGTAGGCGCACTCGGCATTGGTCAACTTAATCGCGCGCTCCGAGCCCACACTCGTCGAAGCCGCATCATAGGCAGCGCCCACCACGGTACCCGCCGAACCGGCCGTCAGCACGCCGGCGATTGTCATAATGGAGCCCACCGCCACATCGGTGCTATCGTGGCAGAGCTGGCGATACAGCAGATCCTCAAACGCACGCGCCTTCTCCATGGCGTCACGCAGCGCGTAAATGCACTTCCAGTCGTCCTCGGTCTTCTCGGGCTTGGCAAGCAAGCGCGTATGCTGAAGCTCATAGCCCTCGCGCTCGCCCTTCACCTTCTGCATACGGACGTTCACGTTCTCCCAGTTCTTGCTGGCATCGTTCACGCCGTAAATGCCGGTAAAGATGCCGATGCCCTGGGTCGCCGCGGGAAACGCTTGGCCGGCCGCCTTCCACGCATCGGTCTTAAAGACCTGGCCGAACATCTCACACTCGATCTTGTAGCTTTTGAGCGAACGAATCGTGCGGATGAGCTTCATATGGGCGCTGACGTCACCGTTGCGCTTCCAAGCCATAAGCCAACCGCGAATCGTAGAGTTATTGAGGCTGTGGACTACGTTCCAGTTATCGTACAGATTGTCCAAAATGTCGCATTGCATGGCGATCGAGTTAAACAGCAGCGCCTGGTTTTTGTTGTTATTGGAGTTCTCGATAAACTCGGACTCGATATAGGCCGTCTGCTCGCCATCGGGCGCGGCGACCTTAAAGCCCTTGACGGTATCGTCGTCAGCCGCCTTGTAGCTCAGCGAGCTGCCGAGTGCCTGGCCCAAATCGTTAAACCCGCTCGTCGACTGGCCGTTGTACTCGCTGGCCTTAATGCCCGCACACTTGTTGAGCGCCGCGGCGGTCGCGTCGTTCCAGCTTCCGTATTGGTTGAGCCGGCCGATACCCATCGACTGGCCCACCAGATCCTCGGCCTGCTGGGCAATAAACTCCGCTCGCGACGCATGGTCGACAAGTTCCTTGATGGCCGCCGCATCCGCAGCATTCGCGCCCTGGGCCGCCGCGAGTTCTTGATACCAATCCTCGCTGGTGCCGTAAGCATCCTCAAAGATCATCTTGTCCACATTGACGCCATAGCTGTCGCCCTGCTGGGTCAACAGCGCCTCCGACCCGCCGACCGCGGCCTTGAGCTCGGCCGCAAACTGCGCGGCCTCGTCGTTGCCAGCATCATCACCCTCGCCGTCGCTGGCGGCAGGGGCACGGCGGGCCTTGCGCGCGTTGCCGCCCTCGTCCTTGCCGTCCTTGTCTTCCTCAGCAAACGCATCGGCGACCATCTGGTCAATCGCATCGTTAAAGGCCTCGTCGACATCATTAAACGAGTTATCCATCATATACTCGTGCCACTGCTGCACGGCATTCGAGAACTCCTGCTGGCGCTCCTCGGCCGCGGCGGAATGCTTTTTGGCCGAAGCTTTGGCGTCAAAACTCAGCATGGTCATAAGCTGAGCATTGGAGATGCGGTAGGTCTGCGGCATAAAGATTTGCTCAAAGTTTCCGCAGTTCACATAGGTCGAGTCATTCGCCTTGTTAAACTCGTCGAGCAGCTTAAGGTAGCCCTCGTCCACATACTCCGCCACATAGCGCACACGGGTGCCCTCGCGCGACTTTTGAGTCAGAGGAATCGTTACCGTCTTGCCATCCACGCAGTCCACGTACAGGTCGAGCGTGTCGGCGGCCTCTTCGTTTCCCACCTCGAGCGTGATGTCAAAGGTCCAGTAGGCGTTCTTCTTTTGTGGCAGATGATGGAAGGTCCACAGGCTCTTGCCGGTGTCCTTGCCGTCCTTGACCAAGTTTTGCGTACCGCCACGATACGTCACATCAAAGTTCCAGACCGAAGCACCCGGAACATAGCGCACATAATTGCGAGCCGTCACATCGGCGGCAGCCGCGGCAACGTCGGTCGAGCCCACGCGCGCCTCGAGCGTCACACGCTCGGCGGCAAGCGTATCCTGCGGCAGCTCGTATTCAATCTTGGCACGGCCGAGTTTATTGGTCTTGCCGGTGTACTTTGCAGCCGAGGCGCCTGCGCCCACGGTAAGCTGCACGCTTTTGCCGGGCGCTGCGTATACGTAGGCCACATTGCCCAGCAGGCTGTGAACGTCAGTGCTGTCGACCTCGATGCGCGATCCGCTAACCTCGAGTGTGGTGCTTCCCAGCGGCAATGTCACCTCGCCCAGCGTAATAAGCGGCGAGATGGCATAGATGCCCGCGGCCTTAGGCTTAAAGCGCACAAACACATCGGCGCCCATGCCCTTCCTCATATTGAGAACGAGGTTGTCGCCCTCCCACGTCGCGTCAGTCCACCATGTATGGGAGCTATCGCTGGGGTCGCGAGAGCCAGCGGACGCATCCTCGACGGCATCCTTGGCCAGCGGAATCTCAATCTTGGCAGCCTGGCTGTCCTTGAGCTCGTAATGAATGCGCAGCTCGGTCTCCACGCCAACGACCGCGGACGAATCAGCGATAACCGAGCCCGCCGTCAGCCCACGCTCGGCACGATACGTCTCCACGTCAAACGTGGGGACGTCGAGCGTCACGTCGAGCTGTTTGCCGTCCTCAATCTTCACCTGCTTTTGCGCGATATGCTTACCCACGGTCAGCCCTAGGCGGCTAAACGTGGAATAGCTCGTCGCTTGGATGTCGTAGCTCGTCTTGTTAAAGGCGACGATGGTGTACGAACCGGCCTTAAGGCGCGGCGTCTCGGCCTTCATGATAGGCGTGGTGCCATCGTCTTCGTAACCCATCAAATAGGTGACACCGTCGGCTACGAGCTTGCCGTCGGACGTACGGAACACCAGCACGCGGTTGGCGCCCTGGTAGTCGCCCTTGGTCGTGACCGTCGCCGTACCCCAGGGCTTCAAGTCGATATCGACCTTGCCGGCCGAAGGCTTCACCGTCGCCGTCGCCCCACCCAGCCTGAGGCTGTCTTTGGGCTCGAGCGTTATCTCTAGATCCTGGTCCGCGTCGGCAATGGCCTGCGACGCCACAAGTGCTGTGCCCTGGATACGGAAGTCGTTTTCTTTGTCACCCTTGGCAGGCTTAAGCGTCTTGCCGCCGCTCTTCACCGTCAGATCGATCTTATCGAGACTATCGAGCTCAATGCGTTCGGTCTTATCCTGGCCCACAATCGGTTCAAGATAGCCCACGTTGAGCTCAATCGCGCGCGAGGCCGGAATCTTGGTAAAGTCCTCCGCCTTAATCTCTCCGATATTCCATGTGCCCGTCATCTGGTCGCCCGGGCGCGCCAGCACCATGTCATAGTAACCGCTGAGCGAAATGCGCAGGGTGGCTGCTGTCTTGGAGAGAGCGTCCGCTGTAAAGCTGCCGTCATCGCCAACCGCCAGCGGCGTGGACTGCCCCGCCTGCACGAGTGTAGCCGTCGCGCTCTGGGGAAGTTTGCCCGTCACCTGGGCCGCCTCGCCCATCCACTCAAACGTGTAAGCAGGCTTCGAGGAATCGACGGAGTCCTTGCGATCGGCCACGGCATCGGCAAGCTTTTTGACCATCGAGGGGTTGCCAGCCGAATCGGTCGCATAGGCATAGATGGTCTGGCCTTCACTAAAGGGAATCGCATACGTTACGCCATCGATTGTCACGCGCTCATTATAGTCGCCCGGATAGCCCGCCTCACCAAACTGAAGATCGGGGTTCATCACGCGCAGGGCAACGGCATTATGGTTCGTCTCGTTTCCGTATCTCGTGTTCTCAAAAGCTCCCCACTCTATCATTTCCACGCTTTTGGGTAGCACAATCTCTTTGCCGGCAATCGCAGGATCAAGAGAGGCGAACGCGTGCGCTCCGATATATTTAACGCCGTCGCCGATCGTCACCGACGACACAAAGGAGCACCCGTCAAAGGCGTTGCGCTCAATCCGCTCCACTGTGCCCGGCACGTTGATCTGGGTAAAGGTGAGTACCGTTGTGTCCGAGACATAGAACTGTGGCACGCCGCAATAGGCGAATGCAAGATAGTCGATAGTTTTGACCGAAGGCGGCAGCGTTGCCACCACCTTGTCGTCAAGTTGTTCACATTCCTTAAAGGCCTGCTCGGGAATCGTGGTAAAGGCCGCGTTGTTGGGCCAGGTTACCGTTTGGAGCGTCTTGCTTTTGTAGAATGCATAGCTCTTGAGCTCCTCGACCGAATCGGGCAGTGCGATCTCTTTGATGCTGCTGCCGCCCAAACCGCCCACAGAGCGGACATGCGAATTAGGGGCGAAGGTGATCGATGTGAGCGCAGCGCTTCCCATACCCGTAAGGCTTACGACATTTTTGTCGTCGATGGTCGAGGGCACCTCCAACGTGGTAATGCCCGCGTCGCCATACTCGATAGAAATTTCGTTGGTGAGGCCATCGATCGAGAAGTAGTACTGCGCGGGGGTCTGCTCGCCGGCCACGTAGCCATCGTCGTATTCGCCCTTTACGCCCGTGGCGCCCTTCGAGGTTGCCCAGAGTTCAAGCTCCTCGTTCCAGGTCGCCTCGGTGCCGGAAGCCTCCTCCTGCTTCTGCTGTTCGGCGAGTTCCTTGCCCTCGACAAGATCGGTGGCAAGCGTACCCGCAGGCGTGCTCTCGGTCTGCCCGGCGCCCGTCAGGCCCGCCGCCGATGCAATCTCGGAGGCCGGGGGCGTAGGGGTGTCACCGGCATCGAGCGCTGTGGGGTCGGCAGCGCCGGCATCGGGCGCGGGGTCGGCGGAAGCAGAGTCTGACGTTTGGGCGTCAGCCGAATCGGCGGGAGCAGCGTCGGCTGCCTGGCCGTTATCCGTCTGCACAAAAGTGCCGTCGGTGGTGAGGGTCTCGGCAAACGCGCCCGCGGGCAACGAACCCGTCACCATGGTGAGGGTCACAGCGGCAACGGTCAGGCAGCGGCAAAGCGCTCGAACAGTGGTCCACCTCATGGTCGTTCCTTTCCTGCAAACCAAAAGTCATCCAGCGTAATCGTTGCCCAAAAACAAAGCGAACGGTAGGTTCATATATACGAACCTACCGTTCTACCTGCGCAAACCACCACAAAGGGGACAGGCATCTTTGTGGTGGTTTTGGACTTAGCCGGCCAGTTTGTCTCAATCTGTAACAGTTAGAAACCAAATATCCCGCTTGGTGTTACAGATCGAGACATTAGATTGGCGGCCATTCGGTTCATCTCAATCTGTAACAGATAGAGCCGTTTTGGGCAGTTTGGTGTTACAGATTGAGATTTTACTGAGGCCGAGAACGAGAGCCGTCACCCAGCTCTAATGCTTGCGGCGCTTGGTCGCGGCGAGGCCGGCGGCGGCTACGGTTGCGCCGGCGATGCCTAGGGCGGCGACCGTCATCGCGGTGGTATCCCCCGTGGTAGCCAGGACAGCATCGGACTTTTTGGACGGCGTGGTTTTCTCAACCGTCTTGGTCATGGCGGTTGTCGCGACCGGCTTTGTCGCGGGCTTCACCTCAGGCTGCGGTGTCGGCTTGGGATCCGGCGTAGGCTGCGGATCGGGAGTCGGCGTGGCCTCGGGCGTAAAGGTCAAGTCGGTGTTGAGCCACAAGGTGTAGATCCAGCCGCTGTCCTCATCGGATACGCTATCCGCGACCTGGTAGCCGCACTCCCGGCCGTTGATCACCAGCTTGGTGTCGGGCGTAAAGTAGAAGCCGCGCGCGGACTTGAGGTAGATGCCGTAGCGATAGGTCACGCCAGGCTTAAAGGCGTCGATGTGGTTCGTAATGTTCTGATCCCAGAAATCCACGGAGTTCACTTCGCTGCCGTCGCTGCCCGTCCAGAACTCACACTGAGGAAGGGAGTTGGAACCCGTCGGAACATTCGCCGTAAAGACCGGCCTATCGCCCGCCTTAAAGGTGGTCGTGGCGCCGTTGATCTCGATAACGTCGATGGCCCGCCATTCGTCGATCGGCTGCTCGCACAGCATATTGTCAGCGTTTGGCGCGAAGACGCCGTTGACGGTCTTGATGTGGTGCGCCCAATGACCGTTGACGTACATCATGCAGTCATCGGCCACGGTATTGTCGCCCTTGAGCCTCAGCTCAACGGAGTACATGTAGAACTTGCCCTCTTCGAAGTGTTCGATCCTCCTCGCGCCCGTCGGATACTTGGCAGGGTCGGAATACCAGAAGGCAACGGGCGTGAGCTCCGCAGGGTCGCTGCCATCCATCTCCTCCCAGCACTCATACGCGATCTCGTACTTGTCGGCATCGGCGGCCGGGATCGTCGCAGTCGCGCGCGGCGCCTCGCCGGGCGCGTAGTCGGTCTTCACGTCGTTGACGTCCAGGTTATGGAGGGCTTCGTTTTCTGACGAAGCAGGCATCGTAATTGTTTTAATAGCAGGGACATACAGGAATTCTCCGCTTAGACTCGACTTTACGGTTTCCCCGTTTACGGTAACAACGGTTTCATCGCTGAAGGAATATCCGTCTTTTGGCTTCAGCATAAGAGAATACACGTACTCTTTCCCGCTTTTAAACTTTGTAATAGTCGGCAGGGAACCATGTGAGCCGTTATCGGAATACCAGGCAGCAACGGGTTCGTTGTTTTCAAATTCCTGCCAGCATTCATAAGCGATTTCGTATTTATCTGCATCGTAGTTAGGGACACCTGCCGTCGCCTGCGGACCAGTATCCAGCTGCCAATTGAAGTTCGTATTCTGAACATTGGCAAAGGAGATGGATTCCGATTCTGATTCCGCTGCCGGGATAACAAGGCACGCCCTCTCGTAGACATGGGTGCGGGTGTAGTAGTCATCCCGGATCTCGTTAATAGTGGGTTTCCCAGTCGCCTCGGTGTCTCCTTTAAAGGCGTCGTCCGGATCACCGATGATGATATTCCCGGGCTCTGTACCCGTATACGTAAGCTTGGATCCATCATAGGTGGTCGTCATCTTGGACTTATTCTCCTTGTACTCCGTAAAGTACTTCTGCTCCTCCTTCTGTCTCTGAATCTTGCTGATATCCAGGGTAAGCGTTGTTTTATTGCTCGCACTGTCATACGCCGCATGGACGATCAAGTCCCCCAGGCCGATAAAAGTCAAAGCGCTACCATCGAGAGCAGACTGGTCTCCATCTACAAGGGCAATCCCCTTCACATACTCAATCGTTTCTTCATTCTTGATGTCGGTGTAATTGTTCCGCACCGTAATATTGACCCTAACGCCGCTGCCGCCAACAACATCGGTCACACCGCAGGGCATGATGGCGTCATTCGCCGGCGTGGCGGCGTTGTCGCTGGGAGTATTTTGTTCAGCGGGTTCCGCATCGTTGGATTCATCGGTGGCGCCAGTCGGGGCCGTCTGCCGAGGCTCAGCGGTGGCTTGCGCCGCCGGAGCAGCATCGGTTGCAGGCGCGGTCGCCGGAGCCGCCGTATCCTCCACAACCGTCGGCGTCACCGGAGCCGTGGCGACCTCGCCCGTCGCAGCGGCGGGATCGGCATATTCAGTCGCAAGTGCCACGTTCGGCAGCAGCAATTGACCAACCATCAGTGCGCATGCACCGGCGCAAGCAATTTTTGCGCCCACACAACGCCAAGTACCGTGGACCAGTGAGCAGGTACGCTCACGCTGGGTTTGCTTATCAAAGTGGCTTCCGTTCATAACGGCCTCCTTGGTCGAGGTGCTATACCACCGCAAAGGCGCCTGTCCCCTTTGCGGTGGCCCTGTACGACCAAGATGCGCCAAATGACTCCGTACGCCTAGGTTCGTAGATGCGAACCTAGGCCTCTACCTGCGGAAATACAAAGAGCCGCCGCAAGGGCATTTATGCCCACGCGGCGGCTGAAAATGGCTATGAAAGCTTGCGCTAGCGGTTGCGGCGCTTGGACGCGACGAAGCCGGCGCCGATGACGGACGCGCCGGCGATGCCGAGAGCGGCTGCCGCCGTCGCGGCGCTATCGCCCGTGGCGGCCAGAACACCGGAAGTGTTTTTGGCTCCGGCAGCAGTCTTGGTCACAACGGTCGTGGTGGTCTTTGCGTCCTTATCTACGGGCTTGAGGTCAGGCTTCTGCTCGGGACTTGGCATGGGATCGGGCTCCGGAGCCGGCTCGGGGTCCGGCGTTGGGTCCGGCTCCTGCCCGTCTCCAAAATCAATCGCCACATCATGGGCGACCTCGGCAGAACCGACGATATCCGAAATCGCAGACGAACCGGCAACACCGATGACCTGCCCGCTCTGGGAACTAGGCCATTGCCCCGTATCGACAACCTTCTTCACATCGCGCACGGCACCGTCCGTCGGAGTCGTAATCATCGCGTTCCCTCGTAAATCGATCATCGCGGCATGGTACAGGGTCGCATTCGCGCCGTTGCGGTTGATCGCATAGATTCCCGCAGTCGCGCCCGAAGCCTCAATCTTCGATTTGAAAATCTGGATACGAGGCGTTTCAAACCTGGTATTTGCCTCTGCCATGATTCCAAAACTTTGATTGCGATCGGCGTCGATGCCGCTTGCGGCAGACAGGCTTCGAGACGTGAGGTTCGACTTCTCGACAAGCATCCACACCGCACCGGCTTGCGAGCGTGCGCTGATACCCGCCGAGAGCGAAGCCGCACTACCAGCCGAAAGCGTGACATCGGCTCCGTTGACGATTTTCATGAGGGTATTCTTCTTGATACCAAACGTATTGATGCACATGGAAGCCCACGAGGCATCGCCAGTCTTAATCGACAGACTGGCGCCATCGACGGTGACATCGCCGCCGTGCTCATAAGCGGAATCCGGCTCTTCCTGCTCGCCTTCCTGGGCAGCGTGTCTGTTTGGAATGTTATCAGCATGGATACCGCAGATGATCTCCATTGGACGCTAAGATCCTTCAGCCGATTTCGCCTCGATTTTGACATCAGCGCCCTTATCGATTGTCACGCTGCCGGCCGTCGCGCGAATGCCCGCCACGTTTTCCGCTGCACCCGAAGCCGTCGCGTTGACGCTGACGCCGCTGATGGTCACATCGCCGCCGGTCCTGCCGTCTCCCGACGCCGCAATCACGTCGTTCTGGGCCGTCGCATTCAGGGTGCCGTCGCCGGTAATGGCAAGGTTACCGTTCTTAACAGCAATGGCGCTCTGCCCGGCGTCGGCCGTGACGGTGCTGGCGCCCGTCACGCCGATGGTGAGGTTGCCCTTGACGCCGATGGAGCCGCCGTCGTAGCCGTTGAGCTTCATGTCGTCGGCGCCGTCCCAGGACCAGGTTCCTGCCTCGTCGCCGACAGCGGTGCCCGCGTCGTACTGCGTGCCGCCCACGTTGACCCAGTCGGCGGCGAGCGCCACGCTCGGCAGCAACAGCTGGCCGGCCATGAGCGCGCAAGCCCCCGCGCAGGCAAGCTTGGCGCCCACGCGACGCCATGTTCCGTGGGAGAGCGAGCACGCGCGGCCGTGGTTGATTGAGTTGTCATGGATTTGCTTTCGCATGTGAGCCTCCTTGTCGTAAGGGGTACCTCCGCTGTTTTATGTTGCGGAAGCTTGCGCTAGCGGTCGCGGCGCTTGGACGCGACGAAGCCAGCGCCGATAACGGTTGCGCCGGCGATGCCAAGGGCCGCTGCCGCCGTCGCGGCGTTGTCGCCCATGGCGGCCAGAGTGCCCACGGACTTCTGGGCAGCGGTGGCCTTCGCGGCCGGCTTGGAGGCAGCAGCCGTGGAACTCGCCTGAATCGGCGTCACGGACGGCGTGGCGGTCCCGCCGCCGCCCGGCTGCGGCGTGGGGCCCGTGGTAGGCTCAGGCTGCGGCGTGGGCTCAGGCTCGACCGCATCTCCGGAGCTGATTACCACGCTATGGGCAACCTCGTCGGAGGTCCTAACATCCTGGATAGCGGACGACCCGGCAGCACCGATGACGAGTCCGTTTCCCGCAGTTTCTCGCACGGTGCCGCCGGCGGGAGTCGTAACTACCGATCCGCCATCAATTGTGAGACAAGGGGCTGCATCACCCAGATTGACAGCGTAGATTGCCGCCGTATTACCCGACGCCTCAACATTTGAATTAATGATGTCAATTCGAGGGATGGCGGACTGGGAGCCGGATTGGGAATATATTCCGTAGCCATGTTTACGACTGTAGCCAGTTCCGTCACCGCATCGAACTGTAAGGCTCGAATTCTCGACGAGCACCCGCGACACGCCGTCCTGCGCGAGCATCCAAACACCATCCAAAACATCGGCCCTATCACTCGCCACGAGCGTAACATCCGCTCCGTTGGTAATACTCAAATATGTATCCTTACCCCCGAACGAATACAGGGCGACCGACACACTGCATCCATTGCGCGCCGCCGCATCTAATTTTGCGTTATCCACCGCGATGCACCCTCCATGCTCGGAGGAGATGTTTTCGGCATAGACTGCAACGGCGTTGAGCCCCCCATTCGCCTCCGCCTCGACGTGGACGTCGGCGCCCTCGTTAATGGTTATGTTGCCTGCCCGCGTGTGAATGCCGATGGTATGAGGCACTTTGTTCGTTGCCGTCACGTTAACGTTGGCACCGCGGATGTCCACGTCGCCGCCGGTCTTGCCGTCCCCCGAAACCGCTATCGTATCGGTCCCGGCCGTCGCGTTGAGAGTCACGTCGCCCGAGATGGCAAGGCTACCGTACTCGACCTTAACAGCGCTCCTGCTCTTCTGCGGTTCGGCCGTCGCGTTGAGGGTTCCCTCCCCCGTGATGGCAAGGTTGCCGTCCTTGACCTCGATAGCGCTCTGTAAGGCATCGGCCGTTACGGTGTTGGTGCCCGTCACGCCGATATTGAGGTTGCCCTGAGCACTGATGCCGGCGCCGTCGTAGCCGTTGAGCTTCATGTCGTCGGCGCCGTCCCAGGACCAGGTTCCCGCCTCGTCGCCGGCAGCGGTTCCCGCGTCGTACTGCGTACCGCCGACGTTGACCCACTCGGCGGCGAGCGCCACACGCGGCAGCAACAGCTGGCCGACCATGAGCGCACAGGCCCCCGCGCAAGCAAGTTTTGCGCCCACACGGCGCCACGTTCCATGAGAGAGCGAACACGCGCGGCCGTGGTTGATTGAGTTGTCATGGATTTGCGTTCGCATGTGAGCCTCCTTGTCGTAAGGGGTGCTTCTATAACATCATGTTACGGGAAGATATCCGGATCCTGGGGCACAAATTCTCATATGGCGCACCTGCCAGCGCAAAAGGCAACGAGCACGCTATTGCCAAGCGCGCCCCGCCCCCCCCCGAAAGGCCCACCCTCACCGTCATGGTCTACAATCGAGGGCACGATTATTCCGTCCACCCAAAGGACCGTCCTTGAACCTGAGCAGGCCTAAAATCAACGCGCTTCTGGCACTTGCGCTCTTCACCTTCGCCTTCCTTGCCGCCGAGTTTCGTTTCGACGTCAACGTCGGGCTGCTCGCCGGTGCCGAACGCGTTGTGATTGCGCAAGGCTTCATCCTCGGCGCCAGCGTGATCGGCTTTATCGGATATGCGCCGCTGCTCGGGCTCGCACAGCGCAAAGGCCGGCCTCAGGCAGTTGTCAGCGCCGCCGTCCCCATCGCCATCTTGGGGTTGACTCAGATTCAGTCCCCCACGAGCCCGCTTGCGCTCGAGATTCTGGGATGCCTCGCATTCCTCGGACTCGGCCTACTGGGCGGCGCGACACACCATGCCTTCGCAACGACATTCCAAGACGATCCCAAGCTCGCCACCGGTGCGGGAGCGGCCTATGCCGCGGGCATCCTGATGCAGTTCGCCGTCAACCTGCTCAATTGCGGCGGTATCGCAGAGCTCATCGTCCTTGGCATAGCGACTATCGCCATCTCCGCCCTCAGCGTCGTTCCCCAAAAGGCTGCCGAGAGCTCCAGCCCCGCCATCAATCCCTTTGTTGAGCCCTCTCACGCCCTCGCCAAGCAGGCATGTTGGGGCATCGCGCTCGTCATGATTCTTGCCTGCTTGTTCTCGACCCTCGACAACGTGGTCACGCTCTCCAACGCCCACGGCACCATCGCCGTACAGACCTGGCCGCGCCTCTTTTTGGCGGCAAGCGGCCTTGCCGCCGGTCTTATCTTTGACCTTGCCGAGCGCCGCTACATGGGACTTGTCATGCTCGGCATCGCCGTGCTCTCGACCATTTCCATCCTGGCCGTGGAGGCCGGCGCCGATCCCAACCTGGGCCTTGTCGTCTTTTACCTGAGCTCGGGCTTTTTTGTCACGTTCTTTACCGCCACGTTTACGCAGCTGGCGCCGCGCATGCATACGCCCGCACTGTGGGCTGGCATGGGCCGCGCAGCCAACAATGCATGCGCATTCACCACATCGGGCATCTCGCTTGCTCTCGTGACCTCGGATAACGTTGCCCTCATCATGATCGGCGCACTCGTTTTGCTCGTCGCCGCCTGCGCGGCATTTGTGGCAGCCGGCCTGTTCCGCCTACCCCAAACCGAGCAGGAGCGCGAGCGCGAACAGCTGGCAGAAGAAGCACTCGCCGCCCCCACCATCGAAGAGCAACGCCAGGCCTTCATCGCCAGCCATGCTCTCACCCCGCGCGAAGTCGACGTGCTCATAGCCGTGACTCAGGATGAACGCCCGCTCAAGCAGATCGCCGAGGAACTCGGCATCTCGATGCGCATGGTGCAGCGCCACCTGAGCTCCATCTACCAAAAGACCGACACGCAAACGCGCGCCGGTCTCACCAAGGCCTTCCCCTCAGCCTAAAACAAAAACCACCACAAAGGTGCCTGTCCCCTTTGTGGTGGTTTTTGGTCGGTTAAGCCTCGAGTTGCGCTACTTTGTAGCGGTAGGCGGCGGCGATAACGTCTTTACAGCCCTCGCGTCCCAACTTGGCGCGGTTGACGACGATGTCCTTGCCGCTCGTCATCTTCCACTTTCCGGCGCTGTAGCGCTTATAGAACGCCTCGCGCGCCTTCTGCTGCTGCTTGACCAGCTTGGCGCCCTTCTTTTTGTTAAGGCCGCGCTTCTTGCGCACGATTTCGACGCGGTCCTCAAAGGGTGCGGTCACCAACACGGCAATGTGGTTGGGGTTGTTACGCAGCAAGTAATCGGACAGACGGCCTTCGATAATGCAGCTCTCGGTCTCGCCCAGATCCAAAATCACCTGGCTCATCTTTTGGAACAACTTGTCCGAGTACGAACGCGCATCGTAGCGGTCGGGCAGAAACGCCATGTTCTCCACGGCCAGGCGCTCGTCGTAGGCGGCCATCTTGTCGAGCGACTCGCCCGCGCGCAGCGACGCACGCACCAGCAGCTCGTTATCGTACAGCGGAATCCCCAACTCGTCGGCAAGCATGCGACCAATCTCGTGGCCCTCGGCGCCAAAGTCGCGCGCGATAGTAATGACCACAGGATTCTTCTTGTTCTCCAGATCGCTCATCGCGATTCCTTTCTCTATGTGACAAAGGGGCTGTCCCTTTGCCACATTCTACGCTGCCACCATTCGCCTCTGATATGCGCGGACCAGCAACGAGATACCAAAGTTGAGCACAAAGTACATCGCAAACACCAGGCCGTAGAGCATAAGCACCTGCGACAGGTCGATCGCATGGGCCATCACGACGTTTGCCGTGTACATGAGCTCGGCCACGTTAATGCCCGAAAGATACGAGCTGTCCTTGATGACAGTCGTGCACTGGCTAAACAGCGCCGGAATGATCGTCTTAAACGTCTGCGGCAGAATGATGTAGCGCATGGTGGCAAAGAAGCCGAAGCCTTGGCTCTGTGCTGCCTCAAACTGGCCGCGCGGAATCGAGCTAAGGCCGCCGCGCACAATCTCGGCCATAACAGCGCTGGTAAACAGCGTAAAGGCGATGGTCGAAATCACAATGTCCAAACCCTGCACCGTAAAGTAGATAAACAGGATCCACAGCAGGTTCGGCGTGCAACGGAACAGCTCGATATAGGCGCTCACCAAAATACGGAACGGGCGGGGCGCATAGCTCTTAACGAGCGCCAGCACCGTGCCAAAGATGAGCGAGAAAAAGATCGACAGCGCCGAGATCTCGATTGTCTTAATAAAGCCGCCCCAAATGTAGAGCAGGTTGGTCGCGTTGAAGATTTCCATGCGCTAGGCCTCCTCTACGTTGTCGAGCCCCAGCTCGGCCAAGCTCACACCGCGCGGACGCTCCTTGGAGCGACGCTCGAGCCACTGCACCAGCATGGCGAGCGGAAAGCAGATGATGAAGTACATAAGGCAGCAGACGATGTACCCCTGCAGGTAACCGTACAGACTCACAAAGTTGTCGGAACGGTACATAAGGTCGCCGCCGGCCACAAGCGCCAGCACCGACGTATTCTTGACCAGGTTGAGCGCCTGGTTACACATCGGCGGCAGAATGATCTTGAACGTCTGGGGCAGCACGATGTACCAGTACGCCTGCGCACGGGTGAAGCCCTGGCTCTGGGCCGCCTCCATCTGACCGCGCGGAACCGCCTCGATACCGGTGCGGATGACCTCCGAGATGTAGGCCGCGTGATACAGGCCCACGCCCAAGAAGCCCAGCACGAACGGCGCGATGCGCACCGGCTGGTCAGCACCGGTTATGGCCTGCAAAAACTGCGGACCGGCCATGTACATAAAGAGCACCTGCACGGGCAACGGGGTGTTCTGGTAAAACTCCACGTACACGCGGCTTATGGCGCGCAGTACACGCGAGCGAGTGGTAGAGAACACGCCCAGCAGCGTGCCCAACACCAGCGACAGCAGCAGACCGGCAACGACCACCTGCAGCGTCACGCCAAAGCCCTCCCAGAAGGGCCCCATGTTTTGAAATGTCGTCGACCAACGGTCGGCGTCAAATAATCCTTCGAGCATTTGATTCCTTCCTTGGACGATGCGCCTATACAAGACCCCAGGTCTTGACCTCTTGGTCGAGCCAGCCGTCGGCCAGGCGATCGCAAATCACCTGATCGACCACGGCCGAAAGGTCGCAGCCCTTCTTGGTCGCCACGCCGTAGCCCTGCTCGCCAAACTTGACCTCGGGCTGCAGCAGCTCAACGGTCTCGTTCATGTAACCGGCCAACGTGGAACGGTCCATGGCAAAGACGTCGATATTGCCGGCGTCGAGCGAACTCTTGATGATGGGGTAGCCGCTAAAGGCCCTAAACTCGGGGTTGCAGCTAAAGCCGTTGTCCTTGATCATCTGCTCGATCAGGCTCTGCGTGGTGGCACCCTGGCTCACGCCGATGACCTTGCCGTCTAGATCCTCAATCGAGGTAAAGCCCGAACGCTTCTTGACCATGAGTCCCACGTAGTCGGTGCGGTACGGCGTCGAGAAATCCCAGCTCTTCTTGCGCTCGTCGGTGATGGTGTAGGTCGCCGCGACCACGTCGAGTTGGCCGTTATCGATCAGCGGGCCGCGCGTCTTGGGCGTTACGTCGGTAAACTCGACAAGCTCCTGGGCGCGGGCCTCCTTGTAGCTCACGCCAAAGACGGCAGCGGCGATCTGGTAGCACAAATCAACTTCCATGCCCTCAAAGCGACCCTTGGCGGTGTCGTAATAGCCGTAGCCGGGAACGTCCTTCTTAACGCCGGCATTCAGATGGCCACGCGACTTGATGGCCGCAAGCTTGGAGCCCTTGTCGGAGCCCTCGCCGCTGGTGGAGTTGCCGCAACCGGTAAGCGAGGTCCCCGTCAGCGCAAGCATGCCGGCGCCAGCCAGCTGCAAAAAGTGACGGCGCGACACGGCCGCCCTCGTCATATCCGTCATGTCCATCACCGCGCCTAGTGCAGAATCTTGGACAGGAACTCACGGCAGCGCGGGTTCTCGGGGTTATCGAAGAAGTGCTCGGGTGTGCCCTCCTCCAGGATGCGGCCGTCCTCCATAAAGATGACGCGGTCGGCCACCTGGCGCGCAAAGCCCATCTCGTGCGTCACGCAGATCATGGTGATGTCCTCCTGCGCGAGCTCAATCATAACGTCCAGAACCTCCTGGACCATCTCGGGGTCGAGCGCCGAGGTCGGTTCGTCAAACAGGATGATGGGTTGCTTGGTGCACAGGGCACGGGCGATGGCGATGCGCTGCTGCTGACCGCCCGAGAGATTCTGCGGATACTCGCCGGCCTTATGCGCCATGCCGACGCGCTTGAGCGCGGCGATGGCGATCTCGGTCGCCTCCTCCTTGCTCTTCTTTTGTAGCTTGATGGGCGCGAGCGTCAGGTTGCCGAGCACCGTCATGTTGGGATACAGGTTGAACTGCTGAAACACCATGGAACTATACTTGCGAGCCATCTCCAGGTGGTTCTTTTTGGTGAGCGGCGTACCGTCGATGACGACCTCGCCCGACGTAGGCTCCTCCAGATAATCGACGCAACGGATGAGCGTCGACTTACCCGAACCGGAAGGCCCGATCATTACGAGCTTCTCGCCGCGCTTGACGGTGAGATTGATATCTTTGAGCACATGCAGGTCGCCAAAGTACTTGTTGAGATGCTTGATCTCGATCATGTCTACCATGAATGTCCCTTCCCTGCGTTTACACGAGTTGAACTATTGTACGGAAAGAACCACGTTTCCGCAGCCCACACTACATTCCCGTAAAGAACCCGCAACCTTCCACCCACTCATTGGGGACAGGCTTAAATGAGTACCCGCTCATTGGGCACTCATTTAAGTCTGTCCCCAGTGAGCGCCCAACCGCCCTTGTTGAGCATAAGTCAACGAAAACCCGTACACGCGAGCAAGGTGACGTGAAATGAAAGGGCGCAGACCTTATGGTCGCGCCCTTGAAATTGAACGTCAGATTGCCGCGTGTACGGGTTTGCAGCGTCGAGCCGTTACGCGGTTTGGTAAAACCGCGTAACAAATTACGCGAGTTTGGCTCCGACGATCTTTGCCGCGGCAGGCTTATCGAAGTTGCCGCCGGTGGCCTTGCCGAGTGCTCCCATGACCTGGCCCATCTGCTTCTTGGACGTGGCGCCCAGCTCGGCGATAACCTGCTCGATCAGAGCCTCGAGTTCCTCGCCCGAAACCTGTGCGGGCAGCAGGCTCTCCAGAATCTTGACCTGCTCGGTCAGGTTGTCGGTACGCTCCTGGTCGGTACCGGCCTTAATGGACATCTCCAGCGTCTCGCTCGTCTGCTTAATCAGACGCTTGATCATGCTGTTGACGTCTTCCTCGGTCACGTCGCGGCGCTCGTTAACCTCGATATTCTTCACCTCGGCCTTGACCTGGCGAATGATAGACAGGCGAACCTTGTCCTTGGCCTTCATGGCCGCAATCATTTCCTTCTGCAGCTCTTCGTTGGTCATCTGCAAATCCTCCTCAATAGTGTGGGCGGCACTCGCGCGAGCACCGTCCCATGATTACTCAGTCGTCGACGAATTGTCGGTCGAGCTCTTGGTGACGCCCTTTAGACTCACGTTATAGGGTACGTCCTTGGGCATGGGGTTGACGGTAATGTCGGCGTCCTTCTTGTACTGCTCCAGCCACTCGCTGTATGCGGTGCTTGCCGCCTGCGTCTTCACCACGTTAGAGACATACTTCTTGATGTCCTTGGGTACCTGCTTGATGTCATCGACCTGGCTATCGACATGGAAGTAGTCGGTGCACTTGATGACGTGGTAACCGTACGTCGACTCGATCACGTCGCTCACATCGCCCTTGTTGAGCCCCTCGAGCGCCGTCTGGTAGCTGTCGACGAAGGTGGTGAGCTTATCCCAACCCACATCGCCCTTCTTCTCCTTGGAGCCGGTGTCGTCGGAATACTGCTTCACGGCGTCCTCAAAGCTCAGTTCGCCGGAGTTGATTTTGTCCAGGCACTCCTGCGCCTTGGCCTTGGCGGCGGCCTTGTCCTCGTCAGATGCGTCGGAATCAACCTTGATCAGGATGTTCGATGAGCGGCGGGCATCGTTGTAGTTAGACAGGTTCTCGTTGATGTAATCGACGATCTCACTGTCCTTGGGCTTACTGGTGGGCGCCACGGCGTCCTTAAGCTTTTGCTGTGCCAGGTTCTCCTTGAGCGAGTCCTTGTAGGTGTCCTCGGTATAGCCGTAGGTCTTAAGGGTCTTCTTAAAGGCCTTGGCACCGCCCGCGCTCTTGCACGCGTCCTTCCATGCCTTCTCGACCTCCTCGTCCGACACCGTCACGCCGTTTTCCTTCTGCGCCTGCTGGAGCAGAATCTGCTGCGTGTAGGAATCGATGAGCTGCTTGCGGTACTTTTTGGGCGTCAGGTCGTTGTCGACCAGATACTGCGCCCAGTCCTTGTCCTTGGTGTAACCGTAGGACGTGCGCATGCTCATGATCTGCTTGGTCACGGTGTCCTCGGTGAGGTTGGTGCCGTTGATGGTGGCGGCGACACCGCCGGTAAGCTTGTAGCTCGAGGTATCCTCTGCCTGCGACATGAGACCGGAGCATGCCATGGCCGAGACGGAAAGCAGCATTGCCAGCACGCCGATAACCACCAGGACGATCTTGACGGTCTTAGACACGTACGTCTTGCGCTGCTTCTTACGAGAGCTGGAGGCAGCGCGAGCCTGCTGCTCGGGCGTCGGCGCGGCCTCGGAGTTCTTTTTCTTGTTTGCCATAGTTGGCCTTTCGCATCACGAATCGAACAAACGCCATTGTGTCACAACGCGGACCCCGCGACACACCTGGTGCATGGGGGACAGGTTAATCTGCACCATTTTGGTGCAAAGGGGACGGGTCTGGCAGCCGGCAGTTAGGGACAGTCCCCAAGTGCCGGCTCAGCCCCACCTTAGAAGTGGCGGCGGATGGCGTCGACCATGCCTTGGCACGTGGTCTGGCCGAGCACATCGGCTGCAGCATCGGCATCCATAAAGATATTCATAAGCGCTTGCAGGGCCTCGACCTGGCCGCCCGGCTCGGCAATGCCCAAATTGATGATGACCCGCGCCGGCACGGGGGCGCCCATACCCGCCATAGCATTGAACGTCACGGGTGCCGCGGGCTTTACCACCGCGATATAGGGCTTAGCCACAAACCCCGGATCGGTGTGCGGGATGGCGATGTTGGCTGCCGGCATGGCAAGACCCGTGGGATAGGCATCCTCGCGCGTGCGGACGGCATCGAGCCAACCGGGCGCAATGTAACCGCGAGGTGCAAGCTCGTCCTCGAGCCGCGCAAACACCTCATCCGGCGTCGCGCACTCCCAATCAAAAAACACCAGCTCAGGCGAGAATAGTATCTCGGCGTTATCCGCCATACCGTCCTCCAAAGTTGCATGAGGTTCACAATGCCCCATATGATAGCGAAACGAGGCAGGCGGGGTTAGTCGAGGATTCCAATCATATCGAGTGCACGGGCAGGCGTCAGGCAAACTTCGGGCATCGCCTCCAGCATGCGCCGGTCACTCGTGACCACGTAGTCAACATCCGCCGTCTCGCCCGAAGCGATGATGAGGTTGTCTTCAAGATCCGGCATGCGTTTGCCAAGCATGCGCGCCATCTCGCACTCTGCCAACGAAAGCGGAGAGGCGGTTGCCACTTGCATCATGTGCTCAATGCAGGCCCATGACGCCGAGGCAAACGACACGTTAATCCCATTCACATTCCGCCGGGCTAGTCGCCGAGGCAAGATATAGAACACGTCTTTTGCCGTCGTTGGCGCATACAGAAGGTCGATCTTTCCCGCCTCGGCCAGTTCAACCAATCTCTTCGCTTCGTCGAACGCCCCCTCTTGCAGGTAATAATCGAGCCAAACGTTCGTATCTACCAAGAGCCGCTTTGCCTCAATCATCGGCAATTCGCCTCTATATCGGCGATCATCGCGTCATACATATCATCGCGTACGGCATCCCAGTTGTCCGCCGATGATTCGCCTGGCGCAAAATCCGACGCGCTCAACCCCAACGAGGAAAAAGCCAGACCACACCCCTGTTCGGCAAGGCTCTTCGCACGGGGCGTCTCGCACCTATCCGTCACCATAAATCCTGGCAACGTTTGATGTTCGGCAAGATAGGTCCAAAGCGCACGAATGGCGTCACTCGGCCCCAGCCCATTACGAGTCAGAACCGCATCGCCACCGGCCTTGAGCATAGGGTCGATTCGCGTGTTGAGCTGCACCGTTGCTGTACCCATAGCGGCTCCTCTCTACTTGCTAGCAGTATAGCAAACAGGATAGGCCACACAAAAGGACCCCGCCCGCGCGCGGACAGAGCCCTATCAGATTTTCTAGATCGTTTACGCCCCAAAGAACGCTCAGTGAACGCTCTTTACACGACTAACGTGCCGGGTCAATTGCCACCTTGCCGCTCTCCAGCACGTGAACGCGGCCGTCGGCGAGCATCTGAACTACCTCGGGATACAGCACGTGCTCAATCGCGTGGATATGCTCCTCGAGCGTGTCGACGTCCCAGCCCTCCTCGACAGCCAGCGCGCGCTGGGCGATGATGGGGCCATTGTCGTAGATTTCGTTGGCAAAATGTACAGTCACGCCAGTTACCTTGACGCCACGCGCAAAGGCATCATCGATCGCATGCGCGCCGGTAAAGCTCGGCAGCAGCGCCGGATGCAAATTGACCACGCGGTTGGGAAACGCCGCAAGCAGTGGCGTGTGCACCATGCGCATGTAGCCAGCCATGGCCACATATTCGCAGCCGCGCTCGAGCAGCTCGTGCGCGATAATCTCGTCGGCGGCGATGGGATCGGCATAGACATCCTTGGAAAGGGTCAACGTCTGAATGCCCGCACGCTCGGCACGCTGCAGGCCCTTAGCCGAAGGACGGCTCGACACCACAAGCTCAATCGAGGCATTGAGCTTATCCGCGGCGATCAGGTCGATCAGCGCCTGCAGATTGGTGCCGGAGCCGCTGATAAGCACGCCGATCTTGAGCGGCTCGGCCGTATCGGTGCCGGTCGGACGGGTGTAGGGCACAAAGCCCAGGCCCTCGGCGGCAGCCATCTGCTCGTTAGCGCTCATCGGAGTACACGACCTTACCGGAACCCTCGACGCACTCGCCCACGCAGAACGGCTTCTCGCCCAGCGCGACCAGGGTCTCGGTAACCGCGGCCTCGTCCTCGGGGGCGACGATCAGGCACAGGCCGACGCCCATGTTGAAGGTCTTGCATGCCTCGTTGGGCGCGAGCTCGGCCTGACGCGACACGTAAGTGATGACGGGCGGAACATCCCAGCCCATCTCGGCACCGTTACGGGTGACCACGGCGTCGACGTCGTCGGCAAGCGCGCGGTTGAGGTTCTCGGTGATACCGCCGCCGGTGATGTGGGCGATAGCGTGCACCGGAGCGCCGCCGCGAAGCAGCTCAAGAACCGGCTTGACGTAGATGCGCGTGGGGGCCAGCAGGGCGTCGGCCAGCGATGCACCGCCGAGCTCCTCGAGCGGACGGCTCAGCTCCTCGGCCTTAGCGGCGGCCTCGGGCGTGCCCGGCTTGATGCCGTCAACACCGATGACCTTACGCACGAGCGAGTAGCCGTTGGAATGCACGCCGGTGGAGGGCAGGCCCAGGATGACATCGCCGGGGCGGACGTTCGCGGGGTCGAGCATCTTGGGACGGTCGACGACGCCCACGGTAAATCCGGCAAGGTCGTAGTCGGCGGGAGCCATGACGCCGGGGTGCTCGGCCATCTCGCCGCCCACGAGCGCGCAGCCCGCGAGCTTGCAGCCATCGGCCACGCCCTTGATGATCTTTGCCATGTGCTCGGC
The DNA here is from genome assembly GCA_041330285.1 of Collinsella sp. GTDB lineage: Bacteria > Actinomycetota > Coriobacteriia > Coriobacteriales > Coriobacteriaceae > Collinsella. The sequence goes on along the minus strand of JBGKMI010000001.1, from coordinate 1,812,248 downwards.
CTCAATGTGGCCGATGGCAACGTAGTCCAGGAAGAACAGCGGCTCGGCGCCCGAAGCCAAAATGTCGTTAACGCACATGGCGACCAGGTCCTGGCCCACCGTCTCGTGACGGCCCATGATCTGGGCGAGCACGAGCTTGGTGCCTACGCCGTCGGTACCGCTGATCAGGATCGGGTCTTCCATATCCTTAAGTGCGGCGGGCGAGAACAGGCCACCAAAGCCACCGATACCGCCGATGACCTCGGGGCGGTTGGTGTCCTTAACCATTTGCTTAATAGCGTCGACGGCGCGACCGCCCTCGGCGGTATCGACGCCGGCATCCTCATACGTCACATGCTTGCTGTCGCTCATCTGAGCCTTCCTCTCCCACTACCGTCCGCCGCCCGGGCGCCAAACGGTGCTCATAGTTGCGTTCATTTCGGCGCGCATCCTGACAACGCGCACCGCTCAATCAACAAAACAGCAGGTAAAACCTACCAAAATAAGCCTGTCCCCAAATGGCAGGTTTTAAGCCTCGCCGTGCTTCTCTTCCCAGCTGCGGTCATCGTATTTCTCGACCACGGCGTCGTCGTCAAAGTGCAGCGGCTTATCCAGGTTGCGGGGCTTAAAGCCCTCCATGAACTTGTCGCGGCCAAAGCTCTCGGGAATCGCCACGGGATAACGACCGGTAAAGCACGCATCGCAGTAGCCGCCCTTGGGCATGACCTTCAGCAAGCCCTCAACCGAAAGGAAGGCCAGCGAATCGGCGCCGATATACTCGCAGATCTCCTCGACCGTCTTGTTGGCGCTGATGAGCTGCGACTGCACGTCGGTATCGATACCGTAGAAGCACGGCCAAATGACCTCGGGCGAGTTGATGCGGATGTGAATCTCCTTGGCGCCGGCATTGCGCAGCATCTTGACGAGCTGCACCATGGTGGTGCCGCGTACGATGGAGTCGTCGATCACGACCAGGCGCTTGCCCTCGATGTTGTCACGTAGCGGGTTGAGCTTCATGCGCACGCCCATGGCGCGCAGCTCCTGCGTGGGCTCGATAAACGTACGGCCCACATAGCGATTCTTGATGAGGCCCTCGCCAAAGGGAATGCCGCTCTCGTGCGAATAGCCCTCCGCGGGCGGCAGACCGGAGTCGGGCACGCCGATGACCAGATCGGCCTCGACGGGCTCTTCGTGTGCCAGCTGACGACCCATGTCGTAACGGCAGGCGTAGACGCTCTTGCCGTTCATGATGGAGTCGGGGCGGGCAAAGTAGACCTGCTCAAAGATGCAGTTGGCGGACTCTTCGGCTGCGGGCACGCCCTGCTCGGACACCAGGCCCTCGGCGCTGATGCGCAAGATCTCGCCGGGACGGACATCACGGACATACTCGGCGCCCACGATATCGAGTGCGCAGGTCTCGGAAGCAACGACCCAGCCGCCGGCGCGCGTGACATGGACGGCGGAGTCGACCGTCGAGGCACCGTCTTGCGAGGGCAACTGCGAAACAGAAGCGGCGTCGGCCTGGTCCAGGCCCTCGTCCACGAGCTTGCCCAGCACCAGCGGGCGAATGCCATGCGGGTCGCGGAAAGCGTAGAGCGCCTGCTCGTTGATGAGCGTCATGGCGTAACCGCCGCGCACGAGCTCCATGGTCTTGCGAATGCCCTCGCGCAGGTGGCCCGTACGCTGGGTGAAGTAGCCGATAAGCTTGGTCGCGACCTCGGAATCCGAATTGGAGAGGAACGGCACGCCCAGCTCGATCAGCTGACGGCGCAGCTCGTCGGTGTTGACCAGAGTGCCGTTGTGAGCAAGTGCGATGATGACGCTGTTGATGGTAGAAAGATGCGGCTGCGAGGCTTCCCAGCTCTTGGCGCCGGCAGTGCCATAGCGCACGTGGCCCACGGCCAGCTGGCCGGAGAGCGTCGACAGGTCGGCGTTGGAGAACACGCGATCGAGCAGTCCCAGGTCTTTACGAACCATAACCGTGCCACCATCGCCCACGGCGATTCCCGCCGATTCCTGGCCGCGATGCTGCAACGCGCGCAGACCAAAGTACGTCAGCCGAGCCACATCGCGATCGGGTGCCCACACACCAAAGATGCCGCATTCCTCATGCAGCTGGTCGGAGTCCGGATCATACGTCGACATGGTCGTCACCTGTCCCGTGGCACGTTCGGCCGCGCGGATGGTTTCTTGAGACATGGCATCCCCTCAGAGCCTCGTTATTTGGCGTTACCCGCCCTATTATACGCACGGCAAGACAAGCACTCCCGCGCATGAGCAGCGCTTTTTAAAAGCCCACCGAGCTTATAATCCGTTTTGCGGCCAAACATTTTATTGGGGAACCCGCCCTCGGGGCCAACGATCCCGCATGCTTCCGTCGCGACGCGTCTCGCCCACCGTTAGGGCCTACATTGCTGCAATTGGGCCATTCGTCCTGTCTTTTAGCAGGTCGGCGGCGTATCCTTGTAGCCTAGGACAAAACGAGAAAGGTTCTGTATGGATCGAAACGAACTCGACCCCAGCGTCCCCAGCGCCACGGAGGTCAAGAAGATCCCCCTCATCATTAAGGTGTACGCCGTCCTGTGCATCCTGTCCGGTGTTGGTACGCTCCCGTCGGTCGGCGCTTTTATGTGGCAGGTCATCACCGCACTCATCAACGGCAACGCCGCCGCCAAACTCGGCGACAACACGCTCGTCGCGGTCGGCCTTATCGTCGCCGGCATCATGCTCTCGGCGGCGAGCGCGGTCATCTTAATCATCTTCGGCCTGGACCTCATCAAGGACCAGCGCCGCAACGCCGCGCGCCTGTCCTATATCCTTATCGCATTTACCGTCATTGAGCTTTTGGTCGACGTGATGCTCCAGGGTATCGGACCGTTCTTGCTGCGCCCCGCCATCCAGCTCGGCATCCTCGTCGCGCTTTCGGCCACCGTCGACCCCACGCTTCGTCAGGAGCGCGAGCTGCAGCGCCGCCTGCAGGAGATGCTCGATCGCGACGCCGCCGCCGAGGGCATGCTCGGCCGCGATGAGACCGGCGAAGGCTACATCAAGCTCAACTACTTCAACCTGTTCTGGGTATTCTTTGTCTGCTGCGTGCTGGGCCTCATCCTGGAGGACATCTGGCATATGACGGTCGACGACCCGGGCGTCTACCAGAACCGCGCCGGCATGCTGTTTGGCCCCTTCAGCCCCATCTACGGATTTGGCGCCGTACTCATGACCATGGTGCTCAACCGCTTCTACAAAAAGAACCCCATCATTATCTTTTTGGTGAGCGCCCTACTTGGCGCAAGCTTTGAGGTGTTCGTGGGCTGGTTTATGCAGACCTCGTTCGGTGTGGTCTCGTGGAGCTACTCGCATATGAAGCTCTTTGGCATGCCCGATCCACTCGCCGTGCTTACGGGCGGACGCACCTGCACAGGCTTCGCCTGCCTGTGGGGCCTGGGCGGACTCATCTGGATCAAGCTGCTGCTGCCAAGATTGCTCAAGCTCATTAACATGATTCCCTGGAAGAGTCGTTACTCAGCCACCGTCATCTTTACCATCATCATGCTGGTCGACGGCGTCATGACGCTGCAATCGCTCGACTACTGGTATCAGCGCGTCAACGGCACGGTCAACGATATTCCCGTTGCGCAGTTCTACGGCACGTACTTCGATAATGAATACATGGAAAATCGCTTCCAGAGCATGACCATGAGCCCCAAGGCTGCCACACGCGTATAGCGCTGGCGCTGCTGCAGGTCGGTTCCAACGGACAAGTAAGCCCGCTGGCAGTTCAATCTAACTGCCAGCGGGCTCTTGCTACAGATGGGCTCGAATCGATCGCAAAGCCCTATGCCTCGCGCTCTACCTCGTTCACGCATTCATTCTTGATGGTGCCGACAAGCGACTGCAGGGCATCGACCACGTGCGGACGAATGTCTCCGCCAATGAGCACGAGCATGATATCGTCGCCCACGGAAAGCTCGCCGCTCGCTAGCCACACGCGCACATAGCCGATGCCTGGCATCGCGCGCGTGGCTTCAATAGCAGACCGCACCTTTTCGGCGTCGTAGTCAAAGACCATGCCTCCCACCCTGTGGCCCGGCGCCACGCCATCGGTCTCGACTCCGCGCACCTCGGCCTTGGGCGTCGCACGCACCACACCGTTATGCGTCAGATACATACCGCACGCAGGCGCCGACGAATCGGCTTTGGCCTCGCGCAGCCAAGCATCAATCGAAGGCATCGTTTTGCCATTCTCGAGCATCATTTCCTCCTTTTACCGTCATCGAGCAGCTCATTTGGGACGGGGCTCTTTTAGCTACTCTTAACAATCTATTCCTCGACCGGCGTGAGCACCATGACGGCGCGCGTATTGCTAAATGACAGCGAGCGACAGGTCACGAGCGTCACGACCTTGGTTGCCGAGGCAGCGCGATCGCCTGCATCACTCGCCACTGCCGAAGCACCGTCGAGCATCTCGGACAGGTAGTTCTTGAGCCCGTCGTCACCCTCAAAATTAAGCGTGCGCGCCTTGGCATACGTATCCTCGACGACCTTGGTCGCCAGCGGTCGCAGCTTATACGTTGCATCGCGCGTGATGTAATACACGTACTCGATGCTATCGAATGTCGCTTGGTCGGTGGTGTCCGAAATCACGTTGAACATCGACCCGTCATTCATGTGGTGGCCGTAGATCGTGGTCTGCTGGTCAACCATTCCCGGCGCGGTGTCATCGCTATCCAGGAAAATGGCCCCGGACGCATTGGCCGTACCGTCGAACAGCGTGTTGAGGTATTTGGAGTTGTTGTTGGTCTGCACCACGGGATAGTTGATGTTGGTTCCCGGCACGTAAATCCAACCCACAATCTCGGGGTTTGTCTGAGCAAGCGCATCGAAGTCGATAATCGGCACGCCGCCAGCGTCCTTATCGCTTACATATTGCTTCTCGATTTTCTGGTATGAATCGCTCGCCTGCTTATAGCCAATCTGAGCATTGATAAAGATGGCGGCGGCGGCGACAATCAGACCGATGCCCACGATGATGAGCAGAATGGGGGTGATGGAGCGGCGCTTCTTACGCGGCGGCTCGGTGTAGCTGGACGGAGCGCCGCTCGGTTGCCTCGTCGTCCGGGTCCGCTTCTTTGCCGTGCCATATGACGAGGGGCGATACGCAGCCGGCGTATCCTGACGGCGATGGGACGTCGGCGTTACGGGGCGCGGCGCACGAGCCTGTTGAGGAGAGGATGCCCGACCCTGCTGCATGGAGCGGGCCGATCCCGACTTGGATGGATCGGGGATCTGAGAAGCCGAGAAACGTTTTCCCTGATAGTCGGACATGACTCTCCCTATGATTACAGCGGAATGGCAAGCCGCTTAGGCGTCGGCCATCTCCTGCTTCATTTTCTCGATAACTTTGCGGTACTCGGGGTCGCAAGCACCCAGAATCTGCGTGGCATAGATGGCGGCGTTCTTGGCGCCGTTGATGGCAACGCAGGCCACGGGCACGCCCGAAGGCATCTGCACCATCGACAGCAGCGAATCCATACCGCCCAGGTCACTCGTCTTCATGGGCACGCCGATAACCGGCAGCGGCGTAAAGGCAGCCACGACGCCACCCAGGTGAGCGGCCTTGCCGGCGGCGGCGATAATTACTTTGATACCGCGATCGGCAGCAGTCGAGGCCCACTCGTGGACCTTCGCCGGCGTGCGGTGTGCGCTCGCAATGACGAGCTCATAGGGCACACCAAGTGCCTCGAGCTCGGCGGTGCAGCCCTCCATAACGCCCAGATCGGACTTGGAGCCCATGATGATCCCGACAACCGGCTTCTGATCTGCCATAAACAAAGACCTCCTGTTGAGAGCGGTGACGCGGCGAATCCGCGACCCTTAACTACTGAGAGTAGTATAGCTGCTCCCGTCCCTGCGGTCTTTGTGGTGGCGGTTGAGCCTTTCCCTCGGGAACTGGGCTTCGCGAAGTTTCCCGAGGGAAAGGCTCAACCGCCACCCTGCGACCTACCGGGGATTGCTATGACGTACGTTGGCTGAAATAAATGAGTTCCGGTTGCTTCGCAAAGTCGTTCAGATGAAAACACCAGACCGCCGCGGGGCACCCTCGACCTACCGGGGATTGCCATGACGTACGTTGGCTGATTTGGTTTGGAATGAGATATTGACGGTAGTCGATGGGCACAACTATCCCTGATGCATTTCGTGATGCACCCAAATGTCTGCCTTTATCCTTATAGATTGTCCAGGTAGTCGTCGGCATCATAGGTAAGGCTGTAGGCTTTATTCAGGATGCGTACGAGCTCCTGAGCATCGTGCTCGCCGAGCGCTGAGAGTTGTTTCGAAAGCGATGCCACACTCTCGGCATTTTTTTTCACTGCGAAATCACGGCCTTCCTCGGTAATGCTCACCAACACACGCCGACGATCGTTTGGATCAGTCCTGCGCTGAACGTAACCCTTGCTCTCGAGTGAATCCAAGATATGCGACATGCGCGCACGGGAGAATTTCAGCTTCTTGGCAATCTCGGAGGGAATGACATCACCGTCAATACCCGATAGATACTGTAAAACCGGTGCCTCGCCCACACTGGCGCCGCCGGCAGCACTCAAGGATCCCTTGGCAAGGGAACGTGAGTACACAATCAGTTTTCGAGCGACGTCATCGTAATCCACTGGGGATATTGTCCTTTGCAACTCTAGAAGGGCCATAAAACCGTCATTTGCCGTACATTAGTTAACATTCGCAACAATTATTTATGATACCCCAACGCGGAAGTCTATTGCTCGTCCTTCTTGCGTCGCATAAGCTCCTCAACGTCGATACCCGCGGCCTCGAGCATACGCTCAACATTCTTTTTGGCGTTGGTCGTGCCAACCTTAAGCACGATCGAAAGCGGAGTGCCCACCACCAGGCACACGATGCCCACGGGGACACCCCAGCCGGGGCCTCCCTGCATACCCCACATCCCCATCAAAAAGCCAATCGCCACGAGCGAATAGCCCAGGCGCAGCCAAACGTTGAGCCGCTGAATAGCATTGGTCTGCATCTTTGCCTCGCGGATCAAGTCGTCGCGCGAAAGGTCGTGTCCGTGTTTCTCGTGCATATGGGTCCTCCTCGTGCAAAGCGTGCATCATGTGCAAGTACATCTTTTTTCGAATACGTCATCTTTCAAGAGCAATATAGCGGGTGTCGTGTAGGCGATGGAGGTCGCTGGCCATATTGCCCTTGAAGGGCGGCACACAATCAGAAGGCCGTGCGGTTGAGGCCGCACGGCCTTGCAGGGAGTCAAAGGATGATGACTAGTAGCTCAGCGCCGGATCGAAGAAGCCAATGAGAACGCCCACAAATGCGATCACGACGAGAATCAGCATCATAACGATGGGGTTGACCTTCTTCTTGGTCATCATGTACCAGCAGAAGATGATGAAGACCATCGGCAGCAGGTGCGGATAGATGCCATCGAGCGTGTCCTGGAACTTACCGCCGCCGGGCAGCACCAGGTTGGGGCTGCAGGTGATGGAGACCCAAGTTGCGCCCACGGCACCGATGACCATGGTACCGACCATCACGATGGAATCACGCAGAGCCTTGGCCTTGGGGCCGACCAGTGCCTCGACTGCCTTGCCGCCGAGCTCATAGCCCTGGTTGTAGGCAAAGCGCATGCCGAGGTACATGAGCAGGTTCCACACGACGATATAGAAGATAGCGCCGAGCGGGGAGCCGCCGGTCGAGAGGCCGAGGGCGATACCGAGCAGGATCGGGATCAGGGTACCGACGATCAGCGAGTCGCCAAGGCCGGCGAGCGGGCCCATGAGGCCGGCGCGGATGCCGTTGATGGCGTCGTCGTCGATGGCCTCGCCGTTTGCGCGAGCCTCCTCGAGGCCGGCGGTGACGCCGACAATCATGGTGCCGATCTGCGGCTCGGTGTTGAAGAACGCGGAGTAGGTCTGGAGGGCCTGCTTCTGCTCCTCGGGCGTGTCGTAGAGCTCCTCGACGATCGGAAGCATGGCGCACAGGTAACCGAAGGTCTGCATGTGCTCCTGCGAGAAGCAAGTCAGGTTGCCATAGGACCAGTTGCGGAACGACTTGGCAAGCGTTTTCTTAGAGAGTTTCTTCTTCTCTGCCATTAGATGTCCTCCTCTTCCTCATCATCGGAGCCCGAGGCGATAGCTGCCTTGGGAGCGTTTGCGAGGTCGATCTTGAGCGAAGCGATCTCATAGTTGATCAGGGCGAAGAAGCAGCCGATGCCGGCAGCGGCAATCAGGTTGCATCCCATGACAGCGGACAGGGTGAAGCCGAAGAAGAACGTGAGGAAGTCCGTCGGCTTGGAGATGACCTGCTTGAGCAGGATGGCGATACCGACGGTAGGCAGCAGCGAGCCGACGGTGAACAGCGTCTTCATCGCGATGCCGTCCATGGGCATGTAGGTCTTCATGAGGTCGACCATGGCGGTGCCGCCCATGGTGATAATGAACGTCGGGAGGAACGAGCAGACGATGTGACCAATCCAAGGCAGAACGTTGTTGACCAGGTAGAGCTTGTGGAGATCGCCCTTCTCGAGCCACTTCCACCCCATGCCCTGCCACACCAGGTTGATGGTGGCGGTGCCATAGAAGAGCACAGTGCCGAGCGTGCCGACGGCGGCACCGAGGGATGCGGCCATGCCGGCAGCCTCAGCGGAGGCGGGATCGATGCCCGAGTTCTTGATGGCGAGGATCGCCAGCGGGATGCCGATATAGGACACGGCGCGGACGTCGGCGGAGACGGTTCCGCCGGGGGTCACGAGAGCGATGTAGACAACCTGGATGGCAGCGCCGACGAGGATGCCCGTCTGCATATCGCCCATGATGATGCCGACGATGAGGCCGGCGACCAGAGGACGACCCAGAGTGTAGTTGCCGATCGTCGTGCCGCCCATGCCAGGCAGTGATGCCAGGCAGGCAAACAGGCCGAACAGCGCGGCTTGGAATGCATTGATTGCCATGCTTTCCCCTTTCTTTATTCCTCAGCCCCTTTCCCCAGGGCTGTAGGTACCAAAATGCAGCTGGCGCCTAACTAGAAGCCAAACTGACCGCGGAACTTGGGCCACTCACCAATGGATTTCTCCTTGATAAGGGCGAACTCGACCGTGTAGCCGGCGTTGGTGAGATCCTCGAGCGCCTGGGCCTCTTCCTGCGTGATCGACTGGTTGTTGCCGAGCTTGGTGGCGCCGGGACGGTCGTTGCAGGGGCCGACGATGATATGGCGCATGCCCGGATCGAACCCGAAGTCGACGAGAAGCTCCTTCATGTCCTGCGGGTTCTTGGTAATCAGGAAGTACTTGGTCGGAGACTTGATAACCTTCTCGGAGACCTCCTTGAAGTGCTCCTTGGTCCACACGAACGTCTTCTTGCCCGAGGCACTCTTGTAGGCCTCCTTGAGCACGGGATTGGACGCCGCAGCGTCGTTGACGGCGATAAGACCGTCGCAGGGATACTCGAGGGCCCAACGGGTAACGGTCTGTCCATGGATCATACGGTCGTCAATGCGGATGAACGAAATCATGCGTTCTCCCTTTCCTTATCACCGGGGGTCTTTCCTCTTAACCCCCGCTCCATCACAAAAATTGGGGCGGATGCGCTGCCTAGATGTCGTCGTCCTCGTCGTCGGCGTCATCGGTCGGGACCACGAGCTCGGACATACCGTTCTTGCCCTCCTGCAGCATCATCTGCTTGAGGGAATCCAGGTCCATGGTGGCAAGCCCCATCATGGCGGTCATAGCCATGGGCAGATTCATACCGCCGAAGGCAATGGTGTGGGCGAGCAGGCCCTTCTCGGCCAGCGTGTTCATAGCATTGGTGAGCGGCGATCCGCCCAGGATGTCACCGAGCAGGACAACCTCGTCATCGGCGGTAACAGGAGCGAGCATCGCCTTGACGTTCTCGACATACTCGTCAGCGCCCATGCCGTCCACGAGACTCGTCGACAAGATGTTCGGGGCGTCATTGCCGAGCATCTTGAGGACACTGTGCAGTCCGGGAGCGAGCGTTCCGTGACTGACCATTACCAGATACCGCATGCGGTCTCCTCTCGACCTGCCGTGTATCGCACGGCTTTGCTTTTTGCCGAGATTATTGTTGCGCTGGGGCATGTTCGGTACAAGAAAATAGTTGCGAACGGCAACTATTCATCGGTTAACGGTAGCAACTATCTTTGTGCCTAAATTATTTTTTCTTCCAATTATTTTTAAAATAGCAGGTAGATTGCCTGGTAAATGTTTTATGTTCCTTATGTACCATACATATCAACAAGAATCGGGCCTGATATCACCGGTTTGTCCCGCAGTGTCAGACCATGTCACGTATGCTCACGACATGGAGGTACCCCATGGACATGATCTCGTTTCTCGCCTCCGAACCCTTCGATCGCAGCGGTGATACGCCGCTCTATGTCCAACTTAAACATCGAATCGCTCTGCTTATCGCCAGCCAGGCGTTCGACACCAAGACGCCGCTGCCACGCGAGCTCGAAATCTGTGAGCGGCTGGAGTTATCGCGCGCGACCGTGCGCCGTTGTTTCCAAGATCTCGTCATCGAGGGGCGCGTGGTGCGCAAACGCGGGCAGGGCACGTTCATCAAGCCCCAAACATCAGCGCCCGGCATCGACCTGGCCCTGAATTTCAGCGCGCGGATGCGCGAAGCGGGACGGGTTCCGAGCTCGCAGATTCTCGCCTTTTCAAGCATACCGGCCGTCCGCGGCATCGCCTCCGGGCTCAAAGTGCCCGAAGGGACACCCGTCTGGGAGATTCGCCGCCTGCGTCTCGCCAACGACAAACCCATGGAGCTCAACTACGTCTATATCCCCGTGTCACTTTGCCCCGAGCTCACGCGCAAAGACGTGGATGGCTCGCTCTACGCCTATATCGCGGAAAAGACCGGCATCCTGCCCGCAAGCGTCGATGCCGTCTACGAGACGGTCAACCTCGACAAGCATGAGGCGCGCCTTTTGGGACAGAACACCGGCAAGGCGGCGATGCGCATCGTGCGTTCGACCTACGACAAGACGGGAACCCCGTTCGAGGTAGGCGTGCTCATCAGCTGCGATGGTCAGGCAAAGCTGCACGTGCACATCGCCGCCGACAAAACAACCTTCACCGCCACAGCCCAATAAATCCAAAACGTGGGCGCCGTCGTTCAAACGAACGACGGCGCCCACACTCATTTTCTTTTCAGCCCTAGTCATCGCGCAAAGCCCCTTCCGCAGCACACGATGCAGCTAAGTCACCGCAGGCCGGGGCGGAGGGGGCCGAATTTGCCACTGAGCGACTCTGCTTGCAGCCGGAGCGAAGGGGGAAATTCGGCCCCCTCCGCCCCGGCCGGACAGGTCAATCTACACCGTGTACTGCGGCAGGTCCTGCAGGGCGATGACGTCCATACCCATGTCGTTGGCGCTGCCGTGACCCTGCTGGTCCTCGCGCACCGCCTCGATGGCACTCACGTACGTGTTGGCAGCGGACATCGCGGTCACGCAGGTTACGCCGCGGCGCACCGCCTCGGTGCGCAACAGATAGCCGTCGCCGCGCGAACCCGGGCCGTACGGCGTGTTGATAATCACCGCGATCTTGCCATCGGCGATGAGGTCGCCGATGTTGGGGCGCTCGCCATCATGTGGGCCGCTGATCTTTTCCACGATCTCGCAGGTCACGTTGCCTCCGCGCAGCACGCGCGCCGTACCCTCGGTAGAGCAGATGTCAAAGCCCAAGTAGCGCAGGATGCGGGCGACCGAAAGGATATGGCGCTTATCACGATCGCACACGCTGATGAACACCTTGCCGCAACTCGGGTCGGGCAACTTGTAGTCAATCGCCAGCTGCGTCTTGGCGTATGCCTCAGGATAGCTCTTGGCGATACCCATGACCTCGCCCGTCGACTTCATCTCGGGCCCCAGGATCACGTCGGCTCCCGGGAAACGGCCCCAGGGCATGACAGCTTCCTTCATGCAGAACCAGTCCAGCTGACGCTCATCGCTCGGCAGGCCCAGGCTCGCGATGGAATCGCCCGCCATGATACGCGCCGCGCACTTGGCCAGCGGCACGCCGGTGGCCTTGGAGATAAACGGCACGGTACGGCTGGCGCGCGGGTTGGCCTCGATCACGTAAACGGTCTCGCCCTTAATGGCGTACTGCACGTTGACCAGACCGCGCACGCCCAGCGCCATCGCGATGCGGCGCGTGGTCTCGCGGAGCTTCGCCTGCAGGCTCTCGCTAAAGCTGAACGGCGGGATGCAGGTCGCGGAGTCGCCGGAGTGAATACCGGCTTCCTCGATGTGCTCCAGGATGCCGCCGATGTATACCTCTTCGCCATCGCACAGGGCGTCGACGTCGGACTCGATCGCACCCTCCAGGAAGCGGTCCAGGTACACCGGGTAGTCGGGGCTAATGCGCGCAGCCTCGGCCATGTAATCGCGCAGATGCTCGGCATCGTAGGCGATCATCATGCCGCGGCCGCCCAGCACATAGCTCGGGCGCACCAGCAGCGGATAGCCGATGTGCGCGGCCACGGCCTCGGCCTCCTCAAACGAGGTGGCCTGGCCCGCCGGCGGGTACATGATGCCCAGCTTGTCGAGCAGAGCGGCGAAGCGCTCGCGGTCCTCGGCAAAGTCGATGGCATCGGGCTTGGTGCCCATAATGTTCACGCCGCTCTCCTCGAGCATGCGCGCCAGCTTAAGCGGGGTCTGGCCACCGAGCGTCACCACGACGCCGTCGGGGCGCTCGACATCGATAACGTCCATGACGTCCTCGTAGGTGAGCGGCTCAAAGTACAAGCGGTCCGAGGTGTCGTAGTCAGTCGAAACGGTCTCGGGGTTGCAGTTGACTATGATGGTCTCGAAGCCGCGAGCCGCCAGTGCGTAGCTCGCGTGCACGCAGCAGTAATCGAACTCGATACCTTGGCCAATGCGGTTGGGGCCGGCGCCCAGGATCATCGCCTTGGGCTTGTCCGCCGGCGTGGTCTCGTCGGGAGCCACGCACTTCTTGGCATCCGGGCTCGTGCGGTAGATGTTCTCGTACGTCTTGTAGTGGTACTCCGTGGCGCTCGAAAACTCCGCAGCGCAGGTATCGACCGTCTTCATGCTGGGAACCACGCCCAGACCCTTGCGATAGGCGCGCACAAAGCGCTCGTCCGAGCCGGTCAGCGCGGCAATCTCGGCGTCGCTCGTGCCGTACTGCTTGAGCAGGCGCATCGCGTCGGCGTCGATATCCTCCACACGCAGGCCGCGGATGCTCTCCTGGACCTGCACCATGTCGTTGATACGGTTGAGGTACCACGGATCGATACCGCAGATGGCATGGATGTGGGCGATGTCCCAGCCACGGCGCAGGGCCTCGACCACAAAGAAGATGCGGTGCTCGGTCGGGGTTGCCACGGCCTGAGCGAGCTCATCGTCGCTCAGCTTGTCGGCACCCTCCTTGCCACCGGCGCAGATGCCCTGGTGACCGTCCTCCAGTGAGCGCATGGCCTTGCCGAAGGCCTCCTCAAAGGTGCGGCCGATCGCCATAATCTCGCCCACGGCCTTCATGCGCGTGGTGAGCGTAGGATCAGTGCCTTTAAACTTCTCGAAGGCAAAGCGCGGCACCTTGACGACGCAGTAGTCGATTGTGGGCTCAAAGCAGGCGGGCGTTGCCTTGGTGATGTCGTTGACGATCTCGTCGAGCGTGTAGCCCACGGCCAGGCGAGCGGCGGCCTTGGCGATGGGGAAGCCCGTGGCCTTGGAGGCCAGTGCGGACGAACGGCTCACGCGCGGGTTCATCTCGATGACGATCAGGCGGCCGGTCTGGGGGTTCACGGCAAACTGCACGTTGGAGCCGCCGGTCTCGACGCCGATCTTCCCCAAGATGGCGAGCGAGGCGACACGCATGCGCTGGTACTCAAGGTCGGAGAGCGTCTGCGCCGGCGCCACGGTGATGGAGTCGCCGGTGTGCACGCCCATGGGGTCGAGATTCTCGATGGAGCACACGATGATGCCGTTGCCGGCGTGGTCGCGCATGACCTCCATCTCATACTCTTTCCAGCCCTCGATGGACTCCTCGACCAGCACCTCGTGGGCGGGCGAGAGCTCGAGGCCCTGGCTCACGATGGAGACGAGCTCCTCGTGGGTGTGAGCGATGCCGCCGCCGGCGCCGCCGAGGGTAAAGCTCGGGCGCAGTACGCAGGGATAGCCCACGCGCTCGGCGATAGCCTCGGCGTCGGCCACGCTGTAGGCATAGCCCGAGCGCGCGACCTCCAGGCCAATCTCGGCCATGGCCTCGTTAAAGAGCTTGCGGTCCTCGCCGCGCTCGATAGCGGCCAGGTCGCAGCCGATCATCTCGACGCCGTACTTGTCGAGCGTACCGTCCTTTGCCAGCTCGACGGCGGCGTTCAGACCGGTCTGGCCGCCCAGCGTGGGCAGCAGCGCGTCCGGGTGCTCTTTCTTGATCACGCGCTCGATAAACTCGGCGGTGATGGGCTCGACATAGGTGCGGTCGGCAAGACCCGGGTCGGTCATGATGGTCGCCGGGTTGGAGTTGACCAGGATGACCTCGAAGCCATCCTCCTTGAGCACCTTGCAGGCCTGGGCGCCGGAGTAGTCGAACTCACATGCCTGGCCAATAACGATGGGGCCCGAACCAATAACGAGGATACGCTTGATGTCAGTACGTTTCGGCATGTTAGTTCTCCTCGGTCTCGGTCGCGGCGGTCTCGGCGAAATTCCAGCCAGCCAGGCGGTCCTTCGCGGTGTCGATGTCCAGGTAGTTCTCCTCGCCGTCCATGAGTCGCGTAAAGGCGGTAAAGAGATAGTGGGCATCGGTGGGGCCGGGCGAAGCCTCGGGGTGGTACTGGACCGAGAAACACGGGGCGTCGAGCAGCTGGATGCCCTCGGCGGTGCCGTCGTTGAGGTTCACATGTGTCAGGCGAATGCGACCAAAGCGCTCGTTCATCACGACCGGCGCGACGCCGCGACGCACCCAGGCGCGCAGGTCGCCATCGGCCGCATGCTCGGTTTCGCCGCCGGAAAGCTCCGGAATCAGTTTGCCCAGACTGGGGAACAGCAGGCCAAAGCCGTGGTTTTGCGCGGTGATCTCCACGCGACGGCTCACCAGATTCATAACCGGCTGGTTACCGCCACGGTGACCGAATTTAAGCTTTTCCATCTGAGCGCCGCAGGCCAGGCTGATCATCTGGTGACCGAGGCAAATGCCAAAGACCGGCACCTTGCCGATCAGCTGCTGCACCTGCTCGTAGGTCTCCACCACGGCATCGGGGTCGCCGGGGCCGTTGGATAAAAAGACACCGTCGGGATTCATGTCGAGCACCTCACTCGCGGGCGTATCCCACGGCACGACGGTGAGATCGCAGCCGGCACGGACCAGGCCCTCCAGAATGCCGCGCTTCACGCCGCAGTCGTAGGCAACCACGTTGTGGCGGGCAGGGGCGGCAGGGGCAAGCGCAAAATTATGCTCGGCGGGCAGATTGCTCGCGGCAAAAGCGTGGGGCTCAGAGCAACTCACGGTCTTGACCAGGTTCTCGCCTACCAGCGTGGGCGCAGCGGACAAGCGCTCGGCAAGCTCGTCGACGTCGAAGATCTCGGTCGAGATAATGCCCATCTTGGAACCATTGTCGCGCAGATGGCGCACCAGAGCGCGGGTGTCGATACCCTCGATAGCGACGATGCCGTGAGCGCGCAGGTACTCCGGCACGCTGACGGCCGAGCGCCAGTTAGAAGGCGTGGCGCACATATCGCGAACGATCATGCCGCGCATAGCCGGAGCGCTCGCAGGGCGCACGGCGTCGCCGGGGAAGGCCGACTGGACATCGGTCTCGTCGATACCGTAATTGCCGATCTGCGGATAGGTCATGGTTACAATTTGGCCGGCATAACTCGGGTCGGTCATGACCTCAAAGTAGCCCTCGAGCGAGGTGTTGAAGCAGACTTCGCCGGTCGCGGTGCCCTCGGCGCCGCATGCACGTCCATAAAAAATGGTCCCATCCTCAAGATACAGGATACAGGGACCGCAGGTGCCCTTGCTGGTTTTGGCCAGCATACGCTGGCAAAGCTCGCTGGGCGCGAAGGTGCGGGCGGCAGCGCCCGCGGTATGGTTGTTCGCCATAATTCTCCTTCCCGGTCTCACAGGACCGGCTTAAAGGTGTGTAGTTAGGCCTCGCGGTATTGTAACCGCAAGCATGCCTCATGGCGTTAATTTCATCGAAATGTTTACGAAATGATAATTATGACTTTCTATGCATAATGATTATTTAATCCCCGTCCCAGAAAAATTATCCCGCGTGGGCTTGTGGCTCACGCGGGATAATGGCCTCTTACTTTTGCTTGTCCTGTTCCAGCAGATCGGACGGTGAGCGATCGGGCTTGCCGCCGCGGAAAATCTCGCGGCCATGCAGACGATGCTCCAGGTCACGTTCGGCCTTTTCCTCGTCAATCTTGGTCTGGCTCACCACCGGGTCCTCGATCAGCGACGAAACCGAGTTCACCTGTTTTTGAATGCGCTCGGCAATGGTGTCGTCCATGCTTACGATGCGCATCTTCCAGTCGATACTCGTGGCGTTGGATGAGCTCTTGGTCCACACAAACGTCAAAATGGCGCTCTGATGACCCCGCGCGGGAAACATGCCAAAGAAGGAATCGTGCTGAATGTTGCTATCCTCGTCGATATAGGCGTGAACGTTATACACCACGCGGTCGATCTTATCGTTGAGCAGCGCGTTGGTCGCAAGCGCAGCGGCCTGAATCTGCCCGTTGGACAGCAGCTCGAGCTCGTTGGCAGACGATGTGTCCAACACCGTCACCTCGACCGTGCCCGTACGCTCATCAGCTTCATCGACGGTAAAGTCGAGCGGGAACTGCGTAAAGCCGTTGCCCCACTCAAGGCCGCCCTTCAGCGCCGTCGAAACGGTATCCACCGAAACGCTCTCGGACAGGTTGGCGGTGTTCAGGCGTCGCATCACGCCGTAGCCAATCTGCATGCCCACAATCAGCACCAAGATGCCAATGACCACGGCCATGGCAGTCTTCGTAATGGTATGGCTCACCTGCGAGCCCGAAGGGTCGTCCTCGGACAGCGGGTCGATATGTTTTGCCTGGCTCGCGCGGTCCTCGCTGCGCAGCTGCGCTAGCGCCGCTTTGTCACCGCGCTTGGCCGCAGCCTCCTTCTCACGCATGCGCTCGGTGCGCTTTTTGGCAAGCGTGGGATCCAAGACACCGGATGCATCGATTTCGGAGAATAACTCCGTCACTTCTTCCGGAGTCAAAGGGTTCTTGTCAGCCATAAACTTCCTGTCATATCAATCAGTCGAGCTCGTGCGCACGCGCACCTTCGAACTGCATTCGATAGTAACGGGCATAAGTGCCGCCACGGGCGAGAAGCTCCTCGTGCGTGCCACGCTCCACAACGCGACCATGCTCAACGGTCGCGATCTCATCGGCATGCTTAATGGTCGAAAGACGGTGGGCGATGATAATCGTGGTGCGGCCGCGTGCCAGCTCTTCGAGCGACTCCTGCACCGCCTCCTCGCTCTCGTTATCCAAAGCACTCGTCGCCTCATCCAAAATAAGGATCTTGGGGTTCTTGAGAAACACGCGCGCGATGGCAACACGCTGCTTCTGTCCGCCCGAAAGACGGCTGCCGCGCTCGCCCACGACCGTGTCATAGCCCTGTGGAAGCGACTCGATAAAGGCATCGATGTTGGCGCGACGGGCGGCCTCGGCGATCTCTTCAGCCGTAGCGCCCGGCTTGCCATAGGCGATGTTCTCGCCAATCGTACCGTCAAATAGATAGACATCCTGCTGCACCAGGCCGATGGCGCGGCGCAGGCTCTGCTGCGTCACATCGCGCACGTCCTGGCCGTCGATGCTAATGGATCCGGTAGCCACGTCATAAAAGCGCGGCAGCAGCGAACAGGTCGTGGACTTGCCGCCGCCCGAAGGGCCAACCAAAGCGATGGTCTGCCCGGGCTTGATGGACAGGTCCATATGGTCGATAACGGGACGCTCGTCGGCATCGCCCTCGCCCAGCTCAACATCCTCGTAGTTAAAGCACACGTCGTGATAAACCACGGCGCCGGCGGTCACCTGCAGATCCGTGGCGCCCGGCTTGTCCTGGATATCCGGCGCGGTCGAGAGCACCTCGTCCATGCGCTTAAAGCCGGCGATGGCCTTCTGATACGTTTCGGCCGAATTGACGAGCGTCTCGAGCGGCGTGCAGAACAGCGAAATATAGAGTGCAAAGGTCGCCATATCAACCGCCTGCAGCTGTCCCTGGGCGACCAGCCAGCCGCCCAGCAGTACCACGATCACATAGAGCACACCCGAGAGCAGGCCATACGTCGCAGTATAGACGCCCATGGCGTGATACATGTTCTCCTTGGACGAAAGGTAGCGATTGTTGGAGGCGCGGAACTTGAAGCGTTCGGTCTCCTCATTGGCAAAGCTCTTGACCACGCGCATGCCCGCCAGCGAATCCTGCAGCTGCGCATTGATGCCGCTGATCTTTTTGCGGTTGTCGCTAAAGACCTCGCGCATGCGCATGTTCTGCCAAAACATGATGACCGCAAACGCTGCTGTCACCACAGCCATGGCGAGCGCCAGCACCGGGGCGATGGTAAAGAGGATCACAAACGAGCCGATAATCTCGATGCCGCAGATGATGATCCACTCGGGCACGTGGTGCGCCGCCTCGCAGATATCGAACAGGTCGTTGACCACGCGGCTCATCATGTCGCCCGAGCTGTTGCGGTCAAAGTACGCAAAGCTAAAGCGCTCATACTGGTCAAACAGGTCCTCGCGCATTTTGGACTCCATACGCGCGCCCATCACGTGACCCCAATAGCTCACAAAATAGCGGCAGGCGCAGCGGACGGCATACATCAGCACCAAGCCCACCGCGATCATGCCGAGCGCCTGCATAATGACAGCCTGACCCTGAGTAAAGAGCCCACCGGTCAAATTGCGCAGGATAATGGGGAACGCCAGGTCAATGGCGGCAAGCACCAGAGCACAAACAGTATCGGCAACAAAAAGCCCCATCTGGGGCTTGTAGTAAGAAAGAAACCTCTTCAGCATAATCACCTTACGCGGTTTTACCAAACCGCGTTTCGTCTCGACGCTGCAAGCGCCCCATTTAGACAATCTGGCCTTCAATCGTCGGTCGCGTATATCCATACGCTTCCCTCCTCTTTTAGACCACCTTGTCTCAAATGGAGCACTTTCGCTGACTTACACAAACCTGCGGGATCATCCCCGCTCGCTACAGCTCTGCCCCGCCTAGTCGGTGAGCGATACTGTCGCAGGCAAGAGCGCCCACGACGGTCTTGGCGTCTTCGATCTTGCCGTCGAGTACGGCGTCGATCAACTCGTGCAGTGGCACCAGGTCCACGTTGACAAACTCGTCATCATCGGGGTTGGGCGCATCAAACTCCAGCTTGGTAGCCAAGTAGATGTGAATGATCTCGTCGCAAAAACCACAGGACGTGACAATCGACGTCAAAAAGCGAATGCGACCAGCCCTAAAGCCCGTCTCCTCATGCAGCTCGCGTTTGGCGCAATCGAGCGGGTCCTCGCCTGGATCGAGCTTGCCGGCGGGAATCTCGACCGTCACACGGTCGATGGCGGTGCGGTACTGACGCACCAGCACAATCTTGCCGCTCTCGGTCAGCGCCACAACGGCCGCCGCACCCGGATGGCGAACGATATCGCGGGCGCTGCGGCGACCGTTAGGCAGCTCAACCTCAAGACGGTGGACGTCGAGGATCTTGCCCTTCCAGGCGCACTCCTCCGAAAGAATCTTCTCGTGCAGCTCGGCATCGTGCGGGTCGTCGTCGCCCAGCACCAGCGCCGGCTCGTCAGCGACCTCGCCACCAGGTTCGCCCTCGGCGTGCCCATACATGCGGCTGTCCTCCTCGACGATCTGTGCGTCCACGAGCTCTTCGTTCTTCTCGTCCATCCGTCTCATTCCTCTCGGATTTTAGGCATCCCAGGCGTCGCGGCCGCGCAGCGCACGCAGGCCGATGTCGTGGCGCAGGGTCTTACCCTCAAAATCAATCTTCTCGCAGGCCTCGTAGGCAAGGTTGCGAGCGTTCTCGAACGTGTCGCCCAGAGCGGTCACGGCAAGCACGCGGCCACCATTGGTCACGAGCTGGCCGTCCACCACGGCAGTGCCCGCGTGGTACACGGTCACGTTCTCCATGGCCTCGGCATCGGCAATACCGGTGATGACCTTGCCCTTCTCGTAGCTGCCGGGATAACCCGCACTCGTCAGGACAACGGCCACGGCCCACTCGTCACGCCAGTCGAGCTCAATCTGATCGAGCTCGCAGTTGGCGCAGGCCAGCATGACCTCGACCAGGTCGTTCTTAAGGCGCGGGAGCACGACCTGCGTCTCGGGGTCGCCAAAGCGGGCGTTGAACTCCAGCACCTTGGGGCCGGCGGGGGTGAGCATAAAGCCGCCATACAGGCAGCCGCGGTAGTCGATGCCCTCGGCAGCAAGCTCGGCAACGGTCTGCTCCATGACCGCCACCATGGTGGCGTGCTCCTCGTCGGTCACGATGGGCACCGGGCTGTAGACGCCCATGCCGCCGGTGTTGGGACCCTTGTCGCCCTCGAGCGCGCGCTTGTGGTCCTGCGAGGTGGCCATGGGGCGCACGGTCTTGCCGTCGGTAAAGGCCAAAAGCGAGCACTCGGGGCCGGTCAGCATCTCCTCGATAACCACGGTATTGCCGGCATCGCCAAAGGTGCCGCCAAAGCACTCGCGCACGGCCTCCTCGGCCTGCTCAAGTTCGATCGCCACGATGACGCCCTTGCCCGCGGCAAGGCCGTCGGCCTTGACGACCAGCGGGGCGCCCTGCTCGCGCACGTAGGCGAGAGCCGAAGCCTCGTCGGTAAACGAGCCGTAGGCTGCCGTCGGAATGCCCGCGCGCTCCATGAGCTGCTTGGAGAACAGCTTGGAGCCCTCCATCTGGGCGCCCTCGGCACCCGGGCCAAAGCAGAGAATACCCGCCGCGCGCACGGCGTCGGCCACACCCGCCACGAGCGGAGCCTCGGGGCCAATTACCACGAGTCCGCATCCGTGGCTCTGCGCAAACGCCGCCACGGCCGCAGGATCGCAGTCGTCGAGAACAACGTTCTCGCCGCAGCTCGCGGTGCCGCCGTTGCCCGGCGCGATGTAGAGCTTGCCGGCGCGCGGTGATGCTGCGAGCTTAGCTGCCAAAGCATGCTCACGGCCGCCGCTGCCCAACAACAGGATGTCGATGGTTTGAGTGTCCGCCTTCAAGGGTGCCTCCTCTATGGATGAATGGCCCGCTCCGCGCGAGCCCTTTGCAAGCAAATATACCCCTCGGCCGCCCGCTTGGGCTGCAAAGGGGTATATCGCAATAACCAAATAGTCCCGATTACTTCCAGAATCGGTTGATGATCTGCTCGCGACCGGCGCCGACGCCAATGAACGTCACGCGGGTGTGTGCCAGATCCTCGATAAACGCCACGTAGTCCTGAGCCTCCTGCGGCAGCTCATCAAAGCTGCGGCAACCGGTGATGTCGCACTTCCAGCCGGGGAGCTCCTCGTAGATGGGCTTGGCATGCTCAAAGCGCACCTGATGCTCGGGCACGCTGGTGTAGCGCTCGCCATCGACGTCATAGGCCACGCACACCTTGATGGTGTCGAAGGCCGAAAGCACGTCGAGCTTAGTCAGGGCGATATCGGTGAGGCCGTTGACGCGTGAGGCGTAGTTGGCGATGGGGCCGTCGAACCAGCCGCAGCGACGACGGCGACCGGTGGTCACACCGTACTCATAGCCCTCCTCGGTCAGCGTGTGACCGGCCTCGGACTCATAGGAAAGCTCGGTGGGCATGGGGCCCGAACCGACGCGGGTGATATAGGCCTTCATGACGCCCAGCACGCGGTCGACGTTCTTCATGCCCACGCCGGAGCCGGTGATGGCGCCGCCGGCGGTGCAGTTGGAAGACGTCACGTACGGATAGGTGCCGTGGTCGATGTCGAGCAACGTCGCTTGGGCGCCCTCAAACAGCAGGTCCTTGCCCTCATCGATCATGTTGTTGAGCAGCAGGCTCGTCTCGGTGATGTAGGGACGCAGGCGCTCGGCCATGGGCAGGTACTCGTCGCAAATCTGGTCCACGGTGTAGGTGGGCAGGTTGTAGATGAGCTCAAGCTCGGGGTTCACGCGGGCGAGAGCGGTCTCCAGCTTGTCGCGGAACAGCGCCTCGTCCAGCATATCCTGCATGCGCAGGCCAATGCGGGCCATCTTGTCCTGATAGCACGGACCGATACCGCGCTTGGTGGTACCGATGTTCTTCTTGCCGAGCTTCTGCTCAAAGGCGCCATCCAGGTCGATGTGGTACGGCATGATGACATGCGCGTTGCCGCTAATCTTGAGGTTCTTGGTGGTGATGCCGTCGGCCTCGAACATGTCGATCTCCTCAAGGACAACCTTGGGGTTGACGACGCAGCCGTTACCGATCACCGACACATGGTCGGAATACATGATGCCGGAGGGCACCTGGTGCAGGCCGTACTTCTTGCCGTTGACGACGATGGTGTGGCCGGCGTTGTTGCCGCCCGAGTAGCGCACGACGGCATCGAAGTCGCCGGCGACCAGGTCGCAGATCTTACCCTTGCCCTCATCGCCCCACTGGGCACCGACCAAAACGGTTGACGGCATGTTTACTCCTTACATTCATGGACTGTCTACGCGCCACGCCGGCACGCAGAAGCACAAAACATTCCCAGTATACCCGTGCAACGGGCGCCTGTCCTACTCCTCGGCATGTGCCCCATCAAGCTCATAGAACTTGGTGGATGCCGGCAGGAACATCAGGTCGACGTCGCCGATCGGGCCCGAACGGTTCTTGGCCACGACGATACGCGTAACGCCCTCGTCGGGTCGATCGTCGCGCGAGGCTTCGGCCTCGTCGGCGGAGCGGTCCAAGAACATAACGATATCGGCGTCCTGCTCGATGGAGCCCGATTCACGAAGGTCGGAAAGCTGCGGGCGCTTGCCGGTACGGGATTCGACCTGACGCGAGAGCTGCGACAGCGCGATGAGCGGGATCTTGAGTTCCTTGGCCATGATCTTCAGACCACGCGACATCTCGGAGACCTCGACGGTACGGCTCTCGGAGCGGCGTCCCGGCGGAGGACTCACCAGCTGCAGGTAGTCCAAAATGATGATGGCCTTCTCCTTGTTGTGGAGCATGCGGCGGCTCTTGGCGCGAATCTCGGTCACTGTGGTGCCGGGCGTATCGTCAATCAGAATATCGAGCTTGGACAAGGTCTGCGTGGCCTCGTTGATATTGGCCCACTGCTCGGGGCTAATGCGGCCCATGCGGAAGTCACTGATCGAAATCATGGCGTAGGCGCAAATCAGACGCTGGGCAATTTCCTTGCCCGACATCTCCAGCGAGAAGAAGCCGACGGTATAACCGGCCGCGGCAGCGTTGAGCGCCAGATTCAGGGCGAACGACGTCTTACCCACAGCAGGGCGGGCGCCGATGATGATGAGCTGGCCCTCGCGAAAACCCATGAGCATGCGGTCGAGCGACGGGAAGCCCGTGGGCACGCCCGCAGCCTGGCCGCCTGCCTGGCACACTTCCTCGGCCTCGTTATAGGCCTCGACCATAAACTCGGTCAGCGTCTTGTAGCTCGACTTGACCTCGCGCGCCGTGACCTTGAGCAACTTGCTCTCGGCCAGCTCCACGACCTCCTTGGTGTCGGTAGGGGCGTTATAGGCCAGCGCGTTGATCTCGTTGGTGGCACCGATCAGCTCGCGCAGCATCGAGTCGCGACGGACGATGGCGGCATGGTGCTGCCAGTTGACGAGCGACAGGGTCTGACCCATCAGCTCCAAAATGTAGGCCTCGCCGCCCACGGCATCGAGCTTGTTGATGCTGCGCAGGTAATCGATCAGCGAGATGGAGTCGATGGGAATGCGGCTGTTGTACATATCGACCATCGCGGTATAGATGGTCTTATGAATGGGCCGGTAGAAGTCATCGGGCTGCAGCTCGACCTGGGCCTCTTCGACCACCTCGGGCGATAGCAGCATAGCGGCCAGTACATTGGCCTCTGCATCTTGGTTTTGGGGAAGACCCAACTTTGAGCCGCGGTCCTCGACCGTCAGCCCGGTCTCCCTATCGTCATATGCCATGAGCATCCTCATTCATATCGCTTGCGAGCATCCATAGTATCAGCCACGGTCCCAAAACGCGCCGCGCGCCGCCAATCATCACCGAACCAAACGGATGAACGGTCCTGTATATAGGACTTCGACGCAACGTTCACCATGACACTCACTCAGCGCAAAAAACAAAAGGGCGCCCTGGTTTCCCAGAGCGCCCTTCTTAGAACAAGATTGTTGCGTTGCAGCAAATGCTACTCGGCAGCAGCCTCAGTCTCGACCTCGGCGGTCTCGGCCTCGGCGACCTCAGCGGCCTCCTCGACCTCAGCCTCGGCAGCGAGCTCCTCTGCGGTAACGCCGACGAGAACGACAACCTCGGCCTTGATCTCGCGGTACAGCGAGATGGCAACGGTGTGGGCACCGGCAACCTTGATGGGCTTACCGAGCTCGACGCGCTTGCGGTCGATGTCCATACCGAGCTGAGCCTTGATGGCGTCAGCGATCATAGCGGCGGTAACAGAGCCAAAGAGGATGCCCTCGTCGCCGACCTTGACGTCAACGGTGACCTGCTTGCCCTCGAGGGCAGCCTTGGTCTCGTTGGCGGTAGCCAGACGGACGGCCTCGCGCTTGGCGATGTTGTTGCGACGCTCGTCGAGCTGCTTGAGGTTGCCCTTGGTGGCGGCAACAGCGAGCTTCTTGGGGAACAGGAAGTTCTCAGCGTAACCCTGAGCGACCTCTACGACGTCACCCTCGCCGCCCTTGCCCTTGATCTCATCGAGAAGAATAACCTTCATGATGCGTCTCCCTTCTTAGCCGCGGTCGCGGTTGCCACGAGAGGAAACCACGGGGACGGTGTACGGCAGGAGAGCCATCTCGCGGGCGCGCTTGATGGCGTTGGCGATGTCATGCTGATGCTGCGTGCAAGCGCCAGTGACGCGACGGGGCTTGATCTTGCCACGATCGGTCATGTACTTACGGAGAAGCTGAGTGTCCTTATAGTCGATGAACTCAGTGTTCTCCTTGCAGAACTGGCAGTACTTACGACGCGGCTGACGTGCAGAAAAATCATTAGCCATGTCAAAATACCTTTCATTTGGCAACTTCGGCGAACCGAAGCCGCCTCTCACTCAAAAATAGGTGAACAACCCTTAGAACGGGATGTCCTCATCGTAGACGTCGACCGCGGGCGGCGTAGCCACCGGTGCGGCAGGACGTGCTGCAGGCGCGGGAGCTGCGGGGGCATAACCGCCCTGATCGTAGCCACCCTGGCCACCACGGGAGCTCATAAACTCGATCTCATCGACGATGACCTCAAGCTTGCTCCGGCGCTGGCCGTCGCGCTCCCAAGAGCTGTAGCGCAGCTTGCCCTCGATCGCGACCTTGTTTCCCTTTGCCAGGAAACGGCTCACGGCCTCGGCGCGGGTGCCGAACATAGTGCAGTCGACAAAGTTGGGATAGTCCTCCCACTCGCCAGTCTGCGCGTTACGGCGACGATCGTTGACGGCGACGCCAAAGGACAGAACCTGGGTTCCGCCGGCGGTGGCGCGCAGCTCGGGATCGCGGGTGAGGTTACCGGTGATGTTCACTCGATTGATGCTCATAACTCACTACTTCCTCTTGGGGCACAAGCCCAGTCCAAAACGACAGTCTTACTCCTGGTCGTCGCGACGGACGATCATGTGGCGGACCACAGCGTCGGTGATGCGCAGGATGCGATCAAGCTCGGCGATCTGGGTAGGATCTGCGTGGAAGTTGATGAGGGTGTAGTCACCATCGGTGAGGTCGTTGATCTCGTAGGCGAGCTTGCGCTTGCCCCAGTCGTCAACGGAGTCGACCTTGCCAGCGCCCTCAGCGATCGTGGTATCGATACGCTTCATAACAGCGAGACGAGTCTCGGGGTCGAGCGACGGGTCAACAAAGAACAGCAGTTCATAAGCCTTCATATTGTCACCCTCCTCTGGGCAAATGTGGCTTCAGGTCGTGAAGGTGCGCCTGAAGCAGGAAAAGACTTGGTAATAATATCTTTCAACCTCCTAGGCCGCAAGAATATGCAGCTACAACCTCATGACCTCCACATATGCCCATACTCGCACGACGTTTCATGCGTCTTCCAACCAAATGCTGACCAAGTGCTTGACGGATTTGTGGACAAGATACGACGCCGCGGGGACAAGCTGAGCCAAGCCACAGGTCAACGGGCACAAGGCTGTGGTCGCAAAATGCATACCAGTGGTCCACAGCGCCACCCAAAGATTTTTAAATTCATTGCCAAGTCGCTTATGAATACCCCTTTTGAACAATTGAGTTAATCAACCACGCTGGTCGGAAGCCGTTTTTTGGCACCTCAAACCCCACTGCAACGACAAGCGCGGCCAAGCGTTTTAAAAAATGCCAACTTTTCTGTTTGCACTTTGCGGTTCCTCGTGTATACTGACTTTCGCATTTAACGGAGAGTTGTCCGAGTGGCCGAAGGAGCACGATTGGAAATCGTGTAGGCGTCAAAAGCGTCTCCAGGGTTCAAATCCCTGACTCTCCGCCAGTTAATTCCAAAGCAGGCCTTCGAGCCTGCTTTGTTTTTACCCCACGCGGAGGGGTGGCAGAGTGGTTGAATGCGGCGGTCTCGAAAACCGTTTGGCCTGTATAAGGTCACGAGGGTTCGAATCCCTCCTCCTCCGCCATTTTGGTTGAGAAAGCTCCCGAAAACGGGGGCTTTTTTGTTTAGAGTCCCTTACAAGCAAATACGGCGGAGGAGGAGGGATTCGAACCCGCCAGGGCGCAAAGCGTAAAGAAAACGCGCCAGTGGCGCGTTTTTAGCGCAGCGCGGTCGGCGTAAGCCGACCGGATAAATTTTGAGCGCTGCTCAAAATTTGGACATCCCTCCTATTCAGCCACGCCCCCATCGCGTTCAGCATCGACCCAGATCCCCAAACATGGAACCTACGCCCCCACCCAGTCCCGACCGTTTACCGAGCAATAGGATCACCACGCCCGCCAACCATGTACTATGTACGGGCATTGTCTAAACCCGCAACCAAAAGGACCCCATCTTGCCCGTCGTCGCCGCTATGACCGTTACCTCACACGCCACAGATGCCATGGTCGCCATCCCGTTTTGGCTCGAAATGTTCGCCGTCGTCGCGGCTTCAATCTCGGGCGTGTTGGTCGCGCGCGAGCACAAGCTCGATCTGGTGGGCGCGGTCGCGCTTGCCGTGGTCTGTGGCTTGGGCGGCGGTCTTTTACGCGACATGACGCTGCAGGTGGGCAACGTCTACATCCTCAACCAGCCAATGGCGCTGCCGCTTTCCATTGCCACGGCAGCCATCATCTATATTTTCCCGGCAATCGTCGACAAGCCCGAAAAACTCATTCCCCTGCTCGACATCATCTCGGTCGGCATCTACGCCGCCACTGGAGCAGACAAGGCGCTGGTCTACGGCTTTGCACCGGCGGTGTGCATCATGATGGGCTTTTTCACCGCGGTGGGCGGCGGCATGTTGCGCGACGGCTTTATGGGCGTGGTTCCGGGCATTTTCCAACGTACTAACTTTTATGCCATCGCCGCCATCGCCGGATCGACAAGCTATGTGTGTCTCGTTATGAGCGGCATTATGAGCAATGTCGCCGCGCTGGTCGTATGCGTTGTCGTGACCATGGGTCTGCGCTGGCTCTCGCTGCGCTTTGACATCAAAAGCCCCACCGAAGAAGATATCGCGCGCTTCTTGCACCGTAAAAAGTAAACAGCACGGCACGACCCTTCGAAATGCAACCGAGAGGTTCTTTTAGAGCGCCCACGCGTTGGGTACCCTGTTAGGTGTATGTCGAGCATCTGACGAAGGATTCACTATGCCCTGTAATCAATTCCCGTCGACCCAGCGCCGTAAAGCGTGGGTCCGCATCACGATCCTATTCGCGCTCGTCGCCCTAGCGGTCACCGCACTTCCCACGGCGTCGTTCGCCGGCACAGACACCGCAGGCAACGTACTTGCGACCGACAATGACGCCAATTCGTCCGGCGTCGAAGGTGACCTGTACTGGGCAGGTCAGGCCCTCAACTTGGACGATGCGTCCATCGGCCGCGACATAATTGCAGCAGGCGAGAGCCTCTCCATCCGCGACTGCACGGTGGGCGGCGCCGTCCGCTTGGCGGCGCGCACCATCGACATTGCCAAGACTACGGTTGATGGCAGCGTGACCGTTGCCGGCCAGCATGTCGTGCTCAATTCCGACAGCACCACCAACTGTTTCTATGCGATAGGCGAGACGGTTGCCCTGCGCGGCTCTACCAAGTCGGCAGCGCTTGCGGGCGATACGGTGACTATCGATGGCACCGTCGAGGGCGATGTCGAGGTTTGGGCCGATAAGCTCATCCTGGGCAAGAACGCCCACATCACCGGCACCGTGAACGCGCACGTCTCCGAGGACCCCGAGCGCGCCGCGGGAGCCGAGGTCGGCGCGCTCAAGATCGACCGCACCGAGAGCGAGGATACTTCCACCGTTAACGATATCATCGGCGGTATCGTCGCCGCGGCACTCTCGGCCTGCTTTGTCGCCCTACTGCTCGAACTCGTCTTTCCGCGCGCAACCGCCAGCGCCGCCGGCATGCTCCACCAGCGCCCCATGCCCCTGTGGGTGAGCGGTCTTCTGGGCACGATTGCTATCGTCCCCGCCGTCCTACTGCTAATTATCTCTATCGCTGGTCTGTCGCTTGCCGGAGCCCTCATGTGCGGTGTTATTGGCATCGCGCTGGTGTCGAGTGCCTTTGCAGGGTGCGCGATCGCGCGCATGGTCGGACACAGCCAGAACCGCTACGCCATGGCGGCCGCCGGCGGCGTGATCGCAGGTGCACTTACGGCAATCCCCCTCGTAGGCGATTTCATCAGCGGCGTGGCCTTTGTCTTCACGCTCGGCTATGTTATCCAGATCATCTGGCGCAACGCTCACCTCAAGTCGCAACAGCCGGCTAATACGCCGGAACTCCCCACCGCCTAGCTGCCAACCACCACAAAGGGGACAGGCACCTTTGTGGTGGTGCAAGCGAACCTATCCCCCTTGCACCAAAAAGGGCGCCGACCATCGCGGTCGACGCCCTTTCTTATTGGCGGTTATAAGCCCCAGCGCTTATTTGTTGACCTGACCGGCACGGACGGCGGCCTTCTTGCGGTCGGTGGCATTGAGCAGACGCTTGCGCAGGCGAATATTCTTGGGAGTGATCTCCACCAGCTCGTCATCGGCGATGTACTCCAGCGCCTCCTCCAGCGAGAAGGTGCGGGGCGGCACCAGCTGCACGGAAATATCGGAGGTCGAGGAACGCTGGTTGCCCAGGTTCTTGGTACGGGCGATGTTGACGACCATGTCGCCGGCCTTGCTGCGCTCGCCCACGATCATGCCCTCGTAACACTCGGTGCCCGGCTCAACAAACAGCTGGCCGCGCTCCTGCAGCGTGCCCAGAGCGTAGGCGACGGCCTTCTCGGTGGTCATGGAGATCATGGCGCCGTTCTGGCGGTTACCGATCTCGCCGGCATAGGGGCCGTACTCCAGGAAGGTGTGGTAGAACACGCCCTCGCCGTGGGTGACGTTCATGATGCGGTTCTTAAGGCCCATGATGCCGCGCGTCGGGATCTTGAACTCGAGGTGCGTCACGATGCCCGAGGTATCCATACTCGTCATGATGCCACCGGAGGTGCCGAAGACCTCAACGACCTTGCCCGAGTACTCGTCCGGGCACTCGACGACGGCCTGCTCGACAGGCTCCATCTTGTTGCCGTTCTCGTCCTTCTTAAACAGAACGCGCGGACGACCGACCTGGAACTCAAAGCCCTCGCGGCGCATGGACTCCATCAGAACGGACAGGTGCAGAATGCCGCGGCCCGAGACCTCGACGCCGCTCTTGTCCTCGAGCTCCTCGATCTTCATGGTCACGTTGTTCTCGGCCTCGTTGAACAGGCGCTCCTTGAGCTGACGGGCACCCACGATGTCGCCGTCACGGCCGACGAGCGGGGAGGTCGAAGCCTCAAAGACGATGGACAGGGTCGGCGGGTCGATCTCGATGGGCTCGAGCTCGACGGGGTTCTCGGGGTCGGTGTAAACATCGCCGATATCGGTGCGGTCGATGCCCACGACGGCGGCGATGTCGCCGGCGCCGACTTCCTGGCACTCGGTGCGGCCCAGGTAGTCGAAGGTAAAGAGCTGCTTGACGGTAGCGGTGGCGCTGGAGCCGTCGTTCTTGACGACCAGGATCTGGTCGCCCTGGTGGATGGTGCCGGAGTACACGCGGCCGATGCCGATACGGCCAACGAAGTTGGAGTGGTCGATGGTCACGCACTGCATGGCCAGCGGGGCGTTCTCATCAACCTCGGGCGCGGGCATATCGTCGATAATCATATCGAGCAGCGGATACATATCCATGTTGCCGTCATTGGGATCGAGGCGGGCAAAGCCGTTGACGCCGCTGGCGTAGATAACGTGCTCCATGGCGAACTCGAGCTGGTCGTCGGTGGCACCCAAGTCGGCCATGAGGTCCAGGCAGTCGTTGTAGGCCTTCTCGGGGTTGGCGCCCGGACGATCGATCTTGTTGATGACGATCATGATCTTGAGGCCGGTGTCGATAGCGTGACGCAGCACGAAACGGGTCTGGGGCATGGGGCCCTCAAAAGCGTCGACCAGCAGCAGGGCGCCGTCGGCCATACGCAGCACGCGCTCGACCTCGCCGCCAAAGTCGGCGTGGCCCGGGGTGTCGATGACGTTGATCTTGACATCCTTGTACTCGATAGAGATGTTCTTGGCGAGAATCGTGATGCCGCGCTCGCGCTCCTGGTCGTTAGAGTCCAGGACGCGGTCCTCGACCTGCTGGTTGGCACGGAAGGCGTCCGTGGCACGCAGGAGCTTGTCGACCATCGTCGTCTTGCCGTGGTCGACGTGGGCGATGATGGCGATGTTCCTCAGATTGTCTACGCGCATGTAGTTCCCCTATCTTCTATCCATATACAAACGGCACGCGTATGCGGCCCGCCCAGCGATACAACGCTCAGCGGGAATATTGAGCCTTTTACCGAAAACTCGTTTATTTTAGCGATTTTAGATGAGAGGGGTTTCCTCACCTGCAGGTTCAGGGTCGCTCCACATAAAACCATCGCCGGCACCCATGCCCTCATACAGCACGTATGCCGAAAAACCGCTCTCGAGCGTGGTTTCGAAGAAGCTCACGAGCAGGGCGTCGTGATAGCCGCCGTCAATTTCGACACAACCGGTGTAGCCGATGGCATAGCGGGCGATGCGGCCCAGCCCCTCGTCCTTAAGACCCATCTTGTGCTCGGAGATAAAGTTGGTGGCAGCCTCGAGGCATGCCTCCTCGCCATCTTCGTCGAGCGCCGCCAGATATCGGTTGGAAGCAGCGTCCTCGATCGCCACAACTACGCCCGGATTCTCGCCGGCGGCAAGGTCGTCCAAGAACGCGCCGATCAGATCGCACACCATGGCGTCGAGCTCGGCGGAGACGTTACCGGCGTCCTGCATATCCTGTGCCATCTTTAGACCTTCCCATCGAGTCTGGCGTCGTTACAGTTCCTGTGCCTCGGCAGCGATCTTGGCGGCAGCGTCGCGGGCGCGCATCATATCCATCGCGCGCTTGTCGAGTACCTTGATCTGGTTGGTCAGCATGACCGCATCGACCACACCCCAGATTACCAAGCCTGTTGAAATCGAAAACCCAAGCGCACCAACTGTACCACGAAGGCGCGAGCAGATTGCCGCGACAAAGGCGGAGATGACAACCATCTTGATAAACGAGCCGCGGCGTTCGCGAAGCGTGCGGGCCTGCATCACATAGGCAATGCGTGCCGCCTCGGACGCCTCCGAGCGCATCCGGGCCTCGCGGGCGATCGCAGCCGCCTCAGCCGACATACCGCCGGCCATCAGCGAACACTCCGCAACTCTGCCACCCCGCATTTAGAAGTCATCGGGGGAGAGCGTATGGACGAACTCGTCGAACTTCTCGAACTCCTGCTCGTCGTCGACATCCTCGGCGTGGGTAGAAACAGTTCCCAGGCGATTCATGATGTCGTCCTCCACAAACATGGGGGCATTGCTGCGCACGGCAAGGGCAATGGCGTCACTAGGGCGGGCGTCGATCTTGCGCTCCTCGCCATCAGCCAGTACGACGATCGTCGCGTAGAACACCGGCGGCTCGGCGCGAACGATCTCGATGCGCTCGAGTTTGGCGCCCAGGGCGTCAACGGTATCGAGCAGCAGGTCATGGGTAATCGGGCGCTCGGCGCGGCCGCTATCGATGCCGCGGCTGATGGCAGCAGCTTCAAACGAACCAGTCTGAATGGAAAGGGAACGCAGCGGCGCGGGCGAGTCCGATTTGCTGCTGCGCTCACGAAGCACGATAAGCGATGGCACGGGACCGGCGGCCATGACGATGGTCTCTATGTCGACACGAACCATGGAACACCTCCGGTACGTAGCGGTTAACACGCGGCAGCCCGCCGCATTGAATAGCTATACTACCCAATCTTTCGCACAGCACACAAAATCAAAGTAGTTAATTTGGGACGGGGCTTTTTTGACTATTTTCAGTAGGTAAGAAAAAAGCCCCGAGGCAACGCCCCAGGGCTCTTCACAGTTTTGATGGTGGACCTGACAAGATTCGAACTTGTGACCTCCCGGTTATCAGCCGGACGCTCTAACCAACTGAGCTACAGGTCCATCATGGTGGAGGTTAGGGGGATCGAACCCCTGACCTCAGGCTTGCAAAGCCCGCGCTCTCCCAGCTGAGCTAAACCCCCACGGAGACAGTAATAAACACCCCAGCGGCGACTCGGCTCTCGCTGGGGTGTTTATTGCGAAAGAAAGTGGTGGACCTGACAAGATTCGAACTTGTGACCTCCCGGTTATCAGCCGGACGCTCTAACCAACTGAGCTACAGGTCCATCGCGCAAGGGATATATTAGACGAGTCGTTACGCGCACGTCAACAACTTTTTTGAAAATCTTTGAGAGGGGTGGTCGCCGGGCTGACGAGATGGTTTTGGTTTGCTGCTCGGACAGTCCTGCGCAAGACGAAGGCCACATTAAGTGGCCTTCTTTGCGTGCGGAACTCGCGACAAACCTAACCCATCTCGTCAGCCCGGCGACCATGGGGTCCCAAGGTTTTCAAAAAAGCGGTCGGCGCGCAGGTGCGCCGACCGCCGATATATGGGGTCTGATATTTTCTACCAGCTAGGGCCTCTTACTCGTCTAGGAGATCCTCTGGCATGTCGTTGCCGTCGCCTAGGTCGACTGGGGCCTCTTCGGCGTCGGTTGCGGCCTCGGCGCCTTCGCCTTCGGGCTTCTCCTTGGCGGCCGTCATGCGGGCTACGGCGCAGATGCGGTCGTTGTCGTCGACGGTCATCATCTTGACGCCCTGGGTAGCGCGGCCAGTCTGGCTAATCTCATCGGTCTTGACGCGAATGACCGTCGCGCCCTCCGTCACGATGAACAACTCGTGCTGCGGGCCCACCGTCTTCATGGCCGCGAGGTTGCCCTTACGCTCGGTCATTTGGATGGTGTAGACGCCCTGGCCGCCGCGATTCTGCTCCGGGTAGTCCGCGACCGGCGTGCGCTTGCCGTAGCCGCGCTCGGTGATGACGAATAGATCGCCGTTGCCGTTAGTGACTTCCATGCCCAGAACGCTCACGCCGTCCTTCATACCGATACCGCGAACGCCGCTAGTATCGCGGCCGGTGGCGCGCACCTGCTCCTCGGAGAACATGATCGCCTTGCCCGCGGTGGTGGCCAGGATAATCTTGTCGCCCTCGCGCACGCGGCGCACGTTCAGCAGCGCGTCGTCGTCACGCAGGTTGATAGCGATCAGGCCGTCGCGGCGGCTGCGGTCATATGCGCTCATTACGGTCTTCTTGACCATGCCGCTCTTGGTGGCAAACATCAGGTACTCGTCGGCAGGGAACTCGCGGCAGCTGATGACGCTCGCGATCTTCTCGCCCTCCTCGAAGGGCAGCAGGTTGACGATTGCGGTACCGCGCGCCTGGCGCGTACCCACCGGCAGCTCGTGCACCTTCAGGCGATAGACCTTACCCTTGCTCGAGAAGAACAGCACGTACTCGTGCGTGGACGCGATGAACATCTCGTCGATGACGTCGTCCTCTTTGAGGTTGACGCCCGACACGCCCTTGCCGCCGCGCTTCTGGGCGCGGTAGGCGGCCACCGGGATGCGCTTGACATAGCCGGTGTGGGTGATGGTCACGACCATGTCCTCATCGGCAATGAGGTCCTCGACGTCCAGGTCCTTCTCGACATGGCTGATCTCGGTGCGGCGCTTATCGCCGAACTTCTTGGAGATCTCGCGCATCTCTTCCTTAATGACGCCCAGGATCTTCTCCTCGTGCGCCAGCAGGTCCTCGTAGTAGGCGATGGCGCGGCGCAGGCCGTCCAGCTCTTCCTGGATCTTGTCGCGCTCCAGGCCGGTCAGGCGGCGCAGCTTCATCTCGAGGATGGCCGTGGTCTGCTCGGGCGTAAAGCCAAAGCGCTCGATCAGGCGGCTGCTGGCCTCGGAGTCGGTCTGCGAGGAACGGATGATGCTGATGACCTCGTCAATATGGTCGAGAGCCATCAGGTAGCCCTCGAGGATATGCGCGCGGGCCTGGGCCTTCTTAAGGTCGAAGCGGGTGCGGCGGGTGACGACGTCGACCTGGTGATCGATGTAGTGCTGCAGCATCTCGCGCAGGCTCAGGCATTTGGGAACGCCGTTGACGAGCGCCAGGTTGTTGGCGCCGAAGGTCGTCTGCAGCGAGGTATACTTATACAGGTTGTTGAGCACGACCTGCGGAATGACGCCCTTCTTGAGCTCGATGACCAGACGGATGCCCTTCTGGTTGGACTCATCGCGCATGTCCGAGATGCCCTCGATGCGCTTGTCGTTGACGAGCTGGGCGATCTTCTCCTGCAGGGTGCCCTTGTTGACCATGTAGGGAATCTCGGTAAAGACCAGGCGGTTGCGGCCGGTCTTGGTGGATTCCACGTGGGCCTTGGCGCGCACGGTAATGGAGCCGCGGCCGGTCTCGTAGCTCTGCTTAATGCCGGCGCTGCCCATGATGATGGCGCCGGTGGGGAAGTCCGGACCGGGCATGATCTGCATGAGCTCGTCGACGGTGGCTTCGGGGTTGTCGATCAGGTAGCAGGTTGCCTCGATCGCCTCGGTGAGGTTATGCGGGGCGATATTGGTGGCCATGCCGACGGCGATGCCCTGGCTGCCGTTGACCAGCAGGTTGGGGAAGCGCGCAGGCAGTGCCACGGGCTCGGCGAGTGATTCGTCGTAGTTGGGCTGCCAGTCGACGGTATCCTTCTGCAGGTCACGCAGCAGCTCCATGGCGGGCTTTGCCAGGCGGCTCTCGGTGTAACGCATGGCCGCCGCGCCGTCGCCGTCGATGTTGCCGAAGTTGCCGTGGCCGTCGATGAGCGGCGTGCGCATGGAGAACCACTGCGCCAGGCGAACCATGGCCTCGTAGACCGCGGAGTCACCGTGCGGATGGTACTTACCGATAACTTCGCCGACCGTCCAAGCGGACTTCTTGTGCGGACGGTTGGGGTAGATGCCGCTCTCGTTCATCGCGTACAGGATGCGGCGGTGCACCGGCTTTAAGCCGTCGCGCACGTCCGGCAGGGCGCGCGCCGTGATGACCGACATCGAATACTCGATGAATGACTGCTTCATCTCGCGGCCAAACTCCGAAATCTGGAGCTGGCCGCCGTTTATATCCTCGCCGGCCGAGGCGCCACGATCGACTTCGCCAAAGCTCTCCTCGAGCTCACCGTCGTCGTCCTCTTCCTCGTCATCATCGGCATCGGGGTTATAGGAATCCGGATCGCCGTCCTCGCCCTGCTCAGCGCGGGCGAGCAGGCGCTTCAGATCATCGGGCATGCCGGCGTCGCCAGCCTCGTCCATACCCTCGTTGTTGTTGATATCGTCTGCCACGTTACCTCCTCATGGTTTGCGTGGTCCATTAGTTCCCTACCACGGAGACGGCTTTTCCAGGTGCCGCAGATTCGCCCGAAAGAGGAGGGAAGCGTACTTGGGTACGCGACCGACGATTGAGGGCGAAGGTGCGGTGGCTGGGAAAGCCGCAGGGATTAGGCATCCAAGAATCGTGCATCATGCGCATGCTTTTCAATGTACTCACGGCGATAGCCGACCTCGGAACCCATGAGCTCGCGCACGGCGCGGTCCGCCACCACGGCGTCCTCGATCGACACGCGCTGCAGGATACGGATCTTGGGGTCCATCGTCGTCGAGGCAAGCTGCTTGGGGTCCATCTCGCCCAGGCCCTTGTAGCGCTGAACGGTATAGCCCTTGCGCTTCTTGGTGATCTTGCCGTCCTTGGCCTTGCCGTCCTCGTCGTTGTCGTCGGGGTTCAGGCCCAAGCTCTGAATGGTGTCGCGCAGAATCTCGTCTTCGGGCTGGCGGCCGTTGGGATACACGTAATGGATCTTGTTGCGTACCTTAATGCCAAAGATGGGCGGGCAGGCAACATAGACATAGCCGGCATCGATCAGCGGGCGCATGTACTTGTAGAAGAACGTCAGCAGCAGGATGCGGATATGCGCACCGTCAACGTCTGCATCGGTCATGATGATGATCTTGTGGTAGCGCGCCTTGCTGATATCGAAGTCGCCACCGTCGCCGGCGCTCGTCGTGACGCCGCAGCCGATCGCGGTGATCAGGGATTGGATGGTGTCGCTCGAGAACGCGCGGTGGTCACCCACGCGCTCGACGTTCAAAATCTTGCCGCGCAGGGGCAGAATCGCCTGGATGTCTCGGCGACGGCCGTCCTTGGCCGAACCGCCTGCCGAGTCGCCCTCTACGATAAAGAGCTCGGTCAGCTCGGCATCGCGCACCGAGCAGTCGGCGAGCTTGCCGGGCAGCGACGCCGTCTCGAGCAGACTTTTGCGACGGGTCGCCTCGCGCGCCTTGCGGGCGGCGTTGCGGGCCTTGCAGGCCTGCTGGGCCTTCTTGACGATCTCGCGGGCGGGCTTGGGGTGCTCCTCCAGATAATCGGTCAGTCCATCGGTCACGATCTTGAGCGTGAGCGCGCGCATGTAGGAGCTGCCGAGCTTGGCCTTGGTCTGGCCCTCAAACTGCGGATCGGGCAGTTTAACCGAAATGACGGCCGAAAGGCCCTCGCGCACGTCGTCACCGCTCAGGTTGGCGTCCTTCTCCTTGAGCAGGTTCTGCTTGCGGGCGTAATCGTTAATCACGCGGGTGAGAGCGGTGCGGAAACCCTCGAGATGCATGCCGCCCTCGGGGGTGTAGATGTCGTTGGCAAACGACATGACGTTCTCGCCGTAGCCGGCATTCCACTGCAGGGACACCTCGACCTCGCCCATCTTGGTCACGGGCGCATCCGGGTCCGATTTGCCCTCGATATAGATGGGCTCCTTGAAGGCCTCGGGAACGTCTTTGCCGTCGTTGAGGAACTTGACGAAGTCGATGATGCCACCCTCGTAGCAGAACTCCTCCACGTGGGGAGTCGCCTCGCGCTCGTCGGTCAGCACAATCTTTAGATTCTTATTGAGGAACGCCGTCTCCTGCAGACGGTTGTGCAGCGTATCGAAATCGTAGACACAGGTCTCGAAAATCTCGTCGTCGGGCCAGAAGCTGACGGTGGT
The DNA here is from genome assembly GCA_041330285.1 of Collinsella sp. GTDB lineage: Bacteria > Actinomycetota > Coriobacteriia > Coriobacteriales > Coriobacteriaceae > Collinsella. The sequence goes on along the minus strand of JBGKMI010000001.1, from coordinate 1,774,456 downwards.
GCCCGTCGAATCCGAGGTGCCCACGACCTCCATCTTCTTGACGGTCTTGCCGCGCGAGAACTCCATCTCGTAGACGCTGCCATCACGGCGCACCTGCACGACCACGCGCTTGGACAGTGCGTTGACGACGGAGATGCCCACGCCGTGCAGTCCGCCCGAGACCTTGTAGGCCGAGTTATCGAACTTACCGCCGGCGTGCAGGATCGTCATAACGACCTCGAGCGTCGGGATCTTTTTGATGGGATGCTCGTCGACGGGGATGCCTCGCCCGTTGTCGACGACCGTGATGGAGTTGTCGGCGTGGACCGTCACGTGAATCTCGGTGCAGAAACCGGCCATGGCCTCGTCAACGGAGTTGTCAACGATCTCCCACACCAGGTGATGCAGGCCGCTGGCGCTCGTCGAGCCGATATACATGCCCGGGCGCTTACGAACGGCCTCGAGACCTTCGAGAATCTTAATCTCGCCGCCATCGTAATCGTTTTCGTTTGCCACACGTCCTCCTTCAGCTAAGAAAATGTGTACAGCCTTACTAGTTTATCGTAAAAAAATACCCTCGGGAGCGAGGGTATTTGGCTCTACAAGGCCACCAGATGCGATTTAAGGCTCTTTCTTGCTTTGCACGCCCTTGGCCCACTCGGCACTGGCTCTCATGGCATTCTCGAGGGCCTCGCGCAGTTTTTGGTCTTCGATGGGCGCCACTTGGCGCTCGATCTCGCCGCGTTCGGCTTCGCTTAGATCGGCGTGCGGAACCGGCGGTCGCTCGGTCACGGCCGGGCGCAGGCGCTCCTTGGCAGCCGGCGGCGTGTGACCGAGCGCGGTCGTTTTGAACACCAGGCCGTCCACATGCGCGCCGGCCCGCTCCATGCGCGCCCGGATGATCTCGCGCAGCAGCGTCATCTCCTGCGTCCACGAGGGCGAATCGAGATACACCAGCAGCTCATTGGTCTCGGGTAGGTAGCGCAGGCCCGTCACGTGGCGTCCCTCGCGCGTGCCCGAGCACACCGCATTCCAGGCACGATAAACCGCGCGCGACTCCTCGGCAGCCTCCATTTGCGCGCGGCGCTCAGGTGTCGCGGCCGCCAGGATGCGCTGACGCTCGGCATCCAAAAAGCCGCCAAAGGCAACCGTTCCGTTCTCGCGCTCGTAATTAGCACGCCTCACCCATGCTCACCACCTTGGCTCGTTCAAGAAGGTCATCAGTAAAGTACCCCAAGTTGGTGGTGGTTATGACCGTCTGGATGTCATCACCGATCAGCTGCAGAAAAGCGCCTCGGCGCCCGGCATCGAGCTCGCTCATCACGTCGTCCAACAGCAGCAGCGGCGCTGTGCCCAGGATATCGCGCGCCACGGCCACTTCTGCCACCTTCCAGGCAAGCACCAGCGTTCGCTGCTGGCCCTGGCTGGCAAATGAACGGGCCGATCGGCCCGCGACGGAAAACTCAATCTCGTCGCGATGCGGACCCACAAGCGTCACGCCGCGGCGCATCTCCTCATCGGCACGTTCATCGAGGGCCGCGAGCATATGCTCGTACGCCCAGTCCTTAAGTTCCTCGCGCCCCTCGGCTTGAGGCAAATCCCCCAGCGTGGACACATAGGACACGCCCGCGTCCTCGCCGGATGCCACCTGCCCATACGCGGCGCGCACATGGCCCGCCAGTCGGTCGAGCAGGGCCAAACGATGCACGAGCAGGGCGGACCCGGCGCGGGCGATGGAGTCGTTCCATGCGCCGAGCATCTCGCGGCAGCACCAGGTCTCCTTGAGCAGGGCGTTGCGCTGCGCCACGCAGCGCCCGTAGGTGCTCGCCAAGTCGGCGTAACGAGCGCTCAGCTGAACGCCAAAGTCGTCGAGGGCGGCCCGGCGCACGCTGGCACCGCGCTTGACCATATCCAGATGATCGGGGCAAAACAGCACGCTCGGCAAAACCCCGCGCACGCCGGCGGCGGAGCATCTCTTGCCGTTACGGCTAAACGAGCGCTTGCCGTCCTCAACGCCCAGCCCCATATCGAGCACGCGGCCATCGCCCTCGAGCCTCAACTCGAGCCTGCACGAGCCCGTGCCGTCGTGCACGAGCTCGGCTGCGGTGGGATGCCTAAACGAGGCGCCGCTCGTCAAAAGCTGCAGCGCCTCTATGAGGTTGGTCTTTCCCGCCGCGTTGGGCCCCGCAAGCACCGTCACGCCCTCGTCCAGGTCAAGACGGTAGCTGTCGAAACTGCGGTAGCGCGCGACGGAAAGGTTGCGGGCAAACATGGTCATGGCGCAGCGCTAGATGCGAACCGGCATGACCAGGTACAGATAGTTGATCTTGTCGTAGGACTTAAAGATACCCGCCTGCGAGTAGCTCTTGAGCTCCAGCGTGATCTCCTTCTCCTTGGACAGGGCATTGAGGCAGCCAAAGATGTAGTGGTAGTTAAAGGCGATGGTGCCCGACTCGCCCTCGGCCTCGACATCGATCGTCTCCTGTGCCAGGTCCTGGTCATTGGAGATGGAGGAAAGACCCATCTGACCGTTCTCGACATCGATCTCGAACTTGACGGCGGGGTTCGCGCTCGCGATGACCGCCACGCGCTTGAGGGCGGCATTAAAAGCCGCCACGTCGATCTTGACGCTCGTCACGCACGAATCGGGGATGAGCTGCTTGTAGTTGGGGTACACGCCTTCGATACGGCGCGACACATAGGTGGTGTTGCCGGCCTCAAAGACAACCTGGGTGTCGGTGGCGCCGATCATGATGGTCGCCTGGCTGGCCATGATGCTCAGGGCGTCGTTGAAGGCGTCGGCCGGAACGTTGAGCTCAAAAGAGCCCTCGAGCGTCGAGGTCTCGACCTGGGTGTCGCATACGGCCAGGCGGAAGGAGTCGGTTGCCACCAGGCGCACGGTGTTGTTCTCGACCTTCATGTGCACGCCTCCCAGAATGGGGCGGGCCTTATCGGTCGAAGTGACGCGCCATACGCGACCGACCATCTCGGACAGGATGTCGGTCGGGAGCTCCACCGCGCTCTCGATGGCATAGGCAGGGAACTCGGGAAAATCGTTGGCGTCGAGCGTGTTGAGGCGGAAGGAACTCTTCTCGCATCCAATCAGCACCTGACGCTCCGAGAGCTCAAAGGTAACCGGAGCGTCGGGAAGGGTCTTCGTAATGTTCGAGAGCATCTTGCAGGGAATCACCATCTCGCCCTCTTCTTCGACATGCGCGGCAATGCGATGACGAATCGAGATGGTGTAGTTAGAGGTTTGGAATTCCAAGATGCCGTCCTGCGCTTTAACGAGCACGCCCGATAGGATGGGAAGGGTAGATGCCGAAGCGACGCCTTTCATAACGACGCCGATGGCTTGCGTGAGCGAGCTTTGGCTGACGGTGAACTTCATCTTTTAATACCTTTCTATAGATATAAATATCTTAATAATAGTAATAGCACTGACGAAACTGTTGATTACTCCCAAAAGCGCTGGTCAACCCCAAAAAGAGAATCGACAGCGCCCTGTGCGCAACCGACCGTGTTTTCAACGTTCAAAACCTGCGGAAAACTTTTCATTGCCTTGTGGCGAGTTTTAGACATGTTATGCCCGGCGTTTCGACAAGTTTTCAACAGGTGTCTCTATTTCCCTACGAGCGCAGTGTAATTTTATCTCGCAGCGATTTGAGATCCTCGGTTATGGTGCGGTCTTCCTGAATCATCTTCTGAACCTTTTTATAGCTCGTACTGACGGTTGAGTGGTTGCGGTTGCCAAACTCCGCGCCCACCGCCGTAGTCGTCATCTCGCACATCTCGATGGCCAGATATATGGCGATATGGCGGGCTTTGGCTATGTTGGCGTTGCGGCGCGGGCCGATGAGCTCCTCGTGCGTCACGCCGTACTGCTCTTCAATGACAGACTGGACCGTCTGCACGTTGATCTTTTTGGCCGACGTATCGAAGTACTGACTTGCGATGGCGTCGATGTCGTCGAAACTGAGCTCGCTGCCCTCGCGTTCGCGGTCTCCTGCCTCGCCGGCGCAGCGTTCGCAGAAGCTCTCGAGTTCGCGGATGTTGGTCCCCGAGACTTCTGCCATGTGCTTAAAGTGCTCGTCGGTCAGATGCCCGCCATCGCCGCCATAGGCCGCCAGCAGCGAGTCGTCACCCGCCTCGGGTGCGGCGGCTATCGTGTTCTCGTAGTAGCGCTGCAAGATCTTGTATTTCATCTCGTAGCTGGGCTCCGCCACCAAACAGAGCATACCGGCATTAAAACGGCTGGTAAGGCGCTCGTCCATGCTCAGGTCTTTGGGCGCACGGTCGGCTGCGATGACGACTTTTTTGTTGTTGCGGATAAACTCGTCCATGAGCTGGAAGAAGTAGTCCACGCTCGCGCGCTTGCCGATGATGTTTTGAATGTCGTCGATGATGAGCACGTCCACGTCGTGGTATGCCTGCATGATGGGGGCGTTGCTCTTCTTTTGGCGGTCGAACTCCGTCATCAGGTCATCGAGGTACGCTTGCGAGTTGGCGTACTTCACCTTGATCTCGGGCGACTTTTCGGCGAGCTCGTTTTTGATGGCGAGCAGCAGATGGGTCTTGCCCAGCCCCGATTTGCCATAGATGAACAGGGATGTGCATGTGCCGCGTTCGTCCGCGAGCGCGGCAAACTTGAGGGCCGAGCGATAGGCATGGCTGTTTTCTGGGCCGTAGACAAAGTTTTCGAAGGTGAATTTCGAGTTGGCCGCGAGCGGCGCGCCATCGGTGTTCTGCTCGATCGGTGCCGCAGCTGCGGGGACGCTCGTGGGCGATGTGGAGGCTGGTTTTGCACTCTTTGCAGGCGCCCCGCCCTTCATCTGGTTCATCATGCGGCGGAAATCGTCGGCCGAAAGCGTGTTTTTGATTGCGATGCCCGAATCCTCGCCCGGTGTTGCGTCGTGCGCGATAGGCATGTGTGTGGCGGCGGGCATAGGAATTGCTGCCGTTGGTGCGGCGGGCATGGTTTCACGGGAAACATCGCCGATTTGGTGCTCGGGAGCCGACACTGTGGTGGTAGCTGGTGCCGCCGGGGGGACGACGGGTGCCGTGGGTGCGGCGTTATCTGCCGCGGAGCCCTGTGGTGCTACGATGTTGAGCGCAATCGGTGCAAAGGCGATCTCTTCCAGGTACGACTCGATGGTCGGCTGATGCTTTTTGAGCTGAGCGATAGCAAATCGTGAGGGGGCCTCAATCGTCAAGGTGTCCTCGGTCAGGCTCACGGCACGCGATTGCCCCAGCATGTTGATGAGGCGCGCATCTTGGCCGTCGCGCTGACAAAAGGCGATGGCATCCCCCAGGATGATGCTTGCTTCCTCGTCCACTGTCTCTCCCGTTCCTTAAGCCTGAGCCCGCACGCGAGCGCTTCCGATTTCGGTCAGATGGTATTTCTGCCCATGTTTGACCACCAAGCCCGCCTGCGCCAAATCGTTGAGCGTGCGCGACCAGGTGGGTGCGGAGTTTCCAAACGCCCGCGCCAAGTCCGTTGCGCCGCACTCTTGATGTTGGGCTAGATACCCCAATGCAGCGTTGCCGCGTTCGCTTACAAACACGTCCGACTGCGGTTGTGCGTATTGATTCGCCGCACTAGGATACATCATTTGAGCTGCTGGTTGTTGAGAACTCTGTATGGGCGGCAACTGTTGTTGAAAACTTTGCGGCCACTGTTGGTAAGGCTGCGGCGGCATCTGCTGGGCCCAAGGGTTAAATTGCCCCTGCAGCATCTGCTGATACGGCTGCTGATATCCCTGAGGATACTGCTGCGGATACGACTGGGCATATCCCTGCTGCGGCATATATTGGGGAGGATACTCTTGGGGGTACGGTTGGTAGCCCATTTGCTGGACGTTTGGCATGGCCGCCGTCTGCTGCGCGACGCTTGTGTCCAGACCCGCCGAGCCTATGCCCTCCGGCATGTTTTGCACTGGGTTGCCCAGCGGTGTCTGGGGGTCTTGCATGGGAAAACTTCCAGGCTGCTGCATCTTCTGCGCCACGGGCTGCTGTGCAAACGTGCTGGATAGGGGATACGCCGGCTTCTCCGTCTCGGGGCGCACGGCGGCCCCTCGCCCTCCGGCGCGCTCGATTTCCTGCACGCGCTTGGGGTTCAGGCTTACCGTGACCACGGTGCCGTTGCCCATGTTGTCCTCGATGGATACAGCGCCGCCGGCGTTTTCCAGGTACTCCTGCACCATGGGAAACCCGGCTCCGGTTCCGCGGATGTATCGCTTCATGTTGCTGTTTGCGCTGGTAACGCCAAAGTCGAACGCGCGCTCCTTGTCGTCGATCCCCGGTCCCTGGTCTGCGAATCGGATGGTGTCGCCGCCGTCTAGGATCGAGATGATGGGCTCTGCAAAGTGGGCGTGGATAAAGTTTTCGACAATCTCGCGGATAACCATGAGCGAGATGTGCCCGCCCTGTTCTTTCATGCACTGGTAGACGGTGTTGGTTGTCTCTTCCAGATAGGTGCGCACGTCCTTAGGTTCGATGACGATGACGCGCGGCGTCGACAGCATGTCGTCATAGACCGCGATGCGTGCGGCATACATGGCAGTCTGCGTTTTCGCGGCAGCTTGCTCTTCCTCGCCACGCTTTTCGCGCACGCCGTTGATGTGCTCGTTGTCGGGTGCCGGGTCTCCGGAATCGACCATGGTGTAAAAGTCGTCAGACATGCCGCTCGCAATCTTTCAAAAGGTTTCGAACAAATAGTAGCTCACCGTGCAATGTTTCTCATCTTTCGACAACTTTTCAAAACCTGTTGAAAACTTTGGAAAACGGGCGAAAAGTTCTCAACATTGCCAACATGACCTGTTGAAAACTCGATGAAATATCGTGAAAAGTTGTAATGCGGCGCAAATTTCGGTTGAGCTTATGGCGGAACCGTGTGAACTACGCAACCTTTCACCTTTGATTTCTTGACATTTGAACATTGATTTCCCTACAATCTTCAAGCTCACGTGTCTATATCTGCGTCCGCGCTCCCGCGGACACTCGAAATGCAGCAGGAGGAACTTAAGATGAAGCGTACGTATCAGCCTAATAAGCGTAAGCGTGCCAAGACCCATGGCTTCCGTGCCCGTATGGCCACCAAGGGTGGTCGTGCCGTGCTCGCCCGTCGCCGCGCCAAGGGCCGCAAGCGTCTCACTGTCTAGCAGCGATACACACATCTCGCATGAAGACTATTAAGTCTCGGCAAGATTTCGAGCATGTGTTCAGTCGGGGGCGTCGTTTCAATCACCCTCTGATTCGAATGACCATATGTGAAGCGGTTGGCGAAGGCGACTCCGGAAGGGTCGCCTTCGTTGGTGCTAAACGGCTCGGTTGTGCAGTCGTGCGCAACCGTTCTAAGCGTGTGATGCGCGAGGCCGCCCGCAGCTGCGGATTTCCCGTTGCGGGTTATGACATCATCTTGTTCGCGACTCCCAAGACGAGGATCTCCTCGCCGCAGGAGATGGACAAGGCATTGCGTTCGCTTATGAAACGCGCCGGCGTTGCCGGGGAGGAGCGATGAGCAATCACGTTTTGCGACGTGTTGCCATCGCTCCTATTCGCATATATCAACAGGTTATTTCGCCCTTATTACCTGACGCCTGCATTTACTACCCAACGTGCTCGCAATATGCCGTTCAGGCGATTGAGAAGTACGGTGTTTTGAGAGGCTGCTGGCTTGCCGTGAGGCGCATCGCTCGCTGCAATCCCCTGCACGTCGGCGGTTATGACCCTGTGCCCTAGCGGGCACTCGCTATCGGAGGAAAACTTACATGTGGGATTGGATCGTTAACATCCTTTTCGAGCTGCTCAAGCTCATCCAGACCTTTGCGGTCGACTGGGGCCTGTCCATCATCATCCTGGTGGTCATCATCCGTCTGCTGCTGACGCCGCTCATGCTCAAGTCGACCAAGTCGACAGCTCGCATGCAGGTGCTGCAGCCTAAGATGCTCGAGATTCAGGAGCGCTATGCCGACGATCCCCAGCGCCAGGCCGAGGAGATGCAGAAGTTCTACAGCGAGAACAAGTTCAACCCTATGGCTGGTTGTCTGCCGCTGTTGATCCAGATGCCTGTCCTGTTTGCCCTGTTTACGTTGCTGCGTAACCTGCCGAACTACTTTAGCGACGGTACGTTCTCGTTCTTCAACATCCTGCCCGACCTTACCACCACGCCGAGCGCTTCCTTTGCCGATGGCTTTATGGTTGCGCTGCCTGCGCTGGTTTGCCTGATTCTGTTCGCTGTCTTGACCCTGATTCCGCAGCTGTATATGTCTCGCAATCAGACTGGTCAGCAGGCCCAGAGCATGCGCATGATGGCCGTCGTCATGACCGTCATGATGCTTTGGATGGGCTGGAGCCTGCCCGTCGGCGTTCTGCTGTACTACGATGTGTCTTCTGCCTGGCAGGTTGTCCAGCAGATCTTCGTGACGCAGAAGGTTATCGACAAGGCTAAGGCCGATGAGGAGGAGCGCCTCAAGAACGCTCCGCTGCAGGTCGAGGTTACCCGCCGCGAGAAGAAGCCGCGTCCGCACAAAAAGAAGTAGTGGGATAGTATTCTTATTTAGGTACCTAACTTTTGGAGTTCGTTATGTCTGAAGAGATCGTCGAGGATATGCTTGAGGAGGTTGCCCCGCGGGTCGCGGGCGATTATCCCGAGATTGCACAGCGTTACAAGGCTGGTGAAGAGCTGACCGATGAGGAGCTCGACACCATTGCCGATGTGGCTATTTCCATTCTGCGTTCCATCCTTTCGCACTTCGATGCGGCGAACTCACCCATCGATGAGTATGAGGGTGACGAGGGCGAGTTGATCCTGGACGTAACTGCTCCTGATCTTGCTGTTCTCATTGGCCGTCATGGACGTACCCTCGATGCTCTTCAAGTTATGTTCTCCCTGTTGGTGAGTCGCAAGCTTGGCTTTAGGTATCCGGTCGTCGTCGACGTCGAAGGTTATAAGAGCCGTCGACAGGACAAGGTTGCTTCTATGGCCCAGTCCGCTGCCGAGCGCGCTATTCGCACTCATAAAAGTGTTTCCTTGCCGCCTATGAATGCCTATGAACGTCGACTGGTTCATATTGCCCTTCGTGGTAACGATGCTGTTGATACCCATTCTGAGGGTTCTGACCCTGATCGCCATGTGGTGATTGTTGCTCGATAATCTACTCGAGCTTATGCTAAGGGGGCGTGGTTTCCACGTCCCCTTTTTTTTGTCAAAAGTTATCGATACACTGTTTTTTGTCAGAAAGGAGCTTCTGTTGTTTGTACTTACTGATCAGCAGGCTGACGAGATGCTGAGTCGTCTAACTTCCTATTGCAAAGAGTATTCCTTGAGCGTAACTGATACTGAGCTAAGGAAATGTATTCAGCATTTGGATTTGGTTCTTGAAACTAATAAGAAAACCAATCTCACCCGTATTCTTAACGTAGAAGATGCTGCGATACTTCATATCCTTGACTCACTTGTTTTGCTCCCTTATATCAATAAGGCTCCTGAGGGTGCTTTGCTCGATATGGGAACAGGTGCGGGCTTCCCTGGTATTCCATTAACGATAACTACACATCGTAAAGCTACTTATATTGACTCTGTTGGCAAGAAGGTTGATGCTGTCAATTCTTTTGTTCATGCTCTTGGATTGAAATATGGTCATGGAGTTCATGATCGCCTTGAAGAATATGCTCGAAGCCATAAGAAGCAGTTCTCTGTCGTAACGGCCCGCGCACTGGCCCCTCTACCGATCCTTGTTGAGTATGCGGCTCCGTATCTCAAAGATGGAGGGCTATTTGTTATCACCAAGGGTAATCCATCGGTTGAGGAGCTTGCTTCCGGTATGTCAGCAGCTAAGATCTGCGGCTTCACTTTGCTTCTGAATGACACAATCGATTTGCCTGAGGGCCTGGGCCATAGGGAGTTCATTGTTCTTAAGAAGAGTCATCCGGCTTCCGTTTCATTGCCTCGTGCAAATGGCATGGCTAAGAAGAATCCGCTTGCCTAGATGTTTCACGTGAAACATAATGGATACTAACAACTTGCACTGTTTCACGTGAAACATGGCGGTTGATATCGAATCGGAATGTTTCACGTGAAACATCCTCCGTTTGACAGCTTTAATACACACCAGGAGGGACCGTGGGATTTCGCGACGTTAAGCGTTCTAAGAGCGCTAAAGACACGCGTATTATTGCAATCATCAATCAAAAAGGCGGCGTCGGTAAGTCAACGACGGCTGTAAACCTTGCAGCAGCACTGGGTGAGCAGGGTCGCAAGACACTGATTGTCGATTTTGATCCGCAGGGAAACAGCACCAGTGGATTCGGAATTGAAAAAGAAGACCTTGAGCAATGCATCTATGATGCATTGCTGAATGATGTGCCGGCAGAATCGCTTGTTCTTGATACAAATTGCAAAAAGGTATTCGTTATTCCGGCGACAATTCAGCTTGCAGGCGCTGAAATTGAGCTCGTAAGCGCAATTGCTCGTGAAACCCGCCTCAAAGATTTGCTTGAGCCGATTCAGGACGAGTTCGATTTTATATTCATCGACTGTCCTCCTTCGCTTGGCCTGCTTACTATCAACGCCCTGACCGCAGCAGATAGCGTTTTGATTCCGATCCAGTGCGAGTATTACGCACTCGAGGGCGTTACGAAGCTGCTTGAGTCAATGAAGATGGTTAAATCACGTCTGAACAAGGGCTTAGACACCTATGGCGTGCTTATGACGATGTATGACTCGCGTACTTCACTCTCGAATCAGGTCGTTGAGGAAGTTCAGTCGTACTTTGGTGATAAGGCTTTTAAGACCCTAATTCCCCGTACCGTAAAAATCTCTGAGGCTCCGTCTTTTGGAGAGCCGGTAATTACCTATGCACCTCAAAATAAGGGTGCAAAAGCGTATATGAACCTTGCAAAAGAGGTGATCAAGCGTGCCTAGTGCAAAGAAACGTGGTGGATTGGGACGTGGACTCAATGCACTGGTTTCGGAAGCTGAATATGAGACTGGCGGATCTGCAGCGTCAGCATCAAATGCCGCTTCGGAAACAAAGCTTCCAATCGAAGATATCGTTCCGAACCCAAATCAGCCACGAATTCATTTCAATGAGACCGAGCTTCGAGAGTTGAGTGAGTCAATTCAGGAGCATGGCGTTCTTCAGCCGCTTCTTGTGCGCAAGCACGGTAATGGCTATGAGATTATAGCGGGTGAGCGCCGTTATCAGGCTTCGAAACTTGCGGGTCTTGAGGAGCTCCCCGTCATCATTAAAGATGTTGATGATGAGCAGATGCTTGCACTCGCGCTGATTGAAAACCTTCAGCGCTCTGACCTTAACCCCGTCGAAGAGGCAAAGGGATATCGACAGCTCATCGATGCGAGCGGTATGACTCAAGAAGCCTTGTCAAAGGCTGTCAGCAAGTCTCGTTCCGCAATCACCAATTCGTTGCGCCTGCTTGATCTTCCAGAGGTAGTTCAGCAGATGATCTTCGAAGGCAAGCTGACTGCTGGTCATGCGCGTGCAATTCTTGCGGTTCCGTATGAAGATGCGCGCATTAAGCTTGCTGAGAAGGTTGTTGCAGAGGGATTGTCTGTCCGTGCGACAGAAAATCTTGCCCCACTGTTTTCTGCCGGAGAGACGCCTAAAACACCTCGCCCTGCAACGCCTCAGTCTTTTAAGAAGGCTGCACGCGTTCTGCGTCAGGTGTTTAACACGAACGTTCGCGTCAAGAGCTCGCGCGGCAAGAATAAAATCGAGATCGAGTTTAAGGATGAGGAAGAGCTCTCTCGAATTCTTGGCGAAATGATTCAAGTTGATCAAGGAGGTCGGGATGAAGAATAAAGTTCTGACCGCTCTTGCTTTGGCTGCAACTGTAGCGGTTGGTGCGTTTGCGGGATTTAAGGTCGCAACAGATGATGAATTACGTGGTCGTCTGCTTCGCGGAGCGCAAGATATCGTTGATACATCCAAAAAGAAAATGGATGTTATGACTGAGGATATCGCTATGCGGACGGCTCAGGTAACTAAGAATCCCAAGATTAATCAAGATTGGGTTAATCATCAATGGGAAAATGTAGGCTTTTAGGTACCTAACAATTACTAGCCTTTATTGAAGGGGTCCTTGTCTGAACGCCAGAACAAGGACCCCTTATTTCTTGCGAAAAAGTTGTTGAACAACCGCTCGATGAAGATTAGTAAAAGATATGAAACGGCCCCGGTTGCAATTAGGCAACCGGGGCCGTTCGATGTTTCACATGAAACGTTTAGGTTAGTCTCCCCTACGCGTTCTTCTGAATCTTGAAGCGCTGCTTGAGCTGGCCGCAAGCAGCGTCGATATCGTTGCCGCGAGAGTTACGGATCGTGGTTTCAATACCACGGGACTCAAGACGACGCTGAAGGTCTTCAACCTTATGAATCGGCGACGGCTTGAGAGGACTGCCCTCGATATCGTTGAGCTGGATAAGATTGACGTGGCACAGCGTGCCCTCGCAGAAGTCGCAGAGCGCCTGCATCTCGGGGTTGGTGTCATTGACGCCCTCGATCATGGCATATTCGTATGTCGGACGGCGGCCGGTCTTTTCGGTGTAGAGCTGAAGGGCCTCGTGAAGGCGCAGAAGTGTGTACTTCTTAACGCCCGGCATGAGCTTATTGCGCGTGGACTGAATGGCAGAGTGCAGCGAGACGGCGAGCGTGAACTGCTCGGGAATGTCGGCAAACTTGCGAATACCAGGAATGACGCCGCTGGTGGAGACAGTGAGATGGCGTGCTCCAATACCGATTCCATCGGGGTCATTAAGAATACGCAGTGCCTTGAGGACCTCGTCGTAGTTGGCGAAAGGCTCACCCTGGCCCATGAACACGACGCTCGTCGCGCGCTCGCCAAAGTCGTTGGAAACATGTAGTACCTGGTCAACGATCTCTTGAGCGGTCAGTGAGCGCTTGAGGCCGTTCAGACCGGTAGCGCAAAAAGCGCAGCCCATGCCACAGCCGGCTTGGGTAGATACACAGACAGACAGCTTGTTGCGACGAGGCATGCCGACGGTCTCGACGGAGATACCGTCGTGGTACTCGAGTAGGTATTTACGAGAGCCATCCTTAGACACCTGCTTAGCGAGCTCGGTCGGCGTGTCGAAGGCAAATGCCTCCTTCAGCTGCTCGCGGAAGGCCTTGGGAAGGTTGGTCATGTCATCAAACGAACAAACGTTCTTCTCAAAAACCCATTCGATGAGCTGCTTTGCGCGAAAAGCGGGTTGGCCGAGTTCGGCGACAAGTTCGCGAATATCGTTTTGGCTCAAGTCGCGAATGTCTTGAGATTTAGTCCTGGGATTCATGGAAGCCTTTCGATTTTGGGGAAACGTAGAGGGTATCGCTACAATATGGTATCAGCTGCAGGAATTATAGAGGAGGAGTCTGCCCATGCCGGGTAAAAGCCTAGAGAACATGCACGTAGCGGTCTTGGCGGGCGGCCATTCCGCCGAACGCGAGATTTCGCTCAATTCGGGAAAGAATGTCGTGGTGGCACTGAAGGAGGCCGGCTACACCTCGGTGGAGCTGCTCGACGCCGCCGCCGATGACTTTATGGTGGCTATGGCGACCGGTGGCTTCGACGTGGCATTTATCGCCATGCACGGCGCCGGCGGTGAGGATGGCGCCATGCAGGGGGCCATGGAGACGCTGGGTATTCCCTACACGGCGTCAGGCGTGCTCGCCAGCGCATGTGGCGCCGATAAAGAGGTTTCAAAACTTCTGTATGCCAGGGCGGGCATCCCCATTGCCCCCGGCCTGGCGCTTGAGGCGGGCGACGAGGTCGATATCGATCGTATCGTCGAGATTTGTGGCGAGCGGTGCTTTGTAAAGCCCGCCGTCAACGGCTCTAGCTACGGCATTTCGCTCGTTCACGAGCCCTCCGAGCTGCCGGCGGCAATCGCCAAGGCTTTTGAGTACGGCGATAAGGTGCTGGTCGAAAAGTGCATCGAGGGAACCGAGATCACCGTGGGCGTGTACGGCGAGGACGACGTGCGCGCGCTGCCGATCGTGGAGATTCGCAAGCCTGAGGACTGCGAGTTCTACGACCTGGATGTAAAGTACGTCGATCCCACGGATATCCATCGCATTCCGGCGCAGATTTCGCCCGAAAACTATGCCCGTGCCCAGGAGCTTGCCTGTGCGGCTCACAAGGCCCTCGGCTGTCTGGGTATTTCGCGCAGCGATTTTATCGTGAGCGAGGACGGCCCTGTCATTCTCGAGACCAACACCATTCCCGGCATGACCGATACGTCGCTGTATCCTGATGAGATTCGCCATACCGACGACATGACGTTCCCGCAGGTGTGCGACAGCCTGATTCGTATGGGCCTCCGTCGAGCGGGCGTTGCATGCTAATTGAGGACGCCGTATCTCCTGGAACGCCGCAGTTTGTCATCGATTCTTACGCCACGCTCGCCGAGCGCGCTAAGACACAGTCATTTGGCCTCATCGAGGAGGATGTAATCGTTCTCGATACCGAGACCACGGGTCTTTCGGTGCAGGACAACGAGTTAATTGAGATTTCCGCGGCCCGCCTTTCGGGCCGCGAGGTCATTGACCGCTTTGATACGTTCGTGCATCCCAAGCAGCTGATTCCTGCAGAGATTACCGAGCTCACGAGTATTACGAACGCCGATGTGGCAGATGCTCCGTCGGCCGTCGAAGCCGTCGCTGCGCTCGCCGATTTTGTGGGCGGCTGTCCTGTTATCGCACATAACGCCACGTTTGACCGGTCGTTCATCGAATCGGTCAAGGGCGGCGTCAATGTGAGTGATATCTGGATCGATTCGCTGGCACTGTCGCGCATTGCGCTTCCGCGCCTGACATCGCACAAGCTGTCCTTTATGGCCGACTTGTTTGGGTGCGATTCGGTGTCGCACCGTGCGAACGCAGACGTTGATGCTCTGTGCGGTGTGTGGCGCGTGCTGTTGGTCGCACTCACCGACCTGCCTTCGGGCCTTATGGCGCGCTTGGCGGACATGCACGCGGACGTGCCTTGGTCCTATCGCCCCATTTTTTCTTTTTTGGCTGGCCAGAATCCAGGTTCGATATTTTCGCTCGGCGCCGCTCGTGCCGATGTACTCAAGGCCGATTGCGCAGGCGATCGCGTTGATGCGGACGAGCTGCCGGTCCTTAAGATGCCGAGCCGTGAAGAGATCGAGGCAGATTACGCCCCCGGCGGCCTGGTCAATCGCATGTATCCCACCTATGAGCCGCGCGACGAGCAGATCGCGATGGCGGTTGAGGTGCGCGATGCGCTGGTCACGGGTACCCA
Organism: Collinsella sp.; assembly: GCA_041330285.1. Classification (GTDB taxonomy): domain Bacteria; phylum Actinomycetota; class Coriobacteriia; order Coriobacteriales; family Coriobacteriaceae; genus Collinsella. The sequence goes on along the minus strand of JBGKMI010000001.1, from coordinate 1,759,195 downwards.
TCGCGTGATCGAGGCGGGCACGGGCGTCGGTAAGTCGATGGCCTATCTCGTGCCCTTCGCCGAGGCCGCCCGCCGAAACAACATTACCGTCGGCATCGCGACCAAATCGAATAATCTTGCCGACCAGCTTATGTACCATGAGCTGCCAAAGCTCGCCGAACAGCTGGACGGGGGCCTGTCATTTTGTGCGCTCAAGGGCTATGACCACTATCCGTGTCTGCGCAAGCTCGAGCGCATGAGCCGTAGTCAGATTGAGATCACCACCAAGCGCGATCCTGCTGACACGCTCACGGCGGTTGCGGTGATCATGGCGTATGTGTGCCAATCTGCCGATGGCGACCTCGATTCACTCGGCATTCGCTGGCGCAGCGTCAACCGTCCCGACTTTACGACGGCTTCGCGCGAGTGTGCTCGTCGTCTGTGTCCGTTCTTCCCTGACAAATGCCTGGTCCACGGGGCGCGCCGCCGTGCGGCACATGCCGACGTGGTGGTCACCAACCATTCCCTGCTGTTCCGCAACGTGGCCGCCGAGGGAAGGATTTTGCCTCCGATTCGTCACTGGGTGGTCGACGAGGCCCATTCCATCGAGCGCGAGGCTCGTCGCCAATGGGCGCGCGTGGTTTCGGCAGATGAGTCGCGCGTGCTGTTTGAGCGCTTGGGTGGGTCGAGTGCCGGCGCGCTGAGTCAGGTTTCCCGTGACCTGGCCACTTCCGAGGGCTCCACGCTCTACCTGGGACTCACCGCCAAAGCAACGTCGACGGTTGCCCGCGCGAGCATGGCGATTGCCGATGTGTTCGATGGCGTGCGCGAGCTTGGCCGCCGTGCCCGCGGGGGCTATGACAACGCGAATCTGTGGATTGGCCCCGAGCTGCGCGAGTCGGATGACTGGCACGATTTTTTGCAGTCGGCCTATACCGCAATTGATGCACTGGACCAGGCGGATAAAAGCGTAGACGAGCTGGTGCAAGCTGTCGCTGCCGATAAGCCCGAGGTCGTCGTCGACCTGGGCGACATTTCGCGCCGTCTGCACGAGTTGGTCGAGAATCTCAAGCTCATCATTGAAGGCACGGATGAGCACTACGTGTACTCGCTGCAGGTTAACCGTCGGCTGCGTGCGGGCGGGGAGTCTATGACCGCCGAGCGCATCGATATCGGCGAGGCCCTGGCGAACGAGTGGTTGCCCGAGGTGCACACGGCCATCTTCGCTTCGGCGACCATGACGGTGTCCAAGAGCTTTGAGCATTTCAACCATGCCGTCGGCCTCGATCGCATCGGTGCGTCGACATCCTCATCGTTGCACCTGGATTCGAGCTATGACTTTGACTCGAATATGGCCGTGGTTGTGGCGGGGGACATTCCCGATCCGCGCGATCGCGAGCGCTATCTGTCGGCGCTCGAGTGCGTGCTGGTCGATGCCCATCTCGCCATGGGTGGATCGGTGCTCACGCTCTTCACTAACAGGCGCGATATGGAGGATCTGTATGCCCGTGTCGAGCCCAAATTGGCGCGAGCGGGTCTGGAGCTCAATTGCCAACAGCGCAACTCGTCCCCGCGTCGCTTGCGCGATCGGTTTATCAACGAGCCGACCTCATCGCTCTTTGCGCTCAAGGCCTTTTGGGAGGGCTTTGACGCCAGCGGCGAGACACTGCGTTGCGTCATTATCCCCAAGCTGCCGTTCTCGAGCCCCACGGATCCTCTTTCGTGTGAGCGCAACCTGCGCGAAGACCGCGCTTGGGCGCGCTATTCGCTGCCCGAGGCGGTGCTCGAAGTCAAGCAAGCCGCCGGCCGTCTCATCCGCTCGTCAACCGATTGCGGTGTGCTCATCTTGGCAGATCCGCGCTTGGTAACAAAGGGCTACGGCAAGAAGTTCTTGACGTCGCTGCCCACGACTTCCTACCAGCGTATCGAGTCGGCACAGATCGGTCATTATTTGCAGCTGTGGCGTGCACGCCACGAGCGACGCCGTTAAAGCGGGCAGGTCAGGCTCTTCGCCATATCGCATAGACGCAATGCCTGGGCGGGGTCATCCAGTATGCGGATGGCTCCGCCCGCTGCGATTACCTGACAGAACAGCCAGTGCTCTGACCCATAACGCACGGTCACCGTTGCCATGTCTGCCCCGTTTGGCTCAATCGACATGATGCCGGCCCAGTCTAGGCGCTCTGCCATGTCGAGCGGCATGAGGAGTTTTGCGCTCTGCTCCGCTTGGGAAAGGGATTCGTGGAGGGACGAGGGCGCGGGCGTGTGGCGCTCCACGGAATCGTCGGTAAGGGTAAGGCCTTCGATTTTGTCCATGCGGTAGGAGCGCTGCGCATCAACTTCGACATCCCAGGCAATCAGATATGTTTGGTCGCCATGCGTCGCGATGCGCAGGGGGTCGATGAGACGCTCGCGCGGCCGTGCGTCGTCCATCGAACGGTAGGTGATGCGGCATCGAACGCCGTCTTGAATCGCGCAGTTCAGCTGTTGCCAGTGCGATCCTCGGGCAACGGTATCGACGACGCGCTGGTTGTAGCCGAGTTCCTCGGGTAGGAGGGCATGTCGGATACGCTCCGCTGCCCGAGAGTCGATTCCCATCGATTCGAGCTCGTGGTTGAGCACGGCACCTTCGGAGGCACTTAGGCGCAAGGGCAGCACACGCCCCGCATCGCCTGTCAGGATGATGCACTCGCCGTGGCGTTCGCAGATGATGCGTGCGCCCGACTCACGGTCAGCGAGGGTCGAGACGATATCGATAATTTCGTCGAGCGCCGCACCCGTGATATCAAAACGGCTGCAGATATCCCCTCGTGTCATACCGGTCTCGCCGGCAGCGTAGAGGGCCTCCATGATGTCGATCGCACGCGAGAGCCTTTGCTCGCTGGTGAGTTTACGCGCGGGCATGCTCGTGCACCGTCCTTTCGATGAGGTGGTTCCATGCCAGTTTAAGTGCATCGGGGGCAACGGGTCTCATGCCGTCCATGGCGTGCTCCATGCAAAACGAGGCAGCGGCATTAAGGTCGCGCACGCCGACGGTCCAGGTCCAACCCTCTTCGGTGCGGGTGAGCTCCCCGCGACCGCGCGTAAGGCCGCTGACCATGTCGGCCTGGGCTTGCGGGGCAAACGAAAAGGTCGCCATAACGGGCTTGCAATCGGCAAAATCAAACTCAAAGAACAGGCGATCGTTCAGGTTAAAGTCGGCGGGGATGGAGTAAGCCTTCGAGGGACGCCATGCGCGAACGATACGGTCGCAGCGAAACGTCCTGATTTCGTCGGTGGCGTTGTCGAGTCCGCAAAAATACGCCACGCCCTCATGCTCGAACATGCCGTATATGCAGACAGTGCGCTCTTTTTGCTCCCCGTGCCCGTTTTGATACAAAAAGCGCAGTGCGCAGCGTTCGGCGAAAGCGCTCCACACCGCATCGACGGCGGGTGAGCGACGGGCGGGAGGCTCTTCTGCGGTCGATGCGCCGGTGAGGTAGGCGATCTTGGAGCGTATGTCTGCAAGCGGCGTGGCAAACGCGGCCGAACCGGTCGCAAGGGCCTGGTCGATAGCGTCGAGCAAGATGTCCGCGTCGTCTGCGGTGATGAGGCCACCGGCCGCAAACGTGTGCTCGCGATCGATGGTCCACGCGCTTTCTTCGGTTTCTTGGGCGCCTGCTGCGCGAACTTCCTTGATCGTGATTCCGCGTTCGAGGAGTTTTTCGCGATCGCGGCGAAACTTGCGCTTGTCCGAGTCGATATTGCCCGACCCATAGCCAAGATCGGAATCCAGGACAATTTGCTCTGTGGTCAATGGCTCGGGAGAGCTGTTGAGGACAAAGAACAGATTGAGGATGCGCTGGGCGGTCTTGTCGAAACCGGGTTCCGGCGCCCCATTTTTATTCGTTACGGTTGTATCGCTTGCCGTCATAGAATCCTCGCATGGGAAGGTGTTTGATGCCATGATTTTAGTCCGATATGGAGATTAGGCTATATCCTTGTCCGCTTGGGGCGTTAAGATACCCAGAATTCGGCCGTTTGCGCCCGCTCGGGGTATACTTTCGACTATATACGGTTCTAATGTGCATACATTGGGCCTATTTGTCGGATTATGGATGTGGAGCGCATATGGCGAACACCCAGAACTATATTAACCACCTGTTGCAGAACACTGGCATCACGCCGGCGTGCAGCGAAGAAGAGCGCTTGGCTGCCGAAGATATCGCTCAAATTTTCCGCAACCACGGCTTTGATCCCGAGGTGCAGGAGTTTAATGCTCCCGCGCCGAGCAGGATGGCGTTTGCCGTTACGGGCATTCTGGCATTCGCCGGTGCCCTGCTTATGGGCATCGGTGGCGGTATCGGCTTAGTCGGCACCCTGTTGGCCATTGTCGGAGCCGTGCTCTATGTGCTCGAGCGAACCGGGCGCCCCGTGATCTCGCGCCTGGGCAAGACGGGCGTGAGCCAAAACGTCATCGCCTACCACAAGGCGTCGGGCCCGCTTGCCTCTCCGCGCAACCGCCCGGTTGTCGTCGTCGCGCACTATGACTCCCCGCGCGCCGAACTGCTCGCTCGCGAGCCCTATGCGCCGTACCGAGCGCTGATCGCCAAATTGCTCCCGATTGCCACGATTGCTCCCGCGGCTATTGCCATCCTGCGCATCTTGCCGCTTCCCGGCGCGTTGAAGGTCCTGCTGTGGATTGTCGCGATCCTTGCCTCCCTCGTGGCGCTCGCCAATGCCGCCAATATCATTTCCAATCGTTTTGTCCTTCCCTACACGTCCGGCTCGGTTTGCAACAAGTCCTCTGTTGCCGCCATGCTGGGTGTCATGGATAACGTCGCCCCCTATCAGGGCGAGAACGAGTTCCCCGACGATATTCCGTTTGACACGTATTTTGGCGAGCAGAAGCGTCGCGCCGAGGAGATGGCGCGCGCGGCAGCCGAGTACGCCGCGGCCCAGCAGCAAAACGATTACGGCAATACCATCGAGTACGAAGAGCCTGCCTATACCGAGGATGAGTATGGCCAGCCGGTCGCTCCCGAGGGTGAGCAGGGCGAGGCTTTTGATGAGCAAATCGATGGATTCGAAGGTGCTTCTGCCGACGAGACCCTGATTGGCGTCATTGCACCCGAGTCTCAGGTCCAAGATATTCCGGCCGAGGAGCCCGTTGCAGACGAGTCCGCTGCCGAGTCGGCAGAGGAGCCTGCCGCGGCCGAGCAGGCCGAGCCCGAGTCCAAGCTTTATCGCAATGCCGCCGGCAACATCCGGTTTGGCTCGGATGCCATCCGTGCCCTGGGCATGCTTCCCGAGTCCTGCACGCTCGATTACGAAGAGGGCGAGGAGCCGACGTTCGAGCCGGAGCCTGCTCCCGTTGCACAGGAGCCTGCGCCCGCGGCCAATACGGCTGTTGCTCCCGCCGAGCCGGTCGCTGCCCCTGTTGCTACCGCGGAGTCTGACGCAAAGTCCGCGCTCGACTCTGCAGCAGGTCTGGATATTCTGGCGCCCGCCGCTCCGGCACAGGTTGAAGACGAGACCGCCGACGAGGACTATGACGAGTATCCGCAGCGCGTGTCCTATGAGAGTGACACCGATTTCTCGACCGAGCTTCCCTCGACAACGCCCCATGCCGATATCGCTTCCGCGTTCTCCTCGATTGGTGCCAGCGCTTCTAGCTTCTTTAAGGGTGCCCTTGCGAAGGGCAAGAAGTTCGTCGACGACTTTGAGGAAAAGCGCGCCGCTGCCCGCGAGGCCGCCGAGCGGGAGGCCATCGCCCAGCAGCAGGCCGCCGAGGCTGAGCGTGAGCGTGCGGCACAGGAGTTCGAGCAGAGCGAGGCCGAGCAGCCGGAGCCTGCCGAGGTCGCCGACGCCACGACGTCCTTCGAGGCTCCGCAGCCGACATCCGCTGACGTTGCCGAGGCTACGACGTCCTTTGAGGCGCAGCAGCCGGTCGATGGCACCATGTCATTTGATGCCACGATGACGTTTGAGAAACAGGGCACCGCTATCGCCGAGCCCCTTTCCGCTCCTGTCGAGGACGAGTCCGCTGCGCCCGATGCGGTCGAGGATCAATCCGCGGCGGAACAGGTCGCTGTGGACAGCTCTGAGCAAGAGCCTGAGCCCGTGGCCCCCGAAGCTCCGCAGGCGGATGAGTCGAGGCCCTACTCTACGCAGATCTTCACCATGCCCGCGCCGAGTGATTCCGGCGCTACGGTTGCCAACGTTGCTCCGTCGCAGGCCGAGACGGTCGATTCCCTGATGGCTCAGATCTCGTCTCAGGCGTCGCCGCGCCCGAACATGAATGTTCCCGACCCGGCATCCGCGCCGGCTCCCATGCCCTCTGCGTCTCCGCTGGCCTCGGTCCCCGATCCCTCGATGCCTTCGATGCAGCAGGCCAATGTCGCCTCGCGCACCTCGCTGTTCGACCTTCCCGACCCTTCGGCTCAGGTCAACGATCCCTTCGCGACGGCGCAGGGCCCCGAGCCCACGTCGGCACCGGTCGCGACCCCCATGCCCATCTCCTCGGGCGCACAACCGCTCGAGACCATCTCGGCTCCTGCTTCGACGGCCGCCAAGCCGCAGAAGCGTGGCCTGGGTGGCTTGTTCGGTCGCAAAAAGAAGAACGAGCAGGACAGCATGAGCGACTGGCTGGGCGTCGAGGACGATTACGACGCCAAGAAGTCTGGTCGCGGCATCGGTTCGTGGGATAACTTCGAGGATGACGACGACGGCTGGAAGGGTGGCGCCACGTCTTCCGATGGAGCTTCCGCCGAGGATATGCTCGCTGCCGTTGCCTCCATGGGTGATGACGAGCTGCTTGGCCACGACATCTGGTTTGTGGCTACAGGCGCTTCCGATTGCGACGGCGCCGGCATGAAGGCGTTCCTGGCCGCACATCGCGACAAGCTCCGCGGCGTGTTCTTTATCAACCTTGAGTCCATTGGTGCCGGTAGGCTTTCGGTCGTGACGGTCGAGGGCGAGCAGCAGTTGCTTAAGGGTGACCGGCGCATCATGAATCTGGTCAACAAGGTGTGCAAGTCGTTCCATGTCGATTGCGGTGCATTTGAGATGCCCTATGCCAAGACCGACGCCTATGCTGCGCTCGAGGCAAGCCGACGCGCCCTTACCATTGCCGGCGTCGACGGTCCACGTCTGGCGTGCGCTCACACCGAGGACGATCTGCCGTACAACGTCAATCCGACAAATATCGCTACGGTGTCCGAGGTCGTGACCGAGGTCATTCGTCGTTCGTAGGTTGACCTCTAAGGAGTCTGCGTGTTTTCGTACATCAAGCGCCACTGGCCCGTCTATCTCATCTTGGCCCTGATCGCCATTGCCCTTGGTTTCGGGGCCGCGTATATCGTGGGCGTTAAAGGCTCAACGCCTGAGTCCACGATTAGCGAAGAAGTGGAGCACGAGCAGAGTTTGGGAGCCGATGGCATCTCCGAGTCCGATCAAGCGCTCATCGACGGTGGGTCTGCATCTGAGGAATAGCCATTTCGCCACGAACGAAAAAGAGGCGAGCCGGGAGACGGGCTCGCCTCTTTTTTATTACGTTAGTGACGTTTCGATGCCAGCTTTAGATGGGCAAACCAGATTGCCGCGGCGCCGGATGTCATGAAGGCAGTGAGGCAGGCGGCGATGGGAAGAGAGCCCGTTGCTGGTAAATCTTGCGGCATGGTGCATCGCTGGATGACGCGATCCTCATCATGTGATTCAAGGTTGCTACCGCCGCCATTGCGACAGAGGTCAACGCGAGCGCTGTTGGCGAGTGCGGTCTGAGGCGTGTAAGACGACGCGGCCTGCATATGGATGACGGCACCGTGAATATCCGAGTCAAGGACGGCGCTCACATCATCAAGGTCGTCATGCTCGTCTTTGAGGTCCTCGCGGGTCCAAGATTCTGCAGCGCCTCTTGTCGTGAAGTCGGCCGATACGGCCCCGTACTCAAGACGAATGCCCGTGACGGCGGTATCGTCCAAAAGAGCGAGCTCTTTTGCCTCGAGGGTGACCGACTCCGTTGTTGGGATATCGGCTTTCCAAAGATGCCAATCGCCGTAATCGACCATGCGCAAATCGTCACCTAGGAGCTTTTTGACCTCGCCCGTTTCGAGCCAGGGGTTGTCATGCCCGTTGCTGAGCGTTGCATTGGCCTGTTCGCCCGTATCGATACTTCCCACTGGAGACGTTCGATACCACACGTTGCAAAGACCGTCGATGTCCCCGGTCGCGACAGGGGTTTCGATGGCGATGAGTTTGGCAGTGCCTTCCTTGGCGCATTCGAGATCGTCGGTGATGGTGAATTCATCAACCCAGGTATTCGACTCATTTTTAGCATCGAGCGTATAAGAGAAGGAGCCGTCCGCATCGGATTGTGCCACGGCTCGGTTTTTGCCATCGCCGTTGGCGACGAGACCCTTACCGATAGGGCGGGCGATCTCTTGCCGCTTGTCGACTTTGCCCTCGATCTCGATGGGTGTGTCCTTCATGGCTACCGTCTGCACTTCTCCTGTGGCCTTAATTTCAAACGTCATGTCTTCGGCAAGGTCGTAAGTGCGCGGGGGCATCACTTCGCGCAGGGTGTAGGTGCCGGGCAAAAGATGCTCGATGCGATGCGGTTTGTCAGAGGAGGTCCAAGCGTCTATTTCGGTTCCGTCGGCACCGTGGAGGGAGAGCCGGGCGCCATCTACTTCTTGTTTGCCGGTCAAATCGACTTTGGAGATGTCGATTTTGGTGTAGTCGTTAGAAACGTCGAGGTGCGCTTTGACCGTAGGTGTTTCCTGGTCGGCATACGACAGCTCGACGGTGTGGGCGCTTTGGTCGAGCAGGTATCCTTCGGGTGCCTGTACCTCAATAACCTCATAGATGGCAGTTCCGCACCCCAGCGAAAGATGATTCGCGCACGCAAATCCCCGCTCGTCGGTCGTGATGGTGGTGACGGTTTCACCGTCCAGGGCAACAATGCTGCCGTCGGGGCGCACGATATCGCCCGCGGCGCGGATATCAAAAACAGCGCCGGCAAGGGCGTGTCCGTCTACGGTATCGTTCTTAACGATCTCGATGCTTCCTGTTGCCGCGTCGTCGTAAAACGAGGCAACTGCGACGGGCGTTAAGTTCATATCGGCGGGAATCGTTATCTCCAGATCTTCTCCAACAAGATACGGTTCCTTGGCGGAAGTCTCTCGTATGTAATACGTGCCCGGGTTAAGCGATTCGGGCAGGGTGACGGTTCCGGTTTCATCGGTCGTAAAGGTAGTCATAACGGTATGGGCGGGATGCCAGGATGTTTGCGAAATGGGCTCACGGTTGCCATTGAGCAGCTGAAAGGTGAACCCGGCGCGTGGTACGGCGTTGCCGGTCTGAGCATCGCGCTTCACGATTTGAAGATGTGTCAACAGGGCGTGGTTGTCTACGATGTACTGAAGTTCTGCGCCGTCCGAGATTTGCTCTGCCGTAATAGTCCATTCCCCTGCCCGCTTAAAGCCGTCGGGCACAGTGTCGACAACCTCGCGAATGGTGTAGCCGGCACGGTCATACGGTATGGTTCCGCTGACACCATCGGGGCGTTCTCCTGCGCCAAACCATGCTCCAGCCTGGCCTTTGGTCGATGCGAAGCCGTAGATATTGGTGGTCAGCGTTCCAACAACCTGCTGCGAAGTGTTGCTTACCGCTTCAAAGACCACGCCTTCCGCCGGCTGCTCTATACCAGATCCGTCGCCATTGCCGTAGTCCTTGAACTTTGAAATCTCGAGGTCGAAAGCGATGGGGATGTTGGGGATGCGACGCTCGAGCTCAACGACGCCCGCGTCTCCGAGCTGGTCGGCACCGATGGTGTAGCTCCAGGTTTCATCGGAGGGAAGATAGCCCTCGGGAGCTCTCGACTCATAGATGGTAAAGGTGCCCAGGGGGATGTCGGTAAGTGTTGCCTGGCCGTCCTCATCCGTCGTGAGGGTGTGCGTCCAGCCCGGGGTAGACTGTGAGACGCAGGTGAACTCAGCGCCGGCAAGTGACGCGCCGACTTGAGGACCCGCCCCAGTCGCGGCATCGACCTTTGCGATACGCAGAGTAATGGTACCGGGCTGCTCATCGATGACGACATTTCCGCCGTCATTGCCGGTGGAAAAGGCGATGCGGTCACTCCTGGGGATATAACCCGCCGGAGCTTTGGTTTCGACCAGATAATATGACGTGTTGGGCAAAAGTGTCGCCTGTGCGCGACCGCCGCTGTCCATCTGGATGCTGCCGACATGCTTGTCGCCGGCGCTCTCATAGATATCGAACCTCGCTCCGTCGAGCCTGTAGGTATCGTTTTCGCTCGTGATGGCGGCGTTGGCTGACTGTTTTTGAAAGGATACGGAGACGGCCGGGAGCACGTAGAGCATGTCTTGACGCTTGCTGCCGCCCGACACAGTTCCCAAATAGCGCCGCGCGCGATGCGGTGCGGCTTTAATGCTTCCCGACTTGGCGCTGTCGTGGAGCCAGCGCGCTGCGGCAACGACCTCATTGTCGCCGGAAAAGTTTCCGCTCTTTGTGACGCCCTGGGCGGTTGTATATGAGAATGATCCGTCGGTATGGGTGGTGCCGTTGAGCATCCAGACGGCAAGTTGGGTTGCGGCGCGTGCTCGATCGGGGGACAGGTTATGCCCGCCAAAGGATGTGGCGGTGGGGTAGCCATGGCAGATGATGGCCGCGAATTCGTCTTCGAGCCATACCCAGCCCTGATTGTAGGTGAGCCAGGGTCCGCCCGGTGTGCTGGGGCCAAATCGGTCCTGGTTCATGCAATAGGCAATCGAAGAATCCTGCGCCTCGTATTTACCAACTCCAAAAGGACCGCATTCATTGCTGATAGTGCGGAATCCGAGTGATTCGTAACCGTCGACGGCGAGCGCGGCATCCGGTGTCATGCAGCCTAAAAGTAAAACGAGGACTAGGAGCAGCGATCCTGCTGTGATTGCGCTGTGGACAGAGTGCGTGGGTGCATTGGACATGGCTGCTCCTTATCCCTCGTGCGCCGCACGGGGAGGCCGCGGCGCGTAGGATGAGGCTATCCTCAAGGTTCATGCGGGTAAGTACCGGAACCTGACCAAATGCTTGCCCGATATCTGACAAATGGCGCCTACGAAAGACAATGGAATAAAGCTGCAGGTAGACAACGGTAAATAGAGGAACGTACAGGTCCCTATCTCCACAATTGGCCTGTTTTTAGGACGTTTCTCCACAGCTAAAACAAGCATCGTCACCCTTGTATCGAACAAGACAACCGCGTTATACTATCCCCCACATATGCGGGCATCGCCAAGTGGTAAGGCATCAGCTTCCCAAGCTGACACTCGCGGGTTCGAGTCCCGTTGCCCGCTCCAGTCGAAAGCACAAGCACGGCACCATCACGGTGCCGTGCTTTTTTCAATAAAGTGCCGGGACTCGAACCCGCCAGGGTGCGAGCGTTAAATAAACGCGAAGCGTTTATAGCGAGCAGGCAAGGTCGCCGATAGGCGACCGCAGCCGGTGCGGATTTGCGAAGCAAATACGCGGACGTCCTCATGACCGCTCCATCTGCAACATGTTAGGTTGATGCCCGTTGCTCATACGGGCGCCTGCGCACGGTACAATAGTCGAGTTACGACCAACGTGCCAATAACCAAAAAGGAGCCGCTATGATCGATCGCTATACCCGCCCGGAGATGGGACATATCTTCTCCCTCGAGAACAAGTACGCCATTTGGCAGGAGATCGAGGTCTTGGCCTGTGAGGCCCAGGCGGAGCTCGGCAAGATCGGCATTTCTAAAGACGAAGCCCAGTGGATCCGCGACCATGCCAACTTTGAGAAGGCAAAGGTCGATGAGATCGAGGAAGTCACGCGCCACGACGTCATCGCCTTCCTGACCAACATGAAGGAGTACATCGACGCCGATGTTCCGGAGGGCGACCCCAAGCCCAGCCGCTGGGTTCACTACGGCATGACCAGCTCCGATCTGGGCGATACGGCTCTGTGCTACCAGCTCACCCAGGCATGTGACCTGATTATCGAGGACGTCAAGAGGCTCGGCGAGATCTGCAAGCGCCGCGCCTTCGAGGAGCGCAACACGCTCTGCGCCGGCCGTACTCATGGCATTCACGCCGAGCCGATGACCTTCGGCATGAAGTTTGGCTCTTGGGCTTGGGAGCTCAAGCGCGATCTGGACCGTCTTGAGGATGCCCGCAAGAACGTTGCCTTCGGTGCCATCTCGGGCGCTGTCGGCACGTACAGCTCCATCGAGCCGTTTGTCGAGGAGTATGTCTGTGAGCACCTGGGTCTGGTTCACGACCCGCTGTCCACGCAGGTCATCAGCCGCGACCATCACGCCTACCTCGCCGGCGTCCTTGCCACCACGGCAGCCACCTGCGAGCGCATCGCTACCGAGGTTCGCAATCTGCAGAAGACCGATACACTCGAGGCCGAGGAGCCGTTCCGCAAGGGTCAAAAGGGCAGCTCCGCCATGCCGCACAAGCGCAACCCGATCACCATGGAGAAGGTCTGCGGCCTGTCGCGCGTCGTGAAGTCCAACGCCCAGGTCGCCTTCGACAACGTCGCCCTGTGGCACGAGCGCGATATTTCTCACTCCTCTGCCGAGCGTGTCGCCCAGGCCGATAGTTTCATCGCGCTTGACCACATGTTCCAGTGCCTCATCCGCGTTATCGACGGCTTGCAGCTGTATCCGGCTCGCATGATGGCCAACCTCAACAAGACCCGCGGCCTTATCTTCTCCTCCAAGGTGCTGTTGGCCCTCGTCGACACGGGCATCACCCGCGAGGACGCCTACGCTATCGTGCAGGAAAACGCCATGGCTACCTGGCACGAAGTGCAGGATTGTGTCTCCGGTCCCACCTTTAAGGAACGTCTCGAGGCCGATCCGCGCTGCACCGTCAGCCAGGAGAAGCTCGACGAGATCTTTGATCCGTGGGACTTCCTCACCCGCATCGACACGGTCTTCGATCGCCTGGAGCAGCTGAGCTTCGAGTAGGGTTAACCTAATTCGGCCGTTTGCGGATGCATTCCAACCTTTGGCGCCTTGCCCATCTTGGGTGAGGCGCTTTTTTATCGCCGCATCAGCCCCGGGTATACAATGAAATCCGACTGCTGTTTCGATGAAGGGAGGCTTGTGCCCGGACGTATCAAGCGAGCCGCCATCGTCTCGTTTGCGCTCATGCTCCTTGTTGCCGCCTGTGTGGCCGCCCTGACGTATACCGTTCGAAGCAGTTCTTCCTCCTCGAATGAAGCCGACAAAGATCTCCCGGTACTCAAAATCGGCGTTACGGATAACGACCCCTATGTGTATGTCGATACCACGGGCGATTACGCCGGTATCGATATCGACATCGCCCGCGAGGCGTGTGAGCGTGCGGGGCTCAAGCCACAGTTTGTCGATATTGACTGGAACGATCGCGACCGGCTGCTCGAAAACGGCGATATCGATTGCCTGTGGTGTGATTATTCTCCTTGTTATCGCGAGGATAAGTATTACTGGACCGAGCCGTATCTAACCGTGACGGTCTCGGTTGCCGCCAAGAAAACGAGTGGCATCAAGTCCTTGGCGCATCTCGATGGAAGCAAGACCATTGCGGTGATTGCGGGCTCGGTGAGCGAACGCCGATTGCTCGCAGGGGATCTGGAAATTTCGCCGGACGTGCAAATCAAATCGTATGGTTCTGCCGAGCTCTGCAAAGCCGCCCTCGCCAAAGGGTATGTCGACTGTTGGATGGCGGACGTTCAGCCGCTTGACCGACTTGTCGCCCAGTATCCCGGCCTTTACCGCGTGTTTGCCGACAACATTATGACGGTCGATCTGGGCGTCGCGTTTGATGACAGCTATGAAGGACCGATCGTAAAGGATCTCAATACCGCATTGTTTGCCATGGACCGAGATGGCACGATTGACCGTATTGTGGGCAATTACAAGACAGGAGCGACGACGGGCGGGCAAGGAGCAAATCCATGACAAATGATGAGCACCGCTTGCGTCGAAAGACTCTGACCGTCATAGCTGTCGGCGTTATTGTCAGCGCTGTCTTGTTAGGCCTGTTGTATACGGTTGGAACCCATCGCTGCCTCGAAAAAACGCTTGGGTTTGGCCAAGAAACCATGGCGTTTTTGGAAAACGCTTGCGAAAAATATGACCGCTACGAACAGGGGAGAAAAACCGAAGAGACGCACGATTTGCTCGCCGCGGTCGAATCGTTTGCGACGTTCCTGTCCTCTGATTGCGTTGAGGTTAACGACGATCTTATCGAGCAATTTGTCCATGCCGAGAACCTTTCGGGGCTGATGGTCATGGACTCCGATGGCCATATGGCTGCCCACTACGACATCGATGGTCGCGATCCGCTCATGTTGTGGCGAGAGGAGCTGGCCTGTGCGCCGGTCGCATCGATGTATCAAGGTTCCAAAGTGACCTACTCAACTGTCGTCGAGCGCCGTGGTGTCGTTTTTGCCGTCTGTGCTATCCCGTATGGCGACGGCGTTGCCTTGGCATACCGCTCATTTGTTTCCGATCCAGCGGACGACTATTCATATGCCATAGCCGACGTGCTTTCGAACAGCACCTTCCACCAGGGCCCCACGGTGCTTGTTATGGAGGATGCGGAGATTGTCTCATCCAACAGCGCCGATGCTGACGTGTCGCTCGCCCGATTCCTCACCAGCGCAGGGGTTGAGTGGAAAGACGATGGCCTAACGCGCATCGAATATCGAGGAGACAAATGGTACGCGGTGCGTGCGGCATACAAGGACTACCGCCTGTTTGCGCTGTATCCCAAATCTGAGGTCATGTCTGGCAGGATCACATTTGTCGCCGCTGGCGTCTTGGTGTGCCTTGCGTTTTGGGTCGTGGTACTGTTGGCTCGAAATATCGTTGATCGCCGCAATTTGGTCGAAAAGGATAAACAGCTCGGCATTATCAATGCCATAAGCGCCATCTACGATTCGACCTTCCTTTTGCATCTCGACACCCTCGAGATCGAGGGAATCAATATGTCGCCGACGATAGCGAAGATATTTGCCGAGCACAGCGAGGCATATGACTTTATGGACACGGTCTGCCGGGATATCGTGAGCCCCGAAAGCCGCGAAGCGGTTGTGGGACTCGTAGATATAAGTACGCTTCGCGAACGTATGGAGGGCGTACCGTACTTGGCTGCCGAGGTGCGAGATTGTCGAGGCGCTTGGTACTCGCTACAGGTTGTCCCCCAGCATCGCGATGAGCAAGGCCGGCTGGAGTCGGTCGTCGTGGCGACGCACAACATATCGATGGTCAAGCATGCCGAGGAGCTGACATACCAAGACAAACTGACGGGGCTTCGCAACCGCAACTACCTTGAATCGCGCGGAGATAGCCTGGTAAACGAGGGCTTGCCCGTGAGCGTGATTATGTTGGACTGCAATTATCTCAAGCGGACCAACGATATCTACGGTCACGAGATGGGGGATGAACTGCTGCGACGGACGGCGTCCGTGCTGCGGCGGGTGGCTGGTGCGGATTACCTGCCGATGCGCGTTGGCGGCGACGAGTTTTTGCTGGTTTGTCCCCATACTGACAATGAGTCTGCGCTCGGGCTGGAACGGGATCTTCGCCTCGGTCTTGCCGCGGTAAGCGATGAGGCCCTGACGGTCAGCGCATCGATTGGCGTGGCGACCGTCGAGACGGCTGGAAATACGCTGGCCGATGTATATCGCGTCGCCGACCACAATATGTATCGGGAGAAGCGCACAGTCCACGCACAGGGTACGGGCTGCTAATCTTGCCCCCACTAATCTATGCATCGTAGGATGTTGAATCGGTGCTTACGATAATAAGTCGGCCCAGGCGGGGATAATAGACGTCTGAAATTTCTTTCTGAGAGGGGATCTCAATGATTAGTTTTGACTACAAGCCTCAGGGTGTATGCTCTCGCAATATCCACCTCAATCTTTCCGATGACGGCAGCAAAGTGCTGGGCGTCGAGTTTACCGGCGGCTGCGACGGCAATCTCAAGGCTATCTCCAAGCTGGTCGAGGGTGCTCCTGCCGATCGCGTAATCGAGGTTCTCGCCGGTAATACCTGCGGTATGAAAAAGACCTCCTGCGCCGATCAGCTTACGCGCGCTATCGAGGCCGCTCGCGCCGAGATCGCCTAATGGGTATCGCCGACCGCTTTAAGAATGGAATAACGCGTCGAGGTTTTGTGCTGGGTGGCGCCGCTACCGGTACTGCTGCCGTACTGGCCGGTTGCTCGAAAAAAACGGGCACGAGTGATGATGCCGCCGGCGAGCCGCAGGTTATCAAGGACGATTCAAAGATTGTCTCGATTACGGATGAGTACGAGGCTGTCGAAATCGACCTCGAGCCTGCAGCTTCATGGACATTGCCTCTGGGTACGCTGCTGTACTACTGCGACGGCGATTACGCCGCGGCGATGATGGCGCCCGCATCGGCGCGGCATGCCAACACACTCGGTGTGCTCAACCTGGGCGACGGTTCGCTCACAACGCTCATCGAGGATCCCGTCGAAGGTGCAGGGTATTCGTTTTACGATGTCCGAGCCGGCGATGGCGTGTTTGCTTGGGTCGAAATGAACTTTGCGAACGCATCGTGGAAGCTCTATGCGCAAAATACGGCAGGTGCGTCGCTTGTCGGCGATGTGGTCGAGCTCGACCGAGGCGGCAAGGACTACGACCCGCCGCTGTTTACGGCGTTTGAATCGTCCGTCATTTGGTACAAGATGCCTTCGGCGGGCGGCAAAAAGACGAGTCACGACTCGTATTGCTACCGCCGCTCGCTCGACGAGGCAAAGGCCGAGGCCATTTGGAAGTCAACGGGCCGCTTTGCATCCGCCCCGCGTGTGAGTGACGGCATCTTGACCATTTCCCCGCGTGTGCGCAACGACGAGGGCGTCTACTACGGCATGACGGCGATCGACCTGACGGACGGCAACAATACCAAGAGGGCTCAGCTGGTCCTTCCCTCATCGGTGTCTCCCTTCGAGGCCGTATATATGGGCGACACATTTGTGTTCTCCATCGAGGCCACCTATAGCGGCGTGGGGAGCCTAGGCAACATGGGCACCTATATCGGTAACGAGAATGGGACGTTCCTATTCCTGTCGCGCGAGCCGCTTGCGTGTGCTGCCGGCAGAAAAGGCAAATACCTGGTTAAGGTTCAGGCATCGCATTTTCTGATCGATACCTCCGCCAAAACCTATGGTTCGCTGCTGTCGCCCGACCGCGCTCTCGAATATGGCGATTATCCAGCTACGGCGGGTAAATCGAATACGTTTTTAACCTATGCCACGGTGCGTAATAGCCAAGGAATCCCCGAGACGGTTACCGCCCGCCTGTTCTCTCTTTAGCGCCGAGGGGTTAAAAGGGCGCCAACGGGGGAATAAACGCGTTGTAATTGTGAGTGCCGCCCGCCGAGCCGCTGCACTGTAGCGGTGCTCGGTGGGCATAGGTGCGTTAAAATGGGCTTGTTCTTAGCTAATTGAGACAGGGGGGCCGTGTTATGGCTTCAGATGCAAAAAAGATTCTGCTGGTCGAGGACGAGAAGGCAATCCGTGACGCTGTCGCTGCCTATCTCGAGCGCGAGGGCTACTGGGTTGTCGGCGTCGGCGACGGCCAGTCTGCGATCGAGGAGTTCGAGAAGCACCAGTTCGACCTGGTTGTGCTCGATCTTATGCTCCCCAAGATTCCCGGCGAGCGCGTTTGCCGCACTATTCGCGATACCTCGGATGTGCCCATTATCATGCTTACCGCCAAGGGCGAGATCGAGGATCGCATCATCGGCCTCGAGCTTGGTGCCGACGACTACCTGATCAAGCCGTTCTCGCCTCGCGAGCTCGTCGCCCGCGTCCGTGCCCTGTTCCGCCGTGCTCACCAGGCCGATGAGCCCGCCGTTGAGGTGCTCGACTTTGGCGATCTGGTCATCGATATCTCGGGCCACAAGATTTTGGTCGAGGACAAGGAAGTGGACCTGACTGCTTCCGAGTTTAAGCTGCTCACCACGCTTGCTCGCCATCCCGGTCGCGTCTATAACCGCATGGAGCTGGTCGAGAAGGTGCTCGGCTACGACTTTGAGGGCTATGAGCGCACCATCGACAGCCATGTGAAGAACCTTCGCGCCAAGCTGGGCGATGACCCCAAGAAGCCTAAGTGGCTCTACACCGTTCACGGCGTCGGTTATCGCTTTGAGGCTCCGGCCAAGACCGATAAGTCGGACGAGAAATAGGGAAATCACATATGACACCTGCGCGCTTTGAAATTGGACAAAAGCACAAGCAGGAGAACGAGGCGGGTTCCAAGGCGAGTTGGAACACGCCTCGTTCCGATTCACGGCCAGCGATGAGCTATCCCTCGCGCATGGCATTGGCTTTTGCCCTGACGTCGCTCATGACGGTATTGGTGCTGGTGGGCGTTGTCTCCGTTGTGTGGGGCACCGTCTTTTCGGATTACACGCGCTCCAATATCGTCGAGATCGCCAATTCTGCTGCCGAAAAGCTTGCGACGTCGTATGAGGAAAACGGCAGCTGGACTGCGGGCGAGCTGCGCACGGTCGCGACATCGAGTTTGGTGTCCGATGACCTGAGTATGCAGGTCGTCAACAAAAAGGGTGTTGTCGTCTATGACGACTCATGGCCTTCGGCAAGTGCGACCGCCGATGTGCGCGAGAGCGAATCGCCGTCGAGCAGCTCGAGCGGTAAAAAGGCCTCGCATAGCCCGGTCTCGTCGGCGCCCACCGATTCCGATAGCGTCGCCAACGTCGAAATCATAACGTCTTCTGGCGAGCATGTCGGACAGGTAAAGCTATGGGCCATCGGCTCCGATGCTCTGCTCACCAAGGCGGATTCTGCGTTTAGGGAGAAGACTTTTAACGCCATGGCCCTTGCCGCGGTTGTTGCGGTCTGCATCTCGGTTGTTATCGGATCGTTCGTGTCGCGCATGCTTACCAGACCGATTCATCGTATAACCAGCACGGCCAAGCAAATTCGCGACGGCGATCTGTCCGCTCGTACCGGTTTGCGCGGCGACGATGAAATCGATCAGCTGGGTGAGACCTTTGACGAGATGGCCACCTCGCTCGAGAAAGATATGAAGCACGAAAAGCGCCTGACCTCGGATGTCGCACACGAGCTTCGCACGCCGCTCATGGCCATGCTTGCAACGGTCGAGGCCATGCAGGACGGCGTGTATCCCACTGACGATGAGCATCTGGAGACGGTCGCTTCCGAGACGCGTCGCCTGGCTCGTTTGGTACAGCAGATGCTCGACCTATCGCGTATGGAAAACAGCACGGCGCCGCTCAATCTCGAACCGGTGGACATGGTTCCCTTTGTGCGGTCTATCGTCAACGCTCAGGAGCGCCTATTTGTTGACCGCGATCTGCGCTTGCGCTTTGCTGACGAGACCCAAGGTCACGACGATGTCGTCGAGGCCGATCCCGACATGATCACGCAGTGCGTCATCAACCTCATGAGCAACGCCATGCGCTACACCCCCGAGGGCGGTTGGGTCGTGGTGTCGGTGCTCAGTGACCGCAAGCATGTCAGTATTGCCGTTTCGGATACCGGTATCGGTATTGCCAAGGACGACCTGTCGCGCATCTTCGGGCGATTTTGGCGCGCAGATGCCAGCCGCGCCCGCGAAGCCGGCGGCCTGGGCGTTGGCCTCGCCGTGACCAAGCAAATCGTCGAGCGTCACCATGGCTACATATCCGTGGAGTCGGAGCTTGGAAAGGGTACGACTTTTACGATTCATCTGCCTCGCGAGCACACGGCGGACGCGGCATCTACTACAATGGAGCACTAGCTTTTCGCTATTCGGTGAAGGAGGGGTCGCGTTCCTGCCGCTCCGGGTTTGCGAAAACATGCGGGAAAGAACCCGCATTTCTGTCGTATTTAGGTAAGGAGTGACTCACGTGACAACGATGGAGCGTCGTCCGGATTCCCGTGGCAAGGTTCGTGACATTTACGATGCCGGTGAAAACCTGCTGATGGTCGCCACCGACCGCATTTCTGCGTTCGACTTCATTCTCCCCGACGAGATTCCGTTTAAGGGAGAGGTGCTCAATCGCATCTCGGCATTCTGGTTCGATAAGTTTGCCGATATCGTTCCCAACCACCTCGTCTCCATCGATCCGGCGGATTTCCCCGAGGAGTTTGCCGAGTATCGTGACTATCTCGCAGGCCGCGCCATGCTGGTTAAGAAGGCCCAGACGATTCCTATCGAGTGCATCGTCCGCGGCTATCTGACCGGTTCGGGCAAGAAGACCTACGACGAGAACGGCACCGTCTGCGGCATCCAGCTGCCTGAGGGCCTGACCGAGGCTTCCAAGCTTCCTGAGCCGCTGTTCACGCCGTCCACGAAGGCCGAGATCGGCGACCACGACGAGAACATTTCGTTCGAGCGTTGCTGCGAAATCGTGGGTGAGGACATCGCCACGCAGATCCGCGACCTGTCCCTCAAGATTTACAAGGCCGCTGCCGAGTATGCCGCGACTCGAGGCATCATCATCGCCGACACCAAGTTCGAGTTCGGTGTCATCGATGGCAAGGTTACGCTGATCGACGAGTGCCTCACGCCCGACTCCAGCCGTTTCTGGCCCGCCGCCAGCTACGAGGAGGGCAAGATTCAGCCCAGCTACGACAAACAATTCGTCCGCAATTGGCTCAAAGCCAACTGGGATATGACGGGGGAGACCCCGCACCTGCCCGCCGAGGTCATCGATGGCACGTCCGAGCGCTATCGCGAGGCCTTCCAGATCATCACGGGCTCCCAGTTCACAAGCATGAAGGAGAACGCATAAGTGAGTACCCGTAGCGCCACGAACAAGCGCACGCAATCCCACGAAGTTACCGGGGTTGCGCGCAAGTCCGCCGCATCTGCTAAACCCGCCCGCCAAGCAGCGAGCTCCGTTCGCGTCGTGCCGGCTTCGTCTAAAGCTCGCCGCAAAGAGCTCGAGAAGGGTGAAAACCTGGAAGGCCTTTCCAAGGAGGAGAAGCGCGCCCGCAAGGCCAAGCAGCGTGCTCGCGAGGATCGTATCTATACGGTGTCGAATATTCTTCTCAAGCAGGATGAGGACTACACCAAGCGCCGTCGTATCTGGTGGGCCGTGCTCGCCATCGGCATGGTACTCGTCGTGGCAATTTGGGCTTCGCTCTACTTCGCTCCCGGCGGCACGGTGTCCAGTCCTGTTCAGATGGTCGGCATCGTTTTGTCCTATGTCATCATCCTGGGTGACTTTATCTACGACTTCGTTCGTATTCGTCCCTTGCGCAACATGTACCGCGCGCAGGCCGAGGGCATGTCCGAGAACAAGCTCAATGCTCTTATCGAGCGCTCGGCTGCCGAGGAGGACAAGAAGGACTCCAAGAAGAAGTAGCGTTTGTATCCATACATATCGCTAAGATATAAGGCGCGTCGTTTTTGCGGCGCGCCTTTTTACTGTCCTACAGATAGATGGAGTGGCACATGATTCGAGCTGCCCTAACGGTCGAGGAAGCTCTTGAGGGCATGAAGACCCTTGAGCCCAAGATTAAAAATTATGCGCGTCTCGTTGTCCGCAAGGGTGTAAACGTTAAGCCCGGCCAGGAGGTCGTCGTTCAGTCTCCCGTCGAGTGCGCATCATTTGCGCGCGTGGTGGTTGCGGAGGCTTATGACGCCGGTGCCGGTCACGTGACGGTCATCTGGGCCGACGACGCCGTGACGAGGCTTGCGTACGAGCATGTCGAGAAAAGCTATTTTGGGCAGACGCCCGAGTGGAAGCGCATGCAGCTGGATTCTCTGGCCCAGGACGGTGCCTGCTTTATCTTTATCGAGGGTGCTGACCCCGCCGCTCTCAAGGGCATCGATCCTGCCAAGCCCGCTGCCGCTTCCAAGGCGAGGAACACGCAGTGCAAGATTTTCCGCCGCGGACTGGATTACAACATCAACCCGTGGTGCATTGCCGGAGCGCCGGTTGTTGCCTGGGCGCGCGAGGTGTTCTCGGGTGATCCGGATGAGGTTGCAGTCTACAAGCTGTGGAATGCGATTCTGCATACCGCCCGTGCTGACGGCCAAGATCCGGAGAGCGACTGGGAGCTTCACGATGCGGCGTTTGAAAAGAACCTGCGCTTTCTGAACGAAAATCGTTTCGACTGCCTGCGCTATACCGCTTCGAATGGAACCGACCTGGTAATCGGTATGACGAAGGGGCATGAGTGGGCCGGCGGTAAGGGCGAGACCCCCGACGGTCACCCCTTCTTCCCTAACATCCCCACCGAGGAGGTCTTCACCTCGCCCGATCGTATGCGTGCTGACGGAATCGTCTATTCCGCAATGCCGCTTATCCATCACGGTAACAAGGTCGACGATTTTTGGATCAAGTTCGAGAACGGTCGTGTGGTGGATTACGACGCCCGTGTGGGAAAGGCGACACTCGCAAGTATCATCGATACTGACGAGGGCGCTGCTCATCTGGGAGAGGTCGCGCTCATTTCCAAGAACACGCCGATTCGCGAAAGCGGCATCCTGTTCTATGACACGCTCTATGACGAGAATGCCAGCTGCCATCTTGCACTGGGAGTCGGCTTCCCCGAGTGCATCGAGGGTGGATATGATATGTCCAAAGAGGAGCTCATTGAGCATGGCATCAACGTTTCGAGCACGCACGTCGACTTTATGATTGGCACGGACGACATCGATATTGTGGGCATTACGCCCGATGGACGCGAAGTTGTGATTTTCCAGAACGGCCAATGGAGTTGGGAATAGTCCCAGACCGTGGTACAATGCCACCCGCGGGCCGTTAGCTCAGCTGGCAGAGCAGGGGACTTTTAATCCCAAGGTCCAGGGTTCGAACCCCTGACGGCCCACCCAAAGATTGTTGAGGCGGTCAACTTCGGTTGGCCGTCTTTTTTGTCGCCCTTTCATGGGTTCGAACCCGAAAGGGCGCGGAGCTGAGTAAACGCGTGAGCGTTTGCCAGCGCAGCGCGCAAGGCGCGAAAGCGCCGCAGCGGCCGCCTGCGGAGCAGGCTGAACCCCTGACGACCCACCATAGAATAGAGAAGCGACTGGTGGATGCCGGCCGCTTTTTTGTTGCCGCGGCACGGGTTCGAACCAGATCTTCTCTATATATAAGGACGCCTGGCGGCCAAAACCAGCCTTTTACCGACAGGAAACCAAAACCTAATGTCTTTAGAGTAAAGTAGCCCAGCAGAGATGGCCGACGCCTCAACACCTATAAACCAGCTGGTCATCGCCAATACCAGAAGCCGATGCTTCAGACATGACTTCAGTGGAGCAACTGAGGGTTCTATTCATTTGTGAACAAAATATGGAGTGCGTGATTCCCGCCCCCGGGGCCCCTCCGGTCTGGCAATATATCTCCTTGCCGCGCGGCCCGGTCGAACCGGATGGACCGCGCAGGCGTGCACCTTGAGAACCGGATACTGCGAGGATGGACACTTACTTCAGTGTCGCATCCGGGCAGACATCGAACCATTTGAAATGGTCTAACTTGGATTTGTTTTTCGCAAGGCCGCCGAGAGGCGGCCCCGAGAAATTCCTTTTCCTATCTAATAGAACCATATGAATCGAACGGAACCGATCAGCGAATGACTGAGAGGACCGGACGGGCTCGAAGCCCAAACATTTTGGACGGAGAGTTCGATCCTGGCTCAGGATGAACGCTGGCGGCGCGCCTAACACATGCAAGTCGAACGGCACCCCTCTCCGGAGGGAAGCGAGTGGCGAACGGCTGAGTAACACGTGGAGAACCTGCCCCCTCCCCCGGGATAGCCGCCCGAAAGGACGGGTAATACCGGATACCCCGGGGTGCCGCATGGCACCCCGGCTAAAGCCCCGACGGGAGGGGATGGCTCCGCGGCCCATCAGGTAGACGGCGGGGTGACGGCCCACCGTGCCGACAACGGGTAGCCGGGTTGAGAGACCGACCGGCCAGATTGGGACTGAGACACGGCCCAGACTCCTACGGGAGGCAGCAGTGGGGAATCTTGCGCAATGGGGGGAACCCTGACGCAGCGACGCCGCGTGCGGGACGGAGGCCTTCGGGTCGTAAACCGCTTTCAGCAGGGAAGAGTCAAGACTGTACCTGCAGAAGAAGCCCCGGCTAACTACGTGCCAGCAGCCGCGGTAATACGTAGGGGGCGAGCGTTATCCGGATTCATTGGGCGTAAAGCGCGCGTAGGCGGCCCGGCAGGCCGGGGGTCGAAGCGGGGGGCTCAACCCCCCGAAGCCCCCGGAACCTCCGCGGCTTGGGTCCGGTAGGGGAGGGTGGAACACCCGGTGTAGCGGTGGAATGCGCAGATATCGGGTGGAACACCGGTGGCGAAGGCGGCCCTCTGGGCCGAGACCGACGCTGAGGCGCGAAAGCTGGGGGAGCGAACAGGATTAGATACCCTGGTAGTCCCAGCCGTAAACGATGGACGCTAGGTGTGGGGGGACGATCCCCCCGTGCCGCAGCCAACGCATTAAGCGTCCCGCCTGGGGAGTACGGCCGCAAGGCTAAAACTCAAAGGAATTGACGGGGGCCCGCACAAGCAGCGGAGCATGTGGCTTAATTCGAAGCAACGCGAAGAACCTTACCAGGGCTTGACATATGGGTGAAGCGGGGGAGACCCCGTGGCCGAGAGGAGCCCATACAGGTGGTGCATGGCTGTCGTCAGCTCGTGTCGTGAGATGTTGGGTTAAGTCCCGCAACGAGCGCAACCCCCGCCGCGTGTTGCCATCGGGTGATGCCGGGAACCCACGCGGGACCGCCGCCGTCAAGGCGGAGGAGGGCGGGGACGACGTCAAGTCATCATGCCCCTTATGCCCTGGGCTGCACACGTGCTACAATGGCCGGTACAGAGGGATGCCACCCCGCGAGGGGGAGCGGATCCCGGAAAGCCGGCCCCAGTTCGGATTGGGGGCTGCAACCCGCCCCCATGAAGTCGGAGTTGCTAGTAATCGCGGATCAGCATGCCGCGGTGAATGCGTTCCCGGGCCTTGTACACACCGCCCGTCACACCACCCGAGTCGTCTGCACCCGAAGTCGCCGGCCCAACCGTCAAGGGGGGAGGCGCCGAAGGTGTGGAGGGTGAGGGGGGTGAAGTCGTAACAAGGTAGCCGTACCGGAAGGTGCGGCTGGATCACCTCCTTTCTAGGGAGATAAATCTTCTAGAGAGATCAACTTTAACTCGAATAGAGGGCAGGAGCCCGTCCGGTAGATGTCCCGCCAGGATGAAGTCCCCGCAGCACCCGGTCCCCGGGGTCGCACCCGCGTACCTTGAGAGCCGCATAGCGATAGGAGAGAGATGGAAGATCCGAATCTTCCAGACTCGATTCTTTTCTGCGATTAAAACAGAGAATGATAGCAATCATTCATCCGATCCAAACAAGAAGAATTCACTTAATAATGAGTGAGGAGCATCTGATCGCGAGCACAGTACATACACTGTGCCGCGGTATGAGATACCCGAATTGCGACATACGAGCGCTATTCATGATATCGATTAATTAGATTAGTTAGCGACACGTGGATATCCCGCGGGCCCGAGAGCGGTCCCGCAAGATACCACGGGCGCACGGCGGATGCCTTGGCACAGGGAGCCGATGAAGGACGCGGCAAGCTGCGATAATCCCCGGCGAGGAGCACACATCCTTCGACCCGGGGGTCTCCGAATGGGCGAACCCATGCACAGCAGTGTGCATATCCCCCCGCTGAACGCATAGGCGGGGGGAGGACAACCCGGGGAACTGAAACATCTAAGTACCCGGAGGAGAGGAAATCAATCTCGAGACTCCCCGAGTAGCGGCGAGCGAAAGGGGACCGATGGCCAAACCGTCGAGCGGGCATACCCGGCAGGGGTTCCGCCGACGGGGTTGCAGGGCCGCGCATCCGGGGGCTGCCGCCCCCGGGCGCAGGTCCGGCTGGGGAGCGGAACGGCATGGGAGGGCCGGCCGCAGCGGGTGACAGCCCCGTACGCGAACCCAGACCGGACGGCGCGACGCGGTCCCTGAGTAGGGCCGGGCACGTGAAACCCGGTCCGAACCTGGGTGGACCACCATCCAAGCCTGAGTACTACCCTGTGACCGATAGCGCACCAGTACCGTGAGGGAAAGGTGAAAAGCACCCCGGGAGGGGAGTGAAACAGTACCTGAAACCGTGCGCCCACGAGCAGTCGGAGCACCCTTTACGGGTGTGACGGCGTGCCTTTTGTAGAATGAGCCAGCGAGTCGCTGGCGCGGGGCGAGGTTAACCGAAAGGGAGCCGGAGCGAAAGCGAGCCTTAACAGGGCGACTTGAGTCCCGCGCCGCGGACGCGAAGCCGGGTGAGCTATCCGTGGGCAGGCTGAAGCGGGGGTAAGACCCCGTGGAGGGCCGAACGCACGTCGGTTGAAAACGGCGGCGATGACCTGCGGATAGGGGTGAAAGGCCAATCAAACCCGGAGATATCTCGTTCTCCCCGAAATAGCTTTAGGGCTAGCGTCGCGCGTTCACCGCCGGAGGTAGAGCACCGGATGGACGAGGGGGCTTCGCCGCCTACCGAATCCAACCGAACTCCGAATGCCGGCGGCCCAGAGCGCGGCAGTCAGAGCATGTGGGCTAAGCTGTGTGCTCGAGAGGGAAACAGCCCGGACCGCCCGCTAAGGTCCCCAAGTTCCAGCCGAGTGGCAAAGGATGTGCGTCCGCCCAGACAACCAGGATGTTGGCTTAGAAGCAGCCATGCATTCAAAGAGTGCGTAACAGCTCACTGGTCGAGTGGACATGCGCCGACAATACACGGGGCTAAGCTGGACACCGAAGCGGCGGGATTTTAATTCATTAGAATCGGTAGGGGAGCTTCCCATGGGCGGTGAAGCCGGAGGGCGACCGACGGTGGAGCGCATGGGAGTGAGAATGCTGGCATGAGTAGCGAGAGACGAGAGAGTAACTCGTCCGCCGTGAACCCGAGGTTTCCTGGGCAAGGCTAATCCTCCCAGGGTCAGTCGGGGGCTAAGGCGAGGCCGGGAGGCGTAGCCGACGCGCAGCAGGCAGACATTCCTGCACCGCGCACGCGGCGCTACGACCGACGGGGCGACGGATGGGGGTGGCTCGGCGGGGTTCTGGACGTCCCCGTGATGGAGCGCGGCCCGCGGACCAGGGAAATCCGGTCCGCACGAGGGCGAGGCTCCGGACGAAGCGATTGAGCGAAGCGAGTGAGCCCGAGGTCCCTAGAAAAACCCCTAGGCAGGCGCGTGCGCGCCCGTACCGCAAACCGACACAGGTGGGTGGGTAGAACATACCGAGGCGATCGGGTCAACCATGGTCAAGGAACTCGGCACAATGGCCCCGTAACTTCGGGAGAAGGGGTGCCCGCGCGTACGTGAACGGACTTGCTCCGGGAGCGGAGGCGGGCCGCAGTGGAGAGGCCCAAGCGACTGTTTACCAAAAACACAGGACTCTGCAGAAGCCGCAAGGCGACGTATAGGGTCTGACGCCTGCCCGGTGCCGGAAGGTCACGCGGAGGGGTTAGCGCATCGCGCGAAGCCCCGAAGCCAAGCCCCGGTAAACGGCGGCCGTAACTATAACGGTCCTAAGGTAGCGAAATTCCTTGTCGGGTAAGTTCCGACCTGCACGAAAGGCGCAACGACTTGGGCGCTGTCTCGACCATGGACCCGGTGAAATTGCACTGGTCGTGAAGATGCGACTTACCCGCGGAAGGACGGAAAGACCCCGTGAACCTTCACTGCAGCTTGGCATTGGCCGCTGGTCCCGCGTGTAGAGGATAGGCAGGAGGCATCGATCCGGAGGCGCCAGCCCCCGGGGAGCCGCCCTTGGAATACTGCCCTCGCGCGACCGGCGTCCTAACCCGAGGCCGTCAACCGGCTCGGGGACCGTGCCAGGCGGGCAGTTTGACTGGGGCGGTCGCCTCCTAAAGGGTAACGGAGGCGCGCGAAGGTCCGCTCGGGACGGTCGGCAACCGTCCTTTTGAATGCAAGAGTACAAGCGGGCTTGACTGCGAGGCCCACAAGCCGAGCAGGTGCGAAAGCAGGCTCTAGTGATCCGGCGGCCCCGAGTGGGTGGGCCGTCGCTCAACGGATAAAAGGTACTCCGGGGATAACAGGCTGATCTTGCCCAAGAGTCCACATCGACGGCAAGGTTTGGCACCTCGATGTCGGCTCATCGCATCCTGGGGCTGGAGCAGGTCCCAAGGGTACGGCTGTTCGCCGTTTAAAGCGGTACGCGAGCTGGGTTCAGAACGTCGTGAGACAGTTCGGTCCCTATCCTCCGTGGGCGCAGGAGAATCGATGGAGGCTGCCCCCAGTACGAGAGGACCGGGGTGGACGCACCTCCGGTGAACCGGTTGTCGACCAACGGCACGGCCGGGTAGCCGCGTGCGGCGCGGATAACCGCTGAAGGCATCTAAGCGGGAAGCCGTTCCAGGGATTAGTTCTCCTTCCGGTAAGGGCCCAGGTAGACTACCTGGTCGATAGACGGCAGGTGCAAGGCTGGCGACAGCCTCAGCCGAGCCGCACTAATCGCCCGAGCTCTTCCGGAACCGCACCTCGCGGCCCGCGGGACAAGCGCCCATGCGCGGTCCGGGCACGAGGATGCCCCCGAGTCGATCTTTCCTATACGCCATGCGGCCCCCAGGGCACGTGAGAGACACCGGATCACCGAGAACGGTGGGCGCCGCCCACCGGTCAGCGGCCAGAGCATGGGGGGCACGCCCGGTCCCGTTCCGAACCCGGAAGCTAAGCCCCATCGCGCCGAGAGTACTGCGGGGCCAGCCCGTGGGAGGCCAGGGCGCCGCTGACCGGTGGACGGCACCGAGCCGCCAGCGAAACTGAAGAAGGGGGAGGCCTCGCGGCCTCCCCCTTTTTGCGTTTATATCGAGCCGTGGCTCTAGATAGCTGATTTCTTTATTCTAAAGTCGCAATAGCATATGGAGTGGGCTTATTCTCTTCGAGGCTTGTCTTGGGACTCGTTCTTTATAGTCCGCACTTAGGAACGCTCCTTTGGCTGGTTGTGTATTTCCTAGATGGATCTGCCAATTTAGATCACAAATCAATCTTTTCTCGCGTTTCGCGTTTTTCAGCTTGGGGTTGCAGACCAATGGGGCTCCAGCGCTGTCTGGCGGGGTCCTTTGCCGCGTAAAGGCCCTATAAGGGGAACCTAAGCAATCCATCTCCTAGGCGCTATTCAGTTCTGGTTTGGGTATATAAGCGATGCGTCTACATCAGACAGCAAGAACACCGAGGTCATACGGTCTGTCTGAGATATATGATCGTTGATTAGACCCTGACGGGTTCCAGGGTCCCAAGATTCATTTGTGAACAAAATATGGAGTGCCAGATTCCCGCCCCCGGGGCCCCTCCGGTCTGGCAATATATCTCCTTGCCGCGCGGCCCGGTCGAACCGGATGGACCGCGCAGGCGTGCACCTTGAGAACCGGATACTGCGAGGATGGACACTTACTTCAGTGTCGCATCCGGGCAGACATCGAACCATTTGAAATGGTCTAACTTGGATTTGTTTTTCGCAAGGCCGCCGAGAGGCGGCCCCGAGAAATTCCTTTTCCTATCTAATAGAACCATATGAATCGAACGGAACCGATCAGCGAATGACTGAGAGGACCGGACGGGCTCGAAGCCCAAACATTTTGGACGGAGAGTTCGATCCTGGCTCAGGATGAACGCTGGCGGCGCGCCTAACACATGCAAGTCGAACGGCACCCCTCTCCGGAGGGAAGCGAGTGGCGAACGGCTGAGTAACACGTGGAGAACCTGCCCCCTCCCCCGGGATAGCCGCCCGAAAGGACGGGTAATACCGGATACCCCGGGGTGCCGCATGGCACCCCGGCTAAAGCCCCGACGGGAGGGGATGGCTCCGCGGCCCATCAGGTAGACGGCGGGGTGACGGCCCACCGTGCCGACAACGGGTAGCCGGGTTGAGAGACCGACCGGCCAGATTGGGACTGAGACACGGCCCAGACTCCTACGGGAGGCAGCAGTGGGGAATCTTGCGCAATGGGGGGAACCCTGACGCAGCGACGCCGCGTGCGGGACGGAGGCCTTCGGGTCGTAAACCGCTTTCAGCAGGGAAGAGTCAAGACTGTACCTGCAGAAGAAGCCCCGGCTAACTACGTGCCAGCAGCCGCGGTAATACGTAGGGGGCGAGCGTTATCCGGATTCATTGGGCGTAAAGCGCGCGTAGGCGGCCCGGCAGGCCGGGGGTCGAAGCGGGGGGCTCAACCCCCCGAAGCCCCCGGAACCTCCGCGGCTTGGGTCCGGTAGGGGAGGGTGGAACACCCGGTGTAGCGGTGGAATGCGCAGATATCGGGTGGAACACCGGTGGCGAAGGCGGCCCTCTGGGCCGAGACCGACGCTGAGGCGCGAAAGCTGGGGGAGCGAACAGGATTAGATACCCTGGTAGTCCCAGCCGTAAACGATGGACGCTAGGTGTGGGGGGACGATCCCCCCGTGCCGCAGCCAACGCATTAAGCGTCCCGCCTGGGGAGTACGGCCGCAAGGCTAAAACTCAAAGGAATTGACGGGGGCCCGCACAAGCAGCGGAGCATGTGGCTTAATTCGAAGCAACGCGAAGAACCTTACCAGGGCTTGACATATGGGTGAAGCGGGGGAGACCCCGTGGCCGAGAGGAGCCCATACAGGTGGTGCATGGCTGTCGTCAGCTCGTGTCGTGAGATGTTGGGTTAAGTCCCGCAACGAGCGCAACCCCCGCCGCGTGTTG
Source organism: Collinsella sp. (assembly GCA_041330285.1). Classification (GTDB taxonomy): domain Bacteria; phylum Actinomycetota; class Coriobacteriia; order Coriobacteriales; family Coriobacteriaceae; genus Collinsella. The sequence goes on along the minus strand of JBGKMI010000001.1, from coordinate 1,728,517 downwards.
CCATCGGGTGATGCCGGGAACCCACGCGGGACCGCCGCCGTCAAGGCGGAGGAGGGCGGGGACGACGTCAAGTCATCATGCCCCTTATGCCCTGGGCTGCACACGTGCTACAATGGCCGGTACAGAGGGATGCCACCCCGCGAGGGGGAGCGGATCCCGGAAAGCCGGCCCCAGTTCGGATTGGGGGCTGCAACCCGCCCCCATGAAGTCGGAGTTGCTAGTAATCGCGGATCAGCATGCCGCGGTGAATGCGTTCCCGGGCCTTGTACACACCGCCCGTCACACCACCCGAGTCGTCTGCACCCGAAGTCGCCGGCCCAACCGTCAAGGGGGGAGGCGCCGAAGGTGTGGAGGGTGAGGGGGGTGAAGTCGTAACAAGGTAGCCGTACCGGAAGGTGCGGCTGGATCACCTCCTTTCTAGGGAGATAAATCTTCTAGAGAGATCAACTTTAACTCGAATAGAGGGCAGGAGCCCGTCCGGTAGATGTCCCGCCAGGATGAAGTCCCCGCAGCACCCGGTCCCCGGGGTCGCACCCGCGTACCTTGAGAGCCGCATAGCGATAGGAGAGAGATGGAAGATCCGAATCTTCCAGACTCGATTCTTTTCTGCGATTAAAACAGAGAATGATAGCAATCATTCATCCGATCCAAACAAGAAGAATTCACTTAATAATGAGTGAGGAGCATCTGATCGCGAGCACAGTACATACACTGTGCCGCGGTATGAGATACCCGAATTGCGACATACGAGCGCTATTCATGATATCGATTAATTAGATTAGTTAGCGACACGTGGATATCCCGCGGGCCCGAGAGCGGTCCCGCAAGATACCACGGGCGCACGGCGGATGCCTTGGCACAGGGAGCCGATGAAGGACGCGGCAAGCTGCGATAATCCCCGGCGAGGAGCACACATCCTTCGACCCGGGGGTCTCCGAATGGGCGAACCCATGCACAGCAGTGTGCATATCCCCCCGCTGAACGCATAGGCGGGGGGAGGACAACCCGGGGAACTGAAACATCTAAGTACCCGGAGGAGAGGAAATCAATCTCGAGACTCCCCGAGTAGCGGCGAGCGAAAGGGGACCGATGGCCAAACCGTCGAGCGGGCATACCCGGCAGGGGTTCCGCCGACGGGGTTGCAGGGCCGCGCATCCGGGGGCTGCCGCCCCCGGGCGCAGGTCCGGCTGGGGAGCGGAACGGCATGGGAGGGCCGGCCGCAGCGGGTGACAGCCCCGTACGCGAACCCAGACCGGACGGCGCGACGCGGTCCCTGAGTAGGGCCGGGCACGTGAAACCCGGTCCGAACCTGGGTGGACCACCATCCAAGCCTGAGTACTACCCTGTGACCGATAGCGCACCAGTACCGTGAGGGAAAGGTGAAAAGCACCCCGGGAGGGGAGTGAAACAGTACCTGAAACCGTGCGCCCACGAGCAGTCGGAGCACCCTTTACGGGTGTGACGGCGTGCCTTTTGTAGAATGAGCCAGCGAGTCGCTGGCGCGGGGCGAGGTTAACCGAAAGGGAGCCGGAGCGAAAGCGAGCCTTAACAGGGCGACTTGAGTCCCGCGCCGCGGACGCGAAGCCGGGTGAGCTATCCGTGGGCAGGCTGAAGCGGGGGTAAGACCCCGTGGAGGGCCGAACGCACGTCGGTTGAAAACGGCGGCGATGACCTGCGGATAGGGGTGAAAGGCCAATCAAACCCGGAGATATCTCGTTCTCCCCGAAATAGCTTTAGGGCTAGCGTCGCGCGTTCACCGCCGGAGGTAGAGCACCGGATGGACGAGGGGGCTTCGCCGCCTACCGAATCCAACCGAACTCCGAATGCCGGCGGCCCAGAGCGCGGCAGTCAGAGCATGTGGGCTAAGCTGTGTGCTCGAGAGGGAAACAGCCCGGACCGCCCGCTAAGGTCCCCAAGTTCCAGCCGAGTGGCAAAGGATGTGCGTCCGCCCAGACAACCAGGATGTTGGCTTAGAAGCAGCCATCCATTCAAAGAGTGCGTAACAGCTCACTGGTCGAGTGGACATGCGCCGACAATACACGGGGCTAAGCTGGACACCGAAGCGGCGGGATTTTAATTCATTAGAATCGGTAGGGGAGCTTCCCATGGGCGGTGAAGCCGGAGGGCGACCGACGGTGGAGCGCATGGGAGTGAGAATGCTGGCATGAGTAGCGAGAGACGAGAGAGTAACTCGTCCGCCGTGAACCCGAGGTTTCCTGGGCAAGGCTAATCCTCCCAGGGTCAGTCGGGGGCTAAGGCGAGGCCGGGAGGCGTAGCCGACGCGCAGCAGGCAGACATTCCTGCACCGCGCACGCGGCGCTACGACCGACGGGGCGACGGATGGGGGTGGCTCGGCGGGGTTCTGGACGTCCCCGTGATGGAGCGCGGCCCGCGGACCAGGGAAATCCGGTCCGCACGAGGGCGAGGCTCCGGACGAAGCGATTGAGCGAAGCGAGTGAGCCCGAGGTCCCTAGAAAAACCCCTAGGCAGGCGCGTGCGCGCCCGTACCGCAAACCGACACAGGTGGGTGGGTAGAACATACCGAGGCGATCGGGTCAACCATGGTCAAGGAACTCGGCACAATGGCCCCGTAACTTCGGGAGAAGGGGTGCCCGCGCGTACGTGAACGGACTTGCTCCGGGAGCGGAGGCGGGCCGCAGTGGAGAGGCCCAAGCGACTGTTTACCAAAAACACAGGACTCTGCAGAAGCCGCAAGGCGACGTATAGGGTCTGACGCCTGCCCGGTGCCGGAAGGTCACGCGGAGGGGTTAGCGCATCGCGCGAAGCCCCGAAGCCAAGCCCCGGTAAACGGCGGCCGTAACTATAACGGTCCTAAGGTAGCGAAATTCCTTGTCGGGTAAGTTCCGACCTGCACGAAAGGCGCAACGACTTGGGCGCTGTCTCGACCATGGACCCGGTGAAATTGCACTGGTCGTGAAGATGCGACTTACCCGCGGAAGGACGGAAAGACCCCGTGAACCTTCACTGCAGCTTGGCATTGGCCGCTGGTCCCGCGTGTAGAGGATAGGCAGGAGGCATCGATCCGGAGGCGCCAGCCCCCGGGGAGCCGCCCTTGGAATACTGCCCTCGCGCGACCGGCGTCCTAACCCGAGGCCGTCAACCGGCTCGGGGACCGTGCCAGGCGGGCAGTTTGACTGGGGCGGTCGCCTCCTAAAGGGTAACGGAGGCGCGCGAAGGTCCGCTCGGGACGGTCGGCAACCGTCCTTTTGAATGCAAGAGTACAAGCGGGCTTGACTGCGAGGCCCACAAGCCGAGCAGGTGCGAAAGCAGGCTCTAGTGATCCGGCGGCCCCGAGTGGGTGGGCCGTCGCTCAACGGATAAAAGGTACTCCGGGGATAACAGGCTGATCTTGCCCAAGAGTCCACATCGACGGCAAGGTTTGGCACCTCGATGTCGGCTCATCGCATCCTGGGGCTGGAGCAGGTCCCAAGGGTACGGCTGTTCGCCGTTTAAAGCGGTACGCGAGCTGGGTTCAGAACGTCGTGAGACAGTTCGGTCCCTATCCTCCGTGGGCGCAGGAGAATCGATGGAGGCTGCCCCCAGTACGAGAGGACCGGGGTGGACGCACCTCCGGTGAACCGGTTGTCGACCAACGGCACGGCCGGGTAGCCGCGTGCGGCGCGGATAACCGCTGAAGGCATCTAAGCGGGAAGCCGTTCCAGGGATTAGTTCTCCTTCCGGTAAGGGCCCAGGTAGACTACCTGGTCGATAGACGGCAGGTGCAAGGCTGGCGACAGCCTCAGCCGAGCCGCACTAATCGCCCGAGCTCTTCCGGAACCGCACCTCGCGGCCCGCGGGACAAGCGCCCATGCGCGGTCCGGGCACGAGGATGCCCCCGAGTCGATCTTTCCTATACGCCATGCGGCCCCCAGGGCACGTGAGAGACACCGGATCACCGAGAACGGTGGGCGCCGCCCACCGGTCAGCGGCCAGAGCATGGGGGGCACGCCCGGTCCCGTTCCGAACCCGGAAGCTAAGCCCCATCGCGCCGAGAGTACTGCGGGGCCAGCCCGTGGGAGGCCAGGGCGCCGCTGACCGGTGGACGGCACCGAGCCGCCAGCGAAACTGAAGAAGGGGGAGGCCTCGCGGCCTCCCCCTTTTTGCGTTTCGTCGATATGAGCTAAACGCCTCTATGGCTTAATAGCCTTTTCTATTTGAAGAAAACAAAATGAATGACCAGCGCGATTGCCACGATGGTAATGATCAAGAGCGCAATTTGGAGACGGTGCTGTCTGCGCCGTCTGTTTGACGATGTAAATATCGATTTCCCCCGCTTAGGCGTCTCGAGATAGCGGGCGGAATGCGTTAGAGTTTGCTTGGGACGGGGCCCTCTACGATGTTGCTTTGTGGGTGTTTGTGTCTGCTCCTGGCTGCTTGCGCTGTTTTTGGATAAGGGGGCATCTTCTAGATACATCGGATCGCTCGAGGCGACACCCATGTGTCTGCGCGCTGATTGAGATTCTTCTAGGGTTTGATATCGATTGCGAGTTACATACTCAGGCTCTGCATCGTTAATGGGCTCTTGGGAAGTATGGGGACGATGGTAGCGTATGGGCTGTGAATAGGCAGAACTATCGTTCTGCAGCGACTCAAACGAATTGTCGGAGGTCTGATCGTCCATGATGCCCTTAGGTTGTCATTAACAACGTGTATGCGCTCATTGTAAGCCCTCCGCTTCGTTTTGACAGGCCGCGTATATGGTATTTAAGGCACGGTTCAAAGAACTTTGGCTTCGTTAAAACCTTAGTCGACCAGACTTAGATATGCTTATAGAAAGAGACTTAAAAAACTTTATATCAAAATGTATATATAAGAAATGGATGGGCATATATTAGAGCGTCAAAAGAAGTCCCTGCCACCTGGAAGATGGCTCGGCAGTCCCTTAAAGGAGTGGTAGTCATGGCAAGCATGGTTCCTTATCGTTCGGTTTTTGGTGTTCGTCCCTCTGCTAGCTCGCTGTTCGATCTGTTTGATGATATGACCGACCTTGCAAACAACTCGATTGCTTCCAAGGCGTTTCCCGTTGACGTTGAGGATAAGGGCGACGGCTATGAGGTCAAGGCCTATCTGACCGGTGTCGCCAAAGACGATATCGATGTCGAGCTCAATGAGGGTCGTCTGTCCATTAGCGTGAATGTTGAGGAGAGCGACGAGAACGAGGGCAAGAACTTCCTGCAGAAGGAGTTTAGCTCGTACAGCGCGACGCGCGGTGTGTATCTGAAGGATGCTTCGAGTGAGGGTCTTTCTGCGAAGTACGCTGACGGCATTCTTACCGTTACGGTTCCTAAGATTGTCGAGAAGAAGAACGTTACGAAGATTTCCATCGACTAAGGCTATCGTCTCTTAACATCGGTGCCTGCGTTAAGGGGGCCGGGAAGTGATTCCCGGCCCCCTTTTTATTTGAGATGGCCTACCGAATGGTCATGGGCCGATATTGCCCTGCGGGACGTATCGTGAGTTTATGCAGCCCCTCAACGCGGGTGGCGGTGCTGCCAAGCTCGTTGTCGAGTGTTGCGTCGAGGGAGCTTGCGTAGCTTTTGACGGTAAGGCTTGGGCGATTGTTGTCTTGGCTAATGTGCATCGCGATAAGCTGCTCGGTGCGATCGGTTACCAGCGCGCGTGCGGCTTCGGCGGCCTGATCGTTGGAGAGATGCCCTTTTGCAGACAGGATGCGTTCCTGAAGAAAGCGAGGATAGTCTCCTTGACGTAGCATGGCTACATCGTGGTTGCTTTCGAGTGCGAGAATGCGACAGTCCTTGAGCGTATTGATGGCATGCTTCGACAACTCGCCGGTGTCGGTGGCAAAGCCAATCGAATCACCCTGAGCGTCAAACCGGTAGCCGACGGGATTAACGACGTCGTGGGATGTCGAATATGTCTGAATGTGAACTCCGGCAATAGAGAGGGTGTCACCTGGGTCGAATTCCTCAACAGGTAGATGTGCGAGGCTTTCTTTGGACGTGAGCGTTCCTCTGCTGGAAAAGATCGGGCCATTCCAATACTTACACCACACCTCAAGCCCCTTAATGTGGTCACTGTGCTCATGAGTGACAACAAGAGCGGACACGTCGTCTGCCGAAAGGCCGAGCTCCGCCATGCGCTTGAGCGTCTCGCGGCGAGACAGTCCGTCATCGACCATAATGAGCCCCTGCGGGCCCTCGATGAGTGCGCAGTTGCCTTTAGAGCCACTGCCGAGGATATGAAGGTGCAGGCGAGACATAAGATTCCAAAGGATACAATGGGTGCGGACGAATAGAGGAGGAAGCTAATGCCAACGGTATCACAGCATTACGGACACCATGCCGCGCCTGGGGCAGTCGATGAGACCCGGACGAGGCAACAGGCTGCTCCTGTCGTGCTCATGGTATCAGGCGGTGCGGACTCGACGGCACTGCTTCTTATGGCGTGCACATCAAAGCTGGATATCCAAGATGGACGCGGCGTCGTCCCCATTGCTCGCGAGCGCCTGCATGTGCTGCACGTAAACCATCATCTACGAGGCAAGGCGTCCGATGGCGACGAGGCCTTTGTGCGTGAGCTCTGCGCGCAATATGGTTTGCCGCTGTGCGTTGAGCATGCTTATTTTGATGGGGAGTCGGGCAATATTGAGGCGGCTGCGCGCGAGGTGCGTTATGCTGCGGCACGAAGGTATGTTCGCGAACTATGTGCCAAGACGGGGGCGCCGAGAACGGCGGCGCGCATCTGTACTGCCCATACCTCTTCGGACCGCGCGGAAACATTTTTGATGAACGCCATTAAGGGGTCGGGTCCGGCTGGGCTTTCGAGCATTCCTCGTCGAAGGAATATTGTGGTGCGCCCCTTGCTCGACCTAACTCATGGCGAGCTTGTGGGCTATCTGCAGGTACATGGTCAGCCATGGCGTGAAGACGAGAGCAACGAGGATGTCTCGTATCTGCGAAACTACGTGCGCCATCGGGTAATGCCAGTGGTGACACAGCGTAATGCGAGCGTGTGCAAGACGATTGGCGCCGCCTGTGAGATCTTGGGTGACGAAGATGCGTTTCTATCCCAGCTGTCGGCGCAGGCGTTTCGAAGCTGTTTGCGCAAAGAGGCGGCAGGTGCGCTGGTGCTCGATGCCAGGCGCCTTGCTGCGGCCGAGGTGGTAATCGCCCGGCGCATCGTGCGACTGGCGATCAAACGCATCGATCCGGACGTTCGTCCAGAGATGCGACATGTGGAGCGAGTCCTTTCCTGCGTTGCCGAGGGCACGGGTTCGGTCACGCTTCCGGCGGGAATTGACGCGCGCGTCGAGTTTGGCATGCTGGCGTTTAAGGCACCGGAGGCTCGTGAGGGCCTGGTTGCGGACTGGGTTACCATACCCGGTCGTTTACCGTTGGGCGGGGGACGCATGCTGGTCGCAGAGCCGATGGCCGTTGAGCCGGGATGCGATATCGTGCGCCGCGCCCGTGAGCTTGCGGCAGCCGGGGAAGTGGCAGCTTTGGTGGACGCGGCTGCCCTGGGTTTTGCCGACAGCGATAGTGAGCGGATCTTGGCGGGCTCGCGCGGCGAGGTTCCTGCCGAGGCGCGATTGGCGCGCCTGTGGGTGGACGGTCCCGTACCGGGAGACGTGATGTGCCCGTTAGGGATGAGTGGCCGAAGCAAGAAGGTATCCGACTTGCTAGGCGAGGCTCGCATTCCCGTTTCAGAGCGCGCCGGCGTGCCCGTGGTGAGGACGGCGCCGGGAGGCGCCGTGGTGTGGGTCGCCGGAGTTCGCGCGGACGAGCGTTTTAAATGCACGGCGGCGACGCGTGTGGCCTATCTGCTTCGCGTGGTTGACGCGGATTAGCCCCTCGCACCAGCTTTTCTGTGCGGCGTTGACGGTATTCCCGCGCTGATGGTGCGAGGGCTGGAAAATATACCCCGTGCGCTGCTAGAATGTGTAGTTCGCGTCCATACGGCGGTGTGTGGGCGATTAAGCACAAGAAAGGGTTGTCATGGCTTCTCAACATCCGGATATCGAGAAGGTTCTGTTTACGCAGGAGGATATCGACGGTATCGTTTCTCGCCTGGGCGAGGAGATTACGCGCGACTACGCGGGTAAGGATCTGGTGCTGATCGCGGTTCTGCGCGGCGCTGTTGTCTTTATGGGCGACCTGATGCGCAAGATCGAGCTGCCGACCAACATCGATTTCATGGCTGTTTCGAGCTATGGCGACGGTGTGAAGTCTTCGGGCATCGTGCGTATCATTAAGGACCTGGATATCGACATCCGTGGTCGCGACGTGCTGATCGTCGAGGACATTCTGGACTCGGGCCTGACCCTCAAGTACCTGATGAAGAACCTCGAGAGCCGCAAGCCCGCTTCGCTGGAGGTCGCTGCCTTCCTGTGGAAGGACGTTGAGGACCGTACCTCGGCCATCACGCCCAAGTATGTTGGAACCCATTGCCCCGATGCCTTTGTGGTGGGCTACGGCCTCGACTATGCCGAGCGCTATCGCAACCTTCCGTATCTGGGCATTTTGAAACCGGAGGTTTATTCGTAAGATGCCCGACGACCGTAACGACAACAATTCCCAGACTCCCCGGGACCCAAAGATTCCGGGGATGCCCGGAGGCAAGAAGCCTACGCGTACGGGCTGGCTGTATTTTCTTTTAGCTTGCGCGCTTCTGGGCTATGCCTTCTTTAATATGGGCTCCGGTTTTGCCAGCTCCAGCAATACCGTTAAGCTCGCGACGAGCGAGATGGTCAGCGCCATTAAGCAGGATCGCGTCGAAGATTTGACCTATACGGTTCAAGACGGAAGCGTGGCGGGTCATTACTGGAAGACAAAAAAGGACAAGGGCGATACGAGCGAGCTCAAGAGCTTTTCCTCGACCTATGTCGGCTCCGATTCGCTTGCCGAGCTTATGGCGGAGCACCTCGACACCAAATACATCGTCAACACCAACGATCCCGATTTTTGGGGCGACTTGGCGATGAGCGTGCTGCCGACGATTGCCCTAATCGCCATCATGTTCTACTTTATGCGCCAGATGATGGGCGCCAATAATAGGAACATGCAGTTTGGCAAGACCAACGCCAAGACCAACGAGGCTACGCGTCCCAAGGTCAAGTTCGAGGACGTGGCCGGCGTGGACGAGGCCGTCGAGGAACTCGAGGAGATCCGCGACTTCCTAAGCGATCCGGATCGCTATCGCAAGCTGGGTGCCAAGATTCCGCGCGGCGTTTTGCTGGTTGGCCCTCCGGGTACCGGTAAGACACTGCTGGCCAAGGCCGTTGCCGGCGAGGCGGGCGTGCCGTTCTTTAGCATCTCGGGTTCTGACTTTGTCGAGATGTTCGTGGGTGTTGGCGCCAGCCGCGTGCGCGACCTCTTTAAGGAAGCCAAGTCCCAGGCTCCGTCGATCATCTTTATTGACGAGATCGATGCCGTGGGACGTCAGCGCGGAGCCGGTCTGGGCGGCGGCCACGACGAGCGCGAGCAGACGCTCAACCAGCTGCTGGTCGAGATGGACGGTTTTGAGGAAAGCGAGTCGGTCATCCTGATCGCCGCAACCAACCGCCCCGATATTCTGGACCCGGCATTGCTGCGCCCCGGTCGTTTTGACCGCCAGGTCACGGTCGACCGTCCGGACGTAAAGGGCCGCGAGCAGATCTTGCGCGTGCATGCCGAGAACAAGCCGGTGGACGAGGACGTTAAGTTTGAGAAGCTCGCCCAGATGACCGTTGGCTTTACTGGTGCCGATTTGGCGAACCTGCTCAACGAGTCCGCGCTGCTTGCCGCTCGCCGTCATCGTTCCGTGATCTCGATGGACGAGGTCGAGGAGTCGATGGAGCGCGTGATTGCCGGACCGCAGCGCAAGGGCCGCGTGATGACCGAGGCCGAGCGTACCACGATCGCCTATCACGAGAGCGGCCACGCGTTGGTCGGTCATATCCTGGAGCACTCCGATCCGGTCCACAAGATCTCGATTGTCAGCCGCGGTCAGGCCCTGGGCTACACGCTGCAGCTGCCGCAGGAAGATCACTTCCTCAAGACCAAGAACGAGATGCTCGACGAGCTCGCCGTGTTCTTGGGCGGTCGCGTGGCCGAGGAGCTCATGTGCGATGACATCACGTCGGGCGCGAGCAACGACCTGGAGCGCGCAACCAAGATGGCGCGCGAGATGGTCACGCGCCTGGGCATGAGCGAGGAACTGGGTACGCAGGTTTTCGGTGAGGCGCAGCATCAGGTGTTCCTGGGCCGCGACTATGCCGATCATCAGGATTACTCCGAGGAGACGGCCCGCCGTATCGACATCGAGGTCCAGCGCATTATGCGCGAGGCCCATCGTCGTGCTGTCGAGATCCTGGATGCCCGTCGCGATCAGCTCGACCTGATGGCCAAGGTGCTGCTTGAGCGCGAGACTGTCGAGGGCGATGCCGTGAATGCCCTGCTCGATAACGAGTGGGACGCCTACCTTGAGCGCGAGGGCGATATCCTGGCAGCCAAGGAGGAGCGCAATGCCAAGGCGGCCGGCGTGCCGACCAAAAAGCGTGCGCCTCGTATGAGCGAGGAGGAGCTGGCGGCCGATGCCGCGGCTTTTGCGCAGGCGGCCATGCAGGAGGATGCCGAAGCCGCATCCGATGATGCTGACGATGGCAATGCCATCAACGCCGGTGCCGACACCGACGACGACAAATAGTCTTTATGGCGAAAGCCTCCGCGGGGAAACCTGCGGAGGCTTTTTCTTTTGGGCGATATGGGGGCTGCCTGCTTGCTATAGACGAAGCCGACACATTTTGGCCAGTATTGCTGTGACACTTTGCTCGGCTAAAGCGTACAATACCGCCTATGCGAAAGGGGAACAGATGATCAACGAAACTATGTATGCTCGCGGTGCGGAAAGCTCCATCATCCGTGAGATTTTTAGCTATGGCCTTGAGCGCAAGGCGCAGATCGGCGCAGAAAACGTATTCGATTTTTCGCTGGGTAATCCGAGTGTTCCGGCGCCCGCTGCCGTGGCGGAGTCCATAAAGAAGGCCCTGGGGCTGCCAAGCGACCAGTTGCACGGCTACACCCCCGCACCGGGCCTGCCGCAATGTCGAGCAGCCGTCGCCGAATCGCTCAACCGCCGCTTTGGCACGAGCTATGAGGGCAAAGACGTCTTTATGACGGTGGGCGCCGCGGCTTCGCTCACCTGCACGCTCAACGCCGTTACGAACCCGGGCGACGAGGTCATTGTTATCGCCCCGTACTTCCCGGAGTATCGCGTATGGATTGAGAAGGCCGGCTGCACGTGTGTCGAGGCGCTTGCCGACGAAGACACGTTCCAGCTGAGCGTGGGTAATGTGCTCAAGGCGATCACTGATAAGACGGCCGCTGTCATTATCGACTCGCCAAACAATCCGACCGGTGCCGTGTATACGCGCGACACGCTGACGCGTCTGGTCAATGTTTTGCGCGAGGTCAACGCTAAGCGCGATCCCCAGAACCCGATTATGCTTATCTCGGATGAACCGTATCGCGAGATTGTATACGGTGCCGAGGTGCCTTGGGTCCCCTCGATCTACGAGAACACCGTGGTGTGCTACTCGTATTCTAAGTCACTGTCGCTGCCTGGTGAGCGCGTTGGCTGGATCCTGGTTCCCAACACCAATCCGCAGGCTGCGCGCCTGATGCCGGCTGTTGCGGGTGCTGCCCGTACGCTGGGTTTTGTATGTGCACCGGCGCTCTTCCAGCGCGTGATCATCGATTGTATCGATGAGCCGAGCGATGTCGAGGCCTATGCTCGCAACCGCACGGCGCTCACCGACGCCTTGGCGGACTACGGCTATACCTATGTTGAGCCGGATGGTGCTTTCTACCTGTGGGTGAAGGCGCTCGAGCCCGATGCGAATGCGTTTTGCGAGCGCGCCAAGAAGTATGAGCTGCTTGCGGTTCCCTCGGACAGTTTTGGCATGCCGGGTTGGTTCCGCCTGGGTTATTGCGTGAGTTATGAAACGATCATCAATTCGCTACCCGCTTGGAAACGGTTGGCGGACGAGTATCGTTAAAAGTAAAGCGCTCTGCCTGCAATGTTTTACGTGAAACGGGGTTTGGTGTTAAGCCGGACCCCGTTGTCATGGACGTTGTGTCATTGGGATGGAGCGGTTTTACGACTATCGAAGGCTATGCGTACAATGAATATAAGCGACGGCCATGCCAGATAAGGAGACCCGATGCCCTACCTGCTTTCTTGTGACATTCATACCCATACGATGTTCTCTGCGCATGCATATTCGACCATTGAGGAGAATGTGTACTGGGCGGCAGAGCGTGGCCTGCAGGTGCTCGGATCTGCCGACCATCTGAGCTCTATGGTTACGGCTTGCCCTAATGACCTGCGCAGTTACCAGTTCTTTATCAACCAGAATATCTGGCCGCGCATTTGGAGCGGCGTGCTGGTGCTGCGTGGTGCCGAGGCTGATATCGTTTCGCTGGATGGAAGCCTGTTTGGCGAGGACGTTCCTGTCACGCTCGATATTGCCGGCGATTCGTACAGCCGTCAGCATTCGCTGTTCGATTTGGTTACGTGTAATTTGGATTATTTGGTTGCAAGCGTGCATAATCCGCAGATTGCTGAGGGCGCGACGCCGGCCCGGACGACTGAGATGTATATCAATGCCTTGGAACACCCCAAGGTGTTCATGCTGGGCCACACGGGTCGTTCGGGCGTGCCGTTCGATATCGATGAGGTACTGCTGGCGGCCAAGGCCAAGCACAAGATCATCGAGATCAACAACCACAGCCTTGAGCATGGCACGGATGCCGAGCATTGGAACGTGTGTCGTAAGATTGCCGAGCGTTGCGCCGAGCTGGGCGTGGGGATTGGCGTTTCGACCGATGCGCATATTGGCATGGCGATTGGCAAGCTCGACCAGGCGCGCAAGATGCTCGACGAGATTCACTTCCCGCTGGACCTGATCGTGACGCGCGACCGCGAGACGCTGCTGCGCGAGATGACTGCAGCCGGCGTGTGCGACCTGCGCAAGGGGATGTAGCGGAGTTTATAAACCAAGCGAAGGGGGCGGTCCAGGCGGGCCGCCCCCTTTCTTGTGCCGGAGAATTAGCGGCGTTCGAGGACCGCTACGGTTTCGGTATGGTCGGTGTGGGGGAACATGTCGACGGGCGTGATCTTGAGCAGGCGATAGCCTCCGTCGAGGAGCTGGTGCAGGTCGCGCTCTTGGGTCACGGGGTTGCAGCTGATATAGGTGATGCGGCGCGGCTTAAGTGCGCAGGCGGCTTCGAGGAACTCGGGGGTGGAGCCGGCGCGCGGTGGGTCGATGGAAAGGACATCGACGCGCTCGTTGTTGTCGGCGGCATCTAGGATGTAATCAGTGGCATCGTCGGCCATAAACCAGGCGCTGCGGGTGAGGCCGTTGAGCTCGGCATTGCGGCGTGCATCGGCAATGCCTGCCGGGTTGCGCTCTACGCCGAGCAGCATGATGCCGATACCCTTGTTCTGGGCTTCTTTAGCTGCGCAAAGACCGATGGTGCCACTGCCGCAGTAGGCATCCATAAGCACATCGCCCTGGTGCAGATCCATGCCGTCGATAGCGAGCTGGTAGAGCAGCTCGGTCTGCTGCGGGTTGGTCTGGTAGAACGCGGTGGGGGAGATGTCGAACTCGCAGCCGAGTAGCTGGTCGCGCATGCACTCGGCGCCATACACGATGCGGGTTTCCTCACCCAGGATGGCGTTGCCAGGGCGTCCGTTGATGTTTTGGGCAACGGTGACGATGCGCGGATCGAGCGCGGCGACGGCCTCAAAGAAATCCTGTGCATGCGGCAGGTCGCGCTGGGCGGTCACGAGGGTGACCATGATCTGGTCGGTGCGCCAACCGCAGCGAACGACGGCATAGCGAAGTAAGCCCAGATGCTTGTCCTCGTTAAAGGCGGGAATGTGCAGGCGCTCAGCTTCACGCGCGATGCCGTTAAGAATCTGTCGGGCGCCCGGTGCCTCGACGGGGCATTCGGGTACGGCAACGATCTTGTGCGTGCCGCGCTCAAAGAAACCGCAACGGACAGCACTCTCCTTACCGGGAGCAAACGGTGTGGCAGCCTTATGACGAAAACCACGCGGCGCAGGATACTTGCCCGGGTCGCCCAGGGTAACGCCCATACCGCGGATGGGATCAACGGCAATACCCTCGCGCTCGCAGAGCTCAGCAAACAGCTCCTCCATAGCAGCCTGCTTGGCCGCCAACTGCTTCTTATAAGGACGATTGAGCGCCGTACACCCACCACAAGCCCGCATGATGGAACAAGGCGACTTGGGATCCACAGCCTTACGCGCAGACGAAGCTGGATCTTTATGCGAGCGCTTGGAGCGAGTCTGAGATGCCTTATCCTCGCCTCGACGAGAGCCAGAACGCTTGGCCTTAGCCCTGCTCTTAGTCGATTTGCTTTTTGCAGCTTTAGAAGACTTGGATTTCGTAGAAGATTTCTCCTCCTTTGACCCCTCAGGCGCTTCCACCAAAGCACGACGAGCCCTACGCTCCGCACGAGATTCTGCCATCAATAACTCCACTAATTCATGAATTAAAGCTGCAAGTATTGTACCGTGCCAAGCCAGCAGACGATATACAAGCGGTTTAATCGTGTCAGTGATAAGTCCAACGACGTTTGCCCGGCGTGGGCGGGGAGCGGCGCGTAATTAAGTTTATCGCGAGTTCCGCACGCAAAGGAAAGCACTTAATGTGCTTTCCGTCTTGCGCAGGACTGTAGAGCAGGAAACTTAATTACGCGCCGCTCCCCGCCCACGCCGGGCAAACCTTCCCTTGTACTCTATCAAGGTAAAGTGTATGATTCTGAACGTTACATGACTCACTTTACTTAACTAAAGTGCCACCAAGGGGGAATACCATGAATACCGATATGTCTCGTCGTCAGTTTGTTGGTCTAGCCGGCTCGTTTGCCACGGTGCTTGGCCTTGGTCTTGTCGGCTGCGGCGGTGGTGCCGGCAAGGGCTCCGCTGCTGGCTCTGCCGCGGCCAAGGATGTGAAGGGCGCTGCGGAGTCCAAGAAGCTCGTGGTGGGCTTTGATAAGTCCTATCCTCCGTACGGCTTTGTGGGCGACGATGGCGAGTACACCGGCTTTGATCTCGATCTGGCCAAGGCTGTTGCCGATAAGCAGGGCTGGGAGGTCAAATACGAGGCCATCGACTGGGACGCTAAGGACACGCTGCTCAACTCGGGTGCCATCAACTGCATCTGGAATGGCTTTACCATGGAGGGCCGCGAGGACGACTACACGTTCTCCGAGCCGTATATGCTCAACGAGCAGGTGCTGGTGGTCAAGAAGGATGCGGGCATCAAGAGCTGGGACGATCTTGCTGGCAAGACGGTGATCACCCAGACCGATTCCGCTGCGCAGGACGTGCTCGAGGGTGACCAGAAGGATCTGGCGGCGACGTTTGCCACGCTCGACACCATCGGCGAGTACAACACGGCCTTTATGCAGCTCGAGAGCGGCGCGGTCGATGCCGTGGCTTGCGACCTTTCGATTGCCCAGTATCAGCTTGCCGCTAAGTCCGATGCCTATACGCAGCTTGATGAGCCGCTGTCCAGCGAGCACTACGCCGTCGGCTTTAAGAAGGGCGACACCAAGTCGGCCGACGCCGTGACCGAGTCGCTCAAGGCGCTCTATGAGGACGGTACGGTCAAGGACCTCTGCGATAAGTATTCAAGCTATGGTCTATCTTTCGATAATTGGGTGCTCAAGTAATGTCTATTCAGGTCATGATGCAGATGCTTGGCCAGGGGTTCTTGGTCAGCTTGCAGTTGTTTGTGCTGACGCTGCTCGGGTCGATTCCGTTGGGAATCCCCGTGGCGTTTATGCGTATGAGTAAGATCGCGCCGCTTCGCTGGATCGCGCGCATCTATATTTCGGTGATGCGCGGTACGCCGCTCATGCTGCAGATGTTTGCCATCTACTTTGCCCCGTATTACGTGTTCGGCATTTCGCTTACGCCCGATTCCAAGTGGACGGCGTGCGTTTTGGCGTTCATCATCAACTACGCCGGCTACTTTGCCGAGATCTATCGCTCGGGCCTGCAGTCGATTCCGCGCGGTCAATATGAGGCCGCCGAGGTGCTGGGCTACTCGCGCCTGCAGACGTTTCTGTATATCGTGATGCCGCAGGTCGCTAAGCGTATTTTGCCGGCGATGGGCAACGAGATTATCACGCTGGTTAAGGACACGTCGCTGGCATTTGCCATTGGCGTGGGGGAGATGTTCTCGACGGCCAAGGCGCTGGTTGCCTCGCAAGTGAGCATGGTGCCGTTTGCGATCGCGGCGCTGATCTACTGGGTCTTTAACTTTGTGGTCGAGATGCTGCTGGGCGCCGCCGAAAAGAAGCTGGACTATTATCATGACTAGATCGTTCCGCCGTTCTAACGAACGGCGGACTGCTCGACGCTGCGCGCGTGCCTGACGGCCAATCTGCTCCTCAAACCGTCGCTTGCGTACAGAAGTACGCGGCGCTCCTCTTTCGGAGCACATTGTCTCGCCAGTCACACGCTCGCTGACTTTTTAAACACATGGAGGTTCCCGTGTCCGGAACGGTAATGAATATATCGAACGCGCGTAAGGCGTTTGGCGGCTATGAGGTGCTCAAGGATATCTCGCTCGAGGTCAAGCGCGGCGAGGTCGTGGCGATTATCGGGCCTTCGGGTGGCGGCAAGTCCACGCTGCTGCGTTGCGCCACACTGCTCGAGACGCTCGACGGAGGCTCGCTCTCGTTTGGCGGCCTTGCCGTCGCGACGGATGCGGGTTCGGGCGCGGTGTATGCGAAGGGCGATGTGCCCAAGCAGGCGCGCTCGCGATTCGGCCTGGTGTTCCAGAACTACAATCTGTTTCCGCACTATACGGTGATGAAAAACATCACCGACGCGCCGATCCGCGTGCTTAAGCGCCCGCGCGAGCAGGCGGAAGCTCGTGCGCACGAGCTGATTGCTCAGATGGGGCTTACGGGCAACGAGAGCAAGGTGCCGTGCGAGCTTTCGGGTGGTCAGCAACAGCGCGTGAGTATCGCCCGCGCCTTGGCACTCGACCCGGAGATCTTGTTCTTTGATGAGCCGACCTCGGCGCTCGATCCCGAGTTGACGGCCGAGGTACTGCGCGTCATTAAAGACCTCGCCGCGCAGAATATGACGATGGTGATCGTGACCCATGCGATGCAGTTTGCGCGCGATGTTGCCGACCGCGTGGTCTTTATGGACGGCGGCCGCATTGTCGAGGAGGGTCCTGCCGAGCAGGTTATCGACCATCCGCGCGAGCAGCGCACGCGTGAGTTCTTGAGCCGTATCGAGGGATAGGCTCAGGTATTTACTCAACTATTAAATTGAGGCGAAGTCGCCGCAGGTCTTACGGTCTGTGGCGGCTTTTTGTTTGCGTCGACGGGGTTTAATAATCGCCTGGCATGCTTGCCCTGTCCTCTCGCCGCCTGTATTCATACGTGCGCCGAAAGGTGTGCATGGGCAGTCACCCGTGAGGGTAGGGTGGTGGCATAGGACATTTGGAGGGTGAGCCGGCTCGGCTGCCGACCATGCTGCTTCCGGGACGGCACCGACCGCGAACTCTCCCCGTTGGCGTCGCGCATTGCGCGCGGCCCTGCAAGGAGGTCATCATGGGTGCTCCCAAGACCGGTAATGTAAGGAACGTGGTGCTCGTAGGCCAAGGCGGGGTGGGCAAGACTTCACTCGCCGAAGCCATGCTCCACCTTTCTGGCAAGACCGCCCGCCTGGGCGGCCACGACGGCACCAAGCCCACGCTCGACTATGACCCTGAAGAGGTCAAGCGTGCATTTTCCATCTCGACGACCATCGCGCCGATCGACTGGAAGGGCACACGCATCAATGTGCTTGATGCCCCGTGCTATCCCGATTTTATCGGCGACGCCTTTGCCGCGATGAGTGTCTGCGAAACGGCTCTGTTTGTGGTCGACGCCGAGGCCGGCCCGCAGCCTACGACGGTTAAGCTCTGGTATGCCGCCGAGGACCTGCGCCTAGCGCGTGCGGTGTTCGTAAACCGCCTGTCGCGTTCCGAGGCCAGCTTTACGACCACAATGAACCTGCTGCAGGAGCGCTTTGGCACGCGCCTGGGTGCCGTGACCCTTCCCTGGGGCGAGGGCGAGGACTTTGACGGCATCATCGACCTGGTGCGCATGAAGGCGCGTCATTGCAACGGCACCGAAGCCGTTGAGTCGGAGATTCCCGAGGAGTATCGTGCCCAGGCCGAACAGGCCCATGACCATCTGTGCGAGCTGGTGGCCGAGGCTGACGACGAGCTGATGATGAAATACCTGGAGGGCGAGGAGACGCTGACGCAAGAGGAGCTTGAAGGCCTGCTGTCGAAGGCGATCGCCGAGCGCATCTTTGTGCCGGTCTTTGCGGGCGATTGCATTAAGGAGCAGGGCGTCAACTCGCTGATGGACGACATTGCTACGTACTTCCCGGCGCCGACCGACTACGGCGAGATGCCACTCATCGATGGCGACTCGCTCAAGATCTCGAGTGACGATGACCGTCCGGTGGCGTTTGTGTTTAAGACCCTGGCCGATCCGCAGCAGGGCCGCATCAGCTTTATCAAGGTGCTGACGGGCACGCTTGAGCCGGGCCTTGAGCTGATCAACGCGCGTACCCGCAAGAGCGATCGTCTGGCTCACCTGTATGTGATGTGCGGCCGTGACATGACTGAGGTCGGTCACGCCTATGCCGGCGATATCATCGTGGCGCCCAAGTTGGCGGCAGAGACGGGTGACACGCTCTCCATTACCGGTAAGGTCGAGGCGGCGGCGTTTAAGTTCCCCAACTCGCAGTACCGCATTGCCATCGAGGCTGAGAACCGCGGTGACGAGGAGAAGCTCTATACGTTTATCGAGAAGGCGTGCAAGGCTGATCCGACCATGAGCATCGATCGCGACGAGGAGACCGGCCAGACCATCATTTCGGCGGTGGGCGAGGCACAGGTTTCGGTCCTGCTCAATCGCCTTGAGGACCGTACCAAGGTCGCGGCCAAGAGTGTGCCGATCCGCATTCCGTATCGTGAGACCATTCGCCGTACGGCAAGTGCCCAGGGTCGCCACAAGAAGCAGACCGGCGGCGCCGGCCAGTATGGCGACTGCTGGCTGCGCGTTGAGCCGCTCATTGGGCCCGACGGCACGAGTGACGGCTATGAGTTTGTAGACGAGGTCGTTGGCGGCCGCATCCCGCGTTCGCTGATCCCTGCCGTGGACAAGGGCGTCCAGGAGACCATGAAGGACGGCATCATTGCCGGCTACCCGCTTACGGGCATTCGCGTGGCCGTGTACGACGGCTCGTATCACAGCGTCGACTCCAACGAGATGGCGTTCCGCGCGGCGGCTCGCATCGGCTTGCGCAAGGCGTGTGCCGATGCCGACCCGGTGGTGCTGGAGCCCATCGAGGAAATCACGGTGACTATCCCCGAGAGCTACGCCGGCGCCGTGATGGGCGACATCTCGGCCTCGCGCGGTCGCGTGACGGGCATGGAGACCGATGAGCGCGGCGATACCGTGGTCATTGCCCAGGCACCGCTGGCCGAGCTGACGGATTATTCGACGCGCCTGCGCTCCATCACGCGCGGCACGGGCGACTTTACCATGAAGCCCGCGGGCTATGAGCAGGTGCCTTATGACGTTCAGGCCAAGCTGGTCGAGCGCTATGAGGAGGGCCGCGCCAAGTAGCGTATGGCGTTGCCTGCAACATGCATGCCGGCGCAAGGGCCGCTCTGGGTAATCCGGAGCGGCCCTTTTTGATCCCCGGGGGACGGAGGAGAACGGATCATTTTAGGTTTTGGGACAGCTTGGTCGGCCCTAGTCTCCCGAGGCCTGATTGCGGCCGGTGGCGTAGTCGATCTGCACATGCGGCTGCAGGTTGTAGCAATATACGTGGAAGCAGAGGGTCTTGCCGTGGTCCTCGACTGATTGCGCCTCAAGGCGCACGCCACGGCAGACAAGTTCCTCTTCGCTATACATGGGCGTGACACGGTAGAGCACATGGTTGCCAGTGTCGCGGATGTAGTCGAGGATCTGCTCCTCAAAGGGCAGCATGCCCGTTTCGTTGAGATAACGCGTGCCGGTGAGGAGATTCTTGCGGTTGGCGTTTTCGCCGCAGAGCGACCAGGCGATGAGGTGACAGCGGTTGTAGAGGCTCTGGCCTGGAATAAAGTCGTAGCGCTGCTGGTGCCAACCGGCAGGATGGATACGCGAGATATCGCCGCGCTTTCCCTGTCCGAGTGACTCGGGGCCTACGCAGGCGAGCGCCTTGCGAGTGCGGCCCAAGTTGTCGAGCTTGGAGAACTTCTTAAAGCAGCCCTCTTCGGTGGCGCGATCGTATTCATCGAGTGTGAATGACGGCGTGCCCAACGGGTGCGTGCTATCGGCGCGAAGGGCAACGTAGGGGTTGCCGGCGTAGTCGGGAATGCTGGTGAGGTAAACGCCGCGCGCGCGGTCGAGATCGGGATTTTCGACCTCGTCGATGGGAGTGGTGGAGCTGTCCTCGGCAACGTTGCCGTTGGTGTTGGTCACGGTGGATTCGGAGCCATCGCCAGAGTCTTGGCTATTTTGAGAGTCCGAGGAGCTCGCTGTTCCTGATTCGAGCCGCTTGACCAGGTCCGCCTCGTCGTCGGTGCGGCTGGGGCTCTCGCTTTGTTTTTCGGCCAGAGCCACTGCCTGCTCATTGCTTTGCGGCGACAACAACTTGGGCGCCCCATCGAGCGATCCCGTAAACAGCGCAAATCCCAGCACCACGGCGGTGCCGATGGAAAGTACTTGCTTGTAGGCGGACTTGCGCGACATTGAGGCTCCTGGATGGACGGTTGGGAATCTACCAGTCTAGCAGGAGCCGGCAGGGGGCGTTCTGCCGAACAAATACTCAAGATTTGGGACAAACAGAACCTATTAATTTGTCCCGCGTAATTTGTTCCGTGGCCTAGATTGAGGTGGGGCCGAGCCAGTTGAGCTTGCACTCCGTTTTGGTTGAGAGCGGCTGACAGACAAGGGCGCCCGCATGGGTTGCGGGCGCCCTTTTTAACGGGTAAACGGTCGAAAAATTCAGGTGAACGGTCAATGCGGAGCATATCAAACGAAATATCATTCGGACAACCGAATATACGGACGTTTGTGATAATCTAATTGTCGATCAAGGACGGCGGCCGGCACCCCCTGTGCGGTCGCCACTTGATACATCCAGTGGAGACAACAGGAGGCAAACACTATGTACGTAACCCTGCGCGAAGTCCTGGCAGAGGCCAACCAGCTCAACATGGCCGTTGGTGCTTTCAACACCCATAACCTCGAGATGTGCCCGTCGATTATCCGTGTCGCGGCTCGCCTGCACACCCCCGTGATCATCCAGACCTCCGAGGGCACCGCCAGCTATGTCGGTCACCGCAACCTGGTTGCTGTGTGCAAGTCCATGGCCGAGGAGTATGGCGTGAACGTCGTTCTTCACCTCGACCACGCCAAGAACTTCGACGAGATCCGCAAGGCTCTCGAGGCCGGCTATAGCTCGGTAATGTTTGACGGCTCCGCGCTTCCCTTCAAGGAGAACATCCTTGGTACCAAGCGCATCGTCGAGATGGCTCAGGCCCACGGCGCTTCCGTTGAGGCCGAGCTCGGCACCGTCGGCGGTACCGAGGATGGCGTCGCCGTCGCCGATGCCGACGTGCGCTACACCGATCCCGAGCAGGCCGTCGAGTTCATCGAGAAGACCGGCATCGACGCCCTTGCCGTCGCTATCGGTACCAACCATGGTCAGTACAAGTCCAAGACCAACATTTCCTTCGATCAGCTCGAGAAGATCCGCGATGCCGTGAACGGCTTCCCCTTGGTCATCCATGGCGGCACCGGTGTTAAGGACGAGGATGTTCGTCACGTCATCGACCTGGGTATCCGCAAGTTCAATGTTGGCACCGATCTGCTCGTCAACTGGAACAAGACCTCCAAGCAGTGCTATGACGAGCTCAAGGAGAACGCCTCCAACCGCAACATGGTTATGCCTGCTCAGAAGGCCGTCGAAGAGGTTGTCGAGCATCGCATCAGCCTGTTCAAGAATATCGTTGCTTAGGGACGAGGCGCACCGATGCAGATTACGGAGATGCTCAAACGCGAAAACGTTCGCCTTGCCGATTCTGTCGATTCCTGGCAGGACGCGATCAAGCTTGCGATCGCCCCGCTCAGCGAGGGTGGTTACGTCGAGGATCGCTATGCGGATGAGATCATCCGCGCCACCAACGAGATGGGTCCCTACTACGTGCTCACCGAAGACGTTGCGCTGATTCATGGCCGCCCCGAAGACGGCTGCATTAAAGGTCAGCTTGCCGTGACGGTCCTGAAGAAGCCCGTTAAGTTTTCGGAAGACAGCTTCGATGTTCGTCTCTTGGTCGCACTTGCGGCCGAGGATTCTAATTCTCATATCGAGGCCATGCAGGTGCTTGCCGGCATCTTTATGGATGAGGACAAGATTGCGCAGATCGTCGCTTCTGATGATGCCGACGAGATTTATCAGGCATTTACGGGTGCAGCGGCGTAAAACAGTGCCGCTTGGTGCGGGCGAGCCTATGTATTTGCCCGCATCTACCCCGAGGTGGGGCACGTGCCCACAAAGGAAAGGAAATGAACATGGTCAAGATTTTGTGCTGCTGCGGCAATGGTCTTGGAAGCAGCTTTGCCTGCCAGATGGCTATTGAGCAGGTCATGAAAAAGCTCGGGGTCCAGTGCAAGATGGACCACGACAGCGTTTCCAGCGCCGCGGGCGCCTCTAAGGGCTTCGACATGATCGTCGCTGCCGAGAACTTCAAGACGCAGATCGAAAGCTACAACACCGGTCTTCCCTGCGTGTTCCTCAAGCGTCTTGTCGATAAGAAGGAAATCGAGGAAAAGCTGACCCCGGTGCTCAAGGAGATGGGCGTCCTGGAGTAAGGGTCTCTTCGCCTAGATTGATAGAAATGTACATGAGAAAAAGGGGTGTACAACATGGCTGTTCTTGAGTTTATTATCAATAACAGCCTGACGCAGGCCGCCGTTGTTATCGGTCTCGTCGCCTGCCTGGGCCTTGTGCTTCAGAAGAAGCCGGCCAATGACGTGCTGCTCGGCACGTTTAAGACGATGCTTGGCTTCCTTGTTCTGGCTGCCGGCTCGAGCGTCATGCAGGGCTCTCTTGCCTACTTTGGCGATATGTTCAACTCCGCCTTCGGCTTCAACGGCATGACCGCCGTCGTCGCTTCCATCGAGGGCATCAACGGTCAGGCAATGACCGATCTTGGCCTTGGTTCCGAGATCGCCATCTGCCTCGCTGGCATCTTCGTGGTGAACATCATCCTCGCTCGTTTCACCAAGTTTAAGTATGTGTTCCTGACTGGCCAGGCCCTTCTGTGGGAGTCCACGCTCTGCGTCGTGTTCGCCTTCTTCTGCGGTCTTCGCGGTATCCCCCTGATCGTCGTCAGCTCCATCGTCGGTGGCGCCTTCGCTACCCTCATGCCTGCCTTCGCTCAGCCCGTTGTCCGCAAGATCACCGAGTCCGATGACATCGCCCTGGGTCACTTCTGCACCTTTGGCTATATGTTCACCGCTCTTGTCGCAAGCATCACCAAGAAGCTCGCTGGCGGCAAGGAGTCCAAGTCCACCGAGGATCTCGAGATTCCGCAGTCCCTGTCCTTCCTCCAGGATACCTACGCTGCTGTCGGCCTGGTCATGATCGTTTTCTACCTGGTCGTCGCTGCTTTCGCTGGTCCCGCTGCTGCTGCTGACTACTGCGGCGCCACCAACTTCATGGTCTTCGCTTTCCTCCAGGCCATGCAGTTCGTCGTTGGTCTGTACGTCCTGCTCGCCGGCGTCCGCCTGCTGCTCGCCGAGCTCGTCCCCGCCTTCCAGGGCATTTCGATGAAGCTCGTCCCCGATGCGCGCCCTGCTCTGGACTGCCCCGTTCTGTTCACCTATGCCCCTAACGCCGTTATCTTCGGCTTTGTGTTCACCACGCTCGGCTCGCTGATCGGCATGGCTATCACCGGCTTCATGGGTACCCTCGTCATCCCCGGCGTTATGTCCAACTTCTTCGCCGGCGGCACCGCTGGTATCTTCGGTAACGCCATCGACGGTCGTCGCGGCGCCATCATCGGCTGCATCTTCCACGGCATCTTCATTATGATCCTGCCTGCGCTCCTGTCCCCGATGCTCGCTCAGATTGGCTTCGTGAACATGACCTGCACCGACGTCGACACCGTCGTCACCGGCTTCTTCTTCATGGCCATCAAGTCCATCCTCAGCGTCTTTGGTATCGCATAAGGATTCTTGTAGCGCCTGACGAAGGTCCAAGTCTTTCTTTAAGGGGGTTGTTCCTGTGCCTGGTCCCCGGCAGGGGAACAACCCCTTTCGTTTATTACTGCTAGTGGAGGTTTCCAATGGGTTTGTTTGGATTTGGCAAGAAAAAGGAGAAGGTGGCCTCCGCTGCAGCCGAGACCGCACCCGTTCTCGATCGAGATGCCGTTCTCGACGCCGTTAAGGCAAAGCGTTCCGAGCTCGAGGGCAAGGAGGGCGTCGCTGCCGCAAACGTTCTAAACGAGATTGGTAAGCTTTATGCCGATGCCAACATGGTCGACGAAGCCGTTGAAGCATACGAGCAGAGCCTAGAAGTCAATCGAACGATGGGCAAGGCGTCTGCGGCACTGGTCAAGCTGTACAACAAGAAGCGTGCGGCTGCCGCCGAAGCGAAAGACGATGAAGCTATCAAGTATTACATGGACAAGGTTACCGAGATGCTTGCCATCTCCAAAGACCAGCTTCGTGGCAAATAATCGGGTAGTAAGAAGGGTTTCCTAGCATGGAAAAGACGCTGATTTTGCTTGCCGGACCTCCGGCTACGGGCAAAACCGATTTGGCGGATCGCATCAAGGCCCGCCATACATCCGAGAGTTTTTTGAGCGTCTCACTTGATGACGTTAAGGAAGAGTATTGGGATACGTACGGCTTTAACAATGCCGAGGAAAAGGCACAGGTTGATGCGAACGCTCTTCAGGAGTGGTTCCGTCGCCTCGATGTCGCCATGGCGGATGGTCCGCAGATTATGTGCGATTATCCGTTCTCTGCCAAGCAGCACGACAGGCTCGCCGAGTTGGCAGACAAGCACGGCTACCGTGTGCTCACGATTCGTCTTGTCGCCGATCCCGTTATGATCAGCAAGCGCTATCGTGCTCGCGATCTTAAGCCGACGCGTCATCTTGCGCACATTGTGACGCATTATCACAAGGGCGATGTGCTCGAGGATCGTAGCAAGGGCGACGACCTGGTCGATCTGGATATCCTTGTCGACCGCATCAAAAACCGTGGCTATGATACGTTTGAGCTGGGTCATACCATTGAGCTTGACGTGACCAATGTCGATGCCGTTGATTATCCGAGCTTTTTGGCCAAGGTTGATGAGTATCTGGATGATCCCTCGTCGGTTGCCGCCATTGCCGCCAAGGCGGGGGCAGAGCTTACCGATGAGGACCTCTGCTCGCGCATCGACTATACATTGCTTAAGCCGACGGCGACCTGGGATCAGATTGATGCCATTTGCGCCGAGGCATCCGAGTACGGTTGTGCCAGCGCATGCATTCCTCCTTCGTATATCGCCCGTGCTCACAAGGCCTATCCCGACCTTTCGCTTACCACGGTCATCGCTTTCCCGCTTGGCTATATGACGAGCGCCGCGAAAGCCGCCGAAGCGGCCGATGCCTATGCCAACGGTGCCTCCGAAATCGACATGGTGATCGATCAGGGTATGGTTAAGGCCCGCGACTACCAGGCGATTGAGGACGATATTCGAGTCGTGCGCGAGGCTGTGCCCAATGCGACGCTCAAGGTCATTGTCGAAACGTGCTATTTGGCGCAGGAAACCAAAAAGCCGATCTGTCATGCCGTCGAGGCTGCCGGTGCAGACTTTATTAAGACGTCTACGGGCTTTGGCACGGCTGGTGCCCAGGTCGAGGATGTCTATCTGTTTGCTCAAGAGTTGGGCGGCCGTGTAAAGGTCAAAGCATCGGGCGGCGTACGCACGAAAGAAGATCTTGCGCTTATGTCGGGCGCTGGTGCCGATCGTATCGGCGCGAGTGCCAGCCCGCGCAAGCTTTTCGGCGCACGCTAGAGGCGGCTTGGGGCATTATTTGCATAAAGAATGCCCCAAGATAGTGGCGAGTTGGTGAAGCATGCTCGGCTGGAGTGAATTATGCGCGGGCGGCGTTATCGATGTGAGTCTTTTAAGATGTTGCGGTTAACATTTATTAAAAGACAGCGCCTGATGTCAAGGATTTAGAGAACTGTTCCAGATAGGGGAGGGATGATGACCGAAACGTCTGAGCTCGATTTTAGCGGCAAGGAACAGCTGTACTCTCAGCTGTACGATATCCTGTTCCAGGAAATTACGAGTGGTGCCTACAAGATTGGCGACTACATTCCCTCCGAAAGCGATCTTATGAAGCGCTATGACGTTTCGCGTGCAACGGCGCGCAAAGCGATGGAGCTGCTTTCTAATAATGGCTTGATTGAGAAGAAGCGCGGCCGTGGATCCGAGGTTATTGCCAACGTGCCACTCAGCTCGCCTAAGCGTGTCTCGAGCTATATCAAAAAGAATGTGGACGAGTTTGCAGTGCCTCAAAAACGTTTGATTGAGTCTGGCGTTGTAACCATGCCCCAGCACGTTGTCCACGAGCTGGGCTTGGCTGAGGGCACAAAGGCCTTCTGCCTTCGCCGTGTGCGCGTGTCGGGCGATCGTCCGTTCTATCTTGAGACGATTTATTACGAAGACGGTTATGTCCCGCATATTGCGGAACGCGACTTTTCCAAGGAATCACTTCGCGCTTATCTCAATAACTCGTGCGATATTCGCTGGAGCCGTGTGAGCCAAAAGATTGGAGCTTGCGTTGCTACCGACGAGCAGGCCGAGCTTTTGGGCATCAGCGCCGGTGCTCCGTTGCTTAACATTACGAGGGTTTCTCATGACCAGCAGAATGTGCCCCGTGAGTATGTGGAGTCGTTCTACCGCGCCGACCTCTACCGCCTCGAGATCGAACTCGATTAAGGGGCTCTCCGTTCCACTCTGATGCGGCGGCGATTTTGACAAACAATTCAGTCCGTACATTTCTATATCATCATGTATGTAAGGAGTACATTATGGCAATCAAGGTATTTGCCGACGGTGCCAATCTCGAGGGCATGCTCGACATGGCCGAGAACGGTAACGTTCAGGGCTTTACGACTAATCCCTCGCTTATGAAGGCGGGTGGCGTGACCGATTACCGCGAGTTCGCCAAGACCGTGCTCGAGCACATCACCGATGTCTCGGTTTCGTTTGAGGTCTTTGCGGACGATGAAGCGGGCATGGAGGCAGAGGCTCGCGAGATTGCGACTTGGGCTGACAATGTGTATGTCAAAATCCCCGCACTCAACACCAAGGGTGAGTCGACCGCGACGCTCGTTAAGCGTCTTTCTGCCGACGGCATTAAGGTAAACGTTACGACGATTTTTACTCCCGAGCAGGTCGATGAGTTTGTGGACGCTGTCTCCGCTGAGACGCCGTCTATCATCTCTATCTTCGCCGGCCGTATTGCCGATACCGGCGTTGATCCGCTGCCGTTGATGGCTGAGTCTGTCAAAAAGGCCGCGGCAAAGCCGCAGTGTGAGGTGCTCTGGGCGTCTACCCGTGAGCTGCTGAATATCTATCAGGCCGAGTCCGTGGGATGCCAGATCATTACCGTTCCCAACGGCATCCTGGCCAAGCGCAAGAACGTCGGTAAGGACCTCATGGAGTATTCGCTCGACACCGTTAAGGGTTTCGCGCGTGATATCGAAACGCTTGGATTCCACATCCTGCCGTAACCGGACAAGTTGAGTCGTCCATATCGGTTGATGGCAGAAGGAGTAAGGGTCGTCGTTGCCTGTACGGCGGCGACTCGTAATGTCCCAAGTTGGCAAAGGCTCCTGGCTTTTGTTGACTTGGGGCTTTGTGTTTTAGGGTGAAATTACCGTCTGGCACGCCATCTTAAAAATGCAGATCGCAGGCGGTGCCGTCTGTACCGTGGGTATCGCCCACATCTATATGGCCCAGAAGGCGATTCAAAATGAATGCACCGCCTGTGGCATTGAGCACAAGGCTGAGACCAGGGTGGCCTGGGTATCGAGAAGGAGCTGACGCGGGAAGACGTTGACTCCGCCGACATCGCGACCGTGCCTATGGCCGCGCTCAAGAAGTGGCTGCACCACACGCTGGCCGATCAAGGTCTCGCCTCCCTCGAGGCTGACTGGAAAAAGGTCGTCGTGCGGGCTTAAACGAGTGAATCGCCCCGACATCGCATCATCCAGTGCCGGGGTTGTTTTCAAGAGAGGAATTCGTATGACCAACCAGGAGCTGGCGAAGGTCGCCAATGAGGTCAGGAAGGGTGTCGTGACTGCGGTTCACGCCGCCAAATCGGGGCATCCGGGCGGATCGCTTGGCGCCGCCGACATTATGACCTACCTCTACTTTGAGGAAATGGATGTTGACCCGGCGAATCCGAGCCGCGCTGAGCGCGATCGCTTTGTGCTCTCCAAGGGACATTGCGCTCCGGCACTCTACGCCGTGCTCGCCGAACGCGGGTTCTTTCCTAAGGAGGAGCTCGAGACGCTCCGCCATATCGGCAGTCGCCTGCAGGGCCATCCCAATATGAATGACACGCCGGGCGTCGACATGTCTACCGGATCGCTCGGTCAGGGTATCTCCGCCGCGGTTGGAATGGCACTTGCCGCAAAGCACTGGGGTGACAATTACCGCGTCTACACGCTGTTGGGCGACGGCGAGTGCGAGGAAGGCCAGGTGTGGGAGGCGGCTATGTTCGCCGGCAACCACGACCTGGATAACCTCGTCGCTATCGTCGATCACAATGGCCTGCAAATTGACGGCAGTATCGACGAAGTTAACTCGGCTATGCCACTTGCCGACAAGTTCCGCGCCTTTAGGTGGCATGTGATCGAGCTCGCCGACGGTAACGACATGGCGCAGATTGCCGCCGCCTTTGCCGAGGCCCGCAAAGTGAGCGCCTCGCCGGTGGCCATTATCGCCGAGACGGTGAAAGGCAAGGGCGTTTCCTTTATGGAAAACCAGGTGGGCTGGCACGGCAAGGCACCCAACGATGAACAGTTTGAGCAGGCCATGGTCGAGCTCGCAGCAGCAGGGGAGGAGCTCTAATGGCAGACGTCAAGAAAGTCGCCACGCGCGTTAGCTACGGCGAGGCACTTGTCGAGCTGGGCAATGAGCGCGATGACTTTGTGGTTCTCGATGCCGACTTGGCCGCCGCCACGCAGACCGGTAAGTTTAAGGCTGCGCACCCTGAGCGCTTCTACGATGCCGGCATTGCCGAAAGCAACTTGATGGGACTTGCCGCCGGCATTGCGACCACGGGCCACGTTGCCTTTGCGAGCACCTTTGCCATGTTCGCCGCCGGTCGCGCGTACGAGCAAGTTCGTAATTCCATCGGCTATCCGCACCTCAACGTCAAAATCGGCGCCACGCATGCGGGCATCTCGGTCGGTGAAGACGGCGCTACGCATCAGTGCTGCGAGGACATCGCGCTCATGCGCACGATTCCGGGTATGACGGTGATCGTTCCCGCCGATGACATCGAGGCTCGTGCTTGCGTGCACGCCGCGTATGAATTTGAGGGGCCGGTTTACATGCGCTTCGGCCGTCTGGCAACACCGGTCATCAACGATCGCGAAGACTATGAGTTCAAGATTGGCCGTGGCGTAGTCGTGCGCGAGGGGTCCGATGTGACTATCGTCGCCTGCGGCCTCATGGTCGCCGAGGCGCTTGAGGCCGCCGGGGCCCTCGCTGCCGATGGTGTTGACGCCGAGGTCATCAACATGCACACGATCAAGCCTCTTGATGAGCGCCTGGTGGTTGCCAGCGCCAAGAAGACTGGTCGCGTGGTCACCGCCGAGGAGCATTCGATTATCGGTGGTCTTGGCGAGGCCGTGGCCTCGGTGCTCGCGGAGCAGCATCCGGTGCCGATGCGTCGCGTCGGCGTGCGCGATGTGTACGGCGAGTCCGGCCCTGCGGTCGATTTGCTGCACAAGTACGGTTTGGACGCCAGCGGTATCGAGGCTGCGGTCAGGTCCGTGTTGTAAGGAAGGTTTCCACGGGGTTTGTATCTGCCAACCAAGTGACGATCGGGTATACCGCCGCCTCTCGTGAGCATCGATCCCGTTGAGATCGCGGAGCTCATCAATAGCGGACTCGAAGACTAGAACGGTCGTCCCGCTCAACTAATCGATCCCTCTCCAAGGAAAAGGGCCGCGACGCCATAGGGGTGTCGCGGCCCTGTCTGCGTTTCCCCAGATAAAACCTGCCAAAATAACCTGTCCCTTTTTGGCAGGTTACGTCACAAGGCTTTTGTCTATATAACGAAAGTACAATATGATATATACGTTATATACAAGTTTGTAACGTGCAGCAGATTTGCGGTAACGCAAGCCGATGAAGGGGCCGATATGATCAAGGCTGTTATTTTTGACATGGATGGAACGCTGATCGATACCGAGCGTTTGGACATGAGGGCATGGGAGGTGGGCGCGGCCGAGCTGGGAATCGCGATTGATGATGCGTTAATCCATCAGTTTATCGGCCGCTCGAATGCCGATGTCAAGGACATCCTTGAGGCACATTACGGCAAGGGCGAAACCGCCGACGCTATTTTTGCCCGCAACATTGAGCTACACAGCGAGATGGCCAAGACCGACCTGGAACTTAAGGCCGGCGCCGCCGAGTGCCTCGACGAGCTGCTGGCTGCGGGCTATCACGTGGGCCTTGCGACGTCGTCGCGCCGCGTTGCGGCCGAGCGCAATCTTAAGACGGTCGGCCTCTTTGACAAGTTTGAAACGGTGACCTTTGGCGAGGACGTCGCATGCGGCAAGCCCGACCCCGCGATTTACCTGCTCGCTTGCGAGCGCGCGGGCTTTGCTCCCGAGGAATGCGCCGTGGTCGAGGATTCGCGCAACGGCTGCGTCTCGGGCATCACGGCCGGCTGTCGCGTCTTTGCCGTCCCCGATATCGTGCCGCTTCCGCAGGACGTGGTGGATGGCTGCGAGGCCGTGCTCGATACGTTGTTCGACCTGACGGCGGCGGTCAAGGCCGTGAGCTAAAGGTATGCGCCGAAGCCGATGGCGGTGGCTTCGGCGTAGTTGCTTGCCGGGGTACTGCGCACTCGGCAATCTGGGTGCCGATGCCGTAGCTGTCGGCTGCGGTGTTCCATTCATTAGAGGGGTCGCGCTCGTCTCTCTAAATGTCTCTCTAAAGATAAAGTCGGTTAGAGAGACAGTCTTAGGTAATCTAGCAGCGAATTCGATATATCTCTCTAAAGGTCTCTCTAAAACAAAGTGCTTATCTCTCTAAAGTTAGAGAGATAAATCTATTGGTTTAGAGAGACGGAATGCCAATGCTGCCGGATAAAGGACTCATTGAAGTAATGGGTTCATCGACGAGCTGTAACCGCCGCTATCGGAAAAAGTGGGTGCGGCCGAGACCCCTCTCCAGTGCCTCTCGAAGTTAGAGGGGTGCTAGAGAGGCAGTTGTCTTGTGACATTTCTCCAGATAAAACCTGCCAAAATAAACCTGTCCCTTTTTGGCAGGTCTGCGGGTCAATGCCCGCCAAACGAAGTTGCGGTGGAATAGTTCCTGCTTGGGCCCGATAGGTCGCAAAACAGGGACTATTCCACCGCAACTTATCGGGATGCGCTACTGGTTCATGTTGCCGTGGATGTAAGGGGTGACCTCGGGGGAGATATGGCCGCAGCCTAGGTTGCGCAGGGCAGATTCGATAGCGGCGGGAAGCGGGGCTTTACCCTCGTCGTTGACTGCGGTACCGCCGAGGGCGGCAATCTTGGCGACGTCTGCCGGTGCGGCCTCGATATGCATGCAGCCGCCGACGAGGCGTGCGCGGATCTGTGCCAGGTCAAGATCGTGCAGGTAGTCCTCGCAGGCACGGATTAAATTGACCTTCTCGCGCGTAAGCTCCTCGCCCGTGGGGACGCGCGTGGCAAGACAGGCTCCCGCCGGCAGGTTCCAAACGGGATAGCCCCATGCGCGCAGCAGTTCGCGCTCTTCGTCCTTGGTAAAGCCGACCTCCATGAGGGGGGAGCGTACCCCGAGCTCTTTTGCCGCGCGCATGCCAGGGCGGTAGTCACCACGATCGCTTGCATTGCTGCCGTCGATGACGGTGGGAAAGCCGAGCGACTTGGCGTGGTTGACGATGGCGGTAAAGCCGGCGCGCTTGCAGTGGTAGCAGCGGTCGGCGTCGTTGCAGGCTACCTGGGGGAGCTGCAGCTGATCGACCGAGAGGTTGAGCACGGGGAGCTTGAAATGAGGCCCCTCATCGACCTGCCCGTCAACCGCCTGCTCAAACGAAGTCTGCTCGGGCGTGCCGATGAGCGGCGTGGTGAGGTGAACAAGAAGCGTGCTGGCGGGCATGATGCGGGCGCAGACCGCAGCCAAAAAGCTGCTGTCGACGCCACCGGAAAAGCCGATGGCGACGCGTCCGTATGCCAAAAGCAGCTGCTCGAGCGCTGTGAGTTTGTCCTGAAGCCCCTCTGCAGGTGCGGTGGTGTCTGAAAGCATGAATCGATCCTTGCCGTTAAGTACTCGGTCGAAAACTATAATCCTACCGAGCCGCTTGTCATAAGACTTCTATCTATGTAACGAAAGTGCAATATGCTATATACGTTATATACAAGTTTACAGGTGCGGTAAAGTTGCGGGAGTACAGCAGCGCGAAGCGATGGGGGACCGATATGATCAATGCCGTTATTTTTGACATGGACGGAACGCTGGTCGATACCGAGCGTTTGGGCATTAAGGCATGGAAGGCGGGCGCTGCCGAGCTTGGGGTCGCGATTGATGATGCGCTGATCCATCAGTTTATCGGTCGCACGCTGCCCGATGTTATGGACATCCTTGATAAGCGTTATGGCAGCCACGAAACTACCGAGGCGTTTTATGCCCGCCACAAGGAGATTCGCGACGAGATGGTCAAGACCGAACTGGAGCTTAAGGCCGGCGCCGCCGAGTGCATAGACGAGCTGCTGGCTGCGGGCTATCACGTGGGCCTTGCGACCTCGTCGCGCCACGTTACGGCGGAGCGCAACCTTAAGATGGTCGGTCTTTTTGACAAGTTTGAGACGGTGACCTGCGGCGAGGACGTCGTACACGGTAAGCCCGACCCCGAGATGTATCTGCTTGCCTGCGAGCGCGCGGGCTTTGCTCCCGAGGAATGTGCCGTGGTCGAGGATTCCCGCAACGGCTGCGTCTCGGGCATCACGGCCGGCTGCCACGTCTTTGCCGTCCCCGATATCGTGCCGCTGCCGCAGGACGTGGTGGATGGTTGCGAGGCTGTGCTCGATACGCTGTTCGATCTGACGGCGGCGGTCAAGGCCGTGCGCTAGCGTTTGCACGCGAGTCGCCATGTCCCGCACCCGATCCCGCGGGAAGGTGACGGTAACGGCGCCTGCGTGGAGGCGCTGACGCAGTCAGCCCCTCTTATCACGCCAAGATTGCTGTTTTGGCCGATAAGAGGGGCATTGTGCTTTAAGCGACTGGGGCTGCGGCCTTGGTAAGGAGCTGGCGGAGGGTTATGACGTTACAAGTTACTCCAGGAGCCAGTCGATCACGTTGCGCTTGCGGACTCCTTCGTAGTTCGCGTCCGCAAACAGCGTGTCAAGCGTAAGAAGCGTCTTGGGGTAGTTGTCTCGGACTTTCTTAAAGGGGGCCAACTCTCGATCGAGGGTAGTTTCGTCGAGCGTTGTGGCTGAAACCTGAAAATAGGCTGTCTCGTCTGACTTTAGGGCAACAAAATCGATTTCCCCGCCGTCGATATCGCCCACGTAGACGTCGTATCCACGGCGTAGGAGCTCGAGATAAACAACATTTTCGAGGATATGACCGATATCGCTGCTTTGGGTTTTGACGAGAGCGCCTCTAAGTCCAAGGTCAACGGCGTAGTATTTGCCGTTTGTTGAAAGAAGCTGCCGACCGCGCACGTTATAGCGCGGAGCAAAGTACAGCACAAGGCTGTCTGTTAAGCCTTTGAGGTACTTGGCTACGGTTTTCTGGTCGGTTTTGTTGCCGTTGGACGAGAGCGTGTCGGAGATTTTTTTAATCGAGATCCGGTTTCCAATGCTATGGAGTAGGAACTTGGTGATATCGCGCAGGGTCGGGACGTCCGAGACCTTCAGGCGTTCGATAACGTCGCGTATGACGATGGTATCGTAGAGGCTCATAAGATAATCGCGCGCCTGGGGTCCCTGAATACCCGTCTCGGCGATAAAGGGAAAAGAGCCCCGGGTGATGTACTCGTCAAACAACTGCGCGGGAGCCTTTCCGTCATTGGTTTTTGCCGAGCAAAACTCTTTAAAGGATAGGGGCAGCATCTTGAGCTCTACGTAGCGGCCGGAGAGCAAAGTTGCCAGCTCGCTCGAGAGCAGATAAGCGTTGGAACCGGTTATGTAGAGGTCGACATTGTCCTTGATAAAAAGACTGTCGACGGCTTTTTCGAAATGCTCGACGTGCTGTATCTCGTCCAGAAAAACGTAGTTCATCTTATCGGGGACGAGTCTGGCGGAAATGTAGTCGTAGAGTGCTCTATACGACGTAAGCGACTCGAACTCCAGGTCTTCAAAGTTGAGGGATATAACCTGGTCGCCTGTGATTCCATGATCGCGCAGGTAGCTACGGTAGATTTCGAATAGCTTTGATTTGCCGGACCTTCGCACGCCCGAAACGACCTTGATGACGTGCGAGTCTTTCCACGAAATGAGCCAGTCGAGGTACTGTTTGCGATCAATCAGATTCATGAAACCCCTTTCTTGGCGAGAAAAAACTGGAGCAAAATCAATACTTATAGGAAATATCTAAAAATATGGAATTGAGTCTATTTTAACAAAAAAGTTAATGAAAAATGGATTACATTCCATAAATACCCGTAGCCGCAGGTCCGGCTAAACGGGGAGGGAACATGGGGCCAGCAAAACGCCGCAGCGGGACTGTTCCCGTTGCGGCGTTTTTTGTTACAGGTAGGCGCCCAGGTTGATGTCGGTTATTGGGGCCGCGGATGGGCCCGTCGGGTGCTGCTCGGCCTTTTGGGTGCTCACACGTTCGAGCAAGAAGGGGCGCACGAGCTCCTGACGGTTAATGTCCTCGGTGGCCGTGGCCGTGGTGACGGTACGCGCGGCGGAGCCGATGCGGACTCGTTTGGTCTTGGCGGCAGGTTTATCCTCGATTTGCTCCATGAGCAATTGAACGCCCTTGCGGCCAATCTCGTAGCCTGGGGGTGCCACCGTGGTGAGCGGGACCGACCCGCTCCAGGCGAGTGGGTTGCCGTCGCAGCCGGCCACACGGACCTGCTCGGGGACGGAGATGCCTTTGTCGACCAGCGCCGAGATAACGCCTGAGGCCAACACGTCGGTCAGGCCGATGACAAAATCGGGGCGTTCGTCAGCAGGACGCTCGGCAATCTGGGCACCGATGCTGTAGCCGTCGGCAGCGGTATTCCATTCGCCGGCGTCGATGACTTCGATCTTGATATCGGGGTGCAGGGCAAGGGCCTTGTGAATGCCAAGCACGCGTAGGGTGAGCTGCATAAATGCTGCTCGGCCGACGACGACAATATGGTGCGCGCCGCGGGCGATGGCGAGTTCGGCAATGATGCGACCCTGGGCCTCGTTGTCGGCCGCTACGTAGTAGCCGGGCTCGGAACAGTGGATGTCCAGATGGACGATCGGCACGGGCATTTTAGTCATGGCCGGATGCCAGTCGGGGGACGCCATGGGCTGAACCATGACGCCGGACATCTGCGTGCCCATAAAATAGCGCAGGTAATGGTCCTCGAGAATGTCGTCGTTATCGGCGTTGGCGATGAGCAGGTCGTAGCCGTGCTTGCGGGCCTCGTTGTGGGCGCCGCTGGCGATTTGGAGCGAAAAGCCGTGATCGAGACGGGGGAGCACCAGGCCAAAGGACTTGGTGGCGCCGCCCGCGAGCTGACGAGCGCTTTGGTTGGGCAGGTAGCCAAGGCGATTGATGGTCTCGTTGATGAGCTTGAGGGTCTCGGGGCGCAGCTTTTCGGGATGGTTGAGCGCGTTGGAAACCGTGCCCAGCGAAACCCCGGCCTCGCGCGCGACGTCGCTGATTTTAACCTTTGCCATAGCGGCCCCTTTGATGCGTTTCAAGTACAAGCCAGATTGTAGCATCCCAAACCTACCAAAAAGGGACAGGTTTATTTTGGCAGGTTTTATCTGGGCAAACGCCGCTACCAGTGCGACCACCACGAAGGGGGCAGGTACCTTTGTGGTGGTTTGGACCGGCTGAACGTGTGTGCATCGGGTGGTATCTAAGTTGAGATACCACTTCTGGTATATCAGCTTGTGCTTGCGTGAGTACAATACTCGAACGTTATACGTCTCAGCGCCCCCTGTGCGTGGACGTCTTGCAGTCACGCGAACGAAGGGATTTATCCTATGTGCGGAATCGTCGGCTACACCGGCTCTGATATTGCAAAGAACATCCTGGTCACGGGCCTCAAGCGTATGGAGTATCGCGGCTATGACTCCTCGGGCGTCGCGCTCGAGGTGGGCGAGGGGACCGCGGCGCACCTCGACGTCATCCGCCGCGTGGGCAAGGTCGCGGGTCTGGAGAGCGAGCTTTCCAACATCGACAGCGACGCTACCTGCGGTATCGGTCACACCCGTTGGGCCACCCACGGCAAGCCCTCCGTCGTTAACGCTCACCCCCACACCAGCTGCAACGGTCGTATCGCCATCGTCCACAACGGCATCATCGAGAACTTCGCCGAGCTGCGCGAAGAGCTGGAGGGCCGCGGCCACCACTTTAAGAGCGAGACCGATACCGAGGTCTTCGCGCATCTGATCGAAGAGGCTTATGCCGAGACGCACGACCTGATGGCCTCCGTGCGCGAGGCTTGCACCCACGTGGTCGGTGCCTATGGTCTGGCCGCCGTGTGCGCTGACGAGCCCGGCGTGATCGCCGTGGCCCGCAAGGATTCCCCGATTGTGGTCGGCGCAGGCGAGACCGGCGCCTATGTCGCCTCCGACGTCATTGCACTCATCGACGCCACTCGCGATGTCGTGGTGCTCGAGGACGGTCAGTTTGCCAAGCTCACGCCCGCAGGCGTCGAATACACCGACGAGGCCGGCAACGTTATCGAGCCCAAGGTCACCCACATCGACTGGGACCTGGACATGGCCGAAAAGGGCGGTTATCCCGACTTTATGCTCAAGGAAATCCATGAGCAGCCGCGCGTCGTGCGCGACACGCTGGTCGGTCGTATGACGCCGGCCGGCGAGCTCGACATCGACGAGCTGGGCCTTTCGCTCGAGGAGCTCAACGACATCGACCGCGTCTACGTGATCGCTTGCGGAACCAGCTATCACGCTGGCCTCATTGCCAAGAATCTCATTGAGGGCTGGGCTCGCATCCCCACCGAGGTGGAGGCGGCCAGCGAGTTCCGTTATCGCAACCCCATCATTACGCCGACGACGCTTGTCGTTGCCGTGTCCCAGTCGGGCGAGACGGCCGATACCCTTGCCGCCATTCGCGACGCGCGCATCAAGGGTGCCAAGGTCTTCGGCATCACCAACGTGGTGGGCAGCCCCGTGGCGCGTGAGAGCGACGGCGTCATCTACACCAAGGCCAACAAGGAGATCGCGGTCGCCTCGACCAAGAGCTTTATCGGCCAGGTTGTGAGCCTGACGCTGCTGGCTCTGCTGCTGGCGCAGGTCAAGTACCGCCTGACCACCAAGCAGGCGCGCATGCTGTTCCGCGAGCTTTCCGATACGGCCGAGCAGATCCAGTGGATTTTGGATACCCAGACCGGGGCCGTGCATGAGGCCGCCCTGCTGTGCAAGGACGCGCAGTCGGCGCTGTTCGTGGGGCGTGGCATGGGTGCCGCTATTTCCTACGAGGGCGCGCTCAAGCTCAAAGAGGTCAGCTACCTGCACGCCGAGGCATATGCCGCCGGTGAGATGAAGCACGGCCCTATTGCCCTGATCGACCCGGGCTTCCCTGTCATCGCTGTGGCCACCAAGAGCGCTACTTACGACAAGACCGTGTCGAACCTCATGGAGTGCAAGGCACGCGGCGCCAAGGTCATCGTCGTCGCCACCGAGGGCGACGAGGAGATCAACAAGATCGCCGACTGCATCATCCGCGTGCCAGCAGTCCGCGACGTGTTCAGCCCCATCACGGCGAGCGTTCCTCTGCAGCTGCTCGCCCGCGAGGTCGCCATCCTGCGCGGCTGCGACGTCGACCAACCTCGCAACCTGGCGAAAAGCGTTACTGTCGAGTAATCGAGTTCCGTCATCCTAACAACTAAGGCCCGGCTCCGCATCAAGACGGAGCCGAGCCTTTTTTGCATTTGACCAGATAAAACCTGCCAAAATGAACCTGTCCCTTTTTGGCAGGTTAGCGGAGCTTGCTGGTCTCGAAGTACTCGGGGAACTGGTCCAGAACCTCGGTTTGGTTGCGGAACATCATGTGCAGGTGCTTGCTGACCAAAAAGCTCGCTTCGATGGGGTCGCGACCGGCGATGGCGCGGCGAATCTGCTTGTGCTCGTTCACGATGTCCTGATTGTCGAGAACCTGCGTGGCGGCGCGCAGCCAGCGGAAGCGCTCCAGGTCGGCATTGGTCTCTTCGAGCCACGACCACACGGTGCTGCGACATGCGATGCTAAAAATCATGTGATGCATGAGGTTGTCGCTCAAAAAGAAGCCGATGCGATCCTCTTCGGCCATGGCCTTTTCCTGCAGCGCGATGGCGCGGTCGAGCTGCTCGATGCCGGCCGACGTGGCGCGCGCACAGCACTCCACAATCACCTGCTTTTCCAGATGCTCGCGGATGTAACAGGCACTCTCGGCAAGGGTGAGGTTGATGGGTGAGACGTAGGTACCGCTCTGGGGCACGGTGCGCACCAGGCCCTCTTGCGCCAGACGCACCAGTGCCTCGCGCACAGGGGTGCGCCCCATATCCAGGTCGTCGCAAAGTTGCTTGACGCCCAGCTTTTCGCCCGGCTTGTAGTCCAGGTAGACGATTTTGCGTCGAATGGTGTGGTAGGACTGGTCCTGTAGGCTCGTTTCCTGCTCGCCGACGTGCATCGATTCTTCCATAGCGCCTCGCAACTGTTCTATCAAACTCATATGTCAGTTGTTAATTATGCCGCGAATCAGCTCTCCACGGTGGGTAATTCGGCTGTTGCCTGAGAACTATTGCGGCATCTTAGTCTGTGTTTGCGCAAGGCTGCGCTCAATGTTGCCGTATCATAAGCCGTCGAAAACGTGAAATAGAAAGAAGGAATCCCATATGCAACTGGCAAATATCGTACGCGAGCGCTGGAAAGGCGTTTTGTTCTGCCTGATCATCGCCATTCCCGCGACGTTGCTCGGCAAACAAATTGAGGTGGTCGGCGGTCCGGTATTTGCCATCCTCTTTGGCATGGTCCTGGCGCTCGTCTTTCCCAAGAATCGTCGCGAACAGCTCGCCGCCGGCGTCACCTATACGTCCAAAAAAGTCTTGCAGTACGCGGTTATCCTGCTTGGCTTTGGCATGAACCTCTCCCAGATCCTGTCCAAGGGCGCCCAGTCGCTGCCGATTATCGTGGCGACGATCTCGACCTCGCTTGTCGTCGCCTTTGTGCTCTGCCGCGTTATGAACGTGCCGGGTAAGATCGCGACGCTTGTGGGTGTGGGTTCGTCGATTTGCGGCGGTTCGGCCATCGCCGCGACCGCACCCGTCATCGATGCCGACGATCGCGAGATTGCCCAGGCCATTTCGGTCATCTTCCTGTTTAACGTTATCGCGGCGCTCGTGTTTCCGACGCTCGGCGGCATGCTCGGGCTGACCAATGAGGGCTTTGGCCTGTTTGCCGGCACCGCCATCAACGACACCTCGTCCGTAACGGCTGCGGCGAGCGCCTGGGACAGCATGCATCCCGGCGCCAATGTGCTCGAGAGCGCCACGGTGGTCAAACTCACCAGGACGCTGGCCATTATTCCCATCACGCTGGTTCTCGCATGCTGGCAGATGCATCTGGCACGCAAGGCCGGCGGCGACGCCAAAAGCACGTTCTCGCTTAAACGCGCGTTTCCCATGTTTGTGCTGTTCTTTGTGCTGGCGAGCGTAATCACCACGGTGCTTCAGCTTCCCGCGTCCATTACGGCGCCCATCAAGGAGCTGTCGAAGTTCTTTATTGTGATGGCCATGGCGGCTATTGGCTTCAATACCGATATCGTCGAGCTGGTCAAAAAGGGCGGCAAGCCCATCGCATTGGGCTTTTGCTGCTGGATTGGCATTGCGTGCATGAGTTTGGGAATGCAGCACGTGCTGGGAATCTGGTAGAGAAGTAGCCAATTTGCGTGTTGGCTGCCGGTGAGCGCATTCTCACGGTGGAACGATAGGAGCTCTTGCGGGTATGGCTTGTCCGCAGGTTTATAAGTCCCGAAGAGCTCTTATCGCCCCGCCAGGATGGCGATGCGGGGCAACACCTATACTCGCAGGACGGCGCTTTCTGCCCTATAGTGTTTGGTGAGCAATATCGTTCAATTTTGAAACACTCGGTCGTGCGACCGCCGGCGGTTGCACGTCGCTGCAGACAGGGGCAAATCATGGATAGCGATGCCAAGCTGAACATCTTGACCGAGGCCCTGGCTGCTGCCGGGGCCTCGGCATTGGCAATCGATGCGCGGGGGGACGTCGCGATCTCGACCATGAATGACGCGGCGCTTGAGCGAGATGTGGCGGCTTTTGTCGCTGAGCGCCTCGACCGTATAGGAGACGGCGCGCGTCTGGTTATGGGGCGTGCGGGTACGCGCCTGAGCCTGGCCGTTCGCCCCACCGACAAAGAGGACGGGGGCCTTTGGGTCGTCGTGGTCCGCGAGGTGCGCGGCGCCGTGGCGCATGCGGGCATCGAGTGGCTCAACGCCGACGAAGTTGAGACCCGCTACGAATCGAGCGCGTACGGCATCGTTGAGGGGGCGGCCTCGGTGGCTGCGCCGGTTGCAGAGAGTTACGCGCGCGGTGTGCCCCTTATGCTCGAGGGCGAGCTGGGAGCGGGTCAGGTCGAGATTGCCAAGCGCCTCTATCTGGACGGTCCTTTTGCCGATCAGCCCTTTGTTTCCGTCGCGCTCGATGAACTCACCGATCGCGGTTGGCGCCATGTGCTCAAAAGCGCCGAATCGCCGTTGTTCCAAACAGGGCTGACCCTTTGCATTGAGGGCTGGAACGCGGTTGGCCCCCAGCGCCTCCGCGAGCTGGTCTCCACGATGGCCGACACTGCGTTGGCGACGCGCTGCCATGTGGTGCTGACGGCGAATGATATGCCGGGCGGCAGCGAAAGTGATCAGGCTGCTTTTGTGACTGAGCGCTTCGCCTGTGCGGTGAGCGTGGCGCCGGCAATCGCCGAGCAGGGAGCCGCGTCGGAAAAGGTTGCGCGCTATCTGGGGTATCTGGCAGATATGTTTAAGACGGGTGCCCCGTGGTTGTCTGCCGCCGCGGCAGAGACGCTCGATGCGTACCGTTGGCCCCGCAATTACCTGCAGCTGCGTGAAGTCTCTGAACGACTCTATATATTAGTGGGGGCTGGAACGGTGGAGCGTGCCGTGGCGAAAGAGGTGCTTGCCCAGGAGGACGTTATCAAGACCGCGACCTTTGGCGCCCCGGCGCTCGAAAGCGATTTGTACATCTTGCGTCCCCTGGCCGATACCGAGCGCGATGTCGCACGGTTGGTTCTGCAGCACCTTCACGGCAACAGGACACGTGCGGCAGAGGTGCTCGGTATAAGCCGCACGACTTTATGGCGCCTGCTGAAGGACAACGACCGCTGAGCGAGGCGCCGTGACCGCGTGCGGCGCGTGTGATACAGTCCAAAGAAGCATTGTTTCGATTGTGTTACGGCGTGCGGGGGAGTATGGCGGAGACTTCAAAAACGAACCGAACAAAGCGAAGTGCGGCGCCGGTCGGCCGGCGTACGACTTCGCGGACGTGGGGCAAAAGCGCCTCGGGGTTCGACGGCTCGTTCAAGCGCACAAAATATGGCTATCCTTCGGCAAGCGCTCGCTTGGCCATGCAGGCCGAGTCCTCGTTGTGGGGACGAAGGCGCGTGGTGGGCTCAAAGCTCAAGCACGATGGAACGCTTGGCTACATTAGCCGCGGTGCTGCCCGCCGTAGCGGCCTCAATCCTGCAGGCTGGCATCGTTACGTGCCGATCGTGGTCGTTGCCGCGGTGATTGTCATCGCGCTTGCGGCGCTTGGTTACGCCGGCGGCGGGGCCAATCTGGACGCAATGTTTATGTCGCCCGAGCTCGCGCATGCGGGCACAGAAGTTGTCGAGGGCGTTCAGACCCAGACGGGCGTCGCGCCCCAGCGCGGTATCGTTGCGGCGGCCTCCACCATTGCCGATGCGCAAAAGGACGAGGACGAACAAGACGACGGCGCCAAAACGACTCACACGAACGAAACGACGACAACTCCATCGGCAAGATAAGTTGCGAGTGGGGCAGCAAATATGGGACGGGGCCTTTCAGCGGGTCCGCCGTTCGGTAGAACGGCGGAACTTCCTACCTGACGTACACCACGTTGTCGCGGCGCGGCTTTGCTTCGGGAAGCGTGCCCTCGGCATAGCCCAGAATGCAGTTGCCCACACCGCGCAGGCTTCCGTCGGCGGGCAGACCCCACTTGGTCAGCAGTTCCAGTCCCTCGGGTGAGTCAAAGACCTCGTGCGCGCGGTGGATCCAACACGAATCGACGCCCAGCGCATAGGCTGCGTTGAGCAGGTTGCCCATGGCGAGCGAGCCGTCTTCCAGGTGCGTGGGCACGCTGCGGTCGACCAGCGCCACCACAACGGTCTTGGCGCCGTAGAAGGGATCTCCCTCTCTGCCCATAACTTGGGCGTTGAGCTGCGAGAGGCGCTCGACGGTTGCGGGGTCGGTGACGGCGACGAACGTGACTGGCTGGCGTCCCATGCCGCTCGGCGCG
The DNA here is from genome assembly GCA_041330285.1 of Collinsella sp. Lineage (GTDB taxonomy): Bacteria > Actinomycetota > Coriobacteriia > Coriobacteriales > Coriobacteriaceae > Collinsella. The sequence continues at coordinate 1,685,460 of JBGKMI010000001.1, read as the reverse complement.
TACTGGCCGGCTTCGATAATGCGTGCGAGCTTCTCGGCCTCGACAGGGCGATCGCTGTATTTGCGGCAGCTGCGGCGGTGGATGAGTGCTTCGATGGTCTCCATGGGTCCTCCTGACGTTGGTTTCGATGCCTCGTTCTTACCCGCCGAACCAAAACCGTAATCGCGTAGTCGGCCCCAAACAACGCAAGCTACCAAGTGGAAAAGTTGGTTTGCATAAAACTTCAGCCAGAATGTGACAAACCGGTGGGATGGTTAAACGTTTTATCCCGTCTACCCTGCGGTTTTTTACCACTTGCCTAAATGATGCGCGCATAAGCTCTGATAAAGGTTTTACTAAAGGAGCACCAACGTTTATCAACGCGCCATGGTGGCGCCGGGCCAGGAGGTAACATCATGTTCCAGGCTGGAGATGTCGTCGAGACCGACTTCGAAGGATTTCTGAAGCTGCTGCGTTCCAAGACGCGCGCTTTCGTGTCGATCAATGATCACGAGTACTACATCACGCACACCGATGGCTATTGGCGTGTTCAGGATTGCGAGGCCCTCAACGATAAGGGCCACTTTACTGACTGCTCCGAGCTGGTCAACACGGTCTGCGAGGTCGTCGAGCTGCCGTGGATCTGCGGCAAGAGCCTGCACGATAGCTTCTCGGGCGCCACGGTCTACGAGGCCGTTGCTGCCTAACGGCCAACAACTGATATTCTCTCGCAACCGCCGGCGCCGCCCCCGCGCCGGCGGTCTTTTTTGTCGATATGCTTATGTAGAGCCGACCATAAACAACGAGCGTATTGACGATAGTCAAAACTCGGACTAATGTAGAGATATAAATTGGTCAAAACTCGGACTATCGAATGGTGGGAGAGATGAATAGTGCAGTTAGCCTGGTCGATTTCGACCGGATGCTTAACGGGCTTGACCGTATCTATTCGGAGTTCGCGCGTACCTGCGGTCTTTCGGACTGCGCCTACTGGATGCTCGTCGACACGAGTGCAGCGGGCGGAAGCGTTGCCGTGAGTCGGCTGACGAGTGAATGGTTCTACAGCAAACAGACCATCAATTCGGCGATCAAGACGCTTAGGGCGCGAGGGCTTGCGACGTTGGAGTTTGCCGAGGGCAGTGGTAAGAACAAGGTTGTGCGATTGACCGAAGAAGGCGTGCGGTTTGCCAAGCGCTACGCGTTACCGGCGCAAAAAGCCGAGCAACAGGCATTCGAAGCGCTCGAGCCGTGGGAACAGCGCGAGATCATGCGCCTGGTCGGTAAATTCTCCCATGTTCTGAACGAAGAGTGCGAGGCACTTAAACGGCAAGTGGCCGCCGAGAACGAGGCTGACGATAAGGGCGAGGGGGACACATGCGACTCTTGATGAGGTTTATGAGGCCGTATCGCGGGCTGATTGCGGTGACGCTGTTTGCGGTGCTGATAGATAACGTCGGTACGCTGTTGGTTCCCACGATGCTGGCGAACATGGTCAACACCGGTATTACCACGGGCGATGTCGACTATATTTTACGCAACGGCCTGTACATGCTTATCGCGACCGGCATGGCCAGCGGCGGCACGGTGCTGGGCTGCTATCTTTCGGCGCGCCTGGCCGCCAACGTGGCCTGCGATATCCGCAATGCCGTGTACGACAAGTCGCTCGAACTCGCGGCCAGCGACTTTGAGCGCTTTGGCACGGGTTCGATGATCACGCGCTCACTCAACGACATCAACGTGATTCAGCAGGCTATCCTTCAGACGATTCAGTTGGTGCTGCCGGTGCCGTTCTTGGCCGTGGCGGGCATCATCTTTGCCTGGTTTATCGATCCCGCCATGGGCACGCTGCTGGGCGTGGTCGTTGCGATCGTGCTGGTGGCGGCGGTCTTTACGGTGGCTAACGCCGCGCCGATCTTTATGCGCCTGCAGAGCTTTATCGACCGCATGAACGTGGTGCTGCGCGAGAACATCGTGGGCGTGCGCGTCATCCGCGCATTTAACAAGGAGCGCCACGAGGAGCAGCGCCTGGACGAGGTGTTTAGCGATTACGCGGCCAATGCCATCAAGGTCAACCACCTGTTTGTGGGTCTCGACAGCTCCAGCTTCTTTTTGATGAACATCGCCGAGGTGGCGGTGCTGTGGGTGGGCGGCAACCGCGTGGGCGTCCATGCCATGCAAATCGGCAGCATCTCGGCCGTGTTGGAATACGCGATCCTGATCCTGTTCTTTGTGATGATGGCGCAGATGGTGATTCTGACGCTTCCGCGCGCTGCGGCGTGTCTGAACCGCGCGCAGCAGGTGCTGGAGATTGAGCCGAGCATCGTCGATGGTGAGGGTACGCTCGACGCGGGAACGTCCGACTCAAAGGACGGAACCGGCGCGGTTGCCATGTTCGACCATATGTCGTTTCGTTTTGACGACGCCGACGAGGACACGCTGTGCGATCTGAACTTTACCTGTCGCCGCGGTCAGACGACCGCGATCGTCGGCTCGACGGGCTCGGGCAAGTCGACGGTGGCCAAGCTCCTGCTGCGCTTCCACGATGCCACCAAGGGCGCCATTCGCCTGGACGGCGTTGATCTGCGCGACCTTTCGCAAGACGAGATTCGCGGGCATATCGCTTACGTGCCGCAGAAGGCGTGGCTGTTCTCGGGCACCGTGGCAAGCAACCTGCGCTTTGGCAACGAAGGCGCGACTGAGGCCGACATGCTTCATGCGCTCCAGGTTGCCCAGAGCACCTTTGTGCTCGATCAGCCGCAGGGGCTCGATACCCCGGTGGCGCAGGGCGGCACGAACTTTTCGGGCGGCCAGCGCCAGCGTCTGGCCATCGCCCGTGCGCTCATGAAGCATGCCGATCTGTATATCTTCGACGACAGTTTTTCGGCCCTGGACTTTAAGACCGATGCCGCCCTGCGCCATGCGCTGCAAGACGAGACGCGTGACGCTGCGGTGCTCATCATCGCGCAGCGCATCTCGACGATCTTGCACGCCGACCAGATCGTCGTGCTCAAGGACGGCGAGGTTGTGGGCCTGGGCACGCATGGCGAGCTTATGGAAACCTGCGAGGTGTACCGTGCCATCGCGGAATCGCAGATGAAGGGAGGTGAGTAGCATGACCGAGGAGCTCAGGAAGCAAGGTGGTGTTGTCGATGCCGCCGCTGCGGACGCTGCCGATAAAACGGTCGACCAGGCTGCCGTAGCACCCGAGCTGGATGAGGCCGCCAAGGCTGCAGCCGCGTGCGAGGCTCGCCGCCAGGCGCTGTACGAGGAAAACGAGCGCGCCGAGGATGAGCGCGCTCGAGCCGAGGCGGAGCGCATGCGCGATGTGGACGATGGAGACGAGGACGAGACGCCTCGGGATACCTGGGCGACGGTGCGCCGCCTGTGGAGCGAGGCTGCCGGCGACCATTGGCGCTTCTATATCGTGTTCGCGAGCATTGTGTTCTATGCCATCTTTAACACCGCCGCGCCGGCATATAGCGCCCGCGTGATCGATGAGCTGTGGGGCCACATTCAGGTGGCGTTTGCCAACGACACCACCTTCAACATCACCTGGGAGAATTGCGGCAGGACCATCTTCATCTACTTTATGATCTGGACGGCCGCTGCCTCGTTCTACGCGCTCCAGAGCTTTTTGATGTCGAGCGTGGCCGAACGCCTCAACCTGCGTCTGCGTAACCGCATCGCTCAAAAGCTCAATCGTCTGCCGCTCGCCTATTTTGACGCACATCGTCCCGGCGAGGTCGTTAGCCGCGCGACCAACGACCTGGACAAGATGTCCGAGAGCATGCAGCGCGGATTGCTGCAGCTGCTGGTGTCGATTGGTACGGTAGTGGGCGCTGTGAGCGTGATGTTTGTGTTCAGTGTGCCACTCACGCTGGTCTTTTTGTTCTTTACGGCGTTGTCGCTGCTGGTGACCAAGGTGGTCTCGCGCCGCACGCATGACGTAACCGGTGAGCGTCAGGAGTGGGTGTCCAAGATTACGAGTGCGGTCGAGGAAGGCTACTCGGGCCGTCTGGTGATTCGCGCGTTTAACCGCGAGCGTCAGAGTTCTGCCGAGGTGCACCAGGCCTCGGGCGAGCTGGCGCGCGTGAGTGCCAAGGCCGACTTTATGATTAACGCCGTCGGCCCCGCGGTGCGCTTTATAGGCCGCCTGGCTCAGATCGTGATTGCGATTGTGGGTTGCAGCATGCTGATCGCCGGCCACATGACCGTCGGTGTGTTCCAGGCATTCTTCCAGTTTATCTACGAGGCATCCGAGCCCATGACGCAGCTGTCGTTTACCTTCAACTCGCTGCAGAGCGCGCTGGCGAGTGCGGAGCGCGTGTTCGACCTGCTCGATGAACCCGAGATGGAGGCGGATCCGCAGCCGGGCGAGGCCGCCAGGCTGCCGGGTCGCGTGGAGGGCCGCGTCGCCTTTGAGCATGTGCGGTTTGGCTACGCGCCCGACAAGCCGCTCATGCGCGACGTGTCGTTTACCGCCGAGTCGGGCCAAAAGATCGCCGTGGTGGGAACCACGGGCGCGGGCAAGACCACGCTCATCAACCTGCTCATGCGCTTCTACGAGATTGACGGCGGGCGCATTACGCTCGATGGCGTGGATACGAGCCGCATGGATCGCGGCGAGCTGCGGCAGCAGTTTGGCATGGTGCTGCAGGACGCCTGGCTGTTCGATGGCACGATTGCCGAAAACATCGCCTACGGCTGCCCCGAGGCAACGCGCGAGGAGGTCGTGGCCGCCGCCCGTGCCGCGCAGGTCGATTTCTTTGTGCGCACCATGCCGCAGGGCTACGACACGCGCGTGGCCAACGATGCCGAAAGTATCAGCCAGGGTCAGCGCCAGCTGCTGACCATTGCGCGCGTGCTGCTCAACAACCCGGCGATTCTCATTCTGGACGAGGCGACGTCGAGCGTGGACACACGTACCGAGCTCGCCATCGGCCGTGCCATGGACGCGCTCATGCATGGGCGCACGAGCTTTGTGATCGCGCATCGCCTGTCGACGATCGTGGATGCCGACCTGATCTTGGTCATGGACCACGGCAATATCATCGAGCAGGGTACGCACAAGGAGCTGTTGGCTGCCGAGGGCGCTTATGCCGACCTCTATCTGAGTCAGTTCGCATAATGTGACAAAGGGACAGCCCCTTTGCCACATCACAAATAAGGCGCGCCGGGGGCGAATCCTCTGGCGCGCCTTTGCGTTGGCGTCAATGTTGTCGGTGGTCGTCCGCCTCTAGCGTTCGTCCACGAGCTTGGCGACGAGGGCCTTGAGCTCGGTCACCTCTCGCTCGAGTTCCTTGACGCGGCGGGCGTTCTCGGTGATGCCCTGACGGTTGAGGGCGCTCTGCTCGGCGGCGTCGTCGGGCATGTATTCGCGATGCTGCTTGGCGTCGAAGCTCTCCTCGAACACGCGGCAGCCGTTGCGCTTGATGATGCGTCCCGGCACGCCCACGACGGTGCAGTTGTCGGGCACGTCCTTGACGACAACCGAGTTGCCGCCGATCTTGACGTTGTTGCCGATGCGAATGTTGCCGAGCACCTTGGCGCCCGTGCCCACGGTGACGTTGTTGCCCAGGGTGGGGTGGCGCTTGCCGGTCTCGTTGCCGGTGCCGCCGAGCGTAACGCCCTGGTAGAGCACGCAGTTGTCGCCCACGACGGTGGTTTCGCCGATGACGACGCCCATGGCGTGGTCGATAAAGAAGTGCTTGCCGATCTGCGCGGCGGGATGAATCTCGACGCCGGTGATGTGGCGGGTGATTTGCGAGAGCACGCGGGCGAGCGAGCGATGACCGTGCTCCCAGAGCCAGTGCTCGGGCACGTGGTTCCACTTGGCGTGCAGGCCAGGATAGGAAAGGAAGATGACCAGACCGCTTTGCGCGGCGGGGTCCTGCGCCTGGACGGTCTTGATGTCCTCGCGAATGGTATTGATAAAGCTCACCGGCCGCCCTCCCTTAGCGCCATGGCAATGCGATTCAATAAAGTATAGCGATTCGCTAGGGATTAGGAAGAACAATCTTGGCGGCTTTGCGTGACAGGTGTCAGTTATGCAAACTTGCTGGTAATGAAGTAAGACTTTTGAGGGGTTTGGCCCGTGCTCGCGTCGCAACCGTATACTGGTCAACTTGGACGTGTCCGCGCCCACAACTGAGAGGTTTTACTTCATGGGTTTCATCAATTTTATCGCCGAGCTGCTTAAGGATCCGCGCACCGCGATCGCCAGCTGGATCGCCGCCGGCCCGCTTATGGCCTACGGCTGCGTGTTCCTGATCATCTTTATCGAGACGGGTGTGGTGTTCTTCCCGTTCCTTCCCGGCGATTCGCTGCTGTTTGCCTCGGGCTTCTTTGCCCACAACGGCGGCTTTAACATCGTGGCGCTTCTGGCAACCGCATGGGCCGCAGCCATCCTGGGCGATCAGTGCAACTTTATGATCGGCCATTTCTTTGGCCGCAAGATCATCGCTTCGGGCAAGGTGAAGGCCATGACGCCCGAGCGCATTAAAAAGTCCGAGGACTTCTTGGACAAGTGGGGTCACCTGGCTATTTTCCTGGGTCGTTTCTTTCCGTTTATCCGCACCTTTGTGCCTTTTATCGCCGGCATGGGCGGCATGCACTGGCGCAACTTTGTGATCTTTAACGTGCTGGGCGGCATTACCTGGTCGACGGTCTTTACGCTGCTGGGTTACTTCTTTGGCGGCATCCCCTTTGTGCAGGAGCACTTTGAGCTGCTGATTATCGGCATCGTCGCCGTGTCGATCATCCCGACTGTGGTCGGCATCGTCAAGGCTAAGCTGGGCAAATAGAACGCGTAGATCGAGCCAACGCGCAAACCGTGCCGTTGAGGCCCGTCACCGCTTACGGTGGCGGGCCTTTTTTGCTTCGGTCAAATGAAAATACTTTAGTTAGTTAAAGAAAAACGTTTTATCCAACGCATGCGGGGAGTACAATCTCGTGCATGCGAATCGACGTGCCATCGGCTTTGATGCTGTTCGCGTGTCCCGTCCGGCTCTACGCTCCGGGCGTGCGACGTTGCGACGCGGGCGGCCTCGGTCCTTGCGTGCGGGTTCGCGAGTATGCAACTGTGTATGTAAGGAGCGACATATGACTGTCGAGAAGAAGGATATCGATTGGGGTGGCCTCGGCTTTGGCTACATGAAGACCGATTACAGCTACGAGGCCCATTGGAAGGACGGCGAGTGGGACGAGGGCGGCCTGACCACCGACCACACCCTGCATGTCTCCGAGTGCGGTGGCATCTTCCATTACTGCCAGGAGGTCTTTGAGGGCCTGAAGGCCTATACCGCCGAGGACGGCAGCATCGTCTGCTTCCGTCCCGACATGAACGCCGAGCGTATGTATAACTCTGCCCAGCGCCTCGAGATGCCCCCGTTCCCCAAGGACAAGTTTGTTGAGGCCGTCAAGCAGGTCGTTTCTGCCAACGCCGCCTGGGTTCCGCCCTTCGGCTCCGGTGCAACCCTGTACGTGCGTCCGTTTATGATCGGCTCCGGTGACGTGATCGGCGTGGCTCCCGCTCCTGAGTACACGTTCCGCATTCTCGTGACCCCGGTCGGTCCGTACTTTAAGGGTGGCCTCAAGCCCGTCAAGCTGCGCGTTTCCGAGTACGACCGTGCGGCACCGCACGGCACCGGCAACATCAAGGCCGGCCTGAACTACGCCATGTCCCTCAAGCCCACGATGGAGGCCCATCGCGAGGGATATGCCGAGAACCTGTATCTCGACTCCGAGTCCCGCACCTATGTCGAGGAGACCGGTGGCGCTAACGTCCTGTTCGTGAAGGAGGATGGCACCCTCGTCGTTCCGCAGTCGCACACCGACTCCATCCTGCCCTCCATCACCCGCCGTTCGCTCGTTCAGGTTGCTCAGGACCTGGGCATGACCGTCGACCAGCGTCCCGTCGAGTGGGCCGAGGTCAAGGCCGGCGCCTTTGTTGAGTGCGGTCTGTGCGGCACCGCTGCCGTCATTTCCCCGGTGGGCGAGATCGACAACAAGGTCTATGGTGCCGATGAGACCGTGACCTTCCCGGCTGGCTACACCGAGATTGGCCCCGTGATGAAGAAGCTCCGCGAGACCCTGACCGGCATCCAGTCTGGTGCTGTCGAGGACAAGCACAACTGGGTTTACACCGTCGCGTAACCTGGCTTCGTAATTCCCATCAAGCCCTGACCGAGGCGGACCGGCCTATCTCCCGGCGCGTCCTCGGACATGAAAGAACCTCCGCTGCGCACTACGTGCGGCGGAGGTTCTTTCCTCCTGTGGAATGCGCCGGGAGATAGGCCGGTCCGCCTCGGTCGAGTGCTCTGCATTCCTTGCCAGGAGGTTACTGGGCTGTAGGGGAGAAGGTGCGCGGCCTATTGGCCGCGCCTTTTATTTGGCTGTTAGGGCTTTGCCGTAGTTGCAGCCGAAGAGGGGACGTGCACGTTTTTTCGGTTGCCGCTCGCCTGGGGTGGGGCGGGGCGTGCATTTTTGGGAGTTTTCAGCAGTCGAGGGTGCCTGCATACTGGTTTTTGGACAAAAGTCAGGCGCCATGAGCCGCATCCTGTAAAAAAAATGAGCGATCTCTGAGGCGCTGAGGGCTCAGAATCAGGGTTTTCAACGCGGTTCTGTGGGCACGTTCCTGCCCTGTGGGTTCCGGGATGCTGAAAACTCCAAAATTTGCACGCCGCCCCTGGGGGTACCTTCGGGCAAAAAGCAACCGCCCCGTCGAAGTATGCATTCGACGGGGCGGTTTATGCAAAAACGGTTGTGGATGCGTCAACGGCTCACTAGAACTTGACGGTTGGTGCCTGGCGGGCGGCCTCGGCGGCCTCGAAGCCCTGGCGCTCCTTAAACTGGAAGATGCCGGCAAAGATAACAGCCGGGAACGTCTGGATGGCGTTGTTGTAGCTGAGCACGCAATCGTTGTAGCTCTGGCGTGCGTAGCTCACCTTGTTCTCGGTGTCCTCGAGCGTGGACTGGAGCTGCGTAAAGTTGGTGTTCGCCTTAAGGTCGGGGTAGGCCTCGGCGACGGCAAAGAGCTGGCGCAGCGCACCGGTCAGCACGTTGTCGGCTTCCATCTTGGCCTCGGGGGTGGTGGCGTTCACGGCGGCGTTGCGCGCGTTGACCACGGCGGCGAGCGTGTCCTGCTCGTGTTTTGCGTAGCCCTTGACGGTCTCGACCAAGTTGGGGATCAGGTCGTTGCGGCGCTGCAGCTGCGTGTCGATGTTCTGCCAGGCATTATCGATGCGATTGCGCTTGGTGACCATATTGTTGTAGATGCCGGCGATGGCGCAGGCAATCACAACGACAACAACGATACCGATGATGATGGTAGGCATGATGTCTCCGTTTCGAATGGCCGCGGCGTTTCGCGCCAGCTGCCGTTGGTGTAACGGTATTTAGTATACCCGCAACCTTTGGCGGTGCCGAACTTTCCGGTAAGCGTTGTGTTTCAACCAGGGAGGGGGCGCCAATATCGAAGGGGCAGTACAGGTGTAAGATATGCGACAAATTAAGGAATGCTGTCTACGCCTTGAGGATGGCGATACGGATGGACCTTCGCATCAAGAAAACCTATCGTGCCCTGTTCGATGCCTTTACCGAGCTTTTGGAAGAGTATCGGTTTGAGGATTTGACGGTTGCTATGCTTTGCGACCGGGCCATGATTCGTCGCACGACGTTCTATAAGCACTTTCGCGATAAAAACGATTACTTCGCCTTTTATATCGATGAGCTCATGTCGGGCTTGCCGCAAAAACAGCCCGATGAGGCCGGCGCAGTGTCTGCCGAGGACGTACGCGCGCTTCGACACGCGATTTTGGACGATGCCATGGATTTGATTCTGGCGCACGAGCAGCTCATGGATAACATTTTGGCAAGCAGCATGTCGGGCATGTTGACCAACGTTATTTGCGACCGCATTGCCCGCTCCATCCGCGAGCGTGTGATGAACGTGCTTGCCGAGGATGCCCTGGCGCCCGTTTCGCTCGAGACAACATCGGAGTTTATCGCCGGTGGCATTATTCGATTGTTCACAAACTGGTGGGAATCGGGCCACGATCTTGAGCGTCGACCCGAGATAGCCGACGTGGTCGATGCGCTGTTTGAGCGCACCATGACGCCGGTGCATCACTAGAAGTGGCGGAGAGAGGGGGATTCGAACCCCCGGAACGCTCTCGCGCTCAACGGTTTTCAAGACCGCCGCATTCAACCGCTCTGCCATCTCTCCGTGAGTCGTAATGATAGCATCGTTTTGAATTTGCAACAGGGAAGGCGAACGATGACGAGCACCGAAATCGACGAGAAGTTCATGCGCGAGGCGCTGGCCGAGGCGCGCGCCGCCGCTGCGGTGGGCGAGGTACCGATTGGTGCCGTGGTGGTACGCGCGGGCGAGATTGTCGCGAGGGCGCATAATCGCCGCGAACTCGACCAGGATCCTTCGGCGCATGCAGAGTTTGCGGCCCTGTGCGCTGCCGCTCGGTCGCTCGGTCGCTGGCGCCTTTCCGATTGCACGGTCTACGTGACGCTCGAACCCTGCTGCATGTGCGCGGGGCTTATGGTTAACGCGCGCGTGGGGCGTTGCGTGTATGGCGCGGCTGATGCCAAGGCGGGCGCGCTGGGTTCGCTGTACGACCTCAATGTCGATTCGCGCCTGAACCATCGATTTAATGTGACCGCCGGCGTGCTGGCAGGCGAGTGCCGCGAGATGCTGAGCAGCTATTTTGCTGGTCTGCGTGGTGTCGACGGCATCGGTTGCGGTTGCGGTTTGAACCTTGAGGCGCATGCGGCCCACGCTGAGGCGCTTGCGGGTGTTGGAGATCTCGCCGACGAGACGCTCGGCTTTGGCCCCGCGTGTCGCCGGCCCCGCCGTGTGCTGTTGGCGATTGATTCCTTTAAGGGCAGCGTTTCGAGCGCGCAGGCGGAGGAGGCCGTTGCCGAAGGCATGCGCCGTGTGTGGCCCGATGCCGAGGTGCACGCATTGCCGCTGGCGGACGGTGGCGAGGGAACGCTCGATGCCATCGCCGCATGCGGCGGTGAGCTCTCGACCTGCGAGGTTACAGGCTCCTTGGGCGACCGCGTGTCTGCCCGGATGCTGGTGGACGGCGAGCACAAGTCAGCTGTAATTGAGATGGCCGAGGCGGCGGGTATTGGGTATTCGTCCTGCACGGAGTCGGCGGCGTTGGCGGCCACAACCTATGGCGTGGGCGAGCTGATGCTCCGTGCGGTCCGTGCTGGGGTAAAGACTATCTATATTGGTTTGGGCGGCAGTGCCACCAACGACGGTGGCGCCGGCATGCTGCAGGCGCTGGGTGCCCACCTTGTTGATGAGTGTGGCTGCAATATCGCCCCCGGTCTCGCGGGCCTTGAACACGTGGCGAGTATCGATTTGACGCCAGCGCTTCGGGTACTGAATGGCGCGCGTCTTGTGGTGCTTTCCGATGTCGAGAATCCGCTCGTGGGGCGTCGCGGCGCGCTGACAGTGTTCGGTGGGCAGAAGGGTCTGCCGACGGATGACGCTGAGGCGCTGCGCAGGTACGACAGCTGGATGGTCGGTTACGGCCGCCTGCTCGATGCGGCGATTATCGGGGCGCGGGCTCAGGGACTGTTGTGCGTGCTCGAGGGTGCACGGACATTTGGCTCGGTGCTCGGTGTGCCCGGCGCCGGTGCCGCCGGTGGCCTGGGCGCCGCACTGTTGGCGCTCGGCGCCGAGCTACGTTCGGGCGTGGAGACGGTGCTCGATCTGATTGGGTTTGACGAGTGCGTACGCGATGTCGACCTGGTCATAACGGGCGAGGGCAATATGGACGAGCAATCCGCTGCCGGCAAGGCGCCGGTGGGCGTGGCCCGTCGTGCGAAGCGATGTGGCAAGCCGGTGGCCGCCGTCGTGGGCGGTCGCGCGGATAACCTGGATGCAGTGTATGAGCGGGGCGTCGACCTGGTTTTGCCAATCTGTCGCAAACCCATGCCCCTCGACCAGGCGCTCGATCCCCAGGAAGCCACAACCAACCTCATCTGCGCCGGTGAAGTAGCCGCTCAATCCTACGACCTCGCCCGCCTCTAAAACCCATCCCCTCGATAAGTTGCGGTGAAATACGGAGTGTTTTTGCCTTTAAGGTGCCAATTCAGTCCGTATTCCACCGCAACTTCGAGAATGGCTATCCGAGGCTGACTGCCTTGGGTCTCGAGCCGGACCGCTTGCCACGAAATGCGGCCATCTACTACGTTTAGCCGAGCACCCTCGACCATCCCGGAATATGCGAAAATAAAACCGCAGGTAGACGGCTTGTCGATTTTCGAAAAAGCCGGCTATGGTTGACCCCCTCGGCTTAAACGTAGTAGATAGGCCCCTTTCGTGGCACGGCGTCAGACCAGTCTAATTGGGATGGGTCTTATTTGACTACTTGTCGATCTGATTGCCCGAGTAGTCAAAAAAGCCCCGTTCCAAATTAGCCATCTTGCCCCATCGGGCGGGAGCGGGTAAGATATATCGAGCGCCTAGCGCGTTCGATGGGTTCGGATGACGACATGTTCCGAATCTGGTCAGGTCCGGAAGGAAGCAGCCATAAGGAGCCTCTGTCGGGCATCCGAATCCATCGAGTGCACGGGCGCTTTTTGGTGCCGCGACATGGCCCGGCCGGCGACGAGGTATTTGGTGTCTCGCTGGTCCTCGGCTGCGCCTGCGGGATCGCTCGACTACCAAGCGCCCTGCCGGCACTCGCGGGTGGCCGACCAAAACCGCCTGAAGGGTCACATTTATCTGATAATTGAATCCCTGGCGTTATGCCGCTCGCTGGCGTTGCCAAAACATCTGTAACGAGTTGCTTACGCATTTCCAGTACTCGCCGTACTATCATGAATCAGATTGAAGAGAGATGATGATAGGGAGCGCCTATACATGACTGAGCTGCTCAGGCGTTTTGGTGGTAAGTTTCGCCGGTATATGGTGGTTGGTCCTGCGTGCAAGCTGATCGAAGTGATTTTTGACCTGCTTACGCCGCTGGTGATTGCCCAGATGATCGATCGCGGCATCGGCGCGCACGATGTGAACGCCGTCGTCCACTACGGCATGGTGCTCGCCGCCATGGCTGTGATCGGCATCTCGTTTACGCTCGTCTGCCAAAAGATGGCGGCGCTCACCTCGCAGGGCATGGGTACTGACATTCGCGGCGCACTCTACAAGCACATTAATAAGCTGAGCTATGCCGAACTCGACCGCTTCGGCACGCCGTCGCTCATCACGCGCATTACCAACGACGTCAACCAGGTTCAGCTCGCCGTGGCGCTGGGCGTGCGCATGCTCATCCGCTGGCCCTTCTTGGCGGTGGGCTCCATGTGCGCGGCCCTTGCCATCGACCTTAAGCTCGGCATCATCTTTTTGATCTGCACGCCCGCTATCGGCCTGGTGTTTTGGTTTGTCATGGCGCGCTGCATCCCGTACTACAAGCAGCTGCAGGCAAAGCTCGACCGCATCGCGCTTATCTGCCGCGAAGGCCTTTCAGGCGCTCGCGTGGTTCGCGCCTTCGTGCGCGAGGACCACGAGCGCGAGCGCTTTGCCCAAGCTGCCGATGACCAGGCCAATACTGCCATCGCGGTGGGTAAGCTCTCGTCGATCCTTAATCCCGTCACGTTTTTGGTGATGAACCTGGGCGTGTGCGCCATCCTGTGGGTGGGTGGCATCCAGGTCAACGTGGGTGAGCTCACGCAGGGTCAGGTCATGGCGTTTGTGAACTACATGACGCAGACCCTGACCTCCATCGTGTATGTCGCCAACCTGGTCGTGGTCTTTACCAAGGCGAGCGCCAGCGCGTCGCGTATCAACGAGGTGCTCAATTGCGAGCCGAGCATCACCGACGAGGACAACGAGCCGGTCGCACTGCCCGAGCCGGGCAATGTCGCTCCAGTTCCCGCGCTGAGCTTGAGCCATGCGAGCTTCTCCTTTGGCGCGGGCGCTGCCAACGCCGTCAATGACGTAACCCTGGAACTCCCGCTGGGCAAAACGCTCGGCATTATCGGCGGCACGGGCAGCGGTAAGTCGACGCTCGTCTCGCTCATCCCGCGCCTGTACGACACGGGCATCGGCAGCGTGAGCGTAATGGGTGCCGACGTGCGCGCCTGGCCGCTCGATCAGCTGCGCCATGTGGTCGCGACCGTACCGCAGCGCGCGTCGCTCGTGAGCGGCACGATCCGCAGCAACCTAACCTGGCGCGATGAGTCGGCGACCGATGAGGAGCTGTGGGCGGCGCTCGATATAGCGCAGGCCAGCGAGTTCGTGCGCAACAAGCCGCAGGGGCTTGACGCTCCGGTTGAGGCGGGCGGCAAGAACTTTAGCGGCGGTCAGCGCCAGCGCCTGACCGTCGCGCGCGCCCTGGTGGGCTCGCCGCAGATTCTGATCATGGATGACTCCGCCTCGGCGCTCGACTTTAAGACCGATGCGGCGCTTCGCCATGCCATTCGCGAGCGCAGCGTACGCGGTGCCGCCGCGGGCGGGCTCCCGCTGACCACGGTGATCGTGACTCAGCGCGTCTCGACCGTGCGCGATGCCGACATGATCTGCGTGCTCGACCACGGCTCGGTCGCGGGCCTGGGTACGCACGACGAGCTGTACGCAAGCTGCCAGCTCTATCGCGAGATTTGCCAGTCGCAGCTGCGCCGCGAGGAACTCGAGGGCCAGCAGAGGAGTGCGGCGCCCACGTCAGCCCCAGGCGCCCAGATCGCCTCCGCATCCGCCCGCGCAAAGGAGGGCTGCTAAATGAATCCGTACACTTCTTCCGGTTCGGTCGCCACGATGACGGCCAACGTGTCCGGCAACGATAGCCTCAACGACCTGGGAGACGGTCCGCGCCAGCCCGGCGATCCCGAGCGCTATCCCGTGGGCGCGGTGACCCGCCGCCTGATGGGCTACGTCCGTCCGCACCGTATTTCGTTTACGGCGTCGTTTGTGAGCGCCGCCATCTCCGTGATTTTGCAGCTCTACACACCTATTCTCATCGGCGAGGGCATCGACCTCATCGTCGCGGCGGGTCGAGTGGACTTCGACGCGCTGCTGCCGCTCGTTACCAAGCTCGCGATTGTCGTCGTAGGTGCCGCGGCCTTCCAGTGGCTGCAGGGCTATTGCGTCAACCGCCTGTCCTATGAGACGGTGCGCGACATGCGTGTGGAGGCGAGCGACAAGCTCAGCCGCATGCCGCTCAGCTTTATCGACAGCCATGCCCACGGCGACCTTATGAGCCGCGTGGTCAACGACGTCGACCAGGTGGGCGACGGTCTGCTACAGGGCTTTACCCAGCTCTTTACCGGCGTCATCACCATCGTTGGCACGCTCGCGTTTATGCTCTCCATTAACCTGACCATGACGCTTGTGGTGGTGCTCGTCACGCCGCTTTCCATTTTTGCAGCCGGCGCCATCGCCAAGCTTTCTAATAAAAGCTTTACGGCCCAGCAGCGTATTCAGGGTCAACTGGGCGGTCATATCGAGGAGTATGTGGGCGAGCAAAAGCTGGTTGATGCGTTTGCCTACGGCCCGAATGCCCAAGCGCGCTTCGATGCCCTCAATGCCGAGCTTTACACCGCGGGCGAGCGCGCGCAGTTTATGGGTTCGCTCTCCAACCCCGGCACGCGCTTTATCAACAACATCATCTATGCCGTGGTCGCTGTGATCGGCTGCGTGGGCGTGATCACGGGCGTGCCCGCGGCGCTCACGGTGGGCGGCGTGCAGATTTTCCTGTCCTACGCCAACCAGTACACCAAGCCGTTCAACGAGGTCACCAACGTCATCACGCAAATCCAGACGGCATATGCCTCGGCGCGCCGCATGTTTGCGCTGCTCGATGCCCGCGAGCAGGAGCCCGATGCGCCAGATGCCGTGGAGCTTGACGCCCCGCAGGGCGAGGTGAGCTTTGAGCACGTGGACTTTAGCTACGTGCCCGACCGCAAGCTGCTGCAGGATATCTGCATTAACGCCAAGCCGGGCATGCGCTTTGCCCTGGTCGGTCCCACGGGTTGCGGCAAGACGACGCTCATCAACCTGCTGCTGCGCTTCTACGATATCGATGCCGGACGCATCATGGTCGATGGCCGGTCTTCGCGTGACTACACGCGCGCAAGCCTGCGCCGTGCCTTTGGCATGGTGTTGCAGGATACGTGGCTGTTCGAGGGCACGGTGGCGGAAAACATCGCCTACGGTTGTTCCGATGCCACGCGTGAACAGGTTATCGAAGCCGCCAAGCGTGCGCACGCGCACAAGTTTATCGTGCAGCTGCCAGGCGGTTACGATACGGTCATCGGCGAGGACGGCGGCACGTTTAGCCAGGGCCAAAAGCAGCTGCTGTGCATCGCACGCGTTATGCTCACCGACCCGGCTATCTTGCTGCTGGACGAGGCGACCTCGAGTATCGACACGCGCACCGAGCTGCAAGTGCAGGCGGCATTCGACGAGCTCATGGCCGGTCGTACGAGCTTTGTGGTGGCGCATCGCCTGAGCACGATTCGCAACGCCGACTGCATTCTGGTCATGCGCGACGGCGAGATTATCGAGCGGGGCACACACGACGAGCTGCTGGCGGCAGACGGCTTCTACGCCGAGCTCTACCGCAGCCAGTTCGCCCAGTGAGCGCGGCCGTGGGGCAAATTAATCAGGTTTGTTTGTCCCATAGAGCGATCTTGTTATATAGCGTTCTACCAGCGCGTGAAACATTTTGACGATACTCCGTGACACAATTTGACGGCGTTTTGTGAAACAGTTTTTCGGCCATTCGTGAAACGTTCTGCGGCGGTTTCAATCCGAAGTACATACTGTTCGAAATCTGTCCAAAGATGTCGTCTGCGTCGCCAATCGACAGACGGTGGTTTACATCTGCGTTGTTCGTACTAAGATATTCATCTAATAAATTGCATTAGTGGCTTTAGTTTTGGGGGAAACGAGGCAACGTGACTATGACGTGCTCTTTGGTGGTTAACAGCAAGAGCGGTAATACCAGGATGGTTTCGGGTGCGATCAAGCGCACTCTGCAGGCTGCGGGCGTTGAGTTTGTCCACGCCGCGGCGTTGAGCGACGATGCGGATGCAGATCAGGTTGCGCTCGAGGCACAGGGCGCCTGCGCGGCCGACACGGTGCTCGTCGGTTTTTGGTGCGACAAGGGCGCGTGCACGCCTTCGGTCGCGGCGTTGCTTTCCGCCTTGCACGGCAAGCGCGTCTTCCTGTTTGGCACCTGCGGCTTTGGGGCCGACCAGAGCTATTACCAGCAGATTATCGATCGCGTAACTTCCAATTTGGCTGGGGATGCCGAGCTTGCGGGCTGGGCGATGTGCCAGGGCAAGATGGGTCCTGCCGTAAAGCAGCGCTATGAGGCAATGCTCGAGCAAGATCCCGACAATGCCCGCTTTAAGATGCTGCTCGACAACTGGGTTGCCGCGAAGGATCACCCCACCAAGGAGGATCTGGACAACATGGCTGCGGCCGCTAAGAAGGCCGTGCTGGGCGAGTAGACCTACCGCTGTCGTGCGTGCGAAATAATACTAGAAGTGAAAGCCTCGAAATCCTCGAGGCTTTTTTCTTGACACTCGCGGGCGCAACCGTCGCAAGCGTTTGGGACGACATTTTCCATCACCCCGATGACGAGGCCGTCCTGGACGACACACTCGCATGCGTTCTCTGGATGTATTCAGAGTGGGACGGTCTTCCCGGATGCAAAAAAGGCCACATGACGTGGCCTTCAACTTATATATGTTGCAGTTACCACCCCATGACAGGCCGCGCTCCAACAACAAGGCGTCTGTCCGGGCGGAGGTATGTAAGGTTCATCGCGAGTTCCGCACGCAAAGGAGGCCACTTAATGTGGCCTCCGTCTTGCGCAGGACTGTTCGAGCAGGGAACCTTACATACCTCCGCCCGGACAGACGTTTCAGTTATGAACTCGCAGCTAGTCGCTATTTGATCTTGGTCGTGCCCGGCGCCAGATTGGGGTCGGTCTCGTTGGCCTCGGTCTGGAAGTGCTCCGTATAGACGTTCTTACCGTCGCGGAACATCTCGTAGTACTGCATCTTGGCGTAATCCTCGCGCGCCTTGGTGGCGGCTGCTGCGGCGGCGTCGTCGCCGGTGACGTTGGAGGAGAGCGCCCAACGCAGGCTGGCGTCTTCATAGCCGACCGAGTTGATAGCGGGCAGCGACTCGCGCAGCGTCATGTGCGCTTTCTGGTAGTCGGTCAGCGGGGCGCCGATCAGCTGCATAAGCTGCGTGGACAGGTAGTTGGTGGACAGGTCGTCGACCTCGCTCGTCTGGTCGCAGCCGGCAACGTCGTAGTTGGCCCAGATGATGTAGTCGGTCTGCCACAGACGTTCCTGGTGGGTGGCGTCGTCCTCGTCGGTAAACCACTTATCGTTGAACTTGGACGGGAAGAACGGCTGGTGGTCGCCCCAGAACACCACGACCACCTTACGGTCGAGCTTGCTCAGGGCGTTGAGGAAGTAACGCAGCGCCTGGTCGGACTGCTCGATGCACGAGACGTACTCGTCGACATCGGAGAGCGTACCGTCCTCGATGGTCTTGGCATCCAGATCGGTCGTGTCGATGTTCAGGTGCATCTGCTTGTCGACCGGCACCAGACCCGTATCGTAACCCGAGTGGTTCTGCATGGTCACGTCGAAGATGAACTGCGGATCGGCGTTCTGGTCGAGCAGCTCCAGAATCTTGTCGTAGGTAGCCTGGTCGGTCACCATGCCGCGCAGGGTGTCGGCTCCCTGGAAGTCGTTGATGGAAAGGAACTGGTCAAAGCCAAAGTCCTTGTAGACGTTCTCGCGGTTCCAGTTGGTCGCGTGGTTGGGGTGCATGGCCGTGGTGGAATATCCGAGCGACTTGAACTGCTCTGCCAGATTCCCGGTCGTTTCCATGTTGTAGATGGTGTAGGGGTACACACCCGAGCCCAGGTTGGCCATGGAGTTGCCGGTCATAAACTCAAACTCGGTATTGGCGGTGCCGCCGCCGTAGGCGCTCACGTAGAGCTTGCCGCGGCTGAGGCAGTTGGACAGGCTCTTAAAGTACTGCGGGCCCTCGTAGCCGGCGCGCATATTCTGGTAGATCGACAGATCCGAGAAGGTCTCGTTCATGATGGCGATGACCGTGGGCTTCTCGCTGTCGAACTGCTCCTTTGCGGCGGCGCGCTCGTCGCTCTTGGCCGCGTCGGACTTGTCGTAGGCCTTGGCGTACTTTTTGAGCGTGGCCTTGGCATCGTCGACGGAGTAGTCGGCGGGTTTGGGCGGCTTGATGGACTGCGCCGCACTAATAAAGGCAGGCAGGTAGCCCTCGCGCCAGTAGCTCTCGAGCGGGCGCCAGGTGTAGACGGTGATGCCGAGGGTGTTGTAGTAGTCGATAAGCGTGACGTGCGCGGTCACGCCGCCCAGGCACAGCACGGCGACGAGCAGGTTGGTGAGCAGCATGCGCTTGGCGTTGGCGGCGCCCTTCTGACGGTGCGGTGCCACCAGGCCGGCGTACTCGCATAGCAGCATGGCGATGGCGGTAAAGCCCATGGACAGCACGCAGAACAGCGAGATCGAGAAGGTGTAGCCGGTGCCGGCGACCGCAGCGGCGGTGGAGATGGCCGAAAGGTCGCCCGGCTGGATGGGCATGGATTTAAACGTGATGACGAAGAACTCGGCAATGCCCAGGACAAAGAGGGCAAAGGCCAGGACCGCGGGAGCTGCGCCGTGGCGCTGGAACAGGAAGAACAGGCCGGTCATGAGCACGGTGATGATAGCCCACTCGAGCAGGATGCACAGGGGGTAGACCCAGGTAAAGTCGTGGTTGGACGAGACCTCCATGCCCAGCAGCGCAAAGACGCCGGCGAGCAGCAGGCATAAGACGGCGGCGACGAGCGGTTTACCCACAAAGGCGCCGCGCAGGCGGGCGAACTTGCCGGTGGGGGCGGGGGCATCGGTAGCGGCGAACGCAAAGACGCGCGGGGCGATGCGGTCGCGGGCGATGCTGGCCCAGGCGCATCCGGTGAGGATGGCGTTGGTCAGGATGAGCATCACAAAGGCGAGCGGCTCGTTTTGGGCGACGAGGCCAATGGCGCCCCAAATGGTCAAAAAGAGCTGGAACAGGCCGAAGGCGACGCTCCACCCAAGAGCGCTTTTGGCAACGGTGCCCGACTGTGCGCAAATGGCCTTGGCCTCGCGCAAGACAAGGTAGACGGTCGCCGCAAGACCGACGAGCGAGATGGCGGCAGCGAACATGCTGAGACTCCTCACAAACTTAAAACCTACGAAAGCGGGGATTTACCCGATTGTTACCAAGATATGCGCAGCAATTGGTGGCTGCGCACAACAACCAGCCATATTAACGCGCACGTGTGGCGGTGTGGCGCAATGTAGTGGCGACCTGCGCGATAATGGACGGGAATTACACGGAAACGTAAAGGCTTCTTAAAGAAATGGCGAGGGTAGGGCGATGAGCGAGCAAGTTTGCAAAGCGGACATGGGCGGCGACGGAGCTGCGGGCGTGGATACGTACGGCTATCCGGTCGAGACTACGGGCAACGCGGTGCTGGACATTTTGGAGCACCGTTCGTCCACGCGCGCTTTTGCGCGCGATGACAACGACCGTCCCGTGGCGGTGACCGACGAGCAGCGGGCGGCGATCTTGCATGCGGCGAGTCGCGCGCCGTCGGCAGGCGCCATGATGATGTATTCCATCGTGAGTATTCGCGAACAGGCCACGCTCGATCGCCTGGCCGATCTGTGCGACCATCAGCCGATGATCGCCAAGGCGCCTTGGGCACTTATATTTGTGGTCGATTATGCCAAGTGGATCGATCTGTTTGAGCACGTGGGCTGCTTTGAGCCCGATTTTGTCGAACGCACGGGCAAGGCGCCCCGCCGCGCGCCGGGTTTGGGCGACTTTGCCATCGCGGCGCAGGATGCCGTGATCGCTGCGCAAAACGCCGTGGTTGCCGCCGAGGCCCTGGGGCTGGGGAGCTGCTACATCGGTGATATCGTCGAGAACGCCGAGGAAGTTGCCGCACTGCTGGACTTGCCTGCCTATACCATGCCGCTGTCGATGCTCATCATCGGCACGCCCCGTAAGGAGCGCCCGGCAATCGCGCATCCCGTGGTGAACCTGGTGCACGAGGAGCGTTATTGTCGCGCCGACGCCGCGACGATGGATGCGCAGGTGGCCGAGATGGATGCGATGTTTCGCCCGCACGCCCGCGAGGTGGGCGAGCGCGTCATCGACATCTACACCCGTAAGCACACGAGCCCCTTTATGGACGAGATGAGCCGCTCTATGGAGTGGTGGTTCAAAAACTGGCTCGGAAAATGACGAATGTGACAAAGGGGGCGTCCCTTTGTCACATTCCATATCGCCGCGGCGGCCTAAAGGCCGCATAAATGTTTATCTAGCTGGGAAAACGGTGCCATTAAAATATGGGCTGATTACATATAATCCCGTCGAACGTTAAAATTGGGAGGAAACCGGCTTATGGAACAAAAGGCAAAGGAAGTAGCCTCGCACGCTGCGATTCCTGTGAGCATCTCGGCGATGCTCGTCACGCTGGGCGTGGTGTATGGCGATATCGGCACCAGCCCCATGTATGTAACCAAGGCGCTCGTTGCCGGCAACGGCGGCATCGGAAGCGTTACGCAGGAGTTCGTGCTCGGCGCGCTCTCCCTTGTCGTGTGGACGGTCACGCTGCTGACGACCGTCAAGTACGTGCTGATCTCGCTGCGCGCCGACAACCACGGCGAGGGCGGCATCTTTGCCCTGTACAGCTTGGTCAAGCGCTGCGGCAAGTGGCTCATCATCCCCGCCATGCTGGGCGGCGCGGCGCTCCTCGCCGACGGCATCCTGACGCCTGCCGTTACCGTCACCACGGCCATCGAGGGCCTGCGCACCATCCCGGCGGTCCATGCCGTGCTCGGTGACGACCAGGGTCGTGTCGTCGCCATCACGCTTGCCATCATCATCGCGCTCTTCTTGGTGCAGCGCATCGGCACGGCCAAGATCGGTCACGCCTTCGGCCCCATCATGACGCTGTGGTTTTTGTTCCTGGGCGGCACGGGCCTGTTCTTTGTCTGCCAGTATCCCGCGGTGCTGCTGTGCCTCAACCCGTTGCGTGGCATCGCTTTTCTGCTGAGCCCCAACAACCATGCGGGCATCATGATTTTGGGCAGCTGCTTCCTCGCTACCACCGGTGCCGAGGCGCTCTATTCCGACATGGGCCATGTGGGCCGCGGCAATATCTATGCCACCTGGCCGTTCGTTAAGTGCTGCCTGCTGCTGTCCTACATGGGCCAGGGCGCGTGGCTTATCAACAACGCCGGCAACCCGGAGCTCATGGGTATCGCCGACCTCAACCCCTTCTACCAGATGCTCGCCCCGGGTCTGCGCCCCTTTGCCGTCGGCCTTTCCACCGTCGCGGCCATCATCGCCTCGCAGGCGCTCATCACCGGCGCATTCTCGCTGGTGTCCGAGGCCAGCCGCCTGGACCTCATGCCGCATATGCAGGTCTTCTATCCTGCCGAGACCAAGGGCCAGCTCTACATCCCCATGGTCAACAACGTCATGCTCGTGGGCTGCGTCGTCGTGGTGCTGCTGTTCCAGAACTCGGCGCACATGGAGGCCGCGTACGGCCTGGCCATTACCCTGACCATGATGTGCACGACAATGCTGCTCTTCTTCTATCTGCACGTGGAGCGCAATCTCAAGGTCGCGCCGTGGATCTTTGCTGCCTTCTTCCTTTTGCTCGAGGGTTTCTTCTTTGTGAGCTCGCTCACCAAGTTCTTCCACGGCGGCTACTTCACCATCCTTATGGCTGCACTCATCATGGGCATTATGGTGTGCTGGTACAACGGCACGGCGGTCGAGCAACGTCAGTTTACGCTGCTGCCGCTGCGCAGCTATCTGCCGCAGCTCAAACGCCTGCGCGACGACGATCGCTACGAGCTCATGAGCGACAACATCGTGTACCTGACCAAGGACACCAACACCGACTATATCGACCGCGATATCGTCTACTCGATTTTGGATAAGCACCCCAAGCGCGCTCGTGCCTGGTGGTTCGTGAATGTCGAGACCATGGAGGAGCCGCATACCTTTGCCTACTCGGTCGAGACGTTCGGCACCGACTACGTGTTCCGCGTGCATCTGTATCTGGGCTACAAGATCAACCAGCGCGTCAATGCTTACCTGCGTCAGGTTGTTCAGGATCTGGCTGCCAGCGGCGAGCTGCCGGCGCAGACGCATGACTACTCGGTCTACAAGGACCCGGGCAACATCGGTACGTTTAAGTTCGTCATGATCCGCAAGCTGCTGGCGCCCGAAAGCGACGTGGAGCCCAGCGAGCGTACGGCCATCACGCTCAAGTACATCATCCGCCGCGCCGCCGGCACGCCTGCGCGCTGGTACGGCCTGGAGAACTCCAACGTGAGCTTTGAGTACGTGCCGCTGTTCACCAAGTTTAAGGCCGTGAGCAAGATGCAGCGCCTGGCTCCCGACGAGCGTCCGTAGTCGACGTCTGCTGTTTGTCTAGCGACCGCAGGCTGCAAAGGCTATACACTTGAAACCACCACAAGGAGGCCACCACCGCAAAGGTGCCAGTCCCCTTTGTGGTGGTTTTTGTTTTTGAGAGAGGGGCGGGGCGCTGATGGACGTCCGTGCGGAGGGCGATATTGCCGAGAACTTTTGGTGGCGGCGTACAACGCTGACGCGTCGCAGTCCTCTGTATGACGCCTGCGTATCGGCGGGGCTGCTAGCCGCGGCGACGATTGTGGGCGCGCTGCTCGACCATCCGGGGCTCGCGCCGAGCATCATGATCGTCTATGTGTTCGCCGTGCAGCTGTGCGCTTTCTTTACCTGGAGCCGCCTGTACTGCCTGCTGAGCTCGGCTGCCGCCGTGGCGCTCTACAACTTCTTGTTTGTCGACCCGCGCTACGCGCTGTCGTTTATCGACCGCGTCTATCCCGGCATGTTCTTTATCATGTTTGCGGTCTCGCTCGTATCGAGCTCGATCGCGCTGGCCCTGCGCCGCGCCTTGGCGCAGGCTGCCGCCAGCGACCGTCGCACGCAGATGGTGCTCGAGACCAACCGCATGCTGCAGCGGTGTGGCGATCAGCAACAGATTGTGCACGCTATGGCAACGCAGCTGGCGCGTCTTTCGGACTGTCCGGTCGTGTGGTATAGCGCCGATGACGATAACGATGACCTGCTGCCGCGCACGACGTACACGGCCGTGGGCGATGCCGCGCCGGTACACCAGCTGGCGCCCCAGATGCCGCCGCGGCTCTCGGCGTCCGCCTATGTGGGAACGCCACTCGATGCCACCTATGGCGCCTCGGCGTTCTACGGCATATACCTGACCGTGCGCTCGGGCGACACCATGGTGCGCGCGGGCGATCCCGCCTCGGTGGTGGGGGTGTTCGCCATTGTCGCCGAGCCCGATGCGCTGACGCCCGAGGAGCGGACGCTTGCCGATGCCATCGTGAGCGAAGGCGAGCTGGCGCTCGATCGCGCCCGCGCCATGGAGGCTCGCGAGGAGGCGGCGGTGCTCGCTAAAAACGAGCAGCTGCGCGCCAACTTGCTGCGCTCCATCTCGCACGACCTGCGCACGCCGCTTACCAGTATTTCGGGTAATGCCGATGTGCTGCTCGACCAGGGCTCGACCGGTACGGCCGTGCTCGACGACCAGACACGCCGCGGCATGCTCCTATCCATTCGCTCGGACGCGCAATGGCTCAACGCCACTGTCGAGAATCTGCTCGCCATCACCAAGCTCGAGGGCGACGGCATGCATCTGTCGACTACGCTCGAGCTCATGGACGATATCGTCGAGGAGGCGCTGCGTCACGTAAATCCGGCTGTGCGCGAGCATGACCTTAAGGTAGTGGCGTGCGATGAGCCGGCGCTCGTCAACGTCGACGCGCGCCTGATGGTGCAGCTGGTGGTCAATCTGGTGAACAACGCCATCGCCTATACGCCTGCGGGCTCGCATATCGTAATCTCGATTGGCGTCCATGATGGATGCGTGGCGTGCTCGGTTGCTGATGATGGCCCGGGCATTGCGCCCGAGGACCGCGAGCGAATCTTTGAGTCGTTCTACACCGCCAACCATGGCCTGGCCGACAGCTGCCGCAGTGTGGGCTTGGGGCTTTCGCTCTGCCGCTCCATTGCGCTGGCACATGGCGGTAGCATAGAGGTTACCGCGGCGGACCCTCACGGTTCGGTCTTTACGATTGAGCTTCCCGCCGCCGACGTTTCGTTTGATAAGGAGTAGCGCTGTGCCGAACTCTGCCGTGAAACCGCTCATCTTGGTCGTTGAGGACGATCCCGCCGTCCGCAACCTTATCGTCGCCGCGCTCGAGGCGCACGGTTTGCGCCATATGGCTGTGGAGACCGCCCACGCCGCCATCGCCGCCGCTTCGTCGCAGGCGCCGAGCATTGTGCTGCTCGATCTGGGCCTGCCCGATATGGACGGCGTCAAGGTGGTGGAGTCGGTGCGCGCGTGGTCGGGCATGCCGATCATCGTGGTTTCGGCGCGCAGCGAGGACGCGGACAAGATCCGAGCGCTCGATGCCGGCGCCGATGACTACCTGACTAAGCCGTTTTCGGTCGAGGAGCTGCTCGCGCGCATTCGCACCACGCTCAGGCGCCTTTCGTATGCGCAGGCGGGCGGTGTTGTCTCCGAGGGCTCGTTCGATACCGGCGAGTTGCATATCGATTTTGATGCCGGCATCGCCACGATGGATGGCGAGGAACTGCATCTGACGCCGATCGAGTACAAGCTCTTGTGCCTGCTGGCACACAACGCCGACAAGGTGCTGACGCACCAATTTATCCTGCACGAGATTTGGGGTACGGCGACCAAGAGCGACCTGGCGAGCCTGCGTGTCTTTATGGGCACGTTGCGCAAGAAGATCGAGTCCGACCCCGCGCACCCGCACTATATCCAAACGCACGTGGGTATCGGTTACCGCCTGGTCACCCAAGGCTAGATCGCCAACCACCATCCCAATATGAGTTGCGGTGAAATACGGTCTAAATTTGCCTAATTCCAGGCAAAACAGTCCGTATTCCACCGCAACTTTGTTATTTGCCCTTGGGCTTGCTGGCGTAGAACTTCTTCTTTTTGGGCTTACCTGAGCAGGCGGGCTTGCCGTCGCCGCGCGGCCCTCGGTCGCCGGCCTGCGCGTGCGCGGACACTGCTGCGCGAGGCTTGTGGGCTTCGGGGCTGCGCAGCTCCTCGGTTCGCTCGGCAATCTCCTCGGCGCTAAAGCCGACCTCGGCCATGGCGTCCTCGATGGGCAGGCGGCGCACGATATAGCAATGGTGCACCTTCTGGTTGCGCGCGAAATCCTCGGGGATGGTCTGCGCCGTAATGTCCTCCAGCACGACGCCCGCGCGTGCGAGCTTGCGCGTCTCGGGGCGAAAGCCGCGCAGGTTGCAGCTAAAGATGGCATGTCCGCCCTGTGCGAGCAGGCGAGATACGCCGGCCAAAAGCTCAACATGGTCGCGCTGGACATCCCAGGTGCGGCGGCCCATCTTGGACGAGTTCGAAAACGTGGGCGGGTCGACAAAAATCAGGTCCCAGCGGTTGCGCGTCTGGCGCTGGTCACGAATCCAGGCGAGCACGTCATCACGCACAAAGTGATGCTGCGGGCCCACAAAGCCGTTCTGGCGCATGTTGCGCTCGGCCCAGTCCAGATAGGTGTTGGAAAGGTCGACCGTCACGGTCTCCTCGACGCCGCCGTCTGCCGCATAGCAGGTGGCGGTGCCGGTGTAGGCGAACAGGTTGAGGAAGCGGCGTGCCTGTTTGGCGTGCTCGCGCACCAGGTTGCGGGTGACGCGGTGGTCCAGGAAGATGCCCACATCCAGATAGTCGTCAAAGTTGACGGCAAAGGTAAGGCCGCCCTCTTCGATGAGCGGCAGGCGACGGCGCGCGATGTTGGCACGCTCGCCCGATCCGCCCTTGCCGGCACCCTGCTTGCCGTACTGCGAGCCACCGCGCGAACGCATGCGGGCCTTGGCGTGCACATGCTCGGCGGGAACATCTAGGATGCGCGGCGCGATGGCCAAGATGTCGAGCATGCGGGCCTGGGCCAGCGTGGGATCGATGGTCTTGGGCGCGGCGTATTCGGCGATGACGAGCCAGCGGCCCGGCGTCTGCGGGCAGCCTTCGTACAGGTCAATGGCGGCGGAGTAGTCGGGCAGGTCGGCATCGTAGACGCGGTAGCAGCTCACGCCCTCGCGCTTTGCCCACTTGCGACGCAGGCGGGCGTTCTTGCGCAGGCGGTTGGCGAACTGCTCGGACTCGGGGATGAGCACGGGCAGCGGCTTGCCGTCGCCCAGGTCGAGCGTGGCGGCAGGTTCGGGCATGGGAGTGTCGGCGGCTTCGTCTTGAGCGTCTGCGGTCTGCTGTTCGGCATCTGCGCTGGTCGCAGCTTCGAATGCCGCGGCGGCGTGGTCGAGCGAGGGCCAGACCTCAATAGCCGCCTCCTCGTTATTGGGCATGACGGCGATGGAGCGCGCGGGCTCGGCATGGAGCGCGCGGGCCATAAGGCCATCGCGGGCGAGCGTGGCGACCGGTGCCGAAGCGAGTTCGGGCGCGCGGCGCAGCTCGCCGACCAGCGTCATGGCGTCGTGCATGAGCGAAAGCGGGGTCTCGGTGGTGTCTGCGACTACGGCGGCGCCGGCGACAGCGCCTGCATGGTCCAGCACGGTGGCTGGTTTGGCAGCGCAGAAGTCGACGAAACGCTTGTAGCCGGCGCACTTGATCATACGCTCGGCAGTCTTGCGGGCGGCGGGGTCGATGTCTACGGCCACGATGCGCGCCTGGCGCTCGCGCGCCGTCGCCTCGCGCTCGCGCGCCTCGGCAAGCAGTTGTTCCCATAGGTCGGCGTCGTGCAGCTGCCAGCCCTCAAAACCCCAGTGCTTGCGTGCGGCACCCGGGGCGCGGTCGGTCAGGATATTCACGGCCTCCAGCAGCAGACCGCCGCCGGCGCACGAGGCATCGATCAGCGTGGGCAGGGCTTCATTCTCGTAATCATCGGCCGTCAGCTCGCGCTCGCACAGTGCGGTCCAGCCGACCTGCGCCAGCACCAGAGCGGCGTAGTCGGGGCGCAGCACGTGCGCGCCCTCGCCGGCACGGGTCGCCGCGGGCGGCAAGCGCTTGAACAGCGGGTCGCCCGAAAGGTCTAGGCTTATGCTCGCGCGGCGCTGGCGCAACGAAAGCAGTAGGTGAACATCGGGGTCGGCGGCATCGACGTCGGCGCGACGGCCCGTGGTCTCGGCCAGGCGGTCGCACAATGCGTCCTTGGCGCGCAGGGCCGAGAAGCGCGTGTTGCGCAGCTGCTCGGTCACGCCGCGGGCGGTAATGGCGATGGTGGCGCCGGGGCGGATGATGGTCTCCCAGGCGATGTCGTAAACGCCATCGTACAGCTCGTCGGCATCCTGCGCCTCAAAGCGCCCGAGTACCACGAACACGCGGCTCGCCAGGCGCGACCGCAGACAGGCGCGGTAGCCTTCTTCGAGCTCGCCCTCAAACGTGGCGCGGCCCTTCAGCCGGCGAACATGCGAAAGCCCGAGGCGTTTAAGCTCATCGGCGAGTGCGGACTCAAAGCCCTCGGGGCAGCTTGCGTAAAATTCCATGGGTGACCTCTCTGGTTGCGTCGCTCCATTATATGATGGATGCTTCGTTTGCCCTTATCCTCGAAAGGAACCCATATGATTGATGCGTGCTCCGAATCCGCTGTGCTCTTTTTTGACGTGGACGGCACGCTGACGTCGTTCGATCCCGACGATATGACCGATAAGGACTTCAATGCAATCCATCCGTCGAAGTCCGTTGTCGATGCATTTGGTCGCCTGCGCAATGCGGGTCACCGGGCATTTATCTGCACGGGTCGCCCCTTGTGGCTGATTGCCGATGGCCTGCGCGCGCTGAACCCGGCGGGTATCGTTGCCATGGCGGGGGCGACGCTCGAGGTCGAGGGCCGCGTGGTGCATGAGGACTGCTTTGACGAAGACATTGTTGAGGAGCTTGCGCGTCGCGTTGTGGATGCCGGCATCGAGGTTTTTTTCGAGTCCAATGCTGCGACTTTTGCGCTGGAGCCTGTGGGCGTTGAGCGCTCGTCTTTAATCGGTACCTCTGTGGTGCACAGCGCCGAGGAGATGCGCATCGACGGCAGCTTGCGCGTGGGCAAGGTATGCCTCAATGTGCCCAGTTTGGCTCGCGTAGCCAACGATGATGGCTTTATCGATCGCGAGTTTGAGCTGTGCAACACCGGTGGTCAGAATCGCGAGCTGAGCCCCAAGGGCATCGACAAGGGCGTGGGCGTGGCGCGAGCGCTGGAATACCTGGGTCGCACCGGCAACGCGCGCACCTTTGGCTTCGGCGATTCCGGCAACGATCTGGGTATGCTCGCCGCCGTCGAGACGGCTGTAGCCATGGGCAACGCCATGCCCGAGGTCAAGGCAGTCGCCGACTACGTGACCGACGATGTCGCACACGACGGCACCGTCACAGCGATGCAGCATTTCGGCCTCATCTAATGAATCCCGCGTTCTGACGTTTGCTCCAACTGCGACTCTTTGCTTTTGCATGCTCAATCGATTTATCAATTCAAACACTGAGGTGTTTATACCGTTCGCCGAGAAGATAAAAACCCGCAGTTCACGCCTTGATAAACGTAGGTAAAGTGTTTAGCAGTTTATCGGCCGTATGCTAACGAAAGGAATCAGGCAGATGGCAATCAAGGTGTTCGCTGACGGTGCAAACCTCGAGGGCATGCTCGACATGTACGAGAACGGCAACGTTCAGGGTTTCACGACCAACCCGTCCCTTATGAAGAAGGGCGGCGTGACGGATTACCGCGCGTTTGCCAAGGAGGTCCTGGCCCACATCACCGATGTGTCCGTGTCGTTTGAGGTCTTTGCCGACGACGTCGAGACCATGGAGGTCGAGGCCCGCGAGATCGCTACCTGGGCCGAGAACGTCTACGTCAAGATTCCGTGCGTGACCACCAAGGGCGAGTCCACCGCCAAGCTAGTGCGCAAGCTTTCCGCCGACGGCATCAAGGTCAACGTCACCACCATCTTTACGCCTGCGCAGGTCGACGAGATGGTCGAGTCCGTTGACGCCGAGACGCCGTCCATCATCTCGCTCTTTGCCGGCCGCATCGCCGACACCGGCGTCGACCCCATTCCGTTTATGACGGAGTCGGTCAAGAAGGCCACCGCCAAGCCCAACTGCGAGGTCCTGTGGGCATCCACGCGCGAGCTCATCAACATCTACCAGGCCGAGGCCTGCGGTTGTCAGATCATCACGGTGCCCAACAGTATCCTGGCCAAGCGCAAGAACATCGGCCGTGATCCGTACGAGGTTTCGCTCGATACCGTCCGCGGCTTTGCCAAGGATATCGCCTCGCTCGGGTTTCATATCCTGCCGTAACGCGAACACTGGCTGCGCCGCGGGTCGCTCGCCCCGGCCTTTCCTTTCCCTATCGCTCACGCGCTTCGCGAGGGTCGCGCTAGGCAAAGGAAAGGCCGGGGCTGCCGACACGAGCTTGCCGGTAGGTTGGTAATCGGCCTCCATATCCTGCCGTGGGCAAAGGTACCCCCGCCTGCGACGTGCAAAATCGAGAGTATTCAGCAAGGTAAAGGCTTTTACCAGCTGGTTGAAGCACGGAACAGCTCCCGTTTTGGCTCTGACGACGCTAAAACGGGGGCTGTTTGTGACTTTATTGCCTCTGAGGGGCGTTCGGAGCGGCGGAAATTGCAGAATACTCGCGATTTTGCACATCGCTACAGGGGGTACCCTTGCTTTGGCGGTTTATTTCCCCTGCACCATGGTGAGCGAGATCTTCTTGCGGTCGCGATCGACCTTTTCGACCCACACCTTGACCGTGTCACCGACGCGCACCACGTCGCTCGGGTGCTTGACGAAGCGGTTGGCGAGCTTGGAGATGTGTACGAGGCCGTCCTGGTGCACGCCCACGTCGACGAAGGCGCCAAAGTCGACGACGTTGCGCACCGTGCCCTTGAGTTCCATGCCGGGCTCCAGGTCGTCGATCGAAAGCGCCGAGCGGCTAAAGACTACCTCGGGCGCGTCGTCGCGCGGGTCGCGACCGGGCTTCTTGAGCTCGTTGACGATGTCGATGAGCGTGAGGGTGCCGCAGTCCAGGTCGCTTGCCAGCGCCGAGATGCTGCCCAGGCGGCGCTCGATATCGGGCACGCCGCCGCGGCTGAGCTCGCTTGCCGCAACGCCGGCGCGCTCCAGGACGGCCGTGGCCACCTCGTAGCTTTCGGGGTGGACGCTTGTCGCGTCGAGCGGGTTCTTGCCGCCGCTGATGCGCAGGAAACCTGCGGCGTTGAGGTACGCCTTGGGTCCCAGCTTGGGGACCTTCTTGAGCTGGCGGCGATCGGTAAAGGCGCCGTTTTCCTCGCGGTAGGCCACGATGTTTTTGGCTACGCTCGGCGTAATGCCCGACACGTAGCCCAGCAGGCTTGCGCTCGCGGTGTTGACGTCGACGCCCACACGGTTGACGACGTCTTCCACCACGTGGCCCAAGGTGCGCGAAAGCTCGGCCTGGTCAAGGTCGTGCTGGTACTGGCCAACGCCGATGGACTGGGGCGGAATCTTGACGAGCTCTGCCAGCGGGTCTTGCAGACGGCGGCCCAGGCTCATGGCGCCACGTACGGTGACATCCAGATCGGGATACTCCTGGCTCGCGAGCTCGGAGGCGGAGTACACCGACGCGCCCGCCTCGTTGACGATGGTGTAGCGAAGGCTGGGCGCCTGCTCGGCAATAAACTCCGAGACGACTTCCTCGGTCTCGCGGCTGGCGGTGCCGTTGCCGATGACGATGGTGTTGACGCTGTCCTTCTTGACGAGGCGGGCGAGCTCGCGCTTGGTGCCGGCGACGTCGTGGCGCGGCTTGGTGGGGTAGACCACGCCGTGGTCGAGCAGCTTGCCGGTCTCGTCCATGACGGCGACCTTGCAGCCGGTGCGGTAGCCCGGATCGAGCGCGAGTACGCGGGCGCCGCGCACGGGGCGCGCCGAGAGCAGGCCTTCGAGATTCTTGGCAAAGACGTTGATGGCCTCGGTCTGGGCGCGAACGGTGAGTTTGGCGCGGGCCTCGCGCTCCAGCGAGGGGGCCATGAGGCGCTTGTAACCGTCAGCGATGGCGGCATTAAAGACGGGAGCAAACACGCCCTGGCGACGGGGCCAGCGGCTGCCGAGGCGTGCCGTAGCGGCAGCGCCGTCGACGTTCACGCGCACGCGGAGCTTGCCCTCACGCTCACCGCGGTCGATAGCCAGCACGCGGTGGTTGGGTATACGGCGCAACGGCTCGTCAAAGTTGTAGTAGGGCTCGTAGGGGGTCTTCTCGGCGGGGTCGGTGGCCTCGACGACGATGTCGGCGGTGTTTTGCGTAAAGGCGCGCAGGTCGGCGACGTTCTCGGGATCTTCGGCCACCGTCTCGGCCACGATGTCGGCGGCGCCGGCGAGCGCCTTCTCGGGCGTGCCGAAGCCGGCCTCCTCGTTGACGTAGTCCGCGGCGGCGTCGAGCGCGCTGCCCTTGGCCGAAGCCTGCATGATGATCATGTTGGCGAGTGGCTCCAGGCCGGCCTCGCGGGCCTTCTGCGCGCGGGTCATGCGCTTTTTGCGGTAGGGCTTGTAGAGGTCCTCGACACGCTGGAGCTGCGTGGCCTCGCGAATCTGCTGCTCGAGTTCGGGCGTGAGCTTGCCCTGGGCGTCGATGAGCAGAATGACGTCCTCTTTACGCTGCTCAAGATTGCGCAGGTATGACAGGCGCTCGTCGAGGGCGCGCAGGGCGACGTCATCCATGCCGCCCGTGGCCTCCTTGCGGTAGCGCGAGATAAAGGGGATGGTGTTGCCCTCGTCGATGAGCTTGACAGCCGCCTCGACGTTGGCGGCCTTAAGGTTGAGCTCGCGGGCGAGCTGGGCGATAAGATCCATGGGACTCCTTGCGTTTAAGGTGCGTTTGCAGCACAGGGCTACCAAGGATACCACCTGCCACTTCGCCCAAAAAAGACTGTTTTGGCGCGGAACCACGAAAGCGGCCTATCTACTACGTTTGAACCGTGTGGGTCGACCATCCCCCGGTTTTCCGAAAATGCGCAACTCGTCTACCTGCGGTTTTTATTTCGCGAAATTCGGTATGGATGAGGGTGATTGGTTAAACGTAGTAGATAGGCACATTTCGTGGCGAACGAATCAAGCCGAGGTGCAAAAAGGCCCCCCGTCTCAGAAAATCATTGGAAACGTAGCAAAATGCCCCGCGGGCAGGAGGCTGCTCGCGGGGCAAAGAAGAGGGGCTTATTTGTGGCGGACCGAGGGACTCGGCATGGGGTTTCTGCCGCGGCCGCTCTTAAGGCATTACAGCTCGACGAGCTGGCCGGTCTCGGCGGCCTCCTTGATGGCGTTAAGCAGCGTGAGCGTCTTAACGTTGTCGGCGGGGGTCACGACGGGCTCGACCTCGCGGCGGACGACCTTCACAAAGTGCTTGAGCTGCATCTTGTGCGGCAGCGCCGGGTCCACGGCCGGGATCTCCATCTGCAGCGGCTTGTGCCAGTTGGAGGCGCCGTCGTAGGAGAACTGATGCAGGCGGGGCAGCGAAAGGGCACCCAAGGTTCCGCCGATAAAGTAGGCGTCGGCGTCGAAGGGGCGGTACTGCGGATCCTCGCGAGCGGTGGCCTCCCAGTTCCAGGGGCTGGCGGTGGCGTCGGAGATGGTCATGCTCGCAAGCGCGCCATCGGCAAAACGGACGTTGACCACGGCGGAGTCCTCGGTCTCAAAACCGCGGGCGGCGCTGGACTGCATGCCCTGGACGGCGACGGGCTCGCCCAGCAGGTAGCGGAGCAGGTCCACGTCGTGAACCAGGTTGACCAAGATCGGTCCGGCACCCTTCTTGCGGCGCCACTCGACATCGAAGTACTCGTCATTCTTATAGATCATGTAGTGGAAGCTCGACACGGTGAGCTTGCCCAGCTCGCCGGACTCGACGATCTCCTTGGCCTTGTTGACGAAGGGGTTGTGGCGACGGTGCTGACCCACGAGCACGGGCACGCCGGCGGTCTCGGCCTCGGCGGCGAAAGCCTGGGCATCCTCGAGGTCGTTGGAGATCGGCTTTTCGACCAGCGGCACGATGTTGCGCTTGATGGCCTCGCGGGCAACGCCCAAGTGCAGGTCGTTGGGGGTGGCGATGATGACGGCCTCGGGCTTGACCTCGTCCATCATCTGGGCGGGATCGGTAAAGAACGGCACGCCGGCAGCCTCGGCCGTGGCGCGGGCGCCCTCAAAGGCGTCGGCGATGGCGACGAGCTCGGCCTCGGGCTCCTCGGTGACAAAGCGGATGTGGTTGCGGCCCATGGCGCCGGCGCCGATGACGGCAATGCGGACGGGGTTGAGCTCAGACATTTCGACTCCTTAATGCTGGTGGCTGGTGGAATGCGGCAAGAGGACGGCCCTTGCCGCGTCAAGCAAAACTAAGCGGACTTCTTCTTGCTGTCGGAGACCATCATGTAGACGGTGAGTACGACGGCGATGGCGGCAATCACGATGGCGCCGTAGAAGGACTGCTGGTAGGCGGCGCTGCCGGCCTCGGCGTGATACAGCACGGCAGTGATGGGCTGGCTGATCCAGGTAGAGGCGGCGTAACCCAAAAACATGATGCCGTAGTTGACGCCGATGTTGCTGGTGCCAAAGGCGCCACCGGTGAGCGGCGGGTAGATGACGAGCAGGGCGCCAAAGCTAAAGCCGAGCAGAGCGAGCGCCACAAAGAACATGCTCTGCGTAAAGCTCATCGACATGATGACGAGGGCGACGATGGTGACGACAAGGCTGATGAGCAGCGACTTATAGGCGCCGAGCTTGTCGATGATCTGACCAAAGGACAGGCGGCCAACCAGGTTAGCGCAGGTGTTGACGGAGACCACCACGCCGCCGAGGGCGACGGCTGCGGCACTCGTGGGGTCGGCGAAGAGCTGGACGGCGGCGATGGAGGCAACCTTGCCCACAAGCAGGGTGCCGGCGGTGGCGGCAAAGGCGAAGGTGGCGATGAGGACCCAGAAGCGCGGGGTCTTGACCATCTCGCCCGGGGTGAGGTCGCCGAAGGTGCCGGCGTGTGCGCCGCCCTTGGGGACCTCGAAGCCCTCGGGCAGCCAGCCGGCCTCGGGGGCCTTCAGGAACAGGGCGGAGGCGGCGATCATCACAAAGAAGATGACGCCGAGTGCCTTGAGGGCGCCAAAGATGCCGAGGCTCGGGATGAGCAGCGAGGCGAGCACCGGGGACAGCACGGCGGGGCCGGCGGTCGAAGCAGCCAGGGTGATGCCGGAGGCGAGGCCCTTCTTGTCGATGAACCACTTTTGGCCGGTGGTGAGTGCCGGGTTGTAGCCCAGGCCGTTGCCGATGGCGGCGACGAGCGAGAACCACAGGTAGAACTGCCACGGCTCGGTGACGGTGCCGGACATGAACCAGCCCAGGCCGTAGCACACGGCGGCGGCGATCACGACGTTGCGCGGGCCGATCTTATCGGAGATGCGGCCGGCGAAGATGCCCGTC
This sequence comes from Collinsella sp., assembly GCA_041330285.1. Lineage (GTDB taxonomy): Bacteria > Actinomycetota > Coriobacteriia > Coriobacteriales > Coriobacteriaceae > Collinsella. Next base: position 1,649,917 of record JBGKMI010000001.1, on the reverse strand, counting down.
ACGGCCATGATGGTCTGAAAGACCGGGAAGGCCCAGGTAAGAGCGCTGGACCACTCGGGGTAGACGGCGAGCAGGTTCTTGCTCACGACGGAATACAGCGCGATGGAGCTGATGAAGAACATGGTGACGCACGCGGCGGAAAGCACGACGGCGCGACCCTTGTTGGAGTTGGTGGAAGCCATTGGACTCTTTCTAATCGATGCGGGGGAGGGGCGGGCGTCACCGCGGGCCTCCCTGTCAGGCTGGTTTACTGGTCGGTCGGCTTTGCGACGCCGGACTCGTCGGACCAAAGCTCGACGCCCTTGTTCTTGAGGTAGTTGTCGGCAAAGGCTCGACGACCGCCGGGCTTGGCGGTGAGGTCGCCCATCATATTGGAGAAACCGCCATCGACCTTGATGGCGTTGCCGGTGGTAAAGTCCGAGCGCTTGGACGCCAGGAACATGACGGCGTTGGCGATATCACTGACCTCGCCGATGCGGCGCGTGGCGATCAGGCGGCTGCGGCTCTTCTCGACCTCGGGGTCGGCGTAAAAGCTCGCCGACATGGGGGTCTTAACAAAGCAGGGCTCGACGCAATTGGAGCGCACGCCGTAGGGGCCCCACTCGGCAGCCAGCATCTTGGACATCATGTTGACGCCCGCCTTGGTGGAGCTGTACACGCCCGAGAACGTCTCGGGGGAGTGGCTGGCAACGGTCGAGATGTGCACCAGGCGACCCTGGCCGGCCTTGATCATCTCGCGACCAAAGCGCTGCGAGGTGATGAAGTAGCCGGTGAGGTTGACGTTTAGGACCTCGTTCCAGTCACTCAGCGGCAGGTCTTCCATGGCTGCGAAGCGCAGGATGCCGGCAGTGTTGACGAGGACGTCGACGCGGCCGAAGTCGGCGATGGTGGCATCGACAGTGGCCTGAACCTCGGCCTCGTCGGTGGCGTTCATCTTGTAGCCCTCGGCGTGGATGCCAAACTCGGCGGCGAGGTCGGCGGCCGCGGCCTTGACCTTCTCCTCGTCCAGGTCGAGCAGGACGACGTTGGCGCCGTTGCGGGCGAACTCGCGGCAGATCTCGACGCCCATGCCGCCGAGCGCGCCGGTCACGGCGCAGACATCGCCCTCGAGCTTAAGCCAGTTGCTCATAGGAACTTCCCTTCTTGTGCCTCCCTATGGGCCGCTCCCATTAATCGGCCCACGTGGTTTTCGCTGGTTATCGTATGCTTTGAATTTGCGCAGGTGAATTGCATATTTGTTAGAATGGCGTAAACCTTTGGTTTATAGCTCGCAAAACGATTTGTTCTTAATTGAGTGCGTGACCTGCCAAAACGACCCCCTTTTGCAGCGCATGGCCATACCTCTGGAAACGGGAGATTGACGTGTACGATCGGCGACTCGAGGCCATAACGGCCGCCGCGGAGCTGGGAAGCTTCTCGCGTGCGGCGGCAAAACTGCGCGTGTCGACCCCGGCGCTCGTCAAACAGGTGTCGGGATTCGAGGCCGAGTTTGGCATAACGTTGTTCGAACGCTCGCATTCGGGCGTCAAGGTGACGCCGGAGGGCGCTCTGCTGGTGGACGATGCGCGCTCGATCATGCGCCAGTCCGAGGATGCGCTGCGCCGCGCCCGACGCGCGGCGGGCGATGGCGGTGCGGTGCGCTTGGGCGTGTCGATGATGTGCCCGGGGCGCCAGACGCTGTCGATGTGGACGGGCGTGCACGAGCTGGAGCCATCGCTGCGCTTCGAGATCGTGCCGGTAAGCGACCTCTATGACGAGCGCGAGACCGTCATGCGCAGCTTGGGCCGCGAGGTCGATGTGGTGCAGTCGAGTTTTTCGACCCCGCGCTGGGGTGACGCCTGCCAAAAGCTCCGCATTGTCAACGTGCCGTTTTATATCGACCTGCCGCGCACAAGCCCGCTGGCACGCAAGAATCGCATTACGGTCGCCGACTTGGAGGGCATGCGCCTGCGCGTGCTCCGTCACGGCAACGACGCCATGGACAGCCTGCGCATCGACCTTTTGGCCGACGGCGGCGTGGACGTGATCGATGTGGATAGCTTCGACTTTGCGCTCTTTAACGAAGCCGAGGAAAAGGGCGACGCGGTGCTCACCTGCGGCGCATGGTCGGGGGTGCATCCGGCCTTTGTGGGCGTGCCGTTTCTATGCGGCCGCGAGGTGCCGGTCTTTCTACACTACCCGCTCGAGCCAACCCTCCAAGTACAAAAATTCGTCAACGCCATGGCTCAACTCCTCAACTAGTTCATCCTTACAAAACGAGGCCCTGGCCAAACGGCCAGGGCCTCGCAAACTTTTATTCCGTTTTAAATGACGGCTGATCGCGCGCAGGAGGGCGCCCCCGGGGCGCCCTCCGTCAGTAACCGGTCCTACTCGAGCTCAAATGCACCCGTGTACAGCTGGTAGTAATACCCGCGCTTAGCGATCAGCTCGTCATGGTTGCCGCGCTCGATGATGCGGCCGTGGTCCAGACAGATGATCGCGTCGGAGTTGCGCACGGTGGACAGGCGGTGCGCGATGACAAACGTCGTGCGGCCTTCCATGAGCTTGTCCATGCCGGCTTGCACGATGGCCTCGGTGCGGGTATCGATGCTCGACGTGGCCTCGTCCAGGATCATCGCCGGCGGATCGGCGACGGCGGCGCGGGCGATCGAGATCAACTGGCGCTGGCCCTGCGACAGCTGGGCGCCGTTGCCGGTGAGCATGGTGTCGTAGCCGTCAGGCAGGCGGGTGATAAAGTCGTCCGCGCCGGCGAGCTTTGCCGCCGCGATGCACTCCTCGTCGGTGGCGTCCAGGTTGCCGTAGCGGATGTTGTCCATCACGGTACCGGTGAACAGGTTCACGTCCTGCAGCACGACGCCCAACGAGCGGCGCAGATCGGCCTTGCGGATCTTGTTGACGTTGATGCCGTCGTAGCGGATCTTGCCGTCGGCGATGTCGTAGAAGCGGTTGATGAGGTTGGTGATGGTCGTCTTGCCGGCACCGGTGGCGCCGACAAACGCGACCTTCTGGCCCGGCTTGGCAAACACAGACACGCCGTGCAGCACCTCGTGGTCGGGCGTGTAGCCAAAGTCGACGTTGTCCATGACCAGGTCGCCGCGCAGCGGTACGTACTCGATCTCGCCGGTTGCGCGGTGCGGATGTTTCCACGCCCACATGCCGGTGTGGTGGTCGGCCTCCTCGAACTCCCAGGTATCGGGGTTCACCTGCGCGTTGACGAGCGTCACGTAGCCTTCGTCGGTCTCAGGTTTCTCGTCGATGAGCTCAAAGATGCGGTCGGCGCCGGCGAGGCCCATGACCACGGCGTTGATCTGCTGCGAGATCTGGCCGATCTGTCCGCAGAACTGCTTGGTCATGTTGAGGAACGGCACCACGACGGCGATGGACAGCGTCATGCCCGAGATGCTCAGGTTGGGCACGCCCAGCGCCAGGAAAATGCCACCCGCCAGTGCGACCAACACATAGAGCAGGTTGCCCAGGTTCATAAGGATGGGCATGAGGATGTTGGCGTACATGTTGGCCTTTTGCGAGACCTCGAAGAGCTTTTCGTTGCGCTCGTCAAAATCGGCCTCGGCGGCAGACTCGTGGCAGAATGCCTTGACGACCTTCTGGCCGTTCATGACCTCCTCGATATGGCCCTCGACCACGCCGAGCTCGGTCTGCTGCGCAATGAAGAAGCGCGCGGAGTTGGAGCCGAGCAGCTTGGTCATAAAGGTCATAAAGGCGACGCCGGCGATGATGACCAGGCACATCCACACGCTGTAGTACAGCATGATAAAGAACACCGTGACGATGATGATGATCGTCATGAGCAGGTTGGGCAGCGACTGGCTGATCATCTGACGCAGCGTGTCGATGTCGTTGGTGTAGTGGCTCATGATATCGCCGCGCTGGTGCGTGTCGAAGTAGCGGATCGGCAGGTCCTGCATGCGGTTGAACATCATCTCGCGCAGCTTCTCGAGCGAGCCCTGCGTGATGACGGCCATGGCGCGGTTCCAGAAGAGCGAGGACAGGACACCGACGCCGTAGATGCAGGCGAGGGTGGTCACGAGCTGCAGAATCTTGGGCTGTGCGGCTTCCCAATCGCCCGACTGCCACGATTCGCTAATAATCTGCAGGGCGCTCTGCAGGAAGGTCGCGCCGATGGAGTTGATGATGGCGCAGAGCACCACGCCGGCGACGACAAGGGGCAAAAGCACGGGATAGAAGCCAAAGAGCGTCTTGATGAGGCGCGACATGGTGCCGCCCTTGCGGTTGAGTGCGCGCTCGGCGGTCGTTGCCTTACTCATGTGCCTCGCCTCCTTCCTGGGTCTGAGCTTGCGTTGCGGATGCCTCGGTGTCGGCCTCGACGGCCCCTTCGCCCTCAGCAGACATCTTGTTTTGCGAGGTAAAGGTCTCGCGGTAGATCTCGCTCGTCTTGAGTAGCTCGTCATGGTTGCCGATCTGCGCGATGCGGCCGCCCTCCATGACGATGATGCGGTCTGCGTCCTGCACGGAGCTGATGCGCTGGGCGATGATGAGCTTGGTCGTGTTGGGCAGATAGCTTGCCAGCCCTGCGCGGATCTTGGCGTCGGTCTTGGTGTCGACGGCGCTGGTGGAGTCGTCCAGGATCAAGATCTTGGGGCGACGCAGCAGGGCGCGCGCAATGCACAGGCGCTGCTTCTGACCGCCGGAAACATTGGAGCCGCCCTGTTCGATCCAGGTGTCGTAGCCCTTGGGGAAACCGTCGACAAACTCGTCGGCGCAGGCCAGATGCGCTGCCTCGCGGACTTCCTCGTCGGTGGCGTTCGGGTCGCCCCAACGCAGGTTCTCGGCGATGGTGCCGCTAAACAGCACGTTTTTCTGCAGCACCATGGCGACCTGGTGACGCAGCGCGTCCAGGTCGTAGTCGCGCACGTCCACGCCGCCCACGCGCACAGTGCCTTCGGTGGTGTCGTACAGGCGGGCGATGAGGTTAACGAGCGTGGACTTGGCCGAGCCGGTGCCGCCGATGATGCCGATGGTCTCGCCGCTCGTAATGTGCAGGTCGATATCGTCGAGCGCCTGGCGCTTCGCATGCTTGGAATACTTAAAACTCACGTGGTCAAAGTCGATGGAACCGTCGGCAACCTCGAGCACGGGCTCGGCGGGATCGGCGATCGTGGGCTCGGCGGCCAGCACCTCGGCAATGCGGTGTGCCGATTCGTCGGCCATGGTCACCATGACAAAGATCATCGACAGCTGCATCAGGCTCATGAGAATCTGGAAACCATAGGTAAAGGTCGAGGAGAGCTGGCCCACGTCGAACAGCGTGCCCTGGCTCGTGATGATGAGCTTGGAGCCCAGGTAGATGATGACGACAAACGCGCCGTTGACGCAGATGTTCATCATGGGGTTGTTAAAGGCGAGCAGCTTCTCGGCGCGGGTGAAGTCCATCTGGACATCGCGCGCGGCGGCCGCGAACTTCTCCTTCTCAAAGTCTTCGCGTACGTAGCTCTTAACCACGCGCATGCCGGTGACGTTTTCCTCGACGGACTCGTTAAGGGCATCGTACTTGTGGAACACGCGCGAGAAGATGGGGCGCACCTTAAAGATGATAAAGAACAGCCCAAAGCCCAGCAGCGGAATGATAATCAGGTAGACCATGGCGACGCTACCGCCCATGATAAATGCCATGGTAAAGGCGAAGATCAAGACAAGCGGCGCGCGCACGGCGATACGGATGATCATCATAAAGGCTTGCTGCACGTTGTTGATGTCGGTGGTCAGGCGCGTGACGAGCGAGGAGCTCGAGAACTCATCGATGTTGGCAAAGCTGAACGTCTGGATCTTGTAGAACAGGTCGTGACGCAGGTTCTTGGCGAAGCCGCAGCTCGCATGGCTGCAGGTGACGCCTGCCGCGGCGCCAAAAGCAAGCGATGTCAGCGCGATGAGCACCAAAAGGCCCGCGGTGGGAAGCATCTCGGCTACGGTGGTGCCGTCTTTGATGGCGTCGATCAGGTTGGCGGTGATAAATGGAATCAGCATCTCGCAGAGCACCTCGCCAAGCACGAGCAACGGCGTGGCAACGGTGACTTTCATATAGTCGCGGATGCTGCCCATGAGGGTTTTAATCATCCAGTTCCTCCCAGGTTACACGGATTTTCTCGAGCATTTCGGCGAGCTGTTCGCGCTCGTCGTGGGTGAGGGCACTAAAGGCTTGCTCTCTAAAGCGAATGCGGGCCGCCTGGTCGATGCGGGCGTTTTCCCGGCCGGTTTCGGTCAGGCGAATGGTGAGCTGCCGTCGATCCTTGGGGTTACGGCTGCGCTCGATGAGGCCGTTGAGCTCGAGCTTGGACAGGATCTCGGAAAGCGACCCCGGCTTGAGGTCAAAGTGCATGCCGAGTTCCTGCTGCGACATCTCGCCGCCGGGTTGCTTGGCCAGCAGGCAGATGATGGGTGCCTTGCCGGACACGCCTCCGCCATGAAAATGCATGTAATGGCCGCAAAAGCCCAGGCCGCTCAGGATGCGCTTGGCGAGTTTGTCTTCGGCGCTGACCGCTTCGGGTATGTCTACCGGTTGCGACGGGTCACCGCCGGGCTCATGCGGAAGGACGAGTGGTTCAACACACATATCTAAGCTTCGCTCCTTTCTTTAGTTAGGTAGTTGAATTGTTTTGTGCCTAACCAATTTAGGAGCACGGTAAATAAATGTCAAGGTACCAAACTTATAGTTACGGCGTTTTGCCAAACGCCGTAACCGCTCGACGCTGCAAACGCTCCTAAGCGGCAATCTGGCGTTCAATCGTCGGGCATGGCCACAAGGCCTATGCCCTCCTCTTTCACGCCACCTTGCTCGCTTAGGAGCGTTTTCGCTGTCCGTCCTCAACATGTGATTCCGCCACGGTCCGCTTCGGTGCATGTGATCCCTTGGGGACGGAGGAAAAGGGATCATTTTCCGAAACCTTTCCGCAACAATTTGCCCTTCGTACCGCTCGCCTCCGCCCACAACGCCTCCTGCGCTACACTTAGTCGCACTGTGGCGCTGCCGCGCCGCGCCCGAAACAAGGGAGACCCTCATGAAGAATACTCAGCTGCTGCTGGTTAACGATATGTGCGGTTACGGCAAGGTCGCGCTTTCCGCCATGCTGCCGGTGCTGTCGCACATGGGCTACCGTATCCACAACCTGCCGACGGCGCTCGTTTCTGACACGCTCAACTACCCCAAGTTCTACATCCACGACACCACCGAGTACGTGCGTCAAAGCCTCGCTATCTGGGAGGAGCTCGGCTTTGAGTTCGACGCCATCTCGACCGGCTTTATCGTGACCGAGGAAGAGACGCGCATCATCTCGGACTTTTGCCACCGCCGTGCGCAAAAGGGCACCAAGGTGTTCGTCGATCCCATCATGGGCGACAACGGCAAGCTCTATGCCGGTGTGCCCGAGTCCACGATCGGTCTCATGAGGCACCTGCTCGAGTGCGCCGATTACGCGGTTCCCAATTACACTGAGGCCTGTCTGCTCACCGATACGCCTATTGCAGAGCAAATCACGCCCGACGAGGCTCGCGTTCTTGTGAACGCCGTGCGTGAGCTGGGTGCCAAGTCGGTGGTCATTACGAGCGCCGTAGTCAATGGCACGAACGCGGTTATCGGTTACGACCATGTGGCGGGGGAGTACTTTACGATTCCCTTTGAGCTCATTCCGGTCTATTTCCCGGGCACGGGCGACACGTTCTCGGCGGTGCTCGTCGGCCGCGTTATGGCAGGCTGGAGTCTGCAGCGCGCGACGTTCGATGCCATGCGTGTGGTGGCTGAGCTTATCGAACGCAATGCCGACCAAGAGGACAAGTCGGCCGGCCTTCCCATCGAGGCCTGCCTGGACGTGATCGACCATGAGTAACATTGGCGAGGGCGGCGTCAAGCCTGCGGGCGAGAACAGGCCGCTCGGCGCGCCGCGTGGCAAGCGGCCGCGTATCCGCGTGAGCTGCGTGGACCAGCTGGGGACGTGCCGCTGCCACCACGGTCACAAGCCGGGCGACGTTTTTGACTTTGACCGAGACCGCGGCAAGATGTGCGCCATGGCCTGCCATGTGGGCTTTCCCTATATCGATATCCTGCGCTATGGCGGAACCGTGCCTGGCAACGAGCCCGGCACGGCAAAGTTCTGCTGCCCCGAGGTCGATACTCTGAACGTCTGGCTTGCCGAGATCGTCGACGAGTAACCGAGCGAGGATTTTCTCCCGTCGAAATATCGAGCGTGGATTATCTCCCGTTTTGGGCGCAATTTCGCACTCAAAGTGGGAGATAGTCCTCGCTCGATTTGTATGCGAGAATCCCGACCTCACTTATGCCCATGCTTAGGCGCACGCGTCGTTGTTCTATGCGCGAGTAAGCTCAAATTTCTGCATTTCATCAAATTTCGGTACTAAAAATCTCTGCATTTCATCGATAATAGTCGATATAAATATCTGCATTTCATTTATCGAGGCGATGGGAGAGCTTATGTTGCGCAGGAAAATCGCTGATGAGCTTGATTGTTGGCAGAGATCCATTGAACGAAAGGCGTTGTTCGTCACGGGTTCTCGCCAAATCGGTAAGAGCTACTCGATTCGCGAGTTCGGTAAGTCAAACTACGCAACCTATATCGAGCTCAATCTCGCGGAAAATCGCCAGGCAAAAGATGCTCTTCTCGAGGCACGGGATGCCGACGATTTCATCAGCAGGGTGACGCTTCTCTCGGGAAAGCCGATAGCACCGGGCAAAACGCTCGTGTTTATCGATGAGGTCCAAGAGGCCCCCGACATCATGACGATGGCAAAGTTCCTTGTTGAGGACGGGAGGTGCCGCTGGGCGTTTTCGGGGTCAATGCTCGGGACCCAGTTCAAGGGCGTTAGGTCCTATCCCGTGGGATATGTTCACGAGCTTAGGATGTTCCCGCTCGATTTTGAGGAGTTTTGCTGGGCGATCGGGGTGAGCGAGGGAGCTCGCCAAACGATACGCGACGCGTGTATCAGCGAGAAGCCCATTCCTGATTACATTCACGACGCGATGATGGCAAACTTCAGGACCTATACCGTTGTCGGTGGAATGCCAGAGGTCGTGCAGCGTTTCCTTGACACGCGGGGCGACCTTGCCTCTGTTCGTCAGCTACAGTCAGAGCTCAACGAACAGTACCGGCGGGATATCTCCAAGTATGCAAGCGGGCGAGCCCTTCAGGTGCAGAGCATTTACGATCAGCTCCCTATTATGCTCGAGGGCGAAAACAAACGCTTCGTGCTCAATTCCATTGACCCCAAGGCGCATTACGACAAGTACCAGCGAGATTTTGTCTGGCTTGTCGATGCCGGCGTTGCTCTCAAGGCGGATATCGTAACCGAGCCAAAGTCGCCCCTGCTCAAGACGGCACGGCCATCGCAGTTCAAGCTATACCAATCGGATACGGGCATGTTGATGGCGCGCTACCCCGTTGGCGTCGCCCAGGCGGCGTATCTTGATAGCAAGGAACCCAATCTGGGCGGTATTTACGAAAACGTGGTGGCCCAGCAGCTGGCTGCCCAGGGAAGGGGGCTGTATTACTATCAGACCAAGAAACGGGGCGAGGTCGATTTCGTGATCGACGGCCCGGATGGAACGGCCGTGCCCATCGAGGTTAAATCGGGGACGTATTACCATGCGCACGCCGCGTTGGGCCATGTGCTTGAAACGGCCGAGTATGGCGTAAAGCGCGGGATTGTTTTCTCGAGAGGCAACGTTGAGCGCGACGGCGCCGTTCTCTATCTGCCTCTGTATGCGACTTGGACCCTTTCGGATGTTTTGGGCGACTTCCGTGCCGAGGGGATAAAGCTGGAGGTCAAACCTGTCTAGGGTCAGTTCCGAATGCGACAAAGGGACAGTCCCTCCCGCCGAGCGTGGATTTTCTCCCGTTTTAAGCGCGCTTGAACGCTCAAAGTGGGAGATGATCCACGCTGGGTGTATACCGATGGCGCGGCCCGTGCACTCGCGAACCTACAGCTGCTCGAGCATGGCGGTGCAGCCGGCGAGCACATCGCGGTAGGTGGCATCGAAATTGCCGGTGTACCAAGGGTCGGCCACGTCGCCGGGGCGATTGGTCCAATCGAGCAGGCGAGAGATCTTGCCCTCGGGGTCCTTGCTAAAGATGCGCTGCAAGCCGCGGGTGTTCTCGTTATCCATATAGACCATGTGGTCCCAGTCGCCATACTCCGCGCGGCGCACCTGACGAGCGCGATGCGCGACGACGGGAATCCCGACCTCGCGCAGCTTGGCAACGGTGCCATGATGCGGCGGGTTGCCGATCTCCTCGGTCGACGTCGCGGCGGAGTCGATGGCAAACTCACCCTCGCGTCCGGCGCGGCGCACCAACTCGGTAAACACCGATTCAGCCATCGTCGAGCGGCAGATATTTCCATGACAGATAAACAGTACACGTTGCATATGCGGTTTCCTTTCGATCGCCATCATCGAGCTCGAGTATCGCATCTACGCCTATGCCCTCGCCCGCCTGCGCTCCCAGCGAGCCAACTTGATCGTCACCAGCGTGAGCATCCAGGCCACAAGCGAGAACGCGGCGCCCACTGCGCCCACGTACGCAATGCCAATGCTGCTTACCACGGCGCCGCCCACTGCGGTGCCAAACGAGATGCCGACGTTAAATGCCATGGGCTCAACCGAACTCGCGAGCACCATCGACTTGGGGTGGCGGCTGCGTGCCACGTCCATAAAGTGCGTGATGCACGACACCGAGAACAGGTACATGAGCAGTGCCAAGCTAAAGACAAAGACCAGCGCGAGCGGCATGGTGCCGCCCACAGCAAACAGCCCGAGTAACGCCGCGGCCTGCAGCACAAACGTCACAAGCAGCGCCTCCATGCCAAAGCGCGCATCGATCCATCCGCCCAGGATGTTCGAGATCAGGCAGAACACGCCATAGGCCATAAGCGTGGTACTCGCCTGGACAGTGCCCATGCCCAGCACCTGCTCAAGATAAGGCGTAACGTAGCCGTAGAATACGTAGACCGAGCCCACACCAAACAAAAAGATGAGCATGCCGGTGATGATGCTCGGCTCGCGTAGCAGACCCGCCTGCTCGCGAAAGGTGGCGGGCTCGTCGGTCTGTCCGGCGCGCGGCATAAACATCACGAGCGCTCCGCATATCAGAACGGCAAAGGCAAGCGTGCCGTACATGGCCACGTGCCAATCGAGCGTGTCGGCCACGAACTTGCCGATCGAAGTGACAAAGACCATTGCCACGGAAAACGCACCATATACCACCGAGATGGCAAGCGAAGTTTGCTGCGGGGACAGCAGCTCGGGGATGTACGTCACACCCACGGCGAGCAGCGCGCCCGAGACGGAACCCAGGATGATGCGCGAGATAAAGAGCACCTGGAAGTTGGGCGCCAACGCCATGACCAGGTTGCCGAGCACAAAGACGATGCTGTAGCACACGAGCAGCTGGTAACGACGGAAGCGCCCCGTGCTGAGCGCAAGCACCGGCGTCGCGATGGCGTAGACCAGTGCAAAAACGCTGATGAGCTGGCCCGCAGTAGCAAGTGATACGCCGAGTTCCGTTGCCAAGTCGCTCTCGATACCGATGACCACGAACTCGGAGCAGCCGAGCGAGAATCCCAGCAGCACGAGCAGCGCCAGGCAGAGCTTGGTGCGCGCGGGGGAGAGCGCGGCGGCGGTTGACTTACTTTTAGGCGTGGTTGCGGCGGTCAAGGTTGTCACTCCAATGTCGCATGAATAAGCGGGATTCAATCCCTGCAACTCTAACAGAATGTGTCAGGTGCCTGCCCCCTTTGTCGCAGGCTGCGCTTGCCTGTATAGTCGCAATACAGGTGAAAATGGTCTCAGGTACATCGCGGGCGACAGGAGATCCCATGGGTATGCACACGACAAAGGTTGCAGTGGGCGAGGGCAAGTTTACGCTCGAGGCCCAGCTGACGGTGACGCCGCGAGGCATGGCGGTCTACGCCTGCTCGCCGGAGTTTGCGCACCTGGGCGCCACGGCTCAGGCCATTCCGCGCCCCGAGCCCGGCCGCACGGCGACGGTGAGCATTCTGGCAGTGCCTTGTCATCGCGACGAGATCCCGGCGCACGATATCGCGGCGGCGCTGGCGACGCGCTTTAGCGTGCCGGTAGTTGCAAGCACAGGTTTTCATGTCGAGCGGGCGAGCACGGATGACCTGCAGCGCGTGCTCGATACCACCAAGGAGCTCATCGCCGCGCTCGAGGCTGCGGCAGCCTGCATCCTGCGTGCCGGCTGGGATGAGGGAGGCGCGGGCGCCGAGGTCGTGGCGGTCGATGCCGCGACCGGCGAGGCACTTGGCCCCGTCGATCGCATCGAGGCCCATACGGGGGAGGGCATCCTGCACCAGGCATTTCTGACGCTTCTGGTCGAGGGCCAGGGCGAAGACGCGCGCCTGCTGCTCTGTCGCCGCAGTCCGCTTAAGCGCCTGTGGGGCGGGGTGCTGGCCGATAGTTGCGCCGGACATCCGCTCCCCGGGGAAGACGTCGCGGACGCCACAGCGCGCCGCATCGGTGAGGAGCTCGGCATCAAGCGTGAGCCCGACCAGCTCAAGCACCTCGGACACGTGGTGTACCGCGAGGACCACGGCGACGGCCGCTGCGAGTGCGAATGGTGCGAGGTCTACCTTGCCCACGTTGAGCCGGGTGAGCTGCATATCAACCAAGAGGAGATCTCGGAGGTACGTCGCGTGGCCCCACCCGAGCTCGACGGCTACCTGCAGGGCCACCCCGAGCAGCTGGCCCCCTGGCTCCGCGAGGCACTCAGCGACCCATCCATCCGTACGGCCCTCGCTATGTAACAAAGGTACAGTCCCTTTGCCATATCCAAACCGTCACAACATTCGATGAAAATCTCGAAATCGAGGAAAAGCGTCGAATGTTGTGACGGTTTTTGCCCAGAGGATCGCTCCTCATCCAAAAATCCGCTTGACTGTATTGCAACAACACAGCGCAACGTAAGGGGTGTCCGATAACGGGCGCCCCTTTTTAAGTGGCAACGTGGCTGCGAATCCGGAGCGCCCCCAACAAGAAAGGTGGGGAGATGGAAGCGGAAAAGAAGGCGTTTAAGATCACCAAGCGCGAAATTGGCTTTGTGCTGGGTATCGTTGTCTTTTTGCTGGTGAAATTTCTTCCTTTGGCGGAGCTGAGCTCGACGGTCGAGCTCACGGTCGGCGGTCAGACCTGTCTGGCGCTGACGCTCGCCACGGTGGTGTTCTGGGCATGTGGCGTGGCACAGCCGGGCTTTGTGGGCCTGCTCTACTGCGCGCTGCTCGTCCTGTTCAAGGTGTGCGTGGACGACACGGGCGCCGCGAGCATCTCGGCGACGGTCGCCTCCACGTTTAGCTCGTGGACTAAGGCCACCATGTGGCTCGTCATCGGCGCCTACCTCATCGCCAGCGCGGTCAAGGAGTCGGGCCTGGGCGAGCGCATCGCCTATGCGTTCATGCTCAAGTTCGTGCGCGATGCCAAGTCGCTCATCATCTCGATCTTCGCGCTCACCTTTGTGCTGTCGCTGCTGATCCCGCATCCGTTCCCCCGCGCCTTCCTCATCCTCGCCGTCGTCTCGGTCATCGCCGAGTCCGCCGGCTACGGTGACGACGACCGCGGCAAGCTCGGCTTCCTCGTGTTTGCCGCTGCCGCCCCGGGCTCCATGTTCTTCCTGACGGGCGATTCCACGCTCAACCCGCTCGTTGCGCAGTACAGCGCCGAGGCCGGCGGCATGAGCCCGTCCTTCGTCGACTGGTTCCTGTACATGAGCGTGCCCATGCTGGTCGCGCTGCTGTGCACCCTGTTCCTGGGCCTCTTCCTCTTTAAGCCCAGCAAGGAGCTCGTCTACGATCGCGAGCAGATCGTGGCCAAGCAGGCTGCGCTCGGCAAGCTCTCCGTCAAGGAGATCCGCACCATCGTGTGGCTTATCATCGCCATCGCGCTGTGGCTCACCGTCTCGGGCGATTACATCGGCTGGGTCACCCTGGCCATCGGCGTCTGCCTCGCCATGCCCGTCATCGGCGAGGTCCTCACCCCCGCCAGCTGGAATGCTGTCGACATCAAGTCCCTCATGTTCCTGACGGCCGCCATGGCCGTGGGCTCCGTGGGCGGTGCCACCGGTATGAACGCCTGGATCGCTGACGTCGTGCTTCCCAGCTCCGTGCCCGAGAACATCTTCCTGTTCGCCCTGCTTGTCGCTGCGCTTTCCATGATCATCCACATGTTCATGGGCTCGGTCATGGCCGTGCTCGGCGTGTGCGTGCCGGCGTTCATAAGCTTTGCGGCCGGCTCCAGCGTAAGCCCGCTCGCTGTGGCGCTCATCGTCTTCACGTCCATCAACATCCACTACATCCTGCCGTTCCATAACCTGCCGATCCTTATCGGCGAGGGCAAGGATGCCGGCGGCTACACCTCCAAAGAGGCCATGCGCATGGGCATTCCCCTCACTGCGGTCGTCTTTATCGTCGTGTTGGTCGAGGCTGCCTGGTTCCACCTCTTTGGCCTGATGTAAGCAGTCGAGTGCTTGGCTGTAATTAGCCGAGTGCTTGAACTGCGAGTGCCCGAGCGCCCCCTCTATGAGCGCTGCGGCCCCATTACGTTACCAAGCCCGGCGGCATCCTCGCCGCCGGGCACTCTCCCGAAAGGAGCATGCTATGTCCACTACCGATGCTTCCCAGATCCACGACCTGCGCTCCGCGCTCGACTTTTTGCGCGAGATGCCGGGCCAGCTGCTCGAGACCGACACTCAGGTCGATCCCGATGCCGAGGTCTCGGGCGTCTACCGTCACGTCGGCGCCGGCGGCACCGTTATGCGCCCGACCAAAGAGGGTCCGGCGATGGTCTTCAACAACGTCAAGGGCTTTGACGATGCCAAAGTCTGCATCGGCATGCTTGCCAGCCGCAAGCGCGTTGCCGCCCTGCTCGACCTGGACGAGGAGCACCTGGGCCTCGAGATCGGCAAGCGCTTCGAGAACCTGATCGCGCCCGAGCAGATCGCCGAGGGTGCGCACGTCGACTGTCAGGAGGTCGTGTACAAGGCGACCGACGAGGGCTTTGACCTGCGCAAGATCGTTCCCGCTCCTACCAACACGCCCGTCGACGGCGGCCCCTACATCACCATGGGCCTCGCCTACGGCACGAGCCCCGACGGCTCCCAGTCCGACGTGACCATCCACCGCTTCTCCTGCGTCGACAAGGATAAGCTTGCCATGTGGATTACCCCCGGCAGCCGTCACCTGGGCGCGTTCTTTGACGAGTACTGCCAGCGCGGCGAAGACATGCCCATCTCCATCTCCATCGGTTTGGACCCCGCCGTGTACATGTGCTGCGGTTTTGAGGCTCCCACCACACCGCTCGGCTTCAACGAGCTGCAAATTGCCGGCGCCCTGCGCGGCCACGCTGTCGAGCTTGCCGACTGCGTCACCGTTCCGCAGAAGTGCATCGCCAATGCCGAGTACGTGCTCGAGGGCTACCTCATGCACGACGAGACCATCAACGAGGACGTCAACGGCCACGGCTACGCCATGCCCGAGTTCCCCGGCTACACCGGCGGCGCCAAGGTCTGCCCGGTGATCAAGATCACCGCCGTCACCACGCGTGTCAACCCCATTATGGAGAGCTGCATCGGCCCTTCGCACGAGCACGTGTCCATGGCCGGTATCCCCACCGAGGCTTCCATCTACAAGATGGTCGAGACCGCTATCCCGGGCCGCCTGCTCAACGTCCACGCTGCACCCTGCGGCGGCGGCAAGTTCGTTGCCATCATGCAGTTTAAGAAGTCGAGCAAAAATGACGAGGGCCGTCAGCGCAACGCCGCCATGCTCGCCTTCTCGGCATTCTCCGAGCTCAAGCATGTGATCTTGGTTGACGAGGATGTTGACATCTTTGATATGAGCGACGTGATGTGGGCCATGACCACGCGCTTCCAGGCCGACGTCGACCTCATCACCATCCCCGGCTGCCACTGCCACGTGCTCGACCCGTCCAACGACCCCGCGTTCGACCCCACGATTCGCGAGCACGGCATCGCCTGCAAGGCCATCTTCGACTGCACGGTTCCGTTCGACCTCAAGAAGAATTTCATTCGCTCGCAGTTCATGGAGATCGACAAGGACAAGTGGGCCAAGGAGATTGCTTTCTAAGGTTCCGGCGTTCTACCGAACGTCGGACCACTCGACGCTGCGCCCGCGCCTGGCGGGCAATCTGCCCCTCAACTGCGAAGGCATGGGCATAAGCCCTATGCCTTCTTGTTTCGGGGCACCTTGCCTCGCCAGACGCGCGCTCGCTGACATTGCCTGACCTATAGCTGCCATTTTGTTGTAAGGAGTCGCTATGTCTGATCCTGTGATCCGTCCCCGTCGCATTGTCGTTGGCGTGTCTGGCGCCAGCGGTGCCGCGCTGGGTCTTGAGTGCCTCAAATGCCTGCGCCAGGCAGGTGCCGAGTCGGCGCTTGTCGTCACGCGCGGGGGAGAGATCACCATCGAGCAGGAGCTCGGCATGACGCTCGACGAGTTTGCCACGCATGCCGATGTGGTCTACGACAACAAGAACATCGGCGCCGCCATCGCAAGCGGCACCTATCCGGTCGACGGCATGATCGTGGCCCCGTGCTCCATGAAGACGCTCGCCGGCATCGCGAGCGGCTACAGCGACAATCTGTTGCTGCGTGCGGCCGACGTGCAGATGAAAGAGCAGCGCCGCCTGGTGCTCATGGTGCGCGAGACGCCCTTCAGCGCCATTCATGTCGACAACATGGCGCGCCTTGCGCGCGTACCGGGCGTCATGCTCATGCCGCCCATGCTCACGTTTTACAACGGCCCCGCCACGCTCGATGACGCGGTGCACCACATCGCCGCCAAGGCGCTCGAGGCCGTCGGCGTGTCATGCGCAAACTATAAGCGCTGGTCATAGGCGTCTTTAGGGTAGGATACGAGTAGTGTTTGAGCCCGCTGCCCCTGTGGGCGGCGGGCTTTGTGCGCAAAAAGGATGTGTCGGGAGGACCTATGCAGACGGGCATGTATGCGATTAGCGAGATGGCGAGTTTGTTTAACGTTTCGCGCCAAACGCTCATCTACTACGACAAGATCGGCCTGTTTAAGCCCGCCGTGGTTAACGAAAAAGGCTACCGTTTCTATTCGCCCACGCAGATCCCGCTCATGCGTCTGATCTGCATGCTGCGCGACCTAGGGCTCGAACTCGATGAGATCGACCGCCTAGCCTCGACGTTCGACATTAGCGAGATGACCGACCACCTGCGCTCGCGGGTGCAGGCGCTCGACGAGCAGATTGCCGGGCTCAAAGCCGAGCGTGCGAGCGTGCAGGAGCGTCTGAGCTTTTACGACGAGGCAGTTTACTGGCGCGAGCGCGAGGGCAAGCCGGAGCTCAAGCAGTTCGAGCGCCGCTTCGTGGTCTTTGAGGAGTTTCCAGGCGATATCGAGCGCGGCCGCTCGATGCTTCACCCCACGCTCATGCGGGCCATCCTGCGCATGCGTGCGTTGACGGGCACGCGCCCTATGCGCGGCTGGGGTGCCATGCTGCGTCGTGAGGCGCTGCATTCCGACGACCCTATCGCCGGCGCGGGCTCCTTTGCCGTGCTGCCGCGCGGTGTCGAGGAACTGCTGCCGAGCGATCCCGCCGAGCTGGCAGAGATCGGCATCGAAGTGCTGCCCGAGGGCACATACCTGTGCATGAGCCGCTGGGGTATGCCGTACGAGCCCGAGGGCATCCGCGCCATCGTTGCCTGCATGGACGAGCACGCGCTCCAGCCCGTTGGCAACGCTTTCGACTTTTGCTACCTCGATACCACGAGCTACGACGAGTCCCACCAAGAGGACTTTTGCTGCATCCAAATCCCCGTTACCCTCCAGATGTGACAAAGGGACAGTCCCTTTGTCACATTCGCGGCATGGCTGCCGCCCAAACCATCACAACATTCGATGAAAATCTCGAAAACGAGGAAAAGCCTCGAATGTTGTGACGCTTTTCCTGTCTGTGCCGGCGAGCTCCCGTGTCATCTGGGGGTATAAGGCTAGCAAGTGTTTATTTGCGAGGCCAAGGGGGCGCCCCGTATGGATATCGATAACTTTGAATGGTGGTATAGCGAGGGCGAGGCTCCGGACGAAGAGTGGGACGAGCCCGCGCCGTGTGACGTGTCGAGCGACGAGGACGAGACCGGCAACGATGCCGGTGTCGAGCCTGAAGCCGCTTCCGATGCCGCCGAACCCCTAACCTTTGAACAGGCTTGGGCCCAGGCCGAGGCCGACGAGGCGAAGGCCGATGCCACGGCCACGCTCGGCGAGCCGGCTGATATGTCGATCTCGCCGGCAAAGACCCCACAGCCGCGCCATACCATCGACCCCGGCAGCACGGCATCCTTCAGCATACTCGACGTGCCCGCGCAGGGTGCCCAGGCGCCCGCCCCCACCCATCGCCCCAACCTGGCTCGCGAGGAAGACGCGGGCCGTCGCTCTCCGCTCGGCCCCATTCTCATCGCCTTTATGGCCGGCGTCATCGCTTGCTCGGCGATCGGCAGCATCTGGGGTCATGTCGAGCAGCAGCGCCAAGACGCCGCCAAGGTCGAGATGTCCGTCGAGCAATCGCTCAGCCGCACGCGCTCGGTGCATGTGTCGGTCGAGGTTAAGGACGGTGCGACATGGGACACCGCCCGCGGCGACAGCCAAATGCTCGTCCATATCGTGGGCCGCACGCTCAAGGGACAAGCAATCGACGAGTATCAATACGTCAATTCCGAAGGTGACGGTATCGAGCTCAAGCCCGGCGACTACGAGCTCACGGTCGATGAGCCGCCCGTCGCCACCGACGGCACGCGTTACCGCGCCTCAAAGCGCATGGTTCCGGTGAGCTTTAATTCACAGGCGCCCGATACGGTCGATAGCGCGCCACAGGGCGGGTTTGACCTTTACGCTATTGCTCAATAACTGCGCCTGCCGCTCAACCCCGCCGCCAAGAGTGGGACAATAGCCCTCGACACTGTTGTTTACTTTTGGAGGAAGTAGCATGTCCACCATCACTACCATCAAGCGCGGCGGCCTCACCGCGGCCATCGATTCCATGGGCGCCCAGCTCACGAGCCTTGCCCTCAACGGCAATGAGTATCTGTGGCAGGGCGACCCGGCCTTTTGGGGCAAGCACGCGCCCATCCTGTTCCCCATCGTGGGGTCGCTGCGCAACAATACGGCGACGTCTGTAGCCGGCACCTGCGAGATGGCGCGCCACGGCATCGCGCGCATTGTCGAGCATAAGATCGTCGAGGTGTCGGAGGATGGTTCGTCCATTACCTACGAGCTCACCGACACGCCCGAGTCGCTCAAGGCGTTCCCGTTCCACTTTAAGCTCAACATGACCTATGCCCTGACCGGCGACGCCACCCTCACGCAGACCTTTGCCGTCACCAACACCGGCGACGTGGACCTGCCGTTCTCGGTGGGCGGCCACCCCGCATTTAACGTGCCCGCTCCCGGTGCCGAGGACGAGGCATTCGAGGATTACGAGCTGGCGTTTACCGAGGCTTGGACTAACGAGGCCCCCGTCATCACGCCCGATGGCCTTATGACGTTCGAGGGTAGCTACAAGGCTCCCGACAACTCGGACGTGCTGCCCATCACGCACCGCAGCTTCGATAACGACGCCATCATGTTCACTGATACCCCGGGCTCCACGCTCACGCTGCGCGGCCGCAAGTCGGGCCACGGCGTCAAGATCGACTTTGAGGGCTTTAAGTACATCGGCGTGTGGTCTGCCGCCAACGACGCCCCGTTTGTGGCGCTCGAGCCCTGGACCGGCCACACCACCATGGACACCGAGGACGACGTCTTTGAGCACAAGGCCAACACCATCACCTTGGCCCCCGGCGCTACCGATAAACGCAGCTTTAGCGTCACCTTGCTCTAGAGGTTTCGCCGCTCGGTCGATGCTGTGCGCCGTCCAGAGCGATAATTTGTCATTCAAAAGGCAAGGCATAGACCTTCTGGTCATGCCTTGCCTTTTTCATGCTACTTGTTCGCTCTGGACGTCGCTCGCCGGCATTGCCAAAACATCGGCGTCCCCAATGACTACCGTGTGTCTATTAATTTTTCGAGCTTGTGCTGCGCTGCTGGTCGCTGGCGTATATCCTGTTAAGTCGTCAGCATACGATTCAACAGGGAAGGCAGATTATGCATTCTCCCCATCAGCGCGACGCGCATCCACAGCCGGTGTGCAGCCGTCGCATCTTCTTGGGTAGCGCTCTCGCTGCGAGCGCTTCCGTCGTCGCCGGCGCGCTCGCCGGCTGTCAGCGTCCGTCCACGCTCAAGGTGGTTCAGCCCACGACGGGCGGCGGTCGCGACGACCTGTCCGATTCCGTGATCGGCAAGGACAAGATCCGCATTGGCATGGAGGCGGCCTACGCCCCGTACAACTGGCAGGTTTCCGAAGCCAGTGAGTACACTATCCCCATCGACAACGTGCAGGGCGCCTATGCCGATGGCTACGACGTGCAGATCGCCAAGATCGTCTGCAAGGCCCTCGGTGGCGAGCCCGTTGCCGTCAAGCAGAGCTTCTCGGGCCTCATCGATTCGCTCAACAACGGCCAGATCGACCTCATCATCGCCGGTATGAGCGCCACGCCCGAGCGCGAGGAGTCGGTCGGCTTCTCCGACCCGTACTTCATTGGCTACTTTGGCCTGTTCGTAAAAGAGGGTTCCCCCTACCAAAACGCCACCAAGCTCAGCGACTTTAGCGGTGCCACGGTACTCGGCCAAAAGGACACCATGCTCGACACCGTCATCGACGAGATTCCGGGCGTTGTGCACAAGAACCCGGTCGACTCCGTCCCCACGGTGTTCTCGAATCTGCTGCAGGGCACGTGCGACGCCGTGACTTACAACACCGAGAACGAGAAGGGCTATATGGCCCAAAACCCGGGTATCGTCCCTATTCATTTTGCCGAGGGCGAGGGCTTTAAGCAGGAGGTCGCGGCAAACGTCGGCTGTCGCAAGGGCTCGGACAAACTGCTTAAACTCATCGACAAGACACTCAAGGGCATTAGCCAAGAGGAACGCGACCAAATGTGGGACGCGTGCCTCGACCGCCAGCCGGCATAGGGAGGCAGCATGAAAACCATCAATCGTCTGGCCTCCTTTATCAAGGCCGACCACCGTTATGTGTACCTGGGCACGAGTGTCATCGCGGCGCTTGGCCTGGCGTTTAGCCAGCGCAACCCCACGCCGCTGAGCTTCTTGGCGCCCACCGGTATCTTCCAGGATTGCCTTTGGGCAATCCTTTGGGCCTGGCTCGTCGTGTCGGCGGCGGCGCTCGTCACCAAACTCATGCACTGGAATGACTATCGCGAAACGTCGCCGTTCGCATCCGAGCGCTTCCGTCGTGGCGCACGCTTGGGCAGCTATGTCGTGGTTGCCATCGCGGCGATCTTTTTCGTGGACCGCTGCGTCATGTCGTTTATCGACCTGGTACAGGTGAGCATCGTCTCGGACTCCAACCCCAGCGACTTTTTGTCGAGCCTGGTCTACATGACCTACAAGAGCGGGGACTTCTTTATCCGCGGTATCGAGATCACCATCGCGCTTGCCACCTTCGGCACCGTCATCGCATTCTTCCTGGCGTTGCTCTTTGTGTTCCTGCGTATTCAGACCTTCGATCGCGTGGACAACGACCTGGTGCGCTTCTTTAAGAGCATTGGCCGCGGCTTTGCGACCATCTACTCCACCATCGTGCGCGGCACGCCCATGATGGTCCAGGGTCTGCTCATCTATTACGCGGGTTTCACCGTTTTGCGCGGCATGGGCTTCGAGACCGCCCAGGCCAACCAGATCTGGAGTACCTTCACCGCCGGCCTCGTCACCATCTCGCTCAACTCCACCGCCTACATGATGGAGGTCCTGCGCGGCGGCATCGAGTCCATCGACCCCGGCCAGGCCGAGGCAGCGCGTTCGCTGGGTCTGTCGCAGTGGCAGGCTATGCGCAAGGTCGTGTTCCCCCAGGGCATTAAAAACGCGATTCCGGCGCTCACCAACGAGCTCATCATCAACATCAAGGACTCGTCGGTGCTCTCGGTCATCGGCGTGTTTGACCTCATGTACGCCACCACCACCGTCGCCGGCGTGTACTACCGCCAGATGGAGGTCTACTGCGTGGCGCTCGTGGTCTACCTGATCCTGACGCTCGTGGCGAGCCGCCTGCTCGAGGCCTTTGGCAAAAAGCTCGGCGCCGAGGCCCCGGCAACGCTGCCCAGCTCCAACTAGGCTCAAGACGAGGAGAATCATCATGGCAGATACCGCCACTACCGGCGTTGCGGCCGCCGCACAGACAAATGAGCCGCTCATCCGCGTCGAGGGCCTGCGTAAGAGCTTCGGCTCGCTCGAGGTGCTCAAGGGCATCGACCTCGCTGTCAATCCCGGCGAGGTCGTCACCATTATCGGCGCCTCTGGCTCGGGCAAGTCGACCTTCCTGCGCTGCCTCAACCTGCTCGAGACCCCGGACGCGGGCCACATCTGGTTCCACGGCCAGGACCTTACGGCCGAGCGCTGCAATATCAATAAACTCCGCGAGGACATCGGCATGGTGTTCCAGGGCTTTAACCTGTTCAACAACATGGATGTGCTCGACAACTGCACGCTCGCGCCCGTTACGCTCAAAAAGATGAGCAAGACCGAGGCCGAGAAGGTCGCGATGGAGCATCTGACGAGCGTGGGGCTCGAAAAGTTCGCGCACGCCGCCGTGGGTCGTCTGTCCGGTGGCCAAAAGCAGCGCGTGGCCATCGCGCGCGCCCTGTGCATGAATCCGCAGATCATGCTGTTCGACGAGCCGACTTCCGCACTCGACCCCGAGATCGTGGGCGAGGTGCTCGAGGTCATGCGCAAGCTTGCTGCCGACGGCATGACCATGGTCGTCGTCACGCACGAGATGGCCTTTGCCCGCACGGTGTCCGACCGCGTGGTCTTTATGGACAAGGGCGTGGTGCTCGAGGATGCCGCGCCGGCCGAGCTCTTCGGCAACCCCAAGCACCAGCGTACCCGCGAGTTCCTCTCGCGTTATCTCGAGGACAAATAATCGACCGCAAACGCTTACGTGGCAGGGCCGCTCCGGTGGGGCGGCCCTCGTCATCACAATCGAAAGGATGTCATGGCCGAGGTTTGGCGCTTCTTTGCGCATGAGGATGATTTTGCCGATTTGGACGAAGCCGGCGCGTGCGAGCGCCTGGGCCGCGTGCTGTCGTTTCCGACCATCTCGGGCATGGATGCCGAGGCGGTGGACTGGCAGCCCTTCGACGACCTGCGCGCCTATATGCAGCAGGCGTGGCCGCGCGTGTTCGCGACGGGCGAGGTCGAGCTTATCGACCATTCGCTATTGGTGACGCTTGGCGGTTCCAACCCTGCCCTCAAGCCCATTATGCTCATGGGTCACATGGACGTGGTTCCCGTGGTACCCGGCACCGAGGCCGACTGGACGCATGCCCCCTTTAGCGGACATGTGGACGGCACCTACATTTGGGGTCGCGGTGCTATCGACATGAAAGACCAGGTCGCAGGCATTCTCGAGGCGGTTGAGTATGCGCTGACGCACGGCTGGGAGCACGAGCGCACGCTGCTGCTCGCCTTTGGCCAGGACGAGGAAACTACGCAGCACGGCGCGGGAGCAATCGGCCGCGTGCTCGAGGAACGCGGCGTTGAACTTGAATACCTGATCGACGAGGGCGACTACCGTATTGTTTCGGCTGCCGAGTACGGCGCGGGCGAGGGCTGGCTTATGCATGCCGACCTTGCCGAGAAGGGCTACGCCGATATTGCGCTCAAGACGAAGAGTGAGGGCGGGCATTCGTCTAACCCTTACGGCGGCACATCGCTCGAGGTGCTGAGCCGCGCTATCGCCGCAATCTGCGATATCGAGTGGCCGACGCGTGTGACCGATCTGCTTGCCGCACAGCTTGTCGAGCTGGGGCTCTACACGGCGGATGAGATTGCAGCCAACGGGGATGCCATTGTCCGCGACTGCCTCGCCAGCAAAAAGCTCTACCCGCTCGTGACGACCACCTGCGCGCCCACGCAGATCGAGGGCGGCAGCACCGGCGCCAACGTGATGCCGCAGGATATGTGGGCCAACATCAACTTCCGCATGCTCGAGGGCACGAGCGTGGCTGACGTTGTGGCGCGCTGCCGTGAGGCGGTTGCCGGGGCGGGCCTTGCCGGACGTGTGGAGGTCGAACTTGGCCCCGGCAGCTCCGAGCCTTCGCCGTCTCCGCGCATCGGTGGACCGGGACTCGAGGCCGTCCGCCCCATCGCCGCCCGCTATTTCCGCGATCCAAAGGGGACGGAGGAAAACGGATCATCCGAGCCGTTGGCGATTGTTCCCTCGACCGTGATTGGCGCGACCGACGCTGCCAACTATCAGCGCATTTGCTCCGAGTGCATTCGTTTTTCGGCGTTTGTGGTCGACGATGACGAGTGCGACCGCGGCGTCCACGGCACCAACGAGCGCATCACCCGCCGCGCCTACCTCCAGGGTGTCCGCTTCCTCATCGCCCTGCTCGGCACGCTCTAGAATCCGACAAAGGGACTGCCCCTTTGTCGGATTCCGTGCGGGTTATATGCAGGTTTGCCTGCGCACGCTATCATGTATGGGTTAGACCGCAACTATGTACCCCATACACGAAGGGATGCGCATGTATCTGAAGATCGACATGTTCTAGCTGGGCTTACCCCCGCAGTGGCGCCATGCGCCCCATCAGTTCTGCCGATTTTCACCTTCACGCATATAAAGGAGTCCTGCCATGCGCGACAAGCTCGAAAAGATCATCAAGGCCTACGAGGAGCTCGAGAAGAAGCTGTCCGACCCGGCCGTCGCCTCCGATATCAAGGAGTTCACGCGTCTCAACAAGGAGTACGCGCACCAGTCCGACCTCATTGCTGCCTCGCGCGAGTACATCGGCGCGCTCGACGACATCGAGGCTGCCAAGGAAATGCTCCACGATACTACCGATGCCGATGAGAAGGAGATGCTCCAGATGGACATCTCCGAAAACGAGGCCAAGCTTCCCCAGCTCGAGGAAGATATCAAGTACATGCTCATCCCGAGCGACCCCAACGACGACAAGAACACCATCGTCGAGATCCGCTCCGCCGCCGGTGGCGACGAGGCGGCCATCTTCGCCGGCGACCTGTACAAAATGTACCAGCGCTTTTGCGAGTCGCGTGGCTGGAAGACCACCGTGCTCGATTCCAGCCCCAGCGAGGCCGGCGGCTTTAAGTCCATCGAGTTCAAGGTCGAGGGCGACCGCGTCTACTCCGTCATGAAGTTCGAGTCCGGCGTGCACCGTGTCCAGCGCGTTCCCAAGACCGAGTCCCAGGGCCGTATCCAGACCTCCACGGCAACCGTCGCCGTGCTTCCCGAGGCCGAGGAGATCGACGTCCAGATCAACCAGTCCGACCTGCGCATCGACACCTACTGCGCCTCGGGCCCTGGTGGTCAGTGCGTTAACACCACCTACTCCGCCGTGCGTATCACCCACCTGCCCACCAATACCGTGGTGCAGTCGCAGGAGCAGCGCTCCCAGATTCAGAACCGCGAGGTCTGCATGCAGATGCTGCGCGCCCGTCTGTACGAGATGGAGCTCGAGCGTCAGCAGGCCGAGCTTGGTGCCGAGCGCCAGAGCCAGATCGGCCACGGCAATCGTTCCGAGAAGATCCGCACCTACAACCAGCCCCAGGACCGCGTGACCGACCACCGCATCGGTTTCAACTCCACCTACAACGGCGTCCTTCTGGGCGACCAGCTCGGCACCGTGATCGAGGCGCTTGCCGCCGCCGAGCGAGCCGAGAAGCTGGCACAGGCCGTTTAAGTTCCGCCGTTCTACCGAACGGCGGACCGGTTGACGCTGCGCGCCGCCCAGGGCGACAATTTGTCATTCAAAAGGCAAGGCATGACCAGAAGGTCAATGCCTTGCCTTTTTCATGCCAACTTGTTCGCCCTGGACGTCGCTCGCTGACATTGCCAAAACATCGGCGTTTCCTTGGTTGTCAAATGATCCGTAGGGAGTCATTGGTGACATTGCCTTGATATTTTATTCAGTCGGCTGTGATGTCATTTGAGCTGCTTACCTGCTTAAGGCAATTGACGGCATAAGTCCGCTATCGAAAATATTGCTCGAAAAATCGTCCAAGAAGTCGCGGGGCGATTTTTGATGCGTCGCGCGTCAAGCGATGTGGCAAGTTCTTGGTTAGATATTGGTCAGTTTTGGGCAACCTTGCCAAAAGCTTGACGGATGCAGATATGGACGTCGACGAATGAACACTTCGAGCGATCCCGGTGCAAAATTCTGGGCTGATTCTCGATAATTGCCTTCAATCGTCCCTTGCCAAGCGCTGGCCTCGCTTACAATCTGCTCCGACATTCGCGCGCCGCCCGGCGCTTAAGAGGGGAGGACCCCATGGCAAACGAGATCTGGACCATCAAGCGTTGTCTCGAGTGGACCAAGGAGTACCTGGCCGAGCGCGGCGAGGAGCACCCCCGACTTTCTGCCGAGTGGCTGCTCTGCGCTGCCACGGGTCTGGCGCGCATCGACTTATATATGCGTATGGACGAGACGCTCGATGCGGCGCAGCTCGAGACCATGCACGCGGCGGTCGTCCGCCGCGCCAAGGGCGAGCCGCTGCAGTACATCACCGGCAGCACGCAGTTCCGCATGATCGACGTCGCGTGCGCCCCCGGCGTACTCATTCCGCGTCCCGAGACCGAGATGCTCGTCGAGGAAGTCCTCAATTATCTGGATGCCGAGGTGCTGAGCCCCGAGGCTGCCGCCCGTCAGCGCGTTGAGCTGCCCTGGAACGACGAGGTCGAGCAAGCGCGCAAAGCCGAAGCCGCGTTGGCCGACGAGCGAGCGACGGCCGAGCGCCGTGCCGCTAACCTCACAGCTGCCGATGAGGCGGCGCTAGGCAGCGACGTACTGGGCAGCCGTGCCTATGCCGAGGAACTGGCCGACCGCGAGGCCGAGGAAGCCGCCACGCAGGCAGCAGAAGCCGAAGCCGCGGAAGCCGCCGCGCAGGCAGCAGATGCCGAGGCCGAGGAGGCCGCCGAACCCGAGCTCGACGAATACGGCATCGCCATCGAGGGCGTCGACCAGGAGACGGCTTCAGCTCAGGATGCCGCTGCGCCTGCCCCAGCCGAGCCCCGCACTGCCCGCGTTCTCGAGGTCGGCTGCGGCACGGGCTGCATCTCGCTCTCCCTTGCCTGGGAGCGCCGCGGCCATGTCACCTGCACTGCTACCGATATCGAACCGCGTGCCATTGACCTGGCCACCAAAAACCGCGACGCGCTCGGGCTTACGTCCGATGAGGTCGCCTTCAGCCTCACAAACCTGGTGAGCTCTATCCCCCGCGAGGAATGGGGCACCTTCGACGTGCTCGTCTCCAACCCGCCTTACATTCCGACTGACGTCATGCGCTCGCTGCCGCACGAGGTCAAGGACTTCGAGCCCGATTTAGCGCTCGAGGGCGGCGCCGACGGCCTCGATATCTTCCGCCGCCTGCTCAATGCGGCGCCCTATATGCTGCGCGCCGGCGGTCTGTTTGCCTGCGAGCTCTACGAGGGCGCCCTCGATGCCGCGGCCGAGCTCTGTCGCCAGGCGGGTCTCTCGGACGTGCGCATCGTCCGCGACCTCACCGATCGTCCCCGCATCGTCCGAGCCATCGTCACCGAGCCCAAACAGCGCCAGTAATATTTATTAACTGGTTAGCAAAAATTATAAATTAGTTTATAATTAGGACGGCTGAAAGAGGTCGGCCCATGCAACCTCCTACCTTTCGGGAAATCATTGCCCTACTCAAGCACGATGGATTCGTGAAGGTCGCGCAAGTCGGTAGTCATGCTAAGTATGTTTCTGGTGACCGTGTTGTCACCGTGAACGGCTCTGGTGGTGATCGACCAAAGAAGGGCACGTGGGCAAGTATTCGTCGCCAAGCTGGATGGTAGTTGGAGGCAAAATGAGGCAGCGATTTACCTATGACTGCGTTCTCATAAAAGAAGACGACGGTTGCTGCGCTAGCTTCCCGCAGATTCCCGGCGCCTTTGCCGATGGCGACACGCGCGAAGAAGCGATTGCCCATGCCACCGAGGCACTGATGGCGTTTTTGGCCGACGACCTCAACAACGGTTTGACTCCGGCAGGGTACGAACGCTCGGCCGAGGTCGTGGCCCTTTCAGTCGAAATCGACCACGATGACGCTCGGGAAGCGGCGTGCCGAACATTTAAAGACGCAGCGCTGGACCTCAAAGTCTCCGCTCCGCGGATCACCGCGCTGGTCAAAGCAGGAAAGCTCGATGTTGAACTCGTCGACGGCCGTCGGATGATAACGATAGACAGCATCGAGCGCTACGCCGCCCAAGAACGTCACGCCGGCAGGCCAAAGAAGGTCGTCGCAGTCCAATAACCCCCTCACTTTCACCGACTACTAGAGCCGCTCACCAAACCAACATGCGCTCTGGGCAAATAGGTTGAACGTTTCGTGCGAGAATGCCCCTCAGTAAACAAACTTTCACCAGAGCGTAAGGGGCTGGCATACACATGCAGACGGTCTATCGGGTATTCGAGGGAGCGCGTGAGCCGCATCGGCTCGCCGTCGAGCGTACGGCCGAGGTACTCAGCTGTGGTGGCTTGGCCCTGATCCCGACCGAGACCGTCTATGGTGTCGCTGTGGCAGTCAGCGCTTTCTCGGACGCCTTGCCCCAAGATACAAGCGAATCTCTGCCGTGGCCGCGCGATCCGCAGGTTGCCGTCAATGGCGCCGCGGTGCCCGCACTCGGTACCGGCTACCGTCGCATCTTTACCCTCAAGCAACGTGAACTCACCCAAACGGTCGCCTGGCTGGTCGATGATGCCGAGGCCCTCGATCGCTACGGCGTGGATATTCCGGAAGAGGCCCGCGCGCTTGCTCGAAGATGCTGGCCGGGCGCCCTGACTATCGTGGTCAAGGCGGCGCCCTGCGTGCCGACCTTTATGCGCGCCGCCGACGATACGGTGGCCCTTCGCGCGTCGGCCTCGCCCGTGGTGCAGGCGCTCATCCGTACTTGTGGCAGTCCGCTTGCCTGCACCAGCGCCAACACGCACGGCGCGCCCGCGCCGGCAAGCTTTGCCGCCGTTGAGGACCGTATTCTGGAGGGGGTCGATGTGGCCGTCGACGCGGGCGAGACGCCGTGCCGCAATGCTTCGACCATCGTGACGTTTAAGCATGGCGAGCTCCAGATCCTGCGCCAAGGCGCACTTCCCGCATCGGAGATCGAGCGGGTCCTGTCCGACCCGATGCAATAGAAAGGTGTAAGCGATGTCGTTGAATCTAGGTAGCCTGGGTATGGAAGACGCCTCGTTTAGCTTTGGCGGTTCCTACATCATGGCGCTCGACTGCGGCACCACCTCGGTACTCGCGACCATCGTCGACGAGTACGGCTGCATCGTCGCCCAGGCGCGTCGTAGCGTCAAAACCAGCTTCCCGTGCCCCGGCTGGGTGGAGCAGGATCCCACGGAGGTGCTTGCCAGCCAGATCGGCGTGATGATGGAGGTCCAGTTTAAGAGCGGCATCCATTCCGATCGCATCGCCGCCATCGGTATCTCCAACCAGCGCGAGACCACGGTGGTGTGGGACCGCATAAGCGGCCAACCCATCTATAACGCCATCGTGTGGCAATGCCGTCGCACCGCCTCGGCAATCGATAAACTGGCCGAGCAGGGCTGCGAGGAGCTGGTGCGTTCCCGCACCGGCCTTACGCTCGACCCGTATTTCTCGGCCTCCAAGGTGCAGTGGATTCTCGACAACGTTGACGGCGCACGCGAGAGCGCGGCGGCGGGCGACCTCATGTTTGGCACCATCGATACCTGGCTCATCTACAACCTCACCGGCGGCCAAACCTTTGCCACCGACTACACCAATGCCAGCCGCACGGCGCTCTTCAATATTCATACGCTGGACTGGGACGATGACCTGCTGGCGCTCTTCGACATCCCGCGTGCCATGATGCCCGAGGTCCGTTGGAGCGCCGGTGACTACGGCCGCGTCGCGAGCGACATCATGACCAACATGCCGCCCATCATGGGTGTGGCGGGCGACCAGCAGGCGTCGCTGTTCGGTCACTGCTGCTTCCATCCCGGCCAGACCAAAAACACCTATGGCACGGGCTGCTTTATGCTCATGAACACCGGCGACGAGATCGTCGAATCCAAGAATGGCCTGGTCTCCACCATCGGTATCGCTGCGAACGGCAAGGTCAGCTATGCGCTCGAGGGCTCTATTTTTGCCGCCGGCTCAACGATGAACTGGCTGCGCGACAACATGGGCGTTATCTCCAACGTATCCGAATCGGCACAGCTCGCCTCCTCGATCGGCGATAACGAGGGATGCTACTTTGTCCCCGCTTTTGCGGGCTTGGGTGCTCCTTGGTGGGACGCGCACGCCCGCGGCATCGTATGCGGTCTGACCGGCGCCTCGAGTCGCGCGACCATCGTGCGTGCCGCTTGCGAGTCCATGGCCTATCAGAGCTATGACGTGCTGCGTGCCATGGAGCAGGACGTGGGTCTTTCGATCGAGCGCCTGTCCGTCGATGGCGGCGCCTCGCGCAACGAGTTCATCATGCAGTTCCAGGCAGACTTGCTGGATATCCCCGTACTGCAATGTGAGTCGGTGGAGACAACGGCGATCGGTGCCGCGTACCTGGCGGGCCTCGCGGTTGGGTATTGGGAGGATCTGGAGGAGCTGGAGCAAAACACCCAGATCGTCAAGACATTCCATCCCCATATGTCCGTTGAGCGTCGCGAGCACAACCTGGACGGTTGGCACGATGCGGTCAGGCGTTCGCTCAGCGCCGCTCAATAGGGCTGCGACGGGGCACTCGATACAACAAACCGTTAAACTTATGCACGGCGCGAGGCAACAACGTCGCCATGCGCCTTGTCAGCAAGGCCATCTTCCGGCCGCAACGAAAGGGGCATCAACCCATGACCGTCACCTACGATACGTCCCGTGTGACCCTTGTCGATCACCCACTCGTCCAGCACAAACTGTCGATCCTGCGCGACAAGGAGACCGGCACCAACCAGTTCCGTCAGCTCGTGCGCGAGCTCGCGCTTTTTGACGGCTACGAGGCCATGCGCGACCTGCCTATGGAAGACGTCGAGGTCGAAACCCCCATCACGACCGCCACGTTCAAGCAGCTTGCCGGCAAGAAGCTCGCCATCGTCCCCATTCTGCGCGCGGGCCTTGGCATGGTCGACGGCATCCTCGACCTGGTGCCTTCTGCTCGCGTGGGCCACATCGGCATGGAGCGCGACGAGGTCACCCACGAGCCGCATGAGTATTACTGCAAGATGCCCAGGGATATCGACCAGCGTATCTGCCTGGTCGTCGATCCCATGCTCGCCACGGGCGGTTCTGCCGAGATGGCTATCAGCTATCTGCGCGAGCGCGGTGTCAAGGACATCCGCATGCTGTGCATCGTCGCGGCCC
This sequence comes from Collinsella sp., assembly GCA_041330285.1. Lineage (GTDB taxonomy): Bacteria > Actinomycetota > Coriobacteriia > Coriobacteriales > Coriobacteriaceae > Collinsella. The sequence goes on along the minus strand of JBGKMI010000001.1, from coordinate 1,618,420 downwards.
CCGAGGGTCTCAAGTCGCTGACCGAGAAAGACCCCGACGTGCATATCTATACCTGCGCCATTGACGACCATCTCAACGAGGCCGCCTACATCGTCCCCGGCCTGGGCGATGCCGGCGACCGCATCTACGGCACGCTGTAGTCTCTGGGCCAAACCGGCTAACGTCGAAAATACGAAGAAACGGTGCGCGCGGACAAATAAAAGGCGACCGCGCTTACCCCTGTTAACGGACGTTTTGCCCTGCAGGGTTCGAGAAAAACGTATTACCGTACCTGCGGCATAAAGAAGGTCTTAAGAAAACGAACAGGTGCGTATTAACCGATGCTTTTTCGGTTGTACTTTAGCGATTGGCTCGTACAATAGTCACCAATGTTTGGCGGGAACTGTTCTGTGAAGCGTTAAAAAGGAAAGTGAGGACGCCAGTGTTTCAGATAGCCGATCTGCTCGCTATCGTTGCAGGCGCCATCGCGGGCGCAATTGCCTTCCTTCCCTTTGTCTTTACGCTCAAGCCGGTTCTTGACGATAAACAGAATGCGGACATGCTCAAGGGTATGGTGAGTCTGGCGGTCTCGGCAATCGCCCTGCTCGTCTTTACCTTGGTTGTGTTTGTGTTGTTCGGAGAGGCATTTCGCATGTTCCTCCTGGGCGAGGCGATCGGCTTCGTGGCCTTTATGGCCGCCTGCACGGTTCGCGTCGCCAAGGCGCTGCGAGATCCTCATGAGGTCGAAAGGTAAGTCGTGGAAATTTTTGAAAAGCTGCCTGATGAGATTAATCATCTGGTCAGCGAGTTCAGCTCCACCCCTGTCGTGGGCGATCTGAGCTGCGGCATCACGCAGTACTCGTTTTGGCTGATCGTCTCCACGATCGTGCTCCTGATCGTCCTGGCCGTGTTCAAGAAGAAGCAGACCCTGGTCCCCAAGGGCTTCTTCGTCAACGGTTTCGAGTACATCATCGAGTACGTCGAGAACGATATCGGCAAGGGCGTTGTGGGTGAGAACTGGAAGAAGCACTTCCCGTTCCTGTGCTCGCTTTTCCTGTTCATCCTGATCAACAACATGATCGGCCTGATCCCGGGAATGAAGCCCGGCACCGGCGCAATCGGCTCCACCGCCGCGCTCGCCATCTTCGCCTTCGTGTACTTCATCTACTACGGATGCAAGGCTCACGGCGTGATCGGCTACATCAAGAGCCTCGCCCCGCAGGGCGTGAGCTTCCCGATGAACGTGCTTGTGTGGGTCGTCGAGCTTTTCTCGACCTTCCTGCGCCTCATCACGCTCGCCGTCCGTCTGTTCTGCAACATGTTCGCAGGACACGTGGTCATGGGCTCGTTCGCCATTATGGCGAGCATGTTCATGCAGCCGCTGCTTCAGCAGGTTTCCGCGGCCCACGCCGTCGGCGCCCTGCCTTCGCTGGCCTGGCTTGCCATCCTCATCCTGATCTATGCGATCGAGCTTGTGGTCGGCGCCATCCAGGCTTACGTCTTCACGGTCCTTACCGCCGTGTATGTCTCCGAGGCAGAGGAGGTCGCGGAGGAGGAGTAGTCTTCCGTTCGCGCCTTAAAGGTAAGGCAATTCGTTAAACCGCCGGTGCCCGTACCCATGGAGCCCGGCAGTTATAAAAAGGTTATCCTGCGTGAAATAAGACACGCACGACAAAGGAGGAATCGTGGGAGTTATCGGTTACGGTCTCGGTGTTATCGGCGCTGGTCTTGCTATCGGCCTGTCTGCTCTGGGTGCTACGGGTGCTATGGCCCGTCAGCCTGAGGTCCAGGGCCGCGTGTTCACCGTCTTCATCATGGGCTCCGCCTTCGGCGAGGCTCTGGCTCTGATCGGCTTCGTTGTCGCGCTGATCGTTAAATAGCACGGAGCGTCAAGTATGAATCTTTCATCCCAGAAGAGCGCGATCGCACTCTCCGCGTCCGCGGCCGCGCTGCTCATGCCGGTTTCCGCGTTCGCCGAGGACGGCGCCGCCGGTGCGGACATCCTCATCCCTAAGATGGCGGAGTTCATCCCGGCGCTTATCGCCTTCCTGATTATCTGGATCGTGCTGGCCAAGGTCGCCCTGCCGGGCATCATGAAAACCATGGAAGAGCGCGGCAAGAAGATCGAGGAGAGCCTCGACGAGGCCGAGAAGACCAAGCAGGAGGCTATCGCCAAGCGCGCTGAGTCCGACTCGATCGTCACCGACGCCCGTCGTCAGGCTGCCGACATCGTTCTCGAGGCCCGTAAGGACGCCGAGTCAGAGCGCGCCCGTATCATCGAGGCTGCTCACAAGGAGGCCGAGGAGATTATCGCCAAGGCCCACACGACCGTCGAGGACGAGCGAAAGTCCGTTTACGCCGGTGCCGCGAGCTCTATCGCCGACCTGTCCGTTGCCGTCGCCACCAAGATTGTTGGCGAGTCGCTTGCGGACGAGGCCGAGCAGAAGAAGCTCATCGAGCGCTACATCCAGGAAGCAGGTAGCCTGAATGCCGACTAGCCGCTATCAGGACAAGGTGCTCGAGACCTACGCGCGCTCCCTTCTGGAAGCCGCCAAGGCCGAGAACCATGTGTTCGAGGACCTCGAGATGATTGAGCGCCTGGCTAGCGCCAGCCCCGAGATCATCGCCGTGCTCGACACCATGTCCAAGCGCGACCAGCTCGACCTTCTTCCCAAGGTGGCAGCTGCCTTTAAGTATGTTGCCGAGGAAGACGAGGATGTAGTGGGCGTGACCGTCACCACGGCGATCCCGCTCGACGACGAGCTGCGTCAAACCATCACTAAGAAATGCGAGCAGGACTTCGGCCGCAAAGTATTCCTTATCGAGCAGGTTGACCCGTCTATCGTGGGCGGCCTGGTGCTCGAGGCCCGCGGCGAGCGTCGTGACATTTCCGTCAAGACGCAGCTGCGCGTCGCGCAGGAGACCCTCGCAAACTCTGCTAATTCGTACGGAGGTGAAGCCTAATGTCTGAAACCCTCAATGCCCAGGATATCGCCAAGAAACTGCAGGAGCAGCTCACGAGCCTCTCCGCGACGGTCGATACGCATGAGGTTTCAACGGTCGACGAGGTAGGCGACGGCATCGCGCGCGTCTCCGGCCTCAAGAGCGCCATGGCAGGCGAGCTTCTGGAGTTTAAGAGCTCCGATACCGGCGAGACCGTCTTCGGCCTTGCCCAGAACCTTGACCGTGACGAGGTCGGCGCCGTTCTGTTCGGTTCCGTCGACTCCATCAAGGAAGGCGACGAGTGCCGCACCACTGGCCGCATTATGGATATCCCCGTGAGCCGTGCCATGCTCGGCCGCGTCGTCAATCCGCTCGGCCAGCCCATCGACGGTTTGGGTGACATTGTCGCCACGCACCGTCGTCCTATCGAGTTCAAGGCCCCCGGCGTCATCGACCGTACCCCGGTGTGCGAGCCGGTTCAGACCGGCCTGCTCGCTATCGACTCCATGGTGCCTATCGGCCGCGGTCAGCGTGAGCTCATCATCGGCGACCGTAAGACCGGTAAGACCGCCATTGCCATCGACGCTATCCTTAACCAGCGCGGCAAGGGCATGGTCTGCATCTATGTCGCCATCGGCCAGAAGGCCTCCACGGTTGCCAACATCCGCGAGACCCTCGCTCAGCACGGTGCGCTCGACTACACCATCATCGTTTCGGCCACGGCTGCCGATTCCGCCCCTATGCAGTACATCGCGCCTATGGCCGGTGCCGCTATCGGCGAGTTCTTCATGTACAACGGCGAGGACGGCAAGCCCGCCAGCGAGACCAACCCCGGCGGCCACGTGCTTGTCATCTACGACGACCTGTCCAAGCAGGCTGTGGCCTACCGTCAGATGTCGCTGACGCTGCATCGTCCGCCCGGACGCGAGGCCTATCCTGGCGACATCTTCTACCTGCACTCTCGTCTGCTCGAGCGTGCCGTCAAGATGTCCAAGAAGAACGGTTACGGCTCCATGACGGCACTGCCGATCATTGAGACCCAGGACGGCGACGTCTCGGCCTACATTCCGACCAACGTCATTTCCATTACCGATGGTCAGATCTACCTGCAGTCCGAGCTCTTCTTCCAGGGTCAGCGCCCGGCAGTCGACGTGGGCATCTCCGTGTCCCGCGTCGGTGGCGATGCGCAGACCAAGGCCATGAAGCAGGTCGCCGGCAACCTTCGCCTGGACCTTGCTTCCTATCAGGAGCTCGCTGGCTTTACGCAGTTCGGCTCCGACCTCGACGAGGCTACTCAGAAGCAGCTGACCCATGGTGCCCGCATGACCGAGCTCCTGAAGCAGCCGCGTTACAAGCCGTTTGAGGTTGGCGAGCAGATCGTTACGCTGTTCGCTGGCAACGAGGGCTTCCTGGATGACCTGGAGATCGCCGACGTGCTGCCTTTCCGTGCCGAGCTCATCGAGTACATGGACAATGGCTTTGGCTCGCTGCTCGACAAGGTTCGCGCCAAGAAGATCGATGATGACACCAAGGCTGAGCTCTTGCGCGTCATCGGCGACTTCAAGCAGCAGTTCATGGCCAAGCACCATGCCGATACGACTGGATCAGAGGAGAACTAAGCCCTATGGCCAATCTTCGCGACATTAAGAAGCGAATCTCCTCGGTTACCACGACCAAGCAGATCACGCGCACGATGGAAATGGTCTCTACGGCCAAGATTCGTCGTGCCCTCGATCGCTCCAAGCAGGCCGAGCCCTATAAGGAGGCGCTGACCGACGTCATGTTGACGGTCGCCGGCGACGCCTCCTGTTCGGGCACCGATCCCATGCTGCAGAAGCATGAGAGCGTCAAGCATGGCCTGATTGTCGTTATTGCCTCGGACCGCGGCCTTGCCGGCGGTTTCAATACGACGGTGGAGCGCACGGCCGAAAAGCTCGCCGCTTCTTGGGCGAACGATGGCATCGAGTGCGAGATCATCGCGTGTGGGCGCAAACCGGCCACGTATTTCCGCGACCGCGCAAACGTCGTCATGCATTTTGAGGGCAATTCCTCCGAGCCCGATTTTAATCAGGCTCGCATGATTTCCTCTCATATCTGCGATGCGTATCGTGCCGGCGAGCTTGACCGCGTCGAGCTTGTCTACCACCACGCCAAGAACCGCGTGGATCAGGAGCTTCGCGTCGAGCACTTGCTGCCGCTCGATCCCGAGATGATCGCTATGGCCCACGGTCCGCGTAAGAACGAGACCGACGCCCCTAAGCGCATCTCGTCCACGTTCGAGTTCGTGCCCTCTCCCGAGCATGTTCTCGGCAAGCTTGTGCCGTCTTATATCCTGACGGTCATCTACCAGGCCCTGATCGATTCGGCGGCTGCCGAGCAGGGTGCACGCCGCAAGGCCATGCACTCCGCGACGGAAAACGCCACCGCGATCATCTCGACCCTTACCCGCACGTATAGTCGCGTGCGCCAGGCTTCGATCACGACCGAGATTAACGAGATCGTCGGCGGAGCCTCAGCATTGGAGGAACAGTAATGGCTAATAACACCGTAAAGCTTGCGGTCGAGGAAGCCACCAAGAAGACGACTGCCGGTGATGGTCGCATCGTGCGAATCATCGGCCCTGTCGTCGACGTCAAGTTTGACGGCGCGGTGCCCCCGATCTACAACGCGCTCACGGTCGAGGCCGAGACCCCGATCGGTCATCTGAGCACGATCCTCGAGGTCGAGAGCCAGCTTCCGGGCGGCGTCGTCCGCACGGTCGCCATGTCCTCGACCGACGGCCTGCAGCGCGGCCTCATCGCCACCGATACCGGTGAGCCCATGAAGATGCCCGTTGGCCCCAAGACGCTCGGCCGTATTTGGAACGTTATGGGCAAGCCCGTCGACGGCAAGCCCATGCCCGAGGTGGAGGAGTTCTACCCCATCCACCATGCAGCGCCCCGTTTCGACGAGCTCACCACCAAGACCGAGATCTTCGAGACCGGCATCAAGGCCGTCGACCTGCTCGAGCCCTACATCCGTGGCGGCAAGACGGGTCTGTTCGGCGGCGCCGGCGTCGGCAAGACCGTTCTGATTCAGGAGCTCATCAACAACCTCGCCCAGGAGCACGGCGGCACCTCGGTGTTCACCGGTGTCGGCGAGCGCACCCGTGAGGGTACCGACCTTTATCTCGAGATGAGCGAGTCTGGCGTTATCGACAAGACTTGCTTGGTCTACGGTCAGATGAACGAGCCGCCTGGAGCGCGTCTGCGCATCGGTCTGGCCGGCCTTACCACCGCTGAGTACTTCCGTGATCGTGGCCAGGACGTTCTGCTGTTCATCGATAACATTTTCCGCTTCTCCCAGGCCGGTTCCGAGGTTTCCGCACTGCTGGGCCGTATGCCGTCCGCCGTTGGCTACCAGCCCACGCTGGCAACCGAGATGGGCGACCTCCAGGAGCGCATTACCTCGACCAAGACGGGCTCCATTACCTCCGTCCAGGCTGTCTACGTCCCCGCAGACGACCTGACCGACCCGGCGCCTGCCACGACGTTCACCCACCTCGACGCTACCACGGTTCTTTCGCGTAGCATTTCGTCGCTCGGCCTGTTCCCGGCCATCGACCCGCTCGCGTCTTCTTCCGACGCCCTCGATCCCTCGATCGTCGGCGAGGAGCACTACCGTGTCGCCGTCAAGGTCCAGGAGCTCCTGCAGGAGTACTCCGACCTTCAGGACATCATTGCCATTCTGGGTATGGACGAGCTGTCCGAGGAGCAGCGCCTTACGGTCAACCGTGCCCGTAAGATTCAGCAGTTCCTCTCGCAGTCCTTCCACGTCGCCGAGAAGTTCACCGGCAACCCCGGTGTCTACGTCCGCGTCGAGGATACCGTCCGCTCCTTCGCCGAGATTGTCGACGGCAAGGCCGATGACCTGCCCGAGCAGGCATTCCGCTATGCCTCCACGATTGAGGACGTGCGCGAGCGCGCCCGCAAGATGGAGGAGAAGTAGGTTATGCGTATCCGCATCGTGTGCCCCGTGAGCCTCGCCTATGAGGGTGACGCTGCGTTTGTGTCGATTCCGTCTACGGATGGCGAGTTTGGCGTTTTACCTGCTCACTCCAGCGAAATCTGCACGATCGACCGCGGTTACGTTCGCGTTTCCGATAAGGCCATGGGCACTGTCGACCACACGTTTGCCGTGGTCGGCGGCTACGCCCAGGTCGCGGACGATGACGTGACCGTCCTCGCCGAGCGCGCTTGCGATTTGGCGACCGTCGATGCCGACAAGGTTAAAGCTGATATTCAAGGTTTTGAAGAGAAGCTGGGTAATTTGTCGGAGGATGATGCACGCCGCGCCTACCTCTATAATGAAATCGCATGGTGTAAGCTCAAGCTTGCCCAATAGTCAAACGCTTTAGCGTTCGACCATTTGCGAACACATCATGCCCGGGATGGCCCAGCCACCCCGGGCATGCTTTTTGAAAGGGTAGACCTTGGATATTATCCGCGTTGAGGGTGGCCACGCCATCGGAGGTTCCGTGCCTGTTTCGGGTGCTAAGAACTCCGCGCTCAAACTTATGGCGGCAACGCTTCTGGCGCCGGGCAAGACGACGCTGCGGAACGTGCCCGATATTTCCGATGTCCACGTGATGGGCAAGGTGCTCAAGGGCATGGGCGCTACGATCGATGTTCTCGACGAGCACACGCTCGAGATCGATACCTCCCAGGTCGATTCTTGGGAGGCGCCCTACGAGCTTGTCGCCAAGATGCGCGCCTCCACGGCTGTGATGGGCCCCCTGCTGGGTCGTTTCCATCGCGCCAAGATCGCCATGCCGGGCGGCTGCAACCTGGGTGCTCGCAAGATCGATATGCATATCTTGGGTCTCGAGGCTCTGGGCGTCGAGTTCGACACCGCCCACGGCTACATCAACGCCAGTGCTCCCCAGGGTCTGCACGGCACCACCGTCACGCTCGAATTCGCGAGCGTGGGCGCCACCGAGAACCTCATCATGGCTGCCGTGCGCGCACAGGGCACCACGGTTATCGACAACGCTGCCCGCGAGCCCGAGATCGTCGACCTTGCCAACATGCTCAACGAGATGGGTGCCAAGATCGTCGGCGCAGGCACGCCCGTCGTGACCATCGAGGGCGTGGAGGAGCTGCATCCCGTTACCCATTGCGTGGTGGGTGACCGCATCGAGGCCGGCACCTTTATCGTCGCCGGTGCCCTCATGGCCGATGAGCGCGGCGTCGATGTTACGGGCTTCTGCCCCATCCACCTGGGAATGGTGCTCAAAAAGATGGAACTTATGGGCATCGAGTGCGAGCGTATCGAGAACGGCGTCCACGTCAATCGCGTCGAGCGCATCAGGCCGGTCGATATCCAGACGCTTCCGTTCCCGGGTTTCCCGACTGATATGCAGGCGCAGATCATGGTGCTTTCGGCCCTTGCCGACGGAAGCTCCGTAATTACCGAGAACATCTTCGAGAACCGCTTCATGTTCGCCTCCGAGCTCGTGCGTATGGGTGCCGATATTCGTATCGAGAGCCATCACGCCATGATTCACGGCGTCAAGGGCTTCTCGGGCGCACAGGTCACCTCACCCGACCTGCGTGGCGGCGCGGCGCTTGTGGTTGCCGGTCTTATCGCCGATGGCGTTACCGAGGTCTCGGCCATCCATCACATCAAACGTGGCTACGAGCAGTTTGTCGAAAAGCTGCAGGCGCTTGGCGCGCATGTCGAACATGCCACCGTTCCCGATCCCGTCATCTACTAATGCAGGTTGCCTATGTTTAACAAGAAACCCCTAGCGGATAACACCCGAAGACCCTCGACTGGTGCGCAGGCCAAGATCTACAGCCGCGACAATGTCGCACGCTATTCCGAGCGCGCCCGTCAGCGCCGTCGCGGCCGCACGGTTCGCCGCGTAGCTCTCATCGCCGTACTCGGCGTGCTGCTGAGCGCCACGACTGCTGCGGGTCTGTGGTTTGCCACTATCATGGGCAAGCTTGGCGACTCCAATGTCATTACCAACAACCTGCGCCAGATTCTGGTCGATACCAATGAGGCAAAAGATCCGTTCTACGTGTTGCTTCTTGGTACCGACGGTCGTCCGGGCGAGGATACGTATCGTGCCGACTCGATTATCCTGGCACGCATCGACCCCACGCAAAAGCAGGCGACGCTCATTTCCGTTCCGCGCGACACCAAGGTCGTGTACAAGGGCGAGACCATGAAGATCAACGCCTGCCACACCGTTGGCGGCGCCGAGGCCATGGTCCAGGCGGTCAACGAGCTGTGCGGCGTGCAGATTTCTCACTATGCCGAGGTCAGCTTTGACGGCATGCAGTCGCTTATTGATTCGGTTGGCGGTATCGACATCAACGCGACCGACGACGTCGACGATCCCGAGCACCTGGATATTAAGATTACCGCTGGTCAGCAGCATATGGACGGCGCTACTGCCCTTACCTATGCCCGCTGCCGCTACACCTATGCCGACGGCGATTACACGCGCATGCGCCATCAGCGTCAGGTGCTTGGCGCCCTTGCCAACCAGATTCTCAATAACTTCGATGCCACGAAGATCTTTGGCCTGGTTAATTCGCTGTCCGATATGCTCGTAACCGATATGAGCGTTCAGGATATCGTGTCCACGGTCAATGCCATGCGCGGCATGGATGTCGAGGGCATCTACTCGGCCAACCTGCCCTCGTACGCCGACGACAGCACTATGATCGACGGCGTGAGCTATGTCTTTGTTTACGAAGACGAGCTTAAGGAAATGATGGCCCGCGTCGACGCCGGTGAGGATCCCAAGGGCCCCAACACCATGGGCCTTTCAGACGGCTCCAGCTCCACGATCGGTGACCTCAACAACAATACGTCCGAGGACTACGCATATGGCACCGCGACCTCGTCGGGTGGCTCGGACGATTCCGACGATTCGAGCGACGGCTCCGATTACTACGAAGAGCCCACCGGTGACGGCAACGGCTACGAAGCCAACTATTAGAGTTACGCGGGCTTACCAGCCCGCGTAACGGCTCGACGCTGCGCGCCGCCCAAGGCGACAATTTGTCATTCAAAAGGCAGGGCATGAGCAGAAGGTCAATGCCCTGCCTTTATCATGCCAACTTGTTCGCCTTGGACGTCGCTCGCTGACGTTGGCTCAGCCTGCGATGCCGACTACTTTTCTTGCACCAAAAATCGCCCCGTTCTCGGTTGAGGACGGGGCGATTCATCTTTTGGGCTTATGCAGCCAGTCTTATGCGAAACGGGCGACGAGCTCCTGCAGGACGTCGGTCATCTTGACGAGCGAGCTGACCGGGACAAACTCGTTGACGCCGTGGTAACAGTAGCCGCCTGTCGAGAGGTTGGGGCAGGGCAGGCCGCGGAACGACAGCTGTGCGCCGTCGGTGCCGCCGCGAATCGGCAGTACTTGGGGCTCAACGCCGCAGGCAAGGAAGGCGTCCTTGGCGACATCAATAAGCTCGGGATAGTCACGAACGATCTCGGCCATGTTGCGGTACTGGTGCCTAATCTCGACCGTTACGCGCTCCTCGCCCAATCGCTGGTTGAGCAGTGCGGCGGCGGCATTCATCAGCTCGAGTTTCTGCTGGAACTTGGCGGCATCGTGATCACGGACGATATAGCGCGCCGTGGCATGGTCGACCGTTGCCGAGACGCCCTCAAGGTGATAGAAGCCCTCGTAGCCCTCGGTGTATTCCGGGCGCTGCTCGTAGGGGAGCAGGGCGTTGAAGTCGCAGAACAGGTTGCCCGCGTTGACCATGCGCCCCTTGGCGTCGCCGGGGTGAATGGACTGGCCCTCAAAGCGAACGGTTGCCTCGGCGGCGTTGAAGCACTCCCACTCAAGCTCGCCAACCGGACCGCCGTCGACCGTGTAAGCGTACTTGCAGCCGAAGGCCTCGATATCCAACAGCTCGGCACCGTGACCGATTTCCTCGTCCGGGCAGAAGCAAATGCCGAGCGCGGGATGGGGCAGGGAGGGATCCTGCGCGATGCGTGCGACAAGCGCCATGATTTCGGCGACACCCGCCTTGTCGTCGGCGCCCAGCAGCGTAGTTCCGTCGGTGCAGACAAGGTCCTCACCCACCAGGTTGTTGAGGGCAGGAAGTTTGGCGGTGCTCATGGACACGGGCTTGCCGTCGACGATGCCGCAAACCAGATCGCCGCCCTCGTAGTGCACGATGTGCGGCGCTACGCCGGCGCCCGGCGCGACCTCGGTGGTATCAAGGTGCGCGATCAGGCCCAGGGCGGGCTTATTCTCGGAACCGGCGCTAGCGGGAATGTGCGCGCAGACATAGGCGTTTTCGGTTACATGGGCATCGGTTGCACCCAGCTCGCGCAGTTCTTCGGCAAGCACGTTGGCAAGGTCAAACTGTACGGTGCTCGACGGCACCTGGTCGCAGTTGGCATCCTCGGACTGCGTGTTGATCTGGACATAGCGCAAAAAACGCTCGAGGACGTCGGGGTCCGTGGTGGTGTTTTCCATAAAGATCGCTCCAATCTTGGTCGTCGTGTGCAACAAGAACTCTAGCACGGTATGCCGCGGCATACCGCGACGCTTGGATGGGGTAGAATCAGCCATTGAGTGCAGAAGGGACGGATGTTCATGGATACGACAAATAGCTCGCGCGAGCTACACCTAACGGTGGCGAACGAAGACTACTTGGAATGCATGGTTCGCATCGAAAGCGAAGATGGGGAGACCGGTGGCGTGCGGTCGGTCGATATCGCACAGCGCCTTGGCGTCTCGAAGGCATCGGTCAACAAGGCGGTTTCGGCTCTCAAGGCATCTGAACTTGTCGAACAGTCTCACTACGGCAAAGTTATCCTGACTGACCGTGGGCGCGAGGTCGGCTCGGCTATCTGGTATCGCCATCGTCTGGTCCGCACGTTTTTGGTTCAGGAGCTCGGTGTCGAATTTGAGCGAGCCGATTCCGAGGCCTGCATGATGGAGCATGCTCTATCCGAGGACACGATGAACCGCTGGCTCGCCTATCTCGAAAAGCAGGGAATCAGCGTCGAGGAATAGCGGGATATATATGGATACGAGTTATTACAACCGCTTTGGTGCCGAGGAACTTACGCGCCGCTTGTCGAGCGAGACCTTGTTGGCGCAGGGCCCCATGGGCAGTGTTCTGTTGAGTGAGTACGATGCCGCCGACATTCCACCGGCGTTTTGGAATCTGGCAGAGCCGCAGACCGTTTCTCGTATCCATCGCTTGTATGTCGCCGCCGGCGCGCAGGTGCTCATTACCAACACCTTTCAGGCATCAAGCAATGCTCTCAAGCACGACCAGATTGCGCCGTCCGTGGCGGAGGTCAATCGCGGGGCCGTCGACGATGCTCGCCAGGCGCACCCACAGCTGCTGCTGGGCTCGATGGGCCCGATTTATATTGAGTGGTTTGCCGAGGACTCTGCCGAGTATCGTGAAATCCGAGGCATTGCGCGCGAACAAGCGCACGCCTTGCTCAATGCTGGTGTTGACGGTCTGCTGATCGAGACGGTGACGTCTATCCGTAATTTGCAGCCCATGCTTGCCGGCGCCCGAGATGCCGCCGACGGTATGCCTGTCCTGGTGAGTTTTGTCGTTGACGATAAAGGCGACCTGTTGGGCGATGGCCTCAACATCGAGGCAGCCGTTTTGTACGCCGAAAAACACGGCGCAAACTCGGTTGGTGTTAATTGCTGTTCGCTTGCGGCCGCGAACGCGGCGGTGCCCAGGATGGTTGCATCGGCGACTACTCCCGTCACGGTGCGTCCCAACGCGGGAAATCCGGTTCAGACACAGGATGGTCCCGTGTGGCATGAGGACCCCGAAGCCTTCGCGCGCGCATGCGTCGAGTGGAAGCGGGCGGGCGCCGCAATGGTAGGCAGCTGCTGCGGAACCACGGCGGTTACGACAGCCGCTATGGCAGATGCGCTCAATATATAGAACCCGAAAATGGGAGTATCGAATCACCGCCCCCGCTGGGGCGGTTTTTTGTTGTCGGTGCGCACCTCGACGCTTTTGCCTAAACGGTGAACGAGCGTGCCGGCGGCTTGCCGGATGCCCGTTGCGGGTATACCTCATGCGTACCATGATCCAAACACTGCGAGGTGTCTGCGCGTGTGCGCGATAATTCACTTTGGAACTGACGGTTGGCGAGCTCGCGTCGACGGAGACTTTACTATCAACAACGTCGCTCGTGTCACTGATGCTATCGGCAGGCTATGGCAAAAGACGAATCCCGGTAAAACGGTATATGTAGGATTTGACACTCGGCCGCAAGCGCGCGAGTTCGCCGAGCTCGCGGCGGGCGTGATTGCCGCCCACGGGCTCGATGCCGTGCTCGTGTCTCGACCGGTGCCGACTCCCGCTCTTACGTGGGCGGCTGCGTATGACGGCGAGGCATGCGGCGCGCTTATGGTGACGGGCTCACATCATCCGCAGGGCTATCTATGCCTCAAGCTGCGGATGGGTGATGGCTCGACGGCCAACCAGGATGTCATCGAAGAGCTCGAGGAGACGATGGCCGCCGAGCCGCTGGGGCTTGAGGGGCAATACCGCACGGCAGATATCATTCCCGACTATATGCGAGCGGTGGCATCGTTTGTCGACGCGGATGCCATTCGCGCCGCGCATATGCGTGTGGTGGTTGACCCCATGGGCGGAGCTGCGCAGGGATATCTTGCCGACTTGCTTCGAGAGCTTGGCGTCGAAGTCCATGAGATTCACGCCGACGAGACGACCGATAGGGGAGATATCTGCCCCGACCCGGTCGAGCCGTGGGTGGATGCTTGTGAGCGCGCAGTTGTCGAAGACGGGGCGTGCGCCGGTCTGGTGACTGATGGCGACGCCGATCGTATCGGCGCGGTTGATGAGCGCGGCAGATATATACATCCACATCAGATCATGGCGCTCGTTTTGGGCGATTTGGTCCAGTATCGCAATCTGAAGGGACGCGTCGTCGTCAACCTTTCATGCTCCACGCTTGTGCGTCGCATTGCCGAGGCGCTCGGCTGCCGCGTGGTCATCAAGCCCGTCGGTTTTAAATATATAGCCGCCGAGATGAAGAAGGGCAGCGTTCTCGTGGGCGGTGAAGAGGCCGGTGGTATCGGTATCGCCGCGCACATGCCCGAGCGCGACGGCATCCTTGCCTGCCTGATTTTGTGCGAGCTCATGGCCAAGACCGGCGCGCCCTTGGGCGTGCTTATCGATCAGCTCGAGGCGAGCTTTGGCAAGACGAGTTACGGACGTCGAGATTTGCGCCTTGAGGCCGAGGATGCCGAGACGTTGCGCACGCTGCTTCCCGGCGTGAATCCCAAGTCGATATGCGGCAAGGCGCCGCAGAGCGTAAGCCATATGGACGGCTTACGTCTGGCATTTGAGGATGACACCTGGCTGCTGATCCGTCCCAGCGGGACCGAACCGGTGGTGCGCGTGTACGCCGAGGGCTTTTCGGTGGAGGAGCGCGATGAGCTGCTAGATGCCGGCTGCGCTTTGGCCAGGGGCGCATATCGGCTATAGCCAAGGGGCCACTCTATATAAAGATGTGCTCGGCAAGCGGTAGCTATCAACTGGCAAGCGTCAGTTGAGGGCACAGTTGTGTAGGAAATGTGTGCGCCCAGATTCCCGCCCCCGGGGCCCCTCCGGTCTGGCAATATATCTCCTTGCCGCGCGGCCCGGTGGGACCGGATCAGCCGCAAGGCGTGCACCTTGAGAACCGGATACTGCGAGGATGGACACTTACTTCAGTGTCGCATCCGGGCAGACATCGAACCATTTGAAATGGTCTAACTTGGATTTGTTTTTCGCAAGGCCGCCGAGAGGCGGCCCCGAGAAATTCCTTTTCCTATCTAATAGAACCATATGAATCGAACGGAACCGATCAGCGAATGACTGAGAGGACCGGACGGGCTCGAAGCCCAAACATTTTGGACGGAGAGTTCGATCCTGGCTCAGGATGAACGCTGGCGGCGCGCCTAACACATGCAAGTCGAACGGCACCCCTCTCCGGAGGGAAGCGAGTGGCGAACGGCTGAGTAACACGTGGAGAACCTGCCCCCTCCCCCGGGATAGCCGCCCGAAAGGACGGGTAATACCGGATACCCCGGGGTGCCGCATGGCACCCCGGCTAAAGCCCCGACGGGAGGGGATGGCTCCGCGGCCCATCAGGTAGACGGCGGGGTGACGGCCCACCGTGCCGACAACGGGTAGCCGGGTTGAGAGACCGACCGGCCAGATTGGGACTGAGACACGGCCCAGACTCCTACGGGAGGCAGCAGTGGGGAATCTTGCGCAATGGGGGGAACCCTGACGCAGCGACGCCGCGTGCGGGACGGAGGCCTTCGGGTCGTAAACCGCTTTCAGCAGGGAAGAGTCAAGACTGTACCTGCAGAAGAAGCCCCGGCTAACTACGTGCCAGCAGCCGCGGTAATACGTAGGGGGCGAGCGTTATCCGGATTCATTGGGCGTAAAGCGCGCGTAGGCGGCCCGGCAGGCCGGGGGTCGAAGCGGGGGGCTCAACCCCCCGAAGCCCCCGGAACCTCCGCGGCTTGGGTCCGGTAGGGGAGGGTGGAACACCCGGTGTAGCGGTGGAATGCGCAGATATCGGGTGGAACACCGGTGGCGAAGGCGGCCCTCTGGGCCGAGACCGACGCTGAGGCGCGAAAGCTGGGGGAGCGAACAGGATTAGATACCCTGGTAGTCCCAGCCGTAAACGATGGACGCTAGGTGTGGGGGGACGATCCCCCCGTGCCGCAGCCAACGCATTAAGCGTCCCGCCTGGGGAGTACGGCCGCAAGGCTAAAACTCAAAGGAATTGACGGGGGCCCGCACAAGCAGCGGAGCATGTGGCTTAATTCGAAGCAACGCGAAGAACCTTACCAGGGCTTGACATATGGGTGAAGCGGGGGAGACCCCGTGGCCGAGAGGAGCCCATACAGGTGGTGCATGGCTGTCGTCAGCTCGTGTCGTGAGATGTTGGGTTAAGTCCCGCAACGAGCGCAACCCCCGCCGCGTGTTGCCATCGGGTGATGCCGGGAACCCACGCGGGACCGCCGCCGTCAAGGCGGAGGAGGGCGGGGACGACGTCAAGTCATCATGCCCCTTATGCCCTGGGCTGCACACGTGCTACAATGGCCGGTACAGAGGGATGCCACCCCGCGAGGGGGAGCGGATCCCGGAAAGCCGGCCCCAGTTCGGATTGGGGGCTGCAACCCGCCCCCATGAAGTCGGAGTTGCTAGTAATCGCGGATCAGCATGCCGCGGTGAATGCGTTCCCGGGCCTTGTACACACCGCCCGTCACACCACCCGAGTCGTCTGCACCCGAAGTCGCCGGCCCAACCGTCAAGGGGGGAGGCGCCGAAGGTGTGGAGGGTGAGGGGGGTGAAGTCGTAACAAGGTAGCCGTACCGGAAGGTGCGGCTGGATCACCTCCTTTCTAGGGAGATAAATCTTCTAGAGAGATCAACTTTAACTCGAATAGAGGGCAGGAGCCCGTCCGGTAGATGTCCCGCCAGGATGAAGTCCCCGCAGCACCCGGTCCCCGGGGTCGCACCCGCGTACCTTGAGAGCCGCATAGCGATAGGAGAGAGATGGAAGATCCGAATCTTCCAGACTCGATTCTTTTCTGCGATTAAAACAGAGAATGATAGCAATCATTCATCCGATCCAAACAAGAAGAATTCACTTAATAATGAGTGAGGAGCATCTGATCGCGAGCACAGTACATACACTGTGCCGCGGTATGAGATACCCGAATTGCGACATACGAGCGCTATTCATGATATCGATTAATTAGATTAGTTAGCGACACGTGGATATCCCGCGGGCCCGAGAGCGGTCCCGCAAGATACCACGGGCGCACGGCGGATGCCTTGGCACAGGGAGCCGATGAAGGACGCGGCAAGCTGCGATAATCCCCGGCGAGGAGCACACATCCTTCGACCCGGGGGTCTCCGAATGGGCGAACCCATGCACAGCAGTGTGCATATCCCCCCGCTGAACGCATAGGCGGGGGGAGGACAACCCGGGGAACTGAAACATCTAAGTACCCGGAGGAGAGGAAATCAATCTCGAGACTCCCCGAGTAGCGGCGAGCGAAAGGGGACCGATGGCCAAACCGTCGAGCGGGCATACCCGGCAGGGGTTCCGCCGACGGGGTTGCAGGGCCGCGCATCCGGGGGCTGCCGCCCCCGGGCGCAGGTCCGGCTGGGGAGCGGAACGGCATGGGAGGGCCGGCCGCAGCGGGTGACAGCCCCGTACGCGAACCCAGACCGGACGGCGCGACGCGGTCCCTGAGTAGGGCCGGGCACGTGAAACCCGGTCCGAACCTGGGTGGACCACCATCCAAGCCTGAGTACTACCCTGTGACCGATAGCGCACCAGTACCGTGAGGGAAAGGTGAAAAGCACCCCGGGAGGGGAGTGAAACAGTACCTGAAACCGTGCGCCCACGAGCAGTCGGAGCACCCTTTACGGGTGTGACGGCGTGCCTTTTGTAGAATGAGCCAGCGAGTCGCTGGCGCGGGGCGAGGTTAACCGAAAGGGAGCCGGAGCGAAAGCGAGCCTTAACAGGGCGACTTGAGTCCCGCGCCGCGGACGCGAAGCCGGGTGAGCTATCCGTGGGCAGGCTGAAGCGGGGGTAAGACCCCGTGGAGGGCCGAACGCACGTCGGTTGAAAACGGCGGCGATGACCTGCGGATAGGGGTGAAAGGCCAATCAAACCCGGAGATATCTCGTTCTCCCCGAAATAGCTTTAGGGCTAGCGTCGCGCGTTCACCGCCGGAGGTAGAGCACCGGATGGACGAGGGGGCTTCGCCGCCTACCGAATCCAACCGAACTCCGAATGCCGGCGGCCCAGAGCGCGGCAGTCAGAGCATGTGGGCTAAGCTGTGTGCTCGAGAGGGAAACAGCCCGGACCGCCCGCTAAGGTCCCCAAGTTCCAGCCGAGTGGCAAAGGATGTGCGTCCGCCCAGACAACCAGGATGTTGGCTTAGAAGCAGCCATGCATTCAAAGAGTGCGTAACAGCTCACTGGTCGAGTGGACATGCGCCGACAATACACGGGGCTAAGCTGGACACCGAAGCGGCGGGATTTTAATTCATTAGAATCGGTAGGGGAGCTTCCCATGGGCGGTGAAGCCGGAGGGCGACCGACGGTGGAGCGCATGGGAGTGAGAATGCTGGCATGAGTAGCGAGAGACGAGAGAGTAACTCGTCCGCCGTGAACCCGAGGTTTCCTGGGCAAGGCTAATCCTCCCAGGGTCAGTCGGGGGCTAAGGCGAGGCCGGGAGGCGTAGCCGACGCGCAGCAGGCAGACATTCCTGCACCGCGCACGCGGCGCTACGACCGACGGGGCGACGGATGGGGGTGGCTCGGCGGGGTTCTGGACGTCCCCGTGATGGAGCGCGGCCCGCGGACCAGGGAAATCCGGTCCGCACGAGGGCGAGGCTCCGGACGAAGCGATTGAGCGAAGCGAGTGAGCCCGAGGTCCCTAGAAAAACCCCTAGGCAGGCGCGTGCGCGCCCGTACCGCAAACCGACACAGGTGGGTGGGTAGAACATACCGAGGCGATCGGGTCAACCATGGTCAAGGAACTCGGCACAATGGCCCCGTAACTTCGGGAGAAGGGGTGCCCGCGCGTACGTGAACGGACTTGCTCCGGGAGCGGAGGCGGGCCGCAGTGGAGAGGCCCAAGCGACTGTTTACCAAAAACACAGGACTCTGCAGAAGCCGCAAGGCGACGTATAGGGTCTGACGCCTGCCCGGTGCCGGAAGGTCACGCGGAGGGGTTAGCGCATCGCGCGAAGCCCCGAAGCCAAGCCCCGGTAAACGGCGGCCGTAACTATAACGGTCCTAAGGTAGCGAAATTCCTTGTCGGGTAAGTTCCGACCTGCACGAAAGGCGCAACGACTTGGGCGCTGTCTCGACCATGGACCCGGTGAAATTGCACTGGTCGTGAAGATGCGACTTACCCGCGGAAGGACGGAAAGACCCCGTGAACCTTCACTGCAGCTTGGCATTGGCCGCTGGTCCCGCGTGTAGAGGATAGGCAGGAGGCATCGATCCGGAGGCGCCAGCCCCCGGGGAGCCGCCCTTGGAATACTGCCCTCGCGCGACCGGCGTCCTAACCCGAGGCCGTCAACCGGCTCGGGGACCGTGCCAGGCGGGCAGTTTGACTGGGGCGGTCGCCTCCTAAAGGGTAACGGAGGCGCGCGAAGGTCCGCTCGGGACGGTCGGCAACCGTCCTTTTGAATGCAAGAGTACAAGCGGGCTTGACTGCGAGGCCCACAAGCCGAGCAGGTGCGAAAGCAGGCTCTAGTGATCCGGCGGCCCCGAGTGGGTGGGCCGTCGCTCAACGGATAAAAGGTACTCCGGGGATAACAGGCTGATCTTGCCCAAGAGTCCACATCGACGGCAAGGTTTGGCACCTCGATGTCGGCTCATCGCATCCTGGGGCTGGAGCAGGTCCCAAGGGTACGGCTGTTCGCCGTTTAAAGCGGTACGCGAGCTGGGTTCAGAACGTCGTGAGACAGTTCGGTCCCTATCCTCCGTGGGCGCAGGAGAATCGATGGAGGCTGCCCCCAGTACGAGAGGACCGGGGTGGACGCACCTCCGGTGAACCGGTTGTCGACCAACGGCACGGCCGGGTAGCCGCGTGCGGCGCGGATAACCGCTGAAGGCATCTAAGCGGGAAGCCGTTCCAGGGATTAGTTCTCCTTCCGGTAAGGGCCCAGGTAGACTACCTGGTCGATAGACGGCAGGTGCAAGGCTGGCGACAGCCTCAGCCGAGCCGCACTAATCGCCCGAGCTCTTCCGGAACCGCACCTCGCGGCCCGCGGGACAAGCGCCCATGCGCGGTCCGGGCACGAGGATGCCCCCGAGTCTATCTTTCCTATGCGCCATGCGGCCCCCAGGGCACGTGAGAGAGACACCCGGACACCGAGAACGGTGGGCGCCGCCCACCGGTCAGCGGCCAGAGCATGGGGGGCACGCCCGGTCCCGTTCCGAACCCGGAAGCTAAGCCCCATCGCGCCGAGAGTACTGCGGGGTCAGCCCGTGGGAGGCCAGGGCGCCGCTGACCGGTGGACGGCACCGAGCCGCCATCGAGAATGTAGAAGGGGGAGGCCTCGCGGCCTCCCCCTTTTTGCGTTTATAGGCAACATTCCTTTTGCAATTAAATCAATTTAATCATCCACCGCTGAATATAGACGTTCACCGTTCTTTTGTCGGTTCTCTGTTCTCAATGGACTAATATTTGCTTTAGCGCACTGCTGCGCTTGTCCTGTTTTACACGGGTCGTTTTATTGATTGTGACGGAAGGACTCACATGGCAGATGTTCATGAGCTGCTTGATACTTGGATTGCCAATGTCAAGGACGAGGAGCTCCTCGCTGAGCTTAACACGATGAAGGAGCAGGGTGATGAGGACGCCATCACCGACGCTTTCTTCCAGGATCTCGCCTTCGGTACTGCTGGCCTTCGCGGCACTATCGGTGCGGGCACCAACCGTATGAATATCTATACGGTCGGTCGTGCGACCCAGGGATTCGCTGACTACCTCAATGCGACCTTCGAGCATCCGACGGTCGCCATCGCTCGCGATAGCCGCAATAAAGGTGAGCTGTTCGTTAAGACGACGGCTGCCATTCTTGCAGCAAACGGCGTGACTGCTCTCGTGTATCCTAAGATTTCTCCCGTGCCGACGCTTTCCTGGGCCGTCCGCGACCTTAAGTGCTCCGGTGGTATTTGCATGACCGCTAGCCATAATCCGGCGCCTTATAACGGCTATAAGGCCTATGGCCCCGACGGCTGCCAGATCACCAGTGAGGCCGCCGATGCAATTTCTAAGGCTATCGCCGAGACCGATGCGTTTACCGGCGTGAAGTCTATGGACTTCGATGAGGCTGTTGAGCAGGGCCTTGTCAAATGGATTGACGACTCCTGTCTCGAGCGTTATTACGAGGCCGTCGTCGCTCGCGGCGTGACGAACCTTTCTGCCGAGGAAATTGCCGGCGCTCCGCTTAAGCTTGTCTACACGCCGCTCAACGGTACGGGCCTTATCCCCGTTACTACGGTTCTTGAGCGCGCTGGCATCACCGATGTCACGGTTGTTCCCGAGCAGAAGGAGCCTAACGGCGATTTCCCGACCTGCCCGTATCCTAACCCCGAGATCCGTCAGGCTATGCAGAAGGGCATCGATCTCTGCGAGCAGGTTCACCCCGATCTGCTGCTTGCGACCGATCCCGACGCCGACCGTGTTGGCGTTGCTGTCAAGAATGGTGATGACTACCTGCTGTTGACCGGTAACGAGATGGGCGTCCTGCTGCTCGACTATATTTGCAAGACCCGTGCCGCTCGCGGCGAGGATCTCACAAAGAAGGTCGCGGTCACTACCATTGTTTCTTCCGCCATGGTCGATGCTCTGGCCGAGGAGTATGGCTTTGAGCTCCGTCGCTGCCTGACGGGCTTCAAGTACATCGGTGACATCATTACCTCGCTTTCCGATGCTGGTGAAGTCGATCGCTTTATCTTCGGTTTCGAGGAGAGCTACGGCTATCTGGCCGGTGATCACGTACGCGACAAGGACGCGGTGAGCACTTCGCTACTGATTTGCCAGATGGCTCAGTATTACAAGCTGCAGGGTAAGAACCTCGCCGACGCGATGCACGAGCTTTACGAGAAGTATGGCTACTATCACAACAAGACGATTTCGCTGAGCTATCCGGGTGCTGAGGGTGCTGCAAAGATGGCGGGCATCATGGCCGGTCTGCGCGAGAATCCGCCTGCGGAGCTCGCAGGGTCCAAGATCGAGGCTGTTGTGGACTACAACACCTGCGTGAACGGCCTGCCCAAGGCAAACGTCATCGAGTTCGATCTCGAGGGCGGCAACAAGGGCATTGTCCGTCCGTCTGGTACCGAGCCTAAGATCAAGCTGTACATCTTCGCTAAGGGCGCGGATGCAGCTGAGGCGGATGCGGCGCTTGATTCCATCGAGGAATCTGGTCGCAAGCTGTTGGCCTAAGGGTTTGAAATCCTATTTCCATAGATAGGCGGAGGAGGGGATCTCGGATACGAGGTCCCCTCCTTTTTGGATTTAAAGGCGGATGATTCTTGGTCGTGTAGGAAATGTGTGCGCCCAGATTCCCGCCCCCGGGGCCCCTCCGGTCTGGCAATATATCTCCTTGCCGCGCGGCCCGGTCGAACCGGATGGACCGCGCAGGCGTGCACCTTGAGAACCGGATACTGCGAGGATGGACACTTACTTCAGTGTCGCATCCGGGCAGACATCGAACCATTTGAAATGGTCTAACTTGGATTTGTTTTTCGCAAGGCCGCCGAGAGGCGGCCCCGAGAAATTCCTTTTCCTATCTAATAGAACCATATGAATCGAACGGAACCGATCAGCGAATGACTGAGAGGACCGGACGGGCTCGAAGCCCAAACATTTTGGACGGAGAGTTCGATCCTGGCTCAGGATGAACGCTGGCGGCGCGCCTAACACATGCAAGTCGAACGGCACCCCTCTCCGGAGGGAAGCGAGTGGCGAACGGCTGAGTAACACGTGGAGAACCTGCCCCCTCCCCCGGGATAGCCGCCCGAAAGGACGGGTAATACCGGATACCCCGGGGTGCCGCATGGCACCCCGGCTAAAGCCCCGACGGGAGGGGATGGCTCCGCGGCCCATCAGGTAGACGGCGGGGTGACGGCCCACCGTGCCGACAACGGGTAGCCGGGTTGAGAGACCGACCGGCCAGATTGGGACTGAGACACGGCCCAGACTCCTACGGGAGGCAGCAGTGGGGAATCTTGCGCAATGGGGGGAACCCTGACGCAGCGACGCCGCGTGCGGGACGGAGGCCTTCGGGTCGTAAACCGCTTTCAGCAGGGAAGAGTCAAGACTGTACCTGCAGAAGAAGCCCCGGCTAACTACGTGCCAGCAGCCGCGGTAATACGTAGGGGGCGAGCGTTATCCGGATTCATTGGGCGTAAAGCGCGCGTAGGCGGCCCGGCAGGCCGGGGGTCGAAGCGGGGGGCTCAACCCCCCGAAGCCCCCGGAACCTCCGCGGCTTGGGTCCGGTAGGGGAGGGTGGAACACCCGGTGTAGCGGTGGAATGCGCAGATATCGGGTGGAACACCGGTGGCGAAGGCGGCCCTCTGGGCCGAGACCGACGCTGAGGCGCGAAAGCTGGGGGAGCGAACAGGATTAGATACCCTGGTAGTCCCAGCCGTAAACGATGGACGCTAGGTGTGGGGGGACGATCCCCCCGTGCCGCAGCCAACGCATTAAGCGTCCCGCCTGGGGAGTACGGCCGCAAGGCTAAAACTCAAAGGAATTGACGGGGGCCCGCACAAGCAGCGGAGCATGTGGCTTAATTCGAAGCAACGCGAAGAACCTTACCAGGGCTTGACATATGGGTGAAGCGGGGGAGACCCCGTGGCCGAGAGGAGCCCATACAGGTGGTGCATGGCTGTCGTCAGCTCGTGTCGTGAGATGTTGGGTTAAGTCCCGCAACGAGCGCAACCCCCGCCGCGTGTTGCCATCGGGTGATGCCGGGAACCCACGCGGGACCGCCGCCGTCAAGGCGGAGGAGGGCGGGGACGACGTCAAGTCATCATGCCCCTTATGCCCTGGGCTGCACACGTGCTACAATGGCCGGTACAGAGGGATGCCACCCCGCGAGGGGGAGCGGATCCCGGAAAGCCGGCCCCAGTTCGGATTGGGGGCTGCAACCCGCCCCCATGAAGTCGGAGTTGCTAGTAATCGCGGATCAGCATGCCGCGGTGAATGCGTTCCCGGGCCTTGTACACACCGCCCGTCACACCACCCGAGTCGTCTGCACCCGAAGTCGCCGGCCCAACCGTCAAGGGGGGAGGCGCCGAAGGTGTGGAGGGTGAGGGGGGTGAAGTCGTAACAAGGTAGCCGTACCGGAAGGTGCGGCTGGATCACCTCCTTTCTAGGGAGATAAATCTTCTAGAGAGATCAACTTTAACTCGAATAGAGGGCAGGAGCCCGTCCGGTAGATGTCCCGCCAGGATGAAGTCCCCGCAGCACCCGGTCCCCGGGGTCGCACCCGCGTACCTTGAGAGCCGCATAGCGATAGGAGAGAGATGGAAGATCCGAATCTTCCAGACTCGATTCTTTTCTGCGATTAAAACAGAGAATGATAGCAATCATTCATCCGATCCAAACAAGAAGAATTCACTTAATAATGAGTGAGGAGCATCTGATCGCGAGCACAGTACATACACTGTGCCGCGGTATGAGATACCCGAATTGCGACATACGAGCGCTATTCATGATATCGATTAATTAGATTAGTTAGCGACACGTGGATATCCCGCGGGCCCGAGAGCGGTCCCGCAAGATACCACGGGCGCACGGCGGATGCCTTGGCACAGGGAGCCGATGAAGGACGCGGCAAGCTGCGATAATCCCCGGCGAGGAGCACACATCCTTCGACCCGGGGGTCTCCGAATGGGCGAACCCATGCACAGCAGTGTGCATATCCCCCCGCTGAACGCATAGGCGGGGGGAGGACAACCCGGGGAACTGAAACATCTAAGTACCCGGAGGAGAGGAAATCAATCTCGAGACTCCCCGAGTAGCGGCGAGCGAAAGGGGACCGATGGCCAAACCGTCGAGCGGGCATACCCGGCAGGGGTTCCGCCGACGGGGTTGCAGGGCCGCGCATCCGGGGGCTGCCGCCCCCGGGCGCAGGTCCGGCTGGGGAGCGGAACGGCATGGGAGGGCCGGCCGCAGCGGGTGACAGCCCCGTACGCGAACCCAGACCGGACGGCGCGACGCGGTCCCTGAGTAGGGCCGGGCACGTGAAACCCGGTCCGAACCTGGGTGGACCACCATCCAAGCCTGAGTACTACCCTGTGACCGATAGCGCACCAGTACCGTGAGGGAAAGGTGAAAAGCACCCCGGGAGGGGAGTGAAACAGTACCTGAAACCGTGCGCCCACGAGCAGTCGGAGCACCCTTTACGGGTGTGACGGCGTGCCTTTTGTAGAATGAGCCAGCGAGTCGCTGGCGCGGGGCGAGGTTAACCGAAAGGGAGCCGGAGCGAAAGCGAGCCTTAACAGGGCGACTTGAGTCCCGCGCCGCGGACGCGAAGCCGGGTGAGCTATCCGTGGGCAGGCTGAAGCGGGGGTAAGACCCCGTGGAGGGCCGAACGCACGTCGGTTGAAAACGGCGGCGATGACCTGCGGATAGGGGTGAAAGGCCAATCAAACCCGGAGATATCTCGTTCTCCCCGAAATAGCTTTAGGGCTAGCGTCGCGCGTTCACCGCCGGAGGTAGAGCACCGGATGGACGAGGGGGCTTCGCCGCCTACCGAATCCAACCGAACTCCGAATGCCGGCGGCCCAGAGCGCGGCAGTCAGAGCATGTGGGCTAAGCTGTGTGCTCGAGAGGGAAACAGCCCGGACCGCCCGCTAAGGTCCCCAAGTTCCAGCCGAGTGGCAAAGGATGTGCGTCCGCCCAGACAACCAGGATGTTGGCTTAGAAGCAGCCATGCATTCAAAGAGTGCGTAACAGCTCACTGGTCGAGTGGACATGCGCCGACAATACACGGGGCTAAGCTGGACACCGAAGCGGCGGGATTTTAATTCATTAGAATCGGTAGGGGAGCTTCCCATGGGCGGTGAAGCCGGAGGGCGACCGACGGTGGAGCGCATGGGAGTGAGAATGCTGGCATGAGTAGCGAGAGACGAGAGAGTAACTCGTCCGCCGTGAACCCGAGGTTTCCTGGGCAAGGCTAATCCTCCCAGGGTCAGTCGGGGGCTAAGGCGAGGCCGGGAGGCGTAGCCGACGCGCAGCAGGCAGACATTCCTGCACCGCGCACGCGGCGCTACGACCGACGGGGCGACGGATGGGGGTGGCTCGGCGGGGTTCTGGACGTCCCCGTGATGGAGCGCGGCCCGCGGACCAGGGAAATCCGGTCCGCACGAGGGCGAGGCTCCGGACGAAGCGATTGAGCGAAGCGAGTGAGCCCGAGGTCCCTAGAAAAACCCCTAGGCAGGCGCGTGCGCGCCCGTACCGCAAACCGACACAGGTGGGTGGGTAGAACATACCGAGGCGATCGGGTCAACCATGGTCAAGGAACTCGGCACAATGGCCCCGTAACTTCGGGAGAAGGGGTGCCCGCGCGTACGTGAACGGACTTGCTCCGGGAGCGGAGGCGGGCCGCAGTGGAGAGGCCCAAGCGACTGTTTACCAAAAACACAGGACTCTGCAGAAGCCGCAAGGCGACGTATAGGGTCTGACGCCTGCCCGGTGCCGGAAGGTCACGCGGAGGGGTTAGCGCATCGCGCGAAGCCCCGAAGCCAAGCCCCGGTAAACGGCGGCCGTAACTATAACGGTCCTAAGGTAGCGAAATTCCTTGTCGGGTAAGTTCCGACCTGCACGAAAGGCGCAACGACTTGGGCGCTGTCTCGACCATGGACCCGGTGAAATTGCACTGGTCGTGAAGATGCGACTTACCCGCGGAAGGACGGAAAGACCCCGTGAACCTTCACTGCAGCTTGGCATTGGCCGCTGGTCCCGCGTGTAGAGGATAGGCAGGAGGCATCGATCCGGAGGCGCCAGCCCCCGGGGAGCCGCCCTTGGAATACTGCCCTCGCGCGACCGGCGTCCTAACCCGAGGCCGTCAACCGGCTCGGGGACCGTGCCAGGCGGGCAGTTTGACTGGGGCGGTCGCCTCCTAAAGGGTAACGGAGGCGCGCGAAGGTCCGCTCGGGACGGTCGGCAACCGTCCTTTTGAATGCAAGAGTACAAGCGGGCTTGACTGCGAGGCCCACAAGCCGAGCAGGTGCGAAAGCAGGCTCTAGTGATCCGGCGGCCCCGAGTGGGTGGGCCGTCGCTCAACGGATAAAAGGTACTCCGGGGATAACAGGCTGATCTTGCCCAAGAGTCCACATCGACGGCAAGGTTTGGCACCTCGATGTCGGCTCATCGCATCCTGGGGCTGGAGCAGGTCCCAAGGGTACGGCTGTTCGCCGTTTAAAGCGGTACGCGAGCTGGGTTCAGAACGTCGTGAGACAGTTCGGTCCCTATCCTCCGTGGGCGCAGGAGAATCGATGGAGGCTGCCCCCAGTACGAGAGGACCGGGGTGGACGCACCTCCGGTGAACCGGTTGTCGACCAACGGCACGGCCGGGTAGCCGCGTGCGGCGCGGATAACCGCTGAAGGCATCTAAGCGGGAAGCCGTTCCAGGGATTAGTTCTCCTTCCGGTAAGGGCCCAGGTAGACTACCTGGTCGATAGACGGCAGGTGCAAGGCTGGCGACAGCCTCAGCCGAGCCGCACTAATCGCCCGAGCTCTTCCGGAACCGCACCTCGCGGCCCGCGGGACAAGCGCCCATGCGCGGTCCGGGCACGAGGATGCCCCCGAGTCGATCTTTCCTATACGCCATGCGGCCCCCAGGGCACGTGAGAGACACCGGATCACCGAGAACGGTGGGCGCCGCCCACCGGTCAGCGGCCAGAGCATGGGGGGCACGCCCGGTCCCGTTCCGAACCCGGAAGCTAAGCCCCATCGCGCCGAGAGTACTGCGGGGTCAGCCCGTGGGAGGCCAGGGCGCCGCTGACCGGTGGACGGCACCGAGCCGCCATCGAGAATGTAGAAGGGGGAGGCCTCGCGGCCTCCCCCTTTTTGCGTTTATACGGCCATCACTCCACTCTCGCTGTGTTTTTGACCCTCGTTTGTCGCATCTTCTGCGAACGGGCTACAATGTCATAGTCTGTGCAGCATGGAGGTGATTATGGCCGAAGCCGGAATCGGTGTTGATATCGTCGAGATTTCGCGAATGAATTCAATCCTTGAGAAGACGCCGTCGTTTGCTCGGCGCGTGTTTACCGATGAAGAGCGCGCGTATTGCGATGCATCGTCTCGTCCTGCCGCGCATTATGCCAGTCGCTTTGCTTCTCGCGAGGCCGTGCTTAAGGCGCTTGGTACGGGTTTTAGCCAGGGCGTTGGCCGTAAAGACGTTTCCGTAACGCGCGATAAGCTCGGTAAGCCAAAAGCGCTGCTTTCGGGCCGTGCTCTTGATATCGCCCGGGAATTGGGCGTTGTCGAGGTTGCTCTTTCTATTACTTTGACGGGTGACTTGGCTGTCGCTAATGCCATTGCGATCACCGAGGATGCTCGACCTAAACCCAAGGAAGAAAAGGTGAGCACGAAGGAGCGCGTTGCTCAGACATTTAAAGAGGCTCGTTCTGTCTTGGACGAGCTCGAACAGCTGCAACAATCTGCTTTGTCGGAACATCTGGATGATGATTCGCAAGATGCGCTAGGAGCATAGATGAAACCGGTTTTGAGTACCGAGGAAGTCGTTCGCCTCGAGGATATTATCGAGCGTGAGGGTACCTCGAAGGCCGAACTCATGGAGTTGGCGGGCGAATTTGCTGCCAACGAGATTTTAAAGCTCAACCCCGATCGCGTTCTTGTATTGGTCGGTTTTGGCAACAATGGCGGAGATGGCTGGGTTGCCGCTGACATTCTGACGCATAAGGGCGTTGATGTTGATATCGTCTCTCCGGTTGAGCCGGATGAGATCCCTGCCGCTCTCGCTCGCCATGTCGCGCGTCGTACTGCTGGCCGCGACGTGCACGTGTGTGTCGGCCCCTCTCGTGATGAGCTGGAGGTGCTGATCGATAAGGCTGATGTTGTAGTCGATGCAATTTTTGGTACCGGTTTCCACGGTGATCTTCGTGCGCCGTTTTCAATTTGGATTCCCACGGTCAATGAAAATGCCGATTGCGTTGTCTCCATCGATGTTCCCTCGGGCCTGAATGCCGAATCGGGTGTGGTTGATGATGACTGCATTCGTGCCGAGCGCACGGTGACGATGATTGCTCCCAAGATTGGCTTATACAGCGCTGACGGTCCCGAATATGCAGGCGATCTGGTCTGTGGCGGTCTGTATGACCGCCTTGATGAGGTCATTGACGACGTCGACCATGCTGCCGAGATTGTGGAACCCGGCGACCTTGTGGACTACTTTGCTCCGCTGCCCACGAATATCGATAAGTACTCGCGCGGCTCGGTGCTCATTGTTGCCGGATCGGCGCAGTATCCTGGTGCTGCCATTATGGCTGCCAAGTCTGCAGCCCGCGCAGGCGCCGGCTATGTGGCGGTTGCCACGCCGGATGCGTGTGCCAACCTTATCCGCATGGCGCTCCCCTCGATTCCGGTCTTTGCTATTCCATCTGATTCCCGCGGTTCTTTTGGTGCCGCTGCGCGCATGACGGTATGTGAGATTGCCAAGAAATATAGCTGCGTGCTGTGTGGTCCCGGCATGACGACGTCTGCCGGTGCTATGCAGGTGGTTTCGGGTCTGCTCGAGCTCGACGTGCCGCTTATCTTGGATGCCGATGCTCTCAACTGTCTTGCTAAGATTGCAATCGACGGCATCGACAGCAATCCCGAGATGTATCGTCGCGAACAGCCGCTCGTCATGACGCCGCATTATCGTGAGCTTTCGCGTCTCGTTGCCGGCGATGAGGTCAATGACCTTGGCACCGCGATCGCTGCTGCGCAAAAGGTTGTCTGGGCCGCTGGTTCCGATAACCTCGTTGTTATCGCTAAGGGCCCGACGACAGCCATTTGCGGTGTTGAGCGTGTGCTGCTGCCGCTCTCGGGCCCGGCGTCGTTGGCGACCGCTGGCTCGGGTGACGTCCTTGCGGGCATTCTGGCCGGCACACTGGCCACCATGCGCGACGAGATGGACCGTTGGGAGCTGCTGTACTCGTATGCCGTCGCACTTCATAGCTATGCCGGTTTTGCCGCGGCGACGGAGTTTGGCGAGAAGAGCGTTATCGCGACCGATCTTATCGACTTGATCGGTCCCGCCATGGAGTTGGCGGCAAAGGATGCGCTCGATGATCTGGGAATCACAGACGAAAGGTCGGATGACTAATTATGAATAAAGCCGATTTGACGCGTTGGTCCTGGGTCGAGATCGACCGCGGGGCGCTCCGCCGCAACACGAGGGCCTATAAGAATTTGCTGAACCCGCGCCAGCGCCTATGCTGCGTGGTTAAAGCCGACGCTTATGGCCATGGAGCTGTTGAGTGCGCCAAGATCATGTATTCGGCCGGTGCCGACATGTTTGCCGTGGCGACGGTTAGCGAGGGCGTTGAGCTCCGACAGGGCGGGATCACGAAACCCATCCTCATCCTAAGCGAGCCGCCTATCGAGGCCATTCCGACGTTGCTCGAGTTCGATATTATGCCCTCGGTCTATACGTCTGACTTTGCTCTTGCGTATGGCGAATATGCCGTCGCGGCAGGCAAGGTAGGCAAGTATCATCTCGCCATCGAGACGGGCATGAACCGCATCGGCGTACATTATACGCAGGTGCTCGACTTTGTCCGCGGTATTGATTTCCATCGCGGTATTCAGTGCGACGGCGTATTTACTCACTTCGCCACGGCCGATGAACCTTCAGGCTGGGACTATAAGCTGCAGTGCCAGCGCTTTACCGAGGCAGTTCAGGCCATTAAGGATGCGGGCTTTGAGTGCGGTATCGTGCATTGCGCCAACACGCCGTCCTCGATGCTCGATCCCTCGATGCATTTTGATATGATCCGCGCCGGCGTTGGCTTGTATGGCATGCAGCCGTGCGAGCTGAGCGGCCACGTGATGCAGCTCGATCCCGTTATGAGCGTGCATGCGCGCGTGACACGCGTGGCGCATCCTGCGATGGGCGAGGGCGTGGGCTACGGATTTACCTATCGCGTGCCGCGCACACGCGTTCAGATTTGCACGCTGCCGATTGGATATGCCGACGGTCTTTCGCGTACGCTTTCCAATCGTATGGACGTGCTGTATCGCGGCGAGCGCGTGCGTCAGGTGGGTAACATCTGCATGGATCAGTTTATGGTCGCCATCCAGTCCAATCCGGCGCATGAGATTCCCGAGGCCGAGTATGGCGACGAGATGATTATTGTCGGCCGCGATGGTGATGCCGAGATCACCATGGATGAGATGGCGCGCCTGCGCGGCACGATTAACTACGAGGTCGCCTGCGGCTTTGGCATGCGTCTCGACAAGGTCTACGTGTAGGAGCCACTATGGGTGTCATGCACATCCCCGGACATACCCATCAGGCGCCGCGTGAGGTCGCACTCGAGGAAATTGAGGCCGTTCTGGGCGATTGTCACCTCTGCCAGCTTTACCAGTCGCGTCGCAATATCGTGTTTGGCGTGGGAAACCCCCGCGCTCGCGTCATGTTTATCGGTGAGGCGCCGGGTCGCAACGAGGATTTGCAGGGCGAACCTTTTGTGGGGGCGGCGGGTGAAGACCTCAACGGCATTTTGTCCCTTGCAGGTCTTAAGCGCGAGGACGTCTATATCGCCAACGTGCTTAAGTGCCGTCCGCCGGGAAACCGCAATCCGCGCCCCGAGGAAGTGCTGGCTTGTTCACCGTTTTTGCGCGAGCAGATTCGAAGCATCTGGCCCGATATCATCGTGACGCTCGGTAACCCCGCGACGCACTTTGTGCTCAAGACCGAGATCGGCATTACCAAGCTGCGCGGCAGGTTCCATCAGATGGGGCATTTTGTGGTGATGCCCACGTTCCATCCGGCGGCGGCGCTGCGTAATCCGGCGTGGCAGGAGCTGCTGGAGGAAGACTTTAAGATGCTGGGCGACTATCTGGAGCGGCACCCCGCGCCGGAGACCGCCTCGGAATAATAAGGAGCGCATATGTCCCTGGAGCGCCTGGGGGTAGGTACCTATAGAACGGCTCGTACTGCCGATACGGAGCATTTTGGCGAGCTGGTCGCACCGTGTCTAGAAGATGGCGATGTGCTAATTTTGACCGGCGGCTTGGGTGTAGGAAAAACCCACTTTACCAAGGGCGTCTCGCGCGCTCTGGGCGATGAGCATATGGTTACGAGCCCTACGTTCGCACTCATGGCCGTTCATGACCAAGGACGTATTCCGCTGTTCCATTTTGATCTGTATCGCCTGGAGCATGCTGATGAGCTTGAGGATACGGGCATTTTTGACGTGCTGGGCTATGAGGGTGTTTGCCTGCTGGAATGGGGCGAGCAGTTTCAGGATGAACTGACGGATGAGTATCTTTCGGTGACGCTTAAGCGCGATGAGGACGACAGCGACGTGCGAACGATAACGCTCGAGGCGCACGGCGAGCGCGCAGCGGAGCTTTCCGATTTGATTGATAGGGCTGTACAAGATGAGCTTGCATAACGATTACGCGCTGGTGGTGGCGCTCGATACTTCGACCGATATGCTTGCCTGCGCGGCAAGCTGGATTGATGGGCAGACGGGCGAGACGAAGCAGGTGAGTGGCGACCATATGTGCCGTCGCCATGCCAATGTGGAGCTCGTGAATACCGTCGACAGCGTGCTTGCTCAGGCTGGCATGGACCGTGCCGACGTGGGCTGTTACGTCGTCGGCCGCGGCCCGGGTTCGTTTACGGGCGTGCGTATCGGCATCTCCACCGCAAAGGGTCTAGCACGCGGTGCCAACGTGCCGTTGCTCGGCGTGTCGACACTTGACGCTTGCGCCTGGACGGCATGGAAGGCCGGCGTACGCGGCAAGCTTGGTGTTCTTGCCGACGCCATGCGCGGCGAGGTGTACCCGGCGCTGTATGTGCTGGGGGACGAGGGTCCCGAGCGTCTGTTTGAGCGCGAGCGCGTGGTCAAGGCCGCCATGGCGCTTGATGAGTGGCGCCAGACCGCGGACTGGGATCAGGTTCAGCTGACTGGTGACGGTCTCGTGCGTTATGGCAAACTGCTGGGCGAGGATGAGACGGCGCGCTGCGTGGAGCGAGACCTGTGGTGGCCCTCGGGCGAGGGCCTGCTGATGGCGCACGCCGCAGGCGATGGCGATCCGGCTCGCGTCTTGCCGATCTATACGCGCCTTTCGGACGCCGAGGAAAACGAGCGCAAGCGTCTGGGCCTTGCCGAGGGCGCGCAGAGTGAGGTGACAGGTGTTGCCGACGAGCTTGCCGGACGTCATCTGCAATTCCGCCCTATGGGCGCGGCGGATGCCGAGGGCGCGAGCGCACTGGAGATCGCCTGCTTTGAAGGCGCCGGACACGAGGCGTGGACGCCGGGCATGTTCCTGTCCGAGCTGGGCGAGGACGTTGCCGCGCCGCGTAGCTGGTGGGTGGCGCACGACGACGGCCGTCTGCTGGGTCTTGCCGGCGGTATGGTCGTCGACGGGGACGTGCAGATTATGGATGTTGCCGTCGATCCGGCGCATCGCCGCGAGGGCATCGCCCGCAAGCTTCTGTCGCGCGTGAGCTATGACGCACAGATGCTCGGCTGCACCACGGCTTCGCTTGAGGTTGAGGACGGCAACGAGGCCGCAATTGCACTCTATGCCGCTCTGGGCTTTACCGAGGCGGGTCGTCGCCGTGGCTATTACGGTGCCGGCAAGGATGCCATCGTCATGACGGCGCCGCTGCCCCTGGTGCTTCCTCTCGACAATGCCTCGCCCGAGCCGACGGCTGCCGAACAGCGTGTATGGCCGCTGCCCGCGCCCGAACGCACCGTTGAGGAGCGTGCTGAAATCGAGCGCCGTCGCCTGGTGCTTGCCATCGAGAGCTCCTGCGACGAGACAGCCGTGGCGATTATCGATGCGGACGGCAAGATGCTGGCCAACCAGGTGTCGACGCAGATTGATTTTCATGCCCGCTTTGGCGGCGTGGTGCCCGAGATCGCCTCGCGCAAGCACGTCGAGGTGATTGTGAGTGTCGTAGATGCGGCGCTTGAAGATGCCGCGGCGTCGCTTGGCCTTGAGGGCGGAGCCATTGCACCAAGTGAGCTTGCCGCCGTGGGTGTGACGCAAGGTCCGGGCCTGGTGGGTGCCCTGGTGGTGGGTGTCGCCTTTGCCAAGGGCTTTGCGTATGCTGCCGGCAAACCGCTCGTGTGCGTCAATCATCTGGAGGGCCACCTGTTTGCCAACCTGTTGGCGCAGCCCGACCTTAAGCCCCCGTTTATCTTTACGCTTGTCTCGGGCGGGCACACCATGCTCGTGCACGTAAAGGCATGGGGCGACTACGAGGTGCTTGGCGAGACACTTGACGACGCCGTGGGCGAAGCCTTCGACAAGGTGGCAAAGGCACTGGGCCTTGGCTATCCCGGCGGCCCCATCATCTCCAAGCTTGCCGAGACGGGCAACCCCAAGGCGATCGATTTCCCCCGCGCGCTGAACAGCAGGGGCGACTACCGCTTCTCGCTTTCGGGCCTCAAGACGGCGGTGACGCTCTACATCGAGCAGGAGACCAAGGCCGGGCGCACGATTCACCTGCCCGACCTAGCGGCCTCGTTTGAGGCGGCGGTCTTTGACGTGCAGTACAAGAAGGCCAAAAACGCCCTGCACGCTACCGGGTGCAAGGAGTATTGCATCGGCGGCGGCGTCTCGGCCAACCCGCATCTGCGCGAGATGATGATCAAGAAACTCGGGCGTCAGGGGATCCGCGTGACGGTGCCGCCCTTGTCTGCCTGCACCGATAACGCTGCCATGATCGCGGAGGTCGCTCGCCGTAAATTCGACCGAGGTGAAATCTCGCCGTTCGACGTCGACGCCGATCCAAACATGACGCTGTAGTCGTGCTTGTGCGGTCCCCGACCGGAGGGGCCGGATATAAGGTTTCCTGCTCTACAGTCCTGCGCAAGACGAAGGCCACATTAAGTGGCCTTCTTTGCGTGCGGAACTCGCGATAAACCTTATATCCGGCCCCTCCGGTCGGGGACCTTTCTGTATCGATATAGCTTCTGAGCTGGTTCGGCGTCGACAATGTCCGGCAAGGTTAGCCAGTCTGCGTCGAATTTCCGGCGTGGTTTGGCTGAAAGAATAAGTTGGTGTGCGGAGCTTTGCTCCGCACATTTGGGATGGGAGCTCCTCGGAGGCGGGGCGGGCGCCTGCCGCCATATATGAACTTTATCGCGAGTTCCGCACGAACAGGAGGCCACTTAATGTGGCCTCCGTCGTGAGCAGGACTGTCCGAGCAGGAAAGTTCATATATGGCGGCAGGCGCCCGCCCCGCCTCCGAGGAGCATCTCTCATGCAAAAACTTTTGTCGGGTAAAGTCCGAGGTCAGTGGTGTTTTATACCGAGAAATTCAAAAAAGTGGAAAATTCATTACATATTTGCGTTGACTTTAGGTAACTAAAGTTTCATACTCCTTTTCAACCACTGGGGGATGTGAACACGCACGGATCGTTCACATCATGATCGAAGAGGATTTCTTAGACATGTTCACGCATCAGCTAAACATTATCAGCGTAGTAATTATCTGATGCGGGTTAGCACATACAGCTAGCCCGTACGATAACGGGCGGCTGATGAAGATGAGGGCCGTCGAGCGCAACCGACGGCCCTCATTTTTTATGTCTGAGTAGTTCTTTTTAGAGGAGGAAATGTAATGAACGGAGTTTTGCTCATGGTTGTGGCCGCGGCGGTGCTCGCCTGCGGCTATCTGGGCTACGGCCGCTGGTTGGCCAACAAGTGGGGCGTTGATAAAGAGGCCCTCACGCCGGCCAAGCGCATGAAGGACGGCAACAGCTTCTCGCCCGTCTCCGCCTTTACCGCGTTCTCGCACCAGTTCAGCTCGATCTGCGGTGCTGGCCCTGTTACGGGTACGATCGTCGCCATGGCCTTCGGCTGGCTTCCCGTCGTGCTCTGGGTCCTCGTCGGTGGCATCTTCTTTGGCGCCGTCCACGACTTTGGCGCCCTGTACGCCTCGATGAAGAACAACGGCAAGTCCCTGGCTCAGCTCATCGAGAAGTACATCGGCAAGACCGGTCGTCGCCTGTTCCTGCTGTTCTGCTGGCTGTTCTGCATCATCGTCATCGCCGCTTTCACCGACATGGTCTGCAAGACGTTCATGTTCACCCCGGTCGTTGACGCTTCTGGCGCCGCTACCGGTGCCATCGACTTCACCAAGTCCTATGCCGCTGGCTGCGCTGGCACCATCTCCATCCTGTTCACCTTCGTCGCCATGGCCTTTGGTTGGGCCCAGAAGAAGTTCAACCTCACCGGCGCTGCCGAGTTCGTCACCGGTGTGGTGCTCATGGTCCTCATGTTTGCCGTCGGCATGCAGTTCCCGGTCTA
Organism: Collinsella sp.; assembly: GCA_041330285.1. GTDB lineage: Bacteria > Actinomycetota > Coriobacteriia > Coriobacteriales > Coriobacteriaceae > Collinsella. The sequence continues at coordinate 1,582,407 of JBGKMI010000001.1, read as the reverse complement.
CCTGGACAAGTTTCAGTGGTTCGCCGTCGTCATGGTCTACCTGGTCTTTGCTGGCGCCATGCCCATCCAGATGCTCAAGACCCCTCGCGACTACCTCACTTCCATCATGATGATCGTCATGATCGTCTGCGCTGTCCTCGGTATCGTCGTCCTGGGCGCTAACGGCCAGGCCACCATCACCGCTCCGGTCTTCACCGGCTTTAGCAATGCCTCGGGCATGATGTTCCCGGTCCTGTTTGTCTCCGTTGCCTGCGGTGCTCTCTCCGGTTTCCACAGCCTCGTTTCTTCTGGTACCTCCTCCAAGCAGGTCGAGAAGGAGCAGGACGCCGTCAAGGTCGGTTACGGCGCCATGATCGTCGAGTCCTTCGTCGGCATCCTTGCCATCATCGTCGCCGGCATCATGTTCTCCGACATGAACACCGCCGGTACCGGCGCCCTTAACGCCGGCGTCGCTTCCACCCCGTTCCAGATCTTCGCCGCTGGCATCTCCCGCGGTATGCAGGCCTTCGGCGTTGACGGCACGCTCGCAACCGTCTTCATGACCATGAACGTCTCCGCTCTGGCCCTGACCTCGCTCGATGCCGTCGCCCGCATCGCCCGCACCTCGTTCTCCGAGTTCTTTGCCCAGACCAACGACGCCCTGGCCATCGAGTCCAAGGCCGGCTACATGAAGGTTCTCGGCAACCCCTGGTTCGCCACGGTCGTCACCCTGCTTCCCGGTCTCGCCCTCGCCTTTGGCGGCTATGCCAACATCTGGCCGCTCTTTGGTGCTTCCAACCAGCTGCTCGGCGGTATGACCATGATTACCCTCGCCGTGTTCTGCAAGTGCACCGGCCGCAAGGGCTGGATGCTCTACGTGCCCGTCGCCTTCCTGCTCTGCTGCACCTTCACCTCGCTGGTCCAGAGCGCCATGGGCTGCATGACCGCTGTCCAGGCTTACGGCTTCTTCGGCACCATCCCGGCTACCGCCACCACGGCCGCCGTCTCCGTCGCCGCCACCAAGGGCCTGCAGCTCGTTTTCGCCGTCCTGCTGATGGTCCTGGGCCTCATCGTTGCCGTCAACTGTCTCAAGGAGTTCTTCGGCAAGGAGGCCGGCTCCATGCCCGACGAGGAGCCCGAGTGGTCCGAGATGGGCAAGGCCGAGTACGGTCGCGCCGCTGCCGCTGAAGCTCCTGCCGACGCCGAGGCCGCCAAGGCCTAGTCGGTCGGACGGGTTGAATCTCCCATCTATTTGACTCGGAAAGACTGGGTCCGCAATCAAGCGGACCCGGTCTTTTTTCTTGTGAGAACAGGTGGTGCAAGGGCGTTCTCGCAGATGTTTTGCGTGGATAGGCTCGTGCGTTGTACCATATGGACGTATATGTGTGCATATGAAAGGGGCCCCGTGGCCAAGACGGTATATTCCGATAATCAAAACAATGTCGATGCTCTGGCTGAGCGTCTGAGCAGCCAGACATCGCTTTCTGCCGAGCGCGCCAAGCTGGTTGCCTACGACCTGCTCTGCCGCAAGGCGCTCAAGATTAAGTCGAGCGCGCTGGCGCAGATTTTCCGCTCCGTCGATAAGGAATGCGACACCAAGGCGATGCGCGATGAGCTTATCGCGGCAAATATCGTGACCAAGATCGAGGGCAGCGGCATTAACGGGCGCCCGGCGTTCTATACCATCAATGTCGAGATCCGCGATGCCCAGGAGCAGCCTGCCGAGTCCGTCGAAGATTTTGTCGTCGAGGATTCCGCTGACGTGCCTGCTGTGGAAGAAGCTGCTCCGCGTGAGCATGTCGATACCGATGAGTTGCTCGATGAGAACGTCGTGCGTGCCTTTACGGCCAAGGCGGGACGCGGCGGTTTTGGCGGGGGTGGCAAGCGCGATGCGCAGCGCCGCGCCCAGCAGGAGCGCTTCCGTCGTGCCGTTGCTCAAAAGGGTGAGACGGATGCCGAGGCTGTTGAGAACGAGGTTGCTGCCGAGTCGCAGAGGCCCGCGAAGGAGCAAAAGCCCGTGGAGGCCCAGGAGCCCCAGCGTCGCCGTGGTGCCCACTTTAAGGCTGCGCAGCAGGATGTCGCGCATGAGGTTGAAGAGCCTTCCGAGGCTGCAGACGATGTTGAGGAGTCTGCCAAGAAGGCTCCGGGTTCATGCCGTCCCGGGCGTGGTTTTGCGAGGCGCGCGTATCCCGTAAGGCGTCAGGAGAAGGGCGAGCCGGCTTCGACCGCTCAGGCCGAGAAGGCCGAACAAACCGAGAAAACCGTTGAGCCGGCGACTCGCGAGCAGCAACCTTCCGAGTCGCAGCCTGCGGCTGACGCTGAGGTCAAAGCTCAACAGACCGCTGATAAGCAGGCGGGGGAGAGCACCTCAGGCAAGCCCCGTCGTCGTCGTCACCGCGGCGGTCGTGGCTCAAATGCCGAGGCCGCGGCCGAGAAGGCAGCGACACAAAACGGAGATGAGAAGGCCGAGACTCCGGTGGATCAGGTCAAGCGCCAGCCGGCGAAGGAGGCCAAGTCCGATCGTCCGCAAAAGCGCTCGTCTGCGCCCAAGCAGAAACGTAATACCCGGGCAGATTCCAAGCGTAAGCCTCATGCACAGGCTGAGCCTGCCGCGGCTGATAGTGCTACCCAGCAGCCCGAGTCGGCCGTCCACGGCGAGGTATCGGCGTTTGCCCTTGCCCGCGTTTTGGGCAGGCAGCTGCTCAAAGTTGTCCCTACGCCTACGGCGCTCTCTAAGATCAAGGAGCAGCAGACTCAAATTGTTAAGGCCGAGGGCAAGGACGGCAAAAAGGCGCCGCAGCGCACTCAGCACAACGAGATGTCCAACCGCAAGATTGCCGAGGAAATCGCAATCATCCAGGCTTGGATCGAGCAAAACCGAGGTGCCGATACGCCGGTTGCCTCGCGCCGCCAGCGTGCCTACCAGATTTTTAACGACGAGAAGGCTTTTGACGGCAAGCACGGTGAGCGCCTGATAAGGCGCATGACCGAAAAGGGCATCAGCATGCAGGCGATCAAGGTCGCCCCCAACCGCCCCGTGCACTTTACGGGTTTCTTTACGCTGGGCGCCGATAAGCCGTTCATTATGGTCGAGAACCTGGACACCTACGACGAGATCGTCAGGCTGCTGCGTGGCCGCAAGCACGCCAAGCTCTTTGGCATCAAGGTGGGCGGCGTGATTTTTGGCGGCGGATGCAAGGCGAGCGTCTCGCATGCCCTGGACGATTATCTGGCTGAGATCGGCTATCGCTTTAACTACGTCTACTACGTGGGCGATATCGACCGCGAGGGCGCGCGCATCGTCGAGCAGGCTCGCAATGCCAATGTGGTTGAGATTCGCCTGCATGCCGGCATGTACCGCGCCATGCTCGCCGAGCATAAGCGTCGCGTGAAGGCCGGCGGCGAGTGCGAGCCCGCGGCTGCCAACCAGGGCGTGCCGCAGAACTTGGCGGCGACGATCAAGGATCTGCCCATGGTCACGCGCGTGCAGTTCCGCAATGTGCTGCGCGAGGGCGGGCGCATTCCGCAGGAGATTCTGATGACCGCCGACTATCGGGATGGCGACTCGGGAAGCTTCGACCGCATGCTTAACAACTAAATTCCGCCGGCCCCGCTCTCCCGGGGCCTGTCGTGGCTTGGCCGTTGCATGCGGCTCGCTTTTCGGAACGGGGCTGACGGACACGTTCCGAAATCTACCACCGTCGCTGTGCAGGGTGTCTATAAAGAGCCGTGGCCAAAAAACATCAAATATGAGTACTGATACTCTTTTAGTAGCAGTAATTTTGACCACATTTAAGGTGATTTGACGTGTCGATCGAGCAGATAAGCTGCCGTATCTCCTCAAGTGTTCATTAAAGGAAGACCTTGATGCGAATAAATCTCATTAAGATCTTCTTTTATTAACGAAAATAATGTAGCTACAACGGTAACAGTACTCATATTTGCCGTTTTTTGGCCACAGTCCTTCGGAGGGTCCTCGAAAATAGTCCCGAGCCGGCACTTGGGGACGTTCCTATAATGCCGGCACTTAGGAGCGTCCCCAAGTGCCGGCACCGCGTCTGCCTGCGGCGGCCGCGCCCCGCTGCGTCGCTCCGCATCCTTGCGGGTTCGGATTCCTCCGCTTGGCGGCGTTGGCTCGATTTGCTTGACGTGAGGGGCTCTTGGCTGGTGTGGGACGGAGGGATTCCGCGTCCGCCTGGTCGGCGGCCGCGCCCCGCTGCGTCGCTTCGCTCCTTGCGTGCTGCGCTGGAAAACGCTTCGCGTTTCCTCAGCTCCGCACCCTTGCGGGTTCGAATTCCTCCGCTTGCCCACAAGAAAGCGCCCTGGGCCGTTATGGGCTTAGGGCGCTCAGTTTTAATGGCTGGGACGGAGGGATTCGAACCCCCAACAGCCGGCACCAAAAACCGGAGTTCTACCGTTGAACTACGTCCCAATGTGTGGTGTTGCCCAAAAGCAACTCGTCTAGTTTACCTAATCTGCGAGGGCATCGCAAACGCCGTCGAGTAGGCGTACGGCGAGCGTCTGCGCGTCGCTGGCCGTGAAGGTGCCGTTGTAGCGCGTCATGCCCGTGAGCTCAATGCGAATGCGAGCCGGCTTCTGCTGCGCGGCGACATTGGCGGTGCGGATGCGCTGGGCCAGGTTGTGGCACTCGGCGAGGGCAATCGTGGCGCGTGGCGCGGCGTCGGCGGGCAGCTCGTCGCTTGCGATCTCGAGCACCAGGTCAACGTCGGTTGGGACCTCGGAGTCGCAGAGCATCATGCCGCTGTTGTCGGTCGTTGCCGTGGCGATGTTCCACATGCGCGAAGCAACGCTGCGTGCGATGGGGTCCTCACCGATAACGGCGATCTGGAAGCGCTCGAGCACGTTGGCGGCGCGAGCAAAACCGATGCGGGACTCGGCTTCGGTGACCGAGGGCTTGCCCTCCCACACATGGTGCAGGCGGTTGATGTAGGCGTAGGTGTCCTGGAAGGCCATGCCGTCGGCAAACAGGCCGACATTTTCCTGGAACTGCTGCAGGGCGGCCTCGGTATGCGGACCAAAGTAGCCGTCGTCTTCGCCACAGGCAAAGCCCAAAACGTTGAGAGCGCGCTGCAGGGCCTGCACATCGGCGCCATGGAAATTGGGCATGCGCAGATACAGAGTGCGGTCGCCCAGCTTATACGAGGCGTCGACCAGGGCGCTCCAACAGGGGATATCGACGGCATGACCGGCAGCAAGGCCGCTGTCGAGCCTGAAGGTGCTGACGGCCTGCTCGGTGGTGGTGCCAAAGCGCTTGTCGACAACCTCGGCGTCATCGATTGTATAGCCGAGCTGCAGAAGGCGGGACTGAACATCCTCGACGGCTGCTCCCTGCATGCCCGTGGTAATAGGTTCCATGAACGAACCCCTTTCGGCGTACCATTCGTACTATTTTGAGCGTGTGTCGGATAGACAACGCGAGACAATTTATAAACATGCACTCAATAGTGTAGCAACTTGTACCCAAACTCGCTGCCCACAGGTTTTATGACCCCCGCTAGTTAAGACGCTCCACAAAGAAATCTGCCATTGAGAGGAAGAGCTCGCACGCATGCGGGTCGAGCTCGACGCCTTCGATAGCGGCCTTGGCCTTAGCGGTCAGGTCGAGCGCATAGGTGTGGGCGTAATCGATGGAGCCGGTCTCCTGGAAGATCTCCACGGCGCGTGCGAGCTGCGCAGGGTCCTCGGTGCCCGAGGAAAGGATTGCCTCGATCTCGTCGTGATAGCGCTCGTCTGACAGGGCATGCACGGCAACGAGGGTGCGCTTGCCCTCGGTGATATCGGTGCGGAAGTCCTTGTTGGCGGCCTCCTTGGTGCCGATCAAGTTGAGCAGGTCGTCTTGAATCTGGAAGGCAAGGCCCGTGTGCAGCCCAAAGGCGCGCAGTGCCTCAATCTGCTCTTCGCTGCCGCCGCCGATAATGGCTCCGGCGGCAAGCGGCGTCGCTCCGCTGTAGTACGCGGTCTTGTGCGTCGCCATGTCCAGATAATCGTCGACCGAAATGTCAAAGCGCTCGTCGCGGACCCAGCCCAGGTCGAGCGCTTGGCCCTCGATGGTACGGACGATCATCTCGGTAAGCTCGTGGAGCACGTGAAGCTTCACGTCTGCGTTGAGTGTGGGGTCGTCGAGAACCGTCTTGGTGACCATGGTGAGCGCCAGGTCACCGCAGTTGATGGCAAGACCGGTGCCCTCGGTAAGGTGCATGCAGGGCTTGCCGCGACGAATCTGCCCGTTGTCGGCGATGTCGTCGTGGATGAGTGCGCCCGACTGAAAGTGCTCGATGGCCGCCGCTGCGCTGCGGGCGCTCTCAAAGCTGCCGCCTACCGCAGTGGCGGCGAGCATGCAGATGAGCGGGCGGTGGCGCTTGCCAGCGTTTGCCGTAAATGCCGAGAGCGGGGTATACAGGTAGCGCTCGATATCGGCGGAAGTCGCCTGTCCGTCAAAGAACGTGGCCAGATAGTCGTTAATCTGGTCAAAGTGCTGGGCTAAAAAGCTGGTAAACGGACTGGACACGGGTTCTCGCATTCTTTGATAGGTTGCATCGTTGCATTATGCAGACAACATATTGCCACATTAGGGCGTCGAGCGCGGCGGTTGAAGACGATTGGTCCATGCGGCCGCAAGTGCGGTAGGGGCTTGGCTAGATAAGCCCAAAGTGTTCGAGCGCGGTGACGACGCCGTCGTGGTCGATGCTGTCGGTGACATAGTCGGCCTTTTCCTTGAGGAAGTCCGGCGCATTGCCCATGGCGATACCGACATCGACGGCGTTCATCAGCGAGACGTCATTGCTGGCGTCGCCGATGCCGTATACGGTTCCGTGGTGGGGATCGAGGGCGTCGAGTACGGACTGGATACCCTCGCGCTTGGTGCATTCGCGAGGCGAAATCTCGGTCACTTCGAGCTCGAGCTCGTTAAAGCAGAGCAGCGGCTCAAACGCTTGATCCTGAGCGATGCGGCTGGCAAGCGACGTGGACATTAAGATCTTGTAGGCGCTGTAATGTTGCAGCTGCGTAATTGCATCGCCCACGGTGCGGGCGTATCCCGGGGCGTCGGGCGCATCGGCACTCATGCGAACGACGCCATTGAGTCCCTCAAAACGAATCACTTCGTCCGATTGCTCAAGAATGGGAGCAAGGCGCTGCAGCATGCCGGGCGTCATCGCCAAATCGCGAATCACGTGTCCCTCAAGTTCGACATAGCCACCCGCGAGGCAGACGATGCCGGTCCAGGGCAGCTCGAGCAGCTTTGGATGGATGCAGCTCAGCGTGCGCCCTGTGCAGATAAACGCCATATTGCCCTTGGCGACAAAATCACGGATGGCTTGCGAGACCGCTTCATTGGGATAGGGGGAGAGGTCTCGCTCGCTCTCGGGAAGCTCTTGTGCCACTCGAGGGTCTTGCCAGGCGAGTGTTCCGTCGATATCGAAGAAGCAGATATCGCCGCGCTTATGGGCTGCGCTGGCGGCAGGGGAGGCCGAGGTGGTGGGCACAAATCCCGGCTCGAGGCCCATGATCTGGTCAAAATGCTCTTTAACGCGGGGAACGGAGATGCCAATAATCACCTGGGCGGTCTTGCCCGTAATGATGAGGCCCTTGGCGCCCACCGCGACAAACGACGCATTATCTGCAACGATGGAAGGGTCTGCGACCTCGACGCGCAGGCGCGTGGCGCAGTTGGTTGCGCCCACGATATTGCCAACGCCACCTAAAAGCTGAATTACCCGCTCGGCGAGGACGTGATCTTGATCGGATTGAATACTGACCTCGCCATTGGGAGATTGCTCTTTGGCAAAGCCGCTTCCCGTTAAACGATCGATTGCCGCGCGATTGGAGACATGATCCTCGCGGCCCGGCGTCTTAAGGTCATAGACCAAGATGAGTGCTCGAAAACTAACAAAAAAGATGAGGCTAAAGGCAAGACCGATACCGAGCGCCAAAAGGTAGGAGCCGGCATGCATTCGCATGAGTGGGATGAAGTTGAAGGCCGTCATTTCCATGAGACCGCCCGAGAAGATGCCGACGATGCCAAAGAAGTTCATGGTCATGGCAAGGCAGGAGGATAGGACGGCGTAGAGCAAAAAGAGTCCAGGATAGGTGAACATAAAGAGAAACTCGAGCGGCTCGGTGACACCGCAGACCACCGAGGCGACGATGGCGGGCAAAAGGATGACCTTAAGGCCGGCGCGGCGTTCGGGTTTGGCGGTGAAATAGAATGCTGCCGCGATGGCGGGAAGGCCAAAGAGCTTGCCCCAGCCGGTGGCGGTAAAACCTGCCCAGGGCGCAAGTTCATTTAAAGGGCGCGTGCTATGGGAGAGAATGGGGAGCAGGTTGGTCCACGTGGCGTAAATACCGTCGTGAATGACCAGATTGTCGTAATAGATGGGCATATAGAGCAGATGGTGCAGCCCCATGGGCTCGAGTGCTCGCTCCAAAAACACAAAGATGCCCACGCCGAAGGGGCCGACGCCCGCAAGTGCGTGGCGCAGCGTTTCGGTCACAGCGTATGCGAAGGGCACGATGGCGGCCGAGATGGCGGCAAGGGCAAACACGGCAAAAAAGCTGATGAGGTAGACCAGCGAGGAACCCGAGAAGGTGCCGAGCCAATCGGGAACCTTGGCATCGTAGAAGCGGTCATGGATGGCGACGACGGTTGCCGATACCGCCAGCGGGCCGATAATGCCGGTGTCGAGCGTCTTGATGCCGTCGATGACGGTGATACCGCTGGCGGGGGTCAAAGATGATGGGTACTTAAGCCCAAGGTTGTCTCCGCTCAGCTTAATGATCTCGCTCAAAAAGAAGCAATAGGCAAAATAGGCCACGAGTGCCTCGAGGCAGCAGCGTGCCGGTTGCTTTTGGGCAAGACCGATAGGCAGCGCTACGGCAAAAAGGAGCGGGAGACGTTTAAAGACCGTCCACGAGCCGCGCTGGATGATGGTCCAGAAAACGTACCAAGGGGTTCCGTATACGGCGAGGTCACCGACGATGTCTACGGTCGTGGCGAGGGCGGAGATGCCGACCATGAGGCCTGATATAGAAAACAGCATGGCGGGCGCGAACATTGCCCCGCCAAAGCGTTGGATTTTCTGCAGCATAATATGCCTTCCGGATGCAACATGCTGTGCGAGCAAGAACGTTTAAACAATGAACTCATTGTAGAGGACTGGCTGCTTGCCGCATTGACGGTTTTGATTCGGTCCGATTTGGGTTTCGGGGGAACCGTCGACGGTAAATAATCCGTACTTTACCGATAATCGGTTTAAACAACTTTAAGAAATGCTATCGTGCCTAGCCATACATATTCATTAGAGGTGAAGTTATGCCAAAAGCGATTTACGAAGGAATCTACCGCGAGATCCGTTCGCGCATCATTAACGGGACCTATGCGTTTCAGGAGATGCTGCCAACCGAAGCCGAGCTGACCGCGGAGTTTGGCTGCACGCGCAATACCGTTCGACGCGCCTTGAGCATGCTGGCCGACCAGATGTTTGTGCAGCCTATACACGGCAAGGGCGTGCGCGTTATTTGGCTTAAGGGCGAAACCGACATGCTGGGCGCACTCGAAGAGGTTGAGTCGTTTGGCGAGTTCGCAAAACGCAACAATGCCGTCGCATCGACCGAGGTCAAGTCTTTTGAACATTTGATTTGCACTGAGCAACTGTCGCGCCGCCTTGGCTTTAAGGTGGGCGAGGAGCTGATTCGCGTCGTGCGTGTCCGAAGCCTCAACGGCAGCGCGCGCCAGGTGGACCACGGCTACTTTTTGGAGTCGATCGCCAAGGGCCTGACCCCCGAGATTGCGGCAAGCTCTATCTACGACTATCTGGAGCACAAGCGTGGCGTCAAAGTGATGGCGAGCCGCCGTACGGTGAGCGTCGAGCTTGCCAACGATGAGGACTGCATCTACTTGGACCTTGGCAAGTACAACTGCGTCGCCGTTATGGAGAGCCAGTCGTACACCTCGGACGGCATCTTATTTGAGGTGACGCATGCCCGCACGCATCCCGAGATCTTCCATTACCGCGTCAATTCCAAGCGATAGCCGGCTAGCTCGCAGCCTGACGAGACTCATGCCCTCAAAGCGAAAACGCCCGGTCAAACCGACGATGCATCGGCTTGATCGGGCGTTTTCTCTGCATTCGATAACAAATAATTGTTTATACAAAACTTGTCAAGTATCAAGTCGAAATTACCGTTCACCGAAGTTTTTCTACCGCTCTAGTAATACTTGTTCAAACAACTAGCCAAATAGCGTATTGTACAAGTCAGCAAAAGGGGCAAAGTCCCCGAGCCAATCTCCGAAGGCGGCGGCAAAGGGTGCCGCCACGGTGTGAAAGGGTGGATTGTAATGAAGAACGAAATGAGCAGAAGGCAGTTCCTGGGCTTTGCTGGTTCCGCGGCTGCGGTTCTTGGTCTGGGCCTCGTGGGCTGCGGTGGTTCTGCCGGCTCTGGCTCCTCTGCTTCTGGTGACGCTGCCGAGGTCTACTTCCTCCAGTTCAAGCCCGAGGTCGACAAGGAGTGGAAGGAGATCGCCAAGGCGTACAAGAAGGAGAAGGGCGTCGAGGTCAAGATCGTGACCGCCGCCTCCAACACCTACGAGGAGAAGCTCAAGTCCGAGATGTCCAAGAGCTCCGCTCCGACGCTGTTCCAGGTCAACGGCCCCACCGGCCTTAAGAACTGGAAGGACTACTGCGCCGATCTTTCCGACACCAAGCTCCGCGGCGAGCTCATCGACGACTCCCTGGCGCTGCAGTCCGACGGCAAGGATCTGGGTATCGACTGGGTTCAGGAGAGCTACGGCATCATTTACAACAAGGAGCTCCTCGAGAAGGCCGGCTACAAGGCCGAGGACATCAACTCCTTCGACAAGCTGAAGGCTTGCGCCGATGACATCCAGGCCCGCAAGGACGAGCTCGGCGTTGACGGTGCCTTCACTTCCGCCGGTATGGATGACTCCTCCAGCTGGCGCTACACCACGCACCTCGCCAACCTCCCGCTCTACTACGAGTTCGAGAAGGAGCACAATCAGGAGGACGACGAGATCAAGGGCGAGTATCTCGACAACTTTAAGCAGATCTTCGACCTGTACATCACCGACTCCACCTGCGATCCTTCGCAGCTCGCCTCCAAGACCGGTGACGACGCCACCAACGAGTTCGCAACCGGCAAGGCCGTCTTCTATCAGAACGGCTCTTGGGCCTACGCCGACCTCACCAAGGCCGGTATGACCGACGACCAGCTCGGCATGCTGCCGATCTACATCGGCGTCGACGGCGAGGAGAACCAGGGCCTGTGCTCCGGCGGCGAGAACTACTGGTGCGTCAGCTCCCAGGCTTCCGAGGATGCCCAGAAGGCCACCGAGGACTTCATGTATTGGTGCGTCACTTCTGACACCGCCACCAGCATCATCGCTGACAAGATGGGTCTGACCGCCCCGTTCAAGAGCGCTAAGGAGACCACCAACGTCTTCTCTCAGCAGGCCGTTGCTATGGCCAAGGACGGCAAGAAGACCGTCGCTTGGGACTTCGTTTACATCCCCTCCGAGGAGTGGAAGAAGAACCTCAAGCAGGCTCTCATCGCTTATGCTGCCGACAACACCAAGTGGGACGGCGTCAAGAACGCCTTCGTCGATGGCTGGAAGACCGAGAAGGCTGCTTCCGAGTAAGCAGTTGCTGCCCAAGCTATCTGATTAGCGACAGGGGGCGGGCAGACGTAGGTTTGCCCGCCCCCTGCATATTGAAAGGACCCTTCTATGGGCAAAGCACTCAAGCGCTGGTGGCCGCTCTTTATGCTGCCCACGTGCCTGGCGTTTATGATCGGGTTCGTGATTCCCTTTATCCAGGGTTTCTATCTCTCGTTCTGCCAGTTTATTACCATCAATAACGCGCACTTTGTCGGTATCGAGAACTACGTGCGCGCGCTGTCCGATCCGCAGTTCTCCACGTCGTTCTTCTTTACCGTGGCGTTTGCCTTCCTGTCGACGGTGCTCATCAACGTGATCGCGCTGGCCATTGCGCAGGCGCTCACTCGCAAGGCGCTCAAGGGCACCAACATCTTCCGTACGATTTTCTTTATGCCTAACCTGATTGGCGGCATTGTACTGGGTTACATTTGGCAGATTCTGATCAACTGCCTGCTCTCCAACGTGGGTGCCCAGCTTATCGCCCTCAACTCCGCCGCTGGCTTCTGGGGCCTTATCATCCTGACCCTGTGGCAACAGGTCGGCTACATGATGATCATCTACATCGCCGGTCTGCAGTCCATTCCGTCTGACTACATCGAGGCCGCCAAGGTCGATGGCGCTACGGCATGGCAGACGTTTTGGAAGGTTAAGATCCCCAACCTGATGCCGACCATCACCATCTGCCTGTTCCTGTCCATCACCAACGGCTTTAAGCTGTTCGACCAGAACCTCGCCCTTACCGGTGGCGCCCCGGCGCACTCCACCGAGATGCTCGCCCTGAACATCTACAACACGTTCTATTCGCGTGCTGGCATCGCATGGCAGGGCATCGGTCAGGCCAAGGCAGTTATCTTCTGCATCCTGGTTGTCGCTATTTCTATGATCCAGCTTAAGGCCACGAGGTCCAAGGAGGTGCAGCAGTAATGAAACGCGATAAGGCTATCAACCGCGCGCTCTCGATCTTCTTTACGATCCTGTCGCTCGCATGGATCTACCCCGTGTTCATGATTGCGCTCAATTCCTTTAAGAAAGCGACCGCAATCAGCACCACCACGGCGTTCGATCTGCTCACGCCCGAGACGTTCAACGGCCTCGCAAACTACGTGCACGCTCTGAACGAGCAGGGCTTTGCCTCGGCGTTTATGTACTCGCTTATCATCACGGTCACGTCGGTCGTGCTGATTCTGGTGTGCTGCTCCATGTGCGCTTGGTACGTGGTGCGCGTCAACAGCAAGATCTCGAACTTCTTCTATTACCTGTTCGTCTTCTCGATGGTCGTACCGTTCCAGATGCTCATGTTCACGCTGTCCAACCTCGCGGACCGCATCGGCTTTAACACGCCGTTTAACATCTGCTTCATCTACCTTGGTTTTGGCGCGGGCCTCGCGGTCTTTATGTTCGCCGGCTTCGTCAAGAACATCCCGCTCGAGATTGAGGAAGCGGCCATGATCGACGGCTGCAACCCGGTCCAAGTGTTCTTTAAGATCGTCCTTCCCATTATGAAGCCCACCTATCTTTCGGTCGGCATCCTTGAGACCATGTGGGTCTGGAACGACTATCTGCTGCCCTACCTTACGCTCGACTCCACCAAGTACAAGACCATTCCTATCTTGATCCAGTACTTCCGTGGCGGCTATGGCCACGTCGAGCTCGGCCCCATGATGGCGTGCATCATGATGGTCGTCATCCCCATCGTCATCATGTACATCTTCTGCCAGAAGTACATCATCGACGGTGTGGTGGCAGGTGCCGTCAAGGGCTGATGCCGTAACTGTTTTGCAAGTTTTGGCGGCGCCTCTCAGCGCGGCGCCGCGTATCGAAAGGTAAAGACATGGCCGAGATCGTTCTCAAACATGTTCAGAAGGTGTATCCCAACAACGAGTCAAAAAAGAAGGGCTTCTTTGGCAAAAAGAAGAAGACCGAGGAGAAGAAGCACAACCTCAAGGTTACCGAGGACGGTGTGCTCGCTGTAGAGGACTTCAACCTCACCGTTCACGACCAGGAGTTCATCGTCCTCGTTGGCCCTTCTGGCTGCGGTAAGTCCACGACGATGCGCATGGTCGCCGGCCTGGAGGACATCACCTCCGGCGATGTGTTCATCGATGGCAAGCGCGTCAACGACGTGGCGCCCAAGGACCGCGACATCGCCATGGTGTTCCAGAGTTATGCTCTGTACCCCAATATGACGGTGTACGAGAACATGGCGTTTACGCTTGAGCTCAAGAAGGTCCCCAAGGACGAGATCGACCGCAAGGTTCGCTCCGCTGCCGAGATCCTGGGTATTACCGAGTACCTCGACCGTAAGCCCAAGGCGCTCTCTGGCGGCCAGCGCCAGCGCGTCGCCATCGGCCGCGCCATCGTGCGTGACCCCAAGGTCTTCCTGATGGACGAGCCGCTGTCCAACCTGGATGCCAAGCTTCGTAACCAGATGCGCGCCGAGCTCATTAAGCTGCGTCACGAGATCAAGGGCACCTTCATCTACGTTACCCACGACCAGACCGAGGCTATGACCCTCGGTGACCGTATCGTGGTCATGAAGGATGGCGTCGTCCAGCAGATCGCCACCCCGCAGGAGGTCTTCAACCATCCCGCGAACATCTTCGTCGCCGGCTTTATCGGCGTGCCGCAGATGAACTTCTTCGATGCCCAGCTGGTGCGCTCGGGCAACGGCTTTACCGTCAAGACCGAGGATATGAACGTGGCGCTCGCCCCCGAGACCTGCGCTCAGCTTGCTCTCAACTGGGACGGCGGCGACGTGAAGGAGATCACGGCCGGCGTGCGTCCCGAGCAGATTCTGCTTGCCGACAAGGGCGAGGAGGGTGCGCTCCAGGGCACCGTCGAGGTGACCGAGCTCATGGGCTCGACCGAGCATGTCCACGTGACCGCTCCCGACGGCCAGTTTGTCCTGATTATCCCCGTCGTCGACCTCGAGGCCAAGGGCGCGCTCAAGGCTGGCGACCCCATCTGGTTCAAGTTCGAGAAGAACGCGACTCATCTCTTCGATAAGGTGTCTGGCAAGAACCTTATCTAGGCCCGGTGCATCCAGGCCCTCCCTTTGGGCGACTGCGGCTTTGCCATCCTTTTGCCGCGGTCACATATAAGGCTCCCCTCCCGTCCACTGGGCGAGAGGGGAGCCTTTCTTTGTGTTGGGACTGTCTGACCGGTCGTTTGTCTCGATCTGTAACGGATAGGGCCGATTTCGGACGTTAGATGTTACAGATCGAGACGGTTCCGCTGAGCTAACCATTTCATCTAAATCTGTAACACCAAAGGCGAATTTCACCTGCTAGATGTTACAGATTGAGATAAACCCGAGGGGAGGGGCCGGTATGTCTCAATCTGTAACGGCTGGGACCGTTTTGGTTGAGTAATTGCTACGGATCGAGATTGTTTGGCCGAGTCGGATCACAGGGTAACGTGCGGGCACAAAAAACGGAGCCGTGTTGCCACGACTCCGTTTCTCAAGAGGATGGGTAAGGGAAGCGAAATTAGTTCAGGTGCCAGATCTCGTCGTTGTACTGGGAGATGGTGCGGTCGGACGAGAAGGTGCCGGCGTTGGCGATATTGATGAGCGCCTTGCGCATCCAGGCGTCCTGGTCCTCGTAGTCGGCCAGCACGCGCTCCTTGGTCTGGATGTACTCCTCAATGTCAAGCAGGGCCATAAACCAGTCCTTGCCCTTAATGTCGTCGTGCAGGCGCTGCAGGCGCTCGGCATTGCCGGTCGCCATAAAGGCCGGGTTGGTGATGAAGTCCACCAGCAGTTTAATGCCTGGCTTGCGGTAGAGTGCGCCGGCATCGTAGGTGCCGTCGGCGTAGAGCTGCTCGACCTGTTTGGACGAGGCGCCAAAGGTATAGATGTTCTCGTCGCCCACGAGCTCGGCAATCTCAACGTTGGCGCCGTCGAGCGTGCACAGGGTTAGGGCGCCGTTGAGCATGAACTTCATGTTGGAGGTGCCGCTCGCCTCCTTGGAGGCCAGGCTGATCTGCTCGGAGATGTCAGCGGCGGGGATCACGCGCTCGGCGGCGGTGACGTTGTAGTTCTCGATCATGACAACCTGCAGGTAGGGAGCCACGTCGGGGTCGTTTGCAATCCACTGAGACAGCGTCAAGATCAGATGGATGATGTCCTGCGCGATAGTGTAGGCAGGCGCCGCCTTGCCGCCAAAGATGATGGTGACGGGGTGCTTAGGTCTGTTGCCGTTCTTGATATCGAGGTACTTCCAGATGATGTAGAGCGCGAGCATCTGCTGGCGCTTGTACTCGTGGATGCGCTTGACCTGGACGTCGATGATGGCGTTGGAGGGAATGGTCACGCCCTGCTCGAGCGCCATGAACTGGCGCATGATGGCCTTGGCCTCGACCTTGGTGGCGGCCAGGCGCTCAAGAACGCCCTTGTCGTCAGCGAACTTGGCGAGTTTGCTCAGATCGCCGGTGCTGCGCCAATCGGTGCCGATCACATCGTCGAGCAGGCTGGCGAGCGCGGGGTTGGCCCCATGGATCCAGCGGCGGAAG
Source organism: Collinsella sp. (assembly GCA_041330285.1). GTDB lineage: Bacteria > Actinomycetota > Coriobacteriia > Coriobacteriales > Coriobacteriaceae > Collinsella. The sequence continues at coordinate 1,566,224 of JBGKMI010000001.1, read as the reverse complement.
GTGATGCCGTTGGTCTTGTTGGAGAACTTCTCGGGATAGATTTCGTAGAACGGATGAAGCTCGGTGTCCTCCAGGATCTTGGTGTGGAGGGCGGCTACGCCGTTGATGGAGAAGCCAAAGTGGATGTCCATGTGGGCCATGTGGACGGTGTCGTATTCGTCGATGATGGCGACGCGCGGGTCATCGTGCTCGGCCTTCGCGACCTCATCGAGCTTGACGATAATGTCGGCGATGGCAGGGGAGACCTTCTGCAGGCTGGCGAGCGGCCACTTCTCGAGCGCCTCGGCAAGGATCGTGTGGTTGGTGTAGGCGACCATGGAGCGCACGATGGTAACGGCCTCGTCAAACTCGATGTCGTGCTCGGTGGTGAGCAGGCGGATGAGCTCGGGAATGACCATGGTGGGGTGCGTGTCGTTAATTTGGACCACGGCGTAGTCGGCCAGATCGTGCAGGTTGCTGCCGCGCTCGACGGCCTCGTCGATCAGGAGCTGGGCGGCGTTGCTCACCATGAAGTACTCCTGATAGATGCGAAGTAGGCGGCCCTGCTCGTCGGAATCGTCGGGGTAGAGGAACAAGGTGAGGTTCTTGGCGATCTCGGTCTTGTCGAAGTCGATGGAGCTGCCGGGGACCAGGCCGTCGTCGACGCTCGCCAGGTCGAACAGGCGCAGGCGGTTCTTGGTGGGCTGGTCGTAACCGGGCACATCGATGTTGACGAGCTTGGAGGTAACGGCAAAATCGCCGAACTCGACGGTGTAGGAGCGGTCATCGTCGACTAGGATGTCCTGCTCACCGAGCCACTCGTCGGGGACGGCCTTCTGCTGGTTGTCGACAAAGCGCTGACGGAACAGGCCGTAGTGATAGTTGAGGCCCACGCCATCGCCGGTCAAGCCCAGCGTGGCGATGGAATCCAGGAAGCATGCGGCCAGACGGCCCAGGCCGCCGTTGCCGAGCGACGGTTCGACCTCGAACTCCTCGATCTTGTTGAGGTCGTGGCCCGCGGCGGTGAGCTGGTCCTTAACCTCGTCATAGATGCCAAGGTCGATCATATTGTTGATGAGCAGCTTGCCGATCAAAAACTCGGCAGAGATGTAGTAGAGCTTTTTCTTGCCGTTGTTGAGAGGACAGGCGGCAGAGCGCTCCTGCACGAGCTTGGCCAGCAGCTTATAAATACGACGGTCATCGAGCTGCTCGAGCGAGGTGCCAAAGGACTGCTCGGCAAGATCCGCAAGATTGATACGGGGCATGTTTCCTCCTGTGATGGGTTGATTACATGTCAGAAATTCAAAAGAAGCCCGCGCGAGGGATTGGAGTGGCCTCGCGCGGGGGAAAACGGACGCGTCCGCACGATGGGGTGGGGTCGGGCGCGGTGGCTCCTATTGGGGAAGCTCAATTTCGTCTTCCGACGGGATGCGGAAGTAGGTCTCGGTCCAGCCGGTGAGCTTGTGCTCGAGCTCGCGGGTGATGGCGCCATCGAGCATGCGCCAGGTCCAGTTGCCGCCCATGGTGGCGGGAGTGTTGATGCGCGCCTCGTTGCCCAGGTTGAGCAGGTCCTGCATGGTGTAGATGCAGGTATCGCTTACGCTGGCGGCGATGGCGCGGTTGAGTGCATCGGCCATGGGCTCGCCTGCCTGCTGGTGGGTGTACAGGGCCGCCTGCTCGCGCTGACGCGGGGTGGCCGTTCCCTCAAACCAACCGCGCGCCGTCTCGTTGTCGTGTGTGCCCACATAGGCGACGGTGTTGGCAATGTAGTTGTGCGGCAGGTAGTACGAGTTGGTGCCCTCAAAGGCGAACTGCAAGATCTTCATGCCGGGGAAGCCCGAGTTGTCGCGCATGTCGATGACGCCGGGGGTGAGGAAGCCCAGGTCTTCGGCGATGATGGGCAGCGTGCCGAGCTTTTCCTCGAGCGTCTTGAAGAACTTGAGGCCGGGGCCCTGCGTCCACGAACCGTAGGACGAATCGGGTGAGGAGAACGGCACCTCCCAATAGGCCTCGAAGCCGCGGAAGTGATCCAGGCGGATGACATCGTACATGTCGAGGGCGGCGCGGATACGGCCCTCCCACCAGGAGAAACCGTCGGCTTCCATGGCGTCCCAGTCGTAGATGGGATTGCCCCAGTACTGGCCGGTGGCCGAGAACTGGTCGGGCGGCGTGCCGGCGACACTCACAGGATTACCGGCGGCGTCGATCTTAAAGAGCTCGGGCGTGGCCCACATCTCGACGGAGTCGCGCGAGACATAGATGGGCAGGTCGCCGATGATGAGGATATCGCGCTCGTTGGCATAGGCCTTGAGGCGGCTCCACTGACGATTGAAGAAGTACTGCGTCATCTGGTGGTAGAGCATGCGCGCGGGATGGGCGGCGCAGACCTTGGCAGAAGCCTCGCCGCGGGTACGGAGCTCTGCGGGCCACTCCCAAAAGGCCTTGAGACCGCACTCCTCCTTGACGGTCATGAACTCGCAGTAGGGGATGAGCCAGTCTTCGTTTGCTTGGACAAAGTCGTCGAAGTCGGCCGGCTTGTCGGCGGCAAAGCGCTCGGCGGCGCGGTCGAGAATCTGACGACGGCCACCAAAGATGGCACCATAGTCGACATTGCTGGGGTCGGAGCCCAGGTACACGCCGTCGATATCGCACTGCTCCAGATAGCCGGCCTCGATAAGCTCGGCAAAGTCGATGAAATTGGGGTTGCCCGCACGGGCCGAGAACGACTGATAGGGCGAGTCGCCATAGCTCGTTGTCGTAAGGGGGAGAATCTGCCAGTAATGTTGTTTGCACGAGGCGAGGAAATCGACAAAGTCATAGGCGTTCCAGCCAAAGCCGCCGATACCGTAAGGTCCGGGCAATGACGAAACGGGCATCAGAACGCCGCTTGCACGCTCCATGGATGCACTCACCGTCCTTTTGAATAAGGGGCTGCGCCGTAGATGGATAGACGGCTCGTCCCGAGTTTCCATTGCTATTGTCCCTATTGTAGAACATGTTGTTTAAACATGTATAGAGAGAATGAAAAAGTTGCCGACTTTCGGTGAATGGTAGTGCGCCATAGACGATATGAGTTGAACATTGGGAGCTCCTCCCCTTGCGGCTCTTTTGTGGGTCGGGCGACAATGGTCGTCGTCATTAAAGACCGGCTGCCAGCCAGGTTGCAACAATGCAAGAAGGGTTCACATTCAGTTGGCCGTTGACACAAACAATCGCGCGAAGACCTCGTCTTCTTCGGTAAGTCCAGGCGCGGCAAGACGCGCATGGCAGTCGCCCTCACGATGCGCGCGGTCGCCGCGGACATGTCGGTCAGGTTCTGGCAGACCGCGCAGCTGGTTCTCGAGCTCGGCAACGCGAAGCGCAAGGGAACGCTGTCGAAACTGTTGAACGACGTGTCGCCCGCGAGGCTGCTCGTGCTCGACGAGTTCGTCTACGTCCCCTGCGACGTAGACGGTGCGAGGGTTCTCTACCAGGTCATTTCCGTCCATGTAGTGCTCGTAGGCCGCGGCGTCGTCGGGCTCGTCGAAGGAGAGGGACTCCGTCCAGTCCCAGTAGGCCCCCGTCCAGGCGCCCCTGCGCCTGCCGGCCGGCGTCGTCTCGTCGAAGACGAGGCCGTGGCGCAGCAGGAACTTCGACATCCGCTGCTTGGCGTGTTGCAGGTCGTCGCGCGCGTCCTCGAGGGCGCTCGTCGGGGACCCACACCTCGACGACGTTGCGGCGCGCCAGCATGCGTGCCAGCCACTCGGCGTCGCGGCGGTCGTTCTTGCGGCCGCGGTCGGCCGCGGGCCGGTGCATCTTCGGGACCGCCCCGACGACGCAGCCGAGGCCGAGGGCCCGCAGCGCGCGGCCGCGGTTGATGGTACGACCATTGTCGCCCGACCCACGAGAGAGCTGCAAGGGGAGAGGCCCCAATGTTCAACTCATATCGTCTGTTGTGCCAGAGTCGCTCGGGAAAGCGCGACCGACGCAGCGCGCTGTTTTCCAGTCACATCCAGTTCGGGTTGATTTCAGCATGCGATAAGAAACTGGATTTGAATTTCGACTCGAAAGATGGGCAATGCTGATGAGAAACGCTTGGAGTTCGGGATTGCGCGGCGTGAAGCGACCCTCTTCTTATCGAGTTCGTTACAATGTAGGAAAAACAGTAAGTAAGAAGACCTCTGATTGCTTTAGGAGGAGCTGTGGTGAATAGCGCCCAGAAGATCGATAAGTCCATCCAGAAGATGATGACTCTCGGAAGAAGGCTTGGGATTCTGTTTACGGCGCTGTTTATAGCGGTGTGTTGCTGTTCGGTGGTGGTGGTTATTTCCATTGGGCTTATGGCTGCTCAAGGAAACCTATATGATCCATCAAAGACGGTTTCCGTAGTGGTTCCTTTGATGTATCTTCTGATTTCCGGAGGGGCCACATGGACCCTGCGGGGAATCAGCATGGACATGGCTCATGGCGAATCGCCCTTTACCCTTTCGCATGCTCGAAGAATCTCGATTATCGGGTGGCTGTTTGTTGCAGCGGCAATAGGTGACCTCTTGTTTTCTCCGGGGTTTCTTTCGATAGTGATTGGCCCCTTCGACTTGCTGGGGAACGCCTATTCGATGTTTGAAAACCTGGCCCTGCCCATAGATATTGGTGCTGTGCTGGGGGCCGTTTGCTGCTTCTCGATTTCTGCGATATGGCGCTACGGAGCTCTGCTTCAAGACCAGACCGAGGATTTGGTGTGAGGGGCGGCATGGACTATCTGATTATTGAGCTTGAAAGCTTATTGCTTCGACGCGGAAAGACGAGTACGGATATCATTCGGGCGACCGGGCACACACCGGCAAGTATCTCAAAAATACGAAATGGCAAGGTGAAGGCAATTAGGTTAAAGACATTGCTGGATATTTGCGTAGAGCTTGATTGCCAGCCTGGCGATCTTATTAAGCGCGTCAACGAAAGAGAACTTGAGGAACTGGCGACGCGGCGCGCCCGCAACGCGCTGAGCAGGGCGACCGCGACGGGTGATGACCCGGTCCTGGAGTCAGATCATGTTTACGTGGTCGATCTTAGAGACGACTGAGGCTGGAGAATAAAAAAGTATTGAGCAGGTGCAGCCCGTGAAAACAACGGTTTTCACGGGCTGTTCATTCAACGTCCTGCAGTGGCCTGTATTTCTCGCCGCGTCACTGGGGAACGAGAGAGTCATTTCCTGTGCTGGATGCAGGGGGGTGCTTACCTTGTGTAATATATAAATAAGCTTATATTGAAATATGATACATATCGAATTAGAATAACATTATCAATTCGGTATGCAAGGAAAGGAGGGAGAGATGGATTGGATTAACGAGCCGGAGGAAGGCGTTGCACCCGCGTGCGGCAACTGCTTCTTTTACGCGCACGGCAGCTGCAGCACCAAGTGTTCTTCACAGGAGTGCACTATCCGCTTTTAGCGGATAGTGCACGCCGTACGGCGTGCACAGACTGTTCAAAGATATTTTGGCCAGCAGCGCCTGAGGGGCGATGTGGCATTGCAATATGGGGGGCGAACCGACGTTACCTATAACCCCGCACAATTGCCATGTCGTCCCTTTTTATTGACGGGGAGGATGTCGTCCATGCGGGAAGTCCCAGTTGAATTGCGTGCCATATCCAAGAGATATGGCGGGTTTGAAGCGGTTAAATCAGTCTCGTTCTCTTTAATGGAAGGCGAGCTGTGTGCACTCATTGGGGAGAATGGTGCCGGCAAGAGCACGTTAATTCGATTGATCACGGGGCTTTCGGAGCCATCGTCAGGAACGATCTCGATGTTTGGGCAAACCGGGAGACGTGAAATACGGAGCTGCAGGGAAAGGCTGGGTTATATGCCCGACCTCAATGCTTCGTATCCTAATCTGACCGCGCGAGACAACTTGGTCGTTCGCTGTATTGAGTGGGGGCTTCCCACCGATCGTTCCATCGACGGTGTGTTATCAACCGTCGGTTTGGGGGAGGCCGGCGGGAAGAAAGTGAAGAACTTCTCAATGGGAATGAGGAGGCGTCTCGATCTGGCCATAGCGTTGCTGGGCGATCCGGAGCTGTTGATCCTGGACGAGCCGACAAACGGCCTGGATCCGATGGGGATAGTCGAAGTAAGAAAAATCCTTACGCATCTTAACAAAGATCAAGGTAAAACGATTCTCGTATCCAGCCACAATCTTGAGGAGATGCACAAGCTGGCAACTGATTACCTCTTCATAAGTCATGGTCGCCTCATTCGAAGGATGACCGCACCTCAGCTGGAAAAGTCATGCCGCGGTGGTTTCGTGTTGCATGTGGACGATCTGGAGCGAACGAGATCGGTTCTCGGAGATGAGACCTCACATTCTTTTCTGCCGGACGGCAGCGTCCTTATGCGCTATGAGGAGAAAAAGGAAGGGCGGGGCATTGCAATCGAAGCGCTCTCGACCGCAGGTGTGAGGGTTGCGGAGGCGTATTCTCATAGGAAGAGCCTTGAGGAGTTTTATTCGGAGCTCATCGGTCGAGAGAGCGAGCTGTGATGAAACGCGAGTTCATCTCAGCTTTTCGGAGCGAGGTATGGTTGCTCGCCAGGCACCCGGCGACCGCTCTGATGATTGCGCTTGCGGCTGTGCTGTATGTGGTTGCGGCTGCGACTTCGTCTGAGGTGCTGATCATGGTCGCCGGTGATGACCCGTATACGCTTGGAGGGGCTATAGGTTTTATTGGAAACCTAGTGGATGCAGGGGACGTTTTGGGCTCTGTTGCCCGGACGTCTTTTGCGTCTACAGTGGTCTGGATTCCGGTGACGATTCTCTACGCGGTTTACGCTACGTCGAGAGACTTTGAATCCGTGGCTTACGCCGTATCGAGATCGCGAGGGGTGTCGCAGGCGGCGATTGTGATCACGAAGCTGTTGGTGAACTGCACTCTGGTCGGTGCCGTGTATCTTCTTTCTACGACTGCGCTGTATTTAACCAAGATGGCCCAATGGGACGTTGGGGCCTCGTGCTCAGGGTTTGCCCAATTTGTATCGATTGCGCTGATGATCGCGCTGCTGCTCATTTCGATGTACGCCGCTACCTTCGCCCTGTATTTGCTCACGAGGAGTGTGGTGGCGAGCAGCGTCGTTGCAATAGCGGTTTCGACATTTGTGATGGTGTGGTTCCCAAGTACATACGGAAGCGGTCAGCCCAGCTTGCTGCTCATGCTCTCGCCCGTGTATTACCTGATGAACCTGTGTTCCCTGAGTATGCAGAATGTTGGTGTAATTCAGGTTTTGCTGTATGCGGGCGGCACTGTGCTTGTGTCGGTTGGAGTTGCGCTCGTCTCGCTATTTGTAAGGACGGCGGTTCGATGAATCTTGGGATGTCGGTCAGGGCGGAACTGTTCCGCGCAAGGAGAATGAAACTCGCCGTGATAATAGCGCTGATGTATTTGGGCATCGCGGGGATTTATGTGTTTGCCGGGTCCGGCGCATGGGTCTCCGCAGGGGGAGAGGGCCAGTTCTTTGGCTTTTCCGCCGATCCGGGCTATCTTTTCTCGATAGGGGTTGGGCCAACGGGTATCTCTTCCTGGCTAAGTGTCGTCTCCATGGCGCATACGGTGTTCTTCCCAATCGTCTCTGTTGTTGTGGCGGGGACGCTATTCGGTGATGCGACGAGCGTGTCGGCAAGGGGAGTTTCGATTGCTCGGGGCTTCCGCAGCTGGCAGCTGTTTGCGGCAAAGACATTGGCTTGCGAAGTGTATACGCTGTGCCCCTACATCGTGTTTACTCTCGGTGTCGCTGCGGTCTTTGCCGTGTGCTCCGGAAGCGGTCTAGACAGCCTTACGGTTGGTAATGTGACCTCGGCACTCCTGTCGAATATCGTTATAGACGCCGCTTATACGCTGATGGTTGCGGTTGCATATGAGGTGTTCAGGGTCAGATCTCTTGTGTCGGGAGCCTTGCTGGTCGCAACGTTCGCGGGCCTTGTTATCGCGATGAGTTTCCCAACCGTTTTACCCCCGGTTCACATGGCTTATTGGATGAGGGCGTGCGGGGCTGCCGGCGGGACGGTCCTGATGGCTGCATGCGGCCATGCGGTCATCGTGTCGCTCGCATGTCTATTGCTGCTTTCGTGCAGTTTTTATCGAAGAAGGTAGTGCGCTGGCGTATGCGCAGCGTCTGAGGGTCGATATGGATTTGGTTGGAAATGGAGATGGTGCGAAGTGAAACTGTCGCAATTTAATGTGGTGCATGAACATAACGGAAGTCTTCTTATCATGAATGCGCGAACCGGCGGCATCCTGTCGTTAAATCCGGAATACGCGCAGAAATTCAAAAGGATTCAAGAAGGGGACGTTCGGGATGCCGATGATCTTGTCGCGGAGCTGATAAGGGGAGGCATCCTAGTCAATGAGGAGAGGGACGAGCTTGGGGAGATCAGGTTGCAAAGTCGCGCCGCGCGCTTTGCGAATACTGCTCTGTCCCTTACCATTGCGCCAACGATGGCTTGCAACTTTTGCTGTCCCTACTGCTATGAAAAGGGACAGGCGTACACGACGATGGGCGAGGAGGTTTTGACACAGCTCTCCAAGTTCGTGAAAGATTACTATCCTGGTATCGCAAGTCTCTCAGTTGGATGGTACGGCGGCGAGCCTCTGCTCGGAATGAAGATGATCGAACGGATTACGTCGGATCTGAAAGATGTCGTGGGGCCAACGTGTGAATATTCCGCATCGATAGTGACAAATGGCTATCTGCTGACGCCTGATGTTGCAAGGAGGCTCGCGGCATGTGGTGTGACGAGCGCGCAAGTGACTATAGATGGATCGAAGTCGGATCACGATTCGAGAAGGATTCTTCACGACGGAAGCCCTACATACGAACGTATTCTCAAGAACGTCAAAGAGTGTGCCGACATCATCGATATTTCGATAAGGAGCAACGTCGACAAGACCAACATCGAGGCCGCTCAAGAGCTATTGGATTATCTCGAGCTAAATGGCCTGATGAATAAGGTTCACTTCTATTTAGCCCCTGTTGACGATATCAATCAGGTATGTGCGAACGACAGCCACTGCTTTACTGTAAAAGAGTTCTCGTATGAGGAGACTGAGTTTTATAAAAGGGCAATTGCGCGGGGCTTCAAAGTTCAACCTTTTGGTGGGACGAATTTCGGGATATGTTGCGCCGTTGGAATCAACTCGTACGTGGTTGATCCCGTCGGAGATTTGTATAAGTGCTGGGATGACATTGGAATGAAGGAGCGGAGGGTCGGAACTATTTTCGAGCCGCCAATGTTGAGCAAGAACATGATTAACTGGATGGCATATGAGCCGGATGACCCGGAATGCCAAGAGTGCTTTGCTTTTCCCATGTGCATGGGAGGGTGCCCCAACCACGCCTTAAACGGTGGGGGGAAACGTTGCGTTTCCTTCCGGTATGATGCCGAGCAAAAAAGGCTGCTCTCCCAGATGATGAATACGGCAAAACGGGGTGCGGGGCAAAATGAGGCTGATGCTTAATCTCTGTAGAAAATATATACTGGGCGGTCGATTCTACGCCTATCTTGTCGTAACAGTTTTGGTCGGGCTGCTTGCGCTTGCGGGTCCCTTTCTTACCGGCATAGTGGTAAACCGATTGGCGATGCCGGCCAGCGCCGATCTTGCCGCCGTTCTCGTTTGTTGCCTTATTTTGGTTGCGGTCCAAGCGGTTCGAGCGGGACTAGTGTATTGCTCAGAGATGCTGTACATCAACCTTCAGTCGCATGCGGGGTTCGGCTTAAATGCGGATACGCTTGAGCACGTGAAGCACCTTCCCCAGGCATTCTTCGAGGGCTTCAACGCGTCGTATTATAACCAGCAAATCAATCACGACGCTAATGACCTTGTCATCTTCGTAATCAACTCGGTTGTGGGGGTTTCAAGCAACGTTATCACCCTTTTGTCCGCCCTGTTTGTTCTCGGTAGCCTGAATATCAAGTTGAGTGTGGTCTGCCTTGTTCTTGCGGCAGCGAGTGCCGCTTTTTATGCGGTTTCACGCGCAAGGCTGTTTGAGAGAAGTTTTGACGTACAAGAGCAGAGCGCGAGGTTTTTTTCCTGTCTACAAGATCAGTTGGAGAAAGTTGATTTCATCCGCAAACATGCTTTGTTCGATAGGTCCCGCGCTGTACTGGTCGAAGCTTTTAATGGGCTCTATCCAACGATGAGAGCAAATCAGGAAGTAGGGTCTAGATTTACCTTTGGCAACGCGTTGGTCGCTTCCGCCGCTCAAGGATGTCTTCTTGCTGTGGGCGCGGTTGAAGTGATGGGCGGGAGACTGTTGCCTGGTTTTCTCGTGACTGCTGTTGGATATTATTCGAACTTAAGCTCAGCGGTACAGTATTTGTTGGGCTGGGGAAGGGATTACCAGACTAATCGCGTATGCTATGAGCGGCTGAAAAGAATTTGGGATGTCCCGGTGGAAGCGAATGGCAAATTGGCGCTTGGTCCGATTGAGGAAATCCGTCTAGAGAACATCAAGCTACGTTATCCAGGGGCGGAAAGGGTCGCGTTAAGCATTGAGGGGCTCGCGTTTTCCAGGGGTCGGCTATATGGAATCTCGGGGCCGAATGGTTCGGGGAAGAGCTCGCTGCTGTCAGTGATATTGGGGCTATATCCAGATGACACAGAAGGGGCCGTTCGCTACAACGGGGTGTCACAGCGTTGCATCGATCGATATGCATTGCGGCGGTGTCGAGTCAGCATTACGGAGCAAGAACCCCCTATCGTTGAGGGGACGATTCTCGATAATCTTACGCTGCTTTCTGATGATTACGAGATGGATAAGCTGAATCGGATGCTTGTCATATTGGGGCTAGACGAAATGGTTGCTTCTGTGGAGAACGGGGCAACGGCGATGCTTGACGGCGGGAAAGGAGGGGTGTCCGGCGGCGAGAAGCAAAAGATTGCAATTGTGAGACAGCTGTTGAAATCGCCGGACGTTATGCTTTTTGATGAACCGACCTCAGCACTTGATGCGAAGAGTCGAGGCGCGCTGATCAAATTGCTTCATGAAATTAAGAGAGACCATATTGTAATCGTTGTCACTCATGACGAGGAGATGCTTGCCGCCTGTGACGAGGTCATTTCGACGGCTGGATGATTATCGGATTGTGGCGTTGAAGACCAAGAAACTTGAAATGGCGTGGGCTCTGGGTAGGTCTCCACGGGTACGCCGTCGGTGCTGTACTCGACCGCCCGGCAAGAAGGTTTTATAGCGTGTTTCCCCAGAGAGGTCCCTTTGTCCGGTAGTGGCGAGGGGAGCCTCTCTTTTGCTCACCTCTTGCGGCGGAGGGGGACACCATGCGCCTATGCAGGACAAACTGCGCGTTCTTGTCGAATGATGGGCTATGTGTAGAGATGATGGTCTCGGGTAGAGGCCGTGTCGCGCTCGGCTGCGATGAGCCAGGCAATTCAATCTTCATCCGGGAGGGCCTTGGCAAGACAAGCAGGGCGAAGACCTTGGCGACGTTCGGGAGCCGTGTGGCGCCCGGCTCCACGCTCATCCACGACATGGAGCCGGGCGCCACACGGCTCCCGTCAACAATCTGTCACTGAAGAGCCAGCACTACAACGCGAAGCTGCTCAAGGGCGTTCCCGACGGCCAGAACCCGCTGGGGCCCGTGAACCGGATGCGCTACTTCATGCAGTGCTTCCTGAGGGCTCATCCCGGCTCCAACCGGGACGACATGCGGGGCTGTGGCTATGAGTCCGCCCGAGGACAAGCTTGAGAAGGTCGCGATGGTGCTCGATCGGGCAATGCGATACCCGAAAACGCTCAGGTTCAGGCAGTTCTATGCAAGAAAGCCCAGTTCAGATGAGTTCGACGAGCAATATTTATCAACACAGTGCAAGGGGGGGATTATATTTGTATTTCATCCGTGTTGAGCTTCACACGGTGCGCGACTCATCGCAAACTGGCGGGCGCAGCGGAAAGAAAACCGACTGCAGACGAACGATCGATATCGGGAGCAAATAGCCACCGGATGCTTTTCGGTCTCCTACGCGTCGACCTCCGCGATTTCTTCTGCGTCTCGCCAAGTTGAAAGGAGCGATGTCGAAAACTCCTTTTCGGTTAGCGTCAAGACATCCTTCACGCAAAAACCTTTCAATTTGTCAGGAAGCCCAAAACGCGCTTTTTTCCTAATCGAGCTGGCAACCCGCTTCAACGCGGTCTTGTTCTTGTCCTCGTTGTATACCAAAACAAAGACGCAGTGCTCGCGAAACCATCTCGTCCTCTTTCCCCACAGGTCCGAGCAGATCAAAACGCTGTCCTTGCACTTCTCGATGAGGGCGTCCCTTTGGCCAAGATTGATACCAAGCTCTTCGTCATCCTTGGGATTGAGCCTCTTCCCCAGCGTCTCCTTCAGACTGCCGTTTTTAAATTCGACTAGATATAACGTTTCCCGATCGCAATACAGCGCATCGGCGGAGCGCGGGAGTTGCATCCACCTATTGACCTTCTTGCAGTAGCATTCTTTAACAGAGTCAAAATTGACAACAGGCAAATCGTCATCCACAAGAGAGACGCTCCCGTCTCTGGATGTTTTGGAGATGGTCGACGTGCAGTCCCTTAGGATACAGGTCCTGCAACGGGAGCAACCATCGCTGCCATCTGGCACCGCGGGAGAGTTCGGATGAGGGCAGGAGGCGCACAGGTCGCTACTCAAGGCCGTACTCCTCCCTCTCAAGCGTATCAAAAGGAGCCGCCAGCTTCTCGTAGGCGACCTCAGTCGAGCCGGTTATATCGGCAAAGCGAGAGCGTCCATCAGTGCAGGTCTCCGCAAGATAATATGAGCACAATCCATCAACAGCGTGCTTCTTAGAATACACTTCGATCGCATTCAGGAAATATGGACTATGGGTGCTCATTAAGACGTGCATCCCGAGCTCTTTCTGGAGCAGCACGATTATCTCGGCGAAGGCCAGCTGCCATGCAGGATGAAGATGAATCTCGGGTTCATCGAGGATAATAGTCCCTCCGGCATCTAGCGCGCCGGACTTCAAGAGCACCTTCATGATGGCGAACGTCTTCAAGCCAGCAGAAAGGTTCCCAGGCTCCAACCCCCGAGCGAAGCCCTCTTCGAGATACGTAAGGTGACCGCGACTTTCGCTCCTCTCGAAATGCCCCGGACATAAGGAGGAAACCTTGTCCATGAGAACCTTCAGGTGTCGCTCCTTCGCGATCTCTTCGAACAGCGAGGACTCGCTGTCATCGTTACGGATGGTCGCCTGAATCAAATCTTGCCGCAGCTCCTCCTGGTGTCCAAGGAGGGGCTTGAACCGAAAAGCGGGGCCGTAGGGTCCTCCGAGAGAATCGATCAGGAACGGGTCGTCCAGATAATGCGCCCTGAATCGCAAAACCCTCCTATCGTGCACCTCCGCCACCTCGTCACTTGCAACCGAGAAAACCGTAGATGCGTCCTTTATCTGGAGTTCGACCTTCCCGGGCTCTTCGCCGAAAACCGAATTGATCTGGCCGTTGAACTCGCTTCGGAACCTGTTTGTCGCAATCGCACGAAATACCTCATCATCGGAGATATCCATGATCTCGATAATCTGATCGGCAACTCCTGCTACGCCATTCGTGAAATCGGATTCGATCTCACGGGAGATCTCCTCCCCGTAATACTCCTTTATCTCATCAATAAGCTCGTCCCTCGTGCACTCGCCCGAAAAAACCCTGTCGATGAAACTATTCATTCTTCCAGCAGTTCGCCTGTGGCGAGACGTGGAGTCGAGAGGGCTTCCCACATATGCCTTCCTGATGGCGCGCTCAACACTATTGCGCCTCATGCGGTCGATTTTGTTCTCCGAATCGGACATGCTGTTGAAGGCCGCATAAAGCGCTTTTCCAACCGTGCTTTTCCCCGTCCCGTTCTCCCCGGCGATCACGGCAATACCATTAATCTCGATATCGGCCTCAGCGACCCTGCCGATGTTTTTCATCTTGATTTTCAATGCATATCACCAGCTCTAAACTCGCGAGACTCAATAGCTCGATTATCGCACAGAGAGATCGACTTCTCGAGGACTCCCTAAATGGAACGCGCGGTGAGGACATGGCTCGCCGCCGTCCGCTTCGCGTTCGCGCGGGGGAAGGTGACGACCAGGGACCTCTCCGGGCTCATCGAGAGGAGCGCCAGATTCTCCTCGTCCATTTGAACTGTATCGTATTCAAGGACACTTGACTTAGAGGAATGGCGTTGAGCGGCGATAATCGTTTCAGCGCCAAAAAGAAAGGAGTGTCAGTCATGGCAGACGGGCCCTCCTACACAGCGGGGTACCGCGCCGAGGCCGCAGACTTCGCCGCCGCGTCGGGGAAGCCCATCGCCCAAGTGGCAGCCGACCTCGGCATCAACGAGAAGACCCTGGGAAGATGGGTGACGGTCAGGAAGAAGGAGCTGACCAACCACCCGGTCGCGGCGGCCGCAAGTGCATGCGCGAGCTCGAGCTCGAGAACGAGTTCCTAAAAAGCCCCGACCTCACATTGGAGGCCGGGGCCAGTAGATTTTTGGGACATGTCTAGAAATCTACCCATGCAGGAAGCGGCATGTGCCGAGCATGTCGCGTGCTAGGTTTTGAGGCATGCCACAAAACCTAGCACGGGGGAGTGGCTACTCGGCGTCGGCGAAGCCGTTGGGGTTATGGCTCTGCCAATTCCAGCTGTCGCGGCACATGTCCGCGATGTCGTACTGGGCCTTCCAGCCCATCATGCGTTCGGCCTTGGAGGCATCGCACCAGTTGGCGGCGATATCGCCGGCACGGCGCTCGCGAATCACGTAGGGCAGCTCCTTGCCGCAGGCCTTGGAGAAGGCGGCGACGACCTCGAGTACCGAGGTGCCGGTGCCGGTGCCCAGGTTAAAGATCTCGACGCCGGTCTTGCCGTTCATCCAGTTGAGGGCGGCAACGTGACCGGATGCCAGGTCGCACACGTGGATGTAGTCGCGCACGCCGGTGCCGTCGGGGGTGGGGTAGTCGTTGCCAAAGACCTGAACGGCCTCGAGCTTACCGACGGCGACCTGGGCGACGTAGGGCACCAGGTTGTTGGGGATGCCCTTGGGGTCCTCGCCGATCAGGCCCGACGGATGGGCACCGATGGGATTGAAATAACGGAGCAGCACGACGTCCCACTCGGGGTCGGCGGTGTGGACGTCCATGAGGATCTGCTCAATCATCCACTTGGTCCAACCATAGGGGTTGGTCGCGGGCTTCTTGGGGTCTTCCTCGGTGACGGGCGGATTGTCCGGATCGCCGTAGACGGTCGAAGAGCTCGAGAAGATGATGGACTTACAGCCGTGGTTGCGCATGACATCGATGAGCACCAGGGTGTTCTCGATATTGTTGTGGTAGTACTCGACGGGCTTGCTCACCGACTCGCCAACGGCCTTAAAGCCGGCGAAGTGGATGACGCGGTCGATCTGGTGGGTATCGAAGATCTTGTTCATCGCATCGCGGTCGAGCACGTTGGCCTCGTAGAAGGTGAGGTTCTTGGCGGCCTCGTCGCCCACGATGGTCTTGACGCGGTCGATGGCAACGGCGCTGGAGTTGGAGAGGTCATCGACGACGACAACCTGGTAGCCACCCTCGAGCAGCTGAACGACGGTGTGCGAGCCGATAAAGCCGGCGCCGCCGGTAACGAGGACGCAGGTGTCTTTGGGGTCGAGTGCTTTGGACATGTAGTCTCCTATCGAATCAGGAACACTTCTTGAGGGGAGTATAGCGCAGCTGGGGGCGCCCAAAACACGCGGGGCAGGAAAACCAGAGGATTGATGTTAACGTACTCATAGGGTGTTATTTGCATAATCCTTACCTTTGGTGTGGGACGTATTTGCGAGCCGCTGACCATGCTTTTCCAGCCGTTCGTGGAAATAGTTGGGACAAGCGCGATGTGCGTTAATATGTTTGAGTTGAGCGACATATAAATAAGCATGTAACGGAGTACATATGTCACCAAACAACGATTCCATCTTTACGCAGGAGCTTTCGCGCCGCACTGCCCTTAAGGCTCTTTTCGGCGCCGCTTCTGCGGCTGTTCTTTTTGGCCTGCCCGCCCGCGCCCATGCGGCTGAGGCCAGTCAAGAAACCACCGACAAACTGAATGCCGCCCAGGCCCAGCTCGACGAGGTCCAGGCTCAGCTCGACAGCATTGCCAATGAGTACGCGGCGCTCGCCAACAAGAATGCCCAGACCCTCAACGACATCGAGAATGTCCAGGGCAAGATTGACGACACGCAGGCCCAGATCGATGAAAAGAAGGCCGAGCTCAAGAAGAAGCGCAACGACCTTTCCGATCGCGTGGCCGCCAGCTACAAGTCCGGCGGTACGAACATCCTGTCGCTGCTGCTGGCCTCTGGCTCGTTTGAGGAACTCGTCGCCAACGCGCATTACGTTGAGAAGATCAACAAGAGCGACCGCGATGCCATCGAGGATATCCAGACGATTCAGGCTGAGCTCGACGCGCAGAAGACCGAGCTCGAAGCACAAAAGGCCAACCTGGAGAAACTCAAGGACCAGCAGACGGCTCAGATGCAGGATATGCAGGCCAAGCAGCAAGAAGTCCAGACCGTGCTGAACGGTCTTTCCGACGACGTCAAGGAGCTCATGGCTCAGCGCGATTCCGAGATTCTCGCTGCCGCCCAGGCCGAGGAGGCCGCTAGGAAGGCCGCCGCTGCCGCGGCCGCCGCGAACAAGAACAATTCCTACTCGGGTGGTTCGAGCTCGGGCGGTGGATCGTATGCGCCCGGAACTCCGCAGCAGAATGCCGGCTCGGGCAAGCAGCAGGCCGTCGTCAACGCGTGCTACTCCACGCCTTCGCCGGGTCAGAACTGGTGCGCGGCGTGGGTTACCAATGTCTTCCGCAATGCCGGCGTGGGCTATTTTGGCGGCAACGCGTGTGACATGTTCAACGCCTGGTGCTATAGCTCCGACCGCTCGGCGCTGCAGGTGGGCATGATCGTGGCCGATTCCTCGCACAGCGGCACGGGTGCTCCGGGCCTTATCTACGGTCATGTGGGTATCTACGTTGGCGGCGGCATCGTAATGAGCAACGAGGGCGCCATTACGTCTAAGTCGCTTGATTCGTTTATTAGCTTCTATGGCACTGGGTCGGGCGTGCGTTGGGGCTGGCTTGGCGGTATTGCGCTGTCGTAACTGCGGCTTGAAGCTGGTTGGTCCGGGACTGCGGGCGAGGCATAAGGTTGCCTGCTCTACAGTCCTGCGCAAGACGAAGGCCACATTAAGTGGCCTTCTTTGCGTGCGGAACTCGCGACCAACCTTATGCCTCGCCCGCAGTCCCGGACCTTTCGGGTTCAAAGCGCGACACACCGGACTGGTTGCCTGATATAAAGATGGCGAAGCCCCCTTTCGGGGCCTTCTTTTTTATTAGAGGAATTCGCCTACTCGGTGGACTTCGGGTTCTAGGTCTACGTCGAATTGGTCTTTGACGGTTGTTTGGATGTGGCGGATGAGTTCGTCGACATCGGCGGCGGTGGCGTGGTCGGCGTTGACGATGAAGCCGCAGTGCTTTTCGCTCACCTGCGCGCCGCCGATGGCGTGTCCTCGCAGGCCGGCGTCCATGATGAGCTTGCCGGCAAAGTAGCCCTCGGGGCGCTTGAAGGTGGAGCCGGCACTCGGCATGTCGAGCGGCTGCTTGTCCTCGCGGCGCTGGTGGTAGTCGTCCATGTCGGCCTTGATCATCGCGGCGTTGCCCGGGGCGAGATTGAAAGTGGCCGAAAGCACGACGAAACCGTCGTCGGCAATGCGGCTCTTGCGATAGCCCAGGTTGAGCTCATCGACATCGAACTCAATAATGTTGCCGCTGCCGCGGGTGCCGTCGTCGAGCATGCGGGCGGGCTTGTAGACGCGCACAGACTCCAGCACATCGGCCATGCAGGCGCCATAGGCGCCGGCGTTCATATAACAGGCGCCGCCGACCGATCCGGGGATGCCCGAGATGGGCTCCATGCCGGTGAGGCCGGCCTCGGCTGCCGTCGCGGCGACATCGGAAAGCAAGGCGCCGGCTGCTGCCGTGACGTGCGTGCCGTTGACCGTAATGTCGGAGAGGCCCTCGCCCAACGCCACGACGACGCCGCGGATGCCCTTGTCGCCGACGAGTAGGTCGGAGCCGTTGCCCACGATGGTGAGGGGCAGGTCGCAGCGATAACAGGTGTCAAGCGTGGCGACGAGGCCCTGCTCGGTGTCGGGCGTGACAAAGACGTCGGCCGGGCCGCCGATCTTAAACGTGGTGTGGTCGCGCATGGGCTCGCTCATCAACACGTTGTCCTCGCCGGCAACACCGGCGAGCGCGCAGAGCAGGTCCTCGTTAAAAAAGTCATTCTCGTGCATACGAATATCCGCCTTATGGTGGTCGTTTTCATCAATCGAATGCAATATACCCCACCCGGATGGATTTGGTGCAAAGTAACCTGACCCCAATGCATCACATGGTGCAAAGGGGCCAGGTTACTTTGCACCAATCACGGCGGTAAAACAGCCGTCTACCGGATTGGTAAAGTGTTTATCATCGAGGTAGAGGGACGGTCGCTATACTTTCAAGAGATTGCGCGAATACTCGGAAGGAGCGAGATGGGCAACAAAGTTACTCTCAAGCAGATTGCCCAGGAGGTGGGGCTTTCCCCCTCGTCGGTCTCGCTTGTTCTCAATAATCGGCCCTGTCGCATCTCGGAAGAAAACCGCAAGCTCATCAAGGAGGTCGCGGCGCGCAACCACTATGTTCCTAACCAGATCGCGCGTAGCCTGGTCATGCGCGAGTCGCGCACGCTGGGCCTTATCGTCCCTAATATCGAGAGCCGCTTTTTTGCCTCGCTCGCTGGCAGCCTGGAAAAGCGCTGCCGCGAGGACGGCTACGCGCTCTTTATTACCAGCTCGGGCGGAAGCGCCGATGACGATCTTGAGCTGCTGCGCCAGCTGGTGACGCGCGGCGTCGACGGCGTCTTTCTGGTGGTGGGTGACGAGTTCTCCGACGACCGCGCCCTGCGCGAAGAGGTCAGCCATCTGCCCATCCCGGCGGTAATGGTCGACCGTGCCATTGAGGGGCTCGAGTGCGACAAGGTGATGTTCGACCACGAGATGGGTGGCTATATGGCTACCCGCTATCTGATCGAGCAGGGCCACCGTCGCATTGCCTGCTTGGTTAACGCGCGCCGTTCCAATACGGGGCGTAAGCGACTTGCCGGCTATGAGCGCGCGCTGCGCGAGGTAGGCTTGCCGATCGACGCGCGTTTGGAGTTTGAGAGCGAGTACTACATTCCGAGTGCCTACGAGGCCTCGGAGGCGGTGCTCGCAACCGACGCCACCGCCGTGTTCGCAAGCTCGGATAACATCGCGTTGGGTCTGCTCAAGCGCCTGCACGAGATGGGGAAGAGCATTCCGGGCGATATCTCGGTGGTGAGCTATGACAACTCGGCGGCCGACGTTCTCTTTGAGCCGGCGCTGACCGCCATTGAGCAGGATCCTGGTGTCCTTGCGGAGCATGCTTTTGGCTGCATGTCCAAGCGTCTTGCCGGTAGGGGCGGTAGGCGTGCCGAAGAAGTCGTTCTGGAGCCGGCGCTTATCGTGAAGGGCAGCGTGCTCGATCTTACCGAATGTAGCTAAGCGTACTTGTTTGTTTGCATAGATTGCATGCGGAGTGTCCGCTATTTGCCGGCGGGGCCGGGGTGCCTGCCTTGTTTTGAGAAGTTCGCGGAGCCCACTTCTCAAAACAAGGCAGGCACCCCGGCCCTCGTCCGTGAACTCTTCCGCTGGGCGAGCTATAGACGCCGCGCACCGATAGGGTAAGGCGGCGGCTTGAAATTGGTGCTATATTCAGCTTGAGTTGTTTAATGCTAGTACGGGAGGCTGATATGGGGCTGTTCAAGAAGAAAAACCCGCAGGATGCCTTTGATCCCGATGTGTTTACCATCACGGATACGATTTTGGACCCGCCGCGGTTTACGTTTTTGCCGGCTATCTACCAGGATGCCACGCGTCGCAAGTGGGCCGTACATCAGCGCGGTGCAGAGCCGAAGATTTTTGACTATGCGGACGTGTTGCAGTGCGAAGTGGCCGAGGCGGGCGATCCGGAGGCCGATGAAGCGGTCTCTAAACAGGAATTTGCCCAGCGTATTCTAGCAAATCCCGCTAAGGCGGCAAAAATGAACGCAGCCAAGCGTAATATGTGTCTTGGTATGGGCGTTGTTGTGGCGGTTCAGACGGGAAAAGACGAGGTTTCCAAACTAGAGATTCCCGTTATGACCGATGAAGTCAAACGCGATTCAAGCCTGTATAAGTCGTATCGGAATGTCGCCGAGAAGATCAAGGCCGAATTTGATGCCATGGGTGGTCTGGCCTAATTTTGGCGACATACGTTTCTGAACGAGGGGTCTGTGCAATGGCAGGCGAATCTTATGCAATTCCCCCCAAAGATCGTGCTGTTGAGGGGATTCTTTGGTATATCCAGCACCATCAGCTTGCCGGCGGCGATCGCCTGCCGGCCGAGCGCGTGCTGTGCGAAGAGATTGGCGTTTCGCGTACGGCGTTGCGCGCCGGTATCACGCGGCTCATCTCGTGTGGAACGCTCGAGAGCCGTCGCGGATCGGGTACGTATGTGTGTCCTCCCAAACCGCTCAATATCTTTCAGGAAACGTATAACTTCTCCGATGCTGTGCGGACTGCCGGCCTGCACCCCTCTTCTCGTCTGGTTTCCACCGGGGCCATCGAGGCGGATGAGGCGCTTGCCGACAAGCTTGGGGTTGCTGTAGGCGCTCCTTTGCTCCGCATGCAGCGTGTTCGACTTATTGAGGGCGAGCCGGCGTCAATTGAGACGGCTCACGTTAACCTGTCCCTGTGCCCCTCGCTTCCCGATCACGATTTTGAGTGTGAGAGCCTTTACGATGTCTTGCTCAAAGAAGGTGGCGTGCGCGTTGAGCATGGACGTGAGCATATCTCCATCTCGCGTTTGAACGCCGAAGAGGCCGAGTTGCTCCAGCAAGAAGAGGGAACGCCGGTGTTCTATGAGAGCACGATAGAATTTGATAAGGACATGCGTTTTGTGGAGCATTGCAAATCGGTGATTTTGCCCACAAAGTTCCGCTTTGCCGATAACGGCGAAAAGAACGGCATGAGGAGCGTGGCAGGTGAACAATGGCTGAAACAGTAGATGCCACCCCGGTTTATATGCGCATTCGACGCCGCATCGAGGAGCGTATCGAGCGCGGTATATATCCCACGGGTTCCATGATTCCGTCCGAAAAAGACCTCGCCGAGGAATTTGGTACGACGCGCTTGACCATCCGAAGCGCTGTCGATGAGCTGGTTCGGCGTGGGCAGATTCGACGCGTCCGCGGAAAAGGCGCGTTTGTGGCACAGAAAGTGCCCGTTGCCTACGAGCGAACGGGAGGCTTTCGCGAATCGGTTCGCGCTTCGGGCGGCGAGCCGTCCGTCTGCATCCTCGCGCGTTCCAAGCGTTATGCGGGTCCATATTATGCCAACCTGTTTGGCATTGCCGAGGACGATTTACTGTATTCGATTCGGCGTTTGAACTGCGTCAACGGCGATCCCGTATCGATTGAGATGGCGTTCATCCCGTGCCTGCTGTTTCCCACAATCGAAGATATTGACGTGTCGGTCTTCAGTTTGTACGAGACCTATGAGATGTTGGGCCGAAAGCCGGTCATGGCACAGGAAAAGCTCGATATCGAAGCGCTGGGCGCGCGAGATGCCGGCCTGCTTGGACTGGAGCAGGGCGATCTTGCCTTGACGCTTGAGTGCGTGAGCTTCGATGCGAGCGGCCAGGCGATCGAGTACGTCAAGTCGTTTAGCCGCGGTGATGCGGGTGGATATACCTATACGTACTAGCTGGTTTTTTGCATAACGGGCTGAAAAGCTGACGGAATTTTGATTTCGTTGAGCAGACTGCATATACAACCTTACATGGCTCGAAATCGACCGTTCGCCGATGGGGATAAATTAATCGACAAAGAGGTATCAAAAAGCCGTAACCTGTAACTGTGATTGGTATCAAATACTAATGATTTGTTACGAGGTGAGACGATGAAGATGCTCGATTACGTTCAGCTTGCCCATGTGCGTATGGGAGAGAACCTCGAGCGTTCGTCTGAGCTGGTAGCGCAGCTCGTTGATATTTTCCAGTCCGGTTCTTTTGACGCGCTGCGCATCGTTGCTTCGGGTTCGTCGCGCCATGCCGCCGATTGCGCCCGCGATTACCTGCAAGATACCCTGCAAATGCAGGTGTCCGTTGTGACGCCCGAGGCCTTCGTCGATTTTGAACACACCTATCCACAGCATGCGCTCAACATTGCCGTTTCGCAGAGTGGCTATTCGACCAATACGATCGCGGCTCTTGATTACATGCGCGCACACGATATGGCTGCAGTTGCGCTCACGGCAAACGTCGAGGCACCCATCAAGGAACACGCCGACATCGTTCTTGACTACGGTGTGGGTGTCGAGTCGGTGGACTTTGTGACTCTGGGCGTCGAGGTTCTCGTTGAGTACCTGGTGCTCTTTGGTATTTACGGCGGTCAGGCGCGCGGAACGATTGACGCCAAGGGCGTTGCTCAGCGTCTTGATGGCCTGCGCGAGGCTATCCAGGCTAATGCCGTGATGTGCAAGACCGCCGAGGCATATGTCCAAGACCACATGCTCGAGCTTTCTGAGCACACGCCCGCTATGGTCGTCGGCAACGGCCCCAACTACGGTGTTGCCGAGGAGGCGGCGCTCAAACTGAGCGAGACCATCAAGATTCCTGCCATGCATCACGAAGGCGAGGAGTTCGTCCACGGTCCCGAGATGCAGATAACCCCAGGCTACCTGGTGTTTATTGTCGACGATCCGCAGGGGTCGGAGCGTCTTGCGAATATCGCCGATGCGCTATCGAACGTTACGGCAAAAACGGTGCTGCTCACGGCCCATCCCAAGGGTAGGGCTCACGAGGTTGTGGTGCCTCAGGTGGCTCCGCTGCTCAGTGCAATTCCCAATCTCGTGTTCTTCCAGACGATTGCGGCAATAATCGCCGAGCGTCTGAAGTCATGGGACGTTCACCCGTATCTCGATGCTGTCTCCAAGCAAATGGAGGTCAAGGCGGAGGGCTACGAAGAGTCAGTCAATGCGCTTAAGGCCAAAGCGGCCGAGTGTTACGGAATGTAAGCGGGTTTTGATGCCCGTTGGCATGGGGGATGTGGAAACAACCCCAGAAAGGAGAGACAAATGAAGGAAACCGAGAAGATCGAGATCATGCATTTCGACCAGGAGGGCTATCTCGAGGACGGCAAGGCGCTCTACGAGACCGGCAAGAAGATGACCGCGCTCGCCGACAAGGTCGCCGACGAGGGCTACGACGCCGTGTTCCTGATGGGCGTCGGCGGCACCTGGGACGAGCTCATGCAGCTCGAGTACCTCATGAACAAGTTCGGCGACCGCGACCTCGAGGTCTACCTGATCCACGCCGCCGAGTGGAACGTCATGGGCCACAAGCGCATGACCGAGAAGTCCGTCGTGCTCACCGCCTCCGAGTCCGGCACCACCCCCGAGGTCCTCGAGGCCGTCAAGAAGATGAAGGAAAAGGGCATTCGCGTCTACGCCATGACCAAGCCCGAGGGCCCCATCGGCCAGGCTGTCGGCGCCGAGAACTGCGTCGCCATGGCTTCTGACCATGGTTCGGGCGGCTGTGAAAAGGGCTACTACCTCGCCGACTGCTTCGGCCTGCGCCTGCTCAACCGCCGCGGCTGCTTCCCCAAGTTTGACCTGTTTATCGAGCAGACCAAGGACATCTGGAAGGACATGCTCGATATCCGCAAGCGCTTCGAGCCGCGCGCCGAGGAGCTCGCCAAGAAGTATGCCCTGGCCCCCTACACCATGTTCATCGGCTCCGGCGCCCTGTGGGGCGAGACCATCCTCTTCTCGATGTGCATCCTCGAGGAGATGCAGTGGAAGCGCACCCGCTACATCACCTCGGCCGACTTCTTCCACGGCACCCTCGAGCTCGTGGAGCCCGGCGTCCCGGTCTTCCTGTTCATGGGCGAGGACGAGAACCGCAAGCTCGACGAGCGCGTCCGCGCGTTCCTGACCCGCGGCGTGACCGGCGACACCGACATCAACGTCATCGACACCGCCGAGTTCGCGATCCCCGGCCTTGACGACGAGTTCCGCGTCATCGTCTCCCCGTGGATTCTGACGGTGCTCGTGACCGACCGCCTGGCTCGCTACTACGAGACGGTCACCAAGCACAACCTCAAGTATCGTCGCTACTATCACCAGTTCGACTACTAAAGAAAACGGGTGCGGGAACGTGCCGGGCTATTGAGAGGAACACAGAATGAGACAGTACATCATCGCCAGCCATGCGCACTTCGCTACCGGCATCAAGGAGAGCGTCGAGCTGCTCTCGGGCGCGCGCGACAACGTCCACGATCTTTCGATGTTCGTCGATGACCGCATGGACGTGGCCGAGGAGGCCCAAAAACTGCTGGCGGGCATGTCTGCCGACGATGATGTCGTTGTCTGCACCGATCTCTTTGGCGGCAGCGTCAATAACGAGTTCACCAAGATCGTCCAGACGCGTCCCCGCACGTACCTCGTTACCAACATGAACCTTCCTCTGCTCATCCAGCTGCTGTTCTCTGACGAGTCGGCGCCGGTTGAGGAGACGATTCGCGCTATCGTCGCTGCGGACGATACGCGCGTGAAGTTTGTCAACGACCTGCTGGTCGATGACGACGAGGAAGAAGAGTTCTAATCCGCAGCACCTATTGACATGCCGTAAGACGGCGCAAGACCTTTGGGGGGTCACATTATGATTCAGCTACTTCGCGTTGACCATCGCCTGCTTCATGGCCAGGTCGCAGTTTCCTGGGTTCAGGGCCTCGGCTCCAACTGCATTTTCTGCGTGGGCGATAAGGTCGCCAACGACCCGGTGTGGAAGACGACGCTCAAGATGGGCAAGCCTGCCGGCTGCAAGCTCGTCATCAAAGACATGGAGCATGCCATCGAAGCTATCAACTCGGGCGTGACCGACAAGTACAAGATGATCATCTGTGTCGCCACTATCGCTGAGGCAAAGCAGCTTGTTGAGGGCTGCCCGCAGATCAAGTCGGTCAACCTGGGCAACACCAAGCCCAAGGACGAGAAGCGTCCCGATGCTCGTCAGGTCTCTCGTCAGATCTTCCTGACCGCGGCCGAGGAAGCCGATGTGCGCGAGATGCTGGATCGTGGCGTTGAGGTCGAGATTCGACCCCTGGCCGATGACCCCAAGGTTGACTGCGCCAGCGTGCTCTAGGCGTTTGAATTCGAAGAGTCTGAGCTCTTCGTAGTGTCCTATATGGAAAGGGGGATGTATGCTTACCCAAGCAATCCTCATCGGACTTATCGCCGCATTTGGTAAGTTCGACTACCAGCTCGGTACGCTCTATGCGTTCCGCCCCATCGTCCTGTGCCCGCTCGTGGGCCTGGTCCTGGGGGACCTGCAGTCTGGTCTCGCGATCGGTGCGAGCCTGGAGCTGCTGTTCATGGGCTCGATCTCCATCGGCGCCTACGTGCCGCCTGATGAGACGATCGGCGGCGTGCTCGCCTGCGCCTTCGCTATCCAGCTGGGCCAGAGCACCGAGGCAGCCATCGCGCTCGCCATGCCCATCGCCACGCTGTGCCTTGCCATCAAGAACATCCTCAACGCCGCCCTGCCGATCCTGGTTGACCGCGCCGATGTCTTCTCCGGCCAGGGCAACCTTAAGGGTGTCTATGCGATGCACTTCCTGATCGGTTCCACCGGTGTCATCATGGCGTTCCTGCTGTGCTCGCTGTCGTTCTATCTGGGTGCTGACGCTATCCAGGGCATGCTCGACTTCATCCCGCCCTTTGTCCTTGCTGGCTTTGGCGTTGCCGCCAACATCCTGCCGGCCATGGGCTTCGCCATGCTCGGCCGCCTGGTGCTCACCAAGCAGCTCGTGCCCTTCTACTTCCTGGGCTTCCTGCTGTGCTCCTACGCCAACGTGCCCGTCCTGGGCGTCGCCCTGATCGCCATCATCATCGGCATCGACAAGTTCGACCTGCTCGGCCTGGGCGGAGCCCAGCCCCAGCTCTCCGCGGAAGGGGATGAGGACGATGACTTCTAGTCCCGAGAACAAGATCACGCGCTCCGACCTCGTCAAGAGCGCCGTCAACGTCGGCGCCCTGGGCATGGAGTTCTCCTGGACCTACTACAAGCAGATGAACATCGCCTTCTGCCTGATGGTCGCCAACATGCTCAAGAAGATCTACGCCGGCCGCCCCGACGACTACGCCGAGGCCCTGCACCGCCACTGCGCGTTCTTCAACATCACCGTCCAGTTCGCCCCGTTCGTCGGCGGCATCGCGATGGCCATGGAGGAGAAGGTCGCCCGCGGCGAGATCGAGCCCGAGAGCGTCAACGACGTCAAGGCCGCCCTCATGGGCCCGCTGTCCGGCATCGGCGACTCCATCTTCCTGTCGACGCTGCGCGTGGTGGCCGCCGCGGTGGGCATCAGCCTGTGCCAGGCCGGCAACCCCTTCGGCCCCATCGCCTTCCTGCTCATCTACAACGTCCCCGGCTTCGCGCTGCGCGTCTGGGGCGCCGTCAAGGGCTACGAGCTGGGCGTGGGCTTCCTGGACGAGGCCCAGAGGACCGGCCTCATGCAGAAGGTCATGACCTGCGTGGGAATCGTGGGCGTCATGGTCGTGGGCGCCATGTGCAAGGACATGTTCTGGGCCAGCATCCCGGTGGCCATAGGCTCGGGCGAGGACGCCCAGACCCTCCAGGACATCCTGGACGGCATCATGCCCGGCATGCTCGGCATGCTCGCCTTCTGGCTGTACTACTGGCTGCTGTCCAAGAAGATCAACCCCATGGTGCTGATCGTGGCCACCATGGCCGTGGGCATCGTCGGCGCGTTCTTCGGCGTGCTGGCGTAAGGGCCCGGCTGCATAGATTTTCGTTGCAACCTGGAAAGGGGATGGAGCAGGCCTATGCCCTCCATCCCCTTTTTGTATAGAAGGAGTTCGTATGTTCGCGAAGGATCGCGAAGCAATGCGCCTGACGCCGGCAGAGGTCAGGCTGATTCTTATTGAGTCCCTGCAGTGGTGCGCCAACAACGCGGTCTACTTTTTGGGGCTTATCGGTGCGGCCACGTATGATCTGGCCGGCACGGCCTTTTTGGTTGCTGCCATTACGCTCGTGCGCAATCTTATGACGTCGGCGGGCAATATGGTGTCGGGCTCGGTCATCGATCGCTTTGGACCGCGCCGGACGTCGTTTGTGACGTGCGTGATTACGGCAGTGCTATCGCTTGGCGTGGGGTTAGCGCCGTTGTCTGTCCCCGGGCTTGTGTTTGCCGCGTGCGTCTTGGGACTTGCGGGCGGCTTTATCAACACCTGCACGCATGCGTTTCCGGGATACCTGGAGTCGACCACCGAGGGCCGTACCCGCGTGAACGGTCTCATGGTGTTCTACAGCAATATCGCCTATACCGCTGGCCCGCTGCTCGGTGGTGCCATCGTGAGTTGTTTTGCCACGCAATCGGTCTATCTGCTCATGGCGGGCATGATGGGTGTGGCGGCTGTGCTCTCCTTGGGCTGTCACGAGTGCGTTGTTCCCGCAAAAGGGGAGAAGCCGAAGGGCGGTATTCTGGGCGGCATGGCCGAGGGTGCGCGACTTACGTTTCGCGATCACGACCTGCGCCTCATCTTTATCTCGGGCTTTTTGGGTTTCTTTGCGTTTGGCGCGTTCGATTCGCTGGAGTCGTTGTTCTACCGTGATGTGCTCAACGTGGATATCGTCTGGCTGGGCTGGCTGTCCTCGGTCGTGGGCCTTACTTCCTCGGTGGGTGCATTCATCCTGACCAAGCTTTCTGCTCGCCATGTCAACCTGCGATTGCTGCTCGGCGCGCTCATGGCCGTGGGCATTGGGTCCATGGTGTACGTGGGCACCGATATGCTGGGGGTCGCGATTATCGGTCAGGCGATTAACGGTATGGCCTGGGGATTCCTAGAACCTCTGCAGATGATCTTGATTCAGGAGCGCGCCGACATCAAATACCTGGGGCGCATTACCGGCTTTGTGCGTTTTGGCCTGATGAGCGCCGGCGTGCTGCCGCTGCTGGCGGCTCCGTTTTTAGCGGAGGCTTTGGGCGTCCAGGCGGTGCTGTTTGGGGCATCGACCATTATTGCGCTGGTGGGAACGCTGTTCTTTGTCGCACAAGGGAGGCGTCGGCGGTGTTAGCTATATATTCAATTCTAATTTAATACCACTCACCAGAGAATTTCGACCGTTCACCGAGGATTGGAGCAGATTGAAAAGTGGTATTAAAAACACGTTAGGTGTATGTCTATAATTGGTATCGAAAAGAAACGCGATGTATAGATTCGCGTGTAGGACAGAAAGGAAAAGCCATGAAGGAAACCGAGAAGATCGAGATCATGCATTTCGACCAGGAGGGCTACCTCGAGGACGGCAAGGCGCTCTACGAGACCGGCAAGAAGATGACCGCGCTCGCCGACAAGGTCGCCGACGAGGGCTACGACGCCGTGTTCCTGATGGGCGTCGGCGGCACCTGGGACGAGCTCATGCAGCTCGAGTACCTCATGAACAAGTTCGGCGACCGCGACCTCGAGGTCTACCTGATCCACGCCGCCGAGTGGAACGTCATGGGCCACAAGCGCATGACCGAGAAGTCCGTCGTGCTCACCGCCTCCGAGTCCGGCACCACCCCCGAGGTCCTCGAGGCCGTCAAGAAGATGAAGGAAAAGGGCATTCGTGTCTACGCCATGACCAAGCCCGAGGGCCCCATCGGCCGGGCTGTGGGCGCCGAGAACTGCGTCGCCATGGCCTCCGACCATGGTTCGGGCGGCTGCGAGAAGGGCTACTACCTCGCCGACTGCTTCGGCCTGCGCCTGCTCAACCGCCGCGGCTGCTTCCCCAAGTTCGATTTGTTCATCAAGCAGACCAAGGACATCTGGAAGGACATGCTCGACATCCGCAAGCGCTTCGAGCCGCGCGCCGAGGAGCTCGCCAAGAAGTACGCCCTGGCCCCCTACACCATGTTCATCGGCTCGGGCGCCCTGTGGGGCGAGACGATCCTGTTCTCGATGTGCATCCTGGAGGAGATGCAGTGGAAGCGCACCCGCTACATCACCTCGGCCGACTTCTTCCACGGCACCCTCGAGCTCGTGGAGCCCGGCGTCCCGGTCTTCCTGTTCATGGGCGAGGACGAGAACCGCAAGCTCGACGAGCGCGTCCGCGCGTTCCTGACCCGCGGCGTGACCGGCGACACCGACATCAACATCATCGACACCGCCGAGTTCGCGATCCCCGGCCTTGACGACGAGTTCCGCGTCATCGTGTCTCCGTGGATCCTTTCCTCGCTGATCACCGACCGCCTTGCCGCTTACTACGAGACGGTCACCAAGCACAACCTCAACTATCGCCGCTACTATCACCAGTTCGACTACTAATCGGTGATAAATAAGCTACTGATCAAGAAGCACCCTGCCCGGGCGCATGCGTCCGGGCATTTTTATGCCGAAATTCGCAAGAAAGGGGAATCGAATGAGGCAGTTTATCGTGGCGTCCCATGCTCATTTTGCGTCTGGAATCGTCGAGAGCATCGGTCTGCTCTCCGGCGAGCGCGAAAACGTCCATGCGCTGTCTATGTATGTCGACGGAAACGAGGACCTGGTCAAGGAGGCTGCAGCGATTCTGGACGGCTTTGCCGCGGACGATGAGGTCGTCGTTTGCACCGACCTCTTTGGTGGCAGCGTCAACAACGAGTTCACCAAGATCGTCCAGACGCGCCCCAACACGCACCTGGTGACCAATATGAACCTGCCACTCCTTATTCAGCTGCTGTTCGTGCCCGACTCCACCCCGATCGATGAGGCCATTCGCCAGATCGTCGAGGCGGACGACACTAAGGTCAAGTACGTCAACGACCTGCTGGGGCAGGCCGAACTCGACGAGTTTTAATCGCTAGGAGCACACCATGATTCAGATGATTCGCGTGGACTATCGACTGCTTCACGGCCAGGTTGCCGTTAGCTGGACCTCGGCTCTGGGTGCCGACTGCATCCTGTTGGTGAGCGACACGGTCCTCAATGACAAGCTTCGCCTGCAGGCCCTTTCCCTTGCAAAGCCTGAGGGATGCAAGGTCGTTGTCAAAAATACCGAGGACGCCGTCAAGGCGCTTCAGAGCGGTGTGACCGACAAGTACAAGCTCTTCGTGGTTTGCGAGACGATCCAGCAGGCCGGTGCCGTCGCCAAGGCGATGGGCGTCAAGAAGATCAACCTCGGCAATGTTGCCTTTAGCGAGGATGCCCGCCAGGTCTCGACGAGCGTATTTCTCACGCCCGAAAACGAGGCATACGTCAAAGAGCTGCTCGGCGAGGGCTACGAGCTGTTCATTCAGATGATTCCGGCAGATGCGAAGACTGACGCCGCGAAGGTCATCGGTTAGGGGCCGTCATGGTTATCAAGACAATCCTGATTTTCCTTATTGCCCTTTTGGGCTATTCCGAGTGGCTGACGGGCACGAGCTACCTCCAGCGCCCGATCGTGCTCGGACCTCTGGTTGGCCTTGTCATGGGCGACATGGTGACCGGCACGATCATGGGCGCCACGATGGAGCTTGCCATGGTCGGCGCCATCTCGGTCGGTGCGTATAACCCGCCCGATACGATTTCCGGAACCATCCTGGGTGTGTCGCTTGCCATGCAGGCCGGTGCGGACGCTTCGGCGGCCCTGACCCTGGGCATTCCCATCGCAACGATCGTCCTGGCGCTCGATACCGCCCTGGGCCAGCCGGTGATGCTGCTGCTGGTGCACCGTATCGACAAAAATGTCGAGGACGGAGACACCAAGGCCATCACGCGCAACATGCTTATCGCGGGTTATGCGCAGAGCTGGTGCGGCCTGCTGATTATTCCCCTGGCATTCTTCTTTGGCGCCGATGCCGTCGCCAGCCTGCTCAACATCATCCCCGATTTCGTTCAGACCGGCATGGATGTCGCCGCCGCCTTCTTGCCCGCACTCGGCTTTGCGATGCTGGCGCAGATGATTATGAACAAAACGGTGGCTCCGTTCTTCTTCGCCGGCTTCTTCCTCGTCGCCTACTTTGGCATTAGCACGACGGGCGTGGCGATCTTTGCCGCGATCATCGTCGTCGCGATGACGGTTTTGGGCGAGAAGAAAAAGGCGGAGCAGCCCGCAGTGGCAACCGAGGATCCTGCGATTGGGAGTGGGTTCGATGAGTTTTAAGTTTGAGTCTTCTTATGACGGGCTGATTTCCCGCGCAGACCTTAAGAAGCTGTTCTGGCGCTCGATTCCCTATGAGCATTCCTGGAACTACGAGCGTATGGGCCATATCGGCTTTATGTGGGCCCTTATGCCGATTCTTCGCAAGCTGTATCCGCAGGATGCGGACTTTAAGGCCGCCCTTAAGCGCCATATGGAGCTCTATAACGTCACGCCGTACATCTCGACGCTCCCCATGTCCATTGCTGCCGCAATGGAAGAGGTCAACGCTACTGACGATAGCTTTGACACGAGCGCGATCTCTAATGTCAAGCTTGCTTTGATGGGACCGCTGTCCGGCGTGGGCGATGCCTTCTACTGGGGCACGCTGCGAATTTTGGCAACGGGTGTCGGCACATCGCTGGCGCTGCAGGGCTCTATTCTTGGCCCGATTTTGTTCCTGCTCGTGTTCAACGTCCCTCACTACATCATTCGTTACCTGCTGACGTTTGTGGGATATCGCTTTGGCTCGGACATGATCAGCAAGGTCCAGGAATCGGGCATTATGGACACGATCGTCAAGATGGCCTCTATCATGGGCGCCATGGTGATCGGTGCTATGACCATGGAGATGGTCACCGTGGACATTCCGCTCATGGTCGGCGCGGGCGATGGCGCTCAGACGCTCGCCGAGCTGCTCAACGGAATCTTCCCGGGCTTTGTCACGATGGGGCTGTTTGGAATCGTCTATCTCATGCTCAAGAAGAAGATGAATCCGCTGCTCATCATGCTCGTGATCCTACTCGTGAGTATCGCCGGCGCGTTCTTTGGAGTGCTTGGTGTTCAGTAGGGCATCCGTCATAATTAAAACAATGTAAGAGGGGGCGTCGCGCACACTGTGCTGCGGCGCCCTTTTGCCGAAAGGTGGACAAGATGGAGTATCCACAGCTTGCCGTCATGAATATCAGCCATCGCTATTTTGACCTTGAGGAATTCTTTTCCTCGGCAGCGGCCTCGGGCTACACGTGTTGCGAGCTTTGGACCGGGGCGATGCATCTGTATGTCGATTGCCATGGATACGATTCGCTCGAGCAGGTGCGGGAGCTGTCGCAGCGGTATGGAGTTCGGATTGTGGGACTTTGTCCCGAACAGAACAACCCCAAGCCGTGGAATATCGCGGCGCGTGGGAATGAGGCGCGTGCCCGCACGCTCGCGTACTTTAAGAACGTTGTGGATATCGCGGCGGAACTTGGAGCCGAGCAGGTCATGGTCTCGAGCGGCTGGGCATTTTTGAACGAGCCGATCGAGGACGCGTGGGGTCGCAGCGCCTCGATGCTGCGTGCGATTGCCGAGCATGCGGGAGAACGCGGCGTGCGACTGGTGCTCGAAGCCCTACAGCCGGTTGAGTCGATGATCGTGAACTCGGCGGCCGATACGAAGCGCATGATCGAGGCAGTTGATCATCCGGCACTTAAGGCGTGTCTGGATATGGGCGCCATGGCGGTGGCGGGGGATACCATCGACGATTACTTCGATCTGCTTGGCGATGATGTTGCCCACGTGCATTTTGTCGATGTTGCGGCAGATGGCACGACGCATCTTGCCTGGGGTGACGGCGACCGCGATATGCGCGCTGACCTGGATAGGCTGGTGGCGCGCGGCTATCGCGGAGTTGTTTCGGCCGAGACCTATGACGGGCGCTATTTTGCCGACCCCGCAGCTGCCGATGCGCAGGTAATGGCAGAGTATCGTCGTGCGATTGGCGCCTAGGTGGGGTTGGGCTGCGGCAATCTGCCCCATGTTTCCAAATGAATACGGTGTGAGCGGCTGCGACGGATTTCCCCCGCAAACACTCTAGTATGCTAAAGTACCCAGAAGACCGGCGGAGCTATGCCGGTCTTCTGTTCTATACGAAGCACAGCATGAGGAGGCTCACCAGATGACAGCCACACCGTGGGGATTCCGGGACATATTGCCCGAGGAGGCTCAGGCGCGCGAGGAGATTGCGCTGACGGTGAAGGGCTGCTTCAGGGAGCATCATTACCTGCCGGTCGAGACGCCGCTGCTCGAGGACAAGGGTTCGCTCGAGGAGGGTGGCCGCATTGCGGACACGCCGTTTAAACTCTTTGACGATGATGGCCGCCTGCTGGTGGTCCGTCCCGACAACACGCTGCCGATCGTGCGTCTGGTTTCGACCCGCATGCGCGCGGCCGACTTGCCCTTGCGCCTTCGCTACGAGGCGCCGGTGGTTCGTGAGTGCCAGCGCAACGCCGGCGGCTCGCGCCAGTTTACACAGCTGGGCTTTGAGCTTATTGGTGCGGGAGATACCGCGGGCGATGTTGAGATTGTGTCGCTCGTGGCCGAGGCCGTGCGCAAGCTCGCACTGCCCGATGCGCGCATTATCGCAGGTAGCGTGCGTCCGTTTAAGGAGCTGCTTGCGGCGTGCGAGGATCGCGAGCTGGCTGCCGAGGCCCTGCGCTGCGTGCACGCCAACGACTTTGTGGGCCTCGATGCCCGCGTGGCGGCAAGCGCCGAGTCCGAGGCCGTCAAGGCCGCCATTAGCGAGCTGCCGCGTCTGCACGGCGGCGCCGAGGTACTCGACCGCGTGGATGCGCTTCTGGCTGCGGCGGGCATTGTCGCGCCGCTCACGCGCGAGCTGCGTGCCCTGGTCGAGGGCCTGGCTCCCGAGGACGCCCAGGTGCTGTCGTTCGACTTCTCCATCATGAACTCTTTCGATTACTACACGGGCCTGGTCTTTAAGGCCTATGCCGGCGGCCTGCCCGATCCGGTGGGCTCGGGCGGCCGCTACGACTCCATCTTTACCGGCGCATTTGGCGCCGGCATCGAGGTGCCGGCGGCGGGCTTCGCCTTTTCGCTCGAGCGTCTGGAGGTCGCGCGCACCTCGGCCGAGGACGCCGCTTCCGATGGCGATCACGCAGCGGGCCGTGGCGCCGAGGGCCCGCTGCGCATCGCCGTGCCCAAGGGCTCGCTCAAGGCCGACACGCTCGACGTGCTCGAGGCCGCGGGCCTGGACGTCTCTGAACTGCGTGACCCCGGCCGTCACCTCATCGTGCGCGGTCGCGACACGCGTGCCGGCGAGGGCACGGTCGGAGATATCGAGTTTGTTATCGTGCGTCCCAGCGACGCGCCCGCCTTTGTGGGCTGCGGCGGCGCCGACTGCGGCATCTGCGGCTGGGACTCGCTTATCGAGGCCGACCTCAACCTGCTGCAGCTGGTCGATTTGGGCTATGGCCTGTGCACCTTTATCGAGGCGGAGCCCGCGTGGCGCGCCGGCCAGGCCGAGCGCAACTATGCCCGCCGCGGGTCGCTTCGCGTGGCCACCAAGTACCCGCGCATCGCGAGCGCCTGGTATGCCGAGCGCGGCGTGAACGTCGATATCGTTTCGCTGCACGGTAACATCGAGCTGGGCCCCATCGTCGGCATGACCGATCGCATCGTGGATATTACCGCGACGGGCGCCACGCTGCGCGACAACGACTTGGTCATCACCGGCCGCATTATGGACTGCACGGCCCGCTTCTTCGTCAATCCGGGTGCCGCGCGCCTGGATCCGCGCGTGCGCAACTTGGCCGATCGCTTGGCAGCTGCTGTTAAGGACAAGCATTTTGAGCCCGTCGCGGGCTCGGCACAATAGCGCGAGCACGCACGGGCGCCCCCATATCCGGGCTGCGGACCGATTGGTGTCGCTGCCCGGCATCTCGTTTTTCAAACGCAACCTCAACCGATAGGGGATACCGATATGAAGACCATCAAGCTTGCTCCCGGTGAGCGCCTCGTTACCAACCAGCTCAACCGCAAGGGCGTGTTGCCGCAAAACATCGTCGATGACGCCCGCGATATCGTGGCCAACGTGCGCGCTAACGGCGATGCCGCGGTGCGCGACTATTGCCGGCGCTTTGACGGCGTTGAGCTGCAGAGCTTCCGTCTGCCGCAAGAGCAAATCGATGCCGCGCTCGAAGGCCTCGACCCGGCTTTTGTCACCGCGCTCGAGAAGGCTGCGCGCCAGATTCGCGAGTTCCACCAGCGCGAGGTCGAGCAGAGCTGGTTTACCACGCGCGCGGACGGCACGATGCTCGGCGTTAAGGTGACCCCGCTCGCGGCGGCCGGCATCTACGTGCCGGGCGGTCGCGCGCAGTATCCCTCCACGGTGCTTATGAACGCCATTCCCGCCAAGGTGGCCGGTGTCAAGCGCGTGGTTATGGTGACCCCGCCGCAAAAAGATGGCCTGATCAGCCCGTATACGCTCGCGGCAGCCAAGCTTGGCGGCGTGGACGAGATCTATATGGTGGGCGGCGCCCAGGCCGTGGCCGCG
Organism: Collinsella sp.; assembly: GCA_041330285.1. Classification (GTDB taxonomy): domain Bacteria; phylum Actinomycetota; class Coriobacteriia; order Coriobacteriales; family Coriobacteriaceae; genus Collinsella. The sequence continues at coordinate 1,530,660 of JBGKMI010000001.1, read as the reverse complement.
CTGGCGTACGGCACCGAGACCATTCCGCGCGTCGAAAAGATCACCGGCCCGGGCAACGCCTTTGTCGCCGCCGCCAAGCAGATTGTCTCGGGCGATGTGGGCATCGATATGGTTGCCGGTCCCTCCGAGGTCTGCGTGCTGGTCGACGCCACGGCCAAGCCCATGGTGGTTGCGGCCGACTTGATGGCCCAGGCCGAGCACGATCCGCTGGCGGCCTGCTATCTGGTGACCTGCGACGAGCAGTTTGCGCGCGAGGTCGAGGCGGGTATCGACATTCTGGTGGCGCAGTCCCCGCGCGCCGAGATCACGCGTGCCTCGCTCGATAACGAGGGCACCATCGTGGTCGCCGCCGACATGGCTGCCGCCGTCGAGGCCGTGAACACCGTGGCGCCCGAGCACCTGGAACTGCACTGCAAGGACGCGATGGGCCTGCTCGGTGGTATCCGCAACGCCGGCGCCATCTTTGTGGGCGCCTGGAGCTCCGAGCCGCTTGGCGATTATGTTGCTGGCCCCAACCACACGCTGCCGACCGGCGGCACCGCCATGTTCTCCAACCCGCTTTCGGTCGAAGAGTTCGTCAAGCGCTCGAGCGTCATTTGCTATACGCCCGAGGGCCTGCTCTCCGACGCTCCCGCCACGCAGCGCCTGGCCGAGGCCGAGGGCCTGTGGGCACACGCGCTTTCCGCCGCGCTGCGCCGCCGCGTGTTGGAGCAGGGCGAGGATGCCGTGAGTGCCGCGTCGCTGGCCGCGGCCGACCTGACTAAGGTTGCCTGGCCGGGCGACGCCGTGGCGACGGTTGCCGAGGGTGTGGACCTGGCGGCTACAAGCGCGGATGGCGCCGGCGCGACTGACAAGGAGGCCTGATATGGCCGAGCTCACGCCCCGTATGAAGGAGCTCGTCCAGCCCTACTTGGCCGGCATTGAGCCCTACGATCCCAACTTTACGCCCACGCGCATCAACCTTTCGGCCAACGAGAACACCTATCCCGTGCCGGCCGGAGTGCGCGAGGCGATCGATACGGCCCTGGCTGCCACGCCGCTCAACCGCTATCCCGATCCCATGTCGAACGACCTGCGCGACGAGCTTGCTGCCTGGCATGGCGTGACGCGCGAGAACATCTGCGTGGGAAACGGCGGCGACGAGCTGCTCTATAACTATCTGCTGGCGTTTGGCGGCGCGGGGAGAACCCTGCTCAACTGCCCGCCGTGCTTTAGCGAGTATGCCTTCTTTGCGTCTCTGTGCCAGACCGAGGTGCGTGACGTGTGGCGCGACCCGGCGAGCTTTGAGCTCGACCAGGCAGCCGTGCTTGCGGCGGCGCCCGAGTGCAGCCTGGCGATCGTGACCTCGCCCAACAATCCCACGGGCGACGTGGCGCCGCTCGACTTTGTCGCGGCCCTGTGCGATGCGTGTCCCGGCATGGTCATGGTCGACGAGGCCTACGTTGAGTTTGCCGACGATTCGTTTGGCGCGGCCACCACGGCGCAAGGCCTTATCGCCGAGCATTCCAACCTGGTGATTCTGCATACGCTGTCCAAGGCGTTTGGCGCCGCCGGTACGCGCTTGGGTTACGTGATCGCGGCGCCCGAGGTTATCGAGGTGTTCGCGGCGATTCGCCAGATCTATTCGGTCAACGTGCTGAGCCAGGCCGCCGCGCTTGCCTGCGTGCGTGCCCGTGATGCCTATGCGCCCGTGGTGGCACAGGTCGCATCTGAGCGCGAGCGCGAGCTGTGCGCCCTGCGCGCGATGGCTGCCGAGGGTCTGCCCGTGGAGGCGTGGCCGAGCGCGGCCAACTTTGTGCTCGTGCGCACGCCGCATGCCACGCGCGTGCGCGAGCGTCTGCGCGATGAGTATTCGATTTTGGTGCGCGATTTTAGCTATGCGCCGGGGCTCGCGGACTGTCTGCGCATTACCGTGGGTACCCCGCGGGAAAACGATGAGGTGCTGGCTGCGTTTGCCGCGCTGGTGAAGGAGGAGATGTAGATGGGCCGTTATGCCGAGGTGACCCGCAAGACGGGCGAGACCGACATTGTCGTAAAGCTCGACCTGGACGGATCTGGCGTGTGCGATATCTCGACCGGCGTGCCGTTTTTCGACCACATGCTCAACGCTTTTGGCCGCCATGGCCTGTTCGATCTGACGGTGCACGCAGTGGGCGACGTCGAGGTCGATGCGCATCACACCGTCGAGGACACGGGCATCGTGCTGGGCGAGGCGTTTTGCCAGGCGCTGGGCGACAAGGCGGGCATTACGCGCTTTGCCGATGCGGCGATCGCCATGGACGAGACGCTCGTGATGGCCGCCGTTGACATCTCGGGTCGTGGGCAGGCCTACTGCGAGCTGCCCGTGCCGACCGAGCGTGTGGGCACCTTTGATACCGAGCTGGCCGTCGAGTTCTTCTACGCCTTCGCGCGCGACGCCAAGCTCACGCTGCACGTGCACGAGCTTGCGGGCGACAACTCGCACCACATTATCGAGGCCGCCTTTAAGGCCGTGGGCCGCACGATGCGTCACGCCTGTGAGCTCGATCCCCGCGTGCAGGGCATCCCCAGCACCAAGGGCTCACTGTAACCTGCCAAAAAGGGACAGGTTTATTTTGGCAGGTTTTATCTGCGGGAATGCTGTCTCATGTGGTGGGTGAACGTTTAACCGACCAAAATAAACCTGTCCCTTTTTGGCAGGTTTTGAATGGGAAAAGGGAGGGTCGCGTGGGCGAACCGAAGATCGTGGTGGTCGACTACCACAAGGGCAACTTGTCGAGCGTCGTGCGCGGGCTCGCGCGCGCCGGTGCTGCCGCCTGCACGTCGGACGATCCGGAGCAGATCCGCAACGCCGACGGCCTGGTCATCCCGGGCGTGGGCGCGTTTTATGACGCGATCGCCTTTATGCGTCAGAGCGGCGAGGCGGACGCGGTACTCGACGCCGTTGCCGCCGGAACTCCGCTGCTCGGCATCTGCCTGGGCCTTCAGCTGTTTTTTGAGCGTGGCGACGAGGGCGTGCCGGCGGACGAGGGTGCGGACGCGGACGACGATGCCTCCGAGCAGGTCGGTGGCCCCTGGGTCGATGGCCTGGGCATTATGCGCGGCTCGTGCACGCGCCTGGAGTCGAGCCGCCTGAAGGTGCCGCACGTGGGCTGGGACCAGGTGCACATGACGCCCGCCGGTGCGGCCGATCCGCTGCTCGCCGGTTTTGCCGAGGGCGCCAATATGTACTTCACCCACAGTTATGCGGTGGCAGACGACGTCGATGCCGCCGATGTGTTGGCGCGCACGCACTATACACGGAGCTTCCCGTGCATCGTACGCCACGGCAACGTGTGGGGCTGCCAGTTCCATCCCGAGAAATCCTCCGCGCTGGGTCAGCGCATCCTTAAGAACTTCGTCAACATCGTCGAGGAGGTTGGCAGATGATTCTGTTTCCCGCAATCGATTTGATCGACGGCAAGGTCGTGCGCCTGGAGCGCGGCGACCGCAGCCGCTGCAAGGTATATTCCGACGACCCCGTGGCCGTTGCCCGCTCCTTTGCCGAGCAGGGTGCGAGCTGGGTGCACGTCGTCGACCTGTCCGCTGCCTTTGGCGAGGACGAGGACGCGTGCGCTGCCAACTCGGCGGCGATTAAGGCCATCTGCGGCGTCGACGGTCTGTCCGTGGACGTGGGTGGTGGCGTCCGCTCGCTCGCGCGCATCGACGAGTTGGCCGGCTACGGTGCGCGCCGCATCGCACTAGGCACCGTGCTGGTGACCGAGCCGGGTTTTGCCGAAGTGGCAGCCCAAGGCTTTGGCGAGTTGCTGGTGGCAGACATCGCCGCACGCGACGGTCAGGTCAAGGTGAACGGCTGGCGCGATGGCGCGGGCGTGGCACTCGACGATGCCGTGGCGCAGCTCACCGAGCTGGGCTTTAAGCATCTGGTGTATACCGATATCGCGCGCGACGGCATGCAGACGGGCATCGACGTGGCAGCATATCGCCATGTGGCGCAGGTCGCGGGCTTTCCCGTCGTGGCTTCGGGCGGCATCTCGACGCTCGACGATATCCGCGCACTGGCCGCGGTGGGCGAGGTTGCCATCGAGGGCGCCATTACCGGCCGTGCGCTCTACGAGGGCAACTTTACGCTGGCCCAGGCGCTGGCCGCCGCCCGAGGGGAGGAGTAGCCTATGCTTACCAAACGCGTGATTCCCTGCTTGGACGTCAAGGACGGCCGCGTGGTCAAGGGCGTCAACTTTGTGAGCCTGCGCGATGCGGGCGACCCGGTGGAGCTGGCCCGCGCCTACGACCGCGAGGGTGCGGACGAGGTCGTTTTTTTGGACATTACCGCGACGAGCGACAACCGCGCGACGACCATCGAGATGGCGGCGCACGCGGCCGAGGAGCTCGCTATTCCCTATACCGTGGGCGGCGGTTTCCGCGACTTGGCGGGCATGCGGACCATGGTTGCCGCCGGTGCCGACAAGGTGTCGCTTAACTCTGCCGCCGTGCGCGATCCGTCGTTGATCAGCCAGGCCGCCGCGGCGTTTGGCAGCCAGGCCGTGGTCGTGGCGATTGATGCCAAGCGCGTGGGGCTGCCCGGGGAGCCGGGCGCCGATAAGTGGGAGGTCTTTACGGCGGGCGGCCGCAACGCTACGGGTGTCGATGCGGTGGCGTGGGCCGAGGAAGCGGCTCGTCGCGGCGCCGGTGAGATCTTGCTCACCAGCATGGATCGCGACGGCACCAAGGCTGGCTTCGACCTGGCACTCACCCGTGCCGTGGCGCGCGCGGTGCCGATTCCCGTCATCGCGAGCGGTGGCGTGGGCACGCTCGAGCATTTTGCCGAGGGCGTGATCGAGGGAGAAGCCGACGCCGTGCTGGCTGCCAGCGTCTTTCACTTTGGAACCTTCAGCATTCGCGAAGTCAAAGAGTATATGGCCTCTCAAGGCATCCCTGTCAGGTTGGACTTCTAGTGCTGCGGCTTGCCCAGGCACCCGACCTTCCGGCTCCAACCCTCCTCGCGTACTTAAGTACGCGTCGTCGGGCTTGTCGCTCGGAATCTCGGGCACCTGGACAACCCTCGCCGACCTGCGAAGTTTGAATTTGGGGAGAGAAATGGAAGAGATAACCGATCCTTCAAAGCTTGCGTACGACGCCCATGGGCTGATTCCTTGTGTGGTTCAGCAGTATGACACCGGCGAGGTACTTATGGTTGCTTGGATGAACGAGGAGTCGGTGGGGCTTACGCTTAAGACCGGCACCACGTGGTTTTGGAGCCGCAGCCGCCAGGAGCTCTGGAACAAGGGCGCGACGAGCGGCAATATGCAGGTGGTCAAGGAGCTTTGGGCCGACTGCGATAGCGATACGCTGCTGGTCAAGGTCGATTCTCCGGGTCCGGCTTGCCATACCGGCAACCGTACCTGCTTCTTTAAGAAACTCGCGTAGGGCAGGCGCTCGACTAGGTGCTTGGCCAACCGGAAAGGATTGAATCATGGGTGTGCGCACCGCAAATGTTCAGGATGGAAATATCGGCGAGACGCTGACGGGGCTGGCCGAGGTGATTCACGGTCGTCGCGATTCGTCGCCACAGGAGAGCTATACCGCTCGTCTGTTGACCGACGTCGAGGATGAGCTGCTCAAGAAGCTTGCCGAGGAGGCGAGCGAGGTCATCATGGCCTGCAAGGATAACGACCACGACCACATCCGCTACGAGGCTGGCGACCTGGTCTACCATCTGCTCGTAACGCTCGAGCGCTACGGTATCACCCTCGACGAACTGGCCGGCGAACTCAACGCCCGCCGCCACTAGTCATTTAAGAACGTCCCCAATGACTAGTTAGGCGAGGGGCGTGGGTTCCCATTCGCCGGTGGGGTGGGGGATGTCGAAGGTTCGATAACCGCAGTCGTAGGCATGGGCCTGGGCCTCGCGGATGTTCCAGCAGATGTCGCAGGCGCGGTGTGCGTCCGAGCCAAAGGTAATCGGCACCTCGGCGTGGGCGAAGCAACGCAACAGCCCGGTCGCGGGATAGTAGTCGTCGAGGGCCTTGCGCGGCGCGGCCGTCGAGACCTCAACGCGGCGGCCCGTGTCGTGGGCGCATTCGGCCATCTGCTTCCAAAACGGCGCGGGGTCAAAGTCGGGTGCAAAGCCGTCCTTCGAAAAGCGCATGACCAGGTCGGGATGGGCCATCACGTCAAAGTCGAGCGAGCTTTCGCAAGCACGGCACCAGTCGTCGACGTAGCGCTCCCACACGCCGCGTACCCCCAGGTTTTCCCAAACGTGCAGGTTGGTGTCGTCGTCGATCCAGCCGCAAAGGGAATCGGGCGTATCGGGACGAACGACGTCCTCTGTCCCCGCCGTGCCCGCAGCGCCGGCCATGATATCGCCGGGGTTGCCGATCCAGTGCACGCTACCCAGGCGTACCACGGCGCCTTCGGACCAGCGCTCAACCAAAGGCTCGCAGCCTTCGTACCAATCGCACTCAAAGCCATAGATAAGCTCGAGCTCCGGCGCGATCTGCGCGGCGAGTTTGCGGGCGTCCTCAAAGGCCAGGCGATGTGCCGGCAAGTCGCCCTCAACGACCTGCACCTCGCAGTTGGCATCCATGCTGGCGGGCAGGGTGAGGTGGTCGGTCGAGACCATAACGCGGCAGCCGGCGGCGGTAGCGGCGCGGACGTTGTCCTCAAACGAGGCATGGCCGTCCGAAAACGAAGTATGGGTGTGGCAATCGACCAGCGGGCAGGCGGGCATGGCGACTCCTTTGCATTTGGTGAATCCGCTCCATTGTAATGGTGCGGCTCTCGACACGCCGCTCACGCCGGAGCTCGAAATCGATCGGAAAGGCTGCGCGGCGCGCGGTGCGGCCCCGCTCCAAAACGTGTACATCAGCCTCCAAAAGCTGCAAAAAATGACATGTTTGGAGGCTGATGTACATGTTTGGATAGGGGCGAGGGCGGCGACGGATGAAAGTCACGCCTGTGCCACGTCCGATGTGCTAGCGTTTGGGTGAATAAAACGAGCCCGCGCGGAAAGGATCCGGACCGTATGCAATGCGATAGTACATCCCCGCTGTCTCGCGAGACCGATGCACCCGAAACTATCGTCAAGCTGGAGTGCGACATCGACGATGCGTCGCCCGAGGTACTCGCCTATGCCGCCGACCGCCTGCGCGAGGCGGGCGCCCGCGAGGTGCACTGGCTGCCTCTCTACTGCAAAAAAGGTCGCCTCGGCTGGCAGCTGCAGGTAATCTGCGCCCGTGAGGACATTGACCGCCTGCAGACGATCATCTTTTTGGAAACCACGACCAACGGCATCCGCCGCCAGGTTATGGAGCGCGTCTGTCTGCCGCGTCGTTTTGAGCAGGTGGCGACGCCTTGGGGCGAGGTGGCCGTCAAAGTAGCCACCCTGCCCGACGGCAGTGAGCGTGCGGCGCCCGAGTACGAGGACTGCGCCCGCCTTGCCCGTGAGTGCGACGTGCCGCTCCAGCGCGTGATGCAGGCGGCACAAGCCTCGGCACTGCGATTTGAGTAACGCGGCCGGTGGCACGCCGCGTCCAGCCCCATCAACCCCACCCGAAAGGACCACCATGAAATACCTCATCGCCTCCGACGTTCACGGCTCGGCATACTGGACCGAGCGCCTCTGCACCGCCATCGAGTCCGAACAACCCGACCGCATCGTGCTGCTGGGCGACCTGCTCTACCACGGCCCGCGCAACGACCTGCCGCGCGACTACGCCCCCAAGCGCGTGATTCCGCTGCTCAACGCCCTGGCCGACCGCATCATCGCGGTGCGCGGCAACTGCGACGCCGAGGTTGACCAGATGGTCCTCGACTTTCCCGTCATGGCCGACTACGCCACGCTGTTCGACGAGACCGGCCGCGAGCTGTTCCTGACGCACGGCCACGTTTTTGGCGCCGGTATGCACAACAGCGTCGACCACGCGCCCGCGCTGCCCGAGGGTTCCGCGCTCGTCTACGGCCATACTCACATCAAGGTTAACGAGGAAAGCGCCGCGCACCCGGGCCTGTGGCTCTTCAACCCCGGCAGCGTGAGCATCCCCAAGGACGGCACGCACAGCTACGGCATCTACGAGGGCGGCGCGTTCCGTCACGTGATCCTGGAGGAGGAATAACCATGGCCGAGCATATGGCTCAGCAAAATGCCGAGGGCTCGCGCGATCTGTCCACACTGGTCGACGCGTCGGCCGAGCTGCAGCATCTGGTGCAGACCATCTGGCGTCTGCGTCAGCCCGATGGCTGCCCGTGGGACCGCGAACAGACGCATCAGAGCATCGGCAAGAACATGATCGAGGAAGCCTACGAGGCGCTCGATTGCATTGAGGCGGACGACGTGGCGCATCTGCGCGAGGAGCTGGGCGATGTGCTCATGCAGGTGGTGCTGCATGCGCAGATTGCGGCGGATGCCGGTGAGTTTACGCTTGCCGATGTGGCGCGCGATATCGACGCCAAGCTCATCCGTCGTCACCCGCACGTGTTTGGCGATGCGGATGCCGAGAGCTCCGACGAGGTGCTCAAGATTTGGGACGAGGTCAAGCTTGCCGAGAAGGCCGCCAAAGACCAGGCCGTGGCGGCAGGCGAGGCTGCGCCCGAGGGTCTGCTCGACGGCGTGCCCACGCACCTGCCGGCGCTGGTGCAGGCTCAGAAGGTGTCGCGCAAGGCGGCTGCCGTGGGCTTTGAGTGGGAGACGGTCCAGGACGTGTGGGACGAGGTCGCTGAGGAGCGTGCCGAGTTTGAGGGCGAGGCTCCCGGCTCGCCCGAGCGCGAGATGGAGTTTGGCGACCTGCTCTTTGCCCTGGTCAACGTTGCGCGCAAGGAGGGAATCGACGCCGAGAGCGCCCTGCGTGCCAGCACGGCAAAGTTCCGCCGTCGCTGGGCCGCGATGGAGCAGATGGCGGCCGATGCCCATGTTGATCTTGCCGAGCTTTCGACCCACGGCCTCAACGACCTCTGGGATGCTGCCAAGGCAGGGGAGTAAGACTGCGGGAACGACGGGCTGACACGCCTTGTCGTTCCCGCTAATTTTTCGAAAAACAATTGTATCCCTCGGCTAACTTAGGGCATAATGCAAAAAGTGCGACATGGCTAACTTACGGAGGTGCACCGATGGTGCACAGTCGGCCAGTCGCTTGCATCAACTACGTTTCCAAGTGAGAGGGAGACAACATGAGCGATATTTTGGACGTCTACGGTCGCGAAGTGCTCGACAGCCGCGGCAACCCTACCGTCGAGGTCGAGGTCGTGCTCGAGGACGGCAGCTTCGGTCGCGCGATGGTGCCTTCGGGCGCTTCGACCGGTGCTTTCGAAGCTTGCGAGCTGCGCGACGGCGACAAGGGCCGCTATCTGGGTAAGGGTGTCTCGCAGGCCGTCGAGCACGTCAACAACGAGTGCGCTAACGCCGTCGTGGGCCTCGACGCCTTCGACCAGCGCGCCGTCGATGCCGCGCTGATTGCCGCGGACGGTACCCCCAACAAGACCAGGCTCGGTGCCAACGCCATCCTGGGCGTGTCGCTGGCCGTTGCCCGCGCTGCGGCAGAGTCGGCGGGCCTGTCGCTGTACCAGTATCTGGGCGGCGTTAACGCCCACCTGCTGCCCACGCCCATGATGAACATCCTCAACGGCGGCGTGCATGCCGACAACAACGTTGACTTCCAGGAGTTCATGATTATGCCCGTGGGTGCTCCGAGCTTTGCCGAGGGCCTGCGCTGGTGCGCCGAGGTCTACCACACCCTCAAGGGAGTGTTGCACGAGGCCGGCCTGGGCGGCGGCGTGGGCGACGAGGGCGGCTTCGCGCCCAATCTCAAAACCAACGCCGAGCCGTTCGAGTACATTACCAAGGCCGTGGAGAAGGCTGGCTTTAAGCCCGGCGTCGACTTCATGTACGCCATGGATCCGGCATCGACCGAGTTCTACAACGCCGAGACCGGCATGTACGAGCTCAAGGGCGAGGGCGTTGAGTACACGAGCGCTCAGATGGTCGATTACTGGGAGAAGCTTGTCGACACCTATCCCATCATCTCCATCGAGGATGGTATGGCAGAGGAGGACTGGGACGGCTGGGTCGAGCTCACCCGCCGCATTGGCAACAAGGTGCAGCTCGTAGGCGACGACCTGTTCGTCACCAACACCGAGCGCCTTAAGAAGGGCATCGAGCTGGGCGCCGCCAATGCGATCCTGGTCAAGGTCAACCAGATTGGCACGCTCACCGAGTCGCTCGAGGCTATCGAGACTGCCAAGGAGGCCGGCTACGCCTGCATCGTGAGCCACCGTTCCGGCGAGACCGAGGACTCCACCATCGCTGACCTGGTCGTGGGTGTTAACGCCGGCCAGATCAAGTCGGGCGCCCCGTGCCGCAGCGACCGTATTGCCAAGTACAACCAGCTCATCCGCATCGAGGACGAGCTCGAGGGCAGCGCGCGCTACGCCGGTAAGGCCGCGTTCTACAACATTCGCTAAACAGGCGAATTTGGCGAGGGGGAGGCTGACTCGGTTCCTCCCCGCCTTGGCTGGATGCCGCAAAGAACTATGGGCGCTGGGCCATACGGCTCAGCGCCTTTTTTATGTCGAGCAAAGGCTGGCGAAGGCGGCGCGGGCGCTCGTGCTATAACTAAAGGACTTAGCGCAAACAAACCTCAACCGCACAAGGCGCACATGGATCAGATTTACGACAACAGGTACTATTCCGCCGGTTCGCGTGAGCCGTCGCCTCGTCGTGCGCGTACCGCACAGCTTGGCGGGTCTGGTTATGCTGGTGCTGATCGCTCCAGGTATAGCTCGCCGGCGACTTCGCATCCCAATGCTCAGCCAAATAGTTCCTCGGATAGTCCGGTGCGCCCATCGCGTTCCAAGCATGCGTCGCGCCCTTCGACCCAGGCGTCCGACAAGCCGCGCCGTCCCTCAAGCCGTCTTTCCGGCTCGGACTTTATGCACTACGCCAACGACAACGCAGCGGTCAAGGCAATTTACGACTTTACCCACGGTCCTCAGCGAGGGCTGTTTATCGGTATTGTCGTCGCCCTGGTGCTCGTGAGCCTGTACTTTCCCGTGCGCGACCTCTACGTTGCCAAACGCTCGAGCGATATCTTGGCCAAGCAGGTCGAGATTCGCCAGCAGTACAACGACGAGCTGCAGAAAAGCGTCGACAAGCTGCTCTCGGAGGAGGGTATCAAGGACGCGGCATCCGAGGACTTGGGCCTGGTGATGCCCGGCGAGAAGAGAATTGAAGTGCAGGGCCTGGACGACGATTCGGATTCGTCTTCGAGCAAGAAGTCGTCGAACGCCAAGAAGGCCAGCGAAGTTGCCAAGGAAATCGAAGACGTCGGTAAGGACGCGCCGTGGTACATCCAGGCGCTCGACATGCTGTTTGGGTTTAACGGTGTCGAGGGCCAGACGCTCGTGTCCAACGGCAAATAGCGCCCGGAGGGGAGCCTGCAATGACGCATTGCGACAAACGATATAAGGTGGCGGCGATTGACCTGGGAACGGTGTCGTCGCGCCTGGTGCTGGCCCAGGTCGAGGGCGGGGCGATCGTGGAATCGTCCAAGCATACCGAGATTACCGACCTGGGCGAGGGCGTGGACGCGACGGGCCGCTTTTGCGAGGCGGCGGTCGAGCGCGTGCTCACCGCATGCCGCATGTTTGTGGACGAGGCCCGTGCCTTTGGGGCCGCGTGCATCTGCACCACGTGCACGAGTGCCGCGCGCGATGCGTCCAATGCTGCGCTACTGCTGGACGGTCTGCGCGAGCTGGGGCTCGAACCGCAGGTGATTCCGGGCGAGGTCGAGGCGCGCCTGACGTTTTTTGGCGTGGCGCACGACTTTGCCGGCGAGCGCATTATTGTCGCGGATTCGGGCGGCGGGTCCACGGAACTCGCGACGGGTGTGTACGCACCGGAGCGTGGGGTCTTCGCGCTGGAGGGCACGCGTTCGCTGGACATCGGTTGTCGCCGCGTGACGGAGCGGTTTTTCTCGGCGTTGCCGCCGTCGACGGACGAGCTTGCGGCTGCTGCCGGCTGGGCAAACGAGCAGTTTGTGGGCTACTTTGAGAGTCTGCCTGTCGACTTTGAGCGCGCCGAGCGCCTGGTCGCGGTGGGTGGTACCGTCACCACGCTCGTGGCACTCGTTCACGAGCTGGAGCCGTATGATTCGAGCTTTGTGCACCTGCGCGAGCTTTCGATGGAGCAGGTTTCGGTCGCTATCGAGTGCATGTCCGCGCTGGATGTTGCGGGCATCGCCACGTTGCCGGGCGTGCAGCCCAAGCGCGCGGGCGTGATCTTGGCAGGTGCCGTGGTGATTCGCGAGCTCATGCGAGCCGGCGGCTACAACACGCTCACCGTAAGCGAGAACAGCCTGCTCGCCGGCATGGCCGCCACCATCAACGAGGTTCTCGACGGCGTCACCCCCACCATCGGCTGGACCCCCAGCCTCAGCGCCCTTTAACCGTCTTCCTCTGAGTTGCGGTGAAATAGTTCCTAAATAAGCTGGTAAACGGCCAAAACAGGAACTATTCCACCGCAACTTAGAGCCCCGCCGGTGTCCAAAAGAAGCGAGCCCGCATCCTAACGGGACACGGGCTCGTAAGCAATCATATGGTAGGGACGGTGGGACGTCTGCGTATTTGCTGCGCAAATACGTACCGGCTTCGGTCGCCTGCCGGCGCCCTCGCCGGCTCGCTGCGGACGCTGCGCGTCCGCTTGACGCTCGCCCCCTCGCGGGTTCGAGCCCCACCGGCGTGTAATAGAAACGAGCCCGCATCCCCGGGGGACACGAGCTCGTAAAAGCTAAATGGTAGGGGCGGTGGGACTCGAACCCACAATCCTTGCGGCGAGAGATTTTAAGTCTCCTGCGTATGCCAATTCCGCCACGCCCCCGTGAGACTAGAAGTCTAGCACAAGCCGCCCATTACGCGTTGACAGCCATCGAGTGCCGGCCCGACTTTTCCAAGTACTCGGCAAACTTGGCCTCGTCGCCCTTGTTCTTGTACTGCAGGGCCAACAGGTACTCCAAGCGGCAACTCTTAACCTTATCGTCGCCGGCCTCCTCGAGCATGCGCTCCAGCTCGGGAATGTCGTTGTGGCGCTTGAGGATCATCGTGTCGTACATCAGCTGGCATTCGTGTGCGACTGCCTCGGCCTGACCGCCCTCAAAACCCTTGATCTCGTGCAGGAGCTCCTTGGACTTTTTGCGGTTCTCCTGGCCAACGTAGTAGTTAAAGGCCTTAATGACCAGGTCGACGCGCTGCATCTTGGGCAGGTTGAGTCCCAGCAGCAGGTCGAACATCTCGCTGGCGCGCTCGTGGTCCTCGCGCAGCAGATAGGAGTTCAGGCGCAGGTAATCGCGGTTGTAGCGCGGGTACAGCATGCTGGTGAGTTTGCCGTCGAGCAAGCGATCGAACTCGGCCCACTGCTTGGCGGCCATAAGCTGCTGCAGGCGTTTAAACGTGGTGCGTTTTTTGACGCTAAAGAACACCGACACGGCGATACAGATGATAACGACGGCGGTCCAGAGTGTGCGGGAATCGGGCATATTAGGGTCCTTAGTCACTCATAAAGCGAGCGGTATGACAACACGTACTGGATGTATTATACGCAGCGCGCAAGCAAACTGGCATAAAAGCTCATCGAGGCCGAGCGACATCGCTCGCTGCGGTACACTTACCTAAAGTAAACCATGAAGGGAGACATTACCTATGAAGAAGATCGTTTTGGCTTGCGGTGCTGGCGCTGCTACTTCCACGCTCGTTGCCCAGAAGGTCGCCACCATGCTCGACGCCAACGGTTATGCCGGCAAGTATGAGATCGTGCAGTGCGCCATCTCCGAGGCTAAGGATTACTGCGACGAGGGCGCTGACCTGCTGATCGCCACCACCGTTGCCCCCGAGGGCCTCACCTGCCCGTACGTGAGCGGCGTGCCCTTCATGACCGGCATGAACCGCGTCGCTGCTGAGAAGGCCGTTCTCGACGTCATGGCTCAGTAGGCGCTGCCTGTATGAGTGAGCAGAACGCCAATCCGGTCGAGCTCTTCGGCATGCGCGTTGCCCATGTGGGCATTAACGCCACCGACCCGGCAGACGCCCTGGAGATCGCGGAGCTGTTCTCGACGATGATGGGCCTGCCCGTCATCGAGACCCCCGTTTCGTACTTTAACGATTCGCTGGTCGAGATCATGAAGCAGAACGGTCGTGGCGCTAAGGGCCACATTGGCTTTGCCGTCAACGACATCGATGCGGCCGAGAAGTGGTTTGCCGAGCGCGGGCTCGAGGTTAACGAGGAGTCGCGCGTGCTGCTGCCCGACGGCGGCACCAAACTCGTGTACTTTAAGCGCGAGTTCGCCGGCTTCGCCGTGCACCTGTGCCGCGACTAGCGCACAAGCTGCTTTAGTTAGCAAAAAGGGATAGGGCCGTATGGCCTTATCCCTTTATTTATGCCGAGGGGCATCCCTACCGTGGCAGGCGAATCGTAAAGCGGCTGCCGACACCCTCGACCGAGGTCACGCCAATGACACCGCCATGGCTATCGACGATCCACTTGGCAATGGCAAGCCCCAGACCCGAGCCCTGCGCGCCGGCATCGCGCGCGTTGTCGGCGCGGTAGAACCGCTCGAACGCGTGGACTGCGGATTCCTGGTTCATGCCGATGCCCTCGTCCTCAACGTTTATGTCGATCGTGCCCGCGCCCGCATCCGGCGCCACGCCAAACGTGATGGGCGTGCCCGCGTCCGAATACTTGGCGGCATTCTGCACGATTACGCGCAGGGCCTGCTTCACGAGCGCCACGTCGACGGGCGCGTCGCAGCGCGGGTCGCTGACAAGCGCAGCGTCAAAGGCCAGTCGATACGTGTGCTCGGTATCGATCATCTGCGATTCCTCGCATACCTCGCCGACCAGTGCAGCCAGGTTAGTATTCGCGCGCCGCAGCACGGTGCGGCCGGCATCGCCGCGTGCCAAAAACAGCAGCTGCTCCACGAGCTCCTGCATGTGCTCGCTTTCGGCCTTGAGGGACGCGATGGATTCCGCCAGCACGTCCGGGTCGTCTTTGCCCCAGCGGTCGAGCATGTTTACGTAGCCCTGAATCACCGCGATGGGCGTGCGCAGCTCGTGGCTTGCATCGTTGACAAAGCGCATCTGCTGCAGCTTGGCCTCTTGCATCTGGCGCAGCAGGCGGTTGAGCGCGACCTCGATGCTTGCCAGGTCGGCGTCGCCGGTGGTGACGCTCGGCGAGTCGACGCTTGCGCGCTCGATGGCCTGCTCCAGCGTTTCCATCTTGCCGCCGGAGGGCTGCATACGGCCGAGCTCGTCCACGCGCAAGGCCAGGTCGTTGAGCGGCGCCATGGTGCGGCGCACGCGCCTCGCGCCGCCGAGCATGTTGAGCACGCTGATGACCTGCCAACCCACAACGACAAGGTAGAGAGGCCATAGCGTGACGAGGTCCTGCGCGAGGGGGAAGGTCTTGCTGGTGCGCGCAAGCTCGACGGTATAGGTGAGCGTTGTCAGGTCCCAGCCGCGCGCGGGCGTCAGCGACATGCCGTGAACGGCGCCGCCAGGGATCCATCCCGCGGTAAACGCGCCGTCGGGCAGCGTTTGGTTGTATCCATAGACGAGGATCGCCGCCGCAATCACCATCAGCAGCAGATCGAGCCAGACGTAGCTCATCAAGCGGCGCCACATATAGCCCCAGTTGATGGCGCGGGCGATGGAGGTGACGCGCTTGGCCTCGGTGTTACGCGCGGCAGACATAGCCCACCCCGCGCACGGTCTGGATGATGCGGGCGCTGCCGGCGTCTTCGATCTTGGCGCGCAGGTGCGCGATGTGTACGTCGACGTTGTTGGTGTCGCCCACGTATTCGTAGCCCAGCGCCTCGTGCGCGATGCGCTCGCGCGTGAGCACGGTGCCGGCGTGCGCCATAAGCAGGGCGAGAACGTCGAACTCGCGAGCCGTGAGTGCGATGGGCGAGCCGCCGACCGTGACTTCGCGGCGGTTGGGGTCGAGCGCAACCGAGTCAACGGTAAGCGCGGCGGGGGAGGGCGCGGCAGCGGTCTGGGCCGTGTCGGTTGCCGGGGACATTGTGGCGATACCGGCGGCCGTGCCGCTCGCTACGCCAGCCCTGGCGCCGGCGCCGCCAACGCCCGAAGCCGTCCGCGCGGCCTCCGAGCGCTTCAGCGCCACGCGAATCCGTGCGAACAGCTCCTCGATCGCAAACGGCTTGGTCAGGTAATCGTCGGCGCCGGCATCGAGCCCGGCAACCTTATCCATCACGGCATCGCGCGCGGTGACCATGATCACCGGCACGTCCTTGTGCCTGCGGACACGCCGCAAGACCTCCATGCCGTTGAGCTGCGGCAACAGCACATCGAGCAGAATCAGATCGTAGTCGCGCTCCAGCGCCAGATCCACGGCGGTGCGGCCGTCGGCGGCGTGCTCCACCTGGTAGCCCTCGTGCTCCAGCTCGAGCGTCACAAAGCGGGCGATTTTCTCCTCGTCCTCTACGATCAGGATCCGTGCCATGCGTGCCCCCGTCTGCGATTACTTGTCGTCGTTCAGATTTTGCTTGATGTCGTCCGCGGCATCGGCGGCGTGATTCATAAGGTTGTTGATGCTGCCGGGCGCGTCGCCGTCGCTGTCGATGCGGTAGCGCATGCCAAAGAACAGGCCAATCAGCATCAGCCATATCGTGGCGCCCCAGGCAAACAGCGCGACAATGGGGATCAGGATGGGGATGTTGAGGATGATCGCATCGCGGCGCGTGGCGATAAACTTGGTGTCCAGGCTCAGGCGGAAGAGCTTTTTGAGGTACTCCCACACGCTGTCCATCTTCTTGGAGAAGTCGGTCTTTTCGCTCGACTTTTCGTAGGCGGCCTGCGCGGCGACCATCTCGGCCGAGGGCTCATCGACTGGCGCGGACTCGGTGGCGGCGTACGCCGACGTGGTCTGGGTCTTGCCCTGCGACTCGAGCCAAATGATGGCATCCAGCACGTTGCCGTCAGCGGCGTCGAGCGCGGCCTTGGCATCGGTGTAGCTCACGTTGCACTTGGTGCGGATGGTTTCAACTTTTTCGAGGTCGTCCATGACCTGTCCTTTCGTTCGATGGGCGCGACGCCGGGCGATCTGCCCGGGCGCGAGCGTTGCGTTCGGCGGTCTGCGTTGCGCGGCGCCGCCCCGCCCTTGGTCGAACTCTATAGTGCAGGTTATAGATTAAGCGATTCTTGAGCCAAGATTAATGTTGGATGAGTTTTTGGGTTGCAGTGGGGAAGGAAGAGGTGTCCTTCTGGGTAGCTAGCAGCGAGGTCTAATACTTTTCCGAGAAGTGAACGAGCTAAAACGGACCCCCGAAGCATCGACACTTTAAGGACATCGTTTCCTGCGGTTTCGATACTGGAATCCTGCGATCTTGCCGACGAAAAATGTGGATGCTTCAGGGGTCCTAAAACAGACGTTCACTTCGCGGAAAAGTATTAGACCTCGATAGCGGGGGATGAGGTGCCGGTGCAAAACGGCGCCAGACATAGGATAAACAAAGCGCGCCGATCATAAGGAATTATAATCACGTTGCAAAAGTATGAAAATATCCTACAATTGCGACATGAAGTACTTTAGCAACATAACGGCGATAGGCGAGCTTTCCGAGAGCGAGGGCGTGTTCACCACGGCCCAGGCGGCTCGCATGGACATCTCTCGAGATGCACTGGCACACTCATGCCGTGCAGGGCGTCTTGAACGGATATGCCACGGCGCCTACCGGATGTCGGGCACGCAGCGCCGAGATACCGACGAGCTCAACGCTTTCTGGAAGCTCACCAATCCCTCCCTTTGCGCGTGGGAGAGAAAACGCCAGTGGGATGGCATTGCCGTGAGCGGTACGACGGCGGCGAACCTGCAGCAAATGGGCGATTTTTATCTGTCCCCCTACAGGATGACCGCGCCCATGCGTATCAATACAAGAAACGAATCCCTTTCCTTTGTAAAGCGCGAGATCGCTGAGCAGGACATCGTTTGGCTCGACGGCCTGCCGGTAACTAAACCCGAGCGCACGCTTGTCGATCTTTGCCTCGATTGCGAGGACCCCTCATTAATTATCGATGCCTATAACGACGCGCTTGGGCGAGGGCTCGATATGCAGCGGCTGAAAGATCTTGTAGAGGAGAACTCTAAAACCGCCAAACGACGCGAGTTGATGATGCCCTTGTTGACGGCGCTGAACGGGTAATGAGAGACGGAGGACATGGTGAAGTACAAAACACCTGCCGCACTGGAGATGGCTGTTAGGGATGCCGCAAGAGAATCGCCGATGGATACTAATCGGGCGATCGTCGGTTTCTACTTTCATCGCTTCCTATGTCGCGTTTTTTCAGAAGATGACGGCAGCTTTGTGCTCAAGGGTGGCCAAAGCGTCCTGGCGCGAACTCTCGATGCGCGTGTCACAAGAGATATTGACTTAGTTGCTCAAGAGGAAAGTCTCGAAGAGGCTATTGCCGATCTGGTGCAGGCGGCTTCGATTGATCTGGAGGATTTCGTTTCGTTTGTCTTTGATCGTGCAGAGCAGATCAAAGAAGAAGATGAGTATCGGTGCGGTGCGAAGGTGTGGTTCACCCCCTTTATGGGAGCCAAGAAACTGCAGCCAATTTCAATTGACTTGGTGATTGATGAAGTGCGGGGACTTGAGCCTGAGGTTCTTGCGCCGATCGACCGTTTGAATATCGAGGGGCTCCCAGTCTGCGACTATCGAGTATGCCGAGTGGAGAGTGCCCTTGCAGATAAATTGCTCGCAATGATAGAGATGCATGAGGGCCGTGCCTCTTCGCGAATCAAGGATATAGTCGACATCTTGTTGTACGCGAAAACTTGCTTCGTCGATGGGACTACGCTTGTCGAGAGGGTCGAGAAAGAAGCATCTGCCCGCAAGGTGGCAATGCCGGAAGAGTTCGTGGCGCCTCTCTGGTGGAAACAAAATGGTTCTGCGCAGTACATAAAGATGGCGAGGCAGGCGGGGGTACTTGATCTCGCGGGGAACATTGCTGGGGCAGAAGGGGTCGTCAATCGGTTGTATACACCGTGCTTTAATCATTCGGCGAATGTGCGCAAATGGAATCCTCAGACCACGGGATGGGAATAGGCTAGATAGTTAAGCCGGCGGCAGGATTAGTTCCTGCCGCCGGCTTAAGACGTTTCTACTGCCTATGTATGCGCTACTCACAGGCCTGGTCGACCACCTGAGTAACGGCCTTCTTTGCGGCTTCGAGGTTGCGCTGGGCTTGGGCGACAGCGGCCTCGGCTTGTTTCTTGGCCCTTACGACCTCGGCAAAGCGATTGATGGATTCGCTATACTCGCGCGTACGCGGGTCGAGCGCCGGCGGGACTTCGATCTCAAACAGGTCGCTAGGACGGATGGCGCGGATGTTGGCTGCTTCAGTTAATGCTTGAATCAGCTGCGCCCCGTGGCCTTCGGTAAGGTATCCAACAATTATCTCCGAAAACACCACGCGCTCATCTTCGGTCATCGTTTGGAATGACGGGCGAACGACGGTGGTGTTATGTGAGGCAACTAGATGTTGCTTCGCGTCTGCGGCACTGACCACGAGCAAGTTGGATGCGCCAGAGCGACCCAGCATTCGCGGCATGACGATATCGCCGGCGCGGAGCTCGTAGCGATCGAGGACGCCGGGGTCTACCTTTACGAATTTAGAATCCGAACCATTTTGATCGTCTGCAGCATCTACAGGCAGAAGATTACCGTCCTGAAAATCCTGAGATGAGATCCGGCGCACCTCGAATGCGTCAACGTCGTTCGACGTCGTGCTCTCGCGGGGCATGAACGGCGCTACTCGCGTAAAAGAGTCACCGAGTGTGGCGCTGTAGTTTCGAGTGATGGCGATGAGGCTGATTTTGCCTTTTGAGAGAGGGGCGTGGTGTTGGAGCAACTCTCGTGTAGCGAAAACGGACGTTTCGATGGGCGTCGATCTGGGCGTATTTGTATCAATGCGAGCCCAGTCGGGCGAGACGGTAAAAGAGGCGTCTGAATAATACAATCTCCTAGCCACATACTGAAAGCGCGGTCCGGATTCGATTACGCTGCGAAATGCTACGCTGCGATTTCCCGTAGACATTATGAGAAGCGCGCTCGTCATGCGGCGCGTGGGTTCGGAAAACGGTAAATAAACGATGCTCTCGATGAGCCCTTCGCGTATCAAAATCGTGC
Source organism: Collinsella sp. (assembly GCA_041330285.1). Taxonomy (GTDB): domain Bacteria; phylum Actinomycetota; class Coriobacteriia; order Coriobacteriales; family Coriobacteriaceae; genus Collinsella. The sequence continues at coordinate 1,510,492 of JBGKMI010000001.1, read as the reverse complement.
GTGCCTGCTCAGCTTTATCAAGTAAATCGGCGGGAAGCACCACGGCTGCTTGAGTGCGGCCCGAAAGGGCGAGAGCATACAGGCACCAAATAAAAGGACCCCAGTCGCAAAAATCAAGGTAGCCAGGCTCCAAATAATCGATGAGCGCGGCACTGTCTTTTTCGACATCGCGCTTGTTTGCGCGGTAGTAGTTTGATGCATCGACAAACACCGGCGTCGCATTATCATCGCTTGCATTCTGCTTGCCGGGTTCAAGCTCGCAAATATCGGGCACGCCGTTACCGTTTAGGGCAAAGCACTTAGCGAGATCTTCGGTATCCACGGCGCCAGGTAGACGTACGGTGAGCAGGCGACTGCCTTGTTCCAGGTTAAGCGCGCGCGAGAGGGCGGCGGCAGTGAGGCGTGGCAATGATGATGTAGTTTCACGCATGTATAGAGCCCTTTCTTCTTAGTGGGTTTATATTAGCAGAAAAATTTGAAAATTTCTAATGACGAGAACAGCGCACTGTGCTATCCTCGAAGCAATCCAAAGCCAACTCAATAGCAATTGCTTGATGCATTCGCTTTGTAGCCTTTAGGCAAACTAAGCAATCAAGCAGGACGATTTCACTTATGAAACTACAGGTTAGATCGATAATCATCGTTCTAGCGTCAGAATATTCTAGAACTTAGAACAGACTAATCGACAAACATCTGCAACCGGACAGAAAGAAGCATTCATGAAGAAGCGGGACAGTATCTACGAGACATTCCTCAGCGCGATCGACGAGGATCTCCGTGGTATGTGCGAAGAGAACGGAAAGGCAGAGCTGCCACTTCCGTGTCCGTACTGCGGCGAGAAGAACGTCGAGCGCCTGGCTAAATCGCTCGTTGGCGTGCTGGAAGAGCGCTCGCCCGATATTCCCGGGCTGGTTCCCGAGCGGTATCGAGCCGATGTGCACGAGGCCCGCGAACTTTTGACTGCCGCGACACTCGCTTTGCTTCCGCTGTATTTTCCCCCGCGCGATAGCCGCATAGGCAGTGTAGCGACTGTGGTGAGTATGTTTAGGCACGGGCGTACTGCGGGCTTTAAATCGGCTGGCGTTCTCTTGTTCGAGGAAGTTGCGACAGGGATGAAGTACAGCACCAAGCAGGGCGCCTATATCCCGTCCTCCTTCGTGCGCCACACCGATGGCAGAAAGCCATGCGACCGGCTGCACCGCGATGGATCGCGTGGCTTTACGGCGGATGAAGACGATGCCGTCATGTTTTATAAGCGCTACCTCAAGGTGCAACGACGCGTGTTCGATGCGAGTCCGCGTTTCAACTTTGAGCTATGCGTCAAACGCCCGTTTGAGGCACTTTCGGATGGACGACACACTTTTTATTACATGGAGGAAAAGATGGAAATCGATTTGACCAACAAAGTACACGGACTCGAAGATCGCTATCTCCTCAATATCAAGCATCATAAAGATTACGACCTGCTTGACAAGCTGATGATCCATGCACTGCTTGCGTACCTGGGCGACACAACGGTTTCAACTGCTGCTCGCGAGAGTTATCTGGCGCAGGCCGAGCGGCTGATCGGCCACGCGACCAAGTCGCCGCGCTCGGCGCAGCTCAATGAGGACGACGGTGTCGATCGCATTGCCTAACAACCGCCAACACCACGCACAAGAAAGGAACCGCGCCATGTCAGTCATCAAGATGTACGGCTACGAGGCCGCGCAGCAAACGGAGTATCAGACCAAGAAGTGGGCGACTAAGGAGGAGATGCGGGCGCTGTCGTCTGGCGATGAGCAGCGCGATGTGATCCTGGCTAAGGGTGCCACGGTGGCGTTCTACGAGGACGACAAGCATTGGGAGACGAGTGTGTCCAACAATGTCTTTGCCTTTGGAGGCACCGGCAGCGGCAAAACGGCGAGTTTCATTTTGCCCAACCTGCTCAATCACCACGAATGCTGTTATGTGGTCACAGACACCAAGGGTGAGCTGCTGCGCCGTACGGGGAAAGGCTTTGAAGAGGACGGCTACGAGGTAACGGTTCTCGATACTGTAAATCCCGAGCAGTCGGCCGGATACGACCCTCTGCGCTACGTGATGGATGTCGAGGATATCCCCACCACAGTGGCGGCAATCATGGAGGGGGTCGATCCTGACGGCCGTAGCCTTAGGTATGATCCGTTCTGGAATAACGCGAGCGACCTGCTGCTTCGAGCGATTGTTGGAATCCTGTTCCTCCTGGAGACCCTTGCCGGCACCCTTACGCCGGGTGAGGACCCCAATGCCCCGCGCCGCTACCTTAAGATGAACAACGTCTTTAAACTGGCTGCGCTCATCAAGGTTACGGGAGATGGTGAGGGGCGATTCCCGTTGGACTACCTTGTAGAAGAGGTGGAGTCCAGGGAGTTTCTCGATAAGTTTGGTGCGGAGAACGCTGATCTGTATGGCGTTGAGCAGTATCGCGATTTTCGAGGTGCGGCAGATAGGACGCTTAAGAGTATTCTGATCACGCTCAATGCAACTATCTCGCGGCTTAAGACGCCTCAGCTCATGCGCGTTTTTGAGAATGACGAGATGCGTCTTGATCGTATTGACGAGGGCAAGCGCATGATCGATCTTAAGGTGAGCGACAACGATTCGGCTAATGCATGGCTTGCGAACGTTGCCCTTAAGCAGCTGTTTAACCTTGCCCAGCGCCGTGCCGATGCCAGCCCCAGCGGCCATTTGCAGCGTCGCGTGCAGTTTGTGCTCGATGAGTTTCCCAATGTGGGACGCATCCCCGATTTTGAACGCAGCATTGCGACCGTGCGCAGTCGCGGCATTAGCTTTTTGATGTGTGCGCAATCGCTGAGCCAGCTCGATGCCGTGTACGGCAAATCCACGGCGCTTACCATCCTCGATAACTGCGATAGCTTGGTCTATATGGGTGGCGGCAGCAACATCGCGACGCAGAACTACATAAGCGAACTGTGTGGCGAGTCGGTTTTGGGCACCAAGTACGTGGGCGCCGAGCGCACTGCCGTAGATGTGCGCGGTTGCGTGATGACCCCAGGCGAGGTTGGGCTTATGCCACGCACCGATTGCCTGGTCAAGGTGACCGGCATGCGGCCCTTCCGCGCCAAGAAGTACTTTTGCGACGACCATCCCAATGCAGCTAAGTGGCTAAGGGATTAGTCCCTGCAGCTTTGTGTATCCCATCTTGCATGTTTTGTCGCACGGCTTCCGTTAGCCGTAAGCCGTGCGGTCCAGTTTTTGCCTCTTTACCGATTCCGTTTAGAAGGGAATTGCCATGTCCGTTATGTATCGTGAGCCCAGCATCATCAAGAAGTCCAAGGACGGCCGCGTTGCCGCCGTCGATATGGCAAGCGAGCTGCTCAACAGCCGTGTGCTGTTGCTGGAGGGTGAGGTCAACGATGTGACCTGCAACGGCCTCATTAAGTCCATGTTGGTGCTGGAACATCAAAGTGCGACCGAGCCCATCACCCTCATCATCAACAGCCCAGGCGGCAGCGTTACGGCGGGGCTGGCGCTCATCGACACCATGCAGTCGCTCGACTGCCCCGTGATCACGGTGGGCGAGGGCGTCGTGGCCTCGATGGCCGCGGTGATCTTGGCCTGCGGCGACCACCGCCAGGTGTACCGCCACACGCAGGTGCTCATTCACCAGCTGATGGGCGGCACGGGCATGGCGCAGCAGACCGATATCGAGATCGTGGCGCAGCATACAGCGGCCATGCGCGCCGAGCTGGACGAGCTGCTGGCCGAGCATGGCAACCTGAGCGCCCAGGAGTTCCACGAGCTCACCGAGCGCGACTGCTGGTGCAACGCCAGGCGCGCTCTGGAGCTGGGCCTGGTGGACGAGGTGATTGCGCCCAGCAAGAAGGCGCTCTAGCGGGGCGCATGCCTTACAAGTACGTTGTGCAGGGCGAACAAGTGCGTAAATTCACAGCCAGAAAGAGGTTGAACATGAACAGGATTTGGGACGTCGATGGCATTGAGTGGGAAGACCTGCCCACCGTGAGCGACCTGCTGTGCGCTGCGGACACAAAGATCCTGGCGCGTGAGGTTGCCCTTCGATACGGCGGCAAGCCGGACGGCCGCGGCCGTGGCGATAGCGAACGCAGCCTAAAGCGCGCCCGCCGCAAGGTCAAAAAGCTGCGGAAGATAGATCCCGAGCCCAGCGACAAGATCATCCTGTTGCCCAAGCATGTCATCAATCGTCGCGATGCGGGCCACGGTTTTGGCTATTACGACGTGGAGCCGTGCATCTTTATGCGCGACGGCGTGCAAAGGCTGGGGGAGGACGCACTCGCCAATGTGCTTCCGTGGGAATTGATCCTGATGGATGATGAGTCCGCGAGCGAAATGCTGGGCTTTCGCGTATGGCTCGAAGGCGAGTGGGATCTATGCGAACGTTATCGCTTTTTGGCCGGGGTGTGTGTTCGCATGCTGAACAACATCCGGGCGCAAAAGGAGCTGCGCAAGTTCCTCGAGCAGGGCGATGCGGCCTGCGATATGGACGAGGACGATGTAGTTGAGGACATTCGCCGCGACGTGCTGTATCCCGAGGAAGTAATTAACGCCAAACTCGGCGGCTATTGGGACGCGAGTTTGGGACTCAACCTGCCCTGGAAGGACGAGCATCGGCAGACTTGCACGCGGATTGACAGGGCTATCGATGACCTGTTTGCCGAGGAAACGAAGCGCTGCGCTGCGGAGCTTGGGAAGAAGCTCGAGCGCGGGTATGAGGAGCGCGGGGAGTTACTGAACGGGATGTCCTTGTGAACGGTTGCCGACGGTCCGATAAAAATCTGTCCGGACGAAATGATAGAACGATAGCGTAAATAGCATCTGCACTTTAAGGAGTTAACAATGGGAATCGCCTATAAGGAACTGTTTCGTGTAAACCGTCCTATCTGTGGGCCTGGACCAGGAGGTTTCTTCATTAAAAGATTCAAGGAAGGCGGCTACAGTGAGGCTGAATTGCTCGATTTAATTTCGGGAGTGGACTTTTCTCTTGGTGAAGTGGATGAGGACATTAGCCTGAAAAAGAAATGCGAAATAGTCGAACAGGCGGTGAGTGGGGTGCATTATACGAGTTGGGCCCCCAGCGTGATCAGCATGATCATCTCACTTACGGTCGGAGGGTGTCTGTCTGCATGGGCGGGCAACAATTCAATCGCTGCCGGGGTTTTCGTGACGCCATGCCTGATTGCCTTGGGAATATATGCATGGTTTCGTTTATGCTTTGAGCGAAATCAAACGGTACTGTTGGGTGCGCTGAACCACATAAAGACACTTCAGCCGTAGTTGCATGAAATCGCCGATCGCCTGCCGCGGGCCCTCGGGACCGCCCTCGCGGCGCCCTTCCCGCTCTTTCCGGACATGGCGTCCTCCGATCTCCCGGGGCCGGCCGACCCGGCCCTCAGGGTATCGGATTCCCAAATTCATCCGTACATGTACGGATGAATTTGGGAGGTGTTCGGATGAAGTTGATATTCAAGGGGTGCGGCAGTTGGCAGGAATCTCAAGCGCCCAACCGCCAATCTCCACATTTCTTTGCTAAACTAGCTTTGCGCGGGAAACCGTGCATAGTTCGGGAGCATGTCCCCCAACTGGATCTAGGTTCGGATGCCGTTGCCCGGACTATTGGTGAAGGTTGGGGGACTTCCTACTTTCCATAGCGCAAGAAGTCGTAGATGCGGACGCACTTCCGATAATGCGAATCTTTCAACAGAGCCCTCTTCTTGGCAGGGTCGTTTCCCACGTCAGCCAGTGCCCGCTTCAGCAACGCTTCCAAGTCGTCGACGTCCATCTCTTCCTCTGAAAGGCACGGGATGAACGCGAACGGGCTCTTTGGCGCGCATGCATTCGCAAGGCCCTTTATGCTCAGCGACCCTTCGAATCTGCGACGAGTCGCAGGCATCGATTTGCGGAACGTTTCGCTTCGATAGCTATCAATCGAGGTGAGCGTTGGGAGATAAGTCGCTATGTCCTTACCGACCTCTCCACCGAGTCCGCGCGTGTACTTGAAGACAGGCATGTTGTTGGGCCGTTGGCGCACGTACATGTTGAGGTAGTTCTCGACGATGAACTTTGGGTCATAGCGAAGGTTATCGAGCACGATGTCCTCGAAGATATCTTCAGGTGAAATCGGCTTTCCGATGCTACTTGGTGACACCGACAGGCCGATGACGATCTTCTGGTCCGGGTCAAGGTCGTTGAGGACATTGTCTATCCCTGAGACGATGATGTCGGAACTCGGGTCGATATGCTCCGCAAGCCTGAACACGCTGCCCCTCAACTCGCGGATAAATCGCGTGCTATACATTTTCCGGAAGCTGCGCATCGCATCGTAGATCGACTCGAAGTCATCCGTGGTGATCTTCGTCATCGAAAGCGTACGGCCACCGAAACTCATAGCAATCTCGCCAACAGAGGTGTCGGTTGCGTGCTGAACGAAGATGAGCCGCTTGCCCAGCCGTTTGAGCTTGTCATCTGGTAGGCATTCGCAGATGTCACCCAGTATCGACCTGATGTTCTCGTCTTGAATCGAATAACCGAGGAAGATGACGGGATACTCGACGAAGAGGGTGAGCAGCTTCGCCGAGAGATACTTCCTCTTCTGCGCGAACTCCGCATAGTCAGCGCTGGTCAGGACGATGCTTCCCGCCCTCGAGACTGAGCCATGGATCTTGTATATCTCCTGAGAGAAAGCCTGGTCAGAGAACAGGAGGTCGCTTTCTCCGACGTAGGTCGTGAAACCAGGGAATAGGGTCTCACACATACAGTCATAATTCGTGGTGATGATGCCGGCAACTTTTTCCCTGCCCGCCTTCGCCAGCTTCTCAGTTTCGGCGCTCTCGACGAGACGAGCTCTCGCGATCTTATCTGCGACGTAGATCTTCATGGGCGAAGCGTCCCCGGTAAGCTCGTCACTGTGATCTTCGCGGAAGGCAGCGAATTCATCCGATGCAAAGAGCTCGTGGTTTACTTCGCTTTCCATGAGCGTGGCAACGTACGGCAGTTCGGACTCGACCTCGCCGTTCTGGACAGCAATCTTCGCCTGGCTCTTGAAGCGCGCGAAGGCATATGGGTCGTCAAGCACCTCGGCGCAGATATCCGAAAGCAGCCCCTCCCATCCCGGCGTGCCGCAGTAACGACGGGAGAGGCCAGAGCCGATGAAGAGAAACGGATAACGCCCGGCATCATCAACAGCTTTGTGGATTATCGATTTGATTCTCTCGTCCATAATCTTTCCTCCTGTACCAATCGACATGCTCGTGAAATGTTATCCCACCAACTTCGGCGAGTGCGGGCTGAAAGCATCGTTGCCGTTCTGCCCGTCGACCAATCCGCACGCGAGACTCAGCGGCACAACTGCAGCGTTCTCGACCTCCACGCTAAGCACGTAGTGGAAGTCCGCCCCCTGGCTCCCACGATTCCGCTCGTAACCAATGGCGGCCAGCCGGTCGGCTAGTTCGTCTCTCGAAACCAGCTCGTTAGCCTTCACCTTGCAAAGCATGGGTTCAAGTTCGTAAGTGTTTGTCTCGCTGATTGCGTTCCTGTAGAAGCGGAAATGGGTCGTACGAAAGAGATCTTTATGATGGGAGTACACGTGCCCGTCCTTAATGGCGTAGAAGTAGAAAAGGAACTCACCGCCCTCGTTTAGCCTGCCGCTACTTTCAAGGAAGCGGTAAATTTGTGGCGCTACAACGGAGAGCCGATTACGCTTCCGAAGCGATTTGCCCCACGAGCTGAGTTTATTGAATACCACAACGATATGATATTTAAAGGGTAATTGGACTATCTCCCGACCAAACGAGGATTCGGATTGGCTTGCTGAAATGTGGCAGTGCCCTGTTCTAAGCAACGTATTTGCGATAGAGTCGCGCGGGAACGGTGCTCGGGGCCGTTGCACCAGTAGCAAATTACTTATATCGAGCGATGTGATGCTGCGATTTCGGAAATGCTTGCCTGGTTGTGGCGCCGACTTCGAAAAGCTGGTTTTTATTTCCATTACAGCTGAAACAGGCCGTCAAAATTCATGGAAGATCTTTTCGATAGTAATGGATGAACTGAGGAGGTTTGTCTGGAGGGTGGATCGAGGTTCAAGATTGTTGCGCTCTGAAACGTTTCAGCTGAGGTCGGAGAGCGATCGCATGAGTCGATTTATATTTCGGCAGCGTTGCATCCATAGAAGAGAGAGGGATGCGTATTCGTTTGGCAGCGAGGGCGTGAGTGGGCGGGAACTTCGTGGCGTACAGCAATAAGGCTATACCTAAAAGCCTTTGTGTTGAACGGGTTTTCGCGGGAGCGGAGGGTGCGTGCCGCGAGGGACGGTCCGCGGCACGACTGACCCGGCGCGGCATCCGGAGCGGACGCGGATGCGGCGCGGACGGCCTCTGACGGGCGAGCATGCGACAGTGGTTGCCCTGCTGGGCGGCAATAAGCTCGAATCGAGCACGAGCGATTCTTGTCCGGGCGAAGCGTTACAACTGGATTTGTTCTGTTGCCGACTGATCTTGAAGCATGTTGGAAGAAACGAAATTATAATTATTTATTTGTCTGTATCTATCGAAATGGAGACCGAGCGCGTGGAAAACGAGAGGAACATAACGGCAGTTGACCTTTTCGCCGGCTGCGGCGGAATGTCCCTCGGCTTCGAAAAGGCTGGCGTCAATGTTGTGGCTGCCTACGACAATTGGGACGCTGCCATTGATGTCTATCGCGCTAACTTCCAGCATCCTGTTTTCAAAAGGGATCTCTCCGACGTTTCCGTATCCGAGGAAGTTGCCGGCTTCGCTCCGGATATCATCATCGGCGGGCCTCCTTGTCAGGATTTCTCGCAGGCCGGCAAGAGATCCGAGGATGGTGGGCGCGCAATCCTCTCTGTTAGATATGCCGAGATCATCGCGAGGTGCAAGCCTCGCTTCATCGTTATGGAGAACGTCCCACGCGTTCGAACGAGCAAATCCATGGAAGCGATTCGGGCCACCCTCAAAGCGCAGGGTTATGGCTTGAGTGGGCGAGTGATGGATGCAAGCCTGTGCGGGGTCCCCCAAGCTCGCAAGAGATACTTCTTGATCGGATGCCTTGGGGCGCCCGACGGGTTCCTCGACCCATATCTTGAGAAGGGCCTTTCTGACCATCAGATGACAATTCGTGAGTATCTCGGTAACGAGCTTGGAATTGATTACTACTTCAGAATTCCGCGAAGCTACACGAGGCGGGCCATCTTCAGCATCGACGAGCCCTCGGTCACTATTCGTGGTGTGGACAGGCCGATACCGCCGAACTACAAGCTTCACCCCAACGACGCGGCGGACCTCAGTCAAGCCCGGTGCTTGACTCCAAAGGAACGCAGTAGGATCCAGACTTTCCCGGAGTCTTTCAAGTTCTTTGGGAGTAAGACGGATATCAACCAGATGGTGGGCAACGCCGTACCGGTAAACCTTGCCACCTACGTTGCACGAGCGCTACTAGAGTACAGGAGGGATGTGAGCGATGGACTGCGTTGATCTTTTCTCGGGATGCGGCGGTATGTCGCTCGGATTCCAGAATGCGGGCTTCAACATAAAGGCGGCGTTTGATAACTGGCAGGCGGCTGTCGACATCTATTCGGCAAACTTCGACCACCCGGCATTCAAATACGATCTTTACGATGCGGAAGCGGTCCCGAAAATTGAAGAGTATTCGCCGTCGATGATAATCGGTGGCCCCCCTTGCCAGGACTTCTCCATTGCGGGCGCCAGACAGCGCGGCAAAAGGGCCAATCTCACCATCCGATATGCTGAGATAGTTCGGGACGTCAGACCCGAGTGGTTCGTCATGGAGAATGTTTACAATATCGAGCGGATGGACGTCCTGCCCGAGGCGCTGGAAATATTCCGCAATGCTGGATACGGTCTCACGAGGCGCGTCCTCAACGCCAGTCTATGTGGTGTGCCTCAGATTCGCAGGCGCTTTATCCTTGTCGGTCATCTTGGTGATAAAGATGACTTTCTCGGCGAACTCTTGGATTCAAGGCTGAGCGACAAGCAGATGACCGTCAGGGATTACCTTGGCGATTCGCTCGGCACGCAATACTTCTACATGCATCCACGCAACTTCCAGCGTAGGGGCGTCTTCACGATTGACGAGCCAGCGGTAACGGTACGAGGCACCAACCGTCCGATACCGCCAGCATATAAGAGGCATCATGCCGACAAGGCTGATATTTCTGAAGGTGTGAGAGCCTTAACATACAAGGAGCGCAGCTATCTGCAAACCTTCCCCGAAGAGTTTGAGTTTGTCGGGTCCAAGACAGACATTGAGCAGGCGATTGGCAATGCCGTGCCAGTTAAGCTTGCTGAGTACGTTGCTAGATGCATAGCTGACTATGCAGCAGATTAATTGTGGTGGTTGCCATGTCCTTTGTCGATGAATGGAATTTGAGCTATCCCATTCCGAATTCTATATATAGCGAGAATACGCTATCCGTTCGCGGGAGAACAGTTGGACAAGGTGGTGCTGGACAGTACGAACTCAAAGGTTCAGGCTCTCTTGCAAACGGGGATACGCTGACTGCAGTTGACATTATCGGACACGCAATCATCTTGGAAGTAGTCGTACCCTCTACTGGGCAAGTTGTCTCCCTTGGCACGCGTTATCCCGTTGCAAAAAAAGGCGGAAAAGTACGTGTGCAAATACAAGGAGACGGGGCAAAGCGTCCAAATGTCGGCAACTTGTTTGCCGCACTGCTGTTGTTGCCAGTGACGGGCAAAGTAAACGATTCATCGCCGTTGCAAGAGGACGGTTTTGCGGAAAGGACATTCTGGATGGATGCAGCCGAAGTAAAGCCTGTGGGCGTCTCCGAAGATGCATATATCTTGGAGCTAACGAAACTCTTCTTCGCCACTGGAAGCAGATACAAAGACGGGCAGTTTTCGGGTGCGATAGATTACGACTACAAGTCGAGAATTGACGATCTTATTGCCCTTTGCAATCGCGGATGCAAGATGAGGGCTGGTAGCCTGACCACGGCATTCAAGTATTTCGCTGACGTTTACGCAGGGAAACTTGAGTTTGATTACAGCGTGGCTGAGTTCATGCGAAACCTCATAGCGAGCCAATTGATTGCCGAAGAGGGCATCGACTACGAACAAGGCGATGACGTGCTGCCCGCAATGCATCAACTAATCGACCTTGCTGCAAAGAATTCATCGAAAGCATCAAGCAGAGAGAAGAGGACTTTTCAGCTAAACAACCTTCCAGCTGAATTTAAAACCGACTTCTCCAGGCGCTACATCACGTCACTACTGGCAAAGCCCTTTGTCATCCTTGCTGGCAACAGCGGAACAGGCAAGACGCGGATTTCCAAGCGTTTTGCAAAGTACCTTGAGGTCTTGGATGAAGACGGGGAGCCAAACTGGTTGCTCGTCCCGGTCGGTGCCGACTGGACCGACAACACCAAGGTGCTGGGCTTCTTCAACCCGATTGCAGACGGCGGCAAAGGCGCGTACGAAGAGACCGGCATACTGAGACTCATCGAACGGGCCAACGCTAACCCCGAGGTTCCGTATTTCCTCATCCTCGACGAGATGAACCTGAGCCATGTCGAGCGGTATTTCTCAGACTTCCTCAGCCACATGGAGACCATCGGCGAGGATAACCTCATCGTGCTTGATGGGTACGGCGATGGCGGTGCTGACAGGCTGCCCTATCCGCAGAACCTGTTCGTTGTCGGCACCGTGAACATCGATGAGACCACTTACATGTTTAGCCCCAAGGTGCTCGACAGGGCAAACGTCATAGAGTTCAAGCCGTCGAAGGCCGAAGTCCTCGCAGGGTTCAAAGCCATCGAGGATGCGCCGGACGTTGCCGTCGCAGCTTCCGGCGTCCCCCAGGCTTTTCTGCGTCTCGCCAAGGACATATGGGAGGGAGCCAATTACATCAGCGAAGATGATGCTAACGCCATCTTCGAGAAGTTCGGCAAGCTGTATGAAGAGCTGGAGAAATGCGGCTATGAGTTTGCCTTCCGCACCGTGCGCGAAGTGCGAATGTACGTTAATGCCGCGCACGAGCTTGACGGCGAGAACTACGAACTCGAGCGTTCTGTCGATGAGCAGATTGTCCAGAAGGTGCTGCCGAAGCTCCATGGTAACAAGCGTGAGATCGGCAATCTGCTTAAAAGCCTGAAAGACATATGCGATGGCGAGCTGAGCTCCGTTAAGATAAGCCAGATGGCAGCGAAACTCGATAACGTGCAGTATGCGAGCTTCATCTAGCCTATGGACGGCAGCATCGGCGCAATCCGCTTTGCAGCGGATGGAAGAACAATAGCCAGGCTCTACCAGAGCGGTGCGCATGACCGAGTCGATTGGGACGAGGAACAGCAGACCGGGCTAACCGGGCTGACGTGTTTCGGTCTCAAGCCGGAAGCATCCCAGAATGGCGCTGGTTCAACACCAGCCTTCGCCGTCAAGGACGGTCTTGACGGGAGTCCCACGCTTCGAATCAACGAAACCACATGTTATGTGCTCGAATACGAGCGGACCCCTGATGGTGGCCTGCATCCTCGCGCCTCGTTCCAAAACGAAGGCAAGAATATCAGGTGCGACAGAAACGGCAATAGTGTCACCTTCCAGTTCGTGAACTATCTCGGGCGTTCGAGGATTCGATTCGGCGAGGAAGCTGATGCGCCGATGCTACAGTTCGAAGTCGTCCCGCTCAAGATTGGCTATGAAGACGATTACATCGAGCTCACCGAGGAGCTTGCCGCAAGGTGCGCTGCGCTGCTCCTTGACTACTCGGGCTCCACGTCGAACGTTTACAAGCAAGCCGACGAGAATCGCGAGACGCTGCTTGAGCAGTTCGTCTTCCTGCGGCAGTTCTGCTACGAACCGAACCTCCAAGCCCTCTTCGAGGCGATAAAGAGGAACCCTGATAGGACGCTGGATCACGAGGACGAGCTGCGGTCGGTTGGGGCTGGCATGCCGTCCCGGAGGTTTTATACGAACCCCTTCTCGAACAGCCGGATGTGGACGCGCTTGAACTGCGGCGGCGATGCGGGAGGCGTCTACCTCCCCCAGATGGTCAGCGTCACGCGCAAGTACGACCTGCTCGACACGCCCGCCAATCGGTTTGTGAAATTTGCCCTGCATGAGATTGACCGGATCTGCACCTCTCTGATGACTGTCCTGGATGCCGAGAAGGGCGATACTCGGCAGACGGAGTGTTATCGCGAAGCCGCCGCGCTGCACGCCATGCTGGATACGATACTCAGCGACGCCTTCTTCGACGATGTCGGCACCCTGCAGATGATGCCTCAGAACAACCAGGTGTTGCAGAAGCGCGAGGGATACTCGCAGATCTTCTTCGCATATTCCATGCTCGATATGGCGCTGCAGCTCGACTGGAAGGGCAAGGATGACATCTACGAGGGCGAATCGAAGAATGTGGCCCTCCTCTACGAGTACTGGATCTTCTTTGAGCTGTACGACATCGTAAGGGGGATCGAGGGGTGCGAGCCGATAAGCACCGATGACCACCCATTTATCGGGACGAATCCCGACGGTGGGCTGTCAATATCCCTCAAGCAGGGCGTACGCTCCTGCCAGTCATTCCAGATTGCGCAGTGCGGCGCGAAGGTAAACCTCTACTACAACCGCACCTTCTCGCCCCGTGACTTTCATGCCACTCGTTACGAGGGTTCGTACTCGAGACCGTTCAGACCCGACTACACGCTCGCGATATTCCCGGATGCTTATACAAACGAGCGAGCCGCAGTGCAAGATGGAGCTGTTGCATTCGTCCACTTCGACGCCAAGTACCGCATCACCGACTTGACGGGGCTTGTCGGCAAGGATGTGGGCACCGAGGAGGCAGAGCGCGAGGAACTTAACGAGGAGAAGGCGGCCTCCACCACGAACACCTACAAGCGCGGTGACCTGCTGAAGATGCACACGTACAACGACGCGATACGGCGCACGGTTGGCAGCTACGTGCTTTATCCGGGGTCGGGCGAAACGGGCGAGAAGGGCCAATTCCGGCTCTTCGAGGAGATTTTGCCGGGTGTCGGCGCTTTCGCCATGAAGCCGAGCATCAGCAGGACGGCAGAGAATGCGTTGCGCGATTTCATAGAGAAGGTCATCGGCGAGAACACGGCAAGCAATACGCGGCTGAACCGGCTGAGCTACTTCACCGAAATGGTTGTGGCTGAGCCTCCAAGCGCGGGCAAGACGGATAGCGACTCCTACGGGCATGGTGGCGAATCGTTCGTGATTGGCTACATTCGAGGGGACTCTCCCGATGACTACTATCACTTTCTCGAAAGCAGCGGCAGGCTCCGCAAGGGCGGGCGCTTTCTCTTCTACTTCTATGCCATTAAGGACGGGCATGTCTACTCGCACCATAAGGATCTCTTCCGCACGTCGTGGTTCCGCTTCTATCGGAACGCCATAAGCCAGACGAACACCTACGAGATCGAGCCTGTGGCGTGTCGCATAACCTCGAATGAGCTGGTTTCGAGGGACGAGCTGGCCGACCGCCTGGCCGACCTTGGCTACGTGCGGGATCGTGGGAATCAGGGTGCCGACTTCTACTATGTCCTGTCCGTGCGGGTGGAAGATGACGCGGCAGAACCCTTAAGCCTGGGGCGCAGGGCGGTGGATGAACAGAACGGCAACGATGCGTTCAGCCCCCACTCGCCAAAGATTGTTGGGTGATCATCTGGTCATTTTCAGAGTAGCGGTAACACCTACGGGCGCGCGAGGGGCAACGCATGAGGCCAATCGTCTACAACGGGGTTGACCTGTCGGGCGTGTGCTCTGCCGAGGTCATCGAGAAAGTTGCCCTGCCCGTGGAGGCGGAGACCCTGGCGGTGCCGAGGCGTGCCGGCGCACTGCTGGTGGCGGGGCGGCTGTCCCCCAGGCTAGTGCGGGCGCGGCTGTTCATGGACACCCGCCCGCGCCTTCAGGACGATGTTCGGCGACAGGGACGACGCAGCGGCGCTGCCACGTCGCGCAGGTAGCGGAGGAGGGTTGCTCCCAATGGCCCGCGGCGTCCGCGCCCCGGTGCCACCCCGTGACCGGCGGCTTCGCTCGAAGCCGCTACATCAGGCTCGTTCCCGCTTTTCCGGGTCATATCCCTTCGTATACACGGTAAAGCTAAGGCTATCTATCGTGCCGGTGCTGTAGACGCATGCGTCGGGCGCGCTCCGTGTGCCTTGGGCGGTCGGGTCGGTCGAGACACAATCGTCCCTATCTATTCCAAGCAATGGAATGGGCTTTGCCACCTGGTCGGCGCTATTAATTTGCGCAATGATCTCCAACAACTCGTATAACTTGATAAGCCATGAGCTGTATGGGTGCTCGCCGGGTCCCTTGTGCTTCAGCGTGCACTTTGATTGCGGGCTTTCGGCGAGCTGGCTCAAGCGTTCAAAAAGCGCCGGGTACTCGGCTTCGGGAAACTCGACTTGTACATACTGTATGCCATTGAGGATGAATCCGTACCACAGTACGGGGTATGGAAAACCGTTCCTATCTGGTCGCCTGATTTTTGTCCTGCAATTGGGCTGGTTGACGATAGACAGCCATGCCGCATAGAGCTCGTCGGAAATTAGGTCGCTCGCTTGGTATGTTGGGCCAAGACCATCGAGAACAAAATTGCCAAGGCTGTCAAAATAGTGGGCACAATCCGTTAAACCCTTTTCGTATGCCGTGTCGGCTTTTCTCCGTATATTGAGTGCGACGTCGCGGGGTGATTTGCGACCAAGATGTTTTTTGGCGTTGTGCCGCGGGTTGCAATAGAGCTTGGTCGCCGCGTTATATCGATCGCAGTACTTGCTGTTAGGGCCGGTCGGAAAAAAGAGCGAACCACAGGTTTGGCATGTTATCGGCATAATGCCGCACAGCAGCAGCTCGTGGAGGATGCGGGCATAAAGGCTTGCAAAGGAACATTCCTCTTCGGTGAAGTAAAGCTCTCCTGCCTTTGCAATAACAGCTTGAAGCCTTACGAGCCTATTGAGGTTTTCCTGGTCGTTAAGCTCTGCATACGTATGGAAGTCTCCATTTGCGTAGATTTGGTTCTCGCGCATAGCCTCGAGATAGTTCTTGCGAAACGCCTGCATAAAGGGGGCGCTATTCATGCGTTTTATATCGCTCAAATGTTCTTCGAGCTTTTGAGCCGTTTCGTTTCCGGGCAAGTGCTTTTTGGCTGCGTATGCAAAAGCGTCGCCAAAGCGGATGATTGCCGGCAGCTGATTATCGAATAATCGAAATTGTCGCGGGTCGCTTGTTTTGATGGCGGCTGGGAAAAACTCTTCGTTTTGCGCGAGCAGGCTAGGTGCCTCGGTGTTTTTAAGCAGCGGGGCAAGCTCCAGACATTCCTGATAAAAAACAATGAGAAGCGCTCGAAAGAGATCGGTATTGGTGCAAACGCAAGCTGTTTCTATCTGCGAGTTGACCTTTGGATAGTTGTCTCTTGGATTGTCGCGTTTATACGGCACCGGTTCTGTTAGCCCGGTCTTGCCGTTGGTAGTTGTAATGTCCATGTCGTTCGACACGAGCTTGAGATAGGAGCTGAAGAGGGACGCCATTTCTTGCTTATTGAGTAGGGCCGATGTCGTGATCACCGCGCGGTACAGGCGGTTGATTTCGTTGCACTCAATAGCGTTGTTGTTCATCCAGCAGCTGTAATAGCGATAGTCGGGAATCGCTGTGATGTTCATGACACACTGCCTGCAGACATTTTCAAGGAGATACCTGGCCATGCCAGATATCTCTCCGTGTGCATGGCGCGTAATGGCTTTATCGAATATCGGAGCAAAGAAATCGAGGTCGCGTTCCTTTTGTTTTTGAAGGTTGACTTCGATTTCGGCTTCGTTCAATTCTGCTTGCGCGGACTCTTGGTCGGAATCGTCTGGATCGAGCCAGTCGTCATGGTCTGGTTCGGCTGCGTAGTCCATCGAAGCGTGTTGCGCATCGTGGGGAGCAGGGGGCTGACGAATGGCGTTCTGCAAATCGATGTAAAAGCGCAATTTTGCTCGCTCACGAAAGTGGCCCCCAATCTCGTTGAAAAGCGAGCTTAAGTCGACGCGTAATAGGTCGTTGGCTACGGAGACGAGATTCCATGCGCTTGCATTGCCGGTTGCGTTTCCGTCATCGGCGCAATCAATCTCTGGCGTTCTGTTAAGAAGAAGCATGCGGGGATTGACGGGAGAGCGAAGAAAGCCAGCCTCGAAACCCCAGCTAAACGGCTCTTGTTCGGAATCAAGCATTAATGCTCCAAACAGCCAAAATTTAAAACCCGATAAAAGTCATATTACGCGGCTGTTTGCGGCTGTTCAATGGAATCAAGCGAAAAGGCTTAAAACCAGGGAGGCCGTTATGTCCGATTGCATCAAGCTCAACAAAGGAAACATCGATGTATGCGAGCGCGAGGTTATCGTTCTTCGCGAGATCATCGCTGCCGCCATGGGTCGTTTGCACCAGATGCGCAAGCAGTGCGAGCGCGGCTATGTGTCTTCGGAGGATTTCGAGAATGCGTTGGATGCGTACGGAGTAATCAGTGAGCGAGTCGATGAGCTTGACCAGCTTGGTTTCGAGTTCAGATGGTCGTCAGTCCCCGATGCCGGAATCGATGAGAACGACGGGCTCGAATGGATCGAGGACGACAACCCTCCGCGTGAGCGCGGTTTTGATATTGCTTGTTAATGTGACCGAACGGTTGATTGGAGACAAAATGTATCCGTACTACGAATGTGACAACTATCCCATGAGCATTACAGATGATGACGGCCCGTTTCTGATCATGGAGGCGAGGCTGTCTGGCGACGACGAGCTCAATGATGATTTTAGGAAAGGCGCCAGTTATAGATGCTCGTGTGCGACTGTTTCTGCGGCGATTGATCTTTGCAGGTCGATGACGGACGGCGATGCCGATCCTTGGTATGAAAGTTGGGAGAAGGCGGTTGAGCGTTATCCGCTCGAGAAATGCGAGGATGCGACAACGCTGTATTGGATCGAGCCGACCGATCCGCACAAGGCGCTGTGCGCCCTCCAACCCCATTGCGATCTTGAGCCATACGTGGCTGAGGCAATTGGCGCAGTTGACACGTATCTACTGGAGTGCGCGGACTATCCCTTTACGGTCGATCATTTAGATCTAAAGGACGTTGACGTCCTGCTCAGCGCTGCTTGGGGATTGGCTCGAGTCCTCGAAGAAACTTGGGGCACTTGCGACCCTGATGATGTTTTGGAAAAGATCGAGGATGCTACGTACAGTGCGTATATAACGGTTAAGGACCTGATCGCGGGCGAAGAGGCGGCCAAAGCCAGCGCAAAGTCCGATGACAATCTTTAGCCACCGCACTGAACGGCGCGACCGATCGGAAGGCTGCCGGGAAAAGCTTTAGCAAGCGCCCCGACCAGGTTCAGGAGTCTGCCGCCGATGCATCCCTGATGCGTGTCGCCCTTGCAGTGATCGATGCCAAAGAGCGCGAGGCGTTGGAGTGCGATCTTAAGAAACTGCTCGCTTCGTGCGAGTAGTCGCTGACTGCTCCTCTTTCCTTTCTTTCTTCTCTCAAGCGGCATGGACGCCGCCGCCTTGACCGCCCAGCGCGAGTTTTGTCCGCACGGGATGGTATCAAACACGTGTAACAACTAAATCGGAGGTTTGACCATGGCTATGTGGGATCTCAACTGCCAATCGAATCCGTCGTCTGCGGACGACAAGGAGCTCGCTCCCTATCTTGCACGTCAAAAGGCGATGCGCGAGTTTTTTGAGCGTGCGCTGTTTGCCCCCAAGGATCAGGGCAACAATGGCCTGTACTTTTTGGGCGCCACGACGGGCTCGGGTAAAAACTATACGGCCGAGCAGGTCACAGCCGACCTCATCGCCGGTGGCTGGGACGATTCGGGCTGTTTTAACAAGTGCCCGGGCCGTCGTTACCTGGTGTTTGTGGTGCCGGGTAAGGACAACCGCGACAACTACGTTGCGAGCGTGCGCAAATTGCTGGTTGAACAGGGCATGGATGGCGATGCCGCGCAGCGCATGGTGTTCGATCTTCCGCGTGCGGGCGATAACATCCTGCATTGGATTGAGACTACGCGCGGTAAGGGCGCCGTGGGCGTGCGCGACATTCCGTGTCCCATCGAGGCGGACGACGAGAGCTCTCATCGCATCATTAAGCGAGCGTGGGGCAACGCGATGGAGATCGCCGATGACCTTTTGGGCATCCTTGACACTCGAAATCGTCTGGGAGGTGTTGCAGACCGTTTGACCCCCGCCCTTCGCGACAAGCTATCGTCGGCGGATGCGAGCTTGCGTTGGGCTGTGAGCCACGAGCTCAAAAACATCACGCGCGGCATGGAGGTGATCCCCCAGATTTGGCCGTCTGCCCTGCTCAATGACGAGAGCATACCGCATGTGATTGCCCTGACGCCGCAAAAGCTCATCAATAGGATCGATACAGTGACCGGTGCAGGCGTTGTGCTCTTTAACGCAATGGCTGCCGAGAAGGGCCTGTTTATCTTTGATGAAATCGACCACATGAAGGCCGACATACTGTCGACGCTGACAGACGATCCCGTGACGTTTCAACCGGACGAAGTATTGCGTATCCTCGATCGTCATTTTAACGGCGGTGTGGTGGACCCCTTGCTACTGGGGAATCGAGATCAATGGATGGCGGTCTATACGCACGCTTCCACGTCGGGCGATCACAAAGGGTCAAACGCCGAGAGGAACAGGGTTTCGCGGGCGAGCGTAGAGGAAGATGCCGAAGAAATCGCCAAGGATGCCAAGAAAATTCAAAAGGCACTCGCCTCTTGTATTAAGGACATGAAACTGCGTCCGCCTTTTGCGCTGTCTGACGAGGCGAAAGAAGAGCAGCTCTCCGGTCGACATCTGTTTGGCAGCGACGATATTTCGGTGGGCGACAACTCGGCGAATCCGTTGCGCTTCAAACTCAATGAGGGCGGTACTCGCAATATGATTATCACTCGCGGAGGGAGTGGGCAGCAAACCGTCAGCAAGGCGGTGCGTCGTGCACGCGGTCTGGTCAGGATGGTGGTGGGTCATCTCGCCCGTTGCGCCACGCTTATGGACAAGCTGTACTACGGCAGCATTTCGTACAAGGACGACCTTTCGCGCAAGAACATCATCGATGCCCTGGGCATTAGGAACAACCAGACCAGCGAGAAGTATTTTTGGGATTCGTTGATGCTGGCGCTGTTCTTTAAAGATCGTAAGAATGACGAGATCGATGCCGCCGACGACTCGATGTATGCGCGTGGTGTCGATTATCTAGTGATGGAAACCACCATCGAGCACATGTTTACCACGTACCTAACCAGCCACGGCATTGAGCGCATGCCCGAGGCCTACCTTGCCTCCATTGCCGCCAAAGCGCCTTGCGTGTGCATGAGCGCAACATGGAGTGCGCCGACCGTCAAAAACTTCAACCTCGATTACCTTGACGAGGTTCATGGCGTGGTTCGCAAGGACGCTTGGATTGGCGAGCTCAACCAGGAAATCGTGCGACAGACTAAGCTGTTTAACAAACAGGCTGCGAAGGAGTACGACGTCGATATTGCCTGGGTGGATGAGTCCAAGGAAATTGCCGGCATGGTCGCGCTGGCAGGCGGCGCCTTTGGCGGCATCATTGTGTCGCCCGACGAGGTGTACGAGCGCGCGATGCGGTTCTTTGACGGGATTGGCGTGAGTGAGGGACTTGCGGTGCGCTTGCGCTTAAAGATTGCTGACAGGGTGGGCGTGAGCGACGCCAAGAGCATCGAGTTTGAGCTGAAGCGCCTGAGCAAGACGCTTGTTGCCGTGAGTACTTGGGCCCGTGGTGTGGCGCGTAACGAGCAACGGGCGGGAGCCGTTTTTACCACGCGCCACATGGGAAACCATGGCGAATTCAATAGTCTGGCGCTGGATCTTGCGCGCGAGATTGTCGCGGAGCTGGTGATTAGAAACATCAAGTGCCCCGAGATGTCGTACGAGAAATCGCTTGAGGCCGCCAAGGACATGGTGCCGTGCTTTAACGCTGCGGAATGGGATGCAGGTTGGCGTGGCGCTCAAAAACGTCTCGAGCTGGGCCAGCCGACCCTGATGTTTATCAATCTTTCGGCCGGTGGCTTTTCCAAGAATCTCAAATACAAGGTGCCGGAGAATCTGTGCGACATGGTTCATCAGGTCGATTGCGGCTTTGAAAATGCCGACCGTCGCCCCAAGATGGATCTTGATTTCTTATATATCGAGTCGCCCACAAGTCGTTTGACCTGGGGAGTGGAGATCAACTCAAATAAGTTTGTCCAGCAGGCGCTACTTGGCGTGGTGGAGCAGGAGGAACTGGTAGCGCGCGGCGAGGTTCCGTTTACTCAAAAGCGCCGGAACGTACGGATGCTTCTATCTGGCGTTAATAAGAGCCTGCCGGTGCGCGACACCCTCTCTTATCAGGTCGAAGGCGCTCGCATTGTGGCACAGGCTGTGGGTCGCCTGATGCGCACGAGTGTAAAGATGCCTTGCGTGCAGGTGCTGCTCGACCGCGAGATTGCGAACGATTGCAACTTTTCGTTCTTGCATGATTTGCCGATGGGCTACGAGCTTGAGCAGGTGGTTGGTGCCTGCGCCGCTGCCAACAACCATATGACGGACAACAAGGAACACGCTGCCGTTAAGCAGCAGAACCTTGCCGCCTTTAGGAACAACCTTGCCAAGCAAAAGCACGAAAAGCTGGCGTGGAAAGTTACCTCGCTAAACGCCGGGGACGAAGATCTCACTGCTTTTGATGGCGAGCGCGACTTTTACCTGCATCATTTTTGCCTGCCGTGGGAAGATCTCGCGCAATACCCAGAGCGCCGGAGTACCGCGCTGCGCATGTCGCATGCTGCAAATGGCTATGCCTATGCAGAAGGCGGGGCATGCAAGGTGCCGCACTTTGAATTCCCTAGCTACGATGGTGAGCCCGTCGAGCAGATTGCTGCTCGTCTGGAGGATCGTTGCCACTGCAAGGAGGGCTTAAAGGGCGCGACGGTTCGCCAGGTGAGCCAGGCGGCGGCGCGCGTACCCGAGCTGCTGTCAATTCGCGAAGTGCGTGAGCGTTGGTCGAGCGACGGGGTGCCCACAACGCTGCAGCCGGCGGCGACGGCGCACATGACGCCCTATATGTTCCAGGCGGTCTACCTGGGTGAGCTGGGAGAATCTGCCGGAAGGGCAATCTTTGAGGCATATTACGACGGCCGCTATTCGCTTACGCGTGGCGATGCGGCACACGCCGAGACAGGTGGCGACTTTGAGGTGCTCGATGCTGCTGGCAACACGACCGGGGTATGGATCGATTTTAAGCACTATCGCATCGGTGCCTATATCGCTTATGTTCGCGACGGTCGCGAGGCGTCGGATGCCGAGCGCTTTAGGGCGAAGGCTCAAAAGGTTGGGGCGAAACGCCTGCTAATCGTCAACGTTTTGGCTGATGAGGCAGCGCTTGAGTGCGTGCCCAAGGCACTCGATGCTGAGGGGACTGCGTTCTCCGTTCCTTATATGGCCGCCGACGGTGCAATCAATTTGGAGATGATGGAGGCGATCGGCCGTGCAATCGAAGCATAACCAGCCGTGCGGTTTGGGAGACATCGCCGTATCAGAGCTCGTGTTGCAGCTCGATGCCGCTGCTGCCGAGGAGCGCTACTCGGTCTTTTGGTGCAACGTCGGCGATGCGGGCAAGCATGCCGTGGCGAACTTTATGGCCGATGTGTGCCAGACGGGCAAGGTCGTCGCGCTCACGCAGCTTGCAGACAGCCGCGTCTTTCTGATGGTCAAAGCGGGCGTGCAGACGGGCGACCTTAATGCCTCGCTTTATCAGGAGCAGATAGTTCCGATCAAAACTAATTGGAACGAGTTGGACGATTACGTTGCGCTCCGCTTGCTGTTCAACTCCTGCTCTCAGTTTGAGGGGATTGAGGACGAAGTTCCCAATGACACCGGGCACCTGTATGTCATTAGCGCCAAGGGTGCCCGCCGCGATGCTGTCGAAAGCGACGGAAGGGGACCTGCCAAGATCGAAACGGTTGAAATCGTTATCGATGAGGATTGCACCTTTGATCTTAAGATTCGGACGTTTACCAAGCGCCGTGTGCTTATTGGCAGGGCACAAGGTGACGAGAAAGAGCTCGAAAAAATTAAGAGCCAAGTGGGCTACAGGCTATCGCCCGTGGCGACGATGGTGCTTGCCCACGAACAAAAAGACGAGTACATCCTGCGCCGAGCCAAGGGCGACAAGCCGTCCAAGCGCCGTGATCTGACGTTCTCGGCCCAGGCGGACAAGGTCGCCTATACCAAGAAGGGCATTTTGTATCGAGAGCTGCAGATTCTCGAACGCCGTTACAGCGACTTCGCCCGGGTGACGCTCATGGAATACCCGCGTAAGAGTTTCTACGAGGTGCTCAAGGGTGATGAGTACGCGCGCGTGGTTGCGGAGCGCATGGCGGGGCAGCGAATCGTGGTGTCGTTTGCGCGCAATGGGCTTGCCGAAGTGGCGCGCCAGCTGGCCGATCGACTTAACGATTCCTCGTGGGGCGTTCGCGCAACGTATGGCGGAAGGGCCGTGGATTCGCGGGCGCTGAACCTTGTCGTTGTGCCCAATGAGGTTGCTGAGGACGACGGCTATGCCTTACATGCTGGCGTGGTGGAACAGCACGTGACACCGGATGTGTGCGAGCCACTGTTTAAGGTGGCGCCAAAGCAAAAGGATCGCAATGCGCAAGAGGCGATCCTGGGCGCCATGCTCAAAGAACTGCTGGTAAAGCAGGATGTTGTCGACGAGCGGGTGACGGCGTTTGATCTTGATGCTTTGGATATTGAGTCGGTGACGGTGTGTGGCTTGGTCGATGTGCCGCATAAAACAAAGGACAAGATTGAGCTGGATTCGCGTATCGCTACGTTGGCGATTGGCGCGGATGGGGGCATGCGCTATGCCTCACATTCGGCAGAGGATGGTCCCGAGGACGAGATGGAGCTCGATCTGCTGACCGCGGACGGCAAACTCGATAAGGGCGCCTATGTCTTTGACGTGCATGCGGACGGGCAGTCTATGCTTGCGCGCGTGCGGGATACGGGACTGACGACGTTTTCCAATAACTTTATGGCCCTGGTGGGTGAGCATCAGCTCACAGGCAAAGCAGGGCGTAAGAAAGAGATTTTCGAGAGCTACAACTCGCCTTATTACGGCATTGGAACGTTCGAGCGTGCGGGCAAGACTTGCTATTTTGTGGGCGTCAACAACGGCACCCAGGAGGATATGGCGACTGCGATTCACGTGCGTTCGATTGAGGTACTCGACGGCGATGATTTGTCTGAGTTGTTGGTTCAGCTGGCCAACATAGGCCTTTCGCGCTATAAGGCTCCGTCCGTGTGGCCGATTCCGGTCAAGTATCTCAACGAGTGCGCTGCGCGTGAGGGCGCGGTAGAGGATGGCGGTGGCGACAAGTGATGGTGTTGCGCAATTATCGCTCCTAGAACTTTTTGAAATTACGCTTGCATTGTAAAAGGGGAGAACATATACTGCAGCCATAGCACATCAGATGGGGTCTCAAAAAGAGACCAAGCAAACGAGTTTTCAGTTTATGTTGAGAGGTACTTGAGCATGACCAGCAGAATTTTCCCCCTTTACAACGACAATACCGACCATATCGATCTCAATACCATCTACGGTTGCAGTATTGGTTCTAAGGCTGAGAACTACATGTTCGCTCAAGATGATCTAGAGCTTAGCTCCGAAGATTATGAGTACCTGAATGATATTGAGCGCGAGCGGGAGTATGAGCTCGGCATCCGCTGATGGATGTGGGCTTGTCTCCAACTCCTCCGATTTAATTACCCCGTTATCACCTCTTTTTAGCGGGGCATATTGGATCGATTATGTGTCAAACATCAGCTCATCGTGGGAAGGAATCGGCAATGAGCAAGAACGTGAACAAGAACATCAATGGCGGCGCTGCGGGTAAGGCGAAGGCCGCCGGGCGTATGGCGACAGTTGCTGCGGCAACGATCGCCATGACGGGCGGGTCGCTGCTGTCTCCGCTGACTGCGGTGGCGCAGGGTGCGAACGGTGCCGACGCTACTGCGAAGCCGGCTGCGG
This sequence comes from Collinsella sp., assembly GCA_041330285.1. Lineage (GTDB taxonomy): Bacteria > Actinomycetota > Coriobacteriia > Coriobacteriales > Coriobacteriaceae > Collinsella. Next base: position 1,485,384 of record JBGKMI010000001.1, on the reverse strand, counting down.
TGCTGTCTCCGTTGACGAGCGCGGCTGCTGCTAGCGCTGGCGCGGGCACGGTGTCAGCGGTGCAGAAGGTCGCCAACCTGCAGGCTGCGGTCGATGCGGCTCGCGCTAAGGCCGCTGCTGCCAAGGCCGATTTGGATGCGGCCGCCGCTCCTTACGACGCCGCCGCTGCCAACCAGCAGCAGGCTCAGAGCGCCTACGATGCGGCCCGTGGCACAAGCGACGCTGCCGCTTCTGCAGCTTCGGCCGAGCTGGAGCAGCAGATGGGTGCCGCGCAGGACAAGGCCGATGCGGACGTGAAGGCGCTCGAGGACGCTCAAGCTGCACTCGATGCCGCAAAGAGGGATCTGACGGACAAGGGTGAAGCCCTGACCGCTGCCCAGAAGACCGCCGACGATGCCCAGGCTGCGCTCAAGTCCGCGCAGGCCGCTGCTGCCGATGCCACGCCCGAGGCTGTTGCCGCGGCTCAGGCCGCTGCCGAGCAGGCCGCGAGCGAGCTGGAGCAGGCAAAGCAGCAGGCCGCCGACGCGCAGGTCAGGCTTTCGAATGCCCAGGCTGGCGTTGATGCCGCCGCGGCCAAACAGCAGGACGCGCAAGGCAAGCTTTCGGCAGCTCAGCAGGCAAAGGATGCGGCCGATAAGGATGTGAATGCCGCTCAGGCGAGCTATGACGCCGCCAAGGCCGATCTCGACCGTGCCGAGCAGGGTGCCGCGGGCCCGGAGTACGAGGCTGCCAAGGCCAAGGTGGACGCCGCCGCTGCCGCGCTGGACGCCGCCAAGTCGGTCCAGGCGCAGCGCGAGGGCGAACTCGCTGCTGCCTCGCAGGAAGTGACCACTGCCGAGGGTGAGGTGCAGGCTGCTCAGCAGGCGCTCGCCGTCCAGCAGCAGGCTGCGGCTGACGCGCAGTCCAAGTTGGACGCTGCCACGGCTGCTGCGACCGCGGCAGACGCCGCCGTCGATCAGGCTAAGGCCGAGCATGCCAATGCGCTTGCGGCGCTGGCCGACGCTCAGGCCAAGCTCTCGGCCGCTAAGGACGAGAAGAACGCTGCCGACAAGGCGCTCGACCAGGCAAAGGCTCAAAAGCAGCAGGCCGATCAGGCTGTAGCTCAAGCGCAGGCCAAGCTCGACGCCGCTCAGGCTACGGCGAACGCCTCGGCGGAAAACTACCGCCAGGGCGCCATTGCGTTCTTTAAGAGCGTGGGTGCCGACGATGCGGCGGACCTGATTCTCAACTGCAAATATGCCAGCCTCACCAAGGTGGGCGAGGAGGTTGACGCGACGAGTCTGACCAACATGAAGCAAGCGATTGTGTGGCTCAAGGCGTGCAACAAGTATCGTGCGAGCGTTGGCCTGGGTGAGCTCAAGGTGACGTATGCCATGATGGCGACCGCGATTGCCGATGCGAATTTCTCCGATACCAAGACTGCGCACGCCATGCAGTTCAACGTGGGCGAAAACGTGGCGTGGAACTACGGAAGCGACCCGTTCATCCAGTGGGTCGATCAGGAGAAGGCCGTCTTTGACCGCGCTGCGGCTACGCTGGGAGCGACGGGCCTTACGGGAAAGGCTGCTTTTGATTTCTACGAGCAGCATGGCGACGAAATCGATCGCTACGTGGCTGCGCATGGCGGGAGCGTGCATACAGTCGGTCACTACATGAATGTGATCGATCCCGATTACACCGTAACGGGTATGGGGGTTTGCACGCGCGGGACGATGAACCGTTGGCTTACGCAGGCGCAGACGTTCTCTATGTCTGGAGGATGGTACACGAATGCCGCCAATCCGATGACGGTTGCCGAATACGAGGCTGCGCTTAATGCGTGGTGTGACTCGTTGGCAAATCCTGGGCAGGGCGTGGACGCGGCTCGTCAGGAGCTTTCTGCCGCTCAGGGCGCGGCTGCGCAGGCTGGCGGCAAGGTGAGCGCCGCGTCGCAGGCCGCCGCTGCAAGGCAGGCTCAAGTCGATGCTGCTGCCGCCGATGTTGACGCTGCTGCCGCTGGGGCCTCGGATGCCCAGGCTGCCGTGGGGGAGAAGCAGGCCGCGGCTGAGGCCGCTGCGCGTGCCGTGGCTGATGCCCGCGCCGACGTGGACGCTGCCAGCGCTGCGGTTACCGCGGCGCAGAGTGTCGTGACTGCCAAGTCTGATGAACTCGATGTCGCCAAGGGCAAGGCTGCCGCTGCCCGGCGTGCGCTGGATGCCGCTCGCGCCGGCGTTGGCGACAAGGAGAGCGCGCTTGCTGCCGCCCAGGACGAGCTGGCTGCGTACTCTGCCGACGTTGCCGCTGCTCAGCGTGCATTTGATGCGGCCTCGGCGGTGCTCGAGGGGGCGCGTGCCGTTCAGGCTGACGCGCAGGCTGCAGTGAATGCCGCGCAGGGTGCGGCAGGCCAGGCAGATGCCGACGTCGCTGCTGCCCAGGCCGAGCTTGTTGCCGCCCAGGCTGCTGCGAGCGGTGCCGGCACGGCTGTGACCGCGGCTCAGGCCGCATCCGTCGCGGCTGCTGCTCGTGCGGCTCAGCTACATGATGCCGCCGCGGCGCTTGCTCAGGCGACGGAGGACAAGGCCGCTGCCGATGCTGCTGTTGAGGCAGCGGCTTCGGCGAAGACCGATGCCGAGTCTGGCGTGACTGCGGCGGACGACGCCGTAACGGATGCGACCGCTGATCGCGATGCTTCTGCCGCCGCGGTTGCCCGCCTGCGCAGGATCAACCTTGCCGACGCCATCGCTAGCGGCCGTGCCAACGATGCGGATGAGGCGCTCAACGCTAAGATCGCTGCAGCCCACGATGCCGCCGAGCGCGCCGCAGCTGCCAAGATTGAGCTCGACGCTGCCGTTGCTGCGACGGATGCTGTGGCACCTGCCTACTTGGAGGCGCTTGCCAACTATACCGCCGCCAAGGCCGAGCTCGACCAGGCTATTGTCGAGCTCAACGCCGAGATCGCTCGCCAAGAGGCCGCCGAGCGCGGGAATGGCGAGCAGACTCAGCCTGCGACGCAGGTGGCGTACCAGGCCAAGCACATGACCTCGGCGTCCGAGGCCACCACGCAGCAGACGACGATGCCCGCCACGGGCGACGTGTCCAACCTGCTGGGCGAGACGTTCGTAATTGGAGGCACGGTCCTGGTTGCCGCCGGCGTCTTCCTGTCCGACAAGCGCCGCCAGCTGATCCGTTAGGGACGGAGGAAAGCGGATCATTTTCGGCGCGCGCCGCAAGGGCATGGGTCCTGCGGCGCGCGCCGCTTTTATCTTCAAGATTAATTAAGGAGGGACATATGCAAATTAGAGGAGAGGCCGCGATTGCCTGTGGGTTCATGGCGGGCTTGGCAACGGGGCTGCTGTTCGATGGATGTTTCGACAGCTACATCAATCGATTCTGCGATTCTGATTTTCCGAGAGGCTGGCCTCGGAAAACGGCACCGGCTCGTCAAAAGGCGGATGCGCCCATCAAGTCCCGCAGCGTGGCTGCTTCAAAAACCAAGGTGATCGTCATCAAGAACGGCAAGATTTATCACCGTTCTGGGGGATGCAAAAACCTTCCTCAAAATGCCATTAGAACAAGCGTGCCACTGGCGACCGCGCTCAAACGAGGAAAGACCCCCTGTTCAGTATGTTGCCCGCCAGCGGCTTAGACGATTCTTCGGGGGTGTTCTGCAAGGACATGGGTCCCTGCGGATACATGGGTTTAAAAACGTGTCCGCACGGCATGGGACACTTACCCTGCCGCCCTGCTCTGCCGCGGCGGCATGTACCCAAACAACGATCCTCTAAGGAGTTCGATACCAATGAGCGATAACACCAAGCATCTCGCAAAGAAGTGCGTCAAGGACGCGGGGCCGTGCCTCGCGTTGTGCCTTGCCGGCGCAGCGGTCGCGCTGCTGGCTGTTCTGGGGCCATTCGACGTGCTCCGAAGTGCCAGTTCTCTGCACGTTTGCATGGCCCTTGCCGGCGCCATGATGACCGGCGGCGTACTCGATCTGATTTTTTGGGTGCTCGACCCGTTTGGATGGAAGAACGAGGGGTAAGCCCTAAGGGATGGATACCCCGCAGCAACAGGAGGTCCCCGTGATCTGGTTTACCGGCGATACCCACTTTGGACACGAGAACATGCTGCGGCTCGCCGACAGGCCTTGGTCGACTGGTGCGCAGATGAACGACGCCATGGTCGCCAACATTAATAGCAAGGTCGCTTTGGACGACGAGCTTTATATTCTGGGCGACTTCAGCTTTAAGATGACGGTGCAAGACGCCTACGAGCTGCGTAAGAGCATTGCATGCAAGCACGTCCATCTGCTGCCTGGCAACCACGACAAAGACTGGACGCAGCCTGCGGTGGCGGATGCTTTTATCGTCGAGCCGCCCATTTGTGTGCTCAAGATCGACCGCCAAAAAATCGTGCTGAGCCACTATCCCATGGTCGACTGGCAAGGCATGTCGCACGGCGGCTGGCATCTTCACGGACATATCCACAGCTGCGGCGGCGCGTACAACACGTTCAACCTTAGGCAGGGGCTGCTGCGCTATGACGTGGGCGTGGACGCCAACGGCTACGCCCCGGTGAGCCTGGAGGAGCTCAAGTCGTGGTTTGCGCAGGTCGACGAGCCGGCGTGTTGCGTTAAATGGCCGTGGTGGGTCAACGCCACGGGCGACGAGCAGATCGAGCACGATCTCGAAGCCTATAAGAGGGAAGTGGTGATCCGATGACGGTTTATGTGACGGGTGATGTCCACGGTGGCATCGACATGCAAAAGCTCCGCGACTGGGAGCTTGGGGATAGTCTGACGAGCGACGACTATCTGATTATCGCGGGAGACTTTGGCTTTCCGTGGGTTTTTTCTGCCGAGGAATGCGCCGATATCGCCTGGCTGGAGTCGCGCCCCTATACCGTGCTGTTCGTCGACGGCAACCACGAACGCTACGACCATTGGGCGGAGCGCCCCCTGGAGTTGTGGCACGGTGGACTGACGCAACGCCTGTCGGACACCTCGCCTATACGGCGCCTGACGCGCGGCGAGGTTTTTGAGCTCGGTGGGTCGACGATCTTTACCATGGGCGGCGCCACGAGTGTGGACAAGGAATACCGCATCCCGTATTCCAGCTGGTGGCCGCAGGAGCTGCCGGGCGAGCGCAACTTTGAGGAGGCGCGGGCAAAGCTCGATAGCGTGGGCTGGAAGGTCGACTACGTGATCACCCACACCTGCTCCACGCGCATGCTCTCGCCCACGCTCTATCCGGCACCTGGCTGGAATTATCCAGCTGTCGATCGGCTTACGGCATTTTTCGACGAGCTGGAAGATCGCTTGGACTACAAGCGCTGGTACTACGGGCATTTTCATCGGGATGCCAACCCGGCCGAGCGTCACACCGTGCTCTACGACCGCATCGTTCGCCTGGGCGACGAGCTCCAGCCTTGGGATGTTGTGTAGCGGCAAGGCGTTTGGCTACTCGGCCGTTATGGTGATGTTCTCCCGGTGTGCGCGGATAACGTCCCAGCTAAAGTGCTCGACCAGCTGCTCGGCAGAGCGTGACGTGGCGTCCGGCGCGATGCCCGTTTGCCCGGCGAGCCAGCCCAGCAGCGCCTCGGGCGTGCCAAAGCGGGCGCGTAGTTCGCCCAGGTCCAGGTCGCGGTCGCGCTTGGAAAGGCGGCGGCCGTCCGGCGACATGAGCAGCGGAATGTGCGCGTAGTGCGGCGTGGGAAGTCCCAGCAGATGCTGCAGGTAGATTTGGCGCGGCGTGGAGCCTAGCAGGTCGCATCCGCGCACGACCTCGGTGACGCCCATGGCGGCGTCGTCGACCACCACGGCTAGCTGGTAGGCAAACACGCCGTCGCTGCGGCGCACCAAAAAATCGCCGCACTCGGTGGCGAGCGCCTCGCATTGGGCCCCGTACGTGCGGTCCACGAATTCGATCACGTCGCCCGCGAGGTCGTCGATGTCGGGCACGCGCAGGCGCGTGGCCGGGGCGCGCAGGGCACTGCGGCGGGCGACCTCTTCGGCAGAAAGGTCTCTGCAGGCGCCGCGGTAGATGGGCGTGCCGTCGCTGGCATGCGGTGCGCTCGCGGCGTGGAGCTCGGCGCGCGTGCAAAAGCAGGGATAGGTGAGGCCGGCGTCTTGCAGCTGGTGCAAGGCGCTCTCGTACAGGTCGAGGCGATCGTGCTGGTAGTAGGGGCCTTCGTCCCACTGAAGCCCTAGCCAGGCCAGATCGTCAATCAGCTGAGCGGCAAGTTCCGGGCGCTTGCAGCGATCGTCCAGGTCCTCGATGCGCAACACGATGCTGCCGCCCTGGCTGCGGGCCGAAAGCCACGCGCACAGGCAGCTGAACACGTTGCCCAGGTGCATGCGGCCCGAGGGCGACGGGGCAAAACGGCCCACGACAGGTGCGGGAACGGAGGCAGGCTGCGTCGTTGGCGCATCCGCGGCGGGCGTTGGTATGTTGCGTGTTTTGATATCCATGCGGACGAGTATAGCGCGGGGCACGGTAGGGAAGGCGTTTCCGTGGCTCGCAAGTTGGCGGCGCTGCGCATTGCGCACGGTGGGTCTGCGGCCCAACGTCTCGATCGCCGTACGCCGACTCGGCCTTATACACGACAGAAACCCCGGCAGCTCTTCGCAACTGCCGGGGTTTCCGCGGAAAAGGGGGACATGATCCTCGAGCGAACGGGAAAGGGGCAACCGTTTTCGCTCAATTGGTTTATGCCCCTCGACTGACGGCTCAATCAGCGCATGCCGCGCCCACACAAAGCCGCTACACCTGTGACGGAGCTGTGAAGTGGTATCTATCGTTGGCGCGGGACTCGGCCAAAGAACGTCCCAAACGACAAATTTGTTGCAGTCCGTCGGTTCAACCCAATGATCCGTTTTCCTCCGTCCCCAATAGATCATTAGGAACGTCCCTAAGTGCCAGACTCGGGTGGGACTTTTGTCCCATTTGACGTTCCGTTGGCCCAGATATTCGTCATGTGTGTCCGCAAACGTGGGACAATGGCGATGTTGGTTTTACAGACAAAGGATGTGCCTATGAACGCCCCCGTTGCCAATACTTGTCGGCAGCGCTGCCTGTTTGCGCGATTCGCTTCCGTCTGCGTGCTCGTCGCGCTTGCGTTGTTGCTGCTGCCTGTCGCCGCGCACGCCGACGGCTACTCCATGACCCAAACCTATATCGGTGCCACGGTCGAGGCCGACGGCTCGCTGACCGTTGTCGAGGGACGCCAGTTTGATTTCGATGACGACATCAACGGCGTGTTTTGGGAGATCAATACGGGCACCAACCAGCAGGGCGGCACGGCGACCGTCGATGTGCTGAGCGTCGAGGAAGACGACACCGCGTTTAACAAGGTCGACAGCGCAAACAAAGGCGACGACGGCGTTTACACGGTGGAACAGTCCGACGATGGCGTGAGAATCAAGGTGTTCAGCCCCCACGAGAGCGGTGACAGCGCGATCTATTACGTGAGCTACACCATGACCGGTGCGGTTATGAACTGGGCCGATACCGCCGAGCTCTATTGGAAATTTGTGGGTGACGGCTGGTCTGCGGATTCCGATGACGTCGAGATGGAAGTGTACTTCGCAAATGCCGCCGCCGGGACGGCGGCCGTCAAGGGCGATAACTTCCGCGCATGGGGCCACGGCCCGCTGACGGGCGACGTGTCGCTCGATGCGGACGAACCCATGGTCACCTATACCATTCCCTGCGTGCATCAGGGCGAATTCGCCGAGGCGCGCATCGCCTTCCCCAGCGATTGGGTGCCTCGGCTTTCCGCTTCGAGCGAGGAGCGCATGTCAACGATCCTGAGCGAAGAGAAGGAATGGGTCGACGAAGCTAACGCCCGCCGCGCTCACGCTCGCATGATTGCCAATGCGCTTGCCGCGCTAAGTGTTGTCGCGGCGGTCGCCTTTACCGGCACAATCGTTGTGCTCAAGCTACGCAGGCCCAAGCCCAAGCCGCTCTTCCAAGACGAGTACTTCCGCGATGTGCCCTCCGCCGACCATCCCGCGGTGCTTGCAGCTCTTATGAGCTGGAACAACGTGCCCGATCAGGCATATATCGCCACGCTGATGAAGCTGACCGACGACCGCGTGATCAAGCTGGAAGAAGCGACCGAGGCCAAGAAGAAGGGCCTGCTCCGTCGCGAAAAAGAGGAGCAGACGTATCGCATCACGGTGACCGACGAGGCCTGGAAGGCTGCCAAGAAGGACGGCATCGATCGCGATGTGCTCAAGGTCTTCTTCGCCGGCGTTAAGCCCGATAAGGACGGAGTCCGTTCGCGCACGTTTAGCGAGCTGGAGGAGTACGCTAGCGAGCGCACCACATCTGTTGGCGACAAGCTCGAGGACTATCAGAGCACGGTTAAGGGCAAGCTGGAGGCGCGCGAGTTTATCGCATCGGATGGCACTATCGCGATGGTGGCCGGCCTGGTTCTCGGCATCATCATTGTCTTTGGCATTCTGGGCTCTCTGATCTATACCGACTTTGCGGACGCCAACGTCGGCGCCGCTATGATCTCGATTCCCGTCACGATCGTGGGCTTTGTCCTGAGCTGCACCTTCCGCCGTTACACGCCGGAGGGCGCCGAGGTGGCGGCTCGCTGCAAGGCGCTCAAGCATTGGCTCGAGGACTTTACGCGCCTGAAGGAGGCTATCCCCAGCGACCTGATCTTGTGGAACAAACTGCTGGTGATGGGCGTTGCCCTGGGCGTTTCGAAAGAAGTGCTGCGACAGCTGGCCGAGGCCGTGCCTGCGGACCTGCGCAACAGCGACGATTTCTACGACAACTACCCCTGCTACTGGTGGTATTACCATCACTACGGCAACGAGTCCCCGCTCGATTCGTTCAACGATGTGTACCACGAGACCATCCGTGAGCTGGCTTCGAGTTCCGATAGCTCGAGCGGCGGCGGTGGCGGCGGCTTCTCGGGCGGCGGAGGCGGCGGCGTCGGCGGAGGCGGCGGCGGAACGTTCTAGCGAGCGCAAATCACGGGATGGGTCTTCCCCGGCGGCTGTTGCCGGAAGATCCATCCCATTTTTACGCTCAGAAGCGATGCAGGCTTTCCCAAGGCGAGCTTTCGCGGAAACCGCATCCTGCTATTTAGGCCCAGAGTGGGATGGACTTTCCCGATAGGATGATTTCGGAAAGCGTATCCCACTCTGGGCCTCGATTCCGGGATGGACTTTCCGCGAGGGGACCTATCTGGAAAACCTGTCCCATTTTGGGCCGCGATTCTGGGTCACAGTTTCCGCCAGACGTGCCATTCTACTCATTGGGGACAGACTTAAATGACTACTTAAATGACTAGGTGTGGCTGCCGAGGCTAGGCTGTTAGGTCCAGTTCGTAGAGGAAGCTTTCGCGCGGCATGTCGTGACGGCGCTCTTCGCGGTTGGCGCGGTGCGTGGCCGTGCGCTTAAAGCCATGCAGCTCGTAGAACTTCCACGAGCAGTTGGAGTCGGTGTACAGGTGCGCCCTCGTCGCCCCGCGCGAGGATAGGTACGAGACTGCGGCGTCGAGCAACACCGAGCCAACGCCCAGGCCATGGACGTCGCGATCTACGGCAAGCAGCGTGACCTCGTTGTCGTGTGGCAACGGGCTGCTTTCGAGCAGGCGGTTGTTGGTTCGGATGGTTGCGCGCACAAACGAGAGATACTCGGCGCAGGCATCGGGCTCCAGCTCGCGCATTTGCGATAGCAGTGCGCGTTCGGTATCCAGCCAATGTTCCTTAACGGTGGCGCCGGAGCTCTGTCCCGCACGCGCGAGCGAAATGCCGCGCGCCTGACCGTCGATGACGGCAACCTGCGAAAACGTCGAAGACGAAAGGCAATAGGCGAGGTCGCACGCGGCCTCGAGGCGGTTGTACTCATCGTTATCCGAATTGTTATGCCAAAGCTGCTGCAGAATCAACGCGATGGCGTCGAAGTCTTCGGTATCAAACGGTCGGTAGAGAACCCGCGAGACCATGGTGCCTCTTTCTTTTGCGGATGCATATCGAGCACAGTTCTACCACGCTATTGGCATCTAATTATGGTGCCCCTGTGTTCCATGAACTCACCGTGCCCGGTGCCGTGCCCATCCCCTCCGCTCGCAAACTTTTTCTGCATATGCGCCCGTTGCGGGGTGCATCGATGCGCTCGATGCGCTACATTGAATCAGTATTTTCAATGCCGCTGCGCGAGCGCTGCAGATCGACGTATCACCGGCTCACAGAGCACGGCGGCGTACCAGACAGGAGGACTGCATGGGATCTGATGTGAAGATCGCACGCGCGTTGATCTCGGTTACCGATAAGACGGGCGTCGTCGATTTCGCACGGACGCTGGTCGATGACTTTGGCGTCGAGATCATCTCTACGGGCGGCACGGCTCGTGCCATCGAGGACGCGGGCGTCCCCGTAACCCCCATCGAGGAGTTCACGGGCTATCCCGAGATGATGGACGGCCGCGTTAAGACCCTGCACCCCAAGGTTCACGGCGCGCTGCTGGCCCGCCGCGATTCCGAGCAGCACATGCAGGAGGCGGCACAGCACGGCATTAAGCTGATCGACCTGGTCGTCGTCAACCTGTACGAGTTCGAGAAGACCGTCGCCAACCCCGAGGTCACCTTCGCGGATGCCATCGAGCACATCGACATCGGTGGCCCCTCCATGCTGCGCTCTGCCGCCAAGAACGCCACGAGCGTTACCGTCATCTCCGACCCGGCCGACTATGATGCCGTCCTGGCCGAGATGCACGAGACCGGTGGCTGCACCACGCTTTCCACCCGTCGTCGCCTGCAGGTGAAGGTCTACCAGACCACCGCCGCCTACGACACGGCTATCTCCCGTTGGCTTGCCGCCCAGGCAAGCGACGTGGCGGACACCTCTGCCAAGCTCGAGATCTCGCTGGAGAAGGTCGACGACCTGCGCTATGGCGAGAACCCGCAGCAAAAGGCCACGGTCTATCGCTTTGCCGAGGGCTGCGAGAATACCGCGAGCTCGCAGTTCCCGCTCGTGGGCTCCGAGCAGATCCAGGGCAAGCCGCTCAGCTACAACAACTATCTGGATGCCGACGCCGCTTGGAACCTGGTCCGCGAGTTCGACGAGCCGGCCTGCGTGATCCTCAAGCATCAGAACCCCTGCGGCTCCGCCGTGGCCGAGGACATCACGGCCGCCTACGACTGCGCCTTCGCCTGCGATCCCAAGAGCGCCTTCGGCGGCATCATCGCCTGCAACCGCGAGGTTCCCTATGAGCTGGTTGAGCACTTTGCCGATCAGAACAAGCAGTTCGTCGAGGTTATCATCGCTCCGAGCTACACTGCCGAGGCGCTCGAGCGCATGGCCAAGCGCCCCAACCTGCGTGTGCTGGCTACCGGCGGCGTGGACCACGGCGCCCAGGTGGAGCTGCGCTCCGTCGACGGCGGCATGCTGGTGCAGGAAGTCGACCACGTGACCGAGGATCCCGCGACCTTCACGTTCCCCACCGACCGCAAGCCCACCGACGCCGAGATGGCCGAGCTCGAGTTTGCCTGGAAGGTCTGCAAGGGCGTCAAGTCCAACGCCATCCTGGTCTCCAAGGGTAAGGCCGGCATTGGCATGGGCCCGGGTCAGCCCAACCGCGTTGACTCTGCGCTGCTTGCCTGCGAGCGCGCCGAGGACTTCTGCGAGCGCGAGGGCGTGGAGAAGGGCGGCTTTGCCTGCGCAAGCGACGCGTTCTTCCCGTTCCGCGACAACGTCGACGTGCTTGCCGCACACGGCGTGACCTGCATCATCCAGCCTGGCGGCTCCAAGCGCGACGACGAGAGCGTCCAGGCCTGCAATGAGCATGGCATTGCGATGGTCTTCACGGGGGCCAGGCATTTTAGGCACTAAGTTCCGCCCTGGGACAAAATAATCTCCGCAAAAGACGGCTGCTCCGTTTGGAGGGCCGTCTTTTTGGTATAAGAGGACGGAATGACTAACACGAAAGGTATGACCATGCCCCAGATTGATGATGCCGAGCTGTTTGGCAATGCCGAGGATCAGCGTGCGTACGAGGACTTTTGCGCCAATCAGGAGGCGGTCGAGAAGTTCACGCTCGACAAGCCCGCGCTTGTCTGCCGTTGGCGCATGTCCAACAAAAAGGTACCCATGCTCAACCGTCACATCCGCGCGCTGTCCGAGCGCCTGGTGCAGGGCGAGCCACTCACCCATAACATGCTCAGCTGGGCCAAGCAGCACGTTGAGTGGTCGCTTGCCGAGGGCGATTACACCGCACGCGACGGCGTGCTCATGCTGGTGATCGACATCAACGGCAACGCCGCCATGACGGTGGGTGAGTACGAACCGCTGACCGATACTTCGGCCAAGGCGCTACGTGCCCGCTCCGCCGAGGCTCGCTCCGAGGCCGACGAGACCGGCGTGGCGCCCGAGTTGCTTGCTGCCGTCAACGACGGAGAGCTGGCCTTTGTGGCGCCGGCGGACGAGTGTCTGTGTGGCACGGCGACGCTCATCGAGCAGCTAGCCCAGACCAAGGGCATCTCGGTCACGCGCGTAGATATTCCCGCACAGCTCAAGGGCGCTTTGTTCCTGGTGAGCGACGAGCACGGCGTGGTTCCCGCTGCCGAGACAGACGCCGCCGACGCCGATGCCGCGACGGTCGCCTTCTTTGCCGACGGTTACGAAAAGCTTCGCGCCCGCCGCTCCTAACCTCAAGGCGGGGTGGGCTTACTGAAGCGAGCGAGCGCGTTCGATGGCGTAGGCGAGCGACAGCTGCTCCATCTCCGGGGCGCATTTGTAACTCAGTCCGGTGAGAGCTGTCACCTTATCGAGGCGATATCGAATCGTGTTCGGGTGCTGGCTAGTCTGCTTGGCGGTTCGCTCGATACGTCGGTCGTTCTCGATGAATGCGGCGAGCGTGGATTCCAGTTCGCTGCCATGCTCGCTGTCGTGCTCGCGTATCGGCGAGAGAATCGCCTCCGAGAACGATCGCATCTCCGGGGTTTCCGCAAAAGGCATCACGGTTCTCAGGATGCCGAGCTGCGTATAGCGGACGGGGCCCTCGGCTCGTTGACAAGAGAGGCGCTGTGCGTAAATCGCCTGCGAGATCGCCTGCGCCACCGCCTCGTCTCCAAACAGAATATCGCTGATGCCGAGCCCTTCCGCTCCGCCATCGATACCGCTAGCCTCGATGAGCTCCGTGAGCGCCTGCGCGATTCGCTCCACATCGAGCGTCTGCTCCGAGTCGCTTGTCGCTACGAATAACAAACCTCCGTCATAGGGTGCCAGCATGTTGTGGCATCCGGCGAGGGCCGATTTTGCACAGAGACGTTCGATTTGCAAAAACGTACGCGGGTCGAGGGGCTCTGCAAACGATGCGAACAGGGCGACCGCCTCGTCCAGAAATGACGGGTTGAGGCCTCGGATACGTCGGCAGATGGACTCGGGCGATACGTCTGTCCTCAGGGCATCGATCTCGCGCTGTGCGAAGTCGATGGACGCGAGCTGCTCGATATGCCGTTTGACCTCATAGATGACGCTGTCAAAGAACAGTGAGTCATCGGTCGTGAGAAAGACCGGGTAGTGCCGCGCGTTGGCGTAGCGGATGGCTTGGTCGGGAATCGGGATGTGCAGGACGTTTTTGATGACAAGACCGCTCGTTCCCTTGGCGACGAGGTATTTCACGGCTTCAGTGATGAGGTACGGGTCGTCCTTCGCATAGAGGAAGGTGCTGAGGACGATCTCATCTGGACTGAAGTTGACGCGCTGATACTTGTTCTTGAGGCCAGGCATGAGTTCATAATCGAGGATCCCGACGCCGGAGACGGCACGCGAGACGCCGTCGCTGCCGGCGATTAGACGGGCCGACCCCTCATATTCCCGTGAGAAGTCCGAGATGGTGTATAGCATCAACATCACCTTGTAAATCACTACAATAAGTACAGGTATAAATAGGATAATCGAACATCCATATGCAGTTGATGCGAGAAATAATTCAAATACCTGCTGATAGAACGAAAAATCAAATTGAGAATCGTTGTAGATTCCAACAAGAAATGATCCTTGGCGGCATCGTTACTAAACCGTACAGTGAAGCAACGTAAAACTTTCGCTGAGAGGAGCGATGATGGGGCAGATGGTGGTGCTTTCGGCCGAGGAAGTTTCCAAGGTGCTGACGATCGAGGATGTAATCGCTGCCGTGGAGGAGACATATCGCCAGAAGGCAACGGGCAAGGGTGTTGCGTGGCCGATGGTATATGAGCAGTTCGAACCCGGCGTGGCCGATATGGATATCCGCTCGGGCGAGTTGGCGGGAAGCGGCCTCTTCGGTCTCAAGCTCACTGCCTGGTTCTCTCAGAATCCCAAAAAGGGACTGCCCGAGATCTTTGGCACCACGTTGCTGTGCGACAACGCGACGGGCGAGCCTCTGGCGCTGCTCAATGCCTCCGCCGTCACTGGGCTTCGCACCGGTGCCGCCGCTGCGCTCGGTGCCAAGTGGCTGGCTCGGGCGGATGCGTCCAAACTGCTTGTTGCGGGTGCCGGCCATATGAGCACCTATATGGTGGCGGGCGTGCTTGCCGCCTGTCCCAAGGTGAGCGAGGTCAAGGTGTGGGAGCCGGTTTCCGATGCCGCGCCCGAGGCCCGCGTCGAGCGCATGCGAGACGAGGTCGCCCATATCTTGGGCGCCTGCGAGCATGCTCGCGAGGCATCCACCTATTCCATTGAGGCGACGGCCGACGGCCAAGGCACCGCGGCAGAGGCCGACATCATCGTGACGATCACGCCGGCGACCAAGCCCATCATCCCCGATGCATGGGTACGCCCCGGTACGCATATCTCCTGCGTCGGTGCCGACATGCCCGGCAAGCAGGAGCTCGCCTCGGCGCTTGTCGCCCGCGCCGCTGTTTACGTCGACGACCGCGAGCAATCGGTCGCGTCCGGTGAGCTGGAGATTCCGGTTGCCGAGGGTGCCATCACGCCCGAGGACATCAAAGCGGAGCTCGGCGAAGTCATCGCCGGCACGGCTGCGGGGCGTTCGGATGACGAACAGGTGACGGTGTTCGATACGTCGGGCATCGCCGTCCAGGACCTTTCGGCATCGAAAATCGCCTACGACCGCGCCGTCGAGGCGGGGCTGGGCACCGTGGTGGAACTGTAAGAAAGTCAAGGAAAGGAAACGACAATGCAGATCAAGGATTTCGCCGTCGAGCAGTGGATGAACGAGTGGGAGACCAAGTGCACCCACAACGTTGCGGAGACGTGCGTCTACTCCCTCACGCTCGACCAGCTGTTCGAGCTTACGAACACCGACAAGAAGGCGTGGCTCGATAGCCTGTGCTCGCGCCGATTCACCTACGGAGACATCGAGGGACAGCCCGGCTTTCTCGAGGGGGTCGCGCGTCTCTATAAGACGGTCGAGCCCGGGCATATCGTGCCCACGCACGGCGCGACCGGTGCCAACTCCCTGGTTATTTCCACGCTCGTCGAACCGGGCGATCACGTAGTTTCCGTCAAGCCCACCTACCAGCAGCTTTACTCGATTCCCGAGATGTGCGGTGCGAAGGTCGATATTCTTCAGCTCGATCGCAAGAACGGCTACCACGTCGATGTCGACGCGCTCGATGCTCTGGTGACCGACGATACCAAGCTCATCTGCATCAATAACCCGGACAACCCCACGGGCGCCCTGCTCGACACCGATACGCTCAAGGCGATTGTCGAGGTCGCACGCAAACACGACGCGTGGGTGCTCTGCGACGAAGTCTACCGTCTGCTTACTCAGACGGATGAATACTGCGAGTCCGTGATCGACCTGTACGACAAGGCCGTCGTCACCGCATCCATGTCCAAGGTCTGGTCGTTCGCCGGCCTGCGTCTGGGCTGGGCGGTCACCAAGAGCCCGGAACTTCGTCGCGCGCTGCTCTCGCATCGCGACTACAACCTGATTTCCGCCGGCATATTCAGCGAGACGGTGGCGGAGCTGATTCTGGGCAACGCTTCAGTGATCCTTGAACGCAGCCGTCGCATCGTCCGTCAGAACCTTGCTGTTCTGGAGAAGTGGGTTGAGAGCGAGCCGCACCTGTCGTTCGTCAAGCCCGAGGCGGGTACTACCGCGCTCGTGTATTACGACTACGACATCGACTCCAGGACGTTCTGCATCGACATGATTAAGAAGTCCGGCGCGCTCGTCACCCCGGGCGATTGCTTCGAGGAGCCCAAGAGCATGCGCATCGGCTATGCATACTCCGATAACACCGACGACCTGCAGAAGGGCCTGGATGCCATCTCTGCGTACATGCGTACGCTCGAGTAGAGGCTCGAGGTCGAAGTGATGGGGTCGATCGGTTTAGGACCAGTCGACCCCTATTTTCTCTCAAGGCTACCGAACACTTTTGTCATATTAGGTGCCCACAGGGTCGCATCGCTGCGACGCCGTGGGCATAATGGTGCGGAAGGTGCAAGTTACGCGAAATGGGAGGACACATGGCGCTGATTTATGTCGTTGAGGACGACGAGCCCATTCGTCGTGAGCTTGCCGACATCCTTGCTCGTGCCGGTTTTGAAGTCGAGGCCTGCGAATCGTTTGAGCATGTCTCGCGCGATATTCTCGCGGCCGCGCCCGACCTGGTGCTGCTCGACCTCACGCTCCCTGTCAAAGACGGCCAGCACATCTGCCATGAGGTCCGTCGCGAATCCGAGGTCCCCATCATCGTTCTCACGTCGCGCACGACCGAGATCGACGAGGTCATGGCCATGACGCTCGGCGCGGACGACTTTGTCCCCAAGCCCTACAGCGCCCGCGTGCTCGTGGCGCGCATCAATGCGCTGCTGCGACGCACCGCGGCTGCCGGCGAGCGCAGCACAGTCGTACACAAGGGGCTGGAGCTCGACCTCGCACGCTCCATGGTCACCAACACGCAAGCGGGCACCAGCACCGAGCTCACCAAAAACGAGCTGCGTATCCTCTCGCTGCTTCTGAGCCGCGCGGGCAAGATCGTTTCGCGCTCGGCTATCATGCAGGACCTGTGGGACTCCGACGCCTTCGTGGACGACAATACGCTCACCGTCAACATCAACCGCCTGCGCACCACGCTCGAAAAAATCGGCATCAAGGGGTATTTGACGACGCATCGCGGCCAAGGCTATTCGGTCTAGGGGCCGGCTATGTCGTTTGGCAAGTTCTTTAAAGATGCACTGCTTCCCGTCGCCGTGTGGACGTGCGGCGTGCTGCTGAGCTGCTTTGTGCTGACGGTCGCCGGCGCACCCGTTTCTATCGTGGTCGTGGCGGTTGGCGTGTCCTTTATCTTCGGTATGCTCGGCATCGTGATCGAGTACGCTCGCCGTCGCCGTTTTCTGCGTCAGTTGGAGCGCGCGGCAGAGGAGCTCGAGAGTCCCGCATGGGTGCAGGAGATGGTGCAATGCCCAACCTATGCCGAGGGCGAGCTCGAGTACGAGGTCCTGTGCCGGGTGGGCAAAGCCGCCTGCGACGAGGTTGCCGAGGGCCGGCGTCAGACCGAAGACTATCGCGACTATATCGAGAGCTGGGTCCACGAGGCCAAGCTGCCCCTGGCGGCGGCTCACCTGATTCTGGAAAACCTCGACGGCGGCGCAGATGACCCAACACGTGTCGATGACCTGGGTCGCGAGTTGGCTCGCGTGGAACGCTATATCGACCAGGCGCTGTACTACGCGCGCTCGGAAGTCGTGGAGCGCGACTACCTGATTCGCCGCTGGGACCTTAAGACCTTGGTGACGGGTGCGATTAAGGCCAACGCGCGCGAGCTCATTGCGGCGCACGTGGCTCCGGTGTGCGAGAACCTCGACTTCGAGGTCTTTACCGACGAAAAATGGCTCGAGTTTATCCTGGGCCAGCTCATTCAGAACAGCATTAAATATGCGCGCGAGGACGGCGCGAAGATCGTGTTTTCGGGCGCGTTACTGGACGAGGGCCTGGCGAGCGAGCGCATCGAGCTCACCGTTGCGGACAACGGCTGCGGCGTGTGTGCGGCAGACCTGCCACGCGTGTTCGAGAAGGGCTTTACCGGCGACAACGGCCGCACCACCAAGCGCGCAACGGGCATCGGCCTCTACCTGGTGGCGCGCCTATGCTCCAAGATGGGCATCGACGTCACCGCGGCATCCGAGCCTGGCGAAGGCTTCGTCGTCACGTTTGCCTTCTCGACCAACAAATTCCAATACTTTGAGTAGCCGGGCCGTCTTGCGGTGCGGACGGCTATGTTCCCGAACGTGAACTTAGCTAAGGCAACTGGCGCTATGTTCCCGAACGTGAACACAGCTATGGGACTCAAATGAATCTCCCATAACGAAAACGTGCCATAAAAAATGTGCCGCCCCAAATGGGGCGGCACGCTATTCCTCTATTCAGACAACTCGCTGAAGTACGGCGACGAAGGCGCAAGGCCGGGAGGGGTTATCAAAGCCGACATCCCGCAGCCGCGAAGCGGCGAGGACGTCGGCGTGATAACCCCGCAGGCCTTGCGCCGACGGGAAGGAACCTACTTCACGACCAAAATGTCGCAGTCCGTATTGCGCAGCAGGAACGTCGAAATCGAGCCCAGTAGCGCGTACTTAATTGAGGACAGGCCGCGGGCGCCGCAGAGCACCAGATCGGGCTTGACCACGTCGAGCATCTCATCCTTGAGCGTCTCACGAATGCGGCCGGTACGAATCATGACCTCGACCTCGGGAATGTCGGGATTGGCCTTGGCCTCCTCGAGTTGCTTGGCGATGGAGTTGTTAAAGGCCTCCTCCAAGCCGTTGACCAGATCGACCGGATAGGAACCGGCGCTCTCGAGTGCGGTGGAGTCGATGACGTGGCCGATGATCAGCTTGGCGCCGTTGTTCGCGGCGACCTTGATGGCGCGTGCGAGCACAAAATCCTGCTGCTCAGTACCGTCGAGTGAAACAAATACCTTGGTGTAGCCCTCGTTCATGGTTTCCTCCTTGGTCTATCGCACGGGCGCGGCGCTCGTGCGTCGGGCGGGCGCGGGTGCGTTGGCCGCCGGACACTTTATCTTGTTGCAGTTATACCCAAGGATTTCGGTTTGACCGCTCGCAATTCTGTGAACGGGCGAGTTTTTTGGTAAGGGTAGGCGCGGTCGCACCGCCAACGGTTGATAATGGGACATCGCCCGCATCGTCCGCAGAACATCTACCGGCGGGTGTCTAACGAGGGGGTCCCTTTGGATATTATCGAGCTTCTAAAATCTGCCTTCATGGGCCTGGTCGAGGGCATCACCGAGTGGCTGCCCGTTTCGTCGACGGGCCACATGATCTTGGTGGACGAGTTCGTCAAGATGAACGTGAGCGAGACGTTCTGGAATATGTTCCTGGTCGTGATTCAGCTCGGCGCCATTCTGGCCGTCTGCGTGCTGTTTTTCCACGAGCTCAACCCGTTCTCGCCCAGCAAGGGCAAGGAGGGCCGTCGCGACACCTGGGTGCTGTGGGGCAAGATTGTGCTCGGTTGCATTCCTGCGGCGGCGATCGGCCTGCCGCTCAACGACTGGATGGAGGAGCATTTCTACAACGCTCCCGTCGTGGCGCTGGCGCTCATTGTGTACGGCGTGCTGTTTATCGTGATCGAGAACTGGCGCGCGAGCAAGCGCGAGGAAATGGCCGTTGCCGGTTCGTTTGGTTCGCGTGCTGTGGTGTCGGGTGGACGTCCCGCCGGTGCGCACTTTGCGGCGCCCCCCACGGCTACCGCTGAGGATGAGGACGATGACGAGAATCTGGACTTTGGTTCCATCGCCACGCTCGAGGACCTCAGCTGGAAGACTGCGCTGGGTATCGGCTGCTTCCAGGTGCTTTCGCTGGTGCCTGGTACGTCTCGCTCCGGTTCTACCATCATCGGCGGTCTGCTTTTGGGCTGCACGCGCTCGGTGGCGTCTAAGTTTACGTTCTTCCTGGCTATTCCTGTTATGTTTGGCGCGAGTGCGCTCAAGCTGGTCAAGTACTTCATCAAGGGCGGCACGTTCGGCACCAACGAGATCGCCATCTTGGGCGTGGGCTGCGTTGTGGCCTTTGTGGTTTCGCTCATCGCCATCAAGTGGCTCATGGGCTTCGTCCGCCGTCACGACTTCAAGTGCTTCGGCGTCTACCGCATCATCCTGGGCATCGTAGTGCTCGCATACTTCTTCGTTCTGGAGCCCATGCTCGGCCTGTAACTTGGTTGACGCTGCGCGGCGGCCAGAGCGACAACTTGTCATTCAAAGAGGGCGGCATGACCAAAAGGTCTATGCTGCCCTCTTTTTTGGGCGATGGGGCGGGCCTGACGGTGGCGCACGGAGTCGTGGTGTGATTTGCGTCGGTGTCCGCGCGGCTCGGTATACTGGTACGGCTCAAACTATGGCGCCGCCCGCAGGCGCGCCGTCCGTCAGATGAGGAGTCGCCCATGACCCAGCCCCTGCCCTGGGAAAAGAACGCCGCGGTACCCGTGCCGCCCGCGCCGGAACCCGTGCCGCTCGATGCATACACCGCCCCCGCTGCGCCGGAGCCCGAGCTCGTTCCGCTCGACATCTATGACGCTCCCGCGCCGGCGCCCAAGCCTATCAAGCCGCTCGTCGACATCGACAGCCTTAATCCCGCCCAGCGCGAGGCGGTCCTGTCCACCGAGGGCCCGTTGCTGGTGCTCGCCGGCGCCGGCTCGGGCAAGACCCGCGTCTTGACCTTCCGCATCGCACATATGCTCGGCGACCTGGGCGTTAAGCCTTGGCAGGTTCTTGCCATTACGTTTACCAACAAGGCTGCGGCCGAGATGCGCGAGCGTCTGGCGGCACTCATCCCCAGCGGCACTCGTGGCATGTGGGTGTGCACCTTCCATGCCATGTGCGTGCGCATGCTGCGCGAGGACGCCGACCTGCTGGGCTATACCGGTCAATTCACCATCTACGATGACGACGACTCAAAGCGCATGGTGCGCGACATTATGCAGGCGCTCGGCATCGAGCAAAAGCAGTTCCCCATCAACATGATCCGCAGCAAGATCAGCTCTGCTAAAAACGCCATGATCGGGCCCGAGGACATGCTCAAGAGCGCCGATAGCCCCAACGACAAAAAGGCCGCGCAGGTCTATTTGGAGCTGGAGCGCCGCCTGCGCGCCGCCAACGCGATGGACTTCGACGACCTGCTCGTGCGCACGCTCGAGCTACTGCGCACCCGCCCCGAGGTGCTCGACAAGTACCAGGAGCGCTTCCGCTACATTAGCGTCGACGAGTATCAGGACACCAACCACGTCCAGTACGAGATCGCCAACCTGCTGGCCGCCAAGTACCAAAACCTTATGGTCGTGGGCGACGATGACCAGTCCATTTACAGCTGGCGTGGCGCCGACATCACCAACATCCTGGACTTTGAGCAGGACTTTAAAAACTGCAAGACCGTCAAGCTGGAGCAGAACTATCGCTCTACGGGTCATATCCTGAGCGCCGCCAACGCCGTGGTGCGTCACAACTCGCAGCGCAAGGACAAGCGCCTGTTTACGGCCGAGGGCGATGGCGAGAAGATTCAGGCTTTCCAGGCAAGCGACGAGCGCGACGAAGGTCGCTGGATTGCCGGCGAGATCGAAAAGCTGCATGCCAAGGGTACAAGCTACGACGATATCGCCGTGTTCTACCGCACCAACGCCCAGTCGCGTATCCTCGAAGATATGTTCCTGCGCGCGGGCGTGCCCTACAAGATCGTCGGCGGCACGCGATTCTTCGACCGCGCCGAGATTCGCGACGTCATGGCCTACCTCAAGATGATCGTGAACCCGGCCGACGAGATGAGCGTCAAGCGCGTCATCAACACGCCGCGCCGCGGCATCGGCTCCACTTCGATCCAAAAGATTGAGCAGCTGGCGCGCGACAACCGTTGCTCGTTCTTCCAGGCCTGCGAGATCGCAACAGCCGAGACGGGCATGTTTAGTGCCAAGGTGCGCAACGGCCTGTCGAGTTTTGTGGCGCTGGTGCGCGAGGGCCGTCGCATGGACGGCGAGCTCAAGGATGTCGTCGAGATGATTGTCGACAAGACGGGCCTGCTGCAGGCGTTCCGCGCCGAGGGCACCATGGAGTCCGAGAGCCGCGCCGAGAACATCCAGGAATTCCTGGGCGTCGCTGCCGAATTTGAGGAGACGCACGAGGATATCGAGGGCACGCTCGAGAGCTTGGAAGAGCTGCGTGCAGCCGGTGTTGCCGATGTGCCTGTCAGTGCCGAGCCCGAGCCCGTCGTGGTGAGTGCGCCCGCGCCCGAGCCGGGGCCGTCCGCTCCGGCATCCTCGTTTGAGGCACTTGTCGGCGCTCGTGACGCCGCGGGCTCCAATCCGCTCGATAGCCTAGCCGCCCCGGCGTTCTCGCCGCAGGATGCCTTGGCCGCCGCCATCGCGGGCAACGCCTATGCCGCACCGACGGAGCTGCCGGCGGGTGCTGTACATGCCGACGAGATCGAGCGCACCTATGGCCCGCTCACTTGCAAGGCGTTGCCGGCGCTCATGGAGTGGCTGGCCCTGCGCTCCGACTTGGATTCCCTGGCCGGCGAGACGCATGCCATTACCATGATGACCATCCACTCCGCCAAGGGCCTGGAGTTCCCGGCGGTGTTCGTGGCCGGCATGGAGGAGGGTATCTTCCCGCACGTGCACGACTTTGGCGGCAGCGATGACCCGGGCAAGCTCGAGGAGGAGCGTCGCCTGGCCTACGTTGCCATCACGCGTGCCCGTAAGCGCCTGTTCCTGACCTATGCGGCCACGCGTCGCACCTACGGCTCGACCTCTGCCAACCCGCGCTCTCGCTTCCTCAACGAGATTCCGTTTGAGGATATCGAGTTTAGCGGTATCGGTTCTGCCGGTTTTGAGGGCACGGGCTGGGAGAAGCGCGGCGACCGTCACGGCACCTTTGGCTCGGGCATGGGTTCGGATATGTACGGCGGCAAGGTATTTGGTTCGCATACGCGCTCGACTGGCGGTTCCGGTTCGCGCGGCGGATCGAGCTTTGACGATTTCTTTGGTGGCAGCAGCTACGGGACCGAGCGCCATCGTGGGGTCTCGCCCGACGCCGGCCGTGTTGCCTCGACCTTTGGCTCGGGCGCGCCGCGAGCCAAAAAGCCGTCGTCCAAGGTGTCCCCGACGGTGGAGCGCAAGGTCGATCGCGCCAGCGCATCGCAGGACTTTGCCGCGGGCGATACCGTGAGCCATAAGACCTTTGGCACGGGTACCGTGATCTCGGTCGCCGGAGACATGATCGAGGTCCAGTTCGAAAAGACCGGCCAGACCAAAAAGCTTATGAAAGGTTTTGCACCGATCGTCAAGCTGTCGTGATCCCGGCGGACCTGGGCGGGCGTATGGGGCAACATCGCCTGCTCGGGCAGTCCTGCGCAAGACGGAGGCCACATTAAGTGGCCTCCTTTGCGTGCGGAACTCGCGATCGATGTTGCCCCATACGCCCGCCCAGGTCCTTGGGTAACGTTGCTGGACGAACATCGCTCTGCTCGTTCGCTATTTGGTCTGGAGAGCCGGGTGGGCTGATATATAGATACGAGTAGGGGCTCCCCCGTTGATGGGCGGGGGAGCCCCTACTCGCGTTTGGGTTGTTGTTGCTAGCCAGAGGCTCGCCGGGATGGGCGCGGGGTTTGGTCGATCGCGAGTTCCGCACGAGCCGGAGAGCACTTAATGTGCTCTCCGTGCGAGCAGGACTGCCCGAGCAGGCGATCAAACCCCGCGCCCATCCCGGCGAGCACTCGGGTACCAGTGACCTACAGGTGGCTAATGATCAGTTCCATCTTGCCTTCGAGGTCAATGGACTCCACGGTGCTGGGGGCCAGCAGGTGGCTTCCCTTGTGGACGGGGTCGCCGCAGACGGTGCCTTCGCCGTCGATGACCGACAGGCACATGAAGGGCCAGCGCTGGTCGAGGGTCTTGCTGCCGTTGACGCGCACGCGATCGACGGTGTAGCAGGGGTTGGACTCGAGCTCGGTTACACCATCGACCTCGGGCGCGGTCACGGTGCCGTCGGTCGGCGCCTGAACATCAAAGTCGATGCAGTCGAGGCTCTGCTCAATGTGCAGCGGACGCAGCTTGCCGTCGGTGCCGGGGCGGTCGTAGTCGTACAGGCGATACGTCACGTCGCTCGACTGCTGCGTCTCCAAAATGAGCGTACCGGTCTTGATGGCGTGCACGGTGCCGGAGTCAATCTGGAAAAAGTCGCCCTTGTGGATCGGCAACACGTTGAGCATGTCGTCCCAGCGGCCGTCCTCGATCATACGCGCGGCCTCGGCGCGGTCGTGCGCGCGCTGTCCGACGATGATCGTGGCGCCGGGCTCGCAGTCCAGTACATACCAGCACTCGGTTTTGCCCAGGCTGCCGTTCTCGTGCTCGGCGGCGTACTCGTCATTGGGATGGATCTGGATCGAAAGGTCGTCCTTGGCGTCTAGAATCTTAATGAGCAGCGGGAACTCCTTGCCCTCGCAGTTGCCAAAGAGCTCGCGGTGCTCGGCCCACAGCCATGACAGCGTGTGACCGGCGTACGGGCCCTCAGCGATCTGGCAGTCGCCGTTGGGGTGTGCCGAGATGGCCCAGCACTCACCGATGGGACCCTCGGGAATGTCATAACCAAATACGGTTTCGAGCTGGCGGCCGCCCCAGATCTTCTCGTGAAAGATCGGCGTCAGTTTAATCAAATCGGACATGTTCATACCCCCATGGTGTTGCGCGGCCGCCCACTCTAAACGAGCCGTAACGAGCGCCCGCATGACTACAAAAACCTATGCCAACGTTACGTTGTGCAGCTCAAAGCGGTCACCAACGTTGCGCGAGATCGAATGCTCAAAGGCGGTGCCGCTATCCAAAAAGCCAATCTGGTTGAGCTCGAGCAGGGGAGAGCCGGGTTTGGTGTCCAGGCGCTCAGCCTCTTCCTCGGTTGCCGCTACGGCGCGAATGGTGCGGTGGAAGCTCGAAATCTTCAGCCCGCATTGCTTGCGGATGAAGCTGTAGACCGATCCATACAGGTCTTTCTTTTTAAGGCCCGGAATCAGCTCGAGGGGCATGTAGGTGTACTCGATAACGATGGGCTTCTCGTCGACCTGGCGCACGCGCACGATGTGATAGGCAAAGTCGTCCTCGGCAATTCCCAGCTGGGCAGCGACGTCTGCTGGCGGATTGACAATCGAGAAATCGTAGACCACCGAGGTCACCTTCTCCCCGCGGTGCTCATACGAAAAGCCCTGGGAGCGATTGTTCTTGCCCTGGAAAAACGCCTGGCCGGGAAGCCCCGCCGTGTCCTTAACGTAGGTGCCCGATCCGCGCCGGCTGGTAACAAGACCTTCATCGGTAATCTGCTCAATAGCTCGTTTGACGGTGATTTTGGAAACGCTATAGAGCTCGCAGAACTCAACGACGGTGGGCAGCTTGTCGCCCGGCTTTAGAGCGCCGTCCTCGATGCTTCGACGGATATCTGCAGCTATTGCCTCGTATTTGGGAATCATGGAACCTCCTTTCCGGCTTGATTGAGTACAAACGAAAGTATAGTCCACGCCTAAGCATCCCTATTGCGTTTTTGAAAAGTTCGAGAAAGATATAATCAAAAAACGCTTTTCTATATCAACTAGAGCGCTCTAAATGAATATGCATTCGAATAATGTGGTATTGAGCAAATTGATCGGCTCGAAGATGGGGTTGGGCCGTTTTGCCGCCCAGCGAACCAAATCTCATGCCTTGCGTTTTCCCAGATAAAACCTGCCAAAACAAACCTGTCCCTTTTTGACAGGTTTTTGCCTGGGGAGCGGTACCATACAGGCAATGTTTAAACGAGAAAGGTGGGCTCCCATGGAACCTAAGCAGTACTACATCGGCATCGACGTTGGCGGCACTTCGGTTAAGGAGGGCCTGTTCGACGAGGACGGCAACCTGCTTGCCAAGGCCAGCGTGCCCACGCCTCCCATCGTTGACGCTGCGGGCTTTGCCGCGGTGACCGAGGCTATTGACCAGGTGGTCGCCAAGGCGCAGATTCCGCGCGCCTTTGTGGCGGGCATTGGCCTGGCCGTTCCGTGTCCCATCCCGGCTTCGGGCGACGCCAAGGTTAAGGCCAACATTGCCATTAACCTGCCCGAGCTGAGGATCGCCATTCAGGAGCACTGCCCCGACGCGGTCGTTAAGTACGAAAACGATGCCAACGCCGCTGCCATGGGCGAGGCCTGGCTCGGCTCTGCCAAGGGCGTGCAGAACGTCGTGATGGTCACCATCGGTACCGGCGTGGGCGGCGGCGTTATCGTCAACGGCGATGTGGTGTCGGGCGTCGTGGGCGCCGGCGGCGAGATCGGCCACATGTGCCTGAATCCTGCCGAGGAGCGCACCTGCGGCTGCGGCGGCCATGGCCACCTGGAACAGTATTCCAGCGCCACCGGCGTGGTGAGCAACTACCTTGCCGAGTGCGAGAAGGCGGGCGTCGAGCCCATCGAGCTCACCGGCCCCTCCGATTCCAAGGACGTGTTCCAGGCCTGCCGCGAGGGTGACAAGCTCGCGCTGGCCGCGGTCGATACCATGGCCGATTATCTCGGTCGCGCTCTGGCGCTTATCGCCAACGTGGTCGACCCCGAGATGTTCCTGATCGGCGGCGGCGCATCCGCCTCGGCCGATGTCTACCTCGACAAGGCCCGCGAGCACTTTAAGCAGTACGCGCTTTCTGCCTCGCGCGAGACGCCCATTAAGGTCGCCTCGCTCGGCAACGACGCCGGCATCATCGGTGCCGCCTACGTAGCCCTGCGCGCCGCCGGCAAATAGCTAGTGCAAGGAGGCCAGGTTACTTTGCACCAACATGGTGCGAAAGGGATAGACTTTGCTCCAACGCCTGCTCCAAATTGTGCCGCGGCCCTTCCGTGCCCAAGGGTTCGGCGTCAGCGTGCTACCATAGCTACGTCCAAGTACACATATCAAGTGGAGGATATCCATGGCAAACGTTCTTGTCTTTGGTCACCAGAACCCCGATAACGACGCCATCATGAGCGCCGTCGTCCTGTCCCAGCTGCTCAACCAGGTTGAGTATGCCGGCAACACCTACGAGGCCTGCGCCCTTGGTCAGCTTCCGGCCGAGTCCGCCAAGCTGCTTGCCGACGCCGGCATTGCCGAGCCCCGCGTGATCGAGTCCGTCGAGGCCGGCCAGCTCGTCGTCCTCACCGACCACAACGAGTCCGCCCAGTCTGTCGCCGGCCTTAAGGACGCCACGGTCTTTGGCGTTGTCGATCATCACCGCATCGGCGACTTCGAGACCGCCGGCCCGCTGCACTACATCTGCCTGCCCTGGGGCTCCAGCTGCACCATCGTCACCAAGCTCGCCGGCGTGCTCGGCGTTGAGCTTTCCGACGTCCAGGCTAAGCTGCTGCTCTCGGCCATGATGACCGACACGCTCATGCTCAAGAGCCCCACCACCACCGATGTCGACCGCGCCGTCGCCGCCAAGCTCGGCGAGCAGGTGGGCGTCGACCCGGTCAAGTTTGGCATGGAAGTCTTCCTCACCCGCCCGTCCGGCTCCTTCACCGCAGCCGAGATGGTCGGCAACGACATCAAGATGTTCGAGCCCGCCGGCAAGAAGCTGCTCATCGGCCAGTACGAGACTGTCGACAAGACCCGCGCACTCGGCATGATCGACGAGATTCGCAAGGCCATGCGCGCCTACGCCGCCGAGAAAGGTGCCGACGGCATCGTCCTGTGCATCACTGACATCATGGAGGAGGGCTCGCAGGTCCTGCTCGAGGGCGAGACCGAGGCCGCTCAGAAGGGCCTGGGCATTGCCGACGAGCACGACGGCGTCTGGATGCCGGGCGTCCTCTCCCGTAAGAAGCAGGTCGCTGCCCCCATCATGGCCGCCTGCTAGGTTTAGTTGACCAAACGCCACGACCGGACCGCGGACGCCCCGCGCTCCGGTCGTTTTTTGTGCACGGCGCCGCGTCGTCTCTTGGACAGGTATGCCCGTGCCGTTGAACAAATAATGTTCAACCTGTGGTTCCGCTTTTCGGCCACGCCTGCGTGCTTGTCGTGCAGGGTAGGCTAGATGCAAGCGTAATACGTTAGAGCGCGGCGCCGCCACTTGGGCGGGCCGTGCTTTTTTAAGACGGGAGCTTTCCCGTGAAAGGAGCCGCCCATGGCAGCAACTGAGCAGCTGTTCAACGTTCGTGAGCGCAAGCGCTTTGAACGTCACGACATCTGGGAGCGCATCGCCGAGAACGGCACGATTTCCGCCGCCGTCATGGTCTTCGCCGCCATCGCCGCCGTCATTTGCGCCAATACCGATGCCTACGAGGCCGTCCATCACTTTTTGGAGACCCCGCTGTATGTGGGTCTGGGAAACCTTACGGCCGGTCTCACCGTTGAGCTTTTCGTCAACGACTTCCTCATGGCGATTTTCTTTTTGTTGGTGGGCATTGAGCTTAAGTACGAGATGACGGTCGGCGAGCTCAAGAATCCGCGTCAGGCCATGCTTCCCATGCTGGCGGCCGTGGGCGGCGTTGTCGTTCCCGCCTGCATCTACCTGATCTTTAACCATGCCGGCGCCCGCAACGGTTGGGCCATCCCCATGGCAACCGATATTGCCTTTGCGCTGGGCGTGCTGTCGCTTTTGGGCAATCGCGTGCCCAACGGCGTGCGCGTGTTCTTCTCGACGCTCGCTATCGCCGACGACCTCATCTCCATCGCCGCCATCGCCATCTTCTACGGTCAGAGCCCCAATCCGTTTTGGTTGGGCGCCGCCGCGCTTGTGACCTGCGCGCTCGTGTGGCTCAACAAGACGCAGCACTACCGCCTTGCCCCGTATTCGGTACTGGGTCTGCTGTTGTGGTTTTGCATGTTCAAGAGCGGCGTGCACGCTACGCTTGCTGGCGTCATCTTGGCCTTTACCATCCCGGCCAAGTGCGGTGTCAAGCTCGATAGCCTCACCGATTGGCTGGGCGAGTGCCTGCCGCTGCTCGATGATCGCTACGACGACGAGGCGCACATCCTGGGCCAGCATGACTTTACCGTCTCGACCACCAAGGTCGAGCGCGTCATGCACCGCGTAACCCCGCCGCTCATCCGCATGGAGCGTCTGATCTCCACGCCGGTCAACTTCGTGATCCTGCCGATCTTTGCGTTCGTGAACGCGCAGGTTCGCCTGGTGGGCGTGGACATGAGCACGCTGCTCACCGACCCGGTGACGCTCGGCGTGTACTTTGGCATGCTGCTGGGCAAGCCGATCGGTATCTTTGGCATGACGTTTGCCCTGGTTAAACTCAAGATTTCCGAGTTGCCGCATAATGTCAACTGGCACATGATCGCCGGTGTGGGCATTTTGGGCGGTATCGGCTTTACCATGTCGATCCTCATCAGCGGCCTTGCCTTCCCGACGGCCCAGTTTGAGGTTCTTGCAGCCAAGGCCGCTATTCTCGCCGGTTCGGTCACCGCAGCCGTGCTCGGCATGATCTACATGAGCGTGGTCTGCAAGCATCCCTCGCCCAAAGACGAGTAAGAGCGCGAAAACCGGCTCCAGAACCGATTCGGGCGCGTTCAAAATGCGGATTCGGGCGGTGCTTGCCGCCTGCCAGACACGCCAGTGGTCAAAAAACGCCGTTTGTGAGTACTGTCACAAACGGCGTATCATTTTAGGTGCGGAAAATAATGAACAAAGTTATAAGAACTGTACGTTAATGAGTGACCATCGACTTCCAATTTGGCGCTAGCTGACGGTGATTAGGAAGTTTCAAGTCGAGTTTTGCCGATTTCGACCAAGAATCGCTGCTACTAAAAAGGTAACAGTACTCATATTTGCCCTTTTTTGGCCACAAGCGCTAAAACAAGCCTCGCCAAGGTCGGGAAGCGGGCCAAATCGCCGGCCTCGAGGCTTATTCTACCGTTCCGTAGACGGCGCCCCAGCCGTGGGCGGCCAAGGCGGAGTTGAGCTGGTCGCAAAGTGACTGGCGGTCGTAGTAGCCGGGCGGCAAAAGATTCACGATCTCCATGAGGTCGGGCGCCAGGTCCAAGATTTCGGCCTGTACGATCAGATCCAGGCGGTCGATGGCGTGGCGGTCGTAAAACAGTCCGTCGACCAGGCGCTGCAAGTCGCCGAATTCCTCGGCCTGAAACGATCCGTACTCCATAGTGCCTCCTTGGGCGCCCCACGCCGGCATGCGCGGCGATTCGTAATTGATTGCGATGAACTTAATCTATCACGGCTTCATAACGTTGCGACGATGGCGGTCTATACTTAGACGAACTGCAACATACCGCTTCGCGAAAGGTCGCACCCCATGCAGACGATCTACCAGAAGATGGAAACCACCGAACTCGATGCCGCCATCGAGGCGCTCAAAGCCGAGGTCGCCGAGGTCAAGGCCAAGGGCCTGGCGCTCGACATGGCCCGCGGCAAGCCGTCGCCCTCCCAGGTGGACATCTCTCGACCCATGCTCGATATCCTCAATGCCGATGCCGATCTGCATGACGGCAACGTCGACTGCTCCAACTACGGCTGCTTTGAGGGCATTCCCTCGGCACGCAAGCTGGCGGGGGAGTTCCTGGGTTGCCCTGCCGAGCAGACGCTCGTACTGGGCTCGTCGAGCCTGCTGATTGAGCATGACATCGCCGGCATGTTCTGGCGCTGTGGCTCGTGCGGCAGCGAGCCCTGGGACGCCTACGAGGCCGCGCACGACGGCAAGAAGGTCAAGTTCCTGTGCCCCGTTCCCGGCTACGATCGCCACTTTGGCATCACCGCCGACTTGGGCATCGAGAACGTCCCCGTCGCGATGACCGACAACGGCCCCGACATGGACGAGGTTGAGCGCCTGGTTGCCGCCGACGATTCCATCAAGGGCATCTGGTGCGTGCCCAAGTATTCCAACCCCACGGGCATCACCTTTAGCGAGGACACTGTGCGCCGCCTGGTCGAGATGCCCACGGCCGCGCCCGATTTCCGCATCTTTTGGGACAACGCTTACTGCGTGCACGACCTGTACGACGAGACCGACGAGCTCGCAAATATCTTTGACCTCGCTCGCGCGGCGGGCACCGAGGATCGCGTGGTGGCCTTTGCCTCGACGTCCAAGATCACCTTCCCGGGCGCCGGCATCGGCTTTATTGGTGCGAGCCCCGCGGTTATCGCCGAGTTCTCCAAGCGCCTGAAGGCCGGCCTCATCAGCGCCGACAAGCTCAACCAGCTGCGTCACGTGCGCTTCCTTCCCACCATCGAGGCGGTCAAGGAGCACATGAAAAAGCACGCCGAGTTTCTGCGTCCGCGCTTTGAGGCCGTCGAGCGCAAGCTCACCGAGGGCCTGGGCGACACGGGTTGCGCCACCTGGACGCATCCCCGCGGCGGCTACTTTGTGAGCTTCGATGGTCCCGAGGGCTCGGCCCAAAAGGTCGCCGCGCTTTGCGCCGACCTGGGCGTCAAGCTCACGCCGGCCGGTGCCACTTGGCCCTATGGCAAGGACCCGCGCGACACCAACATCCGCATCGCGCCGAGCTATCCCACGGTCGAGGACCTGGAGGCCGCGCTCGATGTGCTGGTGCTGGCCGTTAAGCTTGTCGCTGCCGAGCTTGCGCGTGCCGAGCGCGCCTAACGCGTAGGGCCCCGCAAGTCCGCGCCTAGTACTATCCGCACTTTCGATACGTAAAGGAGCGTATACATGGATTTGGGTATTTCCACAAACCCCACGCCAGAGCTCTACACCATTAAGGTGACCGGTGAGATCGATATCTCTAACGCCGATAGCCTGCGCAATGCCATCGACCTGGCGCTCGAGCAGCCCACTGAGGCCGTTGAGCTCGATTTTGCCCAGGTGAGCTACATCGATTCGACGGGCATTGGCGTGCTTGTGGGCGCCGCACACCACGCAGCTGATCATGGTAAGCGTTTTAGCTGCGTCAACGTGCAGCCCCCGGTGATGCGCGTGGTTCAGCTGTTGGGCGTCGACCAGGAGATTTCGATCACCGCTGCATAATCTTTGCCCCCAAAAGGGCGTGCCGTTTGGCATATGTTTGTGATGCGCTCGGACGTTTTGGCGTCCGGGCGCTATACTTGACCGAATGAATAGACGAGTTCCGGCCGAATGGCGCGGTGCGGGCTCGAATCACATCGAGCCTTGGAGGTATGTGTGTTTGGTATTGGAGAAGGTGAGCTGGCAATCATCGTGGTCTTCGGCTTTTTGCTGTTTGGCCCGGATAAGCTCCCGCAGATGGGCCGTACGATCGGCCGTGCCATCCGTCAGTTCCGCGAGACGCAGGAAAAGATGACGGCGGTTGTCCAGTCTGAGATCATCGATCCGGTAAGCGAGGCCGCTTCGGCTCCGGTCAAGCCCAAGAAGGCTGCCGTCGATGACGATTCCGATGCGGACGAGGATGCCGCCGAGACGGTAGCGCCCGCCAAGAAGGAGACCTTTGCCGAGCGTCGTGCCCGCCTTGCTGCCGAGAAGGCCGCGAGCGAGGCTGCCGCCGAGGGCGAGGGTGCTGCTGAGGAGTCCGAGGCCGAGGGTGCCGAGGCCGAGCCTGCCGCTGCCGCCGAGCCTGCCGTCGAGCCCGAGCCTGCCGTCGAGCCCGAGCCTGCTGCAGAGCCCGAGCCCGAGCCGGCAGAGCCCACGACGGCTGACCTCTACGCCCGTCGTCCCCGCAAGCGCAAGGCCGTCGTCGACCAGCTCGCTCGCGAGCTCGAGGCCGAGGACGCTGCCGAGACTGCTGCCGCCGACGCCCCGAAGGGAGGCGATGAGTAATGCCTATCGGACCTGCTCGTATGCCGCTCTTCGATCACTTGGGAGAGCTCCGTCGCCGCCTGACCATCGTGGTCGTATCGGTGTTTGCCGCCGCCATCGTGCTGTACTTTGCCACGCCCGTGGTGCTCGATATCCTGGAAGACCCCATCCGCTCGTTTGTGCCGGACGGTAAGTTCTACATCACCACCACACTCGGCGGCTTTGGCCTGCGCTTCTCGCTGGCCATCAAGATGGCCGTGGTCATGTGCACGCCCATGATCATCTGGCAGATCCTGGCATTTTTCCTGCCGGCGCTGCGCCCCAACGAGCGCAAGTGGGTCGTGCCCACGGTGCTCGCCTCGACGGTGCTGTTCTTCCTGGGTGCCATCTTCTGCTATTTCATCATCATCCCGGCGGGCTTTGAGTGGCTCATCGGCGAGACCTCGGCCGTCGCTACGGCGCTGCCCGACCTGGAGAACTACGTCAACATGGAGCTGCTCTTTATGATCGGCTTTGGTGTGGCGTTTGAGCTGCCGCTCATCATCTTCTATCTGTCCGTCTTTCACATCGTGTCCTATGCGGCCTTCCGCAGCGCCTGGCGCTACGTGTACGTAGGCCTGCTTGTGGGCTCGGCTGTGATTACGCCCGACGGCTCGCCCGTTACGCTGGGTCTCATGTATGGCGCCCTGCTCTCGCTCTACGAGATTTCGCTCGCCATTGCTCGCGTGGTCATTACCGCGCGCGAGGGCAAGGAGGGCCTGTTCGTGAGCCGTCTGGACCTGTTCTCGGACGACGAGGACGACGAGGAGTAAATCGGTATGCACGAGGTTGGCATTGTCAACGGCATACTCGATACAGTGATTCGCGCGGCGCGTGGGGCGGGGGCCTCGCGCGCCGTTTTGGTAACGCTGCGTATCGGGGATATGACCGAGGTCGTGCGCGAGGCGCTTGACTTTGCGTGGGAGACGTTTCGCGACGAGGACTCGCTCACGCGCGGCTGCGAGCTTGCCGTGGAGGAAGTCCATCCACAAAGCGAGTGTCTGGACTGCGGTGAGGTCTTTGAGCACGACCGTTTCCATTGCCGTTGTCCCCAATGTGGCGGTGCCAACGTGCGTCTGCTGCATGGCCGCGAACTCGACATCGCAAGTATCGAGATCGAGACCCCCGACGATTAGCACGCTCGCCATCTAGCGATGGGGTATAAAAGGGCCAAAGTAAGGAGCGCTAAGTATGGCCGAGAAAACGATTGATATCGCGTCGCCGATTCTGTCGCGCAACGAGCGCCTGGCAGATCAGCTGCGTCAGCGATTTAAAGAGACAAACACCTATGTGATCAATGTGCTTTCGAGCCCCGGCTCGGGCAAGACCACTACGATTCTGGGCACCAACGAGCGCCTGCGCGACAAGGCCGGCTTGCGCTGCGCCGTCATCGAGGGCGACATCGCCTCGGACGTCGACGCCATCACCATGAAGGAAGCCGGCATGCCCGCCATCCAGATCAACACGGGCGGCCTGTGCCACCTCGAGGGCAACATGATCATGGAGGCTGTCGATGCGTTCGACCAGGCTGTGGGTCTGGAAAACATTGACGTCATCTTTATCGAAAACGTGGGTAACCTGGTCTGCCCGGTCGACTTTGACCTGGGCGAGAACCTGTCCATCATGATCCTCTCGGTGCCCGAGGGTGACGACAAGCCTATCAAGTACCCGGGCATCTTCCAGCACGCCGGCGCACAGCTGCTCAACAAGGTCGATGTGGCCCCGGCTTTCGATTTTGACATGGATAGGTATACTAAGACACTCGATGACCTCAATCCGCAGGCGCCGCGGTTTGCCGTGAGCGCGCGCAAGGGCGAGGGTATGGATGCCTGGTGCGATTGGCTCATCGGGCAGATTGAGCAAGCAAGGGCGTAAGTCGGCCGCCATACGGGCGGGCGTAGCCGCAGAGATACGAGATAGGAGCCTCTTTTGAAGCTCATCATCGCCGAGAAAAACGACGCCGCGCGTCAGATTGCCGAGCGTCTGTCCACGGGCAAGCCCAAAAAGGACAAGGTGTACAACACCGCCATCTACCGTTTTGAGTGGAAGGGCGAGGAGTGCGTGACCATCGGCCTTGCCGGTCACATCCTAGCGCCCGATTTTTGCGACAGCGTGCTGTTCGATAAAAAGCTGGGCTGGTATTCGGTCACCGAGGACGGCGAGATGCTGCCGGCCGACATACCCGATGGCCTGGCGCGTCCGCCCTACGACACCAAGCGCAAGCCGTTTCTTGCCGATGGAATCTCAATCAAGGGCTGGAAACTCGAGAGCCTGCCTTATCTCACCTGGGCGCCCGTCATTAAGCTACCGGCCGAGAAGGAGCTCATTCGCTCGCTCAAGAACCTTGCCAAGAAGTCCGACAGCGTCATCATCGCCACGGACTTCGATCGCGAGGGCGAGCTAATCGGTTCGGACGCCCTTAACAAGGTGCGCGAGGTGGCGCCGGACTTGCCGGTTGCCCGCGCCCAATACTCTTCGTTTACCAAGGCCGAGATCACGCAGGCCTTCGATAATCTCGTCTCGCTCGACCAGAACCTGGCCGACGCCGGCGAGAGCCGTCAGCACATCGACCTCATTTGGGGTGCGGTGCTCACTCGCTACCTGACGCTCGCCAAGTTTGGCGGCTTTGGCAATGTGCGTTCCGCCGGCCGCGTGCAGACGCCGACGCTTGCCCTGGTGGTCGAGCGCGAGCGCGAGCGCATGGCGTTTGTGCCCGAGGATTATTGGCAGATTCGCGGCATGGGTGCCGCACAGGGTGCCGCCGAGGACGACCGCTTTAAGATCGCGCACAAGACGGCGCGTTTTACCGATAAAGATGCTGCCGAGACGGCGTATGGTCACGTCGACGGCGCCAAGACGGCGACCGTCGCCGCGGTGACCAAGCGCTCGCGCAAGCAGCAGCCGCCCACGCCGTTCGCGACGACCTCGCTGCAGGCTGCCGCCGCGGCCGAGGGCATCTCGCCTGCGCGTACGATGCGCATCGCCGAGTCCCTCTACATGGCCGGTCTCATCAGCTACCCGCGTGTCGACAATACCGTGTACCCTGCGACGCTCGATCTGGGCGCCGTGGTGAGCGACCTGGCAAAGATCAACCCGGCGCTGGCACCCGTGTGCAAAAAGGTGCTCGCCGGTCCCATGAAGCCCACGCGCGGCAAGGTCGAGACCACCGACCACCCGCCTATCTATCCCACGGGCGAGGGCGATCCGTCCACGCTCGACGGTGGCCAGCGCAAGCTCTACGACCTCATCGCCCGTCGCTTCCTGGCAACGCTCATGGGGCCCGCGACCATCGAGAACACCAAGCTCGAGCTCGATGTGAACGGCGAGCCGTTCGTGGCTTCGGGCGATGTGCTCGTGACCCCGGGTTTCCGCGAGGCATACCCGTACGGTCTTAAGCGCGACGAGCAGATGCCGCCGCTGGAGCAGGGTGACACGGTCGACGTGTTCGACATTAAGCTCGAGGCCAAGCAGACCGAGCCGCCCGCGCGCTACAGCCAGGGCAAGCTCGTGCAGGAGATGGAAAAGCGCGGCCTGGGCACCAAGTCCACGCGCGCGAGCATCATCGAGCGCCTGTACGCCGTGCGCTATCTCAAAAACGATCCCGTGGAGCCGAGCCAGCTGGGCATCGCCATCATCGATGCACTGTCGCA
This sequence comes from Collinsella sp., assembly GCA_041330285.1. Classification (GTDB taxonomy): domain Bacteria; phylum Actinomycetota; class Coriobacteriia; order Coriobacteriales; family Coriobacteriaceae; genus Collinsella. Next base: position 1,449,066 of record JBGKMI010000001.1, on the reverse strand, counting down.
GTTTGCCCCGCGCATCACGAGCCCCGATATGACCAGCGAGCTCGACGGCGACATGACCCGCGTGGAGCGCGGCGAGGACACCGAAGAGCATGTCGTGACGCACTCGCGCGCGCTGCTGGCCGGTGTGCTCGACGAGCTGCTCAAGCATACGCAGGAACTGGGCGACGCTATCAGCGACGCCGTCACGGCCGATGCGCGCGTGGGCACCTGCCCCAAGTGCGGCAAGGACTTGGTTATGAAGACGAGCGCCAAGACCCGCGGCAGCTTTATCGGCTGCATGGGCTGGCCCGACTGCGACGTGACCTATCCGGTGCCGAGCGGCGTCAAGGTGAGCCCGCTCGAGGGCGAGGCCGCTGTGTGCCCCGAATGCGGTGCGCCGCGCATTAAGTGCCAGCCGTTCCGCCAGAAGGCTTTCGAGATCTGCGTGAACCCGACGTGCCCCACCAACTACGAGCCCGACCTTAAGGTGGGCGAGTGCAAGGTGTGTGCCGAGGCCGGGCGTCACGGCGACCTGATCGCACACAAGAGCGAAAAGAGCGGCAAGCGCTTTATCCGCTGCACCAACTATGACGATTGCGGCGTGAGCTATCCGCTGCCGGCGCGCGGTAAGCTCGAGGCGACGGGCGAGACCTGCCCCGAGTGCGGCGCCCCCATCGTGGTGGTCAACACGGCGCGCGGTCCGTGGCGTATCTGCGTCAACATGGACTGTCCGACCAAGGAGAAGAAGCCCGCCCGCGGCCGCAAGACTGCGACCAAGGCGAGCACGGCGAAGAAAACCACGGCAGCAAAGAAGACTTCGACCGCCAAGAAGTCGACTGCCAAGAAGACTGCCGCGAAAAAGACGACCACCAAGAAGGCGGCCGCCGACAAGTAACCGAGCACATATAGACACGGCGGGGCCGGGCGCGCAAATGCAAATGCGAGCCCGGCCCCACTTCTAAGTTGCGGTGAAATAGGGACTGTTTTTGCTGGCAAAAGGGGGTGCGGACAGAAAGTTGGACCGCGGGGCGGTCCGGACTGGAGGTTCGCATGTACAGCAGGGAGAAGGTCGAGCTCTTCCTCCTGGCGACGGAGGACGGCATGGGCCCCACCGCCGCCGCGGAGTTCGCGGGGGTCTCGGTGGGCGCGGCCAAGAAGTGGGCGACGGGGCACCTCCCGCACAGCTACACCGGGGCGCGCTGTAGAATCGTGGCGAGGAAACCGCCACGGAAGGAGGCCAGCTTGGGCCCCGACAAGTCGATCTACGCCCCGCCCGCGACCGGCCCGCTCGCCGGGCTCAACGAGGACCAGATAGAGAACCTGCTGCTCAGGGCGGTGTTGGCCGACCTAAAAGCGGAAGGGTGGGACCCGGCTTCGATCTCGAACAGGAGCAAGTGCGAGCTCGGCGAGAGATTGAGGCGGGCGACCGCCCTGCCCCTCCGCTCGATCACAGGTTTCTTGAGGATATCGAAGAGCTCCTATGAGTACTGGAGGCCCCGCGTCGCCGTGCCGCGCGACCGCGACGCCGACATACGCGACCGCGTGGTGCGCATCTTCCGCGAGGGCTCGGGGTGCTGGGGGTACCGCACCGTCTGGGCGCGCCTGCGCCGCGAGGGCGTCCGCGCCAGCGAGAGGCGCGTGGCCCGCGTGATGCGCGAGGAGGGCCTCGAGGTCGTCTACAACAAGAGGCGCGCCCGGGGCTACAGCTCCTACGCCGGCGAGGTCTCCAAGGCGCCGGAGAACCTCGTGAACAGGAATTTCCACGCCGACGAGCCCAACCGGCTGTGGCTCACCGACATCACCGAGTTCAGGCTCCCGGGCGGCGAGAAGGTCTACCTGAGCCCGGTCATCGACTGCTTCGACGGGATGCCCGTCGCCTGGTCGATCGGGCTGCACCCCGACAAGCGCCTCGCGAACTCGAGCCTGCTCAAGGCCTGCGCGGCGAGGCCGTCGGGCGCGCGCACGACGATCCACTCGGACCGGGGCGGCCACTACCGCTGGCCGGAGTGGATCGGGATCTGCGAGGAGAACGGCCTGGTCAGGAGCATGTCAGCGAAGGGCTGCAGCCCGGACAACTCGGCCTGCGAGGGCTTCTTCGGGCGCCTCAAGAACGAGTTCTTCCGCTACAGGGACTGGGAGGGCGTGACGGCCGAGGAGTTCATGGGGAGACTCGAGGCCTACCTCGTGTACTATCGGGATGGGCGCATCAAGAAGTCCCTCGGGTGGCTGAGCCCGATGGAGTACCGCAGGAAGCTTGGATACGCCTAGGCGCGGTCCAAGAAATCGTCCGCACCCCCAAAGACCTAATTAATCCCTATTTCACCGCAAGTTCTGATCAGTTGTTGGGATTACTTCACCTCGACAGGCTTGGCGCCGGGATAGCGGTCCTCAAAGTCCTGACGGTACTTGTTGTCATTGGTGCCCGCCACGTTGTCGCCTGCCAGCGGCGCCACGATTTCGTCCTTATGGTCCGCGGGCTTTGCGTACTTTAGACTGATCTCCCAGGCATCGCAGATCGCGTCGATGCGGTTGTCCAGGTCGTCATACAGGGCAACGATGTCTTTCCAGGAACTGTAGTTCTTAGAGCTCATGGGGACGTCCAGGTCCTCGACGATATCGTAGTACTGCTCGATGGTGTCTTCCGTGCGCTCGGCGACGTCGGCAAGATTTTGACGGGTGGTACGGTCCTCTTCCAGATAGCTGCCATTGAAGGCCTGCGCGCAGGCGCGGACCTGGCTATCGAGATCTTCGAGTAGGTCGTAGTACTCGCTCAGACGACGGTAGAGGTTCTGCTCGGAGAGGGTCGCTTCGCCGCCATCCTCGTCGTCATCATCGTCATCGTCGTAAAGACTATTGAGGTCACCGAGAGGCTTAAGGTCATCATCGTCGACATCATGGTGCAGCTTGGTAACCTCGGCAGACGTTTGCGTGGCAGAGCTGTCGAACGGCTTGATCACAAAGAAGATGAGCAGGGCGATGATGATTGCCACCAGCACAACGATAACGGCGATAAGCAGCTTGGTACCGCTCTTTCTGGGGACGGGTGCCTGTGGCGAAATGGGCGCGTATACAGACGCCGGTTGCTGTTGGGTTGAGGTACCCGTGACGGGCATACGCTGTGTCGTTTCGACCGCTGCGGGGCCGGCAGCAGGGTCGGGGCGATAGGCGAGGGAGTCGTCCGGCTTAGCTTGCGGCGTATCGAGGGAGCCGGTCTGCTCAAACGCGGGTTGGCCATTGCTTGCGGTTGTCTGCTCAACGGGTGCACCGCACGAGGTGCAGAACTTGGCATCATCTGCAAGAAGCTTGCCGCACGAGGCGCAATACCGAGACATTGCCACTCCTTTCGCCACATTTCAATGCAATATGACGATTATACCCACCGCTCAAAATTCCCCATCATAAGTTGCGGTGAAATAGGGACTGTTTGGCGGTCTCAGAGCTTCAATCAGTCCCTATTTCACCGCAACTTTGGAAAGGCACCTTTAGTCATTGGGGGCGCGCCGGACGCTGGGGTATCATGGCTTGGTTGATATATCTGCATTTACGCGCCTTGTAGGAAGGGGCTGCGCTCATGGCTTTTGAGCCCGCTCAACATAGCTTTATCACGCTCGAGGGCGTCGATGGTGCCGGCAAGTCCACGCAGGCGCGTCTGCTTGCCCGCGCGCTCGAACTCGCTGGCTACCAGGTTGTGAGCCTGCGCGAGCCGGGCGGCACCGCCATCAGCGAAAAGATTCGTGCTCTGCTGCTCGACCCCGCCAATACGGCGATGGGCGACACCTGCGAGTTGCTGCTCTACGAGGCTGCGCGTGCCCAGCTGGTGCACGAGGTCATCGCGCCCGCCCTCGCGGCCGGCAAGGTGGTCCTGTGCGATCGCTTCTACGATTCCACGACCTGCTACCAGGCGTTTGCCGATGGCCTCGACCGTCAGATGGTACGCGATGCCAACAACCTGGCTGTCGCCGGTACGCATCCGGCGCTCACGCTCGTCTACCACATCACACCCGAGCAGGCGGCGCTACGCATGGTAGCCCGTGGCGCGGCAGATCGCATGGAGGCAAAAGGCATGGCCTTCCAAGAGCGCGTTTACCAGGGATTTTGCGCCATTGCTGCCGAGGAGCCAAACCGCGTAAAGCTCATCGACGCCACTGCGACCGTCGAGGAAGTCTTCGAGAAGACGATCGAGCAGATTTGCGCGTACGGTCTCGACATTCCGCAAGATGCTGTCGCCGCCGCGCTTGCCAAGGAGGCTGAGTAACATGGCCCCCGCTCAGGCAAGCCTGCTGGCCAAGCTCGACACCCAAGAGCGCGTTCGCGATTTTTTGACCAACGCCGTCGCCAGCGGCCGCGCATCGCACGCCTACCTGTTTTTGGGCGCTCCCGGCGCCGGCAAGCTCGATGCCGCATGGGCGCTCGCCCAGGCCTTCCTGTGCGAGCAGGACGGCTGCGGAGCATGCGACAGCTGCATACGCGTTGCTCGGCATACGCATCCTGACGTGCACTATTACACGCCCGAGAGCGCCACAGGCTACCTCATTGCCCAGATGCGCGAGCTACTCGACGACGTGCCGCTGGCGCCCATCCGTGCCAAGGCCAAGGTCTATATCATCGACCGTGCCGAGCAACTGCGCGCTAACACCGCCAACGCGCTGCTCAAGACACTCGAGGAGCCGCCCGAGGGCGTTATGTTCATCTTGCTGGGCACCTCGGCAGACGTGATGTTGCCCACCATCGTGAGCCGCTGTCAGTGCGTGCCGTTTCGGCTGGTGTCGCCCACCGTGGCCGCGCAGGCCGTGAGTCGCGCGACGGGCCAGGATCTCGCGCGCTGTCGCATGGCGGTCGCCGTGGCGGGAAGCCCCACACGCGGCATCGAGTTCCTTAAGAGTGCCGAGCGCCAGGATGCTCGCCGCCAGATGGTCCGCGCCATCGATTCGCTCATCGCTGCCGACGAGGCTGATGTGCTCAGCCGCGCCAAGTCGCTCATCGTCGCCGTTAAGGCACCGCTCGCCGAGGTCAAGTCCACACAGGAAAAGGTGCTCGAGCAAAACGCCGACTACCTGTCGCGTGGAGCATTGAAGCAGCTTGAGGACCGCAACAAGCGCGAACTCAACGCGCGCGAGCGTTCGGGTATCATGGAAGCGCTGGCGAGCGCGCGGACGCTCATGCGCGACGTGCTGCTGACGCTTCAGGATGAGGCGGCAGGCGTTGTGAACGAGGACGTGCGCGACACGATCGGGCGGCTTGCCGCGGCGACGAATGTTGCGGGTGCCACCCAGGCGCTCGAGGCGGTTGCCACGGCTGAGCGCAACATCGCCAGAAACGTTACTCCCCAGCTGGCCATCGAGGTCATGCTGTTCGATATCAGGAAGGCACTGAAATGCCGTTAGTCGTACCCGTTAAGTTTACCTACGCCTCGCGCGACCTGTGGTTTGACCCGCAGGATCTGGATATCCTCGAGGCCGATTATGCCATTTGCTCCACCGAGCGCGGGACCGAGATCGGCCTGGTCACGGCCGATCCCTTCGAGGTGCCGCAAGATGAGATCGGCCAGCCGCTCAAGCCCGTGCTGCGCGTGGCGAGCGACATCGACCTGCAGCTTGCCGACGACCTGGCCATCCAGGGCGACGAAGCGATGGTCGATTTCCGCCGTCTGGTCAAAGAGCTCGACCTCGAGATGAAGCCGGTCGGCGTCGAGTACCTGTTTGGCGGCGAGAAGGCCGTGTTCTACTTTGCGGCCGAGGAACGCGTCGATTTTCGTCAGCTCGTCAAGGACCTGTCCTCGACGCTGCACATTCGCGTCGACATGCGCCAGATTGGCGTGCGCGACGAGACCCGCCTGGTGGGCGGCTATGCCCAGTGCGGACAGGAGCTCTGCTGCACGCGCTTTGGCGGACAGTTTGAGCCCGTCTCGATTCGCATGGCAAAAGAGCAGGACCTGCCGCTCAACTCGTCCAAGATCAGCGGCGTTTGCGGCCGCCTGATGTGCTGCCTGCGCTATGAGTTCGAGGCGTACAAGGACTTTAAGAGCCGTGCGCCCAAAAAGAAGACGCTCATCGATACGCCGCTCGGCAAGGCGCGTATCCAGGAATATGACACGCCGCGTGAGCAGCTGGTGCTGCGCCTGGAGAACGGCAAAGTCTTTAAGGTCAACCTGGCCGATATGACGTGCTCGGAGGGCTGCAAAAAGAAGGCCGCCGAGCAGGGCTGCAACTGCCGCCCCGACTGCGTGACGCGTGACGTGCTCGAGCGCATCGAGTCGCCCGAGATGCGCCTGGCGCTCATGGAACTCGATCGCGAGAACGGCGTCGACGTGGGCGATGGCCTGTCGAGTGCCGATCGTCTGGCCGGCACATCGATGCCCAAGCGCCGTCGTCGCGATGCCGAATCCGATGCTCGCACCGCTCAGGGCCAGGGCGAGGGCCGTGGCCGTGGAAAGGGCCGCGGCAAGGCCGAGGCACCCGAGGCCGAGGAGGCAGCCGGTGGCCGTCGCCGCCGCAAGCGCGCGGCGTCCGTCGACAATGGCGAGGCCGCGGGTAAGAACGCTTCCCGCGAGCGCGAGGCTCAGCAGCCCCAGCAGCAAAACCGCGGCGGTGGCATGAACCCCACGCGCCGTCGTCGCCGTCACCTGTCGAGCGAGGAGCGCGAGGACGCCTTCCGCGCCGCAGCTGCTCGCGAGGCCGGTGCCGCTCCCAAGGGCGCCTCGGCCTCCGACGCGCCTGCCGACAAGGGCGGCAAGCCGCGTGGCGAGGAGGAGCGCGCGCCGCGTCCGCGCCGTCGCCATTCCTCGGGCACGCAGCAGAAGCCCTCGGTTCCTTCTGTGGCCGATCAGGTTTCGGATGGAGAAGTCAAGGTCACGCGCCGTCGCCCCGGCGATGGTGGAGGAGCTGCCGCCAAGGCTTCGCGCGGCGCCGCTCGCGACGAGCGCGAACCGCGTGAGGATCGCGGTGGCGAGGGCTCGACCGGCCAGGGTCAAAAGCGTCGCCGTCGCCGTCGCTCCCGCAAGCCGCGCCAGGACGGTGGTGAAGGCTCGACCCACACCTCGTCCGCACTGCAACCGCCTGCCGGCGAATAACGTCCGTAAGCGGATGTAACCCGCCTGACCCCAGCACCTCTGGGTATCATGGCTCTACACCGACAACTCTCCCTTCGCCTTCGCGTGGGGAGGGTTGTGTCATGAAGAGACATCTGAACGTATTGACTCGCTTGCAGGGCGCAGGTGTCCTACCGTTTGCGGACGAATTGCTACCGCTTGCCGAGCACGCGACATACGAGGCGCTCGAGGCGTTGTCGCCCACGCGATGCGCCGGCTGCGAGCGCTCCGGTTCGCTGATCTGCCAGGATTGTCTGGCATCGCTTGCACTCATCGACCCGTGCCATAGCTGCATCCGATGCGGCGCCCCGTTTGGGGATTTGCTGTGTACCGAGTGCTCGGTCGAGGGGGAGTCCTCGGCAATGGCCGAGGCGCTCGATCGCTGTCTGGCGTGCGCCGTCTACGCGCATCCGCTGCCGCGCATCATTAAGGCGTACAAGGACGCGGGCGAGCGACGCCTGGCTTCGTATCTGGCGGAGCTGCTCTATGACACCGCCTTAAACGCTCAAGTCGCAGCTCCCAATCGCTATGGCGGCGTGTTGTCCGGTGCCGATGCGGTGGTGTTTGTGCCCGCGACTGCGGCGGCGTTTCGGCGGCGTGGGTTCGATCACATGGAAGCAATCGCGCGCTCGTTTTGCGAGCTGTCGGGTGTTCCGCTGCTCGACGCCCTCGTTAAGTACGGCCACGGTGACCAGCGCGAGCTCGGTCGCGATGAGCGCCGGGAACATGCCCGGGGCATGTACGAGACGGTCGAGGATGTGCGTGCCTGCCGCCTGCTGCTCATCGATGATGTCATTACCACGGGCGCGACTATGGCAGCAGCCTCGACGGAGCTCAAGCGTGCCGGCGCCGCGGCAGTCGATGGCCTCGCTATCGCACGCGTTTGGTAGGGGTGGTTTTGTGGCAGTGAAGATAGCACGTGCGGTCTGCCCCGACCTGCGAAATCTGTACTCGAGATGCGAATAACGTCCCTAACCTTAAACTATAGCTTGAACTTAGCTATAATGCGCTACGTTCCTGCCAGGCTGTGGTTGCGGACGGACGAAATGCCCATCCTAGTCCAAGACAGACGCGGTCAAAGGGATCCACGTAAGCGACCGCGTGCGCGCGGCGCGATCATGGCGCGTCCTAGATGTAAGCCGCACCGTCCGTTCTACTTTCTTTGGGGCAATACCGCCTCGCGGGCGAGCGGGCCAGTCGTGAAGGTGGCTGCGGCCTCCCGAGCAAACGCCCCGGTGCGCAAGTGTGGGGTCAAATACCAGGTCAGCTGGTGGGAACAACCAGATATTCCGTGCAGGGCACGGATCGTATACGACACAGAAGGCAGGGTAGCGGACATGGTGAGGGGCAGCTTGATGCATGCGGCTCGGTTAGGTGCTGGGACCGCGGCGGTCATTGCCGTTTTGGGCCTGAGTGGATGCGCGTTCAATCCACTGTCCACGTTCACGACGCCCACGATCGACCAGATCGAGCGCGAGACCGTTACCCCCACAGTATCGGACGATGCCTTGGTCACGCCGGGAACCCTGACGGTCGCCCTTGATACTTCCGATGCCCCGCAAGCCATGCAGGATGCCGACGGAAACCTCACGGGCTATGCGGTCGATGCCGCTCGTGCCCTCGCGTGCCGCATGGGTCTCAAGGTTGCTTTTGTCGATGCGTCCTCGGCCGATTCCGCGCTCAGCGATAAAAAGGCCGACATCTTTATTGGCGACATCAAGTCTGCGGGCGGCGACATCAGCTCGCTTGGCACCTGTCTGTACGATGCTGCCGCCGTGTTCGGCAAGACCAGCGACGGAGAGTCCCCGAGTGTCTCAACCGACACACTCAACACTGCTACCTTGGGCGTTCAGACTTCCTCGGCCTCGCAGGAAGCGCTTGCCAAGCAGAGCATCACGGCCAACCAAAAGACCTTCTCCAACATCAACGAGTGCTTCGAGGCACTCGAGTCGGGCGAGGTCGATTACGTGATCTGTGATTCCACGGCCGGTGGTTACCTCGCGCGCCTGATGAGCCAGATCTCCTATGTCGGCACGCTCGAGGCGCCCTCCACGCTTGGCGTCGCAGGCCTTAGCTCTAACGATGAGCTGTGCCGTGCCGTGAGTGATGCCCTCGACGGTATCACGGTCGACGGCACGCTTGAGGCGGTCCACTGCGTCTGGTATGGCCAAATGCCCTATGACCTTACCGCCAAGACTGTTTCGGGGGCCAATGTGCAGGCATCCGACTCCGCGTCCAACGAGACCGAGTCCTCCGATGGCGACGCCTCCGATAACAACGGCGACAGTCCGTCGTCTAGCCAGGAGGGCGCCATCACCGACGATGACATCAACAAGCTCAATAGCTAGTTATTGGTAGGGGTGGCGTCTGCCATACACCGAACAAGGCGCTTCTTCACGGTTTCAACACGCATGGCCGGGTCTCCCAAATAGGGGAGCCCGGCTTTTCTATTTTGGTAAAACTAGCAGGTCAAAGCTAATTTCCAGGAGAAAAATTAACTCCGTCGACGCCTTCCCATAGCGCACTTTGCCACGGAAAAGTGCGAGACTTCGGTATGCGGTATCAAGCAGTCGTTATTCGGGTCTTTGGGAATTCGCGTGATTAAATGCACGGCAATGGGTACATAGCCAGTACAGTAAGTCCCCGAGGCAGATTGGAGCCACGTATGGATATCAAGGTTTCTGGACGCAAGACGACGGTAACCGATGCTCTGCGTGCGCATGTGGATGAGAAAATCGGCGAGGCGCTCAAGGTTTTCGACATCGAGCCCATGACAGTCGACGTCGTGCTTCGTTATGAGAAGAACCCCTCGAACCCCAACCCGGCAATCGTCGAGGTCACGGTTCGTGCCCGCGGTTCGGTGATTCGCGTTGCCGAGCACGGCGCAGATATGTATGCTGCCATCGACCTCTCCGCCGATAAGGTTACCCGCCAGCTGCGCAAGTTCAAGACCAAGGTCGTGGACAACCGCCAGGGTGGTGCCAGCGCCGCGGATGTCGCGCCGGTCGAGCGCGTCGAGGATCTGGCCGACCTGCTGCTGCCCGAGGAGGACGACGACCTGCTCGTCCGCGAGAAGGTTATCGACGTCACCCCGATGACCGAGGAACAGGCGCTGGTGCAGACCGATCTGCTGGGTCACGACTTCTACGTGTTTGAGAACGCGACGACCGGCCTCATCAATGTGGTGTATCACCGTAAGAATGGTGGATATGGCATCATCAAGCCCCGCATCGAAACACTTGACGAGTAAAATACGTTAACTTGCATGAGTTAACGGTTGGCGGCCATCCCATGCGGGTGGCCGCCTTTTTTACGTAAGGAGTCGCTTTGATGGACAAGGCTGCATCTACCGGCCATTCGGACCGTTGCCGCATCGTCGTCGATACCTGCTGCGACTTTAGTCCCGAGGTCGCCGCGAACCTTGATGTCGATATCCTGGGTTTCCCCTTCATTATCGATGGCGAAGAGCGCACGGATGACATCTGGTCGAGCATGAGCCCTAAGGAGTTCTACGACCGCATGCGCGCCGGTGCCCGCGTGTCCACCTCGGCTGTGTCGCTCGGTCGCTATATCGAGTTCTTTACCGAGTGCGCCAAAGAGGGCACGCCCACGGTCTACCTGTGCTTTACCTCGGCACTGTCGTCGAGCTACAACTCCGCGTGCCAGGCGGCAGATGCCGTGCGTGCCGAGTATCCCAACTTTGAGCTCTACGTGGTCGACAACGCTCTGCCCTGCGCGACCGGCGCGCTCTTGGCACTCGAGGCCGTGCGCCAGCGTTCGGCGGGACTGACCGCCAAGCAGCTGGTCGATTGGGCAAACGAGGCCAAGACCTACGTGCACGGCTACTTTACGCTCGAGAGCTTCGACGCACTGGCTGCCGGCGGCCGCATTCCGCCCGCGGCGGCACAGCTTACGGCAAAGCTCGACGTCAAGCCCGAGCTCTCCTACGACCTGGCCGGCTCGCTGTCGCTGATCGGCGTCAACCGCGGCCGCAAGAAGGCGCTCAAGTCCATCCTCAAGTCGTTCCGCGAGAACTACGTGCCCGATCGCACCATGCCCATCGCCATCATGACGGCCGATGCCGAGAAGGATGGTGACTGGCTCGAGGCCGCCGTTCGCAAGGAGGAGGGCTGCGCCGACGTCACGATTATCCGTAGTTCCGTCGGTCCTACCATCGGCTCGCACGTGGGGCCCGGCATGGTGGCACTTGCGTTTTGGGGTAAGAACCGCGCCGAGAAAGCCTCGCTTTCCGACCGCATCGCTCGCCGCGTGCGCGGCCAGTAGGCAGGCGCTGCGGCCGTAGTCGCCCTCGACTCACAGCCCAAACGCTGGCACCGAGTATTCAACCTGGTAACAACACCCAACCCAAAAGGAAAGGTTTCATGGCAAACAAGCTCTCCGTCGCATTTATCGGCACCGGAATTATGGGTGCCCCCATCGCCGGCCACATCCTGGACGCCGGCTATCCCGTCACGGTCAACAACCGCACCAAGTCCAAGGCCGCGGCGCTTATCGAGCGCGGCGCCGTCTGGGCCGATACGCCGGCAGATGCCGCGGCGAATGCCGACGTCGTCTTTACCATGGTGGGTTATCCCTCCGAGGTCGAGGAGCTCTACCTGGCGGGTGACGGTCTGCTCGCGTGCACTAAGCCCGGTGCGGTCCTGATCGACCTCACCACGAGCTCGCCCGAGCTGGCGCGCGACATTGCCGAGGCCGCCCAGGTCTCCGGCCGCATGGCGTTTGACTGCCCCGTCACCGGCGGCGAGTCGGGTGCCATCGCCGGCACGCTCACGGCTATCGTGGGCGCCACCGAGAACGACATCGCGCCGGTCCGCGACATCCTTTCCACCTTTGCGGCAACCATCTGCTGCTTTGATGGCGCCGGCAAGGGCCAGGCTGCCAAGCTCGCCAACCAGGTGTCGCTGGGCGCCTGCATGGTCGGCATGGCAGACGCGCTGGCGTTTGCCGAGCTGAGCGGCCTTGATCTTGAGAAGACCCGTCAGATGATTCTGGGCGGCACCGGTAAGTCCGGCGCCATGGAGAGCCTGGCGCCCAAGGCGCTCGACGGCGACTACAAGCCCGGCTTTATGGTCGAGCACTTCATCAAGGACCTGCGCTTGGCGCTCGCCTATGCCGACGACCGCGAGCTTGCGCTGCCCGGCGCCGACGTGGCCTTTACGCTTTACGACATGCTCGATGCCATCGGTGGCGCCAAGCTGGGCACCCAGGCCGTCACGGTCCTCTATAAGGAGGAGGCCGACGCCATCGCCGCCGGTCTGGACTGGTCGCAGTATCGTCCCGAGGAGCATGGCGCTCACGAGGAAGGCTGCGGTTGCGGCGAGCACGGCGACGAGCATGAGTGCGGTTGCGGCCACCATCACGGCGAGGACCACGAGTGCTGTGGCGGTCACGGCCACGATGACGGCCACGAGTGCTGCTGCGGCCACCATCACGAGGAGTAGCGCTCATGAGCTGGACGTTCGTGGTGCTTGCGCTGGTGCTCTTTCTCTTTGCGATCTACATTGGCTTTTTGTGCGGCCAGTGGGCCTGCGAAAAGCGCGTCATCACCAAGCGCGACTACTGGATCGCCAACTTTGCGGGTGCGGCGGCAGTCGTCCTGCTGACCTGGGTGTTCTCGCTGTTCCCGCTGGTGCAGTTTGCGCCGATCGGCTGGCTCGGCGGTTTTATCGCCGGTCTTAAGATGAGCTTTGGCGAGTCCGTTGGCCCGTGGCGCAAGCACGACGAGGTCTTTAACGTCAACAAGGCCCATCGCGCCGCCGCCGATGCGGGCGACGCCGAGGAACGCCGCCGTGCGCGTCGCAATGGCGCAGCCGACCGACAGCTCATCTCGGTCACCGATGACAGCAAGGGTGCTGGCAAGCACGCTAAGAAATAAGAAGAGGTAACTATGGCAGAAAACAAAGACGAACAGCTCACCGACGAGGAGCTGGCACAGCTTCAGCTGGCAGAGGAGAACGAGAACGCCGTCGATCGTCTGGTCAAGGAGCTCGGCTGCCCCACACGCCGCATCCGCCAGTTTGCCGCCCGCGTGCTGCATCTGCTGGCTGAGCGCGACCCGCAGCGCGTCGTGCCGTGCGTGCCCGCGCTGATCGAGGCACTCGACCGCCCCGAGGCTCAGACCCGCTGGGAGGCCCTCGATGCCCTGACGGCGCTCGCTACCACCTGCCCCGTGCAGCTGGGCGATGCTTTTGAGGGCGCCGAGACCGCACTGTTCGACGAGATTTCCTCCACGCTGCGCTATGCCGCCTTCCGCCTGCTGTGCGTGTGGGGCGCCACGGGCGTCGAGCGTTCGCGCGAGGCTTGGCCCATCCTGGACGAGGCCATCCAGTGCTACCACGGCGACCTTGAGTATCGCGACATGCTCGGTTGCCTGTACGAGTTTTGCCAGGGCGAGATCGACGCCGAGGTTGCCGAGAAGCTTGCGCTGCGCCTTAAGTTCGATGCCGAGAACGGTAAGGGCAGCTATCTCAAAGCCCGTTCGAGCGAGATTTGCGAAATGCTTGTTAAACGCTTTGACTTGGATCTCTCCAAAAAGAAGAAGCGTGCTAGCGTTAAAAAATCTGACGACGCCGAAGACGAGGAGTAACAGATTATGGCGCACGATGTAGTCCTGATTCCCGGTGACGGTATCGGTCCCGAGATTACGCAGGCCATGCGCCGCGTGGTCGAGGCTACCGGTGTCCAGATCAATTGGAACGTCCAGGAGGCCGGCGCCGGCGTCATGGACGAGTTTGGCACGCCGCTGCCCCAGCACGTGCTCGATGCGGTCGCCCAGACCAAGGTTGCCATCAAGGGTCCCATCACCACGCCGGTCGGCACGGGTTTTCGCAGCGTCAACGTGGCCCTGCGTAAACATTTCGACCTGTACGCCTGCGTGCGCCCTTGCCTGTCGCAGCCGGGCGACGGCTCGCGCTTCCGCGACGTCGACCTGGTCATCGTGCGCGAGAACACCGAGGACCTCTACGCCGGTATCGAGTTCGATGAGGGCGCTGCCGAGGTCGAGGAACTCTCGCAGCTCGTCGAGCGCTCGGGCCAAAAGACCTTCGCCGCTGATTCCGCCATCTCGATCAAGCCCATCTCTATCGCCAAGAGCCGCCGTATCGTGGAGTATGCCTTTGAGTATGCCCGCCGCTGCGGCCGCAAGAAGGTGACGGCCGTGCACAAGGCCAACATCATGAAGGCGACCGACGGCCTGTTCCTGCGCGTGGCGCGCGAGGTGGCCGCCGGCTATCCCGACATCGAGTTCAACGACAAGATCGTCGACGCCACCTGCATGGGCCTGGTCCAGAACCCCAACGACTTCGATGTCCTGGTGCTGCCCAACCTGTACGGCGACATCGTCAGCGACCTGTGCGCCGGCCTGGTGGGCGGCTTAGGTATGGCCCCCGGCTCCAACATCGGTGCCGACTGCGCCATTTTCGAGGCGACGCACGGCTCCGCGCCCGATATCGCTGGCCAGGATATCGCCAACCCCACGGCCGAGATTCTCTCTGCTGCGATGATGCTTGACCACCTGGGCGAGAACGACGCCGCCAATCGTATTCGCGCCGCCGTCTCTGCCACGCTCGACGAGGGCGAGCAGGTTACCGGTGACGTACGCCGTGCCCAGACTGGCTCCGTTGAGGGCGCCGTGGGCACGCAGGCCTTTGCCGATGCCGTTATCGCGCACCTGGCCTAAGGTATGCACGCTGCAAACGCCTAAATAGTACTTAAGTGTTTGCGTATAACCTAAGAATCAATACGCCCGGCGCTCCGTCGGGCGTATTCTATGAGGGACTATGTTTCCTAACAAGGAGTAACTGATATGGGTCTGATTCAAAAGAAGGACGAAAAGGACGAGATCGACGGCATCCAGATCATCGAGCGCGGCGAAGGCCCCAATGGTGATGAGGACGAGAAGATCGACCTGGTCGCCGGTACGTCTGCCGAGCATATTGCAGCTGGCACGACGGCCGAGGAAGAGGACGCCCGTCTGGAGGCTCAGATCGCCGCAGATGCCGCTGACGAGAACCTCATGCCCGAGGAGCAGGACGAGGACGACTCCGATGCGGACGACCATGCGTCCAAGCACAAGAAGACGATGATTGCCGCCTTTGTGGTCGCAGTCGTGATCGCTGCTGTGGTCGGCTTCTTTATTGGCAATGGCGGCTTTGGCGGCAAGGGTGTCGGCTCGGCGACCCTGACCGAGGACCAGCTCGATTCGACCGTGGCAAGCTATAGCTACAACGGCAAGAAGAGCGACATCACCGCGCGCGAGGCCATCGAGAGCCAGTACAGCTTGGATACCGTCAAGGATAGCGATGGTAACTACACGGCTCCTTCCGCCGACGTCATCCTGTCTTACGTGCGCAACAAGATCCTGCTTGATGCTGCCGAGGACGAGGGCATCACCGTCTCTTCCAAGGAGATGAAGAAGTACGCTGAGGATTCTATCGGTACTTCTGACTACGACACCATGGCCAAGCAGTATGGCGTGTCCAAGGACCAGGCCAAGCAGATCGTTCGCCAGTCCGCGACGCTGCAGAAGCTCTACAAGAAGAAGGTGGGCGATACCTCTGGGAACATGCCGACCGCTCCGACCGAGCCTTCTGACGGCAACGAGGACACCGCGAGCAAGGATTACGCCGATTACATCATCAACCTTGCCGGCGACGAGTGGGATAGCTCGAAGGGCACCTGGAAGGACGCCGACAGCACCTATGCCAAGGCCTTTGCCGACGATGCCTTTACCGCCGATAGCGCCACCTATAAGCAGGCCATGACCGCCTATTACACTGCCTACCAGCAGTATTCCTCGCAGGCTTCGAGCGCCAGCTCCAAGTGGACCGAGTATGCCAACGGCCTGTACGCCAAGGCCAACATCAGCATCTACGGCCTGTTTGCGTAAAGAGTTGCACGGCTCATCGAGCATCTAGCCGATAGACAGCAGAAAGTCTGCCAGTACGGAAGTCGTTCTGGCGGACTTTTTGCGTTGAGGGCGTGATTGGCGGCTTAATTATGGCTATTCATCTTTAAGTCCAAAAAGGCTATCGGCTTCATCGTCGGATATATATTCCAGTACATCGCCCGGTTGGCAGTCGAGTGCCCGACATATCGCGTCAAGAGTTGAAAAACGTATGGCAGAAACCTTGCCCGTCTTAATGCGTGACATATTGACTTGGGAGATGCCCACGCGTTCCGCAAGTTCTTTGGATGAGATCTTGCGTTCGGCGAGCATGCGGTCGAGCCGCAGAATGATCATGGATTCCCCCTAGAGCAACTCGTCATCTTGTTTTTGCAGGATACACCCGTAGCGGAAGATGCTGGCAATCAGGATAATAATCAGGCCTGCAAAGAGCATAGAGGGCTCGAACAGCTGGCCGCCAAAGGCATCTGTAAAGCTGCCGCCAAATCCTGAAAGCATCAATCCCGTGACTATGGCACCAAGGAGTCTCACGGCAGCGCCGCCGATAAGGAACAAAAGCCCAACTCGATGTAGCATACGGCTGCATTCAAGGTCAAAGGGCCTGCCCGCCTTTTCAATGATGGAGAAAAGCTTGTATGCGCTCAGTGCGATAGCGAGCGCGAGGAATGTCATCATGACGCTCCCCATGGCGGTGTGACCGTCGTGCGCGATGAGCATAAGTGGGGTCTGTGCATTGGCACCGACGAGAGCGAGGCACGGTCCTTCGCCGGCTTGAAGTTCTACGGATTGGAGACAGAATCCTTGGGAGAGACTGGGCAATATGAGTAGAAGGTCGATTGCAATGACTGCGAAGAGTCCCAGAGCGAGTGCCGCAGTGGCGCAGATTGTGGCCCATTTGCAGATGCGGGTGAGCCTCCTCAGCTCGGCTATTGTCTGTTCGCGACCGATGGCTTCATTCGATGCGGATACGTTCCGGCGGATCATAGCCCCTCCAACCAATCTCTTGGATGATACTTGTATCTTATATCATAATTAATGACAAACGATAAATAATTAGGGATACTGACTAAGTAATGATTGAAAACGATTAGCATGAACTATTAGCTCGTTTTGGGTGTCGGAGTTCGGCGCGCGGGGGATGAGGACAAATGTCAAAACTTCCCGTGATCGCGCAAGCGCTCCATTGTGTTTCCCTAATTCATCTGGGAAAACGACTGCAAACGATTACAAGTAACCGGTGAACGGTCGAAAACTACCGTTCACCGATAATCTCAAAACTGGTTCTAACTGGTATTAAGTCAAAAAGACCAATTCACATATCTTCACAATGACCTGCAATTTTTCAACACGCTATTTTTAGCCGCCCTGCGTTGTTTAGACACAAAAAAAGTTCCGATCTTTTGCCAAAGCATTTCGAAACGGTTTCAAATCCGCAGGTAGAAGTATTAACGAGCGGTAAACGGTCGATTTATCACCGTGAACGGTGCAAAAACGTTTTACCGTATGAATCAACGGAAGCGGCCTCTTCTGGGGTGATATAGTGACAACAACACGTCACGTGGTTACTACCAGTTTAGAAACCACTGGTCTTCAAAGAACGCTTTCCAAAAAGCTTTAAGGGCGATTGCCCGCTGGCTTTCGAAAATCATCGGACTCAGATCGTACACACCTTCGGAAGGGAAATTTGAATGGTTGGCTTTATTCTTACCGGTCATGGACAGTTCGCACCCGGCCTTGCAAGCGCTATCGCTATGGTTGCCGGCGACCAGCCTGCTTTTACCGTCGTTCCTTTTGAGGGCGACCAGGCCGCATCCTACGGTGAGGATCTCCGCGCCGCTATTACCGCCATGCGCGAGGAGTGCGATGGCGTGCTCGTCTTTACCGACCTGCTTGGTGGCACCCCGTTCAACCAGTCGATGATGATTGCCCAGGATGTCGACAACGTCGAGGTTCTGACCGGCACTAACCTTCCCATGGTTATTGAGCTTCTGTTCCTCCGCGGTAACGCCACGCTCGCCGAGCTTGGCGAGCAGGCCGTGACCGTTGGCCAAACGGGCATCACCGCCCAGACGGTCGCATCCGTTGCCGGCTCCGACGAAGAGGATATCTTCGGCGACGAGGACGGCATCTAATGGCCGATTTCGGAGCCAACGTCCTGAGCTCCTCGGTCGCCCTATTAGGCCTGCTTGCCATCATGGGCTTGATTTACACCATCTGGTCGCAAATCAACATGAAGAAGAAGCAAAAGTACTTCAAGGAGCTGCACACCGAGCTCAAGCCGGGTCAGGAGGTTCTTTTCGCCGGCGGTATCTACGGAACCGTCAAAGGCATCGAAGGCGAGAAGGTCCAGATCAAAGTCCGATCCGGAGCCGTCGTAGATGTTTCGCGTTACGCGATTCAGGAGATCAAGTAACTGTCGTCAGCAAATAACGAAAGGAAGCTGATCAACATGGCAGAACCCAACATTCTTCTTACCCGCATCGATAACCGACTGGTTCATGGTCAGGTTGCCACCCAGTGGAACTCCACTCTGGGCTCCAACCTCATCCTCGTCGCCAACGACGACGTGGCGACCAACACCATGCGCCAGAACCTCATGAAGATGGCCGCTCCCGCCGGCGTCGCTACGCGTTTCTTCTCTCTGCAGAAGACCATCGACGTCATTGGCAAGGCGAGCCCGCGCCAGAAGATCTTCATCGTGGCCGAAACACCGGAAGACGTGCTTACGCTCGTCAAGGGCGGTGTGCCTATAAAGAAGGTAAACATCGGCAACATGCACATGTCGGAAGGAAAGCGCCAAGTCGCCACCTCCGTCGCAGTTAACGACGAGGATGTCGCTGCGTTTAAAGAGCTGCAGGAATTGGGGGTGGAGTTGGAGATCAGGCGCGTTCCGAGCACGCCTGTTGAGGACACGAGCAAGCTCTTCTCGTAATCCTCGTGATCCACGTTGTCAGGAGTGAAACCCTGACGTTCTGTACGTGATATCCAAAGTGCGTACATTCATTTTGAAAGGAGGAGCAAGATGGAATACTCGATCATCCAGATCGCTCTGGTCTTCGTCGTCACGTTCATCGCGGCAATCGACCAGTTTGACTTCCTCGAGTCTCTCTATCAGCCCATCGTCACCGGCGCCGTCATCGGTCTTATCCTTGGCGACCTCAACACCGGTCTTCTCGTGGGTGGTACCTATCAGCTCATGACGATCGGCAACATGCCGATCGGAGGCGCTCAGCCGCCTAACGCCGTCATTGGCGGCATCATGGCAGCCATTCTCGCTATCGCTACGGGTCTCGAGCCCAACGCGGCAGTCGGCCTTGCCATTCCGTTCGCCCTGCTTGGTCAGCTCGGCGTTACCCTGGTCTTCACGCTTATGTCCCCGCTTATGTCCACGGCCGATAACATGGCTCATAACGCGGACACCAAGGGCATCGAGCGCCTGAACTACTTCGCCATGGCTCTGCTCGGCCTGATCTTCGCTGTCGTCGTCACCCTGTTCTTCATCGCTGGCGCCACCATCGGTCAGACCATCGCTTCCGCCATCCCGACTTGGCTGCAGACCGGTCTGTCCGCTGCAGGCGGCATGATGCGCTTCGTCGGCTTCGCCGTCCTGCTCAAGGTTATGATGAACCGCGATATGTGGGGCTTCTTCCTCATGGGCTTTGGCCTCGCGCTCATCACCGTTGCCAACGATTCTCTGGCAACCCCTGCTCTGCTCATCCTCGCTCTCATCGGCTTCGGCATCGCTTTCTGGGACTTCCAGCAGCAGACCGAGCTGAAGGGTGCAGCTGTTTCTGACGGAGGTGACTTCGAAGATGGCATCTAATGAGTATGTAATCCCGGAGCACTACGAGGATCTCACTCCTGCTCCGCAGCTCGACCAGAAGACCCTCAACAAGATGGCTTGGCGCTCCTGCTTCCTGCAGGCCTCGTTCAACTACGAGCGTATGCAGGCCGCTGGCTGGCTCTACTCCATCATCCCCGGTCTGGAGAAGATCCACACCAACAAGAACGACCTCGCGGCTTCCATGAGCCACAACCTGGAGTTCTTCAACACCCACCCGTTCCTTGTCACCTTTGTTATGGGCATCGTGCTTTCGCTCGAGCAGAACAAGGTTGACATCCCCACGATCCGCGCCGTCCGCGTCGCCGCAATGGGCCCGCTCGGTGGTATCGGTGACGCCCTGTTCTGGCTGACGCTCGTGCCTATCACGGCCGGCATCACCTCCAACATGGCCATCAACGGCAACGCCGCTGCGCCGATCATCTTCCTGGTGATCTTCAACGTCGTCCAGTTCGCTCTGCGCTTCTGGCTCATGAACTGGTCCTACAAGCTTGGCACCAGCGCTATTGACGCTCTGACCGCCAACATGCAGGCCTTCACGCGTGCCGCTTCCATCATGGGCGTCTTCGTCGTCGGTTGCCTGGTCGTCACCATGGGTGGCACCCAGATCAACCTCCAGATCCCCAACGGCACCACCCGTGGCCTTTCCGCTACTACCGTGATCGTCTCCGAGAAGGAGGCCGAGAACTTCACCGGTATGGAGGGCATCGATACCGAGACCGCTGAGGCCGGTACCATCGCCATGACCGATGAGGACGGCAACGCCCTCACCGCTTCCGATGCCGACGGCAACGCTGTCACGTGCGGCGTCACCGATCTGGGCAACGGCATGGAGTCCGTTACCTACGGCACCGTCACCGAGGATCCGGTCAACTTCTCTGTTGCCGACACCCTCAACACCATCGTCCCGAAGCTCGTCCCGCTTATGCTTACGCTGTTGCTTTACTACATGTTCGCTAAGCACAGCTGGACCCCGACCAAGGGCATTCTGCTGCTCTTCGTCCTGGGCATCCTGGGCGCTGGCCCGCTTGGTCTCTGGCCGAGCATCTGGTAAGGCTCTAGCTTGAGGGGTGTGTCCCTACGCGGCTCACACCCCGACCCCTTAAGCCATGTGTATGTTAAAAGCCGCGTGCTCGAAAGAGCGCGCGGCTTTTGTTTTCTTGATGAGTCGGGTGTTGCAGACAGATAATGCATAACACCCTAGGTAGTTAGCCGAATTCGAGCAAAAGGGAGGATAGGATGGCGATCGGAGCGCGTAAGCAACCGCTGTACGATCAGCTGGTCGATATTCTGACCGAAAAGATTGACCATGAATATCGCGCCGGTGACATGATTCCTTCCGAGCGCGAACTTTCGGAGCGCTATGGTCTCTCGCGCACTACGGTACGCCTGGCTCTGCAGGAACTGGAGCGTTTAGGACTGGTGGTTCGGCAGCACGGTCGCGGTACCTTTGTGACCGACCGTTCGGCAAAAGCAACTAATCTTATGCAGTCCTACAGCTTTACCGAGCAGATGCGCGCGATGGGTCGAGAACCCGAGACCACGATTCTCGAGTTTTGCGAGATGGAGGCCGATAAGAATCTGGCCGAGCATATGGGATTGCGCATCGGTGATCGCATTTTTAAGCTCAAGCGCCTTCGTTCTGCCGACAACATGCCCATGATGGTCGAACGCAGCTATCTACCGGTTCGTCAATTTCTGTCCCTAAAGCGACCGCTGCTGGAGCGTAAGCCGCTTTACGATGTGATTGAGCAGGACTTTCAGCAAAAGATTCGCGTGGCCGAAGAGGAGTTCTATGCGAGCATAGCCCGTCCCACCGATGCCCACCTTTTGGGAATTGTCGAGGGCTCGCCTGTGCTCGATTTGGTCAGGACTACGTATAACGAGTCAAACGAGGTAGTGGAGTACACACTCTCGGTTGCTCGTGCCGATCAGTTTAAATACAAGGTTTACCACCAGCGCAGCAACTAGTGCTCGCATCGTTTCCATATGGTGATTCTTTGCATTTAACTGGTTACTACCAGATAACCAACCGAAGTGTATAATTGCACGTCAGAGGATTACTTCTAGAGAGAGGTATTAAAAATGTTCGAGAAGAGTGTCGAGGAGCTCACCGAGCTCGGCGCCCAGATCACCACGGCCGAGATTGCCCAGCAGCCCGAGCTTTGGCGTGATACGCTCAACATCTATCGCGAGAACAAGGAGGCCATCGAGGCCTTTCTGGCCGAGGCCCGCGCTATGGGCGAGGGTCGTCTGTCCGTTGTCTTCACCGGTGCCGGTACATCTGACTACGTTGGCGATACCTGCGCCCCGTACCTGCGTCACGCTGGCAACACTGATCTCTACGACTTTAAGCCCATCGCCACGACCGACATCGTGAGCGCCCCGCGCGACTTCCTGCGCGCCGAGGATCCCACGCTCGTGGTTTCCTTTGCCCGCTCTGGCAACAGCCCCGAGAGCCTTGCCGCCGTTGCCGTTGCCAAGGAGCTCGTCCACAACGTCAAGTTCCTCAACATCACCTGCGCTCCCGAGGGCAAGCTCGCCGTCGAGTCTGCCGATGATCCCAATGCACTGACGCTGCTCATCCCGCGCGCCAACGACAAGGGCTTCGCCATGACCGGCTCCTACACCTGCATGACCCTGCTCTCCACCCTTATTTTCGACACTGCCTCTGACGAGCAGAAGGCCGAGTGGGTCGAGACCATCGCCAAGATGGGCGAGGAGGTTATCGCACGTGAGCCCGAGATCGCCGATTACCTCGCTGGCGACTTCAACCGCGTGACCTACTTGGGTTCTGGCTCCTTCGGTGGCCTTGCCCAGGAGAGCCAGCTCAAGATCCTCGAGCTCGCTCACGGTCTGGTCGCTACCTCCTACGACACCTCCATGGGCTATCGTCACGGACCTAAGTCCTTCGTCGACGACAAGACGCTCGTGTTCGTGTTCGTCAACAACGATGCCTACACCCGTCAGTACGATATCGACATCCTCAACGAGATCGGTGGCGACAAGATCGCTCAGCACACTGTCGCCGTTCAGCAGGAAGGTGCCACCGTCTACGAGGGCGAGTCCTTCACCTTTAAGGGCTACGAGGCGCTTCCCGAGGGCTACCTTGCTCTGCCGTTCGTGATGTTTGCCCAGGCTATCAGCCTGCTCAACTCCGTGCGCGTGGGCAACACGCCCGATACGCCGAGCCCCACCGGCACGGTCAACCGCGTGGTTAAGGGCGTGACGATTCACCCCTTCACCGCTTAATCGCGTCCCCCTGTAAGGGCGCCCGTCCGCTCATAACGGCGGGCGGGCGCTTTTTGTTTTTACATGGACCGGGTATAAGCATTACCACAGTCAACTGCTTTAGAAGCAAGGAGTGCATATGAGCACGTACGCAATTAAGGCTGACAAGTTCTTCTTGCCGGCAGGCCCGCAATTGGGCGGCTATCTTATGGTCGAGGATGGCGTTTTTGGCGCCTGGCAGGCCGACGAGCCCTCTTGCGAGATTAAGGACTACACGGGATCGTGGATCGCACCGGGTATGGTCGATACTCACATCCATGGCTTCTACAACCACTCAACTACCGATAACGATCCCGAAGGCATCGATATCAGCTCGACCGAGCTTGCCCGTCGCGGTACCACCAGCTGGCTGCCCACGACGTTCACCGATGGCGTTGAGCAGATCAAGGACGCCTGCGCTGCTATCGCCAAGGCGGACGAGGGCCGCGGCCCCGACTTCTGCGGTGCCCGCATTCAGGGCATCTACCTGGAGGGCCCCTTCTTTACCATGAAGCACGTGGGCGCGCAGAACCCCGCTTATCTTATCGATCCCTCCGAGGAGGTTTTCGACCAGTGGCAGGAGGCTGCGGGCGGTCGCATCGTTAAGAGCGCCATGGCGGCCGAGCGCGACGGTGCCGCTGCTTATGCGGCTGCTCTGAACGCCAAGGGCGTGGTGACCAGCATCGGTCACTCCGACGCCACCTACGATGAGTGCATCGCCGCTATCAATGCCGGTGCCAGCTGCTTTACGCATACCTATAACGGCCAGCGCGGTCTGCATCACCGTGAGCCCGGTGTCGTGGGTGCTGCCATGTCTACGCCCGAGACCTACGCCGAGATCATCTGTGACGGCAAGCACGTAAACCCTGCCGCCATCAAGGCGCTGCTGCAGGCAAAGGGCTGGCAGCACACGGTGCTCATCACCGACTGCCTGGGTTGCGGCGGCATGCCCGAGGGCAGCTACACCAGTGGTGGCATGGACGTCATCATGAAGGACAACCTGTGCTGGCTCGCCGACGGCAAGAGCATTGCCGGCTCGGTGCTCACGCTTGCCCAGGGCGTCAAGAACATCGTCGACTGGGGCATCGCCAGCGCCGATATCGCCATTCGCATGGCAACTGAGGTGCCGGCACGCTCCGCGCACATCGAGGATAAGTGCGGCAGCATCATGCCGGGTCGCGACGCCGACTTTGTCGTGTTCGACCATGAGCTCACCCTCGTCGAGACGTATGTTGGCGGTCAGAGCGTCGGCAACGCCTTTACCGAGTAACGATAGAAAAAGACGGCGGGCCCGAATCTGCTCGGACCCGCCGTATGGGTTAAACGCTCAAAAGCACCTTAACAGTTACAGCTTGTTAGCGATCTTCTTTGCCGTGCGCTTGACGCCGGCCACAAGACCCCCCGCGGGATGCTCCTTTTCGTATGCTAGACGCTTCTCGCGCTTGGCGTACTCCTCGACGATGATGTCGCCATACTCGTCTTCGATCTTGTCGAAGAAGTCGACGGCGCCCTTAATTTCCTCAGCGGTCGGGTGTCCCTTTTGGACACCGCCGGTGAGCTTGAACGGCCCCCACGTATCAAAACCGGGGCAGCCGTAGACACCCATAAAGATGGCCTGCCTCATGCGGCAGATGCCATCGATATCCTTGCCGTACCACTTGTTTTTGCCACCGTAGGTCATAAGGCCAAACACCTTATCCTGCGGCTGCAGCACGTTCGTGAGCACGCGCGCCATATCTTTGTCGATCTCGGAGTAATAAATGCCCGTGGCGACGCCGATCAGATGGTATTCGTGCAGGTCGGGGTACTCGTTTTTACCGAGTGACTTCACGTCGAGGGTATCGATTTCGGGGTGCGCCTCGACGATGGCGTCCACGAGCTTTTTCGTATTGCCGTGGTGGCGTGAGGCATAAAGGATGATGGTTCGCATAAGAAGGCCTTTCAGCTGTAATTGCATCAATGTCTGTATGGTACCCCGTTGCATGCCTGGGAAACCGGACGCATCGATGAACGTGCGGGTTTGTCCTTTGGTCAGGGCCGAGACGGGTTCTTGCGAGCAAAAAGCAGTTGTTCGAAAGGATGGACAATGGAATACGCTCTCTCCAACGATTCGATTTCTATCAAGGTCTCCACGGCCGGCGGCTCGTTTACCTCGATTGAGGCTGGAGGTCGCGAGTACTTGTGGCAGGGCGATCCCGCCGTGTGGTCCGGCCAGGCACCGATTTGCTTCCCGATTTGCGGAGGTTTGCGTGATAACAGCGCCATGACGTTTGCCGGACATCATGTGAAGCTCGCCCGCCACGGCTTTGCGCGCAAGCAGGAGTGGAAGCTGTTGAGCCAAAGCACAAACGAGCTGGCTATGTGCCTGGCATCCGAGGATAACGCCGCGCTGCTGAGCGATTATCCGTATCCGTTTAAACTTGTCGCCCGCTATACGCTCGAGGACGCCGCCGTGCGTGTCTCCTATGAGGTTACCAACGAGGGCACCGAGGACATGCCTTTCTTTATCGGTGGACACCCCGGCTTTAGGTGCCCGCTCGACGAGGGTGAGTCCTATACGGACTACGAGTTGCGTTTTGAGAAAGACGAGGCTGCGGAGCTCTGCACCGCCGTTCCTTCGACTGGCTTGATTGATGTGGCAAACCGCTCCAAGAGCCCCATGGTGGGAAAGACGCTGCCTTTGTCGCATGAGCTCTTCGATTTTGCGGAGACCATCTTTGACGTGCTCGAGAGCCGTCAGGTCACGCTTTCCAAAAAGGGCGAGGACAAGGGCGTTCGCCTGAGCTTTGAGGGCTTCCCGTACCTCATTGTGTGGAGCAAGCCCGAGGGTGATTTTGTGGCAGTTGAACCCTGGGGCGGCCTCTCGACCTGTTCCGATGAGGATGACGTGCTTGAGCACAAGCGCGGCTGCCTTATCGCCAAGCCCAAGGAGACCGTCGTTCGCTCGTTCGCGATTGAGATCCTGTAATTCCGTTTTGTCGACTCGTATCGCGAGGCATAAGGAGCCTGCGAGATAAGGAGCTAAAAATGATCCTCACCGTTACGATGAACCCGTCTGTCGATACGCGCTATCAGCTCGATGAGCTCATTATCGACGACGTCAACCGTGTGACGCCCGAAAAGACCGCCGGCGGTAAGGGCCTCAACGTGGCCCGTGTACTGGGTCAGCTGGGCGACGACGTTGTGGCAACTGGTCTGCTCGGCGGCCACATGGGCGCCTATATGGCCGAGCTCATGGATGCCAACGGCATTAAGAATGATTTTGTACCCATCAAGGGCGAGACTCGCATTTGCCTCAACATCCTCCACGCCGGCAACCAGACCGAGCTGCTCGAGAGCGGCCCGACAATTGCCCCCGAGGAGCTCGATGCCTTTACCGCCAAGTTTACCGAGCTTGCGAGCAAGGCCGCTGTCGTTACCATCTCGGGTTCGCTGCCCCGCGGTGTCGAGGCAGACTACTATGCCAAGATCACGGGCATTGCCGAGAACGCCGGCGCCAAGGTGCTGCTTGATACCTCGGGTGCTTCGCTCGAGGCCGCCCTTAAGTCCGAAATTAAGCCCGAGCTGGTCAAGCCTAACCTGACCGAAATTAACGGCCTTCTGGGCACGAGCTTTACCACCGACGATGTGGACGAGCTCCGCGCCGCGCTCGCCTCTGATGCTCGCTTCTCCGATATTCCCTGGGTCGTCGTATCCATGGGCGCTGCCGGCTCCGTTGGCTTCCATAACGGCCGTGCGTTCCGCGCCAAGACCCCCGATATCCCCGCCGTTAACGCTACGGGCTCGGGCGATTCGACCATTGCCGGCTTCGCGCACGCCATCGCAGCCGGCGCGGATGATGAGACGGTGCTGCGTACCGCCAACACCTGCGGCAAGCTCAACGCCATGGATCCCATGACTGGCCACTTGGTTATGGATCGTTGGGACGAGGTCTACAACGGCGTTGTCGTGACCGAGCTGTAAGAGCTTGGGCGTCGCCCCCGGCATCGCTTGCTAGCTCATGCCGACGACAAGTGCGGTAGCATTATGCCGGGGCGCGACGGCGACGTTGTCGTGTTCAATCCCGACCTTACCCTGGTCGAGACGTATGTGGGTGGCAACAGCGTCGGCAATGCGTTTGCCGAGTAGCCGCCAAAGAAACGATCCGAGAGGGGATTTAGATGATTTACGGTGCATTGGGCGATATCGAGGAGTACCGCGGAATGCTCAAGGGCCTCGATGTGCTGATTGATTGGCTCGAGGAGAACGACCCGGCGGAGCTCGAGGTCGGCAGCCATCCGATTCTGGGCGACAAGGTCTTTGCGAATGTCATGGCTCCCACGACGCGTCCCGAGGCCGAGGCCCACTACGAGACGCATCAGTGCTATCACGACCTACAGATCGACGTCGAGGGTCGCGAGGCCTTTAAGGTTGCCACGGGCAGCCTGACGCTGGTCCAGGAGTTTGACGAGAAGGACGACTACGATCTGGTCGATTCCGACGCTTCGATCGCCGGCGATCTTGCTGACGACAAGTTTGCGCTGTTTGTTGCCGGCGAGCCTCATATGCCCACGCTCGAGTTCCCGGGCGATGGTGCGCAGCCGGTCAAGAAGATTTGCTTTAAGCTGCTTGCAGATGCTTACTGGGAGGAGTAGCGAGCTGCTCGGCTGAGCTGTTCGTCTGATGGCGTGATTTCCCTAGGGGAATCACGCTACGACCCCGCCAAGCGTGTTTTCCCTAGGGGAATCACGTTTGGCGGGGTTTTCTGTTCTTGAGCAGGGGGCTGCCGGCGCTCTGGTGCCTGGATTGGCGTGCGCACTCAAAATCGGCAACAAAAAAGCCGCCCAAAGGCGGCTATCTTGTGCAATGGAGCCAGCGACCGGGCTCGAACCGGTGACCCCCGCTTTACGAGAGCGGTGCTCTACCAACTGAGCTACGCTGGCGGCCATGTGATGACGCAACTGAAGCGTCAACGGCTGTCTATGATACGGGACATCGCAAATCCGCGCAAGGGTTCTGACGGCTTTTCTCACTTTAAATGCACTAATATCAGAGGCGTGATGTCTGCGGCGTCCATCTGGCGCTTGACCTGCTGTTGAGTTGGTGGCCGACGTCCCGCTCGTATGAGTCTCAAACAGAATGGGGCAGCCATGGCTCAACCCAAGATCCGTCTCACACGTATCGACGACCGTTTCATTGACGGGCAAGACGTTGAGCTATGGAACGAAGCCGTGGGTTCCAACCTTGTCCTAATCGTCAACGATGAGATCGCGGCGGATTCGCGCCAATGGGCACCCATGAGGGTCGCGGCGCCAGAAGGCGTGTGGACACGGTTTTTCTCGGTGCAAAAGGCCATCGACATCATTCATACCGCAACGCCGCGTCAATGGATTCTGGTCATGGTGGCCTCACCCGCCGATGCGCTCGCGCTGGTTAAGGGCGGTGTGCCAATAACCAAGATCAGCATTGGCCATATGCGGGCGGGGGAGGGCAAGCGCTCTGCAACGCCTGTCGTTGCCGTAGACGACACAGACGTCGCTGCTCTCAGAGAGCTGCAAAAGCTCGGCATAGAACTAGAAATCCGCTATCTCCCCAGTTCCGCCCCCGACCCCATCGGCAATCTGTTCAACTGATCCCTTGGGGACGGAGGAAAACGGATCATTTTGCCTTCGTAGGGGATCTGTGTGGCGCTGTCCGCCAAAACTATGCCGGTTTACTACGATGAATTGCTTATCGCCGAGCATGCCAAATTTGCAGAGAATAAAACCGCAGGTAGACGAGTTGCTAATTTTTTATAAACCAGCGCGTGGTCGGACACAGTGGGTTCATCGTAGTAATTCGGCATAGTTTTGTTATGTCACCAATTCGGTGGCATCGAAAAGAAGAATTTAGGCATGAAGCAGCGCCCGTCGGCGGTGTGCCGGCGGGCGCTGCTGTGCGATATATTGCGTTATGGGCTTAGTGCCTCATAAAGTGGTACTCGATCACATTGCTGTAGGGGTGACCCGGGCCCACGATGCCCTGCGGGAACAGCGGCTGGTGCGGCGTGTCGGGGTACATCTCGGCCTCGAGGGCAAAGCCGGCACCCCAGCCATAGTTGGCATCGTCCTTGGCGTGCTCGTCGCCCAGCCAGTTGCCGGTGTAGAGCTGCACGCCCGGGGCGGTGGTGTAGTAGTCCAGCTCACGACCGGTCCACATCTCCTCGACGTGCATCGCACGGCGCAGGTTGCGGCCGTACTGATAGCCATCGATGCACAGGCAGTGATCGTAGCCACGGGCCTGCTTAATCTGCGGGTCGTCGGCCTCCATGCCAGGTGCGACGGGGCGCAGCTCGCGAAAGTCAAACGGTGTTCCCTCGACCGGAGCGATTTCGCCGGTGGGAATGTTCTGCTCATTAATGGGCAGGTAGTGGGCAGCGTTGGCGATAAAGAAGTGCTCACAGTCCATGCCGGCGTTATGGCCGGCAAGGTTAAAGTACGTGTGGTTGGTCATGGACACGTAGGTGGCGCGGTCGCTCTCGCAGCCATACTCGATGCGGAAGACGCCGGTGCGCGTAACGGTAAACACGGCTGTAAAGGTTCGGTTGCCGGGCAGGCCCAGCTCGCCATCCTTAAGCGAGGTGGTCATGTGCACGGCGTTATGGACTTCGTCGAGCTCAACGTCCCACACGCGTTTATGCAGACCGTGCTCAAGATCGCTGTGCAGGTTGTTGGCACCCTCGTTGGCGGGCATATGCCAGTCCGTGCCGTCGATGGTAATCGTGGCGCCCGCGGTGCGGTTTGCCACAGGTCCGATGGTCGCGCCAAAGCAGGCGGGGTTGTCAAAGTAATCCTCGAGCTTATCGAAGCCCAGCACCACATCGCGCACGTTGCCGGGGATGTCGGGCACGTCGATGCCCAACACGGTGGCGCCATAGTCCATAATGCGAACGCAGATCTCGGGCCCGTTGAGGGTGTAACGATGAACGGGGGTACCGCAGGGCGCGGTGCCGAAAAGCTCGGAAGTGATCATTTGGTTCCTAACATCGAGATAATTCGGACAAACTGTAGCGCGAACAGGCGAGATTATCACTACACCCCACTAAAGCAGGGGGTATTTTTCTCAAAAAAGTGATGATTGACTTACTGTGATGAAAAAAAGAAACCCGCCGGGATGCGACGGGTTTCTTCCACAGGGGATATGTGGCAATGAGTTAGGCGTTTGCCTTTGCGGACTCGGCTTCCTTGGCAGCCTTGAGGTCCTCCTCGGTAAACTTGCCGGTGGTGAGCGGCGAGAGGGCGCACTTGTCCTGCTTCGCGTACTCGATGTTACGAGCGATCATCTGCTTGCGATACCAAGCGAAGAGCGCGACGTACACGACGATGGCAACGACAGTGGCGATGATCATGGTTACATCGCCCGTGGTCGCCTTGCCCACGAAGAAGGCCAGGAACTTCTCGACAGGTCCTTCCATGGTGGTCTGAGAAATCAGGCCGGTAACGCCATCGGGGAAAGCGCCGACAGTCTTAGCGGTAAAGGTAACGAAATCGGCGACGAGGGTGCCAGCGCCCAGGAAGACGGGCAGCAGGACAGCGCCAATGACGACCATGCGAATCACGCGGCCGCGGGTGACAACGAGCAGTGCCGGCGTCAGACCCATGGCGATGATGCCACCGAGCGGCAGCAGGCCGTTCCAAGTGCCAGTCGGGGAGAAGGGGAAGGGAACGTTGGCGAGCAGCAGTGCCTCACCCAGCATGACGGGGGCAAGGATGTTGGCAGCAGCCCAGATCTCGGCGCGGCCGGCGATGAAGGGCCAGTCGAGGCCGACGTTGAGGGTACGGCCCTGGAGCCACTTGCTGTTGTTGGCAAAGTCGGAGATGCCCTGAGACAGCGGCTCGACGGCTGCGATGAACCAAGAACCGATCATGGAGAACAGCTCAAGGCAGGTTGCGGCGGTAAAGGCGAGCGTGCAGATCTGCTGCGGGGTCTGGTGCGAAAGAAGGCCGACGAAAACGCCCAGGTAGATACCAATAGCAAACTTAGAGCCCCAGAAGCCGATCATGTTGTTGAGCTTGGCAGCGTCGAAGTCGTACTTATCGAGGAAGGGGAGCACCTTGTCGATGATCTTGTTGAGCAGCATGGCCAGCGGGTTCATCATGTAGTTCATGTGAGTCGTGGTCATGGGGTTCTCCTCGGGAGCACCCAAAAGATCGTTGAACGTGGGCTTCATAAGGTCGGAGTTCATGATCTTCATAACGCCGACGAAGACGACGAGCAGCGTGGCGACGACGATGTTGGCGCCAAAGTAGATGCAGGCAAGGCCGACAAAGGCGAGGTGCCAAACGTCAAAGATGTCGACGTCGATGGTGTTGGTCTTGGCGAGCACGATCATCACGATGTTGACGATGACGAGGACCATCAAGAAGTACAGCGTGTAGGGAGAACCCCAGGTGATGGTGGCCAGCGGTGCCCAACCCACGTCGGTAACGGTGAGCTGAAGGCCGGTGGACTCAACGAACGTCGTCATGGCGCTCGAGAAAGCCGTCGTCAGAATGTTGATGATGGCGCCGATGCCGGTAATGGCGATGCCGAGCTTAAGACCGCCCTCGAGGGCCTTGGTAAACTTAACTTTGAAGAGAAGGGCAATAACCGTCAAAACGATGGTCATCATAGGGGCTGCGCCAAGGTCGATCAGCGGCTGAAAGACGGCATTAGCAAACCCGATTACTGCGTCCATGTCTCCCTCTTTCCTAAAAGAGAATTTTCTTTTCCGTATGCTGCCTTAAAAAAGGAAGATGCCGTTCCCGGTCGCCATCTTCCTTAAAGCCAAAGATTGTGCAGAGCGAAGCTGCAAATGATTAGTTGAGACCCTTTTCCTTGATAATGGCCTCGATCTTGTCGTAAACCGGCTTAGCCATAGCAGGCATGCGATAGAGAATCGGGCCGGCGTCGACGATCGGGGTCTTAACCTCAAAGCCAAAGTCGGTCTTGGCGATCTGGGCGAAGATGTCGTACTGAGAGAGCATCTC
Organism: Collinsella sp.; assembly: GCA_041330285.1. Lineage (GTDB taxonomy): Bacteria > Actinomycetota > Coriobacteriia > Coriobacteriales > Coriobacteriaceae > Collinsella. Next base: position 1,416,976 of record JBGKMI010000001.1, on the reverse strand, counting down.
CTCGTTGACGTCCTTGATCATCACAGCGTCGCAGTGCAGGTTGTAGCCGCGATTCTTAAACTCGGACTCGATGGCGTCCTTGATCTGGTGGCTGGAGTTAACACCGGCGCCACAAGCTGCGAGAACCTTAATCATGATAAATTCCTTTCTCTATGCGGGTTATTCCGCGGATTCCTAAGGGTGGTTGGCTAGTCGGCAGGAAAGTTGTCGACCAAGAACTGGTAGATGGCCTTGGCGTCGGTCATGGAGAACAGCTCCTTGACGCGATCGGTGCCAAGAGCGTTAACGAAGTCCATGATCTTGGCGAGGATGCCCACCTGGGCCTCCTTGTCGTCGTTGAGGATCATGAACAGGAACGAGACGGGGAAGGTCTGCGAGGGGTCGATCATGGAGTGCCACTCGACGGGAGTTGTCAGCTTGACGGGGACGATGCGACGGGTGTGAACGAACTCGACCTCGGTGTGAGGAACGGCAAAGCTGGGCAACTCGGGGTCGACGACAGACATATCCATGCCGGTGGGGTAGCCCTTTTCGCGCTCGATGATGTTCTCGAGAAACGCGGGCGCAACATAGTTTTTGAGTGACAGCTTATTGGCGATCTCGGTAAAGACATCTTCTTGCGTGGTGCGGTCGCAAACAAACACGGTGTCTTCGAAGAACAGATTGCTCTCTGCGGACATGTCTGCAACTCCTTCCGTTCCATGCAGATCGAACGTGTTCGAATCTGTTTGTTTAAGTTGCCTGTTATTTAAATCTAAGAGAATTAGTGTGTCAATCTGTTTTCTATTGTTCGGGAAAGTTCAATTTGCTTAATTGAGGCAACATTGGATTGAAATGATTTTAAAATCGCAGCTTTTTGCCTATGTATAGCTGAAGTTGATGCGTCGGATACATTCGATATTCTACGTTTGGCGTTTACTGTCCTACCGTTCACCGGGAAAAACCGACCGTTTGGGGTGAGTGAGCATAACTGTTCGATTACTATAAATGCGAACAAAACCACTCAAAGGAGTAAAAATGATCAAGGCGGAGCGACAGGATAAGGTTCGTCAGCTGCTCGAGGAGCAGGGCACGGTCTCAGTCAAGGAGATCTCGGATGCGCTGGGCGTATCGGACATGACAATCCGCCGCGACCTTGAAGAGCTTGCGAGCCTGGGCGAGATCGAGCGCGTGCACGGCGGAGCCCGCAGCGCGCAGGGCCGTCCCCACGCTATGTTGCGCCATGAGTATTCACACAGTGAAAAGCGCACCAAGCATGCCGAGGAAAAGCTGCAGATCGCACGCCGCGCTGTGGAGCTTATCGAGGAAGGCTCGACCATCTTTTTGGGTACGGGCACCACGGTTGAGCAGATGGCCTCGATGCTGCCGGCGTTTCGCCTGCGTATCGTGACCAATTCGCTTTCGGTGTTCAACCTGCTCGAGGAGCGCGAGGACTGCGAGCTGTGCCTCGTGGGCGGTATGTACCGCCGCCGCACTGCCGCTTTTGTGGGGCCGACGGCCGAGGATACCCTACGTGCGCTGGGCATCGATGCGGCGTTTATCGGCGCCAACGGTATCTTGGACGGTGACGTATCCACGTCCAACATGGACGAGGGCCGTATCCAGCAGCTCGCCTTTAGCAAGGCGGACTCGCGCTATCTGATCGCCGACTCCAGCAAGATCGGCAAGCGCGATTTCTATACCTTCTGTCGCCTGGACAATTTGGATGCCGTGGTATGCGAGCCGGGTATTACCGCTGAGGATCGTGCCGCCATCGAGGAACACACACAGGTCATCTGCTAGTTCGTACTGCGGGAGATATCTTAGACCAAGCGGGCGTAGTCCTGTGACTGGTGAAAGACGTGGGCAATATAGATTGTTTCGTGCTCAAACTTGTATAGACAAACGTAGTTGTTGACGGGAAACGATCGGTAATTACGTGCCGCCAGCTCTTGCATGTGCGAGAGGGGACGTAAAAGCGACTGCTCGCGAAGCAGGTCAAGCTGATATTCAAACTCAGCGACAAAATTGCCTGCTGCACGCGGATTCTTGAGGATTTGAGCAAGGTATCCGACAATACTCTCGTACTCATATCGCGCGCTTTTGAGGATTACGACGTTATAGGTCATATTTGTCTCGTATCGAAGCCGCGAAGGATTCGTAGTCGCTGTAGTCGCCTTGCGATATTTCGTCTTCTGCCAACATCATACGAGACAGCAGTTTTGCCTTGGCGATTTCTTCTTGCATGAGGCGATACTGGTCGCTGCTGATGCAGTGCATGGCCTCGTAGCCGTTCTTGGTTACGGTGACGTCGCGCTCAGACTCAACAAGTGCGGTGAATGTGGCAGTGTCCTTCATGTCTCGGACGGGCACACAGATGGGCATAGGTATCTCCTTCGCATTGGGACATAATTGTACCACGTCAAATCAAAAAACCGGCGCCGTCGAATTGTCTTGATCAGTAACAGGTGGGACCGAAAAACTCGGCTACGTGTTACAGATTGAGATTTTCGGCCCGGCCCATTCCGTTTGTCTCGATCCGTAACAGGTAGGGGAGAAATAACCCGCCAGATGTTACAGATTTAGATTGAGAGGGTTGGCTCGTGCGTTCATCTTGATCTGTAACAACTAGGACGCAAAAACTTAGCTAGATGTTACAGATTGAGACTTAGAGGATTGTCCTGTGTGTTCATCTCGATCTGTAACAGTTGGGGCCGAAACCGCGGGTCAGATGTTACAGATCGAGACAAACGGCTCCCGGTCCGCCCAAACACAAAGACCGGGGGCGGCGCGCCGTGTGACGTGCCGCCCCCGGCTGAGAAATGGGGACAGGTTATGTGGGCAGGCAACCCCGCTAGTCTTTAGTCCAGACGACGGGTCTGCGCCACGTGCTTATACCAGTAGGCGCTTGCCTTGGGCGTGCGCTTCTGGGTTTCAAAGTCAACGTAGAAGAAGCCGTAACGCTTGTTGTAGCCATTGGTCCAGGAGAACTGATCCTGCAAGCTCCACAGGAAGTAGCCACCTACGTTGACGCCCACCTCCATGGCCTTGAGCAACCAGCGCAGGTGCTGCTCGATGTAGTCGATGCGCGGCTGGTCGTCCACAAAACCGTCCTTGTAGGGGTCCTTGTAGCCCATGCCGTTCTCGGTGATGAAGATCTGCTTGTAGTTGGGGTAGCGCTGCTTAATGTAGACGAGCAGATCGAACAGACCCTCGGGATAGATGATCCAGTCCCAGTCGGTGGTGGGGATGCCGGGCTTGTTCACATGCTCGCCAATACCCTTAACGCGCCAGCGGCCGGTGCCCTTCTCGCCCGTACCGTTGTGGTGCAGGTCGTTCTCGCCGTCGTAAGCCTTCAAGAAGCGGCACTGGTAGTTGTTAACGCCCAGGTAGTCGTTGTAGAGCGCGGCCTCGCGCATGATTTTCAGATCCTCGTCTAGGATCTCGATGGTGCCGCCCGATACAGCAGCCAGGCGGTTGGCGCACTCGAGGGTGTCGGGCGCGTAGTCGCCGCGGAAGGTGGCGTCGAGCAAGAACTGGTTCTGCAGCACGTGCTCGTTGTTGGCGGCCTTGATGTCGGCGGGGTCGTTCTCGTTGAGCGGGTACTTAAATTCCAACGACTGGATGACGCCAATCTTGCCCTTAAAACCGCCGTTATGGAAGGCTAGTACTGCCCTGGCGTGGGCGAGCATCATGTTGTGCTCGCACTGGAAGGCCTCGGCAAGATGCGCCTTGACGCCACCGGGGAAGGTGCCCTCGATGTAGGTATTGGAGGCGTCGGCCCAGATCTCGTTAAAGGTGAACCAATAGGTCACCTGGTCGGCGTACTCCTTAAAGCAGAAGGTGGCAAAGTCCACAAAGGCGTCGATGGTCTCGCGGTTGAGGAAGTCGCCCTTCTCAAAGAGGGGCAGCGGCGTATCGAAGTGATGCAGCGTGACAAACGGCTCAACGTGGTGCTTGTGGCACTCGGCGAAAAGGTCGTGGTAGAACTGGACGCCCTCGGGGTTAATCTCACCGGTGCCGTTGGGGAAGATGCGGCTCCAGGCGATGGAGAGACGAATGCCGTTGATACCAAACTCCTCGCACAGCTCAAGGTCGACGGGGTACTGGTTGTAGAAGTCCGAAGCGGGATCGGGGGAAAAGCGCCCCTGGGCCTCCAGGAAGTCGTCCCAGGCAACCTTGCCCTTACCGTGAGTGCGGGTCTCGCCCTCTACCTGGTAGGCAGCAGTGGCGCCGCCAAAGACAAAGTCCTCGGGAAACTGCGCAGGCGGGTTAGTGACGCTAGCAGGGTTAACGGACATGATGATCCAATCGTCTAAATCGAAGGGCCAGCCGGTCTTGGATGGTCGGCTGGCCCTGAGCGTTACTTACTTCGAGAGTTGCTCGCTTACGAAGGCGAGAGACTTGTCGCCGTTCTGGGAGAGCTCGATGTATTGCTTGCCACGGCAGGCGACACACTTGTTGCCCACGCGCTCGCAGTCCTTCTGCAGGTCGGCCAGGTAGCTGGCGGCTTGCGGGGCCAGGACGACCAGATCGAAGTCGGGGAGCATGTCCACGTGGTTGCCATAGGCCTCGGCAGCGGTCTCGAGGTTAATGCCGCGCTCCTTGGCAGCCTTGGCCAGCGCGTTGGCGAGCAGGCCCGAGGTGCCGCCACCCTGGCAGAGCACGAGCACGCGCTTGCCGTTGAGGTCGCTGGTGGCCGTTGCCTCGGCAGCGGGTGCTGCGGAAGCGGCGGGGGCGTCGGCCTTCACGGCCTCGGCAGCAGCGCCGGCGGCAACGCTCTTGGCGTCAGCCTTGCCCTGGAAGGCGTCGTTGAGCTTGGCGGCCTTCTCGGCGTTCTTGGCGGCGAGCTCCTCCTGGGAGATCTCGGCCTCCTCGGCGCACTTCTGAGCGTCATAGGCACGGAAGAACGGGTAGTACAGGGCAAAGTCGACGACTAGGATGATGGCGAGCATCACAAAGGCGAGCGGCTGGAAGCCCAGGCCCATGATGGTGCCGATGGGGCCGGGGACAGTCCAGGGCAGAGTGTACATAAAGCCGTTCATGCCCAAGAAGTCGATAAAGATCTTGAGGATCCAGATGTTGGCGATCGGGGCAAAGACAAACGGGACAAAGAAGACGGGGTTGAGCACGATGGGCGCGGCGAACAGCAGCGGCTCGTTGACAGCGAAGCAGACGGGAACGATGGCGGCCTTACCGACGGCGCGCATCTCCTGGGACTTGGCCAGGAAGCAGAACATAAAGACCAGGACAAGCGTGGCGCCGGTGCCGCCCATGCAGACGACGAAGTACTGGGCACCCTGGGTCAGGACAGCGGAAGCGTGCTGGCCGGCCTGGAACGCAGCCAGGTTGTCGGTCATGTTGGCAACGAGGGCGGCGGCGATGGCGGGCTCGACGATCGAGGGGCCGTGGACGCCCACGAACCAGAAGAGGCTCATGGCGCCGTAGATCACAGCAAGGCCGATGTAGCCGTCGGCAGCGGTGAACAGGGGCTGGAACACCTGGATGACGCCCTGGGCAAAGCAGAAGCCAAAGGCAGCGCGGAAGACGATGTCAAAGACCCAAAAGACGGTGATGCAGACGGAGAAGGGGATGATGTCCTTAAAGGTCTGCGAGATGTTAGGCGGAACCTGCTCGGGCATCTTGACGGTGATGTTGCGCTTAATGAAGAACTTGTAGATGATGCCGGTCACAAACGCAGCGATAAAGGCGGTCAGCAGGCCTTTGGAACCAAGGTAGGTGGTGTTGAAGCCGCTGGCAGCGTCCGTGGCGATCGTGTCGCTCGAAAGGAGCAAGAAGCCGATGATGGCCGCGCACATGCACGAGATGAAGTTGATCTGGTTGTTCTTGGGCAGATCGCGGTTCTGGGCGTCGGCGAAGTGCTTGGCCGTGGTGGCGGCGCAGGCGATGGCCAGGATGCCCATGGAGTAGTTGTAGCACTTCCACAGGGCGTTGTTGATGTCATCGGGCCAGTAGAAACCCCAGATGTTGGGGACCGAGGCTACGAGGCAGAAGATGGACGAGAAGATGATGATGGGGATGACGGAGATAAAACCGTCGCGGATCGCCTTGAGGTACTTGTTGCGGGCGATCGCGTTGAAAAAGGGCTGGCCCTTTTCGATGGTGGCGATGAGTTGCTCCATGCAAAGCTCCTAAGAGTCGGTGGGTTAGCAACGATGGTAGCTTTTGACGTCTGGTTGCCAAAATGTTGACGTTGCCATTTTGCGACACAAAAAAAGATGTGAATCGGTGGCCCCTGTGCCTGTAGACCGTCGATTCCTTGCGTGTAAACGATTGAGCCGCCCGGTGGCTCTATGTTTGCACAATGGCAACGTTAACATTTGGGCGACAAAAGCCGTTCGGCGAAGCAGAATTGTCGGTGAACGGTAGGTTTTGGGTGGTAAGCGTATTGAGGGGGAGGCGTTGGATATACTTGAAGACGTTTAAAATGACTGCGCAAGATGCCATCAATGGCATCGTTGACACAGAAAGATCGACCTATGGCCGCTGTTAAAAAATCGGTTTCCGTTAAGGATGTGGCGCGTCTCGCGGGCGTCTCGGAACAGACGGTCTCGCGCACCGTGCACGATTCGCCCAGCGTGCGCCCCGAGACCAAGGAGCGCGTGCGCGCCGCCATGCGCGAACTTGGCTACCGTCCAAACTTTGCCGGCCGGTCACTGCGCCGCGGCAAGTTCAAGACGGTCGGCGTCGCCATGTTCAACATTACCGGCACCGGCAACCTCGACCGTATGGAGGGTTTTGCCGCCGCCGCCGACAAGCACGGCTATGCCATCACCCTTACTAAAGTAGACGGACACCCCTATACCCTCGAGAGTGCATCGTCGCGCATGAGCGCACTGCCGGTGGACGGCATGGTTGTGATTATGAACCGCATGCCGGCGGACTTTGGCACCTTTGAGCCGCTGCCCGGTATGCAGACGGTGCTCGTTACCATGCTGGAGCACCCGCTGTGCTCGACGGTCGATAACGACCAGTTCGATTGCTCGCGTCAGGTCGTCGAGTACTTGCTGGGGCAGGGGCACAAGACCGTGCACTTTATCTCGTGCCCCGAGCGCTCGCTTTCGGGCATGCAGCGCGAGGAGGGCTGGCGCGAGACGCTGCGCGCGCATGGTATTGAGCCGCCGCGATTCATTCGTGGCGATTGGACGGCGCAGAGCGGCTATGCTGCCGGTCAGGCTCTGGCAGACGATCCGACCTGCACGGCCATCTATGCTTCCAACGACGCCATGGCCTACGGCTGCATCCGTGGACTCGAGTCGCGCGGGAAGCGCGTGCCCGAGGACGTGAGCGTGGTGGGCGTCGATGACAGCCTGGGCGACATCGTGCCCGATCGTCGCCTGACCACGGTGCGCTTTGACAACAAGCGCGTCGGCATGTGGGCGGTCGACAAGATTGCCGGTGCCGAGGGCGTTGCACCTGGTGTAGAGCACATGCTGTTTCCGGGCGTGCTCGTCGTGGGCGATACGGTGTGCGATATGCGCTAGGATGCGGACCCGTTTGGTTGCCGATAATTGTGTTTGATATTGTTCGGATTGGTTTAAAAGCCGTTCACGGGAGAAAAGCAACCGTTCATAGCTCGAAATTGCATTTTGCGCTGTTCTTTTTTGTTTGAATGTTACTGTTCCTACCATACACAACGCAGCGCGTATGCCCGGACGCGATGCTCTCCGTTGGTTCATATGTGAAAGGAACGCAATATGGCAACCAAAGAAGAAATCTCGATGGTTGGATTCGAGATTGTCGCATATGCGGGCGACGCCCAGACCGATCTGATTGCAGCGCTCGATGCTGCTCGCGAGGGCGATTTTGAGAAGGCCGAGCAGCTGCACAAGGATGCCAGCGATGCACTCATCGGCGCTCACGACACGCAGACCAAGCTGCTTTCGCAGGAGGCTGGCGGCGGCGAGATGGAGATGACCTTCATCATGGCTCACGCCCAGGACACTCTCATAACCACCATGATCTTGGAGAAGCAGACCCGCTTTACCATCGATGCCTACAAGCGCATCGCCGAGCTCGAGGCCAAACTCGCCTAACGAATCCTCACAATCAAGCCCCCTTCCAAAAGCTCTGCCGCAAACTCGCGACAGGGCTTTTTCTTTTTACCCGGCACTTGGGGACGTTCCTAATCTGCCGGCAGTTAGGGACACTCCTGCCATGCATTTGATCCTTTGAGGATGGAAGAAAACGGGTTATTAGGTTTGTTGCGGTGCCGACTCGACCCGTCGGTTACAAAACTATGCCGGTTTACTACGATGAATCGTATTCTTTCAACTATGGAAAGAACAGCGTTATCAAAGCCGCAGGTAGAAAGCTTGCCATTTTCTGCTAATAGCAAATGTGGTCGGTCCTATCGGTTTTACGGTAGTAAACCGGCATAGTTTTGAAATGGCACTGTTCGACTAGCAGCGTTATGGAGCTTCTGCACGCCCTCCCGTTCGGTTTTTCGATGGGTGGGTATACTTCCATCCGCAATACAGGCCGGAATGAGGAGGTATCCAAATGCCGGACAATGGATCGATTCAAAAGAGAGGCGCGCACGAGATGGCTCATGGGCGTCCTGTCCAGATAACCGAGCACACAACGGTAACCGAGCTGCAGCCCAGCCTGTCCGATGTCGTGTGCGCAAACAAAAAGCTGCAGATTGGCTTTATCGTTGCGCTCGTGGTGCTGGCGCTGCTGTCGGGCTTTGTAGCTCGTCCGCATTTTGCCGATACCAAGACTTGGGACTCCACCATCGAGGTCATCGATCAAAAGAAAGGTAACGTACTGGCGCTCACGACCTCGTGCGTGGCGCTATCTGCGGGCATTACCGCGCTGCCGGGTGATACGGGAACGCCGGTTGCCGAGCAGCTCGCGCAGCTTTCAGGCAACTTGGGCATCGTGCTTGCCGTGCTCTATCTCGAGAAATATCTGCTGACTATTTTGTGGTCGGTTGGCCTAGGCATCTTAATCCCGTTTGCGTTGGTGCTCTTTGCGGTGTCGCTTGGCATTCATGGGCGCTGGAGCACGAGCGCCGTCCTGCGCCGCGTGGCGACTCGCGTGCTGGTGGTTGCCATGATCGGCATGGCGTTGGTGCCTGCAAGCGTATGGGTGTCGCAAAAGGTCGACGAAACGTATCGAGTGAGCATCGAGGCAGCCGAGCAAAAGGCGGCCGACGCTGCGAGTGCGGCAGATGGCGACAGCTCCAAAGCAAGCAAGAAAAAGACCGAGTCCACAGAGTCCAAGAACGTGCTTGAACAGCTTGCCGACGGTGCCTCGAGCCTGGTCACGTCGGTAACCAGTGGTGCCAAGCAAATGACCGATGAGATCGTGCAGCAGGTGACCGATTTGATCGAAGGCGTCATCGTGATGATCGTGACCTCGTGCGTTATCCCGCTGCTGGTGCTTGTGGCGTTTCTGTGGCTGGGCCACACCCTGCTGGGGATTGATATCTCCGGTCCCGCGAACTATCTGACGGGTCGTTTCTTGAGCGCTCCGTCCAAACATGCCAAGAAGAACAGGCAGTCTGAGTAGCTAAAACAGCTGTATATACCGGGGAATACCGCCGAAGGGGCGGCCGAGACACGTTCTCGGCCGCCCTTTTGTTTGTTGAACACATGGTCGCTACGTCTGCGCCGGGCTCAAACGGTCGGCAATCATCCGTGAACGGTATTTGTTCAAAAAAGAACAAAGTTAAACAAATAATGGTTGCAACCTATGTTCGAATGTGTTCAAATAAACATGAACAGTGAAGAACCGCACATTCAGATGCCCGGACCTGAGCGCGATTCAACACTTCCAAACAGAAACTACGCACCTGCGTATCTCTCAAGGAGGATGTCATGAGGGTTGTAATCGCTTCCGATGCCGACGGTATGTCGATGAAGGAGTCCATCAAGGAGATGCTCATCGCCGACGGTCACGAGGTCGTCGACTATTCCGAGACCCCTGCTGCGGACTTTGTCGATTCCGCGACCGCCGTTGCCAAGGACCTGCTGGAGCACAAGGATTCCCAGGGCTTCGCATTCGATAAGTATGGCGTCGGCTCCTATATGGCCGCCGTCAAGATCAAGGGCATGGTCGTCGCCAACATTTCCGACGAGCGTTCCGCTTACATGACCCGCGAGCACAACGGCTCGCGCATGGTCACCATGGGCCCGGGCGTTGTGGGCACCGAGGTCGCCAAGAAGATCGCCCGCGAGTTCCTGCGCGCCCAGTACGCCGGCGGCCGTCACCAGATCCGTGTCGACATGCTCAACAAGATGGCCTAACGAGAGCCACCGAGAACTCGAACTTCTATCTCAACTTGTGAATTCAGACGAAAGGACGTTCTGATGAAGAAGACCATCGCAATCGGTTGCGACCATATCGTTACGGACGAGAAGATCTATCTGGCCGACCGCCTGGAGCAGGCTGGCTACAAGGTGCTCGACTGTGGCACCTACAGCCACACCCGTACGCACTATCCCATCTACGGTAAGGCCGTGGGCGAGGCCGTTGCCAGCGGCAAGGCCGACTTTGGCGTGGCCCTGTGCGGCACCGGCATCGGCATCACCAACGCCGTCAACAAGGTTCCCGGCGCCCGCTGCGCCCTGGTTCGCGACATGACCTCTGCCCTGTATGCTCGTCGTGAGCTCAACGCCAACATCGTGGGCTTTGGCGGCAAGATCACCGGCGAGTTCCTGATGGCCGATATCATGCTTGCCTTCCTGGAGGAGCCCTACGAGAAGACCCCCGAGCACGATGCCCTGATCGCCAAGATCGATGCCTGCAATAAGGCCGACGCCGAGGCTCAGGCCGACCCGCACTTCTTTGACGAGTTCCTCGAGAAGTGGGACCGCGGCGAGTATCACGACTAAGGAGGTTACGCGGTTTTGCCAAACCGCGTAACAGGTCGACGCTGCGCGGCGCTCAGGCACCCCATCTCGCCGCTCAAACCGTCGCTCGCGTACATGAAGTACGCGTCGCTCCTCTTTCGCGGCGACCTGGGGCACCTGAGCGCCGCTCGCTGACGTTTGAGTGACCTGTGAGATCGCCCCTGTTGTTGCGAAGTGTTCTGGTACGACGAGCTGCTCCGATAACACGTTTGCTTGCTTGGCTTGAGTGCTTCGCTCTTGGCGATCCCCGGCATTCTGCAGCTTTTCAATTGACGGCTCGCGTTTCTGTGAGGGGACGCGGGCCGGTTTTCTATCAGCCCTATTGACTTGGCGGGCTGGCGTACGAAAGGGAAGGCTCCTATGGAGTTTGTTCTTGATAACGGTTCTATCCGCGTAGCACTGGGCACGGAGGGCGGCTCGTTCACTTCTATTGCGGCCAACGGCCGTGAGTACCTGTGGCAGGGTGACCCGGCGGTCTGGTCGGGCCAGGCACCCATTTGTTTCCCGATCTGCGGCGGCCTTCGTGACGGTCACGCAATGACCACGGGCGGCCGCGAGGTCAAGCTTGCCCGCCACGGCTTTGCGCGCAAACAGGAGTGGAAGCTCGAGGAACAGAGCGACAACATGGTTGCGCTGAGCCTAAGCTCTGCGGACCATGCCGAGTTGCTCGAGCAGTACCCGTATCCGTTTAAGATCGTTGCTCGTTACACGATTGATTCGGAAAAGGTGGCCGTGTCGTACGAGGTGACCAACGAGGGCACCGAGGACATGCCATTCTTTGTGGGTGGTCACCCCGGCTTTAAGTGCCCGCTCGACGAGGGCGAGTCCTATGACGACTATGAGCTTCGTTTTGATCAGCGTGAGGCCGCCGAGCTCTGTACTGCCGTTCCCTTGACGGGCTTGATTGATGTTGAGCATCGCAGCAAGAACCCCATGATCGGCCAGAACCTGCCGCTTACCCACGAACTCTTCGACTTCGCGGAGACCATCTTTGATGTGCTCGTGAGCCGCGTGGTTACGCTGACCAAGAAAACCGAGGACAAGGGCGTGCGCCTGACGTTCCCCGATATGCCATACCTGATCGTGTGGAGCAAGCCCGAGGGCGATTTTGTGGCCGTGGAACCGTGGGGTGGTCTGTCCACCTGCTCCGACGAGGACGATATTCTAGAGCACAAGCGTGGCTGCCTGGTTGCCAAGCCGGGGGAGACCGTCATCCGCGGTTTTGAGATCGAGATCCTTTAAAGAGCTATCGTATGTTTGGGGTCGCATACGTCGTGCCCCGGAAACAGGAGTTCAACATGATTCTGACCGTTACCATGAACCCGTCGATCGATACACGCTATCAACTCGATAAGCTGATCATCGACGATGTTAACCGTGTGACGCCCGAAAAGACCGCTGGTGGCAAGGGCCTCAACGTGAGCCGCGTGCTACTGCAGTTGGGCGATGACGTGCTCGCGACCGGTCTGCTCGGCGGCCACATGGGTGCCTATATGGCCGAGCTTATGGATGCCGACGGCGTCAAGAACGACTTTGTGCCCATCGCCGGTGAGACGCGCATTTGCCTGAATATTCTGCACGAGGGTAATCAGACCGAGCTGCTGGAGAGCGGCCCTCAGATTGCGCCTGCCGAGCTTGAGGCCTTTACGGCCAAGTTCGCCGAGCTTGCAGCGAAGGCGGACGTCGTGACGCTTTCGGGTTCGCTGCCGCGTGGCGTCGATGCCGGTTACTATGCCGAGCTCGTCAAGATTGCCGAGGAGGAGGGCGCCAAGGTGCTGCTCGACACTTCGGGTGCATCGCTGGAGGCCGCGCTGGAATCTGACGCTAAGCCTGAGCTCGTAAAGCCCAACCTGACCGAGATTAACGGCCTGCTGGGTACGTCCTTTACGACCGATGATGTCGATGCCCTGCGCGAGGCGCTTGCCGCCGATGGCCGCTTTGCCGGTATTCCCTGGGTCGTCGTCTCGATGGGCGCTGCCGGTTCGGTGGGCTTCCATGAGGGCCGCGCGTTCCGCGCCAAGACGCCCGCGATTGCGGCTGTGAACGCAACGGGTTCCGGCGACTCGACCATCGCCGGTTTTGCGCATGCCATTGCTGCTGGTGCCGACGACGTCACGGTGCTCAAGACCGCCAATACCTGCGGTAAGCTCAACGCCATGGATCCCAAGACCGGCCACCTGGTCATGGACCGCTGGGATGAAATCTTCAACAACGTTGAGGTAACTGAGCTTTAAGGTTACGCGGGTTTACCAACCCGCGTAACGGCTCGACGCTGCGCGGGCCGCATTTGGACAATCTGACGTTCAACTTCAAGGGCGCGACCAGAAGGTCAGCGCCCTTTCGTTTCGCGTCACCTTGTCTCAAATGCGGCCCGCTCGCTGTCGTTGCCAAACATCGGCGTCGCCGTGGTTGTCACTTGGGGTAGTCATTGGGGACGTTCTTTAATGACTGGTCGTTTAAGAACGTCCCCAATGGCTACACTCAAAAACGGCGCCCGTCGGCGATGTTGCCGGCGGGCGCCGTTGTCTTGAAGACGAAATAGTCCGTTTTCCTCCGTCCCCAAGGGATCATTACAGTGAGTCGATAAAGCGCTGCTGGGCGGCGCGGCCGGCTTCGTCCCACTTAAAGACGCCGGCGTTGTCGAGCACGTGGCCAAACACTACGCCGACTTCCTCGTGCAGGATGCCGATGGCGCTATCCGCCGTAAGCTCGTCGGCGCGGCGGGCATAGACATCCTCGGCCCACGCGGCATGGCTACGGCAGAGGTCGTCGCCCTCGAGCGCGCCGGCAAGGTCGTAGCTGGCATCGACCTTGGCCGCCAGCAGGTGCTCGCGGACAGCGCCGAGCTCGGGAACCAGGCGCGGCGGCAAAATGGCCAAGCCCATGACCTCGATCAGGCCGATGTTTTCCTTCTTAATATGGTGATACTCGGCATGCGGATGGAACACGCCCAGCGGATGCTCGTCGGTTGTGATGTTGCAGCGAAGCGCCAGGTAGGCCTCGTAAGTCTCGCCGCCGGCATTGCCGCGGGAGTCGACGCGGCGGATGACCGGCGTCACGGTGTTGTGCGCCACGCCGTCGGCCGTGTGCGCGATGACGCCCACCGACTCATCGGTCCACTCGCGCCAGGCGAGGATAATCTTCTCGGCGGCGTCGAGCAACTGAGCACGGTCGTGCGAGCGCAGGCGCAGCACCGAAAGCGGCCACTGCAACACGGCGCCCGTAACGCCGTCAAAGCCGGGCACGCTAAACTGCGAGACCTCGGCGGCGTGCATCATGGGGAACTCGTGCGCGCCGCCCTGGAAGTGGTCGTGCGACAGAATCGAGCCGCCCACGATAGGCAGGTCGGCGTTGGAGCCGATGAAGTAATGCGGGAACAGGTCCACAAAGTCGAGCAGGCAGGTCAGGCCCTTGCGGTCGACGTGCATCGGACGATGCTCGGAGCTCATGGCAATGCAGTGCTCGTTAAAGTACGCGTACGGGCTGTACTGGAAGCCCCAGCGCTCGCCGTCGAGCTGGATGGGGATAACGCGCAGATTCTGGCGGGCGGGGTGAGCTCCGCCGTCGGCTGCGGCGGAGCGTCCGGGATAGCCCTCGTTTTCGATGCAGAGCTGGCAGGCGGGATACTTCTCGTCCGTGTTCTTAGCTGCACCTGCCGCGGCGATATCGCGCGGGTCCTTCTCGGGCTTGGACAGGTTGATGGTGATCTCAAGATCGCCCCAGTTGGTGGGGGTGCTCCATTTGATGTTGCGCGCGATGGCGGCACGGCGCACGTAGCCGGCGTCGCAGCACAGGCCGTAGAACCAGTCGGTCGCGGCACGGGGCTCGTTGACGCCCATACGCCCATTGAATTCCTCGTTTACAACCGAAGGCCTCGGCATGAGCGCGCCCATGATGCGCATGGCGATGCGATCGCGGCCCGACGCCGTGTCCTCGGCAGCACCGTTGGCAACGGCAGTCTCGGCAAGCGCGGCAAGCGTGCCTTCAAGGTCAAAGTCGGGCAGGGTATCGGGGTGCAAGAGCGAGAGTTTCTCAACCTGGAGTGCCCAGGCCATGTCGAGTGCCGGCCCCGTGGCGCCGATGCACTCGAGAACGGTGTTGTATGCCCAGATGCGATCGTCCTGGCCGATCATCGATCGGTGGATGGCATATTCGATGAGGCCCTGCGCGGCCTCGCGCACATCAGTCATTACAGCCATGCCGCGTAAGCCCCCTTGTCAGAAATCGCGTAGTGGCGGGCAGAGCCCTCGCCAAGCCAGCCGTTCATCTTGGCAATGAAGGTGTCGACCAGCTCGAGCGGCACGAAGGCCTGGATGGTACCGCCAAAGCCGCCGCCGTGGATACGAACGGCGCCACGGCCGTCGAGCACATGCTCGGCAAGAGCAAGCGCGTACATGGAAGGCTGCTCGGCACCCAGTTTGGCAACAACATTCTGCAGGTACATGGCGGAGCTGGCGCCGGACTCACGCGTCAGGACCAGGAACTGGTCAATGTCGCCGGCGTTCAGGGCCGCCCAGCGCTTATCGACCAGGCCGTTCTCGTACCAGTAGTGAACGGCGCGCAGGCAGGCGCGGTCGCCCAGCTTGGCGCGCAGCTCAGGGAGCTTGGCGTCAAAGTCGGCGACGTCGACCTCGCACAGGCGCGCCTTGCCAAACTCGGCGGCGACGTCCTGCATCTCGCGCGGAACGGCGGCGTAGTCGTCAGTGGCGGCTACGTGGTCGGCACCGACCTTAACGAGCACGAGCGCATAGCCGTGATCCTCAAAGTTGAGCTCGAGCTTCTGGGTCTTAGGCTGAGCCTGATCCTCAAAGTTCATGTAGGCAAGGCCGCCCAGGCACACGGCGGCTTGGTCCATCAGACCGCAGGGCTTGCCGTAGTAGTTGTTCTCGGTGCGCTGGCTCATCTGCGCAAGCGCGACGGGCTCAATGGCGGGCGCGCCCCAGAGGGTTTCCATGGCACGACCGTATGCGGCCTCGACGGCAGCGGAGCTGGAAAGGCCGCCGCCCGAGGGAACGGAGCAGGTGAAGGCGAAGTCGAAGCCTTGGGGCTCAACACCAAGCGCTGCGACCTCGTGGGCCATACCACGCACGAGGCTTGCGGACGTGCCTTTCTCGGACTCTTGAATATCCAGCGTGTCGAGCGTGATCTCAAACGTAGGATAGCCCTCGTCGGCGACGCGAATCTTGTTGGAGTCGGTTGCCACGGCGATGCCGTCAACGGCGACATCGAGCGAGCCGGCGATAACGTGGCCACCCTCGTGGTCGGTGTGGTTGCCGCTGATCTCGGAGCGGCCGGGCGCGTGCACGTAGAGCACCTGGCGGTCGCCGATGGGGCCAAACTCCTCCTCAAACAGCTTGGTGAGTGTGGCGAGTGTCTTTTCGTCGGGGGTGGTCATGAGGGTCCTTTCCTTGGCGCATACTGACGAGTTTTCCGTCGTAGTGAGTACGTTAACAATCTGAAGCGGCATAAACTCAGCATCTACGATGCCGCACGTTACGGGCTATGTTAACGTACTCATAACACAACACTTATCACTTTTTGAGAATCTGGTAATCGGTAGAAATTCAGCCGTGAACGGTACTGCCGTATGGACTTATAAAGCAGAAGAGATGCAGATAGAAAAAGCAGAGTACGTTAACATGCGTCCCACGATAGCGCGCCTCGGTGCGGGGCGTGTTTCCGCTCGGGCCGACATTCACGCTATTCAGATCTCGCAAGGGTGAAGGTGATCCTGTGGCAAGGCGCCCGTCCAACGATACAGGTACGCGTCCGGTCTCCATGGCCGACGTCGCCCGCGCTGCTGGCGTTTCGCAGCAGACGGTTTCGCGCGTCGCCAACGGTTTGCCCAACGTTAACGAGCAGACGCGCCAGCGCGTGCAAGCCGCCATGCAGGAGCTCGGCTTCCGTCCGAGTTATGCCGGTCGCTCGCTGCGCGACGGCCGCTACCATTCGGTCGGCCTATGCATCAACGATGTCACCAAGTTTGGCAACCTCTCAATGATCGACGGCATCGCCAGCGCTGCTCGCGAGCATAATTGCGCCATCACGCTGGTCGAGATGTCCAAGACCGAGGAGTTTTCGCTTGCCGAGGCCACGCGTCGTATGGCTGCGCTGCCCGTGGACGGCATCATTATCGGCATGAGCCGTATGGCGCCCGATTTTGAGACGTTTGATCCACTGCCGGGCATTGGCACGGTCATCGTTACCATGTATGCGCATCCGCGCGTGACCACAGTCGATTCCGACCATTACGGCTGCTCGCTGTTGCTTATGGACCATCTGTTTGAGCTGGGGCACGAGCAGATTCGCTATATTGGCGGCCCGTCGTTCTCGGTCGACGAGCAATTTCGTCGAGCCGGTTGGCAGGATGCGCTCGAGCGTAAACACATCGAGCCGGCAGAGCCGCTCGAGGGCGACTGGTCTGCCAACAGCGGCTACGAGGCCGGCAGGTACCTGGCCGAGCACGATCGCACCATGACGGCGATCTATGCTGCAAACGATCAGATGGCAAATGGCGCCATTGCAGCGCTGCGCGATAGCGGCTTGCGCGTGCCCGAGGACGTGAGCGTGGTGGGCGTCGACGACTCGCTCGATGATTTTGTCGCACACAACGAGCTCACGACCGTTCGATTTGATTTGCATCAGCGTGGGCGCGAGGTGTTCGAGCACGCGGTTCCCAAGGCGGGGGCAACGGACAAAACCGTCGCCATTCGCATCCCCGGTCAGCTCATCGTTCGACATAGCACGGCGATACCGCGCGCATAGTTTTTGCAGGTCAACAGCGGTATATTCTGCCTCAATAACAATCGGTAAGGATGCTGACAGATAGCCGTGGCTATGAAGGCGAGTGTTATGATAGACGGGTTCTTTTGTCTATCTAGGAGGCTTTGCCTGATGGAGATCACCAAGGATATCCGCTATATCGGCGTCGACGACCACGACATCGACCTGTTCGAGGGCCAGTACGACGTGTCCGAGAACGGTATGGCATATAACAGCTACGTTATCTTGGGCGATAAAATCGCTGTCGCCGATTCGGTCGACGGTGGTTTTGTCGACGAGTGGCTCGGCAACCTCGAGACCGCGCTCGATGGCCGTACGCCCGATTACCTGGTTGTACATCACATGGAGCCCGATCACTCCGCCGGCATCGCTGCCTTTATGGAGCGCTATCCCCAGGCGCAGATCGTGGCAAGCATGGGTGCATTCCGCATGATGGTCAACTACTTTGGCACCGACTTCCCCGAGCGTAAGATGGTCGTCAAAGATGGCGACGTGCTCGATCTGGGCGGTCACAGCCTGACGTTTGTCGGCGCCCCCAACGTGCACTGGCCCGAGGTGCTTTTCTCCTACGAGTCCACCGACAAGGTGCTCTTTAGCGCCGACGGCTTTGGCAAGTTTGGCGCCAACGACATCGAGGATCCCGAGGGCTGGGCTTGCGAAGCGCGCCGTTACTACTTTGGCATCGTGGGAAAGTTCGGCAAGTTTGTGCAGGCCGTGCTTAAGAAGGCCGCCAATCTGGACATCCAGATTATTTGCCCGCTTCACGGTCCTGTTCTTAGCGAGAATCTGGGCTATTACCTCGACACCTACAACACCTGGTCGAGCTATCAGCCCGAGGACGAGGGCATCACGATTGCCTATGCGAGTGTGTATGGCCATCTGAAGGCTGCCGTTGAGGAGCTCGCTTCTGCGCTCGAGGCCCGCGGCCAGAAGGTCTCCGTCTTTGACCTGGCTCGCGACGATATGGCCGAGGCCGTTGAGGATGCGTTCCGCTACGACCGCCTGGTACTCGCCTCCATCACCTATCAGGGCGAGATCTTCCCGTGCATGAGCACCTTTATCCACACGCTTGCCGAGCACGCCTATCAGAATCGTACGGTGGCGCTCGTCGAGGCCGGCTCCTGGGCGCCCACTGCCGCCAAGGTTATGACCAAGGAGCTCGAGGGCATGAAGGACATCACCCTGGCGCAGAACAAGGTGACCGTGCTGGGTTCGCTCAACGACGCCTCGCGCGCTCAGATCGAGGTTCTCGCCGACGAGCTGTCCAAGTAGCGACACGTTTACTTTTGATGCTCAACCACCACAAAGGGGACAGGCACCTTTGTGGTGGTTTTTGTTTAAGCGTCAGCGATGAGGAGATTTGGGCGGGCGTCGTCGA
The DNA here is from genome assembly GCA_041330285.1 of Collinsella sp. GTDB lineage: Bacteria > Actinomycetota > Coriobacteriia > Coriobacteriales > Coriobacteriaceae > Collinsella. The sequence goes on along the minus strand of JBGKMI010000001.1, from coordinate 1,397,956 downwards.
CGATCTCGGCGATTGAGGTGGCAACGGCATGATCGGGGTCACGGTCCATCACGATGGTGTCGACATCTGCCAGCTCGGCAAAGCGGTACATGCCACGTCCGTTGACCTTACTGGCGTCCATGAGGGCGACGCTTTGACGGGCGGCACCGACCATAGCTGTTTTGGTCTCGGCCATCTGGGGAAAGTCGGTCGTAAAGCCGCAGCTGGGGACAAAGGCGCCGGGGCACATGACGGCCAGATCGGCATGGACCATTTGGAGCGCCTGCATGGTAAGTGGGCCGTACAGATAGCGATGACCTTTGCGCAGTGCCCCGCCCAGCATGACGACATCGACTGAGGGCATGCTCTCGTCGATGTAATCGGCAATGGTAATGTCTGCCGTGATGACGGTGATACCGTCGCGCTGATCGAGGAGCCGGACGAACTCGAGCGCCGTGGTGCCCGAGTCGACGAGCAGGGTGTCGCCGTCCTTGACGAGCTCGATGGCGCTTTGTGCGATGGCTTGTTTGGCGGCGACATTGACGTTAATACGGCGATCCTGGGTGGATACGGTCAGTCGCTTCTGGAGCGACACGGCGCCACCATGCGTGCGGCGCAGCTTGCCGGACTCGGCGAGCGCGTCCAGGTCGGCGCGGGCGGTAACGGAGGACACGCCAAAGGTCTGTGCGATTTCTGCCACCTGCACCGAGGCGTTATGCTCGAGCATCTCCATGATGGCGGCACGACGCTCATCGGCGAAGGCTCGGGTTGTCGCATGGGCCATAGCTGCTCCATTCTCAACCGAAATTTGCAGGAATTGTGTTGAGTCTATTTTCGTTCATTTTCTTTTTAAGTAAGAAAACGCCTTTCGATTACTTATCTTTTCTATAAAAGAAAGACGCTGAACGCCCAAAATTCAATATCGAACATGTCCACTCGGCTCAAATTCCTTCCGTTTACTTTTCAAAAACGACTGTATTGACCTGCATGGGCTCAATATCTCGCACGTGCAAAGACGCTGAATTTCATACAATGAGCGCAGCAAAACGCAAGGTAAAATGCCTTGTGAACAACTACGCCCGATGTCCAGATGCGGGCGAGGGAGAGGAGCAAACGCTCATGGCACTTGTTACCACCGAAAAGATGCTCAAGGACGCTCAGGCCGGCCACTACGCCGTCGGCGCGTTCAACGTCGAGAACCTCGAGTTTGTTATGGCCGTTCTGGCCGCCGCCGAGGAGACCAAGTCCCCCGTCATCATGCAGACCACCCCGGGCACCATTAAGACCGCTGGCCTGGATTACTTCTACGGCATGGTCAAGGCCGCTGCCGAGCGCGCTTCTGTGCCCGTCGCCCTGCACCTCGATCACGGCGATGGCTATGACCGCTGCATGCAGGCTTTCCGCACGGGCTACACCTCCGTCATGATCGACGGTTCGCACGAGTCCTTCGAGGACAACATCGCCCTGACCAAGTCCGTCGCCGACGCTGGCCGCGCCATGGGCGTGCCCGTCGAGGCCGAGCTCGGTAAGGTTGGCGGCAAGGAGGACGACGGTCCCGCGGTTGAGGGCGAGAGCCCCTACACCGATCCTGCCGAGGCCAAGGAGTTCGTCGAGCGCACCGGCTGCACCTCGCTGGCCATTGGCGTTGGCACCAGCCACGGCGTGTACACGAGCGACCCGCACATCGAGCAGTCCGTGGTCAAGGCCATCCGCGACGCCGTCGACGTGCCGCTGGTTCTGCATGGCACCTCTGGTGTGCCCGATGAGCAGGTTGCCGAGGCTGTGAAGAACGGCATCTGCAAGGTTAACTACGCCACTGAGCTGCGTCAGGCCTACACCAAGGGCTTCATGGCCTACATGGCCGAGAACCCCGCCTGCTTCGATCCCAAGAAGCCGGCCAAGGAGGGCATGCGTGAGATTACCGAGCTGGTTAAGATCCGCATGACCAACCTCAACTCTGTGGGCAAAGCAGAGTAACAGCAAGGGTACTCCGATCCCACCGGACGGCTTGGGCGGGCCCCCGTACTTAGTTTCCAAAACGTCCTCGCGCATGAAGGCCCCCGTTGCCTCGCTTCTACGAAGCGTTGGCAACGGGGGCCTTCGCGCTGCGGAATGATTTTAGAAACTAAGTACGGGGGCCCGCCCAAGCCGTCCTGCTCAATCGCCCTTGTGGCGTTAGTGTCGGAAAAATAAGACGTTGCTTTTTGCCCCCTGCGGAAAGATTGGGGAACTAAGCCCTCGTCCCTCCCAGGTTGACCTACTCGAGGTCGTCGCCCTTGTGGCGTTGGGGCTGAAAGGGTGGGGCGCGGGGGTTACTTGGTTGTTAGGGTTAGCAGGTCGTTGGGGGTTTTGAGGTTGTAGGTGGCGTTTGGGATGTCTTGGTGTGATCCCCATGCTGCTCTGGCAAAACTGACCCCTGCTGAAGTTGCGCATTGTTCGTCGTAGACGGTGTCGCCAACGTAGACGACGTTGCCAGGATTCGCGCCCGTACGTCGGAGATATTCGAGCATGGGTGCGGGCGAAAGCTTGTGCTCGGTTGTGTCTTCGACAAGGATGATGTGTTCAAAAAACTTATCGAAGCCAAGGGGTGCAATTTCGTCTGTGTATTCGTCGCGCGCACGTGAGGAGACGATGCCAAGTTTGCAGCCGCTATCGGCGAGTGTCGCGATGACTTCAAGCAAACCTGGAAACACGCTGATGGTGCTTTTAAAGCTGGCGGCAACTTGGCACCAGCGATCCAACGTTGCCTGCGAGTAGATCCCAAGTTTCTCAAGGGCATCCTTGCCGGGTATGCCGAGGGCAAAGTCAAGCTCGTGTCGGGGAAGCGTTTTGCTGGTCTCTTCTTGGACAATCTGGACAAGCGATGACAGAACGCTTTCTTCTGTATCTGCCAATGTCCCATCAACGTCAAATACGATATGGTCAAAGTGCTTCATATGATTGCTCCTCTCTGTTGTTTGCCTGCAAGTTTGATGCAGTGACAGAAGAAGGGTTAGCGGGATTTCTGCCTGGTGCTATCGAGATTCTGCCTCGCTGCTCGATAGCTCGAAGGAGTGCACCCCATTTGTTCTTTAAATACCTGGCCAAGATGGCTTGCTGTTATAAATCCGCATTGGCGCGCGACTGTCTGTACCGTTCGCGTGGTGTGTGCCAAAAGTTCGCAAACACGGTTTATGCGGTATGCGCGTAGATATGCCGCCTGGGTCGTTCCTGCACAAGTTTTGATAATGCGGTAGCACTCTCTTTCGCTTACGCCGGCTGCAGATGCCATCTGGGGCACATCTATAGCGGCTGCATAGTTTGCGCGGATAAAGTCTAGGATTGCCTTGAACTGTACGTCGCGGCTGGTCATCCAAGAGGCGTTGTCGGAGGAAAAGAGCGGTTCGGCCTTGGCGTAAATCTGAATCCAGAGCTCTGACAAGCTATTCCGAAGCGCCATCTCGTTCTGCGGCCGTTGAAGGTCGTGGTTAAAGGAACTCTTTAGCAAATCGATAAAGGGCATATCGTCGGGGTTGGTGGGCGACCATTTGAGCACATCGACGCCTCGACATTGCAGTAAAGGATTGATATAGCGCTTTTGAAGGCGTCCCGCGGGATCGCCGAGCATCGACGGCTGAAAGATATGCAGCATTTGAATGGCTGGCGCCGAATTGGGTGATTGCAGTGTGCTGTGCAAAACGCCGCCGTTGATAAAGCCGGCGGACCCTTCCTCAAAGCGTACGTGCTCATGAGCCGCGTGCGTTCGATAGTCAATCGCTCCCTGCTCCATGTAGAAAAGCTCAACTTCGGAATGCCAGTGCCAGGGGACGGAATTGCCCGGATAGCGAGCGAATTCTGCGCGTTCGGCAATATAGGGCCAGTCTTCGGCGGTCTCGGGAAACGCTTCCTCGCGTCCTCCGCGGTGCAATTCTATGTGATCCATGTTTCGCATGGCATCAGTATAAAGCGCGATGGGCTTAGATTGCTCTTGCCTGTTCGGGGAACGCCTTGTCTAGGGATGCTTGGAGCTTTTCGAAGGATGCTCGTAAGTTGAGGCTCTGATCGGCTGAGCGCTTGGTTTTTGTGGTGGGGGAGTCGAGGAGGCCGTTTCTCTGTGTCGGGGGGAAGGAGAAAAGGTTTGCATGTTTTAGGGATGGCTGCTGTGCTGCGTCATTGGAAGAATGCATGCTTTTGCGGCCTCCTCGATATCCACCAAAAGGATGCGCTTGGGGTTTGCTGCTAGGTCCCGTGCGCTGGCTACATTATGCCGCGGCTGCCGCAAAGAAGCGCTAAAGAAAGGCTTAACCAGGTTTGATATAACAATGAAACCGCAGGTCAAAGCTATTGCACAACACTCTTGAAAGGTTGGGGGCTTAAGGGCTTTCTAAGGTTTGTGGCGCGGATGTGGCTTGCCTGTGTGGGGCGTGTGGACGGCTCGTTCCTAGCGCTGCGGCTCTGCGGCGCGTACCTGTTCGATGACCTTTTCCATCGTGGCGTCGATGCGGTCTTTTTTGAGCTCGCATTCCCAGATGGTTATGGGTGTCCAGCCCATTTGAGTGAGTGCTGCCACGGCAGCGCGGTCGCGCTCGACGTTGCGACGGAACTTTGCCTCCCAAAACTCAACGTTGCGCTTGGGCTGGCTAGGGTTGCACTTGGGGCAGCGATGCCAAAAGCAGCCGTTGACGAAGATGGCGATCTTGCGGCCGGGGAAGGCGATGTCGGGCTTGCCGGGAACCTTCCATTCCAAGCGATAACCCGTAAGGCCCGCTGCGCGCAGGCGCTGTCGTACGAGCAGCTCGGGCTTGGTGTTGGCGCGCTTGTTGCCCTTCATGGACTTTTTGATGGCGGCGCGACGGCGGACCAGTTCGCGCTCGTCAGCGGAGAGGTCCGAGGTATCGATGCCGTCCAGCAGGCCGGGCTTGGGACGCTTCTTGCTGCGGCGCTTAGGTGCGCGCTTGGGTTTGGTGGCGGGTTTGTCGGCCGTGTTGGGCGCGGCGTCATCGGCAGAGCTTGTCTCAAGCCGATCTTCCTTCAGCTCAATCAGGGCATCAATGAGCCCCTTGTCAGCGGGCATCCATTCCACCGTGGCAAGTGAGGTGCGTGGAATCCAGCGGATATCGAGCTGGCGGTCGCGCTTCTGGGGCTCATCGGATTCATCGGCCAGCGAGCAGTAGTAGCACTCCATGGAGAGATGAAAATCGGGGTAGTCGTACTCAACGGTGTAAAAATCGCGCAGGTTGGTGACTTTTACCTGCAGCTCTTCCATAAGCTCGCGGCGTACGGCGTCCTCGGGCGTCTCGCCGCGCAGAAGTTTGCCGCCCGGGAACTCCCAGAGTCCCTGCATGTTGCCATAGCCGCGCTGCACGGCAAGTAACTCATCGGATCCTTCCTTGCGAATGATCCCAGCGGCAACATGAACGGTCTTCAACAGGAGTCCTCTCTCAACATCAACACGTGGCAGGGTAGCTACCCGTACCTTACACAACGGTAAGGCAAGCGTAAGCCATATCGATGGTAGCCGACTCGGCTTCTTGCGACTATAGATGCCGTAGACTAATCGCAAGAAAGGACTCGGTATGCAAACCACGCACATGGCGACCCCGGTATTGGAGGTCGCGCATCTCGAAAAGGTATATGGAGCGCTGGGCAACGTGACCCGTGCGCTCAACGACGTCAGCTTTACCGTCAACCGCGGTGAATTCGTTGGCATCATGGGCGCTTCGGGCTCGGGCAAGTCGACGTTGCTCAACTGCGTGTCGACCATCGATAGCGCCACGAGCGGCACCATTCGCATCAACGGGCAGGACGTTACGCGCATGAAGCAGGCCAAACTCTCGCAGTTCCGCCGCGAGGAGCTCGGCTTTATCTTCCAGGACTCTAACCTGCTCGATACGCTCACGGCACGCGAGAACATCGCCCTGCCGCTCACCATCGCCCGCACAAACTCGGCAGAGATTTCGACTCGCGTGCAGGATGTGGCAGCGCGCCTGTCCATCAGTCAGGTTCTCGACAAGTATCCCTACCAGATGTCCGGCGGTCAGCAGCAGCGCGTTGCCGCGGCTCGCGCGCTCGTCACCGACCCCACCATGATCATGGCCGACGAGCCCACCGGCGCCCTCGATTCCAAGAGCGCTCGCCTGCTGCTCGAGAGCCTGGAGGCCCTTAACCGCCGCCTGCGCGCCACCGTGCTCATGGTCACGCACGACAGCTTTGCCGCCAGCTACACGAGCCGTGTGCTGTTTATTCGCGACGGCAAGATCTTCACCGAGCTGCGCCGCGGCGACACCGACCGCCGAGAGTTCTTCGACCGCATTATGGAGGTCGTTGCCATGATGGGCGGTGAGGGCTCCGATGCTCTGTAAACTCGCTTGGGGCAACGTCCGCCGCGCCGGCCGCGACTACCTCGTCTACCTTTTGACGCTCACCCTAGGTGTCACGGTCTTCTATGCCTTCAATACCGTCTCGATGCAGGTCGACATTGCCGGCATCAAGGAGCAGGGACTGTCCGAGCTCATGGGCAGCATGCTCGGCTACCTCACGTACTTTTTGGCCGGCGTCATGGCCTTTTTGATGGTGTATGCCAACAACTTCATTATGAAACGCCGCAAGAAGGAGTTTGGCCTGTACCAGGTGCTCGGCATGGGGCGCGGTCGCGTTGCCACGATCATGGCGCTCGAGACCGTGATCGTTTCGGTCGGCGCCTTTGTCGCCGGCATTGTGCTGGGCGTGGGGCTCTCCCAGCTCATGACATTCTTTACGGCCTCGCTCTTTAAGACACAGATCGCTAATTTCCACTTCTTTTTCTCGGTGCATGCGTTCAACCTGACCCTTGCCTGCATGCTCGTAATGTTTGTGCTCACGTTACTGCTGAACCTGCGCGCCGTTCGTCGCACTAAGCTCATTGAGCTCATGGGTGCCGAGCGTCGCAACGAGAGCATCAAGACGCGCAATCCCTGGATCGCGATTGCCATCTTTGCTGTGGGCGTGGTGCTGGTGGGCGTGGCCTATTACCGTCTGCTACGTGATGGGTTCCCGCTAACCGAGACGGGCGACAAGCTGCACGGGGCCATGATCCAGTTTGGCATTACGACCGCTATGGTTACCGTGGGCACCTTTGCGTTGTTCTGGGGACTCTCGGGCATGCTCATCAAGCTGCTGCAGAGCTTGCGCGGCGTGTATTGGCGCGGCCTCAACATGTTTACCGTGCGCCAGCTTTCGGCCAAGGTCAATACGGTGTGCTTTTCGATGGGCGTCATCGCGATGATTCTGTTCCTTGCTATCACTTCGGTGACGTGCGGTATGTCGATCGCCAACGTGATGAACGAAAACCTGGAGCGCTATAACCCTGTTGACGTGTCTCAGACGTATGTCTATTACACGCCCGATAGGCTCGACTACTACAAGGAGTATGTCAATCCGTCCGAGGCCGATCGCATGGTGCTGGCCGATGCAACGGTCGATTTGTACGCTGCATGGCACGGCGATCGTATCGATCCCGATAACGTTACAGAAAGTAGTAAGGGCAAGTCGGCGGACAACAACGACGAGACCGGAAAGAAGGTCAATATCGCCGATGTTGCCGGTGAGCATGTGCAGATCGATTCGTATCTGAGTTACCCGCTTGGCGGCTCGGGCCCCTCGGTGGTGGCGGGTGAGATGTGCAAGGCCATGGGCGAAAAGCTCCCCAAGGTGCTCGAGGGTAGCAATGCCGATGATATGGGTCTGTTTGTGACGCCGGCGAGCCAGTACAACAAGCTGCGCCAGATGATGGGCGAGGAGCCGGTGAGCATTGGCCGCGACCAGTACGTGCTTACGTGTGATATGGGCGGTGAGCTGGGCGACCTGTACACCAAATACATGGCCGGCGGCCATACGCTCACCTTGGGTGGGCATGAGCTCAAGCCAGCAACCGATAAGTCGGACAAGGACACGGCGGCCATCGCCAACTCGGCGATGGGCAGCAATCCCGGTACCGTCGTCGTTGCCGACGAGCTGTTGTCCCAACTTAATCTGCAGCCGTGTTCCAGTAGCCTGCTCGTTAACTACAAACAGGGGATGGATGTGACCAAAGCAGACGAGAGCATTAAATACACCATGCTCGACAATCTGCTCGTTGACGGCAAGGAGCCGGGGTCATGGGGTGTCTTCATCACGCGTTCCGAGATGTACACGCAGGCGGCACAGATGAACGGCATGATTAGCTACCTGGCCATCTACATTGGCTTTGTACTGGTCGTTGCATGCGCGGCGATACTGTCGATCCAGCAGCTCTCCAACGTGGCCGACGGCAGCCGCAGCTATCGTGTGCTGGCACAGATCGGCTGCGACGACCGCCAGATTCGCCATTCGGTGATGGCGCAGCAAGCGGTATTCTTCCTGTTCCCGCTGGCAGTGGGCCTGGCGCACTCCTTTGTGGCACTTAAGGTGATCATCGAGATGGTGAGTACGTTCGGAGATATGAGCATCGGCGGCACCGTGGGCCTCACCTGTGCAATCTTCCTGGCAGCATACGGTGGCTACTTCCTGGTGACCTACCTCATGAGCGCCGGCATGGTACAAGCCGCCATCGCTACCCGCTACAGCGAATAGCCGACTCAAAGCAAAACAATCGCAAGTTGAGCATAAGTCAGCGAAAGCGCCCCTAGACGAGCAAGGTGACGTGAAAGAGGAGGGAAGCGTGCTTTGGTACGCGACCGACGAGTGAACGTCAGATTGCCGCTTAGGGGCGTTTGCAGCGTCGAGTCGTTACGCGGTTTGGTAAAACCGCGTAACTAAATACGCTCCGCGATCTCGTGGATGAGGTAGTCGGTCTTTTCCCAGCCCAGGCACGGGTCGGTGATCGACTTGCCAAAGACGCCGCCATCGACCGGCTGGTTGCCATCCTCCAGGTAGGACTCGATCATAAAGCCCTTGACCAGCTTGGAGATGGACTCGTTGCGGCGGCAGCTGTCGAGCACCTCTTTGCAAATGCGGTACTGCTCCAGCGGACGCTTGCCCGAGTTGTCGTGGTTGCAGTCGATGACCGCCGCCGGGTTGGCGTAGCCGGCATGCTCGGTATAGCGCTCGGCCAGGCGCTCCAGGTGCTCGTAGTGGTAGTTGGGGTAGGTACGACCGTCGAGACCGATGTAGCCACGCATGACGGCGTGTGCGAGCGGATTGCCGTCGCACTCAACTTCCCAGTTGCGGAAGATAAAGCTCTGATGTGCCTGGGCAGCGTAGATGGAGTTGAGCATGACGGTGGTGGAACCAGCGGTGGGATTTTTCATGCCGACGGGCACCGAAATGCCGCTCGACACCAGGCGATGCTCCTGGTTTTCGACCGAGCGCGCGCCCACGGCAACATAGCTCAGCAGGTCAACGAGGTACTGGTAGTTGGACGGGTAGAGCATCTCGTCGGCGGTAAAGAAACCGGTCTCCTCGATGACGCGCAGGTGCATATGGCGAATGGCTTTAACGCCTTCGAGCAGGTCATCGGGCGCCTCGGGGTCGGGGTTGTGCAGCAGGCCCTTGTAGCCGGTGCCCTTGGTGCGCGGCTTGTTGGTGTAGACGCGCGGAATGATGATGAGCTTGTCCTTGACCTCCTCGGCGGTCTTGGCCAGTCGGTTCATGTACTCAAGCACCGAATCCTCTCGGTCGGCAGAGCACGGGCCGATGATGAGCACCTTACGTGCATCCTCGCCGGTAAAGACTTTGGCGACCTCGGCGTCAAATGCCTGCTTTTTGGTGGTAAGCTCGGCAGAAAGTGGCATTTCCTCGCGGATCTCCATGGGGATTGGCAACTTGCGTTTGAATTCCATGGCCATAGGGGCCTCCTCAATCTACAGAAAGAGCAATAAGCATATTGTCGAATGCTCGGCATTATCCGCTGTCGCACGCTAAAGTGCAAGCCCTTGTCACCCCGAAACCTGCCAAAAAGGGACAGGTTTATTTTGGCAAGTTTTATCTGGGTAAACGTCAGCTGGGCCTGGAATGGAATGATGCCACGTGGCCATGAAAGGGCTGCCAATCAGGCTCCAGGGGAGGCGTTTCGAGGCCCAAAGGACACAAAACGGGGGCGCAGTTCATTCTGCGCCCCCGTTTTTGGGTATTGCGGTTGTTTGGCGCCGGTTTTACGCCGCTTCGTCGAACTGCGAATTGTACAGATCGGCGTAGAAGCCGCCCAGGGCGAGCAGCTCGTCGTGCGTGCCCTTCTCGACGATGTCACCGTCGCGGATTACCAGAATCACGTCGGCGTTGCGGATCGTGGACAGGCGGTGCGCGATAACGAAGCTCGTGCGGCCCTGCATCAGCGCATCCATGGCGCGCTGAATAAGCTCCTCGGTACGGGTATCGACGTTGGAAGTCGCCTCGTCCAAAATCAGCGCCGGGCGGTCGGCCAAAATGGCACGGGCGATGGTCACGAGTTGGCGCTGACCCTGCGACAGATTGGTGCCCTCCTCGTTGATCATAAAGTCGTAGCCACCGGCGAGCGTATGGATAAAGTGATCGCAGCGTGCGGCGCGTGCGGCGGCCTCGACCTCGGCATCGCTCGCATCGGGGCGTCCGTAGCGGATGTTCTCGCGGATGGTGCCGTTAAACAGCCAGGTATCCTGCAGCACCATGGCAAACTCGCCGCGAAGCGCCGCGCGGTCCCAGTTGCGCACGTCGACGCCCTCGACACGCAGCGAACCGTCGTCCACGTCATAGAAGCGCTGCAGCAGCTTGATGAGCGTGGTCTTGCCGGCACCGGTGGGGCCGACGATGGCGATGGTCTGGCCGGGTTGCGCCTCGCAGCTAAAGTCGTGGATGATGGTCTTGTCGGGTGTGTAGCCAAACTTGACGTGATCAAACTCCACATGGCCGGGGCGCTTCTCGGGAATCTGCGCGTCGGCTTTCTGCCCCTCCTCGGGCGCGGCCAGGAACTCAAAGACGCGCTCGGTGGCGGCGGCCATCGACTGCATCGTGTTGCTCACGTTGCCCAGCTGCTGTACGGGTTGCGTAAAGTTGCGAACGTACTGGATAAAGCTCTGGATGTCGCCGGGCGTGGCATTGCCGGTCAGCGCGAGCTGCGCGCCCACCACGACGACGCCCACGTAGCCCATGTTGCCCACCAGGCTCATAAGCGGCATCATCAGGCCCGACAGGAACTGCGAGCGCCAGCCACTAATAAAGAGGCGGTCGTTTTGACGGTCGAACTCCTCGATCGAGGCCTCGGCGCGGTCGAACACCTGAATGACGTTCTGGCCGGCAAAGTCCTCCTCGATAATGCCGTTGACGGCGCCCAGAACCTGCTGCTGCTCTCGGAAGTACGGCTGCGAGAAGTGAATCATTACGGTCAGGATAATCGCGGCTGCCGGTAGCGTGAGCACGGTGACGCCGGTAAGCGGCAGACTGATCGAAAGCATCATGACGAGCACGCCGATAATCTGCGTGACGGACGTAATGAGCTGCGTCACGCTCTGGTTGAGCGACTGACCCAGCGTGTCGACGTCGTTGGTGATGCGACTGAGCACGTCGCCCTTGCTGTGGCCGTTGAAGTAACTCATCGGCACGACGGCAATCTTGGCGGCGATCTCCTTGCGCATGCGGTAGCAAATCTTTTGCGTGACGCCGGTCATGAGCCAGCCCTGGATCAGGCTGCAGGCAGAGCTCGCCAGATACAGGCAGAGCAAAAAGCCGAGCGTCTTGGCGATCCAGGCAAAGTCAACGTCGCCGGTACCGTTGACCTTGGCAACCAGGCCCTCGAACAGCTTGGTGGTGACCTGCCCGAGTACCTTGGGTCCCACGATATTAAAGACGACCGAGCACACGGCAAAGGCGACGGCGGCAAACACGGCAATCTTGTGCTGACCGATATAGCCGAGCAGCTGCCTCATGGTGCCCTTAAAGTCCTTGGCCTTTTCGCCACGGCCCATGCCACCCATGCGGCCCATGGGACCGCGCTGGCGGGTGGGCTTGGGAATCTGAGTCTTGGTCTCGTCTGCCATTAGCGCTCGCCTCCTTCCATGACGGCTGCAATTTCTTCTTGGGTAAGCCCCAGCTCCTCGGCGGAAAGCTGCGACTGTGCGATCTCCAGGTACGCCGGGCAGCTGCGCAGCAGCTCCTCGTGCGTGCCGGTACCCACTACGTGGCCGTCGTCGAGCACGATGATCTGGTCGGCGTGCATGATGGTCGCGATGCGCTGGGCCACGACCACGAGTGCGGCGTCGGTAACGTTTTTGGCCAGCTCCTCGCGCAGGCGCGCGTCGGTCTTGTAGTCGAGGGCGCTAAACGAATCATCGAACACCACGACCTCGGGCTTCTTGGCCAACGCGCGGGCGATGGCCAGACGCTGGCGCTGACCACCCGAAACATTGGAGCCGCCCTGGCTGATGGGGGAGTCGTAGCCGCCCTCGCGCTCGGCGATAAAGTCCTCCGCCTGGGCGACGCGTGCCGCCTGGCGCATATCCTCGTCACTTACCATGTCGCCGGCAAACTTGAGGTTGCTCTCGATGGTGCCCGAGAACAGGCGCCCCTGCTGCGGGATGTAACCGATGCGGCGGCGAAGCTCGGAGAGGGTCATATCGCGCACGTCGACGCCGTCGAGCGAAATGCTGCCGCCCGTCACGTCGTACAGGCGCGGAATCAGCTGCACGAGCGTGGACTTGCCCGAGCCCGTGGAACCAATGATGCCGAGCATCTGGCCGGCGTGCGTGGTGAAGTTCACACCGCTGATGACATCGGCGCGGGCATCGGGATACTGGAAGCTCACGTCGCGGAAGGTGAGCTCACCGCGCGGCGCGCTGACCGCGGGCAGTTTGGGCGAGGCGGGGTCGTTGATGCTCGTGGGGCAGGTGATGACCTCTTCCACGCGCTCGGCTGCGACCTCGGCGCGGGGCAGGATGACCGAAACCATGGTGAGGATCATAAACGCCATGACGATCTGCATGGTGTAGGAGATAAACGCCATCATGTTGCCGACCTGCATCACGCCGTCGGACACGCCCTGCGCGCCAAACCAGACGATAAGCACGGTGATGCAGTTCATGACGAGCATCATGAGCGGCATCATAAAGCTCATGGCGCGGTTGGTGTAGAGCTGCGTGGTCATCAGGTCGAGCGAAGCCTTGTCAAAACGCTCGAGCTCATGCTCCTCGCGGTTGAACGAGCGGATGGGCATAAGGCCATCGAGCAGCTCGCGGGCGGTAAGGTTCACGCGGTCCACAAAGCTCTGCATCTTTTTGAACTTGGGCATGGTGAGGCCCATAAGCACGCCGACGACGGCCGAGACCGCGATGATGGCCACGGCGATGGTCCACTCTAGGCCGGTATGGTTGGCCAGGACGCGCATGACGGCGACGATGCCCATGACGGGGGCCATCAGACACATGCGGATAAACAGGGTTGCGGCCATCTGGATCTGCTGAATGTCGTTGGTGCAGCGGGTGATGAGCGAGGCCTGGCTAAACTTGCCCACCTCGGCCGGCGAGAAGTGCATAACCTTGTTGAAGGTCTCGCGGCGCAGGTCGCGGGCGATGGAGCAGGCGGTGCGCGAAGCCACGGCACCGGTCAGGATGGTGGCGACGAGCGAGATCAGGCACAGACCAAACATCGTGGTCGCCATGCGGCCCAGGTAGGCGTTCTGCACGTCGGCGGGGTCGATGCCCTGCGCCTTGTACTCGTCTTGCACATAGCTCACGGCGCGTTGGGTCACGATGGAACCCGACATGGAGCCCATTTTGTCCGCCATATCGTTGGCACCTTCGACGAGCTTGCCCTGATCGATCAAGCCACCTTCAACGCCCAGGCGCAGGCTCTTCATGGTGATCTTGCCGCCGTCGGCGTCGATCTGCTTTTGCATGTTCTGCGCCGCTGCGGCCTTCTGCTGCATCTCGGCGAGCTGCTCGGGCGTCATCGCCGCCATCTGCTCGGGGGAGGGCATGGCCTGGGCTGTGCTGTTGTCTTGTTCGTTGGACGTGCCCATCATGTCGCCTATGGAGCCAGCGTCGATGCCCTGGTTGAGCGAAAGGACGACGGTCTCGGGCAGGCTCATAATGTCAGCAATCTTGCCGCCATCGGTGCGCTCTTCCTCGGTGCCCTTGTACGTCCGAATGCCGTTGTTGTCTGCCTTGCTAAACACGGCCTCTACCGCTTTGGCATCCTTGGCGCTCATAAAGAGCTTGAGGTCATCGAGCGATTCGGCGCGAATGGTGTCGGGTACGGGCGAGGCGATGCCGCCTTGCTGCACGCCCACATCGACGATGTCACTCATATACGTAGGTAGCGCTAGGTCGGCATTGCAGCTGATTACGATAAGTACGATAGCCGTGAGTAGCGCCAGGATATGCTTTTTAAAGAGCTTGAGAATCCTCATTCGGCATCTCTCCTTTCTTGATTGCGATCGATAATTTCGTTGGCACGCCTTAGGAGGCGCACCATCTCTTGGGTATCTGTTTCGCCGAGCTGCTCGAGGAAGGCCGCGGTGCGTTTCTCGAATTCCCGACGTTTGATTTCGAGATCTTGTCGGCCTTTGTCGGTCACCGTGACGTGTACGCGACGACGGTCGGTCTTTGAGTGCTCGCGCTCGACCCAGCCCTTGGTTTCGAGGGCGCGCAGGATGTTGGCGATGCGGGCGCTCGAGACCCAGGCGCGATCAGCGAGTTCGCTCGGCGTGAGCGAACCGCCAGCGAGCATGAGAGCGCGCATGACAGCCATCTCGCCGCCGAGAGCTTTGTCCGCAAAGCGCGAAATGCGCTGATGCATGCTGCCAAACTCAGTTAAGAGCTGACGCCCAAGCTCATGGAAATCGGTATCTTCCACCGAAAACCCCTAACACTAGAAACTATTTTCGGTGAAAGATGATACCCTTGCACGCGTACCCTATGCGGTAGATTTTGGGACATGTCCCAAAAAACTACTTGGCCGCTAGGCAATATAAAGAGCGCATAAAGAGTTAAAAAATTCAATTGCTGAAGCGTTTCAAAGAACTATTATGCCCGCGGTTAGGCGAGGGGTTGTCACCACCATGACGACTGGGACTCATTTATCGCCACGTGCGATGCTCCAACTTCCCGCAAGGAGACACCTTATATAAAGGGGGATGGAGTCATGGCATTTGACTTCACGGGCAAGACCGCGATTGTCACGGGCGGCACTCAGGGCATTGGCCTCGAGATCGCCAAGGGCATCGTCGCGGGCGGCGGACACGTCGCGCTCATCGCAAGGAACGCTGCTAAGGGCGAGGCCGCGGTGGCCGAGCTTGGCGAGGGCAACAAGTTCTATCAGCTCGATGTCGCCGATGCACCCAAGGCGCGCGAGACCGTCGAGCAGATTTTTACGGACCTGCCGCAAACCAACATCCTGATCAACTGCGCTGGCGTCATCAGCACCAAGAAGTTCGACGAGATCGATGACACCGAGTGGCGTCGCACCATCGACATCAACCTCAACGGAACCTTTACCATGATGAATGCCGTGTACCCGCACTTTAAGGCGGCCCATGCCGGCACTATCGTCAACGTGAGCTCCGTTGCGGGCAAGATCGGTGGCGGCCTGCTCGGAACCGCTGCCTACGCTAGCTCCAAAGCAGGTGTTAACGGTCTAACCAAGGCAGTCGCCAAGGAAGGCGGCAAGTTTGGCGTCCGCTGCAACGCCGTGTGCCCGTCGCTCACGTTGACCGATATGACCTCGATTCTCTCTGACGAGAACTCTCAGCGCATCATCAACGGTATTCCTCTGGGCCGCGCCGCCCAGGCAAGCGAGCCTGCGCAGATGGTGCTCTTCTTTGCTTCCGACCTCGCTAGCTTCGTGAACGGCGAGATCGGTGACTGCGACGGCGGCATCGTCCTGGACGGGTAATACCCCGCGACGATTATTCGGCGACGGCTCCTGCGACTCGGGACCGTCGCCTTCTTTCTGACATAGGCGCGTGCGGCTACGATTCGCATGCATCCAAAGGAGATATATATGAGTGAATCGACTGCGGTGGAGGCGCCAGCGGCAAAGGAGCCGTTCTTTAAGATGTCCTCCATTCCGGGTGCCAATATTTTGGTGCCGCTTTTGCTGGGCTGCCTGCTCAACACGCTATTCCCCGACCTGTTCAAAACGCTCGGCAGCTTTACGCTCGGCATGACCCAGCAGGGTGCAAGCCCGCTCGTGGGCGCTTTTTTGCTCATCGTCGGTACGACGATTTCGTTTAAGAGTGCTCCTGCCGCCGCTGCACGCGGCGCCATCATCATCGCCGTCAAGCAGATCGTGGTCGTTGCCGTGTCGCTGCTCATCCTTTATGTGTTCAACGACAACCTGTTTGGCATCTCTGCCATGGTGATGCTGGCGGCTTGCACCGGCGCCAACAACGCTATGTACGCTGGTCTGATGGGCACCATGGGCAATGAGGCCGAGCGTGGCGCTGTCGCAATCACCACGCTCGTTGTCGGCCCTCCGCTCACGATGATCGTGCTCGGCGCTGCCGGCCAGGCTCCGATCGGCTGGTCGCTCGTGGGTGCCATCCTGCCGATCGTCGTTGGCATTATTCTGGGCAACCTCTTCCCCAGCTTTAAGAAGATGATGGCACCGGCACTTTCCGCCGTCATCGTGCTCGTCTTCTTTGCCATGGGCTCGACCATGACTTTTGGCCAGCTCATCAACGGCGGTCTTCCCGGCATCCTGCTCGGCGTGATCTGCTCGGTGGTCTTTGCAATTCCCGTCATCGCGGTCGATAAGCTCACGGGCGGTACGGGTGTCGCAGGTGCGGCCATTTCAAGCTGCGCCGGAGCCAATGTGGCCACGCCCGCTGCCATGGCAAGCGTCAATGGGGCCATGTACGGTGGCGCCGTGCTCGCGACGGCTACGGCACAGGTTGCTGCCTGCGCAATCGTGACGGCTATTTTGACCCCGCTGGTCACCAGCTGGTGCTACAAGCATTTTGAGGGCCAGGGCAACGGCGATAGCAAGGCAACGACCGACAAGGCCGCCGCAGCCGCCTAATGCCAAGCGGCAATCAAAGTTAAAAACTAGCTACGCCACAGGGCGGCCACGGGGGATTCCGTGGTCGCCCTGCAGTTTCTGTAGGGTCTCTGGGACACTTTACCCTGCTAAAGCTGGCATAACAGCTAGAGCGAAGGTCGTACAAAGGCAAGGAAAAAACTAAACAAATCGGTGAACGGTAGTTGTTCACGCTCGCATTTCCTGCGGGTTTGTAAAAAACGCCCTTATGATATAAAAAAAGAAACATATAACAGCCCTGATGAAGGGGGTCGCTATGTTATCCTTCTCAAACGGGTGAAATCTTGGGTTTTGGGTTGCAGTTCCAAGGTGGACAAACGTTTTTCCCTGCACCAACATGTGGTGAAGAACGGAAGAAGCCGGTAGTGCAAGCCGAAAATTCAAGAATTCAATAAGCAGCGGTGTGAGAGAGCGCCGCATTACACGTAACTAGGAGCGTGGTTACACAATGCAGGAGGCATGGGAAGGCTTCAAGGAAGGCATTTGGACGGGAGAGGTTGACGTCCGAGACTTCATCCAGAAGAACTACACCCCTTACGAGGGCGACGAGTCGTTCCTCGTAGGTCCGACCGAGCGTACCAAGGAGCTGTGGGGCGAGGTTCTCGACCTGCTGCTTAAGGAGCGCGAGCAGGGTGGTGTCCTCGATATGGACACCAAGACCGTCACGGGTATCGTGAGCCACCCCGCTGGCTACATCGATAACGCCCACCGCGAGAAGGAGACCATCGTCGGCCTCCAGACCGACAAGCCGCTCAAGCGCGCTCTGCACGTCAACGGCGGTATCCGCATCGCTTGCCAGGCCGCCAGCCAGCACGGCTACAAGGTCGACGAGAACGTTGTCGAGCGCTACACCTTCGAGCGCAAGACCCACAACGCCGGCGTCTTCGATGTTTACACCCCCGAGATGCGTGCTTGCCGCTCGGCTCACATCATCACCGGTCTGCCCGATGGCTATGGCCGCGGCCGCATCATCGGCGACTACCGTCGTGTCGCCCTGTACGGTGTCGACTACCTGATTAAGGACAAGGAGGCCCAGAAGGCTTCCACCCCGACGGTCATGACCGCCGACAACATCCGCGACCGTGAGGAGCTGCAGGAGCAGATCCGCGCCCTCGGCGAGCTCAAGATGATGGCCGAGACCTATGGTTTCGATATTTCCAACCCTGCTACCAACACGCAGGAGGCCATCCAGTGGATGTACTTCGCCTACCTCGCTGCCGTTAAGGAGCAGAACGGCGCCGCTATGTCCATCGGCCGTACCTCCACGTTCATCGACATCTACGCTGAGCGCGACCTTGCCAACGGTACCTTCACCGAGGAGCAGATTCAGGAGTTCGTGGATCACTTCATCATGAAGCTCCGCATGGTCAAGTTTGCCCGTACCCCCGAGTACCAGGCCCTGTTTACCGGCGATCCGCAGTGGGTCACCGAGTCCATCGGCGGCATGGGTGTTGACGGCCGTACGCTCGTTACCAAGATGAGCTACCGCTACCTGCACACGCTCGAGAACATGGGCACCAGCCCCGAGCCCAACATGACCGTTCTGTGGTCGACCCGTCTGCCCGAGAACTTCAAGAAGTTCTGCGCCAAGACTTCTGTCGCCAGCTCCTCGATCCAGTACGAGAACGACGACCTCATGCGCGTTTACCACGGCGACGACTACGGCATCGCCTGCTGCGTGTCCTCCATGCGCATTGGCAAGGAGATGCAGTTCTTCGGCGCTCGCGCCAACCTGGCCAAGTGCCTGCTCTACGCGCTCAACGGCGGTATTGACGAGGTCTCCAAGAAGCAGGTCGGCCCCAAGTATCGCGCCGTCGAGGGCGATACGCTCGATTACGACGACGTTGTGGCCAAGTACAACGACATGATGAAGTGGCTTGCTGGCGTGTACGTCAACTCGCTGAACATCATTCACTACATGCACGACAAGTATTGCTACGAGCGCATCCAGATGGCTCTGCACGACAAGCACGTGCACCGCTGGTTCGCTACGGGCATCGCTGGCCTTTCCGTCGTGGCTGACTCCCTGTCCGCCATCAAGTACGCCAAGGTCCACCCCGTCCGTGATGAGAACGGCATCATCGTCGACTTTGAGACCGAGGGCGAGTTCCCCAAGTACGGTAACGACGACGACCGCGTCGACCAGATCGCTCACGACGTTGTGCACCAGTTCATGGAGTACATCCGCATGAACGATACCTACCGCAACTCCGTGCCCACGACCTCGGTTCTGACCATTACCTCCAACGTCGTGTACGGTAAGAAGACCGGCTCCACGCCCGACGGCCGCAAGGCTGGCCAGCCGTTCGCCCCGGGTGCTAACCCCATGCACAAGCGCGATAGCCACGGCGCCATCGCTTCGCTGTCTTCGGTTTCCAAGCTCCCGTTCCGCGATGCTCAGGACGGCATCTCCAACACCTTCTCCATCATCCCGAGTGCGCTCGGCAAAGAGGATCAGGTGTTCTTTGGCGATATCGACCTTGATCAGCTGGGCGAGTAACTATTGTTAGTGCTATACTAACAATAACGATTACTGATTAGTGCGCCGGTTTCGGCCGGCGCCTATCAATCGAAGGAGACACATTATGAAGGTTTCTGAAGTTTCCGAGACTCAGGCCGATAACCTGGTCCACATGCTTGACGCTTACGCCGAGAAGGGTGGCCACCACCTGAACATCAACGTCTTCAACCGTGAGACGCTGCTCGACGCTCAGGCTCACCCCGAGAAGTACCCGCAGCTGACCATCCGCGTTTCCGGCTACGCCGTGAACTTCCACACTCTCACCAAGGAGCAGCAGGACGAGGTCATTTCGCGTACCTTCCACGACAAGTTCTAAAGGGGTTTAACTCCCGCAGGATCGCCGGGGCTGTTTGGGTTACCTCCCAAAACGTCCTCGGACATGCAAGAAGCCCTCGCTGCGCACTTCGTGCGGCGAGGGCTTCTTGCGTCCTGACGCTCCTATTTGGCAAGGTGTTTTTTAGAATCCTTTTTGCGCTCGGCCTCGAAGGCCTGCCTGTCCCAATCGAGCGGAAGTCCGGCCTCGACCCATGCCTCGTAGGCCCTCCTTATGGGCTTGAGCTCCCTTTGTCCCCTCTCCAGCATCGAGATGTACTTCTCGCTGGTTCCCAATATGGACGCCGCCCTCACCTGGCTGACCTTCGCCGCGCGCCTGGCCGCCACGAGCTCCGAGGCGTCCTCGGGCCTCCTGATCTCGTGCGGGTGCATCAGCGCCCGGTACGCCTCCCTGGCCACGTAGCGCTTGAGGCACCTCATGACCTCCCTGTCGCTCTTTCCCCGCCCCCTGGCCCTCTCGGCGTACTCGGCGGTCTCGGGGTCGCGCATGACCCTCTGCCTCGCGATCTCGTGCAGCGCGCTGTTCGCCTGCCGGTCGCCGCCCCTGTTGAGCCTGTGCCTCACGGTCTTGCCGCTCGAGGCGGGGATGGGGCAGGCCCCGCATATCGCCGCGAACGACGCCTCGGAGCGCAGCCTGCCCGGGTTGTCCCCGGCCGCGACCGCGAGCTTGGCCGCGCTCACGGGCCCGCACCCGTACATCGCCAGCAGCGCGGGGCAGTTCTCCTCCAGGGACGCCTCGATCGCGCGCTCCATGTCGAGCGCCGCGTCGCGCGCCGCCGCCCACAGGTCCGCCAGCGCGCCGAGCGCGGCGCCCAGCGCGCCCTCGGCGCGCACGGAGGGGAGCTCCTCCATCAGCCTCGGCCCTCCCATGCCGCGGAACCTCGACCTGAGCCCCTCCGGGGCGGTGGTGAGCAGCGACCTCGCGGTGTTGATCGCCGAGGTCCGCGCCTTCACCGCCCCGGGGTGCGCCGCGAGCATGCAGCGCACCCCGTCGACCCACCCGTCCTGGCTCTTGGGGGTCCCGAGCTTTGAGCCGGACATCGCCGCGCGGGCCGCCCTCTCCGCGTCCGACTCGTCGCACTTTCCCTGCCCCGGGCGCCTCCTCTGCGTCCTCGCCGGGGAGAGCGCCTCGCGCACGGGCATCCCCAGCGACGCGAGGTGCCTGGTGAGGCCCGCCCCGTAGGACGACGTCCCCTCCATCGCGACGCAGGCCGGCTCCCCGGCCGCCGCGATCGCCCCGGCGAGCGCCTCGTATCCCGCCGCGTCGGCGGGGAACTGGCGGGACAGGACCTTGCGGCCCCTCCAGTCGAGGACGCACAGCCAGTGCGAGTCGGCGTGGGTGTCGACCCCGCAGAAGACCGGCCCGCGGGCGCCGGGTGTCGATTCGGTTCTCATGTCTCGCTCCGTTCTTTCCGTGCTCGCCTGGACCGGGCAGACGGCACACTGACGGGGCGCGATAGAATGCGGTTGTTCGGGTCCGCGGTATCGCTCCATGCTCCTATTAGGTCATGCGGCGGTCTCGGCTCGCCGCGGCCCGCGCGGGACATGTCAGGAAACGAGGGCAGCCCTGTGGGCGCCAGCGGAATGTGGGGTCACCGCGCGGACCGCGTCTGATGGTGTCGACGTCAATGGTATACGGGCGCATCATCGACGTCTTCAATACAGAAAATATCAGTGCGGAATGTTTTGGGAGGTAGCCCAAACAGCCCCGGCGGGGTCCTGTGTAGTCACCCTTTAGGCGAAACTCTCCTAATTATTTGGATGAGTCGTTTACTTACTTGTACTGTTACCGTCTTCCCGCTGTTGTTGGGGTATGCTTTGTTCGTATGTAAACGTATGACATGTTGATGGGGGAGGGTGCTATGGCTCGCGAGGGCGCTCGTTCTAAGGATTCTGCTAAGCCTGGCATCAAGGAAGTTGCAGCGGTGGCGGGGGTTTCGCCCACTACGGTATCTCGCGTGCTTAATAATCGCGGCTATATTAGCCAAGAAACCCGCGATAAGGTCCATGCCGCGATGGAGCGCATCAACTATACGCCCAACGATATCGCCCGTGCCATGCTCAACGGTCGCCTGAACCTTATCGGCATGATCGTTCCCTTTGTGAGCAGCCCGTTCCATGCTCAGGTTGTGCAGGCGGTCGAGCGCACGTTGGCGGAAAACGGCTTTAAGATGTTGCTGTGCAACAGCGCCAATCGACCCGATCTTGAGCGTTCCTATATTGACATGCTCCGCCGCAATATGGTCGACGGCGTCATCGTCAACTCCCTCAATATCGGTGCTGAGGCATATGCCGAGATGGGCTTGAGCCTGGTTGGTATCGACTGCGACCTTGGCGAGGCCTCTGTTCAGATTGCGAGCGACAGCTATAGCATCGGCGAACTTGCCACGCGTCGCTTGATCGATGACGGGTGTTCACGCATCCTGTGCCTGCGCAGCAATAGCCGCATGCGCATGCCTGCCAATAAGCGTACCGATGCCTACCTCGATGTTGTTGAGCAGGCCGGTTTGCCCGCGCTTGTCCGTGAGGTCGAGTTCGTTAAGCCCGATGACGAAAAGAGCGCGGTCGTTGCGAAGATCCTCGATGAGAACCCCGATATTGACGGCATCTTTGCGGGAGACGACACGATGGCGGCCATCTGTCTCAACATTATGAAGCAGCGCGGCTTGAGCGCTCCGGACGATATTAAGGTCGTGGGCGCGGATGGTGCCCGCCGCACTATGACGTTTATGCCTGACTTAACAACCGTACGCCAAGATATCGATCGCATCGGAGAGCTCGCGGCGCAATCCATCATCGCTCTTGTTAACGGCGATAATCCTGAATCGAATATCAAGCTCCCCGTTGAACTCATTGAGGGCAAAACCGCGTAGTTCATCCCGTGCCAAAAGAATTCCTCAAACGCCTCTGATGACCGTTCGCCGGCATATGTCAACCGTTTGCCGACGACTGGAACTGCGAAAAGACGTATTGATGTGAAAACGTTTGACATATGAAAACGATTGACATATCTTGCAGTTGTACCGAGTTAGTATCTTGTGGGAAAGGAAGTCTCGGATGCACAAGGTGTATTACCAGCCTGAGGGAATTTGGGTAGGCGACATCATGCCGTACGGCGAGGACGGCACGTTCTATCTCTATCATCAGCGTGACACGCGTAACCCCGGACCTTTCGGAGAGCCGTTTGGCTGGGCACTCGCGACGACCAAGGATTTCGTCAACTACAAGGACTTTGGCGAGAGCCTTGAGCGTGGCGGCGACGAGGAAGTCGACCAGTATGTTTATGCCGGCACAGTGTTTAAGGTGGGCGACAAGTACCATGCGCTCTACACTGGTTGCAATCGCGATAAGGTCCGCGCGCGCTTGATGAAGCAGGTTCTTCTTCACGCAACGAGTGACGACGCCGTCAAGTGGGAGAAGAACATCGCCGAGACGCTGCTTCCGCCCCAGGAGGGTTACGATGACCGCAACTGGCGCGATCCCTTTGTTCTTTGGGATGAGGAGAACGAAGAGTACATGCTCATCCTCGGCACGCGTGTGGGCGAGGACAAGCGTCTGATGACCGGTCGTCTGGTCAAGTTCACCTCCAAGGACCTGGATACCTGGGAGTTCCAGGGCGACTGGTGGAATCCGGGCCTGTACACCATGTTCGAGATGCCTGATCTCTTTAAGATGGGCGACTGGTGGTATCTGGTGTTCTCTGAGTACAGTGATGGCAACAAGACCCGTTACCGCATGTCTCGCTCTATCAACGGTCCTTGGATCACTCCTGCGGACGATTCCTTCGATGGCCGCGCGTACTATGCTGCACGTACCGCATTTGACGGCGAGCGCCGCGTTCTCTTTGGTTGGGTTCCTACGCGCGACGAGGGCGGCGACCCCAGCTCTTACCTGTGGGGTGGCACTTTTATGCCTCTCGAGATCGTTCAGCGTGCCGACGGAACGCTCGGCACCAAGCTTCCCGACAGCATGCTTGGCGCCTTTGGCGAGGCTAAGGCAGTCGAGGCCTTTGAGCTTTCGTGCGAGTCGGGCAAGGTCGAGCAGGTGCTCGCCGCGGATGCCGGTTCTACCTATATGCTCGACGCCGACATCGAGCTCGCCGGTGACGCTGCCGGCTTCTCGGTGAAGCTTGCCGAGGACGCCGAGTCCGGTCTTGCCTATGAGTTCCGCGCCAACCTGCGTGAGGGCAAACTCGAGTTTACGGCGGCCCCCCAGTATCCGTGGTTCCAGGTCAACAACATGGGCCTCGAGCGTCCGTTGTTCTTTAAGGGCGAGGGCACTCACCATGTGCGTCTGGTCGTCGACGACGACATCGCGACCATCTTTGTCGATGATGTTGCGCTCAACGCTCGCTTCTGCAACAAGCAGGGCCAGGGTGTGGCGCTTACCGTCACCGACGGTGCGCTCAAGTGCGCAAACGCAACGATCGCGTCTCTGTAGCGGCAACGAACCGTTTTATGATTTAGAAAAGGAATGGAGAGGAACATGGACTACAAGGCAGTGTCCCAGCAAGTCGTCGACAACGTCGGCGGACTGGAGAACATCGAGGGCGCCACGCATTGCGTGACCCGTCTGCGTCTGGTGCTCAAGGATACGAGCAAATACAACAAGGCCGAGCTCGAGAACATCGATGGCGTCAAGGGCGTGCTGTACAACAGCGGCCAGCTCATGATCATCTTCGGTACCGGTACCGTCAACAAGGTTTACGATGAGTTTATGGCTCTGACGGGCGTTAAGGAGATCAGTGCTTCCGAGGTCAAGGGCGCCGAGGCGGACAAGAAGGGCAAGTTCTTCTCGGTCCTCAAGGTATTCTCGGATATCTTTATCCCCATCATTCCTGCCTTCGTCGGCGCTGCAATCATCATCGGCCTTAAGTCGCTGATCGTTGCCAACGGCCTCTTTGGCATGGAAGGCAGCCTCGCCGATCACAGCGAGTTCCTCAAGAACCTCGCAAGCTTCTTTGCCATTATCGCCACCACGTTCGACTACCTGCCTGTCCTGGTTATGTACAGCGCGGTCAAGCGTTTTGGCGGTAACCCGATCCTGGGCATCCTCGTCGGTATCGTCATGGTTCACCCGAGCCTTATGAACCGCAACACGTTCGTTATGGACCCGACGGGTGCTGAGTACTGGAACTTTGGTCCGCTATCCATTCCCATGGTTGCTTTCCAGGGCGGCGTGTTCCCTGCAATCCTGACTGCCTGGTTTATGGCCAAGGTCGAAAAGATTGCCCAGAAGTACATCCCCGAGGTCGTTTCGTTCGTCTTTGTCCCGACCGTTACCCTGATTCTTGCTAACGTCGCCCTGTTCACCGTGTTCGGCCCGCTCGGCAACCTGATCGGCGACGTCCTCGGCGGCGTAATCGATATCCTGTACAACAGGATGGGCGTCTTTGGTGCCTTTGTCTTCGCCGCGTTCCTGCAGCCGCTTGTCGTTACCGGTACGCATCAGTTCATCCAGGGTATCGAGGCAAACCTCGTCGCCACGACTGGCTTCAACTACATCCAGGCCATCTGGTCGGTTTCCATTATCGCCCAGGGCGGCGGCGCCATCGGCATGTACCTCATTCATAAGAAGCATTCCAAAGAGCGCAACATCTGCATGTCGTCCTTTATCCCGACGCTGGTCGGAATCTCCGAGCCCGCTATCTTCGCTGCAAACATGCGCTACTCGATCATCCCGTTCATCTGCGCTTGCATCGGTGCAGGCTGCGGCGGTGCCTTCGTGAAGCTCTTTGAGGTGCGCGCCATCGGTCAGGGTCTGACCGGCGTGCTTGGCCTGCTCATCGTCACGCCCGAGACGCTCATGTGGTATGTGGCTGGCAATCTCATCGCCTTTATCGTGCCGATCGTCTTGATCTTTGCCTACAACAAGGCAAAGGGCGTGCCGACCACTGATGAAGAGGGCGCTGGCGCTGGCTTCGATGTCAGCTTCTAGTTGAGCCGTTCAGCGTAATCTGAGGATAAGTCCATTTGAGGAAGGGCGTTCGGCTCGTGTGAGTCGAGCGTCCTTTCCCATAGACGAGAAGGTCAATGGCGATGTTTAATCAAAAAAACAAGGTGATGCGTGCGGACTATGAGCAGTGGCGAGCTGGACAGGATGAGACGGCGGCTCGCATCGCGTCCGACCCCGATAGGCTTTTGTTCCATGTGGAGCCTGAGCTTGGCTGGCTCAACGACCCCAACGGTTTGGTTCAGATTGGTGATACGTATCACATCTATCATCAATACGATCCGTTCGATGCTGCGCATGGCGGTCCAGTGCTTTGGAACCATCTGACGACAAAGGATTTTGTGACGTACGAGAATCGCGGCCCCGTGTTGTTCCCCGATTCCGATTTGGATTCGAGTGGAGCGTATTCTGGTTCTGCCTTTGTACGTGATGGCAAGATTCACTACTTCTATACCGGCAACGTTAAGCATTTTGACCGCGATGATTACGACTACGTGTTGACGGGCCGTGAGCAAAACCAGATTCATATGGTTGCCGAGAATCCCGACGAATTGGGCGAGAAGCGCATAGCTGTTGGGCCGGTCGATTACCCCGACGATATCGGTACGCACGTGCGCGACCCCAAGATCCTTGAACACGACGGTATCTACTACATGGTTCTCGGCGCTCGTACGAAAGACGATCGCGGGTGCGTGCTTGTCTATACCTCGCGCAATCTTGAGGACTGGAGCTATGCGACGCGCATTGAGTTGGACGAGAAGTTTGGCTTTATGTGGGAGTGCCCCGATCTGTTTGAGCTCGATGGCGAGCTTATTCTCGTTTGCTGTCCGCAGGGTGTGCCTGCCGATGGTTGGCATTACCGCAATCCGCATCAGTGCGTGTGGTTCTCCATCGAGGCCGATTGGGAGGCGCCGAGCTTTAAAATCGTCGGGCAGGGCATGCCCCCGATGGTCGATGCCGGTTTTGATTTCTATGCTCCGCAGTCCTTTGAGGATACTGCAGGCCGGCGTTTGATGATCGGATGGTCGGGTTGCCCCGACGCGACGGCAGAAAACCCGACGGTGGCGCGCGGGTGGCAGTGCGCGTTGACGGTGCCGCGAGAGCTGAGCATACGCGATGGTAAGCTCTGCCAGCGGCCGGCGCACGAGATTGAGAGGATGCGCGGTGACTGCGTTCGCGCGATAGGCGGTGAAACCGTTGAGGAGCCGGGCCGCCTGTTTGATCTTGTGGTTTCCTGCGAGGGCGCCAAGATGGTCGAGCTCGAAATCCGCAAGGGTGTCTTTGTGCGCTATGCAGACGGGATGCTTACCCTCGACATGGGTGACGAAGGCTATGGGCGCGACCAGAGGTCGATTGAGCTCAGCGAGCTTCGCGACCTGCGCGTGCTTTCGGACACTACGATGGTCGAGATTTTTGCAAATGGCGGCGAGGCGGCACTTACGAGCCGTACCTATTCGCCGGCGGTTCCGGCGATGGAGCTGCACGCCGAGGGCGCGGCATCGATGAATTTCTACCGCCTCGCGCATTAACCGTGTGTGGAGCACGATTGGACTTGCTGGGCGGAATGTGTCGCAGTTGCCGCAGCGAACTACCGTTTATCGCGTATAGCGACCGTTTGCGGAGTAAGTAACACTTAGTAATAAACCGTGTAGAATCTCAGATTAGCACGGAGTTTTTCCAGGGAGACGCTGTCCTTTGTTGTGTGCAAGGGGCGGCGTCTCTTTGGCGCTCTGCCGCCGTTGTGCAACAGTGCGGCGGCGCGTGCCATGTGTTGAAAAGCCAATGTTGAGATGGGTCGTGATGATAATGGGCAAGTACGTAATCGTGGTTGAGTCTGGTTCGGATGTGACGCCGGAGCTCTGCGAACGCTACGGTATCGTGCGCGTACCTATGCATGTCACGATTGGTGACGAGACCGTCGAGGACGGCTCGATCGATCCGCTCGAGATTTATTCGCGCTGCAACGAGTTTGGCGTGATGCCCAAGACCAGCGGCTGCGCGCCGGCAGATTTTGCGCACGTGTACGATCGCATCCATGCCGAGCAGCCCGATGCGACTATTCTGCACCTTGCGTATTCCGAGGCCACGACCTGCTCACACCAGTCTTCTAAGATTGCCGCCAAGGGTCGCGACTACGTCTACTCCATGGACACGCGTTTTGTCTCGGTGGGCCAGTCGCTTGTTGCCGTCGAGACCGCCAAATACATCGAGGCTCACCCCGATGCCACCGTCGACGAAATCTTTGCATTTACGAATTCCGTCATGGACCGTGTGCTGCTGGGCTTTGTTCCTACCGACCTAGCCTTCCTTAAGGCGGGCGGTCGTCTATCCAACGTGGCATTCCTCGGTGCCCATCTGCTCAAGATTAAGCCCTGCATTGAGGTAACGGGCGGCAAGTTCGTGGCAACCAAGAAGTTCCGCGGCTCTATGCTCAAGTGCGCCCGCGCCTTTATTGACCACATGGTTGCGAAGGGCGAGATTGACTACTCGCATATTGGCCTGGCGTATTCGGTAGGCCTTTCCCAGGAGCTGCGCGACGACATGGAAGTCTATGCGCACGACCTGGGCTTTAAGGACGTTACCTGGACTCAGGTCGGCGGTGTCATCTCGAGCCATTGCGGCCCGACCGCCTTCGGTGCGGTGCTCACGCTTAAGGCGTAAGGTCTGGCGTCTATCGATTTCTATTGCCTCAGCGGCGGGCGGGTTGCGATAACCTTCCCGCCGCTCTTGCGTAGGGCCAAATAGGACAACCCAATTGACCGCTAAACCGTTTCGCCATCATGCGTATGGGCTAGAATGATTCTGGCATTTATGTAGCTAAAACCAATGAGAGGCAAGGTAGCGGGAATGGCTGAGATGACGCTCGAGGGTGTGGACGCTCGTCCCGAGGACTCTGCGTTTGCCCTGGGCCGCGTACATTCGATTGAGACGATGGGAACGGTCGATGGACCCGGCATCCGCTTTATGGTGTTTGTTCAGGGCTGCCCCATGCGCTGTGCGTATTGCCACAACCCCGATACCTGGTCGGTTAGCGGCGGCACCATGGTGACCGTCGAGCACCTGATGGACGAGTTCCAGAGCAACCATGAGTTTTACCGCAGCGGCGGTATTACGGTGTCCGGCGGCGAGCCGCTCTTGCAGCCCGCGTTTTTAGCCGACCTGTTCCGTGCAATGCACAACAACCCCGATGGCCGCGTGCATACCTGCCTCGACAGCTGCGGCTATGCGTTTGACCCCAACCATCCCGAGAAGTTCGATACTGTTCTCAACGAGACCGACATGGTGCTGCTCGACATCAAGCATGCCGATCCCGTTGAGCATAAAAAGCTGACCGGTTGCGATCCCGCACGCATTCTGGCGTTTGGTGATGAGCTTGCCCGTCGCAAGATTAAGGTCGTTATCCGCCACGTGGTGGTGCCCGGCATTACCGATACGGTTGAGGAGTGCGAGGCGCTCGGCCGCCTCATCGCTCCATGGCACAACGTGGTGGGCCTGGAAATGCTGCCGTATCACACGATGGGTGTCGTCAAGTACGAGCAATTGGGCATTCCCTATAAGCTCGAGGGCGTTCCACAGATGGATACCGCGCGCATGCCCGAGCTGCGCAACGCCGTCATGACGGGCATGAAAAAGCGTCGCGCGGAACTCAAAAACGCTATCGGCTAGCGAGCCATTTTCGCTCCCCAAAGGCACTCATTGGGGACAGACTTAAATGAGTGCCCCTGGGCACCAAGTTGATTGCCAAAGAGCTCCGTCAAGTTGCGGTGGAATAGTTCTTGTTTTTCGGCTTATGCCGCCCAAATAGGAACTATTCCACCGCAACTGCGTTTTGGGCGGAGATGCGCAACAGAATCGCGCCATTTGGATAAATACGCTTGTGGTTTCTTTAAAGACGCCTTAAACGCCGCTGAATATCTTTGGAAAGAAATGCCTGCTCGGTATTATGCTGCTCGTATATGAACGGTAGCAGTCAGGAGACCACGTGCGAAATAACGCATCGCGGGACGAGTATATGCCGCAGCATAGCAGCAGATATGAGACGAAGGGCACATCTTCGCGTGGCCTTGCCGACGCTCGCGTCCGCGTGACGAAGATTGCCGCCATTGGGATGCTAACGTTGGCGATTATTATCCTCGGAATTACCGCCAAAACCTACGCGTCGGAGCGAATGGCACACTCAGATGCGTCAACGGTACAGACGCAAAACGAGAAGGTTTCAAAGTCCAAAGCGTCGGCAGATCTCAAGACGAGACTTTCGAAGGCGGACTTCAACGATATCCCTTCGGGTGATACCGTTCAGGCCTTCTCGTTGGTGGATAACAAGACTCCTACCTTGGAGGATGAGAGCCTTGCCTTGCTCCAGGATGCCCTGAGTCGGGCGCAGGAGCTAGGCGATGTGGGCGTGGTGTTCTACGACCTGTCAAGCGGCAAGGGCGTGACGTATAACCCCGATGTCGAGGTTTACGGCGCGAGTAGCTACAAGGCGCTCTATGCGTTGTACATCTGCGAATTTCTGGTCGAGACGGGTCAGGTTTCACTCGATGATTCCCTTGGCACCTATGGTGGCTACAACATGGGTTGGCAGACGGTGCGCGACCTGATCGAGGCCGCGATCGTTAATTCGGACAACGATTCGTTTATTGCGTTACGCGCGACGTTTGACCGTGTCGGTTACGAGGATTGGATTGCCAGTCTTGGCATCGATTACGATACCGCACTCGATCCGATGAGTGATTTTCCCACCTATTGCCCGCGCACCTCGGCCAAGTTGTGGCGCGAGATGAGCGAGTATTTGAGCCGTGATACCGAGACGTCGCAATGGCTATCGGATCTTCTGGCCTCTACGACCCGGTCCTTTATCCGCGACGGCATTGCGGACGACCAAGCCCTGGTGCGCAACAAGGCCGGCTGGATTAGCGAGGATGGTTGCTATTCGACATGCGATGCGGGCCTCATCGATGTCGATGGCGACACCTACATTATGAGTATCATGACATCGATGCCATGGAGCGATCGCTCGAGCGAGCTGGTGGCTGCGATTGCTAAGACATTCTTTGATACCCGAGCTGCGCTGGCCTAACGTGTTCGTTTGACGAGGTCAAACAAAATGCTGGTACCATACCGTGGTTGAGAATTTCGTATAGGTTTGGGGAATGGCATGGCTACCATCGCGATTATCGGTGCGCTCGAAAAAGAGATCATGCAGATTAAGGAAGAGTTGAGCAACGTTTGCATGGTACAGGAGGCGGGCTTGAACGTTGTGACCGGCGGGCTCGACGGCCTGTCGATTGTCGCCACGACGGCGGGTATGGGCACGGTAAACGCTTCCGCCGCAACACAGCACCTCATTAGCAAGTATGCTCCACAGGCAGTTGTGTTTTCTGGTATCGCAGGTGGCCTGAATCCCAAGCTCCATATCGACGATGTCGTCATTGGCAAATGCCTGCGCTATCTAGATACCGATACCGCGCTTATCGCCGAGTCTGCACCGGGGCTCGAGGAGTTTGTCTCGACGCCCGCGCTGGTCGATATTGCCGCCGATGTGCTTGCTGAGCGTGGGTTTGTTGATGCTTCGACAAATGAGACCGCTTCGAACGAGGGTGCAAAGC
The DNA here is from genome assembly GCA_041330285.1 of Collinsella sp. Taxonomy (GTDB): domain Bacteria; phylum Actinomycetota; class Coriobacteriia; order Coriobacteriales; family Coriobacteriaceae; genus Collinsella. The sequence continues at coordinate 1,366,621 of JBGKMI010000001.1, read as the reverse complement.
AGTTCCTGGTCGGCACGATTGCCACGGGTAACCGCTTTGTGACGGGCGCCGCTATGCGCAATGATGCCATCGAGGCGACGCATGCCGATTGTGTCGGCATGGAGGGCGCGGCAATTGCCCATGTCGCAACCAAAAATGGTGTCGATTGCCTGGTGCTGCGTGCTATCAGCGATAATTGTGACGAGGCGTATGATGCGATTTGCGACCGCGAGTTCGATTTGTTCGAGTATGCGCGTGCCGCAAGCGATATCACGCTCGATATCGTTCGACGCATTGCCGCTGCGCAATAGCGCGTTTTTTGCAAGATCCTACGACCAAGGAGTGTCCATGGCCGATTCCATTAACTACCAGCTTGCCAAGTTCGTCGCCAGCTACGGCAAGGTTTCGCAGATCCCCGAGTCCACCTGTCCCGAGGTGAGCTTTGTTGGCCGCTCCAACGTGGGCAAGTCGTCCATTATGAACAAGCTCTTTGGCCGCAAGAACCTGGTGAAGGTTTCGAGCACGCCGGGCAAGACGAGCAACATCAATTTCTTCGAGGCCGACGACGTGCACTTTGTGGACCTGCCGGGCTATGGTTTCGCCCGTCGTTCCAAGGCCGAGCGTGACCGCTGGGCAGAACTTATCGGCGGCTTCTTTGACTCGGAGCGCAGCTTTAACCTGGTCGTGTCGCTGGTGGATATTCGTCACGACCCGAGCAAGCTCGACCATGACATGATCGACTATCTGCAGGGCAACGAGTTCAACTTTATCGTCTGCCTCACCAAGGCCGACAAGCTCAGCCGCACCCAGCAGGCCCGCCAGGCAGCTGCCATCAAAAAGCAACTCAACGTCCCGGCCGAAAACGTAATCATCACAAGCTCCCAAACCGGCACCGGCATCGACGAACTCAAGCGCCGCATCGCCGAAGCCTGCCTCTAATAAGTGCCCCAGCCTAGCAAGAGCCCTCCCCAATAAAGAGCCAAATTATCAGCCCGGCGCCCCTTCAAAGCGTGGGTCCCTGTAGACATCGCTCGCCACGTTGCCATAGGGCCACCCAGGGGCATCCCCTTAAAAATATTCCGCAGCACGAGGCCCGCTTATCCGCAGCTCCGAAGGAGCAGGATAAGCGGGCCTCAAGTGCGAGGACGTTTTTAAGGGGATGCCCCTGGGTGGCCCGGACAGACCGATCGGCGATGTCTACAGGTACTCGATTTGAGCGCCTTCCGTGTCGCACGTCAGAATATGCGTATCACACTTAGGGAACTGCTCGCGCAGCTTGACCTGCAGGAACTTTGCCACGATGGTGTCGTCGGTCACAGCCATAAGGGTCGAGCCCGATCCGCTGATCCAGATGGTCTTGGCGCCGCCGTTAAGGCAGGTGTCGCGCACGGCGTTGTAGTCGGGAATCAGACGGCGACGATAGGGTTCCTGGATGCGGTCGTCATTGGCGGCGGCAATCAGGTCGAGGTTGCCGGACTCAAGACCGCGCGTCATGCCGGCGATGCGGCCCATCTGCCATACGGCGGTGGAGAGCGGAACCTCCTGCGGCACGACCTTGCGCGCCTCGCTCGTATGCACCTCGTAGGGAGGAATCACGGTAATAAAACGCAGGCGATCGCTCACCTCGTAGCGCAGGCACTGGGGGAGCGAATCGGTCGGCGTAAAGGAGCAGACGGCGCCGCCCAGGATAGCGGGGGCGACGTTATCGGGATGGCCCTCGACCTCGGTGGCAATGCGGACGAGCTCGGCACGGTCGACGGTGTGGCCTGTCAGCGCGGCGGCGGCCATAATGCCGGCGACGACACAGGTGGAGCTGGAGCCCAGGCCGCGGGCGACGGGAACGTCAGTCTGAATGTCGATGGCGACGGGGAAGGCCGGCTCGCCCCATGCGGCCAGTGCATCGACAAAGCTAACGTAGACCAGGTTGTTCTCGTTTTGGAATTCCTCGGGGCAGCCCGTGATGGTGAGCTTGTCGGCGCGCTCGAAGGTGAAGTGCGAGTAGAGGCTGACGGCCATGCCGAGGGTGTCGTAGCCAATGCCTAGGTTCGCGCTGGTGGCGGGGACGGTGATTTTGATCATGGGAATCTCCTGGGCGGTCTGCCTGTTTAGTTCGCTGCTCGGGCAGTCCTGGCTCGCTCGGAAAGCACATTAAGTGCTTTCCGGCTCGTGCGGAACTCGCGACGAACTAAACAGGCAGACCCGCATGTCAGCTCGTCATTATCCCGGTGAGTATCTGATAAAAGAAGGTGCGCCGGCTTTCGCCGGCGCCTAGTAAGGGTTTAGTTGGTAGCCATCTTTTTTGCAGCCTGCTCTACGTAGTTGGCCATGTCGGCTACGTCGCAGACGTCTTCGAAGCGGACGGGCTTGGACTCGAGCTCGGCGAGCTGGACCGGGGCAACCGTGTTGGTTGCCTGCTCGAGCACGCGCATGGCCTCAAAGTCGTCCTCGGGAACGTCGAGGCCCAGGGCGTCGCAGCAGGCGCGCGGGAACTTGTAGGGGCTGGCGGTCGAAAGCAGCACGCGGGCCTTGGCGCCCTCGGCGGGAGCGACCTGCTCAAAGACGTGATAGCCGCAGGCGGTGTGCGGGTCGATCACGTAGCCGTTCGCGTCCCAGCAGCTCTTGATGGCAGTGCGTACCTCGTCCTCGCTGGCCCAACCGCAGCCAAAGACGCTCTGAATCTTTGCCAGCAGGTCGGCGGGAACTTCGTAGCGACCAGTCCGCGCCAGCTGCTCCATAAGGCCGGCAACGAGCTCACAGTCGCCATCGGACAGGAAGTAGAGCATGCGCTCCAGGTTAGAGCTGATGAGGATGTCCATCGAAGGCGAGATGGTCGTGAAGAACGGGCGGTTGCGGTCGTAGACGCCGGTGCTCAGGAAGTCAGCCAGCACGTTGTTCTTGTCGCTCGCGACGATGAGCTTGGCGACGGGCAGACCCATGCGCTTGGCATAGTAACCGGCCAGGATATCGCCAAAGTTGCCGGTCGGTACGCAGAACTCCACGGCGTCGCCGGCCTCGATGGCGCCGGCGCGCAACAGCTGCGCATAGGCGGCAAAGTAGTAGACGACCTGCGGTACCAGACGGCCGACGTTGATGGAGTTGGCGCTCGAAAGCACCGTGCCTGCGGCCTCCAGACGCTCGGCAAGCTCCTTATCGGCAAAGATGCGCTTGACGGCGCTCTGGGCGTCGTCAAAGTTGCCGCGGATGCCGCAGACGGCGACGTTATCGCCCTCCTGAGTGGACATCTGCAGATTCTGTACGCGGCTGACTTTGCCCTCGGGATAAAAGACGGTGATGCCCGTGCCCGGGGCGTCGGCAAAGCCGGCGAGTGCTGCCTTGCCCGTGTCGCCCGACGTGGCGGTGACGATCATGATGCGCTCGGCGCCGCCGTCCTGGGCGGAGGTGCGGGCCATGAGGCGGGGGAGCATCTGCAGGGCGACGTCCTTGAAGGCGCTCGTGGGGCCGCCAAAGAGCTCCATCACATAGGTCTGAGGGGCGTCGGTGCCCGGTGCTGCGTCGAGCTTGACGAGAGGCGTGACCTCTTCACTCGCGAACGTGCCGCGGTATGCCTCGTCGACACACGCCGAAATTTCTTCGTCCGTGTAATCGTTCAGTAACATTCCCAACACATTTTGAGCGATTTCAAAGTACGATTTATCAGCAAGCGAGCTGATATCGACCTGCTGGGTGCCAAGCTCGTCCGAGACAAACAAACCCCCGTCGGGAGCGATGCCGGTACGGATTGCCACCTTACTTGAGCATGATAAAGTGCGTCCTCGTGTACTATGATAAGTTCCCATATAACAGTGCTCCTCGGATACCTTGGTCCCAATCGGTGAAACCATGGTATCAGAGCGCGCAAAACAGGTTTGCAGAGGCTTTTAGAAAGGTAACCTCCACGCCATGATAAAAATTGCCAAGTTTGGCGGCTCGTCGGTCGCCGACGCCGAACACTTCAAGAAGATCAAGGCCATCGTCGATGCCGACCCTGCCCGCCGTTTTGTGGTGGTTTCCGCCTGCGGTCGCCGCTTTAAGGGCGACACCAAGGTGACCGACCTGCTCTACCTGGTTAACGCGCACGTTAAGTATCACGTGTCGTGCGAGGAGCTGCTCGAGGACATCGGTCAGCGCTATTTTGATATCGCTGACGAGCTGGAGCTCACCTATCCCATCCGCGAGGAGTTCGCAGCCTTTGCCGAGCGCGCCCGCTCGGGCGGCTACTCCACCGAGGAGCTTGTGAGCCGCGGCGAGTACTTCACCGCTCGCCTGATGTCCGAGTATCTGGGCCTGCCGTTCCTGGACGCCGCGACGGTTGTGGCGTTCCATCACGATGGTACGCTCAGCATGAACCGCACCTCCGAGCTGGTGCAGGAGTACGGCCAGCAGGGTGGCTTTGTTATGCCCGGTTTCTACGGCGCGACGCGTGAGGGCCAGATCAAGCTGCTCGATCGAGGCGGTGGCGATATTTCGGGCTCGATTCTGGCCAAGTGCCTTGGCGCCGATCTGTACGAGAACTGGACCGACGTTTCGGGCTTCTATTCTGCCGATCCGCGTATTGTTCCCGAGGCTCAGCCCATTGCGCGCGTTACCTACGAGGAGCTGCGCGAGCTTTCGTACATGGGCGCAAGCGTCCTGCACGAGGAGGCCGTGTTCCCCGTGCGCGAGGCAGGCATTCCGCTGGTCATCAAGAACACCAATGCGCCGCAGGACCCCGGCACCATCATTAGCGAGACGGCTGACGAGGGCGAGGCGGAGCCCATCATTACCGGCGTGACCGGCAAACGCGGCTTTGTCGCCATCAATGTGGCCCGCGACCGCACCAAGCCCCGTGTCGGCTTTATGCGCCGCGCGCTTTCGGTCTTCGAGCGCTATGACGTTTCCGTTGAGCACATGCCCACCGGTGTCGACCGCTTTGGCGCCGTGGTGCAGGAGCAGGACGTTCACGATTCGCTGTACTCGCTTGTGAGCGACATTCAGCAGGAGGTCGAGCCGCTCGAGATCGAGGTTGTCGAGGGCCTGGCGCTCATCGCTACCGTCGGCCGTAACCTGCGCGGCCGCGCAGGTATCTCGGGCCATCTGTTTGGTATGCTTGGCCAGGCCGGCGTGAGCGTGCGTATGATTTCGCAGAGCTGCGACGAGATCAACATCATTATCGGTGTCGAGGAGAAGGACTTCGACCTGGCGATTCGGACCATTTACCGTGCCTTCTCCGACGAGAACGGCATTGTGAAGGTCTCCGACCTGGAGGCTTCCGCGCCGGTCGATCCCGCCCTGGCTGCGCTCCACAAGTAGCTACTATCTCGCTAGATTTTTGGGACTCGCCTCAAAAATCTACGGCGGGGCGTTTCGTTTCGGTTTCGTTTCGACGGGGCGGGTTTCGTGTCCGCCCCGTTCTTGTATACACTGACAACAATAATCAGCCTGCTCGGCGTGCGGGCAAAAGCCAAAACCTTTAAAGGGGGAAGCATGAAACAGTACACGGTTGCTATTTTGGGCGCGACGGGAGCCGTGGGCACCCAGATGCTCGAGTGCCTAAACGAGCAGGAGTTCCCGGTCGGCAAGCTCAAGCTGTTGGCAAGTGCACGCTCCGCGGGTAAGACCGTTGAGTTCCGCGGTGAGCAGATCGTGATCGAAGAGGCTTGCCCCGAGGCCTTTGAGGGCTGTGATATTGTGCTCGGAGCCGCCGGTGACGATATCGCGAAGGAGCTACTGCCTGAGGCCGTCAAGCGCGGCGCCGTCGTGGTCGACAACAGCCATGCCTTCCGCATGGATCCCGAGGTACCGCTGGTCGTGCCCGAGATCAATGCCGACGATATCAAGTGGCATCACGGCCTTATCGCCAATCCCAACTGCGCGACCATCATCGGCCTGGTTCCCACGTGGCCGCTGCATCAGCTCGCCGGCGTGAAGCGCATGATTGTTTCGACGTATCAGGCGGCTTCGGGCGCCGGCGCTCCCGGTATGGCCGAGCTCGAGGCTCAGCTGGTCGCCCTGGGCCGTGGCGAGGAGATTCCCGAGCCGCGCGCATTTGCCGCCCAGCTCGCGAGCAACCTGATTCCGCAGATTGGCGGCGTCAAGGAGGAGGGCTTTACCTCCGAGGAGATGAAGCTGCAGAACGAGGGCCGCAAGATCATGCACCTGCCCGAGCTGCGCGTGAACTGCACCTGCGTGCGCGTGCCTGTGCTGCGCTCGCACTCCGAGAGCATTACGCTTGAGTTTGAGCGCGACATTACGGTTGACGAGGCCCGTGCTGCGCTGGCTGCCGCTCCCGGCGTCAAGCTGGTTGACGATATGGCTGCCGAGGATGCGCACGAGCGCTTCCCCATGCCGATGGACACCTCCGACCAGGACCTGATTTGGGTCGGTCGTGTGCGCCGCGATATCTCGAACCCCGAGGCCGCGCGTGGCATCACCTTCTGGTGCTGCGGTGACCAAATCCGTAAGGGCGCGGCAACCAACGCCGTCCAGATCGCTAAGCTGCTCTGCGAGTAGCGGTTGACCTGTCCGGCGGGGGCCGGGCTTAGTTTTCAGAACGTCCTCGACCATGTGTGGCGCCTTGTCCTGCTCCTTCGGAGCTGCGGACAAGGCGCCACACTGGTCTGCGGAGTGTTCTGAAGACTAAGCCCGGCCCCGCCTGCGGCGACGCTGCTGTAAGCGGCTTGCGATGGGGCCGTTGTTGGTTGGGGCCGCTGGGCTGATGTGAGGGCACGTGGCCGTTGCGGGCCCTGGCCCCGGCGGCGGCCTCGGCGCTTCGCGCCTGCCGCCTTGGGGGACTGCGGAGCGCGGCCGGCAGCTGCGGCGCGTTGCGCCTGCTGCCTGGGGTGACTTTGGGGTTGGGGTGAATCGGGGTCTAATACTTTCCCGAGAAGTGAACGACCTTATTTGGACCCCCGAAGCATTGGCATATTTTGACCGCTATTTCCTGAGGTTTTGCAGCGCGAATCCTGCGGTTTTCTGGTCTAAAGATGTGGATGCTCCGGGGCTTCGTTTTTACTCGTTCACTTCTCGGGAAAGTATTAGAGCTCAGCTGATAGAGGTACCGCTCTGGCGTCGAAGCCCTGCGTCTTCTTCGCTTGATTGGGGAAAGCGGCCTCGCTTAAACAATTACGAGCCTGCCCAGGTGTATCTGACAGGTTGTCTGCACAGTTCGCGGTATTATGTTTGCGGAGTTTTGAAAGGAGCCGCTGGTGGTCACGACGACATTTGCTTCGCCTTTGGGCGAAATCCTGCTTGCCGCTGATGGCCGCGGTTTGACGGGGCTTTGGTTTGAAGGGCAGGAGCACTTTGGCTCTACGCTGCTCAAAGAGGATGCGGAGTATGTCGTAGGTGCCGATGCGGTTTCTGGTACCGGTGGGATGTCTTCGGTGAGTCCGGCAAATGGCGCGGCTTCTTCGGTGCTTGAGCGTTCTTGGGCTTGGCTGAATGCGTATTTTGCGGGGCAGGAGCCTCGGTTTACGCCGCCGTTGCATATGATTGGTACGGCGTTTCAGCGCGAGGTTTGGTTTGAGCTGCTTTCTATCCCGCGTGGCGAGGTCGCTACGTATGGCGAGATCGCCCAGCGTGTTGCCGCTCGACATCGTGTGCCGAGAAATGAGGACCCTGTTGTATCTCCCCGTGCGGTGGGGGCTGCGGTCGCTCGCAATCCCATTTCGATTATCGTGCCGTGCCATCGCGTGGTTGCCGCCGACGGCTCGCTTAACGGATATGCCGGCGGGCTCGATCGCAAGGAGTGGCTGCTTCGGCTTGAGGGCGCGTACGAGGCGTAACGCTCGAACACTTTGCATAACTAGGACGTCGCGAAAGGACGAGTCGCTGTCTTTTCGCGACCGGCATGCGTCCAAGCGCTCGGCATCTGAGCCTTAAGTTTGGTTAAGCTATATCCTGCGTATTTGAAAACGCGCAGGTTGAGCAGCTAAGGCTGCGCTAAGACGGCTGGCGGTGCACTATCATCGGCGGTATCGAAACCTGTATAGCCGTGCGCCAAAGGAACAACTATGAAGCTGATGCTTGCCGAGGACGAACCCGGCCTCTCCCGTGCCCTTACCGCGATTCTTCAACATAGCGACTACGAGGTCGATGCCGCCCTCGACGGTCTGACGGCGCTCGAATATCTGCTCGCCAACGACTATGACGCCGCAATCCTGGACATCATGATGCCCGGCATGGATGGCATTGAGGTGCTCAAGCGCACACGCGCCGCCGGTAAGCGACTGCCCATCATCATGCTCACGGCCAAAAGCGAGGTGTCCGATAAGGTTGAGGGCCTGGACGCCGGCGCCAATGACTATCTGACCAAGCCGTTTGCCGCCAAGGAGCTGCTCGCGCGCATTCGCGCCATGACGCGCGCCGCGACTGCGATCGATGCCACGACGCTCAGTGTGGGCAACGTGCGCCTCGATACGGCGGCTTGCACGCTTGTGGGTCCCTTGGGCGAGGAACACCTAGCCAATCGCGAGTTTCAGCTTATGGAACTCTTTATGCGCAACGCTGGCACGCGCATGCCCACCGAGCGTCTGATGCTCGAGGTTTGGGGTGAGGACGCGCCCGAAGGCGCCAACGTGGTGTGGGTCTACATCTCGTACCTGCGCAAAAAGCTGGCGGCGCTGGGTGCCAATGTGGCCATCCGCGCGTCGCGCAACCAGGGATATTCGCTTGAGGTTGTCGAGGAAGGCGAGCAGGCGTGAGCGTGCGCACGTGGTGTAAACGCATGACGGAGCGGTTTCACGCCGCCTCGAGTAGTACGGGGCGGGCAAATTCTGCTGACGCATTGGGCCGCCGCCTGCGTCGCAAGTTCATCCTGGTTGCCATGGGCGCCGTGACCGTGGTGCTCACGCTCATCATCGCCGGCATCAACATCGTCAATTATTCGCATGTCTGCAAGATGGCCGACGCTCGCCTGGACTATATCCTGGCGGGCAAGGACGGTATCGATTGGGGGAACGAGCCTAAAGCCGATCCCGGCCAGGATGCGGTTGCCGGCAAGGTTGCTACTGGTAACCGGGCGGCTGTTCGCGACGGGCGTTTTGAAGGCATGACGGCGGAAGCTCCCTTTGACACGCGCTACTTTACGGTGACGATTGCCGCCGGACAGGTTGCCGATGTCAACACGGCCCGCATTGCCGCGGTGGGTGCCAAGCGCGCCGCCAGTATTGCCGCAAAGTTGCATTCCAAGGGTTGGGTCTCGGGTTTTTCTGGCAATTATCGCTATACGACTGACGTTCAAGACGGTGAGACCACCTATGTGTTCGTGGACTGCTCGCGTGAGCTTGCAAGCTTTCATTCGTTTTTGAGCGCGAGCGTGGCAATCAGTTGCATTGGCTGGTTGGCAGTGCTGGCAATTGTGGCGGGCGCCTCGGGTGCGGTGATTCGGCCGATGGTCGAGAGCTACAGCAAGCAAAAGCGCTTTATTACCGATGCAAGCCACGAGATCAAGACGCCGCTAGCTGTGATCGACGCCGCCAACGAGGTGCAGGAAATCGAGAGCGGCGAGAGCGAATGGACGCAGAGCATTCACGAGCAGGTCGCGCGGCTGACGGCGCTGACGGAGCGTCTGGTGTTCCTGGCGCGTATGGACGAGGGTTCGGCCGGCTTTACCATGACATCGATCGATCTTTCGGAGGCCGTGGACAAGGCGGCGGCGCCGTTTGAGTCGGTGGCGGTTTCGCGCGGCAAGCGTCTGTCGACGTCGATTGCGAGTGGCGTGCGGGCCCATGCCGATGCTGCGGCGGTAGCGCAGGTGGTTGAGTTGCTGCTGGACAACGCCACACGCTACGCAAGCGAGGGCAGCGTGATTGAGCTAAGCCTGCGCGCAGACTCGCGCGGTGCGGGCAAAGGCTCGGCCGAGCTTGTCGTATCGAATGCTGTTGATGAGCTGCCCGAGGGTGACCTGGACCGGCTGTTTGACCGCTTCTACCGCGCAGATGTCTCGCGTAACTCCAAGACGGGCGGCTCGGGCGTGGGCCTATCTGTGGTGCGAGCCATCGCCGAGGCCCATGGCGGGAGTGCTTCTGTCTGCGGCCACAGCAACCAGATTACCTTCATCGTCCGCTTCTAAAACCTGCCAAAATAAACCTGTCCCTTTTTGGTCGGTGGGAAATGGGTAATACTAAAGAGTTATCCGACCAGATGGGAATTAATCGATGGCCTATATCGAATTCAAAGACGTCATCAAAGCATACGGCGAGGGCGACGCCCGCATTCATGCGCTCGACGGCGCGAGCTTTACGGTCGAGCGCGGCGAGCTCGCCATCATTCTGGGTGCTTCGGGTGCCGGCAAGACCACGGCGCTCAACATTCTGGGCGGCATGGATACGGCGACCTCCGGCACCGTGACGGTGGACGGGCGCGACGTGAGCTCTGCCAACGAGGCGCAGCTCGTGGAATACCGCCGCGCCGACGTCGGCTTTGTCTTCCAGTTCTACAATTTGGTCCCCAACTTGACGGCGCTCGAAAACGTCGAGCTCGCGGCGCAAATCTGCCCCGATTCGCTCGATGCCGAGCAAACGCTTTGCCAGGTTGGCCTGGGCGAGCGCCTCGCCAACTTCCCCGCGCAGCTTTCGGGCGGCGAGCAGCAGCGCGTGTCCATCGCCCGCGCGCTGGCCAAGAACCCCAAGCTGCTTTTGTGCGACGAGCCCACGGGTGCACTCGACTACAAAACCGGCAAGCAGATCTTGCAGTTGCTACAGGACACCTGCCGCAAGCAGGACATCACGGTCATTATCATCACCCACAACTCCGCGCTGGCGCCCATGGCCGATCGCCTGATCCGCTTTAAGAGCGGCCGCGTGGAGAGCGAAACGGTCCAGCAAAATCCCGTGCCTATCGAGACGATCGAGTGGTAGCGCCCATGGACCAAGATTGCCAAAACAGCCAAAACCACGATACGGAGCACGCGGGCCGCGACCGGGAGTTCGCGACCTACCGTACCGCTCAAAGCTCAAACGATATGGTGCCGACGGTTTTTCGCCGTGGCATCTACCGCACGATTCGGGGCAGTCTTAAGCGCTTCCTATCTATCGTGGTCATCACTGCGCTCGGCGTGAGCGTGATGTGCGGCCTTAAGGCGGGCTGCGAGGATTTGTGCGATTCGGTCGACGCCTATTTTGACCAGCAGAATGTCTATGACATTAACGTGCAGTCGACCTATGGTCTTACGCGTGACGATCTTGCGGCTATCCAAGAGGTCGACGGCGTCGAGACGGCCGAGGGTATCTACACCGAGACCGCCTACACCGCCGTGGGCACAACGCGCGAGCGCGTGGTCGTGCAAAGTCTCTCCAAGGAGAACATCGATCAGCCGGTGCTGGTGAGCGGCGATTTGCCCGAGAGCGCCGATGAAGTCGCGGTGACTTCGAAGTTCCTGAAGGCTTCGGGCAAAAAGCTCGGCGATACGGTGAGTTTTGCCGCCAATGACGCGAGCTCGTCCAACCAAAGTGCCAAGGATCAGTTTGCCGCGGGCGATTACACCATTACGGCCGAGGTCCTCGATCCTACCGACGTGAGCTCCGACTCGACAGTCAACGCCTTTCGCGCTGCTTCGGCTGCGGACTATAAGTTCTATGTGAGCGAGGATGCCGCGACATCTTCTTCCTACTCCGCGGTCCACGTGATCGTCGAGGGAGCCAAGAGTCTTAACTCCTATTCAGATGGCTACACGACAAAGATCAACGAGGTCAAAGGCAACATCGAGAAGATCCGCGGGGAGCGTGAGAAGGCGCGCGTCCAGGAGTTGACGGTTGACACGCCGACAAGCTTGGATACGGCCGAGCGTCAGGCCGCCATGCTCTTTGGGATCGAGCAGGATAACATCAACCGTATGGCCGAGGGCAGCGAGGAGCGCGTCCAGGCTCAGGCCGAGTTGGACCAGCGCCGCGCCGCCGCCGACCAGCATTTTGCCGATGCCCGCGCCGAGCTTTCCGATTTGGGCGAATGCAACTGGTACATTCAGGACCGCGGTAACATCGCAAGCTACTCGAGCGTCGAGAGCGACAGTTCTTCGATCGAGGCTATCGCCACGGTTTTCCCATTTATCTTCTTTGTCGTCGCTGTGCTCATCAGTCTTACCACCGCCACGCGCATGGTCGAGGAGGAGCGCACGCTTATTGGCCTGTACAAGGCGCTTGGCTATTCACGCGAGCGCATCCTGTCCAAATACGTGGACTATGCGCTGTGGGCATGTCTGATCGGCGGCGTGCTCGGCAACATCATCGGATTTGTGGGCCTGCCGCTGTTCCTGTTTACGGTGTTCGACGACATGTACTCGCTGCCCCAGATGCTGCTTTCGTACGACATCGTGTCGTCGCTCGTGTCGGTGGCGCTGTTTGCCGTGGGCGTGGTGGGTGCCACGATTATCGCCTGCCGCCACGAGATGGCCGAGACCCCAGCCTCGCTCATGCGTCCCAAGGCCCCGCGCGCCGGCTCGCGCATTCTGCTCGAGCGTATCGGATTTATCTGGCGCCGCATGGGCTTCTTAAACAAGGTGGCAGCACGTAACCTGTTCCGCTACAAAAAGCGCGCTTTTATGACCATCTTCGGTATCGCCGGCTGCACGGCGCTCGTGATCTGCGGTATGGGCATTCGCGACACGTCGGTGGCGCTTTCGCCCAAACAGTACGGGCATATCACGCGCTACGACCTGCTGGCGGTCGCCAATCCCGACGATTTTTCGCAGACGTGCGCGGCATTGGATGAGCGCAGCGCGGCCAATGATTTCAACGTGACCGTGACCTCGACCCTGCCGATTATGACCGACAACGTCACCTTTACGTTTGGCGGCAAGAGCGAGACCGTGCAGCTGATCGTGGTGCCCGATGACCGCACGAGTGACTTGGGCGATTACGTGCGTCTGGAGGATGAGTCCAAAGAACCGCTGCCTTTGCGTGACGGAGACGTGTATCTGAGCAAAAGTTCACAGCTGGTGCTGGGGATTCAGCCGGGCGATACGGCTCACGTCCAGAATTCGTCGCTCAATGTTGCCAAGGTCAAAGTCAGCGACATTTCGCTTAACTATCTGGGCAACACGCTTTACATGACGCAGGGCACCTATGAGCGCGCGTTTGGTCGAAGCGCACGCCTTAACGGCGTTTTTGTGCTGCTTAAGGGTTCGTCGGCCGACCAGATTGCGTTTAGCAAGAATCTTAAGAGCGACGGTTGGCTTACGATTTCGAGTACGGCCGAGCATTGGGAAAACTATGAGGCGAACTTTACGATCATCAATTCGGTCGTGGTGCTTGTGACCTTTATGGCGGCGTGCCTGTCGTTTGTGGTGGTATTTACGTTGTCTAACACCAACATCTCGGAGCGCGAACGCGAGCTGGCGACCATTAAGGTGTTGGGCTTCCGTCGCGGTGAGGTGCACCATTACGTCAACAAGGAGACGTTGATCCTCACGGCGATTGGCGCTGCGCTGGGCGTGCCGCTGGGCGGCTTGCTGGCCGAGAGTTTTACGTACATTTTGCAGATGCCGTCGCTGTACTTTGATGTCGAGGTCGAGCCGCTAAGCTACGTGCTCGCCGTGGTGCTTTCCTTTGGCTTTACGTTTATCGTCAACCTCGCTACCAATCGAACGCTCAACAAGATCGACATGGTCGGCGCCCTCAAAAGCGCCGAGTAGCCTGCCAAAAAGGGACAGGTTTATTTTGGCAGGTTTTATCTGGGCAAACGCCGGACACCTACGGGCGACCCGGCGTTTGTTGCTTTGCTATCTTCTGCTCGCTAGCGTTGATGAGGGGCTCTCTTTAGCCTTCGAGATTGGGCTTGAATGGGTCGTATGCCACAAAACGGACCTATCTACTACGTTTAATTGGATGCCCTCAACCATGCCGGGAAAACGAAAAATAAAACCGCAGGTAGAAGGCCTGTCGATTTTCAAAAATGGCAGGTATGGTCGGCTCTCTCGAGTTAAACGTAGTAAATAGGCCCTTTTCTTGGCGCGTGGTCAGCTCAATGCTAATCTCCGTGCCGGAACTGGCCCAGTTGTTTGTAAGTTGCGGTGATATAGGGACTGTTTGGCGCTTTGGAGCCTCAAAACAGTCCCTATATCACCGCAACTTGGAAGGGGCGGGCGGTGTCGGATGAGTGGCGCTGGCTGGTTGGGGCGGTTTAGGCCTGTTTGCGGCACTTCCATTGTTTGCGACACCAGCGCATGAGCGCCTTTACGATGGGAATCGTGATGAGGATGATCCATGCAGGATGGGGCTGTCCCAAACAGAGCCACATGTAGAGGAACCAAGCGATGGCGGCTGCTGGATAGACGCATTCAGTGAGCTTTGACAAATGGCGTCGATCGATAAAGTTACCAATCGCGTAGTAGACGGGAACCAAAAAGACGAGGAAAAGCCCCATGCCCCATGTGCCGTAGACAATGCCGAGCACCAGATAGGCGAGAGTGACAAGTGCGGGGAAGGGGAATTTGTTCCATGCACGTCCGACCTTGGTGTGGAAATGCTTGCCATGATGGTCGAGCTTGTCGTGTGCCTCCTTCCAGCTGGAAAACGTCTCGCCGTCGATGGTGACGGTGCCGTCGTCATTGGTACGCACGCTATGTCCATCGTCCTCAAGCGTATCGATATGCACGCCGCCCGGCCCCACATGCACCTCTTCGCCCTTGCGCTCGTTGGTCACATGGATGCCGCTCCAACCAACATGGACTTCCTCGCCTTTATTGGGATCAATGACGTGGATACCGCGCGCGAGGGAAATATCGACAAGTGGTTTGTCACCGCAAGCGGCGTGCTCGGCAGAATCCTCAGCCTCGTCAGCCACATCCGCCGTCTCGGTGTCGGCGCTACCGTCCTCCGGGTCGTCGGCATCGTTGGTCGCCTCCCCATATAGCAGCTTGTCCAACGACACGCCATACAGCGCGGCAAGCGCAATGAGGTTATCGGTATCGGGTGAGGACTCGCTGCGCTCCCATTTACTAACAGCCTGGCGGCTTACGCCCAGCTGGGCAGCAAGCGCCTCCTGAGAAAGCCCGGCAGCCTTGCGGCGATCAACGAGCCGCTGCGCCATCGCAAGATCCATAGCAGTTCCTTTCATGTGGCGACCGTAATCGAATGAGCCGAGTATGCCGAGAACAACCAGTAGCGACCACCATTTCTAGTTAGAATCTGCCCCAACCCTACCGCAACTACCGGTAGCAACCCCTAACGACCAGCCATTTCAGGACAAATGTCAGTGCAAGTAGCAGCCAAGAGCCCCCGCTCAGTTAGTTGCGGTGGAATAGTTCCTAAATTCAGCCATTTGCGGGCTAAGCAGGAACTATTTCACCGCAACTGAATTTCAGGCCAGGCACCCGCAGCAAGAAGACGAATAGCCTCGGCCTCCCTAGTTGCCGTAGGAGGCCCCAGGGCTTACCTCCCAAATCTTTCCGCAGGACGGAAGGGCCCCGCTGCGCGAAGCGCACGGCGGGGTCCTGACATGTCCGAGGACGATTTGGGAGGTAAGCCCTGGGGCCTCCGATGAGAGCAGTTCCAGCCGAGGCTATTCGTCGCCGAAGCTGATGCCCAACGCCTTGGCCTCGCGCACCAGATCGCTCTGGGGATCGACGTACTTGAGCTTGCCGGCGACCTCCTCGAGCGGCATGTGGCACATCTTGCCGTCGCGCAGGGCAATCATGTAGCCAAACTCGCCGCGCAGGCAGCCAAGCGCGGCCTCGACGCCGCACTGGGTCGCAAAGATGCGGTCCTGGGCGTCGGGCTGGCCACCGCGCTGCGTGTGACCGGGGATGGCGACGCGGGTCTCGCGACCGGTCTTGGCCTCAATCTCCTTGGCGATGTCGTAGACGATCGACGGGCTCGTACGCTCAGCGAGCTTCTTCTTGTACTCCTTCTTGGACAGCGCCGCGTCCTCCTTGGAGATAGCGCCCTCGGCGACGGCTACGATCGTAAAGCGGCTGCCGGTCTCCATGCGATGCTCAATGGTCTTGATGACGTTATCCATGTCGTAGGGGATTTCGGGAATCAAGATGACATCCGCGCCGCCCGCGACGCCGGCATATAGCGGGATCCAGCCAACCTTGTGGCCCATGATCTCGATAACGAACACGCGGCCGTGACTTGAGGCGGTGGTGTGAATGTCGTCGATGCACTTGGTAGCGACGTCGATGGCGCTCGTAAAGCCAAACGTCAACTCGGTGCCCCAGGTGTCGTTATCGATGGTCTTGGGCAGGGCGATAACGTTGAGGCCCTCTTCGCGCAGGCGGTTGGCGGTCTTGGTGGAGCCGTTGCCGCCCAGCATAAACAGGCAGTCGAGCTGCAGCTTATGATAGGTGTGGACCATCGCCGGCACCTTCTCGACGCCGTCGGCCTCGGGAGTGTCCAGGCGCTTGAACGGCGTACGGCTCGTGCCCAGGATGGTGCCGCCGCGAGTGAGGATGCCGCTAAAATCGGCGGGAGTCATGACACGGAATCTGCTGTAGATAAGGCCCTGGTAGCCGTCCTCAAAACCATAGATCTCGATAGGCTCTTCGCTGTTGGTCATAAGCGTTTTGACAATGCCGCGCATGGTGGCGTTGAGTGCCTGGCAGTCGCCGCCACTGGTAAGAAGACCGATCCTAAGCATGATGAATCCTTCCGGGCAAGTTATAACATGCGCATAAGTTTACCCCCGCACACTGTTGATACGGGGTAAAACGTGTTAGCTCAAGCGTATGGAAATGTAAGCAACGTCAGGCGAGCGTAAGGCCGACGGGCCTGGCTCCTTACAGTGCGAAGGCGTCGACGTCGCCCCAGTGGCGGCGCAGCGTAATAGCGGCGGCGGGTTCGGTATTGTCAAAGACGACCGACCATTGCGTATTGCTGGTGATGTCTTCCGGATTGGGCTCTTGCGCTGCGGCGCGCAAGGCTTCCCAGACAATCGTTTCGTCCTGGGCACCGACATGGGCGTCAAGGACATCGGCGATTGCGACGGCGCGCTCTTTGCCATGGCCCAGCTCGCCATTCTTTTGGTTGGGCAGCACTTCGTCGCCATAGCAGGCGTAGAAGTTCGTAACCTGGCGTACGGGAGTCGCTTTGAAAGCGCGGTCCGGATCGCGCGGATCCCACTCTACTACGTGCGCGTCACCGGCGGCGTCGTTGATAAAGAAGTGGTAATCGCGTCCTGCCATGGCGTGCATGTCGTAGGCGGAAAGCAGGTCGACAGCTTCTTGCGTGGTGGCGGCACGGTCGAGCACCAGACGGATGGCGAGCGAGGTATTGATGACGGGGCGTTGCGTGTCCTGGTCACAGGGCTTGGAATCCAGGGTGAGTACGGCAATGGACACGCCGCATTCGTTAACGCCATCGAGCTGGGCAAACGGGCCCATGAGTGCCGCGGCGCGTCCGGCGACGGAGTCAAGCGGAGTGTTATCGCCCAGGTTGTTAAGGGCGGCAAGCCCGATGGAGGCATAGCCGCCGCGTGGGTGATTGCGCACCAGCAGCGCCGAGGTGTCGTCCTTAAAGTCGTAATTGCGACCGGTGCGCACGCGGCCTTCGGCATCTACGGCGACAAAAGCACTGCAGGCAAACTGGGGCGCCTGGACATGTGCCGGCACACCGGGCAGCGCCTGCGCCACCACGGCATCGATGTAGGCCTGGTCGTCGCGCACGCCAGCGGCGATGATGCGATCGAGATCGTAGTCGTAGGCGATGTCGATTGCGTACAGGTCATAGCCATCCGCGTAGCCGGTCAAGCGTTTGAGCGACGCGGCGGACTTGATTTGCTTGTGATAAACGATACCGGTGGCAGCGGCAAGGCCGACGGCGACTCCCGCGACACCGCAGGTGATGGCAATGTTACGTGGCTTCATGACGGCTCCTCTCGTCCTGTTAGCGCAATTGTCGCAAAAGGAGCGCGGGCATGATGGCTCAACTTGGTGAGTGGCGCGGAATTAAGCACGGAATGAAGAGTGCGGCGCTGGCGTGGCGGGGTATGCTGGAGGGGACCATCAACCCAGCGAAAGGGGAGAGCATGACGGATCAGGAAACGCCCGAGCGCGCGCATGTGACGGCCGATGATATCGAGGCCGCCAACGACCTTATCGACTTTATCGAGGCATGCCCCAGTATGTTCCATACGGCGGCGACCATTATGGCCGAGCTCGACGAGGCGGGCTTTACCTACCTGCCCGAGAATGCGGCGTGGGACATCGAACCGGGCGGGCGTTATTACACGCAGCGCAACACCTCGAGCGTTGTTGCCTTTAAGGTGGGCGAGGACCTGGCCGCGACGTGGGGCGAGGACGGCGTCGCCGGTGACTATCATTTTCAGCTCACGGCGTCGCACAGCGATTCGCCGACGTTTAAGGTCAAGGCCGTGCCCGAGCTCGATGGCGCAGGCGAGACGCTGCGCCTGAACACCGAGGCCTACGGCGGCATGATCGACTACACCTGGTTCGACCGCCCGCTGGCGCTGGCCGGACGTGTGCTGGTGCGCGAGGGCGACCGTATCGAGAGCCGCCTGCTTGCCACCGAGCGCGAGGTCGCTATTATCCCGAGCCTTGCCATCCACATGAACCGCGGCGTTAACGAGGGCTTTGCTCCCAACCGAGCCGTCGACCTGTGCCCGCTCATCAGCGCCGGCGAGCTTAAACAGGGAGATTTTGACGTACTGATCGCTGACGAACTGGACGTTGAACCCGAGCAGATCCTAGGTCGCGATCTGTTCCTGGTCAATCGTCAGGATGCGCGCATTTGGGGCTGGGCCGACGAGTTTATCTCGACGCCCAAGCTTGACGACCTGGCTTGCGCCTATACCTCGCTACAGGCATTTTTGGGTGCCGAGAACGCGCATGACGTCTCGGTCTTCTGCTGCTTTGATAACGAGGAGGTTGGCTCCGAGACCAAGCAGGGCGCCATGTCGACGTTCTTGGCCGACGCGCTGCGCCGCATTAACGGATCGCTGGGCTTTGACGACGAGTCGTACCATCGCGCACTTGCCGCCTCGATGCTTGTGAGCTGCGACAACGCGCATGCCGTGCACCCCAACCACGCCGAGAAGTGCGATGCGCGCAACCAGGTTGTGCTCAACGGCGGCATCGTCATCAAGGAGGCCGCCAACCAGCACTACTGCACCGATGCCTTTAGCCGCGCGGTGTTCCAGGCCATCTGCGATGACGCCGACGTGCCCACGCAGGCCTTCGCCAACAAGAGTGACATGGCCGGCGGCTCCACGCTCGGCAATCTGTCCAATATGCAGGCGAGCATGCATGCCGTGGACGTGGGCCTGCCGCAGCTGGCCATGCACTCGAGCTACGAGACCGGCGGCGTGCGCGACGTGATGTACGCCATCCGCGCTCTCACCGCCTTCTACGAGCGCGACCTAACCATCAACGGCGCCGAAAGCGTGGAGCTCTAAAACCTACCAAGAAGGGACATGTTTAGGGATTCAGGTTCTGAGGTGCTGCCGACGCGTCCGCAATCGGATATATGCATAAACCGACCCGCCGATTGCATATTTCGGTGGGTCGGTCGCTTTCCGCCCACAGGTACCCCTGGGGGCGCCGTGCAAATTCCGGAATATTCGGCATCCGGGGCCCACAGGCGCAAGAACGGGCGCGCGAAACCGCGCCGAATGTCCCGATTTCGCACCCCCAACGCGGTAGCGCGCAGAGATGTGGTGTAAGAGGCGGGGAATGCCCCGCCTCCGCCCTTTCTTGAAAGGGAGGGGACACCGCCTAGAATTCGTCGTTGGAGTAATGAAGGTGACGAATGGAAGGAAAGGCGATGCCCCAAGAAGAGAGTGTACTGCGCCTCGGCCGCGACGAGGCCCTCGAGGCGGCGAGGCTTTGGCAGGAGTGCGGCGACGCGCGCGAGTTCGCGTGCAGGGTGCTGGGCAGCGTGATGAACGCGCTGATGGACTCCGAGGCCCAGCAGATGTGCGGCGCGAGCCGCAACGAGCGCAGCGACGGCAGGGAGAACAGCCGCAACGGCTACCGCCCCAGGTCGCTCAAGACCGCCGTGGGCGACGTGGAGCTCGAGATACCCAAGCTCAGGCACGGCACCTACTACCCCGAGGGCATGCTCGCGCGATGGTCGCGCGTCGACACCTCGGTGGCCGCCATCGTGCAGGAGATGTACGTATGCGGCGTGTCCACCCGCAAGGTCGAGCGCGTGGCGTCCAAGCTGGGCATATCCTCGCTGTCGAGCTCGGAGGTCTCGAGCCTCTGCTCCGACCTCGACGCCGAGGTGGCGGAGTTCCGCCGCCGCGACCTGTCGGGCACGCCGTGCTGCTACCTGTGGCTCGACGCTACCTACATGAGCTGCAGGGTCGGCTCGTCGGTCGTCTCGCAGGGCGTCGTGACCGCGATCGGGCTGGGCGCCGACGGGCGCAAGCACTTCCTGGGCTGCGACGTGGTCGACACCGAGAGCGAGGACTCCTGGGCGGCATTCCTCGGCGGGCTGCGCGAGCGCGGGCTGGCCGGCGTTCGCCTCGTGGTCTCCGACAGCCACGCCGGGCTCGTGGCCGCCGTCTCGCGCCTGTTCCAGGGCTGCGCCTGGCAGCGCTGCGTGACGCACCTGCAGCGCAACCTCCAGAGCGCCTGCTCGGGCAGGCCCGAGGACTCCAAGGCGGCCGTCAGGGACCTCGTGCACGCCGCGGTCTACCAGGACGACCCCGACCTCGCGCGCTGCGTGTGGGCCGAGGCGGCGCCCTGGGTGGCGTCGGTGTCCGCCATGGCCGGCGAGGTCTTCGAGCAGGCCGAGGACTCCGCGCTGGCGTTCACGGCCTTCCCCAGGGCGCACTGGGCCAAGCTCCGCACCAACAACGTCCAGGAGCGCGCCAACCGCGAGATCAAGCGCCGCTACAGGGTCGTGCAGTCCTTCCCCTCGAGGGAGTCGATGCTGCGCCTGACGTGCGCGAGCCTCATGGAGACCGAGGGACAGTGGTCCCAGCAGCGCGTGTTCTCCGAGGCCTCGGCCGCCGAGGGCTTCGCCGAGCCCGCGGACAGGCCGGCCCCGACAGAGGGGAGGCGCCGCGCGCTCGGGCGGCGCGCCAGGGAGATAGTGGACGAGATAGTCGAGAGGCGCGGTCTCAAGAAGGAGTAACATCGGGACTTGCAGCGACGGACCTCGGGACGCTCTTACACCACGTCTGCGCGCGCCACCCCCAACGCCCCGAGGACCGCTCATTTTCCACAGGTTGCTGCCCGCGGCGCCTGCCTTTCGCCCAGAATCCGGTATGCAGCCCCCCTCGGGCACTGAATATTCCCAAAAATGCACGCCGCACCCCGCCCCAGGCACCCGCAGCAAGAAGACGGATAGCCCCGGCCTCCCCAGTCGCAGCGTCGGCTCATTACGCCGTTTGTAAAACGGCGTAATTCTTAGTGCTCAATCCAACAATGTAGCGTCTCGCCAGCCTGAAGATGACGAAGGTTCTCCGCGGCGATGTCGACCACGTTGTTGAGCGTGGCTGCCAGGTGGAACCAGCCGGAGACGTGCGGCGTGACGAGCATGTTGGGCGCATCCCACAGGGGGCTTGTCGTAGGCAGGGGCTCGGGGTCGGCGACGTCGACCGCAGCGCCGGCAAGATGTCCCGACTCCAGGGCGGCAACCAAGTCGTCGGCGACCACAAGATCGCCGCGGCCGCCGTTGGCAAAGAAGGCGCCCGGCTTCATCGCGGCGAAGAACTCGGCGTTCGCCAGGCCGCGGGTCTCGGGTGTGCTGGGCATAAAGGATGCGACGATGTCGGCCTCGGCTAGGCGCTCGGACAGGGCATCCATGCCGTCCATGTCCTCAAACACAATGGGATAGACGAGCGGATGGCGCTTGATGCCGCGGACGTGCGCACCCATGCTGCGGCAGAGCGTGGCAAAGTGGCCGCCGATATCGCCCGCGCCCAGCACCAGCACGTTGGCATTTTTGAGCGAGGCGACCGGCCCCAAGTCCTCCCAGCGATGCTCGCGCTGCAGGTCCTGGTAGCCGGGCAGGCGCTTCATCATGGAAAGGACCATGGCAAACATGTGCTCGCTCACGGCCTGACCGTAGGCGCCGATCGAGCAAGACAGCTTGGCGTCAGCCGGCACGGTGCCAGCGGCAAGGTAGTCGTCATAGCCGGCGGTCTGCAATTGCAACAGCTGGAGATGCTCGCATGCCGTGAGCATGTCAGGGTCGATGTTGCCCAGGATCACGTCGGCATCGGCGACCTGCTCGCGCGTGGCGGCGTCGGAGCTCGTGTAGATAAAGTCCTCGCCCGGAGCGCTCGACTCAAGAATTGCGCGATGGCGGTCGTTGACGGGCAGCAAAACCAGGATGTTCACAAGCAGTCCTTTCCGCTCGACCTGCCAAAAAGGGACAGGTTTATTTTGGCAGGTTGTATCAGGCAAAACGTTCAAATAAAACGCCGGGTGCAAGACGAGCGTGCCCGTCAGCATCCGGCGCATCTACAGCTACCAGCTCAGCAGCTCATAACCATCCTCGGTCACCACGAGCTGTACCTCGCACTGGGCCGAATCGCTGCCGTCCTTGGTGCGCACGCACCAACCGTCGCCCTTGCTAATCTTGATGTCGGGCGCTCCGGCATTGACCATGGGCTCGATGGTAAAGACCATGCCCGGAGCCATGATGGTGTCCACATCGGGCGCCTCGGTGGTAAAGCCCACAAACGGGTCCTCGTGGAACTCCTTACCGATGCCGTGTCCGCCGTACTCGCGCACCACGCTAAAACCGGCGTCCTCGACCGTCTTTTGCACGGCCTCGGCCATCACGGACAGCGGCAGCCATGGTTTGACGGCAGCCAGACCCGCCTCCACGCTGGCGCGAGTGACGTCGACCAGGCGTTGGCGCTCGGCCGAGACCTCGCCGATGCAGAACATGCGGCTCGAGTCGCTAAAGTAGCCGTTCAAGATCGTAGAGCAGTCGACGTTGATGATGTCGCCCTCGTGCAGCACGTCCGTATCGCAGGGGATGCCGTGACAGACCACGTCGTTGATCGAGGTGCATACGCTCTTGGGGTAGCCCTCGTAGTTGAGGTCTGCCGGCGTGCCACCGTGCTCGACGGTGTAGTCGTAGATCATCTGGTCGATCTGGTTGGTGGTCATGCCCGCGGCGATGTGCTCGCCTACGTAATCGAGCACGCCCACGTTGATGGCGGCCGAGCGCTTGATGCCCTCGATATCGGCGGGCGTCTTGTAGAGCGTGCGAGGCAGAACCTCCCAGCCCTCTTCCCACAAGCGCTCGAGGCGCTCATCAAAGGTGCTATGGCATTTCTTATATTTTTTGCCGCTGCCGCACCAGCAAGCGTCGTTGCGGCCGGGCACGGGTCCTTTGTCAAACATGGCTAACTTCCTTTCATCCGCAGCTAGTATAGCCCACCCACGCGTCTATAAAAGTTGCGGTGATATAGTTCCGATTTAAGCGGTTTAACAGCACAAATAGGAACTATATCACCGCAACTGATGGGGCGGGATGGCGGGCACTGGCTGCTGCGTGGTTTTGCTAGTAGCTCACCTGGCAGGGGATGCCGAGGGCGCGCACGCGTGCAGCAATCTTGTCGAGCACCTCGGGCGCCGCTTTAGCAAGGCCGGCGACCGGTGTTTCGCGCGCCACCGTGTAAATGGTCGCCTCCTGTGGGCGAATGCGCTCGAGCGCCGCGAGCCAGGGGGCAACGTACTCCTCGCCGGTGTTGTCGATGGGCTTACCCTGATACTCGCCGGTCAAAAAGATCGTCTGGATAATAACGTGACCGTCAAAGCTTGCGAACGTCTCGATCTGGTGCTCGACGTCGTAGGGGCCAACGGGCTGGTCGAGCAGCTGGATAAACGCCGGGTCGACGGTATCGAGCTTAAGAATGTTGTCGTCGACCATCATGAGCGCGTCGTGCACCTCGGGGCGGTCGGCGCGTGTGCCGTTGGAGAGCACGGCGATCTTGGAGTTTGGGGCAAGCTTGTCGCGCAGCGCGACGGCGCCGGCGATGGCCTGCGGAAATTCCGGCGCGGCGGTGGGCTCGCCGTTGCCTGCGAAGGTGATCACATCGGGGAGCTCGCCCTCGGCTGCCATCTCACGCAGCTTTGCCTCGAGCGCGTCGAGCACCACGGCGGCCGTGTTGTACGGCTCATGGCAGGGGCGCTCGGCGTTGAGGCCGTTTTCGCAGTAAATGCAGTCGAACGTGCAGATTTTGCCGCTGGCCGGCATCATGTTGACGCCGAGCGAGAGACCAAGGCGACGGCTGCGAACGGGCCCAAAGATGGGGCTGGCATTCAAAAACGTAGACATAGGCATATACTCCTCAAGACAATTGTGCCTAAGCATATCATCGGCTCCAAAGCAAGGCGCGGGCTCTTGCTTTACTAGTTTCGTTTTTTCACGTCGCTCATGATGCCGTGCCATGAAAAGCCTCGGGTCGGGTACAGTTAATCTGTTAACAAGGCGTAAGGCAATGCGGGTCCATCCAACCGTGCTGACGTGCAACTGGATGGGCATTGATGATGGGGGCACAACATGGATTTTACAGTCGAGAATGCGGGCACCACGATTGCCTGCCGCGAGTATGTCGGCCCGGATGTATCGTCCGATACACCCGCCTTGGTGTGCGTGCACGGCGCCTGCGTCGACGGTGTCTTTTTTGACGGCATCGCCCGCGAGCTCGCCCGTGACTATCGCGTCATTACCTACGACCGCCGCGGTTGCGGCGAGAGCGGCGACGCTGCAGACGGACGCTACGACCTCGCCGCCCAGGCTGCCGACCTGCAGGCCGTTATCGAGCATATTGGCACTCCGGCAAACGTGCTCGCGCACAGTGCCGGTACGCTAGTGACGCTGGAGCTTCTCCGTGCAAACCCCACCATAATTTCGCATGCGATCCTGCATGAACCCGCCGTGACGGATGAGGGTGCCGGCCTGGGCGCGGCCCCGGTTTTGCTCGAGATGATTGCTGCGGGAAAGGTCTCCAGGGCATTACGGGCCTTCCTGGGCGCCATCGGCGATTCGGACCCTGAGGCTCCTAAGACAACCGAGGCAGAAGCCAAGCATGCCCTGCGCAACGGCCGCAGCTTCATGGCAAACGAATACGGGATTACTATGACCTGCGTTCCCGATTGGGATAGCGTTCGTGCGTCAAAAACGGTGGCCGCCGTGCTCCTGGGCGAGCTCTCGATTGGCACGCCTCGCGAGGCGGGCACAAGGGTGGCGGCTGAGCTTTTGGACTGTCCACTCGTAATGGTTCCCGGCGCGCACAACGGCCTGCGCGATCGCCCGGGAGCGGCTGCCCAGACTGTCCTTGGCATCCTGGGGCTCTAACACCCGCAATAGCCAAAGCAGACTTCACC
Organism: Collinsella sp.; assembly: GCA_041330285.1. Lineage (GTDB taxonomy): Bacteria > Actinomycetota > Coriobacteriia > Coriobacteriales > Coriobacteriaceae > Collinsella. The sequence continues at coordinate 1,341,408 of JBGKMI010000001.1, read as the reverse complement.
CGCAAACGTTTCGGCATTGTTAACAAATGTGTTCAAAACCTCACGTCTGCGGCTTCAATCGCGCCGTCTGCCAACTCATAAAAATGTAACAGCATTTACGTGCTTAGCTGCATCGGCAAGGTGTTACCCTTGTAACATTTGGAACCCACCGCTACCATGCGAAGCTATCGAAAGGGCCCCATATGCTCAATAATCACGAGGTCAATCTAACCGACGAGGAGGCTGCCGCCGAGGTCGCCCGTGTCGCGAAGACCTACCCCGTGGTACGTTTACTGTCGGCCGATCAGATTAAGAGCGAGCCTAACTGCCTGCTCGCCGGCGATCGCTGCCCTTGTTTGCGCCAGGCAAGTCTTGAGGCCTTGACAGATTCCGATGAGGTGTCGGAGCAACTGCTCAACGATGGTGTTGAGTACCGCGCCCGTCTGCGCCCTCTAAAGGTCGAGGGCGAGCCTCACGTCTTGCTGATGGTACGTCCGATCGATGGGCAGGAGGCCGCAGAAGAGGACCTTGTCTACACCGACGTGCTGACGAGCGTGCACAATCGCCGATATTACGAGGAAAAGCTCCGTAGCGCCCGCATGAACGCCGGCGTTGCGATGATCGACCTTGATGATTTTAGGGTCTTCAACGATACATGTGGCCGTCATGCCGGCGACCTTGCGCTCGGTGCCGTGGCGACAGCCATGCGCAGCGGAATCCGTTCGACTGACGAGCTTGTGCGCTATGGCTGCGACAAGTTTGTGGTTGTCATGCCCAATATTCCCTCCGATGACTTCACCCGTCGCCTGCATCAGGTGTCCGATGCCGTTCGTTCCACGATTATTCCGGGCCATGAGTACGTGAGCTTGACGGCATGTGTTGGTGGCGTTCGTATTCATGGCGAGACGGTCGATGAAGGCGTTGGCCGCGCTGTCCAGTTACTGAGCCGCGCTAAGGCAAAAGCCGGTACGGTCGTGACCGATGCCGATTCCATCGAGGCCTTCCAAAGCGAAAAGCCTTTGGTACTTATTGTCGATGACTCCGAGATGAACCGAGTCATTCTCAGCGAGATGCTCAAGGACGAGTATTGCATCCTCGAGGCCGACAACGGTCGTACGGCGCTCGACATGGTCGACCGCTATGGTGATGAGTTGTCGCTCGTGCTGCTGGATATTGTCATGCCGGGCATAAGCGGCTTTGAGGTGCTGGCCGGTCTGTCGCGCCGATCGGTTAGTGACAATCTGCCTGTCATCATGATTTCGAGCGAAGATTCCGATGATATGGTTCTGCGCGCGTACGAGCTAGGCGCCTCGGACTATATCAACCGCCCGTTTGACTCCCGTGTCGTGCGCCGCCGTGTAAGCAACACCATCCGCCTATACGCCAAACAGCGCCGCCTGACGAGCCTGCTGTCCCAGCAGTACAACGAGCGTGTCAAGAACAGTCGCATGCTCATCGACATCATGGCTGGCGTCATGGAGCTTCGCAACGGCGAGAGCGGCAGGCACGTTACGAACATCGAAAAGCTGACCGAGCTGCTGCTTGGCTGTCTGGTCCAGCGTAGCGACACCATTTCCCTTGACAATGAGGAGCGCTCCACGATTGCCCTGGCTTCGGCGCTGCACGATATCGGCAAGATGTCGATTGACGATGCGATTCTCAACAAACCCGGGCGCCTTACGCCCGAGGAGTTCGAGATTATGAAGACGCATACTACAATCGGCGCCGACATGCTGCTTGAGCTGGGTAGCCATCACGCCGGCAATGCGCTTATGGAATATGCGTACCAGATTGCGCGTTGGCATCACGAGCGCTGGGACGGCAAGGGTTATCCCGATGGCCTTAAGGGCGACGAAATTCCCATTGCCGCACAGGTGGTTTCGGTGGCCGACGTGTACGATGCTCTGACGAGCGTGCGCGTGTACAAGGACGCTATCCCGCACAAGGAGGCAATTCAGATGATCCTGGACGGTAAGTGCGGTACCTTTAACCCACTGTTGCTCGACTGCCTGCTCGAGGTACAAGACCGTATTGCCGAGACGTTGGCACGCCCCGCCGACGTTGTCGCGTTTCCCACGATTTAGTTTGAACAAAGGAGTTTTTAATCCATGATTTCCATGCGTGAGGCGTATGAGAAGATCGGCGCTAATTATGATGACGCGTGCGCTCGGCTGATGGGCGAGGAAATGCTTGCCCGCTTTGCCCTCAAGTTTTTGGATGACGAGAGCATGGACAAGCTGGAGGCCGCCATGGCGGCAGGAGACGCCGAAGGTGCGTTTATGGCAGCGCACACGCTCAAGGGCGTGAGCCAGAACCTGGGATTCGATAATCTGTACGAGCCGGCGGTTGTGGTGACCGAAGCACTGCGCGGCGCCGATGCCGTTGACGGCGCTCGCGAGGGAATGCATGCGTTGCAGCAGCAATATGCGGCTACGATGTCGGCTCTGCGCGAAGCGGCTGAATAAGAGCTTGCGAGCTTTGATGACTATGAGAGTGGATAATCTCCCGTTTTAGGCCCCGTGGCGGCCTCAAAGTGGGATATTATCCACTCTCGTTCGGTAAGTGTCCTAAAATCCACTCTCACCCCTTCTGATTAGTGAATTGCCTATGCACACTGTCGGGGCGTTCCGCATGCAATCCATATCGTTGTTCGATAAACTGTTCGAATAACGATAGAGTCGATGAGGGTGAGTGTATGTCCAACAGCGTTCAGCGTATGGCCAAGGCGGGCGAAAATATCAGGAAGCTTGGTTTTTGCATGGCAGCCGTTTTTGCAGGGATGCTCGTCGCTTTTGCCGCGTTGCTTGTTTACGTGATCTGGTATGCGGTTGAAAACGTTGCTTCTGTCGATTCTTTTGGTGTCGTGACGCTTCTCAATGGCGGGTGCATCGTTATCCCAAGCGGACTGTGCCTGGCACTCGTTGTGGGTATTTCGCTTGTCGTTTTGTGCGGAATCAGCCGTAACATCTCGCGGGGCGTCTCGCCCTTTACCAGGGCACATGTGCGGCTTATCCGTGTTCTTGCACTTGCCTTTGCTGTTAACGCTGCGGTTTCGTTTGTTGGTGCCTATGGATCGGTTAATCTCACCATTGGCGGACTGGAGCTTTACATCGTGCCTCATTCCTTCGTCATTGAGATTTGCCAAGGCGCTACCTTTGATACGGGGTCGTTTATCGGCGCAGTTGTCTGTTTGTTTATCTCGGCGATCTGGAGTTATGCCTCGCTGCTCCAAGAGCAGTCTGACGAGCTTGTGTAGGAGGAAACATGAGCTATCTCATCATCGAGCTTGAGACGCAGCTGCTTAAGACCGGAAAGACCAGCGCTGATCTGATTCGGGCGACGGGGCATACTCCGGCTAATATTTCAAAGCTTAGAAACGGAAAGATAAAAGCTATTCGCCTAAAGACGCTTCTCGATATCTGTGATGAGCTTGATTGTCAACCGGGAGATATTATTCAGCGCGTGAGCGAGAAAGAGCTTGAGGAGCTTATTGTCGAGCGCGCAAAAAATGTCGTGAGACAGATGCGGGACGGCGGAGGCAATGAGGTATCGCTTCCGACATCAGTCTTCGCTGTCGATTTGAGTGACGAGTAGCTTAAGGCAAACAACTAAAACGAAGTATCAGCGTGAAGGGACCTGTGTCTAACACGGGTCCCTTCTTTTAGATTATCTTGACAAATATGAGTTATCGAAAAACAATAACAACCATGGAAAACGATAAAGGAAAGAAGGAACGATATGAGCGGTTTTTCTATCAAGCAGAACGGGAGGCCAATGAACGCATCAGCGATAAAGCTATCAAAAGTATCAAAGCGCTACGGGAAACGGCGCGTTTTGCATGACGTTTCCTTCGAGGTGCATCAGTCTGAGCTCTGTGCCCTTGTCGGTGCAAACGGTGCGGGCAAAAGCACGCTTATTAAAATCGTCTTGGGCCTCTGCGAGCCATCGTCGGGGAGCGTGGAGCTCTTTGGAGGCAAATCAAAAAGATAGCTTGGCCTGATGCGGACGCGTGTCGGCTATGTGCCAGATTCCAGCGGAGCATACCAATCCCTCAGTGCGGTTGAGAATCTCCAAATCCGATGTTCGGAATGGGGGCTTGATGCGAATTGTGAGATTCCTCGCGTTTTGAGCCTAGTCGGGCTGGACGTCGAAGAGAAAAAGAGCGTGAGCAGTTTTTCTCTGGGAATGAAACGGCGGCTGGATATAGCTACGGCTTTGTTGGGTGACACTGATCTGCTTATTTTTGATGAGCCAGCAAACGGGTTGGACCCGCTGGGCATCGAGAGTATATGGGCCCTTATCGGTCGATTGAATCGAGAACAGGGTACGACCATGCTCATCTCTAGCCATGATTTGGATGAGCTGGCATCGGTTGCAACAAGCTGCCTGTTTCTTCATGACGGCGAACTGCTGAAAAAGGAATCGATGGACGTCATAAGGGATGAGGCGCCATCCCTAAAAGAGTATTACAGGCGCTTGATGAAGGCGGTCACGCTATGAAGCGGGCGATCCATCCCATAAAAGCAGATATGATGCGTTTGTACAGGATATTTCCGGCGAAGTTTGGTCTTGCGCTTATGCTGGCGTTCGGCCTTCTCTTCGGTGTCGTTCTAAAAAACGGAACAACGTTGCTCGCCTTCGGCAATGGCGTTTTTGGGGAGGATATTGGTTTCATCTGGAATGTAATCGATCCTTCTGCACCCGATGAGTCCCTTGTGCGCAGCGCTTTTGCCGGTACGTCTCTGTTCGTACCGCTCATCGTTTGCCTGGTGATTTTACAGGAGCGCGGCTATGAAGAGGGATACCGAATTTCTATGGCAAGAGGTCTCGCCCGCTTTAATGGCGCTCTAGCACATGCATTTTCGTCTGCTTTCATAATTGGCGCAGCATATAGTGCGCTTTGCCTTCTTCTTTTTGCAATAGCCGTAACACGTGGAGGGCAAAACTACGTGCATGGCATGCTGGCTGCATTTTTGCCTGCAATGATAGTCAACGCCGTATTGGTGATATCGGTTGCGCTGGAGACGGTGACCATCTATCGGATTACGGGCAGCGCTGTATTGAGCGGGGCCGTGGTGATAGTTGGATTTGTCATGAGCTTGACGCTCTACGGAACTTACCTTCAGACGCCCATACCGTCCTTGCGATGGATCTTCTTTCTTCCGGGGCCGTACCTTGGAATCGGATGTGCCCTTGGGTATAGCGATATGGGGCAGCTGACGCTTCTGGGATATGGCGCGGCAGCCAGCTGTCTATCGGTATTGATTTACGCTCTCGTGAGCTTTCGTGCTGGGGGTGTGCTCAATGGCTCGTCAGACTAGAAGATTCCTTCATTCAGAATTGAAGCATGTGAGCAAATGGACGTACGCCTTAATCCTGGTAATTTATGCGTGCATGGTGGTATTGCAGCTTAATTCTTTCCCGATGTGGTTCTGTAGCCTCCGTGAGAACAGTTTCTTGGGCTTTTTCCCAGACCCGACGCTTCGGCTATCGGCAGAGGATGTCCTTCTATTTGGTAATGCAGAGGTTTTTCGCGGTCTGCTGTTCAACGTAGCCCCGTTGGCTCATGCATTGTTCTTTCCGTTCATCGCGGCTTGCATTGTGCCGCGCTTTGTCAGTTCGGGCTTTATTGAGGAACCGTGGGGGTTGTCGGAGGCTCGGGGAGGGAAGCGTGTGTGCGCTATCGTTGCGCGAGTGGTGCTGTCTTCTTTTGCCCTTTTGGGCGCGTTTATCCTGTCGAGTGTCGTTTTGTACTGCCTTAACTGCGCAATCGTTTTGGATGCTCAACAGTGTTTCAACCTGAATATGTTTTGCGATCGACTTCTTCTGGCGAGTGCGGTCTGCCTTGCATACGTGGTCTCTTGCGTAATCGTTGTTTCCTATTTTGGGTCCGGCTTCGGTCCTATTGGCATGCTGCTGCTTGTCAACGTCGTAGCGATCTACATACAGGTCGGGGCCAATTCCATGCTTCCGCTTCCGTCCTCGATGCTCATGTGGATTTGCGGCGTGACCCCGTTGGAGGATGGTCAATGCGTTTCGATTTTAATTGACTGCCTCATAAACGTAGCAAGCGTTTTTGCCATCTGCTTTACCGTCGACCGATTGCGGTCGAGATTTCTTTGATTGTTTGTGAGGGATAATCATACCGAGCATGCCAAATACAGGGGGGGCGGGCACCGTGGCTGGTGTCCGCCCCCCCCCCTGGCTTAGGAGGCTTTACCCTGAGTGGTTGGCGAGCTAGCGCGCCTGCTTTACCTTGGCCGCTGCCTCGACAAACGACTTCCACAGGTTAAAGTCGGTCTCGAGCGTCTTCCACGTATACTCAGGATGCCATTGCACGCCCAGGCAGAACGGCTGGCCCTCGACCTCGATGCACTCGGGTACGCCATCGGTTGCCTTGGCGACCAGGCGCGTGCTCTTGCCCAGGCGGTCGACGCAGCAGTGATGTGCCGAGTTGGTCTGGATGAGCCTGTGCCCGCCAACCGCGCGCTCCAGCAGCGAGCCCGGCACGACCTCGACAGGATGCACAGGGTCGTTGAGCACGTGGGTATGGCGCCACTGCGTGCGACCCTCGCGCGCACCTAGGCTCGGCACGTCCATGCACAGGGTGCCGCCGGTGGCGACGTTGAGCAGCTGCGTGCCGCGGCAGGTGGTAAAGAGTGGCTTTTTGGCGCGGAGCACCTCGTTAACCAGCTTAAACTCAAAACGGTCGCGAATCTCGCAGCACAGTGTGGGGTCGTAGGGGCGCTCGTCGCCCCAGCGCTTGGGGTTGACGTCCGGGCCGCCGGGAATGGCGATGCCGTCGGCGATGTCGACGTAATGACGGATAACCTCAATGTCCTCGGTGATGGACATCTGCAGCGGCAGGCCGCCGGCGGCAAGAATGGCATCGACAAAGACACTTGCGATTTCCTCGTTGGGGGAGAGCGTCTCGCTCAAAAACGGCTTTGCCTCTTCCCAACGCGGTGCGACGAGGATGAGTGGGCGGTCGGCGGGGTCGACGTTGACATGCGGGGTGTAGGACGATGAGGTGCGGGTTCCGATCATGGTTGCGGCTTTCGAATCCGGGTGGACATGGCACAGGGGTGGCGCGGGACAAACGTTACTGATGAATTTGCCCGCGTGGCAATTGGGTTAGTGGCCCTTAATGGAGTTGAGGAAGTCCTGGGCGCGCTTGGTCTGGGGGTGGTCGAAGAACTCGTCGGGCGTGCCGGTTTCCACGATCTGGCCGTCGGCCATAAACACGACGCGGTCGGCCACGCGGCGGGCGAAGTTCATCTCGTGCGTGATGACGATCATCGTCATGCCCTGCTGGGCCAGGCGAACCATGACTTCGAGCACCTCGTTGATCATCTCGGGATCGAGGGCGCTTGTGGGCTCGTCAAAGAGCATGGCCTTGGGCTGCATGGCGAGTGAACGGGCGATAGCCACGCGCTGCTGCTGACCGCCCGAGAGCTGTGCGGGCACCTTGTCGGCCTGCTCGGCCACGCCCACGCGGCTCAGCAGGTCTATGGCGCGCTCACGAGCCTCCTCCTTGGACACGCCCAGCACGTCGACCGGTCCCAGCATGACGTTCTGCAGCACCGTCATATGTGCGAACAGGTTGAACTGCTGAAACACCATGCCCAGCTCGGCACGCATGCGGGCAAGATCCTTGCCTTCCTGCGGCAGGGGCTCGCCCTCGATGAGGATCTCGCCAGAGTCGATGGTTTCCAGGCGGTTGATGGTGCGGCACATGGTCGACTTACCCGAGCCCGAGGGACCGATCACAACGACGACCTCGCCGCGGTCGACCGAGAGATTGATGTCGTTGAGGACGTGCAGATCTCCGTAGTGCTTATCGATGTGCCTGAGCTCGATCAGCGGCTGATTGCCGGTGGAAGAGGTGCTCTGCGCCATGGTGCTTGGCTCCTTATGACTCGAAATGGTAAAGCGTTAGCGGATGATGGTTGCGCCGGTCTTGTGCGAAACGTAGACAGCAGCCTTGTTAATCGCGACGTTGATGAGGATGTAGATGACCGCGATTACCAGGTAGACCGACACGAGAGCGTCGTAGTTGGTAATGAGCACGCGGGCGTTTTGCATGAGGTCGGGGTAGCTCACCACGTAGGCGACGGTGGTGTCTTTGACTACGACCACAAGCTGCGAAATCAACGACGGAATGATAAATCGAATAGCCTGCGGCAATACGATTTTAAAGGTGATTTTAGCCTTGGAGAGACCGAGCGCCTGGGCCGCCTCGACCTGCCCGCGCGGTACGGCGTTGACGCCGGCGCGGAAAATCTCGGCAAGTACGCCGGCTGCAGCGAGCGCGACGGGAAGCGTGAGCATCCAAAACGACGGCAGCGCGATCTTGTACTGGGGCAGCACCAAAAAGAAGAAGTAGATGAACAGCAGGCTTGGCACGCCGCGGAAGAAATCGGTGAGCACGCGGCAGACCAGCTGCAGCGGCTTAATGTCGCTGGTGCGGCCGAGCATAAGGGCTAAGCCCAGTACCAGCGCAATGACGCCGGCGGTGAGTGCGACTTTAACGGTGCCCTCAAAGCCGGCAAGCAAGAACTTCCAGGTGGTGAGGTGCGTGAAGAAATACCAATAGTGGACCGAAAGCTGGCCGGTCACATAAAAGCGCTGCAGTACCAGGACGACGAGCACGGCGACGGCAACAAGCGAGATGGCGGTGCCGATGCGAATCTTGGCGCGCATCTTGGGGCCGGGAGCCTCGTAGAGCGCATCGCGCATGGTGAGCGCGGAGGTGGAATGCTTGCTCATCGGAGGATCCTCACCTTCTTATCAATGTAGTTGCCAATGTGGCTCACCACAAAGGCAGTGCCCAGGTAGCCGAGCGCCGAGATAAAGAACGCGGCGACGCCGCCGAGCGAGCGCGTGTTGATATAGCTCACCACGCCGGTGAGCTCTTGCGGCTTAAGCGGCACCTGGCTGCCGAGCGCGGTGGTGAGCATGACGGCGATAAAGAGGTTGGTCATGGGCAGCACACTCGAACGCAGCGCCTGCGGAATCACGATCTTGGCGAGGATACGGTTGAAGCTCATGCCCAGCGAGCGGGCGGCTTCTACCTGACCGACGCCGACGGTGTTGATGCCGCTCATAAAGTTCTCGGAGCCAAAGGCTGAGCCCAAAAGGACCGTGGCGACGATAACGCAGGTGCGGTAGGGCAGAACGACCTTAAGCGGCGGCAGCGCATAGACGACGATGATGAGCAGCGCGATGCCGGGGATGTTACGGAAGACCTGGACATACAGGTCGCCAAAGACGCGCAGCGGCTTGAGCGGCGACACGCGCATTACGGTGACGGCGACGGCCAGCACCATGGCGATGACAAACGACTCAAGCGTCATGCCCCAGGTTGCTAGCAGCGCGTCGATATAGTTCTGGCCATAGAGCGACCAGAGTTCGGAGAGACTCATGCGGACCTCCCGCCGATAAGGAAAGGGGCTCCCGTGTGTACGGAAGCCCCGACAACTCTGTGAGGAAACAGTTTACCGCAATAAAGCGCATCGTGCGTTTCCATATGGTTTCGTTGCGGCCGTTACCAGGCTCGTTGCCTAGGCGCCGATCTCGGGCAGCTCGGGAACATTGGTGTCGCCCGTGCGGTCGCCGATGCAGATCTGCCACAGCTCGGTCCAGGTGCCGTCGTCCTCGATCTTCTTAAGGAAGTCGTTGACAAAGGCGACGCCGTCGGAATCGAGCGGTAGACCGATGCCATAGGGCTCCTTGCTGCCGAAGGGCTTGCCGGCGATCTTGTATTTACCGGGCTCGCGGACCAGGGCGCTCTGCTGCATGTTGTTATCGATGACGTAGGCGTCAACGCGACCCTGCTGGAGGGCCTGACGGGCCTCCTCGTCGGTCTTGAACTCCTGCTGGCTGGCCTTGGGAGCGAACTCCTCCAGGATGGCGGGGCCGTTGGAGCCGGACTGGACGGCGACGTTCTTGTCGGCCAGGTCGTCGACGCTCTTGATGTCGTCGTTGTCGGCGAGCACCAGGATGGCCTGCTGGGTGTAGTAGTAGGGACCGGCAAAGGATACGAGCTTCTTGCGCTCGTCAGTGATGGTGTAGGTGGCAAAGACAGCGTCGACCTGGCCGTTCTGCAGGACGGACTCGCGCGTGTCCGAGGTCACCTGGGTGATTTCGACCTTGTTCTCGCCCAGAATGTAGTTGGACAGGAGCTGTGCGATGCCGGCGTCGAAGCCGCGGGTCTGACCGTCCTTCTCGTTGAGGAGGGAGAAGAGCGTGGAAGTCTGAACGCCACCGATCTTAAAGATGCCGGCGTCCTTGACGGACGTGGCCCAGGTGCTGGCTGCGATGGCGTCGTCATCAGCCTTGGGGCCGTTGTCGACGAGCTTGTCGAATGCCTTGGCATCGAGCGTGGCGGAAACCTCGGTATCCTCGGAGCTCTTGGAGGAGCCGGCGGCGGAACCCTTGTCGGCCTCGGCGCTGGTGTCAGAGCAGCCGGCAAGACCAAGGCCGGCGACGGTTGCGAAGGTGGCGGCAACGAAGCCGCGGCGGTCGAGAACGACCTGCTGGGAGAGGTTCTTGCTCATGGTAGAACACCTTTCTTAATAAAATCCCTAGCGGTTGAGTAGAGTTATACCCTATCGCGCTCAAATGGGTCAACACGAAATAACATAGAAACATACTTACCTTATGGGTTATTCTACCTACCAAAAAGGGACAGGTTTATTTTGGCAGGTTTTATCTGGGCAAACGCCGATTATTGCAGCTAAGAAAGCGTTTTGCGACGGCATGATCGCTTGCGGCGGTCGCTATAATGGCGACAACGCGACGCATATATAAGTAAGGAGATCGCGTATGAACGGCTATTCGTTTTTCGCACCGACCATGACTTAGAACCACCACAAAGGGGACAGGCACCTTTGTGGTGGTTCTTGCAGATGTGGCGGCCTGTCTCTCTGTTTTGTCTCAATCTGTAACAGGTAGACGAGGAAATGGGTTCTAGCTGTTACAGATCGAGATTATCTCTTCAGGGGGATTCGAATGTCTCGATCTGTAACATCTGGACGGCTAAAAGGTCTCTATCTGTTACAGATTGAGACAAAGGTCAGGGACTAAGACGTCTTGTCTAGATCTGTAACAGTTAGACGGGAATTCGGACCCTAGATGTTACAGATTGAGATAATTGAGCTGTGAAAATAAAAACCTCCGCAGGGGTGCTTCCCTTGCGGAGGTTTTCTTACTCGTTGAGTAGTCTCACGGCTTCGGCGGCCATGTTCTCGACCGTCATGCCGTTCTGCGCGAGCAGTTCGTTGGGGTCGTAGCGGTCGGGGAAGCCCTTGGCGATGCCAAAGGTGCGCGTACGTAACGGCGTGCATGCCAGATAGCACGCCACGCGTTCGCCCCAGCCACCGTCCAAGATGCCGTCCTCGAGGGTGACGACAACGCGATGCTCGGCGGCAAGGCTGTCGAGGAACTCGCGGTCAAGCTCGGTTGCGAAGCGCGGGTTGACGAGCGTGGCCTCGATACCGTACTCGGCAGCCAAGCGGTTTGCCACGCGCTCGCCCAGCTCAAAGAAATCGCCAAGCGCAAGCACGGCAACGTCGCGGCCCTGACGCACAACGTTGTAGCGCACGACGCCGTAATCGGTGCCCTCGTCGGGCGCCAGATCGGGGCGGCTTACCAAGCCAATGCCCGGCACGCGAATCGCCACGGGATGCTCGCGGTGATCGAGCGACCAGCTCAGCATGGACAGATATTCCTCCATGCAGGCCGGCGCCAAGTAGTGCATGTTGGGAAGACTGCCCAGCATGGAAATATCAAAGAACGAGAGGTGCGTCTCGGATGTGGTGCCAAAGATCGACGCGCCAAACACCAGGATGGTTGCGGGTGCGTCGTTGAGGCACAGATCGTGCCACAGCTCGTCATAGGCGCGCTGCAAAAACGTACCGTACACGCCAAAGACTGGCTTAGCGCCCGAGCGGGCGAGTGCGGTGGCAAAGGTAACGGCGTGCTCTTCGGCAATGCCCACATCGACGAACTGTTTGCCGGCGGCGGCGCGAAGCTCGGGCGTAAAGCCCATGATATAGGGCGTGGCTGCCGTGATGCCCACAACCTGCGGATCGCGCTCTATGGCAGCGCTCAGGGCCTCGCCCGTAATATCGGCATAGGTGCGCGGTGCGGGCTCGCTTGGGTGGCCCGGGCAAAGTTTGCGGCCGGTTGCCATATCGAAGGGTCCTACATGATGCCAGTGTTCGGGGTCGCTCTGGGCCGGCTCAAAGCCCTTGCCCTTGGCGGTGGAGACGTGCAGCACGATGGGGTGATCGATATTGCGCAGCTCCTGCAGCGTATCGACCAGCGCTTGGACATCGTTGCCGGCGTCCAGGTAGCGATAGTCGAGCCCCAGCGCGCGGAAAACGTTGCGCTCACAGGCGCCGTTGCTGGCGCGCAGCTCGGCCAGATTGCGATACAAGCCACCGTGGTTTTCGGCGATGGACTGGTCGTTATCGTTGACGATGATGATCAGGTTGCTGTTGAGCTCGGCGGCATTGTTAAGGCCCTCAAACGCCAGGCCGCCCGAAAGCGAACCGTCACCAATAACGGTAATGACGTTGTACGCATCACCCGCCAGGTCGCGCGCGTGGGCAAGTCCGCAGCCCAAGCTCACCGAGGTCGAGGTGTGACCCATGGCAAACAGGTCATGCTCGGACTCGTCGGGATTGGCAAAGCCGGAAGCCTCACCATAACGCTCCGGGTCGATATAGGTGTACGCGCGCCCGGTCAGCGCCTTGTGGGCGTAGGTCTGGTGCGACACGTCAAAGACAATTTTGTCGGTGGGGGAGTTAAACACGCGATGGAGCGCGACCGTGAGCTCAACGACGCCCAGGTTGGGGGCAACGTGTCCGCCGACAGCGGCGGAGCTTTCGAGGATGGCGTGGCGAATCTCGTCGCAGAGCTGTGGGAGCTCGGCGCGATTAAGAGCCTTGACGTCCTCGGGCGTTGTCGTTTGCGTAAGCAGCATCGTTGTGGGTTACTCCATGCGAATCGAGCGCCGGCGCTCCCTCGGCCGGCACAATTGCACAAAACAGTCTCGCACATTTTGGCGTTTGATATGTGACGGCGGCGCGGTAATTCGCCAACTGGTGGGGCAAAACGTTTTGTCCGATGCCATACTAATGTGTTCCATGATGTTTTTATCGATTGTGCACAGGCCGTGGCTTGTCGCCGTGGGCCGCTGGAAGGAGGCAGCATGTCCGATACCGTTCGTGCCGAGAAAATCGCGCGCGAAGTAGACCATGCTGCCCGTCAACTGGCACAGGCGGGCCGTTTGGACCTGACGCACGATTTTATCCAGCATGGTGACGTGACGGTCTATGCACATGTGACTTCGGTAGCGCGGGCGAGTCTGTCCTTTGCCGAGCGCTTGGGCCGTGCTGGCATTTCGGTCGACCGCGCCTCGCTGCTGCGCGGAGCCCTGCTGCACGATTACTTTCTCTATGACTGGCACGATCCCGACCCAAGCCATCGGCTGCATGGCTTTCGCCACCCGTTTTTTGCCCTGGCGCGTGCGGAGGAAGATTTTGAGCTGACGTCGCGCGAACGGAATATTATCGTGCGGCATATGTTTCCGCTGGTGCCGGTGCCGCCGACGTGTCGTGAGGCTTGGATTGTATGCCTGGCAGATAAATGGTGCGCTCTGCGCGAGACGGTCGTCGGCCGTCTGCCGCGCAAGGACGGGGCGGACGATAGCGTGAGTGGCGAATCGAGCGAAAAGAGGAGAGGGTAGACGGTGGAAACCGCGATTGATATGGCATTTGACGGCGCGACGCTTGCCGCCTGTCCGCTCTCGGCGCTGGTGCTCTCGTTTGCTTTCTACGGTTTTTGCGGTTGGGCATGGGAATCGACAGTCTGCGCCATGCTCAACCACGGACGATTTGCCAACAGTGGCTTTTTGCTGGGGCCGTGCTGCCCTATCTATGGTGCGGGCGGCATTGCCTGCTGGCTGCTGTTGCGCGGGATTCCGGATGCCTCGAGCCAGTTTGTCGCTGCAGCACTCGTATGCAGCGTGATTGAGTACAGCGTAGGCGTGCTGCTGGAAAAAACAACGGGCGCTCGCTTTTGGGACTATTCTCACCTGCCGTTTAACCTGCACGGACGCATCTGTCTGTACTGGGCATGCGCGTTTGGCTTGGGTGCGTTGTGCATTTGCCGTTTATTGGAGCCGGCATTGCTGGGGCTGCTTGGCCATCTGCCGGTGTTGATTGTGCGGATGGCGGCCTTTATCGTCGCGGTCGCGATGATGGTCGATGCGGTGTGCTCGTTGGCCAGCTGGCGCCGTTTGTCCGATCAGCTGGAGCGTGTGCGCGCCGACCTTGCCGACCGCATCAACGAGTCGCTTGCCGACGCGTCTGACTCCATGCTCGAACGTATTCCCGATTCGGCGATCGACTCGGTGGCGCAGACGCATATCCGCAGCCGTGCCGTTAACGCGTGGCTGGCCGAGCTGGGCGACGCAACGCTCGATGCCCTGCGTGAGAAGGCTTCGATGCCGACGTTTATCTCGGACGGCGCTCATGGCCTGGCGCTTGCCGCCCGCCGCGTGGCCGATGCCGCGCCGAGCGTGCCCCATCCATCGCTCGCCCGTCTCCGTGCCGGCAGGCGCGCGAGCCGTCCGGTGCCGAGTGTGTCACTCAGTCGTCGCGACCTGCGCTTCTTCAATGCCTTCCCGCGCTTGCGCATCAACCGCTACGAGGGTGTCATTCGAGCTACCGACCTCCGCGACCGAGCCCGCGAGCTGTTCCGGCGCTAAGAGCTGGAGTCGTAGAGGCGCCTTGCAAGTGCGTGTTTCCTAGGGAAGTCACCTTATCGCTCTGCCCAATCGTGATTCCCCTAGGGAAAACACGCTACTGTCGTCGCCGACTGTGATTCCCCTAGGGAAAACACGCTAAAGAGCTCCTAGCCGTGTTTCCCCTAGGGGAATCACGTTTGAACTGAGGCTACGAGGCGTCATTGATGCCAGAGGGCCTAGAGAGGGCAAGGAAACTGCCGCCTGCACCTCGATGACAACCGTTCACCGAGCGACGTAGTTGTGGTGCGCGCCGGGATGACGTCTTTGACCTGCGGCGTCAAGCAGTACGTCAAGCTTTTGGTCAGTTAATGGCAAGAGATTGGCAAGGTGCCTTTTGGCTATGCTGCCTCTATTGGGAGGTGGCTTTCGTGAGGAATACCAGCGCACGGCAAAGGATTGAAGAACAGCTTGATGGGGCGGAGCGTTTGCAGCGTTGTCTAGTGCCCAAAACCAGGGCGGATCGCGAAGCGCTTCGTCGCGCCGTAGCGGCAGGGGTGGCCGTGCGTCCGTTTAGCGGGATGTTCATGCGCGCCTCCACGTGGGATGCGCTCAAGACGAGTCCGCGCGTTCGTTGGCGCTATGTTCAAAATACGTTTCTCGACGAGCACCCTGACGAGGCCGTCTGCTCCTTTTCTGCTGCGCTTGACCATGGACTTTGGGTTTCGAAGAAATATCTGGACACAATTCATCTTGTAGCTAGCGGGCGCTCGCATGGTAGGTGCGGTACGGGAATCCATCGGCATGAGTGCCCTCTAAATGAGATCGAGCTAAACGGCACCGTGAAACGAACGACGCTAGAACGGACGGTGCTCGACTGCTCACTTGTTGCTTCTTTTGAAGACGGTTTGGCTATAGCTGATAGCGCACTGCGGTTCTGCAAGCTCGATATCCAAAAGTATCGCGACTATGTTGAAGCGCTGGCGAGATGTCGCTCTGGGGCCTTGTGCGCTGAGATGGTAGCGCGCTATGCCGATGGCGCTTCGGAGAGCGGCGGTGAATCCATCGTGCGCGGATTGATTATCGCGCTGGGTTACCTTCCTCCGACCATGTTGCAAGCCGAGTTTGTCGACCCGATCGATGGAGGTGCGATTCGTGCCGATATGTACTACGAGTTGCCGAATGGGCTTCGCTTAATTATTGAGGTCGATGGTTTTGGCAAATACGTTGGTGCGGACGGCCTGGGAAAAGAGATGCAAAGGCGCTTGGTTGCAGAGCGTCAACGAGAGTCGCACATTACGGCTCTGGGCATTCCGGTCATGAGGGTGCAATTTAGTCGCGTGTACGAGGACGATTATCTCGAACACCTACTGAGGCGTTTCGGTGTGCCAAAGGTCGCTCCTCATATGTAGTGTTGGGCAGTGGAGGAGATGCTGATAAGGGTTGTTTTGCATGGTATGGCTTTTGATATGGTCGTCAGCTTCTTAAGGGGGGCGTTACCCTGCTCCGCCCAGTTGTGATCTCCCTAGGGAAAACACGCTACTGCCGACGCCGACTGTGATTCCCCTAGGGAAAACACGCTAAAGAGCGCCTAGCCGTGATTTCCCTAGGGGAATCACGGACGAATCTGATGCGGAGTCTGCCTTGGGACTGCCTTGCCTCTGCATATAGCTGATTTGAAATGCGGGCATAGATGGTCTCTTGATTTACGCGTTTCCCCTTCGTTTCGCGTCCGTTGCCGCGCCGTTTCCAAGATTGCGGCACCGTTTCCATTCGACAACGCAGCGTTTAACAACGCCGTATCTGGTCTACACCAGTTGCCCCTCGGCCGCATTATGGGCGCCGACAACGTTCATGCGACCAAGGGGGAGCGAATGTACGATACGGGATCGACAACGTTTATGCTCATCTGCACCATGCTCGTGTTTTTAATGACACCGGGTCTGGCGTTTTTCTATGGTGGCCTGTCCAGGCGCAAAAATGTCATCAACACCATGCTCATGTGCTTTGGCGCCATTGGCCTGGTTGGTGTGCTATGGATTGTTGCCGGCTGGTCGCTGGCCTACGGTGGCGACGGTTCCAGCCCGTTTATTGGCGGCTTTGACCAGCTTCTGTGCCTGCCGGTGCTCAACCAGGTGCTGCAGGCGGCCGAGGGCAATGCTGCGGACGGTGCCGTCTACCCTCAGATTATCAACATCGCCTTCCAGATGGCGTTTGCCATGATCACCGCCGCTATCGTCACGGGCAGCCTGGCCGGTCGCGTTAAGTTTGGTGCCATGACGGCCTTCCTGGGCATTTGGCTGCTTGTGGTCTATGCGCCGCTTGCCCACATGGTCTGGGGCGGCGAGGGCTCCTTTATCGGCGACATCATCGGCGCGCTCGACTTTGCCGGCGGCGACGTGGTGCACATTTCGTCTGGTCTTACCGGCCTGATCCTCTGCTTAATGCTCGGCCGCCGTCGCGGTTTTGGCATGGTGAGCTATCGCCCGCATAACGTGCCGTTTGTGGCGCTCGGCGCCGGCCTGCTTTGGTTTGGCTGGTTTGGCTTTAACGGCGGCAGTGAGTTTAAGGCCGACGCCGTGGCGGCGCTTGCCATCCTTAACACCGTAACGGCCAGCGCGGCGGGCATGGTTTCGTGGCTTGTCGTTGAGCGCGTGCACACCGGTCGCCCCACGCTGGTGGGCGCTAGCACCGGTCTGGTCGCGGGCCTCGTGGTGGTCACGCCGGGCGCGGGCTTTGTCGAGCCGTGGGCGGCGCTGGTCATGGGCCTGATCGTATCGCCCGTCTGCTACCTGGCTATCAGTCATCTCAAGACCAAGTTTGGCTACGATGACGCGCTCGACGCGTTTGGCTGCCACGGCATTGGCGGCATCTTGGGCGGCGTGCTCACGGGTCTGTTTTGCGTGCCGGAGCTCTCGTGGACCGGTAAGGGTGGCCTGTTCTACACGGGCGACGTGTCGCTGCTCGTCTCGCAAATTTTGGGCATTGTGGTGACGGTCGTGATTGTGCTGGTGCTCGACTTGGTGATCGCCGCGGTGGTCAAGGCGCTGTTCCACGGCAGCCTGCGTGTGGACGAGGCCGACGAGGCGCTGGGCCTGGATGCGAGTCAACACGGCGAGAGCGCTTATCCCTCGTTCTCCGGACTCGATTAGCAGCTTCCCCAAGCACCGCACCTTGTCGTTCAATCGTCGCTCACGTACTTAAGTACGCTTCGCTCCTCTTTCACGGCAATCTGCGGCACTTGGGAAACCTGCTAAGACCAGTCAGTTGAATTTTTATGATCTCTGAGGTTGGTTTGCGGCATTTGGAAAACCCGTGCCATGTGAAGGACAATTCATTTCTTTTATTGAAGAGAGGAATTCACTATGAAGAAGATTACGGCGATCGTTCGTGCTGAGAAGCTTGAGGTTCTCAAAGACGCGCTGTTTGCTGCCGATGTTCGCGGCATGACTATCAACCAGGTGCAGGGCTGCGGCGCTCAACATGGTTGGAAGGAATACGTGCGCGGCAATGAGCTGCTTGTCAACACGATCCCCAAGGTGCAGTTCACCCTCATCTGCGCCGATGAACATGTCGATGACATTGTCGACATCATCTGCAATGCCGCCCGCACCGGTGCCGTCGGCGACGGCAAGATTTGGGTCGAGCCGGTCGAGGAGGTTATCCGCATCCGTACCGGCGAGCACGGTCCCGCCGCGGTGTAGAATCGACCGCCTACCATCCGCAACGTTAAAATGCTGCAATGAGGCACAAGACTTGCGTTGCGGATGGAGGGATTATGGGTCGTAATAAATATCCCGAGGAGACTGTCGCGAAGATTCTCGACGCGGCACTGGAGCTATTCTGTGCACAGGGTTATGAGGGGACGAGCATTCAAGATATCGTTGACCGTCTCGATGGCATGACCAAGGGCGCCGTCTATCATCACTTTAAGAGCAAAGAGGAGATTTTCAACGCCGCATTTGATCGGGCGATGGCTCCGATTGTTGAGCACCGTCGCTCAATGCTTGGTATCGGTAATATGACCGGAGCCCAAAAGCTCAAGCGGCTGTACGCTCCCGAGTCCGTCGTTCCACAAATTGAGCTATGGGCACGCATACATCCTGCGGCAGATCCGGTGAAAAGCTCGCGTCTGCTGGCGATGCAGTACCAGGGCTCGTTTGACGAGTCGACCGATGGCTATCTCTTGTCAGTGATCGAGGAGGGCATCGCCGACGGCTCCATTGCGTGCGAATGCCCGCGTGAAGCGGCGGAGGCCGTATCGTTGTTGGCGAATCTTTGGCTGCTGCCGCTGTTCCGTCCTCTTGAGACCAAGGATCGAATGCTCGCTCGCGCTCAATGTTTGGCGCAGATGGCTGCCGCGGTGGGACTCGATTTGGGGGAAGAAGTGCTTCAGACAACGGCGCAGATTTGGGACGTATGGGACCGCGCCGGGTGGTAATATAGATACCGACGGTATGTAATAGATTTGAGAGGGCGGCTCCGGCTGCCCTTTTCAAGTCATTAAATACATACTAACGGTATGTATAGGGGTAGGCTTATGGCTGGAATGCGGAGGAGTAGCGTCTCCTTGACGCAAAAAACAGTGCGATCTATCAGGCTATTTGGCCTTCTTGTTGCACAGCTGTGTGCGTATTCGATGCTGTCGGCACTGTGCTTTGCGTGTCCGCTTTACTTGTTCGATTGCAGCGGCTCGTCAACGTTATATGGCGCCGTCGCGGCGATGGTGTTCATACCGGGCGTGCTCGCGACTCCGGCTGGCGGAATCTTGGCGGATCGGGGAAGACATCGCAGGGTTCTTGTGGTACTCGGCATTGTTTTGATGGCTGCATCACTGTTGTTCATCCCCATGAAGCGTTCGCTGCCTCTTGCGGTTGTCGTGGCAGCAATGCTTTGCGTCCAATATGGCATCCAATCGCTGCTGAAACCGATGCTTCAAATTGAGACGGTGCGCATGGCGGGTGAAGAGAAGGTTGAGCGGGCCACTGCATTGGTTTCACAGATGACCATGGCGAGCAATATCTTGGGGCCTGTAGTCGGGACGGCAGTCTATGGGTGCTTTGGTATCGATACTCTATGCGAAACCGCGGCGTTGACGTTTACGATTTCAGCCCTTCTGTTCGGGGGCGCACTCAAGCAAAATGCCTCATCTGAAACGATGGGAGACGGCGCGACTCGTACGACATGTCGAAACGATTTTCGGGAATCGATTCGGTATCTGTTGCAAGATGCATCATTGGTTGCTGTGATTTTGCTTGCGGCAGTTTTGAACCTTGCGTTGGTTGGGCTAACGATTGGCGCTCCCGTTATTGTTGCAAAGCATCTCGGAATGCAGTCATCCTTTGTTGGGATTATTGAGGTGGCTATGGGCTTAGGTGGTCTTGTCGGCAGTGGTTTGGTCGGTATTTGGCCGCATCGTTTTTCTTTCAAGGGCATATGTCGATATGTTGCGATGATCTGTTTTGGAGTCGTACCGATTATTGTCATGCTACTGAGCGGTCCTGATGAATTGTCGTTTGCCGCGCTTGCGGCCGGCTCGGCATGGGTCATGGCGTGGGCAAGCATTACATCGGTCGAAATCGTTTCATTTGTTCAGCGGTCAGCGCCAAAGGAATTCTGCGGAAAAGTGCTGGCACTCGTTTATATGACGCTTTCCTGTGCAACGCCTATTGGCCAATTGGTTTACGGGCTCGCATATGATCGATGGGCACCGGCGATTGTATTCGCAGGCATGTTGGCGGTGCTGAGTTGACGACGGTGCTGTTTTATCGGCTGAAAAGTCGCTTGTGGCGATTGTCTTAACGCGCTGGGGCACCGTGAATTTGTGGAGGCATTGTCTCGCCGCGCAGGGACGCCATTGTTTGGGCACGCCCGTTCTCGTCTACAATATCGTGCAGACGAAGGAGAGGCATGCCCATGATCAAGATGTTTGCGAGTGACTTAGACGGAACGCTGCTGAACGCCCTGCACGAGGCGGACGGAACCATTCGCCGCGCCATTCGCGAGCTGACCGAGGCTGGCCTGCATGTGGTTCCCGCGACCGGACGCTCGACGCTGCCGATCGGCGAGCATGGCTTTACGGGCCTGGCGCTTGACGCTTGCTGCTCCAATGGCTCCATCGTGCGCGACAGCCATGGCGAGGTGCTCAAGACCTGGACCATCGACCCGCAGATTACCGAGGAGTTGCTCAAGGCGTTCCCGGACATTTGCTTCGACTGCTCCACGCCCGATGGCATGTTCTCGAGCGGATCGTTCGAGATGCACCAGGCGGGCTTTAAAAAGGACAGTCCTATCAAGCGTATCGTGATGCGCGGCATGCGTGCACGTGGCGGGTATCACGAGGAGCAGTATTTCGACCAGTCGATCGGTGACATTCTGCGCCACGATGTGTGCAAGATCAACTGTCGCGTGACCTCGCCCGAGCTGGAGCGCGACCTTAAGGCATATTTGGCCGAGCGCTCGGACCGCGTCGTCAACGCGCCGTTCGATCCAGTGATGTTTGAGATCACGGACGTGGCGTGCAACAAGGGCGAGAGCGTGGCCTGGCTGGCGGGTTACTACGGTATCGCCGAGGACGAGGTCGCGGTCTATGGCGACGGCGGCAATGACATTGCCATGCTCAAACGCTTCCGCCACAGCTACGCGACCAAAAACGCAAGCGATGCAGCTAAGGCCGCCGCGAGCGCAACTATCGGCAGCTGCATGGCCCACGCCGTCCCCAAACACATGCTCGCCACCATGCGCAAGCAAAACTCCCGCACCGTCATCGAATAATGTGGCAAAGGGGCAGCGCCTTTGTCACATTCTAGAGTTCTCAATTAGCCAATGCTCGTAAGCGCGCTGCATGAGCTCGGTCTTGTCGGCTTTTTTGCGGCAGCCCTTCTGCTCCTCGATGGCAAGCTCATAGGCATCGCTCTGCTCAAAAGCGCTGGTATCCCAAGCACCGTGTTCAATGCGAGCCCATGTGGCATCGATGAGCTGCTCGAGTTCGGCAATGTCAACGGCGTTGGCGGTTGTCGCGAACGGCGGGCGGAGCTCGCCCGTCGTCTTGTCGGGTTCTACATAGTAGTCGCCCATGGAGGTGACGGTGTAGCCATAAAACTCGGGTGACGCTTCGACCAGCAGTTTGTAAAACTTGAGCTGACGATGGTAGCCTGCAGGGATTTCTTTGCCAAAGCCAGTCTTGTAGTCGACGATCTGCACCGTCTTAGCTGCATCGTCAACGAGGAGCAGGTCAAGAAAACCAAAGAGTGGAGTTCCACCGGCAGTTAGACACTGCATGTTCGCTTCCGTGATGCAACGGTAGCCACGTACGTGCTCGACAAGCCAAGGGACGAATGCATTACAAATGCGTTCGAAGCGGTCCGAATAGCGATGGACGTCCTCGGGGGCAAAATCGAGCCACGAAATTTGCTGGCGATACTCGGCCTCAATTGTCTCAATTGCCGCCGCGCCATCGGTTGCCATCCGATTAACGATTTCTTCGAACATCGCGTGAACGATAGTGCCGAATTCGGTTTGAATCGTGGGCGCCGTGGGTAGGCGCACAATCTGCTTCTCGGGGAAGTGCTGGCTATTTGCACACCCAGGCTCGTAGGTCACAAAGTTGTTGAGTGCCGTGGCAGAGAGGTGTTTTACGTCGGTGTGAGGCTCCAAAAGCGCACGGAGCTCGGGCGTATCAAACACGTAGTTGTCGCGCCATTCGGTTTCGATGGCGGCACTGAGCTGGTCCGCTTTGGCAGAAACCTCGCAAGAGTCGATAAGCCCCGTGAGCTCCTGCAGCGCCGATCCGCCGGCGCGGTACAGCTCGAGGTGTCGCTTAGCGCGTGTGATGGCTACAAACAGCAGGCGGCGCGCATCGTCGTCATCCTTTTCGTCGCGAATAAGCAGGTTGGACGGGTACAAGCTCATGCCGCCAGCACCTTTGTGCCAGGTGGAGTCGTCGGCGTCGAGCAGGTAGACGCAATCGAACTGCAGACCTTTCGAACTGTGAGCGCTAGTAAGGCGAACGGCTCCCGGTGTGCCAAGGTCGATCGATGCGTCGATGCTCACGCCAAACTTTTGCGCGGCGTCGAGTTTGTCGACAATATCGGGCAGGCGAAGCGTGCGTCCCATGCGGCGCGCGTCGCCCATTTCACCCTCGGCAAAGGCGAGTAGTGCGCGGATGCCGGCATTGAATTCGGCGGCGCCCAGCGGATCCTGTTTTTTATGATCCTGATAATAGTCAAGGCTGCGTTTGGCAATCTTAAAGAGCAACGCTCTGACCGGGGAGGCGCCGGCCTCGGCCGCCCACTGCATAAGATCGTCGTGCAGCTTTTTGACGCGGGCGTTATTACTCTCGCGCATGGCGGCCATCCAGTCGCCGCGATGCTCGCGCTTGGCGCTGAGCGCAAACGTCACGGACGATGGGTGGTCGCCGCCCAGCTCGGCGGCACAGACAATCTGCGGAAGATAGCTACAGGCGAGCTCCTTCTGCCCGCGAGCAAGCGCGGTAACGTAGCGCAACAGTGCCAGCGTCGTCTGCATAAGCTCGGAAGCAAAGAGATTCTGCCGCTCGCGATACGAAAAGGGCACCTTCTCCTTAACGAGGAAGGGAATCAGCGAGCGCAAGGCGGCATGCTTAGCAGAGATGACTGCAATTCCTTCATTGGGATCTTCGCATTCATCGAGATAGTGATCATCAAGCCGTTGCTTAATGCTCGCAGCGACAGCGGCGTATTCCTCGGCTTTGCCGGCGTAGACGTTCTCGCTAAAGCCGACCTGATCACCCTGAGGCTTGGAGGCTTCGATTGACTTATTCGAGCTGGCGTCGAGGCGATATTCAATTTGGCGTGCGATAGCTTGACCGAACTCAACGATGGCGGGCGTGGAGCGATAGTTGGTCTTGAGCACGATGCTCCGGGGCGAAAACTCGGCCGCAAACTGGTTGGCACATTCGATCGTGGCGCCCTGAAAGCGCATGATGGCCTGATCGTCATCGCCAACGGCCATGATATTGGGCACATCAACGCCGTCGCAGAGCAGCTCGATGATGCGCATCTGGGCACCATTGGTGTCCTGGAACTCGTCAACTTGGATATAGGTATAGGTGTCCTGGAGTACTTGACGTAGCACATCGTTGTGTTCGACGGCGTTAACAAAGTCGCCGATCATATCGTCGTAATCGTAGAGATGATGCTGGTCGAGCTCGCTCTGGTAGCGACGCGCGACGTCGCAAGCGGTCTTAAGTCGCTCACTCTGCTCGGCAATCTTAAACGTGCGCCCCTGAGAGTTGCTGCCTCCAAAGAAGGCATCGCGCACCTTGGTGTATCCCGAGGATTTGCCCTTCTCATCGATGAGTTCGGTGCGGCGAACGGTATCGCGCAGCTCAAGGATATAGGGCACATACGTGCCGGCGGGGCACTCGATCGGGTGGGTGAGCGATGTGGGCGCCATGCCGCAGGCACGCTCGACCTCTTCCTCAAAGCGCTCTGCCAACGCAGCGCTTGCCCTTTCGCAGGCGAGCGTAAGCAGCTCGGAATGCTCGGTGAGCCAGGCAGCGGCGTCGATATTTTGCTGCGCGATGGCGCCCAGCGCGTCGTAATCCAGGCCGCTGCGCTTAGCCTTGGAGACAAAGCCAATCATCTTGCCAATATTTGGCGCAGGCATATCAGGTGACCCTCCGCCTAACGGAGAACCAAAGGGCAGTGATTTGAGCAGCCGATCAAAAATCTCTTGCTGGTGCAGGCTAGTAACAAGCGTGTCGGTCGATGGGCGCATGAAGTACTCGGGATAGCGCGACCTGATGCTGCTTGCAAATCCGTGAAACGTACTGACTTCGATGCCGTAGGCGTCGCGCCCAATCAGCTCGATCAGGCGCTTGCGCATGGCTTCCGCGCCCGCCTCGGTATAGGTAAGGCAGAGGATGTTGCGCGGGGCGACATCGCACTTGGCCAGGATGTTCGCCGCGCGCAGGCTCAGCAGCTGCGTCTTGCCGGTGCCGGGACCGGCAATGACGAGCAGCGGGCCATCTAGGCATTCGACGGCCTCGCGCTGTTCGGGGTTCAGGTTCTTAAACGATTCATCGAATTTAGGGGTTGTAGCCATGAAATATTACCTGTCTTCCTGGTAAAGTGCCCGAGTGTCGTCGAGATATTTGAGATACGTATCGATGGCGCTTTGGGGCTGAACGATCTTAATGAAGGTGCTGAGTTGCAGCAGCCAGCCAAAGAACTGCGGCGACAGCGGGGCTTTGACAGTTGCTAACAGGCGCCCATCCTGGTTTTCAAACACAACGGCGTCCAATCCGAACTTATCGATGAGCGGATTCATCGCGCGGTCGTCGAGTTCCAGCACCATGGTGGTTTTGTTGGCTGCATATACGCCGAATGATGGAGAGACGTGATCTTCGAGCACATAGCCCGCGATACGCGGATCTTTGGTCGCGGACTCTTCGGACACCGCAACGTCGAGCATGCGATCGACGCGATAAGGTGTGAACGGCTGATGACCCGAGCCGGCATTAGCCCATTTATCTCTAAATCCAATCATGTAATAAAGCTCGTCGGAGTAGATAAGACGCACGGGTGTGAGCTCGTAGGTCTTTCCGTTATGATTAAGGGCCTTTTGCTTGGCGGCGTCGTAGTGGAAGTAACGAAACCGAATCTTGCGTTTTTCGCGCATAGCCTGCTGAATCAAGTCGATATTGTGCAGAGCATCGGAGTTTTGCATCTTCACACGCGAAGGCACGTCGACGCGCTTGTGCATCAGCTCGCGTTCGTCCAGGCTGGCGAGGCTCTGCAGCTTGCCGATAAGATGGTCGGTCAATTCATCGGTCAAAAACGGCGAACTCTGCACGGCGTCAACAAGCATGATGAGTTCTTGCAGGTCGAGCGGGCGTGAGACCAACGCCCATTCCTTGCCACCGCGCTGGTCGATGTCGAGCCCGAAGTCGCGAAGCGTTTGCAGGTCGCGATAGATGGCCTTTCGTTCGGCCTCGAGATCGTGATAGGCGAGCTCCTCGATGATCTGCTGCGTCGTGAGTCCGTGCGTGCTGTCGGTCTTTTCCATCAAGGTTTTAAGCAGGAACAGAAGCCTGAGCTTTTGGTTTGGTCTGTTCGCCACGTTGTCTCCTTTCGCCGGCAGGGTATCAGCCGGAGATGCAAAACAAGACCCGTTATTGGGACTCATTGTAGCCCGCGCGACCGTAGTATTCGCAGCAATAAGGGCCCGAATAGGGCGAAAGGTGGTTAAACGGAAATCGGCGGTTTGGCTGGTTGGTGTGACGTGCACTCTGTTGGCTTGGGGCCGGTTCCGGTTTACAAGGATCAGAACAGGAGAAATGCGATGGCAGACATCAAAGTCTTTGCCGAGAATCTTGAGGATTCAACCAAGGAGCAGATCGAGGAGATCTCTAACTGCCCGGCGTTTGAAGGCGCCAAGATCCGCATCATGCCCGATGCCCATAAGGGCAAGGGCTGCGTGATTGGCTTTACGGCAAACTTGGGCGACAAGGTCATTCCTAATTTGGTGGGCGTCGACATCGGATGCGGGATGTACTGCGTGCCGCTTGCGGAAACCATCGCGCGCGACGACCTCATTCAGTTCAATCGCGATGTGAAGCGCGCGGTGCCCACGGGCTTTAGCCTTCATCGCGATCCTGCCTGCGTACTCGCGGACTTTGACATGGAGTTGCATGATTGGCTGCAGGATAAACGCAAGGTTGAGCGCTCCATGGGTACGCTGGGCGGCGGCAACCACTTCATTGAACTCGACGAGGACGAGGATGGGTGCCAATATCTGGTCGTGCACACCGGCTCGCGCAACATGGGCAAGCAGACGGCGGAGCACCATCAGGCACTGGCGCAGAAGACGTGCGCGGCAGATATCCCCGACGAGCTTAAGTATCTCGTGGGAGATCTTTCTGCCGAGTATCTCGTCGATATGCATAACTGCCAACGCTTCTCGAATCAGAACCGCAAGGCGATTGTCGCACAGATTGTTGAGCGTACGGGAATTCGACTTGACGGAGACGGCTTTACCACCATGCACAACTACATCTCGGAAGATGGCATGATTCGCAAGGGCGCTATTAGCGCTCATGCGGGCGAGATGGTGCTGATTCCGTTCAACATGCGCGACGGTGCCGTTATTGCGCGCGGCAAGGGAAACGAGGACTGGAACTGCTCGGCGCCACACGGGACGGGTCGCGCGATGAGCCGCACAAAAGCGTTCCAAACGCTCGATACCAGGTCGTTCGTTAACGAGATGCGCGATGCCGGCATCTACTGTCCGAGCGCATGCGAGACGACGCTCGATGAGTCGCCCGAAGCGTATAAGCCTGCGGATGATGTACTGAGGCTCATGGACCCGACGGTTGATGTCATTCACCGACTCAAGCCGATTTGGAATTTTAAGGCTACTGGTAAGCGCGGTAGGCGTTAGGAGGGTTGCGATGACGCTAAAGATGGACTCCAGGGACGACCGAATTGGCCGTTCTGCGAGTTTGGGCGAGATGCTGGGCCTACCAGGCGTGATGCCGCCGTCCGCGAATCGGTGCGGCGGGAATCGTGGAGAGCGTGATGACGAGGCTTTTGACCTCAGCGGGTTTCGCAATCGACTGGCTTCTGGACTCGACCGTGGTGTGGAAACGTCACTGTTCGCAGCTCCGCGCTTGTTGAAAGCCGGCATGTCGGCCGATGACGCCCTAGGTGGCGGCGTTGGGCTGGGCAAGCTCAGCGTGATTGGCGGTGCGCATGAAGACGTTTCGAACGTGCTGGCACACGCGGTGCTGCGCCTGAGTGAGCAGTGCGCCGTGCTTTACGTGCCGATTCGGGAGCGTGAAGAGGATGCGATTGCTCGGCTTATTCGTGCCGAGATGGGCGTCAAGCTGCCGGCGGATCTTGAGGAGCAACAGGTTGAGGCAATCCGCGCAACGATGCGCCTCAAGCAGCGCAACCTGGGCATCTTTGTCGAAGATAACATGACCATAGGCCTGTTAACGAGTTGACTGCTCGGCGACCAAACGTGGAGCAGGGCGGCGCTGAAGGACATCGTGGTCGTAATCGACGGGCTCGAAATGCTCGACGACAACCGTCCGATAAATGCGATCCTGCGCGACCTGCGCAACATGCTCAGTCCAACGGCAGCGATCTTGGCGGGTTGCTTTGCGGCTGGAGATCGAGACAACGATGTGGCATTCGCCGAGACCCACTGCAATGCAGATGCCCTGGGCCGCATGAGTTCCGATGGTGAAAATCCCATCTACATGTGAGTTTTCGGCTAGGTCCATAGCCGAAAACAATAGTCCGGCCCGTGACGCATCTGCACCACGGGCCGTTTTCAAGAGATATTTATTTCACATGCTCGCTGGCATGCCATGAGGGGCTTACTTTAACGGCGCGCAACAATAAGGCTGCTCGCCCCGCTTGGTATGATGAGCGAGCAGCCATCTATTCTTCGACTAAAGCTGCGATGTCATCGAGTTGCTTGCGAATACCTAAAAACTCTGTGTCAAGATCGAGTGTCCGACAGTGGAAGCGATAGCCGGTTTCATCCCAGCTTTCGCACATTGACCTCGCGTTATCAGTGAGAGCGTAAAGAAGCATGCCCTCGACCGCCCCTGTTTTTCGCGACCATGATTCATGGGCAACGTAGGAATAGATTTGATTGCGATGGGCTGGGGATAGAATTTCGGATTCCATGTGCTGGTGAAGAATAGTCCCGTAACATTTGCAGTCAATGATGAGGGTTCGACCGGGGCCTTCAAGAGTGACGTCTGTCAGTAATGCCGGCAATATCTTTGGAGCGTTGTCCGATCCTGATGCCACTCGATGGGCAGATGCCCTAAGATCGGGATGCTCGGCGCGATAATACTCCAGTACAAAATGTTCAAAGAGAGCGGAGAGTTTCTGATTGTCCCGCCATTTGCCAAAAGCGGTATCACCTGAATAAAGTGTCGGCAGGCTATTCTCAATTACGGCATGACAGACTCCCATAAGAAGGCGATAACCGCGGTTTCCTCCATGAAAGGAGAGCCTTCCCCAGTCGATAGAGGAAGGTCGAATATTGTCGATAGAATCGAGCTGACGATAATAACTTCTAAGTAGGTTTTTCCGTTCGGTGCCGACTGCGCCAGAGCGAACGAGGGTGCCCACTGCGCATTTAAGCACCCTGTTCATCTGAGTATTGACTGTCCATTCGTCGCTGGTACACCTAATGCTTCGGCGCCCAGCGGAGCGCAGCTGTGATGTCCGAGCCATATCGATTTTCCCGCGAATACCAAGAAAGTCCTCGGAAACCTCGGCATAACCGTGCTCCAGACCACGTTTGAGTCGTGATGAGATGCCGATTGAGAGGATGGCCGCAAGTAGGTCTTCGACGTGCTCAAACTCCTCGGTCTCGATAGACGCATATTCATCGAGACCGAGGGCTTTGAAGGCATAGGCCATCATGTAGTAGATGTTTCGAACGATGACCTTTTCTTCAGCTCTGGGCATTGACGGCACCTTCGAGGACGCTAATTGCCGCATCCGCTTTGGCTCGATCATCGAACCAATATTCACGGATGAGTGGGTTGAGTTCGTATTTAACGATGTCGTCAACACACCCTTTGCCGGAGCGACAGAGGTAACTATGTCCAATCTCGTACCCTTCACCGAGCGCGGGGTCGGAGGCAATGTCGATGTTTACCGAGCGTACCGCATTGACGAGAGAGGGCATTCTTTTGTCGGCACATTTCGATGCATCTTTGAGGAAAGAGGTGTTATTGAGAGCTGGGGTCATGCGAAAGAAAGCGAACCTTCTGCGAAGTGCATAGTCGATAAGGGCAATGCTACGATCAGCGGTGTTCATGGTGCCGATAATGAAGACATTGTCTGGTACGAAAAAGGGCCTTCCATCGATAGCGAGACTGGTGGGATTGCCGCGATGTCCGGCTTCTATAAGGCTCAAGAGTTCTCCAAACACCTTTGAGATATTCGCTCGATTGATCTCGTCGATTAGGAAGAAGTAGTCACTGTCGGGATCGCTTGCCGCTTTTTGACAGAATGAGGTGAAGACGCCCGCTTTGATATCGAATCCGCCTGCATCATTTGGACGGTATCCAATGACGAAGTCCTCATAGGTTGTCCCTTGGTGGAATTGAACGGTTTCTATCTTGGAGTTGTCTCGCTTGCCCATGAAGCTCCAAGCGAGTCTTTTTGCGCAAAACGTCTTCCCTGTTCCTGGAGCACCGTCGAGGATAAGATTTCGCTTTGCCTTAAGGAGTCGTTTGAGCTGTGAGAGATCATTTGCGTCAAGATAGACGTCATTTAAAAAGTCGTCGTCAGTGTATGCGCTGCCGTCTTTGCTTGGCGAGGCGTTGGAGTCCGTAGGCAATTCTGAATCTTCGGCAGGATTAGATGTAGCGTCTCGCTTCGGGGCTTTATGGTCAAACGCTTCAGCCGAAATCTCGTAAAGGGGCCTACCCAGATGGCCCACCTTGTTAAGGAGCTCTAAATAACCGGTCCCATTTTGTTTGGATGACGTTACTAATATGCCGTAAACACTTTCGAGATAATTTCTGCTTAGTTGATCAAAAGGCATGAACGTGTCGGGCCTGCACCAGAACAATGCCATGGAGAGGTTTGCAAAGCCGATATTCTTTTGGGCCAATACTCGATCGAACAAATTGATGAAGTGGACGTGATCTTCGTCTTCTGGTGAGTATGCCATTGCCTCTTCGAAGAAATCCCACTTCTCCTCAATGCTTGAGTCTATTCCGTCCATGTAGCGCCAGCGCCTGTTATTTGAGGTGGGTACACCGGCATAGTCAGTGGGAATTGCGCCGTGAATATCGAGGCGGGCAAAAATGCTTTCGATTACCTTGGTGCGGCTATCGTAGCTTATCGATCTGTTGAACAGAGACATGAATGTGAATGGATCCATTCTGTTTGTGTCTCCAGTATTTGCATTGTTCTTGCAGATTTCGAGAAGGGTTTCTTCGTCGTTTCGCATAGTCAGCAATTTTCGAGCGATTGCCGTGTAGGTATCGACCCATGTGAACTTCGTTTCGGTGTCCATTTTGCTCCCGTCTTTAGCGGCCGCTTTAACAACAAATACTAGAACGTGGGCTTTGTGAAATAGTTGAGCAACAAAGGTGTGCGGACAATCTAGGCGGATGAGCGGTGGGATGGTCAAATGTCATCGTTAAGATCGCTATTCGGAAAAGTCTGCGTTGCCGCCGCGTCGACGTTCATCTCGATTGGATCCGCCGCATCTGTTGATCGTCCCCTCGAGTACCGATATGCATCCAGCTTCCGTTATCGAGTGCGATGCCGATATATGTCTAGCCAAATCGGCTCTTTCTCTTTGTTGTCGGCGCACGCTTCTAGCAAGTCGTCTATCCGGTCCAGCCCGATTGCTTGCAAGGTCACGCATGCTTCCGGCAAGGGCTGCGTTGCTTTTCTCGCCCTGAATACGGGTGACAGCATCAAGTTCGTATGCGCCCATCCGGCAAAACAGCTGCCGTAGGGGATTGATCCGCAACTGATCTGCCCATCGTCATCAAGATACAGACAGTCCAATTTCGAGTTTGCTACCAAGCAATAACAAGGTCCCGGCGCCCATGGCCTGCAGTCAATCTCGAGAATGTCGCCCTTTTTGTACGGCGTGGGCAGGTCGACATATGCCCCCTTAAACCATGGCCCAAAAATTTCACCCACAATGCAGTCGCGCACCTCGCCACATTCCCCCACTTCCTCTCTGCAGAGGTATTGAATTTCGCCGGAGATGTTTGCGTAGTAAGTGTAGTCTGGCTGTAGAAAGCCGTCGTAGGGATATGAGCAGCACGGGTCGTTGGCAAGGTTGAACAGCTCAATCATCCAGTATGAGGACGATAAATCTGTCATGCCGCCCCACTTGTCTGCGTATGCCTTCATTGCCGCAAGGGCGGCCTGCCACGATGCCACGGGGAAGGGGCCATGCGTGATGGCGGATCCTACTTCGTTGTCGACAAAGCTAATTTCGCTAATAAGCAGCGTCTTTCCGTTTCCGTCGACGGCCTTTAGCGCGTCCAAGCAGTCATCGATGTAGTCGATACATTCTTCTGGATCGTACCAATGAAAGGTGTTGTCTGACGAGTTGCGCTCGTCAGCAACCAGCCTGCTGAGCATCTTCCGTTTGCGGTTGATTTCTATCGACGCGCCACCGATGATTTGCGTGTAATGATCGCCATTCAGGAGCTGTGGATTATGCAGCAAATGCTCTCGCAACTCCGGGGAGTCGATTAGGTTGATTACTTCTTCGCGCATGATAGCCTCCTGGTTATCGGCGTGGCTTTTCGCGGATTCGGACATGGTGGCCTTTATTCAAATAGCTGCGGGTACTTCTCCTTGAGCGGTGCCTGATCCAGACGTAGCTCTTCCAGGTTGCGCTTTGCCTTGGACTCCATCCTTATGGTGTCGATAAACGCGATGAGTGAGTCGACATACAGGTCGCCGCGCAGGTAGGCCTGGGCGGCGATTAAAATTCGCTGCTCGTCTTCGAGTGGCTTGCGATAGTACTCAAGATTCAGGTAAAGCGGGTCTGGCTCGCCGATGTAGAGGGGAAACGTCTCGTTGTAGGTAATCGAGCAGCCAGTGGCATGCATGTTGCTGATATCCCCTGCATGGCGATAGTGCTCGAGGCGCTGCTGCACATGATCAAGCCATTCGTCAGAACGGTCTGCCTGCCGAAGCTCTGCCTCAAGCTTTGTCCGGTCCCACGTGGGCAGATCGAACAACGTGAACGGCTCACGGGCACTGCCTTGCGGCGTCCAGACGATATCGCCGGTGTGGAACGGCGTGGGGATATCGACCCAGATGAACTCGAATGCGATCTCCCAATCGTTCTCAACGGGGCCGGCTGAAGGACAATAAACGGAAAGGATCTTGCCTTTACCGTTTACCATGAGCCAGTCTTCCCGGCGATGCTCTTCGTCGACATCGAGCGGGTATCGCGTGATGCGTACGCGTGCCTCTGGACGGCTCGCCAGTTCATCATCACCGCGCAACGCCTCGGCACATTTCTCATAACAGCTGAATGGCGCGCCGAAGGCCCCACAAAGTTGCCCGTCGGGCACAATCTCCTCTTCATACTGATAAACGTAGCCCGTCCCACTCGCAAACGCATCGACGCACCGCTTGTTGTAATCGATTGTCCAGCGCAAAAAAGCATGGAAATCGGGGATGGCCGGCCTTCCAAGACCGGCATGGGTTGCCTCCAGCGAACAATTGGGCATGGTTTGCACGATCTCCTGCCAGGCTTCGCATTTCTGATCGAGCGTGGCGGTCTTCGAAAACCAAACCAGATAGGCGGCCTCGATGGTGCTGAGCTGGAAGTCGATACTGCGCAGGTGCTCCCGAATGTCCCGGGAGTCGACAAAATCCAAGATGTTCATGGCAACCTCCAATTCGGTCGTTGCCGTTAGCATCCATCAGAGGTTGTGCTTTGTGGTCCCATTAACAGGTCTGATATGAATCTCTCGTCAAACATACTTTTGGAAACACCCTGGTGCATGGGTGGCTACGTGTTGAAAGGATTGCCATTCAAAATATGATGCTTGCCCTTGTGACGAATAGCGTCGATATGGCGGAGGCCTGGGAAGACGCTTTCAGGGGCTATAAGGGATCGGCCGTGACCGGCTCAACCGTCGTATCGAACAGCTCCGGGTAGCGGTCCTTGAGCCAGCTATCTGCGTCCTCGAAGCCACGCGCCTTTTTCTCCGCCAGCGCCTGTAACTCGCATGCACTTGCCATTGCGGCGAGCGAATCAACCGCCAGGTCGCCTTTGACATATGCCCTGACGCCGTAAAGGATTCGCTCCTCTGACTTAAGCGGCTTGCGGTAATAGTCGATGTCCAAAAGAAAGCCCTCAGGCTCCCCAATGTAGAAGGGGAAATGCAAGGCGGATGAGACTTGGCAGCCGTAGGCGTACATGTCGCTGGTGTCGCCGTCATATCGGTGCCAGCGCAATAGCTTGTCGGCCTTTTGAACGAGACGCTCTTTGTAGACGGAGGAGGCCAGCTCTTTGTCGACTCGTTCGGATCCCCAAGTTTGCAGGTCAAACAGTACCATCGGCTCGTCGGGGCGTTGGAGGTTGCAGACGATGTCTCCGGCATGGAAGGGCGTTGGGATATCGAACCACATGTCCTCGAAATCGCTCGCGGTGCCCGCCTCGTCCCACTCACCCTCGAACCGGTAGTCGCAGGACATCACCTCGCCGCTCTCATTGAGTATGACCATGTCATCGACATAGTGGTCTTCGTCCGGGTCGATGGGGCGGCGAGTGATCTTGATCGCCTTTGGATTGTCGCCTTCGAATTCTCTCCAGATGGCATCGAAGCATTTTTGATAACTGCTGTACGGGCCGTAAAGAAGGTCGCATCGGTCGCGCCGGTCCCACGAGTAGTCCTCAAAGAAATACAGACTCTGGCCGTCCGTCCTTTTAAAGTGTGCGAGCTTTCTTTGCTCCTGCCTGATGACATTGCGCAGAAAGGCATGAAAGTCAGGGATGTTGAACGTGTCGTTTCTGCGGCTCATGGCGCAATTGGGCATGGTGTCGATGATCTTTTGCCAGCCTTCGAGCTTTTGCTGCAGCGTTGCTTTATGCGAGCGGTCGACGATGAAAGCCGCTACGGGCGTGGTGAGCTCGTAGTCGATTCGTTGAAGATGCTCCTTAATACTGTGCGAGTCTAAAAACTCGAAGATGTCCGGACGAATATCCAGCTCACTTTGGTTGGCGGGCTTGCGATACGGCTGAAGGCAGTCATGTCCGACGGAACCCTCGGACCATTGTCTGCCATAGTCAGGGTTGTCGTGCAGTTTCTGCGAAAGCTCGAGCATAAAAGCGCAGTCGTCCGGCAGGTCGCCGGTGTAGCGCTCGGCGGCGTAGAGGGCAGAGGGGATGAAGGGGTCCAAGAGACTGTCGCTGAAGGTGCCGGATGAAAGCGAACCTTCCTTAACGCCGTGATATTTGCTGGGGCCTGCACACCAGATCTGTCCTCGGAGCGTGTGCTCGTAGTCGTTTTCGAGCACAATGGCAAAGCGAGGCCCGTGGTCGAAAGGCCGACCGTCGATTTTGAGGATGTCGCCCGGTACCCACGGCGTGTAGACGGGCTCGTTGTTCGCGCAGAACCGCCTGCTATCGTTTCGCCAGGCGCTTTCGACATGCGATTTGCGAGTGCGGTGATTGCGCAGATCACGGAGGAATATAAGCTCGCCGTCCTTGGTGGCCGCAAACGACAGAGAGGGTTGCGCCGTTTGACGCTCGTGCAGGTCTTCCGAGGTGTAGAGATTGATCTTCCAGTACGATTCGGACCAATCGTCGTCAGGATACTCTTCGATGTAGCGCTTCATGAGCGTTTGCGCGGCGTCCCACGATGCGGTGGGGAAGGGGCCGTCGAGGGCGTCGGCGTCGCGCTCCTTCTCGTTGAAGAACATGACGTATAGCAGGAGGATTCCACGGTCGCGCTCGATGTTGTCGAGCATTTCAAGCGCGCTGTTGAGTTGGGCGAGATACGAATCGATATCTTTGGTCAGCTCCGGCGAAACCTCCTTGCGGAGTTGCTCAAGCATGGTGCGCTTTTCATCAAGCGTCTTAAGAGAGCCGGCGATGATTGGCGCTGGCCAGTATAGGTATTTACGCATGCGGTCGCGCAGCTCTTGACTCTTGATGCAGCTGAGGACAAGGTCCTTGCCAGTATCGGTGATGGCATCGCTTGCCTGGTTGTTCATGTCGGCCTCCTTATCGATCGTTACCGGCATGATGCAACGGGTGCGGCGATTGTTGGTCCCATTAACGGGACCAAGCGGCGGCTCGACGTGACAAAGGGACTGCCCGTTCGTCACATCCAAAATATTGCCTTTACGTGTTGATGCACACGGTGTGCAATAATACTCGCACTGTGCAATAGCGCACAGGCTGAGTAACAAGGAGGACGCTTGTCCCAGCTCGAGAAATGCGATCGCCGGTCCCTTCGCTCGCAGCGTGCCCTTCGCCAGGCACTTGCCAGCGAGCTTGCCGAAAGCGGCGACCTTTCGCGCATTAATGTCGCGTCGCTCACCGAGCGCGCCG
This sequence comes from Collinsella sp., assembly GCA_041330285.1. Classification (GTDB taxonomy): domain Bacteria; phylum Actinomycetota; class Coriobacteriia; order Coriobacteriales; family Coriobacteriaceae; genus Collinsella. The sequence continues at coordinate 1,305,602 of JBGKMI010000001.1, read as the reverse complement.
GTCTTACGCGCCGCACGTTCTATTCGCACTACCGCGATATCCCTGACTTTATCAATCAAATCGAGGACGGCTTGCTGGCCGAGATCCGTGAGCGCATTGAGCTCATCACCGCAGCTCAGCTGCCCGATCTCTATCACAACATAGATGAGCTCGAGCCGGCGCCCGGTTCGGTTGAGCTGCTGCGTTATCTTGCGGCCAACCGCGACTTAATCGGTGCGCTGTTGGGTCCGGGCGGCGACCAGGCCTTCATTAAAAGGATCATCGACACCGCTCGTGAGGCTGTGGTGCCGCGTGCGCAGACGGGCATTTTGGGCCTGGCGCTGGGCACGTTCTTTGACTACTACGTTACCTACGTCGTAAGTGCCGAGGTCGGCATGATTCAGCGCTGGTTTGAGCGTGGACTCACCGAATCGCCTGAGGCCATGGCGCGCATTATGACGGTGCTCGCTTTTGTGCGCCCCGGTGACCTGTATGGCCAACCCATCGATATCAACGTGCCGGAATACGGCATGAAGCTATTGAACTTGCAACTCGAGGACGCGGCCGACACCGCCGCAACCGTCGAGTCCAACAACTAAGAGGAGAGACAATGAGCAAACTCGTCGAGGGCATCAAGGACCGCATGGTCGCTGCCGCACGCGAGGCCGCGCCCGCCGTGGTGGACGCCGCGCAGAAGGCCGCGACTGCCGCTGCCGAGAAGGTCGCCGAGGCAGTTGCCGATGCCAAGAACGCGGCAGGGGAGACGTCCGTTGCCAGCGAGCCCGCCACCGCCGCTGAGCCCGTAGCCGCCGCCCACGCCCCCGAAGGCGCGATCTTCAACCCCGGCAACGCCCACGGCAACCTGCACCTGGGCATCGACGTGGGCTCCACCACCGTTAAGCTCGCCGTGCTCAACGACGACAACCAGATTGTCTACGCCAAGTACCAGCGCCACCACACCGACGTCCGTGCCTGCGCCCGCGACCTGTTCGAGGGCGCTGTGACCGTGCTGCCGACGGCCCAGATGACCTGCGCCATTACCGGCTCGGGTGGCCTGCTGCTGTCCCAGTGGCTCGACCTGGAGTTTGTCCAGGAGGTCATCGCCAGCAAGCGTGCCGTCGAGACCCTCATCCCGGCCACCGATGTCGCCATCGAGCTGGGCGGCGAGGACGCCAAGATCATCTACTTCGATAATGGCATTGAGCAGCGCATGAACGGCACCTGCGCCGGCGGCACGGGCGCGTTCATCGATCAGATGGCAACCCTGCTGCACACTGACGCCAGCGGCCTTAACGAACTCGCGGCCAACGCCACCACCATCTATCCCATTGCCAGCCGCTGCGGCGTTTTTGCCAAGACCGACGTCCAGCCGCTGCTCAACGAGGGCGCCCGCCCCGAGGACGTGGCCGCCTCCATCTTCCAGGCTGTCGTGACCCAGACCATCTCGGGTCTGGCGTGCGGCCGTCCCATCCGCGGCAACGTCGCCTTCCTGGGCGGCCCGCTGCAGTACCTCTCCGAGCTGCGCCACCGCTTCTACCTCACGCTCAACCTGGACGAGGAGCACCGTATCGTGCCCCAAAACGCTCACCTGTTTGTGGCGAGCGGCGCCGCCATGGCGCACGAGTCCAATAAGCTCAGCACGTTCCCGCAGCTCATCGAGGCCATCGATGCCCTGGGTGACACGCAGGGTGCCGAGGTCGAGCGTCTGGATCCGCTCTTTGCCACCGACGAGGACTTTGCCGAGTTCAAGACCCGCCACGACACAGAGGTCGTCCCCAAGGGCAAGCTCGAAGGCTACACCGGACGCGTGTTCATCGGCATCGACGCCGGCTCCACCACCATGAAGGCCGCGCTCGTGGGCGAGGACGGTCAGCTGCTGCACACCTGGTACGGCAACAACAACGGCGACATCCTGGGCACGGCCAAGGTCATCATGGCCGATTTCTACAACCACATTCCCGCCGGCTGCACCATCGGCCACGTGACCACTACCGGCTATGGCGAGGCACTGCTCATCGAAGCCCTCAAGGCCGACTCCGGCGAGATCGAGACCGTTGCGCACCTGCGCGGCGCCAAGGCGTTCCTGCCCGGCGTCGAGTTTATTCTGGACATTGGCGGCCAGGACATGAAGTGCCTGCGCGTCAAGGACGGTGTAATCGAGCACATCATGCTCAACGAGGCCTGCTCGTCGGGTTGCGGTAGCTTTATCGAGAGCTTCGCCGTCTCTATGAACATGGACGTGCACGCGTTCGCCAACGCCGCCATCCATGCCAAGGCCCCGGTCGACCTGGGCAGTCGCTGCACGGTCTTTATGAACTCGCGCGTCAAGCAGGCGCAAAAGGAAGGCGCCACGGTGGGCGACATCGCGGCCGGCCTGTCCTATTCCGTCATCAAGAATGCTCTGTTCAAGGTCATTAAGCTGCGCGATCCCAAGGAGATCGGCAGCCAGGTGATCGTCCAGGGCGGCACCTTTATGTCCGATGCCACGCTGCGCGCGTTTGAGCAGCTCACCGGCGTTCACGCCGTGCGCCCCGACATCGCCGGCTGCATGGGCGCCTACGGTGCGGCCCTGCTCGCCCGCGATCGCGCCGGCGCGAACGGCACCTCGACCATTCTTTCTGCCGAAGACATCGCGCACCTCACCGTGACGCAAAAGCATGTCCGCTGCGGCCGTTGCTCTAACAACTGCCAGCTTACCGTCAACGACTTTGGCGGCGGCAGGCGCTTCATTACCGGCAACCGCTGCGAGAAGGGCGCCGGTCACAAAAAGCAGAAGACCGAGGCCCCCAACCTCTTCAAAAAGAAAAACGAGCTGCTCTTTGACCGCGAGGTGCTGAGCCCCGACGAGGCCCCGCGCGGCACCGTGGGTATCCCGCGCGCACTCAACATGTACGAGAACTACCCCTTCTGGCATGCGTTCTTTACGCGCCTGGGCTTTAGTGTGCAGCTGTCCGATCAGTCGAGCAAAAAGACCTACCAGGCGGGCATCGAGTCCATGCCGTCCGAGAGTGTGTGCTACCCGGCCAAGATGAGCCACGGCCACGTGATGAACCTCATCGACCGTGACGTCGACTTCATCTGGATGCCGTGCGTGCGCTGGGAGCGCAAGGAGGATCCGACCGCCGGCAACTGCTATAACTGCCCCATCGTCATGAGCTACCCCACGGCGCTGGCGCTCAACATCGACGAGATCCGCGAGCAGAACATCGAGTTCCTGTACCCGTTTGTGCCCTATCACGACAAGACCGAGCTCAAGCGCCGTCTATACCAGGTGCTCGCCGTCGACCGTGTGGCCGATGCGCAAGCCGGTCGCGGTCGTGTGCGCGGTCCCAAGATCACGCGCTCCGAGGTCGATGCCGCCGTCAACGCTGCTTTTGAGGCCGATGCGCGCTTCCACGAGGATATCCAGACCATGGGCGAGGAGGCCCTTAAGTGGGTCGAGGACCACGGCGGCCACGGCATCGTACTCGCCGGCCGTCCTTACCACAACGACCCCGAGATCAACCACGCCCTTCCCGAGCTTATCTCGAGCTTTGGCTTTGCGGTCTTTACCGAGGATTCGCTTGCGCACCTGGTGAAGCCCGAGCGTCCGATTCGCGTCGTCGACCAGTGGATGTACCACAGCCGCCTGTACGCCGTCGCCCGTTTTGTGACGATGCGCAACGACCTGGACCTGATTCAGCTCAACTCCTTCGGCTGCGGCTTGGACGCCCTGACCACCGACCAGGTGCAGGAAATCCTTGAGGCCAGCGGCAAGATCTACACCGTGCTCAAGATCGATGAGGTGTCCAATCTGGGCGCCGCGCGCATCCGCATCCGCTCGCTCATGGCGGCGCTCAAGGACCAGGAGGCCGAGCGCTTGGCAGAGGCCACGGCCGCGGGCGAGGCCTACGAGCAGGGCGATGCCGCGCCGGTGGCGCCTTCCACGGATGCCCCCGCGTTCGCGAGCCGCAAGTACACGTTCGAGGCGCAGCGTGAGAGCACCTCGACCGCATGGCCCAAGGTGCCCTTTACCGAGCAGATGCGTGACGAGGGCTATACCATCCTGTGCCCGCAGATGGCGCCGATTCACTTTGACCTGGTCAAAGAGGTGTTCCGCGGTGCCGGCTACAACTTGGAGCTGCTGCCCTCAACCGATCACGACGCCGTCGAGGCTGGCCTGCGCTATGTGAACAATGACATTTGCTATCCGTCGATCCTGGTAACGGGTCAGATTATGGAGGCCATCGAGAGCGGTCGGTACGATCTGTCCAAGACGGCCGTGGTTATCAGCCAAACCGGCGGCGGCTGCCGTGCCACCAACTACATCGCGCTCATCCGCAAGGCCCTGCGCGAGAGCGGTCACCCCGAGATCCCGGTGATCTCGCTTTCGGCCGTGGCGCTCGGCGAGGACAACCCCGGCTTTAAGATTACGCCGGCGCTGCTTAAGCAGGCCGTGTACGCAGTGCTCTTTGGCGACGTGATGATGCAGATGCTCTATCGCTGCCGCCCGTACGAGGCCACGTCCGGTGCCGCCAACGCGCTCTACGAGGAGTACATGGCACGAGCCCGCAAGCTGGCGCCCAAGTTCAACCGCCACAACTACACCAAGCTGTGCCGCGAGGCCATCCACGCGTTCGACACCATGCCGCTTGTGGGCGAGGGCACCAAGCCGCGCGTGGGCGTGGTCGGCGAGATCTTGGTCAAGTTCCACCCCACGGCTAACAACCATGTGGTCGACGTGATCGAGCGCGAGGGCTGCGAGGCCGTGGTGCCGGGCCTGCTCGACTTCTTCCTGTACTCCATGAGCAATGCCGAGCTGCAGAAGGACGAGCTGGGAAGCTCTGCCACTACGCGCGCGGGCATGCAAGCGCTTATTAAGCTCGTGGACTGGATGCGTACGCCGGTGGAGGAGATGCTCGAGAAGTCCCGCCGCTTTGAGGCGCCCGAGCGCATCGGCACCATGGCCGACAAGGCCCGTACGGTGCTTTCGGTGTGCAACAACATGGGCGAAGGCTGGTTGCTTACGGCCGAGATGCTCGACCTGATTGACCACGGCGCACCCAATATCATCTGCACGCAGCCCTTCGCGTGCCTGCCCAATCACGTGGTGGGCAAGGCCGTAATCAAGGAGTTGCGCCGCCAGCATCCCGAGAGCAACATCGTCGCGGTGGACTACGACCCCGGCGCGTCCGAAGTCAATCAGCTCAACCGCATTAAGCTCATGATCAGCGTGGCTAAGGAGAACATGCGCGCCGGCAAGGGCTTTAAGCTCGAGAAGGTGGCGCCGCTCGCGATGGACGAGGTCACCGGCCAGATGCGTGCCCATGACGGCTGCGTGAGCTGCGGACCTGCCAGCGAGGAGGCCGTGGCATCGGTCGCCAAGCGTCTGGGGCGCGGCATTAAGAAGTAACTGGCCTGCTATGGGCTAGATATGAGGCAAGCGGGTGGTAGCCGGTACGGCTACCACCCGTTTTTGCTGGACATATGTTGCGTAAACGCCTCAACTATCATCCTTTGCGAACTTAGATTTCGGAAGTATGCGGCAAAATCTGAATAGGCCGAGCACACCGGGTATGTTCAATCTCTGTACCTGCGGTTTTATTGGCGAAAAACCGGGGTGTGCTCGAGAGTTCCAGAATTTGCCGCATACTTCCGCAAACGACGTCTCGGTGGCACAAAAAATCGCCCTCGAAACCCTGAGATAATGAACAGGTGTAGCCGTTCGCGGCAAAATACCGTCCGTTTATAGAACCCACCCCCATCGCGCGTCATCCTTACGGTTGAATAAATACACATCTATGGAATTACGTAAGAGAGGACCGTTCCATGAGCTACAAGACCGTTTGTGTTGCCGGTGGCGGCGTGTTGGGAAGCCAGATTGCCTTTCAGGCTGCCTACTGCGGCTTTGATGCGACGATCTGGCTGCGCAGCGAGGGCAGCATCGGCCGCACTCAGCCCAAGATCGATCATGTGCGCGAGGAGTACATCGCGGCAATCGAGGGCATGGCGGATGGCACAGGCGAGTGGTGCGCCGGTATCGCCGATAGTGGCCAGCCCTTCGACAAGGAGGCGGCACTCGCCGCCGTCGAGCGTGCCTACTCCACGCTCAAGCTGGAGCTCGATCTTGCCAAGGCCGTAGCCGACGCCGACCTGGTCATCGAGTCTATGGCTGAGGACACCCAGGCAAAGATTGACTTCTACAAAAAGCTCGCCCCGGTTCTCCCGCAAAAGACCGTCGTCGTGACGAACTCCTCTACGCTGCTGCCGAGCACCTTTGCCAAGTACACCGGCCGCCCCGAGAAGTACTTGTCGCTGCACTTTGCCAATTCCATCTGGAAGAACAACATGACCGAGGTCATGGCGCAGGACCAAACCGACAAGCGCTACTTCGACGAGCTCGTCGACTTCGCCAACGACATTCGCATGCTTGCCCTGCCCGTCAACAAGGAAAAGAACGGCTACCTGCTCAATTCCATGCTGGTGCCATGGCTGCTTTCGGGCCTCGACTTGTATGTCTCGGGCGTGAGCGATCCCAAGAGCATCGACCTCGCATGGACGCGTGGCACCGGCGCCCCCAAGGGTCCGTTCCGCGTATTCGACACGGTTGGTATCCAGACGGCTTACAACATCGTTATGCAGTACCAGAAGGTGCCGGGCCTGGTGAGCCCGTTGCTCAAAAAGATGATGATGCCCTACAACTTTAAGGCCATGGCATCCGTCCTCAAGCAGATGCTCGACGAAGGCAAGCTGGGCGAAAGCTCGGGCGAAGGCTTCTTCAAGTACTAAAAAATGATCCCTGGGGGACGGAGGAAAACGGATCATCGCATTACTGCGTCCCCTGTACGTCTTGCGGCTAACAGCTCCGGCTGCCGCGAGCCTAAGCTAGCCTTAAGGGGCGTTTGTTAAGCTGAGAGTCAAATTGGACAGGGCTGGGCAAACGCCATGGTATATGAGGAAAACGACGGTGGTATTTAAAGACGGTAACGATATGGAATTGAGTGACAAGGACAGCAGGCTGTTTTCGCGTCGAGCGGCTCTTGCGGGTGCGGCGGGCGCGCTGGCACTTGCCGGGACAGGGCTCATGGGCTGCTCGGTCGGCGGGGCCGGTACGGGCGGCGCATCTAGTGCGAGCAACGAGCTCACCGACGGGCAAAAGAAGCTCCACAAGTAGATTGTCGCGGTCTACGACGTCGAGAAGCAAACGGCTATCAAGGAGCGGCTCGATGCCGAGTACGCCGCCGGCGGCTACAGCGAGGCCGCTCCGTTTGTCGCGCAGGACCCCTTTGGCACCGATACCCTGAGCTGCTACGTCCGCTTTGCGACAACGGATTCCGTAACCGTCTCCTATACGGTCGCCGGTCGCAAAAAGACCGGTGACACGCCCAAGGTCGCTACGTTTTCCCGCACGCCCCGCGGCGGCGACACGCCGGCCACGGAGCATGAGTTTAAGGTCATCGGCCTCATTCCCAACCACAAAAACAAGGTGACCCTCACCTGCACGGCGCAAGATGGCGCCAGCCGTACTTCGACGTTCACGGTCAAGACGCCGGCTCTCAAGGGCGAAGAAGAAGAGCGGCTCGCCGTCACGGCGGGGGAGTCCAACACGCCGCTTGCCGATGGCCTCTTTGCCATCCTGGGCACCGACTCATCCAAGCTCGATTTTATGTATCTCTACGACAACGCGGGTCAGATTCGCGGCGAGGTGCCAATCATCGGCTACCGCAGCCATCGCCTGCTGTTTCCGGGCGACGGCAGCATGATCATGAGCGTCTCGACGACCAAGATGGCCCAGATCAACGCCAACGGCCAAGTGGTAAATGTCTGGAGCACGGGCGACTATGAGTTACACCACGACTACGCCTTCGATGACGACGGCAATCTGCTGGTGCTGGCGAGCCATGCCGGCTCCGAAGCCGATTTGGACGTCGATCGCGCGGCGGCCGATAAAGACAAGGGCGAGCGCGTTAATGTCGAGGACCTCGTCATTAAGGTCGACGTAACGACAGGTGACGTCTCTCTCGTCGTGGACCTGGGCGACATATTCCCCGACCTCAAGGCAAGCGCCAAGGTGGCCTCGGACGGTGACCTGGATTGGATTCACATCAACACGATTCAGTGGCTCGGCGGCGGCACCGTTCTGCTCAGCTCGCGCGAGACCTCAACGGTCATCAAGCTCACGGATATCTACGGCACGCCTACGGTCGATTGGCTTATGGGCTCGCCAGAGTTTTGGACCGGCTCGGGCTTTGAGGACATGTTGCTGCAGGCCCAAGGCGATTTTTCGCTCAACGCGGGTCAGCACAGTGTGACCTATCTGCCAAACGACGAGACGACCGCGACTGGTCGCTACCAGGTGCTGCTGTACGACAACAACTTTGGTGCGGCCGAGAGCTATCCCAAGTTCGACTGGGGCCAGCTGGGTGCCGCGGTGGTGACCGACTACGGCAAGGGAACGCATTCGTTTGGGCGCATCTTTACGGCGGACGAGAACACGCGCACCTATGAGCTTGTGGACCAGATCGCGGTGCCGTTCTCGGGCTACGTAAGCAGTGCACAGAGCGTCGGCGATTCGAATAGCATGCTCGTAGCATCGGGCCAGGCCAAGACCTTCACCGAGTACGATCGCTATGGACTGCCCATCGCCACCTACGAGATGGAAGCTGAGAAGTACATCTACCGCGTGTATAAGTACGAGCTGTAGCGCTGCGCTTGGCTGTGCCTGTGCCCCGCGGCTGCGCGCGCTCGCGCCGGGCCCACCTCGCGTCCCGCATCACTTCACGTCAAACTCCACGCGATCGAGTTCGGGCACATTGAGGTCGATGAGCTTGCGGGCGACATGGCGGTCGTGTGCCCCGAGCGTCTCGCTTGTCGTCACGTGGGCGACAATCTCGCGCCCGACCATGCCCTCTTCCTCGCCTTCGGCAGCCGAGGTCTCGACGGCGACGGTGTAATCCTTAAAGCCCGGCAGCACCGCGGCAAGTTCGCGCGTGGTCTCGGTGACGCCGTAGCCGTCCTGCACGCCGGCCTGCGCCGAGCCAATAGACCCCGCGGTCATAACGATGCAGGGGATGGCAAAGATCACCGTGCCCACGATGATGTGGCGGCGCACCTTGCGCGATAGCTCGTTGACCTCGGCGTTTTCTTCAGCAGTCACAATACCGTCGCCGTTCAGGTCGCGCTTGAGCGGCACGCGCAAAAGAAGCAGCACGGCTTCGGCGGCCAGTGCGATAAAGACCACGTTGATGCCAAACTCGTAGAGGGCCGAGAGGAACAGCGACCCGCTCGCGATGGCAATGCCGTAACCCGCCGCGCACAGGGGCGGCATGAGCGCGGTCGCGACGGCCACGCCGGCAATGAGCGTCGAAGGCTCCTGGTCGCGCGAGTTACCCAGCCCGCCCGCAAAGCCGCCCGCGAGCGCGACGGCAAGGTCCCATACGGTGGGTGTCGAGTTGTCGATAATGGCGGCCGTGGTGGTGCCAAGGGGCGAGAGCTTAAAATAAAGCGTGGACGTGATCAGGCAAAAGACCATCTGCAACGCGAGGCTGGCAACGGCCTCGACGGTAATCTCGCGGTCGAGCGTGGCAATGCCGTATGCCATGGCAAGCACCGAGCCCATGAGCGGGCAGATAAGCATGGCGCCCACGATGGCAATGTCCGAATCGATATCGAGGCCGATGCTCGCGATGAGCATGGCGATGATGAGGATACACAGGTGAGAGCCGGTCAGGCGCGCCCCGTTTACAAAACGCTTTCGGATCACGTGATAGGGCGCGCGTCCCTCGCGAATGTTGAATGCGCGCTTTAGGAAGCGGCCGGCGTTCTCCATGACCTCGCTATAGGCAGGGCGGATGCCGTGGCGCCGGTGATGGCGCTCGCGCAGTCGCTTGAGCTGCTGGTTATCGAGTTTCATGTTCACCTCGCTCCGCCGCGGGCTATGCATCGCGCCCGCTGCTTCTACTCTACACCGTGGCAGGCGGGGTGGTCATCTTGACGTGAAACTTAGCCGAGTAGGTAAAGGGGGCGCGTCAAATGTGGTTGAAGCCGAGGGTTTCGGCAGATGCAAAAAAAAGCGCGGGGCCGGATGGTCTCCGACCCCGCGCTCTGCACGGGTGCGTTGTTATTGGGTTTAGCCCAGCAGGCTCAGGCCAACAGAAACAAACGCCAGGATAACGCCGACGACGGACTCGCCGCCCAGCAGGCCGCTGGCAACGACCAGACCCTGCTCCTGGAAGGCGGCATCCTTGGCAGCCTTATCCTCGTCCGAAAGACCTGCCTCGGCGTCGCGGTGTGCGGCCCACTTGTCGTAGGCGAGCTTGACGCAGGAGCCCAAGAAGGCCGTGAGCGACATGTAGAACGGCAGGTACACGCCCAGGCCGATCATCATGGCCGGAATGCCGAGCCAGTACATGACGATGCCGGCGATAAAGCCGCCTGCGAACCACGGTACGCTCGGGATGCCCGAGACCATGGTGGCGACGACGCTTGCCTGTGCGGCAACGAAGCTCTTGTCGGGGCCGAAGGCGTCCGGACCATAGGCGGTGACGAGCGCGACCATGACAGCGGCAGCGACCAGGGCGCCCACGATGCCGCCGATGGCCTGACCGATCCACTGTGCACGCGGGTTGGTGCCCAGTACGGCTCCGGCCTTAAAGTCGTTCATGACGTCACCCGCAAGGCCGCACGCCACGGCCACGATGCCGGCGATAAAGAACAGCTTGACCTGCGCGAGCTGCGCGAAGGCTGCCACGATAAGCATGACGATGAGGCCAAAGATCTCCATGGGGTCGATGCCCGTCTGGCCGCAGCTCTGCGCGCTCATGATGGTGGTAACAAAGGTGAACAGCGTGACGATGACGGCCGGAACGGGGCCGAGGTCGAGCGCGATGGCAACGATCACGGCAATGGCGGCGGTGCCCAGGCCGATGATGCCGGCGTCGAGCTTAAGCGAGCCCGAGATGAGCGACTGCTCGTCGGTGTCGGTGGAGCTGTCGGCTGCAAGACCGCGGACGATACCGGCGACCTGCGGCAGGATGTCCTTAAGGACGACGGCGACGCCAAAGCCCATCATAAGGCCCATACCTAAGGACTTGACGATACCCTGCGCGGTCACAATATCGAACAGGCCGGCAGCGGTGCCGCCAACGATGATGCCAAAGTTGCCCAGCAGCGCGCCGGCAAACCAGAAGGCGACGGGGGCGAAGCCCACCAAAAAGCCAATGGACAGCAACATGGGCGAGTTGTAGATGGCAAAGGTCACGCCGGGGATATTGAGCGTGCACAGCATGCTGGGCACCACGCCCAGAGCGTCGCGCAGCACGCTGTAGATGCCTGCGATGGCCATGGAGCCAAAGAGCTGCTTGCCGGTCTTGCCGCCGGCCTCGGTGGCGCGCAGGGTCTGAGCTGCGGCGTTGCCGGTGGGGAACTCCAGCGCGGCGTCCACGATAAAGTGACGGTGGATGAGCGCTGTCGCCAGAAGGCCCAAGATGGTGCCGGCGAGCGCCACGATAAACATGTCGAGCCAGCTGATCTGGTCGGCATAGCCCAGCATCCAGGCGCCCGGGATGGTAAACGCCAGGCCGCCGGCGACCATGGCGCCCGCGGACATGATGGTGTGGGTGACGTTGGCCTCGTTGAGGCTGGCGTTGCCCATGAGCTTCAGGAAGAACAGCGAAATGACGGCAGCAAAAATAATCGGCCAGGGGAGGGCGCCCATCTTGAGGGCGGTATAGGCCGAGCTTGCCGTGATGATCACGCAGCCAAGGATGCCGATGACGACGCCGCGCAGCGTGAGTTGACCGCGCATCGAGGTGCGGTTCGAGGGATTGCTCATATAGAACTCCTTTGCGTATATCCGCTTCCCCCGGGAGCGCCGCTACGGATACGGCGCGGGAAGTCGGGTTACCAAGGGCCGCCGCGTGAGCTCGCGCACGACCGCGCACCAGTATAGCCGCAAGCTAGTCATTTTGGGATGACTGGTTTAGGGAGGCGATATACTGCTGGGCAGACGAAAGGAGCGCCGACGATGCTTAATGGGTGCACATACATATTGACGGTCGACGTGGGCAACACGTTCATACGCTTTGGCCTGTTTGCCGAGGATTCGGCCGCGGCGCAGGAATGCCCGCTTGCGACGTGCGAGATCACGACGCCGTCGAGCATCACAGCCGACGAGGCGCGCATGAGGCTCACGCAGGTCATGGGCACGCTGTCAGCCGATGCGGGCATGCCGGGCGTGCTCGTTCCCGCGGCGGCCGTGCTGAGCTGCGTGGTGCCGGCGCTCGAGCGCCCGTGGAAGGCGGCGCTTTCCCGCACTTGCACGGGGCGCGTGCTCACCGTGGGGCCGGGCCTTAAGACCGGTATGCCCGTGCACTACGACGATCCAGTAGAGATCGGTCCCGACCGCATCGCCGACGCCGTGGCGGCCCGTGCCGTCTACGGCTCTCCGTGCATCGTGATCGACCTAGGCACGACGACCAATATCGAGGTCATCGATGCGCGCGGAACCTTTGTCGGCGGCGTCATCGCGCCGGGTCTGGCACTTGGCGCCCGCTCGCTTTCGGCCGCTGCGGCGCGCCTGCCGCAGGTCGAGCCCTCGGCACCCACGCATGTGATCGGTCGCAACACGCGCGAGGCCATGCGCTCGGGCGTGGTCTTGGGCGAGGTGGCCCGTATCGACGGCATGCTCGACATGGTGCTTGCCGAGATGCGCGCGACCAAGGCGGCGGGGGAGGGCAGCGTGCCCATTGTCATCACCGGCGACGATGCCGAGGCGCTCGCGGCGTTGGTCGGCCACAGCCTGACGGTAGACGATGCACTGACGCTACGGGGTCTCGCCGAGCTGTACCGCATCAACCAAAAGCCTCGTCGCGCGTAGGGCGAGGGGCTGGTGGGATAAGCTCCCCTACCTTTCACCTGCTACAATGGGTCAAACTATTGCGATTTCGGAGGTGTCTGCCATGTCGGACGATCTTCATCAAACCGCGTCGGGCAAGCGCCGCGACGTTATTAGCTGGGATGAGTTCTTTATGAGCGTGGCCATCGCCGCGCAGCGCCGCAGTAAGGACCCCAACACGCAGGTGGGCGCGTGCATCGCCAACACCAACCACCGCATCCTTTCGGTGGGCTACAACGGTACGCCCTCGGCGCTCAACGACGACTTTTTCCCGTGGGGCACGAGCGACGACCCGTTGCAGGATAAGCACAACTACGTGGTGCATGCCGAGGCCAACGCCGTGCTCAACTACCGCGGCTCGCTCAAAGACCTTGAGGGTTCCACAGTCTACGTCACGCTGTTCCCGTGCCACGACTGCGCCAAGATCCTGGCGCAGGTGGGCGTGGGCGAGGTCGTCTACCTGGACAACAAGTATGCCGATACCGACGACGGCCGTATCAGCCGCCGCATTCTCGACTCCTGCGGCATCAGCTACCGCCAGGTTATCGTCGATGTCCAGATTGGTACCGGGGAGCAGACTCGGCAGTAGCGCGTGCCAACGCCAGCTGGCGGCAAAACAGCCAAAAGAGACCCGTCCCAAATTGACTGCTCGTGAAAGTCGTGTCCGCGCGCATGGACGGCTCGTGAGCGGGTACACGGCTGTAGTAACATAGCTCTGTCTGCGGGCGCGCCCGCGTTATTGTGAGAAAGGAGCCCCTGTGGCTGTTAACGAAGAGCTGCTTAAGAAGGTTCTTGAGGAGATCCGCCCCAACCTGCAGGCCGACGGCGGCGATATGGAGTATGTGGGTGTCGACGACGAGGGTGTTGTCAAGCTGGAACTGCAGGGCGCCTGCGCCGGCTGCCCCATGAGCTCGCTGACCCTGTCTATGGGCATCGAGCGCATCCTGAAGGAGCACGTGCCTGGCGTTACCCGCGTTGAGCAGGTCAATGCTTCCGGCGAGGCCGAGGACCTGTACGACGAGTACGCGCCGTTCTAAGATGCGAAAGCTGCGGGCGATGTGCTCCGCATAGACGTCACGCCCAAATATGCGGCTGCGAGCGAAAGGCCCGCGGCCGCATTTGTATGTAGGGAGCAGGGGGACCGATATGCTCAACGACCTCTACCATATGCTTGATCCCGTCGCCATTTCGGCGGGGCCCATCACCATCTACTGGTACGGCTTGGCCTATGTGGTCGGAGCTCTGCTCACGGCGGTCGTCATGTATCGCACGCAGCGTCGCTGGGGTTTCGACATTACGGTCGACGACCTGACGAGCGTCGTGGTCGGTGTGGTCTTTGGCCTTATCATCGGCGCCCGCCTGTTCTACGTCATCTTTTACGGCGACGGCTACTACTGGGCACATCCGCTCGAGATCTTTGCCACCAACGAAGGCGGCATGAGTTTCCACGGCGGCCTCGTGGGCGGCATCATCGGCGGCGTGCTCGTGTGCCGCGTGTACAAGCTCGATGCCTGGACCATCGCCGACCTTGCCGTTATCGGTGCTCCGCTGGCCCTGTGCCTGGGGCGCTGTGCCAACTTTGTCAACGGAGAGCTGTGGGGCAAGCCGACCGATTTGCCCTGGGGCGTGATCTTTGGCGGTACCGCGGGCGATATGCCGCGCCATCCCTCCCAGCTCTACGAGGCGTTTCTCGAGGGCATTGTGCTCTTTTGCATCTTGCAGGTGCTCAGCCGCAAAAAACCGCTGCTGCCTCAGGGAACGTTTATGGGCGTGTTTGTGATGGGCTACGGCATCGTCCGCTTCCTCATTGAGTTTGTGCGCGTGCCCGATGCCCAGCTGGGCTATCTGCTGGGCGGCGTCATCACCATGGGTCAACTGCTGAGCCTGCCGCTCGTGATTGTGGGCCTGGCGCTCGTCATCTTTGCCCTCCGCCGCAACCGTCCCCAGCGCGTCTACCTCGATGCCTAGCCGCCACATACCACCACAAAGGGGTAGGCACCTTGGGGGTGGTTTTGCCGGGCAACGATGACAGAACCGTAACGTTTCCCCAGATAAAACCTGTCAAAATAAACCTGTTCTTTTTTGGCAGGTTTCTAGAAAGGCTATTCGGACTGTGAAGGATTCCGACCTCTCCACAACGGCTGCGCGCGATGCCGCTCGCATCGTCTGGTTTAAACGCTATCCCGCCAAGCAGACGCTCGTCGCATTTGTGCTCGCCCTGTTGGCGACCACGGCGTTTTCCATCGATCCCGCCCCGGTGTCGAGTAACGCGGTCCTGGCGATCGATCCCAAGGCGACGGGTACGCTCTATGTGTGCTACGAGGTACTTCTCTCGTTTGCCGGCCATACCGACGCAGTGATGCTGCTCGCACTTGCCTGTTTGCTCACGCTGCCGTTTCGCTATGTGTTCTTTGGTCGCGGTGACGCTTGGCGTCCGTCGGTCGTGCTGCCATCGCTGTTCTTTGCCGTCTGCATGGTGTTCGGCCGTAGCTACGACCTTACCGATTCGGCCGAGATTGTGCTGGGCGACAAGGCACGCGTTATCTGCGCCTGGATTGGCGGCGCGGGTTGGATGCTCTTGGCGATTGTGGCCTTCTATCTGGCTTTTGAGTTTTTGGATTGGTTGAGCTCTCGCCGCATTCCGTTTTCGGAGGCGCATTTTGGCCGCGTGTGGCGTGTTGCCCACGCCGTGCTCTCGGTCCATCCTTTTGTCGGGCCGTTTCTTGTGCTCATGATTGTCTGGGCGCCCACGCTTATCGCCTCGCTGCCCGGCCTCTTTATGGGAGATACGGGCGCGCAGATCCGCCAATGGTTCAACTACCCCAACGGCACGAGCGATTACCTACGCCTGCTTAACCCCAACGTGCTGCTCAACGGCCATCATCCGGTGGTGCACACGGCCATCATCGGCTCGTGTGTGCAACTGGGGCTTTCGCTATTCAACAGCGCCAATGCGGGCCTTGCCATCTACACCTGTGCCCAATTTGTCATCACGGCCGCCTGCATGGCCTATTCCATATCGTCGCTGCGCAAGCTGGGCGTGAGCCTGCCGGTCCGCGGCGTCATCTTGCTGTTCTTTGCGTTTATGCCGATGTTCTCCAACTACGCGGCGCTGCTGACCAAAGACGTACTTTTCGCCGATGCGTTTTTGGTACTGCTCGTTCCGACCGTCAAGCTCGTGGCATGTGGCCTACCCCGTCGCGATGCCAATGCCGAGCGCGCGGGTGAACAGGCGCCTGTGCTCTTTGCGCGCCACGACTGGCTGTTGCTCGTGCTGGGTGCCATGGGTTCCACGTTTTTGCGCAATGGCGGCCTGGTCTTTCCGTTAGCGGCCTGCGTGATTGCGGCGGCGTTTTGCGCCTGGGACGCGCATGTGGCCCGTCGCGTGGCCAAACAGTCTGGCGTCACGCCCTCGTACGCCACGCCGCGCTTCCGTTGGGTCGGCGTGCTCGCAGTGCTTGCGCTCTGCCTTGTCTCCAACATGTATTTCACCAAGGTATTTATGCCGGCGCACGATATCACGCCGGGCTCCAAGCGCGAGATCCTCTCGATTCCGTTTCAACAGACGGCACGCTTCGTCCAAAAGCACGACGGCCTTAATTCGGGCGTTAACCCCAAGGTCAAAGACGATGGCACGATTGAGGAAGCTCCCTGCGACGGCTTGGTGACCGATGAGGAGCGCGCTGCGATCGATCGCGTGCTTAAGTACGAGAACCTGGGCCGTCGCTATAACCCCGACAAATCGGATGCCGTCAAAAACTGCTTTAATGAGTACGCCTCGCAGGAGGACATCAAGGCCTATTTTGAGGTGTGGGCCCAGATGTTCAAAAAGGACCCCGAGTGCTATATCTCGGCGCTCGTCAATAACTACTACGGGTACTTCTATCCAAGCGCTCGCGATGCGTGGGTCTACAGCACGGCGCGCAGTGCCGAGATCATGGCGAAGCCCGATAACCTCAAGTACTTTGACTTCCATCCGGTCGATAGCAAGGTCGTGCGCTGGTGCGACCACCTGATTAACCTGTACCGCGTGGCGGTGCAGCGCATCCCGTTTATCTCGCTCGCCATGAGCTCGGCCACCTACGTGTGGATCATGATCGTCGTGGTGGTCTACCTGTTGCGCCGCCATTCGTGGCGCGCGCTGGCCATTTGGGTGCCGCTTTTGGGCGTGCTCGCCGTGTGCCTGATCGGTCCCTGCAACGGCTCGACCTACATGCGCTACCTGTACCCGGTCATCGCCTGCATGCCTTTTGCCATCGGTGCCACGATCACCCGCAGCGACCTCCTCTGGGCCTAGCCCAAGATTGGTATATCGGGGACAGGTTGCTTTGCCCCAACGGCTTGTATCATCACGACGCCTTCATTTTGGGGTTTATCTTGCAGGCCGGTAGGTATATCATAACGACGTTTGTTTATATTGCCCGAGCATTCACGCTGGGCTTTAGGTCGAAACCGATAGGAGACACGTATGTCCGGACACTCTAAGTGGGCCACAACCAAGCATCGTAAGGGCGCGCAGGACGCCAAGCGTTCCGCCCTCTTCTCCAAGCTCAGCCGCAACATCACCGTTGCTGCCCGTCTCGGCGGTGACCCGCTGCCCGAGAACAACGCCAGCCTCGCCGCTGCCGTTGCCAAGGCCAAGGCTCAGTCCATGCCTAAGGACAAGATCAAGTCCGCTATCGATAAGGCCTTTGGTTCGGGTGCCGACGCCGCCGTCTACGAGAACATCGTGTACGAGGGCTACGGTCCCGCCGGTGTCGCCGTCTACGTCGACTGCCTGACCGACAACCGCAACCGCACCGCCGCTGATGTCCGTTCCGCCTTTTCCCACGCTGGTGGCAACCTGGGCACCTCCGGCTCCGTCGCCTTCCAGTTTGAGCGCAAGGGCCAGATCGTCGTCGCCAAGGAGATCCTGGACGAGAACGCCAAGAAGGAGACCATGATCGCCAACGGTGCTGCCGGTGACGAGGATGAGTTCATGATGGCCATCGCCGAGGCCGGTGGCGAGGACTACGAGGACGCCGGCGAGGAGTGGATCGTCTGGACTACTGCCAACGAGGTCATGGCTGTCTCCAAGGCGCTCGAGGAGCAGGGCGTCCAGGTCAAGGGCTCCGAGACCACCATGGTCCCGACCACCCCGACCGAGGTCTCCGGTGCCGACGCCAAGAAGGTTCAGCGCCTCATCGACCGTCTTGAGGAGCTCGACGACGTCCAGGACGTCTACAGCACCATGGACATGACCGACGAGGTCATCGCTGCCCTCGAGGAGGAGTAGCGCCCGCACGGATTGAGCCGTGCATATCTGGGCATAATGAAGCGAGCATGCAAGCCTCGTGGAATAGATGAGCCGGATCCGCGTGCAATGAGGCACCGGACCCGGCTCTTTTATAATGATGCGAATCGTTTTGCATTCCTTGGATCGAGATTTGAAGGGAGCGCCGCATGCGCGTGCTCAAACGAGCCCTGGCGATCGTGTATCTTGTCGCCGCCGTTGTGGCGCTGGGTACGTTGGTCTGCCAGTTTTGGGGGCCATATACCTATCGCTTTATGCTGCTGATGCGCGATTCGCTGCCTCGCATCGTTGTTACGGCGTGCGGCGGTGTCGTGGCGCTCGGCGTGCTCGTGTGTTTCTTTCGCCTGATGTTTGCTCGTCGCGAGCCGTCCTGCGTGCATCCGGCGGGGGAGCGTAATATCGAGGTCACGCTCGCCGCCCTCTCCTCGTGTGCTCGCACCGCGGCAGAGCGCGACGACCGCGTGATGGTCGAGCATGTCGAGGCGCGCGTGCAGGGCTCCGACGAATCGCGCGTCCGTTTTAAGGTCGACGCCATCGCGCTCGACGACCGGGATGTGGCCTCCCTTGCAGCCGCGATGCAGCAACGTATCGAGGAGGCCTGCGACACCATGCTCGGCACGTCGGGCACGACCGCACGCGTTCGTTTTTTGCCGTCCAAGACTACCGTCCAGACCGTGGAGGTTTCCGGTGAGCGATACCAATCAAGACAAGACCGTCCGCACTCCGCGCCTGACTATCGATCAGAGCGCCGCGCCGGCTAGCGAGGTCGTCGATCCCAAGGTGGAGGGTACCGAGTCGCATGACGCGGTCGCCAATGATTTTGATGAGGCCATGGGTCTCATCAAGGGTACGGGGGCAGCCATCTGGAGCTATGCCGTCCGTCATCCCAACACCACGCTTGGAGCCGTCGCTGGTTTTGTGCTCGCCGTGCTGGTGCTCACGCTCGGCCTGTGGGATACGCTCGTCATCGCTTTCTTTGTACTGATCGGCGCCGTGATTGGCCAGATCCGTGACGGCGAGAACGGGATCGTCAACTTCTTCGGTCGTCTGTTTAGCGGCCGCTAGTATGTATTCGACCGCCGCGTGTGCGGTGGGCATAAGGAGGAACCATGGCTTTTAACACGAAGGTCGATGTGGCCGATACCGAGCTCGAGGCAGACGAGACCGTCACCGCCGAGGCCGAGGACGTAACGCTCGAGGACGAGGCGCTCGTCGAGGCCGAACCCGCCGACGATGCGGACGAGGACGATGAGGAAACAGACGAGTCCGAGGACTCGCTGACCTATTCCAACGGTGTGATTGAGAAGATCGTCGCTATGGCCACCCGCGAGGTGCCGCACGTCTTGGGCATGAAGGGCAACCTCATGCACTTTGTGCAGGAGCAGTTTGGTGCCGAGAATCTGACCAAGGGCGTGACGGTCGAGGTCACCGATGACAACCGCGTGGTCGTCAACATTTCCGTCATTATCGAGTACGGCGCCTACGCGCCCGCGATTTTCGACGACGTTAAGGCACGCGTGACCGAGCGTCTGGCTGCGATGACCGGCCTTGAGGTGGCGGGCGTCAACCTGCGCATCGAGGATGTCATCACCCCCGAGGAGTACGAGCACCGCACCAACCAGCACGAGTAGCCTACCAAAAAGGTAACCTGCCAAAAAGGGACAGGTTTATTTTGGCAGGTTTTATCTGCGAAAACGTCAAACGGCCGGTCGCACGGATGTATGTGCGGCCGGCCGTTATTTGTATGCCCCCGATGTAGGCATACCGCTCGTCTAACTAGGGGTTGCAATCGTCGCGTTCCGCGTTACCCTAATGGGCGCATTGTTTCCAAATTGTTAACGAGGGGTTGCCGTAATGGCTGACGAGCACGAAACAGAAAGCCAGGCATGGGCAATTGAGGCTGCCGCGGCAGAGGCGGCATCGCGAGCTGCCGAGGAGGTGCATCGTCCTCCCGTGGTGCCGATGGAGCGCGTGGTTGATCGCACCGATATTGAGCGCGGCGAGCGTGCCGGCCAAAAGCGCAGCCAGGAGCCGGGCTTCCCGCGCTTTTTCGCCGAGCTCAATCTGGGCCTGATTCTTACGGCCTTTGCCATCGTTGCGTTTAAAACCCCTAATCACTTTGCTTTTGGCGGCACCTCGGGCGTGTCGGTCATTCTGTCCACGCTGTTCCCGACCCTGCCCGTCGGCGTCTTTATGTGGATTATCAACGCGGTTCTCGTCGTTTTGGGCTTTATCTTTTTGGAGCGCAAGGCAATCCTGTGGAGCGTCTTCGCCTCGTTTGCGCTGTCCGCCTATGTTTCGTTTTTTGAGCTCTTTATTCCGACTGATGTTTCGATGACGGGCGATATGTGGCTCGACCTGTGCTTTGCCGTGATACTGCCGGCGCTCGGCAGCGCCATCGTCTTTGATATTGGCGCCTCGACGGGCGGCACAGACATCCTCGCCATGATCCTCAAGCGCCGCACCACGCTCGAGATTGGCCGCGCGCTGCTGTTGGTTGATATCGGCATCGTGGCCATCGCGGCCTTTTTGTATGGTCCGCGTGTCGGCCTGTATTGCGTGCTCGGCCTGTTTGCCAAGACGCTCGTGGTCGACAAGGCCATCGAGAGCATTCACCTTCGTAAGGTCTGCACGGTCATTTGTTCCGAGCCCCTTAAGGTCGAGGAGTTTATCGTCAAGCATCTCAACCGTACGGCGACCATCAGTCGCGGCTACGGTGCCTTCTCGGGCAAGTGCGTGACGGTGATCATGAGCGTGCTGAGCCGTCGCGAGGCCGTGCAGCTGCGCCGCTATGCGCGCGAAGTCGATCCGGGTGCCTTTATCACGATTGTCGACAGTTCCGAGATCGTCGGCAAGGGTTTCCGCGGTACGAACTAGCGCGAACGCATTCAACGAACCGCCTGCTGGCGCCGTGTACCTTGCAAATCGGTCATCTTTGAGTATTTGAACTCACATTGGGTGATAATGATGCCAAAGACATCGTTTGCGATCCAGGTGACTCGCTCAAGATACGAAGGGATGATTTCGATGTTCTGCTCGCAGTGTGGCGCCCCCATGGGCGATAACGACAAGTTCTGCGGCGTGTGCGGTGCCCCCAATGCCGGCGCTGCAGCCTCCGCCCCTCAGGGTCAGCCTCAGCCTCAGCAGTTTGTTCCGCAACCGCCCGTGGCGAATGCGCCAAAGGGCTGCACGGCTCAGGCGTTCCAAGATATGACAAAGACTCCGGGCGTGCTTCAGCGTGTATGCCAAATCGCGTTTTTGCCGGCGCTGATTTGCGTTGTGTCGGTGCTCGTGTTGTTTATTCCCGTTATTGGCGGCATTGCGGCTGCCATCGGCTTTTTGGCAGCTTGCATTGCGAGCGTGTGCGGTTCCGGCTTTGGTATTGAGTGGGGACGTGATCTTTCGCTCAAGGTCGATGACGGCATGGACCGTCCACTCATGCGCTCCACGTCGTTTGGTCTCGGAGTCTTTTCGAGCGTCATCTCGGTGGTGCTCGAGGTTATCGCTGCCATTCCCGTTATCGGTGTAGTGCTTTCGCTGGTGGAGGGCGTGGTAATTGGCGCCGCGGGCTCGTATTCTTATTACGGCTCCTATGCACTCGAGGCAGCGCTGTTCGGTTCGCTCGGCCTGCTTGTCCTGGCTCTGATTGCCTCGGCGATTCTGGGTGTCTTCTTTAAGATGTTCGCCGACATCGCCGTGATGCACTTTGCGGTGACCGGTCGCGTCGAGAGCGCGTTTTCGCTCGATAAGGTTTGGGCGGCCTTTAAGCACAACAAGACCAAGCTGTTCTGTGCTTCGTTCCTTCCCGAGTTTTTGACGGGCCTGGTTTCCAACGCCATTACGTGGATCTTGACAGCTGTCTTTGGTGCCATCGCCGGAATTGGCGCGTACGGCTATTACTATCGCCCCACGGGTATCGAGGCGATTGTTACCGCCGGTGGTGTCACGCTCGTATTGTTCCTGGTGCTGATTGCATTCGTCACGGTGTTCCTTACGGTCTTTGGCAAGATGCTCAAGCACCGTGCCGTTGGCTATTGGGCTGCACGTTATGCAAGCGAATGGGCCGATGAGGACAAGGACGACGTTTTGACTTTTGTGCTCCCGGGTGAGAAGAAGCCTGCTCCTGCGGGATTCAATCCCACGGCAGCCACTGGTGCTGCGCCTGCCCCGGCACCCGCGCCTGCACCTGCCCCGGCACCCGCGCCTGCCCCTGCCCCGGCACCTGCTCCTGTCCCCGCACCGGCGTCCGAGGCGACGCCTGCGGAGCCCGATTGGGATGCCGTTGCCACGCCGGCGGATGAGCCGGGCGATAATCCTGCTGCCGAAAACAATCAAACCGAATAGCCGGTCGAGGCGCCCTGGGCAACTGAGCCCGGGGTGCCTTTTTCTACTGCGAAAGCAAGAAAATGCCTGGGAAAACGGTTGCAGCAAAATTTCTCGGAAATTGGTCAATGTTGCGCAACAACGTCGCGGCTATTGTTGAGAACGTAGACGTGTAAGGTTTGAAGGCGTGCGACGCCTTAGGAAAAGGAGAGGCTCATGTTCTGTCCCACTTGTGGTTCTCCCATTTCGGATGATGCCAAATTCTGCCCTGTTTGCGGATCCGCCGTTGGTGCCGCTTCTGCCGCTGCGGCCCCGCAGCCCCAGCCCGCTCCGGCCCAGGCTATTCAGCCCGCGCCCCAGCCTCAGCAGCAGTACACCGGTCAATACGCCCAACAGTCCGCATCCGCTCCGATGGGCTATGGCCCCATTAAGGCTGACCGCAGCCTGATCGGCTGGCTGCTGCTCTCTCTTGTGACCTGCGGTATCTATTCGTTCTACTTCCTGTATTGCTTGGCACGCGACGTCAACACGTTGTGTCAGGATGACGGCGATTACACGCCGGGTCTGGCGGAATTCATCCTTCTATCGTTTGTGACCTGCGGCTTCTACGCGTACTACTGGTATTACAAGATTGGCAACCGCCTGCAGGCCAACGCTCCTCGCTACGGCCTGGTGTTCCAGGAAAACGGCACCACCGTTCTTCTGTGGCAGATCTTCGGCGCGCTCCTGTGCGGCCTTGGTCCCATCTTCGCTATGAACATCGTCATCAATAATACCAATGCCATGGCAACGGCTTACAACACTCGCCTTGGCGCTCGTGCCTAACAATAAGGGCGGCGTGAACAGCTCCCAGGGACATAGGGGCACGGCAGAGCTCCTTCGCCGCGCCCTTTTTTGCACCGGCGCGCTCTTTGTCGCCTGGCTCGCGCTCTACCTGCTCGACATTGGCTGCATTTTTCGATTGATGACGGGCATTCCTTGTCCGGGATGCGGCATGACGAGGGCGTGGCTGGCGGCGCTGCGCCTCGATTATGCGGCTGCCTTTGCCTACCATCCGCTGTTTTGGGTGGTGCCGATTGCGTTTGTGCTCGCGTTCGTGCGCGAGGAGGTGGCATCGAGCAAGCTAAAGCGTGGTATCGACATTGCGGTCACCGTGTTGTGCGTGCTGGTCGTCGTCGTATGGATCGTGCGCCTCATCAATCCGGCAGATGCCGGTCTGCTCTTTGGCGGCTATGCGCCCGCCGGAGTTCCCGACGATATCATCCACCTCGAACCCCCACGCTGGCTCACCATCCTTCGCTCTTACCTGGCGTGACGGAGGACGCGCTAGAAAAACGGTCGACACATAAGCGGGGGCGAACGTTGAGATAACGTCCGCCCCCGCTTTGCTTTAGCCAGGCTGTTATGGATGGGCGTGACGGCTACTCGTCGCGCTTTTCCTCGTGGCGAGCGGCAGCCCGCGCATCGTGGATGCCCTTGATTGCAGCATGGCGGGCGGTGCGAGCATCGTGCATGGCGTCGCGCGCCTCAGCGGCCGTGGCCTTGGCAGAGCGCAGCTTGGCGGCCAAGTCGGGGTTGGTTTCGGCGACCGCGGTAATCGCGGGGCCGTCGAGCTCCTCTTGCGTGGGCTCGGCCAAAAAGTCGATAGCATACTGGGCTGCCACCATGGAGCCCTTGGCCAGCACGCTCTCGTCGATCTTGTAAAAGCAGGAATGTTGGGCGTACGTGGCGCCAATCTTGGGGTTGCGCGTACCTACAAAGGCGAGCACGCCCGGTACGCGGCGCAGGTACTCCGAAAAATCCTCGCCCGAAAGCGTGCCACGATAATGGCCTTGGCCGGCGGGGCCCAGACACTTAATTACAGCCTGACGGCAGCGCTCGCTCGAGCCCGCGTCGTTTTCGACCTTGTAGTTGGCGATGGTGTAGTCGGTGAGCTCTGCCTCGGCGCCCAAGGCGGCCGCAGTATGCTCCACGATGCGGCGCATAAGCTCCGGCATTTCCTCGTGGGTCGAATCGCCGTAGGTGCGCACCGTGCCGGCGAGGTAGGCCGTGCCGGCGATAACGTTGCGCGCGGTGCCGCCATGCAGCTCGCCGACGGTGATGACGGCCGGCTCGTAGGGGCTGATTTCGCGCGAGACGATGGTCTGCAGGGCATTGACGATCTCGGCGGCAACCATGACGGCGTCGTGGCCGCGCTGGGGCATGGCGCCGTGGCACGAGGTGCCGCGGACATCGATGCGGAACCAGTCGGTATTGGCCATGCGCGGGCCGGGCTCGCAGCTTACGGTGCCGGCGTCGACCTCGCTCCAGATGTGCGCGGCGTAAGCGCCATCGACGCCGTCGAGCACGCCCGTGCCGATCATGAGTTTGGCGCCCTGGCCGTTTTCCTCACTGGGCTGGAAGACGATGCGGACCTCGCCGTGGATGTCGTCGGTCATATGGCGCAGGATCTGCAGCGTGCCGAGCATCATGGCGATGTGGCAGTCGTGGCCGCAGGCGTGCATGCAGCCCTCGTTGACGCTGGCGAATTCCTCGCCGGTCTGCTCGGTGACGGGCAGGGCGTCAATATCCGCGCGCAGCAGGATGCGGCGGCGCGGCGTGCCGTCCTCGCGGTAGGCGTCGGGTGCGGTGCCGCGGAGGGTCGCCACCAGGCCCGTCTTAAGGGGGCGCTCATAGGGGATATTCATGGCGTCGAGCTGGTTGGCGATGTCGGAGGTTGTGCGCTCTTCGGCGAGGCTCAGCTCCGGATGCTTATGGAAGTGCCGGCGCTGCTTGATGATATAGGGCTCAAACTCGGCGGCGATATCTCGGATGGCCGCGGTGACGTCGTCTGCCGCGCGAGCCTCGGTCGCCGCCATAATCTGCTGTGCCTTGGTCTTCGTCATGATCGATTTGCTCCTTGCTGGGTTGATCGCAAAATCGTACAGGCTCTCTCCAGTATGCCACCTGCCGCTAGGGCTGGCAAAGCTGCCGTTTGCCGCTTGGCATTTTGTAACCGAGACGGGGGAGTACACTCGGGGGTGTTGAATTTCCTGCCAGAGATGGGGATGCCCATGCAACATATCGATCGGATTATCCGCTCCAAGAACGTCTTTACCGCGCAAGACGGCATCGATACTGCTCGTGAGCTGGCGATTGCCATCGCAGGTGACCGTATCGTCGCAGTCGGCAAGCCCGATGACGTGATCGCCGCCGCTCCCGCCGCCACGCCGGTTCTCGACTACGGCGAGCAGTTTGTCTGCCCCGGTTTCCATGACGCTCATCTGCACTTCTTCCATACCTCGGTCGGTTCCTCGCCGTACATGCTCATGGATATGGGCACGTCCGAGGCGGCACTGGTGCAGCACGCGCTCGAGTTTTCCCAGGACCTGCCCGACGACGCCTGGGTTGTGACGCAGGGCTGGCGCGACTACCGTTGGGACCCGCCCGAGCATCCTACCAAGGCGTCGCTCGATGCGGCATTCCCCGATCGTCCCTGCGTTATGTATTCGGGCGACGGGCACACGCTTTGGCTCAACAGCCGCGCACTCGAGGCGCTCGGCGTCACGCGCGACAGCGAGCCGCCAGCGGGCGGCAGTTACGACAAGGACGCAAGCGGCGAGCTCACGGGCATTGCGCACGAAGCGGCTGCCATGCAGCTGCTGCCGCGCTGCCTTGAGTGGCTGGGCGAAGGTCGCATCGCAAGCGCTTACGCCGATCAAATGAGGCGCATGGCCGAGCAGGGTATTACTTCGATCTGCGATATGTCGCTCATGCCCATGCCGGGCTGCGATTTTATCCGCGACGATGTCTACGACAAATTGCAGACGGCCGGTAGGCTGGGCATTCGTGCCCATCTGTTTCCCACGCTGCTGGATGACCAGTCGCGTCTGGAAGAGCTGCAGGTACGTTACGCGAACAACGCGCTGCTTTCGGCGCCGGGTTTTAAGCAGTTCTTCGACGGCGTGTCGAGTGAACACACGGCATATCTCACTGAGCCCTATACCAATCCGCGCTTCCCGGGCGACCAGGGCCGTCTGACGGTCCCGGCTGAGCGCATGCGCAAACTGGTTCTGGCGGCCGCGGAGCGCGGTCACACCGTGCGCATCCACGTCATTGGTGACGGTGCGATTCATGCCGCGCTGGATATCTTCGAGGAGGCGGCCGATCTGTACGGCCTGCCCCAGCACGGCCATAACACGCTCGAGCACCTGGAGAACCTTCTGCCCGAGGACATCGACCGCCTGCGCAAGCTCAACGTGGTTGCTTCGAGCCAGCCCTGCCATATCACGCTCGACCCGGGTGGTCCGGAGCGCGATCTGGGCTTGGAGCGCAGCCGCATCATGTGGCCGTTTGCGACCTATAAGCAGCGCGGCATCCGCCAAGCCTTCGGCACCGATAGCCCCATCACAGCCGTTACCAGCATGAACGTGCTCTACACGGCTATCACGCGCCAAGACCCCAAAAGCCACTGGCCCGAGGGCGGCTGGTTGCCGAGCGAGCGCATCGATGCGGCAACAGCCTTGCGCAACTACACCCTGGGCAGCGCCTATGCAGCGGGCGACGAGCAAAACCTCGGCAGCTTGGAGCCCGGCAAGTATGCCGACCTGGTAGTCCTGGACCAAAACCCGCTCACCATCGACCCCCAAGAACTTCAAGCCACCAAAGTCCAAGCCACCTACCTGGCAGGCAACTTGATTTACGAGCGCTAACCCCACATCCCACCCCTCAGTTGCGGTGAAATAGTCCCTAAAATCGGCCTTCAAGCCCAAACAGGAACTATTCCACCGCAACTTAAAAGAGCGCGTCCCAACAACGTGCCCCCTATCTTGTGCATTCCATCCGCATCGCCATTTTGCTGCACTGACTTTTCTGAATGCCGGGCCCTAGTTAGTCAACCTGGCTCCCAGGGCGGACCGGAGGGCATGAAGTTTGTCGCGAGTTCCGCACGCAAAGGAAAGCACTTAATGTGCTTTCCGTCTTGCGCAGGACTGTAGAGCAGTAAACTTCATGCCCTCCGGTCCGCCCCGGGAGCCACCGCTAAGTTATCCCCCGGCATTCAGAAAATCTAAGTGCCAAAAAATAAGATTTTTTGACTCCGTGTTGTATAACCCGCCATTCGTGGGTACCATTCAACGCGTACGCAAACAAAAAGGGTTAATTCGCGTGGTATAACCGCGCGGCCCAAAAAGGAGGAGACAAGCATGTCGTCTTTGAAGCCGCTTGCAGATCGTGTTCTGGTCAAGCCCGACGAGGCCGAGCAGAAGACCGCTTCTGGTCTGTATATCGCCAGCAACGCTCAGGAGAAGCCGCAGCGCGGCACCATTGTTGCCGTTGGTGCCGGCAAGGTCAACGACAAGGGTGAGCGCATTCCCATGGACGTCAAGGTCGGTGACGTTGTCATCTACGGTAAGTTCGGTGGCAACGAGGTTAAGGTCGACGGCGAGAAGTATCTGCTCATGCGCGCCGATGACATCTACGCTGTCGTCGAGGCCTAGTCTCGTCAGAATCTCTGATTCGTCTTTGAACGCGCTCGTCGCATAGGACTCGGAAGCGGCGACGCGAGTCACATTTCTTTTGGAGGATTACCCACTATGGCAAAGAACATTACGTTCAACACCGATGCCCGCGCTAAGCTCGCCAAGGGCGTCAACACCCTGGCCGACGCCGTTACCGTCACCATGGGCCCCAAGGGCCGCTACGTTGCGCTGCAGCGCACGTTCGGTGCCCCGACCATCACCAACGACGGCGTTTCCGTCGCTAAGGAGATCGAGCTCGAGGACAACATCGAGAACATGGGCGCCCAGCTGGTGAAGGAGGTCGCCACCAAGACCAACGACACCGTGGGTGACGGCACCACCACCGCAACCCTGCTCGCTCAGGCCATCGTCAACGACGGTCTGCGCAACGTCGCCGCTGGCGCCAACCCGCTGGCCATCCGTCGCGGCATCGACAAGGCCGTCAACGCCGCCGTCGCCGAGATGAAGAAGCAGGCCAAGCCGGTCGAGACCAAGGAGCAGATTGCTTCCGTCGGTACCATCTCCGCCGGTGACCCCGAGGTCGGCGAGAAGATCGCCGAGGCCATGGAGGTCGTGGGCAAGGACGGCGTCATCACCGTCGAGGATTCCCAGACGTTCGACATCACCATCGACACCGTCGAGGGCATGCAGTTCGACAAGGGCTATGTCTCCGCTTACTTCGTCACGGATAACGACCGCATGGAGGCCGTGATGAAGGATCCGTACATCCTCATCACCGACCAGAAGATCTCCAGCGTTCAGGACATCATGCCTGTTCTCGAGGCTGTCCAGCGCGCCGGCCGTGGCCTGCTCATCATCGCTGAGGACATCGACGGCGAGGCCCTGCCCACCCTCGTCCTCAACAAGATCCGTGGCGCTCTCAACGTCTGCGCCGTCAAGGCTCCGGGCTACGGCGATCGCCGCAAGCGCATCCTCGAGGACATCGCCGTCCTTACCGGTGGCCAGGCCGCTCTGGACGAGCTGGGCGTGAAGGTCGCTGACATCACCGCCGATATGCTCGGTACCGCTAAGTCCGTCACCATCTCCAAGGACAACACCGTCGTCGTTGGCGGCGCTGGTTCCAAGGAGGCCATCGACGCCCGCATCGCTCAGATCAAGGGCGAGATGGAGAACACCACCTCTGACTTCGACCGCGAGAAGCTCCAGGAGCGCCTGGCCAAGCTCTCCGGTGGCGTTGCCGTCATCAAGGTCGGCGCTGCTACCGAGTCCGAGCTCAAGGAGATCAAGCATCGCGTCGAGGACGCCCTGCAGGCTACCCGCGCTGCTGTCGAGGAGGGCATTGTCGCTGGCGGCGGCGTCGCCTTCATGGACGCTGTTCCTGCGCTCGACGCTGTCGAGATTGACGACCCCGAGGAGAAGATCGGCGTCGATATCGTCAAGAAGGCTCTGACCGCTCCGGTCGCCACCATCGCCAAGAACGCTGGCTTTGAGGGCGCTGTCGTGGTCGACAAGGTTGCCGAGCTGCCCGCCGGCCAGGGTCTCAACTCTGCCAACGGCGAGTGGGGCGACATGATCGAGATGGGCGTCCTCGACCCCGTCAAGGTCAGCCGCGTCACCCTGCAGAACGCTGCTTCCGTCGCCAGCCTGATCCTCATCACCGAGGCTACCGTCTCCGATGTGCCCAAGAATACTCAGCTTGAGGACGCTATCGCTGCTGCCACCGCTGGTCAGCAGGGCGGCGGTATGTACTAAGGCCGACAAGGTCTAGAACTCCCACCGGGAATCCGGGGGCGTGACGGGGGCTTCTCTCCGGAACGTCCTCGGACATGCAAAGAGGCTCCGCATCGCGCTTCGCGCTGCGGAGCCTCTTTGCGTCCTGCGGAATGTTCCGGAGAGAAGCCCCCGTCACGCCCCCGGATTCCCTGCGTTTACGGCCTTGAGGTCGGCGGGCGGAGAAGGACGTGGTTGATAAGGGTACGTGTCCCCTTCGCTGTTTCGCGCTTTGCGCGAAAGGCGCGTTACTTTGGGATGGGTGGGAAACGTGGCTGTTGCGGCAACTGATCCCCGCCACAAATTACTCTTGGCATACTTGCACGAATACCTGCCCGTGCTACACTTGCAATTGCTGTTTCAGGGCGGGGTGAAATTCCCCACTGGCGGTAAATCGGGCGGTGCCAAAGGGGTGCCGTGGCGCAGGCGAGGACCTGCGTCGAGCCGATGAGTCCGCGACCCGTGCGTGCGTTGGTTCGCATGCCGGCTGAACTGGTGAGATCCCAGTACCAACGGTTAGAGTCCGGATGAAAGAGGCAGGTGATCTTATGTCTGAACAGTCGCAGCATATCCATTTTGAGAACTCGAATAGGTGGAGCACCAAACAGCTCGTTACCATGGCGTTGATGTGCGCCTTGGGTGCCCTGTTTATGTACGTGCAGTTGCCCATCCTTCCTTCGGCGCCGTTTTTGACCTATGATCCGTCGCTGGTGCCGGCGATGGTGTGTGGGTTTGCATATGGCCCCGGTGCCGGTACCGCCGTTGCCGCCATGGCGATCGTTATCCATGCACTCACCACGGGTGACTGGGTCGGCGCGCTTATGAACCTGGTTGCCACGCTGGGCTACATTCTGCCCGCGGCTATCGTCTACCAGAAGATGCATACCTATAAGGGTGCCGTGATTGGCCTGGTGCTCGGCGTTATTGCTGCTACGGCGTTGTCTATGGTCGCAAACCTTACCATTGGCGTATGGTTCTGGTATGGCTCGGTCGATGTGATCGCCCCGCTCATGATTCCTGCCGTGCTGCCGTTCAACCTTATCAAGACCGTGCTTAACTCGGTGTTGACGCTTGCAGTGTACAAAGCGGTCTCCAACCTCATCACGCCTAAAAAGGACCAGGTCAAAGGCCGCGCATGATTGAGTGTCGGGGCGTTTCCTTTAGCTATGACGGTGCCGCACCGGCACTCGACGGCGTCGATCTGAACATCGAGGATGGCGAGTTTTTCTGCATCCTCGGTGGCAATGGGTCGGGCAAGTCGACGTTTACCAAGCATCTGAATGCACTGTTGCAGCCCGATGCGGGCACGGTACGCGTCAACGGCATGGATGCGTCCGACCCCGAGCTGGTCTACGACATTCGTTCGACCGCGGGCATGGTATTCCAGAATCCCGATGATCAGCTGGTAGCAACGCTTGTCGAAGATGACGTTGCGTTTGGTCCTGAAAACCTTGGCGTGCCATCGGCGCAAATTGCGCAGCGCGTACGCGAGGCACTGAAGGGCGTGGGCCTGGTGGGCTTTGAGCGCCACGAGACCCACGCGCTTTCGGGCGGCCAAAAGCAGCGCGTGGCGCTTGCCGGCGTGCTCGCCATGGAACCGCGCGTGCTCATATTGGACGAGGCTTCCTCGATGCTCGATCCGCGTGGACGCAAGGGCCTCATGAAGGCTTGCCGTGCGTTGCATGATCGCGGCATGACCATCGTGATGATTACGCACTTTATGGAAGAGGCCGCCGAGGCCGATCGCGTTGCTGTCTTCCAAGCGGGCCGCGTTGCCATGATCGGTACGCCCGAGGAAATCTTGACGCGGGCGGACGAACTTGCGCAGCTCAACCTGGATATGCCGGCGTCGTGCTGCCTAGGTAGGGCACTTCGTGAGAAGGGCGTGCCCGTTTGCGCGCAGGTGCGCGAGGCAGATATGGTCGCCGAGATTGCGCGGGTTCACGCCGAGCGGGGCGGGACGGACGTCGCAGTGCAGCCTTCTGCATCCGATTCTCGTATGCTCGACAATGCATCCTTCGCGACTAACGAGGCGGCCGCATCGGAGCCCGTTATCGAGATTTCGCACCTCTCGCATAGTTACTCGCTGAGCGCCCGCGAGCGCCGTCGATGGCGCAAGCGCTCGACCACTGCGGACGCATCGAGCAAACAGGCTCTTTGGGGCAACGATCCAAACAGCCCCTGGGCGCTACGTGATGTTTCGCTGACGGTGCGCCGCGGCGAGTTTCTGGGATTGGCGGGTCATACCGGCTCGGGTAAATCGACGCTGGTTCAGCATCTCAACGGGTTGATTCGTCCGCAGGAGGGAAGCGTTTGCGCGCTGGGGCTCGACCTATCAAGCAAGAAAGACGCCGCTGCGGTTAAGGCCAAGGTCGGCGTGGTGTTTCAGTATCCCGAGCGCCAGCTATTTGCCGAGACCGTGGCGCAGGACGTGGCGTTTGGCCCGCGCAACCTTGGCCTGCCAGAAGACGAGGTTGCACGCCGTGTCGCATCATCGCTTGCGCGCGTGGGCCTCGACCTTGCCGCGATAGGCGACAAGAACCCCTTTGAGCTTTCGGGCGGCCAGCAGCGCCGCGTGGCGTTTGCCGGCGTGCTCGCCATGGAGCCCGAGGTGCTGGTGCTCGACGAGCCCATGGCGGGGCTCGATCCGGCTGCGCGCGGGGATTTCCTGGGGCTCATCGATCGACTCCATCGCGAGGGCCTGACTGTTGTCATGGTTTCGCATAGCATGGATGACCTGGCAAATTGTTGTGACCGTATCGTTGTGATGAACGAGGGCGCCGTGTTTGCCGAGGGAACGCCCGCGCAGGTGTTTGCGCACGCGGACGAGCTCAAATCGATCGGCCTGGGCGTTCCTGCCGCCCAGCGCATGGCGCTGGCGCTTGCGCAAGCCGGTGTGCCGCTCCGCTGCGACAAGCTTTATACGGTTGAGGCGCTAGCCGACGAGTTGGCCGGCTTGCTGCTGGGCTGCGCGGACGTGCCTTTGAGGGTTCCGTGTCAGGCTGGTTCCAAGGCGCCCACGCGAGAGGAGGGCTGCTAATGGAGGCGTTCTCATTTGGCAGCTACTATCCCGGGGATAGCGCGGTGCATCGCCTGGATCCGCGTACTAAGTTGCTCCTAGGTTTTGCATTTCTGGTCACCGTGCTCACCGTCGGAAGCTTTTGCGGGCTGGTTCCGGTCGCATTTTTTGTCGTGCTGGTCTATCTCGCAGCCCGGGTGCCGTTGCGCCGGGTCCTATCATCGATGGCACCATTGCTGGCGATTGTCGTGGTGGTCGCGGTGCTCAACCTGTTTTCCGACCAGAGTGGCCGCATCCTGTGGCAGCTTGGCTTTTTGCAGGTGAGCGAGGGCTCGCTGCGTTCTGCGGCGTTTGTGGCGTGCCGCCTGACGTTGATGATGGCCGGCATGAGCGCCGTTACACTCACCACGCCGACGCTCGACCTCACCGCGGGCTTTGAACGTCTGCTCGCACCATTTGCGCGCGTGGGGCTTCCGGCGCACGAGCTCGGCATGATTATGGGTATCGCGCTGCGGTTTATGCCGCAATTTGCCACCGAGATGAAACAGACGGCCGATGCACAGGCAAGTCGCGGCGCGCGCGTGACGGGCGGTCCGCTCGGCGGTGTGCGCATGCTCGGCAGTGTGGCGATTCCGCTGTTCACCGGCGTGTTCCGTCATGCCGAGACGCTTTCGGCCGCCATGGATGCGCGCTGTTATCACGGCGAGCAGGGACGCACGCGTCTGCATGCGCTTGCGTTTGGCCGGGGGGATGTACTGGCAGCGCTGGCGATGGCGCTGCTGGTGACATGCGTTGTCGTTATCAATCTTCAACTCGTCTAAGCTCGATTCGAGCGCAAGAAAGGGGTCTCTATGACCGACATCGATCGCACGGCTCAGCTCGAGCGCGCCTGCTCGTATCTCAGGCGCATTCCGGCGTGGTATCTTGCCACGACCGATGCGAGCGACGGGCATCAGCCCCGCGTGAGGCCGTTTTCGTTTGCCATGGTCGATGATGGCAAGCTGTGGTTTTGCACGTCGCGCGACAAGGACGTGTGGGCGGAGTTGAGCGCGAATCCCAAGTTTGAGGTATCGGGCTGGAAGCCGGGGGAGTGCTGGATCGTGTTAACTGGCGAGGCCGCGCTCGAGGACGATGCATTCGTGAGCGACAAGGTGCGCCAAGCGGGCTTTAAGCACATGGTGGGCATTGGCGAGCAACACGATAGCGCCAACGATGGCCGCCTTGCATTCTTCTCGGTCCGCAACATCGCCGCACGGTTCTGCGATATCGACGGCAGCGAAGAGCGCCTCGAGCTCTAATTTCCCAAATTGGCTACCCATTCCAAAAAGATTGGTCAGGCGACAGGAGGAAACGTGGACGGATTGAATACGGTGCTGGAGTATCTGACGTCGGTGCCGGCGTGGTATCTGGCGACGAGCGTGGGCGGGCAGCCGCATGTGCGTCCGTTCTCGTTTGCGCAGATTCAGGACGGCAAGCTGTGGTTTGTGACAGCGCGCACCAAAGATGTGTGGCAGGAGCTGCTGCAAAACCAGCGCTTTGAGGTCACGAGTTGGTGGCCGGGCCATGGTTGGTTGATCCTGCGCGGGCGTGCGGGGCTGGAAGACCGGGCTTCGAGCGAAATGCGCGAGGCCGGATGGAAGCATCTTGAGCGCTTGAGCGAGCACTATGAGGGGCCTAACGACCCCGCGCTCGTCTTCTTTAGCGTCGAGGATCCTGAGGCATTTATCTGCAATCATGACGAATGGGTGCCGGTTGAGCTCTAGCCAGCTGGCTCATCCTAACAACTTAGTTTTCGCATGGGCGGACCCCGTGTTGCCCGGCACCGTAAGGAGTGCCGGTCAATACGAGGCCCGCTCTATTTGTCAATTCCTTCAAGCGAATGTGTCGGGAATGTTTCAATGCATGAACATGCAAGCTATTTACGTATTCATGCATCTTTTGGTGCTAAAGTTTCAACCCACCTCATAATGACCACTGCGAAATGCGCATCGGTGCATAAATCGCAGACAAGGAGTCTGATATGTCTTTGAAGGTTGGAATCGTCGGCGCGGCTGGATATGCCGGAGCCGAGCTCATTCGCCTCGTACTCGGCCATCCCGAGTTTGAACTTGTTGCCATTACGTCCAACGCCGATGCCGGCCAGCCGCTGTCCGCAGTGTATCCGAGCTTTGCTGGCGTGAGCGATCTGGTTTTCACCACGCATGACGCCCCCGAGCTCAAAAGCTGCGATGCGGTTTTTCTTGCCGTGCCGCACACGGCTGCCATGGCGCAGGTGCCCGCGCTCCTTGCCGCGGGCGTTTCCTGCTTTGATCTTTCGGCCGATTACCGTCTGAGCGACCCGTCCGTCTTTGAGGCATGGTATGCCGCCGAGCACACGAGCCCCGAGCTGCTCAAGACCCGCGCTTTTGGCCTGCCCGAGCTGTTCTGCCAGGACTTAGAGACCGCTGCTTCCAGCCATGCCGCCGGAAAGCCCGTTTTGGTCGCTTGCGCCGGCTGCTATCCCACCGCAACGAGCCTCGCTGCCGCTCCTGCCGTGCGTGCGGGCTGGGTGGCAGAGAACGGCCCCGTAATCGTCGATGCCATTAGCGGCGTGACGGGCGCCGGTAAGTCCTGCAACGCTCGCACCCATTTTTGTAGCGCGGACGAGAACCTGGAGGCCTATGGCGTAGGCAAACATCGTCACACACCAGAGATCGAGCAGATTCTGGGCCTGACCGATCGTGTCGTCTTTACTCCGCACTTGGCACCGCTCAGGCGCGGCCTGCTCTCTACGGTGACGATGCCGCTCGCGCCGCAGACTCTCGACACGTTGGCCCTTGAGGACGTCGTCGACCATTACAAGAAGTTCTACGCCGGTCGCACCTTTGTGCGCGTGCTCGATGTCGGCCAGCAGCCCAAGACGGCTTCGGTCGTCGGCACCAACGCTGCCCAGATTGGCCTTGCGCTCAACAAGCGTGCGGGCGTGCTGGTGGCGACGGGTGCTATCGACAATTTGTGCAAGGGTGCAGCAGGCCAGGCGGTCCAGTGCGCCAACATCGTTTTTGGCTTTGACGAGCGACGAGGCTTGCCCACAGTGGCGTGCCCGGTGTAGCACATTCGATTGTTAACGATTTGGTGGTCGGGTATCGAGTTGGGCGCCGCTTTCAAGCTGGTCTAGTAGTTGTGACCGGTATGGCGTGCCAGCCGATGCCCGCTTTTTTGTCTGATATAAGGAGTCGTAGGGACGATGAATACCGACCTGATTGATATCAAGATACGCGCCGTCGAGGGTGGCGTTACGGCAGCGGCCGGCTTTAAGGCCGCAGGCATCCATGCAGGATTCCGGAAGAATCCCGAGCGCTTGGACTATGCGCTCGTCGTGCCCGATAAGCCCTGTCCAGGCGCCGGCGTGTTTACGACCAACCGCTTTTGCGCGGCGCCCGTGCAGGTGAGCCGTGCCAACCTGGGCGGTGCGGACAAGGGCTATGGCATCATCGCCGGCGTTTCAATCAACTCCGGCAACGCGAACGCTGCCACGGGCGAGACCGGCCTAGCCTGCGCGCGCGAGACGTGCAACATCGCCTCGCAGGTTATTGGCTGCGAGCCCCAGCAGATCCTGGTTGCCTCGACGGGTGTGATCGGACAGATTTTGCCGATCGACACGTTTGAGGCAGCCGTCCCGTCCGCCTACGAGGCGCTCTCTGCCCATGGCGGTGCCGATGCGGCCCGTGCCATCATGACGACCGATACGCATTCCAAGGAGTATGCCGTTCGCTATCGCAGCGAGGCTGCGGGCCATGCGGGCAACGCTTATACGGTGGGCGGCATGTGCAAGGGCTCGGGCATGATCATGCCCAATATGGCTACCATGATCGCGGTCATTACTACCGATGCCCCCGTCGAGCCGGAGGCGCTCCACACCCTACTGCTCTCGATCGCTAAGCAGACCTTTAATAAGGTGACGGTCGATTCCGATACCTCGACCAACGACACCTGCATCGTGCTTGCTTCTGGCGCTGCTGCCGCTGATACCGAGGCTATCGTCGAGGGCACTGATGCCTTTGACGAACTGTCCTTTGCCGTGCACGAGGTGTGCGAGAGCCTGGCGCGCAACATCGCGGCCGATGGCGAGGGCGCGTCAAAGCTCGTGACAGTTAACGTTGCCGGTGCCGCCAACGACGAGGAAGCCGATATCGCCGCCCGTGCCGTCGCCAACTCGCCGCTCGTCAAGACCTGCATCGCTGGCCGCGACTGCAACTGGGGCCGCGTCGCCATGGCGCTTGGCAAGTGCGGCGTGAAGTTTAATCAGGAAGACGTTTCCATCGACATGATGGGCATGCCTGTCTGCCGCGACGGTCTGACTGTTCCCTTTGACGAGGACGAGGCTCTGCGACGTTTTGAGGCGTCCGAGATCGTGATCTCGGCCGACCTGGGTGCAGGCGACGCGGCAACGACCGTGTGGACCTGCGACCTCACGCACGAGTACATCTCCATCAACGGCGACTACCGTTCCTAGATTCCAGGCACGCTGCGCATCTTGCCGCATTGCGGACAGCGAAGCACGGCGTGATAACGATACGAAAGACGAGGCAGATTATGAAATTCGCACGCGACTGTCGTTCGAGCGAATCCAACGAAGCAACCGCGCAGCTGCTGTTCGAAGCGCTGCCGTGGATTAAAAACCTGACCGGCAAGACGGTCGTTATCAAATATGGCGGAGCCGCCATGGTCGACGAGCAACTGCGCCGCGACGTGATGAGCGACATCGTTTTGCTCAAGATCATCGGCATGCGCCCCGTCATCGTGCATGGCGGCGGCAAAGCCATCAACGAGGCACTCAGCCACTATGACATCCCTGTCGAATTTAAGAACGGGCAGCGCGTGACTACGCCGGCGACCATGGATATCGTGCGCGAGGTGCTGGGCGGCAAGGTTAACCAGGAGCTGGTCGCTGCCATCAACCACCACGGTAATTTGGCCGTAGGCGTGTCGGGCAGCGATGCCGGCACGCTCATCGCCGAGCCGCTCGACCCTGAGCTCGGTCGCGTGGGCAAAGTGACGCACGTCAACACCGACTATATCGAGCGCTTGCTCGATAGCGAGTACATTCCCGTCATCGCTACCGTCGCGGCGGGGGAGGACGGCGGTTTCTTCAACATCAATGCCGATACCGCCGCCGGTGCCGTCGCGGCAGCGCTTCACGCGCATAAGGCGATCTTTTTGACCGACGTCGATGGCCTGTACAAGGACTTTAGCGATAAGGATTCGCTTATCTCTAACCTAACGCTCGACGAGGTTAACGAGATGCTCTACGGTGGCGAGGTCGATAAGGGCATGATTCCCAAGCTGCGTGCGGCCGTCGATGCGCTTGCCGGCGGCGTATTTCGTGCCCACATCATTAACGGTACCACGCCGCATTCGCTGCTCCTGGAGCTGCTGACCGATGCCGGCGTCGGCACCGTGATCCATTCCACCGAGACGGCGTACGAGTTCGATACGCACCCGCACCCGCTTTCGACCTTTGCGGCGCGCCTGACCGAGAACCTCGACGAGGTCGAGAAACTCCAAACGGTTTAACGCCCTGGCGCCGCATCCTTACACCCATAGCCCGCGCCGCCCGGCGCTCGACGAAAGGCATCCCATGTCACTTGCTGCTCAACAATCGCTCGAATCCCACTACGTCATGCACACCTTTGGCCGTTCGCCGGTCGAGTTTGTCGAAGGTCACGGCATGAAGCTCGCCGGCGACGATGGTCGCGAATACCTCGATTTTCTTGCCGGCATCGGCGTGTGCAGCCTGGGCCACGGCAATCCGGCAGTGCTGTCGGCGCTTGAGGCTCAGACCAAAAAGCTCCTGCATGTCTCCAACTATTTCTACATCGAGCAGCGTGGCCAGGTCGCGGCGCTGCTGTCCAAGCTCGCTAACGATGATGCGGATGGTGCGCGCGTGCTTGCCGACGCGATTGCCGCCGGCGACGAGACCACGGCAGCGGCGCTTGGCGCTCCGGCTGCGGGCGAGCAGGTGTGGGAGACGTTCTTTGCCAACTCCGGTGCCGAGGCCAACGAGGGTTCGATGAAGCTTGCGCGTCTGTACGCCAAGCGTGCCGGTAACGGTGGCAACACCATCGTGTGCATGCGCGGCGGCTTCCATGGCAGAACGCTCGAGACCATTGCGGCGACCATGCAGGATTGGCTGCAGGATAGCTTCCGCCCGCTGCCGGGCGGCTTTGTGGCCTGCACGCCCAACGATGTCGATGAGCTGCGCGCAATCTTTAAGCAGCTGGGAAGCGAGATTTGCGCCGTGATGCTCGAGCCGATCCAGGGCGAGAGTGGCGTGCATCCCATGACCGAGGAGTTTATGGCTACGGCGCGCGACTTGGCGCACGATGTGGGTGCCGTGCTTATCGCCGACGAGGTCCAGTGCGGTATCTTCCGCTCCGGAAAGCCGTTCGCGTTCCAGACATATGGCGTGGAGCCCGACATTATGAGCCTTGCCAAGGGCATTGCCGACGGCGTGCCCATGGGTGCCGTGGTGGCGAAGAAAGAGATCGCCGATGTGTTTAAGCCCGGCGATCACGGTTCGACCTTCGGTGGTAGCTGCTTGGCCATCGCGGCGTGTGCCGCGACGCTCTCCGCGCTTGTGCGCGGCGATTATGCCGAGCATACTGCCAAGGTTGGCGCCTATATGGAGCAGGCGCTGGCTAAGCTTCCGCATGTGGTAGAGGTGCGTGGTCGCGGCCTGATGCTCGGCTGCGATCTGGACGATGCCGCGGGTGATGCACACGACGTCGTGGCCCGTGCATTGGGGGCTGGTGCCGTGATCAACGCTACGGGCGCACATACGCTGCGCTTCCTTCCGCCGCTCGTGTGCGAAGAGGCCGACGTGGACAGCCTAACCGAGATCCTGTCGGACGTTTTGGCCTAGCGCCATCAGGCATAGCAATTTGGAGCGGGTTCGAATCCCTCTGCGATGGACCCAAAAACGAAAGGCCCCCATAGCTGGGAGCCTATCAAATCAGTGGTGGGCGATGAGGGATTCGAACCCCCAGCCTTGTGCGTGTAAAGCACCTGCGCTAACCGTTGCGCCAATCGCCCGCAGGGATTGAGTATAGCGGAAACCCTGCGTGGTTCACCGCTAATTCATAACGAAAACTAAGCGGCGACTTTAGCGCCCTTGTCCTCGTCGATAAAGAAGCGCTTGTACCAAATGAGGAACGTCAGCGTGGTATAGATCTTGCGCTGGTTGAGCGCGCGACCCTTAAAGTGATCGTCGAGCAGTTTCATGAGCGCATCGGTGTCAAAGAAATCAGCAGCCCACGGCGCGGTGAAGTATTCCTTTACGTAGTCGTAATACTTTTGCTCGCGCAGCCAGAACTTGACCGGTACGGGGAAGCCCACCTTCTTGCGCGTTGCCCACTCGTCGGGCAGCGTGCGGTTGGCGGCGTGACGCAGGACGAGCTTGCAACCTTCTTCGTTAACACGGTAGTTGGCGGGAATGTGCTCGGCAAACTCCATGACCTTCTTGTCCAGGAACGGGACGCGAAGCTCCAGAGAATGCGCCATGCACATCTTGTCGGCCTTGAGCAGGATGTCGCCCGGCAGCCACATGTTCATATCCAGATACTGTTTCTTGGAAAGCTCGCAGCAGTTGGGAACCTGCTTGTAGTACTCGGCGCACATCTCGGCGGCGTTCTTGCCGGTGTCATAAGCGGGCTTGAGCACCTCGTCGACCTCGGAGGGATCGAACACCTTTGCCTGACCCACATACCAGCGCTCGGGAACCTCGGCGCATTTCGTCAGGAAGTTGTGACCCTTAAAGTAGGGGAGATGCTGAACGAGTGAGCCCAGGGCGCGACGTACACCGAGCGGCACGCGCTTCTTAAAGGTGCGCATCTCGGGGGTGTCCTCGTACCACTCATAGCCGGCAAACAGCTCGTCGGCACCCTCGCCCGAAAGGACGACGGTGACCTCCTTGGAAGCCATCTGCGCCAGATAGTACAGCGGCACGCTGGACAGGTTCGATTGCGGCTCGTCCATGTGGTACTGGATATCGGGCAGTGCATCAAAGAACTCGTCGGCGGTAATCATCTTGCGCACGTTCTTGATGCCCAGCTTGTCGGAAAGCTCGGCAGCGTAGTTGGTCTCGTTGAAGTTCTTGTAATCGAAGCCGACGGAATACGTGGTGTCGGGCATGAGACAGGCGGCAATGTAGCTGGAGTCCACACCGCCAGAAAGGAACGAGCCCACCTTAACATCGGCGATTCGGTGCGCAGCGACGCTTTCGTGCACGACCTTGTCGCACTCGTCCACGTACTCCTCGAAGGTCTTGGAGTTGTCGTCGGTGAAGTCACAGCTCCAGTAACGCTTGATGTCCATGGTGTTGGTCGTTAGGTCATACGTAAAGCAATGCGCCGGGGCAAGCTTGAACACGCCCTTAAAGAAGGTCTCCTCCGTGGCAGGGAATTGCAGCGTCAGGTAGGGGCGCAGCGCGTCGTGGTTGACAGCCTTCTCAAACTTGGGATGGTCCAGGAAGCTCTTGATCTCGGAGCCAAACAGCAGCGAGCCATCGGATGCCTGGTAGTAATAGAACGGCTTGATACCAAAGATGTCACGAGCACCAAAGAGTTTGTTCTTGTTCTGGTCGTGAATCACGAACGCGTACATGCCGCGCAGACGGTTGACCAGGTCCTCGCCCCACTCCTCGTAACCGTGTACCAGGACTTCGGTATCAGCGTTGCAGTGGAAGGCGTAGCCGGCCGCCTCCAGCTCGGCACGAAGCTCCTGGAAGTTGTAGATCTCTCCGTTGAAGACAATCGTGACCTTGCCGTCGTCGCTCGACATGGGCTGGGCTCCAGCTTCGGAAAGATCGAGAATCGAAAGACGACGAAAACCAAGGGCAACGTTGTCGACGATATGCTGGCCGCCCATATCGGGACCACGGTGGATGATGCGATTCATCATGGCCGTGAGAACCAGCTCACTCTGTTCATCTGTACCGGTAAAACCGACAAAACCGCACATGCAAGATCCTTTCTGCTGACGGCTCAGGTGTACTGCCGCAAGGATTGCGGCAGCTGATGTCAAATAATCTTTACTATCATGCCAATCTTTTGTTTCGTGATAGGGCATAAGCGCCGAGCGAACCGAAAAAACCACGTCCCGATCTTCAGACGAAGCGGCGGGACGTGGTTGCGAACGCTATGTTAAAGAACAGCACCCAGATTTCCTTGTTTTTACATGGAGTGAACACCGTTGCCATTTATTAGACCACGGCACAGTCCATGCAATTTTTTAGAAGGCTGTGATGCGCGCAAGGTCAGGTGGCATATTAGGATGGTTGATAATACAGAATGTTTCATCGTTTCTGCCGCGGGACGTCTTCTGCCCTTTAAGGCTGAATTTAGCGAGAGAGGTCTTTGTATGTCGAGTCCGACACAAGAGAAGCTAACTCTGATGCGCTATATAGAGTTGCTCGAGGAAGATGACCTTGTTGTTTCCAGACCGAGCGCTTCGTGCGACCAGCGCATTGAGTTTGCGACTGATGACTCGCGCCAGGTGCGTCCGGGCACGTTGTTTGTCTGCAAAGGCCGTGCGTTTAAGCGCGAGTACCTGCTTTCGGCAATCGCCGATGGCGCCGTGGCCTACGTTTCCGAGGTCGATTACGATGTTGATCTTCCCGCGGTGATTGTGAGCGATATTCGTCGCACGCTCGCCGTGGTGGCAGATGCCTTTTATGGGCACCCGTCGGGTAAGGTGAAGGTCTGCGCCTTTACAGGCACCAAGGGCAAGTCGACCTGCAGCTTTTATCTGCGCGGCATCCTCGCCAACGAGGCCAAGCTTACGGGCTGTCATCGACCCGCTCTTAATACGGGCATTGAGTTCGACGACGGCATCGAGACGGGCCCTTCCAAGCTGACGACCCCCGAATCCTTCCTGCTGCAGTCCCGCATCGCACATGCTGCGGAGGCGGGTGCCCCGTGGCTGGTTATGGAGGCATCGAGTCAGGGCCTCAAATACGAGCGTACGGGCAAGATTGACTTTGAAGTCGGCGCCTTTACCAATATCGGCGAGGATCACATTTCGCCGATTGAGCATCCGACGCTCGAGGATTACTTTGCCAGCAAGCTCAAAATCTTCTTGCAGAGCCGTTTTGCCGTGGTCAATCTCGATATGGATAAGGTCGATCGCGTGCTCGAGGCGGCATCTCGTTGCGAACGTACGGTGACGTTCTCCCTGACCGACGAGCGTGCCGACGTGCTTGCGCTGGCGATTCGCAATGGCGACTGCGGCGTGGTGGCAACGGTGCGCACGCCCCGCTTTACGCGCGACATTGTGATTCCCACGCCGGTTAAGTTCAATGTGTCCAACGCGCTTGCCGCTATTGCCTGCGCCGAGGCCCTGGGCATTTCCGAAGAGGGTATCGTCCATGGCTTTGAGGGTGTCTTCGTTCCCGGCCGTATGGAGCTCTATCCGTCCGTATCGGGCAAAATCTTGGGCGTCGTCGATTATGCACATAACGGCATGAGTCTCGAGACGCTTCTGCGTGACTTACGCGAGAACTATCCCGAGCGCGAGCTGGCGGTCGTATTTGGCGCTACGGGCGGTAAGGGTGTCGATCGACGCACCACGATGGGCATCGCCGCCGGCAAGTATGCCGACCGAATCGTGATTACCGAGGATGACCCCGGCCCCGAGGATGTCGAGGATATTTGCGCCGAGATCGCGCGCAACGTTCAAGCGCAGGGAAATGATAACTGGCAAATCGTGACTGATCGCGTTGCCGCTATCGAGACTGCCGTGCGCGAAACCGTCCGTCCTGCCGTGGTCATCGTGACCGGTAAGGGCGAGGAAGAGCGTATGCTGCGCAAGAACGGACCCGAGCCTTGTGAGCGCGACGGTTCGATTCTCAAGCGCACCCTTGCGGCGTACGACGCCTAGACCAAGCCCCTTCTATGTAAACGGAGTGACCATGTCCCACAACATCCTGCCGACCGTTGCCGAGCTTTCGGGCGAGATGCGCGAGCGTCTTGCCAAGGTCAAGTATGTCTTTACCGATCTGGACGCCACGATGCTCGCCCCCGGCTCGTGCGTGCTGCGCGATAACGACGGCAATCCTTCGACCAAGCTCGTCGAGGCGGTTGTCGCACTCGCCCGTGCCGGCATCCAGGTGGTCCCCACCTCGGGTCGCAATCGCACCATGATCCACGAAGACGCCCGCGTGCTCGGTCTCAACTCCTATATCGGCGAGATGGGCGGCCTGGTCATGTACGACCTCAAGGCCAACGATTGGGAGTACCTGACGGGCGACATGCCCTACGACCCCGCCTGCGGTCTCACGCCGCACCAGGTGATCGAGCAGACCGGCGTGTGCGAGAAGATCCTTGCCCGCTGGCCGCACAAAATTGAGTACCACAACGACATGTCGACCGGCTACAAGTACCGTGAGGTCACCGTTGGCATGCGCGGCGATGTGCCTGACGATGAGGTCCAGGCCATCCTGGACGAGGCCGGCTGCGGTCTGGTCTGGGCTTGCAACGGTCATCTGACGCACCTGTCCAAGCCGACGACGCTCGAGCTTAATCGCGTCGAGGACGGCCGCGCCTTCAACATCAATCCGGCGGGTCTCAACAAGGGCGTTGCCATTGCACGCTTCTGCGAGCACCTGGGGATCGAGCGCG
This sequence comes from Collinsella sp., assembly GCA_041330285.1. Classification (GTDB taxonomy): domain Bacteria; phylum Actinomycetota; class Coriobacteriia; order Coriobacteriales; family Coriobacteriaceae; genus Collinsella. Next base: position 1,261,228 of record JBGKMI010000001.1, on the reverse strand, counting down.
AGGAGACGCTCGCGCTCGGCGACTCCGAGTCCGACTTCTACATGGCCGACCATGTTGGCATGTTCTGCCTGGTCGAGAATGGTCTGACGAGCGCTGGTGCCCCGGAGTTCTTGGATGCCTGCGACAATGCCTATATTACGCGCGGCAAGATTGTCGACGGTTGGGTGGCAACGGCCGAGCTGTTGGTCGCGGCCCGTTCGTAGCGCGACGCATCACGCATGGTCGCATTTTTCGAGAGAGAATCTGGTGAGGTAATGTCCGATATCGATAATCTGGCCGGGGACACGCGTCCGATCGGCGTGTTCGACTCGGGCCTGGGCGGCTTAACGGTCGCGCGCGCGATCGCAACGGCGCTTCCGCACGAGTCCGTCTACTATTTCGGTGACACTAAACGCTGCCCTTATGGCACCCGCACCGAGGACGAGGTTCGCTCGTTTGCGCTGCAGGCGGGCCGCTGGCTATCGAGGCACGACGTTAAGATCATGGTCATCGCCTGCAACACGGCGACCGCCGCGGCCTTGCGTCTGGCTCAGCAAGTGCTTGACGTTCCCGTGATCGGCGTGATCGCCCCGGGCGCACGCGCCGCCATCAACAGCACGCGTACGCGTCGCGTGGGCGTGCTCGCCACCAACCTCACCATTCGCTCGGGCGCCTACACGCGCGCCATCCAGGATTTGGATGCTGGTGTCGATGTGTATGGCTGCCCGGCTTCGAGCTTTGTCGAGGTCGTCGAGCACGAGCTCGCCTCGGGCGCGCATCTGCAGGAGCAGTGGCTCGAGAACGAGGATATTTTTGATACGCCAGCCGTTCGCGCGCTGGTCAACGCCACGGTCGAGCCGCTGCACGATCGCGGCATCGATACCGTGGTGCTCGGCTGTACGCACTTCCCGCTGCTGGTGGGTCCCATCCGCCATGCGCTGGGACCCGGGGTGCGCGTGGTGAGCTCCGCCGAGGAGACCACCCGCGAGCTGACCGATATCCTCACGCGTCGTGAGCAGCTGGCGGGCGATACCGCCGACCCGCAGCATCGCTTTGCCACCACGTCTGACAACATTGCCGAGTTTGCGGTGGCGGGTAGCTTTATCTTTGGTCAGCCGCTCAAAAGCATCGAGCATGTCGATATCGACGAACTCGGTTAGGCACGCAATGTCGCCGGAGTCCTCGCCATATCTTTTGCCGAAAGGATAGTTCCATGGAATACATGCAGGTCAACCGCGCCAACGGCCGCGCCGCCAACGAGCTGCGCCCCGTTAAGCTTACCCGCGGCGTCATGAAGCACGCCCACGGCTCGTGCCTGGCGGAGTTTGGCGACACGCGCGTACTGTGCGCCGCTACCATCGAGGAGGGTGTGCCTGGTTGGCGCAAGGGCGCCAAGGCCGGCTGGGTAACGGCGGAATATGCGATGCTGCCGGCCTCGACCGGTAAACGCTGCAAGCGCGAGCATGCCAACCGCAAGGGTCGCTCCATGGAGATCGAGCGGCTTATCGGCCGCAGTCTGCGTACCGTTGTCAACATGAAGGCGCTCGGCGAGTACACCGTTACCGTCGACTGCGATGTGATTCAGGCCGATGGCGGCACGCGTACGGCGAGCATTACCGGCGCCTGGGTGGCGCTGCACGACGCCCTTGCCATGTGGGTCGAGGCGGGCAAACTCGAGCGCATCCCGCTCACGGGCCAGGTTGCCGCGATTTCCATGGGCGTCGTCGACGGCAACACCCTGCTCGACTTGGATTATTCCGAGGACAGCCACGCCGAGGTCGACATGAACCTCGTCGCCACCGATTCCGGCGAGATGATCGAACTTCAGGGTACCGGCGAGCAGGCGCCCTTCGACCGTAAGCGTCTCAACGCCCTGCTCGACCTGGGCGACAAGGGCATCGCCGAGCTCATCGAGCTTCAGCGCCAGGCCCTCGCCTAACCTGCCAAAAAAGGACAGGTTTATTTTGGCAGGTTTTATCTGGGAAAACGTCGAAGTATAAGACTGTCGTAGATTGAGAGGGGAGAGAGGCCGAGGCCCTCGTCGTCCCAAACACGGCATTGCTATAGAGACAAGGAGGCCAGCCATGGCACTTGAGAAGATTGATATCGACACCCTCGACCCGGCGGCGACCATTGTCGTGGCCACGGGCAACGCCCATAAGCTCACCGAGATCGAGGCCATTTTGGGCAAGGTCATGCCCGAGGTGCGCTTTGTGGCGCTCGGCCAGCTGGGCGATTTTGAGGACCCCGAGGAAAACGGCACGACGTTTTTGGAGAACGCCATCATCAAGGCGCAGGCTGCGGTCGAGGAGACGGGCCTTATGGCCATCGCCGACGACTCCGGCTTGGTCGTCGATGCGTTGGACGGCGAGCCGGGCGTGTATAGCGCGCGCTATGCGGGCGTGCATGGCGACGATGCCGCCAACAACGCCAAGCTTCTCGTTAACCTGGAAGGCGTGGCAGACGAGGACCGTACCGCGCGCTTTATGAGCGTCGTCGCGCTTATCGATACGGACGGCCTGGTCACCTATGGCGAGGGCGCCTGCGAAGGCCTTATCGCGCACGAGGGCCGCGGCGAACACGGTTTTGGCTACGACCCGCTGTTCCTGCCGGTCGATACGCCGGGCAAGACCATGGCCGAGCTCACGGCGGACGAGAAGAACGCCATCAGCCATCGTTTCCATGCGCTCGAGCATCTGTCCGCCAAGCTGACGGGCGAGGAGTAGACCGTGCGTGCGGTGGTGCAGCGCGTGCTCAACGCCAGCGTGACAGTCGACGGCGAGTGCGTGGGCCGTATTGGACGCGGCTACTTGGTGCTGCTGGGCGTGGGCCACGGCGACACACGCGCCGAAGCCGACAAGCTGTGGGGCAAGCTCCGCGGGCTGCGTATCAACGAGGACGAGAACGGCAAGACCAACTTGGCGCTGGCGGATGTCGACGGCGAGGTGCTCGTGGTGTCGCAGTTCACGCTGTTTGCCGACTGCCGCCACGGCCGCCGTCCGTCGTTTACGGACGCCGGCGCGCCCGATGTCGCTAACGAACTTTACGAGTACTTTTTGACACTCGTCGCTCAGGACGTTGAGCATGTAGCGCACGGCATTTTTGGCGCCGATATGAAGGTCGACCTGGTCAACGACGGTCCGTTCACCATCGTTCTGGACACAGACAATCTGTAAGTAGTCAATTTGGGACCGGGCTTTTTTAGCTGCTTGCGTATGGCTGCAGCAGGGTGCTATAGTATTAGAGTTTTGTCTATCTTAGGGGTATTATCCCCTTTTTGAATTGCACCCTCTGGAGGCCCTATTCATGGAAGAGATGGAAGTCAATCACGTCGACGACATCCACGAGAAGCTGACCGATATGGTGGGCGATCGCGTCAAGGTTAAGGCCAACATGGGCCGTACCCGCGTCATCGAGCGCATGGGCACCATCAAGAGCGTCCACCCCGCTGTCTTTATCGTTGAGGTTGACGAGCGTCGCGGCCGCAAATCGCGTCAGTCCTACCAGTACATCGATGTCCTTACCGGCCAGGTCGAACTGTTCGACCCCGAGAGCGGCGAACATATCTTTACCCCGCTCGGCAACCAGCTCGAGGAGCACTAACGGTGACCGATCGGTCCCTCATCCTTACCGCGCCGGCAAAGATTAACCTCTATCTGGGGGTTCATACCGAGCGCGACGCCCGCGGCTATCACAGGGTCGATTCCCTGATGGCAGCCGTCGGTCTAGCCGATACCGTGACGGTCACGCCGGCGCAGGCGTTGACCGTCCAGACGGTTCCGGCATCCGATTTTCCCATGCAAAAAAATACGGCCTATCGGGCGGCAATCGCTATGGCCGAGCGTTACGGTCGCGATGCCAACGTGTGCGTGACGATCGAAAAGCGTATCCCGCTGTGCGCCGGCCTGGGAGGCCCCTCGACGGATGCCGCTGCGGTCATCGTTGCCTTGGCCGAGCTGTGGGGTATCGACCGCGCCGACCCCGCGCTCGATGACATCGCTCGCGGTATCGGCGCCGACGTGCCGTTCTTTTTGCACACGAGTCCCGCATTCTACGTCGGCGGGGGAGATGTGCTGGCCACTGAGTATCCTGTGCTTCCGGCGACACCTGTCGTATTGGTCAAACCGCACGAGACGAGCGTTTCAACGGTTGAAGCATATCGACGATTTGATGAGAGCCCGGTGCCCGCGGAAAAACCCGATGCGATTGCTTCTGTCTTACGCGCCGGCGATGCCGAGGCGGCATATGCGCTCGTTCATAACAATCTGGGCGTCATATCCGCGCAGATGGAGCCGCGGATCCAGGCAGTTCTCGACTGGTTGCGCGCACAGGAGGGAACCGTTGCCGTGGACGTGTGTGGTTCGGGTGCTTGCTCGTTTGCCATTTGCGATACCGTCGCTGCAGCAGCCCATCTTGCGGGAGCTGCCCAGCAAAATGGCTGGTGGGCCTGCGCGACTGAGCTTATTCCCAACACGGTTCAAATCGACGCGCCAAAGAAATAAAAATTTTCTCTAGCACACGGCGAAAAACTTTGTTACTATAGTCGAGCTAACGGGTTGTGGCTCAGTTTGGTAGAGCACTGCGTTCGGGACGCAGGGGTCGCTGGTTCAAATCCAGTCAACCCGACCAGAGCATGAGAAGGGACCGCTTCTTGCGGTCCCTTTTTTTAGCTATTGTTGTGATACCGCGGCACCCGCGGTATACTCATTCGAGCTTGTCTCGCTGTATTGTGGAGGTCTACATGTTTGGACTGAGGGCTCCTGAGCTCATCATTATTCTCGTCGTTGTCTTGATCATCTTCGGGCCTAAGAACCTGCCGAAGCTCGGCAAGTCTCTCGGCTCTACCGTCAAGAATATCCGCGAGGGTATGGAGGGCGACGATAAGGGCGAAACCAAGCAGGCCGAGGACGTTGTGGTCGAGGAGTCCAAGGAGGACAAGGAGATCGCAGGGCTCGAGGCCAAGCTCGCTGCTGCCAAGAAAAAGCAGGCAGAGGACAGCGACGCGGACGCAGAGTAGTCCCATCCCTTTGGGGTGAGCACCTGACCGGCTTGCCCGCAGGCTAGCCGGTCTTTTTCGTTTTGTTGACAGTTGATCGTTACATCATAGTTGGGGAGATATCCGTATGGACGCAAGCCAGATCGTACTGACCGCTGAGGGCCGCCAGAAGCTCGTCGAGGAGCTCGCTTGGCGTGAGGGCGATTACGCCAAGGAGATCGTCGAGGACATCAAGGAAGCCCGCGCGTTCGGCGACCTTTCGGAGAACTCCGAGTACGATGCCGCCAAGGACAAGCAGGCCCAGAATGCTGCTCGCATTGCCGAGATTCAGGCCATTCTCGCCAACGCTCAGGTTGCTGCCACCACGGGCGATCTGACCGTCTCCATCGGTTCCACCGTTTCTCTGATCGATCCCAACGGTGAGGTCATGGAAGTCACGCTCGTCGGTACCACCGAGACCAACTCGCTCGAGCACAAGATCTCTAACGAGTCTCCGGTCGGTCACGCCATCATCGGTCACGGCGAGGGCGACTCCGTTGAGGTCGTTACGCCTTCTGGCAAGACCCGCGTCTACACCATCGCCAAGATCGCACGCTAGACCACGGTCCCGCGTAAAGGTATGTTTTCGCTCCCTGGGACCGAATCCTGGGGAGCGTTTTAGTTTGAGGAGCTAACTTATGGCAGAGAACCAGAACGTCGCCGATCAGGCCTCGACGCTCAACGACGAGCGCGCCACGCGTCTGGCAAAGCGCGCCGCCCTGTTCGAGGCGGGCCAGAACCCCTATCCCGAGCACTCCGAGATCGAGGACTATGTCGTCGACATTGAGGCCAAATATGCCGATCTTGCCGATGGCGAGGATACTGAGGACGTCGTGAAGATCGGCGGCCGCGTGGTCGCCAAGCGTGGCCAGGGCAAGATCATGTTTATCGTCGTGCGCGACGCTACCGCCGAGATTCAGCTGTTCTGCCGCATCAACGACATGGACGAGGCAGCTTGGAATACGCTCAAGGCTCTCGACCTTGGTGACATCCTGGGCGTGACCGGCGTGGTTGTTCGCACCAAGCGCGGCCAGCTCTCCGTTGCCCCCAAGAGCGCGACCCTGCTCTCCAAGGCCGTTCGTCCGTTGCCCGAGAAGTTCCACGGTCTTTCCGATAAGGAGACCCGTTATCGTCAACGCTATGTCGACCTGATTGCCAACGACGATGTTCGCGAGACCTTCCGCAAGCGCTCGCAGATTCTCTCCACCTTCCGCCGCTTCATGGAATCTGACGGCTACATGGAGGTCGAGACCCCCATCCTGCAGACTATCCAGGGCGGCGCTACGGCTAAGCCGTTCATCACGCACTTCAACGCGCTCGATCAAGAGTGCTACCTGCGCATTGCTACCGAGCTGCACCTCAAGCGCTGCATCGTCGGTGGCTTTGAGCGTGTCTTCGAGATTGGCCGCATCTTCCGTAACGAGGGCATGGACCTTACCCACAACCCCGAGTTCACCACGATGGAGGCCTATCGTGCCTTCTCCGATCTCGAGGGCATGAAGGCACTCGCCCAGGGCGTCATCAAGACTGCCAACAAGGCTATCGGCAATCCCGAGGTCATCGAGTATCAGGGCCAGACCATCGATCTGTCCGGTGAGTGGGCAAGCCGTCCCATGACCGACATCGTCTCGGACGTGCTCGGCAAGCAGGTCACCATCGACACGCCGGTCGAGGAGCTTGCCGCCGCCGCACGCGAGAAGGGCCTGGAGATTAAGCCCGAGTGGACTGCTGGCAAGATCATCGCCGAGATTTACGATGAGCTGGGCGAGGACACCATCGTCAACCCGACCTTCGTATGCGATTACCCCATCGAGGTCAGCCCGCTTGCCAAGCGTTTTGAGGACGATCCGCGCCTGACGCACCGCTTTGAGCTGGTCATCGCCGGCCACGAGTACGCCAACGCATTCTCCGAGCTCAATGACCCGGTCGACCAGGCCGAGCGCTTTGCTGCCCAGATGGCCGAGAAGGCCGGCGGCGACGACGAGGCTATGGAGTACGACGAGGACTACGTGCGCGCCCTCGAGTACGGTATGCCTCCCGCGGGCGGCATCGGCATCGGCATCGACCGCGTGGTCATGCTGCTCACCAACCAGGCTTCCATTCGCGACGTCCTGCTGTTCCCGCACATGAAGCCCGAGAAGGGTTTCCAGTCCGGTGCCGCCGCTGCCAAGGCTGCCGAGGCCGGCAACGCCGCAAGCCCGTTCGTCAAGCCGCTCAAGCCCACGCTCGATTACTCCAAGATCGCCGTTGAGCCGCTGTTCGAGGAATTCGTCGACTTTGATACCTTCTCCAAGAGCGATTTCCGCGCTGTGAAGGTCAAGGCATGCGAGGCCGTCAAGAAGTCCAAGAAGCTGCTGAACTTTACGCTCGACGACGGCACCGGCACCGACCGCACCATCCTCTCCGGCATCCATGGCTACTATGAGCCCGAGGACCTGGTCGGCAAGACCTTGCTCGCCATCACCAATCTGCCTCCGCGCAAGATGATGGGTATTCCCAGCTGCGGTATGCTGATCAGCGCCATCCACGAGGAGGAGGGCGAGGAGCGCCTCAACCTGATCCAGCTCGACGCTTCCATCCCCGCCGGCGCAAAGATGTACTAGGGGGTTACGGCGTTTTACCAAACGCCGTAACTGCTCGACGCTGCAAGCCCGCCAGAGCGGCAATCTGCCTTTCAACTTCGGCGGCATGACCAAAAGGTCAATGCCGCCTCGTTTCAAGGCACCTTGCTCGCTCTGGCGGGTTTTCGCTGTCGGTGCCATAGCATCGGCGTTGCCTTGGCCGTCAATAGTCATTGGGGGCGTTCTCAAACGACTACCCAACGGCTATTGCACACATGGCTCGCATGACAGCCGTCTCTTTTATGTTTCCTTTAGCCGTCGCTGTCTAGGATGGGGGTTAGTCGATAGGAAGGGAGCACCGGGATGGACGATGCGAGCGAGCGTGCTATCGAAGAGGACATGCTCGATCAGTTCAATTACTTTGATGATGAGGACGAGGAGCTGATCGACCGTCGCGAGCCAGCGCCGCTTGATTCCTTTGATCTGATCGATGAAGAGCCCGACGAGGACGAGGGCGAATCGGCGGAGCCCCCACAGTCTTCGCGCCTTGACTCGCTGCTTTCGAGAGCCCCCATGCACCACGGTGTCCGTGCCGGCGCGCTCCATATGAAAACTGACTGGCACCAGATCGTGACGGCAGGCGATGAACTTGCCGTCGATGCGCCGCTCACCGATAAATCATCCATCATCTGCCGCACCGGTATGCTTATGCTCGCGAGCGGAACGGGTGCCTGGCGCGTGCGCGATACCATGAATCGTGTTGCTGACGTGCTCGGCGTCACGATTCACGTCGACCTGAGTCTCCTGTCGTTTGAGTGCACCTGCATCGAAGATGGCCACTGCTTTAACGAGGTTGTCAGCCTGCCCACAACGGGAGTCAATACCCATCGCATCTGGATGATGGAGAGCTTCTTAAAGGAAATCGAGATTTACGGGCGCCGGTTTACCGTGCACGAATACCACGAGATGCTCAAGACCGTTGAGAGCTCAAAGCCCGATTACGCTCCCTGGCAACAGGGCCTTGCGGCGGCCTGTGCTTGTGGCGCCTTCGTCTTTTTGCTCGGCGGCGGCCCTATCGAGATGGCCTGCGCGTTCGTAGGCGCTGGTGTCGGCAATTTTGCTCGCTCCCATATTCTCAAGCAGGGCCTTGGTCAGTTCAGCGCGCTGACGACCGGCGTTGCGCTCGCTTGCGTTTCGTATCTGCTGGCATTGCTCGGCCTTGGCCAGGTCATACCGGGGGCAATGTCGCACCAAGAAGGCTATATCGGCGCCATGCTCTTTGTGATTCCCGGCTTTCCGCTCATTACGGCAGGCCTCGACATCGCTAAGCTCGACATGCGAAGCGGTATCGAGCGCCTTTCATATGCCGTATCGATTATTGTGATGGCGACCCTCGTAGGTTGGATGGTTGCCGAGTGTGTTGGCCTAGCGCCGGACGACTTTGCCCCACTGGGCCTTTCGCCGCTTGCCCTTACGCTCCTGCGCGTGGTGATGAGCTTCGTTGGCGTATTCGGCTTCTCGGTGATGTTCAACAGCCCGGTAAAGATGGCCGCGGCAGCTGGGTTGATCGGTGCCGTGTCCAATACCCTGCGTCTGACCCTTGTCGATGCGCCGACGATGATTCCCTTCCTGGGCCTCAGCACGGGAATGCCTCCCGAGGCAGCAGCGTTTATCGGCGCGCTGGTATCGGGGCTGCTCGCAAGCTTGGCTGAAGTCAAGCTCACCTACCCGCGCATCGCCCTCACGGTGCCTTCGATTGTCATTATGGTGCCCGGTCTGTATCTCTATCGCTCTATGTATTACATGTGCACCTTCGACACAGTCAATATGCTCGGCTGGTTTGTGCGCGCAGTGCTCATCGTAGCGTTTCTGCCCGTTGGGCTGGGTGTGGCGAGAACTCTCACCGACCCTCGCTGGCGCCACACCAGCTAATTGGTACAAGGGGGACAGGTTACTTTGCACCAAAAGAGTTGCGGTGAAATAGGGACTGAATTGCTGCTTAAAGGGTCAAAACAGTCCGTATTCCACCGCAACTTATGGGGTCGGGGGATTATCGGTGCCCTGCATCTTCATAAACTCAACGCTTACGAAGCGCATGCGTTTCGTGCTAGGCTGGTTCCACCACATAAGTAGTCGCAGACGCGCGTACCACGGGCGGGCGAGATGAAGTTCCAACAGCTCCATCTTGCCCGCCCGTTTTTGTTGCGTGGCGCCGCGGTACAACACAGAGAGGAATCTGCCCTTTATGCCTATCAACAAACGAGAGAGCCTGCTGTTCACCTTTATCATGTGCTTTTGCATGGTGCTCTGGATGAGCATCTACAACGTTGCCCTGCAGCACGGGGCCATCAACGGCGAGGTCGTTGCCGCTGCGTGGCTCGGCTTCCCCGTTGCCTACATTTTTGCCATGTGCTGCGACTGGTTCGTCGCCAGCCCGCTCGCCAAGGGTTTCGCCTTTAAGTACTTGGTCACGCCGGGCAAGAGCTCGCCACTTGCCATGACGCTCGCCGTCAGCTCCTGCATGGTCGTTCCCATGGTCATCATCATGTCGCTGTACGGTGCCTGCGAGGGTCTGACGCACATGCCCGGCGGCATCCTTGCGAACCTGTATTCCGTGCCTGCGATCTGGATGATCAACATCCCGCATAATTTTGTGATGGCGCTGCCGTGGAACCTTTTGGTAGCCGGTCCGATTTCCCACTTCGTCTTCCGTCGCGCCTTCCCTGTGGGGACGGTTTTCGAGGAGGAGCATGCCGCGCTCTTGGAGCAGGCTATGGCTCCTGAGTGCGAGTAGCTCGCTTAGGGATCTGCTGAGCGCGGGCGACTTGCTTGGTTGGAGCCCTAAGCGTGGATAGCTCTCTCGGCGACATCGCGGGCGTGAGCGGTGCGCATGACCGGAGGGCCCGTGCTGCTCCGTTGCCCGACGTGCTAGCGCGCAGAAGAATCTGTTGGTGCATTCGGCGGCTGCTGAAGCGTTTCGGCAGCCGCTTTTTATACGGAGTTTAAATACAACAGTCTGTTGTATTACGTAGAGTGGTATATCTCTAGCAGGAAAAATGCGAGAGACGGAGCATTATGGCGTTGCTAGTAGGACTGGACGTAGGGTCGACGACGACCAAAGTTTACGCGATGCACGAGGATATGACCGAGGCGTGGTGGGGATATCGCCGCCACGGGGCGTGTCAGACAGCGAGCGTGCGCGCCATGCTCGGCGAGCTCGCCGAGCGCTTTCCCCATGAGTCGCTGCGCGTTGCGGTGACCGGCTCGGGTGCGCGCGATATCGCGACCGCGCTGGGCGCCTCGTACGTTCAGGAGGTGGTCGCCAACGCGCTCGCGATCAGCAGGTTCTATCCGCAGACGCGCTGCGCCATCGAGCTGGGCGGCCAAGACGCCAAGATGATCTTCTTCCGCACCAACGATAAGGGAGACATCGAGGTTGCCGACATGCGCATGAACGGTTCGTGCGCAGGCGGTACCGGTGCATTTATCGACGAGATGGCAAAGCTCATGGGGGTCGGCACCGAATCGGGCGAGTTCGAGCAGCTCGCAAGCCGGGGAACGACCGTCCACGAGGTCTCGGGCCGCTGCGGCGTGTACGCAAAGACCGATATCCAGCCGCTGCTCAACGAGGGCATTCCTACCACCGACCTGGCGCTTTCGGCGCTTCACGCGGTCGCCCGCCAAACGATCGGCGGTCTGGCCCAGGGTATCGACATCGAGCCGCCGGTAATCTTCGAGGGCGGTACGCTCGCCTACAACCCCACGCTGGTCCGCGTGTTCCGGGAGCAACTGAATCTATCGGACGATCAGGTTATCGTCCCGCGCGATCCGCAGATCATGGTCGCGCGCGGTGCCGCCCTGTCGCTGACCGACATGTTCGCATCGTCCCAACCGATCGACCTTCCCGACGCTTTTGTCCGGCTGGATAAGCTCGAGACGGTCGCGCCCGCAAGCGGGGAGGGACGTCTTGCCCAGCCCTTTTTTGCCACACCTGCCGAGCAGGCGGATTTTACGGCACGCCATGGCAAAGAGACGCCGGCAAAGGGTCCGGATACGTATGCGCCCGGAGAGACGGTGCGTGTGGCGCTCGGTATCGATTCGGGGAGCACGACGACCAAGTTCGCCCTGGTCGATGAGGCGGGTGAGCTTGTCGATTCGTTCTACGCGTCTAATAACGGCAGACCGCTCGACGTCGCCCAACAGGGTCTTGTCAGCTTGAAGAACCGCTGGGAGACAGCGGGAGTCACGCTTGCGATCGATGCCGTGGGCACCACGGGATACGGCGAGGAGCTTTTCGCGCGCGCGTTCCACGCCGACTACCATACGGTCGAGACGGTCGCGCACGCCCGCGCCGCGTGCGCATGCGTTCCCGATGCGACCTTCGTGCTCGACATCGGCGGACAGGATATGAAGGCCATCTGGCTCAACCACGGCGTGCTGACCGATATCGTCGTCAACGAGGCGTGCTCTGCGGGCTGCGGCTCGTTCCTCGAGGGTTTTGCCAAAAACCTCGGAATAGCCGTTGAGGATATCGCGACCGAGGCATTTTCGTCCAAAGCCCCCGCCGTTCTCGGCAGCCGCTGCACGGTGTTCATGAACAGCAGCGTCGTTTCCGAGCAGCGGCGCGGTAAGGGTCCGGGCGACATCATGGCCGGTCTCTGCCGTTCGATTATCGAGAACGTGTTCACCAAGGTCATTCGCGTTTCAAATCTCAACCGTCTGGGCGACAAAGTCGTCGTTCAGGGCGGCACGTTCCGAAACGACGCGGTGCTGCGCGCATTCGAGCAGTATCTGGGCAAACCCGTCACGCGTGCGCCCCACCCGGGGCTGATGGGCGCTATCGGTATCGCCCTGCTCGCGCGCGAGGAATGCCGCAAGGGCGACGCCGGCACGTCGTTTATCGGGCTCGATGCCGTGGAGCGCTTCGAGCATCGCGAGTTCGGCGGCGTTACCTGCCGTCGGTGCAACAACCGCTGCCAGCGCGCGGTCGTGGCATTTGGCGACGGCTCGCTTTACGTCACGGGCAATCGCTGCCCGCGCGGCGGCGCCATCTCATGGGATGAGCTCGTGCGCGAGGTTCCCGCGGCGGAGGAGCTGCGTCCGCAGGGTGCTTGCGAGGCACAGGCACCCGGCACGGGGCGCGACCGGACCGCGGCTGCCCCCAATCTCTTTGTCGACCGCGAGAAGCTGCTGTTCGAGTCGTGCCCCACGGTTCCCGTCTGCGGGGGGCGCGATGTCACGATCGGCATTCCCCGTGTGCTCGAGTTCTGGGACACCATGCCGTTCTGGTCGACGTTCTTCAGCACGCTCGGCTTTAAGGTGCGCGTCTCGGGACGCAGCACCAAGGCGATGTACGAGCGCGGTCTGGCGCACGTCACATCCGACACCGTGTGCTTCCCGGCCAAGCTCGTCCACGGGCACATCCGCAATCTCGTCGACGCCGGCGTCGACCGTATCTTCATGCCCATCATCACGACGGTGCCCACCGAAAACACCGCCTCTACCAGCGAGTGGATGTGCGCCGTCGTAAAGGGATACCCCTACGTGATGCGCAATTCCGATAACCCGGAGGAGCGTTTCGGCGTTCCGTTCGATACGCCGCTGTTCCACTGGTACGACGAGGGCGACCGAAACCGCCAGCTCAAGGCGTGGTGCAAGGAGACCTTCGATATCGATGCCGACCTGGTTGCCAAGGCGACCGAGCAGGCGGACCGCGCGCAGCAGACGTTTGAGAACCAGCTGCAGCTGCGCGGCAGGCAGGTGCTCGAGAACGTGCGCGAGGACGGCGGCTACGCGGTGGTGATCGCTTCGCGCCCGTACCACAACGACCCGCTGGTCAACCACGGGCTGCCCAAGCTCTTCTCTGAGCGCGGCATCCCCGTCCTGACGCCCGATGCGGTGCCGGGGGTCTGCAACGTCGATCTTTCCAACAGCCGCATCGACATCGTGAACAACTACCATGCGCGCATGCTGTCGTGCGCGGTCATCGTCGCATCGACGCCCGAGCTCGAGCTCGTGCAGATGGGCAGCTTCGGCTGCGGCCACGATGCGTATCTCACCGATGAGATCGCGCGCATGATGGGCGAGATGGGCTCCAAGGTTCCGATGATGATCAAGCTCGATGAGAGCGACGTCGCCGGTCCCATGGGCATTCGCGTGCGTTCGTTTATCGAGTCGGTCAACCGTCGTCGCGCGGAGGAGCGTGCCGAGGGCGCCCGGGTGCACGCGGTCCATCCGCTCGACGACCCGTATAAGGTCAAGTACACCAAGCGCGACCGGCACGACAAGATCGCGCTGGTCCCCAACACCTCCCATGCGTTCTGCAGGCTCATGACCGCGGCGATGCGCAATCAGGGCGTGCGCGCCGAGGCCCTTGATATCGGGCGCGAGGATGCCATCCGCCTGGGCAAACGCTATGTGCACAACGACATCTGCTTCCCCGCGCAAATCGTGATCGGCGAGGCGCTCGCGGCACTCGAGAGCGGTAAGTACGACCCGCACGACGTCGCCGTGGTGACTGGCAAGTATATCGGCGACTGCCGCCTGACGCACTACATGCCCCTGCTGCGCCGCGCGCTCGACGACGCGGGATACGACTATGTCCCGGTGCTCACCAACGACGACGTCGATGCCCACAATGCGCATCCGGGCTTCAAGCTCGGCCTTGGCCCGAGCATCCAGATCGCCTACGGTCTTCCCATGATCGATACCCTCGAGGCCATGCTTAGGCGCATCCGTCCCTACGAGCTCGAGAAGGGCGCGGCGGACGCTGCGTTCGACCGCGCGCTCGATGAGGTTATCGAGGGCATGGAGCGCTCCGGGCTGAGAGGCCAGGCGACGGGCTTCAAACGCGCGCTTGCGATCATGGACGCCGTTCCGTACGACCGCTCGAACCCGCATCCGACCGTTCTCATCGTGGGCGAGTACCTGCTCAATTTCCATCTCGGCGCCAACCACGAGATCGAGCGCTACCTCGAGGACAACGGGCTCGAGGTCATCGAGGCGCGCATGACCGACGTGATCCGCAAGACCTATTTCTACAAGCATGCGCAGTCGCGCGAGTTCCACGTCGACCTGTCGCTGCCCGAAAAGGCCTGGTACGCCACGGCGGACAACCTGTTCGAGCTCGCGCACGACCGTTGCGACCGCCTGGGCGCGGCGAGCCCGCTCTACGAGCCGCCGACGCGCATGCCCGAGCTCGTGCGCGCGAGCGATAAGATCCTGCACCATACGTTCGATGCGGGCGAGGGCGTGCTGATTCCGGCGGAGATCCTCGAGCACGCCAAGCGCGGCTGCCGCAACTTCGTGATCCTGCAGCCGTTCGGGTGTCTGCCCAACCATGTCGTGGGGCGCGGGCTCATCCATGCGCTCAAGGAGCAGTATCCCACGGCGCAGTTCCTGCCGCTCGACTACGATCCCGACGTGAGCTTCGCCAACGTGGAGAACCGTCTTCAGATGCTCATCATGAACGCCAAGGCGCAGGGGTGCGGTGAGGCGCATGGCGAGACCGCGTAAGGACGCCGATGCGCCCGATGCACGCACCCGTATCATCGAGGCGTTTTGGGAGCTCATCGAGAACAACAGCATCTTCGAGCTGTCGGTTGGCGAGGTGACCCGCGCCGCCCGGTGCAATCGCGGAACGTTTTACTACTATTTTCACGATTTCGATGAACTCGTCGCCATCGCCATAGCCCAACTGCTGCAGGATAACGAGCTCATCACCGATGCCCTCTGGCATTTTTCGAGCGAGGGCGACCTTTCGGCGTTCGACCGGCGCGACGTCCGCTGCCTGCTGCGGCGCATCGTCATCACCATGAGGGCGGGTGCCGCCGAGCAGGTCGTGCAGGGCATCCATACGATCATCATCGACCGCGTGAGAGAGATCGTCCACCCCGACGGAGAAGAGCTCAAGGCGGATTCGAGCTTTGCGGTGGGCTTTCTGGTCTCGGGCATCATGGACTTTGTGATGGCGGTCGGCTTTGCCCGGGAGGGCGGCGAGGAGATAGACCTCGAGCAGCTGGGGGACAGCGCGTGCGCGTACCTGAGGGCGGTCGCCATGCAGACGGTGGAAACGGTCGCGCAAGTCGAGGGCGTCGATACATCCGAGCTGCTCGAACGCGTCTCCAAGGAGGCCGATGCCTATCGCGCATCGCGTGCGACGAGTCCCGACGTGGTGAAAGACGCCTAGGGTTTCTCTTGCGGGGCGCCTGTCGCGCATCGCGCGGTGAGTCCCGCGATGCGGTCATAACCTGCATTCATGTGAGCCGGGTTTATAGATATTCCTCCAGCTGTTAACATAGACAACCTGTGGGTAAAGAGACAAAAGCGCCGCCGACGGGCGGGCGTTTTGATTTCGATGAACTCATGTAAGGAAACGAGCATGTTAGATAGATTTACCGATCGAGCGCGCAAGGTCATGTCGATGGCCAAACAGGAGGCGCTCGATCTTCATTCAAATAAGGTGGGCACCGAGCACCTGCTGCTCGCGCTTGCCAAGGAGGACGAGGGCATTGCCGCCGAGGCACTGCGCTCGCTTGATATCTCCTACGACGACATCATGGACACCCTCAAGGAGGTCCAGACCACGGTTCCCGAGCCCAGTGAGGAGACCGAGGCGGCTAAGCTCGCCTTTACGCCGCTCGTCATTAGCGTTATGGAGCGTTCATTCCGCGTGGCGCGTGAGAATAACCAGACCTACGTGTCGACCGAGCACTTGCTGATCGGCATCGTCGAAGAGGGCAACGGCATGGCCATGGACATCCTCATGCGCCTGGGTGTGTCGTCCGCCTCTATCAAAAAGGCTATCGAGAAACTCACTGCCAAGGACCAGGACAAGAAGCGTCCGCTCGCCGGCGCCGGTGCCGGGCGTCCCGGTGCGGGCCTGCCGTTCTTTAGCGGCTCGGATGCCTCTCAGCAAAAGGGGAGTGGCACCGATACGCTTAAGCAGTTCGCGACCAACCTCACGCAGAAGGCGCGCGACGGCGAGCTCGACCCTGTAATTGGTCGCGAAAAGGAAGTCCAGCGTATGATGGAAATTCTTTCGCGCCGCACCAAGAACAACCCGCTCATTCTGGGCGACCCCGGCGTGGGCAAGACGGCCATCGTCGAGGGCCTGGCTCAGCAGATTGCAGCCGGCAACGTGCCCGAGAACCTCATGAACCAGAATATCTGGACGCTCGACCTGCCGGGCCTCGTGGCGGGTGCCAAGTATCGCGGTGAGTTTGAGGAGCGCCTCAAGAACGTGATCCAGGAGGCGACCGAGGCCGACGACGTCATCCTGTTTATCGACGAGATGCACACCATCATCGGTGCCGGTTCTGCCGAGGGTTCCATCGACGCAAGCTCCATGCTCAAGCCCGTGCTCGCGCGCGGCGCCTTCCAGATCATCGGTGCCACGACGGCAGAGGAGTTCCGCAAGTACCTCACCAAGGATCCGGCCTTTGAGCGTCGCTTCCAGACCATCGATGTCGAGGAGCCGAGCGTCGAGGACACGGTCAAGATCCTGACCGCGCTCAAGCCGCGCTACGAGGAGCACCACCATGTGCGTTACACACAGGGTGCTATCGAGGCCGCCGCGAACCTCTCCAACCGCTACATTCAGGACCGCTTCCTGCCCGATAAGGCCATCGACCTCATCGACGAGGCCGGTGCCCGCGCCCGCATTGCCGCCAATCGCGCGCCCGAGCCGGTGCGCGAGGCCGAGCATCGCGTCGAGGAGCTTAAGGCTGCCGCACAGGAGGCCACCGAGAGCGACGACATGAACAAGGCTGCTGAGATCGCTGAGCAGCAAAAGGCTGCCGAGATTGAGCTTGCCGAGGCCAAGGCTGCCTGGACGGCCGAGCTTGACGCCAGCCCGCTTACCATCGATGTCGCCCAGATTGCCGACATCGTGTCCGTGACCTCGGGCGTGCCGGTGTCCTCGCTTACCGAGAGCGAGAGCCGTCGCCTGCTACAGGCCGAAAGCGTGCTCAAGACCCGCATTATCGGCCAGGACGAGGCCGTCGAGGCCGTTGCCAAGGCCGTGCGCCGCAGTCGCTCGCCGCTCAAGGATCCGCGTCGCCCCGGCGGCAGCTTTATCTTCCTGGGCCCCACCGGCACGGGCAAGACCGAGCTCGCCAAGACGCTCGCCGAGTATCTCTTTGGCAGCAAGGACGCGCTCATCAGCTTCGACATGTCGGAGTTCGGCAGCGAGTTCGAGGTCTCCAAGCTTATCGGTAGCCCCCCGGGCTACGTTGGCCATGACGAGGGCGGTCAGCTCACCAAGGCCGTTCGTCGTCACCCGTACTCGGTCGTGCTGTTCGACGAGATCGAGAAGGCGCACCCCGATATCTTCAACATTCTGCTGCAGGTGCTGGAGGAGGGCCGCCTGACCGATAGCCAGGGCAAGACGGTTGATTTCCGTAACACCGTGATCATCATGACATCCAACGTGGGCGCCCGCGAGATCGCGCAGGATGCGAGCGTTGGCTTTGGCACCACCGGCGAGCAGGGCCTTACCTCGAGCGAGATTAAGGGCCGTGCGATGGGCGAGCTCAAGCGCCTGTTCCGCCCCGAGCTGCTCAACCGTATCGACGACATCGTGGTGTTCCAGAAGCTCTCGGGCGAGAACCTGACCAAGATCGCGCACCTGCTGGTGGACGACCTGCGTCAGCGTCTGATTGCCAACGGCATGAACATCAAGCTCACCGATGCGGCCTACGACAAGATCGTGGCCGAGGGCACCGACCTCACCAACGGTGCGCGTCCGCTGCGCCGTGCCATCCAAAAGCTCATCGAGGATCCGCTGTCCGAGGAGCTGCTGGCCGGCGAGTGGGGCGAGGGCGATACCGTCCTGTGCGACGTGGCCGATGGCAAGTTTGTCTTTAGCCATGGCACGGGCGAGATCCCGGCACCGCGTCCTGCCGGCGCGCTCGGTGGCGATGCCGTCCCGGCGGCACCGCACACTGGCAACGCCGCGCCCGTGAGCGGCGGCGTGACCTCGGGCCCCGGCGGCATGATGCAAGCTGGTTCCGGCGCGCTGTAGGGATTAACATAGCTTTGCGAAGGGGCACTCCTGTCGGGGCGCCCCTTTTTTATGAGTAAATGGTGCTATACTCGAAATATAAATATGTATAGCAGAAGGAGCTAGCATGCCTATATCGGTACTCGACTCACGGCCGGTCCAGATGAATGTGCGCATGGATCGCCAACTCAAAGAGGCTGGGGACGCCGTGCTGGCGCATATCGGCATGACGCCGTCTCAAGCGGTGCGGACACTTTGGGAATATCTGGTCGTCAACGGATGCATGCCCTCGAGATCGGGGGTTGCGGCACCGAGCTCTAACGTGCCAGCGACTGCGTCGGTGGAATCAAGGGTTACGCAGGGCAGCCACATCGTGCGCGATGCGTGCCTCAAATACGGCATTCCTGTTCCCGACCTCTCGGGTGACTACGATGACCTCTATGAGGAAGCAATGGCGGAGCGCTATCCCGAGTGGGTGGAGCTATGAGTGCAGACGGCATTCTCAAGTTGCTCATCGACACCAACGTATGGATGGATTACTTTTCTGGAAGGTCGGACCGGACAGCGGATGTCGCCCGTCTATTCGAGATTGCCGATGTCTCGGAGCAGATCGCCCTGTTTGCCTCGTCTCTTTCGGTCAAAGATGTCTCGTATCTTGTCTCGGCGGCGATTAAGAGGGAGTGCCGAAGGAAGAATGGCTCGCTGAGCGATAACGCCATTGCGGCGGCGGACGAAACGGCCTGGGCATGCGTTCGGCAGATGCGCGAGCTCGCCCTCATCGCGCCGGTCGGTGCAGACGAGGTCTTCGACTCCTTTGTGTTCAAGTATCATCACAACGACTTCGAGGACGACCTGATGCTGGGCGTCGCCAATCGCATTGATGCCGATTACGTCGTGACGGAGGACAAGAATCTTATTAAACATACCAATGGTGTATGCATTAACGTTCAACAGGCGTTGAGGTTGGTTGAAGGGTCCAACGTCCCTTCGGCGCGGCCCGTCTAAGCTGCTTTATCTTGATAAAGTGACGTTTCCTCACCGTTAGCCGATGATGCGAGGGCGCTCGGCGTTTTCGACTGGTTTATGCAAACGAAGTCTGGGAATATACAAGGCGCATGTCTTATTGTCTAACCAGTTGCGCCAAGGAGGCACCATGGACTACAAGATTACCGGCTACGAGCCCGCCCAGCTGTTCCATTTCTTTGAGGAGGTCAGCGCGATCCCCCGTGGGTCTGGCAACGAGAAGGGCATCAGCGATTTCCTGGTCGCGTTTGCCAAGGAACGCGGCCTCGATGTGTACCAGGACGAGGTCTACAACGTCATCATTCGCAAGCCCGCATCTGCCGGTGCCGAGAATGCCCCGACCGTGATGTTGCAGGGCCATATCGACATGGTGTGCGACAAGCTGGGCTCCGTTGAGCACGACTTTACGACCGATGGTATCGATCTGGTCGTCAAGGACGGCGTCCTCACCGCTAACGGCACCACCCTGGGCGCCGACAACGGCATTGCTGTCGCGCTTATGCTTACCGTGCTCAACGACGATTCGATTGCCCACCCCGCCCTCGAGTGCGTATTCACCACCGACGAGGAGACTGGCCTGGTCGGCGCCGAGACGCTCGACAAGTCCCAGATTAGCGCCCGCACCATGATTAACCTTGACTCCGAGGAAGAGGGCGTTGCCACCGTCAGCTGCGCCGGCGGCGTCGTCGTTACCTACACCTGCCCCATCGTGCGCGAGCACAAGACCGGTAGCACCCTCACGCTCGACATCTCCGGCCTGCTGGGTGGTCACTCCGGCAGCGATATTCACTTGGAGCGAGGCAATGGCAACCTCATCATGGCCCGCATCATCGACCGCCTGATGGTTGCCGGCGAGCCCGCCATCGTCAGCTTCAACGGCGGCACCAAGGACAACGCTATCAACCGTGAGTGCAAGGCCGTTCTGGTCTATGCCGATCACGCTGCCGCCGAGGCCGCGGCGCAGGTCACCCGTGGCATCATCGCCGACGTCACCGCCGAGCTCGAGGTCTTCGACCCCGGCTTTACCTGCACCGTCGAGATTGCCGACAACGCTGAGGTCGAGGCCATGGACCAGAAGTCCGCGCTTGCCCTCATCCGCGCTCTGCGTCTTGCCCCCAACGGCGTGATTCGCCGCAACGTCGCCACCGACGGCTCCGTCGAGGTTTCCTCCAACATCGGCGTGGTTGCCACCTCTGACGACCAGGTCAAGATCATGCTGTCCCCGCGCTCCTCGATCACCTCGCTGCAGAACGAGTTCAAGGACCGCCTGCAGATGTTGGCCGATGTCCTGGGCTTCGACGCCAAGTTCGAGTTCGAGTATCCCGGCTGGAGCTATGCCGAGCATTCGCCGATCCGCGACGTCTTTGTCGAGAGCTATCGCGAGCTCTTTGGCTCCGAGCTGCGCATCGAGTCCATTCACGCCGGCCTTGAGTGCGGCCTGTTTGCCGAGGCCCTGCACGGCCTGGACGCCATCGCCGTGGGCCCGACGCTCTCCGATGTCCACACCCCGGACGAGAGCATGGAGCTCGCTTCTGCCGAGCGCTTCTACGAGTTGCTCATCGACGTTCTCAAGCGTCTCGCTGCGTAAAGATTGCGCTAGCAGCAGTCCGAGCCACGTGCTAGCGGATTGCAAATGACATTACGAGAGGGGACACCCGGTCTTTTGCGACAGGTGCCCCCTCTCTTCTTTTAAGAAATGGGAAATTGATTGGCGTCTAGCCCATATCCGCCCTGATGAGGTCGAGGGTTCGCTGACAGTTTTCGCGGACGGGGCCGAGCATATGCTCGCGCAGGTCCGCCATGCCGGGCAGGTCGGCGTATTCGTCCATGACCTCTTCCATGCAAATGGGTACCTCGTAGGCGAGGTCCATCATGGTCGCAAAGCAAAACTTCTCGGTTAGCCCGGCATCGGTGAGCGCCGTCTCCAGCGCGGGGTCGCCCATACCGTGGTATCGGCGGATAGCGCCTGGACCGATGCGCCCCACACGATTTTCGCCGCCAATGCTCATGGCAAGGCGCGCCCGGCGGCGCATGCGCTCGTACGCCAAGCCCGATGCGACATCGTACATTCGAGCCATCATGGCTGCGCCGTTGTTTCCAAGGAGCAGGGAATAGTTTTTCGCATGCGCATCCGGTGCGCCGATAATGGCGTTGAAGAACAGTATCTGCGTAAACAGATACAGGTTAAGTTGATGGTGGCTCGTATGTACGAGGAGCTCTTGAATGTCGCGGGTGGTCGGGCCGCCGTCAGCCGTGTACTTTTGGGCGGGCATCACCCCAAGTGCCTGACAGAGGTCTTCTTGATGTAGGCGCCTGATCGTTCCGTCTTCGACTTTCACGCGGTCATAGCGCTCAACAATGAGGGCAGGTTCGTCCTCAAACATACGATATTCGACGTTTGCCGTTGCGATACCGGCGCGCTGGGCGCTTTTCATGCAGACAAACTCATTGAGAGCCTCGAGTTTAAATCCGATAACGCCATTTTTGAAAATATGCGTCGTGGGCGAGGGACCCATGCATTCGCACCAGCGGCCGTTTATGAACGCGAGCGCGAACTTGCCCTGGTTGCCTCCAAGCGACCAACTTTCATCTAAACCTATCCACGATGCATCGCGGTCATCTCTGATCGACTTGAGACGGAGAGCAATTTCGTGGTCGTCTATAGGGCGGTATTCGCCAGCGCGATGCAGGACGGCGTCGGCATCTTCTTCGGCACAAAACTGCACTCCGCCCGGACAGTCGAGTCCGATATGGCTGAGCAACGCTACGGGATTGTTGGGCCTAACGTCGAATTCGGCGGCAATCGCTTTTCGTTGGTCCTCGCTGTCGGGTAGAAGGCCAAACAAGTACGGATTCATGAACTGTTGTCCGTATGTGCGATTCGATACGGGTATGTTGGTCGATAGGGCTGGCCCGTCATAGTCATGATCGTAGGTAAAGCTGATAAGACCGTTCTCATCTTGCGTGAGCGTTCCCGCAGGTACGCCGCAAATAAAGGTCCGAAGTGATGTTCTGGCCATTGGCTATTTCCCTTCGGGCTTGGTTTGGTTAGATGCGTTTGCGGCAATCGAGACTCCGAGATTGGACATGGCGAAATCGGCGAAGACCTCGTCGTAGAGTGCGGATGTAAAGGGGGCATCTGCAAGAGCCGGAATGGCGGTACTACGACGGTTGCGATGATGAGGACGTTGAGTGTGATGGCGCCTGGGGATGCTGCGAGGCAGCGGATTGGCATGCGGGGCATCGACTGGTCGCTCGTTTTTTGCTTCGCCGATATCCCCTTGAGCGGCGAGTGCCAGTCCAAGAGCATTGAAAATCGTCAGCAACTTGTCGAGTCGAATGCCGGTGGCATCTCCTAGCTCGAGCGATGCGAGCAGACGCTCCGAAACACCGGCTTTTTTAGCGAGGGTCGCACGGGTGATTCCCTGTGACTCGCGTGCCTGGCGCACGTAGATGCCAGCTTGGCGCGGCGTGGTGATGGGAAAGGTATCCACGGCAATCTCCTAACGTGCAGACTTTTGCATATCAGTATGACATGCAAAAGTCTGCACGAAAAGGGCTTATGCAAAACTCTGCATGAGACTTCTACATTGACGTTGAGCTTATGAGAGGCGTTTTTTATATCGCGAGGATCCCCAGATGCTCAAGCAAGATCTTAAGCCCAATGAGGACGAGTACGACGCCACCCACGATGGCGGCGGGTTTTTCGTAGCGCGCGCCAAAGGTGTGGCCGATTGCTACGCCGGCAACGGAGAAGACAAAGGTCGTGATGCCAATGAGCGACACGGCGGGAACGATATCGACCGAGAGCGCCGCAAACGAGATGCCTACGGCTAGGGCGTCAATCGAGGTGGCGATGGCAAGGATTAGGTACTCACCCAGGTCGATCTTTTCGGCATCCTTGCCGTCGCCTTCGTCCTCATCCTCGTCTTCGGTAAAGGCTTCCCACAGCATCTTGCCGCCGATAAAGGCCAAAAGGATAAAGGCAATCCAATGGTCGATGGGTCCGATGATGCCCATGAATTGACTGCCGAGTGCCCAACCGATCACGGGCATGCCGGCCTGAAACCCGCCAAAGAACAGACCGAGCACCACGGCGACTTTAAGGTTGATCTTTTTCATGCCAAGGCCCTTGCAGATGGAAACGGCAAAGGCGTCCATCGAAAGGCCAACGGCGAGCAACATGAGCTCTGCGAGTCCCATAGTCTGGCCCCCTCTTTGCGGGCGAACCCGATTACACGACTACTCCCTCATTTATATGAGACCCGATGCTACCACATGAGCAGCTAAAAGAGCCCCGTCCCAAATGAGCTACCTAAGCGGTGTTCGCTCATTCTGTAAGCATCGGATTTCGTGGCTGCTGCGGGGACAAACCGTGAGAAACTATTTAGCGTTTATGGAGCGTATACGATGGGAGCGATGCCTTGGATAAGAACGAGCTGCAAAAGCGTATGGAACAGGCTATTCGCCTGACGGCACCTGGTCAGCCGATCCGCACCGCCCTCGACATGATTATCGCCGGTCACCTGGGCGCCCTTATCTGCGTCGGCGACACCGAAAACGTGCTCGCTGCCGGTAACGACGGCTTCCCGCTCAACATTTCGTTCACCTCGAACCGCCTGTTCGAGCTCTCCAAGATGGACGGCGCCATCGTTATCGACGGCGACCTCACCCAGATCCTGCGCGCCAACTTCCATCTCAATCCCGATCCCTCACTCGCCACGAGCGAGACGGGCATGCGTCACCGCACCGCCGCTCGCATGTCGGTGCTCACCGATGCCATCGTGATCTCGGTTTCGGCCCGTCGTGCCGTCGTCAACGTGTACGTTCACGGCAAGAGCTACGAGATCCAGCCCGTCACCACCATCATGAGCTCGGTCAACCAGCTCGTCGCCACGCTCCAGACCACCCGTCAGTCGCTCGATCGCTCCCTGCTGCGCCTGACGGCCCTTGAGCTCGACGACTACGTTACGCTCGCCGACATTACCGGTATTTTCTCGAGCTTCGAGATCATGCAGCAGGCAAAGACCGAGCTTAAGGATTGCATCGTCAAGCTGGGCAACCAGGGCAAACTCGTGCAGATGCAGCTCGAGCAGCTCGCCGGCTCCAGTATGGATACCGAGTATGACCTGATGATCCGCGACTACGCGAGTGACTCCTCCGAGGCCAATGCCGAGAAGATCCGCGCCGAGCTCGCTCGCATGACGCCTAAGGACCTGTCCGATCCACAGCATGTGGCGGCGGTTCTGGGTTATGACGACCTGGACGAAGACTCTGTCATGACGCCGCTGGGCCTGCGCACGCTTTCGCGCGTGTCCGTCGTGCGCGACGGCGTGGCCGAGAAGATTGTCGACGAGTACGGCTCGCTGCAGGAGCTCATGGATGACATCAGCGAGGACCCGGAGCGCTTGGGCGACTTTGGCGTTAACAACCCTGCCATTCTTGCGGACTCCCTGTACCGCATGAAGGGTACCAAACAGGGGAACGCATAATGGCGCCCGTATGCGCCGTGGTCGTTGCCGGTGGCAGCGGCCAGCGCTTTGGTAACCCCGGTGGCAAGCAGCTCGTTAACGTGGCGGGCCGTCCGCTCATGAGCTGGTCCATCCGCGCATTTGACCGTAGCGATAAGGTCGGCCACATCGTGGTGGTGTGTCCTGCCGAGCGCCGTGCCGAGATGCGCCACCTGGCCATCGACCCATTTGACTATGACACGCCCATCAGTTTTGCCGATGCCGGCGATACCCGCCAGGATTCCACTCGCGCGGGCGTGCATGCGGTTCCGGCAGGCTTTGAATACGTCGCCATTCACGATGGCGCTCGTCCGCTCATTACGACCGAGGCCATCGACCATGCGATCGACGTGCTCGTGAGCGACCGTGCCCTCGATGGTGTCGTGTGCGGCCAGCCCGCCATCGACACACTCAAGATTGTCGATGGCGACAACATCGTCGAGACGCCGCCACGCGAGCTGTACTGGGCCGCGCAGACGCCGCAGATCTTTAGTGTCGACGCCATGAGGCGCGCCCATGCCGCGGCGATTGCCGAGGGCTTTATCGGCACGGACGATTCGTCGCTGGTCGAGCGCATGGGTGGGCGTGTCCGCTGCGTCCAGAGCCCGCGCGATAACCTTAAGGTGACGGTGCCCGAGGACCTGCGTCCCGTAACCGCGATTCTGCTCGGTCGCATGGCCGAGGGAGAGGACCTTCCCCATGTTCAGTAACCTGCGCATTGGACACGGCTACGACGTTCACCGTCTGGTGGAGGGGCGTCGATGTATCATCGGCGGGGTTGACATTCCCTACGAGCGCGGTCTGCTGGGTCACTCGGATGCCGATGTGCTCGCACACGCGCTGGCCGACGCCATTCTGGGCGCCTGCCGCGGGGGAGACATCGGCAAACTGTTCCCCGACACCGATCCTGCCTATGAGGGCGCCGACTCGATGGTGCTGCTTGCCCGTGTGATGGACTATGCGCGCGAGCTGGGCTTTGAGTTTGTCGATGCCGACTGCACCATTGCCTGCCAGCAGCCCAAAATCACCCCGCACCGCGATGCCATGCGCGCCAACCTCGCCCATGCCCTGGGCGTTGACGTCGAAAACGTGGGCGTCGCCGCCACTACGACCGAAAAGCTCGGCTGGGAAGGCCAAGGCGAGGGAATTGGCGCCTGGGCCGTCTGCCTGCTACAAAAAACCGTTAAGGAGTAACGAATGCGTATCTACAACAGCGCTACCCATAAAAAGGAAGAGTTCCAGCCTATCGAGTCCGGCAAGGTCCGCATGTACGTGTGCGGCCCCACGGTCTACGACAACATCCACATCGGCAACGCCCGCACGTTCATCAGCTTTGACGTGATCCGCCGTTGGCTCATCGCGAGCGGCTACGAGGTCACGTTCGCCCAGAACCTCACCGATGTCGATGACAAGATCATCAAGCGCGCCAACGAGCAAGGCCGTACGGCTGCCGAGGTCGCGACGGAGTTCTCCGACAAGTTCATCGGCGTCATGCGCGCCGCCAACGTGCTCGATCCCGACGTGCGTCCCCGCGCCACCAAAGAGATCGGTCCCATGATCGCCATGATCAAGACGCTTATCGAGCAGGGCCACGCTTACGCAGCCGATAACGGCGATGTGTACTTTGCCGTGCGCAGCGATCCCAACTATGGTCAGGTCTCGGGCCGCAACATCGACGACCTTATGGTAGGTGCGCGCATCGAGGAGAACGAGGACAAGAACGACCCGCTCGACTTTGCCCTGTGGAAGGCCGCCAAGCCCGGCGAGCCCAGCTGGCCGAGCCCCTGGGGCGAGGGCCGTCCCGGCTGGCACACCGAGTGCGCCGCCATGGTGCACCGCTACCTGGGCACCCCGATCGACATTCACGGCGGTGGCTCCGACCTTGCCTTCCCGCATCACGAGAACGAGTGCGCCCAGGCCACCTGCGCCTGGCACCAGGGCTTCTCCAACACCTGGATGCACACGGGCATGCTGCTGGTTGACGGCGAGAAGATGTCCAAGTCGCTCGGTAACTTCTTTACGCTGGCCGAGGTCCTCGAGCAGCACTCTGCCGCGGCCCTGCGCCTGCTGATGCTGCAGACGAGCTATCGCTCGCCGCTCGACTTCTCTTGGGAGCGCTTGGAGGGTGCCGAGAACTCGCTCACGCGTATCGCCGGCACGGTCGAGAACCTGCGCTGGGCTGCAAGCCACGCGACGGCCGACGCCGATGAAGCTGCCGCCGAGGCGTTTGTCGCCAAGGCCGCCGAGACTCGTACTGCCTTTAAGGAGTGCATGGACGACGACTTTAACACCGCCGGTGCCATGGGTGCCGTCTTTGGCTTTGTGACCGAGTGCAACCAGTACCTGGAGCAGGCGGGCGACGCTGCCGACAAGGCCGCAGTCTTGGCTGCCGCCGATACGCTGACCGAGCTGCTCGATACGTTTGGCGTCGAGCTTCCCGAGCCCAAGGTCGAGCTGCCGCTGGGGCTGCTGGGCGTTGCCGCCGGTCTGGTTGCCTATACGGGTGACGATGTGGACGAGGCTGCTGCCAAGATTCTCGAGGCTCGCGCCGAGGCCCGTGCTGCCAAGAACTGGGATCTGGCAGATGCCATCCGCGACCAGCTCAAGGACCTGGGCCTCACCATTGAGGATACGGCCGCGGGCACTCGTATTAAGAGTCTCTAGTATTTGTCGACCGTTCGAGGTGCGGCATATTGCCTTGAAAGAGGAGGGCATAGACCTGGTGGTCATGCCCGACGATTGAAAGGCAAGGTGCCGTGGCTCGGACGGTCGATTCTTGTTCGTTATCTATTTAAGGAGGTCGCTTTATGGCCGACAATCGCAAGCGTGCACCGCGTGGCGGCAAGCAGGCCGCTTCTGGCTCGCGTCCGATTCGCCGCAATGATCGCGCTGCCGCTCCCAAGGGCCAGCGCGATCGCACCCAGGCCGCACGTCCGCAGCGCGATCGCAACCGCGACGCTGTCCAGGCTCCCAAAGGCGAGTTTATCGAAGGTCGTCGTGCTGCCGCCGAGGCGCTGCGCACCGGTTTTCCCATCAAGTGCGCGCTCATCGCCGAGGGCGGGGAGCGCGATGTCGCCCTGTCGCGCCTGGTCGATGACCTCAATGCAGTGGGTGTCCGCATTAAGTACGTGCCGCGCGCGCAGCTCGATGCGCTATCGAGCCATGGCGCTCACCAGGGCATTGCGCTCGAGGTGGGCAATTTCCCCTATGCCGATGTCGCCGATATCCTCGACCGCGCGGGCGAGGGTCCGGCACTTGTCGTGGTGCTCGACCACGTGACCGACGACGGCAACTTTGGCGCCATCGTGCGCTCCGCCGAGGTTGTGGGCGCGGCCGGCGTCGTCATCGCCAATAAGCGTGCCGCCGGCGTGACCGTGGGCAGCTACAAGACCTCTGCCGGCGCCGTCATGCACTTGCCCATCGCGCAGGTGCCCAACATCGCCCGTGCGCTCGATGACCTCAAGGCCGCTGGCTTTTGGGTGGGTGGTGCCTCCGAGCACGCCGAGGGCAGTTGCTGGGATGCTCCCTTCGAGGGCCGCGTGGCGCTTGTCATGGGTTCCGAGGGCGACGGCATCTCGCGCCTGGTGCTCGAGAAATGCGACTTTTTGACCAAGCTTCCCCAGCGCGGCATGACCGAGAGCCTCAACGTTGCCCAGGCAACGACGGCGCTATGCTTTGAGTGGTTACGTCGCAACGCCGGCGAGCTCATGGGGGAGGAGTAGCGCATGTCCAAGAAGAACCGCGCCAAGTCCAAGGCCAAGCGTTTTGGCGAAGGCTCGGCTAAGCCGATTGTCTCGGCCGCGACCTATGGCGTGGGCGGCAATGCGTTTGCGCAGGCCATCGCCGATCCGGTCTCGACGGTGCATTCCAATAAGCCCGAGCTGCTGGTGGTCGACGGTTACAACGTGATCCACTGCACGCCGCGCTACGAAAAGCTCGTATACGACCATTCCGACGATCCGTATTCCAGCGACGTTCACGATATGGCGCGCACCGCCCTTATCAACGACGTCGCCGCCTTTGCCCAGGGCCGCTACGAGGCCGTGATCGTGTTCGACGGCGCGGGCAATATCTCCAGCGAGCGCCCCAACCTGCCGGCACGCGGCGTGCGCATCGAGTTTTCGCCGACGGGCGTCTCTGCCGATACCGTGGTGCAGAAGCTCTGCATCGAGGCACGTGAGGAGGGCCGCGCGTGCTCCGTGGTGTCGAGCGACGGCACGATCCAGGCCGTCGTCATGGGCAAAGGTGTTACGCGCATTTCGAGCCGCATGCTGGTGGACGAGATCAAGCAGATCGATAACGACGTTCACGAGGCAGAGGAAGCTCCGCAGATCAAGATGACTCTGGGCAGCCGTCTGAGCCCCGATGCCCTGGCCAAGCTCAAGGCCCTGCGCGGGAGGTAGGGGAGTTGGCGGGCGATGCTGTCTCGCTAACTCCATTCAGCGATGTCGATCATTCTTTCGAGGCGCCATGTTAGCGCCTCTTTTAGATAAGGCAGTCTCGCTGTAAGAGCGTCGTTTTTGGATAGGATTTCAATTGCCTCGTCAACGAAACCCTCGAGCTTGTCGTCGTCAAACCAGCTCATATCCTCAACAAGCAGCATTTGTTTCGCGGGGCTTGAATGAAACTGCGCGCTGGTAAAACTGTGCTCTCCTGTCTTAAGCTCCTCTAGAGAAACGTTGCACCAGAGCGATGATCCCGAATCGAAGATGGGGGCGGGTCTGCAGGCTAGCGTGTTGACGTTTCGCACAAGGCCAAAGTTACGCCAATGACGGTCATAGTTGGCGATGATGTCGTCGCACACGATCATGCGGTCAAGGGCATCCTTGACGCCTGTTACCCCGAGCTTCTCGCAGTTTGCTACATATCGCTCGTAGTCGGTTAGTCTTTCATCTGCGTTTGCGTACTGATTTACATAGAACGCAGGGACATACCCTTCTTCATCAGTTAAGAAGACATCGCATATGCTCAGGGCGGAAGTGCCCGTGCCCTCGAGCGAGTAAGGCACATAATCGCAGGCGTTTAGGATGCGACGATGGAGCGCGGTCGCCACCAGCTCGTTATAAGGTTCCTGGTTCAGGTGTGCTCCTGCCTTATGCAGAATTCGATGCCCGCCCTCGCATGTCCAATACTTCTGAAGGTTGCCGTCCGAGGTGTTATCGGGCTTTGCGGCGGCTGCTTTGCCCTCTGGGGCGAAGGGTGCGATGGACAGAGAGACGTCGTCAAAAGCATTATTGAAGAAGTTAATATCCTCCCACGCGAGACCGGAATCTTGGGGTCTAATCCAATACTGGTCGGATAGGGAGAGGCCGAGATTTCGCTGGATGAGTTCGTCGGGAACATCGACTGCTGCGTCTGCCAACAGGGATGCAAGCCCAATGCGCGCGGGCGGGATACCGCGGCCTCGCCACCAAATGCGGAAAGAGTCGAGCGACACGGGACTATTGGGGCCAAGTACTCCAATAGGGGCGTGGGTGTAATCGATGTCGGCATCGATGTGGGTAAAGTCTTTTCGCGATGTGCTGTAGACCAGCTGGGCGACTTCGTGCGTGCGGTTCATGAGGGTAAACGTAATCTCGCTTTTTCCATGGCCTCGACGGGGGCGTCCCCCCGTTTTGGTCACGGAGCGGAGTCGTGCATTGACGCTGTCTTTATCGATGAGCCATACACCAGAAGCCTTGCGTGCCTCAAGTGCTCCGTTTTTTATGAGCTCTTGCACCCTGCGCGGGGTGATGTCGAGTAGCTCTGCAGCTTCCTTCGTGGTCAACATCGCGAAACCCTTCGCCAGAACGAATAGTTTTATCTATTCCATTGTAATTGAAACTATTCGTTCTAACGAATAGTTTCAAGATGTGGTCGGTCAAAGGGCCTGTTGCGCCCCGTCCGTAATTCCTTTATTCTTAATTGGCTTCGCGCGAAAGCGCCAAGTGTGCCAGTGTGGCGCAACGGTAGCGCAACTGATTTGTAATCAGTGGGTTGCAGGTTCGATTCCTGTCACTGGCTCCATGAGAGTTTCGGGCTTTGTTCCTTGTGGGACAGGGCCCGTTTCTATTTAGGTGGTGCGCCATCGGGTTAGCGCCCATCCCGTTTTTGGTTTGTCTCGTCCTCCAGTTTGTCTAAATCTGTAACACCAAGACCGATATTTGGCATCTAACTGTTACAGATTGAGATGAAACTTAGGGTGTTTTAGGAATATCTTGATCTGTAACATGTAGAAGCGGAATAGGCCTCTTGCCGTTACAGATCGAGACAAGGGCGGGTACGGACCTGGATGTCCTGCTCGAGCGTGGATTTCTGGACGCGCGAGAGAAAAAATCTCCCGACCGGAGAACGAGCGTGGATAATTAACTTGGATAGGGAGCTAAGGTAAACACCGATTGTCTATCGACGGCTTTAGAAACGACGACCCCGATTCCATTGTGGAATCGGGGTCGTTTGTGCCTCAGGAATCCGAATGGATTAATCGAGCTCCTAAGGACCTTCTTGGGTTCTTGCTAATGGTCTGCCGAGGATGTCTCCAATGCAAACAGCGGGCATCTACTCAATATAGCTGGGGTTCTTCTTGATGATCACGCGTGCAGCGATGAAGGAGACGACGATGGCGATGATGGCGACAACGCATGCCAGCACGAAGTTGCCCATGGACCCATCGGGAGCGATAAAGATGAGTGCCGAAAGAAGGCCGGGGCATGCTCCCGCAACATACTCTTTCAGAACAAAGATGCCTGCAGGGAGTCCAGCGCAGAGCGCGCCGATTGCCGTGCCGACAAGCAGGCGGGGACGCTCGATGAGGCAACCGTAGAACGCGGGCTCGGTTACGCCACAGAGTGCGGTGACGGCAACCGTGGTGACCATACCCCTCTTCTCTTTGTTTCCCTTCATGGCAGTTGCCAGGGCGAGGCTCGTGCCACCAATGCAGAGGTTCGAGATGAATCCAAAGATAATGGGTGCCCAACCGAGCTGCGCCAAGCTCGTAACTTCGATTGCGATGTAGGCCTTATCAAGACCGAGCATGACAAAATAGGGGTTAAGGGCTGCAAGGATTGGAGTAGCGATAAATGCCACGTTATCCATGAGCCACGTGACGGCATCACTCAGCGCGTAGCCCATCATGCTGCCAGCGGGGCCGAGGATAATCAGCTCAACAGGCACGACGATGAACATGGTGAGTAGCGGCTTCAAGAACAGTTTGGTAACGTCCGGGATGATTTTCTGAAGACCGCGATCAACAAAGTACATGAACACAACGCCCAGTACGATTGGCACCACCGTGCTCGAGTAGTCATTCGTCGGGATGGGGATGCCAAGAAAGTCGAGACCCTCAGCACCGCTAATAGACGAGCTAATCATGATTGCGCCCAGCAGCGCGCCCATGATAGGCTGCATCTTCATGACGGCGGCGAGCTGGTAGCCTAGGTAAACGGGCAGGAAGCTAAATGAGGCACTGAAGATCGCCAGCAGAACCTGGGCAGTTCCGCTATCGGTGCTCAATCCACAATAATTGACCAGGAGATTCTTAATCGAAAGAATGAGTCCGCCTACGATGAGCGCCGGGACGATGGGCATGAATACCTGTGCGGAGACATTTCCGAATTTCTCAACCAGGCTCATGGCAGTGTTGCCGCTTTTGATACCCTCTGCAAGATCCTTGGCGGTTTGGGCATCGTCGGCAACCGCGCCGCCGCCGACTTCGATTCCCGCGAAGTCGAGGAAGTCGTTGTAAGCCTCGGTGACGTTGGGGCCGATGATCACCTGAAGCTGGCCACCGCTGACTACTGCCCCGAGCGCCTGATCGGCCGATTTGGCGAGCTGGAGATCGATGATCGAGGTGTCTCGTGCGTCGATGCGAAGGCGCGTCGCACAATGAGTTACCGATGTAATGTTCTCTTTGCCGCCAACAGCCTTTAGGACTGTTTCGGACATTGCCTGATATTTCATCTCTTTCTCCTAACCTTCCTGCTCCTGATACTTCGAGATAAGGTCTCGGTACCAATACCAGCTCTTTTTGGGGGTGCGCTCCAGATTGTTCTCGAAGTCGATATGGACAAGTCCGTATCGTTTTTCGTAGCCGTTGATCCAGCTATACAGATCCATCGTCGACCAGAGGTAGTAGCCCTCAACGCGCGCGCCGTCGCGCTTAGCCCTCATCATGTGCTCGATGAACTGGCCCAGAAGCTCGATGCGGTCATCATCGTGGATCATTCCGTCTGCGTCTGGTTGCTCATAGGCGCCATGTCCGTTTTCCGTAATAAAGATGCGGGGCGCGTCATAGCGCTCGTGGACATCCATGATGGTTGAATACATGCAACTTGGGAGTATTTCGCGGCCCCATTTATTGCGGGGAACATTGCTGTCGCGGGCGCTTTCAAACAAGGGCGCAATGCATTTTCCTTCGACTTTTTTGCTCGAACCGCCCTTATTGTTCGCCGAAACGGCAAGCTCTCCACCGTGCCAGTCGGTTACATACTCTCGGCAATACACGTTGAGTCCAATAAAATCGACTTTACCGTCTCTGAATTCTTCTACGTCATTTGGGGATCGATAGAGCGAGACGCCAAGTTTTTCAAGGATTTCGTCCATTTCTGGCGGCAGTTGCCCCTGAAGCGCTGGTGCCAGAATCATGCGATTGGCGAAAAAGTCTGCGTATCGAAATACGTCATCAGGGTGCTCGGTTGCCGGGTCGAGTTCGACAACGCCGCCATCGTGGACGGCGCCGATGATGCCGTCGTAGCCCATTTGACGATATGCTCGGACTGCGAGTGCGCTTGCGCGCATCAGGTTGTATTGAAACTGCATGTACGACTGAACGTCGAGCGATCGATTGGGGGGATAGTTGCCCAACATGTTTACGCAGTAGCTGTAGAAATGCGGCTCGTTAACGGTAGCCCAGATTTTGACGCGGTCTCCAAAGCGCTCAAAGCAAATCTTGGCGTATTTGCAGAACCACTCTGCCATGTCGTTGTTCAGCCATCCGCCTTTGCAAGCAAGCGTGAATGGCAGATCGTAATGGAACAGCGTAACGTTGGGCTCTATGCCATTTTCGAGGCAGCAATCAATGACTCGATTATAAAAATCGATACCCTCTTCATTCACTTCGCCGATACCCGTGGGGATGATTCGACTCCATGAAAGAGAGAAGCGATAGGTGTTTTGTCCGCCTTCTTTCATCATGCGGATATCTTCTTCATAGCGATGGTAGAAGTCGCAAGATACATCACCGTCAACATGGTTGATGTTCTTATTGCTTGTGTGGTTAAAGAAATCCCACTCGCCGAGGCCTTTGCCGTCTTCGTTCCAGGCACCCTCGCACTGATAAGACGCCGTGGCGGAACCCCAGAGAAACGGCATGTTGTTCACGTTGCCCATGAATCCCCTTTCCATCATTCAACACGGTGGATACGTGTGACGGAATTACGATTAAGATGACGTCAACTGATTTGAATCATAGGAGAACGACCAAAGCTGTTTGATTCAATAAATGAACCATAATATCGAGGAGAGCGGAAAGAGGGATCACGTGAATATCAATGACTTCGATGTGCTCAATCGCATTAGCTCCATCATCAACAGCGAGTTTGGGTCAAACGATGCCGCCATCGCTCGATATCTCATCGCTCACATTAGGCGTTCGAGCGAAATCAATGTTGCCGCAATAACCCGCGATGCATTCGTGACCCGTTCCGCTGTTCGTCGTTTCTGCAATCGATTGGGCTACCAGTCTCTTAGCGATTTGAAAGAATCATTTACTCAATCAGTCTTTCCAAGTGACTTAAGCCATCGAGAGGAGGAATTTGGCTACGAGGAGTACAGGGCAGAGCTCGACGTTCGCATGATCGAGATGTTCGCTGAGGTCGAAAGCGGCGTGTCCGATATCGCTATTAAGCACCTTGCCGACGAAATTGATGGCCATATAAACGTTGAAATCTGGTGCACCAATAATGTGAGCGCCAATCTCGTACGATTTCAGCAGGAAATGTTTTATGCGGGCAAGATAGTTCGCATAGTTGCTGGGGCTAACGTCGCGGAATTGAAAAACATGGGAGACGCTTCGCAGTCATTGATAATTCTCGTATCGGTCTCCGGGCTATTTGTGTCACAGGCGCGTGAGTATCTTGAGTGCCGTTCGGGCAGGAAGATTCTAATTACTGCGTTTAGCAACGATGACAAATCGAGGTCTTTTGACCGTGTATATCGTCTTGGTAATGCAGGAAACGGAATTGACCGACTCGGCGTTTATTCGAAATACGCCATGACTTATTTCTTCGACTTGCTATCGTCGTGTTACTTGAGTCGCTACCCCTGCACCAAGGGGGAGCCGCTCTATGGGTCTACTTTGGCCTGGCCCGAGTAGTTGCGGCTCTTTAGCTCTCCCGCCTGGAGAATGAGCGTGGATAATCTGCCGCTTTGGCCTTAGGGCCGCGCTAAAAGTGGGAGAAAGTCCACGCTCGATCGTGCCGTGGAAGCCCGATCGCAACCTATGTAATAGTGCAAAAGGGTCGTTATCGAAGGTCGATGCTGTAGGCGTACTCCACCGTGACAAAGTGTTTCCTAGGGAAATGTCACCAGCGCAGCCAAATCCACTGTCCTTCATATCCAAACTCAACAAAACCGCAGGTCAAAGGTATATAGATACGCCCGGGACCGTGTATCTAGAGGTTTTCGTTGACAGCCCCCAAGGTTGCATCGTATTATCTTTTTCGTTCGCGGGGGCGGCGGTCCAAAAGACCAAAGAACCTGCGGATACTTGAACGATTGGGAGTTTGCCCGAGTGGTTAATGGGGACGGGCTGTAAACCCGTTGGCTATGCCTACATAGGTTCGAATCCTATAGCTCCCACCCGTCAAGTGCCTGTATAGCTCAGTCGGTAGAGCACTTCGTTGGTAACGAAGAGGTCACCAGTTCAAGTCTGGTTGCAGGCTCCATCCGGCGGTGTAGCTCAGTTGGTTAGAGCACACGGTTCATACCCGTGGCGTCACTGGTTCGAATCCAGTCACCGCTACCATAGGTAACACGGTGGCTTCTCAATAGTATGTTGAGAGGCCACTATGGTATAAAGGCAAAGTCCCGTCCGGGGACGACCTGTTAAGAGGAGGGCTTTATGGCCAAAGAGAAGTTTGAGCGCACTAAGCCGCATGTTAACATCGGCACCATTGGTCACGTCGACCACGGCAAGACCACGCTGACCGCCGCCATCACCAAGGTTCTCTCTGAGACCGAGGGCTGCAAGGCTGACTTCACTGCGTTCGAGAACATCGACAAGGCTCCCGAGGAGCGCGAGCGCGGCATTACGATCTCCGTCTCCCACGTTGAGTACGAGACTGCTGCCCGTCACTACGCTCACGTTGACTGCCCGGGCCACGCTGACTACGTCAAGAACATGATCTCCGGCGCTGCTCAGATGGACGGCGCTATCCTGGTCATCGCCGCTACCGACGGCCCCATGGCTCAGACCCGCGAGCACATCCTGCTCGCCCGTCAGGTCGGCGTTCCCTACATCGTCGTCTTCCTGAACAAGTGCGACATGGTCGACGATGACGAGCTCATCGACCTCGTCGAGATGGAGACCCGTGAGCTCCTCTCCGAGTACGATTTCCCCGGCGACGATATCCCCGTCATCCGTGGTTCCGCTCTGGGCGCTCTCGAGGGCGACGCCAAGTGGATGGACGCCATTCGCGAGCTCATGAAGGCCGTCGACGAGTACATCCCGACGCCTGCTCGTAACAACGACCTCCCCTTCCTGATGGCCGTTGAGGACGTTATGACCATCTCCGGCCGTGGTACCGTTGCTACCGGCCGTGTCGAGCGCGGTGAGCTCAAGCTCAACGAGCCCGTCGAGATCGTCGGCATCAAGGATACCCAGAACACCGTCGTTACCGGTATCGAGATGTTCCGTAAGTCCATGGACTTCTGCGAGGCTGGCGACAACGTCGGTCTGCTGCTCCGCGGCATCAAGCGCGAGGACATCGAGCGCGGCCAGGTTCTCTGCAAGCCCGGTTCGGTTACCCCGCACACCAAGTTCACCGGCGAGATCTACGTTCTGACCAAGGAGGAGGGCGGCCGTCACACCCCGTTCTTCGATGGTTATCGTCCTCAGTTCTACTTCCGTACCACCGACGTTACCGGTACGGTCAAGCTGCCCGAGGGCACCGAGATGGCTATGCCTGGTGACCACATCACCATCGAGGGCGACCTCATTCACCCGATCGCCATGGAGGAGGGCCTGCGCTTCGCTATCCGCGAGGGTGGCCACACCGTCGGTTCGGGCATCGTCTCCACGATCATTGAGTAAATTAGCTCTTTGATATAGCTGACTTAGAGAGAACCCGGCACTTATAGGGTGCCGGGTTCTTTTCTACGCGGGGCTTGTTCCCTGACGATTGCGCTTCGCTCGCTCTTAAGCCGAGCGTGAGGGATCGATTAGATCTCGCTGGCTTCATTGATGTGTTCCAAATATGAATGGATCCAGCGAGAACCAATTGATTCGAGGTTTTCATTGACAGCACTTACGTAGAGCTGATAAAGTACCAACTCGTGCCCGTACGGGGCGGAAATGAAAGGTTCAGGATACATGCGTACTCTAGTTACTCTTGCGTGCACTGAGTGCAAGCGCCGCAACTATACGACCACCAAGAACAAGTCGACCATGCCTGATCGTATGGAGATCAAGAAGTATTGCCCCTGGTGCCGTCACCACACGCTGCACAAAGAGACTCGCTAGTCTCTAGTCATATACGCCAGTAGTTCAATTGGTAGAGCATCGGTCTCCAAAACCGAGTGTTGAGGGTTCGAGTCCTTCCTGGCGTGCCAGTCATTATTCCGTAAGCTCCCATTTGGGGGCTTACGGTTTACTCATGTATAAGCGCATTGCGCGGAGGTAACCCAAATGGCCAACAAGAAGAACAAGAAGAAGGCTCAGCAGCCGGCACCTGCCAACAGCGCTGCCGCCAACTCCAAGGTTGAGGCCAAGAAGGCCGTTGCCAAGAAGAACGAGAAGGCTGCGAAGTCCAAGAAGAACGAGAAGCCTGGTTTCTTCGCCCGCACCAAGAAGTATTTCGCTTCGGTCAAGTCCGAGATGAAGCGTGTCACGTGGCCCGATAAGAAGGAGCTCGTGAACTACTCGGTCGTCGTTTGCGCTTCTCTGGTCGTCGTCGGCGTCGTCATCGCTCTGCTCGATGCTGGCTTTGGCGAGGCTCTTGCTCTGTTCTCTGGATTGAGGGGCTAAACCATGTCTAAGCGTTGGTACGTCGTTCACACTTACTCCGGATACGAGAACCGCGTAAAGTCCGATCTCGAGCATCGTATCGAGACCATGGGCATGCAGGACCGTATCTTTGATATCGAGATTCCTATGGAGCGCGTCACCGAGATCAAAGAGGGTGGCAAGCGCGAGACCAAGGATTCCAAGATCTTCCCGGGTTATGTCCTGGTCCGCATGGAGATGGATGACGATGCGTGGACGTGTGTTCGCAACACGCCCGGCGTCACCGGTTTCCTAGGCGGCAACGGCAAGCCCGCTCCGCTTTCCCGCGACGAGTACAACAAGATGACTCGTCGTCCCGGTAAGGGCGATTCGCCCAAGCGCACCTCGGTTGATATTCAGGTCGGCACGTCCGTCCGCGTCACCGATGGCCCGCTTACCGACTTTGATGGCAAGGTCTCCGAGGTTAACACCGAGGCTGGCAAGCTCAAGGTCACGCTGATGATCTTTGGCCGCGAGACGCCGGTCGAGCTCGACTTTAACCAGGTCGCTGTCATCGCTTAAGTTTCGTCCGTTCGCGCGAGCGTGCTTCTTCTGTGACTGCTCATCTCAGGAGTGCTTCTAACACGTGCGTGCTTACGATATAGCAAGTACTTCACACTCGTGATTCGAAAGGAATGACCATGGCTGAGAAGAAGGTTGCCAACGTCATTAAGCTCCAGATTCCTGCTGGTGCAGCTAACCCCGCTCCTCCCGTCGGCCCCGCCCTGGGCGCTGCTGGCGTGAACATCATGCAGTTCTGCCAGGCCTTTAACGCCGAGACGCAGGACAAGAAGGGCGACATCATCCCCGTTGAGATCACTGTCTACGAGGATAAGTCCTTCTCCTTCATCACCAAGACCCCGCCGGCGGCTCACCTCATCAAGAAGGAGCTGAACCTCAAGTCTGGTTCCGCTAAGCCCCAGGCCGACAAGGTTGGTCAGCTCTCCCAGGAGCAGCTCACCAAGATCGCCGAGATCAAGATGCCGGACCTCAATGCCAACGACATTGACGCCGCCAAGAAGATCATCGCCGGTACCGCCCGTTCCATGGGCGTCACCATCGCTGAGTAGCGATTTCTTTAGGTAACGACGGGTGCTCCGACCGGGGCGCCCGTTGAATGTGTGCAATAAGGCACACGATACGATGTGGGAGGGCTCACGCCCGTTTAACCACAGGAGGTAATGCACATGGCTAAGCATGGTAAGAGCTATAACGCCGCTGCCGAGAAGATCGACCGCGCCACGCTCTACACCCCCCTTCAGGCTGCCAAGCTCATCAAGGAGCTCGACACCGCCAAGTTCGACGAGACCGTCGAGGCCCACTTCCGTCTGGGCATCGATACTCGTAAGGCTGACCAGAACATCCGTGGTTCCATCTCTCTGCCCCACGGCACCGGCAAGACCGTTCGTGTTGCCGTCTTCGCCGAGGGTGAGAAGGCCCGCGAGGCCGAGGCTGCCGGCGCCGATATCATCGGTTCCGACGAGCTCGTCGCCCAGATCCAGAAGGGCGAGATCAACTTCGACGCCGCTATCGCTACGCCGAATATGATGGCCAAGGTTGGCCGCATCGGTAAGATCCTTGGTCCCCGTGGCCTCATGCCGAACCCCAAGCTCGGCACCGTGACTATGGACGTAGCCAAGATGGTCTCCGAGCTCAAGGCTGGCCGCGTTGAGTATCGCGCCGACCGTTACGGCATCTGCCACGTGCCCCTGGGCAAGAAGTCCTTCTCTGAGCAGCAGCTCGTCGAGAACTACGCCGCCCTGTACACCGAGATCCTGCGCGTCAAGCCCGCTTCTGCTAAGGGCAAGTACGTTAAGTCCATCTCCGTGTCTTCCACCATGGGCCCTGGCGTCAAGGTCGATCCCGCTGTCCAGCGCGACTTCCTGGCTGAGTAACTGCTAGTTACTGTCTGAGCAAAGCAAGCATTGCTAAAGAAACCCGGTTCTGTCTCGTGCAGGACCGGGTTTCTTGCTATCGCGTTAAAACCACCTTAAAGGGGACAGTGCCCCCTTTAAGGTGGTTACCAGGGTGTTCTAGCGGTTGAGGACTCGATAGCCTCGTGGCGCTTGAGTTCGCGACGCATGGTTTGCGAATTGAGCCAGGCTGCCTGCCAGCCACGGATGGGGTAGCGCGCTTCGTCCAGCTCAAACTGCGTATAGCCGCAGGCGTTGATGATCGTTGCCCCGCATGCGTGCTGACGCTCACGTTGAAAGTCGCGACCATAGCATTGGTGCACATGCCCGTGCACCATGTAGTCAGGATTCCAGGACTCGAGCGCTGTGTTAAAGCATTCGAATCCTCGATGTGGCAGATCGTCCAGATCGCCCACGCCGGCGGCGGGCGCATGGGTGAGCAATATGTCGCAGCCGCCGACCATCTTCACTTTGCGGGACAGCTTTCGCACGCGCTTGGCCATCTCGCGCTCGGTGTACATGTTGGCGCCATCTCGGTAGCGCATGGAGCCGCCAAGCCCCGCAATGCGGACGCCGCGATACACGTACACGGTGTCTTCGACACAGATACATCCGCCCGGTGCATGACGTGCGTAGCGGTCATCGTGATTGCCGCGCACGTAGATAAGCGGTTTGTTGATGACCGTAACCAAAAACTCAAGATAGTCCGGGTCCAGATCGCCAGCGGACAAAATCAGGTCGACACCCTCAAAGCGTTCCTTGCGAAAGCACTCCCATAGGCATCGTTCTTCGGTATCGGCTATGGCAAGGATTTTCATAGGGCGCGGACCTTCGGCTCATCGTCGGGCTGCGGAATCGTGCCCACCACGTTGTCTGCCAGCCAATCCATCTCGACGATTTGCGTGCTCGGCAGCGGTGGAAAGCCCTCGATCTGTACCACGCCGTCTTGGCTATGGAGCTCGCCGCCAAATGGATTGATGGAGCCCTCGACGATGCCATTGCGCAGTAGCTGAACAAGCTTGCGCGTCTGATAGGGCAGGCCCGGAGCGTAGCGAATGTCGATAACGCCCGAGCTCATGCCATACCAGTAGTTGACGGCGCGGACCCGGCTGTCGTCACTGGTCTCATCCCAGGTGCCATGCAGCAGGCTTCGCACGATAAGCTCGTAGTAACGGCCCCAGTTCCATACCGGCATGGCGATGCCGGCAACCTCGCCATCGACCAAGCGGTGGAGTCCGTAGGCCGTGGGGTCTTCGAGCGGCTTTGACATGTCGGCGCCGGACATGACGCTCACGCCTTCGCGACACATGGCGTCGGCAAGGCCTCCGGCGGGCACATCGCCCCAGGTCAGGATAATTTGCGCGCGGGGGTCGAGCAGCGAGGCGCCAATCGCAAAGGCGTTGATCTCGCTGAGTGCGCCCGAGGCGAAGACCGACGCGTGGTAACCGATGCGGTGGTTGTCCGCCATGCTGGCCGCAAGGGCGCCCAGCAGAAATTTTGCCTCGTACATCTTTCCAAAATACGAGCGCACGCTTTGATGGGGAAGGCCGATAGAGCAGTTGAGGAACCGCAACCGGGGATACTCAACGGCTGCCCTGAGCGTGTATTCCATCAGGCGGTGCGAGGTCGAGAAGATGACGCTGTCTCCATGTTTGACAGCCGTTTCCACGGCGGCGTAGAACACGTCCGGATCGTGGCAGTCCTCGAACGCCTCGGTGCGCACGATACCGCCAAAGTGCTCATCGAGATACTGACGCCCTTGGTCGTGCAGGCTGTCCCAGCCCGACGTCGCACAGGGGAACTCATGGATAAAGGCGATGCGCAGGGGATTGCCCGCCGAATAGACGGTCTTGCCCATAAAGAAGTTGAGCACGCCGGAGGTGGACTTGGCGGGTGACTCTTCCTCATCGACGCTCGGTGCTTCGACAAGATCGACCTTGTTCTCGTTATTTTTGCCGGCAATGACCAGCTCACGCCAAATCTTACACAGGCGGTTTACGACGATATCCGTCGGCGTATCCAGCAGGCGGTCCTGGTTGTACACATTGAGGTAGACGAGCATAGCGTCGGCGGGCGTAATGTCCAGGTGGTCGCCGCCCGCGCGAAGGTAGGCGCGCTTAAAGAGCAGGAAGGTGTGGCGCAGGTAGTCGACCTTTTTCTGCGGCCATTTTTCGATAAGGTCCTGACCGAGCATCTTGGCGAGCGTCTCGTAGCTTCCCTCGCGCGAGAACTCGATCTCGTATAGGGGGCAGACGCGCCAAAACGCGCAGAACTCACCGTACAGGCGGCTTTCGACGGAATCCCATGTGCCGGGGTAAAGACGGGTGACCTTGGCCGAAACCGTCGGGGCGTCCAGGAATTTGAGGACACTGACGCGCTTGTTGCCCTCTTGGACGTAAAACCGATGCATGAACTCGGTGACGATGACGGGATCGCGATAGCCCTCGGTCACCTGGATGTCGTAGAGGTTGGACCACTTGCGGGCGAACTCCGTGCTAAACGGCAGCAAGGGCATAAAGTTGCATGAAAAGGCCGACTGACGGCCCTTGGTAACCGTACCGACGACCATTTCGAGTGGAATGTCTCTCAGGCCGACATTCTCTCGCTGGCCTAAGGGGAGCTGGGCAACGAGGCTGTCGAGGTCCGTAAGGTACGGGTGCTCGCTTTGGCTGATGGCGCGACGGCGTCCCTGCTCGCCGCGCTTGCGTGCTTGACGATAGGCCTCTTCCATGGTGTCTACTCCCTTAGTCGTTTAAACAACGATATGAACCATGGTACCACGATGCGAAACCACCACAAAGGTGCCTGTCCCCTTTGTGGTGGTTTTAGGCGATGATGGGGGCGATGGCGCGGATGCAGGCGTCGGCAGCGGTGAAAGTGGTGCTGTCGTCGCTGACGATAAAGATGATCTTGCCCTTAATGCCAAAGTCGCCGATCTCGCTAAAGAGCACATACGGCTCCTTGTCAAAGCCCGAGATGGGAAGCACGGCGGCCTTGGTGACGTCGGTCAGCTCGTCTGCCAGCGCGTCGAGTGAAGCCCACTTGGACGTGTCCTTCACCGCGACGGGGACGGCCACTCGCCCAAAGGGCATCAGATGCACGAGCGTGTTCTTGGAGATATTTGAGTTGGGGACGATGATGGTCTGACCGCAGGCGTCCTCGATGGTCGTGTGGCGCCAGGTGATGTCTTGGACCACGCCCGACACGCCGCCGACCTCGATATTGTCGCCGGGTTTGATGATGCCCATAAAGGTCACCTGCATGCCACCGATAAGGTTTGACAGCGTGTCCTGAAAGCCGAGCGAGATGGCGATGCCGCCGACGCCAAGAGCGGCGACGAGGGCGTTTGCGTTAATGCCGAAGCAGTTGTCGAGGATAAAGCTGCCGCCGATCATCCAGATGATGGCGCGCGCGATGTTGATGAAGATGCTCGATGAAGGGAGTGGGTTATCGTCGCGGCTAAGCAGGTGGTGCAGGGTCTTGGAAGCGACCTTGGCGGCAACGGCGGTGCCGATGGCCAAGATACCTGCCCAGATGATGTTGTGGACCCATCGTTGTGCAAAGAAATGTAGAATTGGCTCAAACAATTCCATGTAGGGAAACCTCCTAATGATCGTCCAACCATGATACCCACCAAGAAGCCCGTCCGATCAAATATGGACGGGCTTCTGTGCTCGATATAAGGTTTGTACGGCGGGGCTGCAAGGCCCAGCGGTGTAGCTTAGCGGCGGCGCATCCAGATAATGCCGAGCATGATGACGATGATGCCGCCGATGAGGCATGCGCCGACCACGGCCAGCGTGCGGTCTCCCGTTGCGACAAGCTTGCCGGTTGTCTTCTTGGCGCTGGTTTTCGTGGTCGTAGTAGTCGTGCCGGGCTTGGGCGAGGGCTTAGGCGTTGGATTCGGATTGGGCGTGGGGTCCACGGCTGCGGAGCTGAAGCTGATGGTGCCGGCGAGCCCAGCCATCTTGTTCTCCCAGTCGCTCTTCCCGATCAGCGCTCTGATCGCCGCCTCGCATGTGCCCCACTCGGTGCGCTTGGTGGCATTTGCGAAAGTGGGAAAGTCGGTCGTGTTGGTAATGATGTAGTTGTTGGTGGCGACGGTGTAGTTCTTGGCGGGATCGAGCGTGCTGCCATCCTTGGTGAGCGTGGCGCTCACAATGCGCTTGCCTTCGGGCTGCGTCCAATCAATCGTCACGTTAATGCCGCCAAAGGAGAGAACGCTGCCAGAGTCATCGCGCCACTTGTACTTGTCTTGCGCCTCCTGCTCGGTGTGGCCGGCTGCCACATAGGCTTGCTGAAGCTCGTAGCTGTCGTTGCAATCGTCGCTGATCTGCAGTGAGTGCTCAAGCGCTGCGAGGAAGTTTGCGCCGGTCATGCCCCAGGTCTCCACGGTGTTGCCATAGGGCGAGATGGCGACGACGTTGCCGGCGGTCACATCGCCCGCCGCGATGCCGCCGCGGATGCCGCCCGCGTTTTCGATGGCGAGGTCTGCCCCCGTCAGGGCAAGATAGGAGCCGCAGATAACATGCCCGATGGTCTGGGCTTTGGTGGCGTCGCCCGCTTTGCTGGGACGCAGATCGGTGGTGCGCACCATCTCCCAGCCATGCG
This sequence comes from Collinsella sp., assembly GCA_041330285.1. GTDB lineage: Bacteria > Actinomycetota > Coriobacteriia > Coriobacteriales > Coriobacteriaceae > Collinsella. The sequence continues at coordinate 1,216,354 of JBGKMI010000001.1, read as the reverse complement.
TACCCGCGGCGTCCTCGCCGTAGAAATAGTTGGTGGAGGATGTGCCGAGCACCTTGTTCGATTCGCTTTCAAAGGCATCGTCGAGTGGCTTGATTTTGTTGTTGCGAACCTCGTCAAGGATGTTCTGGTTGTTAGGGTCTGCCAAAAGGTCGTCGACGTCCTTGGCGGTGTAGAGCTTCTCGTCGCTGTCGCCTGCGGAGACCGTCACCATGTCGTCGTTGGTGGTTTCGGTACCCCTGGTGTCGTACTCATAGGGAATGGAAAGCAGACCAACCTCGGCAAAGGCGCTGCCTGCCTCGACGACGCGGACCGGCTTGCCGTCGGCCCCCGTCACGTTTTCGTCTAAGTTGATGTGCTCGTGGCCCGCGACCAGTGTATCGACCCCAACGAGCTTTGCGGCAAAGGTCTTGGCGTTGAGCGTGTGCGCGATGCAGACGATAACGTTGCAGCCCTCATCCTCGCGCAGTCGCTTGGCCTCGGCATTGATGGCGTCCGCCGCACCCGAGAACGACGTGCCCGCGACCAGGTCCGCGCGTAGCGAGGAGCCCAGCGACTCATCCATGGCTCCGACGACGCCGACCTTAATCTTGTAGTTAAACGTGGGGCTGCCCTCGCCGTCCTTCCAAGTGCGATTGAGCGTCTTGGTGATGCTCGAGCTCCATACGCCGTTCGAGGACGTTGCATTCGCGCAGAGCATGGCGAAAGGTGTACTGGTGGCACCATTGCCGGCCATCGTGCGAAGCTTGTCCGCGCCGTAGCTCCAGTCATGGTTGCCCGGTGTGGTCGCGTCGTAGCCGTTTGCGTAGAAGGTGTTCATGAGTTCGGCGATGCTCTTGCCCTCGCTCATGGTGGCAAAGGACTGCCCGTGGAAGGTGTCGCCTGCATCGAGCAGAAAGTCGGGGGCGTTGCTTTGAGCGCTATAGAGAACCGCCAGCCCGTCAAAGCCAATGGTGCCCGTGCCCTTGCTTGCGTTGTAGCTGTACTTGTAGCTGCCGTGGATGTCGTTGGTGTGCATGACGGTTACGGCGCCGTCAATAGCGGCGGGCAGGTTCCCCGCGAAAGCGAGGCTTGGGATGTCTGTGAGCGCGCCGGCAAACAACGCGGCAGCTAACGCAAGGCGGGGGAGTCTTTTCATGGCTGTCTCCTTACTCTTTAACAAAAACCACCACAAAGGTGCCTGTCCCCTTTGTGGTGGTTTTCTAGGTCGTTAGCTCAGCAGCATGCGGTCGTTGGCGAGCTCGCCGCCCGAGACCTCCTCGAACTTCTGCAGCAGGTCGGCAACGGTGAGCGACTTCTTCTCGTCGCCTGCCACGTCGTAGATTACGTGGCCCTCGTGCATCATGATCAGGCGATTGCCCAGACGGATGGCGTCGTTCATGTTATGCGTGACCATGAGCGTGGTCAGGTGGTGCTCGTCGACGATTTCCTCGGTCAGATTGAGCACCTTAGAGGCCGTCTTGGGGTCGAGCGCCGCGGCGTGCTCGTCGAGCAGCAGCAGGCGTGGCTTGGTGAGCGTGGCCATGAGCAGGGTGAGTGCCTGGCGCTGGCCACCCGAAAGCAGACCGACCTTGGCGTTGAGGCGCGTGTCCAGACCGAGGTCCAGACGCTTGAGCAGCTCAACGTACTCGTCCTTCTCGGCCTTGGTGACGCCCCACGAAAGACCGCGACGCTGGCCGCGGCGCTTGGCGAGGGCCAGGTTCTCGGCAATCTGCATGTCGGCTGCGGTGCCGCGCATGGGGTCCTGGAACACGCGACCCAGGTACTTGGCGCGCTGCGACTCGCTCAGACGCGAGATGTCGGTGCCGTCGAGCTCGATGACACCCGAATCGAGCGGATACACGCCGGCGATCATATTGAGCAGCGTGGACTTGCCGGCGCCGTTGCCGCCGATCACGGTTACAAAGTCGCCGTCGTTAAGGGTGAGGTCGACGCCGGTGAGCGCGCGCTTCTCGGTGACGGTGCCCTTGTTAAAGGTTTTCTTGACGTGTGAGAGCTTAAGCATCTGCCTCATCCCCCTTCGTGTAGGAGCTGCGGAGCTTATAGCGCTCCCAAACCACGGGCACGCACAGGGCTACGGCGACGATCACAGCGGAGAGCAGCTTCATGTCGTTGGCGTCCATGCCCAGCTGCAGCACGATGGCGCGGATGAGGAAGTAGACCACGGAGCCAAAGACGGCGGAGGCCAGGCGAACGCTAAACTGCGTGAGGCCGCCGGGCAGCAGGCGGCCGAGCACCTCGCCGATAACAATGGCGGCAAGACCGATAACGATGGCACCGGTGCCCATGCCAATGTCGGCGTACTTCTGGCTCTGGCAGATGAGCGCGCCCGAAAGACCGATGAGAGCGTTGGAGAGCACGAGGGCGATCATCTTGGTGGAGTTGGTGTTGACGCCCAGGGCGCGGATCATGTACTCGTTGTTGCCGGTGGCGCGCAGTGCCGAGCCGATCTCGGTGCCAAAGAACCAATACAGGATGGCGACGATAGCCACAGCGAGCAAAATGCCCAGGATGATGGCGACGGTGGACTGCGGCAGGCCCGTCATGTTGCTGACAGACGAGAAGATGGTACCCTTGGCAAGGATGGGCGTGTTGGATTTGCCCATGATGCGCAGGTTGATGGACCACAGGCTGATCTGCGTCAGGATTCCGGCGAGGATTGCAGGAATCTCAAAAACGGTGGTCAAGATGCCTGTGACAGCGCCCGCGATGGCACCGGCGCACATGCCGGCCAGCACGGCGAGCAGCGGGTCGACGTTGTTATTGACGATGAGTACGGCGCAGACGCAGCCGCCGAGGGCAAAGCTGCCGTCGCAGGTCATATCGGGGATGTCGAGCAGGCGGAACGTGATAAACACGCCAAGCACCATAATGCCCCAGAGGACGCCCTGCGAAATGGCGCCCTGCAATGCAATGAGCATGCTTCATACCTCCTAGGATAGGGTGGACACGTGAGTCACCATGATAGCGGTAACAATGTATGAAAGAGCTGCGGTCGGATGTTTTGTCTCATCCGTAACAAGCAGGGCGGACGCCGGTCTACGACGTCCGCCCACGTGGCTCAGATATTGAATAACGCGGCTATGGCGCGAGCGCGGGCTCTAGATGCATTGCCGCGCATGACGCTACGCGTCCAGAGCGGAGAGGTCGATGCCCAGGGCCTCGGCCATCTCGTCGTTCTTGACAACGACCAGGTCCTTGCTCGAGAGATGTTTGATCGGCATGTCCTCGGGCTTAGCCTCACCCTTCAGGATCTTGACGGCCATCTCGCCCGCGGCGTAGCCCAGATCCTCGTAGTTGATGGAGAGGGTGAACAGGCCGCCAGCCATGCACATACCCTCCTCGCCGGTCACGTAGGGAAGCTTGTTCTCCTTGCAGATCTGGCCCACCTGCGAGGCGCCCGCGGCGATGGTGTTGTCGGTGGGGGAGTACAGCGCGTCGACCTTGCCCACGGCAGATTCGACGACGGACTGGATCTCGTTGGAGCTCGAGACGGTAAAGTCGGTGTACTCCAGGTCCAGCTTGTCGAGCTCTTTCTTGGCGGCCTTGATCTGGACGTCGGAGTTGGACTCGGCGGTGCAGTAGAGCAAGCCGACCTTTTTAACGTCGGGCAGGACCTTCTGCATCATCTCGAGCTGCTCGGCGACCGGGGTGAGGTCGGAGGCGCCAGTGACGTTGGTGCCGGGCTTATCGTTGTCCTGGACCAGGCCCGAGGCAGCGTAGTCGGTGATGGCGCAGCCCACGATGGGGATATCGGCGGTGGCGCCAGCGGCGGCCTGCGCGGCGGGCGTAGCGATGGCATAGATCAGGTCGACGCCATCGCCCACGAACTTGTCGGCGATGGACTTACACGTGGACTGGTCGTTCTGGGCGTTCTTCTGGTCGATTTTGACCTTAAGGCCGCTCTTCTTGATGGCCTTGACGAAGCCGTCGTTGGCGGCGTCGAGTGCGGAGTGCTCGGTGAGCTGCAGAATGCCGACGGTGTAGTCGGAACCGGCGGCAGCAGAGCCGGAACCAGAGTTGCCGCCGCATCCGGCGAGCGGAGCGAGCGCGAGCAGGCCAGCAGAGACCAGAAGGCTCCTGCGGCTGATGGTGATGTCCTTCATATCGTTACCCCCAGTATAGAAATGGCTGGAAACACTGCACTCAAACAAAGTGCAAGTGGAATTATAGTAGCGCGGATGTCCATTTTTACAATAACCTGGCGGGTTTTTTAATACAGAACCGGATGGGCGGTACGGGTAGTCGAATGGACGGCGGAGGTTCTTATGCGGCGGAGGCGTCCTCTTCGTCGAGGGCGGCGAAGAGCTTCTTGCCGTCAAGGAGACGTGTGGTGACGTTTTTCATCCGGCCGATCTCTACGGTACGCAACGTGTCATCGGCGCCTCGGGCGTCATAGACCGTTCCCAGCAAATACGAGATGCCGTCTCGTTGCTTGATGGCAAAGGGGCGGAGTGTCATCCGTGCTACTTCGGTTTCGCCACGTGTCGTGACGCTCGAAATATCAAAACTCACCGTGGTTCCGTGGTCGATGGCTTGCTCGATGAGCTCGCAGGTGTCGATGCGCTTGACGGGCGTGCGCGTGGCCTTGGTGGATTTGCCACCGGCGCTTGGAGCGGGCTCGGGTGCATCGAGGTAGCCGCGAACGTCGGCACTCGCCATGGCGACCAAGTGCTGAGCCATGCTTTTTCGAATGGTGATGGGCGTAGAGCGGTTGCGCATGACCATACCGTGGAGCCGGATGATCTCTTCGTCGGTGAGCGGACGGGTCAAGAGCCGATACCCCACGCCGCGTTTGTACTCAATTTCGTATCCGGCATGGCGAAGTGCGGAGATGGCGGTGTAGATGCTGCGTCGCGCCGCCGAGATGGGCATGCGGGCGGGGTCGTCGGGATGGGCGAGGCGCCGGATCAACTCATCGGAAAGCATGGCCTTGTCCTCGCCAGTGTTCTCGCTTAATAGTTGCAGGATGCGAACGGCACGATAGGCTGCCATCGAGGCGGCGCCTCTCGTTGTGGTGTCGTAGGTTTCAACAGCGGCTTCGGTCATGGCGCCCACGTCCTTTCCGTTTTGGGTGGCGACGGTATGGAGCCTAGGGCGCGGGGTTTTCCCAGGGGCGCAGGGCGCTCTGGGCGGTCGGTAGTCGTCGGCAAACGGCGGGTCGAGTTTTCAACAGCCCTGCTCAACTGACCAAAAACTTGCCAAAAGCTTGACGGATGCTGTTGAAAAAAGCATCTCTCGACCGATGCCGAGAGACGCTTGTGCGATGAGCGTTGGCGTGTGGCGACGCGAGCTAGCGTCCGACGATTAGAAGTCGGCGTTGCCCACGGTGCGCGGGTGCGGCAGGACGTCGCGGATGTTGCCCACGCCGGTCAGATACATGACCAAGCGCTCGAAGCCCAGACCGTAGCCGGCGTGCTTGCAGGAACCGTAGCGGCGCAGGTCAAGGTAGTACTTGTACTGCTCGGGTGCCATGCCCAGGTCCTTGATGCGGGCCTCGAGCAGATCCAGGCGCTCCTCGCGCTGGGAGCCGCCGATAATCTCGCCAATACCGGGAACCAGGCAGTCGGCGGCGGCGACGGTCTTGCCGTCGTCGTTCATACGCATGTAGAAGGCCTTGATCTCGGCCGGGTAGTCGGTTACGAAGGTCGGGCGCTTAAAGTGCTCCTCGGTCAGGAAGCGCTCGTGCTCGGTCTGCAGGTCGATGCCCCAGCTGACGGGGTAATCAAACTTGTGGCCAGCAGCGACTGCCTGCTCCAGGATCTCGACGGCCTCGGTGTAGGTAACGCGGGCAAAGTCAGAGTTTGCCACGTGGTCCAGGCGCTCGATCAGGCCCTTGTCCACAAACTTGTTGAGCATGTTAAGCTCATCGGGGCAGGTGGCCATAACGTCCTTAAGGACGTACTTGAGCATGGCCTCGGCGTTATCCATGTAGTCGTTCAGATCGGCAAAGGCCATCTCGGGCTCGATCATCCAAAACTCGGCGGCGTGGCGCGTGGTGTTGGAGTTTTCGGCGCGGAAGGTGGGGCCAAAGGTGTACACGTCGCCAAAGGCCATGGCAAAGTTCTCGGCATTGAGCTGGCCGGACACGGTGAGGCTTGCGTGCTTGCCAAAGAAGTCCTGGCTCCAGTCGACCTCGCCGGACTCGGTGAGGGGCGGATTTTTGGGGTCGAGTGTGGTCACGCGGAACATCTCGCCGGCGCCCTCGCAGTCACTCGTGGTGATGATGGGGGTGTTGACGTAAACAAAGCCCTGCTCCTGGAAGAAGCGGTGGATGGCGGCAGCCGCGACAGAGCGGATGCGGAACACGGCACGGAACAGGTTGGTGCGAGGGCGCAGGTGCTGCTGGGTGCGCAGGAACTCGACGGTTGCGCGCTTCTTCTGCAGCGGGTAATCCGGGGCGCTGACGCCCTCGACCTCGATGGAGGTGGCAGAAAGCTCGAAAGGCTGGGGCGCATCGGGGGTCAGCTTGACGGTGCCGGTGCAAATGAGTGCGGCCGAGACGTTTTGGTGGGCGATCTCGTCGTAGTTGTCGAGTGCCTCGCGGTTCATGACGACCTGCAGGTCGCGGAAGCAGCTGCCGTCGTTGAGCGTAACAAAGCCAAAGTTCTTCATGTCGCGGACGGACTTGACCCAGCCGGCGACGGTGACGGTCTGGCCGCCGAGCGACTCGGCATCGGCATAGAGCTGCGCGATTTTGGTGCGGTTCACGTATCCTCCCATAACGGTTGAATGATAGTTATCCATACAGTTCGATATTCTAGCAGCTCGGCTCATTTGGGCTATACAGATAAGGCATTGGCGGGATGGTTTTTCAAACGAAAAGCGCCCGCGGCCAAATGGTCGCGGGCGCTTGACGAGGTGCCTTTTGGCTGTGTGGCGCGGGGCCTGGCTACTTGGTCTTGGCTACCAGCAGCGGGTCGCCCAGCTTGACGAGCGGGTTGCCGCCGATAAGCGTTCCAGACTCGCCGACATGGTCGATGCTCTTAAGGCGATCGAGCTCGGAGACGATGACGGTCACGATGTCCTCGTGACCAGCGGCCTTAATGGCCTCGCGGTCGAAGCTGATGAGCGGCTGGCCTGCCTTGACCACATCGCCCATCTCGACAAAGCGGGCAAAACCCTTGCCGTTCATTTCCACGGTGCCCAGGCCGACATGGATAAACACGCGCAGGCCGTCCTCGGTGATCATGCCAATGGAGTGGTTGGTGACGGTGGTGGCACCGATGCGGCCGTTGGCGGGCGCATAGATGGTGCCGGTAATGGGCTCGATGCCATAGCCCTGGCCAAGCATGCCCGAGGCGATCGTCTCGTCGGGAACCTCGTCCAGGTTGACGAGCACGCCGTTGACGGGGGCATAGATGACGCCTTCGCGGGTGGCGAAGCTTGCTGCGGGCGGAACGGACGCCTCGCCGGTCGAGGTGAAGGTGGACTTAAGCGAATCGAGCAGACCCATAGTTGCCTCCAACTTAAATAGGCGCATATCGCGCGTTTAGTTTGCCGGAAACGTTTCGTATGTGTTTCGCGGCTTGGTCAACGCCCCTATTTTACGCTGCTCAACGATACCTCTGAACTGGGATTATGTGATATATCAGTTGAAGGGAAACTTATTGTCGGAGTGTTTCTGCGCCACGGGTTCAAGTGGGGTACGCTTGAAGGCGAAAAACAAGGGCACATAATTTGCGCGAAGGGAGCACATATGATTGTCGAGAACCATGCCCTGTGGGGCGAGGAGCCGACCGAGGAATATCCGGCGACGTTTACGTATTTGGGTGCCGAGCCGCTGCCCGATAAACCGAATGGTCGCCGCCCTGCCGTGATTATCTGTGGCGGAGGTGCGTTTACGCATATCGCTCCGCATGAGCAGGATCCCGTGGCTTTTGCGTTTTTGGATCACGGCTACCAGGCCTTTGTGCTCAACTATGTCACGAGTTCTACGGGTGACGTGAGCTTTCCGCACCCCCAGGCAGATCTTGCCAAGATGGTCGCCACGGTGCGCGCCAACGCCGACGAGTGGCATGTCGATCCTAAGCGCGTGTGCGTCGTGGGATTCTCGGCGGGCGGTATGATCTGCGCCTCGCTGGCAACACAGTGGAAGACCGGCCCCTTCGCGGCACTTGCCGGGGCGCGTCCGGACGACATTCGTCCCGATGCCGTGGTGCTGGGCTATCCATTGCTCGACTTTGCCTATGTGCGCGACATGCAGACGCGCGATCCGCGCATTGACTTGCGCGTGCCCAAGACGGGCGGCAAGACGGGGCGCGATCTGCTCAACGACTACCTGTCGATGGTGACGGGCGGCGAGGCAACTGACGAGCATTTGGCCGATATCTGCCCCACCACACATGTTTCGCGTCAGATGCCGCCGACCTTTGTGTGGGGCGTGTCCGACGACAAAACGGCGCCGATCGCGCAGGTCTATCCGTTCGCCCAACGCATGGCAGAGGAGGGCGTCCCTTGCGAGATGCACGTCTTTGACCAGGGCGGTCACGGCCTTTCACTCGGCAACGCCAACACCGCGGTCGACAACGAGGACAAGCAGGTGGCGGTCCGTCCTTGGATTCGCCTAGCCTTCCGCTTCCTGGAGCGCCACGGTTTCTAGTTACGCGGTTTTACCAAACCGCGTAACCAGCCGACGCTGCAAGCCCGCCAGAGCGGCAATCTGACGTTCAGCTTCGGCGGCATGACCAGAAGGTCAATGCCGCCTCGTTTCAAGGCACCTTGCTCGCTCTGACGGGCTTTCGCTGTCGTTGTCAAAAGAATGATCCCTTGGGGACGGAGGAAAACGGATCAGTTTGGGCGGTGCTGGCGCCAAGGTTTAAGACCGACGTTGTCCCTTGTTGCTTTCCTACCAGACGGTGAACTGGGCGTTTTCTGTGTTCCAATGGACATCGCGAACGTAGTCGCGCACGCCCGTCGCATCTCGTGCTTCGAACAACTCAAGAATATGGGCATGTTCGTTGTTGGCTTTGTTGAGCAGTTTGCACGCCGTCTCCTGGTCGACAGTCTCGTAATCGCGCTTGATAAAGCAGCGCTCGAGCTGCGAGATCATATCGCGCAGACGGTCGTTGCCGCAGCGGTTGAAGTACGTCAGATGAAAGTCTCGCTGAATGTCGTCGTACTTTCGGATGAGACCGCCTTGGATCGCGAGGTCCATAGAGCCGACGAGAAATTTCAGCTGCGTAATGTCATCGTCGGTTAGGTTCGGACAGGAGAGATATGCGGCCTGCCCGTCGAGCGGCCCCATAATCTCAAAGACTTCAACGGCGTTTTGCTGATCGAACCCACGGACGCGGAATCCGCGGCGGGGGAGATTGTCCAGGTAGCCATCGCTTACCAGCTGGATGAGCGCTTCGCGGACCGGCGTGCGCGACACGCCCATGGCATCGCAGATCGTCTGCTCGCTCAGTCGGTCGCCGGCGGACAACTCGCCGGCGTCAATACGGCTCGAAATATAGTCGTATACGTGGTCCTTCAGGGGCCTTCTGAGCGTTTCCATGAGCTTATGCTCCTTAACTGTATATTTCTAAAACTAAATACGTTTCGCTTGAATAGCTCAATTAAATTATAGAACGACCAGCTAAATCGTGCTACTTTGCGCCGATACGTAAGAATACGCTTACCGATGAATATCTACCGTTCAGTATTGTATACAATATACAAAACAGGAAAACCGCACTAAGATAAAGCCATCGAAAGGAAGGCGGGCGCGAAGAAGTCCCGCTCTCTGCTAAGAGATCCAAGGAGGATCATCATGACCAAGTTCAGCCACGTCATCATCCGCCGCCCCGGCAAGTCCCTGAGCAATGGCATCACGAGCGCCCCCGAGCTTGGCCAGCCCATCTACGAGCGCGCCATCGAGGAGCACTACGATTACGAGCATGCGCTCGAGCAGTGCGGCGTGGATGTTTCGGTGCTGCCGGCACTCGAGCAGTATCCTGACAGCTGCTTCGTCGAAGATCCGGCCGTTATCACTCGCTGCGGCGCCATCATTACCAACCCCGGCGCCGATAGCCGCAACGGCGAGAAGGACGAGATCGAGCCGGCCGTCCGTCGCTTCTTTGACGACGAGCATGTCAAGCACATCGTTTCTCCGGGCACGCTCGACGGCGGCGACGTCATGATGGTCGGCGACCATTTCTACGTCGGTCGCTCCGCTCGCACCAACGAAGAGGGCATCCGCCAGTTCTGCGAGATTCTCGAGGGCTGGGGCCTCGAGGGTTCCGAGGTTCCGCTGGAGGAGGTCCTGCACCTCAAGACGGGCGTCAACTACATCGAGGACAACAACATGCTCGTCTCCGGTGAGTTTATCGATAAACCCGACTTTGCCCAGTACAACAAGATCGTCGTGCCCGAGGACGAGGCTTACGGCGCCAACTGCATCTGGGTCAACGGTACGGTCATCGTCGCCGAGGGCTATCCGACCGTGCTCAAGGCCGTGCAGGATCTGGGCTACAAGACGCTCGTCGTCGATACCTCCGAGTATCGCAAGGTCGACGGCGGCCTTTCTTGCCTGTCGCTGCGCTTCTAACGCGATAGCTGTAACAGTCTGATGATCGCTTGACCGATGGCCCGGCACCCGATTCGGGACGTCCGGGCCATCTTTCGTTCGATCACATGATGAAGGGGGTGCACATACAATGGCCTCTAAAGCTCAAAACGACGAGATTATCGACCCTAATGGCCTCGATCTCTTTCGTCTGACCATGATGGTCATTACCGCCAGTATTTGTGGCGGCATCTTCTCGCTTGCCGGCGATATGGCAGCGGGCGGGGCAAATACCGGTGCAGTTATCGTCTCGTGGGGAATTTGCTTTATTGGCGTCTTTGCGCTGATGATGGTGTTCAACGGTTTGTCTCAGGCCCGTCCCGACCTGACCGGCGGCATCTATGCATACGCTGCGGCCGGTTTTGGCGATTACATTGGATTCAACTCCGCCTGGGGCTACTGGATCAGCGCATGTCTTTCCAACGTGAGCTTTGCGCTCTTGCTGTTTAGCGCGCTGGGCTATTTCTTCCCTGCGTTTGGCGCGGGCAACAACTTGCTTTCCATCGTCTGCGCCAGTGTGTTTTTGTGGTTCCTTACCGCCCTTGTGCTTCGTGGCGTTAAGGAGGCTGCGGGCATTAACACGATCGTTACGTTGGCGAAGCTGGTGCCGCTGGGACTCTTTGTGCTGAGCATCGTGCTCCTGGGCAAGTTCAACGTCGATATCTTTATGGACAACTTCTGGGGAGAGCCGGCTGGTCCTGGCTTTGGCGAGCAGGTTGTCTCGACCATGATCGCCCTTGTCTGGGTCTTCACGGGCATCGAGGGCGCTGTCGTTATCTCGGGCCGTGCAAAGTACGTGCGTGACGTCGGCCGCTCGACGGCACTTGGATTCGCGGCTGTGTTCACGCTGTATCTGATCATCTCGATGCTGTCACTCGGCATTATGCCGCGCGAGGAGATGGCACAGCTCGCAACGCCCTCCATGGCGGGAATTCTCGAGTGCGCAATCGGTCCTGTTGGCGCTGCCATCGTAAACCTTGGCGTTATTCTCTCGCTGGTCGGCGCGATGCTGGGCTACGTCATCATTGCATCCGAGACGCCGTTCGAGGCAGCGCGCCAGGGGTCCTTCCCTCTGGCGTTTGCCAAGACGAACAAACACGATGCCCCGGTGGTAACGGTTCTCGTGAGCTCCGGCATTACGCAACTCTTCTTGATCGTGTCGTATGTGGCGGCGAGCACCTATCAGTTCTTCTATAGCTGCGCAGTCAATACGATTCTGGTTCCGTATGTTTGCTCGGCTGCCTATTACATGGTGATTGGCTGGAAGAACGAGCATCTGGACGGGCCGCATGCGCCAAGCGTCGGCAAAGCTCGCTTCTTCGGTACGCTCGGCTTCATCTACACATTGTTCCTGGTGTGGTCGACGGGTCTTCAGGGCGTTATGATCACGACGATTCTTTTTGCTCCGGCCATTCCCGTCTATATGCTGGGCGAGCGAGGCCGCGGTAAGCCGGTGCTTCCGCATCTGCACGACAAGCTGATCGCAGCGGTGGTCATTGTCGTGGCAATCATTTCGCTGTATCTGCACTTTGCCGGCATTGCGCCGATTGTCTAAGGCTATGGCGAGTTTCATTGCTTGGTAAGCCGGCGGGCATTGCGTATCGGTGCTACTTGGCATTCCATAGCTGATGTGGGTCTCTATAACGTGCCTATGTGAGCGCCCACCAAGCCCGCGCAGGTGACATTTGTTGCCAGCGCGGGCCTTTGCTGTTGCGGCGAAATGCTGCCGGCAGCTGGGGACGTTCCTGTTGTGCCGGCGCCTTGGGACACTCCTTGGTTGTTTTGCATGCGGCGAAGGGAATGGATCATTTTGTCGAGGGGGCGGGCGGCTTTCGGTCCTCGGGGAAACCACGGCCCGGAATCCCCCTTGCACCAATCTATCGATTGAACATCGGTGTGTGTTCGCGCTATCATGCGTGGTTAAATGGTTAGCCATGGCAAACGGTTAGCCAAGATAAACAAAATGCAACGCCCTGTGGGCGCTGGGGGAGGAACGCGGACGTGAGACTCGATACACTCGAGATTGGAAAGGATGCCGTTGTCGCATCGGTGGCATCGGACGATCAGGCACTCCGACAGCATATTTTGGACATGGGCCTAACGCCGGGCACCGAAGTCACCATGATGAAGTACGCCCCTATGGGCGACCCGCTCGAGATTCGCCTGCGTGGCTATGAGTTGACGCTGCGCAAGGACGATGCCGCTCGCATCGAGCTCGTGGGCATTCACGACACCGATACGGGTCCGCGCGCTAACGCCGCAATCGGCACGACGGAGCATCCGGCCCTGGGCGAGGGGACGTATTCGCCCCGCGCGGCAAAGACGGCCGTGCCCGAGGGCGCACCGCTGCATTTTGCCCTCGCCGGCAACCAAAACTGCGGCAAGACCACGCTGTTCAACCAGCTGACGGGCTCCAACCAGCATGTCGGTAACTTTCCTGGCGTGACGGTCGACCGCAAAGATGGCACCATCCGCAACCACCCCGAGGCAAGCGTTACCGACCTGCCCGGCATTTATTCTCTGTCGCCGTACACGGGCGAGGAGATCGTAAGCCGCCAGTTTATCCTGGATGAGCACCCCGACGCCATCATCGATATCATCGACGCCACCAACATCGAGCGTAACCTTTACCTGACGCTGCAGCTTATGGAGCTCGATCGACCCATGGTCATCGCGCTCAACATGATGGACGAGGTGACGGCCAACGGCGGCGCCGTGGACGTCAATCTGCTCGAGAGCCTGCTGGGCGTGCCTGTTGTTCCCATTAGTGCTGCCCGCAACGAGGGTATTGGCGAGTTGGTGGATCATGCCTTGCACGTGGCGCGGTTCCGCGAGCGTCCCGGTCGCCTGGACTTCTGCGCGCCCGATGGTCCGGACGGCGGCGCGCTGCATCGCTGCATTCACGGCATCGCCAACCTTATCGAGGACCATGCCGCGACGGCGCACATTCCCGTGCGTTTTGCGGCGACCAAGCTGGTTGAGGGCGACGAGCTGGTGACCGAGGCGCTTCACCTGGACCGCAACGAGCTCGACGCCATCGAGCACATCATTAGCCAAATGGAGGGCGAGGCCGGCACCGACCGTCTATCTGCGCTGGCTGACATGCGCTTCGGCTTTATCGGCGACGTGTGCGGGCGTTGCGTCGTCAAGCCGCACGAGAGCCGCGAGCACGTGCGCTCCGTCAAGATTGACCGCATCCTGACAGGTCGTTACACAGCCATTCCGGCGTTTTTGGTGATCATGGGCCTCGTCTTTTGGCTGACGTTTGGCGTGATCGGCGCGGCGTTGCAGGGACTCATGGAGGACGGCATCGCTGCCATCATCGCCTCGGCCGATGCAGGCCTCAAGGCGTTCGGAACCAACGACGTGGTGCGTTCGCTGGCTGTCGACGGCGTGCTTACGGGCGTGGGCAGCGTGCTGACCTTCCTACCGATTATCGTCGTGCTCTTCTTGTTCCTCTCCATTTTGGAAGACTCCGGATACATGGCGCGCGTGGCCTTTGTCATGGATAAGGTGCTGCGTCGCTTTGGCCTGTCGGGCCGCAGCTTTGTGCCTATGCTCGTCGGTTTTGGCTGTACCGTGCCGGCTATTATGTCGACCCGTACGCTCCCATCCGAGCATGACCGCAAGATGACGGTCATGCTCACGCCGTTCATGAGCTGTTCGGCCAAGTTGCCGGTCTACGGCCTGCTGTGCGGGGCGTTTTTCCCGCAGGCGACGGTTCCCGCCATGGTCTCGCTCTATTTGATTGGCATTGCGGTCGGTTGCATCGCGGCTTTGGTGCTCAACCGCACGGCATTTAAGGGCGACCCGGTGCCGTTTATTATGGAGCTTCCCAATTACCGCCTGCCGAGCGTCAAGACGACGGTGATGCTGGCGTGGGATAAGGCCAAGGACTTTATTACCAAGGCTTTTACCATTATCTTTGCCGCTACCGTGGTCATCTGGTTCCTTCAGACGTTCGACATTCGCTTTAACGTGGTCGCCGACCAGTCGCAGAGTCTGCTTGCCGGTCTGGGTAGCATTATCGCGCCGCTGCTGGCACCGCTCGGCTTTGGCGATTGGCGTGCATCCACGGCGCTCGTCACCGGACTTATCGCCAAGGAGAGTGTCATCTCGACACTCACGGTGCTTTTAGGCGCAACGTCGCCCGCGGTGCTGTCGACCATGTTTTCGCCGTTTACCGCCTACGTGTTCCTGGTCTTTACGCTGCTGTACCCGCCGTGCGTGGCGTCCATCGGCGCCGTCAAGAGCGAGTTGGGCGCGCGCTATGCCGTGGCCGTGTTCGCGTTTCAGGTGACGGTCGCCTGGATCGTGGCGTTTGTCGTGCATTCGGCGGGCTTATTGCTGGGGTTGGCTTAGTTTTGCATTGACGGCGCAACCTCTATGTATCGAATTGTTTTCGGCCCCGCATCTGTTGCTGACGGATGCGGGGCCGTTGCTATATAATCGCCTCCGCTCAAAATGATTGGAGACGTTATATATGAGTCAGGCAAGGCAAGACGGTATCACGCTCAGGCAGTGGCTCCCGCTCGTCGGGCTCACCTGCTGTGCGTTCGTGTTCAACACGTCGGAGTTTATGCCCATCGGCCTTTTGACTGATATCGCCGCGTCGTTCTCGCTCACCGAGGCCCAGGCGGGCATCATGATCTCGGTCTATGCCTGGGGCGTCATGCTGCTGTCGCTGCCGCTCATGGTGTTCGCCTCGCGCTTTGAGTTCAAGCGGATGCTGCTGGGCGTGCTGGCCGTGTTCTCGCTCGGTCAGTTCCTGTCCGCTGTGGCGCCGACCTATCCCATCCTGGTCTGCGCGCGCCTGGTGGTCGCTTGCGCACATGCCGTGTTCTGGTCGGTCGCCTCGATTATGGCCTCGCGTCTGGTTGACACGCGCCACGGCGCGCTCGCCATCAGCATGATCGCTACGGGCTCGTCCATCGCGCAGATCTTTGGCCTGCCTCTCGGTCGCGCCATTGGCTTGGCCGTGGGCTGGCGCATGACGTTTGCCGTGGTCGGGGGCCTCTCAGCCATCGCGGCCGTCTACCAGGCAGCGGTGTTCCCGGCCATGCCGGCGGGTGAGCGCTTTACCGTCAAACAGCTGCCCGAGTTGCTCAAGAACCCGCTCCTCATCGCGCTCTACGCAGTCACGGTCTTCATGGCGACTGGCTATTACGCAAGCTACAGCTATATCGAGCCCTTCCTGGCGCAGGTCGCGCACGTCGATGCGGGCGCCATTACCATGACGCTGACGGCGTTTGGCTGCTCTGGTCTGCTCGGAAGCTGGCTGTTTGGCCGCCTGTTCGATGGGCATCGCTTCCCGTTTTTGGCTATCACGCTCTCCGGCGTGCCGATGGCGCTGCTGCTTATGGCCCCCGCAGCCTCGGCGCTCGTGTTGGTGCTTGTCGTCTGCGCACTATGGGGCTGCTGCGCCACGGCCTTTAATGTGGCGTTCCAGGCCGAACTCATCAAGTGCACGCCGGCTGATTCGTCGGCTGTCGCCATGTCGATCTTCTCGGGTCTGTTCAATCTCGGCATTGGTACGGGCACGGCGATTGGTGGCGCCGTGGTGTCGGGCCCGGGTATCGCTTGGATCGGCTACGTGGGCGGGGCGATCGCCGTCGTAGGTGTCATCCTCGCTATCACGGTAATGTTCCCGGCCATCCGCCGCGCCAAACCCGTTGCCTAACAACATCCCCTCATCAGTTGCGGTGAAATAGTTCCTGTTTAAGGCCTCTGAAGGCCCAAACAGGAACTATTCCACCGCAACTTTTTTTGGGGGGGATACGCGGCGGGCATGCGTATAACAAAAACTGAGGTCGCCCCGACGCTGTATTGGGGCGACCTCAGTTTTTGTTATCCGAGTGCTTGTGGCTGGCCTAGAGCTCGTCTTGGGGGACAACAGCCGTAAGTTTTTCGTTTTCAAATACCGCAGCAAGTCCGTGTTCGGGGTCAAAGCGATAGTTGCACATGAGCGCTGCTTTGCGAGCATCATCGCTCCGAAGTACCACGATACTGGTCGGAATAACGTATCTAAAGATGTTTGTAATGGGGCCCTCGATCTGATCGCCGTCTCTTTCGAGACAATAATCTTCGATCGCTTCCTTGCTGTCCTCAACGGTATCCCAGCTTGCAAGCAGGGCGCCCTTTGCTTCCTTTTGAATGTCGAGGACGCCTTGGTCCGAGTCACACTCGTAATAGACGGGGAGCGAGAAATTCCTGCCCCACAGATTCATGCCGTTAGTCATCGAAGCCGCCAATCTGATTCAGTATGTTTTTGATTTCGCTTACGCCGCCGAGATGGCTGCACACCTTGTGAACTTCGGTCGGAACAAGAGAGCACGTCTTCATATCGTTGTGTTCGTGCCAGGTGTACTCATTTGCCTCGCGCCATTTCTTGACATCCTGGTGCGTCCAATCATCTTTGCCATCGCGTTGCTCAAGGTTCCAAGCTTTTGCGCATTCAGTGTCTGCCTTTTCATAGTTGCCGACAATGCGCTCGCCGTTCTCGCCCATCTGCGAAAGCCTATGCTGGCTCATGCCTTGTATGGTTACTTTCGCTTCAGAGATAGGGTTGAAGTCAGGAATTCCATCCTTGTAATTGATGCCCTCAAGACCTTTGTTTCGAAGAATCTCGCGGACCCTATCGGCTGTGGGAATAAACATCGATTCCCCTCGGTCACCCGACCATTTTCCGTTTGGATTCTCGATGCTCGGTGTACGGTCCAGCCTCTCCTTATAGCTCGAAGGATAATCGCACGATTCCACCGAGGGTCTAATCAATTTGTCGGGATCGATGGATTCGTTACGGCCAGCATTTTTAACCTCTGCCTTGGTATCCTTTGATTCGGGGCCAATGAGTTTATCAGGATTGAACCCAAGTTTATCGCCTAGCTTGGCCATGCCGCCTTTCATTTGCTTGAACTCCATTAGCTCACCTCGCTATTCTCGTTCCAGTTGTGCCAATCGGAATATGCTTGGGTATCTTGCATTTGCAGACACAAGACATCGGTCATGATGCCCTGGATGATGACCTGCCTGGTGCGGCTGTCGATATCGCGGTCGATGGAGGACCTGAGTGCCGCGTCCGCCGCCATTGTCCATTGTTCGGCTTCATCGCTGCACTCGCGTTCGTCCTCGACCGCTTTGGCAACGTTGGGAAACAGTGTGCTCATTATGGGTCCCAGCTTGGTCATGCGCGGTTCGGCGGGTGGGTTTTGAACGGTGCGCAGGATCTTGACCTTTGTAGACGCGTCGATATGGAGGCGATCGAGCCGTTCGCGAATGCTATGCAGTTCCGCCTCGGTTCCAATGCTGATTCCGTAAGCCAGCATGCGCGCTACAGCAAGGGCATCATCGCTCTGGTTGCTTGCGACATCGTCGATGGGGCGGCTGTACGTAAAGTGCTCGCCATCCTCTGCTTTGGCTATCTTGCAGAGCACCGGTTCAACCCAATCATTCTGGTAAATGGCCGCAACACCCTTGGGCAAGCGTGCCAGCTCGATAATCTGTTGATCGTTGAGGTTGGCAGCGCGACCGGCGAGCTCGCGGTCCGAAAGATCAGGCAGGCGATGGATAATCTTGGTATTCGTATTGCGAATGGCAGCCATGTCGAGAAGGCCGGGCGCTTGGTCGGCGATGATGAAGCCTTCGCCGTATGTACGCATCTCGGCGATGGCATTTGAGATCATCTCGACGCTCTTGCCCGTCAGGTCGCCGCTCTCCGAGCCTTGGCTGCTCGACGATCGCTTAAGCAGGTTGTGTGCCTCTTCAAGCACGGTTAGATGGCGAAGCGGCTGGTTCATGTCCTTTTTCTCGGCCATGCGATGTTCTTGAAGTTTGAGTACAAGAAGACCCAT
Source organism: Collinsella sp. (assembly GCA_041330285.1). GTDB lineage: Bacteria > Actinomycetota > Coriobacteriia > Coriobacteriales > Coriobacteriaceae > Collinsella. The sequence continues at coordinate 1,197,958 of JBGKMI010000001.1, read as the reverse complement.
GAGTAGGGATTTTGTTTCGGCGGAGCCAATGCGCGATAGGTCGATGACTGTGTTGGCGTCAAAAAGCACGGTGGCGTCGACTTCGTTCGACGAAAGCATCATGCCGTTGAGCCCGTTGGTGAGTGAATTGAGACGCGTGAGCAGCGAACCCTTGTAGGCGCCCTTATTTTCGGCGTCGTACTCGCTGGAATCGAGAATCTCGCGGACGTTGCGGGCAACATCTGCAAAGCAAGGAAAGAGATCGGCTCCATATGGGTTATCAGAAGCGGCAAGGTCCCATCCACAGTCTTCGTATGACCTGGCGACGGCGTCTTTAAGGACGGCGGGCATGGCGGCGTACATGGGCCAGCAGACATTAAAGATCTCAACGAGTCGGTCGAGGTGTTCCAGCACATGGATGCCGGACGGGAAGCTAAAAGGATTGATACGCAGGAGCGGCGTGAATTCTGGATTGGTTCCAAAGACGTTTACGTCTTCGCGGCCTCCATACACGTCCTTGTATTCGCCCTTGGCAGGTTCAATGACAAGGAAGTTGACTCGCTGGTCGAGCGCTTGGTCGAGGATGCGACAGACGGTATTGGTCTTTCCTGCGCCGGTGCTGCCCGTAACAAAGGTGTGCGAGGCAAGTGAGTCCTTTGACAGGAACGTTTTGATGCGTTCCTCGCGATGCATATGGAAAACCTTGCCTATGCAAAGGCCTTGTTGGGGCTGCGTGCCATCGAACGTTGAGACATTGCGTCCAAAAGACGCACACTCGATAACGGGCAGCCCCGGGACGGATTTCTTGGGGAAATTGAGCGAATAAGCCAGCTCCTTGCCCGATAGGGCGGCGGTTGCATCGACTGTTGCCGGATAGACCGAAAAGCTCGGATGTTGATCGAGCAGGGCGGGGGAGAGGGCAAAAACAGGATGGCGCAATTCGCGAAGGTAGGAGCAGATTGCCGCGGCGTCGGCACTTTGCTCTCCGAGGTCTCCACGCCAGAGGTTTACCGCAGCCTGAGACATATAGGACTCTTTGCCCTGGGTGAGGGCGAGGTAGGTGTGGGCAACGTTGTTCGCGACGTTGTGGTCTTCCGACAGCACGTAGGCGCAAAAGTCCCACATGCCAAGCGCCGAGGCAAGGTCGTAGCGTTTCATCTGCAACTCAAGGATTTCGAGCGCGTGTTGGATGGAGTAGTTCTTAAACGTCTGCGTGATGCCTTCGTCGGCGCCGATGGTAGCGGTGACCGTGCTTGAGCGCGCGAACGATCCGCCAAAGTTGGCGCCAAGATTTACGGCCTGCGAAACGCCAGAAGTTACGGACGCTCCCTTAGAGACGGCCTTGCCAACGCCGCTGGTAACGGCTTTGCCGAGCGAGTTGGATATGGCTTTGCCGGTAGATGAGCTCGTGCCTTTTGCCGTGGACGTGGAGTGCGACGAACTCTCCGTGTGACTTGCGGATACGACTAAGTTAACGCCTCCGCTCGAGGATTCATTTCTGCCGTCGGTAACCGTATCCGTGATGCTTTCGGTCGATGTGGACGAGTCGGTTACGCTCTCGTTGCTCGATTCCGAGATCGACCCGTTTGTCGAGTCTGTCTCGTTGTAGTTTTGAGCAACAGCCTGATTGTTTCCCACCTGTCTGCCGGCGCTCACACCTGCATTGATGCCAATCGTCGCGGACGATCCGATGGAGTCGTTCTGGTGATATGTGTAGTTGGTCGTCCATGAGGCATAGGGCGTCAGCAGTGTGTGGAGCTCGGCGAGGCGGAGTTTACGCGATTCGATATCGTGAATCGGGGTTGCGAGCAGCACGATAGTGTAGTCTTCGCTCGGCCTACCGGGCACAATGCCGTCGAGAACCTTCTCAATAGTTTGCGTGACGAACTTCTCGTTCTTTTCGGCCGGAATATTCGAAACGGCGGCAACCGAAGACAGGCGTCGATTGTCTAGACACGGAATGGGACCGCGGTTGGCGGGTCCCACTTCGGAACCGGGGAAGTTGCCCCTCAAGGCATCCGACATGCGCCGGGAAAAATTATCAGCGTCGATGTTGTCGCAGGCATTGTCGCTATTGACGACTGCGAGAAAAACCTCGGTGCTTGCGCTGGTTCGATTAAAGATCAGCGCAATATTGCATTCTTCGTCAGAAAGAACGTCGTACACATTTACAAGCTTCTCGAGACTGTCCTCGTTGGGATCCACGATCCACTTCGTGATATTCATGAAGCGGATGTTGTTGTCGGCGTTAAAGCCCATGGGATATTCAATGGAGGGGTCAATCGGCGCGTAAACATTTCGCAGTTGTGGCAGATAGGCGTTGTGAAGCTCAACGGCGGCAGTTGCCAAGAGCCGATTGGTGAGCTCGACAGCTTGCTCGTCTGCCGGATTTGGCTTTTCTGACAAGTATGCTGTTCGCTTTTTGTCGACCTCATCGAGTTGGGAGCTGCTGAGTACCGAGACGGTTGCGACCGCGTTGCCGGCTTTATCGGCAGCGCGCATAATCGCGTTTTTGATGCCCATGCGATCAGCCTATTCCTTCCAATTAATGACGCGCGCAATGTACTCTTTTCGATTATTGAGCGTCTCGAGTTTTGCCTCGAGGGCGTTGATCTCCGCGGTTTGCCTGTTGATGTCTTCGACATGGCCATGGAGCACCGGGTTGTAGTCGGTGATATTGCTCGTAATTTGGCCAAGCAGCTCGTTGAGCCATTCGGTAAAGCCGTAGGTATGCTCGCGCTCTGTTTCGGCGCGTGCTTCGCAGAAACACCGTGAGATTTCGTGGTTGAATTTGTCTTCGACTTTCCTAAGCAAAAGCTTGTCGGATTTAAAGATGACACGGTCCATGAGCTTCAGTTCGGTAAAGTCTGCCTTGCTGAAAATGGGGCCCTTTGTCTTATCGAGCGCGAGGCCACGATATTTAAGAATGATATCGCCGACCTCTTGGCGCTTCTCTTCGGAAAGAGGATTGTCGCTGCTGGTAGCGATGCGATAGAGGGCATCGCGGCTATGCTCTGCACAGTCCTTCCAATAGCTTTGCGACAGCTCGTCGATGGTCTGAGCTATTTGCTCGGTACATTCGTCATAGTGATTGATGACCTCGTTAAAGAGCTGGTCGGCGGCATCTTTGTCGGCTGTTCTTTCGGCAGCCTTTGCGTCGGATCTTTTTTGGAGCGCATCGGTGATGTCATCACAAAGGCCTTTGCCAACCTCCGCTAACCCAAATGTTGGCTGGGAGTCGACGTCCTTTTGCGTGTTGGCCGGGCTTCCTTTTATCGATTCGCTGAGCCTATTGAAAAAGTTAGGGGCGATTGAGTCAAACGCTTGCGCGGCTGCGTTCGACCGTTTTGAGTATTCGAGGCGCTCTCGCTTGTCTTCGGTAATGGCGCCTTGACGCGCCTGAAGCGTGTCAAGGTTGGTTTTCCACTGCTCGGCGGAAACGTTCCTGTCGATGGCGCCGGCATAGCTGGCCGAGGAGTCCAGCCTCGCATGCTCTCTGCAGTCTTCGAGCTGGTTGATGAGATTGCGCTTATCCTCTTCGAGCTCGGTTTCTCGCTGTGCTTTCTTTTGTTCGAGGTCGGTTTTCTTATCGGCAATCTCTTCTTCGGTTATGCTGACAATTTCTTGTAGGAGCGATTCCGACCTGCTGCATTTGTTGTAGGCAGAGTACCGCTCGGCAAACAGCCGTATTTCATTTTCGATACAAAAGAGTCCGCTGTTGGCAAGAAGGAGATCCTTGCAAGCCTCGGATTCGCGGTTGGTTCTGCGCGAGATCTGTCCCGGAAGGATGTCGTAGCGGTAGAGCGTTTTGTAGAAGCGGCTTGTCGGATCTGTGTATTTACGCTGCTGATCTTCGAATTTCTCGGCATAGTTGTCGCTTATAAACTCGCTGGAGTTCTTTGAGCCTAGGCCGAGGATGGAAGAAACAAAGTAGATACCTTGCCCGTAAAGGCTGGCCGGAATGGACCAACGCATGATTTGCTAGACGGCCTCATCGTCGAATCCTCCTTTGGGAAGGTCGGCGGAATCTGCTTTGTTGACTACGATCATGGCAAAGCGCTCATCGATTGCGGGAATCTGCTCTATCTCGTTGGAGAGGTTCTTGTTGTCCTTCGTATCGAGCGAGTTGTACTCCGCAACGAAAATGGGAAGGCCATTCGAGAGGCCCTCCATTGCCTGTTTGAGCACTCGGGCGTGATCGGCGTTGGAGGCGGAGTTTGAGCCCGGGGTGTCAAAGATAACAAACTCCCTATCATGGGGCCATGGATCGGTATCGCTAAAGGGCACCTCGATTCTGATCAGATCGGAGATGGTCCGGTCGTCTTCATCGGCATGGTATGAGTTAAGAACCTTGAGGACACTGTTCATATGGGAGGCCATGCCGGGCATGGAGTCAGCGACTTTGGCCGCGATCTTGTCGTATAGGGGCTCCCCCATAAGCTCTTTGTTTTCCATGAGGCCATCAAGATCAAAACGTAGCAAGAATCGCCTGTTGCCACAGGAGAATTGAACCATCGCGCGATCTCGGTCTTTTGAACGTTTGATTTGAAATATGCGGGCCGTTACAGGCTCGTCGCCGCTGGGAAGGATCTCCATGCCAATGAGGGCGTTGATGAGCGTCGATTTGCCTGCACTATAGCTGCCGAGCACACACAGCGGGATGATGTCGCTCGAGACATCGGTGAACTTCCTAATTTGCTCAGAGACTTTTGTTCGCTCGGAGACTGCTTCGTCTACAAGCCCCTGGATTTCTCTAAAGACTTCGACAATTACCGGCAAGACGTCACGGGCGTTTGATAGGTAGCGCTCGTCTCGTATGACCTCGTATGTGTTGGCGCGTGGCCCTTCGGTGCAGATGGCGAGCAATTCCTGCCATTCGTCATCGGCGCCTTCGAAATGCAATTCGATTTTTTCGCCGTCGCCGAACTCTTTGGCGAGGATGTCGATGATCTCTTCGGCCTTAAAGGGGAAGAATCCGTTAACGATCTTCGTGCTATGGAGCGCGCTATTGGGGTTTGAGGAGGTCGTTATTTCTTGCCAGCCGTTATCCCATCGGAAGAACCGAACAATTTCTTGATATGGATTGCTGACGATCTTGATTTTAATGTCTGCCATCGTTCAACTACCTTTAGTAGATCAGGTGCGGGAATATGCCGCCTTTATCATAGGGTAGCCGCCCGTGCGGACACCCCTCTATTCGCTCGGCGGCATCTCGGCAGTACCATTTATTTGGCAAGATCCTCGCCATCGCCGTAATGTTCCCAGCCATACGCCGCGCAAAGCCCGTCGCCTAATCACGTTTCCTCATCAGTTGCGGTGGAATAGTTCCTGTTTAAGGCCTCTGAAGGCCCAAGCAGGAACTATTCCACCGCAACTTATTTTGGGGGAGAGGATACAAGCTGGGCATACAATGGGTGGCGTTGCGTGAAGGATTTCCGGGAGGCTGTTATGTGGGCATACGAGACGACGTTCTATCAGATCTATCCGCTGGGCTTTTGCGGGGCTCCGCGCGAAAACGCCGCGCCCGTTGCCGAGGATGAGCTTGCCCAGGCTGCCAACGCCGCGCCCAACCCCGATGCGCCCATCATGAAAATCGCCCAATGGGCCGACTACCTGCAAGAACTCGGTATTGGCGCTGTGCTGATCAACCCGCCACTCGAGTCCGATAGCCACGGCTATGATACGCGCAGCCTGCGTCATATCGACCGTCGCCTGGGTGGGGATGCCGACTTTGCCGCCGTGTGCGAGACGCTGCACGACCATGGCATCCGCGTGGTGCTCGATGCCGTCTTCAACCACGTCGGTCGCGGTTTTTGGGCCTTCCGCGACGTGCAGGAGCGCAAGTGGGACTCGCCGTACAAGGACTGGTTCCACATCAGCTTTGACGGTGACTCGTGCTACGGCGACGGCTTTTGGTACGAGGGCTGGGAAGACCATTTTGAGCTCGTGAAGCTCAACCTGCAAAACCCCGCCGTTGTCGATTACCTGCTCGAGTCCGTGCGCCGCTGGGCCGAGGTCTTCGGCGTCGACGGCCTGCGCCTGGATGTTGCCTATATGCTCGACCGCGACTTCATGCGTCGTCTGCACGACTTTACCCGTGAGCTCAAGCCCGATTTTGTGCTGATCGGCGAGACGCTCCACGGCGACTACAACCAGATTGTCAACGACGAGATGCTCGACTCCTGCACCAACTACGAGTGCTACAAGGGCCTGTACTCCAGCTTTAATTCGATCAACATGTTCGAGATTGCCCACTCTCTTCATCGCCAGTTTGGCGGTGACCCGTGGTGCATTTATCGCGGCAAGCATCTGCTGTCGTTTGTCGACAACCACGATGTGCCGCGCCTGGCGAGCATCCTCACTGACAAGTCCTGCCTGCGCCCCGCCTATGGCATGCTGTTTGGCATGCCGGGCATCCCGTGCGTCTACTACGGCAGCGAGTGGGGAATTGCTGGCGAAAAGGGCGGCCCCGATGGCGACTGGGCGCTGCGACCTGCGCTCGATGAGCCTGCGCCCAACGAGCTGACGGCTTTCATCAAGCAGCTCATGCACCTGCGCTCGGCCGACGACGCGGCGGCCCGTGCTCTCAACTACGGTGCCTATCGCAACGTGGTGATCCAGAACAAGCAGCTGCTGTTCGAGCGCGCCTGCGACGACGCGACGGTGCTTGTGGCGGTCAATGCCGTGAACGAGCCCTATACCTTTGGAGCCGGCGAACTCAACGGCTCCTTCGTCGACCTACTTGCCGACGATGCTCCCACGGTCGAGCTGACGGGTACCCTTGAGCTTGCACCCTACGAGGTGCGCTATCTGCTGAGGGCCTAGCTCGTGGCCGCGCCGGACGAGGGCTATCAACATATTGAGCATGGGTTTGAACCCGTGTTTGACGAGCACTCGCGCGTTTTGGTGCTCGGGTCGTTTCCCTCGGTGCTTTCGCGTGCCAATGCCTTTTATTACGGTAACCCTCAGAATCGCTTTTGGCGCGTGATGGCCGCATGCCTCGGTGTGCCCGTGCCGCCCAACGAGGGCGACCCTTTGGCAAGCGGTGAGCCTGCGACGCTCGACGCCTCGATTGTCGCCAAGCGCTCCATGCTGCTGAACGGCGGCGTAGCCCTGTGGGACGTGATCGAGAGCTGTGACATTAAGGGCTCGAGTGACGCGAGCATTCGCAACGTTGTGCCGGCACATATCGAGCGCATTACCGGCGCAGCTCCCATTGAGCAGGTGATATGCAACGGAGGTACGGCGGGGCGCCTTTATAAGCGCTATCTACAGGAGCGGACGGGTCTGTCCGCTGTCGTATTGCCGTCAACTAGTCCCGCCAATGCCGCCTGGCGTCTGGGGCGTCTTGTTGAGCGTTGGCACGAAGCCGTTGACTGGGCCGTTCTCTAATTTAGATATCTGATTGGGCGCGGGCGCCGAGGCGTTTCAGAACGCCTCGCCAGATCGGCGCGGGCACAGCTGGCTCGGCGCAAACCATGCCGTCGACGTTGACGTTGACGGCATTGCCGCCGCCAAGTCGCTGCGCATGCTCGACGGAGCAGCCCATGCGAACGGCGCCTACGAGCTTGTCCATCGCTTCGGAAAATGGCCGGCGCAAGAGGCCCATACGCGGGGAGTGGCGAAGCGCCGCAATACCGCTGCCGGCACAGACGACAACGCCGCCACACCACGACAGGTCACGAAGACGGCAGGCCCGGTGCAGCCGCACGGCGGTTTCGTGTGCCCGTTCGGCGTCCTCGGATCCAGCAAGAACGATGACATAGACGCGTGTTTTCGCGATTCCAAGGCGATCGAGTATCTGCTCGACAGCGATCATCGCCTCATCATCAAATGCATCATTAATACCGAGCACGATACCATCGGCAACGCCGTCGGCATTATCCGCCTTCAGGTCGATCGGGCGGGGGAGCGTGGTGCCGGAAAGCTGTGCATAGGCGGCGATGGCATCCTGCAGGTCCCAGAGCAAAAACTCAAGATCCGCGCTATTGGGAATGCTGATATACGCAATGGTTTGCAACGTTTTTGGCACATCGCCGCGTGCGGTCGTTTCCATGCCGCCTCCTTTCCGGTTGGTTTCCGTTTAGGTTACACCGTCTGGCGGCGCCTCGCCGCGCTATCCTAGTGCAACCCTTACGAAAGGAACGCCATGCGTCTGCCCATGAACACCTCGCTTGCCACGCTCAAGCCCTCCGGCATCCGTCGGATTAACGCGCTCGCCGCCCAGCACCCAGGGTGTATCGCGCTTGCGCTCGGCGAACCCGATTTTCCTACGCCCGATGTGATTAGCGCCGAGGTGACCGCCGCGCTGGGCCGCGGCGACACGCACTATCCGCCCAACAACGGTCGCCCCGCCCTGCGCGAGGCGCTGTCTGCCTACATGGGGAACGCGGGCCTTACGTTTTCGGCCGACGAGGTCATCCTAACCGACGGCGCGACCGAGGCCCTGTCGGCAACATTCATGGCTATGCTCAACCCCGGCGACGAGATCATTATCCCCACGCCGGCCTTTGGCCTGTACGAGAGCATCGTCGTGGCCAATCACGCCAAAGCGGTCTTTTTGGATACAGAGCCTGCGCAATTCCAGATTGAAGAGGAGGCGCTTCGTGCCTGTGTGACGCCGGCGACTAAGGCCATCGTCATCTGCTCGCCCAACAATCCCACGGGTTGCATCCTCGACGCGGCATCGCTCGACGCCGTGGCACACGTGGCGGAGCAGGCGGGCATCTACGTGGTCTGCGACGACGTATATAACCGCCTGGTCTACGTGGACGGCTACGAGCGATTTGCCCAGCGCCACCCGGAGCTACGCGAGCAGACGGTGGTCATTGAGAGCTTCTCCAAGCCCTGGGCCATGACCGGCTGGCGTTTAGGTTGGCTCGCAGCGGCAACCCCCGTCATCGCCGAGATCGCAAAGGCCCACCAATACCTAGTATCGAGCGCCGTCTCCTTTGAGATGGACGCCGCAGCCCGAGCCCTCACCGTCGACCCAACCCCCATGCTCAAAGTCTACCGAGCTCGCCGCGAACGCGTACTCGCAGCCTTAGACGCCATGGGCCTCGACGTAGTAGAGCCCGCAGGAGCCTTCTACACTTTCCCGAGCATCAAACAGTATGGCCTAACCAGCAAAGACTTCTGTATCAAAGCCATCAAAGAAGCAAACGTAGCCCTAGTCCCAGGCGACTGTTTCGGCACCGAAGGCCACATCCGCCTCAGCTACTGCGTCTCCGACAAAGATCTGGACGAAGGCCTAAATCGCCTGTCCACCTTCATTTCAACCCTGTAGCCATCAGGGACGCAACACATCAGCCCACCGACCCAAGCATTATGAGTGGGGCGCGCCGGCCAACGGAAAACCGGGCTGCCCCATAGTTGACGCAGGCCGCGCCGCCGAAGGCCAGGCGCAAGGTTTTCGCTCGGTCAAGTCCTGGGCTCGCACGAAGGCCACATTAAGTGGCCTTCGGCTCGTGCGGAATCTACGAAAACCTTGCGCCTGGCCTTCGGCGGAGCGTGCCGGATGGTGGAATTGTGTGCAGCCCGGTTTTCCGTTGACCGACGCCGGGGTCCCCGCCATAATACTTTCGGTTCACGCACGAATCCGCTGCCAGAGACAGCCGGTGCAAACGGGCATTGCCCGCGAGCTTAATGGGATATCCCGCCAGCCGAGGTGGTCGAGTAGATATGTCTTCTCGCCCCCGTCGCTCATGCAGCGCGGGGGCTTTCTTTTTGGACATGCCCCCGTCACGTCCTTGTGGCGGACCGTGCCCGGAAAGAATTCGAGGAGGTGTAATTCATGCCCCAGCAGTACAAAATCGACAAGGTTGCAGAGATCGAGTCCCGTATCGCCGAGAACGCCGGTCTGTTCGTCGTCAACTACAACGGTCTGACGGTTAAGCAGGCTCAGGAGCTGCGTCATCAGCTTCGCGAGTGCGGCGCCGAGATGAAGGTCTACAAGAACAACCTGGTCAAGATCGCTCTCAAGAACCAGGAGCAGCCCGAGCTCGACGAGATCCTCGCCGGCCCCGTCGCTTATGTGTTCTACGAGACCGAGCCGGTCGAGGCCGCTAAGACCCTTAAGGACTTCTCCGCTAAGTCCAAGGGCGTCCTTGAGATCAAGGGCGGTATCTCCGACGGCAAGGCCGTTTCCGCTGATGATGTTAAGGCTATCGCCGAGCTGCCCACCAAGGACCAGCTTCTCGGCCAGATTGCCGGTCTCATCTCCGGTTTCGCTCGCGACATCGCTGTCTGCGTCAACGGCGTTTCCTCTGGTCTCGCTCGTTCGATCCAGCAGGTCTCCGAGCAGAAGGCAGCCTAGTCGCTGTTTTCACCCGCGGCGGCAACGCCGCACCCCTGGCGCATTCGCGCCGTGTTTTAACTGATCTCCGTGCACAGACACGGAAACCGAAAGGACTTAGAAATGGCTAAGCTTACCACCGATGAGATCATCGATGCTCTTAAGGAAATGACCCTTCTCGAGGCTTCCGAGCTCGTTAAGGCTATCGAGGACACCTTCGGCGTTTCCGCCGCTGCTCCTGCCGCTGTTGTCGCCGCTCCCGCTGCTGGCGCTGCTGAGGCCGAGGAGAAGACCGAGTTTGACGTCGTGCTCGAGGGCTTCGGCGACAACAAGATCCAGGTCATCAAGGCCGTCCGTGAGCTCACCAACCTTGGCCTGAAGGAGGCCAAGGAGGTCGTCGAGGGCGCTCCCAAGGCTGTTCTCGAGGGTGCCAAGAAGGAGGACGCCGAGGCTGCCAAGGAGAAGCTCGAGGCTGCTGGCGCTGCTGTCACCCTCAAGTAATCAGGCTTTCTCGCCAGATTTCTTTGCAGACGGGGTTCGCATTGCGAGCCCCGTCTTTTTCGTTTTGATCCCCTCTATTTTGTTGGCTCGGCATACAAATTGCTGCCGCTTGCGATGCTTTGGGGTCGCTACCGTTGGGCGATAAAATTGCACCATTCGAGCAATAATTTGCGTTGACCTGCTGAAGAATGGCGCTTGCCTACATTAACGTTAATTAACGGCGGTAAGATAAACCGGTATCGCAATTTGGTCTGCGGCCGCCGTGCCGCACGCACAGGGCGCATCCTGCGCCTGCGAAAGGATCCTTGAATAACATGAAGGCAATCATCCCCGCCGCCGGTCTTGGCACGCGTTTTCTGCCTGGCACCAAGTGCACGCCCAAAGAGATGCTGCCGGTGCTCGACAAACCGGTCATCCAGTACGTCGTTGAGGAGGCGCTCGACCCCGATGAGGTCGACGATGCTATTATCGTCACCTCTCCTGGCAAGCCCGAGTTGCTGAGCTACTTCCAGCCCGATCGCTCGCTCGAGAACCTGCTTCGCGAGCGTGGCAAGGATGCTTATGCCGACGCCGTCGCCCATGCTGGTGGTATGCCGGTCGACTTCCGTTATCAGTACGAGCCCAAGGGCCTTGGCCACGCCATTCGCTCTGCCGCCGACGCTGTGGCAGGGGAGAACTTCCTGGTTCTTCTGGGCGACTACGTTGTGCCCAACCGCGACATCTGTGACAAGATGCTTGCCGTCTCCAAGGAGCACGGTGGCGCTTCTGTTATCGCCGTTGCCGCGTGCGCTCCCGAGGAAGTCAGCCGCTATGGCGTTATCGCCGGCGATCGCGTGGGCGCTCTCGAGGGCTTCGAGAATGCCGCCGACGACGAGCCCGGTGCCGTTTGGCGCATCGGCGGCCTGGTCGAGAAGCCCGCTCCCGAGGCTGCTCCGTCCAACCTGTACATCGTCGGTCGCTACCTGCTGAGCCCGTTGGTCATGGACCTGCTGGCCGATCAGCAGGCCGGTAAGGGCGGCGAGATCCAGCTGACCGACGCCATGGCCCGCTCGCTCGACCGCGAGGCCATGTACGCCGTCGTCATCGACCCGCTGTCGGGCTACGATACCGGTACCCCCGTCTGGCTGGATGGCCACCAACGCCCTCATGGCTGCAAGCGATCCTCGCTTTGCCGGCGCCTTCTGGGATGCCATCGACGAGCGCGGCGGTTTGATGCGTAAGTAAGCCTTCGGGCATCGACATTTACGGGTGCGGACTTCGGTTCGCGCCCGTTTTTTTATAAGAGCTGCGATTGCTAACCCTCTGTTCACAGAAAATATATGAACAGGTGTTCGATGCACATCCATCTACCTGCATGTTTTCTGTCGAAAAACTTTGCTACTCCAAAAACTCAATCACGTCAAGGCTTTTCTTGCTCAACGGTCGGTACCTGATAAACTATTAGGTTGCGATAACTGGCGAAGCTATGCCTCGCCAATCCACCGAGCATTTCCGTGAAGGAGGAAAAACCTGGTGACCTACGCATACACTGCCACTGAGCGCAAGCGCGTCAGCTTCGGGAAAATCCCGGAGGCCATGGAGCTCCCCAACCTTATCTCTGTTCAAAGGGAATCCTTTGAGCGTTTTAAGGACGAGGGCCTTCGTGAGGCGTTCAAGGAATCCAGCCCCATCCAGAGCCAGAACCATGTTCTCGAGGTTACCTTCGGCGAGCATCAGTTTGGCGATCCCGCGCACACCGTCGAGGAGTGCCGCGAGAAGGACATGACCTATCAGGCTCCGCTTCTGACCGACGTCCGTCTCACTAACAAGGAGACCGGTGAGATCAAGGAGCAGCTCGTCTTTATGGGCGACTTCCCCATGATGACCGATCAGGGCACCTTTATCATCAACGGTACCGAGCGTATCGTCGTCTCCCAGCTCGTCCGTTCCCCGGGCGTGTACTACAGCTCCGAGATGGATTCGGGCAAGCAGATCTACAAGGCTCAGATCATCCCGTCCCGCGGTGCCTGGCTCGAGTTTGAGGTCGACAAGCGCGACCAGCTCATGGTCTCCATCGACCGTAAGCGCAAGCAGAGCGCCACGATGTTCCTGCGCGCCCTTGGCATCGCCGTCACCAACGACGATATCATCGAGCTGCTCGGCAACTCCGATGTGATCAAGCGCACCCTCGAGCGCGATACCGCCCTTACCCGCGAGGATGCTCTTATCGAGATCTACCGTCGCCTGCGCCCGGGCGAGCCTCCCACCGTGGATGCTTCCCGCAGCCTGCTCGAGGGCCTGCTCTTCAACCCGCAGCGCTACGATCTGGCCCGCGTCGGTCGCTACAAGGTCAACAAGAAGCTCAACCTCACCACCGAGGAAGAGGTCACGGTGCTCACCGACGAGGACATCGTCGCTACGCTTCGCTACCTGCTGTCCCTCGCTGCCGGCGAGCAGGGCTTCAAGGTCGACGACATCGACCACTTTGGCAACCGCCGCATTCGCACCGTCGGCGAGCTCGTCGCCAACCAGTTCCGTATCGGCATGAGCCGTATGGAGCGCGTCGTCCGTGAGCGCATGAGCTCCCAGGACATCGACGAGATCACCCCGCAGTCGCTCATCAACATCCGTCCGATCGTGGCCTCTATCAAGGAGTTCTTCGGTTCCTCGCAGCTCTCGCAGTTCATGGACCAGGCGAACCCCCTGACCGGTCTGACTCACAAGCGCCGTCTGTCCGCACTCGGCCCTGGCGGCCTTGCCGGCCACAAGTCGGGCTCCAGCCGCCGCACCAACGTGCCGACGGCCGTCCGCGACGTTCACAACTCGCACTACAGCCGCATGTGCCCGATCGAGACCCCCGAAGGCCCCAACATCGGCCTGATCGGCTCGCTCGCCCTCTACGCCCGCGTCAACGAGTATGGCTTCATCGAGGCCCCGTTCCGTCGTGTCGAGAACGGCGTTGCCACCGACCAGATCGACTGGATGACCGCTGACGAGGAAGAGAAGCACGTCATCGCGCCGGCCAACACGCCGCTCGATCCCAAGACCAACGAGTTCATCACGACCGATGCCGAGGGCAAGATCGTCCGTCCGCATACCGTGATCGCCCGTACCCGCGACTTCGACGGCTCCTTCGGCGCTCCCGCCGACGTGCCTGTCGAGGACGTCGACTACATGGACGTCTCGCCGCGTCAGATGCTCTCCGTCGCAGCCACGCTGATTCCGTTCCTCGAGCACGACGACGCCAAGCGTACGCTCATGGGCGCCAACATGCAGCGTCAGGCCGTGCCGCTGGTTCACCCCGCCGCTCCCTATGTCGGTACTGGCATGGAGCGTCGCGCCGCCCTGGACTCTGGCGAGGTTACCCTGGCCAAGAACGCCGGCGAAGTCATCTATGCCGACGCCTCCAAGATTATCGTCAAGCACGCCGGCGGCATGGACGAGTATCACCTGGCCAAGTACCAGCGCTCCAACCAGTCCACCTGCATCAACCACCGTCCGCTCGTGCGCGTCGGTGACACCGTTGAGCAGGGCGAGCCTCTGGCCGACGGTCCTTCGACCGATCATGGCGAGCTCGCACTGGGCCAGAACCTCACCGTGGCATACATGCCGTGGGAAGGCTTCAACTACGAGGACGGTATCGTCGTGTCCGAGCGCCTGGTGGCCGAGGACCTGCTGACGACCATCAATATCACCCGTCACGAGATCGACGCCCGCGACACCAAGCTCGGCCCCGAGGAGATCACTCGCGAGATCCCGAACCTCTCCGAGGACATGCTTGCCAACCTCGACGAGGACGGCATCATCCGCATCGGCGCCGAGGTCGGCCCTGGCGACATCCTGGTCGGCAAGGTCACGCCTAAGGGCGAGAGCGCTCTGACCGCCGAGGAGCGCCTGCTGCGCGCCATCTTCGGTGCCAAGGCTCACGATGTTCGCGACACCTCCCTTAAGATGCCTCACGGCGCTTATGGCCGCGTCATCGACGTCGTCCGCTTTAGCCGCGAGAACGGCGACGACCTGGCCCCCGGCGTCAACGAGCAGGTGCGCGTCTACGTCGCCCAGCGTCGTAAGATCCAGCAGGGCGATAAGATCGCCGGTCGCCACGGCAACAAGGGCGTTATCTGTAACGTTCTGCCGGTCGAGGACATGCCCTACATGGCTGACGGTACCCCGATCGACGTTATCCTCAACCCGCTGGGCGTTCCTTCGCGTATGAACGTCGGTCAGCTGCTCGAGTGCCACCTTGGCTGGGCTGCTGCCTGCGGTTGGGATACCGAGGATGCCGACTCCGACAAGTATGTCCCCGGTCCGTTCTTCGTCTCGACGCCCGTCTTCGACGGCGCCAAGGAGGACGAGATCGCCGAGGTCATCTGTCGCGCCAACAAGAACATGCTCAACAAGGCCACCGCTGCCTTTGGCGATCACATGCGCCCCGAGTTTGTCACCCAGCTTGACGAGCGCGGCAAGACCCGCCTGTTCGACGGCCGCACCGGCGAGGAGTTCCGCGAGCCCATTACCGTGGGTACGTCCTACATCCTCAAGCTCGGCCACATGGTCGACGACAAGATCCACGCCCGTTCGACCGGCCCTTACAGCCTGGTTACCCAGCAACCGCTGGGCGGCAAGGCTCAGTTCGGCGGCCAGCGCTTCGGCGAGATGGAAGTTTGGGCACTGTACGCATACGGTGCTGCCAACGTCCTGCAGGAGATCCTGACCGTCAAGTCCGACGATACCGTGGGCCGCGTCAAGACCTACGAGTCCATCGTCAAGGGCGAGAACGTCCCGGTTCCGGGTATCCCCGAGTCCTTCAAGGTTCTCGTCAAGGAGATCCGTTCCCTCGCACTGGACATCGAGCCCATGCACGATGCCGACGAGGACGCCTCCGCCCCTGTGACCGCCGAGGAGACCTCTGCTCTCGACGACCTGGCTGCGCTCGCCGGCGTTGACACCGACGTTGAGGCCCAGGATGCCGAGACCGCCGAGGCACCCGAGGCTGTCGCCGCCACGACCACTGATAAGGAGTAGTTGACTGTGGCAGATTTCGAAGCTACTGATTTTGACTCGGTAAAGATCTCCCTTGCCTCCGCCGACCAGATCCGTTCCTGGTCGCACGGTGAGGTCAAGAAGCCGGAGACCATCAATTACCGTACCCTCAAGCCCGAGAAGGACGGCCTGTTCTGCGAGAAGATCTTCGGTCCCGCCAAGGACTGGGAGTGCTCCTGCGGCAAGTACAAGGGCATCCGCTTTAAGGGCATCGTCTGCGAGCGCTGCGGCGTCGAGGTCACCTCGGCCAAGGTGCGTCGCGACCGCATGGGCCACATCGAGCTCGCCGCTCCCGTGTCCCACATCTGGTACTTCAAGAGCCCCACGAGCTTCCCGATGAGCCGTATGCTCGACATCAAGTCCAAGGACCTCGAGAAGGTTCTGTACTTTGCCAGCTACATCATCACCGAGGTCGACTACGAGGCTCGCGAGGCCGACGCTGACGACCTGCGCGAGGAGCTCGCCGCCGATCTGGAAGAGATCGATGCCGAGTGCGCCCGCCAGATCGAGTCCCTCAAGGAGCAGGGCAACCCCGAGAACTTTGACGAGTTCTCCGACGAGGAGCCGCTGACCCCCGAGGAGATCGCCTCTGGCATCGTCGACATCGAGGAAGAGTGCAAGGACGAGAAGCAGCTCCGCACGGACGCCTTCAACGCCTTCATGAAGCTTACCGAGCGCGACCTCATCTCCGATGAGCCGCTGTTCCGCGAGATGACCCGTTACTACTCCATGTACTTCAAGGGTGGTATGGGTGCCGAGGCCGTCCGCGACCTGCTCGCTGCCATCGACCTCCCCTCCGAGGCCGAGAAGCTCAAGGCCATCATCGCCGACGAGGATTCCCAGAAGCAGAAGCGCGAGAAGGCCGTTAAGCGCCTCGAGGTCGTTGACGCCTTCCTGAAGGGCGGCAACAGCCCCGCGAACATGATCCTGGATGTCATTCCGGTCATTCCGCCCGATCTGCGCCCGATGGTCCAGCTCGACGGCGGCCGCTTCGCCGCGTCCGACCTCAACGACCTGTATCGTCGCGTGATCAACCGTAACAACCGACTCAAGCGCCTGCTCGACCTGGACGCCCCTGCGATCATCGTGAACAACGAGAAGCGCATGCTCCAGGAGTCCGTGGATGCCCTGTTCGACAACGGCCGTCGTGGTCGCCCGGTCTCTGGCCGTGGCGGTCGCCCGCTCAAGTCGCTCGCCGAGGCCCTCAAGGGCAAGCAGGGTCGTTTCCGTCAGAACCTGCTGGGCAAGCGTGTCGACTACTCCGGCCGTTCGGTAATCGTTACCGACCCCAAGCTGCTGCTGCACCAGTGCGGTCTGCCCAAGACCATGGCGCTGGAGCTCTTCAAGCCCTTCGTCATGAAGCGCCTGGTCGAGCTCGGCAAGGTCGAGAACATCAAGGGCGCCAAGCGCGCTATCGACCGCGGTGCCACCTTTGTGTGGGATATCCTCGAAGAGGTCATCGACGGTCGCGTCGTGCTGCTCAACCGTGCACCGACCCTGCACCGTCTGTCCATCCAGGCCTTTGAGCCGGTGCTGGTCGAGGGCAAGGCTATCCACCTGCACCCGCTGGTCTGCTCGCCCTTCAACGCCGACTTCGACGGCGACCAGATGTCTGTCCACGTGCCGCTGTCCAGCCAGGCTCAGGCCGAGGCTCGCGTGCTCATGCTCTCTGCGAACAACCTGCGCTCGCCGGCATCCGGCAAGCCGGTTAACATCCCTTCGCAGGACATGATCATTGGTGTGTACTACCTCACCCAGGTCCGCGAGGGTCTGCCGGGCGAGAACCACGTGTTCGCCAGCTTCGACGACGCGCTGCACGCCTATGACTGCCGTTCCGAGGTCGACATGCAGGCCAAGATCCAGGTTCGCGTGTCCGCTGCCGATGCCAACGTCATCAACGAGGACGGCACCCGTATCTTCCGCGTCAAGAACGGCAAGAACGAGTTCGTCGACTACGACGTTACCGGCAACAAGACCGCGCGCTTCGAGACCTCTATCGGCCGCATCATCTTCAACCGCCAGTGCCTGCCCGAAGACTATGAGTTCATGAACTACAAGATGGTCAAGGGCGATGTGGCCAAGCTGGTTGCCGACTGCTGCGATCGTTACCCCGAGGCCAAGGTCGGCCCGATCCTCGACGCCATCAAGTACTCCGGCTTCCACTACGCTACCCGCGCCGGCCTCACCATCTCGGTGTGGGACGCTCTCATCCCTGCCGAGAAGCAGGAGCTGCTCGATCGCGCCCAGGCCAACGTCGACCAGATCAACGAGTACTTCGAGGAGGGCTTCATCAACGAGACGGAGCGCCACATCGAAGTCGTTAACGAGTGGACCGCTTGTACCGACAAGGTTGCAGCGCTCATGCTCGACATGTTCGACGAGGAGAACCCGCTCTACATGATGGCCGACTCCGGCGCCCGTGGTTCTAAGACCCAGCTGCGTCAGCTCGGTGGCATGCGTGGCCTGATGGCAGACATGTCCGGCGAGACGATCGACCTTCCCATTAAGGCGAACTTCCGCGAGGGCCTGCTGCCGCTCGAGTACTTCATTTCGACCTACGGCGCCCGTAAGGGCCTGGTCGATACTGCATCCCACACCTCGGACTCTGGTTACCTGACCCGTCGTCTGGTCGACGTGGCCCAGGACGTCATCGTCCGTGAGGAGGACTGCGGTACGCATGAGGGCGTTACCTACAACCTCATCATCCCCGGCACCACCGACCTCAACACCGACCTCGTCGGCCGTTGCTTCATTGAGGACGTCGTGGCCCCCGATGGCACCGTGCTCTTTGAGCAGGACGGCTACATCGAGAAGGTCGCCGACATCCAGAAGATGGTCGATGCCGGCCTTAAGAAGGTCAAGCTTCGCGCGCTGCTCACCTGCCGCTCCAAGTACGGCGTGTGCCAGAAGTGCTACGGCTGGGATCTTTCCACCCGTCGTCCGGTCGCCATCGGTACCGCGGTCGGCATTATTGCCGCCCAGTCCATCGGCGAGCCCGGTACGCAGCTTACGATGCGTACCATTCACTCCGGTGGCGTCGCTGGCGTCGACGATATTACGCAGGGTCTGCCTACGGTCAGCCGTATGTTCGATATCGTCGGCAACGTCAACGAGAAGATCCTGGGTCGCGAGGCCGAGCTGGCTCCGTACTCCGGCCACCTCTCGATTAAGCCCGAGAAGTCCGAGTACGTGCTGACGCTCACCGACTCCGAGGATCACACCCGTGTCCTCGACGAGCGTCGTGTCCCCGCATCGGTGCGCTTTATGCCCGAGATCGAGGACGGCTGCGAGGTTCGCGCCGGCGACCAGATCACCAAGGGCTTCGTCAACTTCCGCAACCTGCGCAAGCTGACCGACATCGAGTCGACGATGCACACCTTCGTCGAGAGCGTCAAGGACGTCTACACCAGCCAGGGCGTCGACCTGAACGACAAGCACATCGAGGTGCTCGCACGTCAGATGCTGCGTCGCGTTCAGATCACCAACCCCGGCGACTCCAAGTACCTGCTTGGTCAGTACGTCGATCGCTACGAGTTCGCCGACGAGGTCGAGCGCGTTGCCCGTCTGGGCGGTCAGGCTCCTGTGGCCGAGCCCGTCATCCTGGGTACGCTCAAGGTCGCGTCCAACATCGACTCCTGGCTGTCGAGCGCTTCGTTCATCCGTACCGCTGGCGTCCTTACCGAGGCTGCCATTGAGGGCAAGGTCGATCACCTGCTCGACCTTAAGTCCAACGTCATCGTCGGTAAGAAGATCCCGGCTGGTACCGGCCTCAAGCCGTACGCCAACGCCAAGCTGACGTATCGCACGGCCGACGGCTATGTCGACATTGACGGCCCGGCTTCGCCCAACGCCAAGTCGCTGCCCGAGTGGGCTCCGGTTGAGCTCAAGGACCTGGACGAGCAGCTCCCGCAGCAGCTCGACTGGGCCGGCTACGACGAGTTCGGTGGTGCTGACGGTTCGTTCACCCGCAACGGCCACACCATCTCCGCCGAGAAGGCTCGCCTGTACCTGTTCGACGACCTGGGCGTGTCGCAGCGCTGGACCAACAAGTTCAGCGAGGTCGGCATCGAGACGGTCGGCGACCTGGTTGGCAAGTCCGAGGAGGATCTGCTGCGCATCGATGGCATCGGTGCCAAGGCGATCGAGGAGCTCCGTGACGGCCTGGAGGCCCACGACCTGCTCTACATCCTCGAGAACAACGACGACGTTGCCGACGAGGAAGACCTCTCGCAGCTGCTGCAGATGGTCTTTAGCCCCGACGGTCCGGACGATATCCTGCTGGGTACCTCCGCTCCGACGCATCACGCCGATGCCGACGAGGAGCTCCTGGGCGCCCCGATCGACGACAAGAAGGCTCCCGCCAACGGCGCGATCAACGAGGACATGGCTTCCCTCGACGAGCTGCTCAACCAGCTCGTGGACACCGACGACGCCGAAGAGGCCAAGGACAACGACGAGGAGTAATTTCCTAGTACGTTAACCGCCCTTATAAAGGCTCGCTTCCCAACAGGGGAGCGGGCCTTTTTTTGATGAGGAACGTTGCCCCGACGAGTATGTCGGATTCCCGGTCCGGGCGGCGCAGGGGTTAAGTTTGTCGCGAGTTCCGCACGAGCCGGAGGCCACTTAATGTGGCCTCCGTGCGAGCCAGGACTGTAGAGCAGCAAACCTAACCCCTGCGCCGCCCGGACCGGGAATCCGCCCTCACGCACAGGAGGGGATTCCTTTATGCCAATAAGGGACAGGTTTATTTTGGTAGGTTTTTCCTGCTTGAATTTGAAACATTCTGCTCGGTCAAAGCGTATCTATGGTGAGGGCCTCATCAAGAATCATGAACGTCACCGGGAGGTGATTATGGAAGAACAAGCTTTTAGACAGGCGGTTGAAGATCACAGGGATGTCGTGTTTCGAATCGCATTGACGTATCTGCGCGATCGCGCCGATGCCGATGATGTTGCCCAAGATGTCTTTCTTAAGCTGCTCAAAAGCGATACGCAATTTGAGAGTTGGGAGCATCTTCGCCGCTGGCTTATCCGGGTCACGATCAATGAATGCAAATCTCTCTTTCGAAAGCCATGGAGACGCGTGGAGGATATTGAAAGCCTGACCGATTCGCTTTCGGCGGCGCAGGATGAGACCAAGGCGGTCTTGTCAGACGTTATGCGACTTCCGGAGCGATTCCGTGTTCCCATCGTGCTCTATTACTATCTGGGCTTTTCGACCTCAGAGATTGCCGAGTTACTGCATGTGCCAGCCGCGACCGTTCGAACGCGTTTAGCTCGCGGTCGATCGAAGCTCAAATTCATCCTAGAGGAGGGCGACCGTGAAATCCAATCAAATCAAGCAGGCCTTCGAGTCCGTCCAAGCCGATAGCGATCTTGCTGACCGTGTTCTTTATGCCGCTGCTGGTGAGCCGCTTCGCCGAAAGGGTCACGCGAAGCCTCTGTATGTTGCCGTGATCGGATGCCTTGCCGGAGTGCTGGCGACCGGAGGGGTCGCCTACGCCGTCGTCAATTCCAGTTATTTTGCCTCTGCCTGGGGAAACCATGGCAACGGAGAGTCCATTACCTGGACTCAAGGTGGCTCGTCGGGGACTAAATATACCTACACCAGAGAGTTTGGTGATGGTATCGCGCCCCAAAGCTTGGAGGGTTCAGTACAGAAGGTCAATCTGTCCGTCGAGGGCAACGGCTATACACTCGACATTCATGATATGGCTATCGATAAAAACGGTTGCGGTGCCGTGACGTTTACGTTGTCCAATCCAAATGGTGTTAACTACTACAAGCCGGCAGCAGAGACTGGCGAACTTGTTCTCTATGGTGAAGAAGAACAAGGCATCGGCACGCCCAGCATGAACTTCGGCGAGGAATGGGCTGACACACGCTGTACAATTGATAAAGACACATCAAGCGACACGGTCATTAATGGCACGATGTACTTTGCATCGTGGAATCGCGAGCGAGATTTGGGACATGCGGTCAGCTGGAATATCTGCTGGACTGAGGGCGAAGGCGAGGACGCGAAGCTGCTCGAGGCATCGACGCCCGAGTTTAGCGTTGGAGCGTACGTCGATACAAAGGAACTCCGCTCCGATGACTCGCCTCTTGAGATTAGCCCGTTTTCCATCCAGACGCACATCGACGATCTGGGCATTGACGCAGTCACGAAAAAGTTGACCGTTACCTACAAGGATGGATCGGAGCAGATTATCGAAGACGATGCTACAGGCGCGTACAATTCCTATGTTTCGCTGACGCGCAATAGCGGGGAGAACATCTCGGTTCCGACAAAGCTGATCAATGTCGACCAGGTGGTCTCGGTAACCCTCGAGGGCACGAGATACACATCAACAGGAGAGACCGAAACAGAAGTACCCTTTACCATCGTCTATTCGTAAGATTTGGGGCCGCTTCCTACTAGGGGAGGCGGCCCATTTTGCGTTAAATGGGCGGTTAAAGCGAGCGACATTCGTCCGATTTTCGGAAGTATGCGGCAAAATCCCGATAGGCCGACCACAGCGCATATGCTCAAGCGTTCTACCTGCTGGTTTGTTATCGCAAAACCCTTGTGCGCTCAGCAAGTTCAAAATTTGCCGCATACTTCCGAAAACGCCGCCGATTTCCATGCGACAGATGAGAGCAGATCACCGCTGGAGCGCGACGTTTCCCCAGATAAAACCGACCAAAATAAACCTGTCCCTTTTTGGCAGGTAGCGTTTCCCTGACGAGCACGTCGGATTCCCGGCCCGGGCGGCGCGGGGGTTAAGTTTGTCGCGAGTTCCGCACGAGCCGGAGAGCACTTAATGTGCTCTCCGTGCGAGCCAGGACTGTAGAGCAGCAAACTTAACCCCTGTGCCGCACGGCCCGAGAATCCGCCCCGCACACAGGAGGGGATTCCTTTTGTGTAGGCTTTGCGGAAATGTGCCTATTTTGGGATACGCCCGGCGGCGTGGTCTGTTGACGGCACAGCTAACGGCACGTATCCTATCGAACTGCGTGTTTCGTAGGGGGATGCTGACCCCTCGATTCAAGCCGTTGCACTTTACAGAAAGCTGGAATCATTCGAGAAGGAGTACGCTTTGCCTACTATTAACCAGCTGGTTCGCCAGGGCCGTCGTTCCGTGCCCAAGAAGTCCAAGAACGCTGCTCTGCAGCACAACTCCCAGAAGCGCGGCGTGTGCACCCGCGTCTTCACCACGAGCCCCAAGAAGCCGAACTCGGCTCTTCGTAAGGTTGCCCGTGTTCGCCTCGTCAACGGCATCGAAGTTACTGCTTACATCCCGGGTGAGGGCCACAACCTGCAGGAGCACTCCATCGTGCTCGTCCGCGGCGGTCGTGTCCGTGACCTCCCTGGTGTCCGTTATCACGTCATCCGTGGCGCCTACGACGCTGCTCCGGTCCAGAACCGTCTGCAGGCCCGTTCCAAGTACGGTGCTAAGCGCCCCAAGGCTAAATAAGCCAGATAACGTTTTGATACTTTCGCCGTGTGCCGCCTAAGCGCCGCACGGTAGACACTTAAGGAGATTTCACATGCCGCGTCGTGCAGCAGCTAATCGTCGTGAGGTTCAGCCTGACGCCGTTTACAACAACCGCCTGGTGACTCAGCTCATCAACAAGGTCCTTCTTGACGGCAAGAAGGCCACCGCTGAGCGCATCGTTTACACCGCTTTCGAGATCGTTGCCGAGAAGTCCGAGGGTGGCGACGCTCTCGCTACCTTCAAGAAGGCTATGGACAACGTCAAGCCCACGCTCGAGGTTAAGCCCAAGCGTGTCGGTGGCGCTACCTATCAGGTCCCGATGGAGGTCAACTCCCGTCGTTCCACCGCTCTGGGTATCCGCTGGATCGTCAACTTCTCCCGCGCTCGCAAGGAGAAGACCATGGCCGAGCGTCTCGCCAACGAGATTCTCGACGCTTCCAACGGCCTGGGCGCTTCCGTCAAGAAGCGTGAGGACGTCTTCAAGATGGCCGAGGCCAACCGCGCGTTCTCTCACTATCGTTGGTAAGTTTAAGGTAAGGAACTAACATGGCTAAGCCTAAGTACAAGCTTTCCGATACCCGTAACATCGGCATCATGGCTCACATCGATGCCGGTAAGACCACCACGACCGAGCGTATTCTTTACTACACCGGTAAGACCCACAAGATCGGTGAGGTCCATGAGGGCGCTGCCACCATGGACTGGATGGTTCAGGAGCAGGAGCGCGGCGTAACCATTACCTCCGCTGCTACCACGTGCTTCTGGAAGAAGGACGGTACCGACTACCGCATCCAGATCATCGACACCCCGGGCCACGTTGACTTCACCGCCGAGGTCGAGCGCTGCCTGCGCGTCCTCGATGGCGCTGTCGCCGTCTTCGACGCCGTTGCTGGCGTTCAGCCCCAGTCTGAGACCGTTTGGCGTCAGGCTTCTACCTTCAACGTCCCCCGCATCGCCTTCATCAACAAGTATGACCGCGTGGGCGCTGATTTCTTCAACGCTATCGAGACCATGAAGGATCGTCTCGACGCCAACGCCGTGGCCGCTCAGGTCCCGATGGGCGCCGAGGACAACTTCTGGGGCGTCATCGACCTGGTCACCATGACTGCTTGGGACTTCAAGGCCGACGACAAGGGCATGACCTACCCCGAGCCGATGGACGAGATCCCGGCTGAGTTCGCCGACATCGCTGCCACCAAGCGCGAGGAGCTCCTCGACGCTGCTGCCAGCTTTGACGACGAGCTCATGGAGAAGATCCTCATGGAGGAGGACTTCACCGTCGAGGAGCTCAAGGCTGCTCTGCGCAAGGGCGTTCTGGCCAACGAGCTCAACCTCGTCTTCGTGGGCTCCGCCTACAAGAACAAGGGCGTTCAGGAGCTGCTCGACGCTGTCGTCGACTACCTGCCCAGCCCGCTTGACGTCGAGGCCGTCACCGGTACCGATCCGGACACCGGCGAGGAGATTCAGCGTCATCCTTCCTTCGACGAGCCCTTCTCCGGCCTGGTCTTCAAGATCATGACCGACCCGTTCGTCGGTAAGCTCACCTATGTCCGCGTTTACTCCGGCCGCGCCGAGTCCGGCTCCTACGTGGTCAACGCTTCCAACGGTCAGCGCGAGCGTCTCGGCCGCATCCTCGAGATGAACGCCGCCGAGCGTATCGACCGTGACGACGCTGCCGCCGGCGACATCGTCGCTTGCGTCGGCTTCAAGAACTCCACCACCGGTGACACCCTGTGCGCCGAGGGCAAGGAGATCGTCCTCGAGAAGATCGAGTTCGCTAAGCCCGTTATCGACGTTGCCATCGAGCCCAAGACCAAGGCCGAGCAGGACAAGATGTCCCTGGCTCTGACCAAGCTCGCCGAGGAGGACCCGACCTTCCAGGTGTCCACCAACCACGAGACCGGCCAGACCATCATCGCCGGCATGGGCGAGCTGCACCTCGAGATCATCGTCGACCGTCTGCTCCGCGAGTTCAAGGTTGACGCTAACGTTGGTAAGCCCCAGGTTGCCTACCGCGAGACCGCTGGTCACGACGTCGAGAAGGCTGAGGGCAAGTTCGTCCGTCAGTCCGGCGGTCGCGGTCAGTACGGCCACGCCGTCATCAAGCTCGAGAAGATGGAGGAGGGCTTCGGCTACGAGTTCGTCAACGCTATCGTCGGCGGCGTCGTGCCCAAGGAGTACATCCCGTCCATCGACAAGGGCATTCAGGAGGCCCTGAACACCGGTGTTATCGCCGGCTTCCCGGTCCTCGACGTTAAGGTCACCCTGTTCGACGGTTCTTACCACGAGGTCGACTCCTCCGAGGCCGCCTTCAAGATCGCCGGTTCCATGGCTATCAAGGACGCCCTCAGGAAGTCCGATCCGCAGCTGCTCGAGCCGATCATGGCTGTCGAGGTCGAGACCCCCGAGCAGTACATGGGCGACGTTATGGGCAACCTCTCCGGTCGCCGCGGCAAGATCGAGGGCATGGAGGATCGCAAGAACAGCAAGCTCATCCGTGCCAAGGTGCCGCTGGGCGAGATGTTCGGTTACGCTACCGACCTTCGCTCCCAGACCCAGGGCCGTGCATCCTACACGATGCAGTTCGACTCTTATGAGCCCGCGCCCAAGTCCATCGTGGACGAGGTCATGAGCAAGAACGCCTAAGTTCGAGCTCCCTGTTACGTAATCCTGCGAGAACACTTCTCGCACTCTTTGGAGGTTTAAGTTGGCTACCCAGAAGATCCGCATTCGCCTCAAGGGCTATGATCACGAGGTCGTCGATCAGTCCGCGAAGCTCATCGTTGAGACCGCTCAGAAGACCGGCGCTCGCGTTTCCGGTCCTGTCCCCCTGCCCACCGAGCGCAACCTGTACACGGTTATCCGCTCGCCGCACGTGAACAAGGACTCCCGTGAGCAGTTCGAGATGCGCACCCACAAGCGTCTCATCGACATCCTCGACCCCACCTCGGGCACCGTTGATTCGCTTATGCGTCTCGACCTCCCCGCTGGCGTCGACATCGACATCAAGCTCTAAGCTTTTTGCTCGATAGTGCGATTTGCAAGGCCGCAGCCCTAAGGGTTGCGGCCTTTTTTGTGCCGATGGGATAAAGGGTCTACACTACTGAGCTATTCGACAAACGGGTGTATGAGTAAAACTGTTGGGGGCAGATATAGATGGTCGAGTGGATCGTTCGTCGTGCGCAGGGCGACCGTGCGCGCGTGGGCATGTTGACGGGCGTGGTGTGCATTCTCGCCAATGTGGCACTTTGCGCTGCGAAGGGTGCAATTGGCGTGCTGTCGGGATCGGTTTCGATTGTGGCGGATGCTATGAACAACTTATCCGACGCAAGCTCAAACATCGTGAGCGTGCTGGGCTTTAAACTGGCGAGCAAGCCGGCAGACCCCGAACATCCTTACGGCCATGGCCGCTACGAGTATCTCTCGGGTCTGGTCGTGGCGGCGCTCGTGCTGCTGATCGGACTCGAACTGGTTAAGTCTTCGTTTGAGCGTATCATCCACCCCGAACCTGTCGAGTTCTCGCTTGCCCTGGTGGCAGTCCTGGCGCTTTCGATGGTTGTAAAGCTGTGGATGGCGGCCCTCAACCAAAAGCTCGGTGACCGTATTGAGTCCGATACGCTGCATGCGACGGCTCAAGACTCAAAGAACGATGTCCTGGCCACGGGTGCCGTGCTGGCGTGCGCGATTGTTTCCCAGGTGACGCATATCAATCTTGATGCCTGGGTTGGACTTGCCGTTGGCGCCTATATTGGCTGGAGCGGCTTTGAGCTCATCCAGGATACGGTGAGCCCGCTTTTGGGCCAGGCGCCCGATCCTAAGCTGGTCAAGCACATTCGAGACAAGATCATGAGTTATCCCGGCGTTTTGGGCGTTCACGATTTGATGGTCCACGACTATGGCCCGGGCAGGAAGTTCGCAAGCGCTCACGCCGAGATGGCGGCCGAGGCCAGCCCGCTGGAAAGTCACGACACGCTCGATAACATCGAGCAGTCGTTTAGGGACGAGGACGGCATGATCGTCACGCTCCATTACGATCCCATCGTGACCGACGATTCAAATGTGGCGAGCATGCGCCTGCGCATCAACGCTATGGCCCACGAGATTGATAGCCGCCTTTCGATTCACGATCTGCGCTGCGTGCCGGGTCCCACGCACACCAACGTGATCTTTGACTGCGTGCGTCCCTCGGATCTGCAGATGAGTGCCGATGAGCTCAAACACGCGCTGGCCCAGAGGGTCGAATCGGAATACCCCAAGTCGATTGCCAAGATTACGATCGACGAAGACTACGTAGGGCATACCCACGAATAGGATTGAGCCACGCAAGCTATTGATGCAGAAGGGGAGAGCATGAAGAAGCTGTATCTACTCCGTCACGGCCAGACGGAATTCAACGTTAAAAAGCTCGTCCAGGGTCGCTGCGATTCACCGTTGACCGACCTGGGCCGCAAACAAGCTGGAATGGCAGCCGCATGGCTCAAAGCCCACGGCGTCGTCCCCGACAAAGTGGTCTCATCGCCTTTAGGCCGAGCCATGGACACGGCAAGTCTCGTTGCAACCGAACTTCTCGGCCCGGATGCAGCAGTCGAGCCCTGCGAAGGCATCATCGAGCGTAGCTATGGAACCTTTGAGGAAGGCCCCCACGACGCCCTGCCCACCGACGTCTGGGATCCGGGCGAGGATCTGATCCCATTTGGCGGAGAAGGAAGCCAGGCTCTGCAAGAGCGCATGGTAGACACCCTCACCAATCTCATAGGCGCCGAGGGCATCGAAACCCTCTTAGCAGTAAGCCACGGCAGTGCCAGCCGCCAATTCATCAAGGCCGCAGCCCCAGAGGGCTTCGAACTCCCAGCAAAACTCCCCAACTGCGCCATCATGATCTTCGATTTCGATGATGCGCGAGAAGAGGATGATATGCCCCAATGTAAGTTCACCTTGCAACAAATTGTGGATCCTCAACAAAGTCATTAGCCTGAACGAGCAGAGTTAAGCAAGCATCAACGTGGCGTTCCCAGTGTGCGGCGGAGGGGGCGGGCCTGAGACATATTAAGGTTGTCGCGAGTTCCGCACGAACAGGAGGGCACTTAATGTGCTCTCCGTCGTGAGCAGGACTGTAGAGCAGCAACCTTAATATGTCTCAGGCCCGCCCCCTCCGCCGCACACTGGGAACGTGCCACGCACTTTACCTGCGTAAACAATGTGAGTGAAATATGAATCTCGATGGATACGCCCGCAGCCGTGTATACTAAACAGCTGTGTGTAACCAGGGGAGTATTCTGGCTGGACAAAATGCCTGCTTAATAGGGTTGTCAGGTAGTCCGGACGCAATACAAGACTGGGGAGCACGTCGTGTAAGTAGTGGTCCTCTAGGGGCGTACGCTCGGTGGTGTACGCATTGTCCCAAGACCACGCGAGAGTTGGGATCATATCTTGATCAGCATGATTCTCGGCCGCAAGATTGGCATGACCCAGGTTTGGGACGAGGACGACAACGTCGTTCCCGTCACGGTCATCCAGGCTGGCCCCTGCGCTGTCTCGCAGGTTAAAACTCAGGCAACCGACGGCTATGACGCCGTCCAGATCGGTTTCGGCGACATCAAGGCCAAGAACGTGAACAAGCCCATGGCTGGTCACTTCGCCAAGGCCGGCGTCGAGCCTGTCCGTTTCCTTCGTGAGGTCCGCGTCGAGAACGGCGAGGAGCACAAGGTCGGCGAGGTCGTCACCGTCGCTGATTTCGCTGATGTCGAGAAGGTCGACGTCATCGGTACCTCCAAGGGTAAGGGCTTCCAGGGTCGCATCAAGCGCTGGGGTCAGCGCCGCGGTCCTATGACGCATGGTTCTCACTTCCAGCGTCACCCCGGTTCTATCGGTCAGTGCGCCTATCCTGCGCGCGTCCTCAAGGGCGTCAAGATGGCCGGTCACATGGGTAACGAGCGCGTTACCGTCAAGAACCTTTCCGTTGTCCGCATCGATGCCGAGCAGAACCTCATCTTGGTCAAGGGCGCTGTCCCGGGTGCCAAGAATGGTCTCGTCGCCATCCGTATGGCCTAAGGGCCCAGCCCATTTAGCCCAGCGTCATACCAAGGAGAACACTTAAATGGCAAAGTTTGAAGTAAAGAACAGCGAGGGCAAGAAGGTCGCCGAGGCCGAGCTCGCCGCTGAGGTGTACGGCATCGAGCCGAACATCCACGTTATGCACCACATCGTCAAGTGCCAGATGGCCTCTTGGCGTCAGGGCACCCAGTCCGCTAAGGGCCGCTCTGAGGTTTCCGGTGGCGGCAAGAAGCCTTGGCGTCAGAAGGGCACCGGCCGTGCCCGCCAGGGTTCCATCCGTGCTGCCCAGTGGCGTCACGGTGGCGTTGTCTTCGCCCCCAAGCCCCGTTCCTACGCTAAGCGTATGAACAACAAGGAGGTCAAGCTGGCTATGCGCTCCGCGCTGTCCGCCAAGCTGGCCGATGGCGAGCTCGTGCTCGTCGACGACTACGGCTTCGAGAAGCCTTCCACCAAGGCTGCCGTTGCCATGCTCAAGGCTCTCGGCCTTGAGGGCAAGCGTCTGACCATCATCGTTCGCGATGAGGACGTCAACGCCTACCTGTCGTTCCGCAACATTCCCAAGACGTTCATCATCACCGCCGACGAGGCCAACACCTACGATCTCGTCAACAACAACGCTGTGCTGATGCCCGCCGACATCGCCGCTCACTTCGGGGAGGTGCTTGCATAAATGACCGCCCACGAGATCATCATCCGTCCGATCGTGTCCGAGCGTTCCTTCTCCGGCATGGAGCAGAACAAGTACACGTTCGAGGTCGCCAAGGATGCTAACAAGTATCAGATCAAGGACGCTGTCGAGGAGATCTTCGGCGTCA
Organism: Collinsella sp.; assembly: GCA_041330285.1. GTDB lineage: Bacteria > Actinomycetota > Coriobacteriia > Coriobacteriales > Coriobacteriaceae > Collinsella. Next base: position 1,167,816 of record JBGKMI010000001.1, on the reverse strand, counting down.
AGGTCGTTCGCGTGAACACCCTGACGGTCAAGCCCAAGACCAAGCGCGTGCGCTATGTCGCCGGCAAGACCCGTTCTTGGAAGAAGGCCATCGTCACGCTGGCCGAGGGCGACACCATCGAGGTCTTTGGCAACCAGGCCTAAGACTCGCTGCTGTTGAATGAGCTCATGCCTCCCAAATAGGGGAGGCGAGAGCTCAAGGTTTTGGGCGTATAAAATGGACACGCCCGGAACCGTGTATACGTCCGGTGTCATCGCACCCGAGGCAGAACCTCGAATCCCTGTCTGTGATGGCTAACGGATTCCTATTGAAAGGGATTGTAATGGCTGTAAAGCACCTTAAGCCGACCTCCGCTGGTAGGCGTTGGCAGACGATCTCCGACTTCTCCGAGATCACCTGCACCAAGCCCGAGAAGTCTCTTCTCGAGCCCCTGCCCAAGAAGGCCGGTCGTAACAACAACGGCCGCATCACCACCCGCCACCAGGGCGGCGGCGTGAAGCGTCGTTACCGCGTGATCGACTTCAAGCGCAACAAGGACGGCGTGCCCGCCAAGGTTGCCACGATCGAGTACGATCCGAACCGTTCCGCTCGCATCGCTCTGCTGCACTACGCTGACGGTGAGAAGCGCTACATCCTGGCCCCCAAGGGCCTCGAGGTCGGTCAGACCGTCATGTCCGGTTCTGACGCCGACATCAAGCCGGGCAACGCTCTGCCCCTCGCCGACATCCCCGTTGGTACGCTCATCCACGCCGTCGAGTTCCAGCCGGGCAAGGGCGCTGCTATCGCCCGTTCCGCCGGTAACTCCTGCCAGCTGATGGGTAAGGAGGGCAAGTACGCTATCGTCCGTATGCCTTCCTCCGAGATGCGCCGCATCCTCGTTACCTGCCGCGCCACCGTCGGTGAGGTCGGCAACGCCGATCACGCCAACATCGTCATCGGCAAGGCCGGCCGTAAGCGTCACTTGAACGTGCGCCCGACTGTCCGCGGTACCGTCATGAACCCTGTCGACCACCCGCACGGCGGTGGCGAGGGCAAGAACCACACCTCTGGTCGTCCCTCTGTTACCCCCTGGGGTAAGCCGACGAAGGGCCTTCGTACGCGCAAGAAGAAGAAGGTCTCGAACCAGCACATCATTCGTCGCCGTAAGAAGTAATTTCGGATACCGAGTTTTAGGAGAAAGCACTTATGAGCAGAAGTCTCAAAAAGGGCCCGTTCGTGGAGACTCGCCTTCTCTCGCGTATCACCGCGATGAACGAGGCTGGCAAGAAGGACGTCGTGAAGACCTGGTCCCGCGCGTCCACCATCTTCCCCGAGATGGTTGGTCACACCATCGCCGTCCACGACGGCCGCAAGCATGTGCCCGTGTATGTTACCGAGTCCATGGTTGGTCACAAGCTCGGCGAGTTCGCGCCGACTCGTACGTTCCGTGGCCACAAGGCCAAATAGGGGGTTAACCGTAAATGGCAACTAAGTCTATTGAAACTGAGGCCACCGAGGTTCGCGCCGTCGCTAAGTACGTGCGTGTTTCCCCCAGCAAGGCCCGCCTGGTGGTCGATCTGATCCGCCGCAAGCCTGTCGCTCAGGCCTTCGACATCCTCCACTTCTGTGACCGCGCCGTCGCCGTGGATGTCGAGAAGGTTCTCCGTTCCGCCGTTGCGAACGCCGAGAACAACAACGGTCTGCGTGCCGACAACCTGGTTGTCGCCGCTGCCTATGTTGACGAGGGTCCGACGCTTAAGCGCATCCGTCCCCGCGCCAAGGGTTCCGCTTCTCGCATTCTGAAGCGTACTTCCCACATCACCGTCGTCGTTGCTCCTCGAAAGGAGGCGTAAAGCTGTATGGGTCAGAAAGTCTACCCCACCGGCTTCCGTCTTGGCATCACCGAGAACTGGCGCTCCCGCTGGTTCGCAGAGAAGGATTACGCTAAGACCCTCGGTAACGATCTCGAGATCCGCAAGTACCTCGAGAAGCGTCTTTCCCGCGCAGCTGTCTCCCGCGTCGAGATCGAGCGCGCTGGCGACAAGGTGAAGGTCATCATCCTCACCGCTCGCCCCGGCGTTGTCATCGGTAAGAAGGGTGCCGAGATCGATACCCTCCGCACCGAGCTCGAGAAGGTTGCTGGCGTCTCCAAGGGCCAGCTCTCCGTCGACGTTGTCGAGATCAAGCGCCCCGAGCTCGACGCCAACCTCGTTGCTCAGTCTATCGCCGAGCAGCTCGAGGGCCGCGTTGCCTTCCGTCGCGCTATGCGCAAGGCTGTCCAGTCCGCCCGCAAGGCCGGCGCCAAGGGCATCCGTATCCAGTGCTCCGGTCGTCTCGGCGGTGCCGAGATGGGTCGTCGTGAGTGGTACCGTGAGGGTCGCGTGCCTCTGCACACCCTCCGTGCCAAGATCGACTACGGCACGGCTGTCGCCAGCACCACCATGGGCGCTTGCGGCGTGAAGGTCTGGATCTACCTGGGCGAGAAGCTCCCGGGCCAGCCTGTTCCCAACCCTGCACTCGAGGGCTCTTCCCGTCCTCGTCGTCGTAACTCCGAGAGGAGGGGTCAGTAGTGCTTGCCCCTAAGCGTATTCTTCACCGCAAGGTGCAGCGTGGCTCCATGAAGGGCCAGGCCAAGGGTAATACCGAGCTGCATTTCGGCGAGTTTGGTATCCAGGCTCTCGAGGCCCATTGGATCACCAACCGTCAGATCGAGGCCGCTCGTATTGCCATGACCCGCTACATGAAGCGTGGCGGTCGTGTCTACATCACGATCTTCCCCGATAAGCCCATCACCAAGAAGCCTGCCGAGACTCGCATGGGTTCTGGTAAGGGTAACCCCGAGGAGTGGGTGGCCGTCGTCAAGCCCGGCCGCATCATGTTCGAGGTCAAGGGCGTGCCCGAGGAGGTCGCTCGCGAGGCTCTGCGTCTTGCACAGCACAAGCTTCCCATCAAGACCAAGATTGTTGCTGCCAAGAACGCTGAGCAGCGCATCGAGAAGGAGATGGCTGAGGAGGCCGCTCTCGAGGCCAAGTGGGCTGCTGAGGACGCCGCCGCCGCCAAGGAGGAGAACTAATGAAGCCCGCAGAGATTCGTGAGCTCTCGGACGCTCAGCTCGTTGAGAAGCTGAAGGAAATGCGCGCCGAGCTCTTTAACCTTCGTTTCCAGATGGCCACCAGCCAGCTGGACAACACCGCTCGCGTCAACACCGTGAAGAAGGACATCGCTCGCGTCCTCACGGAGCAGCGCGCCCGCGAGATCGCAGCGGAGAAGTCCGCTGTCGCCGAGTAGGACCTAAGGAGAGAACATGACTGATTCGCGTAACTCGCGTAAGGTCCGTACGGGTGTCGTTACCTCCGTCTCCGGTGCCAAGACCATCGTTGTCACCATCACCGAGCGCAAGCGTCACCCTAAGTACGGCAAGATGATGACCAGCTCCAAGAAGCTGCACGCTCACGACGAGGAGTGCACGGCTGGCGTGGGCGACACCGTCCGCGTTATGGAGACCCGTCCTATGTCCAAGATGAAGCGTTGGCGCCTCATCGAGGTCGTCGAGCGCGCTAAATAAGCAGTCGCTCTTACGACTTGTACATTTCCGAAGATGTGCGTATGCCTGGCTTGCATACCACGGGCCGCATAAAGGCTGCGCACCTCTCTTCGGTTCTTAGTTCGGAGGAACATCTACCATGATTCAGATGCAAACCATGCTGAACGTCGCCGACAACTCCGGCGCTCGCAAGATTCGCTGCATCAAGGTGCTTGGCGGTTCCAAGCGTCGTTATGCAGGCATCGGCGATGTGTTCATCGGTGCTGTCCAGGAGGCTACCCCTGGCGCCAACGTCAAGAAGAAGGACGTTGTCCGTTGCGTCGTCGTTCGCACCGTTAAGGAGATCCGCCGCAAGGATGGCTCCTACATTCGCTTTGATGAGAACGCCTGCGTCGTCATCAACAACGATGGTTCGCCCGTCGGCACCCGTATCTTCGGGCCCGTCGCTCGCGAGCTTCGTGACAAGAAGTACATGAAGATCGTCTCGCTCGCTCCCGAGACCCTGTAGTTAGGGGAGATATATGTATATCAAGAAGGGCGATAAGGTCCAGGTTCTCTCTGGTAAGGATCGCGGCAAGCAGGGCGTTGTCCTGCGTGCTCTCCCCGCCGAGAACAAGGTCGTTGTCGAGGGCGTTTCGGTCGTCAAGAAGGCCGTCAAGCCCAACGCTGCCAACCAGCAGGGCGGCATCGTTTCGCAGGAGGCTCCCATCGACGCCTCCAACGTCAATCTCGTTTGCCCCGAGTGCGGTAAGGTTACCCGCGTCGGTCACGAGAAGGACGGCAAGAACAAGCTGCGCGTCTGCAAGAAGTGCGGCCACAAGTTCTAAGCTGCCTGCAACATAAGGTTGCAACCAAAGGCCCGGACACCAAGCGCGTCCGGGCCTTTTTCTATCCCCACTCATTGGGGACAGACTTAAATGAGTGGGGACAGACTTAAATGAGTGCATGCGGCATAAGGCGTACCGCGGATAATCTAGGTGGGTGTCTCGACCTAGATTATTTATCCGCCGAAAGAGTCGATATCGATCGTGCATCGTGCTTTACAAATTGATAGCATACGTGCTTGTGCGCATTTTGCTGCGTTTAATTGCGTATCAATGCGTATATATGCGCCGTTTATGGGGCAATAATGATCGTTTGACGGTGAGATACGCAAAAACGCGCACAGATACGCGCATTTGTGCGAATATAGAGCTGTCAGAAATGAAAGACTTTTCACGACGCAGGAGGCACATATGGCAGATTCCAAACAGGCTCCGCTTGATGCTGCGGCAGCCGCAAAGGCAGCGTTCGCTTCGGTCCAGGGCAAGCCGTTCCCCGATGATATCTTTACGGCCCCCGAGCTTCGTTGGGCTGTGATCGGGTGCGGTGTTATCGCCAACCAGATGGCTCAGTCTCTCGCCCTTGCCGGCCGCAAACTCGCGGGCGTTGCCAACCGCACGCTGTCCAAGGCTCAGGCTTTTGCCAAGCAGTATGGCGTTGAGAAGGTCTATGACACGGTCGAGGACCTCTACTCCGATCCGAACATTGACGCAGTCTATATCACCACGCCGCACAACACTCACATCACCTACCTGCGCGCCGCTCTGACAGCTGGCAAGCACGTGCTCTGCGAGAAGGCCATTACCCTCAACTCTGCCGAGCTCGACGAGGCCCGCGCCATCGCCGACGAGCATAACGTCGTCCTCATGGACGCCACTACGGTGCTCCACATGCCCCTGTATCAGGAGCTGCGCCGCCGCATGGATGCCGGTGAGTTTGGCCGCATGAACCTCGCCCAACTCAACTTTGGCAGCTACAAGGAGTACGGCGATCTGACTAACCGCTTCTATAACCGCAACCTCGCTGGCGGTGCTATGCTCGACATTGGCGTCTATGCGCTTTCCGTTATGCGCCTCTTTTTGGCAAGCCAGCCCGCTGAGGTCGTTTCGCTGGGCAACACCTGTGAGACCGGTGTCGACGTTGCGGGCGGCATCGTCTGCCGTAATGCTGAGCAACAGCTGGGTGTTGTGAGCCTTACGCTTCACTCCAAGCAGCCCAAGCGCTTGGTCATCAGCTTTGACAAGTGCTATATCGAGGTCAACGAGTATCCGCGTGCCGATCACGCGACCATCGTGTGGACTGCGGACGGCCACCGCGAGGAGGTCCACGCGGGCACCGAGGCTTACGCCCTTTGCTATGAGATGGCCGATCTTGAGAAGGCCGTTGCCGGCGACGACTCCAAGCGCGAGCTTCTGGATTATGCTTCTGATGTTATGGAGCTTATGACCAAGCTTCGCGCCGACTGGGGAGTCGTGTACCCCGAGGAGGAGTAAACGATGCTAGCGGAAGATAGGCTCAATGCGATTGTGTCGATGGTGCAGCAGGCTGGCTCGGTTACTGTGCCGGAGCTTGCTGAGGCCTTGGGCGTGACGGCGTCCACCATTCGGCGCGACCTGCAGACGCTCGATCGCGCACACCGCATCGCCAAGGTCCACGGCGGAGCGACGAGTCTTGAGCGCGCGCACGTGACGCGCGACCTAACGCTCAATGAGCGCAGCGACCTCCATAACGACGACAAGGAGCGTATCTGCGCCCGTGCGGCGGCGCTTGTGGAGCCCGAGAGCTTTGTATACATCGACTCGGGCTCGACGACGCTCAAGCTCATCGAGCATCTTCCACACTTTGAAGGTGTCACCTATGTGACCGATTCCGTGCTCCATGCTCAGCGCCTCGCTTTGCGCGGCATGCGCACCGTAGTGCTGGGCGGCGAGCTCAAACCCGAGACCGAGGCGCTCGTTGGCCCCGATGCTTTGGCAACCCTAGACCGTTACAACTTCAACTGTGGCTTTTGGGGTTCTAATGGCATTGCCGCCGAGCAGGGCTTCACAGCACCCGATATCGAGGAGGCGCAAGTAAAGCGTATCTCGATACGCCATACGGCCAAACGCTTCGTAATCTCGGACGCCAGCAAATTTGGCATGGTGGCGCCCGTCAAGTTCGCGGACTTCCGCGACGCAACGATTATTACTGCGGGCGAGGTTCCCGCCAAGTACCGGGCAATGGACAACGTCATCACGGTCTAACAGCAGGGGGCTAAGGCCAAAACCACCACGAAGGTGCCTGTCCCCATTGTGTTGGTTAGTAACGAAAACCGAGCAGTTTTCTCAATAGAAAAGCGGCAACGTCCATCACGGGCGTTGCCGCTTTCGTTGTCTGCCGGTTTGTCTAAGTCTGTAACAACTGGACCGTTAAAAATGGGCTAGGTGTTACAGATTGAGATACTTTCGAACCGCGCCGCCCCTTTTTCTCAATCTGTAACATTTGGGACGGATTTTGCCGAGTTGCTGTTACAGATTGAGATTTTCGCTTGAGGAGGATTCGAATGTCTCGATCTGTAACAGATAGACCGGAAAATGGGTTCTAACTGTTACAGATCGAGACGTTTTGGGACCGCGGCTGAGCCATAGCGGCTAAACCACCACAAAGGTGCCTGTCCCCATTGTGGTGGTTTAGGGCTCCCAGGGGCAGGGGGCTTCGATGTGGATGTGCTCGCCGGTTACGGGATGGGTAAAGGACACGCTGTGGGCGTGGAGCATCAGGCCACAGGGGCGCGGCGTGCCGTACAGGTCGTCGCCAACCAGGGGGTGATGCTCGCTTGCCAGGTGCACGCGAATCTGATGCTTACGGCCGGTGAGCAGCTCGACATCGATATACGAACGCGTGGGCAGGCCTCGGCGGCTCTTAAGGCGCTTGAGCACCTTGACGCGCGTCTGAGACGGCTTACCGCTGGCGCCGACGCGCATCTTGCGGCTATCGTGGCGATCACGGGCGATGGGCTTGTCGATGAGCTTCTCGTTCCAGTCGATTTTGCCCTCGGCGAGCGCCAGATAGTGCTTTTCGAAGGCGTGGTCGATGACCATCTGGTCAAAAGCGGGTTGCGTCTGCTTGTCGAGCGAGAACAGCACAACGCCGGTGGTGTTGCGGTCCAGGCGGTTGAGTGGCTGCATGTCGGTCGCGGCAAAGCCGTCGCCCATCGCCAGCAAAAGATCGCTGGCGTAGTCGGTAAGTGTGCGCTCACCGGTGCCGTCGCCATGGACGATCATGCCGGCGGGCTTGTCGATGGCCATGAGCCAGGCGTCGCAGTAGAGGACTTGAGGTTCTTCGTTCACGTGTAAGCCTTTCGGTTAGCTAATTCCCACAAACATGCAGCCAGAGGTGGCGCCGCGCAGGCGGGCAGCGGGCTTGCGACCTGCCTGCGCTGCCTCAATGGCGCGGCGGACACGAGCGACGGCACGGCCAACCTCATCGGCCTCGAGCAAGGTTCCGTCGACCATAAGACGGCGCACGCCGGCATCGAGCAGCTGCGGAACCTGTGGCGTGAGGTCGATGGGGTAGGCGTCGTACAGGCGCGAGCGGCCGTGGATGTCGGTACGCACGGGCATGACCTTGCCATCGATATTCTTGAGCGAAAGCTTGCGGGCGCGCAGACGGCAGTTGGCGCAATCGTGGATACAACCGTTGGCCACCTGCAGGATGCAGTGCTCGCTCGTCATAACGCGCGGGCGGCCGAAAACGGTGATGCCCAGGGCTGCGGGTGCGGAGGTGCCAAGCGAGATAATCTCGTCGAGCGTGATCTCGGGCGAGAGCCAAAACGCACCGGCTCCGCGCTCGGCAAGTGCCTCCATGCAGGGCGTGTTGTGCACGGGCAGGCAAGAGCGAATCTCGGCCGTGGCGCCAACCTGGGCGGCCAGGGCAAGCTCGGAGATATTGCCGACGGCGACAGTCGCTCCAGCAACAACCCACGGGTCAACGCGGACGTGGTCAACGGCGCGGCAGACCTCGTCGAGTACGGGTACGATGCCCTGCTCAAACGCATCGGCGGGGGAGAGCTCGGCCGCATCGAGTGCGTCGGTGGTTATGTAGATGCGCGTTGCACCCTCGGCACGAGCGGCCTCGGCGGCGTCGAGCGAGGTGACGGTGGCACAGATCTGCGGCTCATCGCGGTAGTGCTCGGGCGCGGGGCGGGAATCACTGGTGACAATCGCCGGCAGCTCGAGCGTGCGGGCGCGCTCCGCGTACGGCGCCAGAATGGCCTCCTCCAGTGCCTTGCAAGCAGCGGCGCGCACCTTGTGCACGGCGGAGAAGCCCATGCCGCAGCCCTCATCGAGCGCCACATCAAAGCTCGCAGCCTCAAAGGGCGAGGATCCCATGCGGCCCACATGCTCAACCAGATCGGATGCCTCGACGGCGCGGGTCTTGGCGGCCTCGACGGTAAAGCCCGTGGCAGTGGCGGTGAGCGCGGGGTCGTCGCAGCAGGTGAGCGTAACGGTAAACGGCTCGCCCAGACGCGCCACGACGGAAACATCTACGGCGCGGCGGCGCAGCACATCGCGCTTGAGCGCGGCGCCGGCGGCGTCGATGGCGCGCTGGCTGCGGATGACGCGCACGCGGCAGCCTTCGGGCATGCTGCGGGGCACGCGGCACTCGAGGATGTCGCCGGCAGCGGCATCCTCGGCGGCGATGGTGGTCAGAAACTGGTCAAACTCGTTGTCGTGACGAAGTTCCAGCAGGTCGCCCTTGCCCACGGGCTCAAACAGCTCAATACGGGCGATGGCAGCGCGGCGACGGCGGTCGTCGGGCTTGAGCCCACGCACATCGCGGTTGGCCAGGCGGCTGCCGAGCACCGTGCCCACGATCTGGCCGCGGTTGTTGGAGCGCTCGTAACTCATCATCTCGTCACCCGAGGTGCCGTCTTGGTAGGCGTGCGTGAAGTCGCGGTTAAAGCAGCGCTTGAGCTGGCGCTGGCGGGCGGCATCCTCATCCTTAGAAGTCGAAACATCGGCCAGCATGTCATCGATCTGATGACGATACACGTCGACGATGGAATACACGTAATCGGGGGCCTTCATGCGGCCCTCGAGCTTGAGCGATGCGGCGCCGGCGTCATACAGACGGCGAACAAGCTGCGACGTGTTGGTATCGCGCGGGCATAGCGCACGCTCGCGACCGGCAGGGGAGAGCGAGCGGCCGTTCTCGTCAATCAGCTCGTAAGGCAGGCGACAGGGCTGAGCGCACATGCCGCGGTTGGCCGAGCGGCCCGCCATGGCAAAGCTCGAGAGCAGGCACAGGCCCGAGTAGCAAAAGCAGATGGCACCGTGGCTAAAGACCTCGAGGTCAACGTCGGGCGCGGCATCGTGAATGGCAGCGATCTCGTCGATGGAGAGCTCGCGCGACAAGGTCACGCGGTCGGCGCCCTGCTCACGGCACCAGATAGTCCCGCGGTCGTCGTGGACGTTCGCCTGGGTCGAGATGTGTGTCTCGATGCCGGGCATGGTGCGCTTGACCTCAAAGAACAGGCCCCAGTCCTGGATAATGAAGGCATCGGCGCCCAGCGTGGAGCAGCGATGGATGAGCTGCAGCGCGTCGCTCATCTCGGATTCCTTGATGACGATGTTGACCGTGACGTAGACGCGCGACCCGGCCAGGTGCGCGGCGCGGCAGGCCTGCTCAAAGGCCTCGTCGGTAAAGTTCGTTGCCTTGCGGCGGGCGTTGAAGCTGCCCATGCCACAGTAGATGGCATCGGCGCCGGCAGCGAGCGCGGCGGCAAAGGGCTCGGGGCCTCCGGCGGGGGCCAAGAGCTCGGGTCTGCGGTTGGTGGTTCGACTGGCGGTTGCGGTCATATCCTGCCTTTCAAAATGCTCAGATACTCAAAAGTATAGTGGCGTCGTCGCGGTGGGCGATGCCCGCAGCATAAGCAGGACAAAGTCTTCAGCAGCCTCTCGGGCAAAAATGATCCGTTTTCCTCCGTCCCCAAGGGATCAGTGGGTTAGCCCTCCTTGCGAACTTTTTGCAGGTAGCGGTAGACGCTGGGCTCAGAGATGCCAAGCGCGGCGGCGGCGCAGGCAACGGCGCCCTTGAGCATAAACACGCCATTGCCGTTGAGATGGCGAATAACGTCCACGCGATCGGCCTGCCCAAGTGAGGCGACATCCTGCCCGCGGCTTTCGAGCAACTCGGAAATACTGCGGTCGATGAGCTCCTGTGTAGACTCCGAAAGGCTCTCGACTTCGATAGGGGAGGGCTCCGTGCGGACCGGCGCGGCGTCGAAGCAGGCCATAAGCTGCTGGGCCATGGCATTGATGTTGCGCACGGCCGAAAGATCGGTGTTGACGCACAGCATGCCGACGATCTCGCCGTCCTCACGGATAAAGTACGTCGCGGATTCCAGCGTCTTGCCGCTGGTCCCGCGCCCCTCGCAGCCCGTAATAAACGGCAGGTCGCGATACTTGGGGTCGTGCATAATCTTGAGCGTAAGATCGGTAGCGGGTCCGCCAATCTTGCGGCCGCTCACGATACCGTTGCGAATATCGACGATGGCGTGGTCGGGATCCGAGAAATCGTGCAGGATGATTTCGCTGTTTTTGCCGAGTATCTGCTCCAGGAAATCGACCATCGGCAAAAAGCGGCGTACAGTCTCGTTCATGGGCAACTCCTTTGGGTGAAATCGGAAATGTTCATAACAATTTTTTATCATGGTAACACGGTGTCTATTGACTCGCATATTCGCAGGTACATTGCGTAATACAGACGAGCGGAAGGATTTTGGCGGTAAACGGTCGACCAAAAGAAAAGTTAGATGCTATCTTATCCAGACACTTTCCTGAACTGCGGAAATGCATTATCTCAGCTGAAGAATAGTCTGATAACAAAAAATTATTATTAAATATGAGAAAAATCTTTAATACGATATGCAACGAAGGCGCAACCTCAGCCACGCACTGCGTCACAATAGAACATTAGATGCGAAAACAACTACTTCTAGGATTGGTGGTCAAATGGCCCAGGAGACGGTTACGAACGGCACTGAAGCCCTGTTCACTCGCGAAGGCATGCCGCCCGTTAAGGAAATGATCCCGTGTGCCCTTCAGCATGTACTGGCATCGTTTGCCGGCATCATTACCCCGGCGGTCATCATGGCCGGCGTCTACGGCTTTAATAGCCAGCAGAGCACCGACATCATTCAGGTTGCGCTCATTCTTTCGGCACTCGACACGGCCCTTCAGGCCTTCGCTCCCTTCCGTCGCCTCGGCGGCGGCCTGCCCATCGTCATGGGCGTCTCGTTCGCGTTCCTGCCGGCCCTGCAGGCCATGGGCGCCTCGGGCTTTAGCTTTGGTGCGCTGCTGGGCGGCGAGATCGTCGGCGGTGCCGTCGCGGCCCTCTTTGGTCTGGCCTATAGCAAGATCAAGTGGCTGTTCCCGCCCGTCGTGACCGGTACGGTCATCTTCTCCATCGGCGTTTCGCTGTATCCCACGGCCGTCAAGTATATGGCCGGCGGTATGGGCACGCCGCTGTGGGGCACCCCGCAGGCATGGTGCGTCGCTCTTATCACCTTCGCCGTGGTCTTTGCGCTCGCCAACTTTGGCAAGGGTACGCTCAAGCTGGGATCCGTGTTCTTTGGCATGATCGTTGGCATGATCGTTTCGATCCCCTTTGGCTTGATCGATTTCTCCAGCGTCGCCACCGCTCAGGTCTTCGCCCTTCCCAAGCTCATGCCCTACGCGCTCGAGTTTGATCCCGAGGTCTGCATTACCCTCGCCGTCGTGTTCCCCATGGTTGCCATTCAGGTTATCGGTGACGTCTCCGCCGCCTGCCTGGGCTCCATCGACCGTATGCCCACCGAGCGCGAGCTCTCTGGCGCTATTGTGTCCCAGGGCATCACCTCTATGGTCGGCGGTCTGCTGGGCGGTCTTCCCACCAGCGCCCTTGGCCAGAACGTGGGCATCATCTGCTCCAACAAGGTCGTCAACAAGTGGGTTTTTGTGACCATCGCGGCCGTCTTTGCCATCGCCGGTCTGTTCCCGCAGCTTTCTGCCGTCCTTTCCGCTATCCCGCAGCCCGTCATCGGCGGCGCGACCGTCGGCGTCTTTGGCACCATCACCATGAACGGCGTGCGTATGTTCACCCGCGAGGGCCTCACGCAGCGCACTACCACCATCGTCGGCACCTCCGTCGTCTTTGGCCTGGGTATCTGGATGGCCAGCGGTTGTCTTGCCGGCGAGGGTATGCCCACCTGGGTGTCCACCGTCATCGGCTCCAATGCCGTAACCCCCACCGCCATCATGGCCATTGTCCTTAACCTGATCCTTCCACAGACGCCGGTCGTGGCCCAGCACATCGATGCTGCCAAGGACGCTGCCGTGGATCTGGTCTTGCCCGAGAGCAAGAAGTAACCAATTTGGTGCTATTCGTCGGCGGACGCATCGCCTCGTCCGCCGACGTCATGCGGCGCCAGGCCGCACTTCAAAGGGTTTGTCCCGTGGGTAAAATAAGGCTGACGGCAGCCCAAGTGGTGAAGAGCTGGGCAGCGCCGTTGCTTAGATTAAGGGGTCAATGCCTTAACGGCGTCGACCCCCTCTTTTTATGCTTCGAACACCGCTTGAATGCCTCGGAAAGTCCGATGAGCGCCGTGAGGAGCGAGACCAGAGCGGTTAGGAGCTTCCGGAACGGTTCACGTGCGGTGGTGTACCGCCCCTTTTGCGTGCGCCGCTTGTCGAATTACGTTATAGCTAGCTATATTATAGGAAGGTATAATATAGCTAGCTATAACGTAAAAGAAGCTGAGGGTTCGTCCTGTGTTGTTGGTGACGGGGCTTCGCCCGATCGCGTGGTCTTTAGCATTTGCGGTTGAGTGCTCCGTGGATGTTGAGTGGTGGCTGGAGTAGAGCGACGAGTTGAGCGAACGCAGGAGCGGGCTCCGAGGCTCCATTACTGAAAATTCATTTGTTAAACCTGGCAACCGCGGGTAGAATAAAGTCGACGGCAGCCCAAGGGTGATAGCTGGGCAGCGCCGTTACTTAGTTCAAGGGGTCAATGCCTTAACGGCGTCGACCCCTCTTCTTTTGCTTCGAACACTGCTTGAGTGCCTCGGAAAGTCCGATAAGCGCCGTGAGGAGCGAGACCAAAGCGGTCAAGAGCTTCACGAAATCAATCAGATCGGTCATGGGCATCACCTCCCGTCGCATGGAGGGCGCTGCCCGGCACATGGAACTGCCGTCAACAACTTCCATTCTACCAAAGTGCGGTCATAAATACGAATATATGTTCGCTAATAACAGCGACGTGACCATCTCAAAGCGCGGCTTTACGCAAGAGTGCCGGGTAGCCGCGCTGGGCGATTTCATGTCCGCGCGGGCGCCTATCCTTACGGCAATGTAGCCGCCTATGTGGCAAGCGGCAAGCAGTGGAGAAAGGCCATAACTGTGTCAGCTGAAAAGACGCCGTGCATCTCGGCTATCGATACGACGAACTTTGCGCGCCAGATTGTGCTGGACTTTGAGTTTGCGCCGGTGCCAAAGCAGCGCCAGCGCCGTGGACTGCGCAACGAGATTGTCGAGGTCGGTGCCGTTAAGCTCGATTACCACGGCAACGTTATGGGCGAGTTCTCGCAGTTTGTGCAGACGGAATTTACCGAAGGCGTTGCGTTCTCCGTCCGCGAGCTCACAGGGATATCGGCCGTGGACACCGCGATGGCCGATCCGCTCTATGTGGTGATCAAAAGGCACAGCGATTGGATCGGTCGCTACTCCGCACAGGTAGTTTGCTGGAGCGGGGCGGACCGCCGGCAGCTTACGACCGAGTGCCAGGCAAAGCACATCGACCTTTCCGCATTTCCTACGGACTGGGCCGACCTGCAGGCGTTTTACACCTCGATCATGGACGTGGGCAGCCACGGGTGCGTCTCTTTGAGTGACGCGGCAACGTGGTTTGGCATCGAATTCGACGAGTCGACGGGCCACGCCCACAGCGCCCTTGCCGATGCGCGCGTGACCGCCAAGCTGCTCAAGCAGATGATGGACGGGGACTACCGTGTGAGCCCGCGCGCCCAGGAGATCCGCCAGCGGTGGGGGATGGGCGAGCGACCCCAGACGCGCCTTTCCAACAAGTGCCCCGAGCTGGGCGACCTGCTGCTGAAGCTGAAAGCGGAGGGGAGGTAGGGGGCGGACATCGTTGCCGTTTTCGCCTGCGAAGAAGGAATCAATTAACTACAGAGTGTGGATGGCTTCTAGTGAAGACTTAAACACCAGACTATGAAAGGGTTGTCGAGCCATTGGGACTGCAACATTTGCCCATCGCAAGACGTTACTCGTTCAAATTAGGACGCTCCACATCCTATGAAATGGTTAATGCGGAACGTCCCTAGAAGTCTGTCTTCTGTTACCTAATAGTAGAGTTCGATATACGAATACGCCTTATCAAAAAGAGCCTGGTCTTTGAGCTTGTAGCGCATCCATAGAATGGCACGGAGCTGCTTCTTGACCTCTTTGACGCCTGCCGTGGTAGCTTGCCAGCCGTCGAATCGGGTGATCTTAACGATTTCGTCGATGTCGCCGACGATGTTCTCGACGATGATTGGCGTGTCCCCATTCTTTACACCATTGAAGAGCTCTGTGAGGGCCGCCTTGCCCTTGTCCTCCTCTTCTTCGGGCACAACTTCCTTTTCGGCCGCTCGAGCCTCTCTGGCGAGGTCGATGAGCATCTTGAGGAACTCGACGCTGTTGATGAGACCTTGCTCGTGACGTTCCCTCAGGTCCTCCAGGCGCTCGCCGAGCTTCTGGAACTTGCCATTCTTATCGTGCCTGCGGATTCGGGCGACGAGATCTATCTCTAGCTTGCGCGTGATCTTCTCGGTATTGCTCTTGTCGTTGATGAAGTGCTCGATCATGTCCTCGTCGAGTTCAAGGATGTCGTCATCGTCTCTGACTCTCTCGACGGTGATGTTCTCGTGCACGAGCTCGATTGTCTTGGGCCCGAGCGCCGCCCAGATGAGCTTCCCGCGATTGTCTACCGGTCTCACGGAATCGTAGACCTGCGAGAGCCAGATGAAATCGGGCTTGTAGGGATTGAGGCATGGGTCGGGCGAAAGGGCTTCCCACGCTCTGTTCAAGACCGAGAAGTCGGCCCCAAACTGGTCTTTCACCTTTGTCGTTGGCAGGCATTGTTGAGCTTCGAGAAGGGACTCCCAATCCGCGCTGCGGCGGTCTCTGACCGTTGAGAAGTACTCAAGACAGCAATGCATAAGCCCGGGTAGCTCGGCCTTTACCTCGTCGATGTTGGTTATGACCTTCTGCACCTCGGCCTCGTCGAAGTGCAGAGACTTGGCGACGTTGTCGAAGAGGCCGATATAGTCGACAATGAGACCGAATGTCTTCTTGTCATTGTAGACGCGGTTGGTTCGACAGATTGCCTGCAACAGCGTATGGTCGCGCAAAGGCTTGTCAAGGTACTGAGTTTGCAGGATGGGCGCATCGAACCCCGTGAGCAGCTTTGCAGTGACGATGAGAATCTTGAGCGGATCGTCCGGGTCGCGGAAACGGTCAAGGAGCTTTTCCTCGGCATCACGATCTCGACGGTATGCCTTGTAGCGGTCTTCCTTGTCGTTGTTCGTGTCCATGACGATGGTGACTGCATCAGCGCCCAAGAGCTTGTCGAGCTCCTCCTTATACAGCAGGCAGCACTCTCGGTCGTAGCAGACTACCTGCGCCTTGAAGCCGTCGGGCTCAACCTTTGACTTGAAGTGCTTGGCGATGTGCTCGCATACCTTGTGGATGCGGTCGGGGGCCTTCATGACGGACTCGATCTTGACGCGCCTGGTGAGTTCCGCCTTGTCCTCTTTGCTGAGGTCTCGGGTCATTTCGTCAAAGGCGGCGTTCACGATCTCTTGGTTGACGTGGAGCTCGACGGGAACGGTTTCAAAATGGAGCGGCAATGTGGCGTGGTCGCGGATGGAGTCGGCGAAGGAATAGCGGCTCATGTAGCCGGACTTGTCCTCTTTGGCACCGAAGGTGTGGAACGTGTTCTTGTCGGTTCGGTTGATGGGCGTGCCGGTCAAGCCGAAGAAGAAGGCGTTCGGCAAGGCGAGTCGCATCTTCTCGCCGAGGTCGCCCTCTTGGGTGCGGTGCGCCTCGTCGACCATGAGGATGATGTTCTCGCGCTCGTTGAGCGTCCTCGCAACCTCGCCGAATTTGAAGATGGTGGTGATGAGGATCTTTCTCATGTCCTGCTTGAAGAAGGACTCAAGCTCCTCCTTGCTGCCGGCGCTTGCGAGGTTGGGGATATCGGATGCGTTGAAGGTCCCCGTGATCTGGGTCTCGAGGTCGATTCGGTCATCCACGATGACGACGGTCGGGTTCTTGAGTTCAGGGACCATGCGCAGCTTCTGGGCGGCGAATACCATGAGCAGTGACTTTCCTGAGCCCTGGAAATGCCAAATGAGGCCACGTTTCGGGTATCCTGCGCGGACGCGGTCCACGATGAGGTTCGCGCCCTCGAACTGTTGGTAGCGACAGATCAGCTTGATGCGTCGATGCTTCTTGTCGGTGGCGAAGAGCGTGAAGAACTGGAAGATGTCCATGACGTTCGAGGGGGTGAGCATGGATGCCATGCTTCTCTTGACGTCGGCAAGTGTGCCCTCGCTCTTCTTGTCGCCCTCATGCCAGGGTCCCCACATCTCGGGAGGCATGTTCACCGACCCATAGCGATAGCATTTTCCTTCGCTGGCGAAGTTGATGGCGCTACAGACGAACATCTGCGGGATGCTCTTCTCATATTTAGCGATGTCGCCAGCGCCGTCGAGCCAGGTTATCGAATCGCGCACCGGCGTCTTGAACTCGCCGATGACGAGCGGAAATCCATTGACAAGAAGGACGAGGTCGAGGCGCTTGCCGCCCTGCTCCTGGGGGTAGACCCACTGGTTGGTGACGATGTACTCGTTTTTGTCAAGATCGCCGTCCGCCGCCGTGCCAAAGAAGCGGATGGGGACCATGCGGCCGTCTTTGCCGTAGGGGAATGAGTTCTCCTCGATGACGAGCTTTTTGAACCGCTCGTTGGCGGAGACCAGGTTCTGCGGACTTGTGGACTGAATGAGGGCCCTGAGTCGGTAGATGATCTCGTCGGCGCGATCGGGGTCTTCTGCGATCTCCGGGTTAAGCCTGATGAGGGCGTCCTTGACCATGGGCTCGACCATGACGTCGGCATGGCGGCGTGGGAGGACTTCGGCGGCTACGTATCTCCACCCAAGGTTGGCAAGCGCCTCAATGCTCATTCGCTCGATGGTGTTGTCCTCGTTAAACATCTCCGAGTCCTAACTCCTGGTTCAAGATTTTCTTCGTCGTGGCGTTTAGCTCATCGAGGGCCTTTTGTACGGCAAATTTCGATTTGTCGACCGAATGGAAAAATACAGCAAAGTCCCTTTGCTCCGCTTTATCAGCAATGGGAAGATTGAACCCTTTGATCATTTTTAGGCTAAGGTTCTTTTGACGGCATCCCTTTCTTTGACTAAGCAGATGAGGCTTCATTATCGAGATTGCCGTATAAAGCCATTCAACGAGAACCGAATCATTGGGGATCAGGCAGGCGCATGCCTGATTTGATGCGGCGGCCTTATCAAGAACCCCCATCTTTAGAGCGGCGGTATCATACATTCCAACGAGAAGAGAGCCTGCCGGGTACAGTTTTGCCGCGGATTGATTCAATGCCTCGATCGTTATTTTTTCAATAGACGATCGAAGGTGAAATCCATTAAGCTCGCCGGCTGAATACCAATCAATACCCCCTTCGAAATAAGAGGTGTTTGAACGTGACGGGGTTCCGCCACTTTGCCATTTTCCTAGATCGGAGAAACTTGCGATGGGCTTATGAAATGTATTGTCGATAGGATCTCCGAACATCTCGACAAATTGTGATTTGACGACGTCGTTGCAGGCTGTAAGCAGGTTTCGATAATGCCCCTTGAGCTGCTCGGCCTCCGAAAGAATGCCGGCAAGTTCACGCTGTTTGTCTAGCGACGGCAGGTTAAATCCAAGGGCTCGAAGATCCTTCCAGTTCGCCGTCGGCGAAAGGGAGCCGACAGAAACGCGAATCGCCTCATCGAGGAATACGTCCGAGCTGATGAAAAACGGAAAGAACGACGAATCAATGACATCAGTTTTCGGGCGCAGTACCATCCCATGGGCCGAGAAGATTCCGTCGAAAGGCGCTATGCCGACCTTCTTCTGATAGGCCCTGCGGCGGCCGAACAGGACGTCGCCCTTCTTCATGAGCAGCTTGTCGCCCTTGGGAGTAACCTCGGCACCCCAACGGGTCACCTCAAGAGCACCCGGATCAAGGTGCTCCAGCCCGACGTACCGGTCGCGATCGCTTTCCTCGGGTTTCTTCTTGGTGGTGCTGTTCTCGGCTATCTGGTCGAATCTATATCTTGTCATGCCGCGCGCCTCCAGTAGCTAAATTGTGATTTGACGACGTCATCGCAGGCTGTAAGTAGCTGCCTGTAGTGAGACCTCGTTTCTTGTGCGGCCCAGAGTATGTCGGCAAGATCTTCTTGCTTAGCGATGCTGGGAAGCTCGAATTCAAATTGCGAAAGGCTCTGCCACTTGACTCTTGGCGAGAGGGAGCCCGCCGAATTGGTGACGGCGTGCTCGAATAGGGCGTCGTTCTGGATGATGAACGGGAGCAGCCTCGGAGAGAGGTTGTCCTTGGGGGCGATGACGGTGATGTCTCCAGAGCAGATTCCGTCGAATGGGGCGACGGCCGCTTTGTGCAGGTAGGCCCTGCGACGCCCGAACAGCACCTGACCCTTTGAGAAAGCCTTAGTGAAGGTGGTCTCGACACCTTCGTCCCAATGGGCGAGTTCGACTTCGCCGGGGTCCAGATGCTCAAGGCCGACCGTCGGCAGCCCTTGGTCTACAGGGACCTTCTGTTTGATTTCGCGGGCCACATCGCCCAGGCAAACGTGGGTCATGTTATTCACCATCGTTTTCATGCAATTTCGCAGCAATATCATCGAGTAGGGACGCGGCCTCTGTGGAGGCGGCTCTCCAGCTCTCTATCGTTTCCTCGATGCTTCTATCGTCAGCGTTTTCATCGTCGGAGGGCTTCACGTACAGAGGGATGGAGAGCGAGAAAGCGTTGTCCTCGATCTTACTAAACGATGCGTGGGATGAGAAACCTTCGATGTCTTCGTCAGATCGGTAAGCCTCGACGATTCTCTGGATGTGTCGAGGCTCAAGGTAGCTTTGCGCGTTCTTGCGGGTTACCTCGGCAGAGGCGTCCACGAACAGTATCTCCTTGCACCGGTTCGGCGCTTTCTCGCTGCGGCAGATGAGGATGCAGGCCTCCATGGGCGAGTTGAAGAAGAGGTTTGCACCGAGTCCGATGACTGCCTCGACGAGATCGCTTCTCACGAGCTTTTCGCGCATCTCCGATTCCTCGTTACGAAAGAGTACGCCGTGGGGGAGGAGTATGGCGCACCTGCCGTTCTTCGGGTCCATGCTCTTGAGGATGTGTTGGATGAAGGCATAGTCGGCTCGTCCCTGCGGGGGCGTGCCGAGGAAGTTGCGGCCATAGGGGTCGGATGCGAACGACTCGCGATCCCACTGTTTGATGGAGTAGGGAGGATTGGCGAGCACCATGTCGAAGGTGCGCAGCTTGCCCGCTTCGAGGAAGGTGGGGTGACGCAGCGTGTCGTCGTTGGCGATTTCGAAGTCCTTGACGCCGTGAAGGAACAGATTCATACGGCCGATGGCGGATGAGAGCTGGTTGATCTCCTGCCCGTAGGCGTGGACGTTGCGCCATTCCTCCCCGTGCTGCTTGAGGTGGGCGATGGCGGAGATGAGCATGCCGGCACTGCCGCAGGTGGGGTCGTAGATGGACTCGCCCGGCCTGGGTTGAAGGATCTCGGTCATCAGGTGGACGACCGTGCGGTTGGTATAGAACTCCTGGGCCGTGTGGCCCGAGTCGTCTGCGAACTTCTTGATCAGGTACTCGTAACCCTGGCCGAGCTCGTCTTCAGGGCAGTTGGCGATGGACAAAGTCTTGGCGCTGAAGTGTTCGATCAGGTCTTTGAGCAGACGATCGGGAAGGCGCTTCTTGTTGGTCCAGGCAGCGTCACCGAAGATGCCCCGCAGCTTGGAGTCGTTGGCCGCCTCTATGGCGCGAAAGGCGTCGACGATGGCCTTGCCGACGTTCTCAGTGGTTTCTCGGATATCGGCCCAATGGGCACCGTCGGGAATGGCGAAGCTGTGGTTCTCGGGCAGGGCCGCGAACTCTTCGTCGCCGCCAGAGGCCTCCAGGGCCTCGTCGGTTTCCTCATCGTAGACGTCGGAGAGGCGTTTGAAGAATAGCAACGGGAAGATGTACTGCTTGTACGATCCGGCGTCGATGTAGGTACGGAGCAGCACTGCCGCGTTCCACAGATGGTTGTTGAGCTCCTCCTGGGGGATTCTACTTTCCATCGACGTAACCTCCCTTCACGAGGAGATCGAGGAACTTCTCCTCCGACTTTCTTGTTTTCTGGATGAGGTCGTAGAAGCGCTTTCTGGTCTCTGCCGGTGGCTCGACCTTCTCGCGTTTCCTCTCGATGTAGTTGTTCGCCGAGAGTACGTATCCCTCGCGCTCGATGTCGGCGAGCGTTGTGATGGCGCATTTCTCGATGACGGGTTCATAGGAGCGGTAGAGGGAGAGCATCTCCCGTGCGTCCTCTTCCGAGATCATGTTCTGCGCACGCTGGGCGGTGAAGATCTTGCTGCCGTCGATAATGCAAACGCGTCCCTGGTGCTCGGTGGACTTCTCGTTTCTGAGGAACAGCACACAAGCAGATACACCGGTGCTGTAGAAGACTCCGCTTGCGAGCGCGATAACGGCTTCAACCTTGTCCGACTTGATAAGCTCCTTGCGTATGGCGCCCTCTTTGCCGCCATGGAACAGCGCTCCTTGGGGTAGAACTACGGCGCAGCGGCCGTTCTTCTTGTCCATGGAGCAGACCATGTGTTGCACCCAGGCGAAGTCTGCCGATTTGTCGGTGGGAACGCCCCAGACGTTACGGCCCCACGGATCCGAGGCAAACACATCAGAGCCCCAGTTCTTAAGGGAGAACGGAGGGTTCGCAAGGACGCAGTCGAAGGTTTTGAGTGCATTGCCGTCGCGGAAGGCGGGCTCGCGTAGGGTGTCGCCCTGGGCGACGCGGAAGTCCTTCGCGCCGTGAAGGTAGAGGTTCATTCGCGCTATAGCGGACGTGCTGAGGTTCTTCTCCTGGCCGTAGAGCTTGCCGTAGGCGAGTTTTGAGTTGTCCATTTGCCGGACGGCTTCGATGAGCATGCCGCCCGTGCCGCATGCCGGGTCGTAGACGGTCTCGCCGGGCTTCGGCTCAAGCAGGGAGACCATCATCTTGACGATCTCGCGTGGGGTATAGAACTCGCCGGCGTTCTTCTTCTGCATATCGGCGAACTTCTTGATCAAGTATTCGTAGGCGTCGCCCATCATGTCGGCGCTATAGTTCCTGTTGCCGAACTTCTTCGCTGAGAAGTGCTCGACGAGATCCTTCAGGCGTTCGTCGGAGAGCTTGCCTTTGTCTGTCCAGCTCGCATCGTCGAAGCTACTGAAGAGGCCGCTGAGGGTGTCGGGGTTGGCGCGCTCGATTCCGACCATTGCATCGACGATTGCCTTGCCGACGTTCGTGCCGGTGTTGCGAACGTCCTGCCAGTGGCAGCCCTCCGGCACCTCAAAGCTGTGGTTTTCGGGCAGGGCGGCGTAGTCTTCGTCTCCGTCCGACATCTCTAGAGCCTCGGTGGTCTCCTCGTCGTAGACGTCGGAGATGCGCTTGAAGAAGAGCAACGGTGTGATGTAGCTCTTGTACTCGTCCTGGTTGATGGGGCCGCGCAGGATGTCGCAGGCCCCGAGCAGGTGGTTTCCCAGCTCGGATTTGCTTATTGGTTCTTCTGGCATTCAGGTACCTATGAGCTCAAAAAATGAAATTACAGCTCTAGTGATTATACCGTCATATTTGTCGCGGTAAATCTCCTGCGCATCGTCGTTCAATCGGGCGGTTTGAGCGACGGTCTGAGCTTGTAAATCACAATTTGTCTGCCGGAGGTGTGCGGCATGACGAGATATCTTTTGGGCGATCGCGTTCGCGAACTGCACCACCAAGAAGAAAGCCGAGGAACGCGATCGCGACCCCTATGAGTATTTCGTCGCCGGCTGGAGCACCTATGGAGCCGGAGCGCTCCCGAGGCTGACCCGTTGCGAGGTGCCGCGGTTACGCCCGAGGGCGGACGTAGGCCCTGCCTTCATGAGGCTTTTCAGGCCCGGCGAGGTCCTGTTCTGGCTCGCGGCAGGGCCTATCTCAGAAGAAGGTTCGGCGTAGCGGCCTTTCGACGGGATGTGCTCGGCCCACGGGACCTTGGTTCTGCGACCCGAAAGACGAGGAGGTGCTGCCTCTGAGGCTTCGTCCGTTCTTGCCGTTGTCCGATCCGCTTCGGACAAGCTATTCCTCGATGAGGCGAGTCGACGGGTTCTGTCGGCTACCCGTTCGTCCGATTCGGCGGATCTGGCAGGATCTTCGAGCCCTTGGATTGAACCTGCCCGGGCGCTAGTCAAGCAGTCGCCGAGACTTGCCGGCAGTCATGTGCGGCGGCCGAGCAGGTCAAGGGGCATTATCGGAGCCTGCTCGCAGCCTGCGACGACGTCGTCAAATCACAATTTGTCGAGATGTTCGGGGAGCCGGCTGAGAATCCCAAAGGCTGGGAAACCTCAAGCCTCACATCACTTGGTAGTTGCAAGAACGGAATGAATTTCAAATCCAAAGAAAGTGGTATTGAGCTACCCTGCCTGGGTGTCGGCGACTTCAAAGACCGTTCTGTAATAAATGACGTTTCTGAAATGGGGCGCATTAACCTTGATGACGAGCCTGCAGAAGGTTATTTCCTTAAGGATGGTGACATCGTTTTCGTCCGCTCGAATGGCAATAAAGAACTTGTGGGCCGCTGTTTGGCTGTTTACCCTCATGGCGAAAAGGCTGTTTTCAGCGGTTTCTGTATACGACTGCGTGTCGAATCTGACAAGGTCAGAATTCCCTATTTGATATGGGCATTAAAGCAGCCATCAATGCGTCAGCAGATGTTCGGCCGAGGCGCCAATGTCCAGAACCTGAACCAGAAGCTGATGGCAAAAGTCGACGTTCCCATTCCACCATTGGCTGAACAGGATCGCTTTCTCGCTTTAGTCTCCATCGTCGACAAATCGAAATTTAAGTTAGGTATCTGCGGTGGGATGCTTTGACGTTGCGCTGGTCGACCATTGCGTACCTTAATGTGGTGTCTATTTTTTTATGGCCAAGGAGCACCTGGACTTGTTCGATGGGCATTCCTTTGTCGATTGCCTTTGTAGCAAGCGTTCTTCTGAACTTATGAGGGTGGACCCTTCCTAAATCAAGCTCGCGCCCCAGTTTTCTAAGCAACGCCTCGACGCCGCCAATTTGTAGCCTCTCGTGTGGCGCCTTGCTCGACACGAAGAGTGCTTCCGAGCTGTCCATTCGGGTTGACAGGTAATTCTCAATATGGACTTTAGTCTTTGCGTCAAAATAGACGATGCGGTCCTTATTTCCCTTGCCGTGTACGATGCACTCACGATTGATGGTGTCGATGGAGCTCCTGTCCAACGAGACAAGTTCGCCCACACGCATGCCCGTGGAGCGCAACAGGTCGATCAGGGCAAGGTTTCGGGGCGACCCGCAGTTATCGCAAAGAATCTCAACGACTTCATCGCTATACGTTTCCTTTATGGGTTGCGGAGCCTTGACTCTTTTAATGCGTCTAACCGGGCTCTTAATGATATGGTCCTCGTCTTCGAGCCATGAGTAGAAGCTTGAGATGATTCTTCGGACATTGTCGACGGTGACGCGACTGACGCCGGCTTTTTGCTGATAGTCGGAAAGATAGGACCTAATCTCTTCGGTTCCCAGGTCGCAAGCTGGTGTATCGAATGATTCAAGCATTTTATTGATGGTGGTTTCGTAGTAGGAGATGGTCCTATCCGAGCAGCCTTCGAGGCGTTTTGCAGACAGAAAAAGATCCAGGAATGATTCGCTTTCACCGTCGCCGCCGTCTTCGGCTAATTGGCTTTCATCGAAAAGGCAGTGCGATAAAACCTTTTTGAGCTGGCGGTTCTGCTGCGTGGTCAGGTAGGGGAGCATGAGACGGGTAATTTCTCTAGCCGTTTTCGTGAGATCCATGGTGGCGTCCTTCCTTGCACGGTGGGTGGCGCTATTTCCCTTTGTTTACCCGTGCGTTATGGAAGGGATGCCGGGCGGCACTTCCGCTGGGCCGCGTCAAGGGAACCCGTGAAACCCCGCGCAGACCTCCGCATCACTCCGGTGCGGCTTTGCCTGCAGAGCAAGATGTTCAAGTGCGTTTTCTTAACGGGGGCATCTAAATGTAAATCGGTATCCAATTCCGCAAGAGACTTTGCTGAAAGCAATGTACCAGCCATCAGAATTCGCTGACATAATAACGATACGGTGGCTTTTGACGAAAGGCGAACGATGAATGCCGACGCCCAACTAGAAAAGGCAGTTGCGTTGATTGACGAACAGATTGCCTCTGCATTGCGAACGACTTACAAATTTAGGGAGCGCTGGAATGGCGAAAAGCTCCGGAGACGAATCGGCGGTTTTGCGACGCTGATTCAGCCATCGCAAGAGCAGGTTGAATACGATTTCTTTAAGGCATCTCTCGAGTTTTCCGTTAGAAATAACATAGTCAATCCAATACTCGGACCCTTGTTCGCTCTCTATGGTATTGACGCTGCCTGGCCGAAGGGCTCGGCTGTTGTTGGGTCGAATAATGAGAGGCACGAAAGTACGAACCCTATTGAGTTTCTAATTTCAACAAATTGCGAAACCGTAGGGTATCGATACACCCTTCCGGACTCATTTACCGCTATGGAAGTTGATGAAATCCTAGATGCATGGGGAATCAGCAGGATTGTCGTTATCGACTGGTCTGCAGCAGAGATTGAGGGGCTAAAACGATGTCCCAACGAGTTGCGTGTCGAAGGATTCGATAGCGTATTCCAAATACCATCGAGCGGCTTTTTCAAAAAGTTCTTCCCAGAGGATCTCTACGATGAGTTTGTTTATCGCGTTCGAGATGCAGTTGCCAGGGTGGAGGATATCATCGGTCTCCAGGCCATTTCTAGCCTCTCCATGCCTCGTTTGGCGCCATTCAGGGCTTCGTTGGTAGATGAAGTTCGTCGTACTGTTGACGGCTTTTCTGAGTCGAATTACACGGTTCAATCAAATCACACCACGTTCAGGCTTGTCGACGAAGATCAAAAAGTGCTCAATAAGGCTTTCTTCGATGATGGACTCGGACACTGCCTTGCTGGAACAAAGGGCTTTGCAAGATGTCTTACTACATCGGAGTACCTGCGCAGGTCTTTCTTGCGGGGCGGAGAGTTCGATTACACTTCAATTGTTTGTGGTTATATAAAGGCGGTTGAGCAGCTCGCATATGAGCTTATGCTTGCTACGCTAGGCGAGCCGGGATCAGAAAAACTCTTCATTGCCACAGCTAAGAAAGGTAATAGGGCAGTCGTATACAAGAGACCATTCGATTGGTCTCGAGAGGCTAAACACATCCAGTTCGTCGAATCAAATAAGCGGTGGTTTTCGACAACCCTGGTCGCTCTTGCGAATCTTCTCCATGACAATAAAGAGGCTTGGAGGATTAGCGACGAGGGAAGACATTTCGTGCTTCTCAAGATAAGGGATTTTGCAGGTAAAGATAGGAATGGCTATTTCCACAAGGATAACTTTACGGATTTGGATGAAGTTAATAGGATTAGGCAAGATGCAATTGCGCTTCTGTATTACCTATTGGGCGGTTATGTTATCCCAGGAAGCAAGGAAAAGGCGCTTGAAACGCTTGGATTGAAGCACGTTTCCTATAGCGAAATGTATATGAAACTAGCCGAGATACCTTTGACTGACTTTGTTTTGGAGTTTGAGGGTCGAAATCCTGTGAAAGCAGTTAGGCCCTTCGAGCAACCTGCCATAGAGTATGACGGTTACGGTCTAGTCTCTTCGAAGGTGCTATTTGTTAAAGTTGACAGCTATCGTGGCGCCCGTGAACGGGAATTGACTGAGGCTGCCAGCAAGGATGACCTCATCGTAGTTGGTCGCGATAATATGCCGTCTAAGCTGTTCTTTGTAAAACGTAACGGCGAACGGGTGCGGTTTTGGTAAGAAAACGGCACGCGAACGAGAGTCCGCGTGCCGACGCGCTTCCGTCGTTTAGCTGCTGGGCGTCTCGTTGCCGCGATACTTAAAGTATGCGGTTGCGATAGCCACAATAGCATCTATAACGGCGAGAACGACCTCATCGTTAGGCGTGTACTTCATCTTTTCCTCCTTTGTCGGGATTCTAAGCTGACGTATGCCAGCAAAAAGGAGGTCGTAAGCGCTAACGCTACGATAACCGATACTCATTTAGCTATTGTCTAATACCGCCAAATAGTGAAGGCGCACGTATTATTTGTGATAAGGACGCTAAAAGACTATTTGCCTTTTAGCTCTTTGCGGATACTGACCACGCGGCTTGCCCACAATCTCATCTCCAGTGTTTTGATTGACGGGGCAATTGCAGGCGATGTAAATAAGAGGGGACAACCGTAAATGAAAGCAACCGAGGCAAATCTACTCGACCTTATGGGCGTGGCGAAGATGCAGTTCGTCATTCCCGTGTACCAGCGAGTTTACTCGTGGAGCGTAAAAGAGTGCGAGGTTCTTTGGGATGACGTTATGCGAGCGGGTCGTGATGGCGTATCGCACTTCGTGGGGTCGATGCTCTATATCCCCGAGTCCGAGAGCTCTGCCACGAGTATTTCGCGCGTGCTTCTGATTGACGGACAGCAGCGCATGACGACGTTTTCGTTGATGATCGCTGCTTTGGCTGACTATCTGGAGTGTAATCCCGACAAGGCCGGCTTCCTTGGCGATCTCAAGATCTCAGCGCTGCGGAAGAACTACCTCTTTAACGATGACGACTACAACGGCCTGGCGCGCTACAAGCTGGTGCTTTCGCAGGACGATAAAGAGACGCTGTTCTCCATCGTGTCCGGGTCTCCCGTGCCAGATGAAAAATCGGATCGGATCGTCGAGAACCATGCGTTCTTCCGCGAGAAGATGCGTGGTAAATCATTTGATCCGGCAAGGCTTTGGGCGGGACTAAACCGCGTGCAGGTCATCGACGCTAAGCTCACCGCTGGCGTTGATAATGCCCAGCTCATATTTGAGTCCATGAACTCCAAGGGTAAGCCGCTCACGCCTATTGACCTCATTCGTAACTACGTTCTTATGTCGCTTCCCAACGACGAGCAGACCAAGCTCTACGAGGGTTACTGGCATCCGCTCGAGCGCTTGTTCGGAAAAGGCGGCGAGGAAGAGTTCAATGCATTTGTCTGGTACTGGCTGTGGCTCAAGGTTCCCAATAGGATGCCGAAGGAAAACGAGGCCTACCACGAGTTCAAACGCTATTTCGCTGATGACTACGATGGAGATACCGAGGGCCTGCTGAAGGAGCTCCGCGAATATGCGCAGAGATATGCCAGGCTGTTCCTTGGCGAGGAAAAAGACGAGGGACTGCGCCGAGTGTTCGGCAGGATTACTTGTCTTTATGTGAAACCGGTCAGACCTTTGCTGATGCTGCTTTACTCGGTTTATGAAGGAGGCAGGATTGACCGCAATGCGTTTCTTCGTATCTGCGAGACTATCGAGTCGTTTCTGTTCAGGCGGGCGGTTTGCGGCAGGCTTACCACGGGCCTAAATAATTTCTTTGCCGGCATGTATCGCAATCTCGAGCAGCAGGACGATATAGAGGAGTACGTTACGGCGATGCTCCTTATCCATAGCAGTGGTATGACCGCGTACTTCCCGACGGACGAACATTTTGTCGAGGAGTTTAAGACGCGTGACTGCTACAACCGCTTCTCTAAAAAGCGCTATTACCTGGAACGCATGGAGAACTGGCACCATCCGAAGGAGTCCATCTCGGCTGACGATTACCAGATCGAGCACGTCATGCCCCAGACGATTGATGATGAGCACGGTTGGAAGGAATCGCTTGGCGAGAACTGGGAAGACATCCACGACAGGCTGTGCAACAACTTGGGAAATCTAACGCTGACGGGCTACAACCAGGAGTACTCAAACCGGTCGTTCTCGGACAAGCTCAATCTTCCGAACGTGGGACTTATGTGCAGCCCACTCTACCTAAACAAGTCGATCGCCTCGCATGAAAAATGGGGCGAGGAGGAGATTAGGCAGCGTGCGGACGAGCTGGCGAAAGAGGCGTGCGAGATATGGAAGTACCCCGATCTTCCGGCAGATGTCGTCGACAAGTATCGCCCCTCTCGCGGGGAGTCTGACGAGGCTCCTGTCTGGACTCTGCAGGAGAATCACCCCACTTTTGCTGAAGGCGGACTCAACCAGAAGCTTTTCGATGAGGTGCGCGAGTCTGTTCTGAGTGGTAACCCTTCGTGGGAGTCCTATATAGCCAAGTACTATGTAGGCTTCAGGTCGGGCAAGCGAAAACTGCATGCCGTTCTAGATGGCAGGACCAGCAACGGTGGTTGGATTGCCGTCGGCCTGGCAAAGAGTGTGGACGAGCTGATTGACCCGGAGGCCATGTGCCAGGACAAGCGCACACAGGGCGGATTTGGGCCGGGTATGCCGACCTATGTTGCACTCCGTAGCGCTGACGATATCCCCGCGGTGCTCGATCTCATAAAGCAGTGCTAGGTTAAGGGCCGGGAATCTAATTACCGACCCTTGCCAGCTCGGAATTGCCGATGGCTCATCCGCTCGCCTACACCTCCGCGATCCCGCGCGCGGCACTCAACAGCTCGTACTCCCTCTGGCTCCATTGGTGCAGCTCGGCAGTCTCGACGGCATCTCGGCACAAGTCCAGGAACACCTCGGCGCCCTCGTAGAAGCATTCACGGGCAAATTCTCCTGAACCGTTCGCAACGCACGCGCCGTCGGCAAAGAGCTTCCAGCTGGACGGCTCGTGCGAATCGTCTCCGAGCAGCTTGATCTGCAGTACGTGCGGATTGCCGGCGGCGCAGAGCTCTTCCTCGAGCATCTGCACGGTAAAGCGCATCTGATGGGAGAGACTGCTCTTGACCATGGCCGAGGCATAGCCGTTCGGCTTGTCCAGAAGATGCATGTGATTCGGTTTGACGACCAGGTTGTGGAAGTTGCGCTCGTTGCGCTCGTTGCGCACGGAGAAATTGTCCATACGGACTCCTTTCATCGATGTTGGCAGGGCCACCGTGCCTCTTGGCCGGTTGGCGTCGGGATCGTGGAGCCAACTCTCTACCCCGACTCTGGATAAAACGCGCCCGCTCCTTGCGGGCAGGATGGAGTCTATCAGCGCGCGCGGACAGAAATCAAGCGCCGCCTGCGAAATGACGCGCGGGCGGCGCTTGATTTCGCCGGCTGCTGTTAGGCTTAAATCCGGAAAAGTGTCGAAATCGCCCATGTAAAAGTACGGAAAACTGTCGTAATACACACTTCAAAATTCCGAAAAAGTGTCGCAATGAGCACCTAATAACTACGGAAAAGTGTATCCTAGTGCTAAAACAGCACGTAATAAGGGGTGCGCTTATGCTGCAGAGAAAAGCGAAAGCACGGTTTGAATCTTGGCTTGCCTCGTCGCCCAACAAGGCTCTTTTGGTCAAGGGTGCCCGACAGGTAGGAAAGTCATATTTGGTCAACGTCTTTGCAAGCGAATCGTTCGAAAATGTCGTGACGTTCGACCTTATCGCCGACGCGTCCGTGCGCGATTCGTTTTTGGCGGCGAAAAGTGCGGACGACCTGCTTATGCGCATGTCTATCGCTGCGACGCAGCCGATGGTTGCGAACAAGACCGTCGTGGTTATCGACGAGGTGCAGCGATGCCCCAACGTGGTGACGTTTATCAAATACCTGGTCCAGCGCGGCGACTTTCGATACATCCTTACCGGATCGCTCCTTGGCGTTGAGCTCGAGGGCATCGATTCCCTGCCGGTGGGGTATGTCGAGCAGGTTCAGATGTACCCGCTCGACTTTGAGGAGTTTTGCTGGGCAAATGGCGTTGGTGCCAGCGTGTTTGACATGCTCAGGGGCTGTCTAAAGGATGAAGGGGAGCTCCCCGGCTACCTGTATGACCGCTTGCTCGATCTGTTCCATCAGTATGTGGTGGTGGGAGGCATGCCCGACGCGGTCAATTCCTTCTTGGCGACGCGCAATGTCGACGAGGTTCGAAACATCCACCGCGATCTTCACGCCCTGTATCGCGATGACATCGCAAAGTACGCTCCGCCCGAGCTACGCTTGGTTATTCGCGATATCTATGATTTGATTCCCAGCGAAGCGGGTTCTAAAAACAAGCGATTCAAGCTGTCATCGATAAGCGGTGTTAAACGTTTTTCGCAGGTGACGGACCATTTTCTCTGGCTGTCGGAGGCGGGTGTTGCGCTTCCCGTGTATAACGTAACCGCGCCGGTGGCACCCCTTTTATTGGGGGAGCAGCGAAGTCTTTTTAAGCTGTTTTACTTGGACACCGGAATGCTCATGTCGTCGTATTCCAAAAAGGTTGCCCAAGGCGTTTTTGATGGCGAGGCAGAAGACGCCTTTGGCATGAACATGGGAGCGGCGTTTGAGGGCTTTGTTGCCCAGGAGCTCAAAGCCCATGGATTCAGATTGCGCTACTTTACATCGAAAAAGGTTGGCGAGCTCGATTTTGTCGAGGAGACGCTCGATGGGGAAGTGCTTGCCATCGAGGTCAAGTCGGGCAAGAGCTTTAGGTCCCATGCGGCGCTCGACAACGCGCTCGTGACGAAGGGTTACGGAATCGACCGTGCTCTGGTGCTTGCTGAGTGCAACCTGCACCGCGATGGAGAGGTGTTGTATCTGCCCATCTTTATGGCGGGCCTTTTGGAGCCGTAACGCGTCGCCGGCTCTTCCAGCCCTCCTTTAACCTTCGCTACTCGTCTCCGTCGTTGGGGTCGCCCTTGAGGGTGTTGATGTCCAGGTACTGGTTGTCGTCCTCTTTTTGCTGCGTTGCCGATTCGGACGCGGTGGGGCCGCTGAACAGCTGGAATCCCTCAAACGCGATCACGCCGAGTAAGGCCACGATAATCGCGATAAAGACCATCTTTGCCGCTTGGGGAAACTCGGAGAAGTGCGGCGGCTCTTCCTCGGTGTAGTAGTCGGCAAAGCGCTCGTCATCGGTGCCACGGGTATACGACGATGCCGATGCGTCCTTTACGCCGGTCTTGTTGTATTCGGGAGCCGCGTATGTCGGCTGCTGCGGGGCGGCATCCACGGGTGTGCTGCTGGGTGCATGACGCTGTGTCGCCGCGGCAAGAAATGCCGCCGTCTCGGACGGATCGCTGGTGGGGCGGGGCGTAGGGGCGGTCTGGCGCGGTGCCTGCATGATGGGGCGGGTGGCAAAGTCATCTTCGGGCACAGATGCCGGCGCGGGTGTGGCGGAAGGTGCGGGCTTTGTACTTGTCGGGCGAGCCCCGCCGCCCATGAGTTCATCGGCGGTCCAAGGGCGGTCGCTCATCACGTCGTCGAGGCTCAACGCAAACAGATCGTCTTCGCCCTCGTCAAATGTGCGGCGTGCGTGCGTACCGCTTGTCGGAGAACCACCGTGGCTGCTGCGCGATGCGTTGCTCGACCCCATCTTGCCCCATCCTTTCGAACTGTCTAGCCCTTCGATTATATGGAACTTGCCTTGTCGCCGATGCCCGGATTCGAGCATTCCAGAAGTCGCCCAGGGAGGATGATTCAGGCGGGTCGTTTACTTGTCGTCGGCCTCCGCCTTGGCCTCGTTGAGGTAGCTGTAGAAGCTGTACTTGGAGATGCCAAAGAACTCACAGGCGCGCTCGCTCGATTTGGAGATAAGGAAGGCACCACGACGGTCGAGGTATCCGATAGCGCGAATGCGCTCGTCCTTGGTCATGAGGGCGGCGGGCTTGCCCACGTACTGCTCGCACTCGCGCAGCAGATCTTCGAGCAGGTCGCCGATGTTTTTGGTGATGGGCTCGGGCTCGGTGTACCCCTTGTCGCCCGTGCCGGTGAGCGCTTCGAGCGAACGCTCAAACGCCTTCATGAGCGTGATGTCAAAGTTGATGCCCATAATGCCAACGGGGTTGCCGGCGTCGTCGCGAATGAAGATGGTCGACGATTTGAGCAGCTTGCCATCGGCGGTCTTGGTGAGGTACGGCGCGCGGTCGTGGACCTCGGTGGCATCCTCGTGCATGGACTCGAGCACGATGTGGCTGGGGCCGTCGCCCAGTTTGCGTCCGCTGACGTGGCCGTTTTCAATCGCCACGATAGAGTGGTCCATGTCCCCGGTCTCCAGATCGTGGACGACGATTTCACAGTTGGGACCAAATTGGAGTGCCAGACTGTGTGCAAGGCGCTTGTAAAACTCAATCTGTGCGGGGGTCATGGGTGCCTTCCTAAAAATTAGTTTGGGCTCACTGTGCCACAAATGCCACATGGTCGCAAATAACGAAAGCGTCGCTGCGTTATAAGACTGTCAACGGCCAGGACACCATCTTTATACACCCGCGGCGCGAGTTATGGGTACGATGGCTTCAGGGGAGGTATTGCCATGAAACTTGGTTGCGTCATTATGGCTTCGGGCGAGGGCAAGCGGTTTGGCTCTAACAAGATGCTTGCCGATATCTGCGGAAAGCCGCTGATTCAGCGGACGATTGAGTCGGTGCCCAAAGGATTTGACGTTGTTGTTACAACGCGCTGGCCCCAAGTTGCCGAGATTTGCCGTGAGCTGTGCTGCGCGTGCGCGCTGCACGATGGCGCGCTCAGGAGCGAGAGTGTGCGCGCCGGTCTTACCTGGGGAGCCGATCGCGGCTGGAAGGGCTGCCTCTTTTTGCCGGGCGACCAGCCGCTCGTGAGTTCGGATTCCTTTGAGGCGCTCGCCGGTGCTTTTAAGGCCAACGGCGGTGTCGCGCCCGTGCGCCTTGCCCTAAACGGTGAACCCGCCTCGCCGGTGCTGTTCCCTGCGAGTCTCTTTCCCAACCTTATGGGGCTTAAGGGAAAGGACGGCGGATCGTCGCTGCTGCGCGACCGTGCCGATGTCCAGCTGGTCGAGGCGCGCGCGTACGAGCTGTGGGACGTCGACACCGCCAAGGGCCAGCGCCGCGTCTCGGAGCACATCGCCGGCTGCTACGTGCCTCGCTAGCAGAAAGGGCGCCAGGGTAGCGCCGACTACTTGAGGCTGGTGGCGACGACGGGGCGGCCGAGGGCGGCTTCAAAGCGGTCGGCCGTCGTGGGGTCGTTGAGCGTGTCGACTTGGTTGAGCATGACGCGTGCGGTACCGAGTTCCAGCGCCTGCATCTCGGCATTAAGTATCCGGGCGACGCGCTCGGGCGTGGCGATGTCGGTGAGCTCGCAGCCGCACCGTTCGCAAAAGAGCTCGGGGCGGTGGACAGCCTCGCTAATGGGCTTGCCGAATCCCGACGCGCCGACGATCCAGACGATGTTGGCGGTGCCAGAGGGAATCACCGGCTCCCAGGCGGCGTGCGCCTTGAGCGGGAGCCGCTTGCTGCCGTCCGCCTCGGCCAGGACGTAGTCAAAGCGCTGCGCCAGCTGGTCGAGCGGCGCGGCGGGGGAGGAGAGCTTGCCTGTCTCCGGGTCCAAGACACCAGCTTGGCAGATGCTTCCCCGCACAAGCCCCGAGCAGGCCTCGCAGGTGCAGCCTGGGGCGTGTAATGCACCTGGCTTCCAGGGCGCGGCGTCCAGGCGACGGCTCGACCCGTCCCATGGCACGCCGGCGACGGGAAACATATGAGTGGTGGTGCAGAGGAGTACGCGGCCGCCGGCACGCATAAGCTCAAGGCCGAGCGTCTTTAGCAGGGTCGACTTGCCACCGCTGCCGATGATCGCGGTAATGCCCGGCTCGATCCTGAGCGCCGAGGCAAGATTGCCGCTAACCGTTTCCATCTGTTCACCGCCGTATAATGCTGCGATAAGAAATAATCATTAGCGTAGCGGCAGAACCGCTTTTGCTCTGATAAACCGTAGCACAGGGAGGTGCCTCGGGAATGCTCGTTTATGTTCGCGGCGCAGGCGATATCGCCACGGGCGTGGCTGCTCGTCTGGTGCGCGCCGGCGTGTCGGTCGTCATGGCCGATATCGCGGTCCCCACGTGCATCCGCCGCACGATCAGTTTTTGCGAGGCCATTCGCTTGGGCGAGGTCGAGGTCGAGGGCATTCGTGCTCGCTTGGCGCGGACGCCGGCCGAGGCGCTTGAGATTACCAAGGCGGGGGATGTCGCCGTGGTGGTGGACCCCCAGGCACAGATGCTCGGCGAGCTTAAGCCCGCAGCTGTGGTCGACGCGATCCTGGCCAAGCGCAATCTGGGCACCACGCGCGACATGGCTCCTGCCGTCATCGCGGTGGGGCCGGGCTTTACCGCGCCGGTTGATTGCGATGCCGTGGTCGAGACTATGCGCGGTCATTTCCTCGGCCGCGTCATCACCCAGGGCTCGCCCCAGCCCAACACGGGCGTGCCGGGTATCATCGCCGGATATGGCAAGGAGCGCGTTATCCACAGCCCCACCGCCGGTGTGTTTAGGTCCGACCGCGCGATCGGCGACATCGTGAGTGCCGGCGATGTGATCGGGTATGCGGGCGATACGCCCATGTTCACGACGATTGACGGCTGCCTGCGCGGCCTTTTGGCAGACGGCGTTCAAGTCACCGAGGGCTTTAAGTGCGCCGACGTCGACCCGCGCGGTGACGCCAACTACATCAACTATATTTCGGACAAGGCGACATCGGTCGGCGGCGGCGTGCTCGAGGCGCTCGCCATGCTCACCGGTGTATTCCAGGGATAGGAAATTGCAATGGAAAAGCTCGATGTTGTGAATGCGGCGCTTGCTGCCCTGCGTGCTGGCGAGACGTGCGAGCTCGTGGTCGTGGCCGGTACGGCGGGGTCGTCACCGCGCGGTGTGGGCGCCTGGATGGCCGTCTTTGCCGACGGTAGCCAGATGGGCACCATCGGCGGCGGCAAAATAGAGTTCTTTGCGCTGGGCGAGGCCCGCGAGCTGCTGGCCGGGGGTCAATCGCGTTTAGTCCGCTACACCATGGGCGGCGAGAACTCCGATACCGGCATGATCTGCGGCGGAGCCATCTGCCTGTGCTATCTGCACCTGGACGCGACCCAGGCGCCGTTGTTCCAGTCG
This sequence comes from Collinsella sp., assembly GCA_041330285.1. Taxonomy (GTDB): domain Bacteria; phylum Actinomycetota; class Coriobacteriia; order Coriobacteriales; family Coriobacteriaceae; genus Collinsella. The sequence continues at coordinate 1,132,217 of JBGKMI010000001.1, read as the reverse complement.
GTTGCCGACGTCTTGGCGCACCGCCGCATCGGCGACTTTGTCATTGACTTTGAGCCGTTTGCCGTAAGCGCGCTCGAGGGCGATACGGCTGAGTACCATGGCGAGGAGTCGCGCCGCACCATAATGGGCTGCCCCGAGCTTTCGCTGGTGGAGGAGGGGAGCAAGGTCACCCACACCAACGTCACCTCCGAGATTCCTCCCGCGCACATCGAGACGCTCTGCCCCGAGGGCCTGACCTACATCTTTGGCTGCGGGCACGTGGGCGCCGCGACGGCTCGCGTACTAACGGCGGCGGGCTTTGCTGTCGTGGCCTGCGACGATCGCCCCGGCACGTTGACGCCCGAATGGGTGCCCGGTGTCTACGACCGTCGCCTGGTCGACTACAAGAGCCTGAGCGAGCTGTGCCCCATCGGCCCGCGCGACTTGGTGGTCGTGGCCACAGCAGGCCACAAGTCCGATATCGACGTGGTGATTCAGGCAATGCGCGCCAAGCCTGCCTACCTGGGCTGTCTGGGTTCGCGCCGCAAGACGGCCTTTGTGCGGGCCCGTTTGGAGCAAGAGGGCTTTACGCAGGAACAGATCGACGGGTTGCACCTGCCGATCGGCGTTGCCATCGAGGCGGAGGACCCCGAGGAGATCGCCATCTCCATCGCCGCCGAAATGATTCACCTGCGCCGCACCAAGCTCGTCCCCCGCAAGCGCTAATCGCATCCCCATCAATAAGTTGCGGTGAAATAGTCCCTAGATAAGCCCGACGGGCGGTCAGCCAGGAACTATTTCACCGCAACTGCCATTTTCCTCCGTCCCCAAGGGATCAATATGTGCGGGGGAGTTGTGGAGTTGTGCAGGCAGACGAGGTTTTTCTGGAAATACGCACCCAATGCGCGTATAGTACCGATTGTTTTGTCGGCTCCTGCTGCGTCGAGTCCAAACCGCGAAATGCCATGAGCGGCGCGGATGCAGCCAGGAGGCACGAGGACAACCCATCGTGGCCACGCCCCGTGCTTAAAACCCCAAGAAGGAGTGAACAATGGCAGAAGAGAAGTATGTGCCGCGTCTGAAGACCAAGTACAACAACGAGGTCAAGCACCAGCTTCAGGAAAAGTTTCAGTACGAGAACGTCATGATGATCCCCAAGTTTGAGAAGATCGTCGTGAACATGGGTGTCGGCGAGGCCGCTACCGATTCCAAGGCCATCGACGGTGCCGTGCGCGACCTGCGCGCCATCACCGGCCAGCAGCCGATGATCACCCGTGCCCGCAAGTCCATCGCTACCTTCCGCCTGCGCGCTGGTATGCCGATCGGCTGCAAGGTTACCCTGCGTGGCGACCGTATGTGGGAGTTCTTCGATCGTCTGACCTCCGTCGCGATCCCCCGTATCCGCGACTTCCGCGGCATCTCCGCCAAGAGCTTCGACGGCCGTGGTAACTTCTCCATGGGCGTTACCGAGCAGCTCATCTTCCCCGAGATCGACTTCGACTCCGTCGATCACCAGCGTGGTATGGACATCACTTTCGTGACCACCGCCAATACCGATGAGGAGGCCAAGGCCCTTCTGGACGCCTTCGGTTTCCCGTTCAAGAAATAGGTTCACCTGCCCTATAAGCGCCGTTCCCACAAGGGGGCGGCGCTTGGGGCGAACAATACTCTATGTGAGGAGGATATAAGTGGCTAAGACATCGATGATCGTCAAGTGCAATCGCAAGCAGAAGTTCTCTACTCGTGAGTACACGCGCTGCCAGCGCTGCGGCCGTCCGCACTCTGTGTACCGCAAGTTCGGCCTGTGCCGTGTCTGCTTCCGTGAGCTTGCACTCAAGGGCGAGCTTCCCGGCGTTAAGAAGGCCAGCTGGTAAGTCACTACCAGCGTTTCAAGCATCCGTTTGGAACAGGGAAAACGCGCTAAATAGGCTTTGCCGTTAAGGGCGGCGAAGAACCAAGAGCACGTGTTCATCAAGAACGAAGGAGAATCTGTATGAACCTTACAGACCCGATCGCAGATATGCTTACGCGCATCCGTAACGCTAACTCTGTGAACAAGGCCACGGTCTCCATGCCGAGCAGCAAGAAGCTCGTCGAGATCGCTCGTGTTCTGCACGAGGAGGGCTACATCGAGGGCTACGATGTCGAGGACACCGTTCCCCAGAAGACTCTGCACATCACGCTTAAGTATGGTCCCAAGAAGGCTAAGGTCATCAACGGCATCCGCCGCATTTCCAAGCCGGGCCTGCGTAAGTACACCGGCGTTGCCGACATGCCCCGCGTCCGTGGTGGCCTTGGTACCGCCATTATTTCCACCAGCCATGGCGTCATGACCGACCGCGATGCTCGCAAGCACAACGTCGGCGGCGAGATCATCGCTTACGTCTGGTAATTCGCTCGGTAGGTAGAAGGAAAGGAGATCACCGTGTCTCGTATCGGTAATAAGCCTGTCCAGATTCCCGCCGGAGTCGAAGTGGCAGTCAACGGCAACAACGTTGTCGTCAAGGGCCCCAAGGGCCAGCTCGAGCTCGATGTTTTTGAGAAGCTCACCATCAACGTCGAGGACAACGTCCTCACCGTTTCCCGTCCCGACGACGAGCGTGAGACCCGTGCCCGCCACGGCCTCACCCGCGCCCTCATCCACAACATGGTTGTTGGCGTTTCCGAGGGCTTCGAGAAGAAGCTCGAGCTCGCCGGCGTCGGCTACCGCGTGCAGCAGAAGGGCAAGAACCTCGAGTTCTCCCTGGGCTTCTCGCACCCCGTGATCGTCGAGGCTCCCGAGGGCATCACCTTCGAGGTTCCCGACAACACCCACGTGAACGTCAAGGGTATCAACAAGCAGCAGGTCGGTCAGATCGCCGCTGAGATCCGCGGCCATCGTCCTCCCGAGCCTTACAAGGGCAAGGGTATCCACTATGTTGGCGAGCACATCCGCCGCAAGCTGGGTAAGGCCGCCAAGTAGTCGTTACCGACTCACTCGCATAAGACCAGCACCCCGTTAGGTGCTGGCAAGATCAACCTTTTTAGGAGTTTACGTATGAACAAGCATAAGGCGAAGCTGGAAGGCCTCAAGCGTCGTCAGCGTCGTGTTCGCGGCAAGGTCTCGGGTACCGCCGAGCGTCCGCGTCTTCGCGTGACCCGTACCAACGCCAACATCTATGCCCAGATCATCGACGACAGCAAGGGCTCCAGCCTGACGCTCGTCTCCGCCTCGACCCTCGAGGCCGAGTTCAAGGGCACCCACACCTCGAACAAGGAGGCTGCGGAGAAGGTCGGTCAGCTCGTTGGCAAGCGTGCCATCGAGGCCGGCATCACCAAGGTCGCTTTCGATCGTGGTGGCCGTATCTACCATGGCCGCGTCAAGGCCCTCGCCGACGGTGCTCGTGCCGCCGGTCTCGAGTTTTAGGAGGTATGTAGCACATGGCTCGTAATCAGAAGCAGCAGCGCGAGGCCTCCGAGTTCGAGGAGCGCGTCGTTTACATCAACCGCGTGTCGAAGACCGTCAAGGGTGGTCGTCGCATGAGCCTCGTCGCTCTCGTCGTCGTTGGCGACGGCAAGGGCAACGTCGGCGTTGGCATGGGCAAGTCCGCTGAGGTGCCCATGGCCATCTCCAAGGCGTCTCTCGATGCCAAGAAGAACATGTTCCACGTGCCGGTGACCGAGCAGGGCACCATTCCGCACGAGGTTCTCGGCCACTTTGGTGCCGGCCGCATCATCATCAAGCCCGCTGTCGAGGGTACCGGCGTTATCGCCGGCGGCGCTGTGCGTCCCCTCTTCGAGCTTGCTGGCATCAAGAACGTCCTGTCCAAGTCCCTCGGTACCGACAACGGCCTCAACATCATCAAGGCTGCCGTCGAGGGCCTCAAGGAGCTCTCCAGCCCTGAGGACGTCGCGGCTCGCCGTGGCCTGACGGTCTCCGAGATGTTCGTCGGTAAGGAGAACTAAGCATGGCTGACACCATCAAGATCAAGCAGGTCCGCAGCACCAACGGTTGCAAGCAGGACCAGGTCCGTACTGTCCGTGCCCTCGGTCTCCACAGGATCCGCGAGGTTCGCGAGATTGCTGACAACGAGTCCGTCCGCGGCATGATCTTCAAGGTCAAGCACCTTGTCGAGATTGTAGAGGAGTAGCAAATGCAGCTTCACGATCTTACTCCCGCGCCCGGTTCCACCAAGAACCGCAAGCGCGTCGGCCGTGGCAATTCTTCGGGTCACGGCACCACTTCTGGCCGCGGTCAGAAGGGCCAGGGTTCCCGCTCTGGCGGCACCAAGGGTGCCGGCTTCGAGGGCGGCCAGACTCCGCTGGCTATGCGCCTGCCCAAGCTTCCGGGCTTCCGCAACCCCCGTCGTATCGAGTACACCGCTGTTAACGTTGAGCGTCTCGAGCGCAAGTTCGAGGATGGCGCTGTGATCGACGGTGCCGCTCTTAAGGCCGCTCGCATCACCAAGAGCGAGTTCGAGCCCGTCAAGGTGCTCGGCAATGGTGAGCTCACCAAGAAGTTCACGGTCAAGGTCGACAAGGTCAGCGCTTCTGCGCAGGCCAAGATCGAGGCCGCCGGCGGAAAGGTCGAGCTGCCGTGCTAAATGGTCTTAAGAATGCTTTCCGCATCAAAGAATTGCGCGAAAAGATTCTTTTTACCATAGCTATGCTCGTCGTGTACCGCATTGGTGCGCACGTTCCTGTGCCCGGCATTCCCTTCCAGGGGATGCTGGGCCTTTTCTCGACCGATAACAATTCGGTCGCCGCAGGTGCTATGGCCCTCCTGAATCTTTTCTCTGGTGGCGCGTTGAGCTATGTTTCGGTGTTCTCCCTGGGCATCATGCCTTACATCACCAGCTCGATCATCCTCCAGATGCTCCAGGCCGTTGTGCCTTCCCTGCATGAGCTTGCCCGCGAGGGCGAGGTCGGTCAGACAAAGATTACGCAGTATTCGCGTTACCTCACCCTGGCTCTGGCAATCCTCAACTCCGTGGGTTACCTCTTCCTCTTTAAGAGCTTCGGCATCAGCTTTACTGGCGCCGGCGCTCCCGAGATCATCTTCGACCTCATGATCGTCGGCACGCTCACCGCGGGCGCCATGCTGATTATGTGGATTGGTGAGCTCATCACCCAGCGCGGTATCGGCAATGGCATGTCGCTGATCATCTTTGCGAACATCATGGCCGGCCTGCCGCAGGCGATTTTCTCCAGCACCGAGGGCAATGCCGGTGGCATCATCACCATGGTGATCATTTGCGCCATCATCCTGCTGGTCATCCCGCTGATCGTTTTCCTTGAGCGCGGCCAGCGCCGCATCCCGGTCTCCTATGCTAAGCGCGTCGTGGGCCGTCGCATGATGGGTGGCCAGACCACCTACCTGCCCATCAAGGTCAACACTGCGGGCGTCGTGCCGATTATCTTCGCTTCGGCGCTGCTGTACTTCCCGGCTCAGATTGCCGTGTTCTTCCCCGGCATCGGCTGGATTCAGGCAGTTGCCTCTGCGCTTTCGACCGGTTGGCTCAACTGGGTGCTTAACGTTGTCCTCATCGTGTTCTTCGCGTACTTCTACACCTCTATGGTGTTCAACCCCGATGACACGGCCGACAACCTTAAGAAGCAGGGTGGCTTTATTCCGGGCGTCCGTCCGGGTAGGGCTACCGCGGCCTACATCAAGAACGCGCTCAACAAGATCACGCTTCCCAGCGCTGTCTTTTTGGCGCTCATCGCCATCGTGCCTTCGATCATCTTCTCCTTCACGGGTAACCATCTGATCCAGGCATTTGGCGGCACGTCCATCCTCATCATGGTCGGCGTTGTGCTCGACACGGTCGATAAGCTCGAAGGCCAGATCAAGATGTATGATTACGATGGATTCTTTAAATAGGCTAGAGGAGGATTGCTCATGAACCTCGTATTGCTCGGAGCTCCGGGTGCCGGTAAGGGCACCGTCGCACAGGAGCTCGTCGCCGAGTTTGGCGTCGCTCACATTTCCACGGGCGACCTGCTGCGTGCTGCCGTCAAGGGTGGCACCGAGCTTGGTATTCAGGCTAAGAAGTACATGGACGCTGGCGAGCTCGTTCCCGATCAGCTCGTGATCGACCTTGTCAAGGAGCGCCTTGCTGCCGATGACGCCCAGCAGGGCTTCATCCTCGATGGCTTCCCGCGCAACACCGCCCAGGCTGTGACGCTCGATTCCGAGCTCTCCGCCATGGGTCGCGAGATCGACTGCGCTCTTCTGGTCGACGTGGCGCCCGAGGTCATCATCGATCGTCTGTCTTCGCGTCGCACCTGCCGCGCCTGCGGTTACACCGGCACCGCTGCCGATGCCACCTGCCCCAAGTGCGGCGGCGAGATGTATCAGCGCGACGACGACAAGCCCGAGACCATCAAGAACCGTCTCGACGTCTACGAGAAGTCCACGAGCCCGCTCGTCGACTACTATCGTGGCCAGGGTCTGCTCAAGTCGGTCAACGGTGACCAGGCTCGCGAGACCGTGTACGGGGATGTCAAAGAGGCTCTCGGTCTATGATCAAGATTAAGTCTGCAACGCAAATTGAGCAGATGAAGAAGGCAGGAGCGCTATCTAAGATGGCGCTCCGCCACGTTGGAGCCATGGTTCGCCCCGGCGTGTCGACCTTCGAGCTCGATCAGCTTGCGGAGCAGATTATCCGCATGCATGGCGGCACCCCTGCCTTTAAGGGCTACGGCGGTTTCCCGGGGACCATTTGCGCATCGATCAACGATGCCGTGGTCCACGGTATTCCCAACCCCGACATGATCCTGCGTGATGGCGATATCATCTCCATCGATACGGGAGCTGTCGTTGACGGTTGGGTTGGCGATAACGCCTGGACGTTTTTCGTCGGCACGCCCACGCCCGAGGCCAAGGCCCTGTGCGAGGTTACGCGCGATTGCCTAAAGGCTGCCATCGAGCAGGCTGTTCCCGGTAACCATATCGGGGACGTCGGCTATGCCGTTCAGTCCCTTGCCGAGTCTCACGGTTACGGCGTGCTTCGCGATTACGTGGGGCATGGTATCGGCCGTGTGATGCACGAGGATCCCAACGTTCCAAATTATGGAAAGAAGGGGAGAGGCGTTCGCCTTCAGGCTGGTATGGTCATCGCCATCGAGCCGATGGTTACGATGGGTTCCAATCATGTGAGCACAGGCTCCGATGGTTGGATCGTTACGACCAACGACCACCTGCCCGCCGCGCACTACGAGAACACCGTCGCCATTACCAATGACGGCCCGGTGATTCTTACCACGGATGCCCAAGGTGCTTGGTGCTCCTTGCAAGGCGGAGAAATGTAACAAGTTCCACTTAGATGTGGAGCCATTACGAAGATATTACGATACGTGCATGCGTATTGTAGAATACTCAATCGCTGTCGTTTTCTAGAGAAAGATGATTGCTTGTGAAGAAGGAAGACGCAATTGAGCTCGAGGGTACGGTAAAGGAGCCGCTGCCCAACGCCATGTTTAAGGTTGAGCTCGAGAACGGTCATTCGGTTCTGTGCAATATTTCTGGCAAGATCCGAATGAATTACATCCGCATTCTCCCCGGTGACAGGGTTGTCGTGGAGCTTTCCCCGTACGACCTGACCCGCGGTCGCATCACCTATCGCTATAAATAGCGGCACGCATACACGCTCTTTTCCGACTGCAGGCTTAGCTCAACCTACGGTCGGTTTGCGTGTGAAGACCAGCCATAGTTTTAAACGCCTGCGGCTGGGCGAGTAGATAGTAGGGAAGTAGTTTGAGCGCTACCGAAAGGAAGAACGATGAAGGTACGTCCTTCGGTCAAGAAGATGTGCGATAAGTGCAAAATCATTAGGCGCCATGGCAAGGTCCTCGTCATTTGCGAGAACCCCCGTCATAAGCAGCGTCAGGGTTAAGAGAGGAGACTACGTTGGCCCGTATTAATGGTGTCGACCTCCCGCGTGAGAAGCGCGTTGAGATCGGTCTGACCTACATTTACGGCATCGGCCGCACCACTGCGACGAAGATCTGCGTCGAGTGCAACGTTAACGTGGACACGCGCGTTAAGGACCTCACCGAGGATGAGGTTAACGCCATCCGCGATTATATCGATAAGAATCAGATCATGGTTGAGGGCGACCTCCGCCGTGAGCGCAACCAGAACGTCAAGCGCCTTATGGACATCGGCTGCAACCGCGGCCTTCGTCACCGCAAGGGCCTCCCGGTCCGCGGCCAGCGCACCCACACTAACGCTCGTACCCGCAAGGGCCCGAAGCGTCAGATCGGTGCTAAGAAGAAGAAATAAGGAGCGCTAGATAGATGGCTACTGCTAAGAAGAACGTTCGCGCTGCCCGTCTGAAGCGCGCGGACCGTAAGAACATTTCCGTGGGCCAGGCTCACATTCGTTCTACGTTCAACAACACGATCGTTTCGATCACCGATCCCCAGGGCAACGTCATTTCCTGGAAGTCGGCTGGCCAGGTGGGCTTCAAGGGCTCCCGTAAGTCCACGCCGTTCGCTGCCCAGATGGCTGCCGAGGCCGCTGCCAAGCAGGCCATGGAGCACGGTATGAAGAAGGTTTCTGTCTTCGTTAAGGGCCCCGGCTCCGGTCGTGAGACCGCCATCCGCTCCCTCCAGGCTGCTGGCCTCGAGGTCTCGAGCATCCAGGACAAGACCCCCATTCCGCACAACGGCTGCCGCCCCAAGAAGCGTCGCCGCGTGTAACTGAAAGGATCGTATCAATATGGCAATCGACAGGACTCCTGTTCTTAAGCGCTGCCGTCAGCTCGGGATCGATCCCGCTGAGCTCGGTTACAGCAGCAAGAAGGAATCTATCCGTCAGCCCAAGCGCCGTCGCAAGGAATCTGAGTACGGCATGCAGCTGCGTGAGAAGCAGAAGGTCAAGTTCATCTATGGCGTTCTGGAGAAGCAGTTCCACGGCTACTTCAACAAGGCCCGTAAGATGAACGGCGTCACCGGTGAGAACCTCATGATTATCCTTGAGTCTCGCCTCGACAACGTCGTCTTCCGTCTTGGCTTTGCCCGCACCCGCAAAGAGGCTCGTCAGTCCGTCCGTCACGGTCACTTCACCGTGAACGGTAAGCGCGTGGACATTCCGTCCTACCGCGTCAAGGCCGGCGACGTCGTCGCTGTCGGCGAGAAGTTCCGTGACCTCCTCCCCATCAAGGAGGCTCTGATTTCCTCCGAGCGCTTTGAGGTCCCTGGCTGGCTCGAGGTCGATATCGAGAAGCTGTCTGGTAACGTGCTCGCTCTGCCGACGCGTGAGCAGATCAGCGGTGATATCAACGAGCAGCTCATCGTCGAGCTCTACTCTAAGTAGTCCATCCGGGCTGCTGAGGCTGGAGGTAATACATGTCAGAATTCATTAGGCCTCAGGTTCAGGTCGAAGAGATCAACGAGACCTCTGCTCGTGTCTCCGTCGAGCCGCTCGAGCGTGGCTACGGCGATACGCTGGGTAACTCGCTTCGTCGTGTTCTTCTGTCCTCGCTCGAGGGTGCCGCCGTCGAGGCCATTCAGATCGATGGTGCGCAGCACGAGTTCATGACCATCCCTAACATGGTCGAGGATGTCACCGATATCGTCCTGAATGTCAAGGGTCTTGTCTTCAGGGCTCTCGGCACGACCGACGAGGCAACCGCCACCATCTCGGTTGACGGCCCTTGCGAGGTCACCGGTGCGGACTTCTTTATTCCGTCCGAGTTTGAGCTGGTCAACCCCGAGCAGCACATTGCTACGCTCACTGAGGGCGGCCATCTCACCATGAGCATGCGCATCGGCTATGGCCGCGGCTATGTTTCTGGCGAGGCCAACAAGCGCGACAACGATCCCATCGGTGTGATCCACGTCGACTCGCTGTACTCGCCGGTTTCCCGTTGCGCCAAGCTCGTTGAGGCTTGCCGTGTCGGTCAGCACACCGACTACGACCGCCTTGTCCTCGAGATCGAGACCAACGGCTCCATCGCCCCTCGCGACGCCGTGGTCCAGGCTGCCAATATCATCAACCAGCATATGGCCGCCTTTATGAACCTTGCCGAGACCCCCGAGGTCGAGGAGGAGGCTTCGATCTTCGCTCCCGAGGTCACCAACGACAACGCCGAGCTGGACAAGCAGATCGAGGATCTGGACCTTTCCGTCCGTTCCTACAACTGCCTTAAGCGCGCCAGCATTCACTCGGTCCGTCAGCTCGTTGAGTTCTCGGAGAACGATCTGCTCAACATCCGTAACTTCGGTGTTAAGTCGATCGAGGAAGTGAAGGACAAGCTTGAGTCCATGGGCCTGAGCCTGAAGGCTTAATGCTTCGCATATTTGAGGAGAAACTAGACCATGCGTCACAACGTTAAGAAGGGCCTGAAGCTCGGCACCGATGCGAGCCACACCAAGGCCATGAAGAAGAGCCTTGCTAAGGCCCTCTTCGAGAACGACCGCATCAAGACCACCGAGACCCGCGCTAAGGCGCTGCGTTCGGTCGTCGATCCGATCATCACCTGGGCCAAGAAGGGCGACCTGCACTCTCGTCGTCTGGCTATCGCCAAGCTCGGCGATAAGCAGCTCGTTGCCGAGATCTTCGACAAGGCTGCTCAGGGCATGTGGCAGGACCGCAACGGCGGTTACACCCGCATCATGAAGCTCGGTAACCGCAAGGGCGACAACGCTCCGATCGTTATCATGGAGCTCGTCACCGAGCCTTGCACGCCCAAGGCCAAGAAGGCTGCTCCGGCCCCCAAGAAGGCCGCTGCTCCCAAGAAGGTCGAGGCTGTCGAGGAGGCTCCTGCTGAGGAGACTGCTGAGTAGACATTCCGTCTGCATAGGCTATATTCGAGGGGTACGTTCGCGTACCCCTCTTTTTTTGTCGCAATACCGTTGCTTGTTTGTAGGGAGCGCCCATGACTGCGCCGTCTGATTTCAATTCGACCCCCGAGCTCGACGCCACCCTTGTATTTCGTGTGGCCTATGATGGCTCCTCCTATAGCGGATTTGCCGAGCAGCCGGGCCAGACGACGGTTGCGGGTGAGTTGCGCCGTGCAATCGAGACGTTGCTGCGTCGCCCAATCGATCTGACGTGCGCGGGACGTACCGATGCCGGCGTGCATGCGGTGGCCCAATACATCAGCGTGCCCGTAACGGACGCTGAGCTCGCCTTGACGCGCCGTAGGTGGCTGCGGGCTATGGATGCTCTGCTGCCCAAAGATATCGCCATAAACGAGGTCTACAGGGCCCGTAAAGGCTTTTCTGCACGTTTTGACGCGCGTTCTCGCACGTACACTTATCGCATCGCCGACCGTGATGCGCGACCCGTGCTGTCACGCGGTGCAGTGTGGTGGCATCGCTATCCCCTCGACGTCGATGCGATGGCGGCCGCCTGCCCTGCGCTTTTGGGCGAGCAGGACTTTAAGAGCTTTTGCAAGGTCGCTTCTGCCGTGGGCAAACCTACGCACCGCTGCGTAATGCGTGCCGAGTTTGGCCATGAGGTCGCCTTTGGCGAGGACATCCTCACGTTTACCATCGAGGGCAATGCGTTTTTGCATTCGATGGTTCGAACCATTGTGGGCACCCTTGTCGAGATCGGCATGCATCGCCGCGATCCCGAGTGGATGCGCGAGGTAATTGATGCCTGCGATCGCTCCGCTGCCGGTCCTACGGCGCCCGCATGCGGTCTTACCTTTATGGGCGTGGACTACGACCCCGCCGAGCTTGTGGTGCTCGATTAGGGAAGTGGCTGCCTGACGGCGATCTTTGTGTGCGGCGCCTGTGGGCGGGGCGTGTGCAACATCTGTTCTTGACGTGCATCGCGACGGGCGACCGCCCGCATTAATTAACGGGGTGTACCATGAACGACAGTTTGTTACTAGCTGTCGAGAGGACGGAAAACTTGGTTCGACGTGGTTCGCATCCGCGACTTTCGGTGATCCTGATTGTTGAGGGTTCGCCCAGCTATGCGATGCGCGCACTCGAGAGCATCCAAAACCAAGACCTCTACGATTTGCAAATTGTCGTCGTTTGCCGCGGCGTGGTAGCCGGTGTGCGCCATTCGCTCGAAGTTGCCGCCGACAGGGACATTCATATTGATTTGATTGATGTTGAGGACCCAGCGCCTGGTGCCTGCCTGCGTGCCGGCTTTGCGGCTTCGCGCGGCTCCCAGATCATTGCGATGAATGCCAATGAGTGGTTTGCGCCGCAGTCCCTTTCGCAGATGGTCGAAAGCTCCTGCGACGCTTCTGCTGACATCGTGTTTCCCTCTGTTTCGCTCGATCGCTACGATGTTCACCGCGAACGTCATTCCCGAGTTTTGGACGCGACATCCGTTTCTGAAGATGAGGACCGGGCGGCTTGCCTGACCCAATTGGTTTCCTGTGGTTTAATCCGACAGACCTCTGGCGTGCTGTATGATCGCGCCCTTTTTGAGGCGTGCCTTGCGCATGGCGATGCGTTTCGCACGGTGTCTTTTTTGACGTTCGCGCTTTCGCAGGCAAAGCGCGTTTCGGGATGTGGCCGTGCCCGTTTTCATGCAGTGGCGCCGTCGATTACGGAGACGTTTGACCCCACGATGTTTGCCAGGCTTTCTGATGATATCGGGGCGCTCGACAGGCTTGCCGACTCGCTTGCCGTCGCGGGCGGTGGCGATCAGTTGAAGCAGGTCTGCCAGCGGTATTACTACGCCGGCCTGGTTGCCTGCATCGAAAATTTGTGTCTGAGCCCCCATGGGGTGTCTTCAATAGAGCGTTCGGCCCGTTTGCATGATATGCTCGAAGCGCAGCGTACCCGTCAGATGGTTGTGGCTCTTAAGGGCAATCATCGGGGCTTAGGTCTGCTCTATGGTTCGATAGCTAGTGCCAAGCCTATGCGGTGTGCGTTGTATACGCATCTGGCGGCCTTTTTCAATCGTTCGGGCGTCAGGACTGTCCAGTAGCGTGATTTTCGAAATAAATTGCATGGAATTGTTTCGAAATGCGTTCTTATTCACTAAAACCCTCAAATAGCGCTAAACTATTCAATTACTAAGTGATTGTCTCCGCCATCTTTTGGAGTGAGGTTTTGTATGGCCAAAAAACGCAATGGGCGCCAGGATGCCATCAGAGATATTGTTCGCAATAAGGACGTACGTACGCAGCGCGTTTTGGTAGACGAGCTTCGCGCCATGGGTTTCGATTGCACGCAGGCGACCGTTTCGCGCGACATCGCGGACATGGGACTGCGTAAGCTCCCCGAGGGCATCTATGTCCTTGCCGAGGACCTGCATCTGCAGCGCATGGTTTCCGAGCTGGTTACCGGCGTACTGCGCACCGATAATCTGGTTATGATCAAGGCGCAGCCCGGTACGGCTTCTGGTATTGCCGCAGCGGTCGATGCCGCGGAGCTGCCCGACGTACTCGGCTCGCTTGCCGGCAACGACACGATCTTAGTCATTGCGCAGACGGCCGAGGACGGCGAACGCCTTGAGGCGCTCATCAACAAGCTGAGTAACTCTCACAAGTAGGGGATGCGTGGCACTGCTGCTGTGCCGATTGTTGCTATAGGTAATTGCCGAGGGCGTTGACGAAGGTCAGCGCTCTTTTGCATGCCGGCACCCGTTGCTCTATCGGTCCTGCAGCCGGGGCCGTCGTGGCATCTTGTGACATCTGCCGAAATAAAGAAGCGCCCGAGCAGCGTACGTGCTGCTCGGGCGCCTTGGTGTCAGATGCCGCTTTGCGTCTACTGGCCCGTAGAGGGGTCGGGCGTGGGCGTAGGATCGGGGGTAGGCGTCGGCGTGCCACCGTCGCCACCCGTGCCACCGTCGCCACCCGTGCCACCATTGCCACCCGTGCCACCGTCGCCACCTGTCGTACCGCTATCGCCGGTGGTGTTGCCGCCCGGGGTTTCAGTGGTCGTGGTTGTCGTTGTCGTTGTGGTGGTCGTGGTCTCTTCCTCTTCTTTTTCCTCGTCTTTATCCTCTTCGTCTTTCTTTTTGTTGTTTGTGCCGTAGAACTTCCAGACGTTATTGTTCTTGTACGTGGGAGCCGTTCCGGTCTGGAATTCCTCGCGCTCGGTGCCCGCAAGAACGGTGTTCATGAACTTCTTAAAGACGGGCAGGTTGGTGCTGTCGCCCAGCAGGTCCGAACCGTACTTTTGGATGGGAATCTCGCCTGCGGAATAACCGGTCCACAGGGCGCATGTCAGTTGCGGCGTGAAGCCGCAGAACCACAGGTTGGTGGTGTTGTCAGTGGTGCCCGTCTTGCCGGCATAGGGCTGGTTGACGTTCAGCGCGCCGGCGGCACCCGTGCCGCTGCCCTGCATGACGCCGGATAGAACATCGGTAACCGCGGCAGCCTCGCCTTCGGTGAGCACCTGCGTGGGATTGTCGGTGTGCTGGTACAGAACCGAGCCGGTACGCGAGTCGATCTCGGTAATGGCGATGGGCTGACGGTAGTAGCCACCGTTGGCAAACGTTGCGTAGGCAGATGCCATCTCGAGCGGTGAGATGGACCCGGTGCCGAGCGTCATGACGGGAACGTCCTCAATATTGTCCTTGGCGGGATCGATGCCGAGCTTTTTGACGAGCGACATGATCTTGTCATTGCCGATGGCTTCGGCCACCTGAATGTAGCCGGTGTTGGATGAGTATGCCGTTGCCTGCTTGAGCGTGATGTTGCCATAGCTCTGGTTGCCGTAGTTTTGCACCTCGGTCGTGGTGCCCTTGGCCTTGAGCGGCGAGTTGCAGTTGAGGGTGACGTTGGGGTTCATGCCGTTTTGGATGGCAGTTGCCAGCGTAAAGGCCTTAAACGTGGAGCCCACGGGGCGCTTTGCCGTAGCGTGGTTCACGTGATTCTCGTCGGCGTTGTAGTCGTAGCCGCCTACCATGCACTTGATGTAGCCGGTCTTGGGGTCAACGACGACCATGCCCATGTCCAGGCCGTCGAGCGAAAGCGTGTCGAGCTGCGAGCGCACAGCCTCCTCGGCCACCTGCTGCATGGTGGGGTCGATGGTGGTCTTGACGGTCAGACCGCCCTTAAAGAGCACGTCGGTGGAGAACTCCTGCTCAAGCAGCTGCTTAACGTAGGAGACAAAGTAGGGCTGAGAGTACACATCGACGCCACTGCCCGAAATCTCGGTCACGTTAAGCGTGATGGGCTCAGCCTGTGCGGCATCGTGCTCTTCCTGCGTGATGTGGCCCAGACGCAGCATGTTGTCCAGAACCTTATTGCGGCGGGACAGCGCCAAGTCGGGATTAACCGTGGGGTCGTACTGCGAGGGCGAGTTGGGAAGGCCGATGAGCAGCGCGGCCTCGCTCAGGGTGAGGTTGGCGGCGGTCTTGGACAGATAGGTCTCGGCGGCGGCCTCGATGCCATATGCTCCATGGCCGTAGTAGATGGTGTTGAGGTACATCATGAGGATCTCGTCTTTGGAGTACATATCCTCCATCTTGATGGCGATATAGGCCTCGCGCACCTTACGCTCGATGGTCGAGTCGAATTGTTCCTCCTGCAAGATGGTGTTGCGAACCAGCTGCTGGGTGATGGTCGATGCGCCCTCGTGGCCGCCGGTGAGGGTTGCCACCGATGCGCGTGCAATGCCCCAGAGGTCGATGCCGCCATGCTCGTAGAAGCGCTCGTCCTCAACGTCAACGGTGCCCTGCAGCACGTACGGGGACACTTGGTCCTTGGTGATGGACTTGCGGTTTTGCGTATAGAAGCTGGCGATCTTGTTGCCGTTGCAGTCAACAATTTCGGTAGGCTCGCTGACCAGATAGGCGTTGGCGTCGGTGTAGTCGGGCAGGTCGGACAGCCAGCGGTTGACGTTGCCGATCATGCCGATGCCAAATGCTACGCCCGCGATGAGCAAAAAGCCCAAAAGCGAGAGCAGGATGACGGGCAGGGCGTGCGTCTTAGAGCGACCGTGTCCCTGTCGTTGGCGAGGACCCATATATTGACCTCCAAGTATGTCGTGCCAGGCGGCGGGTATGCGTCGGGCAGGATGGACATAAGTTATTACACGATAAACCAATCGGGCCGCGCGAGGCCTCGTGTATGCTGGTTGACGGCAATTAACAGAGTGATTGCATACCTTGGTAAGGAGTTTGCCGATGGCGATTTGGGCGACGGAATCGAGCGAACAATGCGAAAGCGAGTTGGCGGCGGCTGAAGTGGCGCTGCCCGAACTGCTGGCGCCTGCTGGCGGGCTCGACCAGATGCTCGCGGCGATTGCGGCGGGTGCCGATGCCATCTATGCGGGGCTGGACGGATTCAACGCTCGAGTGAGCGCGCATGGCTTTAGCGATGATGAGTTCGCGCGCGGTTGTGCCGTGGCCCATGCCCATGGCGTGCGTGTGTACGTGACGCTCAACGTTTTCGTGTTCGATGATGAGTTTGCCGACGCCGTGGCGTTGGGGGCGCATGCGCGCGCGTTGGGTGCCGATGCGTTGATTGTGGCCGATGCCGGGCTGGCCTGTGCGCTTCGTGCGGCGATTCCGGGGGTCGAGATTCACCTGTCCACTCAGGCGGGCGCTCATAGCGAGGGTGCCGTGCGGTTGGCTGCCAAGGAGTTGGGCGTTGAGCGCGTGACGACTGCGCGCGAGCTGAGCGTTGCAGAGATTGAGACGCTTTGTGCTACTGGCGTGCCCATCGAGGTGTTCTGCCACGGCGCTATTTGCATTGGATACTCGGGTGCGTGCGGGTTCTCTGCCCTTCGACGTGGCCGCTCTGCGATGCGCGGTGATTGCACGCAACCGTGCCGTCTATCCTATGACCTGGTGGACGAGGCGGGGCAGAGTGTTGTCGCTGTCGAAGGGGATCGCCTGCTTTGTCCGCGTGACTATCTGGGCATCGCGCATCTGCCCGAGCTTGTTGCCGCCGGCGTGGCATCGCTCAAGATCGAGGGCCGCATGAAGAATCCCGACTACGTCTTTAACGTGGTGAGGGTGTGGCGTCGGGCGCTCAATATGCTGCGCGACGGCACATGGGATGCCGATGCGGTGCCGGCGCTTGAGCGCGAGCTGGGAAGGTCGTTCAACCGCGGCTTTACCGATGCGTATCTGCGGGGTCGTTCGGGCGCCGAGCTCATGAGCTTTGAGCGCGCGATCAACCAGGGCGTGCGCGTGGGCCACTTGGTGGCGGTGGGTCACGAAGAGGTGACGGTTGAGCTTGATGCCGCCGTGGCGGCGGGCGATACGCTCGAGATCCGATTTTACCCGGGTGCCGACGCGCGTCCCGATGTGCCCAAGCGCTGGCCACAGGTGCCTTGCCCCGTGGACGCCGCTGCGGGAGAGCGCATCGTCGTGCATTGCAAACGCAAGGTGGACGCGGGCTGCGAGGTCTATCTGATTCGCAGTGCCGGCGTGCTGGGGCAGACGGCAACGGTGTTGGAGCGCATGCGGGTCGAGGCAGATGCGGTCGCGCCTGTTGAGCAGTCCGTTGGGGTACTGCCGTTTGAGGGCGTTCTGGCAGATGGCGGTGTACCGACGGAGTTGGCGGGACCGGCGGAGCCGGCAAAGCATGAGGCTTTTGCTCGAATGGTCTTTGCCTGGGAGCTGATGGATTTGGATCCGCGCGATGAGCGGGATCTGTCCGATGCGACGGTGGTGCTCGACGAAGTGTGCCGCGCAGGCGATATCGAGCGGACTCGGGCGCTTATGCAGCGTGCCGGGCGTGTGGTTTGCCGCAACCTGGGGCAGGTGGCGATGGCCCGCGAGCTGGGCACGGCGTTTGACGTGGCGGCGCCGGTGTTCTGTGCCAATCGGGCCACGCTTGCCTGGCTGCGCGGGCTTGGCGCGGGGTGGGTATACTTGCCTGCCGAGCTGCTCAGCAATGATAGGGAGCGTATTGCCGAGCTGGCTGCTGAACCCGGCGTCTTGGGTCCGGTCGACGCCGACCGTCCCGAGCTCATGGTGTGCGAGCACTGCCTGCTGACCGCCGAGGGCGTCTGTGCCACCGATGCGACGGGGCAGGTCCGTTGCCGCGACTGCTTGCGTCGTCGGCAGGTGCGATATCTGGTCGAGCGTGACGGTACGCGTCTGCCAGTTGCCATCGACGCATGCGGCAGGACGAGGATTTTCCTGTCGTAGATGCTGCGTCGCGTCAGTTTGTTATCATAAGAGAGTTTATGGACTTCCAGCACCGCCGTTTTCGGCGAGGGTGCTATAGCAAAAGGAGGATACCCAATGCTGTCTGTTGACGAGCAAATGCGTATCATCACCTCGGGCGCCGCGCAGATCGTTCCCGAGGCCGACCTTCGCAAGAAGCTTGAGAAGGGCGAGCCCCTCAACATCAAGCTCGGCGTCGACCCCACCAGCCCCGATCTGCACTTGGGCCACGCCGTGCCGCTGCGCAAGATGCGTCAGTTCCAGGACCTGGGCCACAACGTCACCCTCATCATCGGCAACGGCACCGCGTTGATTGGCGACCCTTCGGGCAAGAATTCCACCCGTCCGCAGCTTTCGCAGGAGCAGATCGAGGCCAATGCCGAGACCTACGTGAGCCAGGCCATGAAGATCCTGGATCCCGAGAAGACCACCATCGTGCACAACGGTGACTGGATCTTGTCGATGGATCTGGCCGGTCTGCTGCAGGTGTGCTCCAAGTTCACCGTCGCCCGTATTCTCGAGCGCGACGACTTTACCAAGCGCTACCAGTCTCAGACGCCGATCGCCCTGCATGAGTTCCTGTATCCCGTGATGCAGGCTTTCGACTCCGTGCAGATCAAGGCCGACGTGGAGATGGGCGGCACCGACCAGCTCTTCAACCTGCTTGCCGGCCGTGAGCTCATGGAGAAGATGGGCATGGAGCCACAGATCGCGCTCACCATGCCGCTGCTCGAGGGCACCGATGGCGTCCGTAAGATGTCCAAGTCCTACGGTAACTACATCGGCCTGACCGACGCGCCCAAGGATATGTTCGGCAAGACCATGTCCATCCCCGACGAGATGATCGGCAAGTACTACCGCCTGGCGAGCTCGCTCACCCCGGCCGAGGTCGACAAGATCGACGCTGCCCTGGCCGACGGCTCCGCCGATCCCTATGAGCTCAAGCGCGCTCTGGGCCGCGACCTGTGCGACACCTACCACGGCGCCGGTGCAGGCGACGAGGCTCAGGCCGAGTTCGACCGCGTGTTCAAGGAGGGCCAGCTCGCCGACTTCCCCGAGAAGCACATTGAGCTGACTGTTAACGACGAGGGCCAGATCTACCTCGCCGGCCTGCTCAAGGACCTGGGCCTTTCGGCCAGCGCCGGCCAGGCCCGTCGCGACATCGACGGCGGCGGCGTCAAGATCAACGGCAAGGCCGTGGCTCCCAAGAGCTACAACATCGACCCCAGCGCCCTCAAGCTGGGCGACACCCTCTCCGTGGGCAAGCGCAAGGGCTTTAAGTTGGTCTAGCAAGTAGGTCAACCTAACATGTGCAATAGGGCCGCAGCCGGGATTCCCGACTGCGGCCTTTTTAGATGATCCCTTGGGGACGGAGGAAAACGGATCACCGAGGGGGTCGGTTTGGCCCGGTGATCCGTTTTCCTCCGTCCCCAAGGGATCATTTGGCAGTGCCGTTAAGCGGAAGGGGTGTTATCGGCGGCCTCCTTTTGGGCATACAATGGCTATTGGTTTGCTGCGGTGAAGGCATGTCCGCTCCGCAGCTTTTTTCTACGGTTAAAGGAGTATGTATGTCCGTTGAGGTCATGAGGTCTGTGATCGAGGCCGCCGAGGGTCGCGTGCCCGTTGACACGCTGTTTGCCAACGCACAGATTGTCGATGTGTACGGTCAGCGCGTGGCGCCCGGTAGCGTTGCCGTCAAGGATGGCGTGATCGTCGGTGTGCTCTACGATGGTCGCGACGATGCCGCCGGCACCTACGAGGCGACCGAGGTCATCGATTGCCAGGGCCGCTATCTTGCCCCCGGTTTTATTGACGGACACTTGCATATCGAGTCTTCGAACATCCGCCCTGCCGAGTATGCGCGCATGGCGGCGACGCGCGGTACCACCACCGCTATTGCCGACAGCCACGAGATCGCTAATGTTTCTGGCTTGGACGGCCTGCGCTTTATGATCGAGGACGGTCGTCGCGCTCCTATTTCCATCAAGTACATGATGCCTTCGTGCGTGCCCGCGCTGCCCGACGAGCAGGCCGGTGCCGTCATCACCGCTGCTGATATGCAGGCGTTTTTTGCCGAGCATCCGGGCGATGTCTTTGGTCTGGGCGAAATGATGAACCTGCCGGGCGTCTTTATGGCCGATCCCGAGACCTGCGCTCGTATCGACGCTGCCAACCAGACGCCGTCCAAACAGGTTGACGGTCACGCCCCGCTCGTTGCCGGCAAGGACCTCAACGCCTATGCCGCAGCAGGTATTATCGCTGACCATGAGTCGACGATTCCCGAGGAGGCGCTCGACAAGCTGTCTCGCGGCATGTACGTGATGCTGCGCGAGGGTACGTGCAGCCATGACCTGGCCAACCTGTCGCCGATGCTGCTGGAAAACCCCGCCCGTGCCCGCCGCTGCTGCTTTGCGACCGACGACCGCGCCCCTTCCGACGCGCTTTCGACCGGCATGATCGACAATGCCTGCCGCGTGGCTATCGAGGCCGGCATCGACCCGGTGGTCGCCATCTCCATGGCGTCCCTCTCCACGGCCGAGGCGTTTGGCCTGGATCACGGCTGCCGCGACCCGCACGAGCTCCGCGGCGCCATCGCCCCGGGCAAGCGTGCCGACCTGCTGGTGCTCAATGACCTGACGTTTGCCACGGCTCCGCATCGCGTATATGCCGCCGGTGCCCTGGTGGCGCAGGACGGTACCTTTGTGGGCGAGATTGCACCCGAGATGGCCGAGGTTGCGGCCCTTGCCGACGAGCTGCGCGCCTCCGTTAAGCTGCCGAAGCTTTCGCTCGACGTGTTCGACTATGCCTTTAAGCCGGGCGAGGCCGTGATCGACGTGGTGCCGGGTAAGGCCATCACGGGTATGGTTCGCCCCGAGAGTGCCGAGGGCCTGCGCCGCATTATGCTGATCGAGCGCCATGGCCGCGGCGTGTCGCTGCAGGCCGAGGGCGCCGACGGTGATGGTCCTGCGGGCCTGGGTCTTGTCGGCAAGCATATCGGTCGCGGCTGGGTGCGTGGCTTCACCATCACAGGCGGTGCCATCGCCTCGACGATCGGTCACGACTCGCACAACGTATGCGTGGTGGGCGACAATGCCGCCGATATGATGGCTGCCGTCGAGGCCGTGGGCCAGGGCGGTCACGTACTGGTGCGCAACGGCGAGGTCGTGGCGCGCATCCCGCTGGCGCTCGGCGGCCTGATGAGCGAAGGCACGGCCGAGGATGTCGCCGCGCAGCACGACGACTTTATGGTCAAGGCGCGCGCCATGGGCATCGAGCCGCCGCTCGACCCCATCATGGGCATCATCTTCCTGCCCCTGCCGGTTATCCCGACGCTCCGCATCCGCCCCGAGGGCATGTTCGACGTCACAACCTTCACCTACGCCGACTAGTCATCGGGGACGTTCTTAAACGTCTAGTCGCCTGCGACACTCTTTGACGTGTTGCCTGGCGCTGCGACCGTGGGACCTCTGACGCGCGTGAGCTATTTGCTAGGTCCTTGTAACGTTTGCGCCCGCGGAGTCTTACCTGAGCTCCCTTTGGGTACGTTGGAATTGGATACGCGTTCGATTCCAACAGGCCCGAAGGGAGCTTTTCTATGTTTAAACTGATTGCATCCGATATGGACGGCACACTGCTTGACGAAAACGGCCAGGTGCCTCCCGAGACTTACGAACTGATTCTGGCGCTACACGAGCATGGCGTGCATTTTGCCGCATCGTCAGGTCGCCGCTACGATCGCCTGTGCGAGTTCTTTGCGCCCGTTCGCGACAAGATGGACTTTGTCGCCGCTAACGGTGCCCAAGTCTACGCCGACGGCAAAATGGTAGACCGTGAGGTGTATTCGCACCTGGCGATTCGAAAGCTCGCCCAAGCAGTCGCGACGTTTCCCAATCTGCATCTTGCGCTCTTTGACCGAACCAAGTCCTTCCTGCTCGATGACGAGTGCAAGTTCGTGCGTGAGGTCGATAAGGACCTTCCCAATGCCGAGCGTATTTGGGAGCTGCCCGATCCCAGCGTAAATATCATCAAGGCGAGTATCTTTTGCGATGACGGTGTCGTTATGGACAGCGCCTACGTGCTACAGCGCGAACTTGGTCAGCTCTTTACTTTTGCGCCTTCGGGCAACGCGTGGATCGATGCTATGCAGCCCGGTGTGTCGAAGGCCTCGGGCATCGCGCAGCTCGCGGAACACTACGGCATTGGACGCGACGAGGTCATGGCGTTTGGCGACTCGATGAACGACTACGAGATCATTCGCTTTGTCGGCACGGGCTGCGCGATGGAAAACGCGCGCCCCGCGCTCAAAGCGGTTGCCGATCGCGTCGTAGGCTGCAACCGCGACCACGCCGTTCAGCAGGAGCTCCGTCGCGTGCTGGAGAGTCTCGCCTAATTCGGCAGATGGAGACGTTCCTTTTCTGTCGGCAGCCGGGGACAGTCTTTGCGGCGCCCCGCGAGGAGTGTCCCCAACGACTACTTAGCTACCCTGCCGGGTTGATGCTGCTAGGCGAGGGCGGCCATGATGGTGCGGGCGACGCCGTCGTGGTCGTTGTCGTATTCGGTGATGGCGTCGGCGGCCTCGCGGTCTTCGGGTTCGCCGTTGATCATGGCCATGCCGTGGCCCGCTGTCTGCAGCATGGGGATGTCGTTGATGTTGTCGCCGAACGCCCAAGCGTCGGCGAGACGCTCGCCCAGGTGCTCGCATAGCCACGTGAGGGCCGTTCCCTTGGTGGCGCCCTCGCCCATGACCTCGATATTCATGGCGTACGAACGCGTGACCTCAATGCCTCCGAGCGTGTCGAGCTCCGCCGCGATGGCGTCGCGATCGGCCGGGTCGTGCCAGTACATGGCGATGCGTTCGAGCGTCTCGACCTCGTCGATCTTGCTGTCGATATCCATGTCGATCGGTGTTCGTGTGCGCTTGAGCGAAGCCGCGATGTGGGGGTCGCCGCCGCAGAACTCATCCAGACGCGCGTAGAGCGAGCGGGGGAGGAAGCACTGCCCATCCGCGAAGATATCGAAGGTCACATCGTGGCCGGCGGCGATGCGGTGGATGCGATGGGCAATGCCGCAATCGAGCGGTCGGCTCAAGATGCGCGTTGCGCGCGAGGTATCGGTGGACACATCGTCGTCGAGCTGCCAGACGCTGGCGCCATTGGCACAGACGGCATAGTGTACGGCGGGATGGGCGAGGATGGGCTCAAAGATGCCCGACAGCGGACGTCCCGTGCACGGTACAAACTCAATGCCGCGACGTGCGAGCTCGTCGAGCATCGCCCAGGTGGCGTCGCTCATCTGCTTGTCACTCGTCAACAGCGTTCCATCCATATCGGAAAAAACAATCATTCGATGCAGCCCTTTCTGCTGGCATAAAAAGCGTGGCCGAGGGCGGTGATGCCCTGACCACGCTCGAGTTCTATAACGGTCTGCGTCCTAGCGGTCGGCGAGCGGCTTGTACTCCAGCGGCTCGATCACCGGACGATAGGCCGGGCGAATAATACGGTGCGCGCAGAAGAGCTCTTCCATGCGGTGTGCCGACCAGCCGGCCATGCGGGCGACGGCGAATAGCGGCGTAAAAAGCGTCTCGGGTACGCCGAGCATCTTGTAGATAAAGCCTGTGTACAGGTCGATGTTGGCGCAGATAGGCTTGGTCATGCCGTGGTCGCGCATCACCTGCGGTGCCAGGCGCTCGATGCGCTCGATGAGCGCGAATTCCTCGCCCAGATCTTTCTTGGCAGCGAGCGAACGTGCGTAGTGGCGGCAGACCTCGGCGCGCGGGTCGCTCAGGGTGTAGACGGCGTGGCCCATACCGTAGATGAGACCCGTGCCGTCGAAGGCCTGCTTGTCGAGAATCTTGCCCAGGTAGGCTGCGACCTCGTCCTCGTCCTCCCAATTGGAGACATGTGCACGGATGTCCTCGTGCATGGACACGACCTTGGCGTTGGCGCCGCCGTGGCGCGGGCCCTTGAGCGAGCCGATGGCCGCGGCGTAGGCGGAATACGGATCGGTGGCCGAGGAGGACAGTACGCGGCAGGCAAACGTGGAGTTGTTGCCGCCGCCGTGCTCGGTATGCAGCATGAGCATCACGTCGAGCAGCATGGCTTCGTCGCGGGTGAATGCCATGCCGCCGCGCAACACCTGCAGGATGGTCTCGGCGGTGGAGAGACCGGGCGTGGGATGCGGTACATGAACCTCGGAGCCGCGGCGCTTGGCGACCGAGGCCATATGCGCGAAGGCGGCGATGCGGGGGAGACGGGCGAGCATGGAGATGGCGACATCGATTTCGTGCTCGGGTGTAATGGCGTCGGGCTCGGCGTCGAAGGCGTAGAGCAGCAGCACGGCGCGCTGAAGCACATTCATGATGCTCGACGACACCGTGGTCATGGGGAACTCGCGGACGTATTCGTCGCTCAGGTGCCTAAAAGCACCCAGACGTCCGCAAAAACCGTCAAGCTCTTCCTTGGTGGGCAGAGAGCCCGTAATGAGCAGATAGGCGACCTCTTCGTAGCCGTAGCGGTTCTCGGCCTGGGCGTTGTTGACCAGATCCTCGATGCTGTAGCCACGAAGCGTGAGTTTGCCCTGATCGGGCACGACCTTACCGTCGACCTTGTTGTAGCCGTGCACATCCGAGATGCGAGTGAGGCCCGCGACCACGCCCGAGCCGTCGGCATTGCGCAGGCCGCGCTTGACATTGTGCTCAACAAATAGGCCCTCGTCATAAGGGTCAGTCGGCAGGCCATAGTAGAGATTTTCGCTTTCGGGCGAAATCTGGCGGCTCGCTTCGTAATCCAAGACCAGGCGGCTCAGGTGGTCGTCGAAGCGGTAATAGATTTTCTTGGCGTCGTAGGCCATGCGCGCTCCTCTCCGGGCCGCATCGGGGTGACTTGCATGGGCATGCGCGCGTCAGGCTATCCCCAGCGGCTTGCTCGCTACAGGCGGTACATAAAGTTGAAGACGTCCTCGCGCTGGATGGACACGTTGACGCCCGAAAGCTCGCCGGCCTCGGCCAGCGCCTTCTGCAGCTCGGCGAAGTCGAGCTTGGACTCGGCGGTATCGGCCAGCATGGTCATGGTGAAGATGTCCTCGATAATGGACTGCGTGATGTCGCGGATGTCGACGTTGGCCTCGCCTAGGACACGGGTGACGCCGGCGACGATGCCGGGGCGGTTCTTGCCAAGGACGGTGATGACGATACGGGAGGACGAGATCTCGGCCATGGGAAACCCTTTCGCGTGATTGCGGCGCGCGCGGGGCGCTCCGCTACGGTACAGTGTTCATCATTGTACCTGTCTGGCGCAAAAAAGGGCACCTTTGCTGCGGCGTTACACGTCTGCAACATGGGAGAAGGGGCAAAGGCGCCCGTTTGCCGCGATTCGTCGTGTCGTCTGCCGTGCCTTGGGCGCGATGCACAACGCAAAGACCGTGAACCTTTTGTGGGACGCGCGGTGCCGTGGTATCATAGCCGAGTTTGTTGTCTTGGTCGGAAACCAAGACGCCTTATGCGCTGATCGGTAACCAGCGCCTGACTAATAAGGAGTCCTACCATGAAGCAGGGTATCCATCCCCAGTATGTCGAGTGCACGGTGACGTGCTCCTGCGGCAACACCTTCAAGACGCACGCTACCGTGTCCGAGATGAAGGTCGAGCTTTGCAACGAGTGCCACCCGTTCTACACCGGCCAGCAGAAGTTCGTCGACACCGGTGGACGCGTCCAGCGCTTCGCCGACAAGTTCGGTGGCGCCGCTGCCGCCCAGCTCAAGAAGGCTGAGGAGGCCAAGGCTGCCAAGGCCGCCAAGGCTGCTGAGGCCGAGGCCGCTCGCAAGGCCGCCGCTGAGGCTAAGGCTGCCGAGAAGGCTAAGCGTGCCGCTAAGTTTGCCGAGGAGGCTGCCAAGCAGGCCGCCGAGGCTCCCGCAGAGGCTCCCGTCGAGGAGGTCGCTGCCGAGGCCGAGACCGCCGAGGCTGCTGAGTAAATAGCTCGCCGCGGAAACACTCGCATTCATGGCATAAGGGTCGCGCATCCGTTTGGGTGCGCGGCCCTTTTCTTTTTATTGGTGCAAGCTAACCCGTTCCCATTGCACCAGGTTGGTGCGAATGGGACAGGTTGATTTGCACCAAATGGCAGAGAGGCAGCGTTTTCCCAGATAAAAGCTGCCAAAATAAACCAGTCCCTTTTTGGCAGGCTGTCGTAGTTATTACGTGGTCGAGCGTGTCGACCGCATAGGCGGCGCCTTGTTTGGCTAAAGTACAAATATCTGTGTTTAACTCGTCCAAGGTTTCATGCCGCGGGCGATGGCCAAAAAGGAAAACCACATGGGATTCATGTCAAAGCTGCTGTCCTTTGGATCCGATAAGGACCTGAAGCGCTACTACAAGATCGTCGACAAGATCAACGGTCTTGAGCCCCAGTTTGAGAAGATGACCGAGGAGGAGCTCCGCGCCCAGACCGATAAGTTTCGTGAGCGCTACGCCAACGGCGAGTCGCTCGACGACATGCTCCCCGAGGCCTTTGCTACCGTGCGCGAAGCTTCCAAGCGCACCATGGGCATGCGTCACTTTGATGTACAGCTCATCGGCGCCATGGCGCTGCACGAGGGCCACATCGCCGAGATGAAGACCGGCGAAGGCAAGACCCTCGTCTCCACGCTGGCCGGCTATCTCAACGCTATCGCCGGTAAGGGCGTGCACGTCGTCACCGTCAACGACTACCTGGCCAAGCGCGACTCCGAGTGGATGGGTCGCATCTACAAGTATCTGGGCATGACCGTCGGTCTGCTGCAGAACAACATGCCGCTCGAGCTGAAGCGCCCAGCCTACCAGGCCGACGTCACGTACGGCACCAACTCCGAGTTCGGTTTCGATTATCTGCGCGACAACATGGTTACCCGCCCCGAGCAGCGTGTTCAGCGCGGCCACAGCTACGCCATCGTCGACGAGGTCGACTCCATCCTGATCGACGAGGCCAGAACGCCGCTCATCATCTCGGGCGCCGGCACCAAGTCCGCCAGCACTTACAAGGACTTCGCGCGCGCCGTGCGCGGCCTTGAGCGCGGTGAGGACGTCTCGCACGACATGCTCACCGCCACCGAGGACGTGGAGCCCACGGGCGACTTCGTCATGGACGAGGCCAAGCACACCATCGCCGCCACCGAGCGCGGTCTTAAGAAGATTGAGCGCCGCCTGGGTATCGATGACATCTATGCCGATCTCTCCGGCCAGCTGGTCAACCACCTGCAGCAGGCGCTGAAGGCCCAGTACATGTTCCACCGCGACAAGCAGTACGTGGTCACCAACGGCGAGGTCAAGATCGTCGACGAGTTCACCGGTCGTATCATGGAGGGTCGCCGCTATTCCGAGGGCCTGCACCAGGCCATCGAGGCCAAAGAGGGCGTGCTCGTGCGCGAGGAGAACCAGACCCTTGCCACCATCACCCTGCAGAACTACTTCCGCCTGTATGATAAGCTCTCCGGCATGACCGGTACGGCGCTCACCGAGGACGCCGAGTTCCGCGAGATCTACAAGCTGCCCGTCGAGGTCATTCCCCCCAACAAGCCCGTGCAGCGTGTTGACCACGAGGACCTGGTCTACCGCACCATCCAGGCCAAGTACAACGCCGTTGCCGACGACGTTGAGCGTCGTCACGCCAAGGGCCAGCCGGTCCTGGTGGGCACCGTCTCCATCGAGAGCTCCGAGAAACTGTCCGCCGCCCTCACTAAGCGCGGTATCGCGCACGAGGTCCTCAACGCCAAGCACCACGAGCGCGAGGCCCATATCGTGGCCCAGGCTGGTCGCTATGGCGCCGTGACCATCGCTACCAACATGGCCGGCCGTGGTACAGACATCTTGCTGGGCGGCAACCCCGACGAGCTGGTGCGCGAGCGCCTGGAGCACGAGGGCCTGACCATGGAGGACGTGACGCCCGAGCAGCTCGAGCAGTTTAACGCCGAGGCCAAGGAGACCTGCAAGGCCGAGCGCGAGCGCGTGCTTGCCGCCGGCGGCCTGACCGTTATCGGCACCGAGCGCCATGAGTCCCGCCGTATCGACAACCAGCTGCGTGGCCGTTCCGGTCGTCAGGGCGATCCGGGCGAGACCCAGTTCTACCTGTCACTCGAGGATGACCTCATGCGCCTGTTCGGCGGCGACAGGATGGACCGCGTCTCCAAGATGATGGTTACGGCCGACATGGGCGACGACATGCCCATCCAGCACAAGATCATTTCCAAGGCCGTCGAGAATGCCCAGCACAAGGTCGAGAGCATCAACTTCTCCATGCGTAAGAGCGTTCTTGAGTACGACGACGTCATGAACAAGCAGCGCCAGGTCATCTACGCCGAGCGCAACAAGATTCTGGACGGCAAGGACCTGACCGACCACATCACCGAGGTCATGCACGATACCGTGTACCGCTGTGTGCAGGAGTTCTGCACCAAGGACAGCCACGAGGGCGAGCGCGATCTTGAGGGTCTGCGCAAATGGGTCGTCGAGCTGACCGGGCATATCGATACCCCTCAGTTCCCCGACGAGGACTTTGAGGCCCTGGCCGCCGATGTCTTGGCTTATGTTGAGAAGTGCTACAACATGAAGGCCGAGCGCCTGGGCGAGGACCTGATGCGCGAGCTCAATACCCAGGTCATGCTGCGCGTAATCGATACGCGTTGGATGAACTACCTGCAGGAGATGGACTACCTCAAGACCGGTATCGGCCTGCGCGGCTTTGGCCAGCGCGACCCGCTGGTTGAGTACAAGACCGAGGCCTACGGCGCGTTCCAGATACTCGTCGATACCATGTACGAGGATTACCTGCGCACTGTTCTGCGCATTGAGCTCAAAGCTGCCCCGCAGGCTGTGGAGCACAAGGAGGACCCCGCCCTTAAGGGTGCGCGCTTCTCTGGTCCCGCCGAGGTCGATGGCGACAACAGCGATTCGGTACTGCGCAAGCAGGCTCAGGTGCAGGCCCGCACCGCCGTCCAGGGTGGTCCGGCTGCCGTTAACAACGGTGGCAAGGTGACGACCTATCGCAAGTCCGAGAGCGATGACCCCTATGTCAACGTGGGCCGCAACGACCTGTGCCCTTGCGGTAGCGGTAAGAAGTTTAAGTACTGCCACGGCAGGAATCGTTAATGGCCGAGACTCTAGAGGTAACTCCCGCCGAGTTGGACGCGTTTGCGGACCGACTCGGCGAGGTCGAGTCGTATCTCCATTTGGATGAGAAGCGCGCCCGCGTGGCGGAGCTCGAGGCCAAAAGCGTCGCCCCGGGCTTTTGGGACGATGCCGATGCCGCTCGCGCCACGATGGAGGAGATTGCACGCGCCAAGGAGGACATCGCCGCCGTGGATACGGCGCGCGGTGAGCTTTCCGATGCTCGCGCCGCGCTGGAGCTTGCCGAGGAAATGGGCGATGACCCCGATGCTGCCGCGCTGCGTGAGGAGGCTGCCGCCACGGCGGAGCGGCTTTCCCGCGCCATCGACGAGCTTGAGCTTGCGAGCTGGTTTACCGGCGAGTTCGATCACGGCGACGCAATTGTGACCATCAAGCCCGGGCAGGGTGGCTTGGAGGCCCAGGATTGGACCTTCATGCTCTTTAAGATGTACATGAAGTACTGCCAGCGCCGCGGTTGGAAGGTCACCATCAACGATTGCCCCGCGGCCGAGGTTATCGGCATCGATCGCGCGACCTTTACCGTCGAAGGCAAGGATGCCTTTGGCATGCTTCGTGCCGAGGCCGGTGTTCACCGCCTGGTGCGCATTAGCCCCACCGACGACAAGAAGCGCCGCCAGACTACGTTTGCCGGCGTCGAGGTCATTCCGGTGCTGCCCGACGATATCGATATCGAGATTAGCCCCGATGACATTCGCGTCGACGTGTACCATGCAAGCGGCCCGGGCGGCCAGGGTGTCAACACCACCGACTCCGCCGTGCGCGTAACGCATTTCCCCAGCGGTATCGTGGTCACGTGTCAAAACGAGCGCAGCCAGATTCAAAACAAGGCCGCGTGCATGCAGATCCTCAAGGCGCGCCTGTACGAGATTGAGCTCGAAAAGCGCGCCGAGGCCCTGGATGAGATTCGCGGGCCCAAGACCACAATTGGTTTTGGCAACCAAATCCGCAGCTACGTGCTCTACCCGTACCAGATGGTTAAGGACCTGCGCACGGGCGTGGAGACCAGCAACGTCGAGGCCGTTCTTGACGACGGCGATCTGGATCCATTTGTGATTGGCTATCACCGTTGGGCTACCGGCAACGCTGACGCGGAGGCCCCGTCTGCATAAACCGCTCAGTTTATGTGGAAATGGATTAAAACCCTCCGAGCAGGGTGGTTTTGTATCCAGAACATACCCTGCACAGGGGTGGTTTTTGTTTGGCGAATCGGTAGAATCGAATACATGAAGAAGTTCAAAGCGCATCCGATGGGGTGCGCTTTTTTGAAGGAGGCAGCATGGCATATCGTCTGGACATCAAGCGCATTCTTTCGATGAACTTCTTTCACGATCTACCCCAGATCATGTTGGGGTGTGCCTTGGCCGCCATCGCGACCGACCTGTTTTTGATTCCCAACGGTCTTGCAGCCGGTGGCGTTACGGGCCTTGCGACGATTATCCAGGCAGTCGGCGCAGCGCGAGGCGTGTCGCTTCCTGTCGGTATCCAGACCATCGTGATGAATGCCTTGCTGCTGCTGATCGTTATGCGCGAGGGCGGCATGTTCTATGTAGTGCAGACGGCGACGGGCTTTGTGCTGCTGGGCTTCTTTACTGATCTGTTTGCCCCGTTTGTAGCGCCGCTGGCACATGCGGACCTGATGCTTCCCGCTATGTGGGGCGGCATTATCACGGGCATTGGTTACGGCATGGTGTTGCGCGCCGGCGCCAACACCGGCGGCTCGGACACGATTGGCCAAATCATCTCGCGTAACACCTCGCTGCCGGTGGGCTCGACCGTCATGGCAATCGACGTTGCCGTATGTGCGGCATCTGCTCCGGTCTTCTCGCTCGAAAATGCTCTGTACGCAGGACTTTCGATGGTGATTAGCGGCTATGTGATCGATGCCGTGGTCGATGGCGGCAATAAGCGTCGTATGGTACTCATCATCTCGGATAACTTTCCCGATATCGCGGCCGACATCATGTATGGTCTGGGCCGCGGCTGCACCAAATTAAAGGCGACCGGAATGTATTCGGGCGTCGAGAAGCCGGTGATCATGGTGATCGTTAGCCGTCGAGAGCTCAACACCCTCAAAACGATCGTGCGCGAGCGCGATCCTCACGCCATTGTGACGGTCGCCGACGTTACGGAAGCCTTCGGTGAGGGTTTCAAGGACATTAACGCGTAGGCTGAATTTCGGTTTGCGGACATGATTCGCAGTCCTGCCGTCCCCAAGGGATCAGGTGATCCGTAGGGGACGGCAGGATTGCGGATCATTTTTGTGCCGGGGCGAGAGGTAGCCACCGCATCCAAAAGACGTTCACATTGATAAACCGTTTCATCAGCGGTTCTGCCTGCTAAATTGTTCAAAAAATGATAAAAACTCTGGTAAAGCCATCGGTTTCCAGCATAATGAATGACGTACGTGCATTGCGGCTGTGTTGGGATTACCTTCGGTGCCGTGCGCATCTTGTCTTAAGAGGATGAAAGGAAGGCACAATGAGCGACGAAGAGCTCAAAAAGGTTGCCAACGAGGTAAGGAAGGGCATCGTCACCGGTGTGCACGCTGCCAAGTCCGGCCATCCGGGCGGTTCGCTCGGCGCTGCCGACATCATGACCTATCTGTACTTTGAGGAAATGAACGTCGACCCGGCCGATCCCCGCAAGGCCGACCGCGACCGCTTTGTGCTCTCCAAGGGTCATTGCGCTCCGGGCCTGTACGCCGTGCTCGCTGAGCGCGGGTTCTTCCCCAAGGAGGACCTCGAGACGCTGCGCCATATCGGGAGCCACCTGCAGGGCCACCCCAACATGAACGACACCCCGGGCGTCGACATGTCCACCGGTTCGCTCGGCCAGGGCATCTCCGCCGCCGTGGGCATGGCCGTTGCCGCTAAGCACTGGGGCGATACTTACCGCACGTACGCCCTGTTGGGCGATGGCGAGAGCGAGGAAGGCCAGGTCTGGGAGGCCGCCATGTTTGCCGGCAACCAGCAGCTCGACAACCTCTGCGTGATCGTTGACCACAACGGCCTGCAGATCGACGGCCCCGTCGAGGAGGTCAACGATCCCATGCCGCTCGCCGACAAGTTCCGCGCCTTTAAGTTCCACGTGGTGGAGCTCGCTGACGGCAACGACTTCGACCAGATCCGCGCCGCCTTTGCCGAGGCTCGCGCCACCAAGGGTCAGCCGACCGCCATTATCGCCGAGACCACGAAGGGCAAGGGCGTCTCCTTTATGGAGAACCAGGTGGGCTGGCACGGTAAGGCCCCCAACGATGAACAGTTTGAGCAGGCCATGGCAGAGCTCACGGCCGCCGGAGAGGAGCTCTAGGATGGCAGACGTCAAGAAAATCGCCACGCGCGTAAGCTACGGCGAGGCCCTCGTCGAGCTCGCCAACGAGCACGATGACTTTGTGGTCCTCGACGCCGACCTGGCCGCCGCCACGCAGACCGGCAAGTTCAAGGCGGCCTGCCCCGACCGCTTCTTCGATGTGGGCATTGCCGAGAGCAACCTGATGGGTGTTGCCGCCGGTATCGCGACCACCGGCCGCGTTGCCTTCGCGAGCAGCTTTGCCATGTTCGCCGCCGGCCGCGCCTTTGAGCAGGTCCGAAACTCCATCGGCTACCCGCACCTTAACGTTAAGATCGGTGCCACACACGCCGGTATCTCGGTGGGCGAGGATGGCGCCACGCACCAGTGCTGCGAGGATATCGCCCTTATGCGCGTTATCCCTGGCATGACCGTGATTGTTCCCGCCGACGACGTCGAGGCCCGCGCCGTGACGCGCGCCGCCTACGAGTGCGACGGCCCCGTGTACATGCGCTTTGCCCGTCTGGCCTCGCCGGTCATCAACGACCCCGAGATCTACAAGTTTGAGCTGGGTCGCGGCATCGTTATGCGCGAGGGCGCCGACGTTACCATCATTGCCTGCGGTCTGATGGTCGGCGAGGCTCTCGAGGCCGCTGAGCAGCTTGCTGCCGAGGGCATCGATGCCGAGGTCATCAACATGCACACTATCAAGCCCATCGACGCCGACCTGATCGTCAAGAGCGCCACCAAGACCGGTCACGTCGTGACCGTCGAGGAGCACTCCGTGATCGGTGGCCTGGGCAGCGCCGTCGCCGACGTCCTGTGCGAGCAGTGCCCGACGCCGCTCAAGAAGATCGGTGTCAACGACACCTTCGGCGAGTCCGGCCCGGGCGCCGAGCTCCTGCACAAGTACGGCCTGGACGCCGTCAACATCGTGGCGACCACCAAGGAGTTCTTGGCATAAGGCAAGGCGGATCTCAAGGACTGCTTCGCCAGAACTATAAAACTGCTTCGCCAGTACTATGGAAATCCGGCAGGGGCGCTCTCTTGGAGGGCGCCCCTGTTTCAGTTGCGGTGAAATAAGGACTGTTTTGCCAGCCTAAAGGCTCAATTGGGGGTGCGGACAGAAAGTTGGACCGCGGGGCGGTCCGGACTGGAGGTTCGCATGTACAGCAGGGAGAAGGTCGAGCTCTTCCTCCTGGCGACGGAGGACGGCATGGGCCCCACCGCCGCCGCGGAGTTCGCGGGGGTCTCGGTGGGCGCGGCCAAGAAGTGGGCGACGGGGCACCTCCCGCACAGCTACACCGGGGCGCGCTGTAGAATCGTGGCGAGGAAACCGCCACGGAAGGAGGCCAGCTTGGGCCCCGACAAGTCGATCTACGCCCCGCCCGCGACCGGCCCGCTCGCCGGGCTCAACGAGGACCAGATAGAGAACCTGCTGCTCAGGGCGGTGTTGGCCGACCTAAAAGCGGAAGGGTGGGACCCGGCTTCGATCTCGAACAGGAGCAAGTGCGAGCTCGGCGAGAGATTGAGGCGGGCGACCGCCCTGCCCCTCCGCTCGATCACAGGTTTCTTGAGGATATCGAAGAGCTCCTATGAGTACTGGAGGCCCCGCGTCGCCGTGCCGCGCGACCGCGACGCCGACATACGCGACCGCGTGGTGCGCATCTTCCGCGAGGGCTCGGGGTGCTGGGGGTACCGCACCGTCTGGGCGCGCCTGCGCCGCGAGGGCGTCCGCGCCAGCGAGAGGCGCGTGGCCCGCGTGATGCGCGAGGAGGGCCTCGAGGTCGTCTACAACAAGAGGCGCGCCCGGGGCTACAGCTCCTACGCCGGCGAGGTCTCCAAGGCGCCGGAGAACCTCGTGAACAGGAATTTCCACGCCGACGAGCCCAACCGGCTGTGGCTCACCGACATCACCGAGTTCAGGCTCCCGGGCGGCGAGAAGGTCTACCTGAGCCCGGTCATCGACTGCTTCGACGGGATGCCCGTCGCCTGGTCGATCGGGCTGCACCCCGACAAGCGCCTCGCGAACTCGAGCCTGCTCAAGGCCTGCGCGGCGAGGCCGTCGGGCGCGCGCACGACGATCCACTCGGACCGGGGCGGCCACTACCGCTGGCCGGAGTGGATCGGGATCTGCGAGGAGAACGGCCTGGTCAGGAGCATGTCAGCGAAGGGCTGCAGCCCGGACAACTCGGCCTGCGAGGGCTTCTTCGGGCGCCTCAAGAACGAGTTCTTCCGCTACAGGGACTGGGAGGGCGTGACGGCCGAGGAGTTCATGGGGAGACTCGAGGCCTACCTCGTGTACTATCGGGATGGGCGCATCAAGAAGTCCCTCGGGTGGCTGAGCCCGATGGAGTACCGCAGGAAGCTTGGATACGCCTAGGCGCGGTCCAAGAAATCGTCCGCACCCCCATTAATCCGTATTTCACCGCAACTTTCGAAGGCGTTCCCGCTTGTGCTGGCTCCGTCGCGACGATTGATTGCGGCTTGGCACAGTGCAGCGACATCGGGGGCATCGCTGCCTCTGTATGTCATGGCGAGCAAAGCGGCATCATAGATTTCATCATTGGTCACATCGGCGGCATCAATGGGGCAGAAGGCGAGAATCGAATTCTGTTCTGCAAGCTCGGCCAGATCGATCGTTTCACCCATGGCAAAGGCATCATCGAGGACGAGTGTGGCACTCGTGCATGGAATTTGATAGATCGTGCCATCCGCAGCGATAGGGGAACCTGCTGCCTCGAGCGTGTAGACACCTTGTATGAGATTGATGCCAGAGCCATCGGAGGCGACGAACTCAATCCTGTCGACCGTTATTCCGTCGATGGTCTTGCCCGTAATGTGTATCGGAACGCGCGATGCCCCGTTATCGGTGTCCCAGCCCGCAGCCGCGACATTCAGCACAATGGCGTGCTCCGAATGGGCGGATACGAAGTACGACAACACCTGCCGCAGATGAAGGCCCATACAGCTACCGCCGACAATGCCAATTACCAGCATGCAGGTAAGGATGACCGCAACGTGGTTCCGAGGCTTTACCCGAAGCTCAGAATCAGCAGAGATGCCATTGACGGCAGCCCCGCACGCTGTGCAGTACCTCACGCCATCGCGCAACTCAGCTCCACAATAAGGACAATTCATACTGGCCCCCACAACCATAGGCGTTCCCATCGAGGCCACTGTAAATCGACAATCCAAATCCGAGTTGCGCAACAATGAGCCCCAATATAAGTTGCGGTGAAATAAGGACTGATTAGGGCTTTTAACTGCTAAAAGGGGGTGCGGACAGAAAGTTGGACCGCGGGGCGGTCCGGACTGGAGGTTCGCATGTACAGCAGGGAGAAGGTCGAGCTTTTCCTCCTGGCAACGGAGGACGGCATGGGGCCCACCGCCGCCGCGGAGTTCGCGGGGGTCTCGGTGGGCGCGGCCAAGAAGTGGGCGACGGGGCACCTCCCGCACAGCTACACCGGGGCGCGCTGTAGAATCGTGGCGAGGAAACCGCCACGGAAGGAGGCCAGCTTGGGCCCCGACAAGTCGATCTACGCCCCGCCCGCGACCGGCCCGCTCGCCGGGCTCAACGAGGACCAGATAGAGAACCTGCTGCTCAGGGCGGTGTTGGCCGACCTAAAAGCGGAAGGGTGGGACCCGGCTTCGATCTCGAACAGGAGCAAGTGCGAGCTCGGCGAGAGATTGAGGCGGGCGACCGCCCTGCCCCTCCGCTCGATCACAGGTTTCTTGAGGATATCGAAGAGCTCCTATGAGTACTGGAGGCCCCGCGTCGCCGTGCCGCGCGACCGCGACGCCGACATACGCGACCGCGTGGTGCGCATCTTCCGCGAGGGCTCGGGGTGCTGGGGGTACCGCACCGTCTGGGCGCGCCTGCGCCGCGAGGGCGTCCGCGCCAGCGAGAAGCGCGTGGCCCGCGTGATGCGCGAGGAGGGCCTCGAGGTCGTCTACAACAAGAGGCGCGCCCGGGGCTACAGCTCCTACGCCGGCGAGGTCTCCAAGGCGCCGGAGAACCTCGTGAACAGGAATTTCCACGCCGACGAGCCCAACCGGCTGTGGCTCACCGACATCACCGAGTTCAGGCTCCCGGGCGGCGAGAAGGTCTACCTGAGCCCGGTCATCGACTGCTTCGACGGGATGCCCGTCGCCTGGTCGATCGGGCTGCACCCCGACAAGCGCCTCGCGAACTCGAGCCTGCTCAAGGCCTGCGCGGCGAGGCCGTCGGGCGCGCGCACGACGATCCACTCGGACCGGGGCGGCCACTACCGCTGGCCGGAGTGGATCGGGATCTGCGAGGAGAACGGCCTGGTCAGGAGCATGTCAGCGAAGGGCTGCAGCCCGGACAACTCGGCCTGCGAGGGCTTCTTCGGGCGCCTCAAGAACGAGTTCTTCCGCTACAGGGACTGGGAGGGCGTGACGGCCGAGGAGTTCATGGGGAGACTCGAGGCCTACCTCGTGTACTATCGGGATGGGCGCATCAAGAAGTCCCTCGGGTGGCTGAGCCCGATGGAGTACCGCAGGAAGCTTGGATACGCCTAGGCGCGGTCCAAGAAATCGTCCGCACCCCCAAACAGTCCCTATTTCACCGCAACTTTTAAAGAGGCCGTATCAAGCAGGATTTCTATTGGGATAAGGGCCCAGCACAACAAAGTGCAATTCAGACCCTCCCAAGCATGCATTTGCTGCACCTAATAGAAACGCGGCGACTCCTTAGTAGCCGCAGGCCACGCACAGGGTTACCTCCCAAATCTTTCCGCAGGACGGAGGAGTCCCCGCAGCGCGAAGCGCACAGCGGGGACTCCGACATGTCCGAGGACGATTTGGGAGGTAACCCTGTGCGCGGCCGGTGAGACCAAAACCCCGCCATGCTTCTTATGTGCAGCGAAGTTAATGCTGCTAAAATACAAAGCGCTCATGTAGTTTAAACGTACGACGATAAGGAGCACCAGTGGGTAACCACTTCCGTACCTCCGGTGCGGGCGATGACGCCCCCAAGACGCAGCTAGGCGCCGCGGGCACTCGTTTCGCCACCCCGGATTCAGAGGATCAGCTGTTTAGCCCGATCCCCGCACAGCCGGCAGATCAGGCACAGCCGGCGTCAGATCCCTTTGCCTACAATCCCACCAATGATGTCGAGCTTTCCGAGGCCGCGGGTTTTGAGCCCGTGCAGAAGGTGACCGCTCGCGTGGATCAGCCCCAGGCGGACGCTGTCGCGCCGCAACCTGTCATGGCCGGTATTCCCGATCCTATGGCTCCTGCGACTCCGGCGCCACAGCCTGCGCAGTCCGGTCTTTTTGCCGGTATTCCCGATCCTACGCAGCCCGCGGCTCCCGTAGTCGAGAGCGATCAGGCCGCCGAGGTCGCAAGCCTCGACAATGCGCTCAACAATCCCGACTTTACGTCGGTGTTTGCGCCCATCGATCCGCAGGCCAGCCGCAAGAAGATGGCCAAGCAGGCCGGTGTCGAGCCCGTCATCCTCATGGAGCACGTCACCAAAATCTACCCGGCACAGCCCAACAAGCCCGCGCTCGACGACATCAACATCGAGATCTATCCTGGCGAGTTTGTCTTCCTGGTCGGTCACTCCGGCTCGGGTAAGACCACGCTGCTTTCGACGCTCAACCGCGACGTCAAGCCGACGAGCGGCCGCATTTTGGTCGCCGGCCAGGACCTCATGAAGATCAAGAACCGCAAGGTTCCGTTCTTGCGTCGCCAGATCGGTGCCGTGTTCCAGGACTTTAAGCTCCTGCCGCAGAAGACCGCCTACGAAAACGTGGCGTTTGCCCTGCAGTGCATTGGCAAGCCCAAGGGCGTCATTCGTAGCCAGGTGCCCGAGGTGCTTCGCCTGGTCGGTCTGGCCGATCAGATGGACTCTCTGCCCGATCAGCTGTCCGGTGGCGAGCAGCAGCGTGTCGCCGTTGCCCGCGCTATGGTCAACCGTCCGCCGCTGCTTATTTGCGACGAGCCCACGGGCAACCTCGACCCCGCGATTTCGCTGGGCATTATGAAGCTGCTCGAGCGCATTAACCGTACCGGCACCACCGTGATCGTCGCCACGCACGACCGCGAGATGGTCGATAGCATGCACCGTCGCGTGATCGCCCTCGAGGGCGGCCACGTAATCCGCGACCAGGAGAGGGGAGGTTACGGCAACTATGGCACCAACTAACGTGGGCTATTCGCTCAAAGAGGCTATCAGCCACTTCTTCCGTAACTGGACCACCTCGCTCGGCGCCGTCATCACGATCTTCCTTTCGCTGTTTATCATCGGCCTGTTCATTATGGGTTCCGCGATGCTGAACTCCGTGATCGGTACCGTCGAGGATCAGGTTGTCATCAATGCCTTTATTAGCGATGACGCCGATCAGGCAGACGTCCAGGCCTTTGAGGCCGAGCTCAAGACGTGGAGCAACGTCAAGTCCGTGACCTATAAGGATAAGGACGACGCGCTGGCCGAGTACACGAGCAAGATGTCGGGCAACGCCGACGCCACCATGAGTGCGCTCGACGGCCAGAACCCGCTGCCCGCCTCGTTTGCGATTGAGATGGACGATCCGTCTCAGGTCGAGAGCACGGCCAAGAAGCTCAAGAAGAACGCCGACTTCCAAAAGATTGCGGACGACGGCGACGTCAACGCGAGCGTGCTGTATGGCCAGGAGGAAGTGAGCCGCCTGTTCCAGGTGACCAACTACATCCGTATCGCCGCCGTGGTGCTCGTCGGCCTGCTGACCTTTATCGCGTTCATCTTTATCAACAACACGATTCGCCTGTCCATTACAGCGCGTCGTCGCGAGATTGCGATTATGCGCCTGGTGGGCGCCAGCAACGGCTTCATTCGCGGGCCGTTCATTACCGAAGGTGTGCTGCAGGCCATTCTGGGCTCGCTGCTTTCCATCGGTGTTTTGGAGCTGCTGCGCAATCTGATGATTCCGCGCCTGCAGGCGAGCGTCGGCTGGATGTCGTTTGCGCTGCCGATGCAGTACTATCTGGTGACCTACGCCGCACTGATTCTTGTCGGCGTGCTCATCGGTCTCTTTGGCTCTGCCATCGCCATGCGCCGTTATCTGCGCGTGTAGGCATGCTTGGAATTCGTTCCTTCCAACGGGTCGTTCCTTTTGGGACGGCCCGTTTTTTGATCCCTTGGGGACGGAGGAAAACGGATCACTTAGGGGGTCGGTCGATTCGAGTGATCCGCAATCCTGCCGTCCCCTAGGGATCATTTGGGTAGACTCTTGAGGTGTAAACGGCTATCGATAGTAAGGAGGCGCCATGGGGCGCAATAACAAGCATAAGCGTGGAGCTCGCAATAAACGCGGGCCGGTGCGCAGCGAGCGTCGTCCAAGCATGACTGGCCGCGTGCAGCTCCATGAGCACAGTGCCTATGTCATAACCGAAAACGGCGACTACAAGGTCATGGGCCGCGGCAAGCGCGAGATCATGGATGGCGATACCGTTGCCGTGAGCATTAAGAACAGCCCGCATGGTGAGCGTCGCGCCGTGATTGAGGGCGTCATCGAGCGTGCCGCCATCAGCGTGGTGGGTACGTATCAGACGGCCGGCCCGCTTGGTGTGATCGAGCCGCTCGATTCGCGTCTCAAAGCCGATTTCTTTATTTTGCCCGAGGACACTTCGGCGGAGCGCCTGGGCGTGCGTCCTGGCGATGTCGTCGTCGCGCGCATATTGACCTACCCGACGCGCTTGGAGTCGGGAACGGTGACTCTTGAGCGCCGCATCGGCGGTGACGATGCGCCCGATCTGGGCGTCCAATACGTTATGGCACGCTATGGCTATACCGACAGCTATCCCGAGGCGGCGCTGGCAGAGGCAGAGGCGCTTACGCTCGATGTGACCGCAGCGCTTAAAGACCCGCTTCGTCGTGACCTGCGCGATCGTTTTGTCATCACCATCGACCCGGTTGATGCGCGCGACTTTGACGATGCCATCTCGCTCGAGCGCACGCCCGAGGGCGGCTATAAGCTGGGCGTGCATATCGCCGACGTTTCGCACTATGTTGCCTGGGACGGGCATATCGACCTGGAGGCCCGCCATCGCACGACGTCGGTGTACCTTGCCGATCGCGTGCTTCCCATGCTGCCTGAGCGCCTGTCTAATGACCTGTGTTCCCTGCGCCCCGATGAGGATCGCCTGGCGTTTACCGTCGACATCGAGCTCGACGCGCAGGGCCGTGTGCGTCATTATGATCCCTATCCCAGTGTGATTCGCTCGCGTGTGCGTATGGACTATGACGGTGCCGAGGCGCTGCTGGTGCGTGCCGGCGCAGTTGAGTATTCCGTGTTGGAGGGCGCTGCGGAGGATGTCGCTGTGGCCGAAGCCTCGCGCGAAAAAGCGCTTGAGCGCGGGTTTGCGTGCGAGGACACTGCTCACAGCTGTAACGTTGACCTGGCCGATTTCCTGGTCGCCGCAAACGAACTCGCGGAGCTTCGGCGTCGCATACGTCGCGCACGCGGTTCGGTCGACTTTGATACGGCCGAGATTCGCGCGCTGCTGGATGAGGACGGCGTGCCTGTGCAGATTGTGGCACGCGAGCGTTCCTGCGCAACCTCGCTTATCGAGGAGGCTATGCTGCTGGCTAACGAGTGCGTCGCCGAGTGGCTGGCCGACCGCGATATCGAGGCGTGCTATCGCGTGCACGATGACCCCAGCCCCGACAGTCTGCACGGTGCTGCCGTGGCGCTGGCGCAGCTCGGTATCATCGATGATCGCCGTGCGGCGGGTATTGCCCTGGGAAGTCCTGATGAGTTGCAGGCGACGGTTGACGCCGCTGCCGGCACGGCTAACGCGCCACTCGTCAACACGCTCCTTTTGCGAAGTATGCAGCGTGCGTTGTATAAGCCTCGCAACGAGGGCCACTTTGCGCTCGCTGCGTCGTGCTACTGCCACTTTACAAGCCCCATTCGCCGTTATCCCGATCTGGTGGTGCATCGCGTACTCAAGCTGCAGCTGGCATACGAGCAGCTGGGTGGAAAAGACGCCTTGGTGCGTACGCCGAGGCTGATCGGAAAAGGCCGAGAGTCGCTTCCGCGCATCCTGCCGCAAATCTGCCGCGCGTGCAGCGATGCCGAGCGTGCGGCCGACGCTGCCAGCCATGCGACGCAAAAAATCAAGATTGCGCAGTACTACGAGGATCGCCTGGGCGAGCGCTATGCCGGAACGGTCTCATGGGTCAGCAGCATGGGGCTATTTGTGCGCCTTGATCTAACGCAGGTCGAGGGACTGGTTTCCATTAAGAGTTTGGGTAACGAGTGGTTTGAGTTTGACGAGGACGCGCTCACGTTGACGGGTGCCGACACGGGGCGTCGTTTTGAGTTGGGGCAGCGCGTGATTATCGAGGTCTCGCGCGTCAACACTACTCGCGGACATTTGGACTTTAAGCTCATTCATTAACCGGCACGGAGTGAGTATCGGCAGAGCGTAGAGGGCGGTCTTTCGGGGCCGCCCTCTTTGCGTGTCTCTTGATTACCCTGCCATGAGCTCGGCCGCTTCTTCATATGCTTTTGGGAGATAGGACCTACCAAAACAAACCTGTCCCTTTTTGGCAGGTTTACGAGAAAGCTGGGATGTTGTGGCAACGGTGTATGGGTATGCGCGGGTGAGCTCGCGTGATCAAAATTTGAATCGCCAGTTGGATGCGCTGAGCGCCTATGGCGTGGAGCCGGCGAATGTCTTTGCCGACCGTGCGAGCGGTAAGGACTTTGATCGCCCGCAGTATCGGGAATTGCTTCATGCCTTGGCTTCCGGTGATGTGTTGGTGGTGCTTTCCATCGATCGGCTGGGTCGAAACTATAGCGAGATACTCGAGGAGTGGCGTCGTATAACCAAGGAACTTGGTGCGGCCATCGTTGTGCTGGACATGCCGTTGCTCGATACGCGTGCGAGAGATTGCGGCGGATCGGATGTGACCAGCACGCTGATCGCCGATATCGTTTTGCAGCTGTTGAGTTATGTGGCGCAGGTGGAACGAGAGAACATCCACCGTCGTCAGGCGGAGGGAATCGCGGCGGCGCGGGCGCGCGGTGTGCGTTTTGGTCGGCCCCGCAAGCCGTGCCCTCCGCAATTCGAACGAGTGCGCGATATCTATGAGGCGGGCAATATTACCCGGAGTCAGGCGGCAAAGCGCCTAGGCGTGTGCGTGGGGACCTTCGATCGCTGGATGCGCGAGACGGAGTAGGGGTGCCGGGGATGCGGGCTCAGCGACTACCGCCGCCTATCCCGACCCGCTTGCCCCCGTTCGCATATGGATGGGCACCAACATCCGTCGTGTCGCCCATACCGTAGAGTTCTTCTTTGTTGGGCTGTTTGCCTCGTTGGCGGCGGTGTGCTTGGATAAGCGCATAACCTGTCTCATTGGTGCCCACGCGAGACGCTGTTAACAACCCTGTTACGAATAATGCGACCTTGATGAATCATTTTGTGTCGCGCGTATTTCCGAGCGGTCGGATTTGAGGGGCGAGTGGTAGAATACCCGCCCTTTGTGCGCCATGATGCGGCACAATGTACCGTAAAAGCTGTTTATATCCGGTACGAATCGTTCGTTGGTCTTTAATTCTTCTCAACGGAGGTGTTTGAGATGGCAAACGGATTGCTTTTAAGGCTTCGCGAGCGTGAGCTCAGCGCAAGTCCGGCGGAGCGCAATGTCATCGCATACGTGAGTGCTCATCCGCATGAGGTGGTCGGGCTGTCCGTCCGCGGTCTTGCCGATGCCACGTTCTCCTCGCCCTCGAGCATTTTGCGCTTTTGCAAGCGCTTGGGTTTTGCGGGCTACAAGGAGTTCCAGCGCGAACTGATTGCCGAACTTGCGCTCCTGGGCGACAGAAAGGACGTTGCCCTCGAGGACATCTCCGTGGATGACAGCGTCGAACGTATCGTGGGGAAGGTGATGAAAAGCAACGTGCGCACGATCGAGGCGACGGCGCGAACACTCGATTACACCGTTTTGGAACGATGTGCAGCCTATCTTAAGCGGGCGCGCATGGTCAATCTGTTCGGTATTGGTGCTTCTCGCTTGGTTGCACACGATCTGGCACAAAAGCTCATGCGTGTCGACAAGGAATGCCATCTGTACGATGACTGGCACGACCAACTCTTGTGCGCCAAGAACATGCACGAAGGCGATATCGGCATTGCTTTTAGCTACTCGGGCTTAACGCAAGAAGTACTGGACTGCACCGCCGAGGCCCAACGCCACAACTGTCCCGTTGTGGCCGTGACCAAAGTAGATGGATCGTCCAAGCTTGCCACCATGGCCGATGCCGTGCTCGGCGTTGCTGCAAGCGAGCCCTTGGTCCGCAGCGGTGCCATGGCCTCGCGTATGGCTCAGCTTATGGTTGTCGATGCCCTCTACGCTGCTTACGTTGCGAGCGATTACGAACGGGCGACGCATGTCATCAAGCAAAACTACATCGAGAAACAGGAAAGATGAGGTGAACAAAATGCTCGATTTAACAAAATTCACGACAGAACAGCGAAATCAAAAGTCAATGGACCTCGACAC
This sequence comes from Collinsella sp., assembly GCA_041330285.1. GTDB lineage: Bacteria > Actinomycetota > Coriobacteriia > Coriobacteriales > Coriobacteriaceae > Collinsella. The sequence continues at coordinate 1,088,244 of JBGKMI010000001.1, read as the reverse complement.
GATGACATCGCTGCAAATCGTCACGACGATGAACGATGAGGATCTTCGCGCCGTCCAATCGGTCACGAAAGTGTTGCCCCAGGTTGCCACGGCAATCGACTGGGCTGCCGAGGCGCTCGAGCGCGGCGGACGCGTCTTTTATATGGGCGCGGGCACGAGCGGTCGTTTGGGCGTGCTCGACGCGTCGGAGTGCCCACCCACGTTTGGCGTATCGCCCGATCTGATTGTCGGACTCATTGCCGGAGGCGAGAGGGCGTTTATCAAGGCTGTCGAAGGTGCCGAGGATAGCGAGGAACTTGGCGCGAGTGACCTGCGGGAACATGGGCTCTCCTCCAAGGATCTCGTCGTTGGTTTGGCGGCGAGCGGTCGTACCCCCTATGTGGTGGGCGGCCTCGCGTACGCCAAGGCAACCGGGTGCAGGACCATTGCTATCGCCTGCAACCAGGGGTCGAGGATCGGGGAGGACGCAGATCTTGCCATAGAGCCCGTGCCCGGCCCCGAGGTGCTTACCGGCTCAACGAGGCTCAAGGCGGGAACGGTCCAAAAGCTCATTCTCAATATGATTTCGACCGGTGCCATGGTCAAGATTGGCAAGGTGTACCAAAACTTGATGGTCGATGTGCAGCAGACGAACGAGAAGCTGGTGGTGCGCGGCCAGAACATCGTGATGGAAGCGACCGGCTGCACACGCGAGCGCGCTGTTCGGGCACTTGCAGATGCCGGCGGCCACGTTAAAACCGCTATTGTCTCGGTGCTGCTGGGCTGCGATGCCGAGCAGGCTGCGGTGGCTCTTGAGCGGGCGCGCGGCCATGTCCGTGCTGCGGTGAGTGGCCATGAGAAGAGCAATGCCGATGCCCAATAGGTGCACGGCGTGAGCAGATATGACATCAAGAAGAGATACCCAATACAAGGAGGAGTTATGACGAACAAAGAGCTGGCTCAAAAGCTGCTGGACCTTTTGGGCGGTAAAGACAACGTGCTGGCAAACGCGGCGTGCATGACGCGCCTGCGCGTGACCGTCAAAGATACGGGCAACGTCGACACGGAGGGTATTAAGGCACTCGATGGCGTAATGGGCCTGGTCGAGGACGACACGATGCAGATCGTGCTGGGTCCGGGCAAGGTGAATAAGGTGCTCGAGGAATTCTCCAAGCTCACCGGCCTTGCGAAAGGCGTTGCCGACGAGAGTGTGGTTGACGCTGCGGCCACAAACAAGGTCGCGCAGAAGGCCAAGTACGAGTCCAAGCCGGTTCAGGCCTTCCTCAAGAAGATTTCCAATGTCTTTGTTGCCCTGCTTCCCGGCATTATTGCGGCTGGCCTTATCAACGGTATCTGCAACGTCATTAATGTCTCGACGGCCGGTGCGCTTGCAGGTGAGTGGTGGTATCAGGGCATTCGCTCCATGGGCTGGGCCCTCTTTGCCTATCTGCCCATTTTGGTGGGCTATAACGCGGCGCGCGAGTTTGGTGGCTCCGCTGCGTTGGGCGGTATTGCCGGCATGATGTGCATCGCTAACAGTGCTATGCCTCTGCTCGCGCCTGGCGCCGCCGATCCCAGCACCGCTATTCTGCTGCCGCTCACCAATACACAGTACAATCCCGCCGCGGGCGGCATGATCGCAGCTCTCATCGCTGGCGCATTTTTTGCCTGGATGGAGCGTCAGATTCGCAAGGTCATGCCCAACGCGCTCGATACGTTCCTGTCCCCGCTGCTGGTGCTCATCATCGGCGCCTTTGCTTTGATGCTTGTCATCCAGCCGGTTGGCGCTTGGCTGACGACCGCGATCTTTAGCGTCCTCACCTTTATCTTTGAGAAGCTGGGCGTTCTGGGCGGCTATATCCTGTCGGCAGGCTTCTTGCCGCTGGTGTCCGTTGGCCTGCATCAGGCACTTACGCCGATCCACGCTATGCTCAACGATCCCGACGGCGCTACCAAGGGCATCAACTACCTGCTGCCCATCCTTATGATGGCTGGCGGCGGCCAGGTCGGTGCCGGTCTGGCGCTGTACTTTAAGACCAAGAACGCAAAGCTTAAGAAGTATGTCGCAGAGTCCATTCCCGTTGGCATCCTGGGCGTTGGCGAGCCTCTGATGTATGCCGTTACGCTGCCGCTTGTCCGCCCGTTTGTGACGGCCTGCCTGGGTGCCGGATTTGGCGGTGCGCTCGCGGCACTGCTTCACATCGGCACGGTTTCTCAGGGCGTTTCCGGTCTGTTTGGCCTGCTGATTGTCGTTCCCGGCCAGCAGCTCGGCTACGTTGCCGCTATGCTGCTTGCCTATGCCGCCGGCTTTGTCCTGACGTGGTTCTTCGGCGTCGACGAGCAGAAGATCAACGAGTTCTTTGGCGAGTAGTTTGATATCGCGAGTCGTGTTGCTCAGGGCTCGCGGCAGATCTCTTGATGCTATGGTTGTGCCGGCGGGGCTAACTGCTCCGCCGGCCTTTTTTAAAGGAGCGTTGAAGCGTGAAAACGGGTATTTCGATTTATCTATCCAGCCCTCTACAGGATATCGAGCGGACGATTGAACATGGTGCCGCAGCGGGTGCGCGCTATGCGTTTACCTCACTGCATATTCCCGAGGATGGGGGAGCGGCATATGCCGATAAGGTCCGTCATGTGCTGTCGCTGCTTTCCGCTCGCGGTATTGCGCTCATTGCCGATGTGGGGCCGCGCACATGCGATTTGCTCGGGCTTGAGCGCATCGAGGACTTGCGCGATCTGGGGTTGGAATACCTGCGCCTGGATTACGGCTTTAGTGCCCAGCGGGTTGCGGAACTGTCCGGTGTATTTCGCATTGTGGTCAATGCATCGACGGTGAGCTCTGACGAAATCGCATCGTGGCGAGAAGCCGGCGCCGACGTGACTCGTTTCGCCGCCTGCCACAATTTTTACCCCAAGCCTTATACCGGTTTAGCTCTTGAAGATGTTGCTCGGACGAATCTTCGTCTTGCGGCGCTCGGCTTTGAAATCATGGCTTTTGTGCCGGGCGATGCCAACGTTCGTGGGCCGGTATTCGAGGGATTGCCGACGGTTGAGGCGCAACGCGGTCGCGCGTCAAAGGTTGCCCTCAACATGCTTGAGCTCGCACATGGCGCTGATTGCGACATTGTTTTGGTCGGCGACCCCGATCTTTCCGAAGCGGGTTGGGCGCAGTTTGCCCAGATTTCCGCGGGGTATGTTGACATGCCGTGCCAGCTCGACCCCGGATACTCCTATTTGTTGGGTCAAGTCCATCACGATCGACCTGACTCGAGCGCCCTTATTTTTAGGTCTCAGGAGTCGCGTACGTCGCTTAAGCTGGATTCCGTGCCGACGGATGCCGGTGCAGGTCTGCCGCGAAAGACGGGGTCGATCGCTGTGAGCAATAGCGGCTATGGGCGCTACGAAGGCGAGCTTGAGATTGCACGAGCCGACCTTCTCGGGGACGAGCGCATGAACGTTGTAGGTCATATAGCGCCCGAGGCGATGGAGTTGCTGCCGTTTGTTAAGCGAGGCTTTGGGGTGCGGTTCGTTTAGCGTGTGGCGCATGGACTACAATTGCCCCATTGCGCGAATGCACCACGTTTGTCGCGTGCTCGCATTGGCCGATCTATATTTGGAGGATTCTCATGACCGTACTGTTTGTTGAATATCCCAAATGCTCGACGTGTAAAAAGGCCAAGGCCTGGTTGGACGAGCATGGGGTTGAGTACGTCGATCGCGATATTGTTACAGATAATCCTTCGGCTGAGGAACTTGCGACCTGGATTGCTCGTTCGGGGTTGCCGGTGCGCCGCTTCTTTAATTCGTCGGGCATGAAGTATCGAGAGCTTGGCCTGAAGGCGCGCCTGGACGCGGGGATGACGGATCAGGAATGCTATGAGCTGCTGGCGACCGACGGTATGCTGGTTAAGCGCCCACTGCTGGTGGGCGATGATTTTGCGATTCCTGGCTTTAGGGAAGCGGCCTGGGCCGAGGCGCTGCTGTAGCAACTGCGGAAAGTGCGACCCGGAATTCGCTTCCAGAATGGGATGCACTTTCCCAAAGTGGCCGGTTGCGGAAAGCACGTCCCATTCTGAGCTTCGATTGCGGGACACGGTTTCCGGTTGAGGGCTCGACGGGAAAGTAGGGACCAGTTTGAGCTTGAAATCTGGGACGCACTTTCCGCCGGCGGGCCTGCCCCAGTCAGTCCGCCAGCTGTGCCCATTCGTGCGGATCGTAGACCTTTACGTGTTTGTTGGGCTTGCCGCTCCAGTACTCCTCGTTCATAAAGGGCAGATATGCCTGAACGCCGGGGCAGATAAAGGGAATCCGCTGCTGTTGCAGTCGCTCGCGCTGGCGCTGCTCCAGGTGCGCCTCGGATATGACGGTCGGCATACCGGACAACTCGACGAGGCTTGCCTGGATTCGCTTAAGGTCGGGGAGTCCCGCGTGCCATGACATCCGCATGATCAAAAAGGATGCATGGCGGTATTTTGCCTGCACCACAGTAATGGCGGGGCGTAACGTGGGGTGAATTTTGTCCCATTCGGGCCAAAGGTCGGCAGTGATCTCGAGGCCCAGGGTCTCCCATAGGTAATCAAGCTCTTCGTCCATGGTGCCTCGATATCTACGCGATCATTGATACTTCGATTGTGTTGCCTGGTGCTATCGTTTTCGCGGTAGAATCTGCCAACGGTTGACGGCTACCGCTCACGGCGTTTTGCCCTTCGTGTACAGCGGTTGGCTTCACAGGTCCTTCACGGGTTGGACTAAATTAGGCCAATTTGACTGAATTTCAAAAAAGTCAAAATTGGGGCTTGCGTCACGGCGAGACTTCCCGTATATTTCTTTCTTGCGCAAAGGCACAGCCGAGCGCAGCGATGCAGTCATTGGGATGTCGTCTAATGGCAGGACAGCGGATTCTGGTTCCGTCAATGGGGGTTCGACTCCCTCCATCCCAGCCATTGCATTTGCTACATATGGCCCGTTCGTCTAGCGGTTTAGGACGCCGCCCTCTCAAGGCGGAGATCACCAGTTCGAATCTGGTACGGGCTACCAAAATTGAACGCCCGGGCCTCGTAAGAGACCCGGGTTTTGTGTATTGACCGTATATGCGGCGTCTGCCGTGTTTCGCTCAGATCGAGGAGTAGCCATGGATCTGCCCATCAGCTTGCAAGACATCACGTATGCCGAGAACTATCTGGCGCAGGGCGACCTGGCCACGGCGACGCCGCTGTTGGAGCGTCTGGTTGAGCTCGCCGAGGAGTATATCGATGCCGAGTGCAAGACGGAGGAGAGCCGCCAGTACTTTAGCTTCGATAGCAAGTTTGAGCGTCTGGCCTATCGCCGCGTGGAAAAGGATCCGCGCGAGCTGGTGCAGGTCGAGGTGCCCTTTGATCGCCTGTATTCCGACATGGCGTATGCCTACATTCGCCAGCAGGATTATGTGAGTGCTCGCAACGCCTTGATGCAGGCCGTGCGCTGGGACCCCATGAACTGCAACTACCGCCTGGATCTGGCCGAGCTGTTCCGTGCGCTCGAGGACAAGCAGGAGTGGGCATCGCTTTCGTTTTCGGTGCTAGAGCGTGCGAGCGACGGCAAGTGCGCCGCCCGCGCCTACGCCAACTTGGGCCAGTATTTCCTTGAGCCCGAGACCGAGGACGTCTCGGCGGCCGTGGGTTGCGCGCGTCTGGCGCTGCGCTTGGCCCCTGGCGATGCGCATACGACGCGCCTGCTCAACAAGATCCATACTGCCTATCCGGATGCCGCCGATGAGAGCGACGACCACGTGATGGGCGAGCTGAGCCTGCAAGGCGTGCCGACCTCGCCTTCGGCCGAGATTGCCATCTGCCTGATCATGTGTGCGACCGATGCTGCAAGCGACGGCGACAAGCAGGAGGCGACGCGCCTGACGGTCCGTGCCCGCGACCTGGTGGGCGAGGAGGCATGCGCGGCGATCATTAAGCTGGTGCGCGAGAGCGATGCCGAGCTCAACGCCGAGTGCAAGGCAAAGCGCGCAGGCGCCGACAAGGGAGCCGACGGCGTCAAGGAGGCCGGCGATGCCCAGTAAGCGCGAACGCAAGCTCATCTCCAAGAATCGTTCGGCGCATCACGAGTACTTTATCGACGAGACGTTCGAATGCGGCATTGAACTGAGCGGTACCGAGGTCAAGTCGATTCGCGAGCGCGCCTGTCAGATCACTGACACCTTTGCGCTGATTCGCGGCGGCGAGTGCTGGCTGGTGGGCCTGCACATTCACCCTTACAGCCACGGTGGCGTGTGGAACCGTGACCCCGATCGTCGTCGCCGTCTGCTGCTGCATCGCAAGGAGATTGATTTTCTTGACGCCAAACTGCGCAACCGCGGCTATGCGCTGGTGCCTTTGGAGCTCTACTTTAATACCGATGGTCGTGTAAAGCTGCTGCTGGGCCTGGGTCGCGGCAAAAAGCTCTACGACAAGCGCGAAGACATGGCCAAGCGCGACGTTCAGCGCGAGATTGACCGCGCCCTCAAGGAGCGTAATCGCTGACCGCCCTTCATAAGTTGCGGTGGAATACGGACTGTTTTGCCTGTTTGAGGGGCTATTCAGTCCCTATTTCACCGCAACTGCGGGCGTTCCATCTTGCTTTCTGTTTTGACACATATGTCTCAAAGGCGGCGTCCGGTATGGGCGCCGTCTTTTTTGTGGGTACATACACCCATGAGGTTCAATCTCGGGTTAGGGGAGTGATTGTTATGGACAAAACTGCGTTCTTTACCATGCCGAGCGGTCTGTACGTGGTGAGCGCCGCGGCAGACGGGCTGCGCGCCGGCTGCGTCATCAACACTGCGGTGCAGGTGACGTCCATGCCGCCGCGCATTTCGGTTGCCGTGAACAAGGACAACGTCACCTCGGGCGTCATCGCTTCGGCCAAAGCGTTCGCGCTGACCGTGATCGATCAGACCGCCGATATGCTCTACATCGGTAACTTTGGGTTCCGCACCAGCAGCGATTATGACAAGTTTGCCAAATACGAGACCCGCGAGACGGCTCTGGGCATGCCCTATGTGCCCGAGCACGCGGCGGCCCTGTTTAGCTGCCATTTGATCGACACTGTGGATGTTGGCACGCATCTACTGTTTATCGGCGAGGTCGAGGATGCCGAGCGCTTGAGTGACGAGACGCCGCTCACCTACGATTACTACCATAAGGTCCTGAAGGGCAAGACGCCTCCGAAGGCGTCCTCGTATCAAGGCTAGAAATGTTTTAAAAATACTTGCATTATATTATTGAGAATCTATACTGATAAATGAAGTACATCACCAGTCGCGTTTGAGAGGAGAACATCATGGCTGAGGAGAAGAAGACGTATAAGTTCGTGTGCGTCGTTTGCGGTTACGAGGTTGAGGTCGATACGCCCGAGCTGCCCGAGGATTATGTGTGCCCGGTGTGCGGCGTCGGTCCCGATCAGTTTGAGCTCGTCGAGGAGTAGCTCGTCGGCACGCGGCTCACGGCAACATATAGCTCTGTCCAAGGGTCCCGGTCGGATATCCCGGCCGGGACCCTTTTTCTCCGCCCCCAAGGGATCACGGTTGCTGTTGGCCGATCCTGTCTGTTGTGAGTCCGGCCGACCTTTTGTCTTAATCTGTAACGTCTAACGGCTCAAAACGGGTCTTCCTGTTACAGATCGAGACAAACCAAAACCGTCCGGCAGAAGGTCTCAATCTGTAACATCTAACGGTGAAAATTGGGTCCACTTGTTACAGATTGAGACAAACGGAGCTGTCCCTCGGAATGATCTCGATCTGTAACATCTAGACATCAAAAGCGGCTCTAGATGTTACAGATCGAGACGTTTGCCTAGATAGGTGCCCCGCCCCATTACATCCCTGTCAACAACACGACATCGAGAATCGTCACGATGGCACCGATCCCTACGAGCAGCGCGTTGAGTGGACGCGAATTGGCGTATTTGCCCATGACGCGGGGTGAACTGGTGAGCCGTATGAGCACAAAGACCGTAATCGGTAGCTGAAGCGACAGCAGTGCCTGACTCCAGATGAGACCTTCAAAAGGATTTGGGACGACCAGGCACGCCGTCACTGCGCCGACGAAACAGGCCGCCACCCCGATCGAGGAATGTCGGTCGTGGATATCGTATTCCTCGTCGAACATGCCCGCAGTGATGGTCCCCGCCGCCATGCCCGCTGTCACGCTGCTCGATAGTCCCGCGAACAGCAGCGCTACCGCAAAGATGGTCGAGCTCGCCGGGCCCAAGATGGGGGAGAGCGTGGCCGCTGCGACGGTGAGGTCGTCTACGACCATGCCGTGCGCAAAGAAGGTCGTTGCGGCCAGGATGACCATGGCCGAGTTGATTGCCCAGCCCACGCCCATCGAAAAGAGCGTGTCGAAGAGCTCGTAGCGCAGACGTTCTTCGATAACCTGCTCGCCTTGGCCTTCGAAGTGCATGGATTGGATGACCTCGGAGTGCAGAAAAAGGTTGTGGGGCATAACGACCGCACCCAGGACGCTCACGATAATCGCGGCAGAGCCAGTGGGCATACTAGGCGTGATCCAGCTTGCGGCGGCTTGCGGCCAGTCGACCTTGACTAGTGCAAGCTCGGCCAAAAACGAGAGTCCTACCACGCCTACGAAGGCGATGATCCAGCGTTCGGCTCGCTTGTAGGAGTTCGTCATGAGCATCGCCATCGATACTGCCGCCACGATGACGCAGCCCGCACGCACGGGCAGCCCAAAGAGCATTTGAAGGGCAATCGCGCCGCCCAGGACTTCGGCCATGGCGGTGGCGATGGTCGCGAGATAGGCGCTGCCGAGCACCGCGCGTCCCACGATGCGGGGGAGAAAGCGGGTCGTGGCCTCGGCAAGGCAGGCGCCCGTGGCGATGCCCAAGTGCGCCGCGTTGTGCTGCAGCACGATGAGCATAATCGTGGACAGCGTGACGATCCACAGCAGCGCGTAGCCAAACTGCGAGCCCGCGGCCATATTGGAGGCCCAGTTGCCCGGGTCGATAAAGCCGACGGTCACGAGCAGCCCGGGGCCGATATGCCGCGCAATGTCTAGGCCTCCGTGACCGCCGGTGCGCCGGGAACCAAAGTGTTGTTTGAGATGGTTGAGCATGGTGCGCTCCTGTGTATGGGCGGCGTGACGTCACATCTGGGCCGTGCGGCGCCACGCGTCGGTTTTGGGTTGGGGCTACTTGTGTGCTTTGCCCTGATTGGCCACGGCGTCGATCTTGGCGGCGATGGTCGCCGGGTCGCCGATGTAGCGCTTGTCGAGGACATTGAAATCGGTATCGAAGGTGTAGACGAGCGGCACGCCGGTGGGGATGTTGACCTTGAGGATCTCCTCGGGCGTGAGGTGTTCGAGCTTCATGACGAGTGAGCGCAGGGAGTTGCCGTGTGCGGCGATGAGTACGCGCTTGCCAGCGAGCATCTGGGGGCGAATCTCGTCTTCGAAATAGGGCCAGGCGCGGGCGATCGTGTCCTTGAGGCATTCGGTATAGGGCAGCTGATCAGGCGCGACATCACGGTATTGCTCCTGGGTGTGGGGATCGCGCGCGTCGTTCGGCTCGAGTGCCGGCGGGCAGATATCGAAGGAGCGGCGCCAGATGAGCACCTGCTCGTCGCCGTGCTCCGCCGCGGCATCGGCCTTGTTGAGACCCTGCAACGCTCCGTAGTGGCGCTCGTTGAGCTTCCAGGATTTGATGACGGGCAGCCACTCGCGATCCATTTGGCCGAGCACGATGTTGAGGGTGTGGATCGCGCGCTTGAGGCGCGAAGTGTAGCAGACGTCAAAGTCGAAACCGGCTTCTTTGAGGGCTCGACCGCCTGCTGCGGCTTCTTCGCGGCCCGTGTCGGTGAGCTCAACATCGGTCCAGCCGGTGAACAGGTTGAGCTTGTTCCACTCGGACTCTCCGTGACGGATAAGGACGAGTTGCATCGTCTGCTGGTCTGCTTGGTGCGCCATAGGGGCCTCCTTGATCTGGCACGGTGTGCGTGCCGTTTGCTTGACGCCGCAAAGGATACCCGTTTTAAGCTTAAAAGTTAACCAAGACTAACAAAATTGTTGTATTTGAATGGGATGGTGAAAGGGGGCTGCCGAAATGTCTCGATCTGTAACAACTAGGGATGGAAATTGGGCCTAGGTGTTACAGATCGAGACAGGAAGAAATGGTCCTATGTAATCTCTCGATCTGTAACAGTTTGCCGCCAAAACCGGCCCTTCGTGTTACAGATCGAGACATTCGGAACTGTCTCTCGAAAACATCTCAATCTGTAACAGTTAGTCGTCGTAATTGGGCCTTCCTGTTACAGATTGAGATGTTTGAAGTGGTGAGCTAACAGGCCGAACTTGGGGCCTATGTTGTCGCCCTTGAGGTCGGCGGTGTCCACTCGTAGGGCGTGCGTTACGCGATTGTTTCGAAACGGGTGGGAAACACAACGGGCCGGCGATGCTCCTACTATGCCTATTCAACTGACTGTCTAAATATCTAGGGGAGGATCGCGATGCAGGCAGATTCCGCTCAGCAGCAGGGCCTTTATCGCCCCGAATTCGACCACGACGCATGTGGCATCGGCGCGCTTGCCGATATCAACGGTGAGCGCCATCACCAGATTCTGGACGATGCGCTGTCCATTCTGGTCAACTTGGAGCACCGCGGCGGCACGGGACTCGAGAAGAACACCGGCGACGGCGCTGGCATCTTGTTCCAGGTTCCGCATCACTTTTTCCGTAAAGAGGCTCAAAAGTGCGGCCAGATTCTGCCGGCAGAGGGCGACTATGGCGTGGCCATGCTGTTCTTCCCACAGGACGACAGGGGCGTAGAGGATGCCCATCGCGTGTTTGAGGAGGGCTGCGCTGAGGCCGGCGTGCCGCTGCTCTTTTGGCGCGAGGTGCCGGTCGATCCGCATGACCTGGGCGAGACAGCCCGCGCCTGCATGCCTACCATCCTGCAGGCCTTTCTGGGGCGCCCCGACGATACGCCGGCGGGTGACGCCTTCGAGCGCCGTCTGTATGTGTGCCGCCGCACCATCGAGAAGAAGGCCGACGCCGAGTTTGCCCTGCGCGACAAGATCTTCTACGTCTGCTCCATGAGCTCGCGCACTATCGTGTACAAGGGCATGCTCGTCGCCACGCAGATGCGCCGCTTCTTCATCGATCTCAACGACGCCGCCGTCAAGACGGCCGTTGCGCTCGTCCACTCGCGCTACTCCACCAACACCACGCCCAGCTGGGAGCGCGCGCACCCCAACCGCTTTATCATCCACAACGGCGAGATCAACACTCTCAAGGGCAACGTCAACTGGATTCGCGCCCGCGAACCCAACCTGTACAGCCCCGTGCTGCAGCATGATCTTGAGCGCGTGATGCCCATCATCAACCGCGAGGGCTCCGACTCCGCGATTTTGGACAACGTGCTTGAGTTTTTGGTTATGAACGGTCGCCCGCTTACGCGCGCTGCGTCCATGCTGCTGCCTGAGCCGTGGGACCACAACGACAGCCTGAGTGAGGAGCGCCGCGCCTACGACGCCTACCAGTCCATGCTCATGGAGCCGTGGGACGGTCCTGCCGCTATCGCCTTTACCGATGGCCGTACCCTGGGTGCCGCCCTCGACCGTAACGGCCTGCGCCCGGCTCGCTACTACGTGACGCGCGACGGCCGCTTTATGCTGGCGAGCGAGGTGGGCACCATCGAGGTGCGCCCCGAGAACATCCTGACGAGCGGCTGCTTGGGACCGGGTCAGATGCTCGAGGTCGACTTTGCCCGCGGCCGCGTGATCTACAACGACGAGCTGCGCGCCCGTTACGCCAAGGAAAAGCCCTACCGTGATTGGATTGCCGAGGAGACGCTGGCCGTCGACGCGCTCGATGAGCCCGCCGCGCCCGCGCCCGCCGAGGATGCCGAGGTGTCCTCGGCCGTGCGCATGGCCAAGCTCGGCTATCACTGGGATGACGTCGACGAGGTCGTGCGTCCCATGGCCCAGCAGGGCAAGGCCCCACTCGCTTCGATGGGTATCGACGCGCCGCTGGCCTGCCTGTCAAAGAAGACCCGCTCGTTCTTTGACTACTTCTATCAGCTGTTCGCCCAGGTCACGAACCCGCCGATCGATGCCCTGCGCGAGCATATGGTCACCTCGACCACGCTCTACCTGGGCAACCACGGCAACCTGCTCGAGGATTCCCGTACGGCCTGCCAGCTGGTTCGCTTGGAGCGCCCGTTGCTCAACGAGGAGGAGTTCGACCGCATTTGCGCCATCGACCGCGTGGGCTTTAAGACTCGCCGTTTCCGTGCCGTCTACCGCCGTGACGCCGGCGAGGGCGCGCTGCAGGCTGCGCTCAAGCAGCTTGCCGAGGACGTCGAGGCTGCGGTCCGCGATGGCGTGAACATCGTGGTGCTGAGCGATCGTGCCGCTGCGGGCGAGGTGCCCGTGCCGTCGCTGCTCGCCGTGGGCTGTGTGCACAACCACCTGATTCGCGCTGGCGTGCGTACCTTTGCCGACATCGTGGTGGAGTGCGGCGATGCCGTGTCCCCGCACGACTTTGCGGCGCTGGTGGGCTACTCCGCAAGCGGCATCTATCCGTACAATGCGCATGCGTGCATCCGCGACTTGGCAGCACGCGGCGACCTGGACGTGACGGCCGAGCAGGGCATCGACAACTACAACAAGGCCGCGACGGCGGGTATCGTCTCCATCATGTCCAAGATGGGTATCTCCACGGTGCAGAGCTACCATTCGGCGCAGATCTTCGAAGCCGTGGGCTTTACGCCGGAGTTCGTCAACGCGTACTTTGCCGGCACGGTGGGCCGTGTGGGCGGTATGGGTGTCGAGGACGTTGAGCGCGAGCAAAACGAGCGCTACGACGCCGCGCTCGCTATCCTTAAGAGCCCGGCTCCCGATCAGCTGCCCACGCTGGGCCTGACCAAGTGGCGCCCGCTCGGCGGCGAGGATCACCTCATCGATCCGCAGACTGTCTACTTGCTGCAGACCGCCTGCCGTGAGGACAGCTACGACACCTTTAAGGAGTACAGCGCCCGCCTGCACCGCACCGGCCGTGCCGTGCGTCTGCGCGACTTGCTCGACTTTGATGCCAGCGGCCGCACGCCGGTTTCGCTCGACGAGGTCGAGCCCGCGCTCAACATCGTCCGCCGCTTTAACACCGGCGCCATGTCGTACGGCTCCATCAGCAAGGAAGCACACGAGTGCATGGCCATCGCCATGAACCGCCTGCACGGCCGTTCCAACTCCGGCGAGGGCGGTGAGGATCCGCGTCGCGAGACCCCGCTGGCTAACGGTGATTCCAAGAACTCCGCGATCAAGCAGGTGGCAAGTGCGCGCTTTGGCGTGACGAGCCGCTACCTGTGCAGCGCCTTTGAGATTCAGATTAAGATGGCCCAGGGCGCCAAGCCCGGCGAGGGTGGCCACCTGCCCGGCAAGAAGGTCTACCCCTGGATTGCCGAGGTCCGTCAGTCCACGCCCGGCATCGGCCTGATCTCGCCTCCGCCGCATCACGACATCTACTCCATCGAAGACCTGGCCGAGCTCATCTTTGACCTTAAGAACGCCAACCCCGGCGCACGCGTGTCGGTCAAGCTGGTCAGCGAGGCCGGCGTCGGCACCATCGCCACCGGTGTGGCCAAGGGCGCTGCCGACAAGATCTTGATCAGCGGCCACAATGGCGGCTCGGGTGCCGCTGCTCGCGATTCGATCTGGCACGCCGGTCTGCCGCTGGAGCTTGGCCTTGCCGAGGCCCAGCAGACGCTGCTGCAAAACGGCCTGCGCTCGCGCGTGGTGCTCGAGGCCGACGGCAAGCTCATGGACGGCACCGATGTTGCCGTCGCCTGCCTGCTGGGCGCCGAGGAGTTTGGCTTTGCGACCATGCCGCTCATCTCGATGGGCTGCCTCATGCAGCGCGACTGCCAGCAGGATACCTGCCCCGCCGGCATCGCCACGCAAAACTGCCGCTTGCGTCGCGGCTTCCGCGGCAAGCCCGAGCACGTCGAGCACTTTATGCTCTTTGTTGCCGAGCAACTGCGCGAGGTCATGGCGAGCCTGGGCTTCCGCACCGTCGACGAGATGGTCGGCCATCCCGAGTGCTTGCGCCAGATCGAGGTCCCGGGCAACCGCAAGGCTAACCTGCTCGATCTGACGCCCGTGCTGGCAAGCGCGACCTGCGAGTTCGGTGCCCACATCCCGGGTGCCGACGGCCGTCACTTCCTGCCCCAGATGGCCGCGGACAGCGAGCTCGACAAGACGCTCGACTCCACGCTGTTTGTGCCCTACACGGCCGACGCCCGCGCACATCTGCGTCCGATTCGCTTCCGCGCCGATATCGCCAACGTCAACCGTTGCGTGGGCACCATCCTGGGCAACGCGGTGACCAAGGCGCATCCCGAGGGCTTGCCCGCCGGCTCCATCACTATCGATTGCGATGGTTCGGCCGGTCAGAGCTTTGGCGCCTTCCTGCCGCGCGGCATTACGCTCAACGTGTGCGGCGACGCCAACGATTACTTTGGCAAGGGCCTTTCGGGTGGCGAGGTGTCGGTGCGCCCCAACCCGCATGCGACCTACAAGTTCGACGAAAACATCATCGTGGGCAACGTTGCGTTCTTTGGCGCTACGAGCGGCCGCGGCTTCATTAACGGTCTGGCGGGCCAGCGCTTTGGCGTACGCAACTCCGGTGCCACCGTGGTGGTCGAGGGCTGCGGCAACCATGGCTGCGAGTACATGACGGGCGGTCTGGCGCTCATCTTGGGCGAGGTCGGACAGAACTTCGCTGCTGGCATGACGGGCGGCGTGGCTTATGTCTTTGACCAGTACGGCACGCTCGATGCCCGCGTGAACCACGAGAGCGTTGAGCTCAAGGCCCCGACTGCCGGCGAGCTGGAGCAGGTCCGTGCGCTCATCCAGGAGCACGTGGACGCGACGCAGAGCCCGCGCGGCATTAAGCTGCTCTACAGCTTTGAGACGATGAGCAAGCACTTTGTGAAGGTCATTCCGACCGAGTACGAGCGCGTGCTGGCGATTGTCGCTGGGGCCGAGGCCGTGGGCAAGACACATGCGCAGGCAGAGGAGCTGGCGTTTGACATTGTGACTGGTCGCGCGAGCGCCGCGGATGTTGCTCGCTTCGATGCTGCGGGTGCTGTGCCCGCCGCCGCCAGCTCTGTTGCTTCGACCAAGAAGGAGGCGTAAGTGCCATGGGTAAGCCCGGTGCTTTTCTTGATATCGATCGCGTGGCCCACGAGCTTCGCCCCGTGGAGGAGCGCAGCCGCGATTTCGATCCGCTGTACGTGGAGCTCGACGACGACGCACGTCGTGCCCAGGCGAGCCGTTGCATGATGTGCGGTGTGGCGTTTTGTCAGATGGGCGCGAGCTTTGGCAAGGCACGCCCGAGCGGCTGCCCGCTGCACAACCTGATTCCCGAGTGGAATGAGCTGGTGTACCGCGGCCGCTGGGACGAGGCTGCCGAGCGTCTGTCGCTCACCTCGCCCATGCCTGAGTTTACGAGTCGCGTGTGCCCGGCACTGTGCGAGGCCGCGTGCAACCTGGGCTCGGTCGACGGCCAGCCCACGACGATTCACGACAACGAGCGTGCGATCAGCGACCATGAGTGGGCCAACGGCGGCCCGCGTCGCTTTGAGCCGGCAGGGGAGGGCGCACCCACGGTTGCCGTGGTTGGTTCCGGCCCGGCTGGTCTGGTGGCTGCATGGGAGCTTGCGCGTCGCGGCGCCCGCGTGACGGTGTTTGAGCGCGACGACCGCCCGGGCGGTCTGCTCATGTACGGCATTCCCAACATGAAGCTCGAGAAGTCTGTGGTCGAGCGTCGCGTGGCACTTATGCGTGAGCTGGGCATTGTGTTCGAGCTGGGTGCTGACGTTACGAACCCTGCGGTGGCGGCCAAGCTCAATGGCTTTGACGCCGTCGTGGTGGCTGCCGGCGCTCGTGCTCCGCGTGGACTGGCTGCTGAGAATATTGACGCGCCCGGCGTGGTGTACGCGGTGGACTACCTGACGGCTTCGACCGTCTCGGTGCTCGATGGCGGCGAGCCTGCCATCGATGCACGCGGCCTGGACGTTGCGGTCATTGGCGGTGGCGATACCGGCAACGACTGCGTGGGTACCGCCGTGCGTCAGGGCGCGCGCAGCGTGCGCCAGTTTGAGTTCTTGCCGGCTGCGACCGATAAGCGCGCGGCGAGCAACCCCTGGCCGCAGTGGCCCAACGTTAAGAAGACCGACTACGGCCAGCAAGAGGCTATCGCTGCGATGGGTGGCGAGATGCGTGCCTGGGGCGTGGATACCCTCGAGGTGCTGCTGGACAAGAAGGGTGCGGCTGCGGGCCTGCGCGTGGTCGATCTGGACTGGTCGGCGGGAAAGCCCGAGCGCATCGCGGGCTCTGAGCACGAGGTGCCGGCCCAGCTGGTGCTCATTGCCTGCGGCTTTACGGGCCCGGAGCACAGCGTGTTCGACGCTGCCGGCGTGCCTGTTGCCGCCGCTGGCCGTCCGCTGCCGGTGATGGCTGCCGAGGGCTCGCACCTTGCGGCCCGTGTCGACGGCGTTGCCGCGGATGCCGCGCCGGTGTATGTTGCCGGTGATGCTCGCAACGGCAGCTCGCTCGTGGTGAACGCCATGGCCGATGCCCTGGCCTGCGCAGCCGAAGTCGCCGATGCGCTGGAGCTGTAAAGTAGTCATTTAAGAACATCCCCAATGACTGGTCATTTTTTGTCTGGTCGTTGGGGACACTCTTTGCGATCGATTTGCTCGTTTGCCGACGTACGGGTGTTCATTTGTCGACTTCTTTGGCTGTGGCCACCTGTTGTTTCTGTGGTGGCTGCGGGCATCTGGCTCAAAAGGGCGGGTTGGCTGTCTATGTCTACCTGCTGTTTTGTTGTGGTGCGCATTTTCGGTCAAGCTTTTCGTCAAGTGTTTGGTCAGCATCTGGTTTGCAGCCGGAGGCCTATTTTGCCCGCGCTGGTCGTGGCTGCCCACCCTCCTCGTAAGCTCAAATTGAGGTCTATCAGTTTGAGGAGGATGCCATGACTGACCACGCTTTTGACCGAGCAGAGCTGGCTGAAGCCGTCGGCAACGATATTGCCGACATGGCCCATTTTTGGATGCTGCGGAAGTTCCAGTTTTTGGAGCCGGCGCGCGAACAGTTCGAGATCATTGTCGACCCGTGGCTCAGCTATTGCACCGAGCCTTCGCAAAACGAAATCATGGCCTACAACATGGCATTTACCGATTGGCTGCTGTTTGAGCGCCCCTATCGCCATGGCAAAACGCTGCTCGAGCTGTATGTTGACGAGCCGCCGGCATCGCTTTCGCCTGCCTCGCTCAAGCGGCTCGAGCAGGTACGCGACACGCAGTATTTCTCGCGCTTTGGCATTTTGGACAAGGATCCTGCGACTGGTATGGTCGCGCTGAAGGACACGCGCACCGACCGTCGCTTTGATGTCTACGACCCGCATATCGTGCAAAAGGAGCATTGGAGCGACGGAGCGATTGCGGTGCGCCTCGCCTGCGTCGACGATGTCTGGCTGACGGCGGGACAACTCTATCTGTATGACATCGCACGCCTGAGTGACACGGCGGTCGATGGGCCTGGTGCGGTGCATCCGGAGGACCTGCAGGATGGCTTTGACACCTCGTGCATCAGCTTCTTCTTGCGTCTGGTCCGCGACATCATGGGCGCCCAGGGGCGGTACGTGAAGTCACTCAACATCTACGAGCAGGAGTGGGAGTAGGGGATGGACCTGGCGTTGTCCTGCCTTGCCTTCTGTCTTTATGTCTCGATCTGTAACGTTTAGGGACAAAAAACCGGTCTACCTGGTACAGATCGAGACGTTTGTCGGCGGCAGCAGCGGCGGCGATGGCCCATTTGTCCGATGTGGTGGTGATGGAAGTGTCTAATACCGTTCTCAAACACAAGCATACGGCTCGCAACACGTTGGCGCGGAATAGGATGCTTGCCAGGCTCACGGAGGCGGCTGAACTAGGCGTGCTGCTTGTGACGCACGACAATGCCGAGCTCATGTGGCTGCGGCGTCATGTGGGGACCGATGACATTGCGGAGCCTGAGCCGTATTTGTTCTGCTTTCAACATGATTGGGATACGTTGACACCGGCGGAGCGAGCACTGCGGACCATCAAAGGGCTTGCGGAATTTCATCCCGATTGGGCGTTTTGGGGCTATGACGCGGCGCTTTTGTGGGGTCTGGAGGTGCCGAATGATCTGCTTGGGTCACGATATCTTGTTAAGACAGGTTGCTCGGTGCCGCTGAGCGCAGGATGTCGGCTGTTGCGTCCGCAAGCGGCGGGCGCACTTGAACAAGTTGACGGCGTGCAGGTGACGTCGTTTTGGCGCACGGTGGAGGATTGCCTGCTGCTCGCGCCGTTTTCGTACGGGTTGGCGATTGCCGATTCTGCATTGAGGGCAAGAGGCGTATCGCACGATGGTCTGTGCGAGCGCCTCCGCTCCGATTGCGAGGGCAGACGAGGGTATCGCAGAGCGCAGGTGATCGCGTCGTATGCGGACGGGCTGTCCGAAAACGGCGGCGAGTCTCGTTTTCGGGCGTTCTTTATTGCATACGGTTTTCCGGTGCCAGAGTTGCAGGTGGAGTTTCGCGACCCGCTCGATCCGAGCCAAGTGTTTCGTGTCGACTATTTTTGGCGGCTCGAGGACGGAACATGTGTCATCGGCGAGCTCGACGGAAAGGGGAAGTATACCTTGCAGAACGGCGAGGGTCGGGAGTCGGTCGACCCATTCGTGACAGAGCGTCAGCGGGAATCTCATCTGACAATGCTCGGGCATAAGGTGCTTCGGTTTACGCTTAACGAACTCAAAGACCCGGGGAAGCTGGTCGAGAAAATGAGGCTGGCTGGTATTCCTCGGCAGGCTGAATTGGCTGAGGAGTGGAGATGCCAGTGGTATGGGCGCTGAGAGGTTTTGTCTCGATCTGTAACGTTTAGAGGCTGTTTGAGCTCGTAATTGTTACAGATCGAGACAAGCCGGTGAAACGTCGACCGAATGTCTCGATCTGTAAAATCAAGGGCCTAATAACCCTGTACCTGTTACAGATCGAGACATTTCCCTGGTGTCGCTGGGGTGGGACTGCAACGTATTCCGTCCCCCACATCCCCTCTTTCCTCCGTTAACCGATATGTCTGTGGCAATCGGGCTGCACTGGATAACAATGGACAGATGTTCAAGTTTTCTGAGGGGGAGGAGCTCGATATGGCGTCTGCCGATCGTTCTACGTTGTTTATCAATGCGACCATTCTGGATGGCTCGGAGCATATGGAGCCGCAACCCGATATGGCCGTGGCCGTTGAGCGCGGTGTCATCACGTGGGTGGGGCCGAGTGCTGTGGCGCAGGCGCCTGCAGGTGCCGAGGTCATCGACCTGGCCGGCGCGTACCTCATGCCCGGCCTCATCAATATGCATGTGCACCTGTGCGGCTCGGGCAAGCCTGTCTCGGCCGGCGATGCGGGCGCACTTATGAAGAAGCTCGATAATCCCGTGGGCCGCGCCATCGTCCGCCACATCCTCAAAGGCAGCGCCCAGCAGCAGTTGGCAAGCGGCGTGACCACGGTGCGCGGTGCGGGTGACCCGCTGTTTGCCGATATTGCCGTGCGCAACGCTATCGACGCCGGCAAGTATCAGGGTCCGCGTCTGGTGGCGCCGGGAACGGGTGTCACGGTGCCGGGCGGTCACGGTGCGGGGCTGTTCGCGCAGGTCGCCGATACCCCCGATGAGGCGGCCGAACAAGTGCGTGACTTGTATGCGCGCGGTGCCGACGTCATCAAGCTGTTCGTGACGGGCGGCGTGTTCGACGCGACCGAAGTAGGTGAGCCGGGCGTGCTGCGCATGCCGGTCGAGGTTGCCGCAGCAGCGTGCAAGGCTGCGCACGAGGTGGGCCTGCCGGTTATGGCTCATGTCGAGAGCACCGAGGGCGTGAAGGCCGCGCTTGAGGCCGGCGTCGATACGATCGAGCACGGTGCCCCGATGACTCCCGAGATCTTGGAACTGTACCGCGGCGCCGCGGGCACGCAGCTTGAGGGGCGTGCGCCCAGCGTTACCTGCACTATCAGCCCCGCGCTGCCGTTTGTGCTGCTCGATCCGGAGAAGACCCATTCGACCGACACGCAAAAGAAGAACGGCGACATTGTGTGTTCGGGCATCATCGAGAGCGCCCGTGCCGCACTGGAAGCTGGCGTTAAGGTGGGCCTGGGCACGGACTCGAGCTGCCCGTTTGTGACGCAGTACGACATGTGGCGTGAGGTTGCCTATTTTGCCAAGTACGTGGGCGTGAGCAACGCCTTTGCGCTGCATACGGCTACGCAGATCAATGCCGAGCTGCTGGGGCTGGGCGGCGAGACCGGTACGATCGAGTGCGGCAAGGCTGCCGATATCTTGGTAACGCGCAAGAACCCGCTCGATGATCTGTGCGCACTGCGTGAGCCGACGTACGTGATGTGCCGTGGTGATCTGGTGCGCAAACTCAAGGTGAAGCGTATTCCCGAGGTGGACGCCGAGCTCGACGCGATTATGGCCATGCCTGCCGAGGCGTTGGCCGAGGAGCTTGCCCGCGACGGTGTGGCGTAGACGAGTCAAAGGGACAGCTCCGTTGCCGCATACAAAAAGCCGAGGTCTCAACACGAGGCCTCGGCTTTTTTATCGAACAAATACTTAAGATTTGGGACAAACAAACCTGATTAATTTGTCCCGCGTGCGGGCGCTAGGAGCGGGTTTCCATCTTGGCGTGGCACTTGGGGCAGGTGACGCGGATCTTGCCTTTGCCCTTGGGGACGGAGAGCATCTGGCCGCAGTTAGGGCACTTGAGGTATGCCGTGGTCTTGCGGCCCTTCCACATCTTCTTGGCCGTGCGCCTGGCACGCTCAAAGTCTTCCTTGCTCGTTCCGGCTGCGCGCGAGGCGTTGGCCACCGCAGCGCCGCCGCCCAAACTGGCGACGAATTTGCCCAAGCCGGGGACGTTCGCGGTCGCGGCGACAAAGGCCGCGTTCTCCTTGCGACGTGCGTCGATATTCTTGGACAGGCCACGCAGCACGCCGAGCACGATCACGGCGATGGCGATCCAGCTGAGCCACTGGACACGGGCGAGCGATCCAATCATTGCGATGGCGATGCCGGCAAAGCCCATCACGATGGTGAGCTCGTCGGCGCCATTGCGGCCCTTCATAAAGTCATTCATGCGAATTGCCTTTCGTTCGATATACCGCACGCCTTTATACCCGATTTAGAGCAAGGGGGACAGGTTAATCTACACCAAGGTGGTGCAAAAGAAGTCTGCCCCCGATGTCCCCAATTACTTGGAGAGCTTGTCGACGACGCGTTCGATCTCGGCGAGCTTGGCGGCTTTGAGGTCTTCGTCGCCCGATTCGATTGCCGAAGTCACGCAGCCCTCGATATGCGCCTTGAGCACGTCGGCGTTAATGCGCGCGAGGAGCGCCTGTGTGGCCATGAGCTGTGTGGAGATATCGACGCAATAACGGTCCTCCTCGACCATCCGCAAGATGCCGTCGATCTGGCCGCGTGCCGTCTTGAGCATGCGGGTTACCGATTTGTGGTCTGCCATCATGGCGGGTCCTCGTTTCTGGTCGGGGGGGGGTACGTGCGGGTCGTTACGCGGCGGTCACGGACAGGGCGTGGAACTTCTCGCCGGCGCCCTCGACGGCGGCAGCGAGCTGCTCAGCGGTCACGGTGTCGGCGCACTCCACCTGGACGGTCTGGGTCTCGTGATCGGCGTCGGCATCGGTCACGCCGGCTACGTTGAGCAGCGCGGTCTCGACAGTAGCGTCGCAGTGGCCGCACATGAGGCCGGAAGTCTTAATCGTGTAACGCATGGGTATTCCTCTCTGTTATGTCGGCTTTCCCAGGCACCCGACCTTGACCTTCAAGCCGTCGCTCGCGTACCAAAGTACGCGTCGCTCCTCTTTCAGGTCAATCTCTGGCACCTGGAAAACCCGTTCTAAATGGACGTAATAGTGAGCCTATTTTGCCACTTTAGGCTTAAAGGTTCGCAGGCGCAGCGCATTGCTTACGACGCACACGCTCGACAGGCTCATGGCCGCGGCGCCAAACATCGGCGAGAGCTGCCATCCGGTGAGCGGGAAGAACACGCCCGCCGCCAGCGGAATGCCGATGCCGTTGTAGAACAGTGCCCAGAACAGGTCCTGCTTGATGTTGCGGATCGTGGCGCGCGACAGCTCGATGGCGCGCGCAACATCCATGAGGTCGCTGCGCATGAGCACCACATCTGCCCCTTCTTTGGCGATGTCGGCGCCGGTGCCGATCGCAAGGCCCACGTCGGCGCGCGCCAGGGCGGGGGAGTCGTTGATGCCGTCGCCCACCATGGCGACCTTGCCGCCCGCATCCTGCAGTTCGCGCACGTGGCGTTCCTTGTCGGCGGGGAGGACGTCGGCGATGACCTGTTCGCTGGTGAGTCCCACGCGGCGGGCGATAGCCTCGGCCGTCACGCGGTTGTCGCCGGTGAGCATGCGCACGTCGACGCCGAGCTTGCGGAGCGCGGCGATGGCCCCGGCGCTCGTCTCTTTGACCTCGTCAGCCACGGCGATGGTGCCGACAAACTCGCCGTTCTTGGCAAAGAACAGCGGTGTTTTGCCCTCGGCGGCAAATTGCTCGGTAAGACCCGCGGGCACGGTAACGCCCAACTCGTTCATCAGGCGTACGTTGCCGGCGGCGATGACATTCTGCCCCTCGCGCGCCGTTACGCCACGACCGGGCACGGCGGCAAAGTCCTCGACCATGCGCGCGACAATTCCGCGTGCCTCGCACTCGGCCATGATCGCCTCGGCCAGCGGGTGCTCGCTCGAGCGCTCCAGCGCGGCGGCCAGCTTGAGCAGCGCCTTTTCGCTCATGGCGCGCGAGCCGTCAGCACGCGTGGCTACCACGATATCGGTCACGGCAGGCTTGCCGCGGGTGACCGTGCCCGTCTTATCGAGCACCACCGTGCCCACGCTGCGCAGATTCTCCAGCGCTTCGGCGCTCTTAAACAGAATGCCCATCTCGGCGCCCTTGCCGGTGCTCACCATAATGGCGACGGGCGTGGCTAGGCCGAGTGCACACGGACAGCTGATCACCAGCACAGCGACGGCGGAGGTGAGCGCTTCGTTGACGCTTCCGGTCAGTGTCATCCACGCCAAGAAGGTCACGGCCGAGATCACGAACACCACGGGCACGAACACGCCGGCGACCTTGTCGGCCATGCGGGCGATGGGCGCCTTGGTGGCGTTGGCGTCCTCGACAAGCTTGATGATCTTGGCGAGCGATGTCTCGGCACCCACACGCGTGGCGCGGAAGGTAAACGAGCCGGTGCGGTTGACGGTGGCGGCGTTGACGGTGTCACCGGCGGTCTTTTCCACGGGGATGGACTCGCCGGTCAGCGCGCTCTCGTCCACGGCCGAGCTGCCCTCGAGCACCACGCCATCGACGGGGATGGACTCGCCGGGGCGTACGCGCAGGATCTGGCCGGGAAGGATGCTGTCGACGTCGACGGTGGTCTCGCTGCCGTCCTCTGCCACGACGGTCGCGGTCTTGGGCGCCAGGTCGATCAGCGCCTCGATAGCGCCGCCGGTTTTGGACTTGCTGCGCGTCTCGAGGTATTTGCCCACGGTGACGAGCGACAGGATCGTGCCTGCGCTCTCAAAATACAGATTGTCCATGCCCGTCATCATGGCCTCGTGGACCTGACCCGCGGCTAACTGGTCGGCCATGATGAACATGGCGTAGAGCGACCAAGCGATGGAGGCGGTGGCGCCCACGGCGATGAGGGCGTCCATGGTGGGCGCGCCGTGCGCGAGCGATTTAAACCCGTTGATAAAGTACGCGTCGTTGACATAGACGATGGGGATGAGCAGGACGAGCTCGGTGAGGGCGAGCGTCATGCTGTGGGTATGGTCGGTGAAGACGCCGGGCAGCGGCCAGCCAAGCATGTGCCCCATGCCTATGTAGAACAGCGGGATGAGGAATACGATTGAGACGATGAGACGAGTGCGCATGGCAGAGGCGGCGGCCTCCAGTTTTTTGGTGGGCGACTCCATATGGGCGGCGCCGGACCTGGCTTGCGTACTGCCGCTTTGGGCGGCGTCGGTGCCCGTGCTGACGGGTGAGGCCGAGTAGCCAGCGCGATCGACGGCGGTGCAGATGTCGTCGGGAGTGACCTGCGCGGGGTCATAGTCGACCATCATGGAGCCGGCGAGCAGATTGACCGCGACGCTCTCGACGCCGTCGAGCTTGCTCACGGCACGATCCACGTGCGCCTGGCAGGCGGCGCATGTCATGCCACCCACGTCGAACTTATCTTGAGCCATGGCTTCTCCTTTCTGTGGTTCGCTGTTGGAATTGTTAACCTTCCGATACTATACACCCATACTCCCTGGGGGTGTCTAGTACAGAATTAATGTATGACATCTCGCTGCAGATGAGGGTAGTTGGTTTACCGATGGACCGTCCCAATCAATCATCTCAATCTGTAACATCTAGCAGGGAAAATGACCTCTAACTGTTACAGATTGAGATGTTGTTTTGCGAGGTTTGTGTATGTCTCAATCTGCAACAGTTAGGTCGGTTTTTGCTGAGTAACTGTTACAGATTGAGACAATCGGCCCAGACCCGCTGCGTCCGCCTCGTCATCTGTGGTTTACGTGGGGGCATACGGAGTACGGGTATACTAACCGGCGGCGAATCTGCTCCATCGCTTAGAGCTGCTGCGTCTGGACGGCGCGTGATAGGGCTGCCAAAGCGATCGCCAGCGTGCTGAGCAACGTCCTCTCTGTGCGCACCCGTTTTTGCATGTATTAGCGCACTACCAAGCACGCCCGCGCGGCCGCATGCCGTGCCCCTTGCGCGTGCAGATAAGGAACAACAACATATGCGTAATTCTGTATCCGACGTCACCGACGCCGAGATTCTGGACGAGGCCCGCGAGGCCATGACCCAGGCTGCCTTCGATGCCGCCGATGAGGCCAATGCTGCCCAGGCCGTCGAGTCCGCTACCGAGAGTCTGCCCGCCTTTGACGAGCTGGGACTTTCCGACGAGATGCTCCGTGCCATCGAGAACCTGGGCTACACGGCGCCGACGCCTGTTCAGGCTGGCTCGATTCCCGTAGTGCTCGAGGGTCGCGACCTGCTTGCCGCCGCTCAGACCGGCACCGGCAAGACGGCCGCCTTCTTGCTGCCGACCATGAACAATCTGGAGCACATCGCTCCTCCCAAGCCCGTGCGCGAGCGCGGCGGCCGCAACCGCCGTCGCGGTGCTAAAAAGCCCGAGGGCAACGGCCGCGGCCCCGTGATGCTCGTCATCACCCCTACACGCGAGCTTGCCCAGCAGATCGACGAGGTCGCGAGCAAGATCGCCGACGTCACCGGCCATGTCGCCGTGACCGTCGTGGGCGGCGTGAGCTACAAGCCGCAGACTGCTGCCCTCAAGTACGGCTGCGACATCCTGGTCGCCACGCCGGGCCGTCTGGTCGATCTTATCGAGCAGGGCGCCTGCCACCTGGACGAGGTCAAGGTGCTGGTGCTCGACGAGGCCGATCGCATGCTCGACATGGGCTTTTTGCCCGCCGTCCGCCGCATTGTGCGCGAGACGCCGGCCGAGCGCCAGACGCTGCTGTTCTCGGCCACGCTCGACGAGGAGGCCGTGGGCGAGATCACCGACCTGGTGAGCGACCCGGCCCGCGTGGAGATCGCACCGGCCACGTCGACCGCCGACACCGTCGACCAGTTTGTGTTCCCGGTGTCCATCGAGGCCAAGAACAACCTGCTGCCCGAGTTCCTCAAGAAGGAGGGCCCGGAGCGCACTATCGTCTTTATGCGCACCAAGCACCGTGCCGACAGCTGCTGCCGTCGTCTGGAGCGCAAGGGCATCAAGGCCGCCGCGATCCACGGCAACCGCAGCCAGGCCCAGCGCGAGCGCGCGCTTTCGGCCTTCCGCGACGGTACCGTCGACGTGCTGGTGGCAACCGACGTGCTTGCCCGCGGCATCGACATTAGTGACGTGCGCTACGTCGTGAACTTTGACGTGCCGGCCGAGCCGACTGACTATATCCACCGTATTGGCCGTACAGGCCGCGCCGGCGAGCTGGGCTGGGCCATTACGTTTGTGACCGAGCAGGACGTGGACGAGTTCTACGAGATCGAGAAGCTCATGGACAAGACTGCCGACATCTACGAGGCCGGCGACCTGCATGTGGGTCCCAACCCGCCTGCGGTTGATCCCGAGCGCGACCCCGCGGCCTTTAAGGTGAAGAAGAAGACTAAGCGCGGCAAGTCCAAGAGCAAGAAGAAGCTTGAGCAGGCACGTCGCGACGGTAAACGCAACGGCGATGACTACGGCGATGTGGCCGGTCGTTCCAACCGCGATCGCGACGAGCGCCGCGGCGATGGCGAACGTCCGAGCCGTCCCAAGCGCGGCGGCAAAACTCGCGTGCGCGAGGGCGTTCAGGCTCGCGTGGACGAGGCCGTGGAGAGCGTGGCCCGCGAGGTGGCTGCCGAGGAGCGCGGCGGTGCTGCTGCCGTCGAGCAGGCCCCGCGCGGCAATCGTGCCGAGCGCCGTGCCAAGCAGTTCCAGGGCGAGGCACATCGCCGTCGCCGCGAGGACGAGGATCGCGGCGGTCGTCGCCGTGTCGAGCGTGAGGACGAGGGTCGTGGCTCGCGTAGCGGCAAGCGTGGCTCGGGCGATCGTCGTCGTTCCGGTCGCAATGACGAGCGCGGTGGCCGTGACGAACGTCGCGGCGGCGAAGGCCGTGGTTCGCGTGACGAGCGTGGTACCCGCAGCGGTGAGTCCCGTGGCGGCAAGCGCTTTGAAGAGCGCGGCGGCCGTGGCGGCGAGCGTCGCGAGGGTGCTCGCGGTAATGGTGGGCGCAGCGGCGCTGGGCGTTCTGGTGAGACGCGCGATCGTCGTGATCCGCGTGCCAGCCGCGATCGTCGCGATGACTGGCGCAACTACGACGATACCCGCGAGGAGCGTCGCGGCGGCTACCGTGGTGGTCGCGGCGGCAACCAGGCCGGTTCCCGTGGCGGTCGTGCCGGCGGTCGCGATAACCGTGGCAGCTATGGCAACAGCCGTGGCGGCAAGCGCGGCGGCAGCTCCCGTCGTCCCGGTGACGGCGGCGGCAAGCGCAAATAACATATGCATCGCACGCTAGCGTGAGACAAGCTAAGGGCCCCGAGCAACTACGCTTGGGGCCTTTTTTGGTGCAAAGGGGTCAGAGCAAGGAGTGTCCCTGGGTGCCGGCGGGAAAGGAACGTCCCTAAGTGCCGTCTAAATACCGTTTATCGAAGAAAAAATACCGTTCATCGGTCATAATGATTGTTCCGGCTTTGGGCTTGTCTACAATACTTCCCGTAAAAAGAAATGCGGAAGGTTACCGAGTCCCTCGGACGTGGGCCTAACCAAAGTCTTTGAACGGGTGTGTCTCCATGGACGCATTCACATGATTTTGGTTGGGCTATATTTATGAAGGGACATGCCACCATGGGTTTCTTTTCTCGCCTTATGGGCGGCTCGGACAAGCAGGCGACTGCGACTTCTGAGTTCGAAATCCTCGCTCCCGTTTCCGGCGAGCTTGTTCATCTAGAAAATACCAATGACCCCGCTTTTAGCAGCCGTGCCGTGGGCGATGGCGTTGCCGTGGTTCCCCAAGAGGGAACGGTGTGCGCTCCTGTTTCCGGCACCGTCGCGGCGCTGTTTCCGACTGAGCACGCGCTGGGCATCATGTCCGACGACAGCTCTGCTCAGGTGATGCTGCACATCGGAATCGACACTGTTAAACTTGAGGGCAAGGGCTTCCATGCGCTTGTTGCCCAGGGTGACCATGTCGACGCGGGCCAGCCCCTCGTCGAGGTCGATTTCGACGTGGTTCGCGCTGCCGGCTTCGATCCCACGGTCTTCGTTATCGTGTGCGAGCGCTCGGAGAACTCGACTCTTCGTGAGCATGCTTCCGGCCCCGTTGTTGTTAAAGAGCCTGTCATCTGGCTTTCCGAGTAAATTCTTGTGGTGGGTACCGTGGTTATCAAGCGAGTTTTTAACAACAACGTCGCAATGGTCACTTCGGACGATGGCTCCGAGCTCATCGTCATCGGTCGAGGTCTCTGCTTTGGCCGTCATGCCGGTGATGCCATCGACGAGGCGTCGATCGAAAAGACCTACGCGTTGCAGGAGGGAACTTCTCAGGATTCGCGTACGATTGACCGCTTGGCTCATCTTTTGGAGTCCATCCCCACCGTCATCCTCGTGATTTCCGAGGACATTGTTCAGATGCTTCGTCGAGAGCTCAATGTTGACATCAACGATAAGATTCTCATCGCTCTCGCAGACCATATCAGCCTCGCCCTCGATCGCGAGCGCAAGGGCGTTCCCTGCGAAAACCCGCTGCTGCTCGAAATTCAGCAGTTCTATCGCAAGGAGTACGCGCTTGCGGGCCGTGCCCTTCAGATCATCAAGGACTATCTGGGCATTGAGATGAGCGAGGAGGAGCAGGGTTTCATTACCTTGCATATCGTCAACGCCACCATGCCGCAGCGCTCTGACCGTCTGGTTGTTTCGGTTCAGCTTGTTCGCGACGTGCTTGCGATTGTTTCCGAGCGCTATGCTACGACCCTCGATGACACCTCGCTGCCTTACGAACGCTTCGTTCGTCACCTGCAGTTTTTCGCACAGCGAGCGCTCGATCCTACGGCCGGGCAAATCAACGGAGACGCACTGTTCCGAATCGATGAAACGGCGTATCCGCGTGCATTCTCGTGCGCGGACGCCATAGCCGCCCACTTGTCGTCTACCTATAACGTTGTCGTTACCGATGCTGAGAAGAGTTATCTCGCATATCACATTGTTAACCTGCTTGGAGAACCTGGTCTCTAGGCATAACGTGCCCGCACATCGATTGATATAAGGCAAGGCTCACGGTCTTGTCCAGGGCACACCTGTCTTAATTTGCGGAAAAGGAAGGGGAGTACCGCTATGACCGCAAAAAAGAAGTTCAATTTCAAAGCGCCGTTGGAGGTGTTCGCGAAGTCGATCGTTCAGCCGATGATGTATCTCTCGGTTGCCGGCATCCTGCTCATCGTGGGCATCATTCTGACCAACAAGACCATCTGCGCCGTGATCCCTGTGCTGGGCTCCGGTCCGTTCCAGCTTGTGGGCGCCGTTGTCTATCAGTCGCTGATGTTTATCATCAACAACCTTTCGATTCTGTTCTGCGTGGGCATCGCCGGTGCCATGGCAAAGAAGAACAAGGGCCACGCTTCGCTGATCGCCCTGATGTCGTTCTTCCTGTTCCTGCAGGCCAATAACATCGTGCTCAACGCCACCGGTTCTCTTGCCGAGGCGAGCGGCATGCTCGGCCTTACCGGAACCGGCCAGAGCACCGTTATGGGCATTCAGGTGCTCGATACCGGCGTGTTTGGCGGCATCATTCTTGGTTGCATCACCGGTGCCGTGTTCAACAAGTACTCGAACAAGCAGTTCCCCATTGCTCTTTCGATGTTCTCGGGCGTTCGCTTCCCGTTCCTGATCATGATCATCATCTCCTGGATCATGGGCGCTGGCTTCTGCATCGTTTGGCCTCCGGTTCAGGGCGCCATCTCCTCCGTTGCCGGAATCATTAAGGAGTCGGGTAACATCGGTCTGTTTATCTACGGCATGCTCAACAAGCTGCTCGTTCCCACCGGTCTGCACCACCTCATCTACACCCCGTTCCAGTTCTCCGATGTGGGTGGCACCCTGACGCTGGGCGATCAGGTTATCGCCGGCGCCTATCCCATCCGTGTCGCCGAGATGGCAATGACGGGCCAGCCCTTCTCCGATAGCACGTATTTCAACAGCTACACCTTCAACAACCTGTGGCCCTACATCGGTATCGGTCTCGCCTTTATCTTCACCGCCTACAAGCAGAACAAGGACAAGACCAAGGCCGTTATCATCCCGCTGATCATCACCGCCGTGCTTTCCTGCGTGACCGAGCCCATGGACTTCCTCTTTGTCTTTGCCGCTCCCGTGCTCTTTGTCGTTCACTCGGTTCTTTCCGGCATCTTCCTGGTCCTGCTCAAGGTCCTCTCCGTGCCCGCTTCGACTGCAGGCGGCATCATCAACATCGTGGTTTCCAACCTGGTTCTTGGTGTCGATAAGACTAACTGGCCGGTTATGCTGGTGCTTGGAGTCGTCAACGCCGCGCTGTACTTCTTCCTCTTCACCTTCCTCATTAAGAAGCTCAACCTCCACACGCCTGGCCGCGAGAAGGAGTCCGAGCTCGCCGAGTCTGTTGCCGAGGGCGAGGCCGCCGCGTCTGTCGCGGTGAAGCAGGGCGCTGTTGCCGCAGCTCCCGCAGAGGGCGTCGATGCAGGCATTGCCGACCTGGTCGCCGGTCTTGGCGGCAAGGACAACATCGAGGAGCTCGAGAACTGCTTTACGCGTCTCCGCGTGAACGTTAAAAACCCGGACCTCATCAATGAGGACCTCATCAACCACGTGCCCAACAGCGGCATCAACCGCAACGGCAACAATATCCAGATCATCTTTGGCATGAAGGTTGCCGAGATGCGCGACAAGGTCGAAAACGCAATTGAGAAGGAGCAGTAAACAATGATCATTACTCTGTGTGGTGGCGGATCCACCTTTACCCCCGGCATCGTCAAGTCCATCGCCCTGCGCAAGGACGAGCTCGACGTTGACGAGATTCGTCTGTACGACATCAACGAGGAGCGCCAGCGCAAGATCGGCGTGCTCGTGGACTGGATTCTGCACGAGGACCTCGGCCTGGACATCAAGCTCACGGTGACCACCGACAAGGAGACGGCTTTTACCGACGCGAGCTTCGTGTTTGCCCAGATGCGCGTGGGCGGCTACGCCATGCGCGAGCAGGACGAGAAGATTCCGCTGCGTCACGGCTGCGTGGGCCAGGAGACTTGCGGTTGCGGCGGCCTTGCCTACGGCATGCGCACCATCTTCCCCATGGTCGAGCTGATCGATGACGTTGAGAAGTACGCCAAGAAGGACTACTGGATTCTCAACTACTCCAACCCTGCCGCCATCGTGTCCGAGGGCTGCCGTGTGCTGCGCCCCAACGCTCGCATCATCAACATCTGCGACATGCCGATCGCGATCATCGACGTGGTTTGCGCCGCGCTCGATATCGACAAGAAGGATGTCGAGTACGATTACTTTGGCCTCAACCACTTTGGTTGGTTCACCTCGATCCGCCACAAGGGCGAGGAGGTCCTGCCGCAGCTGCGCGAGTACATCAAGGAGCACGAGATTCTACTGCCCGACTCCTACCTCAAGGGCATGGGCTCGCTCATGGCAAAGAAGCCCGAGGAGGCTACTGACGAGCATCCCGAGCAGAACCGCCACACCAAGGGCAGCTGGTACTACGTCTGGAAGGGCGAGTACGAGATCATGGAGTGCTTCCCGGAGTACCTGCCCAACACGTACCTGAACTACTACCTGCAGCAGAAGGAGTTCGTCGAGCATTCCAACCCCGAGCGCACCCGTGCGAATGAGGTTGAGGAGACGCGCGAGAAGAACCTCTTTGATGGCATCGACCACTACGAGAAGACGGGCGAGATCGACGAGAGCACGTTCTATGCGGGTAGCCACGGCGACTGGATTGCCGACCTGGCCATCGCTCTGAAGAACGATACCAAGCAGCGCTTCCTGGTCATCTGCGAGAACAAGGGCGCTATCCCCAACATGCCCTACGACGCCATGGTCGAGCTGCCTGCCTACATTGGCAAGAACGGCCCCGAGGTCATCAGCCGCGACAACATTCCGCTGTTCCAGCAGGGTCTTATGATGCAGCAGCTGAACTCCGAGAAGCTCGTGGTCGAGGCCACGATCGAGGGTTCGTACGAGAAGGCGCTCAAGGCCTTTACGCTCAACAAGACCGTGCCTTCGATGAAGGTTGCCAAGGAAGTTCTTGACGACATGATCGAGGCCAACAAGGGTTACTGGCCTGAGCTTAGCTAGAGCTAGAAGGCCGCTGGTGCAAAAGAGTCACTGACGGCACAATTTGAACAATGCCCCGTTCGCGTGCTTGCGCGGACGGGGCATTGCCGTTTTGCGCAAAGGGTTGATATGGGGGTGGGCTATCCGACATCGGCGCAGGGCATGAGGTTTTCTGCTGACGCGCGGTGACTGAAGTGCCCGGGTGGACACGTCCGGGATTCCGTCCCACTGCTTGGCGTCCTTGCCGCCATCTGGCTCCCACGTTCGCATACTTTTGGATGCGAGCGTGTTTTTAACGGCACGCACGGGTCCCCCGGGGCGCGCCGTGCATTTTCGGGAGTTTTCAGCAAGCCGGGGTGGCTGCATACGCGCCGGAAGCGTCTATTCGATCTCGCGGGATCCCCCGACGGGCAACTTGGGCTGGCGGACGGGGTCCGCCGCTGCGATAGCGCACGTTTCGCGTCGCGCCGTGCCCCAAAACGACGCCGATCGCGCGGCATTCACGATTCGCGGCGCCGCCGGCGGGGGCCGCGATGCTGAAAACTCCGGTTTTTGCACGGTCCAAGCGGGGGTACGTTGGGACGGGGAGGGGTGCCCCCGTCTTTTTATGCATGTTGCAAGTAAAATTATGCAGGACATAGGACACCATGCGACGGATACCCAGATTGGGCGCGCCATGCGCCGACGTTCGTCGCGCCCCTTCCACGTCGTAAGCGAATCAAAAGGTGAGGGCGGTTATGGGCGTGCTGGCGGCCCTGTGGCGGCGGGGTTGCAGCGGAGCTTGCGCTTGCCGTGGTCGACCGGGCGCCGTGGGCGCCGGCGCTCGACGGCCGTATGCTATTGCTTGCCACGCACGATGTCGCCGATGCTCAGGCTCTCGATATCTCGGACATCATCACGCTCTAAATACTGACTCAACAACAAAATGATTCGTTTTCCTCCGTCCCCATGGGGTCGGCTGTGGTATTCTATCTGCGGGGTAATACTTAGGAATACCAAGTAATACCAACGCCGCAGAAACAAACTCCGGATGCGGGCCAATCGGGTTGCCTTCACAGCCCGTCGCCCGGCCGCGTGGCCCGCATCTATCCGCACTACCGTCGTTTCAAAAAGGAAGCGCCATGGCAGAACACATGACCCCGGTAGTCGCGAAGGTCTTGCCCGAGGAGAAGGCAGCCTTCGCGGCGGCAACCCAGCTCGTGGGCACCACGCCGTCCAACGCCATCCGCATGTTTATCGCCGCGTTTAATCGCTGCGGCACCTTTCCGTTCGACATTTCGCCCAACGGGGCCTTTGGCACTGCGCCCGATTCTCATCAATAAGTGATCCGTTTTCCTCCGTCCCCATGGGATCAGCTCTCTGCCAAGTTGTGGTAGAACTAGGGAACGGTTTTGAGGAGGTTGGCATGCTCAATGCGATGATTTGGGCGCTTGCCTGTTTTGGCGTCGTCGCTGCCGATATTGCCCTGAGCGTCGTTTTGTTCTCCGCCCTTGGCGTCGCATCGGTGTTCATGGGTTTTTCGATCGATGACCTCGACATTCAATTGCTTCAGGCCGTCGCGCAGACGGCATCGTTTTTGATGGCGCTGCTGTGGTGGCGTTATCTTTGGCCGCGTTCATTTATGGCACGCCGGCAAAGCGAGCATCCGCTCGGCGGGGGAGCGCGTGGGGCGTGGAAGCGCATCGCCTGCGTTATCGTGATTGGCCTGGCCCTGCAGGTGGTCGTTGGCTACGTGACCGATGCCGTGCTGTCGCTGTTGCCCGATGCTGCGGCCGACTACAGCGAGCTTGTCGAGGAAACAGGCATGGGCGACACCAGCTATCTCGCCGTACTGACTACGGTGCTCGGCGCCCCATTTTGTGAAGAGCTGCTGGTACGCGGCATTATTTTTGAGTTTTCGCTCCGAGCGTTTAATCCGCAGTGCCGCCCACTTTGGAAGCGCCGGCGTCGCGCGAACGCGCAAGACAGCGCCATAGTGCCCTGGGCGGCCCCGAGTACCTGGGGCATCGCCGCGGCGATTGTGCTGCAGGCGGCGATCTTCGGTTTTATGCACATGAATTGGGTGCAGGGTTGCTACGCGGGCGCCGCCGGCCTCATCTTTGGCTGGGCGATCGTTACGACCGGAAAGCTTCGCTACACGATTCTGCTGCATTTTGCCTTTAACGCCGGGTCGTACCTCATGACGTTGCTCTGGTTTGTGAACACACCGCTCGACGTGGTGGTCACGGTTGCCATCGCCGGCTTCGTACTGGTAGAGGCGATGCGGTCGCTCAAGCTGACGTGCCAGCTGGCTCGCTCCCGTCGGTAAATGTGATTCCCCTAAGGAAAACACGGCTAGGTGCGTCTGAGCGTGTTCCCCCTAGGGAAATCACGACTAGAGACAGTCCAAGCGTGTTCCCCCTAGGGAAAACACGCTTGGCCGATGAGGGGACGACGGCTGGCCATGAGACGCCGGCTGGCCCTCGCCGCGCTAATTGCGGCGTCCGCCGCCGTTGGCGCCCTGCCGTCCCTGGGCCGCGCGATTGCGACCGGCGGTGTTCTGCGCGCGCGACATGCCGCCGTGGCCCTTGCTGCCCTTGGGCCCCTTGCCGGCGGTGCCACCGTGCGGCTTGCCGCCCTTCTTGCCGGTGCCGTGTCCGCCGCCAGCAGACGTCTCGCCCGGGCGTGGCGGCACGGGGCGAATCAGGCAATGCTTGGTGTAGCCGATCAAATCGCGGCGGCCGGCCTTTTCCAGCGCCTCGCGCACGAGCTTGTAGTTCTCGGGCTTGCGATACTGGATGAGCGCGCGCTGCATGGCTTTCTCGTGCGGGTCGCGCGCCACATAGATCGGCTCCATGGTGCGCGGGTCCACGCCGGTGTAGTACATGCACGTCGACATGGTGGACGGCGTGGGGTAGAAGTCCTGCACCTGCT
Source organism: Collinsella sp. (assembly GCA_041330285.1). Taxonomy (GTDB): domain Bacteria; phylum Actinomycetota; class Coriobacteriia; order Coriobacteriales; family Coriobacteriaceae; genus Collinsella. Next base: position 1,053,391 of record JBGKMI010000001.1, on the reverse strand, counting down.
CGGGCATGTAGCCCATGTCGCGTACGGCCTCGGCAAGGTCCACGGCTTCCTTCATCGTTGAACCGGGGTGGCTCGAGATCAGGTACGGCACCACGTACTGCTTGAGTCCGTATTCGCGATTCAAACGTTCAAATTTACGGCAGAACGCGTCGTAGACAGCGCGGCTCGGCTTGCCCATCACGGACAGCACCGCATCGCTCACGTGCTCGGGCGCTACGCGCAGCTGGCCCGAGACATGGTGCTCCAGCAGCTCGCGTAAAAACTCGTCCGAGGCATCGGCCATGGTGTAGTCAAAGCGGATGCCGCTACGCACGAAGACCTTCTTGACGCCCGGCAGCTGGCGTAGGTCGCGCAGCAACTGCGTGTAGCCGCTCTCGTCGACCACCATGTTCTTGCATACACTCGGCCACAGGCAGCGCTTGTTCTTGCACACGCCGTGCTTGAGCTGCTTGTCGCAGGCAGGGCGGCTAAAGTTGGCCGTCGGTCCGCCCACGTCGTTGATGTAGCCCTTAAACTCGGGATCGCGCGTGAGCAGCTCGGCCTCGCGCATGATCGAGTCGTGGCTGCGCATCTGCAGCACGCGGCCCTGGTGGAAGGTGAGGGCGCAAAACGAGCACTCGCCAAAACAGCCGCGGTTGGAGCTAATGGAAAACTTGATCTCGGCAAAGGCCGGCACGCCGCCCGCCGCGTCGTAGTCGGGATGCCAATCGCGTGCGTAGGGGAGTTCGGCAACCTCGTCCATCTCGTCGGTGGTGAGTGTTGCCGACGGCGGGTTCTGCACCACATAGACGCTGTTGGGGTAGGGCTCTACCAGGCGATGACCGGTGATGGGGTCCATATTCTGCTGCTGCACGTTAAAGCTGCGCGCGTAGTTGAGCTTGTCGGCGGTAAGGTCGTCCCAGCTGGGCAGCAGGTCGTAGTCGTAGACCTCGTCGAGCGAGCCCGTGCGGTAGACGGTGCCGTTGATATAGGTGATCTGATCGACGGGCAGCCCCGCATCGAGCGCGTCGGCGATCTCGACAATCGCGTGCTCGCCCATGCCGTAGATGAGGATGTCGGCGCCCGAGTCGAGCAGTACCGAGCGCTTAAGCTTGTCCTGCCAGTAGTCGTAGTGGGCCAGACGGCGCAGGCTCGCCTCGATGCCGCCGATGATGACGGGCGCGTCCTTGAACGTCTGGCGGATGAGGTTGCCGTAGACCGTGACGGCTCGGTTGGGACGGCGCCCCTCCTCGCCACCGGGGGTATAGGCGTCGGTGTGGCGGCGGTGCTTGGTCACCGAATAGTGGTTGACCATGGAGTCCATGTTGCCGGCGCTGACGAGAAAGCCCAGGCGCGGCTCACCGAGCACGCTGATGCTGGCGGGATCAGTCCAGTCGGGCTGGCAGATAATGCCCACCTTGTAACCGTGTGCATCAAGGACGCGGCTGATGATGGCCATACCAAAGCTGGGATGGTCCACGTAGGCGTCGCCGCAAATGTAGACAAAGTCGCATTGGTCCCAGCCGCGCGCATCCATGTCGGCGCGACTGACGGGTAGGAACTTATCGCGGCCCGGGCGCCAGGGACGGGCGGGCGCTGCCTGGGTGTGCGCGGCCCGGGTGGCACGGGCGGCCGTGACCTGCGCCTTACCGCCACGCTTTTGCTGCTGGCCCTGTTTGCCCTGCTGACTGCGCTGGTTATTCTGAGCGTGCTGAGGCTTTTTTGCCACGATTCCTCCCATTGTTAGTATGCTGCACGTAATTGTAACCAGTCTTTTTGGGACGGCGCCAAAAAGACTGGTGGAGTACATTGGCTGGCGGATCGGTGCGTCGATGCGGGTGTCGGCGCCTCTCCCGCCGTTTGTTTCCAGACTGTGTATCCCCGTGTCGAAGGGGTCGTCTCGCGCGCACGCCATGTTGTCAATGGGTTACAGTATGAACGGCGGCTATGTTTCCGCCAACGCACGAGAGAGTCGTCAACAAGGAGGATGCACGACGATGCAGCGTGCCAAACAGATATCGGAGTCCATTGAGCTGGGCATCATCTTGGCGCTCGCCGGTGGCTTTATGGATGTGTATTCGTACATTGGGCGCGACCATGTTTTCGCCAACGCGCAGACAGGCAATATCCTGCTGGTGGGCGTGAGCATCTCGGAGGGCAATTGGGCGCTCGCGGGACGCTATTTCTTCCCCGTGGTGTCGTTTGCCGTGGGCATTATGCTTGCCGACTTGGTACACGAGCGTTTTGGCAGCGTGATCCACTGGCGTCAGGTGACGGTGTTCTTTGAAGCCGTCATCTTGCTGGGCGTGAGCTTTATCCCCGGTGGCGGTTACAACCTGCTCGCCAACTGCTTCACTTCGTTTGCTTGTGGCATGCAGGTCGAGAGCTTCCGCAAGATCCACGGTCACGGCATCGCTACGACCATGTGCATCGGCAACTTGCGCAACGCTCTGCAAAACGTGGACGACTACATCATCACCCACAAGCGCGGCTTTTTGGAAAACGGCGCGCTGTACTTTGGCGTGATCTTCACCTTTGTGTTTGGCGCCGTGCTGGGCAACTGGTGTATTGAGCGCATGGGCCTGCACGCCATTGCGGTGGCGAGCGTGCTGCTGTTTATCGCGTTTGCCATCATGTTTATCGACCGTGAACGCGATTTGCACAGGAAATGGGCCCGCATCGTAGCTGACTGGCAGACCACGAGTCTTAAGCGCTAAGGTGCATGTTCGTAACAACATTCAGGAGCCAGAAAAACTATCTAGCTCCTGAATGTTGTTACGAACTGCTTTTTGCGATTTATTCGAGATGCTCTTCAATCCGAGCCCTAAGAAGGGCAATGGCTGTAGGTATTCCAATTGCGGCGGCTAATTCGGCTTTATCCAAAACCTGTATGCTAAAGCACGATTGTTTATCACATTGAAGGACGATAACTGAAGATAGCTTCACTTCCTGTTGGCTGAATATATCGTAATCTCCAAATAGGAAGTTACCTTTTATTGCGTAATTCGGTATGTTCGTTACGCACTTCATCTCAAGTCTGTTTAGACCATAATCGAACACCGCAACTTCCTTGTGTTCGATGATGAGCGCAACCCTGGGCATGTTACTAAAACCACCGTCGACGACAGTAAAGAGCTTTTCATTTGCATCGTCATAAACGGTGTATTTAAGACTCAATAGCTGTCCTAGTGGACCCGTGAACCCATGTCTTTTGATGTTGAGGTTGTCTCCCGCTGGGTTGACGAGAGCCAGAGCATGCGGATAAGGGTTACCTTCAATTGAGATTCGATATTCGTTTGTAGCCGTCTTGCTCGATTTAGGACCAGTAGCCATCACGCGTCATCGCCTCGATTGAATTGGAACCGTCTTCTGCTTCGTGCGGAGAATTATGCTGTATGTTGCAGTACATGCAGCTGCAATAACCGCATGGGTAATTTCTAACAAAATGAATGACACTATTTGCTGCATGCATATTAATTACTATAAAGTATCCTTTTATAAACGTATTGTCAAACATATATTGCTAAAACAGAAATAATTTATAGACTGAGTTGGTCGTATTCTTTGGGCAATTGCTCCTATAATCTAGCCTTCGCTGCAGTCGGGAGGGAAGGACTGGGGCTCCGTTATTATGTTGAAACGCTTTAACACTTTTGACGTTCTCATGCATTTTTTGTTTCAAAAGCGTTAGGATGGGACATATAGCGCGGGGCGTAACGGGTGCCCCGCACGCGATAGGAGGCTATCAATGGCTAATCGTTTCGTTCTCAACACCATTTCTTATCATGGTTCCGGCGCCATCAAGGAGATCCCCGGCGAGCTCCAGCGTCGTGGCTACAAGAAGATCTTCGTCTGCTCCGACCCCGATCTGGTCAAGTTTGGCGTTACCGCTAAGGTGACCGACGAGCTCGACGCCGCCGGCATCGCTTGGAGCCTCTACTCCGAGATTAAGCCCAACCCCACCATCCAGAACGTCAAGGACGGCGTCGAGGCCTTCAAGGCCGCCGAGGCTGACGCTATCGTGACCATTGGTGGTGGCTCCTCCATGGACACCGCCAAGGCTATCGGCATCATCATCAACAACCCTGAGTTCGCCGATGTCCGCAGCCTTGAGGGCGTTGCTCCGACTAAGAACCACGCCGTGTTCACCATCGCCGTGCCGACGACCGCCGGTACTGCTGCTGAGGTGACCATCAACTACGTCATCACCGACCCCGAGAAGGTCCGCAAGTTCGTGTGCGTCGACACCAACGACGCTCCCGAGGTCGCCGTCGTCGACCCCGACATGATGGCTTCCATGCCCGCCGGCCTGACCGCTTCCACCGGCATGGACGCTCTGACCCACGCCATCGAGGGCTACACCACCAAGGGCGCTTGGGAGCTCTCCGACATGTTCCACTTTGAGGCTATTAAGCTGATCAGCGAGAACCTGCGCGACTCCGTCGCCGAGGCCAAGTCCGGTCAGCCCGGCTCTGGCCGCGAGGGCATGGCTCTTGGCCAGTATGTCGCCGGCATGGGCTTCTCCAATGTCGGCCTGGGCATCGACCACGCCATGGCTCACACCCTGTCCGCTCACTACGATACCCCGCACGGTGTCGCCTGCGCCATGCTGCTGCCGATCGCCATGGAGTTCAACAAGCCGGTTTGCACCGAGCGCCTGGCCAAGGTCGCCGTCGCCATGGGCGTTGACACCACGGGCATGAGCACCGACGAGGCTGCCGACGCCGCTATCGCCGCCGTCAAGCAGCTTTCCGCTGACGTGAACATCCCGCACGTCTGCGAGGCCATGAAGGCTGACGAGATCGAGGTCCTGGCCAAGGACGCCATGGCCGACGCCTGCTTCCCGGGTAACCCGCGCGAGGCGACGCTCGACGATGTCATCGAGCTCTTCAAGAAGATCTGCCCGGCTGCCTAGTCTCGTTTGGTGGTCCTTCGCCCGTAGGCATATAGTCTTTTGACTTGCCGCTGGCCCCGCCGCGCTACGCGCGGCGGGGCTTTTTGTGCCGCGTCGATGCCCCGAGATGGGTAAAGCCAAGGCATACCGCCCGCTGCGGATAGGTGGTGCACTTCCCAGCGTGCATTTTTGGGAGTATTCAGCAGACTCTGAAAAATGCATAGCGTTGTGAATGGGCCGTAGTGGTCCGCAGGCGCCCATCGACAGCCATTGCGGACGGACTATCGATGACCGGAGGGGTTGTCGCTGCAGTTTCTGCTTTGCGACGACCTGCAACCTTGCTGTAGCTGCGTCGTTTTGTCGTTTGTGATGGGGCCGTTGGGGGCCGCGGTGCAGAATACTCCGTTTTTTGCACGGTCCAAGGTAGGGTACCCTGAGACGAAGCAAAAAGATGCCCTATATTTATGCAGAAATCGAAAAGCTTTATGCACAATTCGGATTTTAAACCGTGCGCGTGCGCAAAATCGGCGCGAGGACGTCTGGAGGTGGCTCGGCTTCTAGGGCATTGCACGTGTAGAACGGTTAAAATCGGGATTCGGTCTTAGTTTTATTTGGAAGGATGCATATGGGTTCCAATATCGATGCTTCTCTAGAGGAGACGCTCTCCTATATCGCGGGACAGCTTAAGACGCTGACTTCTATTGCTTCGCCTACGGGCTATACCCGTGCGGCGACTGATTATCTAATGGAAACGTTGCGCGATATGGGCTTTGGCCCCGAGCGTTCCAATAAGGGCAACGTGCTGGTTGAGCTTGGCGGCGAGGGTGAGCCGCTGGTGTTGGCCAGCCATGTCGATACCCTGGGCGCCATGGTGCGCTCCATTAAGGACAATGGTCGCCTGCGTCCCACGACGCTTGGTGGGCACCAGTGGTCTACGGCCGATGGCGAGAACTGCACCGTTTACACACGCGACGGCAATGTCTACACGGGCGTGGTCCTCAATACCGAGCCTTCGGCGCATGTGGCCGATGAGCCGGTCAAGGCCATCGAGAAGAACATGGAGATTCTGCTCGACGAGAACGTTGACAGCAAGGACGATGTGCTCGAGCTGGGTATTCAGACGGGCGACATCATCGCTATGGACCCGCGTACCACGGTGACGGAGAGCGGCTACATTAAGAGCCGCTTCCTGGATGACAAACTATCGGCGTCGATTCTGCTGGGTCTAGCCCGCGCCGTTGCTGACGGCGAGGTGATGCTCTCGCGCAAGGTGTCACTGCTCTTTACCGTGTACGAGGAGGTCGGCCACGGCGGCGCCTTCGTGCCGGCCGACACGCGCGAGATGATTAGCGTTGACATGGGCTGCGTGGGCGACGACCTGGGCTGCACCGAGCGCATGGTGTCGATCTGCGCCAAGGATTCAGGTGGCCCCTACAACTACGATCTGGTGACCACGCTGTCCAATATCGCGCGCGAGCTCGAGCTTGATTACGCCATCGACGTGTACCCGCATTACGGCTCGGACGTTGAGGCCACGCTCTCGGCCGGCTACGACATCCGTCACGGCCTGATCGGCCCCGGTGTGTACGCGAGCCACAACTACGAGCGCAGCCACATGGACGGCGTGCGCAACACCTACGAGCTCGTCCGCGCCTACGTTCAGCGCTAGGGGGACAGCTTGCGACTCGGCTAACCAATCGCTAAGGCCCGATTTCTCGGGCCTTTTTTCGCTTTAGGATGTTTAGTATTATGATGTATGTAATCTATTAACTAAGCATGTAAATTACTTAACGAGGTGATGCGGCATATGAATACATCTGAGTACTTATCTATGGGTGATGCCGCCCGCCTGTTGGGCGTTACGAAAGCCCGCATATCGCAACTTGCCGCATCGGGAACGCTCGCGTGCGATATCGTGGGCGGACGGAAGATGGTCGAGTACAATTCTGCGATCGCCTATCAAAAGGTCCGCAAACGAGGGCGCCGTCCTGCAGCCGATGTGGGACGCAAGTTCACGTTGATGTCGGCCGACCATGAGGTCGCGCATGTCTCATTTGATCCGACGCGCGAGTTTCCCTTCGAAATCGCCGAGGTCCTCGATGCGCAGAGGATGCCGTTTGGCACGTGCTCGAGTTCTTCTCCTACGGTGAATAAACGGGAGCTCAACGTGTGGTGGAGCCATCGGTCGGTGCCCGATGTTCGCCCTGGGCTTATCTCACGCTACCGCGAGCTGGGGATTGTCAACGGCGTTGAGGTGCCGGTTCAGTGCCTGGGCCTCTCGCTTTCGGATTGCTATTGGCTGCGGCCGGCAGAATGCGACGGGCTCGAATGGCGAAACCTCAATTACTTCGAGAATGATTTTGAGCGATCAGCGCCCGAGGGGCGTTCGGGTTGGCTGGAGGGCATCGGTCTTAAAAATCCCGACAACACATCCGAGGGCGAGCTTCCTAAATCGTGGATGATTCGCAACGGTGTTCGCGTCCTGGTCAAGGGGTGCGGCATGGACGACCAACGGCCCTTTAACGAGGCGGTTGCAACGGCTCTGCATCGTCGCTTGCTGTTGGAGGGCGAGTTTGTTCCTTACACGCTTGAGCGCATGTTCGATGGCCCCGTGTGCCTGTGCGACGACTTTCTTGACGGCCGCGAGGAATATGTTCCGGCTGTTTACGTTAAGGGCGCACTTGGTAGCCAGCGGGGAAACTCGACATACGATCGATACTGTTGCTACCTCGGCAAGCATGGTGTCGATGAGGCCGCTGTGAGAAGGTCTATGTCGCAGATGATTGTCTGCGATGCCCTTTTGGCCAACAGCGACCGCCATTGGCGAAACTTCGGCATCATCCGCAATGTCGACACCCTGGAGATAAGGCCTGCTCCGCTGTTCGATAGCGGCAACTGCCTGTGGTACAACGTACCAACTGCCGTGCTCGCAGCTGGGGAGTTTGGGTTTTCCGCTAAGCCGTTTGGGCCCGACCCTTCCGTCCAGTTGGCGCTTGCGGATTCGCTCGATTGGTTCGATTCATCGCGGCTCAACGGATTTGTTGATGAGGCAATCGAGATTCTTTCGCAGAGCGAATGGGCGACGGCGGAGGGTCGACTCGAGACCATTCGCCGCGGCCTCGAACGTCGCGTAATCGAGGTTAGTGCCGCTGTTGAGGTACTTCGACACGTGCGGCGATAATCCCGCGGCTACCTGATGGCTGCCGTAACGGTGCCGCCGCCCAAGACGACGTCGCCGCGGTAGACGACGACGGCCTGGCCGGGGGCGATGGCTCGCTGCGGCTCGTCAAAAGTTAGCAGCATTTGCCCGTCGGCGCCACGTGTAAGGGTTGCTGCCTGGTCCTTTTGACGGTAGCGGTACTTGGCGCCCACGTGAATGCCGCCGGACGTGAGCTCTGCCTCCATGCGGTCGACAGGGGCGCTCCAGATCCAGTCGTTGGTCGTGAGCGCTGTGGCCGTCAGGTCCTCGGCCTCGCCCAGATGCACAATGTTGTTGGCGGCATCGACGCCCGTTACGTACACGGGGTGCGCCATCGCGACACCCAGGCCCTTACGCTGGCCGATGGTATAGCGCAGCGCGCCGTTATGGCGTCCGACCACGCTGCCGTCGCGCCACACAATGTCGCCCGGTGCAGCGGGATGTCCGCAGCGGCGCTCGATATAGCCCGCGTAGTCGCCGTCCGCGATAAAGCAGATATCCTCGCTCTCGGCTTTCTGGGCGTTGATAAAGCCCTGCTCGGCGGCAATGCGGCGAACGTCGCGCGCTTTGTCCAAGCCTGCCAGCGGAAAGATCGTGCGTGCCAGACGCTCTTGCGTGAGCGAATACAAAAAGTAACTCTGGTCCTTCTTAGGGTCTTCGCCGCGATGCAGCTGCCAGGTGCCGTCGGGCGTCTGGCTCGTCTTTGCGTAGTGGCCTGTGGCGATGTAGTCGCAGCCCATATCCAGCGCCGCATCGAGCAGCGCGCCAAATTTAATATGGCGGTTGCAGATGATGCACGGGTTGGGCGTCAGCCCCTCCTGGTAGGCGGTCACGAAGCGCTCGATAACGTTGCGGTCGAAGGTCTGCTGCAGGTCGAGCACATGGTGGGGCATCCCCAGGCGCTCGGCGACGGCCTTTGCATCGGCGATGTCGCGGTCGACTTTGCTCATGCCCGTGATGGGGTCGGGTGTGGGACAGGTAAGGCGCATGGTGGCGCCGACGCATTCGTAACCCTGGCGTTTGAGCAGATAGGCAGTCACGCTGGAATCGACGCCGCCGCTCATGGCGACGAGCACGCGCTTGTTGTGCATGGGGAGGTTCTCCTTGGTGGCATGTGGCCAAAAAAGAAAAGCGGCGCGGGAGGCTGGTTCCGCGCCGCAGACATTGTAGCAAGTTCGGACGTCTCGTGGGACACCCTGATGGGATGGGCTCAGACTGCCGGGAGAGGGGAGACCGGTTCGTCCTGGGCTCAACCTATGGGCGACGGGCCTTAGTCCTGGAAGAGCGCCGTGGACAGGTAGCGCTCGCCGGTGTCGGCGAGCAGGGCCACGATGGTCTTGCCCTCGTTCTCGGGGCGCTTGGCCAGCTGCAGCGCGGCCCACACGGCGGCACCGGACGAAATGCCCACGAGCACGCCCTCCTTGTGGCCCACGGCGCGGCCGGTGGCAAAGGCGTCGTCGTTCTCGACGGGGATGATCTCGTCATAGACCCGGGTGTCGAGGACGTCGGGCACAAAGCCGGCGCCGATGCCCTGGATCTTGTGCGGGCCGGCCTGGCCCTTGGAGAGCACCGGGGAGGTGGCGGGCTCGACGGCGACGACCTGAATCTCGGGGTTCTGCTCCTTGAGGAACTCGCCCACGCCGGTCACGGTACCACCGGTGCCAACGCCGGCGACGAAGATGTCGACCTTGCCGTCGGTGTCGTCCCAGATCTCGGGGCCGGTCGTGGCCTTGTGAATGGCCGGGTTCGCGGGGTTTACAAACTGGCCGGCGATGATGCTGTTGGGAGTCTCCTTCTGCAGCTCCTCGGCCTTGGCGATAGCGCCCTTCATGCCCTTGGATCCGTCGGTGAGCACGAGCTGTGCGCCGTATGCCTGCATCAGCTTGCGGCGCTCGACGGACATGGTCTCGGGCATGGTGATGATTACCTTGTAGCCGCGGGCGGCCGCCACCGAGGCGATGCCGACGCCGGTGTTGCCGCTCGTGGGCTCGATGATGGTGTAGTCGCCGCCGCGCACGAGCTTGCCGGCCTTCTCGGCCTCGTCGATCATGTTCTTGGCGACGCGATCCTTGACGGAGCCGGCGGGGTTGAAGTATTCCAGTTTGACGAGCACGCGGGCCTTGAGGTTCTCATCGGCTTCAAAGTGAGTGAGCTCCAGAAGCGGAGTGTGGCCGATAAGCTGATCGATGGACGTGTAAACATTGCTCATGGTGAACCTCCAAAGTGTTCAAATGACTGGATACCGTATGGTTTTACGGCGTGTGTGGCAGCGAAACCCACAAACCTTATGGGTTGTTCGTTTTGCTGTTGGCAAGCATAGTAGACAGTAAAGCCTAGTAACACAATAGGAAATAGAAGATTATTACGAGTCGATTAACCAGCTTGACGGGAATAGGTATTTTCAAAACCAATTTTTCGGCTAGAATTTCTACGAATTAAAAGACCGAAAGGCAGCACTATATATGTTGGTTTCCACAAAGGGCAGATATGCCCTGCGCGTTATGGTCGACCTGGCCGAGCACCAGGCGGCAGGCCGCATTCCCCTCAAAGAGATCGCCGCGCGTCAGGGGATTTCGGAGAAATATCTGGAGAACATTTTGGCCACGCTCGTGCGTGCCAATATGCTCTCGGGCATGCGCGGCAAGGGCGGCGGCTATGTGCTCACGCGCCCGCCCGAGCAGTACACGGTGGGCGAGATTTTGCGCCTGACCGAGGGCAGCCTGGCGCCGGTCGCATGCCTAGACGGCGACTGCAAGGGCTGCTCGCGTTCGGACGAGTGCCCCACGCTCGACGTGTGGAAGAACCTGGACAAGCTCATTAACGACTACCTCGACGGCGTGACGCTCGATGCGCTCGTAGCCCCCAACGAGGGCTACGACTACGTCATCTAGCCCCACCTGTCATTTGGGGACGGGGCAGAAATGCTGGATTTTCTTGCCCTCTGAGGCTCGACAAATGATAAGGCCGCCCATCGTTGCGATGGACGGCCTTCTTTAGGTGTGTTGTGGCGGTCCGAATCCGGTCGCTTTAGTTCCTGGCGACGCTGTCGAGAATGCTGCGCATGATGGATACCAGGATGCTGCCCATAAAGGCCGATCCAAAGCTGGCAATGGAGATACCCGCGCCCAGCAGATTGACCGACAGGTAGCTGGCCAGCTCGAGCATAAAGCTGTTGACTACGAGCTGAAAAATACCAAGCGTGATAATAGTGAGCGGCAGCGAGATGACCGTCAGGAACGGCTTGACGAGCGAGTCGACGATGTTGAGGAACAGTCCCACGAAGGCAAAACACACCCAGGCGTCGGCTATGCCGAAGGGCTGAATGCCGGGGACGAGAAACGTTGCGATCGCGATGGCGATTGAGGTCAAAAGCCAGTTGAGCAAAAAGCGCATGGTGGGAATCCTTTCTTGCGCATGGCGTGGTGAGGGGCGTGAGGGGCACATACCTTTGCAACTCGGATGGATGCGCGGGCTCGGCCCTGTTCGGCCGCCCATTGTCTCAGATATTCGTGGAGCTTGCGTGCGCATTCGGTTTCAAAACGGCGTTCGTCCTAGAAAATGTGCCGCTGGCAGAGAGTCTTGTCGCTTTAGTTTGGTGGTGTGCTAAACTGCTACGGGCAAAAGCCACAGGCGTTGCCCTATTGCATAGAACGGGCGAACGATGCCCGATGTCAGTATCAACTTCGATGCCTTTTGGCGGGTTTGGCGGTGATCGATGAATATCGAGAACATGTTTGACAAGCCTGATGTCAAGCAGCTGGTCCACGCATTTAGCCTTTTGGACGACGAGAAAGATATCCAAGCGTTTTTGACCGATATCTGCACGCCGCGTGAGATTTGCGATCTATCGCAGCGTCTGCAGGTCGCGCGTTACCTGGACGAGGGCGAGCCCTATGTCGAGGTTCAGGCGCGTACCGGCGCTTCGTCCACCACGGTGAGCCGTGTGTCCAAGGCGCTCAACGGCGAGTACGGTGGCTACCGCAAAATCCTCATTAAGCTGGAGGATGGCGAGTAGGCCGCGCCAAAAACGAATTGTGCAAAACCGCTCCTCCGGGGGCGGTTTTTTGATCCCTTGGGGACGGAGGAAAACGGATCACCGGGTTAGACTGACCCCCTTGATGATCCGTTTTCCTCCGTCCCCAAGGGATCAAATCTGTTGGCGTGGGGCAAATCTGTCCGCTTGGGCGGGTAGGATGGATACATTGATTATTGCGAACAGTTTGAGCGGAGGACCATGCCTGTTCGAATCTATACCACCAATGCCGGCACGGATTTGAGCGATGCCGAGTCGGCGTTGCTTGCCGACCTTATTGCCCGCCACGGGCGTGCCGTGTTGCTGGCGCCAACGTTTGCCGAGCTCGACCTGTGCCGTCATGATGCGGCGGAAGCCGGGATTTCGCTGGGTATCGACTACAAGACGCCTACATCGTGGCTTCGCTCGCTTTGGGAGCTTTTGGGCGACGGGCGCGGTTTCGTCGACAACCTGCAGCGCCAGATGCTGTTCTCGGACATGGTAACGCGTCTCGACGATGCCGACCTGCAGCCGCTTTCGCGCAGCCAGGGCACAGTGCGCATGCTCGCGCGCATGGCCCGCGACGTGTTGCCGGGCGTTGCGGGGACGGGTACCGAACGATGCCGTGGCGACAACTGCCAGCCTGAGCCAAAGAGCGATGCCGAGGCTCGTGTGTTCGAGCTTTTGCGTGCCTACGCGGGCGGTTTGGACCGTCGAGATATGGTCGAGCCCTGCGAGGCGGCTGACATTATGGCCGGTGCCCTGGCCGATAACCTGCCGGCGTGCGCCCGCGCCGTATGCGTGCGCGGTATCACGTCGTTTACGCACGGCCTGCTCGAGCTGCTGTCTGCCGTGGCGAACAATGGGGGAGAGGTCGTCGTGCTGCTTGCCCGCGAGCAGGCGGCGATGCGCGAGGAGCTTGCCGCGGCATTTGATGCCCGCGGTGTGCTGTTTGAGGCCGCGCCGCTGGAGGAGGACGCCGTCGCGTCTGATGCCGCTTGCGGGACCGCCGCTCAGCCTGCCTTTATTGAGGTCGCCGGCCCCCATGCCCGTGCTCATGTCTATGCGGACGCCATCGATAAGTTGGTGAAAGCGCACAAGGAGTCCAAGGCCGATAAGGCTACGGCAACGCCCGCCGACCCCGTGCGCGTGCTCGTTGTTTCTGCCCGGGCATCCCAGCTGTTCGGTGAGCTCGCCTCTCGTCTGGCGGCTCGTCATATTGCGGCCGAGACAACCGAGTTCACGGCGTTTTCCCAATCCATTGCGGGCAGACAGTTTGCGGCGCTTGCCGGCCTGATCGAGCGCATGAAGGCCGCCGATGAGGGCATGGCGTCAAAGACCGAGTGGTGGCCCGCGCCGGAGCTTACCGACTGGATTTACAGTCCGCTTTCGGGTGCCGATGCTGCCAGCGCGCGCACCTTCGACAAGAACATGCGTCTCTCGCGCAGCAAGACTACCGCGGGCGTTAAGAGCCTGCTGCAGAGTGTCCAGGGCCAGGTGAGGGGCGCGCGCAAGGCGGCGAGCGACGAGAACTGGTTTAAGAACGTGCCGTGTGTGGTTTCGGACGTGTTTCAGGCGCTGTGGCGTGATAAGCCCGTGACGGCGCTCAAGGCCATGCTTGCCGTTGCCGAGGCGTTGCCCGATCGCTCGCTGGGCAGCTTGGATGGCCAGGCCCGTCGCCAGGCGGAGGTGGCCCTGCTGCGCCACGCCATCGACATCCTTATGAATGGCGCCCGCGCGCTCGACGTGTCGCAGGCCGCGACCGTGCCCGTGCTCGATGGCATTCGCACCAAGGTGGACAAGCGTAGCACCGCCTACGATTACGAGACCCACGAGGTTGACCGTGCGCCACGTGCTCAGGTTCGTTTTGCTTCGCTTGCCGATGCGGCGGCTCTGCGCCCCGGCAGCTACGATGCCGTGCTGTTTGCCGATGTCGATCTGGACAGCTATCCGCTCTCGCACGAGGAAGGGCCACTGGCCACGCTGACGGCGAGCCTTGGTCGCGAGGGCGTGACGCTTGAGCCCGCGGCCTTGCTGCGTGTGCGCTTTGGCCACGCGATGCAGGCGGCACGCGGCCCGGTTGTGCTTGCGCGCGTGACGCACGATCGCCAGGCGCGCGAGTGCTATCCGGCGGCCGTGTGGACCGAGTTGCGGGCGCATGCCGAGGTTGCTGAAGCTAAGGTCGCTGACGACGCTAAGGCCACTGACGCTGCTAAGGCAGCTGACGCCGACAAGGCGAAGTGCGTGGGTGAGGGCGATATCGTAAGGGACTTCGATCCCGCGGCAGGCGAAGGTCTCAAGCGCGAGCGCGTGACCTGTGAAGCCCCTCAGCATCTGAGCGCCGAGGCCGTGCCGTATTTGGTCCTGCGCCGTCGCGATGGCGAGGGCGAGGACGCGCCGCTCGTGCCGCGCCTGACGTCCGCCTCGCAGATCGAGGCCTATTCCACCTGCCCGCTGTGCTGGTTCGTTTCGTATCGCGTCAAGCCCCAGTCCATCGATGCGGGCTTTGGCAACATGGAGAAGGGCAACTTTGTCCATGACGTGCTGGAGCGCTTGCATGCCCGTCTGCCCCAAGAGGGCATGGAGCGCGTGACGCCCATGAATCTGCCGCGCGCACAGGAGCTGCTGCGCGAGATCTTTGACGAGACCTTGGCCGAGCATGCGGGCAAGCGCGGTACCGAGGGCCCGCTGGTGCCGCTCTCTCCAGTGGAGGAGCGCCAAGTGGCCGAGATTTTGCCGCAGCTGGAAGGTGTGCTTGCCTACGAGTCCGAGGCGCTTGCCCCCTTTGCCCCGCGCTACCTTGAGTTCGCCTTTAATGAGCTCCAGGTCGAGTATGCCGGTTGGCCGCTCGGCGGGCGCATCGACCGCGTTGACGTGGATGCCGAGAATCGCGCCGTGGTAATCGACTACAAGCATCGTTCGGGTGTCGAGGAGTTTAAGCTCGCCGATCCCACGGTGCGCGACGAGGAGTCGGGCGAGGCCCCCATCGACGACCCGCGCTGGTTGCCGCCCCATACCCAGACACTCATCTACGCGCAGGCCATGCGTCGGGCGCTGGGCCTAGATACCCGTGCTGCGCTCTATTTTTCGACCAAGGGCGGCAAGCCCGCGCTGCGCGGTGCGGCGAGCGCCGAGTTGCTTGAGGAAGAGCGCGGCGACGGTCGCATCCCGGGCCTTAAGAAGGGCTTTCCGGGCGAGGGCGGCAACATGGACTTCGATGCGCTGCTCGACCGCGTGGAGACCGGCATTGCCGAGCGCCTGCGCGAGCTCGAGGCGGGCGACGTCGCCGCTGTCGATCCGACGTCGGCGCAGGCCGCGCATGCGCGCTGCTCGTATAACCACGAAGGAACGTTTGTAAGGAGGGACGTGTAGACCATGGATCTTTCGACTTTGATGCCGCAACAGCTGCAAGTCGTCAAAACGCTCGACCGCCCGCTGTTTGTCTCGGCGGGTGCCGGCTCGGGCAAGACCTTTACCCTCACGCGCCGCATTGTCTACGCGCTCTCGCCCGAATCCGGTCCGTTTGTCGAGCATCTGGACCAGGTGCTCGCCATTACCTTTACCAAAGACGCCGCGGCCGAGATTCGCGACCGTGTGCGCCGTGCGCTTATCGACGAGGGTATGGACGAAGAGGCCCTGACGGTCGACGACGCTTGGATCTCGACCATCCACGGCATGTGCTCGCGTATCCTGCGCGCGCATGCGCTGGAGCTGGGCATCGATCCCGAGTTCACGGTGCTCACCGATACCGACGAGCTTATGGATCAGGCTGTTGAGCATGTGCTGGGGCGCGCGACGGCGCCCGATGCCGCGCCCGAGCTCGCCGCTTCGCTTAAGGCCCTCTACGCCTGGTATCCCATGGCGGGCGAGGGCGGGACGTTTGGCGCCGGTACCACCATCAAAAGCCTGGTGCGCGACTTGCTGGAGCTATCGAGCCAGCTTCCGGGCGGCATGGACGATGTGTGCGTGGCGCGCGGCCAGGCCGACACCTCGGCGCTTGCCGATGCCTATCGTGCGGCGCTGGGCGCAAGCAAGGCCACGACCGAGAAAGCGCAGGTGGCACTCGACGCCATCGACGCGTTTGAGGCGAGCGGCAAGACCATGGAGGATGTGGCGCGACTCATGATGTCGTGCAGCATGCCTCGGGCGAGCAAGGCGTTTCCTAAGGAGCAGGTGGAGCTACTCAAGGCCGAGGCAGCCGATGCGTTTATCAATATCGTGCTTGCCTGCGGCGGCCCGGCGCTCGATGCGCTGGTGGGGCTTGCCCGTGCCGTAGAGGCGGAGTACCGTGCGCTCAAGGCCGACCAGTCCGCGCTCGACAACAACGACCTGCTGCGTATGGCGTACGAGGCGCTGCGCGACTATCCGGCTATTCGAGCTGCCTATGAGGGCCGCTTTAAGATGGTCATGATCGATGAGTTCCAAGATACCGACCAGATGCAGGTCGATTTGATTCGCTATCTGACGGGCGCGGGGGGAGCGCGCGCTGTGTACCGTGGGCGATGCACAGCAGTCGATCTACCGCTTCCGTGGCGCCGAGGTCGAGGTGTTTCGCCGCCAGGAGCGCAAGGTGGGCTCCTCTGCTGCGCCCGAGACGGCTGTCGCATCCGATGCCCCCGCCGGCGAGCTCGTCAAACTCGTGCGCAACTTCCGCAGCCACGACGAGGTGCTGCGCTATGTGGCGCGCGTCTTTGACGGCGACACCGGTGGTTTGATGCAGGGGTTCTTGGATCTTGAACCGAGTGACGATCGCGAGGACAAGCTCAAGGCAAAGGCGTCGCGCCGCCAGGCGCTGTTCGTTGCCGGCGGCAGCACGCAGGAACGAACGCAGGCGAAAGCTCGTGCGATTGCGGAGCGATTCCAAGCACTCGTTAAAGCGGGCCAGCCCCAGGGCAGCATGGTCCTGCTGCTGGGCCGCATGACCAACGCCGATGTCTATGCGCAGGCCTTCCGCGACCAGGGGCTCGACTGCGTGATCGCAGGCGGCTCGGTCTTTGCCCAGGCAGCCGAGGTGCAGACGGTGCGTGCCCTGGTGTGCGCGCTTGCCAATCCGGCCGATACGGCGCAGGGCCTTATGCCGCTGCTCGCCTCGTCGATGTTTGCACTCGGCGCCCAGGAGTTCCTGGCGCTGGCGACCAAACTCGACGAGCAGACGGGCGAGACGTCGCGCCGTAATATCGATGTGGGCATCATGAGCGATTCCGATGTGCCGGGATTGCAGAACCTGCCGCTCGTGACGCGTGCCCGCGAGGTACTGCGCTACGCGCTTCGTCGTGTGGGCCGCGATCCGTTCGCGGCGATCGCGCGCGACGTGGTCAACGCCTCCGGCTGGTTTGTACGTCTGGCGCAGCGTGGTCCCGAGGGCAAGGCCATTGCCGCCAACGTGCTCAAGGCTCTCGACGCCGTGGCGGAGGCAGAGGCCGAGCTCGGTAACTCGCCGCGCTCCATCGCGCTCGCCTTCGACCGCTTCTTGGCGGGCAAGGAGGCTCCGGGCGCGCTCAACGAGGAGGGCGACGGCGCGGTACGCATCATGACCGTGCATGCGTCCAAGGGTCTGGAGTACCCGGTCGTAGCGGTTGCCGAGTGTTTTGGCGTGCGCAAATCGTCCGGTACGGCACAGATGGGTCGCGTCGACGGTGGGGCGCAAGTCGTGGCGCTGCCTGCTCGTTTTGATGGCGTTAAGCTTGCCGACGGAACCTTCGTGAAGGGCGACGACGTCAAAAAGCAGTTTGAGCATGCGTTTAAGGGCAAGGGTACGTCGCTGTGGCTGCCGCCGGAGCTCATGGAGGACGTCTGTGCGACGGGTTCTCCCGCCGAGGCATTTACCCGCCTGCGCAACGACGACCTGCAGCTTTCGCTCGAGGAGCGGGCCCGCTTGCTCTACGTTGCCATGACGCGTGCCCGCGAGCTGGTGATCTTGGCGATGGATGCCGGCGTGAGCCGCGGCAAGGTGTGTGCGCCGACCTTCGACGTCGAGACCGATCTGACCTACGACGTGCTGCGCCGCATCCTGCCGACCGACAGTCTGGACATGCCGCAGCTCGATAGCGACCGTTTGGTGTTCGACAACTCCAAGCCGGGCGACTACGAGCTCATCTCGCTGGCGGACTTTACCTTTGGCGAGCAGGCGTTTGAGGCTAACGCTTCGCTGGATGCCGAGGGTAGGCTTGTTCGCGGCGATGCGGAGCCGGAGGGTGCCGGTGCGGATGCCCGCGCCGCCGTTCCCGGTCCTGCCGACCCCGAGCCCGATGCGTTTGAGCTCGTGTATCCCCAGGCGGTGGGCGTGCGCATGGGCACCTGCCCGTATCCGGAGCGCGATTCGTACAGCTACTCGTCAATTGCCGCGGCGCTGCATGCCGAGTCCGAGGACCGTGCCGCCGAGGCACACGTGCCCATGGACGAGTCCGGCGATGATGCGGAGTCGGATGGTTCCGAGA
The DNA here is from genome assembly GCA_041330285.1 of Collinsella sp. Classification (GTDB taxonomy): domain Bacteria; phylum Actinomycetota; class Coriobacteriia; order Coriobacteriales; family Coriobacteriaceae; genus Collinsella. The sequence goes on along the minus strand of JBGKMI010000001.1, from coordinate 1,034,870 downwards.
TGACGGATGCAGACGTGGCCGCCGTTGAGCCCGCCGGCAACCCCATGGCCTTGGGCTCGGCGTTCCATGCCGCCTGCCAGTGGTTGATCGAGATGGGTGCCGATGAGCTGCCCACCGCGCGCGCCGAAGCGCTGGCGTGTCTGTGGCGCCTGACGCCGGAGCAGCGCGAGCGCTTCGACGTTGCCCTGGACCGCTGGCTCAAGTCGGCTGTTCGTGCCGACCTGCTCGCGTGGCCGTGCGTTCGCGCCGAGGTGCCGTTCTTTTCGCTGGGCTGCGAGGACGAGGACATCGGTCGCTACGGTGCATATGCCGAGGGCGCCATCGACGCTTTGGCGACCGACCCGGCCGATCCGTCACGCGCGCTGGTCATCGACTACAAGACGGGTGGCACGCCGGATGAGACACCGGAACAGCTGCAGGAGAAGCACGCCCTGCAGGCGCGCGTCTATTCGGATGTTCTGCACAAGGCGGGCTTTGAGGTCGTGACCGTCAAGTTCGTTCGCGTGGAGCAGGCGAATCCAACCATCTTCGTCAATCCCGCCGAACCTCAAGTGGTCACCTACAATCTCTAGCCCTCAGATAACTTGCGGTGGAATACGGACTGTTTTGGCCAAAAAAGCCGCCAAACAGTCCGCATTTCACCGCAACTGCAAGAGGAGCCGTGTGGGTTTGGGCTAGGTTCGGGTGCCGTCCGCGCTGTGCGGTAGAATCGTAACCCTAAGATCACGAACCCGCATCGGAGCTCATTACATGGCATTCGTCCATCTGCACAATCACACTGTTTTCTCCATGCTCGACGGCGCAACCCGTATCCAGGATATGGTCAACCGTGCCGTTGAGCTTGGCATGCCCGCCGTGGCCATTACCGACCACGGCTACATGTATGGCGTGCCCGACCTGGCGCTGGCCTGCGACGCCGTCAACCACAACACGCCCGAGTACAAAACCTGGAGCCACGACAAGGCCTTCCTGGAAAAGGACCGCCGCGACGAGTTGGTGGAGCCCGATCCCGAGGAAAACCCGCGCGAGCATGCCCAGTATGTGAAGGACATGGCCACGTGGGACGAGAAGGGCAACATCGACGAGCTCAAGCCGCCCCTGGTCATCAAGCCCATCTTTGGCTGCGAGGTCTACTTTACGCCGGACGAGACGCTCGCCCGCGACCATAAGCCCGAGCTCTACCACATGATTCTTCTGGCCAAGGACCAGGAGGGCTACGTCAACCTGATGCAGACGGTCTCCGAGGCCGCCGTGCAGGGCTTTTACTACAAGCCGCGCGTGACGCTCGACAACCTGCGCCGCCACGCCAAGGGCATGATCTGCACGAGCGCTTGCATCGCGGGCATCATCCCCAAATACATCGACCGCGGCGACATGGAGGGCGCCATCAAGTGGGCCGAGACCTTCCGCGACACCTTCGACCCTGGCGACTTTTACATCGAGATCCAGGAACACGGCATCACCACCGATAACGGCCTGACCGACGAGCAGATGGACCGCACGCTCATCGATATCGCCAAGCAGGTGGGCGTCAAGGTTATCGCCACCAACGACTTCCACTATCTGCGCCGCGAGGACGCACCCGTGCAGGACGTCATCATGTGCATCGGCATGAACGCCAAGGTCGACGACCCCAACCGCATGCGCATGACCGGCTCGGAGTTTTACATGAAGACCGAGGAGGAGATGCGGGCGATGTTCCCGTATTGCCCCGAGGCCTGCGACAACACGCTCGAGATCGCCGACAAGTGCTACGTCGAGCTCGACTGGGACTCCATCATCCTGCCGCGCTTCCCGTTGCTCGACCCCGGCGAGACGCACGAGAGCCAGTTCCGCCGCGAGTGCGAGAAGGGCCTGCGCCAGCACTATGGTGACGACTGGGCCACGCGCGAGATCGGCGGCGTCAACATCAAAGAGCGCTTTGAGTACGAATACAAGGTCATCTGCGACAAGGGCTTTGCCGCCTACTTCTTGATTGTTGCCGAGTACGTGCAATGGGCCAAAGACAACGGCATCGGCGTCGGTCCCGGCCGTGGCTCGGCCGCCGGCGCTATCGTCGCCTACGCCATGAACATCACCGCGTTCGACCCGCTCGAGAACGGCCTGATGTTCGAGAGGTTCCTGTCCCCGCAGCGTACCGAGATGCCCGATATCGATATGGACTTCGACGATGAGCGGCGCCTCGAGGTCGTGGAGCACGTTCGCCAGCTCTACGGCCCCGAGAAGGTCACCCACGTTATCACCTACTCGACCATCAAGGCCAAGCAGGCCATCAACGATGCCGCGCGCGTTCTGGACTACCCGGTCTACATGGGCCAGCGCCTGTCCAAGATGGTCTCGAGCGACCCCAAGGTCAAGCTCAAGCAGGTACTCGAAAAACAACCCGGCAAAGAGGATCTGTTTAACCCCGACTTTGCCGAGGCCTATAAAAAGGACGACGACGCCCGCCGCATCATCGACACGGCGCTCTCGATTGAGGGCCTCACCCGTGGCGAGGGCGTGCACGCGTGCGCCGTTCTGATCTGCCGCGACCCCGTTAACGAGCATGTGCCCACCAAGCTCGACACCAAGGGCGGCGTCGAGATTACCCAGTACGAAGGCCATACCGTTGCCGACATGGGCCTGCTCAAGATGGACTTCCTGGGCCTGCGCACGCTGACGGTTATCTCCAAGGCAAAGGCAAACATCAAAAAGAACTTCGGCATCGACATCAAAGAGGAAGAGATTCCCTTTGACGACCCCGAGATCTTTAAGCTCATGGGCTCCGGCCATACCGCCGGCGTCTTCCAGGTCGAGTCCGCCGGCATGACGGCCACGATCAAGAACATGAAGCCCACCGAGTACAAGCACGTCGTGGCATTGATCGCCCTGTACCGCCCGGGCCCGCTGGGCGCCGGCATGGTCTCGTCCTACATCAACCGTATGAACGGCAAGGAGCCGGCGGTCTCCTACGACGACCGCCTGGACGACATCCTGGGCGAAACCTACGGCACCATGGTCTACCAGGAGCAGGTTATGCTCATCTCCGTCGAGATGTGCGGCTTCTCCAAGGGCGAATCGGACTCGCGTATCCGTAAGCCCGTGGCTAAGAAAAAGATCAAGCTGCTCACGTCGACGGTGCTCCACTGGGAGGATGGCTCGGACGAGACCACCTACGACCACTGGATGAACGGCGCTATCAAGAACAACTACACGCGCGAGGTCGCCCAGAAGATTTGGGACGATGTTCTCGAGTTTGCATCTTACGCCTTTAACAAGTCGCACTCCGCCGGCTACGCCATCCTGGTTATGCAGACGGCGTGGCTCAAGGCGCACTATCCGCACGAGTACATGGCGGCCGTTCTGACGTCCTATACGGGCAAGACCGACAAGATCGTGCACTACGTCTCGGCGTGCCGTCACGACGGCATCCCCGTGCTTTCGCCAGATGTCAACGAGTCCGGTACCGAGTTCACGGCTACCAAGGAGGGCGTGCGCTTTGGTCTGGCCGGCATCCGCGGCGTGGGCACCGGCGTGGCGCAGGCGATTATCGCCGAGCGCGAGGCGGGCGGTCCGTTTAAGACACTGCACGACTTTGTCGAGCGCGTGGACTCGAGCCAGGCAAACCGCCGCGTGATCGAATCGCTGATCAAGGCAGGCGCCTTCGACTCCACGGGCTATCCGCGCCGCCAGATGATGCACTTTGTGGATAAGAACAACCCCGAGAACATCATCGATGCCGCGGTGAAGCGCCAGAAGGATCGTGCGAGCGGCCAGACGTCGTTCTTCGATATGTTTGGCGACGTTGAGGGCTCGGGCTTTGAGGTGAGCGTGCCCGACCCGGATGGCCAGGAGTGGGACCGCCACCTTAAGCTGAGCCAGGAGAAGGAGGTTCTGGGCATCTATGTCTCGGACCACCCGCTGCGCCCGTTTGAGTATGCACTAGCCAAGGCACGCGACTTCTCGTTCTCGCAGATCGACACTGGCTACGAGGTACAAAACCCCACGGGCGGTACCATTAACCAGGAGATTCCCGAGGGTAAGGCACTGTGGTGGGCCGGCATGGTCTCGAGCGTGTCCAAGCGCGTGACCAAAAACGGTGATCCCATGGGCATCGTGCAGCTCGAGGACATGGAAGGCGAGGCCACGGTCGTGGTGTTCCCCAAGACCTACAAGGAGGCCGAGGGGTACCTGTACGGCGAGGTCGATCCCGAGACCGGCGCGCAGCTGTCCGATGCGTTTGTGCGCATTAAGGGCAAGCTCGAGCGTTCGGACCGCGGCGACCAGATCATCGCGCAGGAGATCGTGCCGCTTGAGCTTAACGAGGAGAACAACAAGCCCAAGGTGTTTGAGGTCATGGTGCCCAACAGCCGCTTTAGCCAGGGCAATATGGCGCGTCTTGCCACGGTGCTTACCGCCAACCCGGGCGGCGACCGCGTGGAGATCTTTATCGAGCAGGTGGACGGGCGCGTACTGCGTGCCGAGGTGCCGGCCAAGGTCAACGCACGCTCGATTCCGCTGCTGGCAGAGGCCAAGGCCATCGTGGGTACCCAAGGCCGCGTGACGGTGATCTAAAATGATTTTTCTGGGACGGGGATTAAAAAATCATTTTGGGTGACGTGTGGCGGAAGACCAGTCTTTTTGGGACGGGAATGATTTTTCATCCCCGTCCAAGAAAAATCATTTGGCATGCGAGATTGGAGGAAGTGATGGCGCAGGGGACGTTTGTGCAGGCGCTTCGTAAGGAGGCGGCGCTCAGCAGTACCTTTATGAAGGGGCGCTCGCTCATGCTCAACGGCGCCGTGCTGTCGTTTGAGGACTCCGGCTCGCGCTTCTCCAAAAACGTGAACATCGAGGGCTCGGTGCGCGGCTCGCGCGGCGACCTGTACAAGACGCACGTGGCGCTCGACATGGACGAGCACGAGGTTATCGACTACGACTGCGATTGCCCCGCCTCCTTCCGCTATTCCGGCATGTGCAAGCACGCCATCGCCACGGCGCTGGCGTATCTGGATGCCAGCGGCGCCGAGCCCGTCGAGGGCTTGCGCACACCGGTCCGCACGTTTACAGTACCGCCCACACAGTCCAAGCAGCCCACGCGCCCCGCGCCCACCGCATCTGCGGTCAACCCCAATTTTCCCTTCCCGGCGCCCGTCCCCACGAGCCCGAGCCTTGTGGCGGCGCTTTTCGATCTTTCGGACGCGCGCATGGACGAGCTCGCGGCCATGCGTCGCAAGCTCGCCGGCACCATTGACCCCGATGCGCCCAAAGCGGTGTTGGAGCCCTCGCTGGTGCCGTACTACAATCCGCTGTTTGCCGATCGCTTTAACTGGGCGCTCGAGTTTCGCATTCGCTGCGGTTCGGTGTCCTACGTGGTTAAGGATATCGACGGCATGGCCGATGCCTATGTGCGCGGCGGTACGTTCTCCTATGGTAAGAAGCTTACGTTTGTCCATGTGCCCGAGGCTTTCGATGACGTGTCGACAAAGCTGCTCGACTTTGTCGCAATGACGGTCGCCTACCTAGGCGATATTACGAGCTCGCGCTCGGCATCGTATGACTTTGCCCGCAGCGGCTTTGTCGCCGAGCGTCAGTTGCCGGTATCCGAGTATTCCATCGTGTCCGTGCTGGACCTGCTGCGCGGCAGGACCATGTCCTTTGAGCCTGCTTGGTCGCGGGGGACGACGACGCATCGTTCCTACGAGGTGGCAGTCGAGTCGTCGCCGCAGGGGGAGGGCGAAGTCCCGGCTAAGCGCCCGCCGCTCCTTGCCGCCAAGATTGCACCGGCGGCGGGAGGCAGCTATGACTTGCGCCTTCCGGCCGATACGTATTGCTTTGTCGCGGGCGACGCGGCCTATCTGGTCGATACGCGCCGCGTGCGCCGTACCGACACGGCGTTTGCCCAACATGCGGCGCCGTTCCTATCGCACTTGTTGCCCTGCCGCACGCCGCTCCATATCGCCGCCGACCAGGTGGGTGAGTTCTGCCGCATGGCGTTGCCGATCTTGCGCGACTACACCGACCTGACCGCTCCCGCCGTACTTGACGCCGTGGCGCCCGAGCCGAGTTTTGCCATGGCGATTGGCGTCGACGATGGTCTTGTGACCTGCAAGATTACGGTGACCTACGGCGATTGGTCGGCAGATCTCTTTAGTCTTGGTGCTCCGGGCAGTCCCTTCGAAGAACAGCGCCCCGGCGTTCCGCCCCGCGATACGGTGGCGGAGTTTCGCGTTATGGACACGGCGGCCCTGTATTTCGACTTTTACGAGGGTGGCCTGGCGTTTGAGGAGCGCGACGACGCCCGCCTGTTCTGTCTGCTGACCGAGGGACTGGCGGCTTTGTCCGATCTGGGTGAGGTCATGCTCAGCGACCGCCTGCGCCAGATCTCGGTTCGCCCTGCGCCCAAGCTCTCGGTGCGCGCCACCGTCAAGAGCAACTTGCTCGACGTCGAGTTGGGTGCGAGTGGGCTCTCGGCGGCCGACCTTGCCATCTACCTCGACTCCTACAAGCGCCACCAGACGTTCGCGCGCCTTACGTCCGGCGACATTGTGCGCCTGGATGAGGGAGCGCGTGCCGCGTTTGGTCTTGCTGAGGACTTGGGCGTCGATGCTGTCGATCTGCTCGACGGCGTGTCGCTTCCCGCGTCGAGTACCCTGTTCGTCGACAGCATGCTCGCGCGCACGCCGGCGCTCGAGGCCGATCGCGACGCGGCGTTTCGCCGCACTGTCGAGCGCCTGGACACGCTCGGCAAGATGGACTTTACGGTACCCGTCTCGCTCAAGGCCACGCTGCGTGGCTACCAGGTCGACGGCTATCAGTGGCTCGGCTCGCTTGAGCACCTGGGCCTTGGCGGCATCTTGGCCGACGATATGGGCTTGGGCAAAACGCTGCAGATGATCGCGCACATTCTGGCGCGCGTGGAGGCGGGGGACACCAAGCCTACGCTCGTGGTATGTCCTGCGTCGCTTGTGTACAACTGGGCTGCCGAGCTGGAGCGCTTTGCGCCTTCGCTCGATGTGTGCGCCATTGTGGGCGCCAAGGCTCAACGCCGTGTGCAGATCGCCGGCGTGGCCGAGCATAACGTGGCTGTAACGTCGTATGACCTTATGCGCCGCGACATCGACGAGTACGTCGAGCAGGACTTTGCCCGCGTGGTGCTCGATGAGGCCCAGTACATTAAAAACCCGCTCACGCAGGTGGCGCGCGCCGCCAAGCGCCTGCCTGCCGGCGTGCGCTTTGCCCTGACGGGCACGCCCATCGAGAACCGCCTGTCCGAGCTCTGGAGTATCTTCGACTTTTTGATGCCGGGCCTGCTTGGCACGCGCGAGTCGTTTGCCAAGCGCTTCGAAAGCCCGGTCGAGCACGCCGAGGGTGACAGCGCCGCTCGCCTGCAGGCGCTCGTGTCGCCGTTTGTGTTGCGCCGTGTCAAGGAGGACGTGGTGGCCGATCTGCCAGAGAAGATCGAGGACACTGTCGTGGCTCAGCTCACCGGCGAGCAGTGCAAGCTGTACCTGGCAAACCAGGACCGCATCGCCCAGCAGGTGCAGCATCGCGAGGCATCCGAGTTTAAGAAAGACAAGCTCAAGGTGCTCGCCGAGCTCACCAAGCTGCGCCAGATCTGCTGCGACCCGCGTCTGCACTACGAGGATTACAAGGCGGGGAGCGCCAAGCTCGATACGTGCATGGAGCTCGTGCACGGCGCACTCGACGGCGGGCATCGCATCCTGTTGTTCAGCCAGTTTACGGGCATGCTCGATATCATCGGTAAGCGCCTGGCCAAGGAGGACATCGCCTTCCTTAAGCTCACGGGCGCATCGTCTAAGGAGAGTCGCGCCAAGATGGTCGCGCAGTTCCAAGCGGGCGAGGTTCCGGTCTTTTTGATTTCGCTCAAGGCGGGCGGCGTGGGCCTTAACCTGACGGCGGCCGATGTGGTCATCCACTACGACCCGTGGTGGAACGTGGCGGCGCAGGACCAGGCGACCGACCGCGCCCACCGCATTGGCCAGCAGCACACCGTAACCGTGTACAAGCTCATCGCCAAGGACACGATCGAGGAACGCATTATGCAGATGCAGGAGTCCAAGCGCGATCTGGTCAACAGCGTGCTCGGCGGCGACGGCATCTCGTCGGCACTGTTTACGCGCGAGGATGTTCTGGCACTGCTCGGCGGCGATGGTCGCTAGCTGCGCGCGGGATGGGGCTGCCAGGTCGGGCCAGGTCATCGGTTCGTCCTGGCCCGACCGCTTGCCTCGCCCGTTATGTGTTCATTTGCCGTGCCGTGGATGGTTTGCCTGCCTTTGGGCATAAGAAGCATCAGGAATATTGGCACATCAGCAAAGGAGAACATCATGGCGAAATTCTTTAAGGATTCCAATGGCAAGCTCATTGCTGCCCTTGGCGACGACGTTGCGACCCCTGCCGGCTGCACGGAGCTGACGGCGAACACCGAGGACGCGGCGCACGAGAAGCACGTGCCTGTTGTCGAGATCGAGCGCGACGGCCACGTCATTCGCGCACGCGTGGGTTCGACGGAGCACCCCATGCTGCCCGAGCACTACATCGAGTGGATCGCGCTTGAGGCCGAGGGGCGCCTGGAGGTCCATTACCTCGAGCCCGGCATGAAGCCCACGACGTTTTTTGCTGGCGGCTCCAAGACCGGTACCGTCTATGCCTACTGCAACCTGCATGGGCTGTGGTCCGCGACGTTCTAGGAGCGCGCCCCCGCTCGGGGTATCATAGCTAGCATATGCACATGCGAGCGCCGGCTGCATTATGCGGCCGGCGCTTTTACTACGACAACGACGATTTACGACGGAAAGGGCTGGGCCATGAAGCTCGCACTTGCACAGATCGATATGCGCCTGGGTGATATTGAGGGCATTTGCGGCCGCATCGAGGACCAGGCTCGCTTGGCCCATGAGCGCGGCACGCGTGTGCTGTGCGTTCCGGCCCCGCTCTTTATGGGAGCCCTGCCCGGCGGCCTGGTGGGCGCTGCCGATTTTGAGCACGATATGCTGACGGGCCTGACGGGCGTTGCCGAGCGCATCCAAGAGCTCGATATGATCTGCATCGTGCCCGCTGCGGTTTCGTTTGAGGGCCAGCCCCTGCTTGACTATATGATGCTTAAGGATGGTCGCGTGGTGCCTGCGCGCGCAAGTATTGCCCTGCAGCGCGGTGAGAACAACGACACACGTTGGGCACCGCCGGTGTTTGACGTGGACGGCGTGCGCATCGCCGTGGTGTTTGACCTGGATCGCGAGCTCGAGATGCTGCCGACCGGTGTCGACCTCATTGCCTATTTCCAGTTTAATGCGTTTGACATGACCAACCGCGAGACCGCCGCCATTGCCGCCGTTCGCAGCGGCGCCTACCGCAAGATCGCATCCAAGCGCAGCGTGTGGTTTGCCTGCATGGCGCCGGTCGGCGCCTATGACGAGTCGGTGTATACCGGCGGGTCGTTTGTGCTTGACGACTGCGGACGCGTGGTGGCCCAGGCGCCGTGTTTTGAAGAGAGTCTGCTGGTTCAGGAGATTCAGCGCGGCGTGATGCTCGATGCCCTGGAGGACCATGAGCTGCCCCAGTTTCGCTCCGAGGAGTGGCTGTGGCAGGCGCTGGTGCTTGCCGTGCGCGACAATGCCCGCGCCCGCGGTGCGTCGCGTGCCGTGGTGGCGCTCGAGGGCGATTTGCCGTCGTCCCTGTTGGCAGCGCTTGCCGTCGATGCCTTGGGTCCGCGTAATGTGATTGGCCTGGTGCTGGGGCGCAATCGCATCTTTACGCCGGCGCAGGAGGAAGCCGAGGCCGCCCGTTGTTCTGCTGTGCGCTCAATCGCCGAGCGCCTGCACATCCGCACCGTCGAGCGCGATGCGCCGGATGCGGCGCGCGTGCTCGACCGCGACGTGTCGGCGGGCGATGCCGAACGCCTGCGTTCGCGTGCGCTGGGCCTGATGCTCGAGGATACGGCGCTCGAGCTGGGCGCTATGGCGCTGAGCCCGCTTTCCAAGACCGAGTACGCGCTGGCGGCGCCCGCGCTGTCCGGCGGCTATCAGGGCGACTTTGCGCCCTTTGGCGACGTGTATCTGTCGACGCTCGAGTTTGTGGCACGCGTGCGCAACCGCGCCTCGGCCGTGGTGCCCCAAGAGCTCGTGACGCTCAACGCGGTGGAGGATTGCATGGATCGCGTGTTGGCGCAGGCGCTCTCGACGCTCGCCGGCCCGGTTGATATGCTCGATCGCGCGGCGCAGCTGCTGGGCGGGCTTGAGCCGGGCGAGGTCGATGGTGCGCTTGAGTCGCACGTGGACCGCAACCGTCCCTTTGACGATATCCCGATGGCCACCGGCAAGCCCGAGGCCTGCTCACTGCTGCTGATGCTTGTGCGCCAGGGCGAGGCTGCTCGTCGCATGCTGCCGACGGTGCCGATCGTCTCGGCCCGTTCGTTTGTCGAGCGCGCCTGGCCGTACATGCTTGCGTGGTCCGATCTGGGGCTAAACGGTAAGGAGCGCATGACGGTTGATTCGCTGGCACGCGCCGAGGTGCGCCGCTTTGCCGACGACGACACGAGTGACCGTATGCGCGGCGAGATGATGGGCATATTGGGCGAGCTGTTGGGTATTTCGCCCGAGCAGATGGAAGAGCTGCGCTCCGAGGACGGCCAGCGCCGCCTGCACGAGGGTATGAAAAAGTTTGAGGGTGAGGTCCAGGACGCCATCGAAAAGATGATGGGCGGCCAGGGCGGACCGCAGGGCGGGGCCCAGGGTGGTCCGATGCCGCATCCGCCGGTTGATCCCCGACAGTTTCCGTTCTTTAGCCAGAACTAGGGCAGACGGAAACATTGCGGGAGGGATTCTCTCGCACACATTGCTTCTGCCGAATCAATCTTGCATTAAGTACTTTGGCCCCGTTGTGTTATTCTAGAACAGACGTTCGTGAATAGTGCACGGGGCCTTGCCTTGCGCTGTGCTTGTGGCGAGGGGAGGTCGGCTTGGTTATCTTGGGTATCGACCCTGGTTTGGCCCATACGGGCTGGGGGATTATCGAGGAGCGGCGTGGCGAGGTTCGCTGCCGTGCCTACGGTTGTATCGAGACCAGCGCGGGCAGCCCGCTCGCGGTGCGCCTGTCGCATATCGCCCGCGACCTCAAGGGCGTCGTCGAACGCTACCGTCCCGATACCGCGGCTATCGAGAGCATCTACTTTGGCGCTAACGTCCGCTCGGCCATCCCCACGGCGCATGCCCGCGGTGCCGCGCTCGTGGCGCTTTCGGAGTGCGCGCTCGAGATTGGCGAATACACGCCCATGCAGATCAAACAGGCCGTGGTGGGCACGGGCGCTGCAGATAAACGGCAGGTTGCCTACATGGTGCGCACGCTCACGCAGCTCGATCACGACCCACACCCAGACCACGCCGCCGATGCCCTGGCCTGCGCCATCTGTCACGTTAACCTAAGCCGCACCCGGGCGCTTACCGGCGGCGAGTTCTATCAACAGAGAGGAACCGGATACTGATGATCTCCCAGCTCCATGGAACGCTTGTCGAGGCCACGATGAGCTCGGCCGTCGTCGATGTATCGGGCGTAGGCTTTGAGCTTGGCATATCTGGCAGCACTGCTGCCACGCTGCCCACGCCCGGCGGTGAGGTTCGCCTCTATACCCGCATGCAGGTCCGTGAGGACGCCATGACGCTCTTTGGCTTTGCCTCCAAGGACGAGCGCACGATGTTCGATCGACTCGTTTCCGTCTCGGGCGTCGGCCCGCGCCTGGCGCTTGCCGTGCTTTCCACCTATACCGTGGGACAGCTGTATTCCCTGGTAATGGCCGAGGATGACAGGGGCATGGCCAAGGTGCCCGGTGTGGGTAAAAAGACTGCCCAGCGCCTCATCTTGGAGCTCAAGAGTACCTTTGCCAAGGACAAGGGCTTTGTTCCGGTCGACGTAATTCCCGGTCAGGTTGCGATGCCGGTTCCCGCCGCCGCTCCCTCGGCAATCGATGATGCCCGCGCGGCGCTCCTTTCCATGGGCTTTAGCCCGCAGGAGACCGAGGTTGCCCTGAGCGGGTATGATGGGCAGGATATGCGTGTCGAGGATCTGCTCGGCGCGGCGCTTAAGCGACTCGGAATGGATGCGTGATGTGGGAAGCCGATGACTCTCAGGACCTGTGGGCGACGCCCGGCAGCTCGCCGGCGGCATCCATGGCGCACGGTGAGCGTATGGTGGGCTCGGAGCTGACGCCCGAAGACCTCGATGTCGACCGTACCCTGCGTCCCCAGCGCCTGGACGACTACTGCGGTCAGGAGCATATCAAGCAGAGCCTTCGCGTGCTGATCGAGGCGGCGCAGAGCCGTGGCGAGACGCTCGATCACGTGATCTTCTCGGGCCCTCCGGGCCTGGGCAAGACCACGCTGGCCACCGTTATCGCCAACGAGCTGGGCGCTCAGATCAAGACGACGAGCGGTCCGGCCATCGCGCGTACCGGCGACCTCGCGGCTATCCTCACCAACCTGCAGCCGGGTGACGTGCTGTTTATCGACGAGATCCACCGTCTTAACCGCTCGGTCGAGGAAGTCCTGTATCCCGCTATGGAGGACTTTGCGCTCGATATCGTGATCGGTAAAGGTCCGGCCGCTCGCTCGATTCGCCTGGATATCCCTAAGTTTACGCTGGTGGCGGCAACGACCCGCTCGGGTATGCTAACCGGCCCGCTGCGCGATCGCTTTGGCATCTCGTATCGCCTGGACTACTACACGGTCGAGGAGCTCGCCCAGATCGTGACGCGCTCGGCGACCATCTTGGGCGTGACGATAGACCATCCGAGCGCGCTCGAGATCGGCTCGCGCTCGCGTGGCACGCCGCGCTTGGCCAACCGTCTGCTCAAGCGCGTGCGCGACTACGCGCAGGTGCGCGGCAACGGTCCTATTGAGCTTGATATTTGCCGTCAGGCACTCGAGTTCTTCGAGATTGATGAGCTTGGTCTGGACTGGATGGACATTCGTATCTTGGAGACGCTTGCCAAGACGTTCTCTGGTCGTGCCGTGGGTTTGACGACCCTTGCCAGCGCGGTGGGCGAGGACCCGGGTACGCTCGAGGATGTCTATGAGCCCTACCTGCTGCAGTGCGGCTTGATGATTCGCACGCCCCAGGGCCGTCAGGCAACCTTGCGCACCTTTGAGCACTTGGGCATCGAGCCAGCCGTTTAGAGGCGGGTTTGTTTTGGCTGGTCTGTAAGCTATCGCTGAGCATTGGATAAACATATCGCCATTCATCGGTTACGGGTGTTTTACTATTGCGCGCCCGTGCTATGCTGAATTGGTCTTTTTCTCATCCGGTAACGAAAGGACCGCCCATGCCTACTGACATCGAAATCGCACGTTCCGTCACGCCGCTGCCCATTACCGAGGTGGCTAAGAACGCCGGCGTCGACGTAAAGCACCTGATTCCGTACGGCTTCGACAAGGCTAAGGTCGACTATTCCCTGCTCAACGAGCCGACCGATCACCAGGCCAAGCTCGTCCTCGTGACCGCTATCAATCCCACGCCCGCCGGCGAGGGCAAGACCACCACGACTATCGGTCTGGCCGATGGTTTGCGCCGTCGCGGCGTCAAGAGCGCTGTGGCCCTGCGTGAGCCTTCGCTCGGTCCCGTCTTTGGCGTGAAGGGCGGTGCCGCCGGTGGCGGTTGGGCCCAGGTCATCCCCATGGAGGATATCAACCTGCACTTTACCGGCGACTTCCATGCTATCGGTGCCGCCAATAACCTGCTAGCCGCCATGCTCGACAACCATATTCAGCAGGGCAACCAGCTCGGTATCGATGTTAAGCGCATCACCTGGAAGCGCGTCGTCGACATGAACGACCGCCAGCTGCGCCACGTTATCGACGGCATTGGCGGCAAGGCTCAGGGCGTGCCGCGCGAGGACGGCTTCGATATCACCGTTGCCTCCGAGGTCATGGCAATCCTGTGCCTGTCCACGAGCATCAACGACCTCAAGGAGCGCCTGGGCGAGATCGTCGTCGGCTACAGCTTTGCCGGCGAGCCCGTCCGCGCCCGCGACCTCAAGGCTCAGGGCGCCATGGCGGCCCTGCTCAAGGACGCGCTCAAGCCCAACCTGGTGCAGACGCTCGAAGGTACGCCCGCGTTTGTCCACGGCGGCCCCTTCGCCAACATTGCCCACGGCTGCAACTCCATCATGGCTACGCGCATGGCTATGCGCTTTGGCGATGTCGCCATTACCGAGGCAGGCTTTGGCGCCGATCTGGGTGCCGAGAAATTCCTGGATATCAAGTGCCGCATGACGGGCGTTCGCCCCAGCGCCGTCGTGATTGTCGCCACCGCCCGCGCGCTTAAGTACAACGGCGGCGTTGCCAAGGCCGACCTTAACGACGAGAACCTCGAGGCCCTCAAGGCCGGCATGCCCAACTTGCTGCGCCACGTCGACAATATCCAGAGCGTCTATGGTCTTCCCTGCGTGGTCGCCATCAACCGCTTCCCGACGGACACCGAGGCAGAGCTTGCGCTCATCGAGTCCGAGTGCCAGAAGCTCGGCGTTAACGTTAAGCTTTCCGAGGTCTGGGCCAAGGGCGGCGAGGGCGCGCTCGAGCTGGCCGATGAGGTCATGCGCCTGATTGAGCAGCCGAGCGAGCTCAAGTTTGCCTACGAGGACGGTGTCGATGTGGCCGACGCCCTCGAGGCCGTCGCCACCAAGGTTTACCGCGCCGATGGTGTCGACTTTACGCCGGCTGCCAAGCGTCAGCTCGCCGAGCTGCGCGAGAACGGCTTTGGCAACCTGCCGGTATGCGTCGCTAAGACGCAGTACAGCTTTAGCGACAACGCCAAGGCCCTGGGCGCTCCCGAGAATTTCCGCATCACGGTGCGCGAGCTCAAGGTTTCTGCCGGTGCTCACTTTGTGGTCGCGCTGACCGGCAGCGTTCTGACCATGCCGGGCCTGCCCAAGGTTCCCGCGGCCGAGAACATCGACGTCGACAACGACGGCAACATCACCGGCCTGTTCTAAGCCTGCTGCTTATAGCCGCTTGCCCGCCCCGCCGCGCCCACCAAGGTCCGGCGGGGCTTTTTGATCCTTAGGCACGCGCATGTCTTGTAGATACCGACGGCCTTTGCCCATCATAGGCTTTTGCGCGGGTAGAATGCATGGATAACTTGATGCTTACAGGCGACGGAAAGGAAACGTTGCATGGACCAGGACAAGACGACCGTGATGGGCGGATATGGTTCCGCGCAGGCTGACGATAGCGCCGATGCGACCCGCGTTGTTCCCAACCCCGGTTATACCGACCCCGCCGCGACGCAGCCTTCTGCCGAACCCACACAGGTTATGGGCTATGGCGATACACCGCGGGATCCATTTGATTATGCACCGCAGGACCCGTATGGCAATGCGACGCCGGACCCGTATGGCAATGCGGCGACAGATACTTATAACAACCTGCCGCAAAATCCCATTCCGCAGCCTCAACAGACGACGTATATGCCGCGCACGGCACAGGCCCAGCCTCGATATGAATCGCGCGATCCGTATGCGCGCCAACCCTATCGCGAGTATCCCAAGTCGATTCCGCAATATGGCGAGGACGAGGAAGAGACGCCGTCGCGTTCGTCGAGTGTGATCAAGAAGATTCTCATTGTGCTGGCGATTTTCTTTGCCCTCTCGATTGTGTTTGCCATCGTGTCGGGCATGCTCAACAGGCGAGGGAGTTCAACGGCCGATACCACTGCCGAGCAAACCGAGTCCGCCTCGTCCAGCACCGTCGATCTGAGCGATATCCCGGGGCAGTACTGGTCCAACGCCAAGAAGCTCCTCAAGTCGCGCGGGGCCGATCTTTCGAATGCTGTGATTCTGACTGACGACGGCTCGACGCCTGTTGTCGATGCCAACTGGGTTGTTACTTCTGCCTACTATAACGACAACGGTAACCTCGAAATTCAACTCACGCACAAGAACAGCTCGGGCAACTCGTCCGACGGCCAAAGCGGCACCGACAATTCGAGCTCCAACACGCTGGAGGACCTGAGCAATAAGGCGCAGGAGTTAGGAGACAAGGCGCAAGAGCTGGGCGATACGGCACAAAACCTGGGCGATACCGCGCAGAACTTGGGAGACATGGCGACGGATGCCTGGAACGCCCTACAAAACGGCATTTCGGGCGCACAGGGAAACTAGCGGCCGAGCGGCTAGAGCCTTAGCGGTGCAAACAAAAACGGGACGCAGGATCGCGTGACCGGGCGCATAGGCGCGCTGGTCGGCGGTCCTGCGTCCTGTTTTGCTGTCGATTACAGCTGCTCTGCCGGGCGCTCGGGCGAGCTAAAGCCGGAGTCAAACGTGACGACGCATGACGCATCGGGCCGGCGCTCGTGCACGATGCGCGTGACGAGCTCCAGCAGTTCCTCGTCGGATATGTCAAAGCCGTCGGGACGCACCAGGTCAAACGAAACAAAGCCGTCGTGCTCATGCAAGTCGTGGATGGAAAGCGCTGGGTCGATTTGCGCTACGCCGCGCTTGACCCAGCCGCGTAGGTCGTCACCGGTTGTTGCAATGGGGTCGCAGTGCAGCGTAATGCCAATGCCCATCTGGCGTTTGATGTCGTGTTCGATGGTGTCCAGGATCTCGTGGTGCTCAAAGGCATCGCCCTCGCCGGGCATTTCCACGTGTGCGCTGGCAAACTGGCGGCCGGGGCCGTAGTCGTGCACCATGAGGTCGTGCGTGCCCAGGACCTGGGGGTACGACATGATCCTGTCGCGGATTTCTTGGACGAGCTTGGGGTCGGGCGCTTGTCCCAACAGCGGGCTGATGGCGTCGCGCACTAGGCCCAGGCCGCTGATGCAAATGAAGATGCCCACGCCCAGGCCCGCCCAGCCGTCGAGGTCAAAGCCGGTCGTCTGCGAAATAAGCGCCGCCACCAAGACCGAGCCCGAGGTGATGACGTCGTTTTTGGAGTCCTGCGCCGTGGCGATGAGCGTCTCCGAGTCGATGCGATCGCCCAGCGTGCGGTTGAACGCGGCCATCCAGAGCTTAACGAGCATGGACAGGACAAGGGCTGCCATGGAGAGCGCCGAATACGCGGTGGGGGAGGGCTTGATGATCTTGGTAATGGACTCGAGCACCAGGTTGATGCCGACGGCACAAACGAGGACGGCGACAAACAGGCCGGCGAGGTATTCGTAGCGGCCGTGGCCATAGGGGTGACCTTCGTCGGCCGGGCGGCTGGCAAGTCGGAATCCAAGTAGGCTCACAATGTTGCTCGAGGCGTCGGAGAGGTTGTTGAAGGCGTCGGCGATAAGCGAGACGGAGCCCGCAAGCAGACCAGCTATGCCCTTGGCCAGGCACAGCGTGATGTTGAGGCCGATGCAGATGAGGCTTGCGGCAAAGCCCGCGTTGGTGCGACAAGTTGTATCGACCGGATCGTCCTCGTTGCCGGGAACAAGTTTATGTACCAGCCGATTTACAAATAGCATGGCGTATCTCCTCGCATCCTCGTTTAAGGGGATAGTGTAGCTCGCATGGGCGCACCGTGCGCCGATGCTCAGAAAATGCAGCAATGGTCTGCTGGAGCTAACGAGCGGCCCTTCTTGTCCGACCGGGTGCTCCATTTTGGGCCACATGGGTATGGGCATGTGCCTGCCTGCCCGACATACTTAATGTCGACAGCCCCTGCGCAAAGGAGGACGTATCCATGGACGAGATGTTTGCCATTAAATGCCAAAACTGCGGCGGTCCTATGTACTCACACCAGGCTAAGCACAGCTTTGAGTGCGCCTATTGCGGCACGGTCATCCCGTGGCAGGCCGATGCGGGGGAGCCCAAGAGCGCCCTGGGCATTCGTCATGCGCCGCTGACGGTTGTCGATGGACTGCTTAAGCTCACCCATGTGTCGCAGCTCGAGCGTCCGGTGGACCCCGACTGGTATTTCTTTAATGCGTACTGGCGCAACCAGTCGGTTCTGGAGCATCTGCTGTGGGAGGACCGCGGCACGGCGCAGGAGTTTCAAGAGGCAGCGCACGTGAGCATTCCCTGCCCCTTCTGCGGCGCGTCCTTTGAGGGGTCATCGACCCAGCGCGTGTTTGAGTGCCCGTCCTGCGGCAATAAGATCGGCGTTGCCGACCTGCTCAAGCCCGGTACCTTTAGCAAGCGTCTGACCATGGGCGTTGGTGCGGAGTATGTACCTGAGCAGGGCATTCCCTGTGAAATCTCGCCGCAGCAGGCGCGTGCCAACGCGCTGCAGCTGGTGCGCCAGTACCCCGACGCCTTTGCCGGGCACGACGTGGAAGACGCGATCCAAAACGACATGATGCTCTTCTACTTCCCCATGGCGCTCGCGGACCTGCGCATGATGGCAAGCTTCCCGGGCAAGGGGCTGAGCAAGGAGACCCTGGTGTACTACGAGGTGCTCGACTGGGCGTATCCGCGGGCAAACTACCTGGACGTTCGCCTTATGGGCATTTTGGAGCCGTGGGACTTTGCCAAGGTTGGGCCGTTTGACCCGGCCATGCAGGAGGGCGACTTCCGCGTTGTCTCCGTCGATGCGTCCACCAAGGACCAGGTGGTCATTGATAAGCTGGCGCTCGACGTTGCCGGCAACGATGCTGAGGCGGTACTGGGGCTCAATAAAAAGAGCATCCGCACCTGGGCGCGCAAGGCTCGCAAGCATAAGGACGGCCTGGTGATGGTACCGGTCTACTTTGTCGATCGCCCAGCGACGGACAGCCGCGATGGCGAGCAGGTGCGCATTGCCGTAAACGGCCAGACGGGCCGCGCGGCCGCGGTGGTGTTTAGCGACAAGCGTGAGACGCATGTGGTGGCGCCGCTCAATCCGAGCCTGCACCTGTCCGGTGAAAGCACCGTGCATGCCACGCCCATCGAGGTCAAATACGTTAAATCGCCCTTCCTATACCAGATCGTGCGCAGTGGAGGCGGCGAGCAACCGCGCCAGGTGGCAGCGGTAGTCGAGGGCTCCTGCCGAGAGGAGAAGCCAAAACGCAAGGGGCTGCTTGCAGCGATCTTTGGGAAGTAGGGGAACGGTACGGGACAGTGCGCAGTAGTGCGAGCTGTCCGTCGTGGTAGATCTAAATAAACGGTGGGACGGCTGCAAAACAGCCGCCCCACCGGGCAAAATCAAGGTGTGCCGCGGAACCCGCTCCTCAGCCGGTCAACTTTGGAAGCGCGGGCAACGCAGGTGTTAATGTCTAAAGGGCCGGGGCAACCGGCCCTTTTCTGCGGCAGCGGGGATTCGAATACCAACACGGTGTACGGTCCCACGGTACTTTGCTCTGTGACGAACGGACCCATGACGGCGCATTCTGTAATCATCATTTATGCGGTCCCTTAATCATTTACGTTGACTGACATTGTCTTCGTTGAAGGCGTGTCCTAAAACAAACACTGCTCAATCAGCTCTTTTCCGCGTAGAGTGTCGATCCACTCCTGTGGGATGGCTTTGAGACCGTAGGCCGTGCCGGCGAGGGCGCCTGCGACGACTGCGGTGGTGTCGGTGTCGTCGCCCAGGTTGACGGCGGCAAGGACGCAATCTTCGTAGCTGTTGGTGTTGACAAAGCACCAGCTGGCGGCCTTAAGGGTGTCGCGCACGAAGCCGCCGGACCTGATTTCCTGCTCAGGCACACCTTTCAGATGAAGCGCCCACGAGGGAAGCGTGCCGTTCATCACGCCCCTCATCAGCTCGACAAATATGATGCATGCATCGGTCGACGTTCTGTGGGCGTGCGTTATCGCGGAGACCTCGCAGATCTCGTCGTCAGTCGCGTCGACAAACGCCAGGGGCGCGATGCGCATGAGTGAACCGTTGCCGTTGTCGCGTTCGCCGGAGCCGCCTTTGCCGGTGTGCAGGGCGCGGGCGGTCGTGCCGCCATAATCGAAAACGCCGTCGATCGTATACTCGCCACGGGCAATCCAGCTTACGAACTTGTCGCGCATGTCTGCGGTGTCGATATGCCCGAGCTCCCTAATCGAGTCGCAGGTAGCAAGCGTCATAGATGTGTCGTCGCTCCAGGTGCCGGCGGGCTGCCCATGCGTGCCGTAGCCGATCATGTCGGTGCATTCGAACGTGCCGCGGGGCCTGAACTCGTAGGGAACGCCCAGCGCGTCGCCGACGGCAAGCCCATAGATGCAGTCGCGCAGTGTCGTTTTCGGTCTGTCTGTCATGGAGCGCTCCTCTTATGTCGGGGGATATGAAACGCCGTCGGGGGTATCGGTCGCAACGTGCTGCTACCCTTGCGCTTCGCCATTAGTCGCTTCGTTGATGGCGCGGTACTCGGCACTCAGCTCGCGCGCCAGCTCTTCCTTGCTTGGAAGATACGGCAAGTATTTGGCGGCAAACACTTGGTCGTTGTCTTCGGGCAGCGTGTACTCGACAATCGAGTCGCTTTTGTCCGCGCAGAGCACGATGCCTATAGGCGGATTGTCGCCTTCGTTCATGAGCTCGCGCGTGTAGTAGTTCACGTACATTTGCATCTGGCCCAGGTCCTGATGCGTAAGGTCATCGGTCTTAAGGTCGATGAGCACGAAGCAGCGCATCAGATAGTTGTAAAACACAAGGTCAATATAGAAATGGCGCCCATCAAAGGTGATGCGCTTTTGGCGCGCCTCGAAAGCGAAACCACGGCCAAGCTCCAGCAGGAACTTCTGAAGATGCGTGATGAGCGCCTGCTCTAGATCGCTCTCGCGAAACGCAGTATCGTCCGAGAAACCTAAAAACTCCAGCACATATGGGTCGCGGATGATATCCTCGGGGCGACGAGCCGGGGCGCTCTTTTGGATTTCCTGGGTGACGGCCTCCTTGTCCTTGCTGGCAAGCAGGCGCTCGCGGAACATGGTGTTGATCTGGCGCTCGAGCTGACGCGTGCTCCAGCGAGAATCGGCGCATTCGTTCATGTACCAGGTGCGAGCTTCGGGGTCAGGAATGCGTATTAACCTGCGATAATGTGTCCAACTCAATTCGGGACGCAGTGAGTCCCGAATTGGAAATGCAAGATAGAACTGACGCATTTTACGCAGCTCTCTTGCTTCAAAACCTTTACCAAAATTCTTGGTAAGTCTGATTGCGAGGGCCTTGAGCAGCGCCTCTCCATACCTGGCGCGCTCCTCTCCGCCCTGCTCATCAACAATGCTCTTGCCGATCTCCCAATACGCCTCAACCATCGCAAAGTTAACGGCGGTATAGGCCTTGTCGCGAGCGGCGTTGAGAATCGAGGAAACCTGCTTGTAAAAAACTTCTGGCACGATTGCCGATTCTCCACGGTTTACCAGTTCGCCCATCACTGTCGCCCCACTTTCCTCTTGTGGAATGCATCTTTATTGCATTTAGTTTAAAGCCTCGCGTGGACTCGAATTTCAATGCCGCCTAGCGCCTTCGTGCAGGATTCCCGAAGTGACTAAAATGTGACCATAGAGGCAGTTTTAGCGAACCCCATGGGAGTGACACGCATGGACAACAACACCTTGCTGTTCCAGGACAAAGGTTCGGGCAGGTTTAAAGACGTCAAGATCTACCCTAACCGCATCGAGGTGCTCAAGAAGGGTACTTTCGGCGGCAAGCATATCGAGATTGTCTACCTTAAGGACATCACGGGCGTTAACAGAATCAAGGGTCGCGACGTTTTCCTGCGCAATCGACTGTTAACCGCTTGCGTCTTTAGTCTGAGCAGTCGTGTGAAGGCCCAGGAGTTTGTTAACGCGCTGAACATGGTGATGTAGCCCATGGCGGCGTTCGGGCCAAGGTAAAAATCGGGGGCACAGAACGGTGTCCTGCGCCCCCGATTGAGTCGATGTGTCTAAAAGGCAGGCTCGTCTATTCGCTGTCGTCCCCAGCGTTTTCGCGGTCACTGGCAAGCATTGCTGCGCCGGCGACCGTCGTCGCCACGGCGGCAGCGGCGAGCCCGGCGGCGATGCCAGAGCCGTCGCCCGTGCCGGCGAGTTTTCCGGCCGAGCTTTTGCCCTTGCCGTTCTTGTCGGCGCTACCTGCGTTGGGGCCCGTGCCACTGTCGGTACCGGTGCCGGTGCCGCCCGCGTTGCCCGAGGCTGCAACGGTAAAGCTTGCGGCTCCGTCGCTGGCGAGCGTGTAGTTCTGCGCCGCGTCGCCCAAGAGGCCGTTCACGCGCACCCAGTACGTTCCTGCGGCAAATGTTTCGCCCTCGGCCATTGCCGTGCCCGGAGCGCCGTCCGCGTCGTGCACAAACTCGAGCTGGGCCGTGCAGGCATCGGTTTCGAGCTTGCCCTCGAGTGATGCCGCAATCTTGGCGCGCACGTCTTCGCCGGCCTTAAGGCCTTCGAGTCCCTCAAAATGGGGCGTCAGCGCACGTGGATCGATATCGATGGGCACGGAGCCCCGCAGCTCCGTAACGGTCTCGTTGCCCAAGGCGTCGACATCCACATATTCGATGGCAAACGTATGGCCCGAAGCCGCCACGTTGAGTACGTTGCTGCTGTCGACGAGGCGGAAATGACCCTCGCCAACGGTCTTGCCATCCTGGAGTGAGGCATCGCTCAACGAGTCGCCATACGTCATGCGCATGCGGGTCGGGAGATAGCACGAAACGGTCTGCTTGTGCTGCGCATCGTTGTAATTGCGCTGGTAGATGCTTCGTGCCAGTGCCGCATCAACAAAGTCGGATGCGATGATGCCAATGTGCTTACTGCAGTCCTCTTTTGTGCCCTCAACTCCGGTATTGTTTATATACGAGCTCTTGTACAGATGCTCGTTGACCACTCGTGCTGCGGTAAATGGGTTGCTTCCTTGCTTGTGATTCGTGCAGCTGGTGTAGTTGATAGACCAGCAGCGCTCCAGGACTTGCTCCTTGGCCCCGTTATCGTCCTCGACATCTACCTCGTTGCGGGTGAGCTTAGCCGTCTCCTGCAGGGCCATATCGACCCAGCTGATCTTGTCGGTTCCGGTGCATTCGTAATGGTCCTGGGCATATACCTTGGTGCAATAGGCTTTTTTGTCGCCTGTTTCCCCTGCGGCTTCAAAGCCTTGCGCGTTTTGGACGAGACACATAGAGGAGCTGCTGGGGTGTGCTGCGATTTTGTTGTCCCATTCGGTTAGGTCGAGGCCCCACGTGTGGCCGCTTACGCTGTCGCCGGCGAGTCCAAATCGGCGCAGCAGGACGATCTTTCCGCGCACCTCGTTCAGTGTGGGAACGCGGCTCGACGTATAGAACAGTTTGGGGTTGTCGTCCAAAACCTTGGCGAAAGCCGTCGTAAGGCTCTCGTTAGTAGCCTCGTTATTGCCTCGGGATACAAGCATGATGAGCGCTTCTGACGGATTTTCGTTCAAAAACTTTTTGAAGTAGCCAACGACATCGGAGAGATGCATGAAGTGCCCGTCTTTTTTGAGCAGGTAGCAACTTCCATGGTCGATGCCGGGGTCGTTGCCTTTTCCGAGTCGGATATCAAAATAGCGAATGCCTTCGAGCAACTGCGTGGGGATGTAGTCCTGCTGGCACTTTGCTTGCGAGGATTGGGGTTCGGTGTCGTTGTCCACGCTGCAAGTTCCCGAATCGTGCGTGCCCGGGATGCTCAGCTCGTCGAGGTACTTGTTGCCTTCGACGTGGCTCATCCAACATGGTCCGTCGACGTAGCTGCTATACTTGGTCCAGTCGATGCTGCTAACTGTGGCATTGGTCTTGTCCATGCTGTAGCCGACAAGCTCGAGCTCCCACGGAATGGAATATTTCTTTTGGCAAATCTTGTTGTTGTCTTGGTCTTTGCCTTTCGATTCTATGGCCAGGTAGTTAATGCCGTTTTTCGTGTATATGCGGTCTCGAATAATATAAGTTCCGTCGAACTGGCGGTCGAACGTATAGGCGCGGCTGTCCTTATGGTCGTACTCGCCACTCCATACGTGGATGACCTTTCCATCTTTGTCCGAGTCGCCATCGACCGACCAAATGCTGTAGCCCGTCTTCTTGTGCTCTTCGAAATTGAGCAGGGTGCGGATGGCATACCAGTTTGTGCCGTCCGCATCGGTCCCTACGTGCTCAAGGATGAGCTTGCTGGACGTGCCGTCATTAAACAGGTGGCAGACGTTGCCGATGACGTTGCCGTCTTCGTTGACGCTCGCGGTGCGAAAATAGCCCGCGGGGCGAAGGCGAATGACGAAATTGTTGAGGTTGGCCGACGCTGTGGCAGCGTCGTCTGCAAATGCCGCGCGCACGGGAAGGCCCAATCCCGCGGTTTCGGGCAGGCTTACAAATGGCGACAATGCTGCGAGTCCTAGGCCCAACGTGAATGCTCGACGGCTGATGGCGTGGTGTTCGGTCATAACTCCTCCGTTCGCAGGGTGCGGTTATGCACTCATTTTGTTCACTATACTGCCCGGATGTCTAAACGTGTTGGCTTAATTGTCTGCGCGGCGCTATAAATCGGCGGGCGGGCGCGTTGGGGCGCTTGTCTATTTGTGCTGCTACCGCGCTGGGGGTGGTTTTGCCGCCCGGCACCCTCGCGTTCGCCGGCTATCGGCATAAGAAAGGGAGGGCCGGCGAGCCGGTCCTCCCTTAGTACGAAGCGCTGGGGCACCGCCGCTTGTTAGCACTGCGCTCGTGTTTCCCGTTGCGCTCGCCAGTCGCTTAGCGCTTGATCTCGATATCCTCGAGCTTGACGTCCATGGCTTCGGTCTTGGCCTCGGCGATGTCGTCGGCAAACTCCAGGGACTTCATCATGGTCTCGACGGCGTCCTTGTGCTCTTCGACGTTGTCGATGCGCACGTACACACTGCCGCCGTCAACGTCGGTGAAGTACTCGGTCGTCACGCCGCCAGTGTGCGTGTAGGAAGCGTTACGCCAGGACTTGCCGTTGTACTTGACGGGATCATTCTCGGTCCACTCAAAGTCGGTCTTCCACTTGGCCTCGTAGTCGAACAGCTCGCCGGCGTTCTTGTCAGAGTCGAAGACGGGGATGAAGCGGTCGCTGGCGTGCTCGCTCTCGGTGAACTTAAACTGGGCCCTGTCGGCGGTGTCGCCTGCGACGTCGGTGATCTCGACGCCCTCGGGGACCTCGACCTTAAACCAAATGAAGTCGGTCCTCATATCCACGGCTGGCTTTTCTGCTCCGCCGCCACCGCCACTGCCGGTAGCGCCGCCGCTGCCGCCGCAGCCCACCAGGGTAACCGCGGCAAAGAGACTGATGCAGAGGGTGAGAATCGCAAAGGCCTTCTTTTTCATGGTCGTGTCCTCCTCGATCTGTAACCGCCCATGGATTACCTGCCTTTACTGTACGCGCGGACGGCTCGCTAGGGTGGGCCATGTGTCCCATTCTGGGTGCCGGATTTGCGCCGTTAAGTGGCAATATGCGCGGGCGCAAAAGAGGGGAGGGCCGGTGCTGCCGGCTCTCCCCGGGATGAGGTGCCCGTTGTTTTAATGGGGCGCGTGTACGCGGAGGCGTTGCCCCAACAGGTTCCTTGTTTATAGATATGCCCCAGTTTGTGACGTCCGGAAGTCTCGAAAGCTAGGCCATATGTCCCATGCTTGCGGCGCCGACGCCTATCGTTCGCCATAGAAATCCGCGATGGCCAGGTGTGCTGACGCTCATGTGCTTATGGGCTAGACTAAGCATCATTACGTGTTTGATGCGGTTGGTCGGCGGTTGCCGCCCGACTGATCTATATGACTTGAAGGTGCATGCGTATGAGCCAAGAGATGATGGACAAGACCTGCCGTGGGTTTGCCGAGGCGCTGGCCGCGCGCGAGCCGGTTCCCGGCGGCGGTAGCGCGAGCGCCTTTGTGGGCGCGCTGGGCGCCTCGCTGTGCGGGATGGTCGCACGCTACGGGGCAACCAATCCCGCGCTTAGCGATCGAGCGGACGATCTGACGCGTGCATTTGCCCAGGCAGACGAGTTGGCGCAGGAGCTAGTGGGCCTGGTTGCCGAGGACGTTCGTGCGTACGGGCAGGTGTCCGCGGCGTACGGTATTCCGCGTGACGATCCGGCTCGAGCGACCGCGATTCAGGACGCGTTGCGCGTGGCGGCCATGCCGCCGTATCGGATCATGGATGCCTGTGGACGCGCGCTGGCGCTGCTCGAGGACATGGCAGACAAGGGCTCGCGCCAGCTGCTGTCCGATGTGGCGTGCGGTGCCGTGTTCTGCCGCGCCGCCATGCAGGGAGCGAGCCTGACGCTCTTTGCCAACACCACATCTATGAAAGATCGGGCGCGCGCTGAGGAACTCGAGGCGGCGTGCGATGAGCTGCTGGATACGTGGCTGCCGCGCGCCGATGCGCTGGCGCGCCGTGCTGCCGACGCCGCAAGGAAGAGGGGATAGCCATGGCCGAACTGCTCAAGGGTGCTCCCGTTGCCCGCGCTTTGACCGAGGAACTTGCCGCTCGTTGCGCCGCCCTGCGCGAACAGGGCATCGTGCCGACACTGGCCATCGTTCGTGTGGGCGAGCGCGAGGACGACCTGTCCTACGAGCGCGGCGCCCTCAAGCGCTGCGAGAAGATTGGCATTGAGGCTCGCCGCGTTTTGCTTCCCGCCGATGTTTCACAGGATGAGCTGCTGGCGGCTATTAAGGACATCAATGCCGACCCTGCTGTTCACGGCTGCCTGATGTTTCGCCCGTTGCCCGCTGGGCTTTACGAGGATGCAGTTGCCGCGGCGCTCGATCCCGCCAAAGATGTTGACTCCATGACGCCGGCCTCGCTGCTTACCACGCTTTCGGGTCGCGGCGAGGGCTTTGCCCCTTGCACGGCCGAGGCCGTGCTGGCGCTGCTGGACCATTACGGCGTTGAGCTGGATGGGGCCAAGGTCGCGGTCGTCGGTCGGTCGCTGGTGATTGGCCGTCCCGTTGCCGCCATGCTTACGGCTCGCAATGCCACGGTGACGACGTGCCATACGCATACGCGCGACTTGGCTGCCGAGTGTCGTGCGGCTGATATCGTGGTTGCGGCCGTTGGACGTGCGCGCACGATTGGCGCGGATGCGGTTCGCGATGGCCAGACGATCATCGATGTGGGCATTAACTGGGACGAGGCCGCCGGCAAGCTGGTCGGCGATGTCGATTTTGATGCTGCGGAGCCGATCGTTGGCGCAATTACCCCTGTGCCGGGCGGCGTGGGGGCTGTGACCACGGCGATTCTCGCCAAGCACGTGATCGAGGCGGCGGAGCGCGCATCGAAATAGGCATTTTTGCCCACAGGGGTTGCCGGGGCGGCTGTTTCGCCCTTTTTTCGCCGAAGCGATACACTGTTGCCGTTTGATTTCTTCGCTCAAGGAGGATGCGCATGCCGTGCACAACGATTTTGGTTGGTAAGAACGCGAGCTACGACGGGTCGACGCTGGTTGCCCGCAACGAGGACTCGTCCAACGGGGTGTTTGAGCCCAAGCGCATGCGCGTGGTGCATCCCGACGAGCAGCCGCGTGTCTACACGAGTGTCCTGAGCCACCTGACCGTTGAGCTGCCCGATAACCCCATGCGTTACACAAGCGTCCCCGACGTTGTCCCGGGTCATGGCATTTGGGCCGAGGCCGGTTTCAACGAGCTCAATGTTGGCATGTCCGCAACCGAGACGCTTACCACCAACGAGCGCGTCCGCGGCGCCGATCCGCTCGTGGACTACGTGCCCGCCAAGGGCAACGAGGGCGAGGACGGCTATGTTCCGGCGCAGCCCGGCGGTCTGGGCGAGGAGGACATGGTGACCCTGGTGCTGCCGTACGCTAAGTCTGCTCGCGACGGCGTGCGCATTCTGGGCGAGCTGCTCGAGCGCTACGGCACCTACGAGAACAACGGCATTGCCTTTAGTGACGTTGACGAGATCTGGTGGCTCGAGACCATCGGCGGCCACCACTGGATCGCCAAGTGTGTGCCCGATGACGCCTATGTGACCATGCCCAACCAGCTGGGTATCGACAGCTTTGACCTGGACGACGCTGAGGGCGCTCAGGTCGACCACATGTGCTCCGCTGACCTGCGCTCTTGGATGGCCGAGTGGCATCTGGACCTGACGCTGGGCGTTGAGGGCGACGGTCCCGCCGCGGTCTTCAACCCGCGCGAGGCCTTTGGCTCGCACAGTGACAGCGACCACGTCTACAACACGCCGCGCGCCTGGTACATGCAGCGCTGCCTCAACCCCAGCGATGTGTGGGACGGTCCCGACGCCGACTACACGCCCGAGAGCGACGACATCCCCTGGAGCCGCGTGCCCGAGCGCAAGGTGACCATCGAGGATATCAAGTACGTGCTTTCGAGTCACTACCAGGGCACGGAGTACGACTGCTACGGCAGCAAGGGCACGCCCGCCACGCGCGGCGCCTATCGTCCCATCGGCATCAACCGCAACAGCCAGCTCGCCGTGCTGCAGCTGCGCCCCTATGCGCGGCCGGCATATCGCGCCGTACAGTGGATGGCGTTTGGCTCCAACTCGTTTAACGCGCTCGTGCCGCTGTACGCCAATGTCGAGACCATGCCCGAGTACTATGCCGACACGCAGGCTCGCGTGACGTCCGAGAATTTCTACTGGGCAAATCGCCTGATCGGTGCCTTGGCCGATGTTCGCTTCCATGAGTGCGGTCGCGCAGTCGAGGATTATCAGGAGAAGGTCGGCGGCATGGGCCACAAGCAGATTCACGACGTTGACGCTGTCGTAGCCGCGCTGCCCGAGGCCGAGGTGCCTGCCGAGCTCGCCCACGCCAACGAGGCCTTTGCCGAGCTTGTGCGCGTGGAGACCGATGCCCTGTTGGGCAAGGTGCTCTACACCACGAGCTGTGCCATGAAGAACTCCTTCGCGATGAACGATAACGTAAGGTAAAGACAACCTTGCAACGAGCGAGCGGGACAAACGCCGTCAAAGGCTTTGCCCCGCTCGATTTCTATCCCGGCGACAAACGATTTTGTGTCGTTCACCCAATCTTGGGTACAAGAAGGCCAATGTAGTTGTTCATGATTGGAGCCAACCATGGTTATGAAATTCGATCAGCTTGTTAACGGTGCCATCAACGTGGGCTTCGGTGCCGCCGCCGTTGCCGTCGAGGGCGGCAAGAAGGTCCTCGACGACCTCAATACCAAGGGCGAGCAGGTCCGCAAGGACGCTGGCACCCCCGATATCGCTCGCAGCGTGTCTGACATGTTCGAGCAGGCCGGCGGCACCATCTCCGACCTCACCGAGCGCCTGGGCATGCAGGGCGAGACTGCGGCGCAGCGTGTGCTCGACGAGCTCATCCTGGCTCGCGTCCGCGTTATGACCGCCTCCGAGCGCACGGCCTTTTTGGCCCATGTGCGCGATATCGTCGATTCGGTCGAGGACAACGTGACCTCGGTGCCCGTCGAGTCCGTTGAGCCCGACGATGCAGAGGACACCGAAGAGGCCGAGTAGCAGCGCAGATGGCAGATTCCACCACCGATTACAACAATCTAGATCCCTTGGGTGACGAGGCGGCGGTTGTCGACGAGGTCGATGCCGCCGTCTCGGGCGCTCGCAAGAAGCCGCGCGCTGTCGATATGG
Organism: Collinsella sp.; assembly: GCA_041330285.1. Taxonomy (GTDB): domain Bacteria; phylum Actinomycetota; class Coriobacteriia; order Coriobacteriales; family Coriobacteriaceae; genus Collinsella. The sequence goes on along the minus strand of JBGKMI010000001.1, from coordinate 1,005,445 downwards.
TCCCCGAAGAGCCCGACGCGATGGCGCCGGACGAGGAATACCAGCTCACGCCGGCAGGTCGTCGTGAGCGCATTGGGCAGATCGTTCGTCTGGTCAAAAAGTACCGCGTATGGGATAATCTCACGCCGGTGCGCCTGCGTCGTCTGCTCGAAGAGCTCGGCCCCATGTTCGTTAAAATGGGGCAGATTCTGGCCAACCGGTCCGAGATTTTGCCGCAGCGGTTTTGCGACGAGCTGCGCCGCCTGCGCTCCGACGTAGAGCCGGTGCCGTATGAGGTAGTGCTCCGCTGTCTGGAAGAGGAGTACGGCCAGCGCCTGGGGCAGATGTTCGATGCGATCGACCCCAACCCGCTCGGTAGCGCATCGCTCGCGCAGGTGCACCGCGCCCGTCTGGTGACCGGCGAGGACGTGGCCGTTAAGGTACAGCGCCCCGGCGCGCAACAGGTCATGGCACAGGACATCGACATCATCCGTTCGGTGGTGCGCATCGTTTCCAAGTTCGTCAACACCGACCAGTTTGTTGACTTACACGCCGTCGTCGAGGAGCTGTGGGCCTCGTTTCGCGAGGAGACCAACTTTTTGGCTGAGGCCAAAAACCTCAACGATTTCTATGACTTCCATAAGAGCGTGCATGGTGTGTCGTGTCCCAAATCCTACTTGGACCTTTGCACCGAACACGTCGTGGTCATGGACTACATTGACGGCATCTCGATTGCCGATCCCGAGCGCCTGGTGGCCGAGGGCTATGACCTGGAAAAGATCGGCTCGGCGATTGTCGAGGACTATTCGACGCAGGTGCTCGATGACGGCTTTTTCCATGCCGACCCGCATGCGGGAAACATCATCCTCAAGGACGGCATCGTCTACTTTATCGACCTGGGCATGGTCGGGCGCATGTCGAGCCACGACCGCGGGATCGTCAAGGACATGATTTTCGCCGTGGCCGAGGGCGACGTGCCCAAGCTCAAGGACTCCCTCATGCGCTTTGCCGTGACGCGCGGCGATTCTGCCGAGCTTGACCATTCGGCCTTTTTGTCCGACCTGGACTTTATCGTTGCCGACTTTGCGGGGCTCGATCTTAAGGACCTGGATATCGGCGAGTTTTTGACCTCGCTGCTAAACCTGGCGCGCAAAAACGACGTTGAGCTGCCGAGTGTGGTGACAATGTTCGCTCGCGGCATGGTGACGCTCGAGGGCCTGCTGACCGAGTACATGCCTAACGTCAACATGATCCAGATCATCCAGACGCACATCAAAAACGAGAAGAGCGCTTATGCGCGCGTCCGCGAAATGGGGCGCGATCTTGCCGCGAGCAGCTATCGCGCGGCAAAGGGTTCGCTCGAGGCGGCCGAGTATCTGGGTTTGGCGTCGCGCATGCTCACACGCGGCCAGCTTAAGGTAAACACGCAGATCATGAGCAGCGATAAGGCGCTGCGGCAGCTGGGTGGAATTATCGACCGCATGTCGATGGCCATTGTCATTGCCGGCCTGTTTATCGGTTCGTCGGTGGTGTATTACGCGCGCATCGAGCCGGTTGTGTTCGGTATCCCGGTCATTGGCTTTATGGGCTACGTGAGTGCGCTGGTGCTGGCGCTTATGCTGGGTCGCGAGATCTGGCGCAACAGTCACGGTGGCAAGCGTTAACGATTTCCCGGGGTCGGGGAAACGGGTTATTTTGCTCGGCACCCCATCCCCACCCTTTTCTATTGCAAACCATAGCTTTTACCTTGGGCTTCGCCTGTGTGCGGGGCCCTTTTGCGTGCTACCATATCGACAGTAATAATCGATGGCCTAGATGGTGGTGCGGAGACGCACGAATGCGCGGTTTTCCTGCGCGTTTGGGAGAATCGGGGTGCAAGTCCCCGGCTGTACCAGTAACCGTAATTCCTCTTGGCCCGGGATAGTCGCGTCGCAGATCGGACGGCGCGCCCGGGTCGGTAAGGTTAAGTCGGATCGCCTCCCATCTTGTGCGCGGCCGTGGCGAAAGCCGCCGGTACGCGTTGGGCTCTGGAGGGAAGGGGGACCCCGATGGGGGTACTCGAGCGCAATGTGCGCGATGACGTGGGGCAGCCGCTGGGCAATGCTCCAAGTGCAGACAATAGGAGACAAATGGATATGTTTGAGGACGAGTGCCAGCGCGCCTCGTGGCGTCGTCATGGAGCGATTGCCCGTGGCGTAGCCAAGCGCGGTCTGGTGGCGTTCCTGGCTTTTGCCATGGCTTTTGGCACCACGCCGGCGCAACTTTGGGCCGAGGGCGCCGAGGGCATTGCCGAGGCTGTGGCCCAGGCTGCGACGGGCGGCGAGGGCGCGGCGGCCGACGATGACGCTGCTGCCGGCACCGGCGCGAACAGTGCGGCGGCGAGCGCTGCTGCCGATGACGCCGGCGCAGATCAGGGCGCAACTGCGAGTGCCGCGAATGGCAATGGCACCGCTGCAGACAACGCGACTGAGTCCGAGAACTCCGCTGCGGCGTCTGCTGCTTCGGAGCAGAAGAACGCCGTTGCCGCCGCGTCCGCCACAACGCTTTCGAGCGAGGCCAAGGTCTTCATCCAGGACACCAAGGATAAGGACAACTCCTATTCCACGAAGTCGGGCGCGCTCAGCGCGGGCGATACGCTCTGGGCAAATATGTACGATGAGGTCGAGGACGACTGGTACGGCACTTCGACTGAGTCCGTTGCCAATCCCGGCACCTGGACTTACACCTGGCTCGCCGGCACGACCAGGGCCAGCAGCAATGTCGCCGACTACACCGAGGTCGTAGGCCACGAGCAGTCGCTCACCGTCAGCGCCGCGATGGAAGGCAAATACTTCATCTGCAAGGTAACGGTTGATGGCAAGGACTACTACGGGCCCTCCGTTTCGTACGGCTCGGGCATCAATGCCAACTACATTCCTGGCCCCGTGCTGGGCGCCGGTCAGATGGAGCTTAACAGCGTCAAGCTGAATAGTGACACGCCGAGCATAGGCGATACCCTGACGGCGACTCCGTACATAAGCTATTATCAGCAAACCCCCGCCGACGCCAAGGTTACCTACACGTGGTCCGCATCCACCTCGCAGTACTCGGGCTTTACCAAGATCGAGGGGCAGACGGGTGCTTCGCTCGTGGTGGGCGACGACCTTGAGGGCAAGTACATCAGGGTCGAGGCCAGCGCTGGTGTCAACACGGTGAACAAGACCACTTCCAGCAAGGTCAAACAGGCCGGTGCGGTCGAGATTTCGGCCGTGTCCATCATCAATACCAAGGACAACACGAGCGTCTTTGCGGTGGGGGATACCGCTAAGGCTCGCGCCAAGGAGAAGGGCGGCGCGTACGGCGCGTTCGTCGACGCAAGCAAGCTCAACTATCAGTGGCAGTGCTCTGACACCAAGAGTGGCACGTATACCGACATTGCGGGTGCCACGGGGGAGACCCTCGAGCTAACCGACGCTTTGGGCGGCAAGTACCTCAAGTGCAAGGTGTCCTCGAAGATCGGCTCTTCGAGCTTGACCAACTCGACGGGCGCTCTCGTTGCGGCTACCGGTTCAATTAATGTCACGAGCGTGACTATGAGCCCGACTTCGGGCAAAGTCGAGGTTGGTTCCACGATTACGGCGACCGCCAAGGCGGGCTCCACCGACGTTACCTCCGACTCGCATGTCACGTGGCAGTGGTACAAGGGCAAGTCGAATACCGCCAACTCGTGCAACACGCCTATCGAGGGTGAGACCGGTAACACCCTGACGGTGACCGCCGCCCTTAAGGGCTACTACGTCGTGGCCAAGGCCAACGGCGGCTATGGCGAGCAGAAGCCGTACTGTGCGGTGGGTCCCGTTTCCGTCGCGGGCCAAGTGGAGCTCTATGACGTGCAGTTCGAGGGCTCTCCCGCCACCAACGGCGTACGTGTGGGTGATACGCTCAAGACTAAGGTGCGCAAAAAGGACGGCTCCAACTATCACTATATCGACCGCACCGATAACGTGACCTACCAGTGGCAGTATGCAAACAGCAGCTCGAGCTACGACTCCGCCTATACCGATATCCCCGGTGCTACCAAGGCCACCTATACCGTTGATGCCGCCTATGCCGGCAAGTATCTGCGCGTGAAGGTGACGAGCGAAAACACCGTTTCCAGCACGCAGAAGAAGAGCTCCTACGGCGGCACGCAGTCCGTTGCCCCGCTCGGCCCCGTGACGCTTAAGGGCCAGTACAAGCTGGCGGGCATTGAGCTTGCCGATAAGAACGTTACGCTCAGCGTGGGCTCAAAGATCACACCGAGCGTGCAGGTTCCGGGTAGCTGGTCGGGCTCGACCAAGGACGTGCCCGAGGATGCCGAACTCACCATGGCGTGGTATGCCAAGGGCGAGGGCGATGCCGATTGGACCGAGCTCACCGACGGCATCGATACGACCGATGGCAGCCTGACTCTTACGGATGCGCTTGTCGGCAAGAAGATCAAGGTTACGGCGAGCGCTCTCGACAACACGGTTGAATGGGTTTCGTCGGACAGCGTTACCGCGGCGGGGGAGTATAACCTGCTGCGCGTGACCACTACGCCGCAGATCAATAGCGATTCGACCCATCTCGTCTCGGGCGATAGCGTCAAGGCGACGGCGCAGGCCAAGCGCGCCGACGGTTCGGCCACCAACGGTATCGATGTCACCGACCAGGCGACTGTTGCCTGGTATGCGGCCGACGACGCGAAGACTCCGGCGGCCGACTGGACGCTGCTGCCCGATATGTCGGGCGCCGAGGCGACTGTTTCGGCTTCTGCCGCGGGCAAGTATCTGAAGGCTGTCGCCACGAGCGGCAGCTCGACGGTCGAGCTCGTCTCCGCCAACAAGGTTATCGCCGCGGGCTCGCTCGAGGCTGCAGTCCAAAAGCTCAACGATGCCAATAAGCAGATCGTTGTTGATTACAGCGCCAAGGGCGGCAACGTCAACGATGTTCTGAAGGCGCAGCTTGCCGATCTGGGATTTACCGATATCGACGTCAAGATCTCTGAGGGCGGCGTTGCCTTTAAGGCTGAGGATGACAAGGCCACGGTCGGTATCTCCGACGCCCAGGATAAGACCAACGGCGATGTGACGTTCTTCTACATCGATCCCAACGACTACACCGGTTACAACATCGACGGTCTGCGTAACGCCGACGTCGTGTTTGAGCTGTCACGCGGCGACGAAACCGAATACTATCAGCCCAGCAAGACAGTGCAGGTTGCTTGGGACGAGGCTCGTGTGCAGCAGATGCTCGACGATGCGGCCGAGCAGATTGCAATCGGTTACGCTGCGGGCGATTCGGCCGAGTCCGTCACGTCGAATCTCACACTTCCGTACCGTGCAGGCTCCAAGAGCAAGTTCGAGGTTGAATGGAAGAGCTCCGACGGCGATGCCATTTGGCCTTCCGGCTATGGCTGGAGCGACTATACCGGCAAGGTGACGCGCGCATCGGGCAATCGCGAGGTTACGCTGACCGCGACGGTCTCGTTTGTAAGCGGCGGCCCGTCTGGCATTGAAGGCACGCACAACTTCGCCGTGACCGTCAAGGGCGACCCCGAGAAGGTCGCTGCCGACAAGAAGGCACTGCAGGAGAAGGTCGATGCGGCCTTTACCTACGACAACATCAAGTACTCCGGCACCGACGCGGTCGCCAACAAGGACGGCTTGACCGCCGACCTGCAGATGCCGCGCACGAGCACGCTCGGCGTCGACGGCAAATACTATAAGGTCGAGTACTCCGCGAGCACCGATGACGTGACCTTCAGCGGCTATAAGGGCACGGTATACCGTCCCGAGGCCGGTAAGGGCGCCGTCTCCACGAAACTCACCTGCACGGTTACGGATAAGAACAACCCCGAGGTCACTGCCACAAAGACGCTTGACTTCACGGTTGCGCCGCAGGATCAGGACGACCTCGACAACGAGCTTAAGCTCATGGAGGCCGCCAAGGCGGGCTACGCCGAGGCCATCCTCGACGGCCAGGACGCCGTTGGCGTGACCGCAAACATGCACGCCTTCCAGAAGGCGTATCTCGACGCCGACGGTAAGCTCGCGTGGAGCTACGACAAGGCGACTACCGACGCCGCGGATTCGGGCATCGTCCCGGTTGAGCTCGAGGGCTACGACGACATGAGCGGCCAGCCGTGGCGCCTCTTCAAGTCGAGCGACACCAGTGTCGTCTCTGCGGAGAACCTTCTCGTCACGCAGCCTGAGTACAACACCAAGGTCACCATTACTTCTCGCCTTTCCAGTGAGAAGTACGCGCGTTACGCCGAGCGCTATCCGGATAACGCCACGTACGCAAAGCTCGCCAACCAGGACGTCTCTGCGACGGTGACCGTGCTTGGAACGAGCGGTCAGGTCGCTCCTGAGGTTACAGCAACATGCTCGGTCATCGGCATCGATGCCGATGACAACCAGCAGACCTGGACCGCCGCCGAGCCGTATACGCTCAAAACGGGGTCTACCGCCGCCGACCTCTCTGAGGCGCTCTTCAAGAAGCACGGTCTCACCGCCGATTACGGCATGGGAACCTGGGGCTGGTACCTCAATTCCGTCACCTCGCCTGTCGACGCGGGCCGAACGCTTGGCTATGATTCGCAGACCGGAGCGTACTGGCAGCTCTTTATCAACGGCAAGGCCGCATCGGTTGGCGCAGGTGACTACACGCTCGAGGCCGGTGACTCAGTCGTCTGGTGCTACTCCAAGTACGGCGACCCGGCGCCCACCGACCAGCTTTCCGTGAGCTGCGAGGTCGTTGGCCAAGCTAAGGACGGCGGCCAGCAGACCTGGGCTCAGCCCACGACCATCCAAGTGAAGGAGGGCTCGACCGCGGCGGAGCTCTCTGAGCAGGTGTTCAAGCAGGCTGGCATTGGCGCCGACACCGGGACGGGCTCCTACGGCTGGTTCCTCAACTCGCTCACCTCTCCGTTTGATGAGGACGTAAAGCTCTCGACCGAACACGTTGACGCTTCCACTTGGAAATTCTGGCAGTTCTTTGTCAACGGCAAGAAGGCCAATGTCGGCGCAGGCAACTACACGCTCAAGGCCGGTGACAAGGTTTCCTGGGTCTACGGCTCTGACGGTACTATGCCTGGGCAGACAAAGGCTTCCCTGCAGATTATCGGTGTTGACAGCGGCGGTAATGTTCAGACGTGGGCGCCTGCAGCTGACTACACCATGGTCGATACCGCGACCGTGGCTGATGCGACTGAACTTGCCTTCAAGCAGAGTGGCATCTCTGCGAATTATGGTACGGGCACATGGGGCTGGTTTCTCAACTCAATTACATCGCCGTTTGATAAGCGAACGCTCGCATGGGACTCTACGACTGGGGCTTACTGGAAGCTCTTTATCGATGGCAAGCCTTCCGATTTGGGCGCGGGCAGCGTCCAGCTGAAGGACGCGAAGTCTATCGCCTGGGTCTATACGGCTGACGACAAGCTGCCTGACCCCGATGCCCTCACGACCGACCCCAACGCGCCTAAGTCCAACTTCGACTCTGCCTGGCCCGCGTTTGCCAGCGGCAAAGCTAATGGTTCGGCTGTCGAGGCGCCGACTCCGTCTGGTGCAGCTGAATCTGCGTGGGATGAGCCTGCAGATATCAAGGGCGGTGCAAAAGGCGTTTCGGACTTGCTCATTATCGACGGTAATATTTGCGCGGTTAAGGGCGACCGCATTGTGCTCATAGATTCTGAAACCGGAAAGAAGGAGCTTGCGAGCTGCTCTATTGGTGCGAACATTGGCTACTTCTGCCGTCCCGCCTATAAAGACGGCTATCTGGTTGTTCCTTTTGAGGACGGCTCGCTCGGCATTTTTGTTCTGGACAAGAAGGATGGGCAGTACTCGATAGCCTGTCGATACAAGACCCCTTCGCTCGGGATCAAAGATACCCAAGCTCTCACGTCCGTGACCATCTCCGGCGGTAAGGCCTACGCAGGCTTCACTGTTGTCGACGGTTCAGAAGGTGCGCTCGTGTGCGTTGACCTGGCTTCCGGCAAAGTGGACTGGACAACAGACAAAAAGAAGTCCGAGACCAACGAGAACGAGGGCTACTACTGGGCGGGCGCTGCGGCCTCCGGTGACGACATCATCATCGGTAACGAGTCCGGTAAGGTTGCCCTCATTGATGGCTCCAACGGCAAAGAGCTCTCGAGCGTAAGCGTAGGCACGCCCGTTCGCTCCGGCATCATTGCCGTCGAGGTTGGCGAGAACGGCGACGGCACGTATCTCGCGGTCTCCCGCGATAACGGAACGCTCTACAAGATTCGTCGTAGCGGGGACAAGCTGACCCTCGAGGGCAAGCCCGTTGCCTTCGCGGCCATCTCCACCTCTACGCCGGCAGTGAGCAACGGTCTGGCGTATGTCTGCGGCATGGACATCGAGGGTTACGGAACGCTCTCTGTCATCGATCTGAGCACTATGAGCATTAAAAAGAGCATCCGCGCTGACAAGGGCGAGTCCAAGAGTACCCCGCTCGTCTCGGTTCAAGGTAACGACACGTACGTGTACTTCACCTGCAACGCTCTGCCCGGTGGCGTTTACGCTTATAAACTGGGCGACGATGCGGCGCAAATGATATTCACGCCCGATGCAAAGTATCGTGAATACTGCACCGCTTCTATCATCTGTGATGAGAAGGGCAACCTGTACTACGCCAATGACTCGGGACGCCTCTTTAAGCTAGCGGGTGCCGAGTCCTGGAGAGTTGCGTTCGATGCACAGGGCGGTTCGTACGTCGCACCGCGTTATGTTGCCAAGAACAAGATGGTTTCCGAGCCGGCTGCCCCTACCCGCGACGGATATACGTTCCTCGGCTGGTACACCGCCGAAGGCGAGAAGTGGGACTTCGCCAAGGACGTCGTGACGGCCGATATGACGCTCTATGCCAAGTGGACCAAGAATGCCGTTACCCCTGGCGGTAACGGTGGCTCCAATGGCAACGCGGGCGGCTCTGGCAATGGCGCCGGCTCCGGCAGCGGAACGAGTGGCCAGCAGAGCGGCGGTGCCGTTTCGCCTGGGCAGAAGCCTGTGTCGTCGACCACGACCAAGACCAAAACCAAGGACGGCAAGGATTCCAAGAAGGATTCCGACAAGTCCGACAAGAAGGACGGCAAGAAGTCTGATAAGAAGTCCGCTGAGGCTCCTGTGCAGCAGTCTGGCTTCAATCCGCTCGCCATCGCTGGTGTGGCGGCCGGCGTGATCGGTCTCGCCGTCATCGGTGTGTTCGTATTCACCAAGCGTCGGTAGGTGAGGGCTGTGTCCAATAAGTCTCAGGACGCCGAGTCCAAGCAGCCCAACTCATCGTTCATTCAACTCGACGATGCAAAGCAAAAGGGCGCCGCTTCGGCGGCGTCCGTCCCGCGGCGCAAGGCGCTTGTTGGTGCCCTGACGGCCGTCTGCATCGTTTTGATCGTTGTGTCGCTAGGCTTTATCCAACCTTCTTCCAGCGGTGCCTGGTCCATCGATTGGATTGTCGAGACCGTGACGGGGGAGAGCGTCGTTGCCAAGGATGCGTCGGTTTCCGGCTCGACTACCGTTTCGGGCAAGGTTGCGTCCAAGGACTCCAAATCTTCGGACAATGCGAAGGACGGGTCGAAGGGCTCAAAAAAGGATTCGAAGGAGAAGAAGTCCGAAAGCAAGGACGGCAAGACGTCCAACAACGCGTCTGCTGGACAGGGCTCCGAATCCACCGGTGGATCGAGTTCTTCTGACGGCTCTTCTTCGAGCGCTGGCTCGGCGACCGGCGGTGGGTCTGTATCCAACAGTGGCGGCGCCTCTGCGGGCAATCAGGGCGGCTCGCGGCAGCCTGGCTACGTCACGGTGACGATTTCGGTCACATCGAGCGCTGTGGGCAATCCTGTGTCTTCTAGTGGCACCTTCACCTTTAACGAGGGTGCAACGGTCTACGATGCCCTGTGCGCTCTGGGCCTTTCCGTGAATGCGCATGGCTCATCGTTCGGCACATATGTCGCCGCCATTGGCGGTTTGGCCGAGAAGGAGCATGGCGGAACGAGTGGCTGGATGTACTCCGTTAACGGCGCTACACCCGACAAAGCGTGCAGCAACTACGTCCTATCCAACGGCGACAGTGTCGTCTGGTATTACGTAACGGGCTAAATGCCTCGACATAACACGTCAAACGGGCGGTTCGGACAAACATCCGAGCCGCCCGTCTTTATGCGAACGGGACGCAGTTTCTCGCCTTGTGCGCCTTCCTCGGCAGGCTCTGCAAACAAAAAACCGGTTGGAACGTGAATTCCAACCGGCTGCGAAGCGAGATTATGTCGGGCCGTCTACGAACGTGCACCCTCGAGGAAAAAGCGACGGCTAAAGTAGTTGTACCAGGTGACCAAGAACGTGGCGATGGCCTTCATGGCCTGGTAGCCGATGCTCAAAAACGTGACGCCCACAAACATGTACAGGTCGTTGAGGCCCAAACCGATCACCGACAGGATGGTGAAGATCGTGAACTCGCGCTTGCGGCTCATGCCCTCACGGTGGTCGAACACGTACTTCATGCTGAGCCAGTAGTTGACCACGACGGACGTGGTAAACGAGATCGTGGTGCTCATCAAAAAGTCGAGGTGGAACAGCTCGACGAGCGCAATAAGCATACCCCAGTCGATGCCAAAGGAGATAAGACCCACGACAGCGAACTTGAGGAATTGCTTGGTATGAGGTTGTGCCAGTGCCTTGCGCACGTAATCACATCCAATGCGTTGACGAATCGAGCAACGAGATACTTTAGAGCTTTTGCATGGGAAACGTAAGGTCTTTGGCAAGAACTATACGAACTCGCCAAATATTCAAGAGGCAATCCGCAAACGTTGCAAATCTTGCCGTAAACGAGCAAGGCCCACGAACAACGCAGCGCTCGACGCGTGTCATCCGCAGGTCCCGTAGTGCAACGTGGAGGCCGAGCTATTTGGTCTGCTCACCCTCCAGGAAGACCTTTCGGGTCACAAAGTTGTAGACCATAACAAGCGCGGTAGCGCAAATCTTGGCGATATTGGCTTCGAGGCCCAGGCCGGCGTTGAGGGCCAGCACGATGCCGTCGTTGAGCGCCAGGCCAATAACAGACAGCACGACAAAGATGATGAACTCGCGGCGGCGGCTCATGCCCTCCTTGTGTGCAAACACGTATTTCATGCTCGCGACGTAGTTAAAGATGAGCGAGACGATAAAGCCGCTGGTGTTGGCGATCAGGATATTGAGGCCCAGGCCGTAGTGGAGCAGATTCATGATCCCAAAGTCGATGACGGTGGCAATGACGCCGACGACGCCAAACTTCATGATCTGCGCAAGGAGCTTTTGCATGGTACCTGCCTTAGGGTGGCGCCGGAGCGCCGCGGGGATGACAAACTCAGCAAGTTTAGCCAATCCCCGCAGGCGGGGCTAGACGCGCTGTTCGATAGCACCGTTTCTATATGCATCGAGGAGTTGGCGCAGGTCCTGGATCTGGCTGCGAATCTTGACGCCGGTGTCGGTGTCGCTCACCATGCGGCGACGGTCGGCCTCGTCAAAGCGGTTGGTCTCGCTTTCGATGTCGATGTTGCGGGTGAGCGCCTCGGCAACGGTGGTAAAGGCCTGGTGCGACTTGAGGCGGCATCCGCGCGAGCTCGAGATGAGCGTGTAGCCGGCAATGCCCGTTTTGGGATGGTAGGCGCGACAGAAACCGCCGTCGATGACCAGCAGCTTACCGTTAGCGCGGATGGGCTGCTCGCCCTTGGTGGTCTTGACCGGGGTGTGGCCGTTGATGATGTGCCCCGTCGGCGAGCAGGCCATGGGGGCGACGCCGAACTCGCGCATGATGTCGTCGCAAACGGACGAGGACGTGGTGAGCGTATAGTACGGGTCCATCGGCTCGACCCACGTGCTCTTGTCGGCAATGTAGGCGCGCTCGAAGGTGCGCACCACGCGTCCGCTGGCGGGTGAGTTAAAGCCGATCCACAGGTACCACATCCAGTCGAGGGCATCGCGGTCGCCGACGCGCCAGGCGCGGCGGGCGATATGGTCGCAAAAATCAAAATAATCGCGACCGGCGTGCCAGGTACCCAGGCAGTTCATGCTGCTAAAGGTGCCGTCTTCGTTGAGCGGCACGCAGCCGTGGAAGAGCAGATTGCCGTTGGCGACCTTATACATGGAGCCGTGGGTATAGAGGAAATCGATGTGGCGATGTAGGTGATCGGCGGTGACAAACTCGGACACGAGCTTGTCGATGATGTGCTGCTCCTCGGGCGTGAGCGCGTAGGGGTCCGCCGGATCGACGGTGGGGAAGTCGTTGGTCGTGAGCGGCCACACGCTGCCGTCGGCGAGCGTGACCGTGCCGGTGTCGTGATCGATCTTGTCGAGTAACAGACGGTCGGTCATGTCGAACTCGGGATGGCGCTGGATAATCTGGCCCTCGAGCTTAAAGAGCAGCACGTTGATGGCCTTGATCAGCGGGGTGATGGACTCACCAGCGGTGTAGGTGGCATCGGCAAAGGCGACAAGCTCACGCAGCGAGATGCCGTAGTCGTTCTCGAGAATCTCGTAGTTGTCGTAGCGCAGGTTGTTGCGCAGCACCGTGGCGATGCAGGCGGGCTCGCCGGCAGCGGCGCCCATCCACAGCAGATCGTGGTTGCCCCACTGAATGTCGAGCGAATGATAGGTGAGCAGGCGGTCCATAATCTTGGCCGCGCCGCCACCGCGGTCGAAGATGTCGCCCACCAAGTGCAGGTGGTCGACGGCGAGGCGCTTGATGAGCGAGGCGAGCGACTCGATAAAGTCGTCGGCGCTGGCGGTCTCCAAGATGGATTCGATAATGCGCTCGTGATAACGCACACGGTAGTTGTTCTCGTCTGGATGCGTGTGCAGCAACTCGTCGATGATGTAGGCGTAATCGCGCGGGATGGCCTTACGCACCTTGGAGCGGGTGTAACGGCTCGAAAGCGAGCGGGCAACCACAATGAGCTGGTCGAGCATGGTCTTATACCAGGTGGGCGAGTCCTCGCGTCGGCTGCGGACAAGATCGATCTTCTCGCGCGGATAGTAGATGAGCGTGCACAGCTCGCCCTTTTCGTTAAAGGAGAGCGTGTCGCCAAAGATCTCGTCGACATGCTCGCGCACGACGCCCGAGCAGTTGTTGAGGATGTGCATAAAGGCTTCGTATTCGCCATGCACATCGCTCATAAAATGCTCGGTGCCCTTGGGCAGGTTGAGGATGGCCGAGAGGTTGATGATCTCGGTGAATGCGGATTGCTCGGTGGGGAACTGTCTCGACAGCAGGCGCAGATACTTGAAGTCTTGCGGATTGCGATCGAATGCGACCATGAAGCACCTTCCGATGTGGTTGGTAAAACTGATAAACAGCGTCAAACGTTTATCAGTATGCGCCGGCTTTGTTTCGATTTTGCGCCGGCGGCTGAATTGTCAGCTGAACGGTTTGGTAAATCGATTTAGTTGAGGTGGATATGGCGGTTGAATGGAGACGCGGGGTCGTTTTGCAGGCGCATGCCTCCTAGATCGATAGAGAGGATGACGGTAAAGATGTTCACTACCTTTGGTTCAATTTGGTAAATAGTGGACATTTGTACCGTATTCACGCTTGCTGTGCGATAATTTGCGCAGCAATGAGTAAGGAGCCTCATATGAGTGATTTTGTCCTGACCTGTGAATCCGCCGCCGATCGAACCCGTCTGTTCTTTGAATCACGCAATATCCCTGTCGTGTGTTTTCATTACGAGATCGACGATGTTGTCTATACGGACGATCTGTATCAGTCGATTGCGCCGGACGAGTTTTTTGCCCAGATTGCCGCGGGCGCTATGCCCAAGACGTCTCAGGTGAGCGTGGGTGAGTACGAGGAGTTTTGGGAGCCGTTTGTTGCCGAGGGTAAAGACGTGCTGCACCTGACGTTGTCGTCGGGTATTTCGGGCACGTATGGATCGGCCTGCGTTGCGGCGCAGATGCTCGCGGATCGCTATCCCCAGGGCGGCAAGGTGCGCGTCATCGATTCGCTGGCTGCGTCTTCGGGCTTTGGCCTGCTGGTGGAGTGTGCCGCCGACGTTCGCGATAGCGGCGCTTCGCTTGACGAGACGGCCGCTTGGATTGAGGAGCATAAACTCAACCTTCACCACTGGTTCTTCTCGACCGATCTGTCGAGCTACCTGCGCGGCGGTCGCATTTCGGCCGCGAGCGCGATCATCGGCACGGCGCTCAAGATTTGCCCGCTTATGACGGTCGATTGCGAAGGTGAGCTGGCGCCGCGTGAGAAGATTCGCACCAAGAAGCGCGCGATCTCCGAGATGGCCAAGAACGTGATGGCGCATGTGCAGGACGGTGCGAACTATTCGGGCAAGTGCATCATGTCGCATTCGGCGTGCCGCGCGGACGCCGAGGCCGTTGCGGCACTGATAGAGGAACAGGTTCCGCAGCTCAAAGGCAAGATTGAGATCAATAGCATCGGTGCTCTGATTGGCTCACATACCGGCCCCGGCACGGTGGCCGTCTTCTTTATGGGCGACAAGCGCGTGGATTAATTTGCCCCATCACGTCGCTGCATGATTGCTCAAACGAAAACGGCCCGCCTCACGTTGGTGAGACGGGCCTAGCTATTTCTGCTAATGCTTCTTTCCGCGGAAGAAGAAGCCGTGCAGCGAGGGCTTGAGTCCGCGGTTGGCGCGACGCTCCTCGATGTGATCGTGGATCGAAGCGACGCGTTCGATGACTTCGTCGGGGATCGGCACATCGGGATTCATGTTCTCGACCTGGCTTACTTCGGCGGCGGCGACCTGGTCGATAATGGGCACATCGTCGCGCGAGATGACAGGCGTGGCGTCTTCCTTCATCTTGCGGTAGCGCTGCATCATGTCGGTCTGAAGCTGCTGGGCCGAAGGCGGAGTCCAGATGATGGCGTTGGCGCCGGCGGCGATGGTCTCACGGATGCTCTCGGGCGTCTTGCCGCCCGGTGCGATGAGCGGCAGGTTGGGATAGTGCTCGCGTAGTTCACGCAGGACCTGTGGCGTGTTCTTGCCGGCCGCGATGTTGAGAATCTTGGCTCCGGCGCGCACCTTGGCATGCGCATCGTCGTCGCAGCGAACGACCGTGGCGATGACGGGGATGTCGGCGATGTTGGTGATGTGCTCGACCATCTCGGCAGTGGCGGGGGAGTTGACCACGCAGCCCGCCGCGCCCTGCATCTCTGAGACGGCTGCCATCTGTACGGAGCGCTTACCGGTCGTAGTTCCGCCGCCCACGCCTACAAAGACCGGGCACTCGGCGACGGTCAACAGCGCCTGCGTAATGGCCGGCTGTGGCGTGAAGGGATAAACGGCAAAGACGGCATCGGCGTTGGAGTTGCGGATGACCGCGACGTCGGTGGTGTAGATAAGCGATTTGATACGACGACCGAAGAGCGTAAAGCCGCTGGCTTCCTCGATCTCGTCGGGCATTCGGAGGGCCGCCTTTCGCAGACGCCCGTCGATGGGCAGCGGCTCCATGGGGAGCAGTCCGTTGGGGGTCACGGCTACCTGGGGCTCGGTGAACTCGTCTGCGAGCTCGACCTCGGAAAAATCGACCGACGCGACGATGTCCTCGTGAACCTCGGCGGGAACATCGATGGGGGCTTGGTCGTTTGCCGTGACTGACGTGTCGAAGGAGCTGGTGCCGACAAAGGCGTCGACGCGTTCGTTTAGGTCGTTGAGGGTATCCATGGACACTCGATTCTATGCGATGGTGGTCGGCAGGGTGCCGGCAGCGCTGTGCTTGCTAAATCGTTTGACGAGTTGATTTTTCCCCGCCGTGCCATCCGTTAGACCGAAGGGCCGGCGAACGTGAAGGAGCTGTGGTGGCGGGTATTGAGGTGCTATCTTGAAAGTCCCGTTTAAAAGAGAGGTGACGCGGAATGGAATTCACAGCAATGTTGGGCTCGATTGGCCTATGCGTGGGCGCAATCGTAGCCGCCGCGGTCATCTACTTTGTGGTTACGGCCATTAAAGGCAAAAGAGCCGAGCGCAAGGAACGCGAGACACTTAAGCAGCACCGTGACCAGCAGGACAAGCGCGCACAGAGATAGTTTGTTGAGTTTTGAATCCGTGCGCTAGCTGCGTTTTCGGATCAGGGCGATATAGAAGCCCTCAAAGTCGCGGCTGGGCGGAATGGTCAGCGTACCGGGCATACCGTTGGCGACGGATGAGACGTGGCCGGCGGCGATGGCTTCGGTGAGGGCGTTGCTCTCGATGCGCGGCTCTTCGCCAGCTTCCTGAGCGCGGCGTGCTTCGCTTTCGCTCGGCGTGCCATCGAGGGGGATAAGCTCGCAGTCCATGTGCTTGTCGAGGGCCTCTTGCAGGGCGTCCTCGTTTTCCTGCGGCAAGATCGAACAAGTCGAATAGACGAGCGTGCCGCCCGGTTTGAGGGCTCCCATGGCGCGGTCCAGAAGTGCTCGCTGCGAGCGGGCGCACTTGCCGAGCAACTGCTCGGTGAGGCCGCGCAGACTCTTCTCGTTGCCGCTGATGACGGTGCCCGTGCCGGTGCAGGGAGCGTCGAGCAGGATACGGTCAAAGCGGAAGAACTCGTCGAGCTCGCGTGCGTCAATACGCATGACGGGCACGTTTTTGGCGCCCTGGCGGTGGAGGTTAGCTTCGAGCTTCTCGGCGCGGGGAATGCTCATCTCGCAGGCCGTGAGGTGTGCCTGGCCCTGGGTGAGGGCGGCGATCTGCGTCGTCTTGCCACCGGGGGCCGCGCACATGTCCAGGATGTCCTCGCCGGCCTGAGCGCCCAACACCAAAGGCGGCATCATGGACGACAGGCTTTGCAAGTAGATCTTGCCGTCGCGGTAGATGTCGAGGTCCCACAGATCGGAAACCTGCGCCTCGGGCAGGATGAAGGCGTCCGGATACCAGGTAACGGTTTGGTGCGCGATGCCGGCCTCGTCGAGTGCGGCGGCGATGTCCTCGGCGGTCGCCTTGAGCGTGTTGGCGCGCAGCGTGACCGGGCGTGTGGCAGCGGCGCCGAAGCCCTCGATCATGAGCTGAGCATCGGCGGGGGCATAGGCGCCGGCGACCGTGTCGACCATAAAGCGCGGCAGGTCGGCGGCGGAGTGTTGGGCGGCAAGCTGGTCGGAAAGCTCGGTAGCAGCAAACTGCCTGAGCTTGAGCTCGGCCTTGACCTGCTTTTTCTGCTTACGACGACGCGGCTTAGACATCCGTCTTTCCTTCCCGTCCCAAATAGACTACTTTCCGGGCACGACGCTGCTGGCGTGCTTTAGTACTGGCTCTCGTGCTTGCTGAAGAAGTCGAAGCGCGGGGGCAGCGGCTTCACGCGGTGCTCGCCGGGCTTCTCGCCCAGGCTCTCCACAAACTCGTCCGTGGAGGCAAAGATGTTATCCCAACTAAAGAAGGCGACCGGATCGACGTCGAAGTACTCGCAGATGAGCTCGCAGCCGGCCGGGACAATGCCGTGCATGAGCACGGTCGCCACACGCAGCTCGGTAAAGGCGTCGACGAGGGCCTGCTTCATGGCGGCGTTGGCTGGTTCGCCCTCGAGCTTGTTGGCGGCCTTGGAGGCGTCGCTCCAGCGCTTGTTGGCGGCACGCAGGTAGTCGTCGCACACGGCAAGCGCGCGGTGCGTCTCGAACTTGTACATGGCCTGCTCAAAGGCGAGAGCGGCCTGCTCGGCAGCCTCGACCACGGCGGCGGAGGCGGCACCGGCGGGGATGCAGCCGTTGCGATAGGGGCTCTCGTCGCCCTCCTTGATGGCGACGCCGTAGAAGCAGCTGCGGGCCAGGCGGTTGAAGACGCCGGTCAGCAGCGCGCTCTCCTTAAGGGCCGGATCGATGACGCGCTTGTCGTCGCAGGCACGCACCTCGTTGCCGTCCTTGTCCTTGCCGGTCACGCGCGTGTCGTATGCCTTGGGACTAAAGCTCACCGGCTTCTCGGACAGGCCGAGCGACAGCCAATGCGCACGCATCTGCTCGCAGGTGTAGTGGTTGAGCAGGTCGTCTGCCGGCGGGGGAGGCGTCTGCGAGGACGAGCTCGCCTTTTTGCCCATGTAGAGCAGGTGATAGCAGGCGCTGACGGTGCTCTGCGTAAGGTCCCAGCCCAGGGCCTCCCACATGGCGGTTTGCGCGATGCAGTAGAAATAGATGTTGTCCTGACCGATGAACTGATAGATCTGCGCGTCGTCAGAGCACCACCAGTCGCGCCAGTCGAGCGAGCTGTGCTGGTAGGTGGGCGCGGGGACCTGCGTGGAATCGGCGGCGGGCTCGCCCATGAGGGCGGCATCCTGGGCGGCGACGCCCTCGGTCACGCCGGCGGCACGGGCGTCGCGGGCGAGTACGGTGCGGGTGTAGCTGATGGGCGCCCACAGGCTCTCGGGCCAGCACCAGCAGGTGACGTCGGTCACGCCGTCGACCTCGGGCACCGGAACGCCCCAGTCGATGTTGCCGGTGATGCGGAAGGGCACGAGCGCCTTGCCGCTGCGGAAGCGCACGCCGCCGTTGGCGAGCACCGCGTGGGCGTCGTCGCGCTCTTTCCAGCTGGGGAAGGTGACGGTAAAGCTGCTCTTGTTGCCCTCGGGCTCCAGCACGGTGTGTTCGGGGAGCTGGTCCTCGACGGCATCGAAGGCCTCGCGGAACTTATTCTGGATGTAGAGCTGAGCCGGCAGCAGCCACTCCTCCATGGTCTTGGAGACCACGGAGCGAACCTGCGGGTTCTGGGCGAGCTTGGCGGTGTAGGTCTTCATAAAGTCGAGGTAGGCCGGCAGGTCGAAGTAGAGGTTGTCGACCGGGCGCAGCTCGGGCACCTCGCCGGTGAGCTGGCTCTTGGGCGCGATGAGCTCCTCGGGCTCAAACTGGTGACCCAGGTCGCACTCGTCGGCGTACGCCTTCTCGGACTTGCAGCCCTGAATGGGGCAGCGGCCGATCACCTGGCGGCCGTTGAGGAACGTGCCGGCCTTGGCGTCGTAGAACTGCAGCGTGGAGCGCTTGGAGATGGTGCCCTGCTCGTGCAGGCGCTCGATAATCTCGGCGGTAACCTCGTTGTGAATCTGCGCAGCCGGCTCAAGGCCCGAGCCGCCGTAGATATCACAGCTGATGTTGTAGTTGTTGAGGGTCGCGGCCTGGCGGGAGTGATTGGACTCGACATACTCGCCGATGGACTTGTCGTAGCCTTCGTTCTCCTTGAGCTTGCGGTAGCTCTCCATGATGGGCGAGCCGTAGCAGTCGGTGCCCGAGGTGAAGATGACATTCTCGCGGCCCAGACGGTCGCGCAGGAAGCGGGCGAAGAAGTCGGCCGGGACAAAGACGCCGCCGACGTGGCCAAAGTGAAGGCCCTTGTTGCCGTAGGGCTCGCCGGCGGTAACGATGGCGCGGCGAGGCCAGTTGGGACGGTCGTTCATGGAGTATTTGGATGCCATGGGACTCCTTCGCATATGGTGAGAGCGCGGCCGGGCGCATGGCCTGGCGACGCGGTGGTCAATTCGTGCATATCGTTCGACATTATCGCACATGCGGGCGGGTGCGTGGCAGGGGCGCTATCCTAAGATGCTATGAATGAGATTTCCAACATACATGCGTTTGAGGACGAGGATTTTCTGCACGCCTGCTTTGTGTGGGGGATGGCAGTGCTTGGCGCATTTGCCGTGTGCCTGGTGCCGGTGTTTATGCTGCTGGGCGGGCCTGCGGACTTGGATGCGGCTGACGCGGGCGGCTGGACGGCCGTCTTGGGCTGGCTAGTCTGCTTAGCTGCGGTTTCTGCGGCGTCATTTGCCGTGCACGAGCTGGTGCACGGTGTGTTTTTTAAGCTGCTGGCGCCTTCGGGCGCGCAGGTGACCTTTGGGGCGAATCTCAAAACCTGCATGATTTACGCCTGCGCCGAAGGCGTGGTGTATTCGCGCCGGCGGTACATGGCGGTTTGCCTGGCGCCGACGGTTGTTGTGACGACAGCGTTTGCCCTGGGGTTTGCGTTCTCGGGCTATCCGCTGCTGTGCTACCTGGCGGCCGGCTTGCATTTGTCGGGCTGTGTGGGCGACTGGTATTACGTGCGGACCATCCTGTTCGACCGTCGTATTGTCTCCTGCGAGGATACGTCCTTTGGCGTGCGCTTTTTCGCAAGGTAGTCTTTTTGGGATGATTTTTCTGGGACGGGGATTAAAAAATCATTGCGGGGGAGGAAATGTTGATGAAGCCGTTGTTATTGCACGCTTGCTGTGCGCCGTGCTCGCTTGAGCCGGTTCGCCTGCTGCGCGAGGAGGGGTTTGAACCCACGATTTGTTGGACCAACCCTAATATTCAACCTCACGATGAATGGCAGCGGCGCTTGGACGAGCTGCGCCGGTGGTGTGCCGATGGCGATATCGAGCTTATCGAGGCGGGAGAGGACCGCGAGCGCTGGGAGGCCGGCGTGGCACCGCTGGGCGCCGATCGGCCCCGTCGCTGTCGCGCGTGCTATGCCCTGCGCCTGGCCGAAGCGTGCCGTGTGGCCCAGGAGCGTGGGTTTGAGTTTGTGGGCACGACGCTCGCCGTCTCGCCGTATCAGCTGTTCGAAACCTGCAATGACGTGCTTGAGCGCTTGGCGGCGGCACATGGGCTCGTCCCGGTCATTCGCGATTTTCGCCCGTATTATCCCGAGGCCACGCGTCGTTCGCGCGAGCTGGGCATGTATCGGCAGAATTACTGCGGCTGCAGGTTCTCGGCCGTCGAGGCGGCCATGGACCGCGCCCGCATCCGCGATGAGCGCAAAGCGTCCAAAAAGTAGTTCATTTGGGACGTCAGCCTGCTAGGATGTAGAGCGGACTTTAGCTATATAAGGAGTATCCGACGTGTCTATGCGTACCGATGATTTTGACTATAACCTTCCTGAGGAACTGATTGCCCAGGCTCCTGCCGAGCCGCGTGACTCCTGCCGCCTGCTGGTGGTGGATCGCAAAGGCTCCCAGGCAGGAACGCCGCTGGAGCATGGCGGCACCGTCGAGCACCGCATCTTCCGCGACATCATCGACTATATCGAGCCGGGCGATGTGCTCGTCATCAACAAGACGCGCGTGATGCCGGCCCGCCTGATCGGTCGCAAGTCGGGCTCGGGTGGCGTGGTCGAGACGCTGCTGCTCAAGCGCCGCGAGGATGTTGACCCACTGGGTCACGTTTGGGAGTGCCTGGTCAAGCCGGGCAAGCGCCTAAAGCCCGGTGCTCAGATTGAGTATCGCGCCGGTGGCGCCCATGCGCCCGAGGGCGCGCCCGTGGTGTTGACAGCTGAGGTCATCGACTTTGTCACCGATAGCCGCGGTGGCCGCCTGGTGCGCTTTGAGCCGGCCGGTTGCAATGCCGCCGGCGAGCCGCGCACGCTCGACGAGGCCATTCACGCCGCCGGTCACGTGCCGCTGCCGCCCTACATTACCGATTACGAGGGCGATCCCGAGAAGTACCAGACCGTCTACGCCATGAAGGAGGAGCACTCGGCTGCCGCTCCCACGGCGGGTCTGCACTTTACCCCCGAGCTCATGGCCGCCATCGAGGCCAAGGGTGCCAAGTTTGCCGCCGTCGAGCTCGAGGTCGGCA
The DNA here is from genome assembly GCA_041330285.1 of Collinsella sp. Classification (GTDB taxonomy): domain Bacteria; phylum Actinomycetota; class Coriobacteriia; order Coriobacteriales; family Coriobacteriaceae; genus Collinsella. The sequence goes on along the minus strand of JBGKMI010000001.1, from coordinate 983,929 downwards.
TCGATACCTTCCGTCTGGTGGAGGAGGACGATCCCACGCAGCATGTGATGCACACCGAGCGCTACCACGTGTCGCAGGAGGTTGTCGACGCCGTGCATAAGGCAAAGGCCGAGGGGCATCGCGTGATCGCCGTCGGCACCACCGCAGTACGCTCGCTCGAGAGCGCCTTTGACGTGGACGCGCCGGTGTCCGATCCGGCTGTGACGGCGCGCTATTTTGAAGGCCGCGAGGATGGGGCCGACACGCTCGGCCGCGGCGACATCGTGGTGCGCGAGAACGCGACGACGCAGCTCTACCTCATGCCTGGCTCGACCTATCACGTGGTCGACGCGCTGATCACCAACTTCCACGTGCCGCGTTCCACGCTCATGATGCTCGTGAGCGCGCTTGCCTCCCGCGACCAGATCATGGATGCCTACGCCGCCGCCATCGAGGAGCGCTATCGCTTCTTCAGCTTTGGCGACGCGATGCTCATTCTTTAGGTTACGCGGTTCTACGAACCGCGTAACTGTTCGACGCTGCAAACGCCCCTAAGCGGCAATCTGACGTTCAATCGTCGGGCATGACCAGAAGGTCAATGCCCTCCTCTTTCACGTCACCTTGCTCGCTTAGGGGCGTTTTCGCTGACTTCGCCAAAACATTGGCGTTGCCGTGGTTCAACCTGCCAAAAAGGGACAGGTTTATTTTGGCAGGTTTTATCTGGGCAAACGTTGCTGGCGCAATGGGGACTGGTTTATATGCACCAAGTTGGTGCAAAGTAGCCTGACCCCTTTGCACCAAAAAGTTGCGGTGAGATAGTTCTTGAATTGGCCTTTTTGAGGGCTAAACAGGAACTATCTCACCGCAACTGCGTTGGGGCTTTTTTGGCAATCGGCTTACTTGCTCGCGAACAACCAGATTGCGATGATCACCAGGATTGCGGCGATGATGCAGACGATGGCTCCGGTGAATTTGACGCGTGAGTCGCGGGTTCGCTTGCGCACGTCGTCTTCGGCGGCCTCGAGTTGGGCAACTTCGCGCTCGGTCTCGGTATGCTCGGCCTTGTCGCGTGCCAAGGACCCGGCGAGCGATTCGGTGATTTCGGGATGGTCATGCACCTCGGTCGCCTGCTCGATAATCGACTGCGCATGCGCGGCATCTGCCCGGGCGTTTGCGATGGCCTGCTCTTGCTCGCGGCGTGCCTTGTCCTGCGCGGTGATCTTTTCGCGCAGCTCGCGCTGACGCGTCGCGGCGGCAGTTTTTGCGGACTGCAGCTCGTCGCGCGCGGCATCTGCCTCGGCCGTTACGGCCTGGTGCGCGCGTTTAGCGTCGGCGATGGGAGCCTGTGCCTGTTCGACGGCCTGCTCGGCGGCGGCAAGTGAATGCTCAAGATCGGCGGTCACGCGCGGAATGTCTTCCTCGGCCTTGCGGAGGGCGTCGGCAGCGTCGGAGATTTGCATAGACAGCTCGCTGGTGCGCACGGTGTAATTGGCGGGATTTGCCGAAGGGTTGCGCTGCAGCTCGGCATACTCGCGACGCAAGGTCTCGAGCTGTGCGCGCGTAGCATCGGCAGTTTGTCGTGCGGCGGCGACACCGGTATCGCGCTCAGCCTTCACTTTGTCGCGGATGCGCTTGGAATCTTCGAGTCGACGAACCAGGCGGTTGCCGGTCTCGCGTGAACTCGCCTCGCGGGCTTCCGCGGCGTCGAGTGCAGCCTTCAGGCGGAGTTCGGTCGCATCGTCCTCTGCTTTCATTTGCTCGAGCTGGCCCTTGAGCTCCGTCGCTTTGGCGGCATGGGCATCACGGTTAATTTCAGCTGCCGCAGCGGTCTTTTGTGCCGTGGCGATTGCCTGGCGCTGGTCGGCGATGATCTGATCGTAGCGGCCTGCGATGTCCTGGCGCGTCTCGAGCTCCTCTGCCTGGTCGGCGATGCGCTGCTCAAGCTCGGACAGGTGGGCGCGGGCATCGGCGAGTGCCTTCTTTGCGGCGTTCATCTCGCGCATGGCCGACGCGCCCTGGGCGATAAAAGTGCCCACGGCGTTAGCGGTGTTTGAGACGGCGCTCCCCAGGTCGCGGCTCGTGGCGGGGGCATGCGAGGTGGTCGGGTGCGCGGCCTCGGCGGCATTCGTATCGGCAGTCTGCGGCGCGGCGATATTGCTGGTGCCGCCTTCGATCACGGAAAAGCCCGCTGCATGCGGGTCGACGGCGTCCGCGCCAATCGTGGGATGCTCGAGCTGCAGAAACGAGGGCATAGTGCTGCCCTGATCGGCAACGGGGGTCTCGCCGGGTACAAAGGTCGAGGCGGCCTCGGCAGCCTCTTCCTCTTCGGCGTCAACGTCGGCATCGGCGACAGCGTCCTTCATCGCTTTGACGGCATCCATCATGGAGTCCATGACGGCGTCGAGCTCTTCTTCCGAAGACACCTCGATGGGGCCCGCTGCTTGCGGAGCGTTCTCAGCCTTGGGCTCAGTATCGCTCGGGTCCGGCTGCTCTAGCTGCTCTTCTTTGTCTTGCTCTGCGGCGACATTTGCGTCTGCGGCCTCGTCTGCGGCGGCAGGAGCCTCCTCGACAGCGGCATCAATGCCGCCATCGCTTCTGGTGGAAGTATCGCAGTCGTCAATGGTGTCTGCGGAATTATCAATATGCTGTTGAGTCTGGGGGTCCAGCTCGTCTGTCATAGGCATGTGCTCCTCATCGTTGTTCGTCACCCTATGATAAAGTCTCGCGCCGACATCCCGCGCCCCGCAGCAAAGTTTCAAAACGTGTTCGATGACTCGTCGCGTTAACAAAAACTCGGCCGCTCTATCCAATTTTTACTTGACATCCCCTTCGCCGAATGACGTTGTGCCGTTCGCCTGCTGCGGTCTTTATTTTTCACTTGAACCCGCTAAAGTTGCATTTCAGCTTTTGGCGCGTGGAGTTGGATGCGCGCAGTCGGCGGGTGGACCCGTCGCGATTTGAAAGGACTTTGTATGGGACTTTTCACTGGTAAGACCGTAATCGTCACCGGCGGCGGCAAGGCCACACTTAAGGACGGCTCCGCCGGCTCCATCGGCTACGGCATTGATATCGCTTTTGCCAAGGAGGGCGCAAACCTCGTCATCACCGGCCGCAACGTCGCCAAGCTCGAGGCTGCCAAGGAGTCCCTCGAGGCCGAGTACGGCGTCAAGGTTCTGCCTGTTCAGGCCGATGTCTCCGCCGGCCAGGACAACGAGGCCGTCGTGCAGAACGTTATCGACAAGGCGATTGAGGAGTTCGGTCGCATCGACGCCGTCGTCAACAACGCTCAGGCCAGCGCCTCGGGCGTGACCATCGCCGACCACACCATGGATCAGTTTAACCTGGCCATTTATTCCGGTCTGTATGCTACCTATCTGTACATGCAGAAGGCCTATCCGCACCTGAAGGAGACCAAGGGCTCTGTGGTCAACTTTGCTTCGGGCGCCGGCCTGTTTGGCAACTACGGCCAGTGCAGCTATGCCGCTGCCAAGGAGGGCATCCGCGGTCTGACTCGCGTTGCCGCCAACGAGTGGGGCAAGGACGGCATCAACGTCAACATCGTTTGCCCGCTTGCTTGGACCGCTGCGCTCGAGAACTTCCAGGATGCCTATCCCGAGGCGTTCAAGGCCAACGTCCACATGCCGCCGGCGGGCCACTACGGCGACGTCGAGAAGGAGATCGGCCGCGTTGTCGTTCAGCTCTGCGGTCCCGACTTTAAGTACATGAATGGCGAGACCGTCACCCTCGAGGGTGGCATGGGCCAGCGGCCTTAAGGGTTCCGCCGTTCTACCGAACGGCGGACCGGCCGATGCTGCGCGGTCGCCAGAGCGGCAATCTGCCTTTCAACTTCGGCGGCATGATCAAAAGGGTTCCGCCGTTCTACCGAACGGCGGATCGGTCGACGCTGCGCGGGCCGCATTTGGACAATCTGACGTTCAACTTCAAGGGCGCGACCGAAAGGTCAGCGCCCTTTCGTTTCACGTCACCTTGTCTCAAATGCGACCCGCTCGCTGACTTATGCTCAACCTGCGGCGGGGTACTCATTGGGGACGTACTTAAATGAGTGTCCGCAAAATGAGTGTGGATAATCTCCCGTTTTTGGGCTGTGTTTTGGGCAAAAGTGGGAGATTATCCACGCTCATGCGTCAAGCGTCCAAAAATCCACGCTCATTTGCTGTGTCCTCGCTGTGCCCCTGCCGCATCGCCCCCTGTGCCAGTTTCTGTCGAGTCGGTGCTCCTTGCGGGTTGCCCGTATAATGGTTTGCGTATGAACCGCAACCAAGGAGTTCCAGTTTATGGACCAGAGCCTTTTTAAATTCGACCTGATCGCCGAGGACCCGACGACGCACGCGCGTGCCGGCGTACTGCACACCCCGCACGGCGATATCGAGACGCCAATCTTTATGCCCGTGGGCACCAAGGCAAACGTCAAGGGTATTCCTACCGAGACCGTCAAGCAGCTCGGCGCCCAGATCGTGCTTGCCAACACCTATCACCTTTCCATGCGTCCCGGCGAGGACACCATCGCCGAGCTGGGCGGCCTGCACAAGTTTATGAACTGGCATGGCCCTATTCTTACCGACTCGGGCGGCTTCCAGGTGTTCAGCCACAACGATGCCGTCAAGCTCACCGACGAGGGCGTGCGCTTCATCGTCAACGACTACGACGGCCGCCACGTGTTCTGGACGCCCGAGGACAACATGGAAATCGCCATGAAGCTCGGCTCCGACATCTGCATGCAGCTCGACCAGTGCCCGGGCTATCCCGCCACGCGTGCCTACGTTGAGCGCGCCGTTGAGCTGTCGAGTATGTGGGCCGAGCGCTGTTATAAGGCGCATACCCGCGATGACCAGGCGCTCTTTGGCATCGTTCAGGGCGGCATGCACCTGGACCTCCGCCTGCGTTCGCTGCGCCATCTGGAGGAGTGCGGCGACTTCCCGGGCTACGGTATCGGTGGCTACTCGGTGGGCGAAGACCACGAGACTATGTTCGAGACGCTGGCGCCGCTTGTGAGCGAGTACATGCCCAAGCACAAGCCGCGCTACCTGATGGGCGTCGGCAACCCGACCACCCTCGTGCGCGGTGTGGGTGTGGGCATCGACATGTTCGATTGTGTGCTGCCGACGCGCACCGGCCGCATGGGCACGGCGTTCTCGAGCGAGGGTCGCCTCAACTTCCGCAACGCGCGTTTTGCGCACGACGACGGCCCCATCGATCCCACCTGCACCTGCCCGGTGTGCACGGGCGGCTACAGCCGTGCGCTCATCCGTCACATGGTCGCGCAGAAGGAGATGCTCGGCGGTATTCTGCTGTCGATGCACAACATCTACTACCTGCTCAACCTTATGCAGCGTGCCCGTCAGGCCATTATCGAGGGCCGCTACGGCGCGTTTGTGAGCGACTGGATGAACAGTCCTGCGGCGGTGGACTACTAAGAGCGGCGCGGGCGCTTGCAGAGCGCTAGCAACGGCAAGGGGCGAGCGATGGCCGGTCATCACGTTCGCTAACACCGTCTGCGCGACCGATGACCGATAGCTTGCAAGCACTTGATGCATCGTGGGTACCATACCGAATAGTTGATGTTCGGGCGGGTGTTTGACGCATGGCGTCGACCCCGCCCGTTTCTATTTTCGATAGGAGTACCCCATGATTAAGAATGAGAACGTCGAGGGCGAGCCTGCCTACGACGAGACGTACCGCCGCGGCCCCGTGGTTATGCGCGGCCCCATGATTCCTAAGGACAACACCTACGCCAACCTGCTGGCGCCCGAGGAGTCGACCGACTGGCTGCATGCTGATCCGTGGCGCGTGCTGCGCATCCAGGCCGAGTTTGTCGATGGCTTTGGCGCACTTGCCGAGCTCGGGCCCGCTGTGACCATCTTCGGCAGCGCCCGCACGCCCAAGACCGATCCGCTCTATAAGGCGGCGCGCACGGTCGGCCGCAAAATCGCCCAGCGCGGCGTGGCGGTCATCACCGGTGGCGGCCCCGGCATCATGGAAGCGGCCAACAGGGGAGCGGCGAGTGTCAACGGCAAGTCAGTTGGCCTGGGCATTGAATTGCCGCACGAGCATGGGCTCAATAAATACGTGAACCTCGGCATGGACTTCCGTTACTTCTTTGTGCGCAAGACCATGTTCGTCAAATACAGCTCGGGCGCCATCGTGTTTCCCGGTGGTTTTGGCACGCTCGACGAGATGTTCGAGGTGCTCACGCTGGTACAGACGCACAAGGTTAAGCGCATGCCGCTCGTTTTGGTGGGCACCGAGTACTGGCAGGGCCTGTTCGACTGGCTCAACGGCCCGGTGATGAATGTCGGTATGATCAGCCCGCTCGATCCGGAGCTGGTGCACATTACCGACGACCTCAACGAGGCCGTCGATATCGCCCTAAGCGGGCTGATGTAGGGTAGCTAAAATGGGACGGGGCTAAAAAGACCGGTGCGTAAGGGGGTGCGGACAGAAAGTTGGACCGCGGGGCGGTCCGGACTGGAGGTTCGCATGTACAGCAGGGAGAAGGTCGAGCTCTTCCTCCTGGCGACGGAGGACGGCATGGGCCCCACCGCCGCCGCGGAGTTCGCGGGGGTCTCGGTGGGCGCGGCCAAGAAGTGGGCGACGGGGCACCTCCCGCACAGCTACACCGGGGCGCGCTGTAGAATCGTGGCGAGGAAACCGCCACGGAAGGAGGCCAGCTTGGGCCCCGACAAGTCGATCTACGCCCCGCCCGCGACCGGCCCGCTCGCCGGGCTCAACGAGGACCAGATAGAGAACCTGCTGCTCAGGGCGGTGTTGGCCGACCTAAAAGCGGAAGGGTGGGACCCGGCTTCGATCTCGAACAGGAGCAAGTGCGAGCTCGGCGAGAGATTGAGGCGGGCGACCGCCCTGCCCCTCCGCTCGATCACAGGTTTCTTGAGGATATCGAAGAGCTCCTATGAGTACTGGAGGCCCCGCGTCGCCGTGCCGCGCGACCGCGACGCCGACATACGCGACCGCGTGGTGCGCATCTTCCGCGAGGGCTCGGGGTGCTGGGGGTACCGCACCGTCTGGGCGCGCCTGCGCCGCGAGGGCGTCCGCGCCAGCGAGAGGCGCGTGGCCCGCGTGATGCGCGAGGAGGGCCTCGAGGTCGTCTACAACAAGAGGCGCGCCCGGGGCTACAGCTCCTACGCCGGCGAGGTCTCCAAGGCGCCGGAGAACCTCGTGAACAGGAATTTCCACGCCGACGAGCCCAACCGGCTGTGGCTCACCGACATCACCGAGTTCAGGCTCCCGGGCGGCGAGAAGGTCTACCTGAGCCCGGTCATCGACTGCTTCGACGGGATGCCCGTCGCCTGGTCGATCGGGCTGCACCCCGACAAGCGCCTCGCGAACTCGAGCCTGCTCAAGGCCTGCGCGGCGAGGCCGTCGGGCGCGCGCACGACGATCCACTCGGACCGGGGCGGCCACTACCGCTGGCCGGAGTGGATCGGGATCTGCGAGGAGAACGGCCTGGTCAGGAGCATGTCAGCGAAGGGCTGCAGCCCGGACAACTCGGCCTGCGAGGGCTTCTTCGGGCGCCTCAAGAACGAGTTCTTCCGCTACAGGGACTGGGAGGGCGTGACGGCCGAGGAGTTCATGGGGAGACTCGAGGCCTACCTCGTGTACTATCGGGATGGGCGCATCAAGAAGTCCCTCGGGTGGCTGAGCCCGATGGAGTACCGCAGGAAGCTTGGATACGCCTAGGCGCGGTCCAAGAAATCGTCCGCACCCCCTAACGTTGCATGCCACTCTTTTTAGCCCCGTCCCAAATGAACTGCTTCTAAGTTGCGGTGGAATAGGGATTGATTTGCGGCTGATAAGCCAAAAACAGTCCCTATTTCACCGCAAATGGTAAAGGTGCCCCTAGTGGATGGGTTGGTAGCGGGGGCAGTAGCTGATGGCGATGGCGTCGACGCCTACATGGGTGGCGATGGTGCAGCCGATGGGGCCGGTGCCAGCGTCTACGTAATCCTGGCCTGCGAGCGCTTGGTTGACGAGCTCCTGCTCCTCGCCGGCGCCGGTCGTGAGCACGCGCACGCTGGAGCCCGGATGCTCGGCCAAAAATGCGAGGCAATCGGCCATGGTGTTGGCGACGATGCGTTTGGCGCCGCGACCCTTTTTGATGGCCTTGATCTCGCCCGATTTCCACTCCGGCGAAACGGCCAGGCGAATGTTGAGCATCTGCGTGAGCTGGCCGGCGAGCTTGGGCGCGCGGCCGTTCTTAACGAGGTTCTCGAGCGTGCGCGGAATCAGCAGCAGGTGGGCGTCGGGCAGCGTCGCGCGGATCTGAGCCTCGGTCTCGTCCAGGCTGCGGCCGTCCTCGCGCATGGCCAGCGCGTACTCCACCAGCAGGCCCTCGGCACCCGAGCCGGTGCGCGAGTCGATGCAGCGCACGTCGAGCTCGTGTGTTTTGGCCGTCAGGCTGGCGTTGGCATAGCAGGCGGACCACTCGCTGCACAGCGAGATAAAGATGGCGCTGTCGTGGCCGTCGGCGAGCACGCGGTCAAAGAGTGCCTTGAACTCGCCGGCGCTCGGCTGCGAGGTGTGCGGCAGTTGCTCGGAGCCGGCCATGCGCGCGACGTACTCCTGGGCGGTAATCTGCACCTGGTCGAGCAGGTCCTCGCCCTCGATAATCACATGCAGCGGAATCACGTAAATGCCGAGCTCTTGGGCGCGGGCGGGGGAGATGTCCGACGTGGAGTCGGTTATGATGGCAAAAGACATAATTGCACCTTTCGTTGGGGCGCTTGCGCGCCGCCTTCTGAGAGCAAAGTGCGACAAGTATAGTAGAGTCGTTCCACATTGCTAGGTTCAATTGTTGAATAGTCAACAGTTTGAAGTGTCGGTGTGGAAATCGTCAACTGGGGAAGAGGAATGCCGATGGGGGCGTTGGAGATATCCAGGCGGCCGGTCGTGCTGTTTGATTTCGATGGCACGGTGGCCGATACGGGTCGGGCGGTGATGACCTCGACGCGCAAGACGCTGACTGCGCGCGGGTTTTCGGAGGCGCAGATGGGTGATCTGCGCCGCATGATCGGCCCGCCCCTGTGGAAGAGCTTTCACGACTTTTATGGATTCTCCCGCGAGGAGTCGCTGGTGGTGGCCGACGAGTACCGCGCCTTTTTTGATGAGCTGGGACCGGAGGAGTATCCCGTGTTCGACGGGATCCCCGAGTTTCTGGATGGGTTGGCCGCCCGGGGCAAGCGTATGGCCGTGGCGACGTCGCGCATGGAGGCAAAGTGCATTGACATGGTGCGTGAGCTGGGGCTTTGCCAGTTCGAAGCCGTGGTCGGCATGAATCCGCCGCAGGGACGCGAGACCAAGGCGGATTCGGTCCGCGATGCGCTGGCGGCCCTGGGCGCGACCGCGGACGATGCCGTGATGATTGGCGACCGCTTTAACGACGTCGAGGGCGCGCACGCGATGGGCGTGCCGTGCATTGGCATCTATTCGGGCGCGGCGGCGCCGGGCGAGCACGAGGCCGCGGGTGCCGATGCGGTGGTGCACTCGGTGGCCGAGCTTGCTAAACTTTTCGCTATATAAGTATGTGATGTGAGGGGCGGGCACGCTCGCCGCTCATTGGTAAGGAGGTCGTCCATGAATCAGGTGGAGCAGAGCGTTGCCGAGTATGTCGACGAGGTCTGGGAAGATGTCGTCGCCGATATCGAGCAGCTGGTGAGCTATCCGTCTGTGGCCGTTGCTGCCGATGCGGAGCCCGGTGCGCCGTTTGGCCGCCCGGTCCGTGATGCGCTCGATTGCGCGCTCGGCATTGCGCAAAAGCTCGGCTACCAGACGAGCGACGACGAGGGCTATGTGGGCATTGCCGACATTCCCGGTCGCGGCGACAAGCAGCTCGCGACCATTTGCCATGTGGACGTGGTGCCCGCCGGTCCCGGTTGGAATACCGACCCGTTTGCGATGGAGCGTCGCGAGGGCTGGCTGCTCGGCCGCGGCGTGATCGATGACAAGGGCCCGGCGGTGCTGTCGCTCTACGCTGGCGCTTATCTGCTCAAACACGGCATTGTGCCGCGCTATACCTTCCGCGCGCTGCTGGGCTGCGATGAGGAAGTGGGCATGTCCGACGTTCACCATTATCTGGAGAACCACGCAGACCCCGACTTTCTGTTTACGCCCGATGCCGAGTTCCCGGTCTGCAACGCCGAGAAGGGCCAGTTTGGGGCGACGTTTGTGAGTCCCAAGATCGACGGCGGGCGCATTGTGTCCTGGAGCGGTGCCGAGGCGAGCAACGCCATTCCGTCGCAGTCTATCTGCGAGCTCGCGATTGCCGCCGATGAGCTGCCGGTGCCCGTTGAGAACGCCGACCGCCTGGAGATCACGAAGCTGGATAACGGCCATGCGCAGATTTTCGCCCACGGCATTGGCGGTCACGCCTCGATGCCCGATGGAACGATCAATGCCGTCGGCCTGATCGTGTCGTATCTGCGCGAGGCCGAGGACGCGTTTGGTGCGCGCGACGAGCGCCTGCTGACGCCTGCCGAGCACGAGTTTGTCAAATTTCTGGCCTTTGTACATGCGGACGCCTATGGTCGCGGCCTGGGTATCGACGCGACGAGCCCCGCGTTTGGCCCGCTCACCTGCAATCCCGGCGTCATCCGTGTGGTGGATGGCCACATCGAGCAGGTCATCGACGTGCGCCTCCCCGATAGCACCAGTGCCGATACCATCTGCGAGCAGCTCGAGCCGCTCGTGGGCCGCTTTGGTGTGACGTATCGCGTGGATCGTGCCAAGGCGCCGTTCTCGGTCTCTGCCGACGATCCGGCCGTGAAGGCGCTTATCGATACCTATAACGAGTTTACGGGCAAGCATGCCGAGCCCTTTGCCATGGGCGGCGGCACGTACGCGCGCAACTTTGCCCGCGCCGTATCGTTTGGCCCCGAGGAGACCGGCCTGGAGCTGCCCGCATGGGGCGGCCAGATGCACGGCCCCAACGAGTGCGCCAACGAGGAACAGCTCAAGCAGGCACTCAAGATTTACATCGTGGCAATCCTGCGCCTCAACGAGCTCGAACTTTAAGATTACGCGGTTTCCCAATCTAAGTTGCGGTGGAATAGTTCCTAGAATGGGCCATTTGATGGCCAAACAGGAACTATTTCACCGCAACTTTTTTTATTGGTGTAAAAGGCGGGTCATGCTTGGCGGCGGGCTTGTTATTCGTTTGTAAAGCCGAGCCGCGCTTACGGTAAGGGTCTATCAAATGCCCGTAAGAAACAGCAGTTGGCGCGGGCGCTGCCCGATCGGGGCCGTATCTTTCCAAACAGCAAAGCGGGCAGGGTGCCCGCGAGTTGCATGTATGAAAGGAAGATCATGCTCGATCAGGCTTATTCTCGTCGTCAGTTCCTCGGCCTCGCTGGTGGTCTTGCCAGCATCGTCGGTCTCGGCCTCGTTGGCTGCGGCGGCTCCGGCGCATCCGACGCCGCCGACAAGGGCAGCGCCGCTGCTGCCGAGTCTGTCTCCGGCGAGGTGACCTACGACGGCGCCTCCTCGTTCCAGGCTCTCGTCGAGGCCGCTGCCGAGAAGTTCATGGACGCCAACCCGGATGTCTCCGTCTCCGGTTCGGGCAACGGTTCGGGCAAGGGCCTGACCGCTGTCGCCGCCGGCACCGTCACCATCGGTAACTCCGACGTCTTCGCCGAGACCAAGCTCGAGGCCGACCAGGTCAAGAACCTCGTCGACCACGAGGTCGCCGTTGTGGGCATGGGCCCTGTCGTCTCCAAGAACGTGACGGTCGATGACCTGTCTCTCGAGCAGCTCAAGGGTATCTTCTCCGGCCAGATCACCAACTGGAAGGAGGTCGGCGGCGACGACGCCACCATCGTCGTTCTCAACCGCAAGGCCGGCTCCGGCACCCGTGCCACATTCGAGGCCGCCGTCTTTGGCGACGAGGCCGTCGACTTTAAGGGCGACGCCGAGCTCGACAAGTCCGGCGACGTCCAGACTCAGATGGGCAGCACCGACAACGCCATCTCCTACCTCGACTTCTCGCACTTCGATGATTCCAAGTTCAACGCCATTAAGGTCGAGGGCGTGGAGCCCAAGAGCGCAAACGTCACCGACGACTCCTTTAAGATTTGGGCTACCGAGCACATGTACTGCGCTAAGGACGCCGACGAGGCCACCAAGGCCTTCCTGGAGTTCATGCTTTCCGACGACGTCCAGGGCAAGCTCGTCGAGGAGCAGGGCTTCATTCCCGTCTCTGCCATGAAGGTCGTCAAGGACGCCAGCGGCAAGGTCTCCTCTAAATAAGTAACCGCCCCGGAAAGGTTTGCAATGGCAAAACAGCTGCCAAAGCGCGACCTTGAGAACGTGGGCCTGGGCGTCACGGGCGCGTGCGTAGCGCTCGTGACGCTTGTCGTTGCCGCGCTCATCTTTATGGTCGCCCAAAAGGGCCTCTCGGCTTTTCTCAAGGACGGCGTTTCGGTCGTCGAGTTCTTCACCGGCACCAAGTGGGACCTAGCCAACACGGCCGAAAACGGCCTGCCCTACACCGGCGCCCTGCCCCTGATCGTCACCTCATTTGCGGTCATGGTACTCTCCGCGATCATTGCGCTGCCCATCGCCATCGGCTCTGCCATCTTTGCAGTCGAGATTAGCCCTAAGTTTGGTTCCAAGGTCTTTCAGCCGCTTATTGAGCTTTTGACCGGCATTCCCTCGGTCGTCTTTGGCCTGATCGGCTTTCACGTTGTCGTCGGCCTTATGAAGAGCGTTTTCCACGTGAGCACAGGCCTGGGCATCTTGCCCGGCGCCATCGTGCTGGCCGTCATGATCCTGCCGACCATGACCACCCTTTCGGTCGATGGCCTGCGCGCCGTGCCCGACAGCTACCGTCAGGGCTCGCTCGCGCTGGGCTACACCCGCTGGCAGACCATCTGGCACGTGGTGCTCAAGTCCGCCATGCCGTCGCTCATGACTGCGGTCATCCTGGGCATGACCCGCGCCTTTGGCGAGACGCTCGCCGTGCGCATGGTTATCGGCGGCATCGAGGCCATGCCGACGTCGCTGCTGTCGCCGGCGTCCACCATCACCACCACGCTCACCACGTCCATGGCGGTCTATGCCGAGGGCTCGGCCCAGGACGATGTTCTGTGGGCGCTCGGTCTGCTGCTGATGGGCATGAGCCTCATCTTTATCCTGATCATCCACCTTATCGGTCGCAAGGGGGCAAAGGCTCGTGGCTAGTACGCGCATCCATATCGACGAGGCGAGGTTCGGGCGCGTCCAAAAGCAGGACCGCATCGCCACGGGCGTGCTGACGGCGATCGTCGCCATCGTCATGCTCATCGTTGTCTCCATGGTGACCTATATCCTGTTCGAGGGCATCTCGACACTGTTCCAGCCGGGCTTTCTCACGCAGCCCGCGCGCGCCAACGGGACCCAGGGCGGCGTGCTCTACCAGCTGTTCGACTCGTTCTATCTGCTGCTGATTACCCTGGCCATTTCGGTGCCCATCAGCCTGGGCGGCGCGGTCTTTTTGGTTGAGTACGCGCCGGACGGACCCATCCGCGACATCGCCTCCACCGCCATCGAGACGCTGTCCTCGCTGCCTTCCATCGTCGTCGGCATGTTCGGATTCCTGGTGTTCTCAGTGCAGCTGGGCTGGAAGTACTCCATCATCTCCGGCGCCGTCGCGCTCACCATGTTCAACATCCCCCTCCTGGTGCGCGTGATTCAGCAGGCGCTCGAGGACGTGCCGCAGACCCAACGCGATGCGTGCCTGGCCATGGGCCTCACCCGCTGGGAGGCTACGCTGCACATCCTGATCCCCGAGGCCATGCCCGCCATCGTGACCGGCATCGTGCTTTCGGCCGGCCGTGTGTTTGGCGAGGCCGCGGCACTGCTCTTTACCTCGGGCATGAGCTCGCCGGTGCGTCTGAACTTCTTGAGCTTTAACCTGTCGAGCCCCACCTGCGCCTGGAACGTGTTCCGCCCCGGTGAGTCGCTCGCCGTGCACATCTACAAGATCTATGGCGAGGGCAGCCCCGAGGCCCAGCAGATCGTCTGGGGCACCGCGGCGCTGCTGATGATCTGCGTGCTGCTGTTTAACGTAGTCGCCCGTATCGTGGGCAAGCAACTGGCAAGGAAGATGACGGCCGAATGAGCGAGATACATGCAACGCCCGCAACCGAAGCGGTCACGTCCGAGACCCAGGACTTCCTGTCGAGCGTGGGGGAGAGCGAGAAGCGCGTGCGCGTGAGCGGCAAGGCCGTGAGCGACGAGGTCGTGCTCTCCACCAAGGACGTCAACGTGTACTATGGCGACCACCATGCGCTGCACAATACGTCGCTCGACTTCCACAAGGGCGAGATCACGGCGCTCATTGGGCCTTCGGGCTGCGGCAAGTCGACCTTTTTGCGCAGCCTCAACCTTATGAATCGCGAGATTCGCGGCTGCCGCGTGGAGGGCGAGATCAACTACCGCGGGCGCAACGTGAATACCAAGACCGAGAACACCTACGAGCTGCGTCGGTCCATTGGCATGGTGTTTCAGCAGCCTAACCCTTTCCGCAAGTCCATTCGCGACAACATCACGTTTGCGCCCAAGCGCCACGGCATCACCGACCGTGACGAGCTCGATCGCATGGTCGAGGAAAGCCTGCGCGGCGCGGCGCTGTGGGACGAGGTCAAAGACAAGCTCGACAAGAGCGCCTACGCGCTTTCGGGCGGTCAGCAGCAGCGTCTGTGCATTGCGCGCACGCTGGCGCTCAATCCCGACGTGATCCTGTTTGACGAGCCCTGCTCGGCGCTCGACCCCATCTCGACGCTGGCGATCGAGGACCTCATGTCGTCGATCGTTGCCGACCGCGCCATCGTCATCGTGACGCACAACATGGAGCAGGCGTCGCGCGTGTCCAACCGCACGGCGTTCTTCTACATGGGCGATATGGTCGAGTACGACGAGACTGACGAGATTTTCCAACGGCCCAAGGATAAGCGGCTGAATGATTACCTCACCGGCATGTTCTCCTAGTCCGGGACATGCTTGAGGCCCGCGGCGGCCACGGTTGCCGCGGGACTGATTGGAGAGGTGGGTCATCTCTTGCGGGAGATGGCCCACCTTTTTGTGTCGTGTGCGCCCCGCCTTTTCGCTGCTATCATGGACAACGTTGAATTTCTACGAAGGAGCAGGGCATATGGCGATTCTTTTGGGATGCGATTCCATCAGCCTAGAGTTTCCCACCAAGCATATTTTCGATAGCGTGACGCTCGGCGTGGGCGAGGGCGACCGCATTGGTATTGTCGGCAAAAACGGCGACGGCAAGTCGACGCTGTTGAGCGTGCTCGCCGGCACGCTGGAGCCCGACGATGGTCGCGTGACGCATCGCCGCGACACGACGATCGGGTTGCTCGGCCAAAAGGACAACCTGGCCGATACCGACACCGTGCATCATGCCGTTGTCGGTGACACGCCCGAGTATGAGTGGGCCTCGAGCCCGCGTACGCGTCAGATCCTGGCCGGCCTTATTAGCGATGTGCCCTGGGAGGGCACGGTGGGCGAGCTTTCGGGCGGCCAGCGCCGCCGCGTGGACCTCGCGCGCCTGCTGATCGGCGACTACGACGTGCTCATGCTCGACGAGCCTACCAACCACCTGGACATGCGTACCATCAACTGGCTCGCGCGTCACTTAAAGGCCCGCTGGCAGCGCGGTCAGGGCGCGATGCTCGTGGTCACGCACGATCGCTGGTTCTTGGACGAGGTCTGCACCAGTATGTGGGAGGTCCACGACGGCCAGGTCGATCCTTTCGAGGGCGGTTACTCCGCATATATCCTGCAGCGCGTGGAGCGCGACCGCATGGCCGCCGTCACCGAGGAGCGTCGTCGCAACATGGCGCGCAAGGAGCTCGCGTGGCTGAGCCGCGGTGCCCAGGCGCGCTCCACCAAGCCCAAGTTTCGCGTGGACGCCGCTCGCGAGCTCATCGCCGACGTACCGCCTGTACGCGACGAGCTGGAGCTCAAGCGCCTGGCGGTGAGCCGCCTGGGCAAGCAGGTTATCGACGTGGTCGACGTGGACGCCGGCTATGCGGATACCGATGGTGCGCCCAAGCAGGTGCTCTCCGATGTGACCTGGCTCATCGGTGCGGGCGACCGCTATGGCCTTTTGGGCGAGAACGGCGCTGGCAAGTCGACGCTGCTCGACGTGATCCAGGGCAAGATTGAACCCACGCGCGGCCGTGTGAAGATTGGCCAGACAGTACGCTTTGGCGTGCTGTCGCAGCAGCTCGAGGAGCTCGAACCCTTCATGGGTGACACGATCCGTGAGGTGCTCGGCAACTATAAGAAGTACTACGTCATCGATGGCAAGGAGACTTCGCCCGAGAAACTCTGCGAGCGCCTGGGCTTTACGACCCAGCAGCTCTGGAGCCGCATCGGCGATCTTTCGGGCGGCCAGCGCCGTCGCCTGTCGCTGCTGCTGACGATCCTGGACGAGCCCAACGTGCTTATCCTGGACGAGCCGGGCAACGACTTGGATACCGACATGCTGGCGATTGTCGAGGACCTGCTCGACGGCTGGCCGGGCACGCTGATCCTGGTGACGCACGACCGCTTCTTGATGGAGCGCGTGACCGACCAGCAGTGGGCGCTGCTTGACGGTCATCTGACGCATATGCCCGGCGGCGTCGACCAGTACCTGCGCCTGTGCAACGCCACGGCCGAGGGCGAGCCCGTGGGCGCGCCGAGCGCCAAGACTGGCACGTTCGACACCGGCGCCGCAGCGGTTGCAGCCGAAAAGCCCAAGTCGAGCGGCCAGCCCAATGGCCTTTCCAATGCCGAGCGCCAGAAGCTCCGCCGCGAGGTGAGCTCGCTCGAGCGCAAGATGGAGACGCAGCGCGCTCGCGTGGAGGAGGCCGAGGCTGCGATGGCGCAGGTCGATCCCACCAATTACACGGCGCTGGGCGAGCAGCAGGCAAAGATCGACGAGGCCCACGCCGCCATGGACGAGCTGGAGATGGCGTGGCTCGAGGCGAGCGAAAAGCTCGAGGGCGAGGAGTAGGCGAGGATGATCAAGGCCGCGTTTTTCGATATCGACGGCACGTTGCTGAGCTTTAAGACGCACCGGATTCCGGCATCGGCGCAGCGGGTGCTCGACAGCTTTCGCGAGCAGGGGATTGCGTGCGTGATCGCCACGGGTCGCCCGACCTACCAGATGCCCGATTGGCTGTTCAATCTTGGTTGGGATGCGTATATCACGCTTTCGGGTCAGCACTGTTTTGATGCCAAGGGCGTTTACCGCAGCTGCCCGATCGATCCGGACGACGTTGCGGTGATTGTTGACCAGGTAGCGCAGGGGCGCTACGACTCGCTGTGCATGCAGGGCGAGAACTCGTTTGTGAACCGTCTGTCCAAGCGCGTGGTGGCTGCTGCCGACAATGCCGGAATCTCGTATCACGAGGAGCCTTTTGAGCATGCTTTCGATGCACCGGTTTACCAGTTCTGCGCCTTTGTGGACCCGGCCGACCAGGGCATAGTTACCGATGTCCTGTCGCATTCTACAACCACGCGCTGGTGTGACCTGTTCTGCGACATTATTCCGGCCAACGGCGGCAAGGACCTGGGCGTGGCGGCGACGCTGGGGCGCCTGGGCATCGACGCGAGCGAGGCGATTGCCTTTGGCGATGGCGAGAACGACCTGTCGATGTTTGCCGCCGTGGGCACGAGCGTGGCCATGGGCAACGCGCAGGACACGGTGAAGGCCGCAGCGACCTACGTTACGACCGCCGTAGACGACGACGGCATCTACAACGCCGCGAAGCACTTTGGGCTGATGTAACTGCGGATTTGGCGCTTGGGGACGTTCCTTTTCTGCCGGCAGCTGGGGATACCCCTTGCGGGGCGTCCCCATTTTGTTTTCATCCCGCACGTTTTGTGAAACACGGCTAACTTTTAGGCAAAGTAGTAAGACATGGGCAACTTTTGCGGTAAAGTTAGCCGTGGAAAGTATCCAAAGGCTAACTAACAATCATCGCGAAAGGCGGCCCATGGCCCTGCGTGAATCCGGAGAAGACTATCTCGAATCGATCTACGTTCTGTCGGAACGTCAGGGCATCGTGCGCTCGATCGACGTTGCGGAGTACCTCGGCGTAACCAAGGCGAGCGTTTCCAAGGCCATGGCGACGCTGGAAAGCAACGGCTATGTCGAAATGGGCAAACGAGATGTTCATCTGACAGAGCGAGGGCTGGAGGTCGCTCGTCAAATGTGGGAGCGTCACTGCTTTTTCGTGGGGCTGCTGAAGGATGCGGGTGTTTCGGCTGAGGTCGCGTCGCAAGAGGGCTGCCACATGGAGCACTGCCTGAGTGAGGAGAGCTTCGAGAAGCTGAGGGCGATGCTCGCCAGGGAAGAGACGTCGAGCTCAACAACGGAATCCTAACAGGTCCCCAGTAGCGCGGAGTTCGCGCAAAGCGCGCACCAGCGAAAGGGGATAGAGACTTCTAACGGAAGGGACTTTCTCCGAGTCCAAGTAAACCTGTCGGGATGTAGCCTCCTTTCAACAGAGCTGCCCTTCCATCCCAAAGAGACGCGCCTCCCGCGCCAAAGGCACGGGACAGCGACCGGGACCAGTAGCCCCACCAACTAAGTCCAACTCAGACAAGGAACCCCGCCAGCAAGCGATGCCCAAGAACCACCAGCAACGTCACCGCAGGCCGGGGTCGGGCTTGGTTTTGAAAACATTCCGCAGACCAGAAGTGCCCCCGTTCGTAGCTCCGAAGGAGCAGAACGGGGGCACTTCATTGGTCGAGGACGTTTTCAAAACCAAGCCCGGCCCCGGCCGGAGGGACCACGATTGCTACAGGTTCTTGACACCCATCGCGCGCATGGCGTTCAGGATGGCGATGATCGCCACGCCCACGTCACCAAAGACGGCGAGCCACATGTTGGCAATGCCCAGCGCTGCCAGCACAAGGATCAGCAACTTAATGCCCAGTGCAAAGATGATGTTCTGCCAAACAATCGTCATGGTCTTGCGCGCCACGCGGATAGCGCGGGAGATGTTGGACGGCTTGTCGTCCATCAGTACAACGTCCGCTGCCTCGATTGCTGCATCGGAACCCATGGCGCCCATGGCAATGCCAACGTCTGCGCGGGTGAGCACGGGCGCGTCGTTGATGCCGTCTCCCACAAAGGCGAGTTTACCCTTGCCACTTTCGGCCGCGAGCAGCGCTTCAACACGCTCGACCTTGTCGCCCGGCAGCAGCTGCGCGTGGAACTCGTCGAGCCCCAACTGTTCGGCAACGGACGCAGCCACTTCCTCGCGGTCGCCCGTGAGCATAACGGTGCGCTTGACGCCGGCGGCGTGTAGGTCGCGGATCGTCTGCTCGGCATCGGCCTTAACGGTGTCTGCAATCACGATGTGGCCGGCGTACACGCCGTCAACGAGCACATGCAGAATCGTTCCGACGACCTCGCAATCGGGCGCTTCAACGCCGGCCGTGGCGAGCATCTTGGCGTTGCCGACGACGACATGCATGCCGTCGATGGTCGCCGTCACGCCGTGCCCCGCGTCATTAGCGGAATCCGTCACGCGCTTGGGGTCGGGCTCGCCCTGGTAGGCGGCGCGCACCGACTGCGCGATAGGGTGATCGGAAAACGACTCGGCAAGGGCGGCGACTTCGAGCAGCGACTGCTCGGTATAGCCTGCCTCGGGGTGTACCGCCACGACCGAAAACGTGCCGTTGGTGAGCGTGCCGGTCTTGTCAAAGACGACGGTGTCCACATCGGCGAGCGTCTCGAGGTAGTTGGAGCCCTTGATGAGGACGCCCAGCTTGGATGCGCCGCCGATGCCGCCAAAGAAGCTCAGCGGCACGCTGATCACGAGCGCGCACGGGCAGCTGACGACCAGGAAGGTCAGGCCGCGCAGGATCCAATCGGGCCAGGCGCCAGTCACCAGGCCGCCGCCGAGCGCGAGTACCGCGGCCGCGCCGGTGACGGCGGGCGTGTAGACGCGGGCGAAGCGCGTGATGAAGTTCTCGGTGCGTGCCTTTTTCTCGCTGGCGTTTTCTACGAGCTCTAGGACGCGCGCGACGGTGGACTCGCCAAAGGGCTTGGTGGTGCGCACGTGGATGAGACCCGTCATGTTGATGCAGCCGCTGATGATATCGTCTCCGGTCTTGGCCGGGCGGGGGACCGACTCGCCGGTAAGGGCGGCGGTATCGAGTTGCGTCTCGCCCTCGACGATGACGCCGTCGATGGGCACGCGCTCGCCGGGCTTGACGACGATGACGGTGCCGACGGCGATGTCATCGGGGAAGACCTGCTCGAGCGTGCCGTCGGGTTGCTCGACGTTGGCGTAGTCGGGCGCGATGTCCATCATGGCGCTGATCGACTTGCGGCTCTTGCCCACGGCGTAGGCCTGGAACAGCTCGCCGACCTGATAGAACAGCATGACGGCGGCGCCTTCGGCCATGTGCGGGTCGGTATCGGGGAAGAGCACCATGGCAAACGCGCCGATGGTCGCGACGGCCATGAGGAAGCTTTCGTCGAAGGCCTTGCCGCGGCGGATGTTATTGAACGCCTTTTGGAGCACGTCGTAGCCGGCAATTAGGAACGGTACCAGGAACAGCACGAAGCTGGCGTAGATGTCACCCGGGGTGCCGAATGCGGCGGTAAGGGTACCGAGCTCGTCGAGGGCGTACACCACCGCAAAAATGCCTAGCGCTACCAGGATACGGTTGCGCCTATGCTCGAGTGACTCTTTTTTCTTGCGCTTCTTCTTTTTCTTTTTGGGGTCGGCGGTGGCCATGATTCAATCCTTCCATTTGAATGTATGAACACTCGCGCATATAATTTCGCGAGCAAAGGCCGCGACAAGCGCGGCCTTGCAGGTTAGCGTAAACCTGGACTAGAGAATGATCTCGCAGTCGGGCTCGGCGTCGGCGGTGAACTCCACGACGCGGTCGAGGACCTCGTCGAACTTGGCGTCGTCGGCCTCGAGCGTCAACTTCTGGGTCATAAAATTGACCGAAACGGACTTGACGCCCTCAAGCTTGGCAAGTTCGTCCTGAAGCTCGCGCGCGCAGTTGGCGCAGTCGATCTCGTCGAGCTTGAACTGCTTTTTCATGGTGGGTTCCTTTCCCTGTTTTTGCGGCTTGGGTGCAGGCCGCGCTGGTACCGTGGTTGGTCGCTATTCGCAGATGTGGCTCATGCCTTGGTTGAGCATGGTGTAGACATGGTCGTCGGCAAGCGAGTAGAGGATATTGCGCCCGTCGCGCCGAAATTTAACCAGGTGCGACTGCTTGAGCGTTCGCAGCTGGTGCGACACCGCGGACTGTGAGGTCTCGGTCGCCTCGGCGATGTCTGCCACGCAGAGCTCGCGGCCCATGAGGGCGTAGAGAATCTTGATACGCGTGGTGTCGCTGAAGACCTTGAACAGGTCGGCAAGGTCGTACAGCAGCTCCTCGTCGGGAAGGTCCTCGGGCGAGCAGGTGGTGGGGACGTCGGGCACGATGGTGGCGTCGATGCTGGACTTTATTTCATCAGCGCGATCGCTCATTGTAATATCCTTTCATATGAACATGCGCTCATATAACTTACTTCCGATTATATGAGCGCATGTTCATATGTCAATATAATTCGTGAAATTTTTTGCTATCGAATGGTCCTGGTGGCGGCTAAAGGCATCGATGATCGCGGATAAGGCCGCCGATGCCAACGTGGGTAACTTAGCGACGTGCAAAAACGGGAGTTTTCAGCATTGACGAGGGGTTATTTATTGCATAATGCGGCGGCATTTGGGTAGCGCGCAGAGATGTGGTGTAAGAGGCGGGGAATGCCCCGCCTCCGCCCTTTCTTGAAAGGGAGGGGACACCGCCTAGAATTCGTCGTTGGAGTAATGAAGGTGACGAATGGAAGGAAAGGCGATGCCCCAAGAAGAGAGTGTACTGCGCCTCGGCCGCGACGAGGCCCTCGAGGCGGCGAGGCTTTGGCAGGAGTGCGGCGACGCGCGCGAGTTCGCGTGCAGGGTGCTGGGCAGCGTGATGAACGCGCTGATGGACTCCGAGGCCCAGCAGATGTGCGGCGCGAGCCGCAACGAGCGCAGCGACGGCAGGGAGAACAGCCGCAACGGCTACCGCCCCAGGTCGCTCAAGACCGCCGTGGGCGACGTGGAGCTCGAGATACCCAAGCTCAGGCACGGCACCTACTACCCCGAGGGCATGCTCGCGCGATGGTCGCGCGTCGACACCTCGGTGGCCGCCATCGTGCAGGAGATGTACGTATGCGGCGTGTCCACCCGCAAGGTCGAGCGCGTGGCGTCCAAGCTGGGCATATCCTCGCTGTCGAGCTCGGAGGTCTCGAGCCTCTGCTCCGACCTCGACGCCGAGGTGGCGGAGTTCCGCCGCCGCGACCTGTCGGGCACGCCGTGCTGCTACCTGTGGCTCGACGCTACCTACATGAGCTGCAGGGTCGGCTCGTCGGTCGTCTCGCAGGGCGTCGTGACCGCGATCGGGCTGGGCGCCGACGGGCGCAAGCACTTCCTGGGCTGCGACGTGGTCGACACCGAGAGCGAGGACTCCTGGGCGGCATTCCTCGGCGGGCTGCGCGAGCGCGGGCTGGCCGGCGTTCGCCTCGTGGTCTCCGACAGCCACGCCGGGCTCGTGGCCGCCGTCTCGCGCCTGTTCCAGGGCTGCGCCTGGCAGCGCTGCGTGACGCACCTGCAGCGCAACCTCCAGAGCGCCTGCTCGGGCAGGCCCGAGGACTCCAAGGCGGCCGTCAGGGACCTCGTGCACGCCGCGGTCTACCAGGACGACCCCGACCTCGCGCGCTGCGTGTGGGCCGAGGCGGCGCCCTGGGTGGCGTCGGTGTCCGCCAGGGCCGGCGAGGTCTTCGAGCAGGCCGAGGACTCCGCGCTGGCGTTCACGGCCTTCCCCAGGGCGCACTGGGCCAAGCTCCGCACCAACAACGTCCAGGAGCGCGCCAACCGCGAGATCAAGCGCCGCTACAGGGTCGTGCAGTCCTTCCCCTCGAGGGAGTCGATGCTGCGCCTGACGTGCGCGAGCCTCATGGAGACCGAGGGACAGTGGTCCCAGCAGCGCGTGTTCTCCGAGGCCTCGGCCGCCGAGGGCTTCGCCGAGCCCGCGGACAGGCCGGCCCCGACAGAGGGGAGGCGCCGCGCGCTCGGGCGGCGCGCCAGGGAGATAGTGGACGAGATAGTCGAGAGGCGCGGTCTCAAGAAGGAGTAACATCGGGACTTGCAGCGACGGACCTCGGGACGCTCTTACACCACGTCTGCGCGCGCCACCGGCATTTGCCGCCGCAGGGCTTTACTGGAGTGTAAGTGCCGACTGATGTTCCCCAGTTGTTGCCTAACATACATCAAAATCAGCGGCATCGGTGCAAAATAGATCAATTCGAAGCTCCTTGGATACCCGGCTTTGCTGAAAACTCCCGTTTTTGCACGTCGCCTGGGTACCCACCCCGTCAGTCCGCCTCTGTTCTGGCCCCGTACACCCTGCCTTCGGGCGTGGAAGTGCTTGTTTGAGCGAACTCCGGGCAATCCAACTCGATGACTTGCATGTCGTCGATGGCTGGGGCATCGTTGATTGTCGGGTCGTTCAGCGAGATGCCTTCGAGCACGGCGTGTTCGAGCTCAAGTACACTACGCTGCTCTGCATCTTGACAGAGGAGCTCCTCAATACGCTTCTTTTCCTCGATAAATCTCCTGAGCACAAATCGTCGCAGCTCTTCTTGCTTAATTGCAAAATCTTTGGGTAGGCGCGATGGGCGAATGCCCTCCTTTCGCTGGATCGCCTCCATGACCCTGGCGAAGGCGCTGGCGTGCATAAAGGAATAGCGACTGACGGTAATGATTCCGTAGCCCATGGACGACAGCGCGTTCTTGCGCTCTTCGTCAATGGCGCGGTCTTCTTCGGCATCGTGCTGAAATCCGTTGTATTCGATGTCAGTTCGGGACCGCTTAAGATATGCATCCATATAGAACTTTTCGCGCCGCGTGAGGTCTTTTGTGGCAGCTGTGACCTTTACTTCGTAGTCGGTCTCGATCTCGCTAATGCCAAGACCACCTTCGCGTCTGGGCAGCGTGAGCATCATGACAAACGCCGTTTCCATTGGCGAGCGGCATCCGTCTCGCACGCAACGGACGGCTTTTCGGGCAAGCTCAAGCCCCTTGCAGTCGGTGAGGGAGTTAAAAAAGTGCTTGAGACTCGAGGTCGAGGTGAGCGAGAAGCGCTCGGTGTAGGCTGTCGAGGCATCGCGCCCAAGGGAATAGGCGCCACACAGTTCGAAGTAGTACTCCACAAGTTCGCGAAAGGGGAGATAGGTTGCCGCCTGAAGCGCACAGAGTTCGACGCCAACAATATAGATGTCGTCAGCGAGTTCGATGAAACGCGAGCCCGAGAAGCGCTTGGACGACACGTGGCATTTGCAGTCCGGTATGTTGCGCACGTTTGCGCGCTCGAACACCGTTGTATCGAGCGGGACGTCGTCATCGAGGGCGACATTGTGCCTGGCGAGCCAGTTAGCGGCAGAGTCGAGCAGTTCCTTGCTGGGGCGCGCCCCGTAGATTTTGGCAGGGCTGCAGGGCTCGGTGCCAATTGCGGATACCGAGTATGCGGCTTGGTAGACCGCTTTTGCCGTGTTATGTGAAAGCACGATACTCATACAGCTAGCATGGCAGACCAGGCGGCGGGGTTCGCGATAAACGCCAAGGCAAAATGTTGCGACATAACGAAAGCTGTCCAAGAGTTTGACGCCAATGATGGAGAAAGATGCCATTTGGAACATTGTCGCAGCTCGCTGGCTACGCAGGCCTCCACAACTGATGCCGGTCAGCGCCGTTTTGATTCAAAAGCGGCGTCAAAAATGATGTGTAATTTGGCTTGAACATGCGCAAACGAAGTTCTTAGTTGTACTTAGTTGTGCGGCGGCTAGGCTCCGATGGCCGGGGGCCGCGTGCGCGGTGCCGAAAAAACAGACCGATATCCACTTGGATATCGGTCTGTATTGCATCGCTTGAGAGGGGTGCCTCGGCGTATTGCTTTTGCACAGGCGCTATGGCCCGGAAGGTATCGCTCGCGAATGGCGCCTCTGCTTGGCAATCTACTTGGCAAACAGGTTCTTGAGGTTGAACTCGGCCTGGACGGTACGGAGCATGAGTTCGGTGTCGTCGAGGCCCAGGTGCTGCTCGTTGGCGTCGGCGGCGAGGGTGCCGCGACGGCGTGCCCAGTTCTCGAGCGCGGCGGGCGCGGACTCGCGGGGGAGCGAGCGCACGTCGGCGTCCAGGCTGCGGCAGATCTGGCGCGAGTCGATGACGATGATCTTGCCGGCGCGGCGTGCCTCGGCGTAGCCGTCCAGGTGGATCTTGAACCAGCTGTCCTCAAAGGCGGCGTTGTGCGCCATGTACGGGTACTTCTTCATAAGCTTGAGCAGCTGCTTTTGCAGCTCTTTGTTCTCGCGGAAGGGCGTTTTGCCGTCGATGTCGTCCCAGGTGATGTGGTGGATATTCGAAAGCGGCACATCCTCGCCGCGGTAGATATCGGGCAGGCCGCAGTAGTGTGCCTCGGCGTCGTGCGGGATGGCGTCGCTGGTGAGCTCCATGATCTCCCAGCCCACGTTGATGATGTAGCCGCGCTCGGGTGCACGGCCGGTAGTCTCGATGTCGATACCGAGTACCGTGCCCTGGATGGGCTTGCGAGCGTAGGCGACACCGAGCGCGTCGCGGTCACCGCGGATCTCGCGCATGACGGACGCGGCGGTGCGCTTTTGCATCTTGCCGATGGCCGCGCAGGTGTCGGCGTCAGACAGACCGCGCGAAAGCGTCGCGGGTGTCACGTTGCGCAGGCGCGCCTCGCCAATCTGGTCGCACAGGTCGCGGTTGCGGTCTGCCAGGTCGCGCACGGTGGCAAAGTCGAAGCCGGGGTCGTCCTCGGCGGTAAAGTACTCGGTCTCGAGCACCTTGAGGGCCTCTTCGCCTTTCTGGCGCTCGGATTCCATGGCGCCGTGATCGCCATAGATAAACATAGGGATAAACGGTTGGCGCTCGTATTCGAGTGCTTGCGAAACGTTCATATAACTTCTCCTTGGACGGGCCGCGTTGTGCGGCTCGGGTTTGTCGAGTTATGGCGAGATGATAGTTTACCATGGGC
This sequence comes from Collinsella sp., assembly GCA_041330285.1. Lineage (GTDB taxonomy): Bacteria > Actinomycetota > Coriobacteriia > Coriobacteriales > Coriobacteriaceae > Collinsella. Next base: position 957,826 of record JBGKMI010000001.1, on the reverse strand, counting down.
AACTATTGGCATCGCGCCTAGGACAATTACAATACCCTAGTTGACCGCTAGGACTTTTACAATGCTGCCGAAAGACACGAAAGGTTCCATCCGTCATGGATTTGCTGATTGATATTCTGCTCGACGCCGGCAAGGACACGCTCGCGCTGGTGCCGTTCTTATTGGTGACATATCTGGCCCTCGAGACGCTCGAGCATGTTGCGGGCGAGCACGTCAACGGCACCATCAAGCGTGCCGGCGCCGCTGGCCCCGTGGTCGGCTCGTTGCTGGGCATGGTGCCGCAGTGCGGCTTTTCGGCCATGGCGGCGACGCTGTACGCCGGTCGCGTCGTGACGCTGGGAACCCTGGTGGCGGTGTTTCTCTCGACCTCCGACGAGATGCTGCCGCTGCTACTTGCCGAACAGGTCCCCGTGCGGACCATGGCGATGCTTTTGGCTTCGAAAGCGCTGATCGCGCTGGTCACGGGCTTTATCGTGGATGCCGCCATTCGCGGCCTGCGCCGCAACGCCCGTGCGCATGCGGCGATTCGCCGTACCGTGTTGGGAACCGCTATCAATCCGGCGCACGTTAACTGCGCGCATGACGATCACAGCGGCGGTGACATTATCGACGAGGTGGCCGAGGCGGGCGTGAGCGCCGACCACATCCATGAGCTGTGCGAGCGCGACCATTGCGGTTGTGATGAAGACGAGGACGAGCACGACCACGGACACGGCCACGATCACGGTCATGAGGGCGAGCATGAACACCATCATGACCACGGTCACTCCCACTCGCACGAAGGTGCGCCCGTCGTGTCGATTGTCCGCAGCGCGATTTCGCACACTGTGCAGGTCTCGGTTTTTATTTTCCTGGTGACGTTGATTCTGGTCGCCGTGCTCGAGACCCTTGGCGAGTCCGCGATCGAGCAGTTCCTGTGTAGCAACGAGACGCTCGCCGTCCTGGGTTCGGCGCTTGTCGGCCTGATCCCCAACTGCTCGGCGAGCGTGGTCATTACGCAGCTGTATCTGGAAGGCGCACTGCAGCTGGCGCCGATGCTCGCCGGCACGCTCATTTCCGCCGGCGTGGGTTATCTGGTGCTGTTCCGCACCAACCGCAGCGCTCGCGAAAACGCCGTGTTCCTGGTCATGATGTACGTCATCGGCGCTGGCTGGGGCCTCGTCCTATCTGCCTTTGGCCTCTAAGTAGGCCTAACAAAACGGGCTTCAAAATAGCCATGCACGGCGCCTGCACAATGCGGCGACGCATGGCATTTTGAAGCCCGTTTTTTGTTGAGCCACGGATCCTGAGCGCCCACACCGCCCAAAACAAAAAGGTAGATTTTTAGGCATGTCCTAAAAATCTACCTTGGTTAGCGGAGCTGCTCGGTGAGGTTGCGCTTAAAGCGGGCGCGGTCTTCGCTAGTGAAGGCTGACGGCCCGCGGGTGCGACCGCCAGCGCGGCGCACCTTCTTTTCCTCGTGACGAATAAACAGCTGCATGTCGATGGTCGCCTTGTCGTACACGCGCCCGCGCACGCCGATGGCGGAGGCATCGCGGCCGAGCACCATGCTCGCCAGGCCAATGTCCTGCGTCACGACCACGTCGCCCGCCTGCAGACGTTCGACAATGGCAAAGTCGGCACTATCGGCGCCCACGCTCACATCGAGCGTGGTGACCCAAAAGCCGCGTCGCGCGTGCTCGGCATCACGTGGATCGTCGCGGCGAATGTGCCGCTCCAGGTTCTGCGTGCTGTTGCCGGCAATCACCACGGCGACGCCCGCCCGCCGCGCGCAGTCGATCGACTCGCGCGTAACCGGGCAGGCGTCGGCATCAATAAAAAGCGTTCTTGGCATCTAGTGCACCAGTTTGCCAAACTGAATGGCGCGGACAATGAGCGTCACGCCAAACACCAGGAGCGCGGCGCCGCTAAAGATGACGAGCATCTTTGCCGACCACAGCGGATAGATAAACACGAACATGCCGGCGATGATGGAGAGCGCGCCGCTCAGGATGGCGAGGGCGCGGTTGGACGAAAGCTCGGACTCCAGAATGGACATGACACCTTCGACAATCCAGCCAAAGCCAGCCACGACCACCACGAGCGTGGTGAGCGTCGCGGTCGAGAAGGCCTGATTGCGCAGGATTATGACGCCGCCCAGAATGATGAGCAGGTTGGAGATGATGCTCGTCACGCGCCAGCCGGCGGGCAGCAGCGGCTCAAAAATGGCGGTGAACAGCCTGATGGCTGCCGTAATTATAAAGTAGAAGCCCAGGACGGTCGTCAGGAAGACGAGGGACTTGGCGGGTGCAAACAGCAGCGCGATGCCGGCAAGCAGCGCGATGACGCCCGTGACGGCGTAGATCCAGCGCACGGCCTTGATTGCCTTGCCTGCCATGCTTTTCTCGTCAAATCCAAACAGATTCGACTGCTGGTCGTCGTTCTTAAAGATGCCCATGAGGTCTCCTTTCCGCACGGCGTTTGCCGTCATTGTTGTTTTTGCGGCGTATGCCGCAGTTGCTACAACAAGTATCGCCTAAAGGCACCGGCGTATGGGTCGGGGAGGGCGAAGTGTAACCCAAAGGTCCCGATTTGTTCTCGTTGTTCCCCATGTCGCGTTTTTCTATTCAACAGGTGTAGAACATTGCGGCTCTGTTCGTTATTGCCTGCGTTTTAGGTTAGATTTTCCTAAGAACAATTGCCTTGTATTGGGGGTCTCTATGAACGAAGCTGTTCCCGCGGCGCCGTCGAGCGTGGAGTTGATGGCAAAGCAAGGTTGCGAAAAGCTCGGTCTGGAATCGTTTGACGCGCTGGTCCGTCGTGCCCGCACATGCCGTCGATTTGACGAGTCCATGCGCGTACCGCGCGAGTTTTTGCTTGAGCTGGCAGAGCTGGCGCACCTGGCTCCCTGCGGCGCTAATGCTCAGCGTCTGCATTTTCATGTGGTGAGCGACGCCGAGGAGTGTTCGAGCTTATTTGAAAAGCTCACATGGGCTGGTGCGCTCAAGGATTGGTCGGGTCCTGTCGAGGGCGAGCGCCCGACCGGCTATATCGCGATCCTTGCCGAGCGTCCCGCTCCAGGCAAGCCTGCCGCGCCAATCACCGAGGCAGACGCTGGTATCGCCGCGCAGACGATGATGCTCGCCGCCCGCAGCGCTACGCCCGAGGTGGCGGCGTGCATGTTCAAGGCTTTTCCGCCTCGTGCGATTGATGTCATGGGACTTGACGGCGACAAGTACGAGGTCAAGCTGATCATGGTCTTTGGCGTTCCCGCCGAGACACAGGTGATCGATGCAATTGATTCCAACCCCGACGGCTCTATTAATTACTGGCGTGACGAGGCACAGGTACACCACGTACCCAAGCGTCCACTCGCCGACGTACTGGTGTAGTTGAGCGTCGCCGCGGCGTGATCCGGCGGTAAACCACCACAAAGGTGCCCGTCCCCTTTGTGGTGGTACGAGGGGAGGGCATGTGGCCGATCTGTATTTGGTGCGGCATGGGCAGACCGAGCTCAATGTGCAGAACATTTTGCAGGGCTGGCACGATTCGCCGCTTACGGCGCGCGGGCGCGAGCAGGCACTGGCGACGCGCGCGGCGTTTGAGGCGCGCGGCATCTCCTTTGATCATGCGTATTCGTCTCCGTTGGGTCGGGCACGGTGTACGGCAGAGCTGATCGTTGGCGAGGGCCTTCCCATAGAGCCGGTCGACGACCTGCGCGAGTGGCGCCTGGGCTCGCTGGAGGGCACATCAAACCGCGAGATGCCGGCGCAACCATGGGGCGATTATCCGGTGGCCTTTGGTGGCGAGTCGGAAAGTGAGCTTCGCGCACGTATGGTCGCGGCGCTGTCTCGTATTATGGCCCGACCGCAGCACAACTGCGTGCTGGCCGTTTCCCACGGCTCAGCCTGCCAGGAGTTTCTTGAGTATGTGGCCGGCGGGGGAGAACAGCTCGACAACGGCGCCGTGCTTCATTTTAGCTATTGTGATGGGGCGTTTTCGCTCCTTGATTGGTAACGAGCGAAAGGACCCCCCTATGAATAAGGATCTGTATCTGGTCCGTCATGGACAGACGATATTCAACCTTAAGCGCATTATCCAGGGCTGGAGCGACTCGCCTCTCACGCAGCTGGGATGCGACCAGGCGGCGCGCGCCGGCATGTTCTTGCGTGCGCGCGGCGTTGAGCCCGATCATGCCTACACCTCGACGCTGCACCGCACCGAGCAGACTATCGCCAGCCTGTGGCCGGGTCTTGCCTACGAGCGCCTTGATGGCCTGCGCGAGTGGTTCTTTGGCGACTTCGAGGCCGAGCGCGTGATGCTGATGCCTGGGCGTCCGTGGCGTGACTTTTACCGCCAGTTCGGCGGCGAGGGGCAGATGCAGGTGCGCGAGCGCATGGTGGCGACGTTGACCGATCTTATGCGACGCCCGGATCATTCGTGCGTGCTCGCGGTAAGCCATGGCTCGGCTATCAAGGAGTTTATGGATTACGTGAAGGGCGCGGCGGCAGACGAGCGCGACCGTGTGCCGGGCAACTGCTCGGTGCTGCATTTTGCATTTGACGATGCAACCGATACGTTTGACCTGGTCGAAGTCTTTACGCAGGAAGATTATGCGCGCGAGCTGGGTCTTGAGCCGCTGGTGGCGGCAGCGGGTCCGCAACGCGGGTAGCCTGGGCGTGGCGACGTGGATTGCCGACATCATTGCTCGATGTGAAAGGGGCGGGGATGCATGCGCATGTATCCCCGCCCCTTGTTTGTTGAGCTGCCGAGTCTTTGTGCTGGGCGTTTAGACCCTGTTAGAACCGTGCGATCTGGTGGGTGAGCAGACCCGTCGGAACCTGCGGCGCGCCGCCGGCGACCTGTGCGGCGGGGAATAACGCGGCAACGGTAAAGTTGAACGGCTCTTTGCCCGTGTAGGTGCCGGCTGTGCGGGCCTCGTCTGCCAGGAGCTGCGCCGCCCCTGCTAGCGCGGCAGCATAGGCGGGGTCGTCGGCCTGTGCCGGCTCCGGTGCTTGTTCGAGCATAGCGCGGATGGCCCCGACGGCGTCCTCGCGCTTGACCTCCCACACACGGTGCGTAATGCCGGCGGGGTCGGTGACGGCATAGAGCGACGCGCCCTCTTTGGCGGCGCCGAGGATGATATCCATGACGGGTGATGCTTCGTAGGTAAGCGACACAGGGCGCGGCTGGACCTTAAGCTCGGCGATTGCGCGGGCGGCTGCGGTCGCACCTGCGGAGGGCGCGTCGTCGCACGCCAGCACGCCGACCGGGCAAATCGCCACAACGCCCGTCACGCGCCCCGGCTCTCCGGAGCATTCGTACGCGTAATACGCCGCGCCCGGATCTTTGAGCATAAGCCCGTCGGCGATGGCGTCGCGCAGGGCGTCGTTGCCGCTCAGGATGCCGTCCATCTGCGGCAGCGCTTCGAGCACGCGGTCCTGAGCTGGGCGGATGCAGGGAAACGGAAGTGCTTTCATGGGCGGTCCTAACGCGCGAGTCGGTTTGTTCGCGGCTTATTATGCCCCAACTTGGCTGCTTGCGCTCCAGAGCGTGTTGTCGGCAAGCGCGATGAGTACGTTCTGGCGGCGAACGATATCGGCATGGGCCCCGGCTCGTTGGGCTTATGCGCGAGCACCAACGAGCCGGGGCCGTAGCTCATGCAATTGCGGTTACCCGTCTTGCCGGCAATGACGGCGGTATCGGTGCAGCCGGTAAAGAAGCTGGCGGGCACGTCCGCGTCTGTCACGTCATCGGCGGCGCGCTTGAGCGCAGCTAGGAGGGGAGAGTTCGGGTCGCGCTCGATGGCGGGCGATCGCCCGTCACGGCGAAACTGCCATGGCAACCGGGAACCGCGGCCTCGGCGGTGGCAGTGGCCTGCTCGACCATGTTGATCGCGGCGGCCGTATCGGTCGGCGGCGTCAGGCGCATGTCGACCCAGGCCTTGGCGTGGTCGAGCACGACAAAGGGGGCGATAGCCGCCCTCGTCATCATCAACCATATGAAACCTCAGAATCAGTTTGCTTTGCAAACCGATTGTAAGTCACCTGCAGATTCGCGACGTGCACGTAGCAGCATTTACCGTTCGCAGGCCGAGCCATCGCGTTTGCCGTCCGGGCGGGTTTACAAACGACGCGGTGGGTACGTACCTTTCATGGACGACATGCTGTGCGACATATCTGCCTTTCGGTATCACCGGATACCTCCACAGGTTTTGGCAATAATGCCGGACCTGCCCGATTCTGTGGACGATCCGCGCAGGGAACGTCTTTGTGAGCATCCGCTCGTCAAACATTTCCTGGGCATCCCGTTACACGTGTTGGCACAGGGCAGCTGCGGACGTAAGGGCGATCGCATTGTCAGGCATGTTTGGAATGGGGAGAGGCCGTTTGGCTCCGTGCGGCAGACAGAGTTTGGCCTTGATGCCGCGTCCCCGCTCTTTACGCTGCTGACCCTGGCTTCCTCGGTCTCAAACGAGCGTCTGATCATGTGCATGTATGAGATGTGCGGCACCTTTGCCGTGTGCAAGATTGCACCTCAAGTAAAGTTGGCGCTTGAGCAGGCATATGGGAGCCGGTGGGGTGACGCACGGTCGGGCTGGGAAAACGTAAAGGATGCCTCGGGGAATCCAACGGACTTGTGGAAACGACCTCCCTTGATCGAGCTCTCTGGCCTTACGGAGTTCGCCAATAAGATCCAGGGACTCCGCGGTGCTAAATCATTCACACGTGCCGCGAAATGCATTACGGGGGTTGTGGCATCGCCGCTTGAGGTCCAAGCTTCGATGCTGTTTGGCCTTTCGAGGCTGCGCGGCGGCGAAGGGCTGCGCCTTACCAATAACGTCGAGATTCGCATGACGCGCAGCGCCCGCCTGATTTCGGGGCTTGATAGGCGCTACGCCGATATCTTGCTGTCAAATAAGGATGGCAGCCGGGAGTGCCTGGTTGAATGTCAAGGTAAAGCCATTCACGGATCCATAGAATCCAAGATCTCGGACTCCGATCGAACGACGGCCCTTCAGACGATGGGATATCCCGTCGTTCTGATGACCTATGGTCAGCTAGTCGACTCCGATGCCTTCCGCGTGGTGATGGAGCTTATCATGTCCTATCTCGATATGCCGCTGAAAGACAAGACGCCGCGGCAGCAGGAGCTCGAACGGCGACTTCGTGAGGAGATTTTTATCGATTGGACGGGAATGTAGCCGCGCGGGTGGAAAACGGTCGCGGAAGCTAGAGTTTTGGGCGCGAATAAAGCTTCAGTTTCGCCTTGGAAGGACTTTAAAAATGCTATCCAGAACAAGTTGTTTCGGAAAATCGACAGTCAACTTGGATGTGGTATACAGAGATCGATTTTTACCTACTAAAGCCCCTGATAAAGGTGTTTATCAAAGCAGGCGTGCTCAGTGATCTGGATGAGACTGTCGATTATCCGAAAAAACTTGTTCGGGGTAGCACTTTTCAAGCCGCCGGGAGCAACGAAATCGGCCCCCGTTTTGTGAAAACGGGGGCCGAATGGGCGTCGTGGCCTGTCTGGCAGGCTTGGCGTCGTTGCTATTTGATCACGCGCACGCGATACATCGACGGAATCTGCTTGAGCGCCTCGATGGTGCTGCTGTCCAGGTGCTCGTCGGTGTCGAACATGGTGTAGGCGTTCTCGCCAGCGGACTCGTTGGTCATACGCTGCACGTTGGCATTGTCCTTGGCCAGGATGGCCGTGATTTGGCCGATCATGTTGGGCACGTTGGCGTGCAGGCAGGCGATGCGGCTTGCGGCGCGCGCCTTGCCCATGCTGCAGGCGGGGTAGTTGACGCTGTGCGCGATGTTGCCGTTCTCCAGGTAATCCTTGAGCTCGCTGATGGCCATGTCGGCGCAGTTGGCCTCGGCCTCGCCAGTGCCGGCGCCCGAGTGCGTGGTGATAAACGTATTGGGCATCTTGACGGTCTTGGGCGTGGCAAAGTCGCAGCTAAACCAGCTCAGCTTGCCCGCGCGCAGGGCAGCGTCGACGGCGTCCTCGTCAATGATGGTTTCGCGCGCGTAGTTGATGAGCACGGCGTCGGGTGCCAGCAGGTTAATCTGCTCGGTGCTGATCATGCCGATGGTGTCGGCCTTGCTGGGCACGTGCACGGTGAGGTAGTCGCAGCCGCGGCATAGATCCTCGAGCGTGCCCACGCGCTGCACCTCGCGGCTCAGCACCCACGCGTGCTCAACGGAAATGAACGGATCGTAGCCGTAGACATCCATGCCCAGATCGACGCAGGCGTTGGCGACCTTGGAGCCCACGTTGCCCAGGCCGATGACACCGATGCGCTTGCCCTTGAGCTCGCGGCCCACAAAGGCCTTCTTGGCCTTTTCGGCGTCGACCTGAATCTCGGGGTCGTCGGCGTTGTCGCGCACCCAGTTCATCGATTGCACCACACCGCGGCTCGAAAGCACCAGCATGCCCAGGACGAGCTCCTTGACGGCGTTGCTGTTGGCGCCGGGGGAGTTAAAGACGACGATGCCCTTCTTGGCGTACTCCTCGACGGGGATGTTGTTGACGCCGGCGCCGCAGCGGGCGATGGCGCGGATGCCCTCGGGCAGCTCGTAGCCGTGCAGGTCGGTCGAGCGCATCAGGATGGCGTCGGCCTCCTCGGCGGTGCCTACAAACTCGTAGCCCTTGCCAAACTCGACTTTGCCGTCTTTAGTGATGTCGTCGATGGTCTTAATCTTGCGCATGAGAAACTCCTTAGCAGGTTTTTATCTAAGCAGGGTGGTCTGAGGTGGCTGGTCGGCCCGCGTGTTGCGGGCTAGTTAGATCGCGGACTCAAACTATGCTGCGCGTCGAAGTCTTTCATGTACGTGGCCAGCGCCTGCACGTCCTCCATGGTGACGGCGTTGTAGACGCTGGCGCGCATGCCGCCCACCAGGCGATGACCCTTGACGTTTTGAATCTGGTGCTCGGCCGCGCCTGCGACAAAGGCGGCGTCGAGCTCGGCGTCGCCGGTGCGGAAGGTGACGTTGGCGATGGAGCGGCTGCCCTGCTGCGTGGTGCCATGGAACAGCTCGCTGTGCTCGAGCAGGTCATAGAGCAGGTTGGCCTTGGCCCAGTTGCGCTCGGCCATGGCGGCAAGTCCGCCGGTTTGCTCAACCCAACGGAACACCTTGCCGCACACGTAGATGCCAAAGGTGTTGGGCGTGTTGAGCATGGAGCCCTTGGCGGCCTGGGTCTTAAGGTCCAGGTACTGTGGCGTCTGCGCAAAGGCGGGGCCGTCGGCGAGGAGGTCGTCGCGCACGATGACCACGGTCACGCCCGCGGCACCGGCGTTTTTCTGGGCGCCGGCGTAGATGAGCCCGTAGCGCTCGACGTCGAGCGGCTGCGACAGAAAGCAGCTCGAGACATCGGCGACCAGCGGTACGTCGCTGCAATCGGGCAGCTCGTGGTACATGGTGCCAAAGATGGTGTTGTTCTGGCAGATGTAGACGTAGTCGAGCCCGTCGCCCGCGGCCTCGGCGGCAATGCGCGCGTTGATGTCGGCCATGTCGGGAATGCGGTCGAAATTGGTGTCCTCCGAGCTCGCGAGCAGCACGGCCTCGCCGTACTTGGCAGCCTCTTTGTACGCCTTGTTGGCAAAGTTGCCGGTCACGACGTAGCCGGCGCGGCCGCGGCGCATGAGGTTCATGGGGATGCCCGCAAACTGCAGCGTGGCGCCGCCCTGCAAAAACAGGACGCGGTAGTTGTCCGGGATGCTCAGCAGGCGGCGTAGGGTTGCCTCGGCGTCGTCGATGATCTGCTGGAACATGCTAGATCGATGGCTCATCTCGAGCACGGACATGCCGCAACCGCGGTAGTCCATCATCTCGTCGGCGATCTCGGCGAGCACGCTTGTGGGCAGCGCGGCCGGGCCAGCTGAGAAGTTGTGCACACGTGCCATCTTCTAGTTCCCCTCGTAGTCGTTTGAACGTTCGGGATACTTTAGCACAGTGGAGCGCCAGGCGCGACCGCATCACGGTAAAACTCGAGTGCGCTGCTATGATTTACAGGATGCTTACATGGGGGAGGGGTGACCTTACCTGATGGCTCGCATCCGATCCGCCTCTGCCTTTGCTTGTTTCCAGGGTCGAATGCGACCGTTTACGAGGCCATCGTAGCCACGCGTGATGGCGCACTGGATGCGATCTTCGCGTTCCCGCATAGAGGCAGCGCGGCGCTGCGCCAGTTGCCTTTGGCTCCATATTTACCTCAAGGCTTCAGAGGCTTTGTTGCGCAATAAATTTGACTTCGATCCGTTTGCCGCGCAGCCAAAGCGCCTCACCTCTCATTTGTTGCCGTCTGTGGGAGCGTGCCCCTCGTTTATCCTCTCTAGACCTCACGACCCGGTACTTAAACGGTATGATTGAAAGGCATGTTTGCATCGACCCGATGCGAATAAAAAGGCCCGAACCCTTGGAGTGTGTCCTGTGGATAACACCGACAAAATATCGCTGGGAGGCGTGCTCACGCGCGAGCAGTTTTTGCTGCCCGAGATGCGCATCGTCGCCGCGCTGCGCTTGGACGGTGTGAGCGATGACGACATCATCGCACGCGTTAAGCACGACAACCTGTTTCAGTATCCCACCGAGCGCATGCTTACCGATCGCGCTCGCGTGTGTCTGCGCCGCTTTGATGCCGTAGCGCTCGACGAGGCGCAGTGCGCTGCCCGCGGTATCGACAAAGATGCTGCCGACCAAGCGGTCATGCGCATTATGGACCTGATCGCCAACGGCATGCCCGATCAGGCGGCCCAGGCAAACCTGTTTGCCATGATGTGTCGCTACACCATGGTTCGCGAGCTCATCCAGGTGGAGATCGGTGAGCGTATGGCCAGCTTCGACTACACCTTTACCGACGTTGACCTCAACGCGTTTATCACCCGTTTTCAGGTTGAGCATGCCGAGGCCGCCAAATGGTCAGACGCCACGTTGGGCCGTATAAAAAGCACCCTGCGCCAGATCTTGCGTGGCGCCGGTTTTAAGGCATCGCAGCGCACCGACGCGCTCCAACCCCTGCTGCTCGACCCCGATGTAGAGCAGGCTATCCGCGACCTGGGCGACATGGACGCGCTGGCCGCACTTACCGGGCAGGTGATGTAGACATGGCAATAAACCAGCCGCACATTCGTCCGCGCAACCGCGCCGAGCGCATCCATGAGGACTTTGACCATCGCCGCGAGGCGCTACGCGAGCGCCTGCAAGACCAGGACTTCTTGGCCAACAAGGGCATCGGTAACGAGATCGGCTTCTACACGTTTTGCTACGATCCCTCGCTGGAGTTTGAGTGCCGTGCCTACGTGGACGAGCTCAAAGCGGACGCCCAGGCCGGCAAGCTGCCGTGTAATCTGCAGGTCTTTAACCTGTACGACGTGATGCTCGATATCTGCGAGCAGCGCCGAATCTTGCGTGCGATTCCCCGGCGCGAGGCAAAGGTCGGCTCGGAGGCCCAGATCAAAGAGCTCCAGAAGCCCTGCAGCTCCAAGAGCTTTGCCCAATACCTCCTGGAGCATACCCAGCCTCACCAGCCTGGAGACGTGATCTTGCTCACTGGCGTGGGCGAGGTCTTTCCGCTACTGCGCGTGCACAACCTGCTCAACGACATGCTTGCCGATTTTGGCACTGTGCCCGTTGTCGTCATGTATCCCGGCAGCTTTGACGGCCGCCAGCTCAAGTTGTTCAACAAAGAGAACGCCAGCAACTACTACCGCGCGTTCGATATCTCTTAGGAGCGACAGATGATCATCCAAGACCTGTTTTCCAAGGACATCAACCGTTCCATCAACGGTGTCGTCAAGGTACAAGACGCCAGCGACGAATCGGTGCGCCAGGAGCTCGACGAGTACGTGGTGACGCGCGAGCTGCAGGGTCATTTTGCGCACTTCTTCGAGGCGTACGATAAGGCGCTCGACGTTCCCACCGACAACATGGGCGTGTGGATTAGCGGCTTCTTTGGCTCCGGTAAATCGCACTTCCTCAAGATGCTCTCGTATCTGCTGCAAAACGACGAGATTGCCGGCAAGCGCGCCGTCGATTACTTTGATGGCAAGATTTCCGACCCCATCGTAGCCGCCAGGGTTCGTCGTTGCTGCGAGGTTCCCACCGAGGCGATCCTGTTTAACATCGACAGCAAGGGCGGCCAGTGGAAAGAGGGCGACACCTCGCGTACGGCCCTGCTGCGCGCTTTTGAGCGTGTGTTCTTTGAGCACCTGGGCTTTTTTGGCGAGGACCTTAAGCTGGCGCGCCTGGAACAGCATATCGACAGCAAGGGCAAGACACGGGAGTTCCGCGCTGCCTACGAGCGCATTGGCGGCGGCAACTGGCTCGAGGACCGCGAGAGCTATAGCTACTTTGAGGACGACATCGTCGAGGCCCTGCAAGAGGTGCTGGGCATGAGCGAGCAGGCCGCGCGCCACTGGTTCGACGGTACCGAGGATGACGCCATCGCTGCCGACACCTTTGCCAAGATGGTCAAGCAGTATGCCGACAAGCGCGCCGAGGAGTGCGGCGGCGAGTTCCGCCTGCTGTTCATGGCCGACGAGGTGGGTCAGTTTATTGGCTCCGATGCCGACATGAGCACGAGCCTTATGCTGTCGCTGCAGACGCTCGTCGAGGAGCTGGGTAGCCGTTGCGGTGGCCGCGTGTGGGTCATGGTGACCAGCCAGGAGGCTATCGACGAGGTCGCCATGATCGTGGGCGACGACTTCTCCAAGATTCAGGGCCGCTTTAACACGCGCCTTTCGCTCTCCAGCTCCAGCGTGGACGAGGTTATCCAGCGCCGCGTGCTGCAAAAGAACGATGCCGCCTCGGCAAAGCTCCAGCAGGACTATGAGTCCCAGAGCACCGTGCTCAAAAATGTGTTCTCCTTTGACGGTTCGCGCGGCGATCTGATTGGCTATGCCAGCCGCAAGGATTTTACGGACAGCTACCCGTTTGTGAACTACCAGTTTAAGGTGCTTCCCGACGTTATGACCGAGGTGCGCAAGCACGGCGTCAAGGCCAAGCACATGTCCACGGGCGAGCGATCCATGCTCTCGGCCTTTCAGGAATCGGCTCAGGCCATCCAAGACCAAGAGGTGGGCGCCCTGGTGCCGTTCTGGCGCTTCTTCGATACCATTGCCAAGGATCTGGAGCACGGCGTGATCCAGGTGGTCACGCGTGCCGAACGTGCGGCCGAGGATGGCCATGGTCTTAAGACCGAGGACGTTAAGGTCCTAAAACTGCTGTACCTGATCCGCTATATCGACTACATCAAGTCCAACGTCGAGAACATCTCTATCCTTATGGTCGACGGCATGGACGTGGACAAGGCCGCCCTTAAGGGCCGCGTTAAGGAGTCGCTCGACCGCCTGGTGCGCGAGAACTACGTGGCGCGCCAGGGCGATGCGTACAACTTCCTTACCGACGAGGAGCAGGATATCTCGCGCGCCATTAGCGAGACGCCGGTAGATGCTGCCCTGATTATCGAGGGCATTAAAAAGTCGCTCTTTAGCGGCATCTATACGGCTACCAAGCTGCGCGTGGGCGCCAACGACTTTCCCTTCGACCGCTATGTAGACGATTCTGCCTATGGTGTGGCTCAGGGTGGCATGAAACTCAATGTAGTCACGGTGGCCGATGACCTTTCGCGTGCCGACGACGCCGAGCTTGCCGTCAAGTCGGCCAATATCGCGCTGGTGGTGCTGGCAGACGACATCGACTACTTTGACGACCTGCAGAATGTGGCTAAGATCCGCAAGTATCGCAAGACCATCAACACCGAGGCCCTGGCGCCTTCGACCCAGCAGATTATCCAGGCAAAGATGAAAGAGGCTACTTACGTTGAGCGTGAGGCAGCCAAACTGCTGGAGGAGGCCGTGCTGCATGCCCGTGTGGCTGTGAACGGTTCCATGATCACGGTTCGCGCCGCCAAGCCCGCCGATGTGTTTGACCAGGCCCTGTCAAAGCTGACGGATGCCATCTTTACTAAGGCCGACTACATCGCCGACCCCGCCAAGGCCGACGAGGACATTCGCGCCACGCTGCGCGGCGCCAACCAGATGGCGCTCGACGGCCAGAGCTCCCAGAACGCTCGCGCCGAGAAGGAGGTCGCGGGCTTTTTGCATGCCCAGACGCGTCTGTCGCTGAATACGACCATGGGTGACCTGCAGCGTAAGTTCCAGGGTGCTCCCTATGGCTGGCGCGAAATCGACATTGCCAACGTGGTGGCGCAGCTGGTGGTTTCGCAGCGCGCGACCATTACGGCTGCCGGCGCCAATGTTGCCCCTGCCGATTCGCGCATGGTTGCCTTCCTGCGCAAGGACGCCGACAAGGCCCAGGTGCGCGAGCGCGTTAAGATGAGCGATGAGCTCATTAAGAAGGTCAACAGGGTGCTGCGCGAGACCTTCGGTGCGAATCGTGACATTTCCAACGAGGACGAGCTTACCGCCACGGTGGTCGATACGCTTACGGGCTATAAGAGCGAGTGCGTGGAACTCACGAACAACAACTTTACGGGCTTGGCCCCGGCCTATCCGTATCCGGGCCTAAAGGTGCTGGAGGACGGCATTAAGCTGACCACGCGCCTGCTGGACAACCAGAACGACGCTCAGACGCTGTTCAACGCCTTTGTAAAGGCGCAGGACGATCTGGACGACTGGAAAGAGGACTACGACCAGGTCGTGTTCTTCTTTGAGAGCCAAAAGCCCGTCTTTGATAAGGCCGTTGAGTTTATGGGCCTTATGAAGGACGAGGGCTTCTACATGGACTCTAACGCCCAAGCGGTCGAGGCCAACAAGCGCATTGAGCAGATTCTGAAGAACCCGCGTCCATACCGCGAGGTCCGCGAGCTCCACGAGCTGATGGAGCCGGTCATGGTGGCTCACAAGCAGATGGTCGATGCCAAGCGCAAGGAGACGCTGGACGACATTGCCGCGCAGATGGCCCAGGTACACGAATATGCCCAGAGCCAGGACGGCTATGCCAAGCTTGCCGAGCGCGCTATCGAGAACGCCGGCCGCATGGCTAACTCGTTTGAGAGCCGCGCTCACGCCGCCACCAAGGCGAGCGAGCTTGCCGCGCTCAAGCAGCAGCTGATTGAGTATTGCGACCGTGCGTGCGAGAAGATTGATACCGCCATCGATGAGGAGAAGGCCCGCCAGCAGCGCGAGAGCCGCCGCGTAGAAGTCACGCCCAACGGCGAGATCGTTACCACGATCAAGGACAACGACAAGGACGCCCCGACGACCGTAAAGCCTGCGCCCGCGCCCAGGATTAAAAAGCTGCGCCTGGCCGACCTGGGTGAGCGCAAAAAGCTGGAGAGCGAAAGCGACATCGACGCCTATCTTGCCCAGCTCCGCGTGCGCTTGCTTGCCGAGCTGCAGGGCAACGACGCCATCCGCCTGAGCTAACCAAGAACCACCGGGGAAGGGCAGACCGCCATGAACGATACCGCCATCAAGAACTACTGCATCTGGGCCCGCAACGAGCTCATCGCCGGCGTCGAGGCCCGCATGAGGCTCTACGGCGTGGCCGAGGGCGCCGAGCCCGCCGGCGCCGCGGCGGTGGGCGGGCGCGCCCTGTCCCCGGAGGAGACCGGGTGGCGAGACGCGCTGCTGCGAGCCGGCGCCGAGGAGGGCTTCGAGCACCTGCGCGACCGCGCCGCCTACACCTGGTTCAACCGCATCGCCGCCGTGCGCTACATGGAGGTCCACGACTTCCTGCCCTCCCGCGTGCGCATGTTCACCCGCCCCGCGGCGGACGGCTCCTGGGAGCTGGGCAGTCAGGCCGCGGACGAGGCGCTCGACGTGGAGATCGAGGGGGCCGACCCGGTGCGCGTCGCCGAGCTCAAGCAGGCCGGCGAGGACGGGCCGCTGTTCCGCTACCTGTTCCTGGCCCAGTGCGCCGAGCTCTCAGGGTGCCTGCCCGGCGTGTTCCAGCCCGTGGACGCCTGCATGGCGCTGCTGCTGCCGGCCAACCTCATGGACGCCGACGGCGTCATCGGACGCATGGTTGAGGACATTCCAGAGGAGGACTGGCGGAACGTCCAGGTCCTGGGCTGGATGTACCAGTACTACAACTCCGAGGTCAAGGACGCCTTCTTCGCCTCCAAGGCCAAGGAGACCCCCGACACCATAGGGCCGGCCACCCAGCTGTTCACGCCCGACTGGATCGTGCGCTACATGGTGCAGAACTCGCTGGGGCGCCTGTGGATGCTCAACAACCCCGCGAGCCCCCTTCGCGGCGAGATGGAGTACTACATCGAGCCCGACTCCGGGCACGAGGACTTCATCAGGATCGCCGGCCCCGAGGACATCTCCCTGTGCGACCCGGCGTGCGGCTCGGGCCACATCCTGGTCTACGCCTTCGAGCTGCTTTCCAAGATGTACCTGGAGCGCGGCTACCGCGAGCGCGAGATCCCCGGGCTCGTCCTGTCCAAGAACCTGCACGGCATGGAGATCGACCCCCGCGCCGCCCAGATCGCGCGCCTGGCGCTGGCCATGTGCGCCCGCGGGCTGGACCGCCGCTTCTTCGGCCGCGGCGTGCGGGCCGACATCGCCGTGCTCGCGCCGGTCGCGCTGGGGGAGGGCGACGTGCCGCAGGGCAGCGCCCTCGCCAAGAGGAGGGACCTCGTCGACGCCCTGGCGCACCTGGACGAGGTGGGCTCGCTGCTCGCCCCGGCCGAGGGCGACCTCGCCGCGATCCGCGAGGCCATCGACCTCACCGGCGGCGGCCTGTTCGGCGGCAGCTCCAAAGAGAAGCTCCGGCGCGCCCTCTCCACCTGCGAGACCCTGGCCCGCCGCCACGACTGCGTGGTGGCCAACCCGCCCTACATGGGCAGCTCCAGCTTCGGCCCCTTCATGTCCAGGTGGGTCAAGAAGAGCTACCCCGACGTCAAGAGCGACCTGTGCACGTGCTTCATCGAGCGCGGGTTCAACCTGGCGAAGGACCGCGGCTACGCGGCCATGATCACCATGCAGAGCTGGATGTTCCTGGGCAGCTTCGAGAAGATGCGCTCCTCGCTCATCGAGGGCAAGTCGATCCTGTCCATGCTTCACCTGGGCCCCCGCGCGTTCGACGCCATCGGCGGCGAGGTCGTCAACGTCACTGCCGACGTCGTCTACAACGGCCGCGCGACATGCGAGGGCGCCTACGTGCGCCTCGTCGACATCAACGGCAGCGATGCCAAGCGCCAGAAGGCCCTCGAGGCGATCCAGAACCCCGACTGCGGCTGGTTCTACCGCCGCGACGCCGAGACCTTCAAGCAGATCCCCGGCACCCCCATCGCCTACTGGGCCAGCGACGCAATGCTTGGTTTATTTGCCAACAATCCCCAGATTTCAGACGTTGCCTTTCCTAAGCAAGGGTCAACTTTAGGTAACAACGAATTGTTCTTACGTAGATGGTTCGAGGTGCCGAATGGTTCATCGCGCTGGTTTCCGTGCATGAAGGGCGGTGAGTTTCGTAGGTGGTACGGGAATCAAACATATGTGGTCGATTGGGCTGATGACGGTAAGAACGTTAGGAATCTTGGGCGAGCAACAATTAGGAACAAAGAATATCTCTTTAGGAGGGGCTTGACGTGGTCCAACATCAGCTCTTCTCTTGCTGCGTTTCGGTTGATGCCGGAGGGTTTCTTTTTTGAGAGCTCGGGGACAGCCCTTTTTGCAGCGTCAGAAATGCAATTAACATACTTACTTGGCTACCTTAATTCCTCAATCTCCAAGGAGATTAACGGAATGGTCAACCCGACACTGCACTTCCAATCTGGCGACATAGGCAAACAGCCCTACATCGAACAATCTTGCAATCCGGCTATTCAACTACTGGTTAAAAAATGCATTGCGGACTCTATTGCCGACTACGACACGTTTGAAACCTCCTGGGATTTCAAACGCCATCCGCTTATTTAATGGTGAGGGTGATTATGCTTCAGGTCGTTTGTTCAGCCATTGCCGCGTTCACTTCATTTGTTGTGGCGTATTTAACCGTTAAGAACCAGCGAAAGAAAGATGCGGTCGATCGTAGATTCGAGGTTTATAAATCGCTTTTATCCTTTCTGTTTCATTTAAAGAACGAACCTAACCGTTTGACGGACTATGAATCACTTAGACGCCTGAAAGATCAAGAAGTTGCAATTAAGGTTTGCGGTTCGAGTAATTTGATCAGCCTCGTTTCTGCCTTGATTGCCGATTATGATTCGAGTTTTGAGCGTTATGAGAAAGACCTCGACGATTGGAAAAAGCAGGTAGAGGGCGAGAGAAGCTTGGCCGAAGAGGGCAAGTGCGAACCAATCTCTCCAGTCCAAATGCAAAATGAAGAAGACGAACGCTACGAGGGAGCCCTTCAACGGCTAATCGATGGCTTGAGCCTCGACGATCATATTGAAAAGCTATCTAAAGAAATGAGGCGTTCGCTTGGATACCGTGAGTTTCGTCCCGCAGTTTGGTTTCGGGATACACGAGTCTATTCGATGCTAAATATCTGGTCTTACTGATATGGGGAAGGCCACGTTTGACCGGATTGTTCATTAATGGTGCCCACATTCTTTAATTGCGAACTGATGTTCTTCGTATGCGAGATAAAACACTTTTCATTGGCAACGGATTGAACAGGACTCTGGAATCGGGATTGAGCTGGGCTCAACTTATGGATGAGATTGGGTCCGATATTACTGAAGATGCAGAGGTTCCGTTTCCGCTCGTTTTGAAGAAATTGCTGCCAAAAATGGCGCCTCTATCGGCAGACGTAAGAGCGATGCATATAAAGAACTGAAGAATGAACTAGCTCAGGCGATTGACAATATGAATCTTGAGCCTGGCTATGCCCATCATTGTTTTCGAGATTTGCCGTTTTCGCATTTTGTAACGACAAACTATGACGATACGTTTGAAAAGATTTTTCTGATAAAGAAGAGTTAAATGTGAAAGTCGGCTCTTCTCGGAACGTGATGAAACCGATCTCAAAGTCAGGATCGAGGGATTTTTACCATGCTCATGCTTTGACCAAATGGAAAAACACCCTTTGTCTGGGGCATGAGCACTACGCATCCTTAATCGCGACAATTCGTGGTGAGCTGTATCCGTCTCCGCAGGATGAGAATGCGGGCGCCTCTGACAACGACTATCTTGTAAAGCTGATAAGGAGAGAAGCGTCGCTCGGTATTTGGCCTGAGTATTTATTTACAAATGACGTTGCAATCGTTGGGCTTGAGCTTGACTACTGCGAGGTTGATCTCTGGTGGCTTCTGTCGCTCAGGGCCGCGTGTTTTGCAGCATGCAACAACTTGGACGAGTTTGACAACAAAATTGTCTATTTCGAACCAGTTGTTAAAGGCAACGATTCAGATAATGAGCGTGACGGCAAGCGTGCCAAACAAAGGAAGAGTGGAAAGGAGGCTATCTTGAAAGCATTGAGCGTCGATGTGAAAAAGGTCCACTCCGATAACTATAGTGATGCTTACGAGAAGATCGCTAAGATGCTGAAAAAGGAATGGGCTGAGTAGGGTCTATTTAAGAGGCATTGCTTTCTGCGGCGTTAAACGAAAAATGTCTTGCCTGCTTGCGAGAGAAACTGCTAAGGGATGCCCTCTTAATTATTGTCGAGGCAGGCGTTCGATCCAAATGGGCGCGAATGCCCGCCTCATGCGCACTAAAGACTGACTCCGCCAGTCTCGCAGATGGCACCCATGAGTTGATCTACGTAGGTTACGGGTCTTGCCCCGCGCGGGTCTTCACCGCATTCAACAAGCGTCTTTCGTCTGCTTGTTGCAGCGTTCGTTGGCTTGCCGGTTACGAAAATCTCCCAGAGCTCGTCAAAGGGAAGGCCGGGTTTCTTGTAATCCTTGGCCCTGCTGGGTTTGGCGAGCTCGGTGACTGCTTGCTCAGGTGTCTCGACGAGAATACCCGGTGAGTAGTGCAGTAGGGCCCAGTACTCAAAGCAGGGGCTTGAGTTGGCTACGTGTATTCCCCAGCCCTCGGCTTGCTTGATTGCCTCGCCGTAGCTGCGGGCTTCTTCATCTTCGCGCGCCTCCGCATCGAACACAACCCAGGGTTCAACCGAAAGCCCTTTGTTTTCTAGTTCTTTCTTTTTATTGCGCGCCGCAAGGACAATGCCCCTTGGATCAGTTCTTTTGGGTTTTTCGACCTTAATCCACTGTGCCCTAAACTTGCGCTTTACTTCGCCAAAATACAATTCCTCCGTATCGCCTTCTACAGCGATGAGGATCGTAGGTTTTTGGGCGCGCTTGCGCTCGTGCCGGCTTCGTTCGGACTTACCCTTTCTGGCCATCTTAGGACACCTTCTCAACGTAGGGTACGGCTCCGTAAGCGCCATAGAGGTAACGGTTGATTAGGCTCTCGTCCTTTCTGGGGGAGAAAGAGGAGAGCGGGTAGATGTCTGAGGAACCGCTCTGCAGGTTCTTCTCGATGAACCATATCTGATCGCGACGAAGCGCATCGTTCTTCAGGAGGAGAAGCTCGTTGGTTGTAAAGATGAGCTGTGCTCCGTGTTCGTTGAGGTCTGGATCGAAGAACAGCGCCACAAGACTTTCGAGCAGCATCGGGTGGAGGCTGCGTTCGACTTCGTCTACGAACAGAGTCCGGCCGGCATCGATGGCATCGATAAAGTCGACTGCTAGGTCGAGCATGGTCCTTGTGCCAAGGGATTCGTCGTCAAGGCCAAAGCCAACGCTATGTCCGCCAATTTCATGCCGGAACTGCATGGCAACCTTTTTATCGGGTATCTCGACGCCGTTGGGTTTTTGGCCCGCGAGCGCTTCGAAAACCGCGGCGAGTTTGTCGGCATTCTCCTTTTGGACGCTCTTTTCGTCCTCGGTCATGTCGTCGACTTTAAGCTGCACCCCGGTAATGCCCAGGTCCGCGGAGCTTATGGCCTTGATGACCTTTTTGAATTTTGTCTCGCCCAACGCAGCGAGCTTGTCCATGAGCTCCGCATCGGGAATAGGGGCTTCGCGATTGGCTACAACCAGGTTGTCGGCAAACCAGCGCATCGCCTTAACGCAGGGCTCGATACCGTAGTTTGCAAGCATGCCAAGAACAAACCCGGGATCCGTATAGCCCTTGAGCTTGGTAGATATGCCGGTATATTTGGAGCCTTGCTTGACGGAGTACGTGCCATCGTCGTTGCGGAACCTCTCGTAGACAAGGCGTTTGGCCTTGGGGCTTACGCTGAGCGTCTCGCTGAGGGCGCCATCGTCGTCTAGGGCGAATTCGTACTCGTAGCGAGTGCCGTCGGTGTAGAACGTATAGCTAAAGGTTGTTGGATCGCTGTTGCCAACAAAGTTTTGACGTCGGGGCAGATGGGCCGGATGCGTGATACCTAAAACGAGGTTGCGAGAGAAGTGAACCGCTCGCAACAGATTGGTCTTTCCGGAAGCGTTGGGTCCGTAGATGGCCGCTGCGGTGAGCACGCCGTCCGTGCCGGTGCCGGGGATGCTGCAGGGATGGACATTCTCCGGATGCTCCTTGTAGGAATTGACGGGCAGCATTGACAATACGGCCTCGTCCTTAATGGAGCGGAAGTTTTTAAAGCTGAACTCTAACAACATAAGGAGCACCTCCTAGTTGGTTGTAAGCAACATACTATACGCTTTTTTGTGGAATAGTCACAATATTACGGAAAATAGTGACATCTATGCCGTTTGTGCTACCGCTCGCACTTGTTGCTCAACAAATGGTGGAGCTGGTGGAGTAAGTTAATACATATTGGCTGCAAAGCGGGGTCGGCTTGTAGTGGGCGTACCCTCAAAATGGTGCCTGCGAATGCTCTGCACGGGGCACAATTAGCTTTGCTGTCGGGTAGACTTGTCTATGTTGACTTAGCTAGTTTTATTGGGTTTTTAATCGGTCCTGATTGGATGGGATAGAGATATGGCAACGTTGCTCGCCGATAAATACGAGGCTCGCAAGGCCGAGGTCAATGCTCGCTTTGAGCAGCTTCGCGCTAACGAGGAGAAGCTCAACCGAATCTTTGCCAAGATCTATAACATGGAGGGGGAGGTGCCCATCGAGGTCGAGGATAAGTACGTTTCGGTGGCGCGCATTTTCGACACCGCCGATGAGATTCCCGAGAGCTATAAGGGCAACAAATACGTGCGCACCAAGCGCGACGAGATCACCTCGCTCATAAGCTATGCCGTGGGCTGCATGTTTGGCCGCTATTCGCTGGACGTGGACGGTCTGGTCTTGGCCGACCAGGGTGCCACGGTCAACGACTATCTGGCCAAGATGCCCGACCCCGATCACGTGACCTTTATGCCCGATGGCGACAACGTGTTGCCCATTACCGATGACGAGTACTTTGACGACGACATCGTGCGCTACTTTATCGACTTTGTGCGCACTGTGTACGGCGAGGAAACGCTCGAGCAGAACCTGACCTTTATTGCCGAGGCGCTCGGCGGCAAGGGCACTTCGCGCGAGGTCATCCGCACCTACTTTTTGAAGGACTTCTTTAAGGACCACTGCCAGACCTACAAGAAACGTCCCATCTACTGGCTGTTCGACTCGGGTAAAAAGAACGGCTTTATGGCTCTGGTGTACATGCACCGCTACACGCCCGATTTGCTGGCGCGCATTCGCACCGACTACGTGCACGAGCAGCAGGAGCGCTATCGTTCGCAGATCGCCGACGCCGAGGACGCGCTGGCCACGGCCGAGCGCGGCGAGAAGGTCGCGCTGACCAAGCGCATCAAAAAGCTCAAGGATCAGCTGACCGAGACCGTTGCCTACGAGGAAAAGCTGCATCACCTGGCCGACCAGATGATCAAGATCGACCTGGATGACGGCGTTAAGGTCAACTATGCCAAGTTCCAGGATGTGCTGGCAAAGATAAAATAATGCACACGTGATTACGCGTTACGCGAATTGTTTTGACCGGTATGACAGTGGGATTGTTAGATGGCAAAGTTCGATGTAATTGAAGAGCTGGCGGCGCGCTTTGAACAGCCGCTGCCCGATTGCCGTGAGCGCCGCGTGGTGGTGTGGCACGACGCGGAAGGCGAGTTTGCCGCCACGTTTGCCGAGCTTGCCGAGGGCGGCTTTGGCGATGCGATAGAGCAGCGCTTGCCGCGTCCGGTACGCTTTGTGGAGGCTTGCGACGGGCATATGTTTGAGGTCAAGCGCCTCATTGCCCGTGAGGACACTACGAGCGATATGCTGGTGTATCGCCAGCAGGGACGTGGAAGCCTCGAGGGCGATTGGCTGGCGGACGTTGAGCTGTATGCCGATCAGTTCTCGGCGGATTATCTGTCGCTGCTGGCCGATCAGTTGGGCGCCTCCAACGCGAGGGATATTCGCAAGGCGCTGCAGGCGCACAGGTCGTTCTTTGCCGCCAAGGGCCGCGTCGCCAAGTTCTCCAAGTGCATGCCCGCGCCCGCGTGCGCGGCCGATGTTGAGCTGGGCCTGCTGGCTGCCATGTTTGGCGGTTCGGACCCCAGTGCTGCCACCATGCCGTTTATTGTGCGTGCGTGCCTGACTAAGCTGCTGCACGATGGCCCGGAGGCGCTGTCGGAGCTGGCGCAAAAGTTTGAGGCCGCCGACAGCCTTGCTGCCTTTTTGCGTCAGCGCACGGGCTTTGAGGGTGCGCTGTTCGAGCGCGATTCGCTGCAGGATTTTGCCGCCCATGTGCTGCTGACGGCCGCGGCCTCGTTGGTGCCGGCCTCCGCGCTGCAAAAGCTCTCCAACCATATTGCGCCTGCCTATGCACCGTATTGCATTGCCGTTGTCCGCGAATGGGCGGGCGATGCTGCGGCGTCTGATGACCTGCGCGAGATTTGCGAGCTGGTCCAGGACGCGTGCGGCCTGCGCCATGTGTTTGGTGCTCTGCCTACCGACGATCTGCTGCGCCTGGATGTATTCCCGTGCGTTGACGAGGCCATTTTGAGCGACCTGCTCACCTCGCTGGCGCAGGGCGCCGATCGCGTTGACGAGGCTCGTCGTGTTGCCGCGGCCCGTCGCGACCTGTGCTGGTATTACGATTTTGCCTGCTATTACCAGGTTCTTTTGGCGCTGGCCGATATGGCGGCCTTTAAGCGAGACCACGCGGGCGGATTCCATATTGCTCAGGCGGCCGAGGTGTGGGAGGCCTACACCACAGATTGGTGGCGCATGGATGCGGCCTATCGCGCGCTTCGTCAGGCCAATGAGTCCTGCAAGCTGCGTGGCGTCGATCTGCTGGAGGATCCCGAGCGCCGCGCGGTCGAATGGGCCGAGAACAACTACGTTAACTGGTATCTGACCGAGAGCAACGCGTGCTGGGCCAATGCCGCCCAGGCGCAGTGGCGCGATGCCGGCTATGTTGAGGGCGTTGCTCGCCAAGACCTGTTCTATTGGGAGACGCTGCCCACGTATGTCGGCAGCGCTAAGGCCAAGGTGGTCCTGATTAGCGATGCGCTTCGCTACGAGGTGGCGCAGGACGTGGCCGCCGCGTTGGAGCGCGAACGCGGCGGCGAGGTGCGCATGGGCAGCGTGCAGGCGATGTTTCCCTCTATTACCGAGATGGGCATGCCGGCGCTGTTGCCGCATCAGGCCATGACGCTCAACATGGAAACGGGCGCCGTGCTGCTCGATGGTATGCCCACGGGTTCTACGGTCGAGCGCCAGGCGGTGCTGCAGAAGGCCGCGCCTACGGGTCGCGCCCTGAGTGCCGCGGCGTATCTGGACATGTCTGCCGCCGAACGTAAGGAACTGCTCAAGTCCAGCGAGATCGTGTACCTGTATCACAACAAGATCGACGCGACGGGGGAGAAACTCGCCACCGAAAGCGACGTGTTCGATGCGTGCGCCGAGAGCGTGGACGAGCTGGTCTCGATTGCCAAGCGCGTGTGCACCGACGCACCGGGCGCCCGCGTGACGATTACGTCCGATCACGGCTTTTTGTTCACGGCCAACGAGCTGCCGGAATGCCTGTTCCTGGGCAAGAATGACCTGCCCGACGACCCGGTGCTGTTTGGCAAACGCCATGCGGTGGTCGCTCGGGGCGACGCCTTGGCCGATATCGCCAACGGTGCGGACGGTAGCCCGTATTTGGCCATGAACATGGATCATGTGGCTCCGGGTGGCGGCTACGTTGGTTTGGCCCCTCGCGGGATCGTGCACTACAAGCGGCCCGGCGGCACCAAGCGCTACGTGCATGGCGGCGTGAGCTTGCAGGAGCTCGTGGTGCCGGTGGTCGGGTATCGTCGTCTGAGCGCGTCTTCAAAGGAATTCGTTGATACGCAGACTGCGAAGCTGCGCGTGCTGAGCGAGAGCCGCCGCGTTACCAACTCGCTGTTTGGCATTAAGTTGCTGCAGGAGGAGGCTGCTACGGGCAAGGTGCTGCCGTGCGAGTACGAGCTGGTGTTTACCGATGAGACCGGCAACGAGGTGAGCGACGTTGCCCGCGTGCATGCGGACATGACCTCGCCCAACCCGCAGGACCGCGTGGTCGAGGCTCGCTTTACGCTTAAGGCGGGCGTGTCGTTTGGGTCCGGCTCGTCCCATTTGCTGGTTTGTCGCGATGCCCAGTCGGGCAAGATCGTTTGGCGCGAGACGTACACCATCGCTGTTTCGTTTGCCCCTGTTGCTGACTTTGGTTTTTAGGAGTGTGCCCTATGTTTGATAGCCATGACGACGATCTGTGGGAAGTCCCCTCGATTGATGTGGATGTGCCTGCGGAGGATGTGACGCCTGTGGGGGCCCCGGCGGCTGAGGCTGCTGCGCCTGCCCCGGAGCCGGTCGCTGCTGCGCCCGCTGAGGCTGCGGTAGCCGTCGAGGACGAGTCCTCGACCGATGGCTATGACCAGGCTGCGGCCGAGGCTCCCGAGGATGAGGGCTACGACATGGACGGGCTGGACGGTAAGCTGCTCGAGCACTTTGGCGGCAAGATCGTGCGCAAGGACCTGACGGCCTTTATGAAGCGCGGTGCCAACGTGCCCACCTTTGTGTTGGAGTACCTGCTGGGCATGTACTGCTCGACCGATGACGAGGAAGCCGTGGCAGAGGGCCTGGATCGCATCCGCAGGATCCTCACCGATAACTACGTGCGTCCCGATGAGTCCGAGCGCATTAAGTCCAAAATCCGTGAGCTGGGCCGTTTTACCATCATCGACAAGGTGACGGCCAAGCTCGACGAGTATAAAGACATCTACGTGGCCTCGTTTGCCAACCTGACCATTGAGCCGTTTGTGATGCCGGCCGAGTACGTGCGCGACTATTCCAAGATTCTGCAGGGTGGTATTTGGTGCATCATGAGCATCGAGTATCGTCACCCCTTGGATGAGGAAGACGAGTTTGGCATGGAGGTCTTTGGCGACGACGCGCCGCGCCGCGCCAAGGCCAAGCGTAAGAAGCGTGGGCCCGAGGACTCTCCGTTTAGTGTGGCGTCGCTCACGCCCATCCAGATGCCCAACCTGGACCTGGATGCCATGGTCGAAGAGCGCCAGTATTTCTCGCGCGACGAGTGGCTCAACATGCTGCTGCGCTCCGCTGGCTATGAGCCCAGCGAGCTTTCCGAGAAAGAGCGCCTGCACTTTATCGAGCGTATGGTGCCGCTCATCGAGCGCAACTACAATCTGTGCGAGCTGGGTCCCCGCGGTACCGGTAAGAGCCACATCTACAAAGAGGTCTCGCCCTACGCCATCTTGCTTTCGGGCGGTCAGACCACTACAGCTAACCTGTTCGGCCGTATGAACTCCATGCGCGCCGATCGCGTGGGCCTGGTGGGCCACTGGGATTGCGTGACGTTCGACGAGGTCGCCGGCATGCGGTTTAAGGACACCAACGCCGTGCAGATCATGAAGGACTACATGGCCAGCGGCAGCTACGCGCGCGGCCGCGACCAGATTAACGCCGATGCCTCTATGGTCTTTGAGGGCAACATCAACGACACCGTACAAAACGTCCTTAAGACCACACACCTGTTTGATCCATTTCCGCCGGAGTTTAACAACGATTCGGCCTTCTTCGACCGTATCCACTATTACCTGCCGGGCTGGGAGATTCCCAAGATGCGCTCGAGCCTGCTGACCGGGCATTACGGCCTGATCACCGACTGCCTGTCGGAGTTTTGCAAGGAGATGCGCCGCAAGGACTTTACGCACCATATCGACCGGTATTTCCGCTTTAACAGCGACTTTAACAAGCGCGACGAGATTGCCGTGCGCAAGACTTTTAGCGGACTGGCCAAGCTGCTGTTCCCCGACGAGGCCATGGACAAGGACGACGTGCGCTGGCTGCTGGACTACGCCATCGAGGGCCGTCGCCGCGTAAAGGAGCAGCTCAAGATTATGGCGGGCGTCGAGTTTATCGACGTTAACCTGGGCTATATGGATGCCGACAACCCGCAGGATGTGCACGTTGTGCGCGTGCCCGAGCAGAGCGAGGACACGCTGATTCCCGACGGGCCGCTGCTGTCCGGTCACGTGTTTGGCGTGGGCAGGTCGCAGGGCGGCGAGGTTGCCGTGTACAAGCTGGAGAACAAGGCCGTTGCCGGCGAGTGCAAGTTTAAGTACGAGGGCGTGGCCTTTAACAAGCCGGTGCGCGATACGCTGGAGGCCGCGTTCGACAACTTTGTGAACCTGGCGAACCGCGTGGCGCCGGGCATGCACATTGGCTCTAAGGATTACCTGCTGTTTTACAACGACCTGCAGAGCAAGGGCCTGTCAGAAGAAGTTTCGCTCGCCGAGTTTGTGGGCCTGTGCTCTGCGGCGTGCAACCGCCCGGTGATGCCCGCGCTGGCGATTCCGGGCATCTTGCGCATGTCGGGCTCTATGGACGAGATCCGCGGGCTCGAGGACATTATGCGCGTGGCCAAAAACGCCGGTGCCAAGCGCGTGATTTTACCGCTGAGCGCCATCGCGGGCCTGCAGAGCGTGTCGTCCGAGATTATTTCGGGGTTGAGCCCGGTGTTCTACATGGATGGCGACCCGGTCGACGCCGCGAAGAAGGCACTGGATCTGTAGGAATGCGGGCGTGCGGGTTTGCGTGCGCGTGGGCCCGCGGGCGTGTTGGCGTGTTCGGGTAGGGAGGCCTTGCCATGGCGGGCGAGCGTTCTGTTGGCGAGTTGCTCGACGAGCTGTTTGGCTTTGGATCGGTAGCCAAGCGCCAGGCGGCGCTTGAGCAGTACGATCGCGGGGGGTTGGTGCGAAAGGTGCGCTCCCGTGAGCTGCTGGGCGTGCTTAGGGGCATCGAGACCGCCGAGCACGCTGCATGCGAGTCTGCCGTGCGGGCTGTTGACGGCTATATCCGTCGTGTTGAGGGCGCTGCGCTTGCACACGCTCGCAAGCAGGCGGGTGTTGTGGGCCCGCTGCAGATGGAGCGCCGCTATGCTGCCTTTTTGCGCATGGAGGACAAGGCCGAGCTGCTGACGCGTCTGGAGCAGACACTTGCGTTTATCGAGGTAAAGCTGCGTGCGAATACGGCGGACAGGGTGCGTGCAGCGTACGATGCTGCCGGCGCCATGGTGCTGCAGGACGTGGCGCGCCTGAGCGACGTGCGCGTTGTGGATGCTGTGCCCCTGGATGCTGATCTGCTATGCACGCAGCTGGAGCAGTTGCGTTGTGCCGCCGATGCGACGGACCTTGCGGGCATGATCACGGCGACGTTTGAATCTGAGCTGAGTGCGACGGGGTCGCAGGACGCTGACGGGCTTGTGAACGACGTGGCCGGTGATGTTGCTGGTGACGTGGCGTTGGAGCGTGAGCTTACCAACGTGCGCGGTGCTGCGCAGCGGGCACGCTTGGCGGCGCAGGCGTATCGGGCCGAGCGTGCCGCCCGCGTTGCGGGGAGCATGGTGGAGCCGGTATCGTTGCCCGAGTCTGCGTGCGTTGCGTGCGAGACAGCGTGCGATGCCGGGGAGCTTTCCGAGTTGCTCGCTCAGGTTAAGAAGTCGTTTGAGACCTACCGTCGTATTGTTGCCGACGGCGGGTTGTTCTGCGCGTTTGGTACGGGCTCGCCGCACGGCATTTGTTGTGGCACGAGCTATTTGGACTACGATTCTCGGCTTGACGAAGACGTGCTGGTGGGCGAGTACGATGGCGCTACCAGGCATGATGTTCGCCGTGAGGTTCCGATTCCCAAGCTTGTGGATGAGGCTTCGACCGAGGGCGGCGATTCGCTAGAGGTTGCCGTGGCACGCATGCGCGAGTTCAATGGGCGTCGCTACGATGGTGTTCTGGATGAGGATCCTACGCGCCATGTGAATGCGTTTTGGTATGGACTCAAAAAGCTCAGCCAGTATTGCGAGGCCGCCGTGCGTGTGGATGAGCGTGCTTGGGATTGCTTTATCGATAAGGTGCAGTTTGCCTACGATGAGCCCGTGGGGCGTCTGGCCACTCGGATGGACGAAAAGCAAGCGGCGGCTTTTGTCGCTGCCGTGGATGAGCTTGGCACTGCTGAGTAAGGGCCTGATCTTGCAGGAGGTTTCACCATGAAGATCGAAGTCGATGTGGACCAGCTGCGCGAGAGCCTGCTCGACCGTGCGGGGAGTGCGGCGGGCGCGGGCTTTCCGGCCGCTATGCTCGATGTGATGGATATCGAGGACGAGTCGCCTCAAGAGCTCCTAGCCCGAGCCGAACGCGAAGGCCTCGACCTCCGTGTCTTCGCCGCAGGCGACGATACGGACGACGGCTGGTAGCCATAGCCACCCCTCAACCTTATCCCCTCAATAACTTGCGGTGAAATAGGGACTGTTTAGGCTGCTAGAAGGCCTATTCAGTCCCTATTTCACCGCAAGTTATGGGTGGGGATGGCTACGACGCTAGCGTGGCAATGACGGCTTCGTCGCCGGCGTATATGAGGGTGTTGCCGTCGGGGATGATCGTTTGGCCGTCGCGCTTGAGCATCACCACGATAAAGGGGTGCTTGCCCTGCGGCACATCGCGAAGACGCTGGCCGGCCAGGCGACCGTGGGGCGTCACGGTGACCTCACGCAGCGTAACCTCGGCACGCTCTTCGAACGTTGGGGCGGCCATCACCAGCAGATCGCCTTCCTGGATCACGGTATCGCCGTTGGGCAGCACCGGGTGCGCCCCGTCGCGCAGCACCAGGACCACGAGCATGTCCGTCGCGCTGCCAATATCGGCGAGCGAGCGCCCGGCAAACGGATGGCCAGCACCCACCTTGAGCTTTACAAATGACATGCCGTCTTCGTCGCGATAGTCGTTAAAGGTGCGGCGCACGTCGCCGGTCGCATCGATCATATCGAGCTTCTTCGCCACCGCTGGCAGCAGCGAGCCCTGCACCACAATGCTCGACACGGCAATCACAAACACCAGGTCAAATAGGTCGTGTCCGCCGGGAACGCCGGCCACCACGGCAAAGAGACTAAAGACGACCGAAGCTGCTCCGCGCAGACCCGCCCAGCTTACGAGCGCGACCTGGCGGGGGTTCGTCTTAAAGGGCGCCAGGAGCACGCCGACGGCGATGGGACGGCTCGCAAAGAGCATAAACGCCATGAGCGCCAGGCCCGGCAGCAGCATTTGCGGCAGGCGGGCGGGCGTCACGAGCAGGCCGAGCAAGAAGAAGATCGTCATCTCGGCCATCTCGGTGAGGGTGTCAAAGAAGTGCGCCAGCTCGACCTTGCCGGTGATGTCGCTCGCACCCAGCACAATGCCTGCCAGGTATACGGCCAAAAAGCCGTTGCCTCCCAGATAGCTCGGCAGTGCGTAGGCGACGATCGCCACGGCGAACAAAAAGATAGTTTGCGCGCCCTCGGCCGTTGCGTGTGCGCGCTCAATCAGACGGCTGGATGTCCAGCCGATGGCAAAGCCCAGCCCCGCGCCCAGGATGATCTGCTTGGCCAGCAGTACGGGAATGTCGATATTGCCGCCCGCCGCAAGGGTCGCGAGCACCGCGGTGAGCATGTAGGCGACGGGGTCGTTGGAGCCCGATTCGACCTCGAGCAGCGAGTCGGTGCCGCCCCTCAGCGACAGGTTGTGCTCGCGCAGCACGCTAAAGACGCTCGCCGCATCGGTCGACGCCACGACCGAGCCCAGCAGCAGACCGCCGATCCAGTCGAAGCCCAGCATGAAGTGCGCAAACGCGCCCGTGATGCCTGCGGTAGCGATAACGCCGAGCGTGCTCAACAGTACCGCCGGCGCGGCGACAGGTTTGGCACGGTCGATGTTGGTGTTAAAGCCGCCGTAGAACATGATGAACAGCAGCGCCGTGCTGCAGACGGTTTCGGTAAGCGCGTAGTCGCTAAAGTCGATGTGCGCCGGGCCGTTGACGCCCAACAGCATGCCGAGCGCGATAAAGATGAGCAGGGTGGGGAAGGGGAGCTTTTTGCCGACGGGTTTGATGGTCAGACACAAAATGATGACGAGGCCGATAAAGAGAAGTATCTGGTTCATGGGTAGTGTCCGCTCCTGGGTGGTTGGCGTGGCACGGTCAGTTGTCTGCGGTTATTTGTACCCAAAGATGGTGGGTTTATGGGGCCGAGCCGCGGGCGTTCGCATTATCGACACGAGGCGGGGGGCGCGGGCGGTGCTGGTTGGGGCGTTGGTGCTGGTAGCGCGGTGTTTTCGGGGCGTGCGGGCGGCCGCTTGTGACCGTTGGCAGCGGTGGCACTTTCCAGCTTTATTGCAACGGAGTACAATGGGTAACGTTTAAGTTCAACTTGAAGTTTTAGTCGTGGCATCGGGCTTCGGCCGTAATGCAGGGAAAGGCGTTCCATGGCGATCTATGTGACATCTGATGCTCACGGGCACGTGCGCGCGCTGGACGAGGCCCTTTCCAAGATTTCGCTGACGTCCGACGACACGCTGTATGTGCTGGGCGACATGATCGACCGCGGTCCCGATCCGGTCGGCGTCATCAACTTGGTGCGGTCGCTGCCCAACGCTCGCGTGCTTAAGGGCAACCACGAGCAGATTATGCTCGACGCGATTATTGGGCAGGACCCGCTCGATGCCGAGACCTGGGATATCAATGGCGGCTGGACTACGCGCCAACAGCTCAACGAAATGGAATTTGAGGCATACGAGGAGCTGGTGCGCTGGGCTGCTGCCCTGCCGCTCTATGCGGTGGCCGAGACTGCCGAGCGGCCGTACCTGCTGGTGCACGCCGGCATTCAGGCCGAGGCGGCGCGCGGGTTTTTGCTTGAGCATGGTGTCGATTGCGGCGACGGCAGGGGAGCGGTCGATGCCGATAGCGAGCTGCTGCAGCAAATGCTCGCCGTGCAGTCGTCCGATGACTTGCTCTGGATTCGCCATGGCTATTGGGATGCCCCGACGGGGCTG
The DNA here is from genome assembly GCA_041330285.1 of Collinsella sp. GTDB lineage: Bacteria > Actinomycetota > Coriobacteriia > Coriobacteriales > Coriobacteriaceae > Collinsella. The sequence goes on along the minus strand of JBGKMI010000001.1, from coordinate 925,621 downwards.
CTTTCTGCCGAGGGCAGGGGTCCGGTCGTGGTGAGTGGCCACACGCCCACGGTGTCGCTTGGGCGTTATTGCGAGGTTGGCGGCCTGGCGGGACTCGATGAGGAGTCGGGCCGCGGACAGATGGTGCGCCTGGGTGGCGAGGATACCGCCGGTGTGCCCGATCGCATCGATATCGACTGCGCCGCCGCCACTGGGTCGGAGTTTGGCCGCGTGGGCATCTTGCGGCTCGATGATGGGGCTGAGTTCTACGCGAATATTCGCCCCGGGGAATAACGGCGCAAAGGGTAGCTAATTTGGGACGGGGCTTTTTTGACTACTTTCGGAGAGTAGCGCCTTCTTGCTCGGTAAGCGCTAGAAATGAGGAGCGTCTGCGTCCTCGGCAGCGCGAAAATGCTCGAAAAACCGTCGCGACGGAGTCAAACGACGTCGCGAAGGTTCTTTTTTTGGCTGCCCGCTGGCTAAGTGAGTAGACTTTTTTGGAAATGCCGAGCACCCAACATATTTGCCTTAATAAAACCGCAGGTCACGGACTTGTGCTTTGTCGGTGTGGTCGGGGATTCGGTAAAAGTCTACTCACTTAGTTTTGCGTGATGCATATTGTCCACAACGGTACCCCAGCCGTGGTGATTCCATCGCAAATTCCGGTTACCGGGGGCAGCTGATTAGGCCCCGTACGGGTTGCGGTCGCGTTCGATGCGTTGGCGAATGTGGCCATACTCGACAATCAGCAGCACCAGCAATAGGGCCATGATGGCCAGGTAACTCACCACGGCGCCCATCAGGCCAAGCAGGTTGATCAGGATCACCGGGAGCACCACGCTCACGGCGAAGCAGATCAGGTAGATCTTGGTGACGTCTCCAGCGTGGCGCAGCACTGTGATGATGGCGTAGATAAAATCGATGGCCGCGGTTACGCCGCCGGCGACGACCATCAGCAGCGCCAATGTGCGGTAGCGCTCAAAGTTGAGGCCGTACATAAAGCTCATGAGGGGAATGCCGGGGCCGGCCATAAATGCGGCGCATACGCCGGTGATGGCCACGATCAGTGCCATAACGGCAATAATAATCAAGTCAAAACGGCGGCGTTTGCGCGGGTTCGCCCAAATGCTCGACAGACGCAGGAGCTGCGGTTTATAGACAAATCCGATGCTCAGCAAAATAGCCTGCGCTGGAAAGAACAGGGCATTAAAGTACAGCTGGTATTTGTAGGCCAGCGTGCCTTCCATCACAAACTTGGGCATGCTCTCGATAAGGTTGAACAAAAATAGCGCGCCAAAGAGCGGAGCGCACTGGACAAACAGGTGGCCGACCTCGCGCAGGCTCACGCGGCGTGATTTTTCGGTCTCGAGCAGGGCGAGCGGCGCGGTGACCAGCACGAGCGAGGCGATGGCAGTGACACCCATGGCCATGGCCGCGATGGGCATGCTGCGCGTAAGGAACAGCGCCACGCTAAAGACCGCGATGACGCCGGCGGAGCGTAGCGTTTGGCTCATGCCGGCCAGGTAGAGTTTATCGGCCTGCTGTAGGCGGCCCTCGTACACGTCCGCCACACCGTCGATCACTTTATACAGGTAGACGCCCAGGCCGATCGTGGCCATCTGCGCATCGTAGCCGCGGGCGCTGCTGTACATGAGGCCGCAGCCTAGGGCGAGCGCTCCGCAAAGCCAGCGATTGAGCTGGTAAGAGGCAAAGGACGTCTTCTCGTCGATGTCCGAGACCTGGAAATTGCGCACGCCGTAGTTGCACGCGATCATGATGAGTGTGCCGGTGACAAAGGCGATGGAGAATTTACCTGCTTCCTCGGCGCCCACAAGCTGCGTGGACACGATGGTGAGCAGCGGAAACGCGAAGCCCCACACGGCGGTGCCCAGGGTATTCCAGAGATAGTCGCGGCGGGTGGCGTGTTCCTCGTATTCGGCTTCCTGCGTGGAGAAGCCGCCGCCGTAGACAGCGCCGAGCAGGCGGTTCCACCAGGCGTTCACCATGCGGCGGACGGGGCCGGGCTCGCGATCGCCCTCGCGCCGGCGACGTGTGGCTTGGCCGCTATTGGGCCCGCCGGCGTTGCGCTGGCTCAGCTCCTGGATGCGTGCGAGCTCCTCGGCCGTGTGGGAGGCAGGGAAGAGGCCGTTCTCGATGCGTCCGCCTTGGGCCTTTGCAGTGTCGCTGCTCGCTACGGCGGGGTCGGCGACGCCATTGCGGCGGGCGATGGCGCGGCGAATACTATCGAGAGGCGAGATGCTCAAGGCGGAGTCCTTTCTATTGCTGCGCTCTAGTATAGACACGACGGCGTTTGCTCGTGTTTTTGAACGGGTTGTTAAATATTGTAGGCGGTGCCATTCAGTAGTCGGCACTTAGGGACGCTCCTTATGTGCCGACACTTTGGGAGCGTCCCTAAGTGCCGGCATCTGGGGACACTCCTTGGTTATTGCCCGTTCAAGAGCGTCCCCAATGACTAGGCCGCTTGCGTGCGATTTTTGACCGTTGAGCGGGTGCTTCGTCGTTACCGCAAAAACGTTTTTGCATATCGGGTACAACGGGCTTTACGTGAGTAAAGTGCGCGCCGCGTCCACGTGCCGCGTTTTTAAAGGAGGCCCCATGCCTGGTGTTACCCCTGCAGAAGTTTTGTCCAACTTTGGCATTACGCTGGTCGAAGATCCCGCCGATAATCAGCCCCGCCTATTGGTCGATCTACCCGCCGCGGAGCTCGTCGAGCACGCCATCCGCCGCGAAGAAGGCCGCATGGCATCCAACGGCGCGCTGGTGATCGAGACGGGGGAGCGCACTGGTCGTTCTCCCAACGATCGCTTTATCGTTGACACCCCCGATGTCCACGATAAGATTGCCTGGGGCGCCGTCAACCGACCGCTTTCGATCGAGAGCTACGAGACCATCAAGGCCGGCATCGTCGACTATCTCAACGAGCGCGATGTGTTCGTCACGCGCGGCATGGCCGGCGCCGACCGCAACCACACGCGTCGCCTGCTCGTCGCCTGCGAGCGTGCCAGCCAGGCGCTCTTTATTAAGCAGATGCTCGCCCGTCCGCTCGCCCGCGAAATTGCGCGCACCGGCGAGCCGGACTTTTGCGTGCTCGCGGCACCTGGCTACCAGTGCGACCCCGCCATCAAGGGCCTCAACTCCAGCGCCGCCGTGGTTATCAACTTCCAGGAGCGTGTGATTCTGGTTGCCGGTACCGGCTACTCCGGCGAAATCAAAAAGTCCATCTTCAGCGTCATGAACTACCTGCTGCCCGTCGAGGACGACGTACTGCCCATGCACTGCTCGGCCAGCATGGATCCCGTCACGCACGAGACCGCCGTGTTCTTTGGCCTGTCGGGCACCGGCAAGACCACGCTTTCGGCCAACCCTACGCGCCTGCTGATCGGCGACGACGAGCACGGTTGGTCCGACATGGGCATCTTTAACGTCGAGGGCGGCTGCTACGCCAAGTGCGAGGGTCTGGACGCGTTCCACGAGCCCGAGATCTTCAACGCCGTTCGCTTTGGCGCCATCTGCGAAAACGTGGTGCTCGACGAGAATCGCAAGCCTAACTACGATGACGTCTCGATCACGCACAACACGCGCGTGGCCTATCCCGTCGAGCATATTCCCAACGCGTGGACCAAGGGCATGGGCACCACCCCGAGCGTCGTGCTGTTTTTGACCTGCGATGCCTTTGGCGTGCTGCCGCCCATCTCGCGCCTGACGGCCGATGCCGCCATGTATCACTTTGTGACGGGCTTTACGGCCAAGATCCCCGGCACCGAGGTCGGCGTCACCGAACCCACGCCCACGTTCTCCTCGCTGTTTGGCGAGCCGTTTATGCCGCTCGATCCCATGGTCTATGCCAAGATGCTCGGCGAGCGTATCGCCGACGGTCGCACCCGCGTGTACCTGGTCAATACCGGCTGGATCGGTGGCGGCTACGGCGTGGGTCATCGAATCGAGCTTGCCTACACGCGCGCCCTGGTGGCCCGCGCCCTCGACGGTGCCATCGAGGACAGCGAGTTCGTGCACGACGATATCTTTAATGTCGACATTCCCACTACGTGCCACGGTGTGCCTGACGGCATTCTGGTGCCGCGCCAGTACTGGCAGAGCACCGCTCGCTACGACGAGGCCGCGCACAACCTGGCCGTGATGTTCGAGGAGAACTTCGAGAAGAAGTACTCGCACCTGCCCGAGTCCGTCAAGGCCGCCGGTCCGCACGCTCAGGTGCACGCCGACGCCCGTCATCGCGGACGCGGCCTGCTGGGGCTCCGCCACTAGCGTTGCCTCAGACCCAAAACCACCATAAAGGGGACAGGCACCTTTGTGGTGGTTTTGCTCGCGCGGATGACTCGGGTTACAATACGCCTGACATATCGCCCCCTTCTCCGGATGGGGGCAGCGTAAGCGCTCTTGTGGCGGCACCGTAGGACTTTGAAGGTGGCCGTCGTAAGGGCGCTTTTTGTTTGGGTGCCCTCGCTCGGGCGCGAATCGTGAAGGGAGCACGTATGAAGAGCTTTATTGCCGAGGATTCATTTTGGGAGCTGTTTCCTCAGGCGGCGGTCGGTGTTGTGGTCGTGGAGGGTATGAAGCCCGCGGCCCAGATACCTCAAGAGGATGTGGACGCGATAGCGGCGCTGCTCGACTGTGCCAATATCGATGCGGAGCGTCATCTGACCAGCGATACAATCAGCGAGAACGCACCGGTCAAGGCATGGCGCGAGGCCTATCGTCTGTTCAAGACCAAAAAGGGCGCGCGCTGTTCAATCGAGAACCTGCTCAAGCGCGTGCTCAAGGGCAAGCCGGTGGGCCACATTACGCCCGCGGTGGATATTTACAACACGGTGTCGTTGACCTACGCACTGCCCGTGGGAGGCGAGGATCTGCATGCGATCGAGGGAGACCTTCGCTTGAGGGTGACCGACGGCGGGGATGCGTTCCTGCCGCTTGGCGAGGAAGCGGACGACCCGACGCTGCCCGGCGAGCTCGCCTACATTGACGATGCGGGCGCCGTGTGCCGATGCTGGAACTGGCGTGACGGCGTTCGAACGGCTCTATCCGACGATTCGGCCGACGCGTTTTTGGCGATTGAGTGCGTAGAGCCCGAGCGCATGGGGGACTGTCAGGCCGCCATCGATCGTCTTGCCGATTTGCTCGAGCGCTATCTGGGAGCGACGCTTGTCGTTAAGACGCTTGTGACCCGCGACAATCCCTGCGTAGAGCTCTAGCAACTTCTGCAAATCATACTCGCCGGTCAAAACCACCACAAAGGTGCCTGTCCCCTTTGTGGTGGTTTTTATGTTGATGAGTTAACAAATAGGGCGCGCAGTGCTGGCGGCCGCTGGGTATGGTTAAGATGTTTACCCGTTAGCATTATGCAAGCGAAAGGCGGTCGTCTCCCATGCAGCAGAACGACGAGACACGTTTCGAGGACTTTGTCGGACTGATCAGCGGACTCTACAAGGAGATCCAGCGCATTAAGACATCTGAGGGCGCAAGGCTGGGCCTTAAGGGCTCCGATATCATGTGCCTGTACTATCTTGAGCGCAGCAAGGACGGTCTGACTGGTGCCGACCTCGCTCGCATGGCTGGCGTGACCCGCGCTGCCGTCTCGCGCACGCTGGCGCATCTGGAGGAGGGCGGCTACGTCGAGGTCGACGATTCGGCCGATGCCGCCGTTAAGTATCGCGCCCCGGTTCGTCTGACCACGTTGGGCGGAGAGAGCATGAACGAGGCCGATCGCATTATTGGCGAGGTGCTTGACGCCACCGGTAAGGCCATGGGCGTGGAGCAGCGTGAGCAGATGTACGCGTCGCTGCGCACGATTCTCGAGACCCTGCGCGAGCTGTAGAGCCTCCCAAGCATTTGCTTCCCATTAACAACTGCATCGTCCCGTTTGGGCCCGTGTACCGTGCCGGGGCATTGCTGTCAAAATTCCCTGCGCGAGGTCCGCGCAAGAAAGGATTCGTTATGTCCGTCCGCATTATTACCGATTCTGCAAGCGATATGTCGCCGGCGGAGCACCCGGCACTGGCTGTTTTGCCGCTGTCCGTCACCTTTGGTACCGATGTGTACATGGATGGCGTCGACATCGATCATCAGCGCTTTTACGAGATGCTCGTGGAGCGCGATGAGCTGCCCAAGACCGGCCAGGTCAACCCGTACGCGTTTTCGCAGGCTATCGCCGAGGTTCGTGAAGCCGGCGATGAGGCTGTGATTATTACCGTGGGCGCTAAGCTCTCGGGCACCAATCAGAGCGCCCGTATCGCACTAGCCGAGGCGCCGGGCGGCGATGTGTACGTGGTTGATAGCAACAACGTCACCCTGGGTGAACGCATCCTGGTTGAGTATGCGCTGCGCTTGGTGGACGAGGGCCGTAGCGCGGCCCAGATCGCGGCGGCGGTCGAGGCCGTGCGCGACCGCGTGGTGGTTATCGGCCTGCTCGAGACGCTGGAGTACCTGGTGCGCGGCGGTCGCCTGTCTGCTGCGGCCGGCGCCGTGGGTACGCTGCTCAACGTAAAGCCTGTGGTAGCTGTCGAGGACGGTCTAATCGTGCAGCTGGGCAAGGCACGCGGTTCCAAGAACGGCCGCAACCTGCTGAACCAAAAGGTCGAAAAGGCGGGCGGCATCGACTTTTCCATGCCGCTGGCGCTCGGCTATACGGGCCTTTCGGATGCGGTGCTCAAGAAGTATATCGAGGACAGCGCGGCACTGTGGGCTGGCCACACCGAGGGCGAGCTGCCCGTCCACACCATCGGCGCCACCATCGGCACCCATGTAGGCCCCGGCGCCGTAGCCGTAGCCTTCTTCCAGCCCGTTAACTAGCCCACCTGCCAAAACCACCACAAAGGGGACAGGAACCTTTGTGGTGGTTTATGCTATTCCGGGTGGAAGGGAGCGAGCAATGGCGTCTGAGGGCTTTTTTGAGCGGGTGTACGAGGTGGTCGAGCAGATCCCCGAGGGGATGGTCGCCACGTATGGCCAAGTGGCGCTGCTTGCCGGTCGTCCACGAAGTGCGCGGTATGTGGGGTATGCCCTTCATGGCAATCCGCGTCCCGGCGAGATTCCCTGTCATCGCGTGGTGTTTGCCGACGGGCACATATGCGAAGGCTTTGCCTTTGGCGGCCCCGATGCTCAGCGTGAGCTTTTGCTAGGGGAGGGTGTGGCGTTTAAGGACGACATGCACGTCGACTTGGCCGCCTGTCGCTGGCCAGCAGGGCTCTAGCGGCTCTACCGTGGCCAAAACCACCACAAAGGTGCCTGTCCCCTTTGTGGTGGTTTTCCGTTGCAGGTTTACCGGGGCTAACTTATGGAGAAGGTGTGACGGCGCATATTGACGCTAAAAAGTAAACCACGGTGAACTATATTGTATTCAGCAACGGAGCAGGCAATAGGCGATGAAAAAGCCTGCCCTGTTGAGTTTGATTCGCATTCCTCCCCTCTGTGCGATTCAACGGTGTACTTCGGGAACGGGCCCGCTGGCAACTGACTGCCGGCGGGCCCGTTCCTGTTTATCGGGGGAGTGCGGTGGCCGGAGCCGAACCGGTCGGGCAACGAAAAAGGCGGACGCCGTAGCGTCCGCCCTATAGCAATCGAAAGCTCAAGCCAGCAGATCGGTCTAGTACACCATGCCCATGGCGTCCCGAACCTCGGCCAGGGTCTGCTCGGCGATCTCGTTGGCGCGACGGTTACCCTCGTGCAGCACGTCCTTCACGTAGTCCAGATCGTTCTCGTAGCGCTGGCGACGCTCGCGGATCGGCGCGAAGTACTCGTTGACGGCCTCGGTTACGTACTTCTTGAGCTGGCCGGAGCCGCCCATGCCAATCTCCTCGGCAATCTCGACCTCGGAACGGCCGGTGCAGATGGCGGCCGTCGAAAGCAGGCCGGACACGCCGGGACGGTTCTCGGGATCGAACGTGATCATGCGCTCGGAATCGGTCTGGCTCTTCTTGATGCGCTTGGCCGTCTCCTCGGCGGTCATCGAGATGTTGATGGCGTTGCCGTAGCTCTTGCTCATCTTGCGACCGTCCAGGCCGGGCAGCAGCGGGGTCTCGGACAGCAGCGCATCGACCTCGGGGAACACCTTGCCGTAGCGGTTGTTAAAGCGGCGGGCGATGGTGCGGGTGAGCTCGATGTGCGGCAGCTGGTCGCGGCCGACGGGCACCACATTGCCCTTGCAGAACAGGATGTCGCAGGCCTGGTGCACCGGGTAGGTGAGCAAAAGGCCGGTGAGCTCGTGGCCCGAGGCCTCCATCTCGGCCTTAACCGTGGGGTTGCGCGCCAGCTCGGCCTCGGACACCAGCGACAGGAACGGCAGCATGAGCTGGTTTGCGGCGGGCACGGCGGAGTGCGCGTAGATCATGGTCTTGTCGGGGTCGATACCGCAGGCAAGGTAGTCCATGACCATGTTGTACACGTTGTCCTGGATATGCTCGGTGGTGTCGCGGTCGGTGATGACCTGGTAGTCGGCGATGAGCACGTTGGTCTTGGCGCCCATGTTCTGCAGTTCAACACGGCCCTTGAGGGTGCCAAAGTAGTGGCCCAGGTGCAGGCGGCCGGTGGGGCGGTCGCCGGTGAGCATGGTGAACTTCTCGGGCGTCTTGGCCAGGCCCTCGCGAATGGCGTTGCTCTTTTGCAACGCGACTTCGTAGCTGTTCTCGTTTGGCATGATTGCTCCTAACGTATGTTCATGGGTCAAGATGATAACGCGTTTATTGGAGGGGCGGGTGGGGAGGCGGCTTGCGCGCTGGGTGCGGCCCGGCCGCGCTTGGTCAGCGGCGCCCGGGCGCATCCTCGGCAGCTTACCCTAGAGCTTGTGGTGGCGCTCTTCCTTACGATCCTCTGCTGCCTGCTCCTCCTGCTTAAAAGCAGGGTCGTCGGGGGTTACCAGCTCGTCCTCGTGTGTGCGCTTGTTGTAATGGTGACGCAGCACGGGCTCAAACAGGTGCAGGTGCTTGGCGAAGGCCGCCGAGCCAATGGCGAGCACGGTAAAGATGAGCACGCGCATGGGGACCTCGACCTGATTGATGGCGGCGGCGCCGGCCGAAAGCAAAATGCACCAGGCGTAGATGAGCAGTACGGCCTGCTTTTGGTTGTAGCCCTCTTGAATGAGGCGGTGGTGGATGTGGCCCTTGTCGGCCTGCCCGATGCTAATGTGGGCGCGCTTACGGCGCACGATAGCGCTGAACGTATCGATGATGGGCACGCCGGCTACGATGAGCGGGATGATGAGCGAGGTAAGCGCGGCGGTGCGGCTCACGTTGAGCAGCGAGATGGAACCCAGCGCAAAGCCCAGAAGCAGCGACCCCGAGTCGCCCAAGAAGATGCTCGCGGGGTTGAAGTTATAGCGCAAGAAGGCGAGGCAAGAGCCAAAGAGCGCGATGGAGAGCGCGGCAGCGTCGATGCGGCCCGAGAGCGCGGCGACCGAAAACATCGTGAACGACGCGATGCCGCAGATGCCCGTGGCCAGACCGTCGAGGCCGTCGATAAGGTTGATGATGTTGGTGAACGCCACCAGGTAGACAATGGTGATGGGGTAGGCGAGCCAGCCGAGCATGATCTCGCCAGGAGCAAACGGGTTGACGATGACGCCGATACGCAGGCCGCCCACGCAGGCGATGAGCGCGGCGAGGACCTGACCGGCCAGCTTTTGCTTGGGCTTGAGCTGGAAGACGTCGTCGATTGCGCCGGTCGCAAAGATGACGGTAAAAGAAAGTGCAAGTATGGGGTAGCTGATGTGCAGACGGGGGTGGGGCACCAAAACGGGCGGCCAGCCCAGGTACCAGGTGCCTAGGATCTGCACGATGCAGGCGACGACGAGGCCCAAAAAGACCGCCGTGCCACCCATGCGCGGGATGGGCTTAGTGTTGATGCGGCGCTTGGAAGGATAGTCGACGGCGTCGAGCTTGATTGCCAGGCGCTTGACCAGGGGCACCGTAAGGAAGGTCGTGATAAAAGCCACGACCGCCACGCAAAGGTACGGTATGAAGCTCGTGGAGGAAGCCATGAATCGATAAACCGCCAAGCGTCGAAGGTAAAGGTCAAAGGATGCCATGCCGCAAATGGTATAGCCGATTTATGATACTCGACCAAGGAGGGTGTGAGGAATTGCACGGGGCGATAATCACGTGCTTACCAGATATTCGAGTGATGGTGGGGTTCTGCCTGGTGCCTTTTGGGGATCTGGGCGGGATTTGCAATGGCGAGTTTCGGCAAAAGAAAACCACCCCCCACGTTACGAAAATGAACCCACCTAAAACAGGTGGGTGCCCTCATCGACTGTTCCAGCGTCCTTAACAACGAAGGATACCTGTACTAGGTACGACTGTGTGGGCTCCCTAAATAAACGCGACGGTTCACCCAGTTGCTCCGCGGGGGGCGGAATACCTACATCATAAAGCGGCACTTTGTGGATTCCAGTCTTGACATTACAAAAATCGTGTCGGACGATTACGGCGCCTTGGGCTCGAGCCGTCCGTGCGGTTGGTCCTTTTGCGCTTGAGCTGCTGAATCGTTGTTTTGGAGCATGTTTTTATGCCGATGCCGTTGACCGAACTTTTTTCGCCCGCCTGCCATTTGTGCCCGCGCCGTTGCGGCGCGGCGCGCGGTGAGGGTGCGCGCGGCGTATGCGGTGCTAACGACACGCTCAAGGTGGCCCGCGCGGCGCTCCATATGTGGGAGGAGCCGCCCATCTCGGGCGAGGCCGGCTCGGGCACGATCTTCTTTAGCGGCTGCTCGCTCAAATGCGTCTATTGTCAGAACCACGAGATCTCGACGGGCAATTTTGGGCTTGAGATTTCGCCCGAGCGTCTGGTCGAGATTATGTTGGAGCTGCAGGACCAGGGTGCGAACAATATTAATCTGGTGACGGCGACACACTACGCGCACCTGCTGCCGGCTGCGATTGCCGCGGCACGGGCGCGCGGGCTGGCCATCCCAATCGTCTACAACACGAGCGGTTATGAGCGTGCGAGTGCCGTGTCGGCGCTCGGCGATCTGGTCGATGTGTGGCTTACCGACTTTAAATATGCCGATGCGGCGCTTGCGCAGTCGCTCTCCCACATTAAGGATTACCCGCGTGTGGCCGTGTCGGGCCTGGCTCAGATGGCGCGCGAAATCGAGCGCCGCGGGGGAGAGCTGGTGGACGAGGACGGGCTCATGAAGCGCGGCATGATCGTGCGCCATCTGGTACTGCCGGGACATGCAGACGATTCGTGTCGCGTGCTGGACCTGGTGTGGCAGACGGTGGGCGATGTGCCAATCTCGGTCATGAACCAGTACACGCCCAATGCGCTCATGCGCGAGCAGGGCGGCGACCTGGCGCGTGCTGTGACGCGCGAGGAGTACGAGCAGGTGCTCGACCATGCCGATGACCTGGGCTTTACGACGATGTTCTGGCAAGAGGGCGGCGCGGTAGACGAGAGCTTTACCCCGGCCTTCGACACCACCGGCGTCCTCACCAGCGCAAAGTAGTACGCACGCGGATGATTTTTCTGGGACGGGGATTTAAAAATCATCGAGAGGATTGCTTGCTCGAAAAGTTGTCAAAATGGCCCCGTCCCAAAAAGACTGGGTATTGGGCGTTGACAGTTGGCGAGCCGTAGGTAAAATATCAACTTGTCCTGGGGACGTAGCTCAGTTGGGAGAGCGCTGCCGTCGCATGGCAGAGGCCGAGGGTTCGACTCCCTTCGTCTCCACCCTTGGATTTGATAAGCCGTCGACATTGTGTCGGCGGCTTTTTTTAAAAAGAAAGGGCTGTACTATGGCCGAGCTTGAGTCCCAACCACTGTCTGACGAGGAGCGCGCCGAGTTGGAAGAGCTCCGCGCCGAGAAGGCTCGCCGCGAGGAGCAGGAAAAGGCTCGTCGCGAGCGTGAGGAGCTGGCTGCCCTGCGTGCCGAGCGCGCGAAGGCCGAGGAGGCCGCCGCGAACGCCGCCCCCGCGCCCAAGCCCGCCCCCGCGCCCGCGCCCAGGCCCGCCGCCGCGAAGCCTGCGCCTGCCGCGCCCAAGCCTCAGCCTAAAAAGGTGGCTCATCCCAAGCCGGCCGAGCCCAAACCGAGCCGTGACGAGATGACGTTTGCCCAGCGCATGGTCACCTCCAAGGAGCCTACGGGCGAGAATGAGATTCCCGGCATGGCTCCGGCTCAAAAAATCATCATCGTGCTCGCCCTCATCGCGTTTATCGTCTTTATGGTCTACACGATCACGGGCAGCATGGGCCTGCACTAACCTGTTCGCGCCGGGCTTCATGCCCGCACGTCCGCCTCGTCCAACCCTCAACTTCTGCACAACGCATCCGAAAGGTCGCCCCATGGCTTTGACCGACATCTCGCATCCTACCGACATTGCAATGCTTACCGATCTGTACGAGCTCACTATGGCCCAGGGCCTGTGGGAGAGCGGCAAGGCCAACGAGCAGGGTTGTTTTACCGCGTTTTACCGCGACCATCCCTTTGGTAGCGCCTACGCCGTCATGTGCGGTACCGCCGAGCTGCCCGAGCTTGTCGAGAACCTGCGCTTTACGCCCGAGGACATCGACTACCTCGCCTCGCTCCAGGCCCCGGCCGGCGGCGCGATGTTCAAGCCTGGATTCCTCGACTACCTGCGCGATTTTCGTGCGCATGTAAACATCGACGCCGTCCCCGAGGGCGAGCTCGTCTTTCCGCGTGAGCCCATGGTGCGCGTCACCGGCCCCGCGCTGGAGTGCCAGCTGCTTGAGACGGCGCTGCTCAACATCGTCGGCTTCCAGACGCTTGTCGCCACCAAGACGGCGCGCGTGGTGCTGGCGGCGGACGGCCGTCCCGTGGCCGAGTTTGGTCTTCGCCGCGCCCAGGGTCCCGATGGCGGCCTGGCCGTCGCGCGCGCGAGCTACGTTGCCGGCTGTTCCTCTACGTCTAATGTGCTCGCCGGGCGCCGCTACGGTATTCCCGTCTTTGGCACGCATGCGCACAGCTGGGTGATGAGCTTCGATTCCGAGCTCGAGGCCTTCCGTGCCTTTGCCAAGTCGAGCCCCAAGAATTGCACGCTGCTCATCGACACCTACGATGTGCGCGAGGGCTGCGAGCATGCCATTACGGTTGCCAAGGAGATGGAGGCGGCGGGCGAGCGCCTGTCGGCTATTCGCATCGACTCAGGCGACCTGGCCAAGCTCTCCAAGTATGTCCGCGGTCGTTTCGATGCCGAGGGCCTGCCCTATGTGGGGATCTCGGTTTCCAACGATCTTGACGAGTACACGATCCAGTCGCTGCTCGACCAGGGCGCGCCCATCGATAGTTTTGGCGTGGGCACCAAGCTCGCGACCTGCTACGACCAGCCGGCGCTGGGCGGCGTGTACAAGCTTTCCGCCCGCCGTGCGAGCGAGGCGGACCCGTGGACGCCGGTGGTTAAGCTCTCCGAGCAGCCCTACAAGCGCACGATCCCGGGCGTGCAGCGCGTGCGCCGCTATTACGACGGCTTTGGCGGCCCGATCTGCGACATGATCTATGACGAGGATCATCTGGCGGGGGAGGGCGCCGCGCGTGGCAATACCCTCGTGGCCGTGAACGATGCCGCCCTGGTGACCGACGTTTCCGAGCTTGAGTATCGCGAGTTGCTGGTGCCGATCGTGCGCGATGGCAGCGCTGTTGCCCCGCGCGAGAGTATCGAGGACGCACGCGAGCGTTGCGCCTGGGCACTGGACCATCTTGATCCGGTTTACAAGCGCTTCCTGTACCCGCAGACCTATGTGGTGGGCATGGAGCAGGGCCTGGCACAGGTGCGCGACGAGCTCGTGCGCAAGAACATGGCCGCGGCTTCCGCCTTTCCCTGGGCTCACTAATGGACTTGGGCGGTAGGGGCGAATCGCGTTCCCTCGGCCGCCAGCTCGCCTGTTCGCTGAACAGTTGATTGGTTTGACGTATGACGACTTCTTATAAAACGATGGTGGTAAAGATCGGTTCGTCCACGGTTGTGGGCGCCGACGGCAAGGTCAACCGCTCCTTTATCGGCGGGCTTGCCGATCAGGCCGCAGCCCTGCGCAAGCTCGGCTGGCGCCTGGTCGTGGTGAGCTCGGGCGCTATCGCCTGTGGCTATCCCGTGCTGGGCTTCGACCGCAAGCCGGTCGGCGACCTGCCGAGCCTGCAGGCCTGCGCCTCGGCCGGTCAGTGCATCATCTCGTCGGCCTACGACGAGGAGTTTCATGCGCGCGACCTGCTCACCTCGCTTGTGCTGCTCACGCGCCACGACACGGCTCGCCGTACGTCCTACCTGCACGCGCGCGACGCCCTGCTGCGCCTGGTGGAGCTTGGCGTGGTGCCGGTCGTCAACGAGAACGATACCGTTACCGTCGATGAGATTAAGTTTGGCGACAACGACACACTGGCGGCGCTTGTAAGCTGCCTGGTTTCTGCCGATCTGTGCGTGACGCTCTCGGACATCGATGGCCTCTATACTGCCAATCCGCATGAGGACCCCACGGCCGAGTTTGTTCCTGTCGTGCATAAGATCGATGCCAAGATCATCGCCTCGGCGGGCGATTCTTCCACATCGGTTGGCACGGGCGGCATGATTACCAAGATTCGCGCGAGCCGCATTCTCATGACGGCTGGCATTCAGAGCGTGATTTGCTCGGGCGAGGAGCCCGATGTACTTGTGCGCCTGGCCCGCGGCGAGAGCGTGGGCACGCTGTTCGATCCGCCGGCGGAGCGCCTGGATATTGCGCCCCGCAAGCTGTGGATCGCGCTGGGCGACAAGGCGCATGGCTCGGTGACGGTCGATGATGGTGCCGCGAAGGCGCTGGTCAGCCGTGGTTCTTCCTTGCTTGCGGTTGGTATTCGCGAGGTCGATGGCGCGTTTGCTGAGGGCGATGTGCTCGACGTATGCGACCCGAGCGGCATGGTTGTCGCCCGCGGTATCGCCGAGGCCGATTCGGACGTGCTGGAGCTTGCTGCCGGCCGCCGCCAAGACCAGATTGCCGGCAACCGCCTGCTGGCAGACCTGGCCGAGAAGCCTGCAATCCATCGAGATAACCTGATCGTCTTCGCCTAACCAATTGACGCTGCAAACGCCCCTAAGCGGCAATCTGACGTTCAATCGTCGGGCATGACCAAAAGGTCAATGCCCTCCTATTTCACGTCACCTTGCTCGCTTAGGGGCGTTTTCGCTTTCCGTCCTCTACCTGCGGCATCGTCATTGCCGGCACTTGGGGACGTTCCTTTTGTGCCGGCAGTTGGGGACACTCCTTTGCTAGAAGATCTGGCGCAGGTCTCCGCGGTTGAGGGCTTCGTCGAAGAGGTGCTTGAACACCACGCTGCCGTGCAAGCCATCGTGCTCAAACTCGTTGGTCACCCAGGCGTGCGAGTTGCCAATGCGGCTGAGCGTGTCGAGCTGCAGGCTCGAATCGACGTACATGTCGTCGAAGTACACCGCAGCCTGGAGTGGTACTTCGTTGCAGGCCAGGCGCTGCGGGTCGTAGATCTTGTCCCAGCTGGTGTCTTCCATCAGCAGATCCATGGCGAGCTTGAAGGGCTTGAGCTCGGGCATCTGCTCAAACATCCACGGGAACATAGCCTCACCGGTAAACATGAGCGGGCGCGCGAGCGTGTCGAACTCGGCGCGGTGCGCCTTCTCTTCTGCCGCGGCCCAGCGGATGGGCATGGTGTCGCCATCGGCGTAGATGAACTCCTGCAGCGTCCAGTACAGCGGATTCGTGCGTGTGCTGGTGCGCTCGAAGGCGTGCATCAAAAAGCTGTCGGATACCGAGGAACCGCAGCTCAACGTACCGTCGCCATCAACAAACGCGTGGTCGATAATCCAGTGCATGCGCTCAAAGCTCGGCTTCATGCCAAAGTCGCTGCCCATGAGCTGCAGGCGCTCGACCGTCATCGGCGAGCCGTCGGGCAGTGCGGGCTTTTGCTCCTCGAGGGCATCTGCCAGGGCCGCCACGCGTTCGACGTCGGCGGGGGTAGCGGTCATAATACTGCTGGGTCTTGGCCGCCATGCGCGGGAAGGTGTGCGCGTAGACCTCGCTGGCGCTCGCCGGCACGTGCGGAATGCCGCCGCAGGTAAAGCTTGCCGTTACGCCCTCGGGGAAAAGCGATAGATAGCTCATCGTCAAAAAGCCGCCGTAGCTCTGCCCGAGTGTGACCCAGGGCTTGCCGCCAAAGCCCACCAGGCGCAGGTACTCAAAGTCGCGCACGATGGAACTGGCGAGGTGGCGCTTGAGAAAGTCCGCCTGCGAGCGTGCGGCATCGGCTCCTGCTGCCTCGGCGCGATCGCCCAGAGCCGCGATCGTACGCCCGTCTACGCAGCTGCTGCGCCCGGTACCTCGCTGGTCGGGCAGCACGACGCGGAAATGCTTGACGGCCTCCTCGATCCAGCCATCGCTTGTGGGCGACAGCGGACGCGGGCTCTCGCCGCCGGGGCCGCCCTGCAAAAAGAGGAGGAGCGGCAAGTCGTCGTTAATGCGGTCGGGCGCGCAAACCACGCGGTAGAAGAGCTTGATGCTTTCGGGTGCACCGGCGATGGGCGCCGGCATTGCGCCGCGGCGCATGGTACTGCCGACCGCCAAAAGCATGGGCTCCAGGCCGCGCCAGTCGAGGGGGACGTCGATGCTGTGGTCCTCGACGTAAAGGCCGGGGACGTGGTACGAAGTGATGAGGGCCATGTGAGTCTTCCGTTCGTTGCGGTGTTTCGGGTTGACCAATTCTACCGCCGCGGGCGAGGCCATGCGCAAATCGGCTACCATGGTTGCAAACTTCTAGGAGAAAGGGCCGCCTATGTCGGTCGATATAGCCACGTATGTCCATGATCTTGCCGTTGCCGCCAAGGCAGCGTCGGCCTCGCTTGCCACGGCGAGCAACGAGCAGCGCCAGGAAGCCGTGCGCGCCATGGCCGCAGCACTGCGCAACGGTGTCGACTCCATCGTCGCCGCCAACGAGCTCGATATGTCCGCCGCGCGCGATGCGGGCACCTCGGCCGGACTGCTCGATCGCCTGCTGCTGACGCCCGAGCGCGTCGAGGGCATGGCCGCCGGACTGGAAAAGCTCGCCGAGCTGCCCGATCCCGTGGGCCGCGTGCTCGACCACCGTGTGCTTGCAAGCGGCGTGGACCTCACCCGCGTGAGCGTGCCGTTGGGCCTGGTCGCCATGGTGTATGAGGCGCGCCCCAACGTGACGGCCGACGCCGCGGGCATCTGCATCCGCACCGGCAACGCCTGCATTCTTCGCGGCGGCTCGCTGGCCTATCACTCGTGTGCCATGATCGCCGAGCTGCTGGCCGATGCGCTCGAGGCCAAGGGCTTCCCGCGCGAGGCCGTGTCGATGATCGAGTCCACCGACCGCGAGGCCACCGGCGAGCTCATGAAGCTCCGCGGCATTGTCGACGTACTCATTCCGCGCGGCGGTGCAGGCCTGATCCAGCGCTGCGTGCGCGAGTCGCTTGTGCCGGTGATCGAGACGGGCACGGGCAACTGCCACATCTACGTGCATGAGTCCGCCGACTTTGATAAGGCGCTCAACATTATCGTTAATGCCAAGACCCAGCGCGTAGGCGTGTGCAATGCCGCCGAGTCGCTGCTGGTCGATCGCGCCGTGGCAGATTCGTTTTTGCTGGCGGTCGTGGCCGTGTTGCACGACCACGGTGTACTGATTCACGGTGACGATGCCACGTGCGCCGCATGCGCCGATGCCGATCTTGCCGAGGGTGATGACTTTGTTGCCGCAACTGAGGAGGACTGGGGCCGCGAGTATCTGGCGCTCGAGATGAGCGTGAAAGTCGTGGCGAACGAGGGCGAGGCCATCGCGCACATCA
This sequence comes from Collinsella sp., assembly GCA_041330285.1. Classification (GTDB taxonomy): domain Bacteria; phylum Actinomycetota; class Coriobacteriia; order Coriobacteriales; family Coriobacteriaceae; genus Collinsella. The sequence goes on along the minus strand of JBGKMI010000001.1, from coordinate 907,851 downwards.
ACCGCTACGGCACCATGCATTCCGAGGCCATTATCGCCGAGGACGAGGATGCCTGCGAGCGCTTCCTGGATGCGGTCGATGCCTCGGCCGTGTACGCCAACGCCAGTACGCGCTTTACCGACGGCGGCGAGTTTGGCCTGGGCGCCGAGATCGGCATCTCGACCCAAAAGCTCCACGCCCGCGGACCCTTCGCCGCCGAGGCCCTCACCACCTACAAATACAAGCTCCGCGGCACCGGTCAGGTTCGCCCCTAAACCTCTCGCAAACGAAAAACCACCACAAAGGTGCCTGTCCCCTTTGTGGTGGTTTTAATGTTAGGCCTGGAAGGTGTCGCGGTCGGGGGCGAAGGACTGCATTGCTGCGATGGTGCGGTCGAAGAGCTCGGGGAGCTCCCAGCCCAGCATCTCGGCGCCCTGCGAAATCACGTCGCGCGAGCAGCCGGCAGCAAAGCGCTTATCCTTGAACTTTTTCTTGAGCGACTTAGTCGTAAAGTCCATGACGCTTTTGCTCGGACGCATGATCACGGCAGCACCGATCAGGCCGGTGAGCTCGTCGCAGGCAAACAGGATCTTTTCCATCTGCAGCTCGGGCTTGGGCAGCGAAGAGTTGAAATCGGACGTGTGCGTCTGGATGGCGCGGATGAGCTCAGGCGATGCGCCCTCGCCCTCAAGAATCTCGGCCGCATAGATAGTGTGGTTCATGGGGTCGTCCTCATGTTCCTCCCAATCCAGGTCGTGCAGCAGACCGACGATGCCCCAAAACTCCTCGTTCTCGGGGTCGAACTCGCGCGCAAAGTAGCGCATGGTGCCCTCGACCGTTTCGCCGTGGGTGATGTGGAACGGGTCCTTGTTGTGCTCGTTGAGCAATTCGAACGCACGGTCGCGGGTGATTCCGGCGGAAAGCAGCTCTGCCATAAAAGACTCCTTGTGCTCGTAGGTATCGCTAAGAATGAATACTACTAGAACGACTAGAGCGAAAAAACCACCACAAAGGTGCCTGTCCCCTTTGTGGTGGTTTTGGCGTGGGCAGGTTAGTTGAGGGCGGCTTGGGCTAGGCGGGCTTCGGCGGCCTCTTCGGTGACGCCCAGGGCCACGGCGAACTCCTCGATGGAGCGGCGCTTGGCTTCCTTGAGTACGCGCATGTAGTAGGAGCTGGGCTTTTTATCTGCTTCCTCGGCCTGGCGAATACGGTGCATCATGGTTTTTGCCACGCGAACCGTCTCGGGCGCGCCCAGCTTGAGCTGCTGCTTAAAGTGCGTCTCCTCGAGCGAGCTATTGCGCTCGGTAAAGGTGTCGCACTCCAGCTCATCGTAGTGGCTCAGCAGGTGCTCTGCATCTTGCTGGGAGATAGCGGCATGCAGACGGTCGGCCTGCGCCACGGGGTACATGAGAATCGTCTGCGCATGTCCCTGTTTGGTCTCGAGCAACAACATGGGCTGCGGTGTGTCGTCCCTAAAGCCGACGACGGTGCAGACTCCTTGACCCGGATGAATGACGTGTTGACCGATTGAGAACATGCTACCTCCAACTTATACGAATTTACGTATGTTAAGAATACCACGCTGACGTGCGCAAACCATCACTTTATGCAGGAAAAGCACACAACTCCGATAGGTAAGAGTATTCGATAAATAGAACGGCTTATTCATACGTTTATGCATTTCTAGAACGTGTATAAACAGCAGGCAAACCGCCAACTTTGTACCGCCGCGCAAGAGCGGTAGTCATTTTTGTGCATATGCAATATCTATTAGCTTTACCCTGCGACAGTAGTTACCGCTTGTGATAGAGTGCTACAAACTCTGGCTTTTGCCCTACGAGTGACCAAGAGCTCGGGGGCTTTAACACAAGGAGGATCTATGCCCGAGAAGATTGAAGAGCTGGTACGCGCTGCGCTTGCTGCGGCCCAGGAGGCCGGCGACCTTTCCGCATTTGAACTTGACGATTGCGCTATCGAGCGACCGGCTGATACTTCTCATGGCGAGTGGACCTCCACCATGGCCCTGAAGTCCGCCAAGCTGGCTCACTGCGCCCCGCGCAAGATCGCCGAGGCCGTCGTCGCCCATATGCCCAAGGACCCCGCAATCGAGAAGGTCGAGATCGCCGGTCCTGGCTTCATCAACTTCTACCTCTCCGTCGCCGTCAAGAACGCCATCTTTGGCGAGGCCCGCGAGAAGGGTATGGACTTCGCTAAGTCCAACGTCGGTGGCGGCCTGAAGACTCAGGTCGAGTTCGTCTCCGCCAACCCCGTCGGCCCCATGCACATCGGTCATGGCCGCTGGGCCGCTCTGGGCGACTCCCTTTGCCGTGTGATGGACCACGCCGGTTACGACATCCAGCGTGAGTTCTACATCAACGACCACGGCTCTCAGATGAACACCTTCGGTAACTCCATCAGCACGCGCTATATGCAGCTTGCCGACATCATCGCCAAGCAGGGCGTGGATATCGACGAGGCTCACAAGCTTCTGATCGCCGACCGCGACGCCTTTGTTGCCGACGAGAGCGACGAGCATCCCGAGACCCATCCGTATCAGGACAACTTTGCCGAGACTCTGGGCAAGGACTCCTACGGCGGCGACTACATCATCGACGAGGCTGCCGAGTTCTGGCGCACCGACGGCGATAAGTGGGTCAACGCCGATCCGCAGGAGCGCATGGAGAGCTTCCGCGAGCGCGGCTACGTAAAGATGGTCGACAACATGCGCGACCTTTGCCACGCCGTTAACTGCGACTTTGATCGTTGGTTCTCCGAGCGCTCTCTGTACGTGAAGGACACCGAGGGCGAGACCGCCGGCACCTCCGCCGTCGACCGCGCTTTTGAGAAGCTCGACAAGATGGGCTACCTCTACACCAAGGACGGCGCCCTGTGGTTCCGTTCCACCGACCTGGGCGATGACAAGGACCGCGTCCTGATCAAGTCCGATGGCGAGTACACCTACTTCGCCTCCGATGTTGCCTATCACTGGGATAAGTTCCAGCGCGTCGACCACGTCATCGACATCTGGGGCGCCGACCACCACGGCTACATCGAGCGCGTCCGCTGCGTCTGTGACGCTCTTGGCTATCCCGGCAAGTTTGAGGTTCTGCTGGGCCAGCTCGTCAACCTGCTGCGCAACGGCAAGCCCGTCCGTATGTCCAAGCGCAAGGGCACCATGGTGACCCTGCAGGAACTCGTCGACGAGGTCGGCTCCGACGCCGCTCGCTACACGCTCATCTCCAAGAGCTCCAACCAGATGGTCGACTTCGACATCGAGGCCGTCAAGAAGCGCGACAACTCCAACCCGGTGTACTACGTGCAGTACGCTCACGCTCGCGTGTGCTCCATCCTGCGCCGCGCCGCTGACGTTACGCCTGAGCAGGCTGACGAGATGGGCATGAAGGCCGTCGCCGCCAAGGCCATCGGTGAGAACGTCGATTACTCGCTGCTGACCGACCCGACCGAGCTCGCCCTGTCGCGTAAGCTCAACGAGCTCACCGACCTGATTGCCAGCTGCGCTCGCGATCGCGCCCCGTTCCGCCTGACGCACTTTGCCGAGGAGCTCGCCGGCGACTTCCACAGCTTCTACGCCGCCTGCCAGGTTCTGCCGAGCGAGGGCCGTCCCGTCGACCCCGAGCTCTCGCGCGCCCGTCTGGCCGCCTGCGACGCCGTCCGCGTGACGCTCGCCCTGGTGCTTACCCTCGTTGGCGTTTCTGCCCCCGAGCAGATGTAAGCGCTGGTCGTTTGACTGCGTTGGTTTGGTTCAACTGAGCCTTCTAAGCCCGATCTCCTATGCGGAGGTCGGGCTTTTTGCGTTTGGCGATGCTTTTTGGTGTGTTGGGAAATGTTACTAAACCACAACCATACCGGTTTACTACGATGAATCGAGGGATTACAACCACGCGGGCTTTTCACTGAAAAGTGCAAGCCATCTAGCTGGGGTTTTATTTTTTCAGGTATTTGCGCGGTCGTGGTTGAGCGATTCATCGTAGTAAACCGTCATGGTTTTGAAAATGACCCTTTGGGGACGGAGGAAAACGGATCATTGTTGTCCCGTGGAGGAACGGCGGAACACCTTCTGCCAAGAATCGGGGACATCTACTACGTTTAAGTGCGTTCCCCGGACCACGCAGAAAATCGCAATATTAAAACCGCAGGTAGCAGGCCTGCGACTTTCGAAAAATAATGAGCACGGTCAGGGTGCGGGGGCAAACGTAGTAGATGGGCGTGATTCGTGGCGTGTTGATCTTGGGACCGATGCCCTTGCCCCTTAGCTGTACCGTTTTCTCGACGCTTGAGGCTTGATCTGCCTTCTTCTTGTGAGTTGCGGTGGAATGGTTCCTGCTATAGAGGTGTCGGCCGGGATTTGGGAACTATTTCACCGCAGCTTATGATGTGGCGATGGTGTACGCCGGAACTTTGTAAAGAGTGTCCCTTTTGACTAGTCGTTTATGAACGTCCCCGATGACTAAGTTGCAGGTGGCAGCGGTTGTGTTACACTAACGCTGCGTATTTGACGCAATCATCTCGATACAGATCAATGATGCCCGTCGCTTTTTGGACGGAGCTAGACTGTTTAGCCGCCCTGAAGGTATATGCAGGGAGCATGTGATCGCAGGGCTTGAAAAGAAAGTTGAGCAAACACTGTGTCTGATCAACAACAAGAAAACGAAATAACGACGACGCAAACGGCTCCCGCTGCACCGCTTACGTCGGACCAGGCCGTGGTACCCGCGCCGTCGCAGGTCTCGGCTCCCGAGGCGCCTAAGGCCGCCACGCCCACCACGCCTGTTGCTAGCGAGGAGGCTGCTCCCGCTAAGCCTAAGCGCACGCGTCGTTTGGCCAAGCCTGCTGCGGACGGCGAGGATGCCGAAAAGCCCAAGCGTCGTACGACGCGCACCACGCGCGCGAAGCGCCCCGTTGCCACCGATGCTTCGGCCCCCATTTCCGATGAGGTCGCGCAGGCCCGTGCACTGGCGCAGATTAGCGAGGCCCAGGTTGTGCGTGCCCGCCGTCGCGCTGCCGAGCGCGAGGCCGCGGCATTGACTGAGTTCGCTGTGTCGGTCGCCCCCGAGGCTCCTGCTGCCGAACAGTCGGCCGAGAAGCCGGCACCGCGCACGCGTCGCCGTGCGGCAGCCAAGACGCAGCAGCCCGTCGAGCAGCTGACTCCTGAGGTCGCTGAAGCTCCGGCTCGTTCTGCGGCAGGGGAGGGCGCTTCCTCCGCTGAGCCCGTCGTGCACGCTGAGGTCAACGAGGTTCCCGTCGTTGATCCGGCTCTGCGCCCGCATCGTCGCGGCCGCAAGCCCAAGGCGTATGTTGAGGCCGAGAAAGCCGCTGCCGCAGCAGCTGCTGCCCAGGGCGCAGCGGTGACGGCCGAGCCTACGGCCACGGCCGATGCCCCGGTCCAGGACGCTCCGTCCACCGAGGCTCCCGCATCTGCCGATGCCGAGCCCGCCGATGTCCGTCCCGGCCGCAGCCGTCGCACCGCGGCAAAGCGCTCGACGAAGGCGAAGGTCAAGGCTGAGGCCAAGCCCGTCGACGACAAGTCCTCCGAGGCAACCGCCGATGCCGCTTCCGAGGCCGAGAACGTCGACCAGCCGGCAACTGAGAAGCCCAAGCGCACGCGCAAGAAGTCCGCGAGGGCCAAGGGTGCCGAGCAGCAGAGCGACGCCGAACCCAGCAACCATGCCAACGCCGACGCCAAGGCAGAGGGCGAGGCTCCGTCCGGCACCGATGCAACCGCAGCCGCGGCTGCCGAAGGCACCGAGACCGAAGAGGGCGCCCGCCCCAGCCGCCGTCAGCACAAGCGCAACGACGAGCGCAACGACCGCAAGGACGATCGCAACAACGACCGCCGCAGCCGTCAGCGCGACCGCAAACAGCGCAACAAGGAGCGCAACGCCGCCCCCACCGAGCCCACGCTTTCGCGCGAGGAGCTTGCGGCCATGAAGGTAGCCGAGCTGCGCGAGAAGGCAAAAGAGTTCGAGATCGAGACGACCGGCAAGAAGAAGGCCGAGCTTGTCGAGGAGATCTACACGACCGCCGCGAAGGCCGAGGGCTTCCGCGATATTAAGGGCATCCTGCAGATTCGCCCGGACAACTCCGGCATCATCCATGCTCACGGTTACATGAAGTCCAACGAAGACGCCTTCGTCCCCGCTTACCTCATCCGCTCCGCACGCCTGCGCACGGGTGATGTCATCGAGGGTTCGCTGCGCCCCTCGCGCGGCGGCGACAAGCGAGCCGGCCTCGCCAAGATCACGACCGTTAACGGCATGGATCCCGAGCAGATCCGCAACCGCCCCAAGTTCGGCGACCTTACCCCGGTCTATCCCAACGAGCCGCTGCGCATGGAGCACGGCAAGGATTCCATCACCGGTCGCGCCATCGATATCGTGTCGCCGATCGGCAAGGGCCAGCGTGGCCTGATCGTGTCGCCGCCCAAGGCCGGCAAGACAACGATCCTTAAGAAGATCTGCCAGTCCATCTCGATCAACAACCCCGAGGTGCACCTCATTTGCCTGCTCGTCGACGAGCGCCCCGAAGAGGTCACCGATATGCAGCGCTCCATTAAGGGCGAGGTCGTGGCCTCGACCTTCGATATGCCCGCCGACAACCACACCCGCGTGGCCGAGCTCGTCATCGAGCGTGCCAAGCGCATTGTGGAGCTGGGCGGCGATGTCGTGGTGGTGCTCGACTCCATCACGCGTCTTGCCCGCGCCTACAATCTGGCGGCACCCGCCTCGGGCCGCATCCTTTCGGGCGGTGTCGATTCGGCGGCCTTGTATCCGCCCAAGCGTTTCCTGGGTGCAGCCCGCAATATCGAAAATGGAGGCTCGCTCACCATCCTCGCCTCCGCCCTCATCGATACCGGCTCCAAGATGGACGAGGTCATCTTTGAGGAGTTCAAGGGCACCGGCAACATGGAACTCAAGCTCGACCGCGACCTCGCCGACCGTCGCATCTTCCCGGCCATCGACCCCGTTGCCTCCGGTACGCGCAACGAGGACCTGCTGGTCGACGAGCAGATGCGCCCGTTTGTCTTCGGCCTGCGTCGCATTCTCGCCGGCATGAACAACACCGAGCGCGCGGCGGCGTCGTTTATTAAGGGCCTTAAGGGCACCAACACCAATCAGGAGTTCTTGGTGCGTTCGGCCAAAAAGCACAGCGACTACGAGCAGACGTTTTAGACCAAAAGCCGCACGCTATATCGCCATAAGAACGGGCAATCGGGCCGGGGTTTATGCCCCGGCCCTTTCTTTACGGCGCCACTCGGCAACATTTTCTGACCTTATGACCGACAAGCAGCAGTTTTCGAGCCATAATCCGGCCTCATCGCTTGCAATCGGAGGGTCGGTTTCGCATAATAACTTTTAAGCTTCGCGACGGAAAACGCAGATGAAACGAACCATATACCGTTGCTTTGGGACGCATGTCCCGCTTCATCTTCTCTCGCGCAGCCAACTAAATGATGCGATTTGGGTGCTGGAAGATGGGGAGAGCTCATGGCTTCTTCTGATGCAACACAACGAGCAGTCCTTGCTGGACTTTCCTGCGGGATCGGCCTTGCCGCCCCCGTGGTGATGTATGCCGCGACGTTGCCGTTCTCGTCGGTCAACGAGACGGTTGTCGCGGGCGCGGTTCCCTTCGCCGTTGGTGCGGTGGCGGGCGTGGGCATCTACGCAGCTTCGCTGGGCATCTCCGAGTATCGCGCCGAGCACGATGGCCACCTGTTTGAGCCCGATGCCGTGGGCGGCGCCGCTCAGTTTGGCCAGACTCATAACGAGTTCAAGACCGCCTCGATTCCCGCGCAGCAGCAGGGAGCGACACCTCAGCCTGCGGCCCCGGCCGATCAGGCCAATGCCGCACAGCCTTCTTCCGCATTTCTTTCTGGCCTGACCGGTGCGTTCCAGCGCCGTCACGCCGACGATGGCGTTCCCACCATCGCGCGCGCGGCTAACGCCATGGATGAGGCCGAGGCCTGGTCTATGATCGACAGCATGCTCGATGACGATTCCCCGGTCAGCTGCGATCCCGCGCGTTCGCGCGATGTCTACCAGGTTGCAATCGACGAGCTCACCAACGGTGGAAAGACCGGTTCTTACAATCGCGATGACATTGCCGCTGCCGCACGCGCCGTCTCGGGCTCTCACGCCGCCCCTGCGGGTAGCACCGCAGCCTTCGTGGCGCTTGTGGCCAACGCCGCCAACAATGCCGCCTATAGCGGCGCATCGTCGGCTGCGTACACTTCTGCCGCGGCGGCCGCTTCGACCGGCCAACAGAGCGCAGCTCAGGTGGCTCCTGTCGCCGACCCCTTTGCCGATGAGCCCCTGGCTGTCGACGAGGAGACCATTGCCGCTCGCCGAGCCGCCGAAAGCTCGCTTTGGGGCGCTTCGGCCCAAATGCAGGCCGCGGAGGCGGCGCCGTACAACGCCAAGCTCGCCAGCATGCCCATCATTTCCGATGCCAAGGGTGTGGATCTCTCCGATCTGGACGAGCCTGCCGCCATCACTGCGTCTATCGATGCCCAGGATCGCGTGGATACCGACAGTCTCCCCGATGCCTCTCTTGAGGAAGATGTCCCCATGGCCGATTATTCGGGCCACGAGGACATGTGGGCCGCCGCCATGGCGATCATGGCCGAGGCTGCCGAGCCAACCCCCGTGGCGGTGCCCACGCCTGCAGCCTCACCTGTCTCGGTTGCTCCCGTCTATGTCGGCCGCCACAGCTCCGTGCTTCCCGAGGATACCGCGCGTATCTCGCGCGAGGGTATCGAGCGCGCCGAGGCTATCGCTGCCGGCGTTATGGAAAACCGTCGCCATGAGCGCGTCAATCAGATTCTCGAGGAAGAGATCAACCGTCTACAGTCTGCGGCCGTCAAGCGCACGGGCCGTGCCTATCTGAGCGTTATCGAGGGCGGTACCGCCAGCTTTACACCGCTGCGCGCGGAGGCATAATTGCCTCATGGTTAAGCTCGATCGAAAATGGGCGCTTGCCGCCTGCGCCATGGTGCTCGTCATTTGGGGCAATTCGCTGGTTCCCGGTACGGGGTCTGGTTCGTTGAGCTTGTCGACCATGGAATCCATTCGCGGCTTTTTGCAGGCCCTGGGGCTTCCATACGAGTGGGTGACCAACTTCGTCGTGCGCAAGTGCGCTCATTTTACCGAGTACATGGTGCTTGGCATCTTGGCGACGCACGCCTTTGACCTCGAAGGCCGGCGCACGTTTGATGTGTTGCTGCCCACGGCGGTGTTCTTGCTGCTTGTTCCCTCTATCGACGAGACGATCCAGCTTTTTGTGCCCGGTCGCGCCGGCATGATTACCGATGTGATGATCGACTGCTGCGGGGCGACGACAGGCGTCGTGCTCCGATATCTCTTACGGTCGCTGATTTACACCAAAAAGGCCGCCTAGGACGTTTTGCTTGGTCCTAGGCGGCCTTGTTCGTTTGAGGGCCTCTGCGGGGCGTGACGGTTTTGTCCGGGCGTTTTGCGAGCTTGGCTACGCCGTGCGCCGTTGATGCACCCTTTACTGGAGCGCCTGCGCGCCCAGGGCCAAGCAGCCCATGATGCCCTGCTTGCCCTCGAGGCTGTTATTGACAATGTAGGTATCGATGTCGTTGACCTCGGGCGTGACGATATAGCCGTTGAGCATCTCGGCGCACTTTTTGCGTGCGAGCGGCACGATGGGGGTGTGGTCGGCCACGCCGCCGCCGATGATAATCTTTTGCGGTGCGTAGCACAGCGTGTAGGTCATGAGCGCCTGTGCCAGATAGCCTGCGAGCAGGTCCATGGCCTCCGGGTCATCGGCCATGTCTCCGGCGCTCTTGCCATCCCAACGCTTTTTAACGCCGGGACCGGCGATGAGGCCCTCGAGGCAGTTGTCGTGGAAGGGACAGGCACTGTGCTCGCCGATGGTGTCGCGCGGGTCGCGTGTGACCAGGATGTGGCCGGCCTCGGGATGCATCATGCCGTGCACGAGCTTGCCTCCCGAGAGCACGCCGGCGCCCACACCGGTGCCGATGGTCAGGTAGACCACGTCGGTGAGGCCCTGGGCGCAACCAAAAGTGCCCTCGCCCAGGCAGGCGACGTTGACGTCGGTATCGTAGCCACAGGGAATATTGAGCTCGTTTTGGATGGTGCCCAGCAGGTCGAAGTAGCGCCATGCCGTTTTGGGCGTCTCCAGGATCTTGCCGTATTGGGGCGAGGCGGGGTTGACCGCGGTGGGGCCAAAGGCGCCGATGCCCAGCGCGGCGATGCCCTTGTCGGCAAACCATGCATTGACGGCCTCAACGGTCTCCTGCGGGGTCGTGGTCGCGATCTGCTCACGCTCCAGGACCGTACCGTCTGCATAGCCCGTGGCGCAGACCATCTTGGTGCCACCGGCCTCGAGCGCTCCGATAAGCTGCTGTTTTGCCATAGTATTCCTCTCTCTGGGACGAGTTGCTCCATGACTAAAGTATAGGGCTCTAAACCATTTAAGAAAGCGCTATAAAAAGACGCCTCGCAACGCGGCGGGCGGTGCGAGGCGTCTTTGGTTAGTTTAGTTGCCGGGCCGTCCTTACCCGCGCGGCTTGATTTTATCACGTAGCGACTTGAGGTTCTCCAGCGCCGCGTTGAGCGTCTCGTCTCGCTTGGCAAAGTGGAAACGAATCAGATGGTTGACGGGCTCGCGGAAGAAGCTCGAGCCGGGCACGGCACCCACGCCCACCTTAGACGCGAGGTCCTCGCAGAATTCGAGGTCGCTGTCATAGCCAAACTCAGAGATGTCCATCATGACGTAGTAGGCGCCCTGCGGCACGTTATGCTCAAGACCGATGCTGTCGAGTCCCTGGCAGAACAGGTCGCGTTTGGCGGTATAGAGGTCGAGGACCTCCTGGTAATAGCTGTCGTCGAAGTTGAGTGCGGTGACGACGGCTTCCTGTAGGGGAGCGGCGGCACCCACGGTGAGGAAGTCGTGGACCTTCTTGATGCGCTCGGTGATCTGCGCCGGGGCGATGGTGTAGCCCAGACGCCAGCCGGTGATGGAGTACGTTTTGGACAGCGAGCTGCAGCTGATGGTTCGCTCGAACATGCCGGGCAGCGTGGCCATATAGACGTGCTCGTGGGGCGCGTAGACGATATGCTCGTATACCTCGTCGGTGATGCAGTAGGCGTCGTACTTTTTGCAGAGGTCGGCGATAAAGGTGAGCTCCTCGCGCGTAAAGACCTTGCCGCAAGGGTTGGACGGGTTGCACAGGACGATTGCCTTGGGCTCGTTGTCGCGGAAGGCTGCCTCGAGGACCTCGCGATCGAAGTCGAACGTGGGCGGGTTGAGCGGCACATAGATGGGCTCAGCGCCCGAGAGAATCGTGTCGGCGCCGTAGTTCTCGTAGAACGGCGAGAAGATGACGACCTTGTCTCCGGGGTTCGTAACCGTCATCATGGCGGCCATCATGGCCTCGGTGGAGCCGCATGTGACTACGATGTTCTCGTTGGGGTTGATCGACATGCCCATAAAGTGCTCCTGCTTGGCCGCGAGCGCCTCGCGCATGGCCTGAGAGCCCCAAGTGATGGAGTACTGGTGATAGAGCGGCTTGGGGTCGGTCGCGATGGTGCTGAGGCTCTCGAGCAGCTGCGCCGGAGGATCGAAGTCGGGGAAGCCCTGCGACAGGTTGACGGCGCCATACTTATTGGAGATGCGCGTCATGCGGCGGATGACCGAATCGGTAAATGTTGCCGTGCGGTTGGAGAGTTCTTTCATGCTGGTCCTTTCGAGCATTTGCAGTGGGCAAGTTTACTCCTATGAAAAGGGTAGGAATTGCTCGAAACGCGCTCGAAAAACTCTTTTCAAAATTCTTGAAAATTGGGGCTTGCATCGCATGGCGTTCCTTGCAATAATAGTCGAGCGCGAAGCGCACAGGACACGGTGGGTGTAGCTCAGTTGGCTAGAGCGACGGGTTGTGGTCCCGTAGGTCGAGGGTTCGAGTCCCTTTACCCACCCCAGTTCTTGCTTCGTGTTGATATCGGGTCGTTAGCTCAGTTGGTAGAGCAGGGGACTCTTAATCCCAAGGTCCAGGGTTCGACCCCCTGACGGCCCACCACACGATATCTCCTCTAAAGTCCGCCATAACGGACTTTAGCTTTGGGTCGTTAGCTCAGTTGGTAGAGCAGGGGACTCTTAATCCCAAGGTCCAGGGTTCGAACCCCTGACGGCCCACCAAAGCATGTTAAGACGGTCAACTTCGGTTGGCCGTCTTATTTTGTTGACCTCACATGGGGTCGAACCCGAAAGGGCGCGGAGCTTAGAAAACGCGTAAGCGTTTGCCAGCGCAGCGCGCAAGGCGCCTTGGCGCCGCAGCGGCCGCCTGCGCAGCAAGCTGACCCCCTGACGGCCCACCCAAAGCATGTTAAGGCGACTGGCTCCGGCTGGTCGCTTTTTTGTTAAGCGTGCATGAGATCGAACCAGTAAGGGCACAGCCGCTTTCACAGATTGAGTCTACTCTGTGGATCGGCAAAACCGGCGTGTCTGCACCGCGAAGTACGCCTGGGCGAGCGCGATTTCTGGCTTGTTTGGGTCTCCGTTTTGGGCGATTAAATAGCATGCATAGCGCGTAAGTTTGTAGTCTTTAACCGCGCGAGCGGCGACACCGGCAGTTACCATTTTCGTGGTGTCACGAAAATGGGAATCAACTGGGGTTTTGTTTGATTCGCACGAGACATGAGCCCATGCCACTTTGAGCTCACGGGACCCATGGATATCGATTAGTTGTGTTTTGCTTTAGATAGGTGTCCAGTTTAATTCGCTCGATAGTGCGATCCGAGACTTTCGGTTCGTTTGCGCATGGCTTTGACCATTTCCTGTGCTAGTTGAATCTGCGATTGCAGGCGGGCGAGGGCTGCGATTTCGCTGTCATTGGCGTGTGGCTTGCTCAGCGCCGTTGCCTCGTCTTGCAGGCTTTCAAGCTCTTGAAACGCCTCGGATAGGCCTGGTTCGGTCCTGTTGATCATGCAGTAGGTGCTCATTGTGTGTTTGAGGCTGCGGGTTAGGTGCTCGGCGTCTGTTGTGGCAATGCCATACTGGGGCAGTGCAGTGTGCATCGGTGCGGCTGCCTCGGGAGCGTCCAGTGCTGCTCGAGCCGCCGATGCGCCCGCAATGCGCCCGAATACGATGCCATTGGCGCTCGACAGCCCTCCGATGCGGTCGGCGCCGTGCATGCCGCCTGTTGCCTCGCCACAGGCGTAGAGGCCCTCAACGCCCGTGTACGCGGTCCTGTCGATCTTGATGCCGCCGTTGGCCGCGTGGGCATACATCGCCACACGCATCTCGTCGCTCGGAGCGATACCATGCTCGTCTTGTAGCCAAGTGGCAAATGTCTGCACGAACTCGGGGACATTCTCTCGCGGGAAGTCGTAGTGGAGCGCCAGACCTTCGGCACCCGCTTGATCGACAGCAAGATCGATGGCGCGGGAAGCTAAGCGCGAAGTGAAGGGGCCATATCCTGAGCGTTGCTCAAGCAGATCGTCTAACTTTTCGTTGGCAATGTCGACCGGTTGGTCAAACGTGACATAGCGCCAGGTCTTTTCGTTAAAGACCAGGTTGCGCTTGGGTTCAATGAAACCGGGCATCATCTGCATGAACTCTATATTAGTAAGCGATGCGCCGTGCGCCAGTGCGATGGCCTGTGATGAGCTGAGTACATCGGCCGAAGTGAGGCTGCGCTCGAACAGGCCGCCCGTGCCGCCCGCAGCGATGATAGTGGCCTTTGTTGTAAAGGTCACGATGCGCTCGTCTGTTTGGTTGTAGAGCACGGCGCCGGTAATCTTTCCGGTTGTGTCCTCAACAAGGTCTATAAGCTCGTGTCGGGGGAGCAAACGAATGCCAAGAGACTTGATCTGGGCCGCACACGCGTCTTCAAGAGGCTTGCGGGTCAGGCCGCGCCAATTGCGCGTCTTATGGTCAAAGCAGGGGATAAATTGCTTTTGTTGGGCGCTCACGGCGTTTTGCGGACGCTGGAGCTCAACACCTAGATTCTGCTCGAGCCATTGGATGGCCTGAGGAATTCCGTGGACAAACGTCTGGACGAGTTCGGGGTCGGCAACGCCGCCGCCGACGGCCTGGATGGTGTCGATAAGGTCCTGTTCGTCGTCTTCGTCGACGGGCCCAATAAGGCCGAGGCCCCAGGTGCCCGGGAAGAAGCTCGATCCGCTCATGGTCTTGCCGGCGCTTGCGATGGCAACGGTCGCGCCCGTGCTTGCTGCTTTTATGGCGGCGCAAAGGCCCGCGATGCCCGATCCGATTACCAGTACATCAGTTGATTCCATGGCATTCCTTTCTCGTTTGCGCATTGTCGCATGGGTGATCGGCAAAGGTATCGCAAAGATTGGATAAATCGGCAAAGGGCAAATATGGCACGTGGACGTTAGGGGCGCTTGGCGGCTCCTTCTCATCATGCCTTACGTTCCATCAGAACTGATATATCGCATCCTGAACGCTTTGTGGCGACAAAAAAGAGCCGCTACCCGGGTGGGTAGCGGCTCTAAAGCTCAACTATATGAGCATCGCGCGGACGCGATTAGGCCTTGAGGGCCTCCTCGACGGCGACAGCGCAGGCGACGGTGGCACCGACCATGGGGTTGTTGCCCATGCCGATGAGACCCATCATGTCGACGTGCGCAGGCACGGAGGAAGAACCGGCGAACTGGGCGTCGGAGTGCATACGGCCCATGGTGTCGGTCATGCCGTAAGAGGCAGGGCCGGCGCCCATGTTGTCCGGGTGCAGGGTACGGCCAGTGCCGCCACCAGAAGCGACGGAGAAGTACTTCTTGCCAGCCTCGAGGCGCTCCTTCTTGTAGGTGCCAGCGACGGGGTGCTGGAAGCGCGTGGGGTTGGTGGAGTTACCGGTGATCGAGATATCGACGTTCTCGTGCCACATGATAGCAACGCCCTCGCGGACGTCGTCGGAGCCGTAGCAGTTAACGGCAGCGCGGGGACCATCGGAGTAGGGGATGGTCTCGACGACCTTGAGCTCGCCCGTGTAGTAGTCGAACTGGGTCTTCACGTAAGTGAAGCCGTTGATGCGGGCGATGATCTGAGCAGCGTCCTTGCCCAGACCGTTGAGGATAACGCGCAGCGGCTTCTTACGAGCCTTGTTGGCGTTCAGAGCCAGGCCGATAGCGCCCTCAGCGGCAGCGAAGGACTCATGGCCAGCCAGGAAGGCGAAGCACTCGGTGTCGTCGGAGAGCAGCATGGCGCCCAGGTTACCGTGGCCCAGACCGACCTTGCGGTCCTCGGCGACGGAGCCGGGAACGGTGAAGGCCTGGATGCCCTCGCCGATGATGGCGGCAGCCTCAGAAGCAGTCTTGGCGCCACGCTTGACAGCGAGAGCGCAGCCGAGGGTGTAAGCCCACTCGGCGTTCTGGAAGGCGATGGACTGGGTGTTGTTGACGATCTCACGCGGGTTGAAGCCCTTGTCGGTGCAGATCTGCAGAGCTTCCTCGAGGGAGGCGATGCCGTTGTCGGCGAGGCACTTGTTGATCTTGTCAGCGCGGCGCTCGTAACCTTCGAACGTAACAGTCATAGTTATTTCCCTCCCTTTCTACTCGTGAACCGGGAACACGCTGGCGACGGAGTGAGTCTCCTCGTCGGTGCGCGGGTCGATGTACTTGGCAGCGTTCTCCCACTGACCATAGTGGCCCATAGCGCCAGCGATGGCCTCCTCGGGGGTCTTGCCGGCCTTGACGGCGTCGGTGAACTTACCGAGGTTCAGGAACTCGAATGCGATGATCTCGTTCTTGTCGTTGAGAGCCATGCGGGTGACGTAGCCCTGGGCGAGCTCGAGGTAACGAGCGCCCTTGGCCTTGGTGCCGAACATGGTGCCGACCTGAGAGCGAAGGCCCTTGCCGAGGTCGTCGAGGGAGGCGCCCACGGGCAGGCCGCCCTCAGAGAACGCGGTCTGGCTGCGGCCGTAAACGATCTGCAGGAAGATCTCGCGCATAGCAACGTTGATGGCGTCGCAGACGAGGTCGGTGTTGAGGGCCTCGAGGATGGTCTTACCGGGAAGAATCTCGGAAGCCATGGCGGCAGAGTGGGTCATGCCCGAGCAGCCGATGGTCTCAACGAGGGCCTCCTCGATGATGCCGTCCTTGACGTTCAGCGTGAGCTTGCAGGCGCCCTGCTGAGGTGCGCACCAACCCACACCGTGCGTAAGACCGGAGATGTCGGAAATCTCCTTAGCCTGGACCCACTTGCCCTCCTCGGGGATGGGTGCGGGGCCGTGGTATGCACCCTTGGCAACGGGGCACATGTTCTCCACTTCCTGTGAGTACTGCATGCCTCTCCTCTCTATCGTGTTGGCGTCCCGTCTGGGGGTCGTGGCTGGCGATTGCCGGGCGACCCTTCGAAAGGGACATGACATGCAGCCCCTATAATACCGCGAAATGCACGGAATATTCGGCGAACGGCTCAGTTTTCGTAGCGAGAAGTGCGGAACTTTCAATTGAAACGATTTAACTCTATGTTCTGTGGTCGCGAACTTCCGTAGAGGGGGTCCGTCTTGGGCATGCTTTTGGTCAGCTCTTGTAAGCGTTGCAGGGGTTGACCTGTTGCAACGGTGCCGTTCGCCGCCTGTTTACTGCCTTTGGCCGCGCGAGTGTATTGTTTTGCGTGAATGTTTTGATGGCACGCTTCAATCGTGCTGTATTTGATGGTAAGCAGATCCCGGCGATGGGAGCGTCATGCAACGCGTTTGGAGAACGGTTACCGGCTTTTACCATGTCTGTGCCCGCGGTACAGGCAAGCAACTGATCTTTGAGACCGATGGCGACCGCTGGGAGTTTTTGGAACTGATGCGCGACTGCTGCCGCGATGCCCAGGTGACGATTGTGGCGTGGTGTCTCATGAGCGACTACGTGGATCTGGTGCTTTTGGATTACGAGGACAAAATGAGCGCTGTTATGCAGCGGCTACTGTTGACGTATGCTCGTCGGTTCAATAAGCGTACCGGGCGCGCGGGCTGCCTATTTCGTGAGCGTTTTGAGCGCCGCTCGCTCGATACCGACTGGCAGGTGATGGACGCTATTCGCTCCGTGTACGCCAATCCGCAGGAGGCGGGCATTAGCCTAATCGAGCGTTATCCCTGGAGCAGCTTTGCGGAGCATCTGCGCGCTTACGACAGTGATGCGGCTGATGTCACGAGGGGATTTTCCGATCCTTCTTGCGTGCTTGAGCTTTTTGGTTCTGCCGAGGGCTTTATTGCCTATTCGCTAGCGATGTCCGGCGGCGGCGAGCCAGCGCTGTGCGATATGAAAGAGATGGAGTGGGAACGCCACGCCTTTGCCGACAAGTTGGCGAAGAGCCTCGGGGTTCCGCTCCACGGGGTTAAAGCCGCACCGCCGGCGTGGCGCGATAGTGTTGTTCTCGGATTGCACGATGCCGGTTTTACGGTGCGCCAGATTGAGCACTATACCGGGATTGGCAAAAGTACGGTTTCTCGTATTGTGCGGACCCGCACGGGGGCGGCGATGCGGGCTGGCGGAAACGTGATGTAGGGCTGCCTGTGCACCGCGGCAGGGGTCGTTCATGCGCCGCAACCTGCGTTCTAAATGATTGGTACGCTGGCTGCACTTCTTGACATGCATAGAACGATTGCCGTCTTGCATAAAAATACGGCTCAGTCCGGTTTTATCCGCGCCTACCCCCGTCCACACCGTGCAAAAAGCGGAGTTTTCAGCATCGTGGTGCTGTCGGCACCGCTGTAATCTTGAAATATATGGGTCCCGAAGCCATTTATGCCTGCCGGTGTGCCTCCAAAGCGCATGCTTGTGACCCCTGAGACCACGATGCTTGTTCTAAAACGATATAAAAGGGTGTCTGGAGACGTTGATTAACGCTTTCAATGCGTATACACGCAACTTGGCGTGCTGAAAACTCGCAAAAATGCACGCCGCACCCTATGGGACCCGTCTGTGGCGGGCGCGAAGCGAACCGGAGCCCAGCAGGACGGGGCGTGGGGCGTTGCTTGGGGTGCCCGTGGCTCTGTCGCTAGCCGTTGGCACTGTGGAAAACGTCCGTGTTTGCGGCTGGCTGTTCGGTAAATGACAGGGCGAGCGCCGGACGCGCGACTTTGTGTGTCCGAGGCGTTATGAAAAAGCCGAGCCGCCCGTATTGGGCGGCTCGGCAATCAAACCCTTTGATCTGGGGCATCCGCTACTGGCTAGTTTACCCTTCGAGCATGCCGTCGAGGGTGCGCCAGGCTAACTCGGCGCACTTGACGCGGGCGGGCATGTGCGAGATGTCCTGGAGCTGGGCGGCCTCGTCCAGGTCTTCCAGGTCTTCCTCGGAGAGCTGCTCGCCGCGGATCATGGCGAGGAAAAGCCCTGCCAAGCGACGTGCTTCCTCGACCGTCTCGCCGGTGATGAGGTCGGCCATGATGTCGGCGCTGGCCTGGCTGATGGCGCAGCCGTGACCGGAAAAGGAGGCCTCCTCGATCACGCCGTTCTCGACACGCAGCTGCAGAGTGAGCTCGTCGCCGCAGCTGGGGTTGATGCCGTCGTGCTCGTGCGTGGGGGCATCCATCTCGTACTTGTAGTCGGGGTGCGAGTTGTGCTCCATAAACGTGGTGGAGGTGTACAGATTACCCATTGAACGTGCTCCAAACGTGATGCAGGCCAGCGATGAACTTGTCGATATCGGCCTTGTCGTTGTAGAAGGCTACGCTGGCGCGGCAGCAGGCAAGGTTCTCGACGCCTAGCCAGGTGAGTAGCGGCTGCGCGCAGTGGTGACCGGCGCGGATGCAGACGCCGTCCATGTCCATGATGCTCGCGACATCGTGCGGGTGGATGCCCTTGACGTTAAAGCTGACGACGCCGTGGTGGTTGTCCCAATAGATGGATCCGATAATCTGGACAAAGTCGAGCTGCATGAGCTCGCCCATCAGGTAGTGGACGAGCGCCTGCTCGCGTGCCTGGATGTTTTCGTAGCCCACCGTGTTGACCAGGTAGTCAAGCGCCGCGCCCGTGGCGAAGATGCCGGCAGCGTCCTGCGTGCCGGCCTCGAACTTCTCGGGGACGGGCGCCCAGACGGCGTCCTGCTCGGTGACCGAGTCGATCATCTCGCCGCCGGTGAGCATGGGCGGCATGGCGTTGAGCAGGTCCATCTTGCCCCACAGCACGCCGATGCCCATGGGGCCCATGGCCTTATGGGCGCTAAAGGCAAAGAAGTCGGCGCCCAGGTCGGCCACATCGACCGGCATGTGCGGCAGCGACTGCGCGCCGTCGACGACCAGATAGCCGCCATACTTGTGCACGAGCTTGCCGAGGTTCTTGACCGGGTTCTCAACGCCCAGGACGTTAGAGACCTGTCCCACGGCCAAGATCTTGGTCTTGGGGCCCACCTTGGACAGAACCTCCTCGGTCGTGAGCTGGCCGGTCTTGGTGGGGTAGAGGTAGACGAGCTTGGCGCCGGTATCGCGGCAGACCTGCTGCCACGGAATCAGGTTGGAGTGGTGCTCCATGATGGTGATGACGACCTCGTCGCCCGGCTCGAGGACCGTGGGCGCAAAGCTCTTGGCGACCAGATTGAGCGACTCGCTCGTGTTGCGGGTGAAGACGACCTCGTTGGCCTGGGAAGCGCCGATGAGGTCGGCGATCTGCTGGCGCACCTTCGCGATAGCCTCGGTGGCCTCGACGGACAGCGAGTACAGGCCGCGCAGGGGGTTGGCGTTCATGCGCTGGTAGAAGTCGCGCTCGGCGTCGAGCACACAGGCGGGACGCTGAGCGGTGGCGGCGCTATCGAGGAAGGCGATCTCGGGGTGCTGCTGGAACAGCGGGAACTGCGCTTTGTAGGGATTGGTCTCGATGTCGACGGTAGGCCAGCCGCGCGAGGCCTCGTCGCTGGCGTCGAGCTCCATAGGCTCCGGTGCGGTACAGGTGTCGCATTTAACGTGCTCGGTATCGATCATGCGAGCTCCTCCTCAAAGTTGTCGATCAGGTTGTTGCCCAGACGGACGACGGCGGCGCGGGTGCGCTCGTCGGTGGCGGAAAGCGCGGCGTCCTCCAGCTTGGCGCGGATGAACAGATCCTCGGCGGCGTTTTGGTTAAGGCCGCGGCAGGCGAGGTAGAACAGCTGCTCGTCGCGGACGTGGCCGATGGTGGCGCCGTGGTTGCCGGCGACGTCGTCCTCGTCGCAGAGGATGACGGGGACGGTCTTGTTGTCGACGCCCTTGTTGGCCAAGAGCACCGTCTCGCGCTCGGTGCCGACGGCGCCCTTGCAGCCGTGTACGAGGTCGATGGTGCCGCGGTAGACCTTCTTGGACGTGCCGGTCAGCACACCGTTGGCGTCGATCTCGCACTCGGTCTTGCGGCCGCGGTGGCGCAGCTCGTAGTTAAAGTCGCGCACCTGTTCGCGGGCACCCAGGTAATCGGTATCGATGGTCACCTTGGCGGTGTCGCCCAGCAGGTCGCCGGCAAGGCCGGTGGCGCTGGCGCCGGCACCCAGTACGGTGTGCTGCACGTTGACGCGCGCGCCCTCGTCCAGGAACAGACCGGTGTCGTCGAGTGCGATCCAGCTGTCGTCGAGTGTCTGCGTGCAGGTTACGTTGACGGTGGCGTACTCGTGAGCGCACACGCGCAGCACGGAGCCCACGACGCCTTGGCCGTTGACAGGGGAGTCTAGGGCTAGAGCGAGGTCGAGCGTTGCCTGCGGACGGGCGACGACGTCGATGGCGGCAATCGCGGCCGCTGCGTCGACGCCATTCACGCGCACGGTAGCCGTGACGTGCTGGTACGCGGGCACGTCGATGACGATGCGCTTGGTGGCGTGGTCGGCCAGGTAGGTGTAGGCGGCCTCGCCCATGCCGGTCTCGAAGGCCTCGGCAGGGGAGAGCTCCTCCTCGAGCTTAATGGCGCCGGCCTGGTAGACAGAGGTGGCGGGCACGTCAAGCTCGGTCTCGGGCGTGATGCGGGCGTGGTCGGCGGCGTCGCCGGGGGCGGAGGCGCGGCGCTCGGGGAAGCGCTCGGCCATAGCGTCCATGGCGGCGTCGAAGGCGTCGGCAGCGCCGCGGAACTGCTCGTCCAACCCCTCGACCTCGACGGCCTCGGCAGGAGCGACGGTAAGCTCGTCCGAAAGCTCAAGCTTGGTCTGGTTCATCTTGAGCCAACCCCAAGTGGCTGCAGGCATCGCATTAACCTGCTCGAGGGTGGTAGCAGCGGTGTTCGTGGTCTGTTTCATTATCCGATCGCTCCTTCCATCTCGAGCTTGATCAGGTTGTTCATCTCGACGGCGTACTCAAGCGGCAGCTCCTTGGAGACCGGGTTGGCAAAGCCGTTGACGATCATGGTGCGGGCCTCTTCCTCCGAGATGCCGCGGCTCATCAGGTAGAACACCTTGTCGTCGCCGATGCGGCCGATGGTGGCCTCGTGGCCGATGTCGACATTCTTGGCGCGGATGTCCATGGCGGGGATGGTATCGGAGCGGCTCTGGTCGTCGAGCATCAGCGACTGGCAGCTCACGGTTGCCTTGGAACCCTCGGCCTTAGGCGTGGCCACGATGGAGCTACGGAACGTCTGGATGCCGCCGCTCTTGGAGATACCCTTGGTCTCGACGGTTGCCGAGGTATCGGGCGCGTTGAGCACGACCTTGCAGCCGGTATCCAGGTTCTGGCCGGCACCGGCAAAGGTAATGCCGGTAAAGCTCGAGCGGGCGCGGCGGCCATTGAGTACACTCATGGGGTAGAGGTAGCCCACGTGGCTGCCGAAGGAGCCGCTGATCCACTCGATGTCGCCATCCTCGTCCACGCGCGCACGCTTGGTGTTGAGGTTGTACATGTTCTTGGACCAGTTCTCGATAGTCGAGTAGCGCAGGTGTGCGCGCTTGCCCACAAAGAGCTCCACAGCGCCGGCGTGGAGGTTGGCCACGTTGTACTTGGGCGCGGAGCAGCCCTCGATAAAGTGCAGGTCGGCGTCGTCCTCGACGATGATGAGCGTGTGCTCAAACTGGCCGGCGCCCTTGGCGTTGAGGCGGAAGTAGCTCTGCAGCGGAAAATCGAGCTTGGTGCCCTTGGGCACGTAGACAAACGAGCCTCCCGACCACACGGCACCGTGCAGGGCCGCAAACTTGTGATCGGTGGGCGGGATGAGCGTCATAAACTTCTCGTGGATGAGCGGCTCCCACTGCGGGTCGTGCAGGGCCTCCTCAATGCCGGAGTAGACGATACCCATCTTGGATGCGGTGTCCTGCATGTTGTGGTAGACGAGCTCGGAGTCGTACTGCGCGCCGACGCCCGCCAGGTAGCTGCGCTCGGCCTCGGGGATGCCCAGGCGCTCAAAGGTGTTCTTGATGTCGTCGGGCACCGACTCCCAGTCGTGCTTTTGGTCGGTGTTGGGCTTGACGTAGGTGACGATGTTGTCCATGTCCAGGCCCTCGATGGAGGGGCCCCACGTCGGGTCGGGAAAACGATTGAAGATCTCGAGGGACTTTAAGCGCAGGTCGAGCATCCACTGCGGCTCGTCCTTTTTCGTGCTGATCTCGCGTACGATGTCGGGCGTGATGCCGGCGTCGAGGCGCTCGAATCCCTCCTCGCCATAGGTAAAGTCGTAGAGGCTGCGGTCGATGTCCGCGACCTCGGTGCGGTTCTTGGTCATTGCGTCGCCCCTTTACGCCTGCTGCTCGGCAGCGGCGGCCTCGGCCTGGGCGCGCTGCTCGGCGGCCTCGCGCTCGAAGGTCTCAAAGCCGTTCTTGTCGATCCAGGGGATCAGCGAGGCGTCGTCCTCGCGCACAATATGGCCCTTGACCATAACGTGGACGCGGTCGACATCCAGGTGCTCCAGGATGCGCGTGTTGTGCGTGATGATGAGCATGGAGCCGTCGCAGCTCTTGCGGTAGGCGTCCATGCCATGGCTGACGGTGGACAGGGCGTCGACGTCCAGGCCGGAGTCAGTCTCGTCCAGGATGGCGAGCTTGGGCTGCAGCAGCAGAAGCTGGAGCATCTCGACCTTCTTTTTCTCGCCGCCCGAGAAGCCCACGCCCAGCTCACGGTTCAGGTAGGCGGTGTCCATGTTGAGCTCTGCCGCGAGCTCCTTGACGCGCCGGCGGAACTCCTTGCCCTTCATCTCCAGGCCGGGGCGGCCGGCGATGCTGGCACGCAAAAAGCTCGACAGCGGCACGCCCGGGATCTCGACCGGGGCCTGGAAGCTCAGGAACAGGCCGGCGCGCGAACGCTTGTCGGTGGTGAACTCTGTGATGTCCTGGCCGTCAAAGACGATGCGGCCGTCGTTGACGGTGTAGACGGGGTCGCCCATGACCAGGTGGC
The DNA here is from genome assembly GCA_041330285.1 of Collinsella sp. GTDB lineage: Bacteria > Actinomycetota > Coriobacteriia > Coriobacteriales > Coriobacteriaceae > Collinsella. The sequence continues at coordinate 884,585 of JBGKMI010000001.1, read as the reverse complement.
CGAGCGTGGACTTGCCGGCGCCGTTGGGTCCCATCAGCACGTGGGTCTCGCCGGCGGCGACGTTGAGGTTGACGTTGTGGAGGATGGTCTTCTCATCCACGGAGGCGGTCAGACCTTCGATGGAAAGCAGCGGATTTGCGCTCATGCTGTCCCTCTCTGTATATGGTGTACTCATAGGTGTACTAAACCCTAGGAATCTTCTCGGAATAAAGTTACTATGGGTTCGGCGTTAGTCAAGGGAAAACCCGACTAATCCACTCGACTTTTTAGATGTGGGACATAATAATCGTGATTGTTTGCCCCGCGTGCATAAGATTTGGGACAAACAAGCCTGGTATTTTGTCCCGGCAACGATGAGAGGGTAGGTATGCTCATTTCTTCTAAGGGCCGCTATGCCCTCCGTCTGATGATCTATATCGCAGCGCTTGGCGACGTCGAGGGCAAAATCGCCCTGCGCGAGGTCGCCGACCGCGAGCATATCTCGCAAAAGTATTTGGAGCAGCTGGTCCGTCCGCTCATGAGGGCGGGCCTGCTTAAGAGCGTGCGCGGCAAAGGCGGCGGCTACATGATGGCCAAGGACCCCTCCGAGGTGCGTGCCGGCGACATCCTGCGTGCCGTCGAGGGCAGCACGGCTCCGGTGGCGTGCGATGGCATCGACAACAGCTGCACCCGTAGTGATCTGTGCTCCACCGTTAAGTTTTGGCGCGGTCTGGACGACGTAATCGAAAAGTACGTCGACGGCGTGACGCTGGCCGACCTAGCCGCCGTCCCCGAGATCAACTTCGACATTAAGCTGTAGGGGCTGGCTTTCGTGAAGTCGTACGAAGCCTTCGATTCGCGTCTGGCACTGCTAGAGACAGCTCGATTCCAAGATTTCGACAACGACTATGTTGTCTCTGGATGTGCGTATATCTATGAGCAGGTTTTCGGTATCTCAATTACGCTCCTTAAGCGTCTACTCGAGTATGAGGGTGCCACGCTTGCCGCGTCGGGGTCTCCTCGTGCCATCTTGAAGGAGTCCTACCGATTCTACGACTTTATTGATGAGGCAGCCTGGCTAGATATGCTCAGAGACCGCAATACGAACGTCCATATCTATGACAACAAGCTCGCTCAAGATTTGATTCAGCGTATCTTGAACGCCTATATCCCCGCTTTCTGTCAGTTGAGAGACGGGTTGATGGAGCGTTACGGCGAGCTTCTGCTGGCTCCCGACGACCAGTTTGTTTAATTCCTTAAGATTTCGCGGAGGGTTGTTGCCGTTTACCGAGTGATTGTTGTGCAACAACGGGCGAGCTGTAATACTAAATCCATCTTTGCAAACTGCACTTTAACTATACCAATGCAGGGAGGATCTATGCAGCCCAAGCATTCCGCAATTGTCGCGGGTCTTACGTTGGCGCTTTCGTTTGGCGCCGTTGCCGCGCCTGTGACTGCTGTTGCCGAGGAGCCCACGCCGGGCGTTGCCTCGGATGCCACCGATATCGATAAGGGCCTTTACACCCAGCAGTCTTTTTCAGGCGTGCTGAGGTCGGTTCAGGGGGTCTCGTTTGTCAACGTGACTCGCGAGATGAAGTACTTTACCAAGTACGAGAGCCATGGCAACTATAACCAGGGCTTTTCGTATGGCGATGGCTATAACGCGCTAGGCTATTACCAGTTCGACCGCCGTTGGTCGCTTGTTCCGTTTATGAAACAGGTCTACAACTACGATTCTGCTAAGTACGGCATGCTTAAGGCCGCGATCGATCACGGCAGTGAGATTTCCAACGCGAACAACTCCATGTATTCGAACGGCCAGCTCACCGAGCTGGGTCGTATTGCGCAGGAGGCCTTCCAGGGTGCTTATAACACCGACCCTGCTGAGTTTTCGGCTCTGCAGGATGCGTATGCGTACAACTCCTACTATGCGGTGACCGAGTCGTGGCTCAAAAACGCTCTGGGCATTGATATTTCCGGTCGCGCCGATTGTGTCAAAGGCATGGTGTGGAGCATCACCAATATGTGCGGTACCGGTGGCTGCCAGGACTTTTTCCGTTGGGCGAATCTTTCCAACGATATGACCGACCGCGAGTTTGTGACGGCGCTTTCCAACTGCGTGGTTGATAACGTGGCGCGCAAGTATTCGAGTCAGCCTCAGTACCATGAGGGATGGAAGAATCGCTACCGCAATGAGCTCAAGGACTGCCTGGTCTACATTGCCGAGGACGAGGCTGCCGCGGCAACGCCCGTGGAGCCTGAGCCCACGCCGGCGCCCGGCCCGAGCATGGCGCCCGCTGCTCCCGCCGCACCGACGCCTGGTGCCGATGACGATGCGGGCGACGATAGCGATACGGATGCGCCCTCGACTGATGTGGGCAGTGATGATGTCGGTAACGGCGGGGCTGCGTCTGGTGACACTGCTTCTGGCGATGTTTCGAGCGATTCGTCGACTTCTGGTTCCGACGGCGCTACGGATGGTACTAATTCTGGCTCCACCGATGCTGGTGCTTCCAAGGGCGCTGGCGATTCCTCTGCCGATGCTGGCTCCTCTAAAGATTCTGACTCCGATGCTTCCGAGAACGGTTCGAACGAGGGCACCGATGCTGGTGATTCCTCGGCAGAAGACAACTCTTCTGCCGGTGAGCAGGTTGGGTCAATGCTGGGATGGTCTTTGATGGCGGGCATTAACGGCAGCTCTTCTTCTGATGAGGGAACGTCGGAGCAGGGTTCCGGCTCCAATGCCAACGGTGCTGCTGATCCTTCTGCCGGTGAGGGCGCGAAGCAGTCCGACGCCGATGCTCAGAAGACCGGTGACATGGGCGGTACTACGTCCACCGCGACGACTACCACGACCAAGACCTCGGGCGGTAACATGCCTAAGACGGGCGACATCATTGTTATGGCGAGCCTTGCCAGTGCAAGCTTGGCCACGCTGGGTGCCACGTCTATTGTGAGTGGCAAGCATAAGCTCGATCAGCAGAATAGGACTGCTGGTGAGGACGGTTCTGAGGAGTAGCCTCTCGGTTGTCAGATAGCTAAAGAGTCGGGACGGGGTCCGGTGCTGCTGCACCGGGCCCTGTTTTGTTGTGCAACGATTAGTTATGCCCCCTCACACCCCATGTTGCTACCATTGCCCGATATTTTTGTGCGCTACATCTGTACGTGCGAGGCGGTCATTACAATTGGCATCGTGCTGCGATTTAGGGGGAACGTTTTGGTGTCTGAACAGGCAAATGATGGTTGTGCTGTCGGCTTTGGCGTGCGCTTGATCGGTAGTGTCGACGATGCGATTTTGCCCATTGGCATGCACGACTATATGGAGGCTCTTGGTCGCTGCATGCTGGTTGACAAGACCATGTTTATTGCCAATGTGTTGGACTGCGACGCGTCCGTTGTGGTGTGCTGCCGACCCGAGGGTTTTGGCAAGAGCATGAACTTGTCGATGCTCAAGGCTTTTCTGGAGCGTCCCGTGGTCGGTCGCGCCGGTCGGAGTTTGTTTGCCGATGCTCAGATTTGGGATGCGGACGGCGGGCGCTATCGGGACGAGTACGCTTGCTATCCGGTGATATCGCTGGACTTTTCTGGCGCCGCGGGACGTGGCGCCGCTGTTGCCGACGTCGTGCGTGATGCTCTTTCGGGTGAGTGCACTCGTCTGTTGGCGTTCTTGGAAGCTCCGGATTTAGCTCGAGACAAGGTACGTCACATCGAACGCGTTGCGCGTGGCGTGGCAAGCGAGGCTGAGGTTGACTCGGTGCTTGGTGTGCTTATTGAACTGCTTGAGATGGCCTGTGATGAGCAGGTCGTATTGCTCGTTGATGGGTACGACGCGGCGTGGTTGGGCCGTTCGAACGCGAGGGCCGCTTCTGGCGCCGATCCGGCAGAGCTATTCGATCGCGTGCTGTTCGACGCCATTGCCACTGCGCGCGATTCGTTGCGGCTGACGTGTCTGATGGGGGAGCGTCTCGGTCCTGCTGTGGCAGCACTTTCTTCACGCAGCTGCTCGTATTGTCTGTCGGCGCCGCTGTCGACGTGGTGCGATCGTTGGTTCGGCTTTTCGGATGCCGAGGTCGAGGCTCTGCTGAATCATGCCGGACGCGAGGAATACCTTGATGATGCGCGTGAATGGCTCGAGGGATATCGGTTTGGCAGGACCTATTGCTCGAGTCCGGCGCGTGTGATCGGTTTTCTGGACCGAGGCTGCACGGCGCCTGTGCGAGCCGATCTGTATGGGTATGCCGATTGCCTGAGTAGGGTTGTTTCTGACTGGAATCTCGACCGCCTTTCGGTCTTGTTCGATTTGCTCGAGCCCCATGGATGCGTTGAGGTCCCGCTTTGTTTGGGCGCTGCGGGGCCAGAGGCCTCGTCTGATGATGGTCTGTGGACGGCGCTGTATCTGTCCGGTTTCCTGACGACTGATATGACTGAGGAGCCGGAGCATGGTGGTCGTCTCCGTGCGCTGCGGCTGCCCAATAACGAGCTTCGCCAGGCCTTGCGTCTGGTGATTATTGAGTGGTTTGAGTGTGCTGTCGAGGACGTTCGTGACATCGATGCGTTTCGCGACGGGTTGTGCCGTGGGGACGAGGATGCGGTGAGGCGGGTGTTAGACCGCATCCTGGGAGATGCGGGAATCGATGCGACTGATCCATATGCGCTGCTGCCATATCACCTACTCTTGCAGGGACTCTGCTTTGGATTGCCGGGCTATGCTAATCCTGCCTCGAGGCGAAAGCGCGGCGCGGATCGCTGGGACCTCCAGGTTTTTCCTACGGGCGCTGTGCTCGACGTGGCAGACACGATCGGCATGCTCGACGAGCGTCCGCTGATATCGATCAACATGATGTATGACCCCGGCGTGGACGCGCTGGGCCTGGAGCTGCTGGCCGTTCAGGCACTGCTCGACATAGAGCGCGACGGCATCGACAAGATTCGCGTACCGCGACCCGGTGTGGGCCGCATGCGTTGGGGATTCGGGTTTGACGGGTGTCGTGTGGCAGCGGTGTGCCAGCGGCTGTAGGGGGCAGGCGGTGCTGCAGGGGTGCCCGCTACTCTGCGTCCTTCATAGGCGGCATGGGCTTCCAGTTGGGGTCCTTGACGATCTTGCGGGCGTCCTTCATGCCGCGGCGCAGCGCCGGAATGCCGGTCTTAAAGCATTTGTCGACTGCTGCCAGACGAATGAACTCCTTGCAGAAGGTCGCGGCATTGCCCAGACGGAACAGCATGGGGTGGTAGTCGCCGTAGATCTGCATGTAGCGTGCCAGATAACCGCGGTTGCGCATGATGTAGTAGCGGTTGGTGTCGCTCGTGGAGTTGAGCTGTCGTTTGCCGGCGATGTCCCAGTTGGAGACGGCGCGGGCGCGCTTGAGCACCACGTCGGCAACAACGGCGGCGGGGAAGTGCTGGCTGGCTACGTAGCCGTAGCAGGCATCGTCGCCGTAGATGAAGAAGCGCGCGTCGGGCAGGCCGATCTTGTCGACCACGCGGCGCGAGAACATGCCGCCCTCAAAGCACAGTTGATTCATGGTGCGGTAGCCCTCGGGACCCAGATCCCACTTGGCGATGGGGTTGGGAATGCCGAGCGAAAGGATGAGCTGGTACTGCCAAAAGAAGGCGCCGCCGTCAAAGTCCAGGCGCGAACCCTGGATGACGTCGTAGCGGTCCGTCCATTTTGCTAGGCGCTCAATACCCTCGGGGATGACGAGAACGTCGTCGTCCATGACCCAAAACCACTGGGCTCCCAGGTCATAGGCGCATTTGGTACCGGCGGAAAAGCCGCCCGCACCGCCGCCGTTTTCGAGCTGCGGAGCGTAGACGACACGGTCGGTGTTGCCCTTTGCATCGGGCTGAACGGTGTCGATGCCCCACAAGTTGGCCAGGCGCTCGTTGAATGCGGTGCACATGGCCTCGGTCTCGCGCGAATTCTCGTTATCGACGATCACGATGCGCCAAGGCGTTGCCGTGAGCTCGGTCATGGAGTCGAACAAGTTGGCCAGGAGTTCCTGGCGCTTGTACGTAACGACAACGATGGCGAGCTTATCGATGGGAGCGGGAAGGGTTAAAGGCATGGGGCAATATATCCTTTCACGCGCGGCGGGCGAGCGCTGCGCGGAAGCTATCGAATATGTCCTTGGGACTGTCCTATTGTAAAGGTTCGGCGCACCTTGACGGCAAGCTTTGAATAAAACGCAGGAACCTGCCATGGGCCCGCCGCATGACGTGCGGCTACTTTGCCCGCAAGAGGCTCCATAGATTATATAAACGCCCGCGGGCGGGACGACCCTTTGATACCATTAACGGCAGGTATTTCCTAAGGAGCACATTTGTCTACTAATTCCTCTGGCAGCCCTGTTCTGTCGCTGCTTATTCCCATTTACAATGTTCAGCGCTACCTGCGCGAGTGTCTCGATTCCGCCCTGGCGCAGACGCTCAAGGACATCGAGATCATCTGCATTAACGACGGATCGACCGACAACTCGCCGGCGATTATCCGCGAGTATATGGAGCGCGATGGGCGCGTCAAGATGATCGACAAGGCCAACAGCGGCTACGGCGACTCGATGAACCACGGTCTGGAGATGGCGCGTGGCAAGTACGTGGGCATCTTGGAGTCCGATGACTTTATGGCGTCCGACGCACTCGAAAAGCTTGTCTCGGCCGCCGATAGCAATAATGCCGACTTCGCGAAGGCGAACTTTGATTTCTACTGGTCTAAGCCCGAGGAGCGCCGTTCGCTGCACGAGATGTTTAAAGCCAAGGACTGTGGCAAGCCAGTGCACCCGAGCGATACGACGCAGTTCTTTAAGCAAAAGCCGTCGATTTGGTCGGCCGTGTACCGTCGCGATTTTCTTGAGCGCAACGGCATTAAGTTCCTGCCGACTCCGGGGGCATCCTTTCAGGACACGTCATTCGCCTTTAAGGTGATCGCGTGCGCCGATAAGGCTGTTTACCTTCATGATGCCGTGTTGTCTTATCGCCAGGACAACGAGAATTCCTCGGTCAATTCTTCGGCTAAGGTCTTTTGCGTCAATACCGAGTATGCCGAGATTGAGCGTTGGATTCGAGAGGATTATGCCCGTGACCACGCAAGTGATGACGTCGCGCGTATGCTCAAGTTCAATCAGCTCATTAAATACGATTCGTATATGTGGAACTATGTGCGCTTGGCACCCAAGTTCTATAAGGAGTCCCTGGTGCAGATGGCCAAGGAATTCCAAGCGGCCTTGGACGCCGGGGAGTTTTCGCTGGACGATCTTAAGCCGTGGAAGCGCGCGAATCTCGCTGCCATCCTCAAAGATCCAGAGGGCTGGGTTGACGAGCATCCGCACTTTGCAACGGATGGTGCCTTGGGGCGCGCTAAGTATTACGCCTCGGTTGGAGGCCCTGGTGTGGTCGCCGCCTTCCTCATCGAATCGCTGAGGGGGTAGGTCGGTATGGGAGAGGCCTCGATTCCCAAAGCGACTATTGTCGTTCCCGTATACAACTCCGCGCGCTCCATTCAGAGATGCCTCGACTCGCTGCTGGCACAGTCTGAGCGCTCGATTCAGGTTGTCTGTGTCAACGACGGTTCGGTTGACGATTCGCTGGGCGTCTTGCGTCAAATTGCGCAGGCCGACGACCGTGTGCTGGTGATTGACCAGGAAAACGCTGGTGTCTCGTGCGCTCGAAATGCCGGTATCGATGCCGCCGAGGGCGAGACCGTCTTTTTTGTGGACGCCGACGATTACATCGACGCCCAGACGGTCGAGTGCGTGCTGCATGCCATGGAGTCTGCAGATGCCGAGGTCGCCGTTTTTGGCGGCGTTTGCGAGCCGTCCGACGCCGCGCCCAAGCGGGTCCAGCAACTCATGAGCCCCAAGGCGGGCACTTTTGGCGCCCGTGATCCCCAGTTGCTGTTCCACGCAAACGCACAGCCCTATGCGTGCCGCGCGGCTTTTTCGCGCGAGCTGCTCAATCGCGAGGGCATACGTTTTGCCCCCGGCTTGGCCTTGGGCGAGGACGTTGTGTTCCAGTTTGCAGCTTACGCGCTGGCCTCAAAGACCGTCGTCATGCCGGTCAGGTTCTACCACTACGTGATGGAGAGCGAATCGGCGACGCACGAGTTCAACAGTGCCGAGGCACGCGCCAAAAAGCTCGACGCACACATGAGGATGCTCGAGGAAGTTATGGAAGACTGGGCGGCCTACGGTCTTTTGGACCTGTGTCCCGGCGAGCTGATCACTTGGTTTTTGGACCTTATTGTGTTTGACTTGGCGCGTCTGGATGCCGATGGTTTCCGTCGCGTGGCCGGTCGCGTCAATATGGATTTCACGACGTTTTTGGGAACGGAGTGGGCGGATATGCCTGCTAAGAGCGCCGCTTGTCGTGTTGCTCATAAGCTCGTTGCGGCGACCTCGGGCGTTTCAATGGCAGACGCCACGCTGTTCTATCTTTCGACCCGCGGTCTCAAGGCCTGCCTGGAGCGCTTTATCTAATTCTGGGCGCAGCCGCGCGCCGTTGCTTCGCTGCTAAAATAACCCTGTTACACGTTATTCAACAGGAGGTTCTCTTGCAGAACTCTGATACCCCTAAAGTTTCGCTGCTTGTTCCCATCTGCAATGTTGAGCGCTACCTGCGCGAGTGCCTCGATTCCGCCGTGGCGCAGACGCTCAAGGACATCGAGATCATCTGCATCAACGACGGCTCCACCGATAGCTCGCCAGATATCATCCGCGAGTATATGGAGCGCGATGAGCGCGTCAAGATGATCGACAAGGCCAACAGCGGCTACGGCGACTCGATGAACCGCGGCCTGGAGATGGCTCGCGGCGAGTACGTGGGAATCCTTGAGTCCGACGACTTTATGTTTGAGGATTCGCTCCAAAAGCTGGTCGCCAAGGCCGATGCTGAGCATGCCGATGTGGTAAAGGGCGACTTTTACCTGTATTGGTCCACGCCCAGCGAGCGCCGTGAGCTGTTTGGGATCATCGACGAGCATATGACGGGCGCCGCGTATCGCCCCGTCGATCGCCCGGGCATCTTCTACCGCAAACCTTCCATTTGGTCGGCTATCTATCGGCGCGAGTTCCTCAACGACAATCAGATTCGGTTCCTTCCCACGCCGGGTGCCTCGTATCAGGACGCAGGCTTTAACTTTAAGGTTTGGGCTTGCGCCGAGCGTGCCGCGTTTATTACGGACCCCATTTTGTGCTATCGCCAGGATAACGAGAAGAGCTCCGTTAATTCGCCCAACAAGGTGTTTTGCGTGTGCGATGAATATGCCGAGATGCAACGTTTTTTGGACGAGCGTCCCGAGCTCAAGGCTCAGCTCCAGGGCATTTTAATGCGCATGAAGGTCGATACGTACCGTTGGAATGATGAGCGCCTGGTCGATGAGTTGCGCGAGCGGTTTTGGGAGAAGGCTTCACCCGAGCTCAAGGCCGATTGGGATGCCGGTCGCTTTGACCTGTCGCTGTTCGATCCGCGTGGCGAGACCGATTTGCGCCTGATGGTCAAATCTCCCCGCGCCTATATCGATTCGCGCTTTGACTTTAAGAAGCCGGGCAAGCTCAATACGTTTAAGCATTACTTTAAGATCGGCGGCCTGCCGCTGGTCTGGCGTGTGCTGACATATCAGCGCACCTACGGTGATAATCCGCACCCCGATGACGTTCCGGCCGCACAGTAGGAGCAATTGACTATGACTACCTCCAAGATTTCTGTTGTCGTTCCCATCTATAAGGTAGAGGAGTGCCTGGCCTGGTGCCTGGACTCCCTGCTTGCGCAGGACATGCCCGATTGGGAAGGCGTGCTGGTCAACGATGGCTCGCCGGACGGTTCGCGCGATATTGCGGCTGCCTATTGCGAAAAGGACGCGCGCTTTACGCTGGTCGATAAGCCAAACGGCGGCCTGTCGAGCGCGCGCAATGCGGGCATCGCCGCGTCCACGGCGCCTATCGTTGCGTTTTTGGATTCCGACGACCGCTTTGCGCCCGATGCATGCCGCGTGATCGTCGATGCCTTTGAGCGCGAGGACTGCGACGTTTTGACCTTTGGCGCGAATCCGTATCCGCTGGAAGCAGAGTATCCGTGGCTTAACTATGTACTGAGCCCGCGCGATGCGTCGTTTAATGGCTATAGCTCGGACTTGCTGTTTAAGGAAGCGTCTCGCCCCTTTGCATGGCGCACCGCCTGCAAACGTGAGTTTTTGTTGGGTAACGGGATCGTGTTCGACGAAACCGTTAAGTATGGCGAGGACCAGGTCTTCGATTTTGCCGTGTACGGTCGCTCGCGCAAGACCGCGCTTATTTCGAACAAGCTGTACGACTACCGTGTGGCGCGCAAGGGCTCGCTTATGGACACCATGCGCTATGACGACGAGACGCGCTTGCTGGAGCATGTGAAGATTTACTCCGCGGTGCTGGCTGACTGGCAGCGCGACGGTCTCGATGCCCAACATGCTGATGACCTGGCATATTTCCTGTGCGATCTGGTGCTGTACGACGCACTCAGGTTACTGGGTTCGGACTGCGGCAAGGTGCTTGCTGCCGTTGCCACGGCGCTTGCCGGTTCTGTCGTGGGTAGTGATGCTGCGCTCGCGCAATGTGCTCCTTCTGTTGCTGCTATGGTGCGTGCGGCGCTTACCAGCAAGGCTCCCAATGCCCACGAGTGCAAAAAGCTCATGTTCGATTACGACGTTTTGAGGTTTGGGCGCCTGGGTGCCTGCAAACGCATGGCAGTGAATATCCTGGGAAAGAGAGATTTGTAGATCGGAGCGGCCATGTCTGTTGTCTAGTTAAACCATCGTCGTCGTTGCGTTTTGCTTGTTGCTGTGGCCTGCCCGCGCGTTTTGCTGGGTGGACCTTCTTGTCTCGGGTAGAGCGGTGCCCTGTCCACATTTGAATGCGAATGCTAATGGGGCTAATCAAATATATGTTTCGGTTTCAGACTTGAAAACGCTTGAATTCACCAGTTGTTAGTTTAAAAATAACATATAGATTCCGCCGGATTCGTGGAAAGGATGTTCTATGAAAGACGTTCGAAGGAGATGGCGCGGGCTAAAGGCTTTTGGGTTGGCCGCATTTGCAACTGCCTGCTTTACTTGCGCTCCATTGACCGCAAAAGCAGGTCTTATTGGCGGTGTTGGAGGGGGTAGCGCCTCGGTAGACGAGCCCACGGAATGGTGCGTTGGCGATAACCGTCCGATTTTTTACTGGGAATATGACGGTTGGAACGGCACTCAAAATGAACCGATGTCTGGTCCTCTTACGCGGTATAGCGTCGAGTGCAATGCCGGGGGACTGCTCACAGAGATTTTCTAGTAGGCTTAAACTCTATCGATCAGAGCGCCTCGCGGACCGATCCTTCTGGAGTTACATCACGTCCCGCAGGTACATACTATTTCAACAAAGATGGTTTAATGCAGACCGGACTCGTTCGGTGCGAGGACGGCAACCTTCGCTATTTCGATCCCGAGACTGGCGCTATGGTCACGAACCAGTGGCATAAGGATTACGAAGCCGTCTGGTACTATTTTGGCGCTGACGGGACCGCAGTTTCGGGCTGGCAGTCTATCGGTGGGGACAAGTACTACTTCTACCCCGAAAGCCATGATATGGCATACGGCCGAGTTCAAATTGACGGCAAGAACTACTTCCTGAACACCCCTGGCGCCAATGCTGATGGCCGTATGCAGCATGGCGGCTGGATCTATGACTCCATTTATGGAAAGTGGCTCTATGCGACTTCCAACGGCGAGTTGTTGACCGGTTGGCAAAATATCGATGGAACTTGGTACTATTTCAACGAGTACGGTGTTATGTTGACCGGATGGGTCAACGATTCGGGGACATGGTATTACGCTAACGCCTCCGGCGCGATGGTCACCGGCTGGCTCAACGTTGGCAGTACGTGGTACTACCTCGACGGCTCGGGCGCCATGTCCGCTAACAGCTGGCGTAGCCTCGGTGGCTCCTGGTACTGGTTCGGCGACTCCGGTGCAATGGCCACTGGCTGGTTCTTGGCAGGCGGCTCTTGGTACTATGCGAGCGGTTCGGGCGCCATGGCAACCGGCTGGCTCAGCAATGGCGGCACGTGGTATTGGCTCGGAGGTTCGGGCGCTATGGTCTCCAACTCTTGGGCCAACGTTGGTGGAGTTTGGTACTGGTTCGACGATTCCGGCGCGATGGCCACCGGCTGGCGTCAGATCGGCGGCGCCTGGTACTACTTTAGCGGTTCCGGCGCTATGGCCCACGACTCCTGGGTCGGCGACTACTACCTCCAGTCTTCCGGTGCCATGGCTACGAATGCCTGGATCGGCTCCTATTATGTCGGCGAGGACGGTAAGTGGATTCCGGGCTACGGTTTAGTTTGGTATAAGAACGGAAGCGATGTTTACCATACGCATAAGTGCCGTACCGTTGGTAAGGACGCAAAGGGCTATTCGCAGATCTCTATTCAGGAGGCCCAGAGGCGTGGTGCTTCACGAGAGTGCAAAAACTGCCAGCAAATTGGCTAGCACATTACTGAGTTAGTTTTGATTGAGACCCCGTTGCCCTGAGGTGACGGGGTCGCTGCGTGATTGGATACCGTGCTGCTATGAAGAAATGCTCATTCGGGGTGCTGGTCTTTTCCGGCCTTGTTTCTTTGGGGCTCCTTTTGGGTTCGCCCTCGATGTTATACGCCCTTGATTCGAATAACACTGACGAAGGTCCCGCATCTAACGTTACTATTGCTTCTGTCGAGTCAGGCGTTGATGCTCAGCGCGAATCGACCTTCGCCGTTGAGCAGAACTCTCAGGTGGATAATGAGGTCTCTTCTGAGGTTTCGAATCAAATAATTTGGCATCAGGGGTGGATATCGCCCGAAGAGGGGGCTGGTTTTTGGCGTTGGGGCTTGCCCGACGGAACAATTGCTGTTTCTTCTTGGAGACATATAAACGGTAGCTGGTACTGGTTCGACGACGAAGGCCGAATGGCTCAGGATGGATTGGTCCAAGTCGGGGGTGCGACTTATGGATTCTCCTCTTCGGGCGCAATGCGTGTCGGCTGGTACCTAGATTCTACGGGCTCCACTTCTGCTTGGCGTTATTTCTCCGGTTCTGGCGCCATGGTAAAAGGCTGGCTCTCAGATGGGGGTCGTTGGTACTGGCTTGATCCTGCAGACGGTTCTATGGCCACCGGGTTGAAAGAATGTAATGGCACCCCTTATATCTTTAATAGTTCAGGGGCCATGCTATCCTCCCAGTGGGCACTTATTGACAACAACTGGTATTACGCTGACTCCAACGGCTTACTGCATGGAGGCTGGTTACTTCTAGGGAATTCTTGGTATTACTTGGATCCAGGAAGCCATATTATGCTCACGGGCTTTGTGCAAGTGGGCTCGTCCACCTATTTCCTTACGAGTTCAGGTGCCATGGCAACGGGCTGGGCACTTGCTGATGGCACTTGGTATTACGCCGCATCAAGCGGAGCTATTCAACGAGGACGATGGATAAAGTCCGGAAGCGCCTGGTATTACCTTGATGATGTATCCGGCGCAATGCGTACTGGTGAATTCGCGGTAGGAAGCACGCGCTATTTTTCTTATGATTCCGGTGCGATGGCATCTTCGTGCTGGATTAATTTGAGCAACGGTATGGCATGGGCGAATTCGTCTGGAGCACTGAGCGAGCCGTTGCCTACTACATCTGATGGATCTCCCGTAGTCGCTGATCGTACCGACTCGTCTTCATTGCCAGGTACGATTCATATTGGAGACGCGGTTTTCTATGCGGATGCAAACGGCGCCGTCAATGTAGCATCTGGTTGGTTTATGCCGAAAGACGCTTCTGACGAAAGCGGCAATACTTGGTATTACGCATCTTCCAATGGTGTCCTTAAGTCTGGTTGGCAATATGTTAACGGTGCGTGGTATTGGATGGATTCTTCCACGTACAAGATGAAGACCGGATGGCTCAATGACCGCGGCACGTGGTACTGGCTTCAGCCTTCGGGCGCTATGTTTGCTAACGGGTGGCTGAAAATCGATGGCGTCGACTACTACTTCAATGCAAGCGGTGCATGGTTGAATACGTCTGGTTCTGTTTTGGGGGTCAATAGGTCCAGCCTGGTCAATTGGCTTATGAGCCACGAAAACGATGGCTATTACCGTGGAACACGCTACGACACACATCTCAGCCAGGAAACGTGCATGTATCCAAAGGGAGATCCTCGCTGGGATGGGTATACCGGTATGAACTGCGGTGGATTTGTATCGCACGCATATATGAAGGCGGGCGGTAATTTAGCTCCCATTGCCGCCGAGCAGAGCCATTCCCCTTGGAGTGGAGGTCCCGGAAGGGGCGGCTGCGTAAACGCTTATCGTTGGTACGGCTACGCTATCGATACGTGCGCGAACGTGACTTATTTCAACTCTATTGATGAGTTGTTACGTAGTGGTTTGGCTCGTAAGGGGGACATTGTGTTCTTCAATCCTTACAACCCATATGCGGACGATAGCCACATTGGCTTTTTCTGGGGCAATTCGCCGAGCGAAAATTTGTTCTGGCATAGTGATGGTTATGGAAATCGCATCTCCGGTTTGACTGCTTTGGGTCCATCGAAAGTAATACTGATTCGTTAGAATTTTGAGTAGTAATGGGGCCTTCCCGGGGCCCCATCTTTTTCGACATTTGGTTTGAGAGCTAATTCGATGCCGTTATTCTATTGGGGAGGTTGAGTTGGGATATTGAACCCTAGTTTCCTCCCTGCTGTTGAGCAGTTGTTTACAGTGCAGCATCGCGTGCAATTTATTTTCCTTCTAGATGGTGTCTTGTTCCGTTGGATGTTCGGAAATCTTTCATAGCCATGCTGTAAGCTAGACGCAATCAAGAGCGAATGACGAGGTTTACATGAACAAACATCTTAAGTTGTTTTCGGCATTGTTGGTGTTGATGCTCCTTGCGCCCGTTTCTATGTTTGTATGCCCTGCGGATGCAGAGGCTGCTCAGACTCTGGTTGAGAATTCTTGGCGTTATGAGGACGGACAGTTAGTCGCAGATGATGCTTCTTCCGAAGAAGACGGAATAGCTTTATTGTCTATGGACGCTCTTCCCGATGGGGTTACAGCTCAGGGCATTGACGTCAGCGAGCACCAAGGGCGTATTGATTGGGACGCAGTTAAAGCTTCTGGCATCGATTTCGCTATTCTGCGCGTTGGGTTTGGCGCTCCATCTTGGGGCGGTCGAGTTGACTATCAATTTAATCGAAATGTTTCTGAGTGCGAGCGACTCGGAATTCCCTACGGCGTCTATATCTATTCATATGCTTTTGATAATCAGCAGGCAGCCGATGAGGCGTCCATGGTGATCGACTGCCTATCCGGGCACAATCCTAGGCTACCGGTGTATTACGATCTTGAGGACAACGAAATTATTGCAGATGGTCGTCAATCCGGAATTGCATCTAGAGCTCAGACATTCTGTAATAAGATTTCTGCTGCTGGATATAAGCCGGGCATTTATGCAAACCTAAATTGGTTTAAAAATATATTGACCGACCCTGTATTTAAGAGCGGTTCTTGGGATCATTGGATTGCTCAGTATAACTGGCGATGCGACTATACCGGCAATTACAGTTTTTGGCAGTATTCGAGCAGCGGAAAAGTACCTGGTATCAACGGTAACGTTGATATGAATTACGCGTATGTCGATGTTTCTCTCTATTATTGGCAACTAAAAGATGGCATTTGGTATTATGCCACCGCGGATGGCAAGGTATATACCGGTTGGCTGCGCCTGGGCGGCGCCTGGTACTGGCTCGAGCCCGACGCGGGCGGCGCCATGGCTACCGGGCTCCACGAGTGCAACGGCTCACTGTACTGGTTTAATGCGTCCGGCGTGATGGCTACCGGATGGCTCCTCGACGGCGGCACCTGGTACTACGCGACGGGATCCGGCGCGCTGGCGCGCGGCCCCGTATCCGTCGGCGGCGTGCCCTACTGCTTCGACGCCCGGACGGGGGCCATGCTGACGGGCTACCAGACGGACGCGCGGGGCGTCCGCCGCTACTTCGGCAGCTGCGGCCCCCTTAACGGCTGGGGCCTCGTCGACGGCTCCTGGTACTGGTTTGCGAACGGCATCGCCTCGACCGGCTGGCTTTACACCGGCGGTTCCTGGTACTGGCTCGACCCCGACGCGGGCGGTGCCATGGCGACGGGCCTCCATGTGTGTAACGGCGCAGCGTACTGGTTCAACGCCTCCGGCGCCATGGCGACCGGCTGGGTGCTCGACGGCGGGACCTGGTACTACGCGACTGGCTCCGGCGCCCTCGCCTCCGGCTGGCTCAACCTGAACGGTACGTGGTACTGGCTCGACCCCTCGACGCACGCCATGGCAACGGGCCTGCACGCATGCAACGGCTCTGCGTACTGGTTCAACGCCTCCGGCGCCATGGCGACCGGCTGGGTGCTCGACGGCGGGACCTGGTACTACGCGACTGGCTCCGGCGCCCTCGCCTCCGGCTGGCTCAACCTGAACGGTACGTGGTACTGGCTCGATCCCTCGACGCGCGCCATGGCAACGGGCGTTCAAACTATTGGATCGTGTGAATATATATTTAATAGTTCCGGCAAGATGATGGCTAATTGCTGGTCAAACGGCGATGGGTCCTGGATGTATCATTCTTCATCCAACGGTGCAATTGACCTTAAAGGCATCATGACTGATTCGGGAATCCAGCTGATTGACGATGACGGTAATGCCAGAACTGGTTGGATTGAGAGTCAGAGTGCTCGATATTATTGTTCTGCTAGTGGAGTAATTCTGACTGGGTGGCAGCAAATTGCTGGGTCTTGGTATTACTTTAACCCGGATGGTCGAATGGCGACCGGCTGGTTTAACGATGGCAGCAACTGGTACTGGCTGGATTCCGCTTCTGGCGCGATGAAAACGGGATGGCTTTCCCTTGGGGGCACATGGTATTACCTTGATGTCGCACGTGGGGGAGTAATGTTGAGCAACGGTTGGTATTGGATCGGCTCTACTGACTACAAGTTCAGTTCATCCGGTGCAATGGTTGGCGCTTGGGTCGATGTCCCTTGCTATTCGCAGTACCCGGAACTTCCTACTGGCTGTGAGTCGGTTGCCCTTACAAACTTGCTTAACTACTATGGTTTCGGTTTAGGTAAGACGATTATTGCGGATTATTACTTGCCCAAGGGAAGCAACGGCAACTTTGTTACCGCCTTTGATGGCAACCCAAGGCGTAGTAGCGGGGGTCTCATGGGATGCGTCGCCCCTGCGATTACTATTGCTGGTAATAACTTTCTGCGTGCTGCTGGAAGTGGTAAGCAAGCAAAAGACGTCTCTTTCTCGTCAATTTCTTCCATTAAGAACAGACTGACCTGTGGTCAACCTGTTGAGATGTGGAATACCGAGTGGGGTAGTTGGCCAGGAGGCCGTTATGCTGTGCGTTGGTATAACGGGCACTCCTATGGCCTGTGGGGCGGTAATCATGCCGTAGCCCTTAAAGGCTATGATGACGAGCAGGGAATTGTCTATCTTTCGGATTCGATTAACGGCAATGTTACGCGAAATGCCCAGGTGTTCTTTGGCACGTGGCAACAGATGGATAGCCAGGCCGTGGTAATTGAATAGCCATGATGCTAAAAGGGGAGAGCTCGACGAGCTCTCCCCTTTTGCTACATTGTTAATCTGGCTACGCCGTCTTCTTACGTCCAAATAGTTCGTCCCAGTTACTGGCTGCCAAAACTGTTCCGCATACAATTACAACGCAGCAGATTACGGATGCCATGTCGGGAATGGTTCCAAGCAAGATCAGGCCAAAGACCACCGACCATGCCGAATAGGAGATATTCAGGGCCATCGCACGCGCTGCTCCGATTGCCGCAATGCCCTTGTAGTAGAACAGATAGGATGCAGTTCCTGCGAGTCCGGCGAGTGCAATAATCAATGTCGGCATGCTCGGGATAGCACCCAGCGTGAAATGCCATGCTCCGAAGAGAGGGAGTACGAGCACTCCATAAACAAGCGCACTCGTAGTTTCACGGATTTGCAAAGCCGTTTCGTCATCAACGGCATCATCTTTCATTCCCCATGCGCACAGCACCGCTTCGGATCCCCATCCAATAACGGCAAGCACCGCGCCGAGTAAGCCGAGAGGGGCATTTGCAATCTCGCTCGATCCGGCCGATAGATAGCCCATCGTCATTACGCCGCAAAGGGCAACAAGAAGGGAAAGAATCTGACCTTTGCCCATTTTCTCCTTCAGCAGCACGAACGAAAGGAATGCTCCGACCGCGGGATAGAAGGCGGAGATAATTGCCGTGTAGGCTGCTCCGATATTATTAATCGCCAATACGTATCCGGTCATTCCGATAGGTCCACCGAGCAGTGCGCCGGCGATGACGACCTTGCCAGAACGAGTTTTAAGTGCAGCGAGCGTGTCTTTTAATCTGCCTCGAACTCCCATGTATCCAAAGAGCCAGATTGCACAGAAGGCATCATGGAGAAAAGATCCCGCAATGGAGGCGCATGCAAGCGCTTCCGCCGATCCAATATAGGGCGCGAGCGCCAAACCGATTCCAAGAATTACTGTATCAAGGCCCCAAAGAAGGCCGCTAAAAAAGCCGAATTGCATCGTTACTCACCTTTCCGATAGATCTCCAGTGCCTTTTTAAGGTATTTGGCACCGTAATTGAAGTAGATATAGAGCCACTCGCCCACGAAGTCACCTTCGGCTTCTTTCAGAAGAGACCAGAGGTACCAGCACCATCCTGCAAGGGCAATGTGCGCATAGTTATGCGCAACTTCGTTGTTTGTTGCCTTGCGCCCAAAATATGCATCAAGCGCGCGGTCGACTTCATCTTCGGAAAGCTCGCAGCAGACACTGCACGTTCCAAAATCGTTTGCGTAATCGCTCATGCCAGCATATTCCCAGTCAATGAGATAGTACTTGTCGTTCTCATCGATAAGGAAATTGAGGTAAAAGAAGTCATTGTGGCAAAGGCATTTTGGTGCATTATCGGCCTGTACAAAGCGCTCCAATTCATCGATTTCGGCGGACATTTCCCTGTAGCCTGGAATGTCGATGGGACCTTTTTCCAGAAGAAGTGATTCGTAGCGCTTCGCTTCGAGGTAGAAGTCAAATTCGGTTTCGACATTTGCACCACTCTCGTGAAGCGAACGACACATCTGCATCATTCGATTCATTTGGGCAGCATCATGCGGATCAGGCTGCTTTGCGTTGGGTACAAACTTCGAAATTTTCCAACCACGCTTTGGGTCCTCATGAATGAACGTGTCGTCAAGGCCGAGTTCCTTGGCCTTTTTAAGTGCGGCTACTTCTCCATTTCTGTTAATAAGCAGTTCGGTCCCGACTCCCGGATGGCGGTAAACGTACTCTCCGTCATTGGTTCTAAAGTGGCACGATAGATTCGTAAGACCTTGTTTAAGGGGATAAACGTCGTGAATCTCTGATTTGGAGCAGCCGAGCACTTGCTCGATGTTATCGAAAATATCGGAGTCAACGTTTTCGATAAAATGCGGATCAAAGGCACGCAGTTCATCAAGAGAATCGAATTCGTTGATCTCGCCCTCAGGATACTTCTTGATAACCATATCGAGCTCCTTGATGTGCTCGATATATAGATCTTCCCAAAGCTTGTCCGTTGTTTCGGGCTTGTTATATTCCGTTTCGAGAATCTGCTTAAATGCAAGTGAGAAGGCTTTATCAAAGTAGACATGTCCGAGCATATACCAAGCATCGGAACCGCCAATCGTGACATTGGTGATTCTGTCCATTGCTCCGGTTTGAATGCACCATTCTTTGGTGGCGCCTTCAGCATATTGAGCAGAATAAAATGCTTTCCAAACGTATGCTTCAAACGGATTGTTTAGAAGGTAATCATCGCTTGAACAAATATAGGTGTTGCCAAGCCGCTCTTTTACGCACATAAGCGATGCGTGGTTATTTTTGGATGCATATTCGTTGTTGACGACAATCGAAACGCCGAACTTGCTTTCGAGATAGAAGAAATACTCTTTTTTATAGCCGACAACGACGGTGATATTGCTGATACCTGCGTCTTGCAGCTGCCTAATCTGACGTTCGATGAGAATCTCACCACGTACCTTTAAAAGGCCTTTGGGCTTTTCATACGAAATGGGAGCAAAGCGGCTCGAAAGCCCCGCAGCCAATATCACTGCGTTTTCAACCTTATAGGGGTGAAGTGCTTCGTAACCGCTGTCGGTTAGGCTGTCCGATTCGAGAAGGCCTTCATTCGTAAGCTCTTTATTTGCTGCGTTTACCGATCCAAGTGAGAGGCCAGTGCGCTCGGAAACTTCTCGCTGGCTGGCATATGGGTTCTTTAGGTATTCGTACAGAACAGTAAAGTTACGCTTGGTCAGTTCCACTGCAGGCCTCCAATTAAGATGTTCATTGCTTAGGGAAAGAATAGAATGATTGAACGTTATGTTCAATTTATTATATTTATCTACATAGACTGAACAGACAGTAACGAAAATCAATCCTGGAATGTGGATTAAAATAAATAAATGAGATATCTGGGAGGGTCGCTTATGTATCGATTCGAAAAGAAGGCCACGCTTGTTTGTGCTGCTGCGTCATTAATCACTGCTTGCTGCTTGCCCCTGAGTGCGAATGTCGCGTTTGCACAGGATTCCGTTGAGGCTCAGAGTATTGAGTCAAAAGCGGATTTTTCTTCTGTGGTTTCCGATGATTTGCAACCTGATAATTCTTCCGTCATAAAAGATGGCTGGCAACGAGACGAGTCGTCTGGAGTTTGGTATTACGGAAAAAACGGTAAACACCAAACTGGCTGGCTGCAAAGCGGGGGCTATTGGTATTGGCTTGATCCAGCCAATGATGGTGCAATGCAGACAGGTTATTTCAATGTGACCGATGCTGGCGGATCGACTGCTTCGTTTTATGCGAATGACGGCAATGCCGCAACGCCTTTTGGCGCGCTATATCAGAACTGCTGGCTACGTAACTCAGATGGAAATTGGTTTTATGCCAATGCTGGAGGCGATTTAGCTGCTGGTTGGTTTTATCAAGACGGCACATGGTATTACCTGGATCCTGCCACCCATATAATGCAGGTTGGTTTTGTCGACCTCGGGAGCGGGAAATACTATTTAGATGCCACTGGTGCTATGAAAACCGGCTGGATTCTCGTTGACGGGAATTGGTACTGGGCTTATTCATCGGGTGCCTTTGCTTCGTCATGGCAAACGATAGGTGGGGCTCGCTATTATTTTGACCCACAGACGTTCATCATGTTTAAGGGTCGTCAAAAGATTGATGGAAGAACCTACATTTTTGGTGACTATGGCCTCGCAAATGGATGGTACAAAGACGGAGCAGATTGGTATTACTGCTCTAACGGTATTGCGGCCACTGGCTGGAAACTCGTTAACGGCGCTTGGTATTATCTCGACCCAGCCTCCGATGGTAAGATGTCCGTTGGGTATTTAGACCTTGGCAATGCAGCTTATTATTTAAAGCCTAACGGGGCTATGGCTGTTGGTTGGGCTCAGGTCGAGGACGGCTGGTATTTCGCCTCCCAATCTGGTGCACTTATTTCTGGCTGGTATAAAGAGGGCACGAGCTGGTATTACCTGGACTCTGTTAGCCATCTCATGAAAACGGGCTTATTTGAGGTGGGCGGCAACGATTGTTTTGCAAACCAGAGCGGTAGGCTTGTGGTTTCAAGCTGGGTTACCGTTAATGACGGCGTTCAAAGATACGCTAATGATAATGGATATCTTTGCAAGGATGTGATTCGCGAAAACGGCACTATCCTAAAAACCGCTGGAGCTGATGGTTGGCAGGTTGCGTCCGGTTGGGTTAATGTCGCAAATCTTAGGTTTTACGCTGAGCCCGGAACGGGTGCCATTCATCTTGGATGGCTGCAGATTGACGGCGATTGGTATTGGCTTGATGCCGATTCTGGCGTGATGAAGACCGGATGGGTATTTACTGGCGGTGCATGGTATTACCTAAACGCTGACGGAAAAATGGCAACTGGTTGGAAATGCCTGAATGGAACATGGTATTACCTTGAGTCCAATGGAAGCATGCATGTTGGCTGGCTTAAAGATTCGGGTAAGTGGTATTGGTTAGACGGCAGCGGCGCTATGGCAACGGGCGCAAGGACCATCGATGGCGTTCGTCGAGTTTTCTGGAGCGATGGACAGTGCGACAAAGTTGGCTGGCAAAATCCATCCCAGTATCCTCAGGTCAGTTCTTGGACTGTTCGGCTGCCTAGCTATTGCACCGGATACTTTACCTATGTGACCCCTTCTCGCATTTCTGTCGAAGCAACGCGGGAAGATTGCGTGAACGCCTTTATCCAGCGCGCCTATGAGTATATTGGTACGCAATATATTGAGCCTTGGTCTACCGCTCCCGGTGGAGCTGTTGATTGCTCTGGTTTTGTCTTGCAGTGCCTTTATGCTACTGGCATGGATATGGGTGTTTACAACCCTTATAACCATCGCTGGGATCCAAGCCAAACCTATAATTCCATGAATTGGTATCGAAGCAATATCTTTATGCCCGTGAGCACGAGCTCGATTCAACGCGGCGATGTGATTTATTACCGCGGTCATATTGCGATTGCACTTGGCGGCGGCTTGATGATTGATTCCTGGCCTCATCAAGGTGTCGGAATTCATCCTATTAGCGCAAGGGGAAATGTAATCGGCGCAGCTCGTCCGTTTATTTAATAGATTCCCTGCAAGACAGTCGGTACCGGTTGGGGGCCTGAAATGAATGCTCGGATTGATCATCGAATTTGCTGGCGAGTAATTGGCTTGATGCTATTTTCCGCCTTACTCTCAGTTACAGCCCCCGCATTTTCTTGCACTGCTTATGCCGTGGAAGAGGGGGCGGATAACGGTGTCGTAGAGCGCGACTCGACAGGAGGGCCGGGAGCATTGGTCGGTGGCGGTTGCTCTCAAGACTCCAGCGATTGTGCCGGCAAAACAACGGAAGATTCGAGCCTACAGGTTGTCGAAAGCCATGACCCGTCGACTACAGAACAACTATCTGGATGGCAATGGAACGGTTTGTCCTGGTATTACTATCTAGATGGCTGTCGTTTGACCGGAATTCAGAATATTGGCGACTCGCTGTACTACTTGGACCCCGCTCGTGACGGCGCAATGAGCTGCGGCTGGATTTTTACTGAAAATAAGTGGTATTACGCGGGTCCGTCAGGCGCTTTGGCAAGTGGCTGGCAGTTTATTGGAGACCAATGGTACTGGTTTGACTCCCTTAACAGCTGCTCTATGGCTACTGGTCGACGTGTTATTGATGGGCACCCTTATCTTCTTGGAACCTATGGACTGATTAATGGATGGTGCCTTGATAACGGTTTATGGTATTGGGGTAGCAATGGTGAAGTCTTAACCGGCTGGCTTCAAACTGGCAATAACTGGTATTGGCTTGATCCCGCCAATGATGGTGTTATGTCTAGAGGAATCGTTTCTGTCGGTTCGTCTCGTTACTATTTATCGGATTCCGGCGCAATGGCTGTTGGTTGGGCGTTTGATGGGACGGACTGGTATTACGCTGACGGTTCCGGCGCACTTGCATCGGGCTGGCGTTTGGTGAATGGCGTTTGGTATTGGCTCGATGTCGCAAATGCCAATAGAATGGCTACTGGCTTTTTTGTCATCGGATCCAATCAATATCATTTTTCTTCAACGGGAGCGCTGTCACTCGGCTGGTTTATGAGCAATGGAGACTGGTATTACGCTGAGCCTTCTCATACGTCGGGCATTGTAAAGACGGGATGGCTGAAGGACAGTAGCCAATACTATTATCTCGATCCTGCCGCCGACGGTAAAATGCTGCTAGGTCATTTTTCTGTAAATGGGAAAAGCTATTATGCAAAAGCTTCAGGCGCTGTTGCTTGTCGTGAATGGGTAGATGTCCAGGACTCGGTCCAGGATGAGCCGTCTAAGGCTTTTGCTGGTTCTGATTGCTCATTGTGTGGAGCATTGCGTAGTGGAAAGCTATTTACAACAAACGGTGATGGCGAATTAGCCGAAGCTCACGGTTTTGTGACGCTTGGAAGGTGCAAGTTCTATGCTGATCCAACCGATGGCTCCCCCTGCTCTGGATGGAAGAACGTTAACGGAAAATGGTACTTCTTTGATGAGACCGCTGGCTATGCACGATCTGGCTGGCTGTACAAGGATGGCTCCTGGTTCTATTTGGACCCATCTACCTACGTTATGAAAACCGGCTGGGTTGCCGTTAACGGATCTTGGTATTACTTGAATTCGTCTGGTCATATGCAAACAGGGTGGCTTAACCTGGGGGGTACCTGGTATTGGCTTGACGCTAGTGGCGCCATGGCTACTGGCTGGCGCGTTGTGGACGGATCCTGGAATTACTTCATGGCCAACGGCGCGTGGGTGTCAGACTATATGGATGCTAAGGCTCAAAGTTATTCAAGCAATACAAATTGGCTGATACTTGTCGATACGTCACGTTGTGTTACGAGCATTTATACTGGGTCATGGAATAATTGGTCCTTAAACCGTCGATATGTATGCTCGACGGGTAAAGCTAGCACACCTACGGTGATAGGGGAGTACCAAGTCTACGGAAAGGGATACTCCTTTGGGCATGGATATACTTGCTATTACTACACGCAGTTCTATGGTGATTATCTATTCCATTCTTCGCCCTACTATATCAACAGCAATCGCGTGATGGACCCCACGATGGGTGTTCCGTCATCTGCTGGGTGTGTGCGTCTAGAGATTCAGAATGCAAAATGGATTTACGATAATATTCCTTATGGAACAAAGGTCGTTACGTATTGATTATTTGGTTGATGTAACTACTTTCGCTTAATTGGCTTAACCGTTCGAGATCGGATGAAAATCTTATTATGAGAACGTGGCCCTAGCGCCCGTTTAATGAAGGGAATTCGTCCTAGAATCTGATATATGCACGACAACGCTTTAATGCGACAGAAAGAGTGGAATGTCGGGAAATCGCTATTTCAGTTTTATCAGTGCGGTTTGCATGCCATTAATTAATATCGTTCCCCTTTTAAGCCCCACGGTTGCCTTCTCATTAAGCGAAGATTGTGTTGTTAAGGGTGCTGATGTCTCTTTAGCTCAATCGGGGCAATAGGCATTTGTGTCATCGGATGGCGATCGCTTGGCTTTAGATTCAGCTGATTTCAAAGTGTTTATCGATTCGTCAACATATGAATACACCGGTGGTACGATTTCTCCAGAGGTTTTGGTTTTTGTCGTTAACGGGTCTGCGCTGACAAGCGGAATCGATTATGAAGTTATTTATTTGAATAATACTGCGCCTGGCCGTGCCGCTATAAGTGTAAATGGACTAGGGGATTACGCTGTCATTTCCGACGCGATCGATCGGCATGGGCGAGTCTAACATCCGGTGACGCCGCGATGCCGGATGTTAGGATTAAAAAGCACCGGGGTCCATGTCGACCCCGGTGGTCAAGCACGATATCGGCCATGATGTTTCGCGATATTCAGTAATGCTCAAACGTGCAAATGCCCATCTTAGGTAGTCGAGAAAGTTGTTGTAATGGGCTCTTTAACCCCTGTGTCCAGGATTCGGAATCTACCGATATCCTAGGCCGACTCCACCCCGTCGGCAAGCTCAAGGTTGGATTCGACCATCTTCCTGGCGGTCTTCTCCAGCTCGGCCCGGTCATGACAGCCCGAGGCGTCCTTCCGGAGCGTCGCGTCGTGCATCTTGGCCATCTTCCTCTCCGAGAAGTAGCGCGAGCCGGATCATGTCTCGGCCTGGTCGCACATGACGGCGCCCACGAGCCTGAGGCGAACTCTCCGACGGAAAGACCTGCACCACGCGCGAGCGGCGCTTTATCTTGAATTCAAATGAAAAATTCCAAGTCTAAAAGACAAAATGATTGAGATAAAAATTGGAAAGCCAATCGGCGGTGTCTTTTATGTCGAATCCTGCAGCCTGAGTATCGAAATAGGCTTTAGATCTTGTTGTGGCATCAGATTCGCCAAGAGCCCTAATGGCCTCAGTTGCCCATGTGGCGGTACCGCAAGATAGATCGAGGAACCTAGTCTGTTTACGAACTTTCACCATTTCAGATACTCCTGTTGATACGATACAAGGTAAACCGGAGCACTGTGCTTCCACGACAGCAAGTGGCAGGCCTTCGGAAATAGAGGGGAATATAAATACATCTATTGCACTTAGAATCTTTGAAACGTCATTTCTCACTCCAAGAAACCTCACTGAGTGTGCTATTCCAAGTTCCTCGACTTTCATTTTCAGGTGTTTTTCTAGTTCCCCTCGACCGCATATAAGGAGAATTGCGTTTGGCAATTTATCCGCAATGATTTTAAAAGACTCTAATAAGAAACGATGATTTTTAACCTCAGTTAATCTGCCCACGTGACCAAAGACTGGTGAGTCTGGACTGATACCTAGTTCAGCTCTGATATTGGAGCGAGATATTGGGTCAAAGCGTCCTTTTTGAATATCTATTCCGTTATTTATAATTTTAAAGTCTGCTCCTTGCGTGATTTTAGCGCCAAAACGATCGATGCCAGCTTGTTCGGAACATGCCATGAAGTAATTGGCTACAAATCGGACTGGGGTGGAGCAAGCTCTAAACGCAATCTCTGCGGGTGTTATCGGAAACTTCATTCGATGACTATGGGCAATCGTGTAAGCGCCATTGTGTTTGGCGATATTAAGGTAGATTGCGGCGGGCAGCCCTATATGTCCATGAACAATGCTGTAGTGATGATTTGAAAAAAACTCTCTACATTCCGCTTTGTAGTGAAAATAATTGAATATTCTGTATCTAGGAATGTAGTAAATCTTGCCGCCAAGTTCCTTGATTTCTGAGTCGAAATCGCATTCCCGTTTTTCGTTGACTAGAAAGTCGAATTGAATTCTACTTCTATCGATATTGCGGTAAAGGTTCATGACCAGCGTTTCGGCTCCGCCACGGTCCATTGCACCTATAACTTGTAATACTCGGATTGGTTCTGCGGTTGACTTCATTGGAATCTATTCCTCTATAGTTTCGTTTGGGATTTCTTGGGTTGTTTCGTTTCTTTTTAGCGCGTAGAACAAGTAACAAACGCCTAAACCACATGAAACTGCTCCTGCGATGCTTACACCATTCATGCCCCAGTTGTTTATGCAAAATACTGATAAGGGGATAACGGAAATGAAGGCAATCAGATTACCAATAAGGTTGGCCTTGAAATCTCTAATAGTAATAAGAAGATCGCTGAAAAACCAAAGAAATGCTGTCATTATTGTTGAAATAAGAACAGGCTGTAGTAAGTAAACGTATGGTTCGATGGTATTTCCAAATACCAGCATGAGTAGCGGTTTGCCTAAGAACAATAGGGCAATGCAACACAGTGCGGCTACGGTTAAGATGGAAATTACTGTTCGAACAAGAAGATTGTCGAAAGCCTTGCGACCCTCATTGAAGTATTTCTTTGGAAAAATATCCAATAGCGGTACGTATAGGTACTGTGCTCCCATTTGGACGATGAGGGCGGGGGCTGCAATTGAGGAATAGATTCCCAAAGCTGCATCGCCGGAGACGCTTAGCAAGTATTGCTTGGGAATCGTAAATAGCGCGCTCGCAGCCACTGATGCAATGACGGCAGGCAGAGAGGTTTTAAGGAGATTTAGTGCCTTAACTATTCCAATACGCGCGCGAAAATCTTGAAATTGAGATGTTTTTTTGCGATCGAAAAACAGGAGAACGAGTGTTACACCTAGGGTCATTCCGATTATTGCCAGGTTTAGATTTTGAGTGGCAATAAATACAACTATAAAAGCTCCAATGGAAAAAGCGCCCTGCAGGATAAAAGACTTGCCAATGTAGTCCATACGACGATTGAGCTGATTTTCTCCGTGCAAGATATCAATTATTAGGCCAACAGCTTTATAAATGTAGTAAATAATAACCGTCGCTATTGAGTAGGCGGGGCATGTTATGACTGCATAGATCAGGCATGCAATGAAGGCCAGGGCTAGAGTGAACACCCTGAACCCCATATATTCGGAAAAAGAATACTGTCGATTAATATCGGAGACTTGATATGTGCCAATTTTATAGTTTGCAAAAGTTCCGAACGTATTTACGACGGACGTCGCTAGTGAAAAAAGCCCTGCAGCATCAAAGCTCGTTGACAGTCTTACTACAAGAACCGTAATAAGCCACTGACAGCCAAGGTAGAACATCGACCCCAAGGAGTTCCAAAGCATATTTTTCTTTAGAGATAGTGGTTGGACAGTGTCGGTCACATCTACTCCTCGTCTTTTAGAAAAGCATTGGGAAAATGGACGGCTCGCTTATTCTCAGGCGGCACCTGCTTCCAGTTGCCGTATACCGTCGCAAGGTAGTCGTCAGGGTTTGCGGGGCATGGAAATGCTCTGCCTTCAAATGTTCCTGGTTTTGCGGGGAATATAGAGCTGCGATTATAAATAATTCCTCCTCCGATGCAGTCAATGAGATAGGGTGACATTTCGGAGTTATGGGTTGAAAAGTCCCGTGCAATGGCATCGAGCTTTCCGTTCATTTTTCTAACGTTAAGATGCTTTGCAAAGGGGCAGACGAGTTTTTTAATCAGCACGATCATTCGCGTTGAGCCCGTATTGGTGTCGGCAACGGCGAAATTGCGCCATAAGTTATAAAAGCTATTCAGTTTAAGCGTCTTCTTCAGTTTTTTATCGTTTATTGAGTCCAGCGGTTCAAGAGGAAAAATGTCAATCCAGAGTCCAATGGAACGGCTAGGGCCAACAAATGTTTCGTATGCTGTCGTTTTTTTATCGACAAGCTTAGCAAACTGATAGATAGATGAATCGTCTCTATATGAAACAAGATCACAGCTTGATTTTAGTCCTTCAGAAAACAGATCAAAGAGGCGCTCGTAATCTTTTCTAGGCATGTGTACATCGATATCATCATCCCAAGGAATAAAGCCATTGTGCCGTTCGGCTCCAAGGGCAGTGCCGTATGCTAAACAATAAGTGAGGCCGTTGTCTTTACAAATGCGGTCGAATTCGATCAATATTTCGTATTCAATTTGTTTAATCTGGTCTGCAGCTAGGCGTTTCATGGGGCTCCTTAAATAATCAATTATTTATCGAATGTATTATAGTTTGTAATTTAAGAAGAACTTGAATACGCTGAGTCTTTCAACCTTGTCCACAGTTTTTAATCGCTTGAGATTTGATTGGTTTTGCATGGCCGGTAGCTTTGTTTTATTTTCTGCGCTGTATCCACCTCATATGGGTGGCATTGAAAACTTCACCTACGGTTTGGCACACGCACTGGTTGATCGTGGCGATGAGGTGCTGGTGGTTACGAACGATACAAATGGTTTAGGTGCCGGTATTACAGATGAAGATGGAGTGTGGGTTCTTCGCCTGCCCTGTTTTCCCTTTTTTTCGGGACGCTTTCCCGTTCCTAAGTTAAATGCTTTATCACGTAAATTGTGGAAGCATATTGAGCGCCAGCACTTCGATGGCGTTCTTGTAAATGCTCGTTTCTATATTCACTCGCTTTACGGCATTAGGTTTGCAAAGAGCATGGGGATAACGCCTGTTGTCCTTGATCATGGTTCGGCTTATCTTTCATTCAGTAATCCAGTGATAGATCCCTTGGTCCGTACATATGAGCGCCTAATAACGGCCTTGGGCAAGCGGTTCCATCCAGACTATTATGGCGTTTCGAGCAAGAGTGTTGAGTGGCTTAGGTCTTTTGGTATTGCAGCAAAGGGAGTTATCCCCAACTCAATCGATGCTAAGTCATTCAGAGAGATGTCGTCGGGGCGAGACTTTCGTAATGAGCTTGGTGTGGGCGCTGAGTCCTTCTTGGTCTGTTTTGTAGGGCGGCTAATTCCTGAAAAAGGCATCAAGGCCATTCTTGAGGCTTCGAGAAGCCATAGGCTTGTCGAAGCTGGCGTCGTCTTTGTTCTGGCGGGTGATGGTGCATTATCAAAAGAAGTTGATGATGCTCAAGGTGAATCGCTTAGATGGGTTGGACGGCTTTCATCTTCCGACATCTCCTCACTCCTTCAGCAGTCCGATCTGCTGTGTCTCCCTACACGGTCGGAGGGCTTTGCTACAACTTTGCTAGAGGCTTCTTCGTGCGGGTGTCCTTCTGTTGTTACGGATGTGGGCGGGGCGCGAGAGCTTTTTCCAAACGAGCATTTCGGAACAATTATTAGCTCTATGGATTCCGATAATGTTGAGCAGGCCATCTATTCGCTTGTCAAAAACCCTGATAAGTTGGCTGAGCAGTCTCGTTTATGTCGACGCATGGTTGAAAATGAGAGTTCATGGGATAAGACGGCGTCTTTGGTTGAAAAAGTGCTTTCTGGAACTAATGGGTAAAACGATCGCATGTCACCATTGCTTCTCAAGAACATCATCGTCACGGGCGGCTGCGGCTTCATCGGCAGCAATTTCGTGCACTACGTGGTCAATAACCACCCAGAGGTACATGTCACCGTCCTGGACAAGCTGACCTACGCCGGCAACCCCGAGAACATCGCCGGGCTGCCGTCGGACCGCGTGGAGCTCGTCGTGGGCGACATCTGCGACGCCGCGCTGCTCGATAAGATCGTGCCGGGCCACGACGGGATCGTGCACTACGCCGCCGAGAGCCACAACGACAACTCCATCGCCGACCCGGAGCCCTTCCTGCGCACCAACGTGGAGGGCACCTTCCGCCTGCTGGAGGCCGTCCGCAAGCACGGCATCCGCTACCACCACGTCTCCACCGACGAGGTCTACGGCGACCTGGCGCTCGACGACCCCGCCAAGTTCACCGAGGAGACGCCGTATCACCCGAGCTCCCCGTACAGCTCGACCAAGGCTTCCTCCGACATGCTCGTGCGCGCCTGGACCCGCACCTACGGCCTGCGCGCCACGATCTCCAACTGCTCCAACAACTACGGCCCCTACCAGCACGTGGAGAAGTTCATCCCCAGGCAGATCACGAACATCGTCGACGGCGTCCGCCCCAAGCTCTACGGCCGCGGCGAGAACGTCCGCGACTGGATCCACACCGAGGACCACTCCTCGGCCGTCTGGGACATCCTCACCAAGGGCCGCATGGGGGAGACCTACCTCATCGGCGCCGACGGGGAGAAGAACAACATCACCGTGCTCCGCATGATCCTGGAGGCCATGGGCCGCGACCCCGAGGACTTCGACTGGGTCGCCGACCGCCCCGGCCACGACCGCCGCTACGCCATCGACAGCACGAAGCTCCAGCGCGAGCTGGGCTGGAGGCCGGCGCACACCGACTTCGCCGAGGGCCTGAAGGCCACCATCGACTGGTACGTGGCCAACGAGTCCTGGTGGCGCCCAGCCAAGGAGGCCACCGAGGTCCGCTACCGAAGGCTATTCCATTCATTCTTTGTGTCAGGCTAAGACTAGGGGGCTTGTTGGAGCTTTTACTCCAGCGTACATCTGATTTTTACTGGCTGGATTCCGCGAGCGAGCTTTCGCACTTGTAATTCTTGTCGACAACGGCTTGGCTGTAATTTGAGTTTTATTAAAGTGCCTATGGTGTCGGAAGACTGATATGGATGCTGTTAGGAGTGCAAACAGCCGTAAATTTGCTATCGTACTAAGAGTTATCATCTATCTTGTTTATCGAATGTATAAAGAATCACCTAGATGATGCCGTAAAGCATCATGTTGATATTAAAGGACGGTTCGTACGTGACGAATTTGCCAAAAGTTCTTGTTGCGATTCCTGCTTATAACGAAGAGGAATGCATAGAGGGCACTATTCTTGAACTAAAGAGAGTGGCCCCGGAGTTTGACTTCGTCGTCATTAACGACGGCTCTCGAGATTGTACTCTCGAGCTTTGTACGAATTTGGGATGCAATGTTATTAATATGCTAATTAACTGCGGCTTGACGGTTGGATTTCAAACGGCAGCTTGTTATGCGCTGGAGAATGATTACGACTACATGGTTCAATTCGATGCGGATGGACAACATCGGCCTGAGTATATTTCGGAGCTTGTTTCGAAGGCTCAATTTGACAACGCTGACATAGTAATTGGTTCTCGTTTTTTGTCGATGCGTAAAGATATGTCAATGCGCATGTTAGGTTCGAGAATGATTACTTTCCTTATTAAAATGTTAACTGGTAAAAGGATTAGCGATCCTACGTCTGGATTTCGACTTTTCAATCGAGACGTTTTAAAAGAATATTCCTGCAACGATACGCTCAATCCTGAACCCGAGTCCATCGCCTTCTTTATCAAGCAAGGTTATAAGGTATCGGAAATACAGGTATCCATGCGCGAGCGGCAGGGTGGAGAGAGCTATTTAAATCCAATTAGGTCGATTCAATACATGGTTCGAGTATTTGTCACGCTTCTTATTGTTCAATGGTTTAGGTGATTGCATGTCAACTTCCTTGCGCGTGTTTCTTGTTGCCTGCGCTGTGATTGTTTTTATTTTCGTTGTACACAACCTCAAAAGATGCAGAATGCAGGTTTTGGATTCTGTTTTTTGGCTTCTATTTAGCACGAGCTTCGTGGTGCTTGGCGTTTTCCCGGAAATTGCCTCATTTTTTTCAAACTTGTTGGGATTTATGTCTGAATCAAATCTTGTCTTTCTATATGTTGTAGCAGTCCTAGTGGTTCGTGATTTCAGAATTTCGTTACGACTGTCAAAGCAGGAAGAGCGCCTTAATTCGTTAGTTCAGGCTGCGGCGCTTGATGCAAAGAGGAAATGAAGCAGTTTGGCTCACTCATTACTGTATTGAGTTTCTCACAGTGTTATATTTTTTCTATGGCACTCTCAGTGTCTTGGCACCCATTCTTCTTCTATGCTTTTCGTTCTATATGGCTGTTTTGCTATGTCTAATATATGACTTCCCGGGAGTTGTCCATTTGAAATAGAATTAGATTTCAAATTGTTTATTCACTTCGTTCGTGAGGTATTTCATGAGTTGGTCGCTGTTGTTCATCGAAGCTTTTATTGCGGCCTTTGCTTTGATTTTGCCGGGCATGTTGGCTTCGCGGGCATTTGGTGTTCCCTTTAAACTATCTCTTTCCTTTGGTCCTGTAATCAGTGTCTTCTTTTTGGTCTTTATGGGCATCTTTCTCCGGTTTATCGGTGTTGCCGGGGGTTATTTTGCTTTATTGATTTCGTTGTTCCTTTTTGCTGTGGTCAGTGGCGTGGCGTGCTTTTTGCGATTTCACAAACGAAGCACCTTCTTTGACACTGATATCGTCTCTTTGCTGCCATACCTGTGCGCCCTTGCCTTGTCCGTTCCTGTGACGGTTTATCTTTTTGTTCGCGGTATCGGTCTGCCAGATAACTTTCTTCAGGTATACGACAATTCGTTTCATTTGAGTGTTGTCCAGAGTATGAAGCATGCCTCTAGTTATTCGATCCTTTCGGTTGGATCGTATCTCGAGGCCGGATCCGAGGTGTTTAGCCCTAACGCAAGCGCTGGTTTTTATCCTGCCGCTTGGCATATCATTGCCGCGCTCGTTTCTCGCGCTTTCGATATTTCCGTTATGGCGGCTATCAATCTCACCAACTTTGTGTTCGCTGCTTTCGTATTGCCTTTAGGTGTCCAGTCTTTAATTGCAGCTCTTACCAAGGACGATGTGCAAAAGGGTATTTGCGCCGCGGTTGTTACGCTTGCTGCGGTTGCTTTTCCTTGGACTCTGCTTTATTGGGGCCCCGTTTACCCTAATTTCGCAGCGTTCTGTGCTATTCCTGCTGTTGCCTCAGTTTTTATTTGGTTTATGCGGGGCTTTGATGAGCATCATTCTGTTTGTTTGGCTGATTGTTCCGTCTTGGTTGCCATGCTCTTTGGTTTGGTTTCTCTCGTGTCCTTGCAGCCGAATGCGGTATTCACGCTCGGTATTCTTTTAGTGCCTTCGATTGTTGCTTGTTTGGGGGGCCTATTTGAACGCCAGCTGCTTCGCATCCAATCGATCTCGGTGAAGTTTGCCTATTATGCGTCACGCGGCATTGTGCTTTTTGCTGTTGCTGTCATCTGGTTCTTAATGACGAAAGCAAGTTTTTTGCAGGGAGTCATCCACTTTAACTGGCCTTCATTTACTTACATCTTCGATGCTTTATGGAGGGCATTCTCATTCTCCTTTAACGAAAGTGCGCCGTGTATTCTTCTTGCGTGCCTGGTCGTTCTTGGTAGCTTTTGCGCGCTCGGCAACAGGTCCTACAGGGGCTATTTCTTCGTATATCTTTTTTCGATAATGCTTTTTGTTGTTGATGCTACTCAGGAAGGCTTTATCAGGCATTTCCTTACGGGCTTTTGGTATACGGACCAATATCGTGTAGCTGCGATGACTGCGCTGTTCAGCATTCCACTTTCGACGCTTGGTCTCGATTTAATTTTGAGGAAAGTTCAGAGCGCATTTTCTGTTTCTGTTGAGATAGATCGTTCTGCCAGATATTTCCCTCAGGCATTCTGCATCGTCCTGATTGCCTGCGGCTTGTTTTGGCCCGAAAGTGTTAATCCGTCCATTAACAACTATTCCCCGGTTGGATTTACTAAAAGCGTTTTTAATTACATGTACAGCATCTATGATGCCGACAATAATTTGACGTCCGATGAGCTGGCGTTCCTTGGCGATGTCAAGCAAATTGCCGGTGATGAGCTGATTGTTAACAATCCCTTTGACGGTAGTGTCTACGGATATGCCACAAACGACCTTAATCTTATGTATCGAAAATTCAGTTCTTTTGGTAAGGGCGAGACGAAGGCGAGCAAGCAAATTCGTCACAAAATCGATCGCGTTTCTTATGATTCTGGCGTTGCGTCTGTTGTTGAGCAGTCCGGCGCTAAGTATCTTCTTGTTCTGGACTATGACGAGAATGGACGCGAAGGCGTTGATATGCCCGGCTACCATAAGTCAGGTTGGGTTGGCATTGACTCGGTCGACGACTCAACTCCGGGTTTCTCGCTTGTTTTGAGCGAGAAAGATATGCGCCTCTACTCAATTGAATAGAGGCACTGCCTTCATTTACTTGGGTTGCAATTGATTTCTTATTGGCCGACTCGGTTGACTCGCTTCGATTGGAAGTACCATTTGGAAATCGGGCGCGGAAGAAGGTATAAGATGCCAGTGAGAATCGCAATAATCGCGAACCGGGCAATCAGATATCCGATCCACGGCGTAATCGGAATGCTTTCAATGATTCCAGAAACGTATTGATAGGGAAAGACATTTAACTCAATTAGGTGCATACAAAAGAGCGGGAGTGTGTACTTTCCGATCCAGGCGATGGGCTTCGTGACGCTTGGAATATGCTTGCAAGCCATTTGACATAGCTTGAGGATTACCAATGAACCAAAGATGCTCCCGATGACGTCTTGCGTCCCGTTAACGTAGGTGTTTGTTACCATGTAGAGCTTTCCGAAACGTAGAGCTGAGTATCCCCAGATTCCCGCCATGAATATCCAACAGACGGGCTCAATCGAGTTCTCTTCAAGCAGGGCATGCTTTCTAATGGCTTGTCCAATGTACAGAAAGAGCGTTGCGCTCAATGCCTGCAGAATGCTCCAAGGAAGCCAAATGATTTGGGCTAGAACGTTTCCGCAGAAGAAAAAGCCCAGAACCAGAATTGCGGGGTGGCGGAATTGATTTACGACAGCTAGGAGCATCTTGCCAAAGAACAGCGCAAAGAGATACCAGAGGGCGCCAATGGCGGATACGGATGCCGGGGTTGCAGGGGTAGTTCCTCCGCACCCGTAAAGACTTGCCATAAACCAGTGGTTTACTATCTCTGTCGGGTTGGTTTTCCCTGTTAATATTGCCCCTAAGAACGAACATCCAATTACGCCGATGCAGGTAATCAGATATGGCATCAGAAGCGATTTGGCATTCTTTTTAACGTAGTCGGGCGTGAGCTTCGCCTCGGACTTGCTAAAGAATCCGCTGACAATAAAAAAGAGAGGCATGTCAAATGAGTAGAAAACGGAGGCAAGCCGGTCTGGTGTCCCCAGATATGTTGAGTGGCCAATGATGACGCCTGCAAGCGCTATTGCTTTTGCGACATCAAACTCGGGATATCTTTTTTTCACTGAATGCTCCTTAGCGAGGGTCGAAATTAATCGAAAGACCTTATCCGGTCACGCCGCCAATACGGGCGTTTCAATAGGTCTTTAACTTTCAGTATTGAGTGTAGCTTACGGTCAGCTTGTTTGCAGGTGGCGGTCTTTGAGGATTCGGTCTCGTTCAGTGCCATTTGTTATAATCGATTCATTTGAGTTGCATACCATATGTGTCATGCTTGTATTGGAGTCATTGTGTCGCAAAACCAGCCGCTCGTTTCGGTTCTCGTGCCTATTTGCAATGTCGAGAAATATCTCGATGAGTGTCTTAGCTCTCTTGAGAATCAGACTCTCAAAGATATTGAAATCATCTGTATCAACGATGGCTCTACGGATTCTTCCTTGGAGATTATCAACAAATATGCGTCTGAAGACCCCCGATTCGTTGTTATTGATAAGCCAAATTCCGGCTACGGCGACTCCATGAATCGTGGTCTTGAAATCGCCAAGGGTAAGTATATTTCCATTCTTGAGTCCGACGATTTCTTGGATACCGATGCGCTTGAGTTTATGGCTAACGAGGCTGAATCCCGTCAGCTGGAAGTCTTTAAATGTAACTTCTGGTTGTATTGGTCCAAGTCTGATGCGGCTCGCGGGTATCGCAATAATCTTCTATTTAAACTTGCCAATCCTGAAATGATTGCATTGGGTACTCATTGTCCGTTGGACTATCCTGAAATTTTTTGGGCCAAAGCTTCGATTTGGTCGGCGTTGTACCTCAAGTCGTTCCTTGATCAAAACGAGATTCGATTTAACCCCACGCCCGGAGCTTCTTATCAAGATTTGGGCTTTACCTTTAAGGTATTCGCATGCGCGCGTCGCGTTGCCTATTCAGGACGGGCGTTCCTGCACTATCGCCAAGATAATGAGAAGTCCTCTGTTAATTCTCCGGGTAAGGTTTATTGCGTTTGCGACGAGCATGATGAGATCTCTCGTTATATTGAAGAGAAGCGTCCCGATTTAAAGGCGGTGCTTGGACCCGTGCGAGCACACACAAAGTTCCTCAATTACCGCTGGAATTATGATCGTCTTGGCGATGAACTCAAGCCTGAGTTTCTTGAGCGTTTTTCAACCGAAATGCGTCAGGAAATTGAATTGGGTTACATTGATCAACGTTATTTTGATGGCTCAATTTATAGTGATCCCGCCTGTGTGGGCTTTCTGTACTTTGAGCCGTGGGAGATTGTCGAGATTGATTGGATCACTAACGACCCCGCTTACTATGCTGCACATCGTGCCTGCGAGTATAGCTCGGGTAAACTGGAGACGCTCAAGACATACTGGAATGCTGGTGGCTTACGCTATGTCTATCGTGCGCTCTGCGGAAAACCCTAACGGCGTTCATTCGGCACACTTCTTTACCTAATTATTGCTTTTAAAGGCTCCATGATGATTGAACCATCATGGAGCCTTTAAATATCAGTTGTTTAAAATGAAAGTTGCGCTGGTTCGAAGTTTTTTCTGGATAGGTTCAATGATGAGCGTGTCCACGATCGACGCTACCGCTAACGCCAATCCGTAGGCCAGTACTGTCGCAAATATCCAAGTCGACAACCTAAGGGGCCATACGAGTGTCGCATATCTGCCATTTAATGCTCCGGCATAGATGACATTGGTTGCAAATTCAATCGTTGCGTATTGTAGGAGATAGATTGAATAGGACCTTTTCGCGACCCATTCGATAGTCTTCGAAAGCGATTGTGATTGAAGTTTGACTCCATCAAATGTAACGAATATTGCCACGGTCACAATCATCCAGTTGAAGCTTGGGTCGGATCTTTCAAGTCCAAAATATGCGCTCACAATATCGATGATAAAGAATGAAATGCCTGCTGTTTTGATAAACCAAGCTTCGTGCCTATTCAATAACGGGTTAACACGCTTGACGAAATATCCCATGCAAAAGAATGTGAAATACGTTCCCCCGAGCAGCGAACGAGGGATTATGTTTTGAAGCATACCTACGGCGGCTGAAAGGGTGACGTGCTGGGAGTTGATGAGCAAGGAGTTTGCGGCAGAAGATAGTCCGCCCCATGCATAGATCCCTAAGGTTGCGAACAGGATAATTTTGCAGGTGCGGTCATCGAGGGCGTCAAACATTTTGGACAGTACCGGTGCTACCAAAATGCACGGAATGAGTGCTGGGACAAACCACCAGCCACCTCGAACAAGGCTGCTGGTGTATCGGATGTAGTTGGTATCTTGAAGCGAGCCAGTCGCCGCTTTGTAAGCGTACAAAAGCGATGCATAGATAAAGATGGGAAGAAGTAGCGATAGGGCTTTCCTGAAGAGGTAATCCTTGTAACTCTTCTTTAGTGGCTTCAGTGCGAAATAGCCCGACAGACAGAAGAATATCGGGTCACAGATAATCGCAGCCGTGCTAGCTATTGCGCTAGCGTTGATGTTTCGAAAATTGCCCAGTTGCGGTGCGATGTGAACTACAACAACTAGAAACATTGAGAGGGCTCTTAGAAGATCCCAGTTTGTAAGACGCTTGCTTGTGCTCATTAGAGTTTACTCACCTTTTGAATTGCGCGTTTTGTATACCTGCAGCTCCCATTGTTTCTTTTCGACCTTGGCGACTGAGTCGAGGATAAGTCCCGTCGCCAGACTGAGGCCGCACAAGAACATGAACGATGCGGCGAGCATGGCGGTTGGGAAACGGGGCACCAGCCCGGTATGGAAGTACTCAACGATGATGGGGATGCCGAGCGCGAGGCCGATAACAGCGAAGAGCAGGGCGATGAGACTGAAGAACTTGAGCGGGCGGTAGTCCTTGAAGAGCGTGCCGATCATGGCGATGACCTTGATGCCGTCGCCGATCGTGTCGAGCTTGGACTCCGATCCCGCGGGGCGGTCCCTGTACTCCACCGGGACGTCCCTGATGCGCCAGCGGTGGTCGACGGCGTGGATGGAGAGTTCGGTCTCGATCTGGAAGCCCTCGCTCAGGACGGGGAACGTCTTGACGAACGGTCGGCTCATGGCGCGGTAGCCCGTCATGACGTCCTCGAAGCTGTAGCCGTAGATCCACTTGATCATGGCGCGGACCAGGTCGTTGCCGAATCCGTGGAAGGCGCGCTTGTTCTCCTCGGCGTAGGTGCCGTTGGAGAGGCGGTCGCCCACGGTCATATCCGCCTCGCCCGCAAGGATGGGGTCGCAGAGCGCGCGGGCCGACTCGGCGGGATACGTGTCGTCGCCGTCGACCATCAGATAACAGTCTGCGTCGATGT
The DNA here is from genome assembly GCA_041330285.1 of Collinsella sp. Lineage (GTDB taxonomy): Bacteria > Actinomycetota > Coriobacteriia > Coriobacteriales > Coriobacteriaceae > Collinsella. Next base: position 845,238 of record JBGKMI010000001.1, on the reverse strand, counting down.
CGCGGAACATTTGGCGGCATACGTTGCCCTTTCCCTGGCGCGGCTCGAGACGAACCGTGGCTCCGTGCTCCAGGGCAATCTGGGACGTGCTGTCCGCTGAGTTGTTGTCGTAGACGTAGACCGTGGCCCCGGGGAGCTCACGGTGGAAGTCGTCGATGACCTTGCCGATGGTGACGGCCTCGTTGTAGCAGGGAATGATGACTGCTGTATCTGTATAGTCCAAGATGAATGCCCCCATAAGTTATTAGCAGGTTGCTAGTATACCTGTCGGCTGGTGCCTGTAATTGCTATGGGGTACTTTTCCAGATTTGGATCGCTAGGTTAGTTGCCGCGTTTGAAGGCTATACTTTCCACTGTTATGTATTACGAGACAAGGAGTTGGTCCGTGACTGACAGCGTAGATAGTCAGAAAGCGGTGGCTAAGCCGGCCTCTCACGCTAAAAATGATTTCGAAAAAGACAAATACATCCTGAGGCAGCTTGTCACTAAGGATTTTAAGATTAAGTATCGTCGCAGCGTTTTGGGTGTTGCGTGGTCGGTGCTCAATCCGCTTCTTATGATGGTCGTCATGTCCATTGTGTTTTCGACCATTTTTGGTCAGAGCCGCAATGGCTCCATTACGCCTGAGATGTATCCGCTGTACCTAATCGTCGGTAACATTACGTTCTCGGTTATGTCCGAGTCGACGAATCAGGCGCTCATGTCCATCATCGCGGCGTCGTCCTTGCTTAAAAAGGTTAAGGTGCACCGCTGGGTGTTCCCGGTTCAGAAGGTGCTATTCTCGCTCGTTAACTTTGCCTTCTCTCTGGTTGCCGTCGCGCTGGTTATGCTGTGGTTCCATGTTCTTCCTACCTGGCATTTAATCTTGCTGCCGGTTTGCCTGTTTTTGCTTATGTGCTTTTGTATGGGCTTGGGCATGATGCTCTCGGCGCTTGCCGTATTCTTCCGCGATGTTATGCACCTGTGGACCGTCGTTATCACCGCATGGATGTACCTGACGCCTATCTTCTGGACCACCGATTACATTAGCCAGATGGCCCATTGGATTCAGGTGCTGGTTGTTGTGAATCCCATGTACAACTACCTGCAGTTCATGCGCGATATTTTTCTCTTTAACACGACGCCTTCCATGCTTACACTGGGACTTTGCGTGATCTGGGCAGTTATCGCTTTGGTTGTTGGCTACGCTGTGTTCCACAAGACCGAGCACAAGTTTATTCTCTACATTTAAGGAGCGCTGTTATGTCTGCGACTACGGTTGATTACAGCAAGCAGCCTCTTGCTGTTGAGGTTAAAGACGTCACCATGATCTTCAATATGGCGTCTGAGTCTTTAACGAACCTTAAGGAATACTTTATTAAGCTTGCTAAGCACGAGCTCTTCTTTGAGGAGTTCCGCGCGCTTAAGCACATCTCTTTTGAAGTTCACCGCGGCGAGGTTGTCGGTCTGGTTGGTACTAACGGTTCTGGCAAGTCTACGATGCTGAAGATCATCGCTGGCGTCCTGGAGCCCAGCGAGGGCGAGGTTAAGGTTCACGGCAATATTGCCCCGCTTATCGAGCTGGGCGCCGGCTTTGATCCCGAGCTTACAGCGCGCGAGAACATCTACCTTAACGGTGCGCTGCTCGGTTATACCAAGGAATTTATCGATGCGAGCTTTGACGATATTATCGAGTTCGCTGAGCTTAAAGACTTTGTCGACATGCCGCTTAAGAACTTCTCGTCGGGCATGGTCGCGCGCATCGCCTTTGCTATCGCTACCATTACCGAGCCCGATATCCTTATTGTTGATGAGACGCTTTCTGTTGGCGACGTGTTCTTCCAGCAGAAGTGCGAGCGTCGCATTCAGCATTTTATTGAGAGCGGCGACGTTACGGTGTTGTTTGTTTCTCACTCCATGGAGCAGGTTGAACGTATTTGCCAGCGTGCGGTTTGGATCGAGAAGGGCGACCTGCGCATGGATGGTCCTGTCGATGAGGTATGCAAGGCGTACCACGACCAGTTTAAGTAGGTTATAATTAATGCGTTGTGTAAACACGCTTTGGCGTATTTGCATGACTTTATGCTCCATTAGCTCAGTTGGATAGAGCAGGGGACTTCTAATCCCAAGGTCGACGGTTCGAATCCGCCATGGAGCACCAGTATTTATCGGGCCGTCAAAATGACGGCTCTTCTTTTATGGAGAAGCTAATGCGTACACTTTCGTCTGTTCGGATTGACGCCAACCATGAACTGCTTGAGAATGGTTTGACAAGTGTTGAGGATTGTCACTCCTTAAAACGAGTGCTAACGTATGGAACGTTTGACTTGCTTCATTACGGGCACATTCGCCTTCTTCAGCAAGCATCTAAGCTTGGTGATTATTTAATCGTCGGCCTTTCAACAGACGAATTTAATGCCCTTAAAGGAAAAAACAGCTTCTACTCCTATGATGTGCGGCGCGAGATGCTTGAAGCCTTGCGTTATGTCGACTTAGTTATCCCTGAAAATAATTGGGACCAAAAACCGAATGATATCAAAATGTATCACGCTGATATTGTATGCATGGGAGGAGACTGGGCTGGCGATCCTCGTTTTGAATCCTTAAGAGACATCTGTGATGTTGTCTACTTGAATCGAACTCCCGGAATCTCGACGACGGAAGTAAAGGACAGGCTTGCCCAATAAATTATGCCCCGCGCGTAGCGTGACAAACGCGCAGGGCATATTCGAGTCATTCAAGCAAATGTTTCATGGCGAGATTTGATGAGCCATTTTCCAGTTCGTTATGATTGACATGCTGGAAATGGCTGTTTATGTCATTCGGAAGCTCGTAGATGTCTCCATAACGACTCCATAGGAACAGGTCAGGGTTATTTGGCTCCTCGAGCTCTGCACCTTCAAATGGTACCGTCCTAGTGGGGAAGAGATCTGCGATGGGATAGACCCATTGCTTTTGCTTTCCGTCATCCAAGTTATCGATAGCCCACATGACGGCCTTTGCGTACTGCTTTTCACATATGAGGCCCGCTGCTCTAGACTTCTCTAGGCAACGATCGTAATGCTTTTGGATTAGGTTATTATTTTCGCCCGAGTAATAAGGATCGTCTTCCCAAAATGACAATTCGTTGTCGGAGTCCATATCCTCCACCATTTGCGCGCGAAGTACTCGCTGTTCCTCGGCGTATTTGTTTTCCGTCGATGGAGCCCAGTCGTAAATGAACAAATCGAGGAAGCAGGGTATGTTTTCTTCGTTGTAGAGAAATCTGACTTGGCGACAATGGACGAAACGGTCGTAAACAATTGAAATCTTATATCGATTATCTTGTTGAACGACTTCACTCAGTTTTTCTAAATCATCACGCATTATGCCGAGATCTGTATCATCGTCCCAAGGAATGAACCCTTGGTGCCTAATTGCACCGATTAGTGTTCCGAAATTTATCCAATACTTAATGCTGTGTTCTTTGCAGAGGGCATCAAATTCCCCCAATAGTTTTCCACACCCAAGCTGTAGGAGCCTCAAGCCTCCAGTTGCCTTGGGCAACTCCCTAAAGAATCGTTCTTTTGCTTCTTGGATACTTTCCCCTGGATTTCGGAACTCTTCCCATGCAAACATTTTCATATGTTTGTCATGAGCATCGAGATTGAGCGCAAGAGATTCAATCATCGGAATTGTCATATTGTCGAACTTGTAATTGATGTTCATGTTGATACCGTTGTCGGCAACTTCAATGCGATGATAAATTTTGTCCAGCTCTTCATGCAGCCCTTTTATCTCGTCATGCATAGCGTGTAGCGATCTGGATGATGCTGGCAGAAATTGTTTGATTTTGTTGAGCATTCAATACTCCTTTCTAAGTAGTTGTTATTTTAAAGAATCTGAGTGATGTTTTGTGGGCTTTAGTTGGTTAAGGAGAGCGATCAGAGCGGTTATTTTACAAGTAATTAGCGTTAGATCAAATTAGGGCAAAGGTGCGTGTAAAGCTTGGAAATAGGCTGGCGAAAGCGTAACCTCTTCGCCAGCCTATTGGTTCATTAAGAAGTGACTGTGAATCGCTGGTTCTCTACGCCTCCGTGGGCTCCACGCCAAGCTCGTTGCGGACGAGCTCGAAGGCTGCGGCGATGGCCTTGTCCATGTCATAGTACTTGTAGCCGCCCAGGCGACCGGCGAAGATCACGTCGCCCTCCTGCGCTGCCAGCTCCTCGTACTGCCTGTAGAGGGCCTCGTTCTTGGCGTCGTTGATGGGGTAGTAGGGCTCGTCGCCGGGCTTCCAATCTGCCGGGTACTCGCGCGTGATGACGGTCTTGTCCTGCGTGCCGAACTCAAAGTGCTTGTGCTCGATGATGCGCGTATAGGGGATTTCGCGCTCGGTATAGTTGACCACGGCCACGCCCTGGTGGTCCTGCTCGTCGAGCGTCTCGGTCTCAAAGCGCAGGCTGCGGTACTCGAGCGTGCCCTGCTTAAAGTCGTAGAACGCATCGATGGGGCCGCAGTAGATCGTCTTGGCGGCGATATCGGGCTCGGCGGCGATCAGCTCCTTGTACTCCACGCCGCAGCGCACCTCGACGCCCTCGAGCATGTTGGCGACCATTTTGGTGTAGCCGCCCATGGGGATGCCCTGGTAGCGGTCGTTGAAGTAGTTGTTGTCGTAGGTAAAGCGGCAGGGGAGTCGCTTGATGATGCTCGCGGGCAGGTCACGGCAGTCGCGGCCCCACTGCTTCTCGGTGTAGCCCTTCACGAGCGTCTCGAAGATGTCGCGGCCGACGAGCGACAGCGCCTGTTCCTCGAGGTTGGCCGGCTAGCCGATGTTCTCGGCGGCCACCTGCTCAGCGATCTTGGCCTTGGCGTCCGCCGGCGTGACGACGCCCGGCCACATCTTGGCGAAGGTGTTCATGTTGAAGGGCATGTTGTACATGTTGCCGTGGAAGTTGGCAACCGGCGAGTTGACGTAGTTGTTGAACTCGGCGAAGCGGTTGACGTAGTCCCAGACGTCCTTCATAGAGGTGTGGAAGATGTGCGCGCCGTAGCGGTGGACCTGGATGCCCTCGACGTCCTCGGTGTAGATGTTGCCGGCGATGTGATCGCGGCGATCGATGACCAGGACCGACATGCCGGCGCGCTTGGCGGCATTGGCAAAGACGGCACCCGAAAGGCCGGCACCGACGACAAGGTAATCGTACTGGGACATGGATATGCTCCTTTGTATGTCAATCGAACAGTTACAAATGATTCAGGGCAAACGCCACTGGCTCATTTGTCTCAAAGATTAGTGTAGCAGATGCACTTTCAGCAGCTCCAGCGCGTGGGCGTAGCCCTGGAGGCCTTCGCCGGTGACGGTGGCGAAGCAGGCCAGGCGGGCGTAGCTCACCTGGCGGAAGTCCTCGCGCGTCTCGACGGCGCTGATGTGGACCTCGACGGCGGGGATGGCGACAGCTTTGAGGGCGTCCAGAATGGCCACGCTCGTGTGCGTGTAGGCAGCCGGGTTGATGACGATGCCGTCGACCTTTCCGTAGGCCTCCTGGATCTTGTCGACGATGCTGCCCTCGTGGTTGGACTGGAAGACCTCGACCTCGTCGAAGCCCTGCGCGGCACCTGCCTCCTGGCAGATCTGGACCAGGCGGTCGTAGTTGTCACTGCCATAGATGCCCGGCTCGCGAATGCCGAGCATGTTGAGGTTGGGGCCGTTGATGACGAGTGCTTTCATGGTTGTTTCCTTTGCGGTTGGAAAACCACCACAAAGGTGCCTGTCCCCTTTGTGGTGGTTTTGGTTAGAGAGCGGGTGGGAGGGTGTCGAGGAGGGCTTGGGCGGTGTTGGCGGCGCAATCGCGTGAGTCGATGATGTAGTCGGCCCAGGCGCGGTAGCGTGGCATGCGCTGCTTGGCCAGCTTATCGATCCCGTCGCGCGCGGTGATGGGGCGGCCCTTGTGGGCGAGCTCGTCGAGCTTGCGGTTGAGCATCACAATCTGGCTGTTCTGGTGCAGCAGCGGGTAGTTCTCGTCGCGTGTGACCACGCCGCCGCCTGTGGAGAGCACCAGGCCGCTGCGCTTGGAGATGTCGGCCAGCGCAGCCGTCTCCTGTTCGCGGAAGGCCGCCTCGCCGCGCTCGACGATAAAGTCGGCACAGGGCATGCCCAGACGCTCCTCGAGCGCGCGATCCAAGTCGATGTGCTCGCGACCCGTGAGCTGGGCGATCTGCTCGCCCACGCGGGTCTTGCCCGAGCCCGGCATGCCAATCAGCGCGATGTTCTGCTTGCGGCGGGACAGACGCTCCGTTACATCCAAGATACGCTTGCGCGGGGTAGCTTGGCCGGTGTAACGCTCTACAGCCTGTGCCGCCTGGGCAACAAGCATGAGCAGGCCGCCGATGCAGGGGATGCCGCGGCGCTCGGCCTCGAGCATCAGACCCGTGCGGGCGGGGTTGTAGACAATGTCGATGACGCCCTCGAGCGCATCGAGGCCTTCGAGCGTGCAGGGAGCGTCGGGGCAGTGGGGGAACATACCGGCGGGCGTGCAGTTGACGAGCAGCGTTGCATCGGACTGCTGAGCGATGTTGCTGTAATTGACCTCGCTCGTGCGACCCACGGGTACGACGATGGCGCCCAGATCTCCGAGCACCATACTGGCCGTAGTACCCGCGCCACCGGTGGCACCGAGCACGAGGACCTTCTTACCGGCAACCTCAACGCCCAGCTCCTCGACCAGACACTGAAAACCAAAGTAGTCGGTGTTGTCGCCGCGCAGGCGGCCATCGGGCAGGCGCGTGATGGTGTTGACGTTGCCCATGCGCTCGGCCAGCGGGCTCAGCTCGTCCAGGTAGCCCATGACGGCACGCTTGTAGGGGATGGTCACGTTGGTGCCTTCCCATTCGCCGCCCGTCATAAAAGCCTCGAGATCCTCGGGCTCGCGCTCAAATCGCACGTACTCAAGCCCAGCGAGCTCTTTGTAGATGGTCGGGGTATAGCTGTGGCCCAACACGCGGCCCAGCACGCCGTAGGGGCGGGTTGCGACGGTATCGGTCATCTAGAGCACCTCCGTGTAGCTGCCAAAGTAGGTGAAGCTCTCGCACACGCCGTCGATGGAATCGAGCAGGTCGTCGAGGGCATTGCTGCCAAAGGGGCAGTCCAGGTCAAAGTAGAACATAAACTCAAAGTCGTGCCCGGGGATGGGACGGCTCTCGAGCTTAATGAGGTTGATGTTGAGCGCATAGAAGCGCTCGAGTACGCGGTAGAGGGCGCCCGGCTCATTGGCCGTGGTGATCATGAGCGAGGTGCGGTTGGCTCCGGGATAGACGCGCGGCTCGCGGCTGATGACGACAAATCGCGTGTAGTTGTTGTCCGAGTCCTGGATATTGGGCTCCAGCACCTCCAGGCCGTAGAGCGCCGCACAGCTGCGCGAGGCGATGGCGGCGACGTCGGTGCGTTCGGAGTTGGCGACCATCTCGGCCGACATGGCGGTGTTGGGGTACTTGGTGGTGTGCAGGCCGTGGGCCTCGATAAAGCCGGCGCACTGGGCGATGGCCTGGCCATGGCTGTACACCTCGCGCACGTCTGCGAGCTTGGTGCCGGGCTTGACGAGCAGGTTGTGATCGATCTTGAGGCGCAGCGAACGCACGATGTGGAAGTCGAACTGGGCAAGCAAGTCGTAGACGGCGTTGACCGATCCGGCGGTTGAGTTTTCGATGGGCAGCACGCCAAACTCGCAGAAGCCGTCGCGCACGGCGCGCATGACGCCCTCGAAGTTCTCGAAGAACGCGATGTCGGGTACGTTGAAGAGCTTGCATGCGGCGATCTGGCTGTAGGCGCCCTCAACGCCCTGGCAGGCGACGGTAGCCATCTGGGGGAAGGGCGTATCGAAGGCTACGGCCGTGGCGTGGGCCTTTTGCGAGATTGTGATGCCCTTGAGCTCGTTGATGTAGCGCTGCTGCTCGGCTTTGCTCATGCTCATGAGGAGACGAAACAGGGTGATGGTCTGGGCTTCGTAGCGCTCAGGCGCGCGGCCGGCGAGGTTGTTGAGTTTGGAGCGCTCTCGGGCGGGGTCAAAGACGGCCTTGCCCATCTCGATCTTTGATTTGGCGACCTCGGTGGCAATATCCATACGCTCGACAAAGCTGTTGAGCAGGGTGGTGTCGATGCCATCGATGGCCTGGCGAATATCGGCAAGGTCCATGGAGGCCCCTTTCACGTGTTGGTGATTTTTCTGGGACGGGCGTGGGGGCCGGAGTTGGCCCCCCGGAGATTTTTAGAGCTGGGCGGCGTCCTCGAGTAGGGCGTCCCAGATGGCGAGGGCGGCGGCTGCTTCGGCTACGGGGACGGCGCGCGGGACGATGCAGGGATCGTGGCGGCCGTGGACCGAGAGCTCGGCATTTTCCATGGCGTCCATGTCCACGGTCTGTTGCTCGCGACCGATGGAGGGCGTCGGCTTTACGGCCATCCGCCACATGACGGGTGCGCCCGTGGAAATGCCGCCCAGGATGCCGCCGGCGTTATTAGACTCGACCGCAATCTCGCCGGTCTCGGCATCAACGCGATACGGATCGTTGTTCTCGCTGCCGCGCATGGCGGCCACGGCAAAGCCCATGCCAAACTCCACACCCTTTACGGCGGGAATGCCAAACGCGATCTGCGCTATGCGGTTCTCGATACCGTCGAACATGGGGTCGCCGATGCCCGCGGGAAGCCCGTAGATGCCGCACTCCACGATGCCGCCGATACTGTCGAGCTCGTCGCGCGCGGCTAGGATCTCCTCGCGCATGCGGTCGGCTGCGGCGGCGTCAATGCAGGGCAGATCGTTCGTGAGGATCGCCTTGCGGTCGGCCTCGCGATAGACCATGTCGTCCATGGGCAGGTCGGAGATGCCGCCGATCTGCGCGACGTGCGCCATGACCTTGATACCGCGGGCCTCGAGCGCCTGCAGCGCGATACCGCCGGCGATGCACAAGGGGGCCGTAAGACGTCCGGAGAAATGCCCGCCGCCGGCGACGTCGTGCATGTTGTGGTACTTCACGCGCGCAGGAAAGTCTGCGTGCCCGGGGCGGGGCTTGCGGCGCAGCTCGGAATAGTCCTTGGAGCGCGTGTTGGTGTTCTCGATAATTGCTGCGATGGGTGCGCCAGTGGTGTGCCCATCGACCACACCGGCGATGATATGCGCGGCGTCGGCCTCGCGGCGCTTGGTTGCGGTCTCGTCGCGACCGGGGGCGCGACGGTTCAAAAAGGTCTGCAGCGCATCTTGGTCAACGGCGATACCGGCAGGAATGCCGTCGAGTGAGCAGCCGATAGCAGGGGAGTGCGACTGGCCAAAGATGCTTAAGTGCAAAACGTTGCCAAAGGTCGAGGACATGCTATTCCTCCTCGAGCGTGACCTTGCCGCCCAATAGGCGGTAGTGGCCGAAGAAATCGGGATAGGACTTGTTGACGGCCTCGGCGCCGTGGATCACGACCTCGCCGGTGGCGCGACTCGCGGCGATGGCGGCCATCATGGCGATGCGGTGGTCGTTGTGCGAATCGACCTCGCCGCCGGTAAAGGCATCGACGCCCTTGATGATGAGGTCGTCACCGGCGATGCGCACCTGCGCGCCCAGCGCGGTGAGCTCGCGGGTGGTGGTGACCAGACGGTCAGATTCCTTGATGCGCAGGCGCGCACAGTCGCGGATGAACGTGCGGCCCTGAGCCAGCGAGGCCACGGCCGAGATAACGGGTACCAGGTCGGGAATGTCGTGGGCGCTCATCTCAAAGCCGGCGAGCTTGTCGGACTGCACGGTGGCGGCGTTGGTGGAGCGCACGATGCGGGCGCCAAAGCGCGAAAGCGCGGCAAGCACGTTGCGGTCGCCCTGTGCAGAGCTCAGCGACACGCCTTCCACGGTGATGGGGTCGGAGCCGATAGCGCCGGCGCACAGCCAAAAAGCGGCGTTGGACCAATCGCCCTCGACGGCCACGCTGCCAGGCGTGCGGTACGAGCCACTGCCCGCGCGGAAGTTCGTGATCTCGGGTTGGCCGTCCTTGGCAGGGATGCGCTCGACGTTGACCTCGACGCCGAAGGCCTTCATGGCCTGGATGGTCAGGTTGATGTAGGGGCGGCTCTCGATGAGGCCGATCACCTGCACGCAGGAGGGCTGGGCCAGAAGTGGGGCTGCCAGCAGCAAGCCGGAGATGTATTGCGAGCTCACGTTGCCCGGCAGGATAAAGGTGCCCGGGCGCATGCGGCCGCTTGTCTTGAGCGGAAAGCCGCCCAGACCCTGCAGGTCGCAGCCAGCGGCAATGATCTCGTCGGAGAGCGGGGAGAGGGGGCGTGCGCCCAGACGGCCCTGGCCCACAAAGGTTGCCTCTGCCCCCAGCGCGCAGGCGACGGGCAGCATAAAGCGGAGCGTGGAGCCGCTCTCGCCGCAGTCGAGCGTGCCGCCGGCAAGTGCCTTGAGCAGGCCAAACTCAATACTCTTCATAGTGGGATGGACCTGGAAGCCATCCTCGACGGTCTCGATGCGGGCGCCCAGCGCCGTGAGGCAGCGCACCGTGGCCTCGATATCGGCACAGGTCGTGTTGCAGGTCACGTGCGTCTCGCCGTTGGCAAGTGCGGCGCAGATGATGAGGCGGTGCGCCATCGACTTGGACGCGATGGCAGGAACGGTGCCCTTGAGCGGGGAGGGGGTGATGCGGGCTAGCATGCTGATGCGTCTCCCTTCTGGCCGAGGCCCTCGGCAATTAAATCATGGAAGGTGGAAAGCGGCGTGCGGTCGATGCTGCAGCGGCCAATACCGTGCGGAATCACCAGGTCGATGGTGTCACCGGCGCGCTTTTTGTCGTGCAGCGCCTCGGCAAAGATGGCGTCGGCCGAAAGCTCGCAGCGAGTCTTGAGGCCATGACGGGCACAGAGCTCTTCGATGCGGCCGGGAAGTTCGGCGTCACAAATGCCGTGCAGGGCCGCGGCACGCGTGATGATGCCCATGCCGATCGACACGCAGTTGCCGTGTCCCAGCTCAAAGTGCTCGCAGGCCTCGACGGCATGTCCGGCGCTGTGCCCAAAGTTGAGGAGCTTGCGCTGGTTGGTCTCGCGCTCGTCGGCAACGACCACGGCGCGCTTGATGTCGATATTGCGGGCGATGATGAGCGCCACGCGGGGCACGTCCTGGTTGAGCAGCTCCAGCGTGAGCGGGGTCTTTTCGAGCTCATCGAAGAGCTCCGGATCGGCGATCACAGCGTGCTTGACGACCTCGCCGCAGCCGTCGGCGAACTGCTCGGGCGTGAGGGTGGCAAGGCATCCCACGTCGGCGATGACCACGCTCGGCTGCCAAAATGCTCCGGCGAGATTTTTGCCGGCGGCCAGGTCGATGGCCGTCTTGCCGCCCACCGACGAGTCCACCATGGCGAGCAGGCTCGTGGGGATCTGTACAAACTTGCAACCGCGCATGTAGGTGGCGGCCACAAAGCCGGCCACGTCGCCCACGACGCCGCCGCCGAGCGCCACGATCACGTCGGAGCGAGAAAGTTCATGCTCGGCAACAAACTCAAGAATGGCAACGTAGGTCTCGGCGCGCTTGTGTGCCTCGCCGGCCTCGAAGGTGTAGATGCTTACCTCATAGCCCGATGCTTCCAGGCTCTGCTTGACGGGCATCTGGTAGAGCGGACCCACGTTGGTGTCCGTCACGATGACGGCGCGGGTGCCTCCGGCGGTGGCGCGAACGAGCGGCCCTGCCTGCTCCAGCAAAAACGTGCCAACATGCACCTGGTAGGGGCGTGCGGTGTCGATATCGATGGTAATCGCCATAAGCTATGGTCCTTTCGACCTGGCGTGATGGGTGTCTAGTGGGCGCTCTCGTCGTCGAGTGCGCGCTTGATGCGGTCGCCCTCGGCAAGGAGATTCTCCAGATAGCGCTGGTCGCGGTCTTTGAGCGCGCGGCTGTAGGCGCCGAGCGCATCGATCAGATGGTCGATCTCGAAGGCGAGAGCGTCGGCGTCGTCAATCATGAGCTCGGACCACATCTGTGGGTTGAGGTGTGCCACGCGCGTGAGGTCGCGGTAGCTACCGGCTGAAAAGCCGTGGTGGACCTGGGCGGTCGGGCTCTTCACGTAGGCGTTGGACACCACGTGTGCGAGCTGGCTCGTAAATGCGATCACGCGGTCGTGCTCGGCGGCGGTGGTCACGCTGAACTTGCCAAACCCCAAGGGACGCACCATCTCGCGCACCTGGCCCAAGAGCTCCAGCTTAAGGGCATCGTCTACCGCAGGCGGAACGAGCACGAGCGGTGCGCCCTGGAACAAGTCGGCGCGGGAGTGCGCGTAGCCCGAGAACTGGGTGCCCGCCATGGGGTGTGCGCCCACAAAGTAAAAGCCGTGCTCTCGTGCGAGCTCAAAGGCACGCTCGCACACAATGCCCTTCACACCCACGGTGTCGATCACCACGGGGCCCATGATGGCTTCGGTGTCGGTGGCGTCGGCGAGCGCCTGGGCGTGGGCCTCGAGCCACTCGATGCATGCCTCGGGATAGCAGGCAAGGACGATGATGTCGCACTCACCGAGCGTCTCGTCGTTGAGCTCGCCGGCGACGGTACCCATGCTGGCGGCCGTCATCACGTCATCGTCGGGGTCCCAGGCAAGCACGCGAACGCCCACCTGCGCATAGCCGCGGGCAAAGCTGCCGCCGATGAGGCCCAGGCCCACGATGCCGGCGCACTTGGGTCCACCCTGGTTGACGCGTGCGTTTCTCACCGTACCCATGGCCTACTCCATGGTCTCTTGGCAGACGACCTCGCGGATGGCGCGGATGCGGCGCATGGTGTCATCGAACTGGTCAGGCGTGAGGGCCTGAGCGCCGTCGGACCAAGCGTGGCTCGGGTCGTCGTGGACCTCGATCTCCAGGCCGTTGGCGCCGCAGGCGGTCGCAGCGAGCGCCATGGGCTCGACATAGCGGGTGTAGCCGGTGGCGTGGCTGGGGTCGGCGACGACGGGCAGGTGCGACAGGTGGTGCAGCACCGGCACGGCGTTGAGGTCGAAGGTGTTGCGGGTGCGGGTCTCGAAGGTGCGAATGCCGCGCTCGCACAGGATGACGTTGTCGTTGCCCTCGCTCATGATGTACTCGGCAGCCATGAGCAACTCATCGACGGTGCCGGACATGCCGCGTTTGAGCAGGACCGGGGTCTTGGTCTTGCCGACCTCCTTGAGCAGGGGGAAGTTCTGCGCGTTGCGGGCGCCGATCTGCATGACGTCGATCTTCTTGTCCAAGAAGACCTGCACGTCGCGCGGGTCCATGATCTCGGTGACGATCGGCATGTCGAGCTCGGCGGATGCCTCGCATAGCAGGTCCAGGCCGGCGGGGCCCATGCCCTGGTAGGCGTAAGGGGAGGTGCGGGGCTTGTAGGCGCCACCGCGCAGCATCGTGGCGCCGGCGGCCTTCACGCGGCGGGCGATGCGGATGAGGTTCTCGCCCTCGACGGAGCACGGGCCGGCGATGACCTGGAACTGGTCGCCGCCGATCTTGACGCCGTGGCCGCAGTCGATGATGGAGTCCTCGGGGTGGAACTTGCGGTTGGCACGCTTAAAAGGCTCGGAGACGCGCTGCACGCGCTCGACGACATCCATGGACTCGAGCAGGAACGGGTCGATCTTGGTCGTATCGCCCACCAGGCCGATGATGGTCTCGTTCTCGCCGCGCGAGACGTCGGTCTTGAGACCCTTCTTCTCAATCCAGCTGACGATATGGCCGACGGCCTCGTCGCTGGCGCTCTGCTTTAAAATCGCAATCATGGTGTGCCTCTCACCTCGATGGATAGCTCTTGCAAAAACGGCCCGCATCGCGAGCCGTTATATATATGCATGAGAGTTTATACTAATTGTTTCACTTTTGCGTTCTAAGGTGAGCCTCTGCGCCGTGTCTCCTACGTAATTGCAAAGCTTTTTCTATTCTTTTGTTAGCCCGTGGCGCACTTGGGTATAATGCCAACCGTTCGCCCTATTAGCTCAGGGGATTAGAGCGTCTGCCTCCGGAGCAGAAGGCCGTTGGTTCGAATCCAACATGGGGCACCATCGAACGTAAGACCGTCCGAACCTCGCATGGTCCGGGCGGTTTTCTTATACCGACGCGACGTGATGGGACGTGGTATGGCAGCAACGGATATCGAGCGCGGGCTTTCGACCGCCGAGGTCGAGGAGCGCATCGCCGCCGGTAAGATCAACCGCAACATGGAGCTTAAGATCAAATCGGTCAAAGAGCTCATCATCGAGAACCTCTGCACGCTGTTTAACTTGATCAACGCTGTCTTGGCGATTTTGGTGTTGCTGACCGGATCGTTCAAGAACCTCACGTTCCTGTTCGTGGTGTTTTTGAATACCGCCATCGGCGTCATTCAGTCCATGCGCTCCAAGAAGATGGTCGATAAGCTTACGCTGCTGACCTCTAAGAAGGCCATCGCGGTGCGCGACGGTGCCGAGGTGGAGCTCGATCTGGACCAGATCGTGCTCGACGACATCATCCGCTTGGGGCGCGGTGACCAGATTCCGGCCGACGCCGTGGTGGTTTCGGGTGAGGCACTCGTGAACGAGAGCCTGCTGACGGGCGAGAGCGATCTCATCAAAAAGCAGCCCGGCTCCGAGCTCATGAGCGGTAGCTTTATCGACTCGGGCCTGCTGCGCGCCCGCGTGATCCATGTTGGCGCCGACAACTACGTGGCCAAGATCAACAACGAGGCCAAGTACGTCAAAAAGGTCAATTCCGAGATCATGAATGCGCTCAACGCCATCGTGCGCTTTGCGAGCCTCATTATGATTCCGCTCGGCCTGGCGCTCTTTGCCTCGAGCGTGAGCGAGCTGTGGGATGCCGCCGGTACGCCGGGCGATAGCGCGCTTTCGTGGTGTTTTTCCGAGCTGCTTGCCGGTCGCGTGCCTTCGTCGGCGCTGCTGTCCACGGTGGGCGCTCTTTTGGGCATGATTCCGCAGGGCCTGGTGCTGCTGACTTCGTCGGTGCTTGCCATCGCCACGGTGCGCCTGGCGCGCCGCAAGGTACTCGCGCAGCAGCTCTACTGTATCGAGACGCTCGCGCGCGTCGACGTGCTGTGCCTGGACAAGACGGGCACCATTACCTCGGGCCGTATGGAGGTCGAGGGTACCTACCCGCTGCCTGTTGAGGGCGTTGGCTTTGGCGCGGACTCGGACGAGGCAGCTGTCCCCGTCGAGACCACGGTCCTCGATTTTGCGCTCGCCAACGTGGCGCGTGCCACCTCGGCGGACGCCAACGAGACCTGTCAGGCGCTGCTCAACTATTACGCTGACCTCCCGGTCGAGGTTTCCGAGCCGCTGGCGGTCATTCCGTTCTCTTCGTCCAAAAAGTGGAGCGGCGCCTCGTTTGCGCAGGGCTCCTATGTGATGGGCGCAGCGCAATTTGTGCTTTCGGAGCGCGTCTTTGCGCAGGTCGAGAACCGTGTGGCCGAGCTCGCCGACACCTGCCGCGTGCTTGTTGTGGCCCGTGTGGACGGCTTTACGCCCGACGGCGATATGGTGGGCGAGGCCGAGCCCGTGGGCTTTGTGACCATTCGCGACGAGATTCGCTCCTCGGCCGCCGAGACCATCGGCTACTTTAACGAGCAGGGCGTGACCCTCAACGTGATCAGCGGCGACGACCCGCGCACGGTGTCGTCGATTGCGCGCGTGGTGGGCGTTCCGGGGGCCGATGCCTACGTCGACGCCACGACACTCGATACGCCGTCCAAGATTGATGCGGCGGTGGACCGCTATCACGTCTTTGGTCGCGTGACGCCGCAGCAGAAGCGTGAGCTCGTGCAGGCGCTCAAGCGTCGCGACCATACCGTTGCCATGACGGGCGACGGCGTCAACGACGTGCTGGCGCTCAAGGAGGCCGACTGCTCCGTGGCCATGGCCGCCGGTTCCGATGCCGCGCGCAACGTGGCCGAAATCGTGCTGGTCGACAACGATTTTGCCTCGATGCCCGCCGTGGTGGCTGAGGGCCGTCGCTCCATCAACAACCTGCAGCGCTCTGCGGCGCTGTTCCTGACCAAGACGCTGTTTTCGATGGGCTTGGCGGCGCTGTGCATCGCGTTTCCGCCGTATCCCTTCGAGCCGATTCAGATGACACTCATTAACTTCTTCTGCATCGGCGCGCCGGGCTTTGTGCTGGGTCTGGAGCCCAACAACGCCCGCGTGAAGGGGTCATTTTTGACCAACGTGCTCAAGCGTGCGCTGCCGGCGTCGCTGGCGGTCATTATGGCTGCTGCCCTCGATATCTTTGTGGCGCGCGTGTTCGGCTTTAACCAGCTCACGCTTTCGACCATGTGCCTGCTTACGTCGTGTGCGGCGAGCGTGAGCCTGATCTGGCGCATCTCGCAGCCGCTTACGCCCTTGCGTGTGGTGCTTTTTGTGTTTGTCGTCGTCGGCATCCTGGCGGGTGTTATCGGATTCCCGCGGCTGCTGTCCATCGCCAACCTGTCGATGGGCGAGGCCGTTATCTTGCTGGCGATCGTCGTCTTTACCTGCACGGTGTTCTTTAAGCTCGCCACGATGATGGATTCGCTTAAGCCGCGTCGTCGCCATGCTGCCACCGGCTTTGGCCGTGGCGTTCGCGTCCGTTTGGGTCGTGGTGGCGGCAAGGTGAGCTCGACGGGCTCAACTGCCCAGCGTTTTGCCAAGCGCGTCGCCGCCGATATGGCGCAGCGCCGTGAGGAGCGCACCGCTCGCGAGGCCGAGGTTCGCGCGCTCGAGGGTGTGGAAAAGGCCCAGCCCAAGAAAAAGAAGGGCACGGGCGTCACTCGCTCGCGTGTGACCAAGTCCGCCCAGGGCATTAAGGTCTCGATGCCGAGCAAGAAGAAAAAGCCCGCAAATAAAGCCTAGCCACAACGCCTCCCTAAGTTGCGGTGAAATAGGGACCGTTTAGGCGTTTCAACATCCTATTCAGTCTCTATTTCACCGCAACTTAGGGGTGAGCGGGGATGTTGAATTGGTGCCTTGCTCCTGTGGGGGCGTGGCGATGCTATGCTCTAACCTCTACTGTATGAATTGCTCCGAAAAGAGGAAGCCGTGATCTGCCCGCATTGCCTTAAGACCATAGAGGACGGCGCCTCGTTCTGCCCCTATTGCAACGCATACGTTGGTCCGGGCGACGGTCCCGAGCATACCGAGTTCGTATTCTGCGATGGTTGTGGCGCACGCCTGTCCCCGCATGATCGGACCTGTCCCAAGTGTGGGCGCCCCGCCCCGGGTATCCTTTCCAAAGACGCGGCTGCATCCGATCTGGCAGCAGGCCGCACGGCCGGCTTTCCGCGCTTGACGCAGGAGCAGATCGATACCGAGGTGCCCCATGCGCCGGCCTCTGCCGCCGCGGTGCTCTCGGATGCCGCCGATCCCAACGAGACCTGCGTGCTGCCTGCCTTCGATAAGGACTTTGGCATCCCCAAGGTCGATATCCCCACACCGGTGTCCCTGCGCGATGATGTCCAGCCCAAAAAGCAAAAGGCCAAGCGCAAGGTCCATCCCGACGAGGATGCCTATCACAAGCACAAGCGCCATATCCCCAAACCGCTTATCGTCATCGCGGTGCTCGCCGCCGTGTGCGGTGGTGCGTATTGGTTTGTGACTGCCGATCCTATGGGCGTCATGCCCGGCTTCTACGACCAGTTTGGCCAGGCCGCCAAGACCACCTTCCCGTCGCGCCAAAAGGGCGAGGCCACCGAGAAAGAGTCCAAGCAAGAGGATGCGTCCGAGGTCGTTCAGGAGGAGACCGTCTTAACCGACGACCAGCTCTACGCCAGGCTCGACGGCCTGTACCAGACCATCGTGTCGTACAGCGACGATGATCAGATCGGCGAGGTCATCGATTCGTTTAATAACGGCTATCTGCGTACGCCGCTCTCCACCCGCCAGGAGCTGTCGCAGAGCGCTTATGCCCTGCGCGATCAGATAAAAAAGACCCAGGATGAGCTCAATAACCTCAAGGTTCAGGACGACACCGTCTATGCGGAGGACATCGATCATCTAAAGCAGCTTGCCCAGTGGATGTACGAGCGTGTCGACGTGATCTGCCAGAGCTGGGATATCTCGCTGTCCATTCCCGACGGCGAGTCGCTGAGCGCCCGTCAGAGCGAGATCCTGGCGCCCATCGCACAAGGCGGCAACAGCGCGCTTAACCAGTACGACGCCAACGTGAGCGCATGGAGACCGCAGCAACGTTCGTAATTTGTTGCCCTCCGGCGGCATAACCTGCGTGCGCAATTGATGGAAGCCCGTGCTTATTGCTACAATTTGACTAAATATGCTTTAAACGCACGAGGAAGGAACCACATGTTTGGTTTTAAGAAAGAGCTCTACACGCCCGAGTATCAGCTTGCCGGCGATGAGTGCGCGGTGATCGAGACGTCGAAGGGCACCATCAAGGTCAAGTTTGACGGCGAGGGCGCCCCCATCCACGTGGCGAACTTCTGCGAGCTTTCCACGATGGGTTTTTACGACGGCCTTAAGTTCCATCGTTATGTGCCCGGTTTTGTGATCCAGGGCGGCGACCCCAATACCCGCGATATGTCCGGCGCCGATGTCGCCGCCGGCCTTGAGGGCCCCGACGGCATGCCCGGTACCGGCGGCCCCGGCTACTGCATCAAGGGCGAGTTCGCTACCAACCCGCGTAACAGCCACGTCGACGGCGCGCTTGCCATGGCACGTTCCATGGATCCCGATTCCGCAGGTTCGCAGTTCTACTTCTGCCTGGGTGCCCAGCACAACCTCGACTCCGGCTATACCGTCTTTGGCACCACGGTCGAGGGCCTCGATGTGATTTCGCAGCTGCGCGCCGGCGACGAGATCGTCCATGTCGAGATCGTTCACGAGTAAAGGGGACTTCCTTGAATAGCCAGCTGATCCAACAGGGCCGCGCCGCTTATCGCGCGGGTGATTATTCCGCTGCCGCCCAGATGCTCGGTGCGGCAAAGACCCCCGGTGAGATTATGGGCGAGGCCGACCATCTGCGCGGCAACGCCTTGATGCACCTGGGCATGTATGCCGAGGCCGCCGAGGCTTACGCCGCCGCCCTTAACGACGGTACCTATGGCAAGCGCGGCGCGCTGCTCACCAACCGCGGCAAGGCGCTTGCTGCCGTGGGTGACTATGTGACTGCAGCCCAGGCGTTCTCTGCCGCAACGCAGGATGCATCCTATGCCACGCCGTTTAAGGCCTATCTGGGTCTGGGCAACGCCCTGTTCCAGTCGGGCGATTATGCCAACGCCGGCACTGCCTTCCGTCAGGCCGCCATCGATGGTGCCAACCCGGCTCCCGCCGCCGCCCTTGGCGATCTTGGCCGCTGCTTCATTAAGCTCGGCCGTCCGGCAGACGCCGTAGAGACCTACCGCACGGCCATCGACTTTGCCGGTCCGCGCGATGACACGCGTGCGCTTAACGCCGGCATGGGCCAGGCGCTCTCTGCCGCCGGTCGTCCCTCTGACGCGCTCGATGCCTTTAACGCCGCCACCGCCGACGGTATCTACCAGCTCACGCCCGAGCAGGCCGACGAGCTTGCCCGCGTGCACGATTCCCTCGCTGCTCTTTCGGCCCAGACGGCCATGGCCACGGCGCCGGCTCCCGCGATGGATGTTCCCGCCGTCGATCCGCTCGACCCCACGGGTGCTACCGGTCAATTTATGCCCGACCCCTCGGACACCGGCTTCTTCACCCTGTCCGAGTCCGAGATGGTTCAGCAGGACCGCAAGGAGGCCAAGGTCCGTCGTCGCCATCGCCACACGGGCCTCAAGGTTTTCTTGGTGCTGCTTCTGCTGATCGTCATTGCCGCAGGCGGTCTTGGCTTTGCCTACACCCGCGGCCTGGGCTTCCCTTCGCAGGAGTCTGTTGTCACCGACCTGTTCCAGGCTGCCGGTGACGGCGATACCGCCAAGGCCGAGTCCTGCCTGGCCTCCAGCCTGTCCGAGGACGCCAAGTCGATGATCATTTCCTCGATTCCGCAGGGCGCCACCGTCTCCATTGAGGGCATGGACCAGTCTATGACCGAGACCACCGCCAAGGTCAAGGCGTCGCTGTCCAAGGGCGGCGAGCAGGAGTACACCGTCAAGTTCGTGCGCTCCGACAACCATATCGGTTGGGCCGTCTCCTCGCTCGACATCGATCTCTCGGCTGCTGACAACCAGTAGTGACCTTATGAGATTTGGCGCTGCCCGGTGCTTCACCGCAAGTGAGGCGCCGGGCTTGCGCTAGTATGATGGGCTAGTAGTTTTCCAGCAATCATCCAACACATCAGGAGTTGCGTTGTTTTCTTTGATGGATATGTTTTTCGGTAGCTATGCGGGCGATCTTGCCATCGACCTCGGCACCGCCAACACGCTTGTCTCCGTGCGCGGCAAGGGCATCGTCATTCGCGAGCCCTCCGTTGTCGCCATCGACAAGAACGATGAGCGCATCCTGGCTGTCGGTATCGAGGCAAAGCGCATGCTCGGCCGTACGCCCGGTAACATTGTGGCTGTGCGTCCCCTTAAGGACGGCGTTATCGCCGACTTCGACGTTACCGAGGCCATGCTTCGCTATTTTATCGACAAGGCGTCCGAGAAGCGCTATCCGTGGACCCCGCGTCCGCGCGTTGTCGTCTGCGTCCCCTCCGGTGTCACGTCGGTCGAGAAGCGCGCCGTTTTTGAGGCTACGATCCAGGCCGGTGCCCGCCAGGCATACCTGATCGAGGAGCCCATGGCCGCTGCCATCGGCGCCGACTTGCCTGTCGAGGAGCCCACTGGCTCCATGGTCATCGATATCGGTGGCGGTACCACCGAGGTCGCCGTTATCGCCATGGGCGGTATCGTCGTGTCGCAGTCCATCCGCATTGCCGGTGACGAGTTTGATCAGGCCATCCTTACCCACGTTCGCGATGCCTATAACCTGGCTATCGGCGAGCGCACGGCCGAGGACATTAAGATCAAGGTCGGTTCTGCCGTGCCGCTCAAGGACGAGCTCGACGTCGAGGTCAACGGCCGCGATGTGATCACGGGCCTGCCCAAGACCGTGCGCATCGAGAGTGAGGAGATTCGTCGCGCGCTCAACAAGCCGCTCGACGAGATGGCCAAGGCCGTCAAGGACGCCCTCGACGCCACGCCGCCCGATCTTGCCTCGGATCTTATGTACTACGGCATCCTGTTGACCGGCGGCGGTGCGCTGCTGCGCGGCCTCGACGTGCGTCTGCGCGACGAGACCGGCGTTTCGGTCAACGTCAGCCCTACGGCGCTCGACAACGTCGTCAACGGCTGCGCCCGCGTGCTCGAGGCTAACGCGTTTGACGGTGGCTTCGTCCAAACCAACGCTTAATTTCCAAAAGGTGGATTCCATTTGGCACGATCTTCGGGTTTCTCTTCAAATCTGAATACCAAGCGACAATCAACGGGTATGCGCCCGTTGATTGTTTTCAGCGTGATTTCGGTGCTGCTCCTCACGTTTTATATTCGTGAAGGCGAGGCGGGGCCGATTCACGCCGTGCGTTCGGGCGTGACGACGATTACTTCGCCGGTGCGTTTTGTGGGCTCGGCTGTGGCCGCACCCTTCAACGCAATCGGAAACGTGTTCTCAAATCTTACGGCTTCGCAAGACACTCTCGACGAGCTTAAGAAGCAAAACGAGGTCCTGACGTCAAAGGTTGCCGAGCTCTCCGAGGCTCAAAAGACCGCCGAGCGACTCGAGAGCCTGGTCGGTCTTCAGTCGACCTACAACCTCAAGTCCACCGCGGCTCGCATTGTCGGCGCGTCGGGCGATGCCTGGACCTCGACCGTTACCATCGACAAGGGCTCGTCCGATGGCCTTACCATTAACATGCCCGTGACGAGTTCTGCCGGTGTTATCGGTCAGATTATTGAGGTTTCGGCCAAGACCTCCACCGTCCGCCTGATTGGTGATGAGAACTCGGGCGTGTCCGCCATGGTGCAGGATACGCGCGCTCAGGGCATGCTGCAGGGTCAGCCCGACGGTACCCTGCGCCTGGAGCACGTGAGTGTCGACTCCGACGTGAAGGTGGGCGACATCATCGTGACCTCGGGCATCGGCGGCGTATTCCCCAAGGGCCTGCCGCTCGGTACGGTCTCGTCGGTGGAGAAGTCTGCCAACGATGTGTACTACACCATCGTCGTGCGCGCCCAGACAACGGCCGAAAACAACGAGGAAGTGCTGGTCATTACCTCGCTGACCGATGAGCAGTCGGCTTCGGACGAGGATGTGAGCAGCGCCAACAGCACGCCGCAGGGCACCTCGCGCGATGCGGCCACTAAGTCCAAAGACGAAAGCTCGGATGAAAACTCCGATGCGTCCGACACGACCGACTCGGGCTCGAGCGAATAGGGAGGCATGTCCATGGATCTACACGAACAGGGGACTGGCTCCCGTACTTTTGCGATTGCCGCCATTGTCTGTGTCCTGCTGCAGGCGGGCTTGGCGCCGCAGATCTCCATCGCGGGCGGTCGCGTCAACTTTATGATTATCCTGGTGTGCCTGAGTGTGTTTTCGGGCGATCCCACGCGGGCCGTCATCTGCGGTTTTTGCAGTGGCCTGTTCTACGACCTGTCGGCAGCCGTGCCGGTGGGCGTGATGTCGCTGTTGCTGACAGTGGGCAGCTTTGCCCTGACACACAGTGCCGCCGGTCAGACGGGCGGCACCCCGAGCGCTCGCGGCATCACGGTGGGCGCCTTTGCGCTTGCCATTAACGTGATTTACAGCATTATCTTGCTGTTTATGGGACTGGAATCGAGTTTTGTCGTGGCGATCTTTGGACACGCCCTGCCGTCCTCGATTCTGACCGGTCTGGTCGCCGTTCCGTTTTTGATGTCCGGCGTCGCGCCGCAGTCTGGCTATGGGTTCTCCGCGCGCGGTGGGCGTCAGACGGGTATGCGCTTTAAGCCCAAGACCCGTAAGCTCAAATAGGGGAGGTCTGTAGATGTCTTCCCAGTTGACGGTTGTTGTCGCTGGCATCGTGCTGGTCGTGGCCATTGTGGTCGCGCTGGTCATCATGCGCCGTGGCGACTCCCGCTTTACCTACGACACGCAGCACGGAACGGCCCCGCGCGCCACCGAGGGTGAGGGCAATACGGCCGCTACGGCCTTCAAGGGCCGCTTTTCCATCCTCGCCGCGGGCGTGGGTGCGATGTTTGCCGCGCTTGCCGTTAAGCTGTGGGGCATGCAGATGGTCTCGTCGGACTACTACGACAAGCAGGCCAAGAGCAATCAGACCCGTACCGTTACCACGCCTGCCGTTCGTGGCCGCATCTTGGACCGCAACGGCGTCGCGCTGGTACAGAACCGTCCCTCGCTTGCCGTCGTCGCCTATCGCGACCTTGCCGACGACAAGGTACTGGTGCGTCATCTTGCCAACGTGCTCGGCATGCCGTATATCGCGGTGCTGCGCAACATCCAGGACAATTCCGAAGGCGCGCAGAGCCTGCATACGATCGCGACTGACGTGCGCCGCTCTACTGTCGCCTATATTCAGGAGCACGCCGGTGAGTTTCCTGGCGTGAAGATCGCCGAGCGCACCGAGCGCCAATACCCGTATGGCGAGACCGCCTGCCATATCTTGGGCTATACCGGCACCATTACCTCCGAGCAGCTCGAGGCGCAGAACAAGAAGTCGTCGGACGGCAGCGATAGAGCGGCTGGCCAGATCTCGTATCAATCGGGCGATATTGTGGGCCAGGCGGGCGTAGAGATTTACTACGAAAATCTGCTGCAGGGCATTCGTGGTGAGCAGACCGTGAAAGTTGACGCCTCGGGTAACGTGACCGGTCAAGCCGGCGCCGTTCCCGCCAAGGCCGGTTCTGACATTAAGCTTACGCTGGATCTTAAGATTCAACAGGCCTGCGAGACGGCTCTGGCGAATGCCATTGAGCTTGCCAAGACCACGGGTCATAGCGATGCCGGCAACGGCGCCGTGGTGTGCCTCGATCCCAACAATGGTGAGATTCTGGGCATGGCGAGCGAGCCCAAGTTTGATCCGTCGGTGTTCATCGGCGGCGTTTCCAACGACGTGTGGACCGAGCTCAACGACGACAAGGGTTCGCATCCGCTGCTCAACCGCGCCATTAGCGGCCAGTATATGTCGGCTTCGACCATCAAGCCGCTCTCGGCTCTGGCCGGTCTTGAGTTTGGAACCTATACCTCAGGCCAGACTACGAACTGCACAGGCTATTGGACGGGCCTGGGCAAGTCATGGGGTAAGTACTGCTGGCTGCATTCCGGTCACGGCACCATGACGCTGCAATCGGGTATTGCCAACTCGTGCGACCCCGTGTTCTACGATATGGGCAAGGCGTTTTTTTACAACGACCAGCATCCCGAGGGCCTGCAGGAGGTCTTTCGCCGTTGGGGCCTGGGCAAGACCTGCGGCATCGATCTGCCAAGCGAGGGAACGGGCCGCATTCCCGACGCCAAGTGGAAAGAGTCGTACTTTACCGACGCCTCGGCCGAGGACCGCAAGTGGAACGCCGGCGATATGACTAACATCGCTATCGGCCAGGGCGACATTTTGGTGACACCGCTGCAGATGGCCTGCGCTTACATGGGCCTCGCCAACGGCGGCAAGCAGTATGTGCCCCACGTCTTCTTGTCGGCGGTGTCGCGCGATGGCGACGGCGATGCCTATAAGTACAACGGTAAGGGCAAAAAGAAGCGCCTGGAGGCCCACATCAATAGCGATGCCGACCTGGCGCTGGTCCGCAACGGCATGCACGATGTGATTTATTCGGCGTCGACTTCGACCGCCGCGCACTTTAACTCCTTGACCCCCACGGTCTACGGTAAGTCCGGCACGGGCGAGAAGAGCGGCGAGGACGATTACGCGTGGTTTTGCGCCTACGCGCCGGCCGATGAGCCCAAGTACGTGATTGTCACTGTCTTGGAACAGGGCGGTGGTGGCTCCGATACCGCGCTGCACGTCGTGCGCGATGTGCTCGGCGCCATCTATGACGAGCCCGACACATCTTCTGCCACGGGCGATTCTTCGGTTCGATAGGAGGTTGCGATGGATTTTTCGCCGGCGGATCTGTTCCGCTCAACTAAAACCGGTTCCCGCAGCAGCCTGGACCGTGTCAACAAGCAGCTTTCGGCCTCGCGCGGCACGTTTCGCCAAAAGGTGCACATCGGCGTGCTGCTGGCAACCTTGGCACTCGTTGCCTATGGCGCCATCATCATTTGGTCGGCCTCACAGTTTAAGGCCGACGCCTCATTTTCGCGCCACCTGTTGGGCATTGGCATTGGTGCGGTGCTTGCGGTGCTCGTCTGGCGTACCGATCTGCGCGGCATCTCTAACTTCTCGACGGTGCTGCTCGTCATCGACCTCATTGTGATTTTCTCGCCTAAGATTCCGGGACTTTCCTATACGGGCGGCTTAGGTATGACGGGCTGGATCAAGATTCCCGGTATCGGTCTTACCTTCCAGCCGGTCGAGCTCGCCAAGCTCATCACGATCTTCTTTATCGCCACGCTTGGCTCGCAGTACAACGGCCGCATCGATACCGTCCGCGACTACATTAAGCTCTGCGGCATGTTGTCCGTTCCGTTTTTGGCCGTCGTCGCCATGGGCGACCTGGGTTCGGGCCTGGTCGTGTTGGTGTCGGGTGCCGTTGTCATCTGCATGAGCGGTGCGCGTCGCGAATGGGTGCTGTCGACCTTGGCGTTGCTCGTGGGCCTGGTGGCGCTCATCCTGGCGCTCGATTCGGTGCTCGATTCTCTTTTGGGCCACGACGTTTTGATCAAGCAGTACCAGATGAACCGACTGACCGTCTTTATCGACCCCGATAATGCCGATTCGGACGATGCCTACAACTTGCAGCAATCGCTCATCGCGGTTGGATCGGGTGGCTTTTTCGGTAAGGGGCTGGGCCACGCGACGCAGTCTGCCGGTGGCTTTCTGCCCGAGTTCCACACCGACTTCGTCTTTGCCTTTTTGTCCGAGACCTTTGGCTTCTGCGGCTCTTTTTTGCTGCTGTGCCTGTACGTGCTGCTCATGTTCTCGACGATTCGCGTCGCCTTTAAGTGCGAGTCTCTGTTCCTACGCTTGTCATGCGTGGGTATCGTTGGCATGTGGGCATTCCAGACCTTCGAGAACATCGGCATGTGCATCGGCATGATGCCGATTACCGGTATTCCGCTGCCGTTCATTAGCTTCGGTTCGTCCTCGATGATGATCCAGTTGCTGACGGTGGGTATCGTACAATCCATATGGCGGCATCGTTCGGGCGCCGCGTAACCGCTGGAGGGGTTTGCTATGAAGATTCCCGTGGACAAGCTGACCCGCGCCTTTAAGATGGGCGCGACCACCAAGAAGGATTCCGACACGCCGGTTCGCGTGTCTGTCTACCTCGATTCGTCTGCCTCGCGTTTTTTGGTCGAGACGGTGCGCGATGCCTTCGTGCCGCAGACGACGTCGGGCATTGTGCGCGTTGAGCGCCTGGGGGAGGACCGTATCGTCCCCAAGACCGATACCGATGTGGTTCTGGTGCTTTCGTGTGGGTCTGACCGCCTTGAGAGCGCCGTGCAGGAACTCGTGATTGCCGGCGCCCCCGTGTGCGTGCTGGCCGAGTCCGCAGTCGAGGTGCCTTTTATCCAGGAGTCCACGCCCATGCTCGGCGCGGTGGCGGCTACCGATAAGACGTATCTGCTCGAGACGCTTGCCCGCTGGATTCTCGATCGCACGGACAAGGAGACGGCATTTGCGGCAAACTTCGCCTTCATGCGTATCGCTGCCGCAAACCGCATCATCACCTCGTGCGCGCTTACCAATATGGCGACGGGCGCGCTGGTGTTTTTGCCGGGGGCCGATTATCCCGTTATGGCGCTGGCGCAGGTTGGCATGCTCTTTGAGCTCGCGGCCATCTTTGGACGCGGCATAAAGCCCGAGCGCGGTTATGAGGTCGCGGGCGTGCTTGCCGGCGGTTTGGTGCTCCGCGCCGTCACCCGCGCCCTGGTAAAGCAGACGCCGCATATCGGGTTTGCCGTCAAGGCGCTGACCGCCGCCGCGGGAACCTATGGTATGGGCCGTGCGCTCGTTTCGCTGTACGAGCGCGATATCGACTACAGCCGTGCCAACGAGGTGGCTGCCGCCACGTTCTCGCGCGTTCGCGACCTGGTGACCACGGTTGCCGGTGCTACTCGTCCCATGGGTCCCTTTGAGGACGCATCTGATCTCGCTGCTTAGGGGTTTCTTTTGCGCGCTGTGTACCAAGACTGTTTTCATTTGATTGAGCCTCTGCTCGCAAAGGTCGAGAAGCCGAGTCGCTATATCGACCATGAGTGGGGCACGCTCTCCAAGGCCGATGCCGATTACCGCTGCTGCATGATCTACCCTGACGTGTATGAGGTCGGTCTGCCCAACCAGGGCATCGCCATTCTCTATAACATCCTCAATCAGGCCGAGGGCATTTCCTGCGAGCGCGGCTATGTGCCGTGGCCCGATATGGGCGATGCCATGCGCGAGGCGGGGATTCCGCTGCTGTCGCTCGAGGGCGCGGCGCCTGTGGCCTCGTTCGATATCGTCGGCATGCATGTGCCTCACGAGATGGCCGTCACCAACTTCCTCGAGGCACTCGACCTCGCCGGCATTCCGCTGCTCGCCGCCGACCGTACCGAGGACGATCCCATCATCGTCGCCGGTGGTCCCTCGGTCTATAACCCCGAGCCGTATGCGGCCTTCTTCGATGCCATCCTCATTGGCGAGGGTGAGGAGTCGTTGCTCGAGATCTGTCAGCTGCATCGCCGCTTGCGCGACGAAGGCGTCTCGCGCGCTCAGATTGTCGAGCAGCTCGCGACGGTCGCCGGTACCTATGTGCCGTCTCTGTATGAGGTGCGCTATGACGAGCCTTGCTCTCCGCACGGCTATACCGTGCCGCGTGAGGGCAAAGACGTCCCGCCGGTGGTCTACAAGCGCGTCGTTGAGGACTTTAGCGCTACCAATCCTCTGTCGCAGTCGTGCGTGCCCTACGCACAGCTCGTTCACGACCGCCTGTCTATCGAGATTCTGCGCGGTTGTGCCCGCGGCTGCCGTTTTTGCCAGGCTGGCATGACCTATCGTCCGGTGCGCGAGCGCTCGGCCGACCAGATTGTGTCCTCGGTGATCCAGGGCCTGCAGAAGACCGGCTACGACGAGGTGTCGCTCACCTCGCTTTCTACCACCGACCACTCCTGCATCCGCGATGTGCTCGGCAGGCTCAACCGCCGCCTGGAGGATACGGGTATTCGCGTATCCATTCCCTCACAGCGCCTGGATTCGTTTGGCGTGGATATGGCCGAGTCGGTCGCCGGCGAAAAGAAGGGCGGCCTGACGTTTGCCCCCGAGGCCGGCAGCCAGCGCATGCGCGACATCATCAACAAGAATGTGACCGAGGAGGACTTGGACCGTGCGGCCAAGGCGGCCTTCGAGGCCGGCTGGAATCGCATGAAGCTCTACTTTATGATGGGGCTTCCCGGCGAGCGCGATGAGGATATCGTGGCTATCGCCAACCTGGCCGACCACGTGCTCGAGCTCGGCCGCTCCGTGGTTCCCAAGGCGCGTCGCGGCTCCATCTCGGTGTCCATCTCGGTGTCGGTGTTTATCCCCAAGGCCGCCACGCCGTTCCAATGGTGCCCGCAGCTCGATTACGACGACGTCAAGCGCCGTCAGAAGCTGCTCATTACGAGCGTTCGTAACCGTGCGGTCCGCGTTCACTACCACGATGCCGAGACCTCGCTCGTCGAGGCCGCGCTGTCCCGCGCCGGTCGCGACATGACGCCGGTCATTATCGACGCCTGGCGTGCGGGCTCGCGTTTTGACGCCTGGGTGGAGCATTTTTCGCTCGACAACTGGAAGTCGGCTGCGGCCAAAAACGGTATCGATCTCAACGAGCTCGTGCACCTGCCCTACGAACTGGACTGGCGCCTGCCCTGGGAGCACGTGAGTCCCGGCTGCTCGCGCGGCTTCCTCGAGCGCGAATACCGCCGCTCGCTGGAGGGTGTCACGACCCCCGACTGTACCCGCACGTCGTGCACCGGCTGCGGAATCTGCCCCACGCTCCACGCCAAGAACGTATTGGTGGGTGATCGCGCATGAGTGAGCGCCTGACCGACAACCCCACGCTCTTTAGGCTTCGCGTTCGCTATGGCAAGCGCGACCGTCTTAAGTACCTGGGCCATCTCGAGGTGATTCATACCATTGAGCGCATCGTGCGTCGCGCTGGGCTGCCCTATGCCGTGACGCAGGGCTTCTCTCCGCACATGCGCGTTGGCTTTTCGTCGGCGCTGCCGGTGGGAACATCGTCGACCTGTGAGTGGTATGACCTGTTTATGACCGAGTTCGTCGCACTCGACGAGGCGTTTGGGCGCCTGGCTGCTGCCTCTCCGGCCGATCTGGCCCCCATCGAGGCCGCCTACATCGACGTGCGCACGCCGGCGCTGACGGCGCAACTCACGCGTCTGTCGTACCGTATCGACCTACACTTGGACGCCGAAGCACCCGTGAGCGCCGATGAGGTGCGCGCCGCGATCGACACGTTGCGTGCAGGCCATGGCATCGACTACGCACGCGGTAAGAAGAGCAAGCGCCTAGACCTTGACCACACACTGGTGGGCTATGAGCTCACGGCAGGGGAGCGCCCGGACCATCTGGTGCTCATGCTCGACACCCATGCCGACAACGAGGGGTCTATGCGTCCGGAAATTTTGCTTTCTGCCGCTGATGTTTTGTTGCAGGGCTTGACCCCGGGCGTCGATGCACCTATCGTTTCCACCGGTATGCAAGACCTCGTGACCATCTGCTCCTACGATGTCGAGCGTCAGAATCAAGCATGCGAGGACGACGAGGGCCGACTCGTCAGCCCCATACCTGTGCGAACTTGTGGATTTGCTCCACATACTCGTTGACGGGGGTATTATCGCCTGCTACTATATTCGGCTGTTGCACTAACTGATGCATGAAGGGCAAGTAAACATGTACGCAATCGTTAACACGGGCGGCAAGCAGTACAAGGTCGCCACCGACGATGTCATCACCGTCGAGAAGATCGAGGGCAATGAGGGCGACAAGATCACCCTGCCGGTTATCTTCCTCAACGATGGTAAGAAGATCGTCACCGATCCCGACAAGCTGGCCAAGGCCAAGGTTACCGCTCAGATCGTTGAGCAGTTCAAGGGCGAGAAGCAGCTGGTCTTCAAGTTCCACAAGCGCAAGCGCTATCGTCGTCTGAAGGGTCACCGTCAGCAGCTCACCAAGCTGAAGATTGTGAAGGTTCAGGCTACCTCCCGCGCCAAGAAGGCTGTCAAGGCAGAGGCTGAGGCTGTTGCCGAGGCTCCCGTCGCCGAGTAGATTACACTCGTAACGAAAGAGTAGGTATACACAATGGCACACAAAAAAGGACTCGGTTCCTCCCGTAATGGCCGTGACTCCCGCGGTCAGCGCCTTGGCACGAAGCGCTATGCCGGCCAGACGGTAACCACGGGCACGATTCTCGTCCGTCAGCACGGCACGCACATCCACCCGGGTGAGAACGTTGGCCGTGGCAAGGACGACACGCTGTTCGCGCTGGTCGACGGTACCGTTGAGTTCCACAAGGGTATCAAGCACAGGGTCAGCGTACGCCCGCTCGCGAACGCGTAATTCACCCTTCATAGAGCACATATGTGGGAGACACTTGAGTTTTAGGATTCAAGGGTCTCCTTCTTTTTTGTAGGAGGCGATTCTGTTGTCACAGTTCACCGATATCAGCCGCATCAACGTGTGCGGCGGCGACGGCGGAGCCGGCTGCATGTCGTTTAGGCGCGAGGCATTTGTTCCCAAGGGAGGGCCCGATGGCGGCGACGGCGGTCGTGGCGGCAATGTCGTCATCCAGGCCGATGCTCAGCTGTCCTCGCTGATCGATTACCGCTTTAAGCATCACTTCCGTGCCGAGCGCGGAACGCATGGCCAGGGTGCCCGCCGCAACGGCAAAAGCGGCGAGGACCTGATTTTGAAAGTCCCCATGGGCACCGTAGTCCGCGAGCTCGATCCCGAGACGCAGGCCCCGATGTTCGAGATTGCCGATCTGGTACACGACGGCGAGCGCGTTGTCGTGGCGCCCGGTGGTGCCGGCGGTCTGGGCAACACTCATTTTGTGACGTCGGTGCGCCGTGCGCCCGCGTTTGCCCAGCTGGGCGAGCCTGCCGAGGAGCACTGGATCGAGCTCGAGATGAAGCTTATGGCCGATGCCGCGCTTGTGGGCTTTCCCTCGGTGGGTAAGTCTTCGCTCATCGCGCGTATGAGTGCCGCCCGCCCTAAGATTGCCGACTACCCCTTCACCACGCTCGTGCCCAACTTGGGTATGGTGCGTGCCGGCGAATATTCTTACGTCGTTGCCGACGTCCCCGGTCTTATCGAGGGTGCGAGCGAGGGGCGTGGCCTGGGCCATCAGTTCCTGCGCCATATTGAGCGTACGGCCCTGATCATGCATGTCGTTGACATGACGGGCGGATTTGAGGATCGCGATCCGGTTGAGGATTATCGCATCATCAACCGTGAGCTCGAGCAGTATGGCGCAGAGCTCTCGGAGCGCCCGCAGATCGTCGTCGCCAACAAGTGCGATGCACCGGGCACGGCCGATAAGATCGCCGACCTTAAGCGTGCGGCGCTCGACGATGGCCATATGTTCTTTGCCGTGTCCGCTGTGACGGGTGCCGGTCTCAACACGCTGATGCTTGCCGTGGGCGAGCAGGTGGCCAAGCTCCGCGCGGAACTTGCGGTTTCCGATGAGCCTGTCGATCTGCGCGACGAGGAGTGGGAGCGCCGCCGTCTGCAGCGCGAGAAGCGCTTCCGCATTGTCCAGGAGGAGCCCGGTGCCTTCCGCGTGGTCGGTCGCGCCATCGAGCGCTTGGTTATCCAGACCGACTGGGAAAACGAGGAAGCCGTCATCTACCTGCAGCATAAGTTTTCCCGGATGGGTGTCGACGACGCGCTCCAAAAGGCCGGCTGCCGTGCCGGCGACGAGGTTCGCATTTGCCAGCGCGCCTTTGACTTTGAGGGCGCCGAGGACTTCTCGGATTACGAGGACGAGCTCGAGGACGGTAGCGAGGACGTCGCCGTCGAGGTCGTTGACGTCGCCGATGATAGCCTGGAGGCTGTCGACGCGGTGGATGCCATTGACGGCACCGATGACACTGCTAGTGCGGAAGACGTCGAGACCCCGGAGGGCGAGTAAGCCATGTCGCTGCGCGGTGGAATCGGTCTGCCCGAGCTTCCCATAGAGGACGGGCAGGAGTTTAGGCTCGGCATTATGGGTGGTACCTTTGACCCCATCCATTACGGGCACCTGGTGACCGCCGAGCAGGCGCGTGAGTCCCTCGACTTGGACGCCGTGCTCTTTATGCCGGCGGGCTCTCCTGCCTTTAAACTCGATAAACCGGTGACGCCGGCCGAGGACCGTTATGCCATGACGGTCCTCGCGACCGCCGCGAACCCGGCCTTTTTGGCAAGCCGCTTCGAGATCGATCGTGCCGGTGTTACCTATACAGCCGATACGCTGCGTGCCCTTCGAGAGTTTTACCCGCCACAGGTGAAGCTCTACTTTATTACGGGTGCCGATGCGATTATCGATATTGTGACCTGGCATAATGCTGATGAGATTGCCGAACTGGCAACCTTTATTGCTGCGACGCGTCCCGGATTTGACATCGATACGGCCCGGGCGCGGATTAAGGAATCGGGGTTGCCATTCGACGTTCGCTATATTCAGATTCCGGCGCTGGCGATTAGCTCGACCAACATTCGCAAGCGGGTTGCTCGCGGCATGAGCGTGCGTTATCTTACGAGCGAGTCTGTGCTTGGCTATATCCGTAAACGCGGCCTGTATGCCGATCTTGGGCAAGACGATTTTGATTGATGGGGGAGAACGTTGTCGGTAGAAGAACAGTTTGAGGACGACGAGCGTGCGCTCTTGACGCGTATCCACGAGTTGCTCGATGTGCGCATGAAGGATAAGCGTAAGCGCTACGTGCATTCGCTCGGGGTTGCCGAGACTGCGTTGCACCTAGCCGAGGTGTACGGTGTCGACCGCTTTGATGCCGCTGCCGCCGGCCTGATCCATGACTGGGACAAGGTGCTCTCCGACGACGAGCTGGTCACGCGCGCTCTGCATTATGGCATTAAGATTGCCGGCTCTCCGTCTGCCGCGACGCCGCTTTTGCATGGCCCGGTTGCCGCCTATGAGCTTCCACAGCTTTTTCCCGAGCTGTCGCCGGCAGTCTTTCAGGCTGTCGACCGTCACACTGTGGGCGCTTGCGACATGACGCCGCTCGATATGGTGGTCTTTGTGGCCGATGCCATCGAACCCAACCGCCACGGCGATTATGCCCATGCGTTGCGCAAGATGGTGGGGAAGTCCTCGCTCGACGAGTTGTTCTTCTCCTGTTTTGCGCAGGGTCTGGTCTATGTGATCCAGACCGGGCGTTATCTTTATCCCACGGCTATTACGATTTACAACCATTACGCCCAGCTGCGCTAGCTCGGGCTGTCTAGAAAGAGGTATTCCATGGCCGACGAGACCATGACCGACGAGCAGATTCTTGAAGGTGTAGAGCACAAGAGCTTCATTGCCACGTCCGACCGCACTGCAGCCTCGCTGTCCGCGAGCGGTGTCGCCGCCGAGGATGTCGCCCGCGCTGCCGCGCAGGCCGCCTACGACAAGAAAGGCGAGGACGTTCAGGTACTCGACCTGACTGAGCTTTCCGATGTTTGCGACTACTTTGTTCTCGCTACCGGCACCAACAACCGCCAGGTCGATTCGATCGTTGACGAGATTGAGGAGAAGGTCGCCGAGGCTTGCGGCGAGCACCCGTTTTCCATCGAGGGCCGTGAGCAGAAGACCTGGATGCTCATGGACTACGGTTCGGTCGTCGTCCATGTCTTTACCCCCGAGGCCCGCGAGTTCTACCGTCTCGAAAAGCTCTGGGGTGACGCTCCCCAGCTTCCCCTCGACCTCCTTTAGTAGTTCATTTGGGACGGGGCTTTTTAGCTACCCTTTA
The DNA here is from genome assembly GCA_041330285.1 of Collinsella sp. Lineage (GTDB taxonomy): Bacteria > Actinomycetota > Coriobacteriia > Coriobacteriales > Coriobacteriaceae > Collinsella. The sequence goes on along the minus strand of JBGKMI010000001.1, from coordinate 811,286 downwards.
CCGTTCGCCGGTCAGTTGCGCCATTCGCAGCTGCCCGGCTTTCTTTTTGCCATAGGGACTAATCGTTGAAGCGGGATTGGCGGCCGAAGGACAGGGCGGTGTCGCCGAACTTGTCTCGGACGGCGTCGATGGCGACTGAGAGGTCGCGACGGTCGCTGGATTGGGCTCCGCGGTCGTCGACTTCGCAGAACAGGTCGGTCTGGATGCCGCCCTGATGGTCAAAGTCGCTCATGCCGATGCCCGCCAGGCGCACATGCATGCCTTCCTGCCAGATGTTGTCGAGCAGTTCGAGCGCCACTGCCACAAAGATGTTCTCATCGTCGGTCGGATGAGGCAGCCGGCGCTGTGCCGAGCGACCGCTTCCATACGAATACTTGAGTTTGAGCGTCACCGTGGCGCCCGTTACTCCCTGACGGCGCAGGCGGCGTCCCACTGACTCTCCCAACAGCGCAATCGCCGCTTCGATGTCCTGACGCTCAGTCAAATCTTTCGCAAAGGTGCGTTCATTGCTGACCGACTTGACCTCGCGCTCTTCATCTAGACTCGTGACTTCGGAGATTTCGAGCCCCAGCGCACGTTGGCGCATGCGTTCGCCGTTGATGCCAAAAATAGAGGCTAGGGTTGATTCGGGCGCGCGTGACAGCTCGCCGAGTGTATAGATGCGCATGCGGCGCAGTCGCTCCTCGGCCGAGCGTCCGATGCCGCTCATGGCAGATACCGGCAGCGCGGCCAAAAAGCGCTGCTCGGTTCCAGGGCGCACGATGGTCAGCCCAAACGGCTTGTCCCGCTCGCTTGCGATCTTTGCGACCGTTTTGTTGCAGCCCACGCCAATGGAGCAGGTCACTCCCAGTGCTGCCACGCGGTCGCTTATACGCCGCGCAACCAGCAGCGGGTCTTCCGGCGCAAAGCGACCCGGTGTGATATCGATAAAGGCTTCGTCGATGGAGACGCGCTCAACGCGCGGGGTCTCGTCGGCGAGAATCGCCATGACCTGCGCGCTGACCTCGTGGTAGCGATCGAAATGTCCATGCGTCCAAATGGCCTGCGGACAGAGGCGCTGTGCCTCGGCCGAGGGCATGGCAGAGTGCACGCCAAAGCGACGTGCCTCGTATGAGCAGGTGGACACGACGCCGCGGGACTCGGCATCGCCACCCACGATGAGCGGCTTGCCGCGCCATTCGGGATGGTCGAGCATCTCCACGCTCGCAAAAAACGCATCGAGATCCATGAGGCCCACCGCCCGTCCCGTCCAGGGCGGCGGCGTGACACCCGCAGCATCTTCATAACCGTATGTATGTTCGCGTCTTTTCATGGCATGAGTATACCGCGCAGCTCATGTGGGGTGCGTGGATGTGCTTGCAAATCGCGAATTCTTGTCTAAGATATGGATTTGCCTTCGACTACACCGAAGAAGTTGGTCTCACGGACTTCACCTGCCCGCGTCGATGGCGTATTATGTTCAACTGTTTGTTTGTAGTTGCAGCCTAAAGCTGCTTGGTTGGAGGAGTTTCCTTTGGCAGTCAAGATTCGCCTTGCTCGTCACGGCGCTAAGAAGCGTCCGTACTACCGTGTCGTCGTCGCCGATTCCCGCGCCCCGCGTGACGGTCGTATCATCGAGGAGGTTGGCCGCTACAACCCGATGACCGCCCCCAAGACCATCAACCTCGATCTTGAGAAGATCGCTGACTGGCAGTCCAAGGGCGCTCAGCTCACCGACGCTGTCGCTGCTCTGGTCAAGGCCGCCAACGAGGGCGAGAAGACCGAGACCGTCGTCAAGAAGTCCAAGAAGCAGCTCGCCAAAGAGGCCGAGGCCGCTAAGGCTGCCGCTGAGGCCGCTGAGGGCGCCGAGGAGTAAATCGTGCCTGAGGTTGACGCTGCACAGCTCGAGGGTGAGGCAATGCTCTCAGATCGCATCGCCGATCTCGTCGAATATCTCGTTGTTCAGATCGTCGACGACCCGGATTCCGTGAGCCTTGAGGTCATCGATGGTGACGACGCCTCCACGATTGAGGTTTCGGTTGCCGAGGATGACGTCGCTAAGGTCATCGGCCGTCGTGGCCGTACCATCAAGGCCATTCGCACGCTCGCCCGTGCACTGGCCGCTCGCCTCGACACCGCAGTCGAGGTAGAGGTTCTGGGCTAGGACCTTGAGGTCCCAGTACAAAAACATCGCCCGTGTGGTTAAGCCGCACGGAAGGAAGGGGGAGGTCCTCGCGCAGCCGCTGCGGGGGCTTCCTTCTGTATTGACGCCGGGTATGCGCGTCGCCTTGACGCCGCCGGCGCTCAAACGCGACCGTTTTTGCACGGTCGTATCCGTCACCGATACGGGCGATGGCGATCTGGTCTCGTTTGAGGGCATTGATGACTTGACGGCTGCCGAGGGCATCACCGGATGCTACGTGCTGGCAAATCGTGACGACTTTGAGCTCGATTCGCTCGACGCCGCCTATACCGACCTGATGGGTCGCGAGGTGGTCGACGAGCGCTTCGGTTCACTCGGCACGATCGTCGAGATCATGTCGACGCCCGCTAACGATGTTTGGGTTGTCGAGGGTGATCGGTACGGCGAGGTACTGATTCCCGTGATCGAGCAGGTTGTGCTCGATCTTCCCGACACAGGAACAATTTCCGTCCACGTTATGGACGGCCTGATCGATATGGACAAGTAGGGAGGACAACATGCTGATTGAGACCCTTTCGGTCTTTCCCGAGATGTTTGAGCCCGTCATGTCCACATCGATTTTGGGCCGCGCCCGCAAGGCCGGCCTTTTTGATTTTAAGGCGTATAACCTGCGCGACTGGACGCACGACCGCCATCGTACCGTCGATGACGAGCCGTACGGCGGCGGGCAGGGCATGCTCATGAAGGTCGAGCCTATTGTCGAGGCCATCGAGGCTATTAGCTCCGAGGGTCCTAAGCCCACCGTGGTGTTTTTTACCCCCTGTGGCGAGCCCTTTACACAGCATGTGGCCGAGCGCCTGCTCAAAAGCGAGCGCTTGCTGTTTGTGTGCAGCCGTTACGAGGGTGTCGACGAGCGTGCCTATGCGTATGCCGACGAGCGCCTGTCGATCGGCGATTACGTGCTCACGGGCGGCGAGCTTCCCGCTATGGTCGTTGCCGATGCCGTCGTACGCCTGATTCCCGGCGCCCTTGGTGACGAGATGAGCAACGTCGACGAGTCGTTCTCGACCGCCGAGGACGGAGGCCTGCTCGAGTATGCGCAGTACACTCGCCCTGCTGAATTCAACGGCGAGGGCGTGCCGCCGGTGCTCGTGAGCGGTGACCATGCCAAGGTTGACGCCTGGCGCCGTAAGAATGCCATCGAGCGCACCTGCCGCTGGCGTCCCGACCTGATCGAGACGGCACGGCTTACGCCCCAGGAGCGCGCATACGCGCAGGAGATTCTGGACGCTTCGTATTCGCAGAGCGAGGAGTGAGAATGGTTCCATCGCAGCATTCCGCGTTGAGGGGCGCTTTTGAGTGGGTCGCGGTCATCGCGATCGCGCTCGTGGCCACCTTCCTGATCCGCACCTTTGTGGTCGAGCCCTTTGTGGTACCCACCGGCTCCATGGAGGACACGATCGAGATTGGCGACCAGATCCTGGCACAAAAGGTGAGCCTCGAGCTCGGTCAGCCCGTCAAACAGGGTGATATCGTGGTGTTCCACAACCCCGATGTCACTTCCGAGCATGATGTTCTTGTCAAGCGTGTTATTGCCACGGCCGGCCAGACGGTCGACCTGCAGGACGGCAAGGTGGTCGTTGACGGCCAAGCGCTCGATGAGGACTATACGACGGGCATGAGCTGGCCGCTTTCGGTCCAAGCGCCTGGCGCCCAGGTGAGTTATCCCTACACCGTTCCCGACGGGTGCGTGTGGGTGATGGGCGACAACCGCGAAAACTCTGCCGACTCGCGCTACTTTGGTCCCGTCGATCGCTCTGATTTGATCGCTGTGGCGCTTGTGCGCTACTGGCCGCTCAACCGCATCGGCGCTATCGACTAAAAACCGCTATAGTACAGTACCTAACCGTGTAATCGTTTCGACGAGGGGATATTAGAGGCATGAACGCTTCATCGCTTTCCTTCCAAGACATCATCCTGCGCCTCCAGCAGTACTGGGGCGAGCAGGGCTGCGTCATTATGCAGCCCTATGACTCCGAGGTCGGTGCCGGTACCTTCCATACCGCGACCACGCTGCGCTCGCTCGGTCCCGCCGAATGGCGCACCTGCTATGCGCAGCCCTGCCGCCGTCCCGCCGACGGCCGCTACGGCGAGAACCCTAACCGCATGCAGCACTACTATCAGTTCCAGGTGCTCATCAAGCCCTCTCCGGTTAATGCTCAGGAGCTTTACCTGGGGTCTCTTGCTGCCATTGGCCTGGACCCCAACGACCATGACGTCCGTTTTGTCGAGGACGACTGGGAGAGCCCGACGCTGGGCGCCTGGGGCCTTGGCTGGGAGGTCTGGCTCAACGGCATGGAGGTCACGCAGTTCACGTACTTCCAGCAGGTGGGCGGTATCGAGGTCGACCCCGTGCCCGTCGAGATCACCTATGGCCTGGAGCGTATCGCCATGTACGCTCAGGGCGTCAACTCGGTCTACGATCTGGTGTGGAGCTATCTGCCCGACGGCACGCCCATGACCTACGGCGACGTGTTCCTCGAGAACGAGCGCGAGTTCAGTGCCTATAACTTTGAGGTCGCCAACGTCGAGATGATGCGTCAGAAGTTTGACGACTACGAGGCCGAGTGCCATTCCTGCCTGGAGCGCAAGCTGCCGTTGCCGGCGTACGACTGTGTCATGAAGTGCAGCCACGCCTTCAACCTGCTCGATGCCCGCGGCGCCCTGTCCGCGGTCGAGCGTGCCAACTACATCCTGCGCGTCCGCGCCGTCGCCAAGGCGTGCTGCGAGGCCTACATGGCCGAGGTCGCCGGAGTCAACGAGAATGCCGACCAGGAAGGCGAGGTGGCGTAAGCCATGGCAGACGCTAAGGATTTCCTGTTTGAGATCGGTACGGAGGAAATGCCCTCTGCACCGCTGAACAATGCCGTCAAGCAGCTTGGTACCATGATCGCCAAGGGTCTCGACGAGGCCGGTCTGGCCCACGGCGAGGTCCGCGTGATCTCGAGCCCGCGTCGCCTGGCTGCGCTCGTTGCCGACGTTGCCACCGCGACCGATGAGGTTCACGAGGTCAAGCGTGGCCCCGCGGCAAACATCGCCTTCGACGCTGACGGTAACGCCACCAAGGCCGCCCAGGGCTTCGCCCGCAAGTGCGGTGTGGCTGCCGAGGACCTGGTCCGTCGTGAGGATACCGACGGTCGCGAGTATGTCTTTGCCGAGAAGAACATTCCCTCCGCACCGGCAACCCCGATCCTGACGGCCCTGTGCGAGAAGACCATTGCCGGCCTGCAGTGGCCCAACTACCGCTCCCAGCGCTGGGGCCACGAGCACGCGACGTTCGTGCGTCCGGTCCGCTGGATTTGCTGCCTTCTGGGCGAGGATGTTGTGCCCGTGTCGTTTGCCGACGTGACGAGCGGCAACACCACGCGCGGCCATCGCGTGCTCGGCCCCGGTGACCACGTTGTCGCCAGCCCCGCCGCCTACGAGCAGGTACTCGAGGACGCCGGCGTGCTTTCTGCCGAGCGCCGTCGCGAGGCCATCCTTGCCGGTATCTCCGAGGTCGAGGCCGCTCGCCCCGGCTGCCATGTCGATACGCCCAAGAAGGTCTTTGAGGAGGTCATTAACCTCTGCGAGTGGCCGACGGTGCTCGTCGGTACTTTCGACGAGGAGTTCCTCAAGGTCCCGCACGAGATTATCTGCGAGTCCATGCTCACCAACCAGCGCTACTTCCCGATCTATGACGGGGAGGGCAAGCTGACGCGTGAGTTCGTGGTCGTCTCCAACAGCAAGCCCGAGAACGCCGAGCGCGTGATCGACGGTAACGAGCGCGTCGTGCGCGCCCGTCTGGACGACGCTAAGTTCTTCTACGAGGAGGACCTGAAGATCTCCCTCGACGAGTTCCGTGAGCGTCTGTCCAAGGTTGCCTTCCAGGAGAAGCTCGGTAGCGTGCTCGCCAAGTCCGAGCGCATCGAGCAGCTCGCGCTCGCTATCGCCCGCGAGGCTCACCTGGGCGCCCATCTTGCCGCCGACGCTGCTCGCGCCGCACACCTGTGCAAGGCAGACCTGGTGTCCAACGCCGTCGTCGAGTTCACGAGCCAGCAGGGCGTGATGGGCGGTTATTACGCGACCGCGATGGGGGAGAACGACGAGGTCGCCCATGCTATTCGCGATCACTATCGTCCCCGTTTTGCCGGTGACGAGCTGCCCGAGGGCACCGCTGGCTGCATCGTGGCCTGCGCCGACAAGCTCGATACCATCGCCGGTATCTTTGCCATCGGCGAGCCCCCGACCGGCTCCTCCGACCCCTACGCGCTGCGTCGTGCCGCTATCGGCATTATCAACATCCTGCGCGACCGTCTGCCGATCGACCCCACGTCGCTCATCGACTTTGCCCTCGAACTCTACAGTGAGCAGGGCATTGAGTTCGACGCCGCCGAGGTCGCCCAGCAGGTTCGTGACTTCTTCCATGGCCGCCTGGTGAGCATGGCCCGCGACGAAAAGATTCCGGCCGATACCGTCGCCGCCGTCTCCGCGGTGCACATCATCGCCCCGTCCGTCTTCTTTGCCCGCTGCGCCGCCCTCGACGAGGCCCGCAAGAACGACGCTGAGACGTTCGACAACCTGGCGACCGCCTATGCCCGCGCCGCGCATATCTCCAAGCCCGAGCTGGGTGCGGAGTATGACCGCAGCCTGATGGGCGAGGTCGAGCTTGCGCTCGCCGACGCCTCCGAGGCTGCTCAGACCGCCGTCGATGCCGCCCTTGCTGCCGAGGACTACCCGGCCGCATTTGCCGCCCTCGCCGCCCTGCGCGCGCCCATCGACCGTTTCTTCGATGAGGTCATGGTCATGGACAAGGACGAGCAGCTTCGCGATAATCGCCTTAAGCTGCTCAACCGCTTCGAGGCCGTTTTCTCCGGCATTGCCAACATCGGTGAGCTTGCCCGCAAAAAGTAAGCCAGCCTGCGCATAAGCGCAAAAGGAGCCCCGCATGGATTGCCCGGTCACCGCTCGTCCCACCGTTATCGTTATCTCCGACTCGCTCGGCGATACCGCTTGTGAGGTGGTGCTTGCGGCGTCCGGGCAATTTGATGAAGGGGCTTTTCGCGTTTTACGCCTGCCCAAGGTGACCTCCGTGGAGCAGGTCAAGTCATTTGTGGGGCCGCGCGTCGATGCCGACCATCGCGATGTCGCCGTGTTCCATACCATTGTCGATCCGGCGCTTCGCGCCCGCGTGCTCGATTACCTGGGTATGCTGCATATCCGTTCGGTCGACCTCATCGGCCCGACGCTTGCCGTGCTGTCGTCGCTCATCGGTGTGCCGCCCAAGTGCGTTGCGGGCGTGATTCACAAGACCGATGACCGCTATTTCCATCGTATCGAGGCCATGGAGTATTTCGTTGAGCACGATGACGGTCGTGGTTGCGACGATCTGTCGGGTGCCGATATCGTGCTGCTGGGTGTGTCGCGTACATCCAAGACGCCGCTGTCGATGTATTTAGCCTATCAGGGCTACAAGGTCGCCAATGTCCCACTGGCGCATGGCATGGAGCCGCCCAAGTCGATTTACGAGGTTAACCCGATGCACCTGTTCGGCCTGATTTCGACCGTCGACGTTATTTCTGAGATTCGCGATAGCCGCTTGGGCGATGACTACGCCCGTGCCGTTGCCGGCTCCTATGCCGAGCCTGAGAGCGTGCGCAGCGAGCTTGAGGAAGCTCGTGCCCTCATGAAGCGCTTAGGCTGCTTTGTTGTGCGTACCGACGGCAAAGCCATCGAGGAAAGCGCTGCCGAGATCATTGCTCACCTCGAAGAGATTCAAGAGGCAAGAGCCCGCCGTGCCGCCCGCCGCGCTCAACAAAAGTAGCTCACTTGGGACAAGGTTGTTTGGGTAGCTAATTTGGGACGGGGCTCTTTTAGCTAACCAAAGAGAATACTTGGAAATAATGCTGATAAATGGTAAAGCGATTTAGCAAAAACATCACATCCGACCTGCACTTTCCTTGTAGTGGTATCTTCATAAGGTAACCACCTTTACCTACCGTTTACCGCCTGTTTTAGCACGTTTACCAAACCGCGCACCCTCTGCTCAAGCCTGCCCAAAACCCGCCGTATAGTTCCCTCACGGCCTGCATCCGGCGGGTCGATTCGTTACCACGGTCGTGCGCGTAAGCGCATGGAAGGGGAAGTATCGTGAGCGATTGCAAGAGGGTTTACCGTTTTGGAACCGACGCCCAGGGCACCTGTGTCACCGAGGGCGACAAGTCCATGAACTTCGTGCTTGGCGGCAAGGGCGCTAACCTTGCAGAGATGAGCCGTATCGGTCTGCCGGTTCCCGGTGGCTTTACCATTACCTGCCAGACCTGTGTCGAGTACTCCGGTGCCGGCAACGTCTGGCCCGAAGGCGCACTCGATGAGATCGTTGCCGCTGAGGCGGACCTCGAGGCCCGTTGCGGCAAGAAACTCGGCGATGCCTCCGATCCGCTGCTCGTGTCGGTTCGCTCGGGCGCTCCGTTCTCCATGCCCGGCATGATGGACACGGTCCTCAACCTGGGCCTCAACGACGATTCCGTCCAGGGCCTTATCGCGCAGACGCAAAACCCGCGCTTTGCCTGGGACAGCTACCGTCGCTTTATCCAGATGTTCTCCAACGTCGTCATGGGCGTCGACGCCGATCTATTCGAGAACGCCCTGACCCAGGCCCGCCTGGTCGCCGGCGTTCGTGTCGATTCCGAGCTTTCGGCCGAGGACCTGCAGGAGCTCGTCGAGACCTTTAAGGGCATCTTCTCCGAGAACGTCGAGGCGACCCTGTATCCCGAGCTCGAGGTCGCCGACGGTAAGCCCGTCTTCCCGCACGATCCGGAGCTCCAGCTGCGCCTTGCCATTCAGGCCGTCTTTGGCAGCTGGATGAACGAGCGCGCCTGCATCTACCGCAAGCAGCACGGCATTTCCGACGAGCTCGGCACCGCCGTCAACGTCCAGGCCATGGCCTTTGGCAACAAGGGCGAGACCTCGGCGACCGGCGTCGCCTTTACGCGCAACCCGGCCGACGGAACCAAGGAGTTCTATGGCGACTTTTTGGTGAATGCCCAGGGCGAGGACGTCGTCGCCGGCATCCGAAACACCGAGCCCATCGCCGACCTCAAGACCACCTCGGGCCTCGAGTCCGCAGGCGAGGAGCTCGAGCGCGTGTTCCTGACGCTCGAGGATCATTACCGCGATATGTGCGATATCGAGTTTACCATCGAGCAGGGCAAGCTCTGGATGCTCCAGACCCGCGTGGGCAAGCGCACCGCCACTGCCGCCCTGCGCATTGCTATCGAAATGGTCGAGGAGGGCCTCATCACCCGCGAGGAGGCTGTGAGCCGCATCGATCCCGCGCAGCTCGACCAGCTCCTGCACCCGCAGTTCGACGCCTCCAAGAAGTACGAGGCCCTGGCCAGCGGCCTTAACGCCAGCCCTGGTGCCGCCGTGGGCGAGGTCGTGTTCTCGAGTGATGACGCCGTCGCGCGTTCCGCCGAGGGCCACAAGGTCATTCTGGTCCGCTGGGAGACCAACCCCGACGACCTGAAGGGCATGGTCGCCGCCGAGGGCATCCTGACCAGCCACGGTGGCAAGACGAGCCATGCCGCCGTTATCGCCCGCGGCATGGGTACGCCCTGCGTTTGCGGCGTTGAGCGCTTCCACATTGACGCGGCAGAGAAGGTCGTGCGCATCGAGGGCAGCGACCGCGTGCTGCGCGAGGGCGATGTCATCTCCATCGACGGCACCCAGGGTATCGTCGTCGACGGCGCGGTCGACCTGGTCTCTGCAGAGCTCACCGGCGACCTGGACACCATCCTGTCTTGGGCTGATGAGATCCGTTTGGACGAGACCTGCGGCCACGCCAACCACGTGCGCGTTAACGCCGACAACCCCGAGGATGCTGCACTCGCGCTCGAGTTTGGCGCCGAGGCCATCGGTCTGTGCCGCACCGAGCACATGTTCCTGGGCGATCGCAAGAACATCATCCAGAGCTTTATCCTGTCTGACGATGAGGCCGTGAAGCAGCAGGCCCTGGCCGACCTGCTCAAGGTTCAGACCGAGGACTTCCTGGCGATGTTCAAGACCATGTCCGGTCGCGATGTGGTCGTCCGCCTGCTCGATCCGCCGCTTCATGAGTTCCTGGATAATCCTCGCGAGCTCGAGGTCGCCATCACCAAGAAGGAGGCCGCCGGCGCTCCCGAGGAGGAGCTCGCTGCCCTGCGCGCCCGCCTGCGTCGCATTGACGGCATGGTCGAGTCCAACCCCATGCTGGGCTTGCGCGGCGTGCGCCTGTCCGTCGTCTTTGGCGATCCGCCGCTCATGCAGGTTCGCGCCGTCGCCACGGCCGCTGCCCGCCTTATCAAGGAGGGTGTCGACCCGCGCCCCGAGATCATGGTTCCGCTCGTTTCCATCACGGCCGAGCATGTCCAGACCCGCGAGGTTATCGAGCGCGTGATCGCCGAGGTTTCCGCCGAGGAAGGCGTCGAGCTCAATATTCCCGTGGGCACGATGCTCGAGCTGCCGCGTGCCTGCATGGTCGCTGACGAGATCGCCCATCATGCCGACTTCTTCTGCTTTGGCACCAACGACCTCACCCAGACGACCTTTGGCTTCTCGCGCGATGACGCCGAGGCCAAGTTCATCCCGCTGTACATGCATAAAAAGATTCTGAAAGACAACCCCTTCGAGACCATCGACGCGGCGGTGCTGGAGCTCGTGCGCTTGGCCGTCGAGAAGGGCCGCGCCACCAATCCCGACATGCACTTTGGCGTGTGCGGCGAGCACGGCGGCGACCCCAAGTCCATCAAGGGCCTGTTTAACGTGGCCGACGTGGACTACGTGTCCTGCTCGCCCTATCGCGTGCCCCTCGCGCGCCTGGCTGCCGCTCAGGCCAAGCTCGAGGCCAAGCGTTCCGCCTAATCGAGTCGCGTTCCATTTGCGCCTTTTTCGCCCCCCTTCGCGCCGTCGCGCCCCCTGTGGACGCGGCGGCGTTTTACGTTGATTCAATACATTGGCAACTGACGGGAGGATTGCGATGAAAAACCTCACCAGGTATTTGCAACGAGCGCGTCGGGGAGCACAGATGACCCTGTGCTGGGTGGTCGTTGCGGTCACGGCGCTTTGCGGGATGCCGACAGCCGGTTTTGCCCTTCAGGATGATTCGCGCGACGAGCTCTATGGCGACGTGGTCAACCCGCTCACCATTACAGTCAACGATCGCGACTGCACGTTTGTGGATATCGATGACGGCAAGCTCGAGGACCGTACCTCGATGTACGACAACGTCTCGTTCTACACGGCCGCCGTCAAAAAGGTGCTGCCCAACTGGGCATCGCTTGCCTATAACATCCTTGGCTATGGCGGAGGCGACGACTCCAAGGACTTTTTGTACTGGGACCACGCCGGCAAGGGCTTTGAGAAGGACTTCGGTAAGGGTCACTACATCTATCTGTATGATGCGCTTTCGGGCGGCAACGGTGAGCATTCCGATGGTGCCGACAAATCGAAGCAGAGTGGTCTGACATCTGCAAAAAGCCTCAATGCGGTCTACGAGCGCTTGACCGACGATATCGCTGGCTGTATCGGTCACAAGCTGAAGGGCTCCGATTTCCGTAAAAACGTGCCGCTCGACGGACTGTCGAAAGACACGACTGAGCAGGACGTCATCTATGCCACCATCGCGTGCGTGGACAAGCTCGGCGGCACCTATCAGTACGATTTCAATGGCTTTGGCATCGCGTTCTATAACTTTAGAGTTCAGCAGCTCAACAGCGTGAACAAGCTTAACTGTGCGCCCGAGGACGCGCCGGGCTATTCCTTTGTCGACTCTAAGACTGAGCAGGAGCTCGTTACCTCGGCACTCAACGTCGGCTATGAGGACGCCTCGCAGAGCATCACGCTCGCCCGCGGTACCGAGGAGACGGTCGGCACGAGCACTTCTGAATCCGCATCGTATTCCAAAGGCGGCTCGTGGGGCGCATCGGTGAGCCTCAAGGAGTCGCTGGGCGTGCCCGCAACAGCGAGCGAGGAGATCGAGACTTCGTTTTCGGCCGAAACCACGATGTCCCAGTTGTGGGAGGCGAGCAAGACCGAGGAACAGTCGATTACCACAACGGACAACCAGTCGGTCACCGTCAATATGACGATCCCGGCGCACACGCAGGTCAATAGCAAGCAGACGAGTTCTACCACGACGCTGTCCGAGGACTATGACCAGCCGGTGGGCGTGACGTTCGACGTGATCATCTTTAATATGAACGGCGAGTGCTACGATGACAACGCCGCCGTGCAGGAGTTCCATACCGCCGGTTATGACCAGCGCTCGTTCTACACCACCTTTGGCGATCAGTCGACCGACGCCGTGCAGAACCTGTTCCTGCGCTCAATCGCCCATCGTGGCGACGACGGGTACGATACCACCGCCGGAAACGTGACGAGTTGGTCGTATCGCACCAACAACCACATGGTGCGCGCCATCGATTGGAATTCGGTCCTGGCCGATCGCGAGGTGCCCTCGCGCAACGGCGGCGCCCCGCGCACGTGCAACGTGCTCAATGACATGGCCGCGACCTATCCCATGTCCATTACGGGTTCCAATCTGTCGTTTGAGTCGGTGACGGTCGATACGCAGTTGGGCACGCCGCAGCCCATTAAGCCCATCTCCAAGATTCTCGTGTCGCTGCAGACCGATAAGACCCGAAGGCTTACGGTTGGAGACGAAGACCCCATCTCTTCCTATCGCGTGCGTGCAAGGGACGAGGACGATGTTGATTACTACGGCTTTGTGAAGTCGTCTGGCGACTGGCGCGTGGTCGATAAAAAGGGCAAGGAATGCAAGTCCGACGTCATCGAGATCCAGACCGACCCTGTCACCCACGAGCAGGTCGTAGTGGGTAAAAAGGCCGGCACCGCCTACGTAAAGTACTTTATCCCCGAGGACACCTATGTGGACGTGAACGGGCGCGTCTCGACCAATGACGAGATCGACGCCGCGGCCTACAAATATAAGGTAAGTGACGTGGCGCCCGAGTCGTTTAACGGCAGCATCAAGCTCGAGGGCTCGGCGCAGACCGTCGTCGGCGTCGAGGAAAATCTCAACGGCATCGAAGGCCTGACGGCTACGGTCTATGACACGACGGGCAAGGAAGTCGATAGAGTCTGCAGCTGGGAAGCCCAGGAGCTCGAGAGCAAGGGCATTTCGGTTGCCACGGACGGCACGATGACCATCACGCAGCCGGGCACCTTCCATGTGCGTGCCTTCATCGACAGCGTGTATTCCGATTGGGCCGAGGTCGTTGCCGCTCCCGCACCGGTTGACCCGATGACGACCGCCGTCGAGACACCGGTGAGTGCTACGTCCGTTTCTTCGGGGGATTCTTCGGCAACGACGGATAGCACGGCTCCTGCCCAGGGAGAGCAGGCCGCTTCCGATGCGAACGCGGCTGAGTCTGCTCCGGCGAGCGACGATGCCACTGCATTGACTGATGATACCGCGCCCGCTGCCGCGAAGGATGCATCGCCGATTCCTACCGGCCTCGTTACCGTGTTGACCGATATCTGCCGCTACGGTATCGATCACGGCCTCATCAGCACATCAAACAAGGAAGAGATGACCAAGCAAGACTTCGACATCTTGGGCATCCTGTACCTGATGGCGGACAGCCAGGACCTGGTGCCCCAAGACGCCGAGGACGCGATGAATGAATGGGTCCATGACAACTATAATGACGAGGAGCTTGCCACCTGGAGGCAGCATGCGCTTTCAGTGCTGCTCGAATACGGCTACATCGCGCCCGGAACGACCGTGACGACCCCGACGACTGATGCTGCGGACGGCGCATAAGTGCAGAAAGAGTGCGTGTTTTTGTCTTTTTGCGCACGGGCAAAATAGTTCTTGCAGCCGAGGTCGTGGCGTGTATACTCGAATACGTTTGTTCAACTACGTGCCGGCCAAGGTGGTACGGCACCTCTAGAAGAGTAAGGAATTGCACATGGATTACATCCGCGCAATCGAGCGTCAGCAGATCCGCGAGGACATTCCTCAGGTTCGCGTCGCCGACAACGTCAAGGTTCACTACCGCATTAAGGAAGGCGACCGCGAGCGCATCCAGGTCTTCCAGGGTGACGTCATCCGCATGGCCGGCGCCGGTGCCCGTGAGACCTTCACCGTCCGCAAGATTTCCTTCGGTGTCGGTGTTGAGCGTACCTTCCCGCTTCACAGCCCCAAGATCGCCAAGCTCGAGGTCGTCCGTCATGGTCGCGTCCGTCGCGCCAAGCTGTACTACCTCCGCGACAAGGTGGGCAAGGCTGCTCGCATCCCCGAGAAGCGCTAAGAAGATCGCAGCGTCTGTCCACTCGTTTGGACAAAAGGGTCACCTTCGGGTGGCCCTTCTTTTTATTTGATTTGCATACAAGGAGGCCCCGATATGGCCAACATGACGAGCTCGGTTTCGGCATCGCAGGTTGCCGGCGAGCTGGCGAGCGCCACGTTCGAGGAGATTCCCACCCTCGTGGAGCATTATCGCGAGGATCCGCGCCAGCAGGTGATCAAGGCTTGCGAACGTGCCCTTAAGCGCCATGCCAAGGAACTTTCCGAACGCGAGCGCGTCAACGGCATGTACGAGCTTATGCATGAGCTCGGCGGTGATGGCGTGGTCGTGGGCGTCGACGAGGTGGGCCGTGGCTCGGTAGCGGGTCCCTTGACCGTGTGTGCCGTGTGTCTTCCGATGGAGCCGCGCATCTGGGGCATCAATGATTCCAAAAAGCTCACGCCGGCGCGCCGCGAGCTGCTCTCGGTGAAGATTGCCGAGGTGGCGACTGCTATCGGCTTTTGCCATATCGCTCCTGCGGATATCGATGATATGGGCATGGCCCGCGCCATTCGAGCCGCTGTCGCGGGTGCGGTGTCCGATACGGGGCTTGAGCCCGATTGCGTGCTTATGGACGGCAACCCCCTGGGCGCCGTGCCCCATGAGCGCGACGTGGTCAAGGGCGATGCCAAGATCGCCTGTATCGCCGCGGCATCCATCATGGCAAAGGTCACGCGTGACGAGATGATGGTCGAGTACGACGCCGAGTATCCCGAGTACCATTTGGCCGAATCGAAAGGCTATGCGAGCCCCGAACACATTGAGGCCATTCGCAAACATGGTCTTTCTCCGCTGCACCGTGTGAGCTTTTGCGGAAACTTTCTGCAGACTGAGCGCCTTTTTTAGGCCAATTGTGGAGACTGGGACCTTAAGGGTTCTATAAACCTGCTGGTAGGGGCCGTGTGCAACGCTATTGTTGCGCGCGGCCCCTCATTTGTCGGCATTTGGTTGGTTTTCGGTTTGCTTCCGGTACTTACCCGCATGAAACCTGCCCTCATTATCGAGGCAATGCAGGGAGTGGGAAAGGAGACCCCATGTGTGCCGCAGCCAAAATGAGCAAGACACAGCAGCTCAAGGAACGTTGGGAAGAGGGGGAGCTCGATTGCGGGTCGATCACCCCTGAGTTTATCAAGGGGCTCAGTCCTCGCGAGCTCGGTATGCTGGGCGAGCTTATCGCAATCGATTACTTTAACGAGCGCGGCTATGCATTGCTGGAACAAGGCTATCGATGCTCGGAGGGCGAGGCCGACCTGGTGCTGCTCGACGAGCTCGACGATGTGGTGGTGATGGCCGAGGTTAAGACCAGGCGTGTTGCGCTGGATTGCGACACGCGGGTGTTTCCCGAGGAAGCGGTCAACGCCCAAAAGCAGCGGCGTTATCGTCGCATCGCGAGTTGTTACCTCATGGAGCATTATCCGCTCAAGGCGATCCGCTTCGATGCCGTGGGCGTCACCATTCGCGGCGGGCATATCGCCGAGATCGAGCACCAGTACAACGCGTTCGATTGGCAGGTGTCGTGATGGCGTTCGAAACCTTTGCCGTCCACGCTGCCTGTATCCGCGGTGTCGAGGCGATTCCCGTCACGGTCGAGGTTTCGCTTGCGGGCGGCATCCCGGGCATCCAGATGCTCGGCATCCCGAGTATGGAGGTCATGGAGTCGCGTGGGCGCATTCGCTGCGCGATGCGCTCTGCCGGATTCGAGATCCCGCGTTCGGGCATTACGGTCAATCTGGCGCCGGGCGATATCCGAAAGACCGGTAGCGGTTTTGACCTGCCGATAGCCATTGCGGTGCTTGCGGCCGATGGGCAGATTCCCCGCGACAATCTCGACCGCTGCCTCATTGCCGGCGAGCTCGGCTTGGATGGGACGGTGCTCCCCGTCAAGGGCGAGGTGGCGTTCCAGCTACTGGCTCGCGACATGGGGCTGTCTTTTATCGCCGGTAGGTCCGACCAGCACGTTCCGCTTGCGGGGGTCGACTGCGGTTTTATCGATCATCTCTCGCAGCTTGCCCACGGTATGGGGGAGGCGGCTCGGCACTATTTGGATTCTGAAGTGCTCGAGGGCACCTTTGAGCCCGAGCTCGATTATGCCGACGTGTTGGGGCAGGAGGTCGCCAAGCGCGGCATGGCGCTTGCGGCGGCAGGGGAGCTGGGCTTGCTTATGATCGGGTCTCCGGGATCGGGCAAGACCATGCTTGCGCGCCGCATGACGGGTATCTTGCCCGAGCTTTCCGTTGAGGATCAGCAGGAGGCGCTGTGCATCCATTCGGTCTTGGGTGAGAACATCGACGGCCTGCTTGCAGGGCATCGGCCGTTTCGAAGCCCCCATCACAGTATTTCGACAGCGGGCCTTATCGGCGGAGGTCGCCCGGTGCATCCGGGCGAGATCAGCCTTGCCCATGGCGGCGTGCTCTTTTTGGACGAGCTTGCCGAGTTTCCCACCGGTGTGCTGCAGACGCTTCGTCAGCCTATCGAGCGCGGCTATGTCAGGATCGTGCGCGTCGACGGCGCCTTTACGTTTCCCTCGCGCTTTCAGTTGCTTGCGGCGAGCAATCCCTGTCCCTGCGGTTTTTTGGGCGATCGCGAGGTTCCGTGTCGTTGCTCGGCATCGATGGTCGAGCGCTATCGGTCCAAGCTGCGCGGCCCCTTGGCCGACCGCATCGACCTGATGATTGACGTGACCCGCCCCGATCCGCAAGTGATTATCGAGGGCGCTGAGGGCATGTCGTCGGCCGAGCTGCGCGACTACGTTGTCCGCGGTAGGGCTTTTCGTGCCTGGCGCGAGTCCCGTATGGACGATGCGGATGCCGAGGCTGGGGACGATGAGTCACGGTCCATTGACGGTGTCGTGTCGACCTTTGCACTCGACGGGGCCGCCGAGAAATGCGTGCTCGGCCTGTCGAAGCGCACGCATCTCACGGGGCGCGGCATCGTGCGCCTGGTACGCATCGCGCGAACGATTGCCGATGTCGCCGAAAGCGAGCGGGTGACGCAAGATCACGTGCTCGAGGCCGCGATGTATCAGGGAAGGAGGGATCAGTGATGGGTGAGGACCGCTACGAACTGCATCCCGGTGATGGGCTGTTCCCCGCAACTGTTCTAGAACTTCCCGATGTACCGCAAACGCTGTTCGTGCGCGGCGACCCGGGGGCTCTCTCGACGCCGGCGCTCTCGATCATCGGCGCTCGCAAGGCCTCGCCGTACGGCCTTGCCGTAGCTGAGCTTGCGGCCAAGGTTGCCGTGGAAGCGGGGGTGACGGTGGTCTCGGGCGGTGCGGTCGGCTGCGACCAGGCCTCGGGTTGGGCCGCGGTCAACGCCGGGGGCAGGCACGTCGTGGTACTGGGGACCGGCGCCGATGTGGTCTATCCGCGCTCGAGCGCCGGGCTCATCACGCGCACACTCGATACGGGCGGCGCAGTTGTTTCAATTTCGCCGTGGGGAATGGGACCGCGTAAGTTCGCCTTTCCGCGGCGCAATCGCGTAATCGCCGCCTTGTCGCAGGCGCTCTTCGTGTCGGAGGCCGGCATGCCTTCGGGTACGTTCTCGACGGCGGAGGCCGCCATGGACCTGGGGCGCGAATTGCTTGCGGTACCGGGCTCCATTTTGTCGCCCGAGTCACGCGGGACCAACTATCTCATCGCTAACGGAGCCTGCTGCATCATCGACGAGGAGTCCATCGAGATGGCCATCTCTCGAATCTACGGTACCCTGCGCTACTCGCGTCCCGATGCGCCCGGTATCGCAGATCTGGACCCCACACAGCAGGCCGTGATGCATGCCCTCATCGCCTCGCCGCTCAAGGTTGAAGACATCGCCACACTCGTCTCGCTCGATGCCGTCGGTGTGCTCAAGCTCCTGGGCTCGCTTGAGCTCGAGGGCCTCATCGAGCGCATGATGGATGGAAGGTATGCGCCCTCCAAGTTTGCCCTTCACGCCCAGACGCCCTTCGGTCACAATGGAAAACGTGTCAATTAGAAAGGTGTTTGCAGATGCTGTTTGATCAGGTGACGGTTATCGGTGGCGGTCTGGCGGGATCGGAATGCGCGATTCAGCTGGCAGATCGCGGGTTCGCCGTAAAGCTGTGCGAGATGCGCCCGCAGGTAAGCTCTCCTGCCCACCATACCGATCACTTGGCGGAGCTCGTCTGCTCCAATTCGTTTAAATCGACCCGTCCCGATTCCGCCGCCGGTCTGCTGAAGGCCGAGCTCGAGCGCATGGGGTCTGTGCTGCTCGACTGCGCTCATCGTGCGGCCGTTCCCGCTGGCGGCGCCCTGGCGGTCGACCGAGTCAAGTTTTCCGAGCTCGTCGAGGCCGAGGTTGCCGCCCGCTCCAATATCGAGGTCGTCCACGGTGAGGTCACCCAGATTCCCGAGGGTCATGTGGTTATCGCCGCGGGCCCCTTGTGCTCGCCGGCATTGAGCGAGGAGGTCATGAAGCTTGTCGGTGGTGACGCCCTGGCGTTCTTTGACGCGGCCGCCCCGATTGTCGATGCCTCGACGCTCGATATGGACGTGCTGTTCTCGCAGTCGCGCTACGAGGAACAGGGGAGTGGCGACTATCTCAATGCCCCGCTCAATAAGGAAGAGTACGAGGCCTTTATCGAGGCGCTCACAACGGCCGATCGCGTGGTGCTCAAGGATTTTGAGGGCGGGGACCTGTTCCAGGCCTGCCAGCCTGCCGAGGAGGTTGCGCGTACGGGCAAGGATGCCATCCGTTTTGGTGCCATGAAGCCCGTCGGGCTCACCGACCCGCGCACCGGTCGCCGTCCCTGGGCGGCGATTCAGCTGCGCGCCGAGAACAAGGAGAAGACGGCCTATAACCTTGTTGGTTTCCAGACCAACCTGACCTTCGGCGAACAGAAGCGCGTCTTCCATATGGTTCCCGGCCTGGAGAACGCCGAGTTCTTCCGCTACGGCGTCATGCACCGTAACACCTTTGTCGATGCGCCGCACGTGCTCGACGGCACCTTTGCCGTGCCCGGCACGAGCGTGCGTCTTGCCGGCCAGATTACCGGTACCGAGGGGTACATGGAGGCCGTGGCGACGGGTCTGCTCGCCGCGCTCAACACCTATGCCGAGGCTATCGGTGTCGCGGGCGTCGAGCTTCCGCGCGAGGGCGCCCTGGGCGCGCTTGTGGGGTATGCGACCGATCCGGCTACGGTGGGCTATCAACCCATGCACGTCAACTTTGGTCTTGTGCCGCCACTCGAGGACGGTAAGCGTCGCAGCAAGCGCGATCGTTACCAGGCCTACGCGGATCGCGCCCTCAAGGCCCTGGACGCCTATCTCGAAACGCGCTCCGATCTGTTTGGAGGCGAGAGGTCATAGCCTTTGACCTGTATGATGCCGTCGACTCGTTCATTGCCTACATTGCACGCGTCGAAGGACTCGCCCCCAATACGGTAACCGCCTACGCCTCGCGGCTCGAGCGCTTCGCCGCGTGGTGCGACCGCGAGGGCATCGACGCTCGCGCCGCCGACGTGCGGACCGTTCGCTCCTATTTGGCCGAGCTGTCGCGTGGCCAGGTGGCGGCTCGGACCCTTGCGGCACACCTGTCTGCCATTCGCTCGCTCTATCGGTGGATGGCTGCCGAGGGAATCGTTGAGGGCGATGCGGTCTCGGCGATATCCTCACCCAAACTGCCGCGCGATCTTCCCGGTGTGCTGACGACCCGGCAAGTCGAGTCGTTGCTCAAGGCCCCCGACACCTCGACGCCTGCGGGGCTGCGCGATGCGGCGATGCTCGAGCTGCTCTATGCCTCCGGCGCGAGAATCTCGGAGCTCGCGGCGCTCAACATGGAGTCTATTGGTTGGTCCGAGCGAACGCTGCGACTTTGGGGCAAGGGGAACAAGGAGCGTATCGTGCCCCTGTATCGGCGCGCTCTCGAGGCGACCCGCCGCTATATTGAGGAGGGGAGGCCACAGCTCCTTGTGCAGGCAAAGCGTTTCGATAGCGCGAACGGCGTGCATCCGCTGTTTATCTCGGCGCGCGGAAACCGCATGAGTGCCGCCATACTCAGGAGGCGGTTCCATATGCTTGCGACACTTGCCGGTATTCCTGCCGACATCGCCCCGCATGCGATGCGTCACACCTTTGCGACCGACCTGCTCGAGGGCGGCGCGGATCTGCGCTCGGTTCAGGAGCTGCTGGGGCATGCGAGCTTGTCCACGACGCAGATCTATACGCATCTCACGCCCGATCGGCTTAAGCGCGCCGTGAGTCAGGCCCACCCCCGCGGCGAGTAGGAGAAGGGCCCCCGCGCCGCACCGAGGTGTGTGGTTTTGATTGCGGGTTGGCAGGAAGATGCATTCCTGCTATCATTCATCGGGTTGCTTCACGGCAACAGGTTTTTATCACGCACGCGCGGCTACTTCATACCGTGGTGCCCGGGCTTTGGTAGCACATGTCCGGGTTGGTTTTGGAGGATGACCCCGCGCGGAGGCAAACCACAGGAGGTTTAACATGGCTACCAAGATTAATATCCGCACCCTGCTCGAGGCCGGCTGCCACTTCGGTCACCAGACCCGTCGCTGGAACCCCAAGATGAAGCCGTTCATCTTCGGTGAGCGCAACGGCATCTACATCCTCGACCTCAAGCAGACCATCCTCGACGCCGACCAGGCCTACACCTTTGTCAAGAACGTCGCCAAGGGCGGCAACGTGCTGTTCGTCGGCACCAAGAAGCAGGCTCAGGAGGCCGTCAAGAACGCTGCTGAGCGCGCCAACATGCCTTACATCAACCAGCGTTGGCTCGGCGGCATGCTGACCAACTTCGTCACCATTCGCTCCCGCATCAACCGCATGGAGGAGCTCGAGGCCATGGTCGAGGACGGCCGCATGGCAGTGCTTCCCAAGAAGGAGCAGGCTGTGCTCGGTAAGGAGCTCACCAAGCTCCAGACCAACCTCGGTGGCGCCCGCGACATGAAGGGTCTGCCCCAGGCTCTCTTCGTCATCGACACCAAGCGCGAGGAGAACGCCATCAAGGAGGCCCAGCGCCTGAACATCCCCGTCGTCGCTCTGATCGACACCAACTCCGATCCCGACGAGGTCGAGTACGGCATCCCCTGCAACGATGACGCCATCTCCGCTGTCACCCTTATGTGCGAGCTCATGGCTGACGCCTGCCTCGCTGGCTCCGGCAAGGAGCAGGTCTCCGAGGCCGAGATGGCCGCCGAGCCTAAGGCCGAGTAAATCAGTCCTATTTAAGTCTTTTTCATCTCTTTGAAAGGAACCACAATGGCCCAGATTACTGCCGCTATGGTCAAGCAGCTCCGCGAGATGACCGACTCCCCGATGATGGAGTGCAAGAAGGCTCTCGTCGAGGCTGACGGCGACATGGACGTCGCTGTTGACGTTCTGCGCAAGAACGGCCTCGCCAAGGCTGCCAAGAAGGCTGGCCGTGAGACCAACGAGGGCGCTGTTGCCGCGTTCGTCTCCGAGGACGGCAAGTCCGGCGCTCTGCTCGAGCTCTCCTGCGAGACCGACTTCGTCGGCTCCAACGCCAAGTTCACCGGCTTTGCTTCCAAGGTCGCCGAGGTTGTCGCCACCACCGAGCCAGCCGATGTCGACGCTCTGCTCGAGAAGCCGATGGGCGAGGAGACCGTTTCCTCCGAGCTCACCGAGATGATTCACATCATGGGTGAGAACATGAAGATCGCTCGTTTCTCCGCCCGCAAGGTCGAGAACGGCGCTCTCGCTTCTTACATCCACATGGGTGGTAAGATTGGCGTCCTCGTAGAGTTCGCTTTCGAGAAGGCCGAGACCGCTCAGGCTGAGTCCTTCAAGACCTTTGCTCACGATGTTGCCCTTCAGGTTGCCGCCGTCGCCCCGATCTGCGCTAACCGCGATCAGGTTCCGGCCGAGACCGTCGAGCACGAGAAGCAGATCTACATGGCTCAGGCTGCCGAGTCCGGCAAGCCCGAGGCTATCCAGGAGAAGATGGCCGTTGGTCGTCTGGAGAAGTTCTACAAGCAGTCCGTGCTCACCGAGCAGGAGTTCATCAAGGACAGCTCCCTCACCATCAAGAAGTACGCTGAGCAGGTCTCCAAGGAGCTCGGTGATACCATTACCGTCGTTGCCTTCGACCGTCTGGTCCGTGGCGAGTAAATAAGCTCTTGTAGCTGGTAATGAGCAGGCTGTGGGTTTTACTCACAGCCTGCTTTTTCATGGCTCTTATCAGAGCCTTTGCTATCATATTGAGAGTCTAATTAAAGGAGGATCGCTTTGTCCGACATCCGATATAAACGCGTGCTTCTGAAGCTTTCCGGCGAAGCACTGATGGGCGATGGTCAATATGGCATCGACCCTAAGATTACCGATCATCTTGCCAAGCAGGTCAAGGAGCTGCTCGCCGTTGGTCACGAGGTCGGCGTCGTTGTCGGCGGCGGCAACATTTTTCGCGGCATGGCCGGCGCTGCCGGTGGCATGGAGCGCGCCCAGGCCGACTACATGGGCATGCTGGCAACCGTTATGAATGCGCTCGCCCTGCAGGATGCCTTTGAGCACAACGATGTTCCCTGCCGCGTGATGAGCGCTATCCAGATGAACGAGATCTGCGAGCCTTATATTCGCCGTCGCGCCATCAACCACCTTTCCAAGGGCAATGTCGTTATTTTTGCCGCCGGTTCGGGCAATCCGTACTTTACGACCGACACCGCCGCGGCTCTTCGTGCCTGCGAGATCGGTGCCGAGATTCTGATTAAAGCCACCAAGGTTGATGGTATCTACGACAAGGATCCCGTCAAGTGCGCCGATGCTGTCCGCTTTGACAAGATTACCTATCATGAGGTTCTCGTCCGCGGTCTGCAGGTTATGGATTCCACGGCTACGGCACTGTGCCAGGATAACCGTATGCCGATTCTGGTCCTCAACATCGATGGCGAGGACACCGTCAAGCGCGCGCTTTCGGGTGAGCCCGTCGGCACGCTCGTCTATCAGGAGGATTAAGCATGCCAGAGAACATCACCGTCCACATGGATAAGTCGCTCGAGTCCCTCAAGCACAACTTCTCCAAGGTTCGTACGGGCCGCGCCAACGCTAACATTCTGTCCGATATTTCGGTCGATTACTACGGTGTTCCCACGCCGGTTACCCAGGTTGCCGCCGTCAAGACCCCCGAGGCTCACATGCTGCTCATTGAGCCCTGGGACAAGGCGCTCGTCAACGCAATCGTAAAGGCTATCAGCGCTTCCGATCTGGGCATTACTCCCAACTCTGACGGTACCGTCGTGCGCCTGCCGTTCCCGGCTCCCACCGAGGAGCGTCGTCGCGAGCTCGTCAAGGAGTGCCGCGAGTATGCCGAGCAGGCCAAGGTCTCCATTCGCAACATCCGTCGCGACTTTAACAACAAGCTCGAGCGCGACGAAGAGCTCACCGAGGACGATGTCCGTCGCGAGCAGGCCAAGGTTCAGAAGCATACCGATGAGTATGTTGCCAAGGTCGAGGAGCTTCTGAAGGAAAAAGAAGCCGAGGTCATGGAGATCTAAGGTGCAATACGACGAGAACAAACTGGTCGAGTACTTTGCCGACGCCCCTGCGGGCGTCGGTTTTTCCGACCTTGACCTCAATAAGATTCCGCATCATATTTCGTGCATCATGGACGGTAACGGTCGTTGGGCCACGGCGCGCGGTCTTGCCCGCACCGAGGGCCACAAGGCCGGTATCGTCTCTCTGCGCGAGATCATTACCGCATGCGTGCGCTTGGGCGTTGACGTCCTTTCGGCCTATGCGTTTTCCACCGAAAACTGGAATCGTCCGCAGCACGAGGTCAACGTTTTGATGCATTTGTTTGCCAAGACGTTTATTGATGAGCTGCCGCTGCTTAAGCGTGAAAACGTGCGCGTTGTCTTTTTGGGCGATATTTCCGCACTGCCCAAGAAGACACGCGATGTCTTTGAGCGCGGTCTTGCCGAGTGCGCCGACCACACCGGCATGACGCTGGCGCTTGCCGTCAATTACGGCGCCCGTGCCGAGATCACCCGTGCTGTCCGTCAGATTGCGCTCGATGTCGCCGCCGGCAAGATCGATCCCGCCTCTATCGACGATGATATGGTTGCCTCGCACCTCTACACCGCTGGGCTGCCCGATCCGGAGCTTGTGATTCGCACCTCCGGCGAGCTTCGCCTTTCGAACTATCTGCTGTGGCAGGTTGCCTATTCCGAGTTTTATGTCACCGATACCTATTGGCCCGACTTTGATCGCTGGGGCCTTGTCGACGCCATTTTGGCCTACCAGGGTCGCGACCGTAGGTTTGGTGGACTGAGCAAGACCGAGGAGGCTTAATCGTGTCCGATCGTGCCAAGGCGTCTGCTCCCAAGGCGTCAACTCCCAAGGCGCCTGCCGCCAAGAGCGGCGCGGCCGCGACTTCGTGGCTTGCCGGCTTTATTACCCGTGCCGCCGCAGGTATCGTCTACGCCGTCGTATTTATTCTCTGTCTGGTTTTGGGTATCGTTCCCACCGCCATCTTCGTCTCTGTCATGAGCGGCCTGTGCTGCTATGAGTTCTTCCGCATGACGAAGCTCGATGGCAAAGTGGCCAACGAGCGTCTGGGTATCGCTGCCGCCGTGCTCTTTCCGCTCTCGGCGCTGGGCGACTCGCTGCTGTTGAATGCCCTGCTTTTTGCTCTGATGCTTGCAGTGGGTATTTGGTATGTCTGGTCGGCGCGTACTCGCATATCCGATGTAGCTGTGACGCTCATGGGTCCCATCTACACCGGTTTTATGCTGTCGGCCATCGTGCTGCTGCGCGATGCCGTTCCCGGTTTTGCCGGCGCCCTGCTTTCGGTGGGTGTTTGCGCGTCTCTCTGGGTCTCCGATTCGTTTGCCTACATCGTGGGCAGCCGTATCGGCAAGCACAAGATGGTCCCCAAGATCTCTCCCAAAAAGAGCTGGGAGGGCTTTGTCGGCGGCATCTTGGGCTCGGTTCTCATCTGGCTCATTTTGTGGGCGACGCATTTCTATAAGCTGAGCTTGCCCTATGCGCTGCTTTGCGGCGTGGTTGTGTCCATCCTGGGCGTTATCGGTGACCTCATCGAGTCACGCATCAAGCGTGGCGTGGGCGTCAAGGATTCTGGCAACCTTATTCCGGGCCATGGCGGCATGCTCGATCGTAGCGACTCGCTTATCTTTGGCTGCATTACCGCGCAGCTGCTTTTGATGATCGGAGGCGTGCTGTAATGGCCTTTCAGACGACGTACGGCCCCGATGGGCGTCTTCGCGTTGCCATCCTGGGTTGTACGGGCTCTATCGGTACGCAGGCACTTGATGTATGCCGTCAGCATGCCGATCGACTGCAGGTGACGGCACTGTCCGTTAACTCCAGCACCTCGGAGCTCGTTGCGTTTGCCCGTGAGTTTTCGGTTCCGGCCGTTGCCGTGGCCGACACCACCCACGGTACGGACGCTGTGCTGCAGGAGCTGCCCGAGGGCACCGAGCTCGGTGTTGGTGCGCAGGCGGTTTGTGAGCTCGCGCGTCGCGATGACGTCGACTGTGTGCTTGTTGCCATTGTGGGCGCTGCCGGGCTCGAAGCGAGCCATGCAGCCCTGACCTCGAACAAGCGTCTTGCACTTGCTAACAAGGAGTCCCTCGTTGTCGGCGGTGACCTGCTGATGCCGTTGGCGCAGCCCGGTCAGCTTATTCCGGTCGACTCCGAGCACTCCGCCATCTACCAGTGCTATCTGGGGGAGAATCCGCGCGAGGCTCACTGCATTTGGCTCACTTGCTCGGGTGGTCCGTTCTTTGGCCGTACGCGCGACGAGCTCAATTGCGTGACACGCTCCGATGCGCTGGCACACCCCACGTGGGCCATGGGTGCTAAGATCACCATCGACTCTGCGACCCTCATGAATAAGGGCTTGGAGCGTATCGAGGCGATGCACCTGTTCGGGTGCGATCTCGACTTTATCAACGTGGTCGTTCAGCGCCAGTCAAAGATCCACTCGATGGTCGAGTATGCGGACGGCTCTGTGATGGCACATCTTGGTGCGTCCGACATGCGCATTCCCATCCAGTTCGCGTTCTCGTATCCCGAGCGGTGGGATACCCCAGCGCCTCGAATCGATTTCCGCGAGCTCGGGCAGCTCACGTTTGATGCTGCCGATATGGACACATTCCGCTGCCTGGCGCTGGCCGAGCGTGCCGGCAGAACGGGCGGCACCATGCCGTGCGTGCTGAATGCCGCCAACGAAGTTGCCGTCGATGCCTTCCTGCACGATGCCTGTACCTTTACCGATATCGACCGTATCGTCGAGTCGTGCATGGATGCACACGATATGCAGGCGGTCGCATCCTTTGAGCAGCTTCGCGATATCGATACGTGGGCTCGTGCCAAGGCCGCCGAGGTGCTCGCTGCAACCCGCTCTTAATCGTAAGGATTGCTTTTCGTTTTATGGATACTGTTCTGAGCGTTCTCTCCTCAGTTTTTTGGGGCCTTTTGATGCTATCCGTCCTCGTGTTTCTGCATGAGGGCGGCCACTTTTTAGCGGCTCGTGCGTGCGGCGTGCGCGTCACCGAGTTTTTCTTGGGTCTGCCGTGCCGCTTTGACATTCATCATACGTCGCGTCGCATTGGCACCAAGTTTGGCGTGACGCCACTGCTGCTGGGTGGTTATGCCGCTATCTGCGGTATGGACCCGACCGACGTCTCGTGCGCCGACCGCGTGCTTGCGGCGATCTATCGTCATGGACGCGTTTCGGTTTCAGACCTTTCCGTCGAGTTGGAGCTGCCCGAGGAGGATGTTCTCGAGGCTTGTGCCTTGCTTTTGGGCTGGGGTTCCATTGCGCCTTGGTACGAGGAAGGGGAGAAGCCTTCACCCAGCTATTATCCGGTTATGTACCAGACGCTGCCGCGCGATGCTGCAGGATATACCACCTTTGACGGCCGCAAGTTCGATCGAGAGCATGCGACTGCCGAGGGCGATGTGTGGGAGCTGCCGGTCACTGCTCCGGAGTTCCTCGAGCAGGAGCGTTCGCATACCTATCTGGGCCAGGGTTTTCTCAAGCGTGCCTTTATGCTGCTCGCGGGCATTCTCGTCAATATCCTGACGGGCTTTTTGCTGCTTATGAGCATCTACTCTATCGCCGGCGTATCGGTGCCGGTCGATAGCAATGTGATCGGTCAGGTCGAAGAAGGCTCGATAGCCGCCAAGGCGGGCATCGAGGCCGGCGACACGATTCTTAGTGTCGATGGCGTGTCCTGCTCCAGCTGGATGGATGTGTATGATGCCATCGGCAAGGCTGCCGGTCAGGACGATATCGCCATTGAGTACCAGCGCGACGGCAAGAAACTTTCGACCTCGGTCGCGCTCAAGGAAGACGAGCGTTTGGGTGTTTATGCTTCTACGCAGGTGGTCCATTTGGACCCTATCACCTCGGCGCGCCTGTCGTTCTCCTATGTTCAGCAGACTGCTGAGGGCGTTATGCGTCTGCTGCAGCCGCAGCATACGATGGAGATACTCGATCAGTCCAGCTCGATTGTTGGCATCAGCGTCATGTCTTCTCAGGCGGCGGCAGCCGGCCCCGCGACCTTCTTGACATTTGCCGCGCTCATCTCGTTCTCGCTGGGCTTTATGAACCTGCTGCCCATTCCGCCGCTCGACGGGGGAAAGCTGGTTATCGAGATCATCCAAAAGGTCGCCGGTCGCGAACTGCCGCTGAAGGTGCAGACGATCGTCAGCTATGTCGGCATCGTGCTCTTTGCGCTGCTGTTTGTCTATATGCTTCGTTCCGACGTCCTTCGATTTATTTTGTAGGGGAGTGTTTGGATTGTCTTTATCCCATCCTTTGCCGCGCGAGCTGACGCGCCCCGTGCATGTGGGCGGCGTTCAGATCGGTGGCGGCGCACCGGTGGTGGTCCAATCCATGACCTGCACCGATACCGCCGACGCGCAGGCAACGCTTGCACAAGTTCGTGCACTCGCCCAGGCGGGTTGTGATGTTGTGCGCGTGAGCGTGCCCACTGAGGCTGCGCTCGAGGGCTTTCGCACGATTTGTGCGGAGTCTCCGGTGCCGATCGTTGCCGATATCCACTTTAACCATAAGCTCGCCATTGGTGCCGTGGAGGCCGGTGCCGCTAAGCTCCGCATCAATCCCGGCAACATTGGCGATTGGGCTAAGGTCGATGCCGTGATCGATGCCGCGGGCGCCGCTGGGTGCGCGATTCGCATTGGCGTGAACGCCGGTTCGCTTGAGCAGGATATCGCCGAGCGCGACGACCTCACGCAGCCCGAAAAGCTCGTGATGTCGAGCGAGCGTTTCGTCAAACATTTTGAGGATCGCGGCTTTACCAATATCGTGCTTTCCGCCAAGGCTCATAGCGTGTCCACGACGCTTGACACCTATCGTGCCCTGTCGCACGAAATCCCCCATGTTCCGCTTCATTTGGGCGTGACTGAGGCCGGAACCAAGCTCCAGGGCACCATTAAGAGCTCTGTGGGCCTGGGAATTTTGCTTTCCGAGGGCATTGGCGACACCATGCGCGTCTCGCTCACGGCCGATCCGGTCGAGGAACCGCCGGTCGCCTGGGGTATTCTGCAGTCGCTCGGCCTTCGCCGCCGTGGTCCCGAGATCGTCTCGTGCCCCACGTGCGCTCGCTGCCAGGTTAACCTCATTCCTATCGCCGAGGAGGTCACCGAGCGGCTTAAGAACTACTCCGCGCCGCTTTCGATTGCCGTGATGGGCTGTGCAGTCAATGGCCCCGGCGAGGCCTCTGACGCCGACTTGGGTGTTGCCTGCGGACGAGGTCAGGGCCTGCTCTTTTCGCACGGCCAGATCATTGGTAAAGTAGCTGAAGACCAAATTGTCGACGCGCTAATGGCCGAGGTCGACAAGCTTATTGAGGAGAAATAAATGACTCGAGCAATGTATATGTCTAAGCTTTATGCTCCGACGCTCAAAGAGGATCCGGCCGACGCCGAGCTTGCGAGCCATCGCCTGCTGCTTCGTGCCGGCATGATTCGCAAGGAGGCCGCCGGTCTCTATTCCTATCTGCCGCTTGCTTGGCGCTCGATTCGCAAGATCGAGAACATCGTGCGCGACGAGATGGACGCTGCCGGCGCCCAGGAGCTCATGATGCCCATCATGGTCGATGCCGAGCTGTGGCGCGAGTCCGGCCGTATCGATGCCTATGGCAAGGAGCTCGTGCGCTTTGATGACCGCCACGGACGCGAGTTCGTGCTTGGTCCCACGCACGAGGAGACCGTGACTGCTCTGGTGCGCAACGAGCTGCGTTCCTACAAGCAGCTGCCGGTGAATCTCTATCACATCCAGGATAAATTCCGTGACGAGTTCCGTCCCCGCTTTGGCCTGATGCGCGGCCGCGAGTTCATCATGAAGGACGCCTACAGCTTCTCCGCCACGCAGGAGAGCCTGCAGGAGGAGTACGACAAGATGAAGCAGGCCTATGCCAACATTTGCGAGCGCTGCTACATCAAGGCCCTGCCCGTTGTCGCCGACTCCGGCGAGATCGGCGGCGACACCTCCGTCGAGTACATGGCGCTGGCCGACGCCGGCGAGGCTTCGCTGGTCTACTGCGACGACTGCGGCTTTGCTGCCGATGACGAGGCGGCAAGCACCAAGGTTGTTGTGACCGAGGGCCCCGGCGACGGTACGCTCACCAAGGTCGAGACCCCGGGTATGGGCACCATCGAGGCTGTTGCCAAGTTCTTCGGCTTCCCCGAGAACGGCACGCGCAAGTCTCTGGCTC
Source organism: Collinsella sp. (assembly GCA_041330285.1). Lineage (GTDB taxonomy): Bacteria > Actinomycetota > Coriobacteriia > Coriobacteriales > Coriobacteriaceae > Collinsella. The sequence goes on along the minus strand of JBGKMI010000001.1, from coordinate 781,078 downwards.
TCATCGACGCCGAGGGTAAGCCGGTTGTGGCCATTGTCCCGGGCGACCATGAGCTCAATGACTGCAAGGCCGAGCATGTCTTTGGCAAGGGCTATCGCATGATGACCGACGAGGAGCTTCAGGCGAACGGTCTGCACAAGGGCTTTATCGGACCGGTTAACCTGCCCGAGGGCATCCGCCTGGTGTGCGACGAGAGTCTGCGCGAGTCCAAGCAATGGGCCTGCGGTGCCAACGAGGTCGATTATCACTTTACCGGTGCCTGCCCCGAGCGCGACTTTACCGTCGACGAGTGGGCCGATCTGGTCACCGTCGTCGCCGGCGACCCCTGCCCGCACTGCGGCAAGCCGCTCTCTGCTGCTCGCGGCATCGAGGTCTCCCAGGTGTTCCAGCTGGGCACCAAGTACTCCGAGGCCATGGGTGCCACCTTTATGGACGAGGATGGCAAGGAGAAGCCGCTCATCATGGGTTGCTACGGCGTGGGCGTGTCTCGCTCGCTCGCTGCCGTCGTGGAGCAGCATAACGACGAGCACGGTATCGTCTGGCCTGTCTCCGTTGCCCCGTACGAGGTCGCGGTGATTCCGCTCGATCCCAAGAAGGAGGAGTGCGCTACCGTCTGCGACCAAATCGTCGAGGGTCTGTGCGCCGAGGGTATCGAGGTTGTCGTCGACGATCGCGATGAGCGTCCTGGCTTTAAGTTTGCCGACAACGACCTTATGGGCTTCCCGTATCAGGTAGTGCTCGGCAAGCGTGGTCTTAAGAACGGCACCGTCGAGCTCAAGGACCGTGCCACGGGCGAGCGCGAGGATGTGGCGATTGATGAGGTCGTCGCCAAGGTCGCCGAGCTTGTGAAGGCAGCACGTCGTTAATCGACATTTCTGCTAGTAGATGTAATTGCAGGCCTGCTCCGCATCTCTCTTAGGATGAGATGCGGAGCAGTCTTTTTTGTTGCGTGAATAAGCTCGACGGGTAAAGGAAAGCCCCACAGCCCAAATGAGCTGCGGGGTTTTCCTTTGTGCCTCCGATGCGAAATAAATCGCTCAGATACTACTGATAATCGACGACGTCGATCCAGTTCTTAAGGAACTCATCGTTCACGTTGCGCTTACGAGCGAGCTCGGAAGCGGCGACGATGCTCGTCCACTGACGCACGACCTGCATGGGCATGTCGGCGCGGTCGCAGTAGAGCTCCAGGTAGGCCTCAGCCTGGTCCTTGCTGTTGAGGGCAAAGAGCAGGTAGGTGGTGGCAACGTCGGCAGCAGGGGAGCCCTGGGTGGCATGTGCCCAGTCGCAGACGTACAGCTGGCCGTCGTCGCCGACGATGACGTTGGAGGGGTTGAAGTCGCCGTGGCAGACCTTGAACTCCTTGGTCATGCCGTCCAGACGCTCCTGAAGGTTGTAGCGCGTGGTGGCATTGAGCTGATCAAGGCTGTCGATCATGCGGGCGAACTTGTCGCGCTGACGGTTGAGCAGCGGGGAGGTGTAGCCGTGGATCTCGATCTGGAGGTCGACGAACATCTCGAGGTACTCACCAAAGCGCTGGGGCTCGGCAGTCATCTTCTCGGCAAGGGTGGTACCCGGAACCTTCTCGGTCACGAGAGCCCAGCCGTTGGCGTTCTCGAGCTGAGAAACCTCGAGAGCCTTGGGGCTGCGGATGCCGCACTCATTGATGCGGGCAAGATTCAAAGCCTCGTTGAACACGTCGGAGACGGGCTTGGTCTCGTTAAAGACCTTGACGATCTTGTCGCCCAGGTCGTAAACGACCTTGTTGCCACGACGGACGAGCTCGGTCTTGGAATCGGGGAGCAGCATGATTGCATCCTTTCAACGATGCGGTAGAAGCAACGGCGGGGGCGTGCGTACACCCGTGCACCCCCGCCGCAAATAACCGTGCTAAAACTAGCAGACGGCGTAGTCCTGGGGCTCGCGGCCGTAGTAGGCGTCCAGGTAGAGCTCCTTGATCTCGCTCATGAGCGGGTAGCGCGGGTTAGCGCCGGTGCACTGGTCGTTGAATGCCTGCTCGGTCATCTCGTCGAGGGTGTCGAGGAAGTACTGCTCGTCAACACCGTAGTCGGCGATGGTCTTCTTGACACCGATGAAGTCCTTGAGCTCCTCGAGCTTCGTGATGAAGTTCTCGAAGACCTCCTTGTCGTCCTTGCCCTCGATGCCGCAGTACTTGGCCATCTCGGCGTAGTTGTGCAGCGCGTTGGGGTAAGGATACTGGGAGAAGGTACCCATCTTGACGGGAGCCTCGGCGGCGTTGTAGCGCATAACGCGGGTCAGGATGACGGCGTTTGCGAGGCCGTGGGGCAGGTGATGGAAAGCGCCGAGCTTGTGGGCCATGGAGTGGTTGAGGCCCAGGAAGGCGTTGGCGAAGGCCATACCGGCCATGCAGGAGGCGTTGTGCATCTCCTCGCGGGCATGCGGGTCCTTGGCGCCGTTCGTGAAGCTGGAGGGCAGGTTCTCGAAGACGAGCTTGGCAGCGCGCTCGGAGAGGCCCTTGGTGTAGTCGGAAGCCATGATGGAGACGTAGGACTCGATGGCGTGGGTCATGACGTCGATGCCGGAGGCAGCGGTCAGGCCGCGCGGGGCGGTCATGCAGTTGTCGGCGTCGACGATAGCCATGTTGGGGAGCAGCGCGTAGTCGGCGAGCGGCCACTTGATGCCGGTCTCCTTGTCGGTGATGATGGCGAACGGCGTGCACTCGGAGCCGGTACCCGAAGAGGTCGGGACGGCAACGAAGTAGGCCTTCTTGCCCATCTCGGGGAAGGTGAAGATACGCTTGCGGATGTCCATGAAGTCCATGGCCATGTCCTCGAATTTGCACTCGGGGTGCTCGTACATCATCCACATGATCTTGCCGGCGTCCATAGCGGAGCCACCGCCGACGGCGATGATGACGTCCGGCTCAAAGAGAGCCATCTGCTTGGCGCCGCGACGTGCGCACTGCAGCGACGGATCGGGCTCGACGTCGTAGAAGCAGTCGTGGGCGATGCCCATCTCGTCGAGCTTGGCCTCGATGGCGCGGGTGTTGCCATTCTTGAAGAGGAACTGGTCGGTGACGATGAAGGCGCGCTTCTTGCCCATGACGGTACCGAGCTCGTCGAGGGCGACGGGCGTGGAACCCTTCTTGAAGTAGACCTTCTCGGGAGCGCGGAACCACAGCATGTTCTCACGGCGCTCGGCCACAGTCTTAACGTTGATCAAGTGCTTCACCCCAACGTTCTCGGAGACGGAGTTGCCGCCCCAGGAGCCGCAGCCCAGGGTCAGAGACGGCTTCATGCCAAAGTTGTACAGGTCACCGATGCCGCCGTGCGAAGACGGGGTGTTGATGACGATGCGGCAGGCCTTCATGACGTGCTCGAACAGGCTGATCTTCTCGGCCTGGGCGGGGTGCACGTACAGAGAGGCGGTGTGGCCCGGGCCACCGGCGAGCACCAGGTGCTCGGCCTTGTCGACGGCCTCCTGGAAGTCCTTGGCGTGGTACATGGCCAGGACCGGGGAGAGCTTCTCGTGGGAGAACTCCTCCTTGGCGGGGTCGGTGGAGGTGACCTCGGCGATCAGGATCTTGGTCTTGGCGGGAACCTCGATGCCGGCGAGCTCGGCGATCTTGGCGGCAGCCATGCCGGGGATGCGGTGATCGAGAGCGCCGTTCTTGAACATGGCGGCACGCAGGGCTTCCATCTCGGCACCCTGCTTGACGAAGTAGCAGCCGCGCTTCTGGAACTCGGCCTTGACCTGGTCATAGATGGTGTCGATGACGGTAACGGACTGCTCGGAAGCGCAGATCATGCCGTTGTCGAAGGTCTTGGAGTGGATGATGGAGTTGACAGCGAGCAGCACGTCGGCGGTGTCGTCGATGACGACCGGGGTGTTACCGGCGCCAACGCCCAGGGCGGGCTTGCCCGAGGAGTAAGCGGCCTTGACCATGCCCGGGCCACCGGTGGCGAGGATGATGTCGACGTCGCGCATGACCATGTTGGTCAGCTCGATGGAGGGGACATCAACCCAGCCGATGATGCCCTCGGGGGCACCGGCCTTGACGGCGGCATCAAGCACGAGCTTGGCAGCGGCGATGGTGCACTTGGCGGCAGCCGGGTGCGGGGAGATGATGATGGCGTTGCGGGTCTTCAGGCTGATCAGCGTCTTGAAGATCGCGGTAGAGGTGGGGTTGGTCGTCGGGATGACGGCGCCCACGATGCCGATGGGCTCGGCGATCTTGGTGATGCCGTAAGCCTCGTCGCGCTCCAGGACACCACAGGTCTTGGTGTTCTTGTAAGCGTTGTAGATGTACTCTGCGGCGTAGTGGTTCTTGATGACCTTGTCCTCAAGAACGCCGCGGCCGGTCTCCTCGATGGCCATCTTCGCCAACGGGATACGAGCCTTGTTGGCGGCCATGGCGGCCTCATAGAAGATCTTGTCGACCTGCTCCTGCGTGTACGTAGCAAAAAGCGCCTGGGCCTCTCGCATCTGAGCGAGCTTAGCCTCAAGCGCTTCTACGTTGTCCACAATTGCGGGAGTAGTGTTTTCCGGTGACTTTTTCACCATTTGTGTCTCCTTGCGATCGGAGATTTACCCTACGCCTTGCATGATAGCAAGAAATTATTCGGCGAACGGTCAGATTCCTGTAAAAGGCACACTAAAACGCTTCAATAAACTGAAGCGTTTTAACTAAACTATCCGCCTGCTGCATCGCCCTGCTCATTGGGGACAGGCTTACATGAGTGCTTTCACTCATTTGGGACAGACATCGTTTTGCCATTTTGCTGTTCTGGACCTGTTTTTGCCGCTCATTGGATATAAATAGGTCACAGGCTCAGCATTTCGCGTTGCGTCTCTCCTTTTAGGTGTTGCCTGTACAGTTTTGAAAGGAGAGGCTATGCCCCGATGTGCCCGTGCCGTTTCGCTCACCGGCTATTACCACGTCTATGACCGCGGCAATTCTAAACAGATAATTTTTGAAGATGACTCCGACCGCTATCGGTTCTTATCTGATATCTCGGACAGATTTGCGCGCCATGAAGTGGCGGTGTTGGCTTGGTGCCTTATGGATAATCACTTCCATTTGATGGTTGATGATCCATTTGACAATCTTTCAAAGGCAATGCAGTGTGCGCTGACGGCGTATGCTAAGTATTTCAACGGGAAAACGGGAAGAACGGGGCATCTGTTTGACAATCGCTATTCGCGGGTCGCGGTTGAGTCGGACACGCAGGCGGTGCAGCTGCTCGATTATATCCATCTCAATCCCGTGAAAGGTGCGCTCGACTCGCTCGAGGCGTACCGCTGGTCAAGTTACAAGGCATATCAGTTGGGCTACGATCCCTTTGATATTTGTGATGCGGCCCCTATGCTCGATATTGTCGGAGGTTCCCGTTGCTATTGCGAGCATATCGAGGAAGTTGCCGGGCGCATCTGGTCAGAGGAGATTCTTCCGCGCCGGCGGATCCCCGATGAGGAGGCACTTTCCGTTGCGTGCGAAGTCTTGCCGAGCATAGACCCTGCGGTGCTCAAGGCCATGCCACGCCCCGAACGCGATGCCTGTCTGCTGAGGCTCAGGCGGGCACATCTCACGGTCAAGCAAATTGCCCGTATCACCGGTATCGGCGCTACAAGCGTGACCAAGGCTACTGCAGGCTGGAAGGATGCAGCGTGAGATAGGGGCCGGAGCCGATCGGGACGCCGCATGCGTGCGTCATGTCTGTCCCCAATGCGTGAAAACACTCATCTAAGTCTGTCCCCAATGAGTGGACATCTGCAAACACTCATGTAAGTCCGTCCCCAATGAGTGCAAAAAGGCGCCCTCCGTAGGGGAGGGCGCCTTTGGTAAGTTCTATGTGAACGCGAGGTCTTTGACCCGGAGAGTCCGAGGTACTTGTTGGTAAGACCTTATTTAGGAGCGCGCAACCTTGCCGGACTTGAGGCAGGTGGAGCAAACGTTCATCTTGCGACGGTGGCCATCGACGACGACGTAGACGCGCTGGATGTTGGGGCGGAACTTACGGTTGGTGACGCGGTGAGAGTGGCTGATGGAGCGACCGGCAACGGGGTGCTTACCGCAAACTTCGCAAACTTTGGACATAACTGACCCTCCTTGGGCGACAAACGAACATGTCGCGTTAACAAACAAGCCTGAACTATAGCACAGAAGCAGCTCCCTGTGCGTAATCTACACAGAGATATTTCTCTTTTGGCGATAGTGCTCACGCCACGGCCCTGGACGTAGATCCGATTTGCGTGCAGCAGAGGGGATTATGCCAGCTCGTGCGTGCGTTTTCAAGCTCGTCCCACAAATATATATAGGTTTATTGAGCATTGGGCTCCGTTTGCGGATTGCTCTGTATTTATGCTCGCAATTAAGTTCGAGGTTGGCTACACTATCCCATGACCATTAAAGGGGTACGAGATACCCACATGGAATTACATAGCTGCCAAGGAGCAGCCTTTCCTGTGGGTGTCTGGTCCGCTTTGAGCGGTCGGGCATCTATTTTTTTGACTGTGTCAGCAGTCAAGACATGTGAGGAAGGAGATCGATGGGCACGACTTCCCCCAAGGCGGTCATCATGGACGAGACCGCCGTCAATCGAGCGATGACCCGCATCGCGCACGAGATTCTCGAGCGCAACGAGGGCTGTGAAGACCTCGCTCTGGTCGGCATCGTCACGCGCGGCGACCTTCTGGCAAAGAAACTCGCCGAGGAGATCAAGGAGATCGAGGGCGTCGACGTTCCGCTCGGCAGCCTCGACATCAGCTTTTACCGCGATGACTACGCTACCAATTTCGCTCCCGCGATCCACGCCACCAACATTCCCTTTAGCGTCGACGGTAAGCGCGTCGTGCTGGTGGACGACATCCTGTATACGGGCCGTACCATTCGCGCTGCTCTCGACGCCGTCATGGATCTGGGCCGTCCGAGCCGTATTGAGCTGGCAGTCCTCGTTGACCGCGGCCACCGCGAGCTCCCCATCTCGCCGGACTTTGTCGGCAAGAACGTTCCCTCGTCGCATGAGGAGAACGTGCACCTATATATGAAGGAAGTCGACGGCCACACCGCCGTCGAGATTAACGATGTCGCGCCGGGTTCCCACGTGGGCTCCGCGCCGCTGGGAGGTGAGTAGTACCGTGGCGTTCAACCATAAGCACCTGATCGACATTACCGAGTACTCCGAAGAGGACATCAAGCTCATCCTCGAGACCGCCAAGGCGTTCTCCGAGGTCAACGAGCGTGCGATCAAGAAGGTCCCCACGCTCAAGGGCAAGACCATCGTCAACATGTTCAACGAGCCCTCGACGCGCACCCGCAGCTCCTTCGAGCTCGCCGAGAAGCGTCTTTCGGCCGACAGTCTTAACTTTGGTGGCTCCTCGACCTCCACGGTCAAGGGTGAGAGCCTCGTCGACACCGTCGAGACCCTCAACGCCTATAAGATCGACTGCATCGTCGTTCGCGATAAGCACGCCGGTGCTCCCTACATCGTCACGCAGAACTCGCCCGCAAGCGTCATCTGCGCCGGTGACGGCAAGCACAACCATCCCACGCAGGCCCTGCTCGACCTGTACACCATCTGGGAGCACAAGGGTGACTTCCACGGTCTGAAGGTCGCCGTCGTCGGCGATATCGCCCACTCCCGCGTGTGCGGTTCGCTGATCCCCGCCCTTAAGATCATGGGCTGCGAGACCTACGCCGTCGCCCCCGGCACGCTGCTGCCGCCGGCGCCCGAGGTCCTGGGCTGCGACCACGTGACGAGCGACCTCGATTCCGTCCTGCCCGAGCTGGACGTCGTCTACATGCTGCGCGTGCAGCAGGAGCGCCTCGAGGGCGCCCCGTTCCCGACCATTCGTGAGTACCACAAACTCTTCGGCCTGACCAAGGACCGCGAGAAGCTCATGAAGCCCGATGCGATCATCTGCCACCCGGGCCCCATCAACCGCGGCGTCGAGTTCGACTCCTATATGGCCGACCACCCGCAACGCTCCGTCATCCTGGAGCAGGTCTACGCCGGTATCTGCGTGCGTATGGCTATCCTGTATCTGCTGCTTGGAGGTGCCGATAATGGCCTTGCTTCTTAAGAATGCCCACGTCGTCGACCCGTCCGTCGAGCTTGACGGTGTCGTTGACGTCCTGATTGACGGTGACAAGATCGCCGAGGTCGGCGAGAATCTCGCCGTCGAGGGAGCCGAGGTCCGCGACCTTTCCGGCAAGTACCTCGTCCCCGGCCTGGTGGATATGCACGTTCACCTTCGCGAGCCCGGCTACGAGGTCAAAGAGGACATCGAGAGCGGCACCCGCGCAGCTGCCAAGGGCGGCTTTACCGGCGTGTGCTCCATGCCCAACACCGATCCCGTCACCGATAACGGCACCGTCGTGGAGTTCGTCAAGTCCCGCGCTGCCGAGGTCGGTCACTGCCGCGTCTATCCGTCGGGCGCCATGACCCGCGGTCTTAAGGGCGAGGCCATGTCCGAGATGGGCGATATGGTCGCCCACGGCGCCGTCGCCTTCACCGACGACGGTCGCGGCGTGCAGGGCGCGGGCATGCTCCGTCGCTGCATGGACTACGGCAAGATGTTCGGCAAGGTCTTCATGAGCCACTGCCAGGACGAGGACCTGGTCGGCCACGGCCAGATCAACGAGGGCAAGGTCTCGACCCGTCTGGCTCTCGAGGGCTGGCCGGCTGCCGGCGAGGAGCTCCAGATCGCTCGCGACATCGAGATCGCTAAGCTGACCGGTGCCAAGCTGCACATCCAGCACATCTCCACCGCCCATGGCCTGGAAATCGTGCGTGCCGGTAAGGCCGCTGGCGTTCAGGTTACCTGCGAGGCAACCCCGCACCACATGTTCCTGACCGAGAACGACCTGGACGAGACCTACAACACCTCGCTCAAGGTCAATCCGCCGCTGCGCACCGACGAGGACGCCGAGGCCATCCGTCAGGGTGTCATCGACGGCACCGTCGACGTTATCGTCACCGATCACGCTCCCCACACCCCGTGGGAGAAGGCCCGCGAGTTCGAGCTTGCGCCCTTTGGCATGATCGGTCTCGAGACCGCGCTGTCGCTCGTGCTCACCGAGCTGGTCAACACGGGCAAGATGAGCATGGGCCGCATGGTCGAGCTCATGGCTATCAAGCCGCGTGAGATCCTGGGCCTCGACCAGGTTCAGGTCAAGGCGGGCTCCGTTGCCGACCTGACTGTGTTCGACGCGTCCGCCACCTGGACGGTCGGCGAGGACGGTTACGAGTCGCGAGCCGAGAACTCCGGTTTCGCCGGCCGCACGCTCACCGGTCGTGCCACCGATGTGTTTGTCGGCGGTAAGCAGACGCTCGCCGACGGCTGCATCTGCTAGCATAGCCTTATCGCTTTTGTGCGCGGTGCCCTTGCGGTGCCGCGCTTTCTGTTCGTTTTGACCATGCAACCGCATGGGGGATTGGAGCGTCTATGCCCACACCTTCCACTGCACGCATGCACGACTTCGAGGTCGTCTCGAACCAGGAGATTGCCGACGGCATCTTCTCGCTCGTCATCTCGGCCCCCAAGCTTGCAAGTGCGCTCAAGCCCGGTCAGTTTGTGAACATTGCCGTGCCCGGCGATGCGTCCTCGCTGCTTCGCGTGCCCCTGAGCTTCTATCGCGCCGACGCCCAGGCCGGCACCGTCGAGCTGTGGTACGCCGTCGTGGGCGACGACACCCGTCGTCTGTCGCAGATGGCCCCCGGTTCCACCTCTAATCTGCTGGGCCCTGGTGGTCGCGGCTGGCTTGTGCCCGAGGGCACCAGGAAGGCGCTGCTCGTTGCGGGCGGCATCGGTGTTCCGCCCGTGCTGTGTCTTGCCGGCAAGCTTGCCGAGCAGGGCGTGGCCGTCGACGTGTGCCTGGGCTTTTGCACTGCGTCTAAGGCCGTGGGCATCGATGAGTTCCGCGCTCTGGGAGCCACGGTCAATGTGTGCACTGACGACGGTTCGCTTGGTACGCACGGTTTCTGCACCGATCCTGCCGCCGAGCTGCTTGGTGAGGGCGGCTACGACTACGTCGCCAGCTGCGGCCCCGCCGTCATGATGAAGAAGGTCGCCGCCGCTGCCGCTGAGGCCGGTGCGTACTGTGAGGTGTCGCTCGAGCGCATGATGAGCTGTGGCTTTGGCGCCTGCAACACCTGCAATGTCGAGACGGTCGACGGTATGAAGGGCGCCTGCATGTGCGGCCCCGTGTTCGATGCTTCCAAGGTGGTGGTCTTCTAGTGGGTACCGTGAACATGGCCGTTGATTTCGGCGGCGTCAAGATGCAGAACCCCATCAACACCGCAGCCGGTACCTTTGGCTACGGATGGCAGTTCCAGAACTTCTTTGATGTCTCCCAGCTGGGCGCCATCACCACCAAGGGTTGTGCTGCCGAGCCCTGGCCCGGCAACCCCGCGCCCCGCATGGCCGAGATCCCGGGCGGCATGATCAACTCCGTGGGCCTTCAGAACCCCGGCGTGGCTGCCTTTGCCCGTGAGTCCGGTCCGTGGCTCGAGCAGCTCTCCAAGGACGGTTGCCAGGTCATCTGCCAGGTCGCCGGTCACTCCGTTGACGAGTTTGTCCGCGCGCTCGAGATGTATGTCGAGCTGTGCCCCTGGGCTGCCGGCTACGAGATCAACGTCAGCTGCCCCAATATTGCCGCCGGCGGTGCCGCCATGGGCTCCTCGCCCGAGGGCGCTTCTGCCGTCATGGCTGCCTGCCGTAAGGTGACCGATAAGCCGCTGTTCGTAAAGATGGCTCCGGTTAACGTCGCCGAGATTGCCAAGGCTCTTGAGGCCGCGGGAGCCGACGGCCTTTCGGTCATCAATTCCATCCAGGGCATGGCCATCGATGTTCGTACCCGCAAGTCCCGCGTGGCCAAGCCCAAGGGCGGCCTCTCGGGCCCGCTGTGCCACCACATCGCCGTGCGTATGGTCTGGGAGGTTGCCCAGGCCGTCGATATCCCCATCAATGGCGTCGGCGGCGTCATGACTGGCGAAGATGCGGCCGAGTTTATCCTGGCCGGTGCCACCTGCGTGTCGGTCGGCATGGCCAACTTCGTCGATCCGTGCGCATCGATTAAGATTGCGCACGAGCTCGAGGCTTGGGCGGAGTCCCAGGGCGTGAAGGACATCAACGAGCTGGTAGGTGCTTTCGAATGCTAGAGACCGATGCCCGCGACCGTGTTATCGTCGCCCTCGACTGCGACCGTGAGCGTGCGCTTGAGCTCGCCCATGAACTTTCTGGTCATGCCGCTTGGCTCAAGGTGGGCATGACGCTCTATTACGCTGAGGGCCCCGAGATCGTCAAGACGTTCAAGGACCTGGGCTTTAAGGTCTTCCTCGACCTCAAGTTCCATGACATTCCGCATCAGGTGCGCGGTGCCGCCCGTTCCGCCTCGCTTGCCGGTGCCGACCTGCTTTCGGTCCACGGTCTGGGCTCGGGCGCTATGCTCGCTGCCTGCCGCGAGGGTGCCGAGGAGGCTCGCGAGGATCGCGCCAAGCTCGTTGCCATTACCGTGCTCACGAGCATGAACCAGGATGCGCTGACCGAGATCGGTGTCGAGTCGCCCGTGGCCGAGGAGGCCGCCCGCCTGGCAAAGCTTGCCCAGGCTAACGGCATCGACGGCATCGTGTGCTCGCCGATGGAGGCCAACGATATGCGTGAGCTGCTGGGCCCCGATGCCCTCATTGTGACTCCGGGCGTGCGCCCGGTGGGTGCCGCCCTGGGCGATCAATCCCGCGTGGCGACGCCTTCCCAGGCTATCGAGCGCGGTGCGAGCCACATCGTGGTGGGCCGACCCATCACCGGTGCCGACGACCCGGTTGCCGCATTTGACGCTATCGTTGCCGAGCTGGTCGAAAACGTCGCCTAAAAGATTCCCTCAAGTCACCACTTTTGGGTCTCAATAGCACAAATTAGCCCCTGTGCCTGCGAAAACTTTCCCATCCTTTGTGTGGAATCGCAGGTCAGGGGCTCAACTTTGACCTCCGTATATTGCACTTTTCGCAGGTATCGTCTAACCTATGGTGCCGTCGATTGGGCATTTAGTGCGTTTGACGTGCTAAAATGCCAATTATTGCATCAGATATAACCCAACTATTTGGAGGTTCGAATGGCACTCCCTCAGCTTACCGACGAGCAGCGCAAGCAGGCTCTTGAGAAGGCTGCCGCCGCACGTCACGCCCGCGCTGAGCTTCGCGAGCAGATCAAGAAGGGCGAGAAGTCCCTCGAGTCCGTGCTCAACTCCGATGACCCCATCGCTTCCCGCATGAAGGTTTCCACCCTCATCGAGTCTCTCCCCGGTTATGGCAAGGCCAAGGCCGCCAAGATCATGGAGGAGCTCGGCATCTCCGCTACCCGTCGCGTCCAGGGCCTCGGCGTCCGTCAGCGCGAGCAGCTCCTCGAGCAGCTGACCAAATAAGTGAGCGCTCAGGATTCAAAGCTCTTTGTGATTTCTGGACCGTCAGGTGCAGGCAAGGGTACGCTCGTCACTCGTGTGCGCGAGCGTCGCTCGAACCTGGGCCTGACGGTTTCGGCTACCACGCGAGCACCACGTAAAGGTGAGGTCGACGGCGTCAACTACTTTTTCCTGACGCGCGATGAGTTCGACCGCCGCGTGGCAAACGGTGAGTTTGTTGAGTGGGCCGAGGTCCACGGTAACTGCTACGGCACGTTGGTGAGCGAGGTCACATCCAAGCTCGCCTCTGGCTCGTCTCTGATCTTGGAGATCGATGTTCAGGGAGCCCTGCAGGTCAAGGAGCGTTTCCCCGAGGCCGTGTTGATCTTTATCAAGCCGCCTTCGCTTGAGGTGCTTCGCGATCGCCTGGTTGGTCGCGGTACCGAGACGCCCGAGACGATCGAGCTGCGTATGGCAAACGCCGCCCATGAACTTGCCCTTGCCGACCGCTACGACGACGTCGTGGTGAATGACGATCTCGACCGCGCGACCGATGAGCTCGTTCGCGTTCTCGATATGCATGAAAGGATCTGAGGTCCGTGTCCGTTGTAAAGCCTTGCATTGACGATCTTCTGGAGAAGACCGATCACAACCGCTTCCTGCTCGCCTCGCTTGCCTCCAAGCGCGCCTGCGACATTAACAGCATGCTGCGTGGCCAGCACAACCGCGTGCTCGCCGTCCAGGATGTCGACGACATCACCATTGCGCTCTCCGGCGCCGATACCATCTCGATGGCTATGGACGAGATCGTTGACGGCGACATCTCCTACGACGAGGCCCGTTACGAGAAGGCGCTCGGCCACAAGGTTGCTGAAGCCTAAATGGCGGCTCGCGTCTGCCTGGTCCACTATCACGAGGTTGGACTGAAGGGCAAGAACCGCGCACATTTTGAGCATATCCTCATGGATAACATCAAGGCGGCTTTGGCCGCCTTTTCCGTGAACGCCGTGTCTCGAATTTCCGGTTATATCCTCGTGACCTTTAATGAGCATCAGGCCGACGAGGCGGCGCGCGTCATCCGCACCGTCCCCGGCGTTGCCCGCGTGTCCCTGGCATATCACACGAACCGCGACCCGCAAGAGTACTGCACCGCCGCCGTGAAGGCGCTGCGCGAGTATGGTCCCTTCGAGTCGTTTAAGGTTCATGCCAAGCGCTCTAACACCGACTATGAGCTCACCTCGATTGATATCAATCGACAGGTTGGCGAGGTGCTGTGCGAGGCGTTTCCCGATAAAAAGGTCCAGATGCACGACCCCGACGCGATGGTGCACGTGCTGGTGGTCCAGGGTAGCGTCTACGTGTATGCGCGCTCCGAGCGCGGCGTGGGTGGCCTTCCGGTGGGATCTGCCGGCAAGGTCGTGACGCTGCTGTCTTCGGGTATCGATTCCCCGGTGGCGACCTGGATGCTCGCCCGCCGCGGTGCCGTATGCGTACCGGTGCATTTTTCCGGTCGTCCGCAGACGCCCGATACGAGCGAGTATTTGGTGCAGGATATCATCCGTGCGCTTGAGCCGGGTGTCCAGATCGGCCGCCTGTACGTGGTGCCGTTTGGCGATTGTCAGCGTGAGATTTCCGTCGCCTGCCCCAGCAACCTGCGCGTGATCATGTACCGTCGCATCATGTATTCGGTTGCCGAGCGCATCGCGCATATCGAGGGCGCCAAGGCTATCGTGACCGGCGAATCGCTCGGTCAGGTTGCCTCCCAGACGCTCGAGAACATCATGGCCGTCAACGAGGCCGTGAAGATCCCCGTGTTCCGTCCGTTGATCGGTTCGGACAAGCAGGAGATCATCGCACGCGCTGAGGAAATCGGTACCTTCGATATCTCGACCGAGGCGGCTCCCGATTGCTGCACGCTGTTTATGCCGCGTCGTCCCGAGACGCATGCCAAGCTCGATGCCGTGCATGAGGCATGGGAGCTGTTCGATCACGAGGAGATGATTGAGCGTTTGCTCAAACAGACCGAGTATATCGACTTCGAGAGCAACACGTATAAGGCCCCTAAGACCTTAAAACGCAAGCATTCCGAGCTCGCTCCACGTGAGATTTACCAAGATCACGAATAATGTTGTGTATAGACCGGCGGTGATTTTGCATCGTCGGTCTTTTTCTATCTGGGCATTAGGCGATAAACGGTTCATTTGTCGACGTGTGCCTGAATACATGGACACTTTTCCGCAAGGTTTTGGTCAGCTTTTGGTTTGACCGCGATAACCGGTGTGGACGTGCGGAGGCTGCGACGTTCGTTTCCTGACACGATGGTGTTGGGAGGTGTTTGCTATGGCGCAGCGCGAGCAACACGAACGGGTTAAACGGATGGACCGCTGGGCAGAAAAGCTGCTCGGCCATAAGGCGATGGTCGTGACGATCCTGGTTGTCATTGCCGCCGCGAGCGGCTTGGCGATGGCAGGTTTTGTTGGTCACTCCAGCGACGTATCGTTTGAGCGTAGTGATGAGGCGAGCGCCTCGGATGTGCGCGGGTCCGGGGATGCGTCTCCTTATGATGCCGATGAGTCTTCGGCCAAGAGCTCCTCTGCTGCCGAGGTGTACGTCGATGTTGATGGCGCCGTTGTGAAGCCTGGCGTGTACCGGCTCAAAGACGGGGCGCGGGTGTCCCAGGCGATCGATGCCGCCGGAGGGCTTACGGCCGAGGCGGATGTGACAGGTCTTAACCGTGCGTCCAAGATCATAGATGGCCAAAAGATCTATGTACCGACGGTGGGGGAGCAACAGGCGGCTGCGGCGGTTGGTGGGACTGACAGCGGCGCTGCCACGACTCCTGGTGCGGGGTCTTCGTCGGAGCTCGTGAACATCAATACGGCAAGTGCGGCGGAGCTGCAGACGCTTTCGGGCATCGGGCCTTCTATGGCCCAATCGATTATCGACGAGCGGACGCAAAACGGGGCCTTCGCCTCGGTTGATGACCTTATGCGCGTATCGGGGATCGGTGAGAAGAAGCTCGCCAGAATTAAAGATTGCATCTGCGTATGAGTGCGACCGAGCGCGAGCATGTGATGCCACCGCGCCCATTGATGCCGTGGACGATAGCCCTTTGTGCCGGCTTGTGTGCGAGCTGTGGGTTAGTGCTTAACATGGCGGCCGATGCGCTACTGGGAGAGCGGGCGGCGCCCGTCACATTGCTTATGGCCATACCCGTTGCGGCAGCAGGGTGCATCGTATTGGCTCGGTCCTGCATGCGCCTTGTGCGGTGGAGGCGATGGCTGTATGCCGCGGCCCTCGGCCTCGTGGCGGGAGCGGTCGTGTCCGCGGGTTGGGCGATAGGGGCGCTGCGCGCTTCGAGGGCGTTGGATAATCGGGCTGCGAGCAGTCTCGAGTTTGTTGTGTACGGCGACCCGTCCATCAATGACGGTGCGTACTCCTATACCTGTGATGCGCATGCGGGCGAAAAGCGTTTGGGTCAGGTACGGCTGTCGTGTGATCGTGAGCTTGGCGCCGGTTCGCATGTACGTGCTATCGGTCGAATTTCGCGCTTTGAGAATGATGCGTATGGGCGCTCACGCGTGCTTCGGGGCGAGCTTCGAAAGGTTAAAGTCGTCCGGTTGGTATCGATCGACGAGGGCCCTCCAGGCCCGTTGTCTTGGCTTCGAAACGAGCTCCTTGCCGTTATCGCGCCCGCGACCGATCCAGCGCGCTCGCTCATTGCCGGCGTTGTCTGCGGACGCTCGGCCGAGCTGCGTGCCCAGCCGGCGGGCGATTGGTTTTCGGTAACGGGCACCGCACATCTTATCGCTGTCTCGGGTAGTCATCTTGCCATCGTGGGGTTTGTGATTGAGAGCGCCCTGCAAAAGACACGCCTCTCTCGTGGGCTGCAGCGGGGGCTGTTGGTGCTGGCCCTCGCTGCCTATGCCGTTTTTACGGGCGCTTCTCCCTCGGCCGTGCGCGCGTGCTGCATGGTGGCGGCGACGCTTGTCGCCAACAGCGCCGGACGTCGTCGGCATGGCCTCTCGGCTCTGTTCGTCACCATGGCAATCTTTGTGTTGCTGCGTCCGACGGTATTGTTCGAAATGGGTTTTCAGCTTTCGTGCGTCAGTGTTTTTGCCATCCTTTGTTTTTGCCCCTACGCCACCTACGCCTTGGGCGAGCTGGGCATGCCATCGGGTGTCGCCAGCGTTTTGTCTGTCACGCTGTGCTCGCAGCTGGCGACACTTCCCTTTACGATTCCCGCATTTGAGACGTTTTCGCTCATTGCCCCACTTGCAAATGCCGTGATCGGTCCGGTGATAAGCGTGCTACTCGCTGTATCGGTTGTGCTGGTGCCCTGCTCGCTTGTGCCGCTGCTGCGTCACGGGGCGCTCGTGATGCCCATGATTGTCGCCCGCTGTGCGCTGTTCTTTGAACAGCTCTTTGCTGCCGTTCCGGGCGCATCCGTAAGCGTGCCGCCCGATACGCCCTTGGTATATGTGGTGCCGTTCGCGCTGGTGGCCCTCTTGGTCTGGTGGCCACGCCCCCGCGCGCGGAGCATGGCAGCGGGGCTGCTGTGTTTAATGCTCGCAGCGGGTGTTCCGTATGTCTATTGGGATCGATGTGCGCCGCCTTCGGTAACGGTCCTCGATGTTGGCCAGGCCGATGCGATTCTGGTTCGTCAGGGTGGCGCCGTGGCACTCGTCGACTGTGGGCTCGATGACCGCGTGGTGTCGGCGTTGGTTCGCAATAACGTCCACCATATCGACGCCGTCTTCGTGACGCATTGGGATGAAGACCATTGGGGCGGTCTTCCCGACGTACTCGATCGTTTTTCGGTTGGAACCATTGCGGTCGCGGCCGATGCACTTGACGGCGCGCCTACTGAGGTCCTGAATCGCCCGGGTGTATCGTATCAGCAAGTGGCTCGCGGAGACACGGTCGATATCGGCGCATTTCGGGCTCGTGTGATGTGGCCGTTTGACACGGTGGATGGCGAGGGCAATGAGGACTCGCTTGTCTTGCTGCTCTCCTATGTTCAGGACGGAAAGAGCCTGCGCGTGCTCCTCACCGGTGATGCCGAGCTCGATCAGGAGCGCGAGTTTGTACAGGAGGTGGGCGATATCGATGTGCTCAAACTGGGGCATCACGGTTCAAAAGTTTCCGTCGACAAAGACCTGCTGGAAACGCTTAAGCCCGAGCTCTCTATCGCGAGTGCGGGCGAGGGCAACCGCTACGGCCATCCATCCGATACCTGCATCGATGCCGTTTGCGATGCGGGCGGCGCGTTCGCATGCACCATCGAAAAAGGAGACATTACCGTTTCGCCGACCGCAACCGGTTTTGCCATGCGATGCCAGCGACCGTGATGCTGTCGTTGGCGCGGGACCAACCCCTGGGCTAGAATGGCACGGTACAAACACGAGAGCCTGCGGGAGGGGAGCGCGATGTCCGAAACCGGTCTGTTGCCGGCATATCTGATCGTCGGCACCGACGGAGTCAAACGCGACCATGCCGTCTCGCGTATGAAGGCGCGTCTGGAAAAGACGGGCATGGTCGAGTTCAACCTCGACGAGCGCGATATGACCAAAGACCCCGATATCGAGTCGATTATCGGATCGCTCAACACCTTTCCCATGGGCAGTGAGTTTCGCCTGGTAATTCTTGACGGCTGCTCAAAACTCGCCAAAGCGATCTCCGAGCCGCTTGTCGAGTATCTGGCGAGTCCCAGCCCGACGACGGTTTGCCTTGTCATAGCCGATTCACTCGCCAAGAACACGCGCCTCTACAAGGCGATCGCCAAGATTGACAAGAAGGCCGTGATCGACTGTTCGGGCACCAAGCGCTGGGAGCTCCCGCGCCGCGTGCAGCAGATGGCGACGCAGCATGGAAAGTCCATCTCGACGGCCGCCGCCGAGGAGCTCGTTTCGCGCTCGGGCGAGAACACCCGCATGCTCGATAACGACTTGGCCAAGCTTGCCCAGATGGTCGAGGCTCCCCAAATTGAGCTTGCCGATGTGGAGCGCTGGATCGTGCGCACGGCCGAAGTCCAGCCCTGGGACTTTCTCAATGCGGTTTCGGCTCGTGATATGCGTCGCTCGCTTGAGCTCTTTGGGCTGCTGCCCGCCAAGAGCTATGTGTGGACCTACACGCTGCTGTGCGGACGCATTCGCGAGCTGATCGTCGCCAAGGCGCTCGATGCACGTGGACAGGGTCGCGAGCTTGCCGCGACGCTCAAGCTCCAGTCCTGGCAGGTTAAGAATCACCTGACCTGGGCACGTCGTTTTTCGATGACCGAGCTCGTTGCCGCGCTCGAGGGTGCCGTCGATGTGGAGCTCGCGCTCAAGGGTTCGGCCGATTCGGAGACCGCGCTTTTGCTCTGGATTACGAACATCTTGAGAAAATCGTGATGATACCTGCCTATTTGACAAATTCGTTCTATCCCTTTGAGGGGGAGCGTGCTATAGTAGGCGCTTGCATGACCTCACCGTGTCTCAGAGGTGTCATACATTTTTTGCAAGGAACTCGAAAGGAACTCCAGAAGTGGCAAACATCAAGTCTCAGAAGAAGCGTATCCGCACCAATGAGGCAGCTCGCATGCGTAACAAGGCTGTCAAGTCCGAGCTCAAGACGCTGACCAAGCACGTCCAGTCCGCCGTCGCCGAGGGCGACGCCGAGAAGGCCCAGGCTGCCCTCAAGACCGTCACCAAGCGTCTCGACATGGCTGCTGCCAAGCATGTTATCCACAAGAACCAGGCTTCCAACCGCAAGTCCGGTCTTGCCAAGCTCGTGAACAGCATCAACGCCTAAGTTGTAAATTTCACACCACACAGATTACGCGCATAAATGGAGCCTGTTTTATGTAGCAGGCTCCATTTTTTGTACCGCTCGGGTAAGATAGTCCGCATGAATACTTCAATTGACATTTCCCACATCCGCAACTTCTCGATCGTTGCGCACATCGACCATGGCAAGTCCACGATCAGTGACCGTATCCTCGAGCTCACCCATACCGTCGACGAGCGCGACATGGAGTCGCAGCTGCTCGACACAATGGATATCGAGCGCGAGCGCGGTATCACGATCAAGTCTAATGCCGTTCGCGTTTCCTATGACGCCGACGATGGCGAGACGTACCAGTTCAACCTGATCGATACGCCGGGCCACGTGGACTTTACCTACGAGGTCTCGCGTTCGCTGGCCGCCTGCGAGGGCGCGGTGCTCGTCGTCGACGCCACGCAGGGCGTCGAGGCGCAGACCGTCTCCAACGCGACGCTCGCCATGAACGCCAACCTTGATATAGTGCCCGCCATCAACAAGATCGACCTGCCGTCGGCACACCCCGACGAGGTCAAGACCGAGATCGAGGACGACCTGGCGATTCCTGCCGACGATGCCGTATGCGTATCGGGCAAGACCGGCGAGGGCATCCACGATCTGCTGGAGTCCATCGTCTTTTTGATCTCACCGCCCAAGGGCGATGCGAACGCGCCGCTCAAGGCGCTCATCTTGGATTCGTATTTCGATGAGTACCGCGGCGTCGTTGCCACGGTCCGCGTTTTTGACGGCTCCATCAAGAAGGGCGATACCCTGCTTATGATGCAGGCCAAGGGTGACTTTTTGGTCGATGGCGTGGGCGTCAAGCGTCCCGCCGAGACACCGGTCGACGCACTAACGGTCGGCGAGGTGGGCTATGTGGTCACGGGTCTTAAGGATCCCGAGGCCGTGCGCGTGGGCGATACCCTCACGTGGGCGTCGAATCCCTGCCCCGAGCCGCTTCCCGGCTACCGCGAGGCCAAGCCCATGGTCTACACGGGCCTGTTCCCGATCGACAACAAGGATTACGAGAATCTGCGCGACGCTCTCGATAAGCTGCACGTCAACGATCCATCGTTGGTGTGGGAGCCCGAGACCTCGGTGGCGCTCGGCTTTGGTTTCCGCGTGGGCTTCTTGGGCCTGCTGCATATGGAGGTCGTCAAGGAGCGCCTGGAGCGCGAGTTTAACCTGGACCTTATTGCCACGAGTCCTTCGGTGGACTATCACGTCTACAAGACCGACGGTGAGATGATCGATGTCCGCAGCCCGCAGGATCTGCCCGAGGCCACGCGCATCGAGCGCATCGAGGAGCCGTACCTCAAGGCCAAGATTATCTGCCCGCCCGAGTATACGGGTGCCGTCATGCAGCTTGCCATCGAGCACCGCGGCATTACAACCGACATGATCCATCTCACGAGCAAGTCGGTCGAGATGCGTTTTGACATGCCGCTCGCCGAGCTCATCTTGGACTTCTTTGACCAGCTCAAGAGCCGTACCAAGGGCTATGCCTCGCTCGACTACGAGTTCAACGAGTACCGTCCCTCCGAGCTCGTCAAGCTCGATATCCTGCTTTCGGGTGACGAGGTGGACGCGCTGTCGTTTATCGTCCACAAGGACAAGGCCTATGGCCTGGCCCGCGGTCTGTGCGACAAGCTCAAGGAAATCATTCCGCGCCAGCTGTTCGAGGTGCCCATCCAGGGCGCTATCGGCAACAAGATTATCGCCCGTTCCACCGTCAAGGCGCGCCGCAAGGACGTTTTGGCCAAGTGCTACGGCGGCGATATCTCGCGTAAGCGCAAGCTGCTCGAGAAGCAGAAAGAGGGCAAGAAGCGCATGAAGGCCATCGGTTCGGTCGAGGTCCCGCAGGAGGCCTTTATGGCGATCCTCAAGGTGGACGAGTAGTTTCCATGGCGCTTTCTGAATACAGTACGCGGCTGCTGGGTGCCTATTCCGAGCAGCCGTTCCTTATGGCTCCCATGGCCGGCGTGACCGATCCCGCCTATCGCATCATGTGTCGTCGCCGCGGTGCCAACCTTGCCTACAGCGAGATGGTGAGCGTGGCGGGCCTTGCCTATGCCAGCAACAAGACGTGGCGCCTGGTGCTACCGGCCGACGAGGAGCAGCAGATCTGCGTACAGCTCTTTGGTTCCAAGCCCGATCAGTTTGCGAGCGCCGTCGCCGCCGTTGAGGAGCGTGTGGGCAATCGCCTGTCGCTCATTGATATCAACATGGCCTGCCCGGCTCGCAAGGTCGTCACCAAGGGCGAGGGCTCGGCGCTTATGCGCACGCCCGATCTGGCAGAGAAGATCGTTGAGGCGGCGGTGGGCGCGGCGCACGTGCCCGTGACCGTAAAAATCCGCAAGGGTTTTTACGCCGAAGACCGCAATGCCGCGACGTTTGCCCAGATGCTCGAGGGGGCAGGGGCCGCTGCGGTGGCGGTACATGGTCGCTGTGCCACGCAGCTCTATACGGGCCAGGCCGATTGGACGGTCGTCGATGAGGTGGCCGACGCCGTCGAGATTCCCGTTATCGGTTCGGGCGACGTGTTCTGCGCCGAGGATGCCGCGGAGCATCTGCGCAACTCCGGCGCCAGCGCCGTGTTCATCGCGCGCGGTATCTATGGCAATCCCTGGGTGTTCGGCGATGCCCGCGCCCTTGCGCTCGATGGCACGCCGGTACCGGTACGTAGCTCGGTCGAGCGCCTGGATGCCCTGCGCGAGCACCTGACGCTCACGCACGAGCTGTTGCCGCTCATGTCGCGTGCCCGTACGTACGCAAGCTGGTATCTAAAGGGGATGCCTCATGCTGCGGCCTGGCGCGCCCAAGTGGTGCGTTGCTCCACATACGAGGAGTTCATGGCATTGGTCGATGATATCGAGCGCGATGTGGTGGCCTGCGAGGCCGCACTTGCCGCCGGCGAGTCGGTGCCCGCTCATCCGCTGGAGGCCTAACGGTGGCCGTTACCGCGCTGTACGTGCATGTTCCGTTTTGCGCCCAAAAGTGCCGGTACTGCGACTTTGACTCTCGCAGTTTTGCTCCGTGCGACCTGAGCGCTGCACTCGATGCCTATTTTGAACAGCTGTATGCGCGCCTCGGTGCCTTCGGCGACGCAGGCGCGCTTGCACAGATCCGCACCGTCTATGTTGGCGGCGGCACGCCGTCGCTGGCGGGGGAGCGTCTGGTAGTGCTCGCCCGGCGTATCTCTGCGTGGTGCAAGCCCGTTGAGTTTACCTGCGAGGCCAATCCTGAGTCGCTGACCGCCGAGCTTGCCACTGCGCTCGCCAAGGTTGGTGTCACACGCGTCTCTCTGGGCGTGCAAACGCTCGATAACGCCGAACTTACCGCCATCGGCCGCATTCACGATGCCGATCGGGCGCTCGCTGCCATCACGACGGTTAAGGACGCTGGGCTCGATGTGTCCTGCGACCTGATGTGCGGACTTCCCGGGCAGACTGCCGTAAGCTGGCAGCGCACGCTCGATGGCGTGTTGGCGGCGGCGCCGCATCATGTATCGGTGTACCCCCTCACGCTCGAGGAGGGCACGCCGCTCTACCGCATGGCGTGTCGCGACGAGTCGCTCGAGCCCGACGAGGATTTTCAGGCTGCATGCATGGATGCCGCGCGTGAGCGCCTAGGTGCGGCCGGCTATCACCCGTATGAGGTGGCAAGCTACGCGCTCGACGGCCATGAGTGTGACCACAACATTGCCTATTGGACCGGACAGGGCTATCTGGGCTTGGGCCGCTCTGCCGCCGGTATGCTCGATGCCGAGGATTTCGATCGCTTGGCCGGGCTGTTTCCCGACGTGCCCGCTCGCGGCGATGCGTATCGCGTGCGCTTGGTGCAACGTGACGATGCCGCGACTACGTTTGATGCCGAGTATCTGTCGCGGCGCGAGGCCGCGGCCGAGGATTTGATGCTCGCCTGCCGCATGACGCGTGGCATTGGTTTCGATCTGTTGGTTCGCTCGGCAAGCGTGATCGCTGCAGACGAGCTGGCGGCGGCCTGTGACCGTGCGCTCGAGTTGGGCCTTGCCACTTGGGTGCCCGACCATGTCGAGGGGCATGTGGGGTGCGTCGCCTCGAAAGACGTTATCGCAGGTCGTGCCCACGCCCGTTTAGCGCCCACCCACTTGGGCTGGCTCGATGGAAATGTGCTGTTCGAGCTGTTTTGGGGTCTAGCTTAGGCCGCTCGGGTAGAATTACCGCAATATATACGCTGCTGTGAGCAGGAGGTTGCCGCGCATGGCGACGATGAACGAAAAAGATTACTACGAGATTTTGGGTGTCTCCAAGGACGCCACCTCGCGTGATATACAGAAGGCCTTCCAGCAAAAGGCCCGCAAGCTCCATCCGGACGTCAACAAAGAACCTGATGCCGAGGAAAAGTTTAAAGAGGTTTCCGAGGCCTACGCCGTGCTTTCGGACGAGCAGAAGCGTGCGCGCTACGACGCCATGCGCTCGGGCAACCCCTTCGCCGGCGCTCCTACGGCTTCGCCCTATGGCGGCGGCTACGCCGGCAGCGCAGGCTATGGCAATCCCTTTGAGGGCGGCTTTCCCTTTGGTGGCGCCTGGGGCCAGCAGCGTCGCAGCCAGGCTGCCTATAATCCCGAGAACGGCGCCAACGTGGTCGTCGATATCAAGCTCGACGCCAAGGAGGCCAAGGGCGGTGCCCGCAAGACCGTCCGCTATACGCGCTTCGATACCTGTGGCCACTGTGGCGGCTCGGGTTCTGTTTCGTCCGAGCATGCACATACCTGTCCGAGCTGCGGTGGTCGCGGCCACATCGATGTCGACCTGTCCTTCCTGTTCGGTGCCGGCACGTTTCAGTCGGTCTGCCCCGAGTGCGGCGGTTCCGGTAAGGTCGTCGCCGACCCCTGCCCCGATTGCGGCGGCAGCGGGCGGACCCGTGTGACCTCCGAGCAGACAATTGAGTTTCCTGCCGGTACGCACGATGGCGACGAGGTCCGTATTAGCGGTATGGGTCACGCCGGCACCAACGGTGCCTCGGGTGGCGATCTGGTCGGCCGCGCCCATGTTGAGGCCGAGCGCCTGGAAGGCAAGGCTCGTACCGGTTTTTACCTGATGGGCATTGTGGCGCCGTTTTTGGTGCTGTCGGCCATCTCGGGTGTGTTCTCGGCCTTTGCCGTGATGTGCTTTATTCCGTTTGCCATGGGCCTGTTCATGGTGCTCTCGGACGGCGTACTGCATCGCAGCCTGCTGTGGTGGAAGCGCGGCGCGATGCAGTTTGCCAATGGTTTTGCCAACGGATTTATGTTTGCGCTCGTGTCGGTTTGGTTTGCGAGCTGCTCGCAGCGTGCCATGCTTTCGCCTTACGGAATGCAATAACATCTAGCCCTCTGTTTGCGGCCGGCCCAGCTTGGGTATAGGACGCACTGTGACAATAATGAAAGTCGGAAGGATTCGGTCGTGTCGGAAAATAGGGATTACTACGAGGTACTTGGCGTCGACAAGGATGCCGACGCGCGGACGATTAAGCGCGCGTTTCTAAAGAAGGCCCGTACCGTACACCCGGACGTTTCGGACGACCCCGAGGCCGAGGCCAAGTTCAAAGAGCTCAATGAGGCTTATTCCGTTCTTTCCGACGAGCAGAAGCGTGCTAACTACGACCGTTACGGCACTGCCGACGGCCCTGGTGGTTCGGGCTACGTCGATATCAACGATATCTTTGGTGGCATGGGCATGGACGACTTGTTCTCGTCGTTCTTTGGCGGCGGTGCCGGCGGTGGCGCCCGAAATCGCCGTGAGCGTCGTCGCGGCCGCGATATGGCCATCTCCCTTTCGGTGACCCTTGAGGAGGCGGCACTCGGTTGCAAAAAGACGATCAGCTATGACCGCCTTGCTCCCTGCGAGGATTGCAACGGCACCGGCAGGGCCGAGGGTGCACAGGAAAAGCAGTGCAGCCGCTGCCACGGCACGGGCTATGTCACGACGGTCCAGCGCTCGTTCCTGGGCCAGGTTCAGTCCTCTTCGCCTTGTCCCGACTGCCACGGCGAGGGCACGGTCATCGACCATCCCTGCGAGACCTGTGACGGTCAGGGCCGCACGCCTTCGCACGAAAAGATCGACATCGATATCCCCGCCGGCGTTTCGACCGGTCGCCAGCTGCGCGTGAGCGGCTTTGGCGAGGCTGGCCTTCGTGGCGAGCCCTCGGGCGACCTGATCGTCAACGTGCGTGTCGCCGACCACGAGCGTTTTAAGCGTAACGGTGACGACCTCTACCTCGTGAGCGATATCTCGATTGCACAGGCTGCGCTCGGCTGCGAGATTGAGGTCGAGGGCATTATGCCTGACGAGGTCGTCAAGCTGTGCGTCCCCGCCGGCACACAGTACGGTGACACCGTGAGCGCCAACAATTACGGCATGCCGCGTATCGGCGGTGGCGGTTCGCGTGGCCGCCTGGTCGTGCAGCTGCGCGTGGTCGTCCCCACCAATCTCTCCAACAAGCAGCGCGAGCTGCTTCGCGCCTTTGCCGACGAGATGGGCGATGACGTCGCTTCCGGTAAGAAGTCGGTAACCGATCGCATCAAGAGCGCTCTCGACGACATCCTCGATTAAGGAGCCCGCGTGCTCGCACCTCATATCTCTGTCGTCAACCTCGGCTGCCGTGTCAACCGGGTTGAGTCCGACCGTATCACTGCCGATCTTATGCGCCTGGGCTTTGCGATGGTGGAGCCTCAGGATGCTGAGCTGATCGTCATTAACACCTGTGCCGTTACGGGCGAGGCCGAGGCCAAGACCCGTAAGGCCGTTCGCCATGCGCTGGCCTATCCAAACGAGCCCTATGTGGTCGTTACCGGATGCGTAGTCAATCTGCACCCCGAGGAGCTGCTGGAGCTTTCGGACCGCGTGATCGCCGAGCCGTCCAAGATCGATGTCGCCGAACGCGTCTGTGGGGTGCTGGGCGTTGAGTCCGATGACGTTCCCGCCTGCAGTGACGGCGAGGTGGTCGACGCGCTCGGTCGCTCGCGTCTGGGCGTGAAGATCCAGGACGGCTGCAACCATCGTTGCACCTATTGCATTGTGTGGAAGGCCCGCGGCCCCGAGCGCTCCGTGCCGGTCGAGTCCGTACTCGAGCAGGTTCGCGAGGCCCAGGAGGCCGGCGTGCCCGAGGTAGTGCTGACGGGCGTGAACCTGGGCGCCTACGATGGCAAGAGCGCGACTGATGAACACGTCGAGATCGATGAGCTGCTCGAGGCGATCATGGAGCGCACGTCCATTCCGCATGTGCGCATTTCCTCGGTCGAGCCCATGGATATCTCCGAGTCCCTGCTTAAGGTCATGGCGCGCTATCCGAAGCGCATCGCCCCGTTTTTACACCTGCCCGTGCAGTCCGGCTGCACCAGGACACTGCATCGCATGGGGCGTCCCTATAGCGCCGAGGCCTTTGAGGAGACGGTGCGCATGATTCGCACCAACTTGCCTCAGGCGTCCCTTTCGTGCGATGTCATCGTCGGTTTTCCCGGCGAGACGGACGAGGAGTTTGAGGAGTCGCTGGCGCTGTGCTGCCGCGTGGGCTTTTCGCGTATGCATGTGTTCCGCTACAGCAAGCGTCCCGGTACCCTTGCTGCCGATATGCCCGACCAGGTGCCGCCCGAGGTTATGGCCGAGCGCAGCCGTCGTATGCGAACCGCGGCGCAGGAGCTCGCCATTGCCGACGCTCGCCGTCGCGTGGGCACCGTTGAGCGTGCCGTGCTCGAGTATGGCGACAACCTGACGCTTGGTTCGTTCCATCATGCCCGTCTAGACGATACCCGTGGACTCACAGCCCCGTGCCTGCTCGATGTTGCTATCATCGGAGTCGATGATTCCGGCTTGGTCCATGCACGCAGGGAGGTTCATGGAAGCCTCGAAGATTAGATTTACCGTTCCCGAGGGTATTGACCCCTCGCGCGTTTTGGGCGCCGGCGACGGCGTCCTTCGTGAGCTCGAGAGCTTGGTTCGCGCTCACGTGGTCGCCCGTGGCGACAGTATCGCCGTGAGCGGTAACCCTGACGAGGTCGAGCTCGTGGCGCGCTTTTTCGAGCATGCTTTTCGCGAGGCGGCTGCCGGACGCACGCTGTCTGCCGACGATGTCTCTCGCTGCCTGGCCGTCTTGCGCGACGGTGAGCACGAGGCTACGTCGCTTCGCGATGATGTGCTGCTTTCGTATCGCGGCCGTGTCATTCGCCCCAAAACGCTTGGCCAAAAGCGCTACGTGGATGCCATCCGCTCGCATACCATCACGTTTGGCCTGGGTCCTGCCGGTACCGGTAAGACCTATCTGGCCATGGCGCTCGCCGTTGTCGCGCTCAAGCGTCACGAGGTGGGCCGTCTGATCTTGACGCGTCCGGTTGTCGAGGCGGGGGAGAACCTGGGCTTTTTGCCCGGTACCCTCGAGGAAAAGATTGATCCCTACATGCGTCCGCTCTACGACGCCCTTTTTGACATGATGGATCGCGAGCGCACCGATGAGCTTATGGAGCGCGGCGTGATTGAGATCGCCCCGCTTGCCTACATGCGCGGCCGTACGCTGAGCGATGCCTTCGTGGTGCTCGACGAGGCCCAAAATACCACGCCCGAGCAGATGAAGATGTTCCTGACGCGCCTGGGCTTTAACTCCAAGTTTGTGATTACCGGCGACCTGAGCCAACGTGACCTGGTGGGTCGTCGCGGCGGTCTTGCTGACGTTGAGCGGATTTTGGGCCGTGTCGACGATGTCGCATTCTCTCACCTCGAGCGTGCCGACGTGGTACGTCATGCCTTGGTGGGGCGTATCGTCGAGGCATACGATGCTTATGATGATGTACGCGAGAAGCGCGTGCACGACCGAAAGGAGTCCCGTTGAGTGTATTGATCAGCAACGATGCCGAGCTCGATACGCTGCTCGACGCGCAGGAGGTAGAGCACATCTGCGAGGTTGTGCTTGCCGCCGAGGGCGTTAAGCGTGAAGTTGAGATTTCCCTTTCGTATGTCGATGAAGACGAGATGCACGAGCTCAACCACGAGTGGCGCGGTATCGACCGCACCACTGATGTCCTCTCGTTTGAATGCGACTCGGCCTTTGACGAGGATATTCCCGCCGACGAGACGCTCGAGCTCGGCGATATCATCCTGGCCCCGCAGGTCATTGCCCGTCAGGCCCCCGGCTTTGGCAATAGCCCTGCCGACGAGTGCCGCCTGATGCTCGTGCATGGTATGCTGCACCTGCTGGGCTATGACCACATTGATGACGACGAGGCCGAGGTCATGGAGGCCCGCGAGGACGCCATCCTGCGCGATCTGGCGCTCGAGCGCGGCGAGGACCCCAAGCTGGTCCACGTCGGTCCCATCACCAATCACGCCCACGACTAGGAGCCGTCTATGATTCCCGGATCGAACAAGGACCATCCGTCCTTCTTAAAGTCGTTCTCCTACGCCATGGAGGGCTTCGTCACCGCCGTCAAGACCGAGCGCAACATTAAGGTCATGCTTGTGGCGGGCGTGTGCACCGTCATCGCCGGCTGCATCGTGGGACTCGACATTGCCGAGTGGGCTACGGTTATCATCTGCTGTGGCCTGGTGATTCACGGCGAGCTGTGCAACACCGCCATGGAGGCGATTGTCGACCTGGCGACCCAGGAGCTCCATCCGCTGGCAAAGCGTGCGAAGGATATCGCCGCCGCCTCCGTATACGTACTTTCCATCACCGCCGCGATTGTGGGCTTGCTGGTATTTGCCCACGCGCTCGACTTTATTTAGAAAGGGATTTCCATGTCCGATAATATGCTGCCTATCGATGAGATTTTGGACGACGAGTCCCTGGATGCGGTGGATGCCGAAGCGACAGAGGCTTATGAGGATGTCGAGGAGTTTGACCCGTTAGAGGGCATGAGCGACGAGGAGCTCGACGCCCTGTGCGACGAGGACGACAGCCTCGCGTGCTTTGGAGACGTTGAGCCCGGTTTCCGCAGCGGCTTCGTGGCCCTGGTCGGCCGTCCCAACGCCGGTAAGTCCACGCTGCTCAACGCCTGCTATGGCAAAAAGGTTGCCATCACCTCGCCGGTGGCCCAGACCACCCGCCGTCGCATGCGCGCCGTCGTCAACCGTCCCGGCTACCAGCTGGTCTTTGTCGATACCCCGGGTATTCACAAGCCCAAGGACGGCCTGGGGTCCGAGCTCAACAAGAGCGCGCTGTTCGAGCTGAACGATGTTGATGTCGTCGCGTTTTTGATTGATGCCACCAAGCCGATCGGCAGGGGAGACGCCTGGGTTGCCGAGCGCGTCAAGAGCGCCCGTTCCAAGAAGGTCTTGGTGCTCACCAAGGCCGATGAGGCTGATCCCGCACAGGTCATGGAGCAGCTTAAGGTCGCCCACGAGCTCATGGAATATGACGATGAGATCGTGACGTCGTCGGTCAAGAACTTCAACGTCGATGCGTTTATCGAGACCGTTGCACACTTTTTGCCCGAGGGTCCGCGTTGGTTCCCCGAGGACATGGGTACCGACGCTTCCGATGAGACGCTCGTTGCCGAGTTTGTGCGCGAGAAGGTCTTGCGCCGCACCCGTGATGAGATCCCGCACTCCGTTGGCGTGATCTGCGATGCGCTCGAGCAGACCAAGAAGGTGCTGCGCGTGCACGCCACCATTTACGTCGAGCGCGAGGGGCAAAAGGGCATCATCATCGGCAAGGGCGGCGAGATGATCAAGCATATCGGTATCGACGCCCGTCGCGATCTTGAGCGCATCTTTGGCACGCAGGTCTTTTTGGAGCTGGACGTGAAGGTCAAGGCCGGCTGGCGTGACGACGAGGCCCAGATTCGCCGCTTTGGCTACAACGCCGAGGATTAAGGACGCGCGGCGCGCATGGCAGGCTCCCGGACATATCGCACGAAGGTGCTCGTCCTCGACAAGACGAAGCTCAAAGAGACGGACCTGATTCTGACGATGCTTGACGAGCGGGGTCGGCAGGTTCGCGCCGTGGCAAAGGGCGCCCGCAAACCCGGTGGGCGCCTTGCTGCGCGCTGCGAGCTGTTCTGCACCGTCGATATGCTGCTCGCGCATGGACGGTCGCTCGACGTGGTTTCCCAGGCCGAGCTTATGGAGGCGCCGCTCGGCGCTGCGCCCGATTACGAGGCGACCTGCGCCGCAAGCGTGATCGCCGAGGTCGCGCGTGTGTGCTCGTTCGAGGACGCCGAGGACCCGTTTACCTTTGCCATAGCGCAGCGAGCGCTTGCCCTGGTGGGCAGCGGGCTCGACACGGCACATATGGATCTACTTGTGGCGGCATATGTCTTTAAGCTGCTGTCGCACGTTGGCTATCGACCCGATTTTTCGGCCTGCGTGCTGTGCGGAGACCCCATGCTGTCGTATTTTTCGCCCCGGGCGGGCGGGCTCATGTGCGGGTCGTGCGCGTCGAGCGTTCCGGGTGCCGAGCTGGTGTCGACCGGTGAGGTCGCGTGGCTGCGCGCCCTCATGTCCATGACCTTCGATGCACTCATGGCCGAGAGGATCGATCCCCATACCGCTGCCTTTTTATTGGGGCTTTCGCATGTTTGGGCTGCGACGCACACCGATCAGCGCCTCCGTGCGATGGAATTCATGTTGGGTCGGTGATGATGCGCAGGCGCTGGCAGCTTGTGGTAACATACCGACCTGTTGGTACCTCGACCTTGGTTGCTCGCTCCACCGGCGGCTTCCCAGTCCGAGGCGAATCGAGTCGCCTGCGGGCGACGTAAAACGAAAGGTGAAACAATGACTGTTTCCAAAGAGCGCAAGGCGGAGCTGACTGCCCAGTTCGGTAACACCCCGGTCGACACTGGTAACCCCAAGGTTCAGGTCGCCATCCTGTCCGAGCGCATCAAGGAGCTGACCGAGCACATGAAGTCCCACCAGAAGGACTTCCACACCCGTCGTGGCCTGCTCATGCTCGTCGGCCGTCGTCGTCGTCTTCTCTCCTACATCAAGAAGAACGACATCGTCGAGTACCGTGAGCTCATCAAGGCTCTGGGCATCCGCGACAACATCCAGTAAGGATTTGTACATGCTAAGAGCGTCCTGCGCAGCGGGGCGCTCTTTTTGTGTAAGGGCGCGAACAATCACGCTCTGAAGCGTGTCGGGGGCAGGGGGCCCGCGTCACATGAGAAGCCCGCAGGCAAGGGGCCTGTGGGGTAAAGGAGAACAATGACACTCGTATCCAAGACCTTTGAGCTGTACGGCAAGACCTACACCTTTGAGTCGGGCGAGCTTGCCAAGCAGGCCACCGGCGCCTGCCTGGTCAAGCAGGGCGACACCACGATGCTCGACACCGTGGTCGTCTCCAAGGAGCGCAAGAACTACGACTTCTTCCCGCTGACCGTTGACTTCAACGAGAAGATGTACGCAGCCGGCCGCATCCCGGGTGGTTACCTCAAGCGTGAGGGCCGTCCCAGCGAGAAGGCCACGCTCACCGCGCGCATGATCGACCGTCCGATTCGCCCGAGCTTCCCTGACGGCTTCCGCAACGAGGTGCACATCGTCGCCACCTCGCTCGTCGCCGATCAGGTCAACCCCTTCGACGTCATCAACGTCATGGGTGCTTCCCTGGCCATGACGCTCGGCGGCGTGCCCTTCGAGGGCCCGCTTGCCTGCGTGCGCATCGGCCGTAACGTGGAGACCGGCGAGTTTATCGTCAACCCCACTTACGAGGAGCGCGAGAACTCCGATCTGGACCTGGAGCTGGGCGGCTCTGCCGACTTCATCTCGATGGTCGAGGCCGGCGCCGAGGAGATCTCCGAGGACGACATGCTCGCCGCTATGAAGTTTGGCCAGGAGGCCCTTGCTGCCTTCTGCCAGGCCCAGGACGAGTTCGTCGCCGAGTGGGAGCAGGTCAACGGCCCCATCGTCAAGAAGGAGTACCCGCTCGACCAGCCCGTCGAGGAGGTCCAGGAGCGCATCTTTGCCCACTACGACGAGATGGCAGCCGCACTTCGCGATGCCGACAAGCTCTCCCGTATTGGCAAGGTCGAGGCTCTGAAGGAGTCCATCCGCGCCGAGTTCACCGAGGAGGAGCAGGCCGCTTGGGAGCGCGAGATCCCCGTGGCGCTCAAGAAGCTCGAGAAGAAGGCCATGCGCACCATGGTCGTCGAGACCGGCGAGCGTGTCGACGGCCGTGCCGCCGATGAGATTCGCCCCATCATGGTGAAGGACAACTACCTGCCGCTCGTTCACGGCTCCGGCTTGTTCCAGCGTGGCCAGACCCAGGTACTCTCTGTTCTGTCGCTCGGCATGCTCAACGAGGGTCAGCGTCTGGATACCATCGAGCCAACCGAGGGCAAGCGCTACATGCACCACTACAACTTCCCGCCGTTCTGCACCGGCGAGACCGGCCGCATGGGCAGCCCCAAGCGCCGCGAGATCGGCCATGGCAACCTTGCCGAGCGCGCCCTGCTTCCGGTGCTCCCCGACGAGAACGAGTTCCCCTACGCCATCCGCGTGGTCTCCGAGGTCATGGAGTCCAACGGCTCCTCTTCGATGGCTTCGACCTGCGGTTCCACGCTCGCCCTTATGGACGGCGGCGTGCCCATTAAGCGCCCGGTCTCCGGTATCGCCATGGGCCTGATCCAGGAGGAAGGCAAGACCGTGGTCCTGTCCGACATCCAGGGTCTCGAGGACTTCCTGGGCGACATGGACTTTAAGGTCACTGGCACCACCGAGGGCATTACCGCTCTGCAGATGGACAACAAGGCCACGGGCCTTACCTTCGACATCCTGGCCCGCGCCCTGCAGCAGGCCAAGGAGGGTCGCGCCTTCATCCTGCAGAAGATGCTCGATGTGATCCCCGAGCCGCGCCACACCACGCGCAGCACCGCTCCGCGCATCGTCTCCATCCAGGTTCCGACCGACAAGATCCGCGACGTCATCGGTTCCGGCGGCAAGGTCATCCGCGGCATCCAGGATGAGACCGGTGCTTCGGTCGACATCCAGGAGGACGGCACCGTCTTTGTCGGCGGCACCGGCGAGTCCGTCGACCAGGCCGTCGAGCGTATCAAGCTCATCATCAAGGTTCCCGAGCCGGGCGAGGAGTACACCGGTCGCGTGGTCTCCATCCAGCCTTTCGGTGCCTTCGTGAACCTGCTGCCCGGCAAGGACGGCCTGCTGCACATCTCCCGCGTCGCCAAGGGCCGCGTGGAGAAGGTCGAGGACGTTCTCAACGTGGGCGACGAGGTCAAGGTCGTCGTCATCGAGGTCGACGATCGCGGCAAGATCTCGCTTGATCGTCTCGACAAGCCCGAGGCCCCGGCTCGCGCTGAGGGTTCCTCCGAGGGCGACGGCGAGCACTTCCAGCGCCGTGAGCGTCCGCGTCGCGAGCGCTCCGAGCGCAGCGACCGTCCGCGCCGTCCCGGTGACAACGGAGGCCGCAAGCCCCGCCGTCACCACGACGCCGAGTAACAGCTATACATAAGTAGCTCAACAAGGGCGACTCCGGACAGGGGTCGCCCTTTTGCTTGCGACCGGGAGGGACGCATATGAAGTTTCCTGCTCTACAGTCCTGCGCAAGACGGAAAGCACATTAAGTGCTTTCCTTTGCGTGCGGAACTCGCGATAAACTTCATATGCGTCCCTCCCGGTCGCAAGCAAAAGGGCTGGTTAGTGTCGCTCGCTATTCAGTAGTCAGATTTCAGGTTTGTAGATAGACGTAGCAGTATTTCCCCAGATAAAACCTACTTAAATAAACCTGTCCTTTATTGACAGGTCTGGTCTCAGCGGCCCCGGCACGGGCTAAGTTTATCGCGAGTTCCGCACGAACAGGAGGCCACTTAATGTGGCCTCCGTCGTGAGCAGGACTGTAGAGCAGGAAACTTAGCCCGTGCCGGGGCCGCTGAGACCAGACCGGCGGGATACACAGGTTCAGATGGGGCTTTGATGCATGGGTGGTCTGTTGGTATGCAAATGGGTATCATACTGTGGTTACTGCATCGACTCTGTGATGCATGTTTGTACGTTCCCGACGGTCGGTTTGCCAGAAGCGCCCCGCCGGTTGTTCCAGACCCGTTTCGAAGAAAGGAAACAACACTCACCTATGGCAGCTAAAAAATCATCTCCCTTGAAGATCATCCCGCTCGGCGGCCTTGATGGCATCGGCAAGAACATGACGGTCTTCGAGTGCGGCGACGACATGGTGCTCGTTGACGCTGGCCTCATGTTCCCCGACGACTCCCAGCCCGGTATCGACCTAGTGCTTCCCGACTACACCTATGTTCTGGAGAACGAGGAGAAGCTCCGCGGCATCATCGTCACCCACGGCCACGAGGACCACACCGGTTCGCTTCCGTACCTGCTGCAGGACCTCAACAACAAGGTGCCCATCTTCTCGAGCAAGCTGACGCTTGGCTTTATCGAGGGCAAGCTCTCCGAGTTCCGCATCCGTGCACCCAAATTCCGTGAGGTCAAGGGCGGAAGCCACGTCAACCTCGGTGGCATCTCGCTCGATTTCTTCTCCATGACGCACTCCATTCCGGGTGCTTTGGGCGTGTTCATTCGCACCAATCAGGGCACCGTTATGCACACGGGCGACTTTAAGCTCGATCAGACGCCCATCGATGGCGTCACGCCCGACTATGCCGCCATCAGCCGCTTTGCCAAGCAGGGTATCGACCTGCTGCTTTCCGACTCCACCAACGCCACGGTTCCTGGCTTTACTAAATCCGAGGCCGAGGTCGGCCCCAACCTGCTGCACGCCATAAAAAATGCTCCGGGCCGCGTGTTCGTCGCGTCGTTCTCGAGCCACATCCATCGCCTGCAGCAGATCTGCGACGCCGCCCGCAAGTGCGGCCGCAAGGTCGTCGTGACCGGACGTTCCATGCTCACCAACACCCGCGTGGCGCGCGAGCTTGGTTACCTCAACATTGACGATGCCGATATCCTCGATGCCTTCGATATCGATAACCTGCCCGACGATAAGATCGTCGTCATGTGCACCGGTTCGCAGGGAGAGCCGCTGTCGGCCCTGTCCCGCATGGCCAACGGCGAGCACAAGACGCTTTCCATCCACGAGGGCGATACCGTCATTCTTTCGGCAACTCCCGTTCCCGGCAACGAGAAGGCCGTCCAGCAGGTCGTCAACAGCCTGGCCAAGCTTGGCTGCGACGTCTGGGATAAGTCCCGCGCCCTCGTCCACGTTTCGGGCCACGGCAGCCAAGAGGAGCTCAAGCTCCTGATGGCCATGGCCAAGCCCACCTACTTTATGCCGGTTCACGGCGAGGCCGTGCACCTGCGCGCCCATGCCCAGCTCGCCCGCAAGATGGGCCTTAAGGACGATCACATCTTTATCCTCGACAACGGTGACACGCTCGAGATGCGCGGCGGTATCGTCAAGCGCGGCACGCCCGTCGAATCCGGCGTAGTCTATGTCGACGGTCTGCGCATCGGTGACACCGACCCCATCGTCTTGCGCGATCGCCAAAAGCTCGCCAACGACGGTATGGTCACGGCCGTTGCCATCGTCTCGCTCAAGCACAAGAAGATCGAGGCTATCGAGTTCTCGGGCCGCGGTGTTTCGTTTGCCATCGACGACCAGTTCTCCGAGGATGCCTCCGCAGCCATCATGAAGACGATCGAGAAGGGCAAGTTTAGCTTTACCAGCAGCGGTTCCGATGCCATTCGCAAGGCCGTGCGTGATTCGCTCTCCAACTTTATCTGGAGTCGCACGCGCACCCGTCCGATGATCATCCCGGTCGTCATGGAGGTTTAGTTTGGCGCGCGGATCTGCACAAAACGCCAAAGGCAATAAGGCCAACAACCAACCGGCATCTGCTAAGGGTGCCGGTTCCCATCTGCGTGCCAATAAGGGCCACGAGTCCGAGTTCGATGAGTTTGAGCCCTTGGTCGAGCCTTCGGCCAATCGCGATATCGCCGGCGTGGTCATTGCCGTTTTGGCGATTGCGTCCTTCATTGCCGTGATTTCTCCTGCAACGGCACCTGTGACGGCTGCTGTCGCCGGTTTCTACCATCTTGGCTTTGGCCTGGGCGCCTACGTGTTGCCGATCGTCATCTTGCTTTTTGCCGCCACGCCCTTTTTGGGTGAGGACTCGCCGCTCAACATTCGCTCGGTCGCTGGTGGCGCTGTGGTCTTTGTGGCCATTGTTTCTATCCTGTCGCTGATGGTGCCGGGCACGAGCGATTCGTGCGACCTCATGTTTACGCCGCAGAACCTTTCTGCCTCGGGCGGCTACATTGGTGCCTTTATTGCAAGTACCTTGCAAAACGCCCTGGGCAAACCGATTGCCATGGTTGTCTTGCTGGGGCTTGTCGTTGTTGGCCTGGTCATTATCGGCTTTTCGGTGGGCGGCGTTTTGCGCTCCGCACGAGATCGCGCTGCCGATTTTGCCGAGCGCCGTCGTGCCGATGTCAATGCGAGCCCGTGGGGCGATGAAGAGGCCCTGTCGGTTCCCGGTGTCGCCCGTCCGCACCTGAGCATTCTGCGCCAGAAGGGAACTGACGCCGCGGTGACCACGGTCATGGGTGGCGATGTCGACTCGGTTTTGGATGACGACGAGGACGATGACCCGTTTGTCGACGTGTCCGAGGCCGTGGAGGCCGAGCGCGCTAAGACCACGCTGCTGCCGCGTCGCCATGCCAAGAAGGGCAAGGCCGCGCCCAAGCTCAACACGAGCGAGCCCGACCCGTCTTGGTCCGATAGCGAAATCGAGCTCACCGAGGGCGATGACGAGGACGACGAGGCTCCGCTCGAGACCGCCAAGACAACCTTGCTGCCGCGTCGCCGTGCCAAGGCAGGACAGGTCACCGGACAGTTTTCGATGGAAGACGACCCGGACAAGGCTGATGAGTCAGAGCCGCCGTTTGCCGTGAATCCCGTTTCGGCAGCTCCTCAGATCCCCGATTTCCTGAAGCATCCCAAGGTTGCCGATGCCTCCTCCTCTACGGCTTCCGCTGTTCCTGTTGCAGCCGGCGATGGGGGAGCGAAAGGTACCGTTGCCGATGCCGAGGGTGAACAAGAGGACGGCCTCAAGCTCCCGCCGCTCGAAATCCTGCACGCCAACCCGCAGTCGGCGTCCTCCGCGTCTTCTGATAAGGAGCTGGAACAGACTGCCGAGTCGTTGCAGTCCACCTTGCTTGAGTTTGGCCGTAGCGCCCGCGTTGTTGGCTGGATTGCCGGTCCCACGGTCACGACCTTTAAGCTGCAGCCCGGTGAGGGCGAGCGTGTGAGCAAGATCTCGAGCCTCGAGGACGATATCGCGCTTTCGCTTGCCGCCCAATCGGTGCGCATCTTTGCGCCGATTCCTGGTACCTCGCTCGTTGGTATCGAGATTCCCAATCGCAAGCGTCAGAACGTCAATCTGGGCGACGTGCTTCCCTATGTGAAGGGCGGTCCGCTCGAGCTTGCCATCGGTCGCGATGCCGAGGGCACGCCGGTTGTCGCCGACCTCGCTAAGATGCCCCATCTGCTGATCGCTGGCACCACCGGTTCGGGTAAGTCGGTCATGATCAACTCCATCATCACGACCTTGCTCATGCGCGCTCTTCCCGAGGACGTTCGCCTGATCATGGTCGACCCCAAGCGCGTCGAGCTTGCGGGCTATAACGGCCTGCCTCATCTCTACGTGCCCGTGGTGACCGAGCCCAAGCAGGCGGCCAGTGCGCTGCAGTGGGCCGTGTCCGAGATGGAGCGTCGCCTGAAGGTCTTCGAGCGCCTCAACGTTCGCAAGATCTCGACGTATAACGAAAAGCAGGCCGCCGGCGAGTTTGAGCATTACGACAACCCGCCGCAAAAGATGCCCTATCTGGTCATCATCATCGACGAGCTTTCGGACCTGATGATGGTCGCCGGCAAGGATGTCGAGGCCTCGATCGTCCGTATCGCCCAGCTGGGCCGTGCCGCCGGTATCCACCTTATCGTGGCTACGCAGCGCCCCAGTTCCAACGTGGTGACGGGCCTTATTAAGGCCAACATCACCAACCGCATCGCCTTTAACGTTGCTACAGGCATCGATTCCCGCGTCATTATCGACCAGATGGGCGCCGAAAAGCTTACCGGTTTGGGCGACATGCTGTTCTCGAAGGTTGATTGGGGCAAGCCTCGCCGTATTCAGGGCTGCTTTGTTTCGGATGATGAGATCAATGAGATCGTCGAGTTCGTCAAGGCTCAGAGCGAGCCGGACTACCACGAGGAGATCCTTTCTGCCGTGGCTCCCGCCTCGATGTCCATGGCGGGTGGTGGCGGTATTGTCCGGACCGGTGTTGCCGAGCCGCAGGATGACGATCCGCTTATCTGGGAAGCTGCCCATATTGTGGTGGAATCGCAGCTTGGCTCCACATCTGGCCTGCAACGCCGCCTCAAGGTTGGCTATGCGCGCGCCGGGCGTATTATGGACATGCTGGAAGAAAAGGGTGTCGTCGGCCCGCCCGACGGTTCCAAGCCGCGCGAGGTCCTTCTGGACGAGGAGGGGCTTGCGGCTCTGGAATCCGTCGACGCCGAGATGGCACGTGAAGATCGTGAGTTTGGAGGATTCTGATGGTTGCACGCTTTGGTGACATGCTGCTCGAGCAGCGTCGCCGAATGGGCCTTTCCATTCAGCAGGTCGCCAACACCATCAAAATCAGACCGCAGATCATCGAGTTTTTCGAGACCGGTAACTTTGCGTCGATGCCCCCGCGCGGCTATGCGCAGGGCATGATTTCGAGCTATGCACGCTTTTTGGGCCTCAATCCGCGCGAGGTCGTCAATGCCTACTTTGACGAGCTGATGGCATACGAGCGTGAGACGTCGCAGCAGGGCGGTCGTTTTCAGGATGCTGCCGGCTACGTTAACTCGCGTTCGTCGGTCGATAACGGACGCTTTCTGATGGTTCAGGGTGGTCGCTCGACGCGGTACGGCCAGCGCCCTCCGCAGGCGGGCTATATCACCGAGACGGGCTCCAGCGAGGAGATTCGTTCTCAGCGAGATCGCTTTCGCAGTACGCCCATGCCGGATGACCGTGCGCTTCCCGCCGCCCGTGGGTTGAGTCGCGATCCCCGCGCCGGTTACGGCGACGGTGGCTACTCCGGTCGTGGTTATCGCGGAGTTTCTGCCGGGCGTTCCCACGGTGGATATGCCGACGCCGATACCACGCAGGTGACGCCGCGCCTCCGTTCTCAATCGCAGCCTTACGGGCAGCGCTCTTCGGCGCCTCGCTCTGGCCAGCGTGGCTATCAGAACCGTGGCGAGCTTGCGCCGCGTTCGGGTCAGCGCGGCTCGCAGAGCCAAGGCGGATATCGTGGTCGTCCCGATAGCAGTCGCGGCCGTATGCCGCAGGTAAACGGTCGCGGTGGCTCTAATCGCGGACGCGGCGGTGGACGTGCCCCCCAGAACAATGGACTCGATCCGCGCATCATCTACGCCGGCATCGGTGCCGTGGCGCTTTTGTTGATTCTGCTCATCGTGGTCCTCCTGCGTGGCTGCGGCTCTTCTGCACCCGAGTCGACGCCCGAGACGCCCGCGGCCACCAAGACGACGACCAAGAAGTCTTCCAAGACGACCGAATCTGTTGACGAGGATGAAGACACTGACGAGGCGACGGATTCTGCCGATTCCGATGCCGCCAAGGCGAACGCGAAAAAGAAAGAGGACGAGGTCATCAAGGTCAAGGTCTCCGTTGCCAAGGGCAAGACCGCCTGGATCGAGGTCAAGGTCGACGGTAAATCGGTCTTTGGCGCCCAGGCAACCGGTCCCTTTGAGCAGGAGTACACGCCCGAGTCCTCGATCGAGATCACCACGTCCAAGCCCTCCGATGTCACGGTTACCAAGAACGGTGAAAAGGTTCGCTACGACACCAAGACATCGGGCGTGGCGCGCGTGACCATTACCGTTCCTAAGAAGGAGACCACTGACTCCGAAGACGGTGAGAGTGCCGACGGCACCGATACTGCCGACGGCACCGACCCCCAGTCTACCGACGGCACCGACGCCCAATCTACCGACGGTACCGACACGGCATCCGACGGCCAGACTGCAAACGATTCAGATGACTATTCGTACGATAGCTACTAAGGCTCCCCGTACCGAAAGGAAGAACCATGGCTAAAGATTCCAGCTTCGACGTTGTGTCCGAGGTCAATATGCAGGAGGTCGATAACGCCTTCCAACAGACCACCCGCGAGATCTCTCAGCGCTATGACCTCAAGGACTCCGGCGCCACCATCGAGCTTTCGAAGGGCGACAAGCTCTTTACGATCAATGCCCCGGCCGATTTTGTCTCCAAGCAGATCATTGACGTGCTGAGCTCTAAGCTCATCAAGCGCGGCATCGACCTCAAGGCTGTCTCTTGGGACGCGCCGCAGGCGGCTTCGGGCGGTACCGTGCGCGTGCTCGGCCATATCGTCGAGGGCATCGACCAGACGACCGCCAAGAAGATCAATAAGGACATCAAGGATCAAAAGCTCAAGGTCAAGGTGACCATCGAGGCCGATAAGCTGCGCGTTTCCTCGGCCTCTAAGGACGCGCTGCAGACCGTGATCCAGTTCCTACGCGACCAGGACTACGGCCAGCCGCTGCAGTTTACCAACTACCGCTAATTTACTTGAAAGGACCGCTCTCCAAGATGGATACTCCGTTGGGTTCCGTGCTCTATATCACGCTTGGCTGCGCCAAGAACGAGGTCGATACCGATCGCATGCGTTCGCTGCTGACCGCCGCGGGCTACGAGGAGGCATTCGATCCGCAGGATGCCGATATCGCCATCGTCAATACATGCTCGTTCCTCGCCTCCGCAACATCCGAGAGCATCGAGACCACGCTCGAGCTCGCCAATGAGGTTCAGGACGGCGTTCGCGCCTGCCCCATCGTCATGTGCGGCTGTGTGCCGTCGCGCTATGGCGATGACCTGCCCGACGAGCTCCCCGAGGTCGCGGCCTTTGTGAAGGCCGATGAGGAAGACGGTATCGTCTCTGTCATCGATGGCGTATTGGGTGTGGAGCGCGAGATCGCGGCTTATATCCCGCAGGTCAAGCGTACCGTCGAGGGCGCCGTTGCCTATGTCAAGATTTCCGATGGCTGTAATCGTTTTTGCAGCTTCTGCATGATTCCCTACATCCGCGGTCGCTATCATTCGCGCAATGCCGAGAGCATTATCTCCGAGGTGCGCGACCTGGTTGCCGGTGGCGTGCGCGAGATCGTGCTGATCGGCCAGGACACGGGCATTTGGGGTACCGATTTTGCCGACGAGGACATCGCCGAGGGCTCGCCGCGCAATCTGGCGCAGCTGCTGCGTGCCGTCGCCGAGGCCGTGCGCCCGCACAACGTCTGGGTCCGCGTGCTCTATCTGCAGCCCGAGGGCATGACTGACGAGCTCATTGAGACCATTCGCGATACGCCCGAGGTGCTGCCCTATATCGATATCCCCGTGCAGCACTGCGACGCGCGCATCCTCAAGGCCATGCGTCGCTCCGGTTCGCGCCAGGAGCTCGAGGATCTGTTCCGTGACCTTCGCGAGCGCATCCCCGGCATCGTGATTCGCTCTACGGCCATGGTCGGCTTCCCGACCGAGACCGACGACGAGTTCCGCGACCTTATCGACTTTATGGACACCGTTGGCTTTGACTACACGAGCGTTTTCGCCTACTCGCGTGAGGAGGGCAGCCTGGCCGCCAAGATGGAGGGCCAGGTCGATGAGGAGGTCAAGCTCGAGCGCGCCCAGGAGGCCATGGATCTGGCCGAGTTGCTCGGTTTTGCCGCCACGGCAGCCCATGTGGGCGAGCGCGCCCAGGTGATCGTCGATGGCATCGAGGAGACCGAGGACGGCGCCGAGCTGATCGGCCATGCCTGGTTCCAAGCGCCCGATTCCGATGGTGCGGTGCATCTGGATGCCAGCGAGGCGTCCGTGGGCGATATTCTGACCGTTGAGTTTACCGATAGCTTCTGCTACGAGCTTATCGGTCATGTTGTGGAGTAGGAGAGCGTCATGGCAAACGAGAGCAATAAGGAACTGACGAGTGTTTGGACGCCCGCCAACATCGTGACGTGCGTTCGCATCGTCTTTATCCCGGTGTTCATGATCGTCTCGGCTCTGTCTCACGCGAGCGTTGCCGGTACGGACTGGAGCACCTTCGACGGCCCGCTCGCCGCCGCTGCCTTCATTCTGTATGTGATCCTGTCGTGCACCGATAAGGTCGACGGCTATCTGGCGCGCTCGCGCAACGAGATCACTGATTTTGGCAAGTTCTTGGACCCCATCGCCGATAAGCTGCTCGTGTTTTCGGCCCTGCTGCTGTTCCTTGATTTTGGCGCGGTGACCGTGTGGTCCGTGTTCATCATCCTGTTCCGTGAGCTGCTGGTGAGCGCCCTTCGCATGGTCGCGAGTGCTGCCGGTGTGGTCGTTGCCGCCGATAAGCTCGGCAAGTATAAGACGGCAACCACGATGGTCTCCATCTGCGGCTATCTGTGCGTCTTTGCGATGGCCGGCCTTCAGCTGGGGCCGGTGTCACTGCTGCTCGGTGTCTATTCGGTGTCGCGCTTCCTTTACGTCATCGCCGTGATTTTGACCATTGTCTCGGGCGCCCAGTACTTCTGGAACTGTCGCAAGATCGTCTTTTCGGTCTAGGTCCTGGTGGGTATGACGGAGTCTTATTTGCAGATTGCCGCAAACAACGAGGAACTGGCGCGCGATATTGTCGAGCGCGCGACTGCCCTTGGGGTGACGGTTTCGACGGCGGAGTCGCTGACGGCGGGCATGATCGCCTCGACGATTGCCGATATCCCGGGTGCCTCGGCGGTGCTTCGTGGCGGCGCGGTGACCTATTGCGATGAGATCAAGCATCGCGTGCTCGGCGTCGAGCAGGAAACGCTCGATCGGTTTAGCGCCGTGTCGCATCAGACGGCGCGTGAGATGGCCGCGGGCTCGCTGGGCCTCTATCAGAGCGATATAGCCGTAAGCGCAACGGGGTACGCTGGGCCCGGTGGTGGCACCGAACAAGACCCCGCCGGTACGTTCTATATTGGCTGGGCGTATCGCGCTGCCGATGGGGGAGCGCCGGTTGTCGAGTCTGCGCGCTGTCATTACGAGGGCGATCGGTCGTGCGTTCGTGCCCATGCGGTCGCGGAGGCTTTGGGGCGCATTGTCTCTGTTCTCAATTCTATGGAATAGACGTGGTTTAAGGGGCCTTAGGGCCCCTTAATTGTGGAGATAGGGACCTTTGACGGTATTGGTGTTTGCGCTGGTACAAGGCTTAAAATTGTTCGAGCACCCCTATTTGTGATTGGCGTGGTCAAGCATTTGGTCGGTGATTGGTCGGCGTTTGGTCGGGTTTTGGAATGGGCGGGTGCATATGATGAATCTGAACGGTTGACCACGAACAGCCGTTCGTTTATTATCGTTTCAGGTTGTTAAGAGGAGGGCTATTCATGGCCAAGAATTCAGGTCCCGTACGTACCGTTCATGCACGCACGACGGGTAAAGAGCGCGACGAGATGATCGCCACCACCAAGGCCGAGATCGAAAAGAAGTTCGGCCAGGGCTCAATTATGAGGTATGGCGACGGCGGTCCCGAGCTCGAGGTCGAAGCTATTCCGACGGGCTCTCTGGCGCTCGATGCCGCCTTGGGTATCGGTGGCGTGCCGCGCGGCCGTATCGTTGAGATTTATGGCCCCGAGTCCTCCGGTAAGACGACGCTTTCGCTCGAGATTCTTGCAGAGGCGCAGGCCATGGGCGGCGTCGTGGCATTTATCGATGCCGAGCATGCGCTTGATCCCACCTATGCCGCGCGCATTGGCGTCGATATCGACGAGGTCCTGATTTCCCAGCCCGATACGGGCGAGCAGGCGCTCGAGATCGTCGATATGCTTGTGCGCTCCGGTGCCATCGACGCCATCGTCGTCGACTCTGTTGCCGCCTTGACTCCGCGTGCCGAGATCGAAGGCGAGATCGGTGACACTACGGTGGGTCTGCAGGCTCGTTTGATGAGCCAGGCGCTCCGCAAGCTCGCCGGCTCGCTTTCCAAGTCCAACACGACCTGCATCTTCATTAACCAGCTGCGCGAGAAGATCGGCGTCATGTTCGGCAACCCCGAGACCACCACGGGCGGCCGCGCGCTCAAGTTCTTCTCTTCCGTGCGAATCGATATTCGCAAAATCGATACCATCAAGCTCAAGGACGAGGTTATCGGCAATCGCGTGCGTGCCAAGGTCGTTAAGAACAAGGTGGCCGCTCCGTTCCGCTCGGCCGAGTTTGACATCATGTATGGCACTGGCATCTCTAAAGAGGGCTCGATTCTGGATATGGCCGTCGAGTGCGGCATCTGCAAGAAGATGGGGTCCTGGTTTGCCTATGGTGAGGATAAGCTCGGCAACGGTCGCGAGGCCGCCAAGACGTTCCTGCGCGAGCACCCCGATTG
The DNA here is from genome assembly GCA_041330285.1 of Collinsella sp. Classification (GTDB taxonomy): domain Bacteria; phylum Actinomycetota; class Coriobacteriia; order Coriobacteriales; family Coriobacteriaceae; genus Collinsella. Next base: position 736,558 of record JBGKMI010000001.1, on the reverse strand, counting down.
CGCCGATGAAATCGAGCATAAGGTTCGCCTTGCCTGCGGCCTTGAGTATGACGATGATGCTCCCTCCGAGGTTGAGTTGACCGACCAGCCCGCCCCCGAGGAGTTTGATGAGCTGTACGCCATCGATGGTTCCGCGATGCTCGATGATGACGACGAGTAGCGGATGCCGACATGTCGTATACGGTGACCGAGGCTACGGTCGTCTTTCCCGATAAGAAAGCGGCCTCCTCGTTCTCGAGCGGTTATGCGTCTAAAAAGCCCTGTGCGCATATCGATTGCGATCTCGAGGGCGGTTTTGAACGTTCCATTTGGATTCCCGTGCGCGCGGCGCGCTTGTACGTTAAGAACCGCCCCGATCTTCCCTGTGATTGGGATGACTTTCGCGAGGCTGTGCAGCTTATCGAACGCAAATGTGCGCTCACCATGGTGACCGAGATGCTTTCGCGCCGCGATCATGCCACGGGCGAGGTGCGCGATAAGTTGGCGCGCTATGGCTTTCGACAGCCTGCGATCGATTTTGCCGTTGCTCGAGCGACCGAGTATCGGTTTTTGGACGAGAACCGCTTTTGCTCGTACTTTATCGAAGAGCGCAAACGTCGCGGGTGGGGACAGCGCAAGATCGAGGTTGAGCTTAAGCGTCGTCATGTCGTGCTTGACGATATCCCCGGGTATCCCGAAGCGTATTTTGCCGTGGATGACGACTTGGCCCGCGCTTCGGCCTTGCTCGCTAAACGTCGCGTTCCCGAGGCGCGTGCATTCGAAAAGCTCGTCAGATTTTTGATGGGTAAGGGTTTTTCGTATCACATCGCTGCCGATGCCGTTAAGGCACGCCTCGATGCCTTAAGTGAGGAATGCGCCATATAAGCGTGCGTATGGTACGCCCCCGCCGTTCACCGTTCGATTGGCGCCGTGCCGGGTGCGTTTATTTGACAGTAGTTGCGGTTCAACGTAGGATAATTACTGTCATTTGCTTTGTGATATGTGCTCATCTGTGATGAGTTTGTTTATATGTATATCTGTATCCGACCCGCATAAGCTGCGCCCATATTACTCAAATGTCGCGAGCCGTTCGTAAGGACGGTTCGCTTTGCTGTGTAACGAATCCATAAAAAGGAGTGAGCATGCCTATCATTGCAGCGCTCGTTGGCCTCGTTTTGGGTGCCATCGCCGCCATTGCCTACATGCGCACCGCCAAGCAGGGTAGTCTTCACGAGGCCGACGAAAAGATTCAGTCGGCACACGCGCAGGCAGAGTCCCTGATCGGTGATGCTAAGCGTCAGGCCGAGACCCTCAAAAAAGAGGCTCTGCTCGAGGCTAAGGAAGAGATCATCAAGAACAAGCAGGCCGCCGAGGCCGAGGACAAGCAGCGCAAGAGCGAGATTCGTACGCTCGAAAATCGTGTGATGCAGCGCGAGGAATCGCTCGATCGCCGCAACGATGCCCTCGATAAGCGCGAACACCAGCTGTCCAGCCAGGCCGGTCAGGTCGAGAAGCGCTCTCGCGAGCTTGAGGAGCTCTGCGCCAAGCAGACTTCCGAGCTCGAGCGTATTGCCGACCTTACGCGCGAGGACGCTCACAAGGAGCTGCTCGACAAGGTCCGCGGTGAGGTTACCCACGAGGCGGCCACCATCATCCGCGAGTCCGAGCAGCAGGTCCGCGCCGAGTGCCATAAGACCGCTCAGGAGATTCTCTCTCTGGCGATTCAGCGTTGCGCCGCCGACCATACCGCCGAGGTTACCGTCACTTCCGTGCATATTCCCTCCGATGACCTCAAGGGTCGCATCATCGGTCGCGAGGGTCGTAACATCCGCACCTTTGAGCAGGTGTCCGGTGTCAACCTCGTGATTGACGACACCCCCGAGACCGTCGTGCTTTCGAGCTTCGATCCGGTCCGTCGTGAGACTGCCCGCGTGGCGCTTGAGAACCTCATTGCCGATGGCCGTATTCACCCCGCCCGCATCGAGGAGATGTATCACAAGGCCGCTGACTTGGTACAGCAGCGTGTGCGCGAGGCCGGCGAGCAGGCCGCCTTCGATACCGGTATCCACGACCTGCATCCCGAGATTGTCAAGACCCTGGGCGCTCTGCGCTACCGCACCTCGTTTGGCCAGAACGTGCTGCAGCACTCGCTTGAGGTCTCCGACCTGTGCGGCGTTATGGCCTCTGAGCTTGGTCTGGACGTTGTGACCGCCAAGCGCGCCGGTCTTCTGCACGACCTGGGCAAGGCTATCGACCACGACGTTGAGGGCCCGCATGCTGTGATTGGCGCTGAGCTTGCCCGCCGTTATGGCGAGAAGCCCGTTATCGTCCACGCGATCGAGGCCCATCATGCCGACGTCGATCCCAACACGGTGCTCGACGTTCTGGTCCAGGCTGCCGATGCCGTCTCCGCCTCTCGTCCCGGCGCCCGCCGCGAGTCGGCCGAGAACTACATCAAGCGCCTTGAGAAGCTCGAGGAGATCGCCAACTCTCACGACGGCGTCGAGCGCACCTATGCCATGCAGGCCGGTCGTGAGGTTCATGTCATGGTTCAGCCGGACAAGATCTCGGATGCCCAGTCCACGGTGCTTGCGCACGATATCGCACATCAGATCGAGGAAGAGATGGAGTATCCCGGTCAGGTGCGCGTTGTCGTAATTCGCGAGAGCCGTGCCGTCGATATCGCTAAATAACATGAACGACGCGAACGAGCTCATCTCATTTATCGCGTCGATGTCGGGGGAGGGCAACCTTCGCGTCGAGGAAAACCTTGGCGAGGGGTATGTCCGCCTCCGCGTTTCGGAGGCCGAGCGCCGTCAGGCCAAGCATGACATTCAGCATGTAGAGGACATTGTCATCGAGATGCTGCGCAATGCTCGCGATGCCGGAGCCGATAAGGTCTATCTTGCCACGACCAAGGAGGAGGGTGTTCGCACCCTCCTCTTCCTGGATAACGGTTCGGGCGTGCCGCAGGACATGCAGGAGCGTATCTTCGATGCCCGTGTCACCTCCAAGCTCGAGAGCATGAAACTGGACCGTTGGGGTGTTCACGGTCGTGGTATGGCGCTGTTCTCTATCAAGCAGAACACGGATGAGGCACGCGTTGTTACATCGGGCGTCGATTTGGGTTCCGCATTTAAGGTGTGCGTTGCCACCGATCGCTTGGGTGAGCGCGCCGACCAGTCGAGCTGGCCTCAAGCTGTTAAAGACGAAGACGGCCGCTATGTATGTGCTCGCGGCCCCCACAACATCATTCGCGCAGCCTGTGAGTTTGCCCTTGAGGAGCTGCGTTGCTGCGATGTGTATCTGGGCTCCCCGTCCGAGATCGCTGCGACCCTGTACGCTCAGGCTTCGAGTCGTCTCGATACGTCGCGCCTGCTCTTTATCGACGACGAGTGCGAGCTTCCAGTGATCGATCGTTTGGGCCTTGCCTCTGATGCCGAGGACTTTATCCGGATCTGCTCCGGACTGGGTCTCGAGATGTCCGAGCGCACTGCCCACCGTATTCTGTCGGGACAGATTAAGCCCGTTCGCGGCGTGACCGCGCGTCTACTGCGCGAGCGCGATTCCACCTCGCATGCGCCGGCTCCCGTCGATCTTGCCAAGGACCGTCGAGGCCTTCGCATCGCCAAGGATGATATGGCGCAGTTTTCGCGTGCTGTTGAGCGTGACTTTAACGACCTTGCCGCCCGGTATTACCTCAATCTGTGCGGCGACCCTAAGATTCGCGTTTCGCGTGATCGCATCACCGTGACGTTCGATCTTGCCAAAGAGGAATAGCATCTTTACCGAGTCCGCTCGGTACGATACAGTTATTGCAGTTAAAACGTACTTTTAAACGCAGGAGTTTCTTCATGGATTGCCTGAAGGTATCAAGCAAATCATCGCCCGCGTCCGTTGCCGGCGCCATTGCCGGCATGGTCAAAGATGGCGTCCCCGTCAACATTCAGTGCGTCGGTGCCGGTGCCGTCAACCAGGCCATCAAGGCCGTCGCCATTGCGCGTGGCTTTCTGATTCCGACTGGCTTTGATGTATCCTGCGCGCCGGTGTTTTCCGACATTCTCATTAACGGGGAGTCGCGCACGGCAATCCGTCTCTCTATCTACGTTCACCAGATTAATCGGGCCGCTATGGATAACGTCGTTATGGACGACGTTAAACCTGTTGCGTAAGCAAGTCTTCGCACGTTTGTAGCACCTATGCGCCCCGTCGACACCATCGTTAGGATGTAAGCTCATGGACCAGCGTTCCGTACGCGATATTCTTGCCGGTAAAACCTACTTTATCCGCACATTCGGCTGCCAGATGAACCAGCACGACTCCGAGCGCGTGAGTGGCTTGCTCGATTCGTATGGCTGTCTTATGGCGCTCGATCCCGAGCATGCCGATATTGTCGTGTTCATGACGTGCTGTGTACGCGAGGCTGCCGATACGCGTCTGTATGGTCAGTGCAATTCCTGCAAGAGCCTTCCTCCTTCGCCTTCGGGTAAGCGCGTGGTCGCCGTGGGCGGCTGCATCGCCCAGCGCGATGGCGAGGGCTTGCTCACCAACGTCGATAATGTCAACGTCATTTTTGGCACCCATTCCATTGCTCACGTGGCCGAGCTTATCGCCGAGGCGTTTTTGGATGGCAAGCGCCATATCCGTACGAATGAGCATGAGGATACCGACGCCATGAGTATGCCGTGGCATCGCGAGACGCAGTATCACGCATGGGTGCCCATTATGACGGGCTGCAATAACTTCTGCACGTACTGCATCGTGCCGTACGTTCGTGGTCGTGAGAAGAGCCGTCCCTTCGAGGAGATTGTCGACGAGGTGACCGGGCTCGTGCGTCAGGGCGTGCGCGAGATTACGCTGCTGGGCCAAAACGTTAACTCCTACGGTCGCGACCTCTTCGGCAAGCCGCGCTTTGCCGATCTGCTGCGCGCCGTGGGCGATACGGGCGTCGAGCGTATCTTCTTTACCTCTTCGCATCCTAAGGATCTGCTGCCCGAGACCATTGATGCTATGGCCGAGACGCCCGCCGTCATGCCGCAGCTCCACCTGGCCGTTCAGTCGGGTTCCACCCGCATCCTTAAAGAGATGAATCGTCGGTACACGCGCGAGGATTATCTGGGCCTGGTCGATCGCATTCGCAACCGTATGCCCGATATTGCGCTTTCGACCGACATCATCGTGGGCTTCCCGGGTGAGACCGAGGAAGACTTTGAGCAGACGCTCTCGCTTGCCGAGACGGTGCGCTATGCTCAGGCCTACACGTTTATTTACTCCAAGCGCGCCGGTACCCCCGGCAGCTGAGATTTATGATCCCACCCCGCACGAGGTTATCCTTGAGCGCTTTAACCGTCTGGTCAAGGTTATTGAGACGACGGCACACGAGTATAACCAGGGTGAACTTCACACCGTGGTGCCTGCGCTCATTGAGGGCACGAGCAAGAAGAATGACGCTGTTCTTCTGGGCAAGAGTCCCAAGAACCAGACGGTGCATGCGCCGATTCCTGCTGGCTATAGCATCGATCAGCTCATCGGTAAAATCGTCGACGTCGATGTTGATGTCGCCAAGACGTGGTATCTGTCTGGCTCCGTTGTGGGCGAGCCTCGCTAATGATCTCTCCCGGTGCAAGCCTTTCTGCCATAGCGATTGTCGGTCCGACGGCGGTCGGTAAAAGCGATGTTGCCGATCGCCTGGCTGCTCGCCTTTCGTCCGAAGTGTTGTCGTGTGACGCGATGCAAATCTATCGCGGTATGGACATTGGTACGGCCAAGATGATGCCCGAGGAGTGCTCGGCACCCCTGCGCCTTGTCGATATCGTGGATCCTGGCGTCGCGTATTCCGCCGCGCTCTACCAGTCGGACGCCCGAGCACATGTCGAGCGTTTGCTTGGCGAGCAGCGTCTTCCGGTCTTTTGCGGCGGTACGGGCTTGTATCTCAAGGCTGCACTCGATGAAATGGATTTTCCTTCGGGAGAACTCGAGGACGAACGCCGCGCGGGATATCAGGAGCTCGCCGAGCGTATTGGCGAGGAAGCATTGCATGCCTTGCTTGCCGAGCGCGATCCGGAATCTGCTGCCGTGATTCATCCCCATAACGTGCGTCGTGTGATTCGTGCGCTCGAGATGCACGATGACGGCGTGTCATATGCCCAGCAGAAGTCGAAATTCAGTGTTCCGCGCGAGCGCTATCATGCCTTGTGGTTTGGTCTGACGCGTAGCCGTGAAGTGCTGTATGAGCGCATTAACCTACGTGTCGACCTTATGTTTGAGCAGGGACTGGTTGATGAGGTCCGTGGCCTTATGGACCAGGGCCTGGGCGATGCACTGACGTCGATGCAGGCAATCGGTTACAAAGAGATTATTGATGCCTTGCGTGGCGCTATTACCATGGATGAGGCCCGTGAGCTTATCAAGATGCGCTCACGTCGCTATGCCAAGCGCCAGCTTTCCTGGTTTAAGCGTGACGATCGCATCGTGTGGTTCGATATGGACGAGTTTACGATCGATGAGGTCGTTGATGATATCTACCGTCGCATCGAGGCTGCCTAATGGCTCGTTTTCCTTTGGTCCCCACGGCGCCTGAACCCGAGCGCGCCATCTTGGTTGGTGTTGAGTGGCGCGATAACGCCTGGCCGCTCGACCGTTCGCTTGACGAGCTCGAGCGTCTGGCCCACACTGCTGGAGCCCAATGCGTTGCACGCTTGTCTCAGCGCCTGGTCAAACCCTATCCCAAATCGTTTATCGGCTCCGGCAAGGTCGAGGAGCTGTGCGGTTTAGTGCATCGCATGGATGCGGCTGTTGTTATCTTCGATGACGACCTGACGCCTTCGCAGCAGTCCTATCTTGAGAAAGCCGTGGGCGAACCGGTCAAGATTATTGACCGTACGGCGTTGATTTTGGATATCTTTGGTCTGCATGCCCAGACGCGTGAGGGCCGCTTACAGGTGCAGCTGGCTCAGCTACAGTACCTGCTACCTCGTCTGCGAGGTATGTGGAGCCATCTTGCCAAGGAACAGACGCGTGGCGGTATTGGCTCACGCTTTGGCCAGGGTGAAAGCCAGCTCGAGGTCGACCGCCGCCTGATTCGCAACAAGATCGCCGCGCTTCGACGCGAACTGAAACAGGTTGAACAACGTCGCGATGTGCAATCGAAAAGTCGTATTGAATCGCCGGCGTTTCGCGTGGCGTTGGCTGGCTACACCAATGCCGGTAAGTCGACGTTGCTTAATCGTTTAACGGGATCCACGGTACTTTCGCAGGATAAGCTGTTTGCCACGCTCGATCCTACAACGCGCTCGTACCGTTTGCCCGGTGGTCGTGGCATGACGATCACCGATACCGTCGGCTTTATTCAAAAGCTGCCCCATGGTCTTGTCGACGCGTTTAAATCTACGCTTTCCGAGGTGCTCGGCGCCGATTTGATTCTTAAAGTTGTAGATGCTTCCGATGAGGATTACGAGCGTCAGCTTGAGGCGGTTGATCGTGTCCTTGACGAGATTGGTGCCGGTGAGCGCCTGACGCTTACCGTGTTCAATAAAATTGATCTGCTCGATAGCGTCGACCGCTTGAGCTTCCGTCGGCGCTATCCCGAGGCAGTGCTGTTCTCGGCTCAGACGGGTGAGGGTCTTGATGACTTAGTCGACCGCATTGCTCGTGAAGCGGCCGCTACAGATGTGTTGCTCTCGGCCGATATCCCGTATCGAGAGGGCGCGTTAATCACGCTCGTGCACGAACAGGGAACTCTTCTGCACGAGGAATATCTTGAGGACGGCGTTCGTATTGTGGTAAAGATTCCGGCCCGTATCGCACCGCGCCTCGAGCGTTACCGAACGGAATAAATCAGCTCCAGTACACCCAAGATAACCGGTTGATGAAGCAGATAGAACGGCAGCGCATGGCGTCCGAGGCTTGCGAGCGCCGGGATGGGATTCACATAGGCCCATGCTGGCGCTTTACGGTTTGCTTTTTGTGCCGTGCGGGCGGCAAAGAAGCCTGTGAGGTACATAAATAAGAAGGGTATGAGCGGATAGTAATCACCGGAGACGAAGTCTGGACTTGGGAAACCCAGCCAAGCTAGATAGGGGATAGGGTAGACCGCTTTAGGAATGCTCCAGGTACAGGCAAAGAGTATGAGGCAAATCGATATACCCCATACCGCCGGCAACCTATCGAGAGCCGGGCGAGCGAGTGCAACAATGGCGGTGCATGCTGCCATGCAGAAAATGATGCCGAAGTTCACCGAGTCATCGACCGAGACGAGCGTCGTTGCGACCCATACAATTAAAGCGGCAACGGCATATTTGGCGGCACGCTTGATGTTGTTGCGCGAGAGAGTGCACATCCAGCCGGCAATAAACAAAAATACCCAACTGATGCTGGCGCGCCAGATGTCTTGGAAGATGGTCTGGGTAAACCAGGGCATCTTCCAACCATATAGGTAGGCAAGGTCGTAGCAGGCATGAAATCCTGCCATCGACAGCATGGTAAACCCGCGAATGGTATCAAAGACCGTGATGCGTTTTTGCATTACGAGAACCGGCGCATCAAGCCGACGACCTTGCCCAGGATTGTGGGATTTGTCGCATAGATAGGCTCCATAGTGTCGTTTTCGGGCTGCAGGCGAACGCGTCCCTGTTCCTTATAGAACGTTTTGACTGTTGCGGAACCATCGATCATGGCCACGACAATCTCGCCATTCATGGCGCTCTTCTGCTCGCGGACGATGATGTAGTCGCCGTTATAGATACCGACGTTAATCATCGAATTGCCGTGGACCTCGAGGATGAAGGACCCCTGGTCCGTTGCGATCTCGGTTGGGATGGTAAAGGTGTCCTCGATATTCTGCTCGGCAAGGATGGGAATCCCAGCAGCGACACGGCCTACGAGAGGCAGCGATACGGTGCCGCGGGGCGCCGTGGGTTCATCGGACTTCGAGATGGAGACCGAAGATCCGTCCTCGTCAAAGAGCTCGAGTGCGCGAGGCTTGGTGGCGTCACGCTTGAGTAGGCCGCGTGCTTCCAGCGCGGAGAGATGCGCATGTACGGTGCTAGGGGAGGAAAGGCCCACAGCCGAAGCCATCTCGCGCACACTGGGCGGATAGCCCTTCTCCTGCTGATATTCCTTGATGAAGTCGTAAATTTGCTGCTGACGCTTGGTAATTTTGCGAACCATCAGGGATTCCTCTCTACCTATACCAAACAAATGTTCTATTTCTGCTTGACAGGAACAACTGTTCGAAGATAATAATAACCGAACACTCGTTCCCGCGCTAGACTTTTTTGTCCCCGCGGCTTGATAAAACAGTTCTCGTCAAAACAAACGAGAGGAGAACAGAATGAACGCAGCGGATATGGTCCAGGGAAACCTTGCTCTTAAGCTCGAGGCGCCCGCCTCGCCTGCCTTCACGGTCGTGAAGGGTGGACGCTCCCATTTTCAGGCCGTGGCCACTAAGCCCGTTCGCACCCAGCGTGCGTCCGTTGCTTCGGCTCCTGTTGCCCTGAAGGCCTCGACGATCGTTGCTGTAGCCGTAGCGTTTACCCTGTTCTTCGTGCTTGCCACGTCAGTTTTTTCTGCTCGTCACGCAGCATATGCCGATTCCGTAGCTAACGTTACCTACGAGACGGTTCGTGTGCAGTCCGGCGATTCCCTGTGGTCGCTTGCCCAGGAGCATCCCATCGATGGCCTTTCCACGCAGGAGACTTCCGACATGATTCGTAGCGTCAATCACCTCGATCACGGCTCTCTTAATGCTGGTGCAGTTCTGAAAGTTCCGACTCGTTCGTAAGATTTCGGCTCGGTCGCATGGTACCCTTGTTATCGTTTAAGAGGAGGGTACCATGCGCTGTCCCAAATGCGGCAAGGCACATACCCGCGTTGTCGATTCCCGTATGCAGGAGTCGAACAACACTATCAAGCGTCGTCGCGAATGCTGTTCGTGCAATTATCGTTTTACGACGTTCGAGCGCTGCGAAGATCCCATCGAGGTCATCAAATCCGACGGATCAAAGCAGCGGTTCGATCGCAACAAGCTGCTGGTCGGCCTGATGCGCGCCACGATTAAGCGCGATATCGACACGAAAAAGCTCAACGAGATCATTGATGATATCGAGGTGGAGCTGCGTTCGCGTACGCTGACGGCTGTAACGTCCCACGAACTGGGCGATATGGTGCTCAAGCGCCTGGCCAAGATCGACAAGGTGGCCTACATTCGCTTTGCCTCGGTCTATCGCGATTTCAAAGACGTCGATGAGTTTTTGCAAGAGCTCGACAAGCTAAGGTGATTTCATGTCTAACATTACCGTTAACATTAAGCGTCTCGATCCCACGGTCGAGCTTCCCAAATACGCACATCCCACGGATGCCGGCCTTGACCTCCGCTCCAACGAAGACTGTACCCTCAAGCCCTTTGAGCGTCGCTTGGTCTCCACTGGCTTGGCCATTGCGCTGCCCGATGGCTACGCCGGCTTTGTTCAGCCCCGCAGCGGTCTAGCCATTAAGCAGGGCCTGTCTATAGTCAACACGCCCGGTCTCATCGACGCCCACTATCGAGGAGAACTTAAGGTCATCCTCATCAACCTGGATCCCAACAACAATATCCAGATCAACAAAGGCGACCGCATCGCCCAACTCGTCATCCAAGAAGTTCCCATGGTCAATCTCGTAGAAGCAGAAGAACTAGACGAAACTGATCGAGGAGCCGGCGGTTTCGGTTCTAGCGGCGTCGCCTAGGGCGCTCGTATCCCTCCCGCCCGGGGCCTACCTATATCATTCCATGCTCAAACATTCTCGCGTCGCTTCGCTCGCTGCGAAACTGCGCGTGGAACGATATAGGTAGGCCCCGGGCGGACGGCTACTTGCTTGAAAAAAATATTTACATTCTAGTAAGCCGACGCGACAAAGGAATAGTCCCTTTGTCGCGTCGGCTAACTGTATTTATCTTTTCCGGTCTCGCCTTTTCAGGTTCTAGTGGCGGGGAATCTGGTATAGCTGCTAGCGCGTAAACGCAGCTTACCTGCGGGAGGCCCCTGTATATCGTCCCACGCGCAGTTTCGCAGCGAAGCGAGAATGTTTGAGCATGGGATGATATACAGGGGCCTCCCGCAGGTAAGCGGACAATCCAATGCTAGCGGATATGCGCGGGTTTTCCGCCCCAGTAGAAACGGCAGAAGGCTCGTTTGCGCTTTTGGGGTTTGCCTGCGAGCTCCATGGTTGCGATGGCGATATCCTCGGCTGCGCGTGGACGGCGCAGGACTTCGCCATTGATGAGCAGTGCCTTGAGTGACTCCGGATGATCGTGGAGATGGCGCAACGTCACGATGAGCTCGCGTGCGGTGGTGACATGCATGCTGGCGCCCATGCCGGTGAGCATGGTGGTGTTGGCCTTTTCCTGGCCATATGACTTGCCCAGCAGAATCATCGGCAGGTGTGCACACAGGCATTCGGTAACAGTGAGTCCGCCCGATTTGAGAATTGCCAGATCGCAGCCGTGCATAAGCGCTGCCATGTCATCGACGTAGTCAAGAACCGTGACGTTCTCGAGTTTCATGGCATCGAAAAGCGTTTTGAGACGGGTGGCATATTCGACATCCTTGCCCGGTAAAAAGACAAAGTGCATGTCCTCGAAACTGCGCAGGAAGGGGAGGGTGCGGTCCATCTCCGCGCGAAAGCGAACGTACGGTTGAGGCAAACTGGCGCCGGCCATCACCAGCACGACGAGCTTGTCTGTGGGGAGATTGAACTTCTCGAGTTCTTCCTCGCGATTGTAATTCGTATCAAACCCGGCGCGAATGGGGATGCCCGTAATGTGGATCTTGGTCTCGGGAACCTTACGGGGACGGAGTGTCTCGGCCATAAACTCGTTTGCCACACAGAATAGGTCGGTGTCCTTATGGGGCCACCAACCCTCGACCTCGTAATCGGTCGGAACGCAAATGACGGGATAGTCGATGCCCGTAATGACGCGCGCTCCGACGGCGACGTTGGCTGCCGTGATATGTGTGGCTACCACGGCAATGGGCCTGCGAGTTCGAACGTATTCGTTAAATGCGGGGAACATGATGCGCGACCATGCCGTGCCACCGCCCCAAAGCAGGTGTCCGGTAAGGGTATAACGCCAGGTCAAGTCATAAATTGGGCGCGTGGCGCCGGTAAACGAGGCGGCCGTTTTGTTGCCGTCGAATTTTATGCGTCCAAAATCAAGGATATCGAGCACTTCAATCTCAACATCCTCGGGGATTCCATTGGTGCCGCGGATAAGGTCGAATGCCTGCGCAATCGCATTTGCGGCGGCCTTGTGGCCCGAGCCGACCGAGGCGTGAACGATGGTCACGAGAGGTTTTTGCTGAGCCAAGAGCTTGGTTTGTTCCGATTGGGGAGTGCTGTGCGTGGGCAGGGGAGCGTCATTGCCCATCTGCGTTTGATCCATCGATAACTCCCCTTCATCTTTGTTTCGCAGAGAATCATTGTAGTGCATGAGTGTCACGTTTGCCTAAATTTGGGTATGAGCGCAAAGAACGCCAATCTTTCGACAGGAGGTCTTTTCATGACTACCCATCAGCCGATCGATGCTGCGATTATCGGTGGCGGCCCTGCGGGCTATGCTGCTGCCATTTACGCGGCGCGCGCCAACCTAACGACGACCGTGATTGAGCAAGGCATGTCGGGAGGACAGATCGCTACAACCAATGAGGTCGAGAATTACCCGGGTATTCCGCTCTTGAGTGGTGCCGAACTCGGCGAGCGTTTTCAGCAGCATGCAGAGGGCCTGGGAGCGCAAGTTACGTGGAGCATGGTGACGGGCATCGATTACGATGCCGATACAGCGCTGTTTACGGTGCATCATGATACGGGCGATACGCTGGCCTCGAGCGTTATCGCTTGCATGGGTGCCACACCGCGATCTGCTGGTTTTGTTGGCGAGGATACGTATCGCGGTCGTGGCGTTTCGTATTGCGCGACGTGCGACGGCATGTTCTTTCGTGGCAAGCAGGTTTTTGTCATCGGCGGCGGCAATGCTGCCTGCGAGGAAGCCCTGTTCTTGTCAGAAATCGCCAGCAGCGTGACCATCGTCTTACGCCGCGATCAGTTCCGTGCCCCCGATGGCGTGGTTCAAAAGGTGCTCGTGAAAGATAATATTTCAGTTAGGTACCAAACTAGTATCGTGGAACTATCGGGTGAGGCGATGCCCACGACTGTCACGTTTAAGGACAACACTACCGGTGTCACCTATTCCGAGTCCTTTGATCCTGGTTCGTTTGGCATCTTTGTCTTTGCTGGCACGCATCCCCATACTGAGCTTGTAGAGCATCTGGTGGATCTGGCGCCCGACGGCGGTATTGTGACCGACGAATCGATGGCAACCCGCACGCCTGGCTTATTTGCTGCCGGCGATATCCGTTCCAAGCGTTTACGTCAAGTTGTGACTGCTGTTTCGGACGGAGCTATAGCGGCTACTAGCGCATACGCTTTCTTACGCGGATAAGTACGATAATATATCTTATGTAAGGTTGTTATGTTACTTAAACGTCCCGCGGCAACGTTACCTCAAGCTCGTTGCCGCGGGACGTTATATTGCAAAGCCCAAGCCAGTTATCCTTCGGCCGGACCCGTTCCAAAGCCGACGATCATACCGTTCATTGTGGTATGCAAAACTAGATAATCTAGAATACAATATTGAAAACGAACGGAAGCATCATATGAATCACGTTAAACATGTCATTCCGATGTCCGATACGTCGGATAGCATTAGCCCAGAGGATATTCAGCCCACGGTGCTACCTGATGCATTTATACAGTCTGATATTGTCCGCAAACTCAATACACTCTGTTTGCCGCGCTATGACCAGTTGCCGAATGTAACGCTCTACCGTGACCAGGTCATTGAGTACATCGAACTGTGGATGGAGCCGCTTTCGATTTGTGTGGAACACCCCGTCATTACGCCGTCCATGATCAATAATTACGTAAAGGTCGGCCTGGTGCCGGCTCCGGTAAAAAAGCAATATGGTCGCGAGCAGATTGCTCGCCTTATCGCCATCTGTATTTTTAAACAGGTGCTGCCCATCGCTGCTGTTCAGGCGCTCTTTAACATTCAGCGCCTGAGCTACGATGCTCCGACCGCTTTTGACTATGTGGTCGATCAACTCGAGGCATCGATTCGCGCGGCGTTCTCCATTGAGCAGGTTCCTGTTGCCGATACGGCTCATCAGGTCACGCGCGAGTCGCTGCTCGTGCGCAGTGCGGTTTCGTCTTTTGTATCGAAGGCGTATCTGATGAGCTATCTAAAGTTCAATGGGTTTAATAGCTAGCCGACGTATAAGACGGGCGGGACAAAGAGCCCTCAGACACTTTGTCCCGCCCGTGTTTTTGTTTAGTTGGACTTTATCGGCCCGAAGCCACGCCCATGCCGTAGCCGATAATGAGCCCGTGCATCTCGGCATAGTATGAATCCAGTCCGTTGCAGGGCATGATGATGGTCTTGGAGCCGGGCCAATGCTCCACAATGCGGCTCGCAAGTGCCTGGGCGCCAGCCTCATTCTCGACATGGTCGATAACGACCTCGCCACCAGTAAAACCCTCGGCCTCCATGGTATCGACAATCTTGCCAAGCATTTTCTTTTCGCCACGGGTGTGACCGACGAGCTTAATCTCCCCCGCCTCGCTTGCTGTGCCTAAAACTCGAATGTTAAGTTTATTGGCGATAACCCCAGCTGCCTTGGGAATACGTCCGGCCTTGGCGAGATTTTCGTAATTGCACAGGCTAAAGAGGATCTTGCTGTTCAGTTCCAGCTCATCAAAATAGGTGCAGGCTTTCTCAAATGAAACGTCTGGATTGCTTGCGAGATAGCGGTCGAACAGCAGGAAGATCAGGTCCATTTTGCCGCCGGCTCCGCGTGAATTGACCAGATGAATCTGACGGTTGGGTTCTTCGGCAAGCACCATGTCACGTGCGGTGGCGGCAGCGTTATAGCTGCCCGATACGCCCTCGGAGATGGGCATGCAAATTGTCTTGTCGGCAAGCCTAAAGAGTTCGGTCCACTCGCCTACGCTCGGACAGGCGCTCGAAGAAGCGCTCGACTCCGCCTGCACGGCGCAATTGAGTTCGTGAACATCGAGCGTGAGGTCATCGACGAACTCGCGCTCCCCCACTCGAATTTTGAGGGGTGCAAATGCAAAGGTGGTATGGGGCGCGGTCGGTTGCCAATCGCGGAGGTTGCAGCTCGAATCGGAGATAAGTGCCCAGCTCATAGAGGGTCCTTTCTAGATGTTTCTCATTTATTATAGCCATCTTGCTTACCTTTGAAACGTGCATCTAGTATTGAAAACTAGCTCATTGGGATCATGTATGGAGCACGGTCACAAATAAATGAACCCCGCAGCTCAAAGGCCACGAGGTTCACATTCGTTTGCTATACAGAGTGACTTAGTAGCGCACGAAAATGTAGTTGTTGTTCATGCCGGCTGCGACGGAGCTGATGATGACGCCCGTCTTGTAGTCGGAAGCATGGATCATCTGACCATTACCGATATAGATGCCAGTATGGTAGGAGTTAACCACGACATCGCCGGGTTGCGGGTCGGACACGCGGGTCCAACCCATGAAAGTGCCGGTGGTGCCCAGACGGCAGTAGCGGCCCGTGAGACAGTAGCTTACAAAACCGGAGCAGTCAAAGCTGTCCGGTCCAATACCGCCCCAGGAATAAGCGCAACCAAGCTTGCTGTAGGCGCGCGAAACAACGGAGCCGCCGTCAACAGACTGGCTCGGTGCGGAAGGCGTCGGAGCCGGAGCGGGCGTCGAGGGCTGCGGCGTAGGAGCCGGAGTGGGCGTCGAAGGCTGCGGCGTGGGAGCAGGAGCGGGCGCGGGGATGTTCTCGGTCGTACCGGCGGTGTCGTTGCGCACCGTGGCCTTTTCGGCGGTGCTGGCGTTGATACCGGCCTGCAGCGCGGCGTTGGCCTCGGCCTCGGCAGCAAGCTCGGCCTGCAGCTGTGAATCCAGGGAGTTCACGACACTCTGGGCCTCAGCCTGCTGGGCATTGAGCTCGTCGACCTTCTTCTGCGTCGCGGCGACGTTCTTCTCCTGCTCGGTCTGCTTATCGGTGAGCTGCTGCTTAAGGTCCTTGACCTCTTGGATGGTCTGGGCCTGCTTGTCGGAAACCTTGCCGTAATAGAACAGACGGTTGAGCATGTCGCCCAGATCGTCGACGCCCGTCAGAACCTGAAGGAGACTCAGACCGCCGGTCTTGTACTCACCGGCAACGTAGCTCGAAAGCTTTGCCTGGCCCTCGGCAATCTCTTGCTGCTTTTGCGTGATCTCGCCTGCAGTCTGATCAAGCTCCTGCGTCTGTGCGGAGAGTTCTTCATGAATTTGCTGGGTCTGCGTGCCGATCTGCTCGAGTTTGGTACGAGCAGCGGCAAGGTCGGATGCGGTATCGGCATAGGCCGGAGCCGCGAGGCCCAGGCCCAAAACACAAGCGAGGGTTGCCGTAGCAGCGCAGCGTGCCATGTTTTTGTGCGTATTTGCTGTGCGCATGGAGCTTCCTTTCCGGTATCTAAGGGTAGCGGCTAGTCCACCGTTACCAGGCTAAAGAGCTCGACGTCCTCGTTGGAAGGCGTGAGCTTCTTGCGCGGGTTGAGAAACGCAAGCTCGAGGATACAACCGTAACCCACAAGCTTTGCGCCCATATCTCGCACCAGTTTACCTGTTGCCTCGACGGTTCCGCCCGTCGCGACCAAGTCGTCCAGAATCAACACGGTATCTTTAGAGGTAATGGCATCGGCGTGGATCTCGATAGAGTCGGTGCCATATTCGAGCTCGTAGCTCTCGCTCACCGTCTTGCGAGGCAGCTTGCCCGGCTTGCGTGCGGGCACAAAGCCAGCGCCCAGGGCGACGGCCACGGGCACGCCGACCATAAAGCCGCGAGCCTCGGGACCCACAACCTTGGTGATGCCCATGCCGGCAAAATGCTCGGCCAGGGCATCTACCATGGCCTTTAACGCCTCGGGATTACCAAAGAGCGGCGTGATGTCCTTAAAGACGACTCCGGGCTCGGGATAGTCGGGGATGTCGACGATGTGAGATTCGAAGTCGTACATGGCATGACCTTTCAGGGGAGGCTGGTTTGTAGCAGCGTCTATTTGTCCGCGCTGGCGGTGCCGGCGCGCGAGGGGGCGACAACCTTGAGCGGCTGCACGAGGGATTCCTCACGCACGGGGACCGCGGAGGCGGGCGCTTCTTTGCTTTTGGCCTTGGTGGATTCGGAGCGCGCGATCTCCTCGTCGAGGGCATCGATATCGGCGTCCTCGACCACGGCGTTGAGTGACTCAAATACGCGGTTCTTGAGGAGAGCGGTATGCACGCCCTCGGTGAGGTCATGCAGCTTCTTAAACGCACGCTCGAGCTTGGCGTCGCGTTCGTCGTCGGAAGTATCCATACCGAGCATGCTCACGAGCACCTGCTCAAACATAGAGGACTCGCGGTTTGCCGACGATACGTACTGGCGCAGGTTGCGCGGCTCGATATGGAAGCGCGAAAGTTCGGAGCAGTAGCGGATGATCGGGAAATCGCGGCCATCGACAAGCTCGCGGTTTTGCGGGCTCTTGATGATGCGAATGAGGTCGTTTTCGGCCAGGGAGCGGATAAACGAGATCTCGACGCCGAGCATATCGGGGATGGTCTCGATGGGATGCAGCTTTTGCTTAGTCTCCTTGGGTTCCGTCTTGAGCGGAACATCGGACAACAAGCCCACCTCGTAGGCGAGCGTAGACAGGTCCGTGGCGTTTTCCAGGCGCTGCTTGATCACGTTGAGCGGCATGTAGCGAGTCTTCTGCAGGTGCAGAATGACCTCCAGGCGGTCAACGTCCTCCTTGGAGTACTGACGATAGCCCTTAGGCGTGCGATGAGGGGTGATGAGCCCCTCATCTTCGAGAAATCTAATTTTTGAGTTCGAAAGATCGGGGTATGCGCCTCGAAGTAGATTGACGACCTGGCCGATACTCAGATAATTGCGTTCGGCCATGCCCTACTCACCGGTTTCGATGCGCTCCGGCGTGCTCTCGTGGTAGATGAGCGTAAACGTACCGATCTGGACGGAAGAGCCATCGTGCAGCGGTGCGCCGTTGACGATAGCGCCGTCAACCCACGTACCGTTGAGCGAGCCCAGGTCTTCGATGCGGGCACCCAGACCCTCGCGAATAATGCGCGCATGGCTACGCGACACGGTCATGTCGTTGAGGAAGATGCCGTTGGCGGGATCTCGGCCGATGGTGGTCACATTATCCTCGAGCTCAAAGGCGGCGCCGGTTTGCGGGCCCTTGACGATAGATAAGACGGGCGCGGTGATGTGCACGTTGGCCATGAGGTCGGGAACGGTGACATCGCTCGAAGGAACGCGGAAAACGCAGGTGGCGTCTGAGGCCTTATCGTTCTGAGGCATATTGTTAACCATGTTGTCCATGACAACCCCTAACTTAACGCGGACATGCCGCAAAGAATGAACTGTACGTAATCATACCCCAATGACTTAGTCTTCGATTTCGGGGTTAAGAAAGTCGATGTCTTCGTCCTCGGGATGCGCGACAGCCTGTTTAATGGCTGCTCCACCCTTAATGGAATAGATGACGGCAGTGAGCATGGAGAAGATGACGCCGCCGTACACAAAGAAGATGCCAAGCGGTACCGGGCTGCCGTTGAGGCCCGGGAAGGCCGTGAACGTGGCGGGCAGCAGATGCCAGCCATCCACAGTGGGAAAGCCCAGAAGCATAAGCGAGAAGCCGGTCATGAGCAGCGCCGTGGCAATCTTGCCGGGAAACACGACGTCGATGGGGCGGCGGTGATAGTGGCGCACGATGAGCGTGCCGATGCCCAGGTATATATCGCGACCAATGATGAGCACGCAGACCCAGATGGGAAGCTCGCCGCGGACCACCAGGCCCAGTACGCCGGTAAATAGCAGCGCACGGTCGCAGATGGGATCCATAACCTTGCCGAGCCACGAAACCGTTTTGGTCATGCGGGCAATCTGGCCGTCCATCCAGTCGGTGGAGGCCGCGATGGCATAGATGACGATGGCGACGACACGTTTGTTGTCCGTCACAAACAGGTACAGGAAGACCAGCGTGAGGATCAGGCGCGTGAAGGTAATGAAATTGGAGATCGTGAAGATCTTATTCGACGGGTAATCGGAAGTGCCGATAAGCTCCTTTTTGATCTTCTTTTTGATGCCCACAGGACTCCCCCGCTGGTAAACGACAAAACTTTCGATACTATACCCGTTCTGGCGATGTCTATCCAGCGCGAGCATAG
Organism: Collinsella sp.; assembly: GCA_041330285.1. GTDB lineage: Bacteria > Actinomycetota > Coriobacteriia > Coriobacteriales > Coriobacteriaceae > Collinsella. Next base: position 717,282 of record JBGKMI010000001.1, on the reverse strand, counting down.
AGAGTCCAGACATGTGGAGGACGGTATCGAGCGGGATGTTTATCGCTTTTATGTACATCAGCCTCCAAAAACGACATTTTTCGGCATCTTTGGTGGCCGATGCACACGTTTTGATTCGGTGGTTACATCGATCGGGAAAGTTGTTGCCTTAAGCAAATTAATCATGATGTGCTGGTCGAGAAGGGCTGGCGCCAAAAGAGCCCAACGGCCGTTACGGCTTCGTTAGAAACGCGCCCCACCATGGATGGTGAACCCGAAAGGTAAGGCGCGCGGGCACGGTGACTCGGCCCGCGCGCCCGGAAGAGAAAGGATAAACCCATGGGTTACACGCTCGAGACGCGCGGGCTCACCAAGCGCTTCGGCCGCGGCGACCAGGCGCAGGACGCCGTGGCCGACGTGAGCCTTCATATCCGCGAGGGCGAGGTGTACGGGCTGCTCGGTCCCAACGGCGCCGGCAAGTCGACAACGCTCAAGATGATCTGCGGGATGCTGCGGCCGACGTCCGGGGAGATTCTCTTTGCCGGGCACGCCTGGCGCCGCGAGGACCTCTACGCAATCGGCAGCCTCATCGAGGAGGCGCCGCTCTACCCCAACCTCACCGCGCGCGAGAACCTGCGCGTGCGCACCACGCTGCTGGGCCTTCCCGAGAGCCGCATAGATGAGGTGCTCGCCGCCGTGGACCTCGCGGACACCGGAAAGAAGCGTGCCGGGCGCTTCTCGATGGGCATGCGGCAGCGCCTGGGGCTCGCGCTGGCGCTGATCGCCCGGCCACGCCTGCTCGTGCTCGACGAGCCCACTAACGGCCTCGATCCCATCGGCATCGAGGAACTGCGCGACCAGATCCGCGGTTTCGCGGCGGCGGGTACGACGGTGATCGTCTCGAGCCACATCCTCTCCGAGGTGCAGCAGATGGCGGACACCATCGGCATCATCTGCGGGGGGCGCCTCGCCTACGAGGATGCGCTTCGGCCCGGGCAGGACCTCGAGGAACTCTTCATGAGCTTCTGCCGGGAAGGGCGACGAGCACGCGGGGAGGTGGCGGCATGACGGGCGAGAAAGGCGGCCTGCTCGCGGGCCTGCGCGCCGAGGCCCTGAAGTCGCGCCACGCGGCACCGGTTCGCCTGGCCGTGCTCATGGCGCTGCCGATGCCGCTGCTCGGCGCGATGCCCTACCGGGGCGTGCAGATCTTCAGCGCGTGGAACTACTGGTACGCGCTCTTCCTGCCCGTGTCTCTCTCGCTCGTGGTGGCGTGCGTCGCGCGGGCGGACGCTCGCACGCGGATGCGGGGGCTTCTGGGCCTGGGCTTCCCGCTCGGGCGCGCCTGGTGGGCCAAGGCGCTCTGGTGCCTCGCGCTCTGCACGCTCTCGAACCTCGTGGTCTTCGGCATCTACCTTGCGGGATCGGCGTTCACCTCGCAGGGCCTCACGGCCGCGGGCACGCTCACGATGCTCCTCTGCGCGCTCGTCAACACGGTGACCGTGGCGTGGATGATTCCAGCAGGGCTCTTTCTCACGGCGCGGCTCGGCATGCTCGCCGGCATCTTCTGCCCGCTAGCCGCGCAGCTCGTGGGCGGGTTCGCCTGGTCGTTGGTGCCGCTGCCGCAGCTCTTTCCGCCGTCGGCGAGCATGGTCATCCCCACGAGCTTCATCCCCGTGCTGCCGAGCGGCGAGCCACTCGCGGCGGACATGGCGCTCGGTGGGGCGCTCGCGGCAGACGGCATGCTCACGCTGGCGGGCCTTGCGGTCTGCGCGCTCGCGTTCGCCGCGCTCACGGCGGCGGGCGCGGCCTGGCTCGCGCGCTCCGAGGAGAGGTGATGGCCGTGACACGACTCTCCGACCCGACGCCGCGCATGACTCTCTCGCGGGCCCTGCTCTCCGAGGCCCTGCGCCTGGCGCGCTCCCCGCTCGCGGCGGTGCACCTCGTCTGCGGCCTGGCAGCCGGTCTTGCCTGCGGCGAGTACTTCTCCGTAGCCCGATGGGACCCGGCGCTGGGCGCGGACGCCTACGTCCAGTTCCTCGGCGCCCTCATGCCGCTCATGTCCGCCATCGTCTGCGGGCTCGCCGTGGACGAGGAGCGCGCTGCCGGGCGCCTCGCCAACCTCACGGCGGTCCCCTCGCGCGGGCGCGCCGTCGCGGGGAAGCTGCTCGCCCTTGCGGCGCTCGGTGCCGCCGCGCTGGCCGTGGCGCTCGGCGTGTTCGGGGCCGTGCTCGCCGTCGCCGGGTGCCTGCCGCTCGGGCCTGCTCCGTTTGCGGCCGCCTGGGCGGGCATCGTGCTGGGCAGCCTGCCCCTCTACGCGCTGGGGCTCGGCGTGGCCCTGCGCCTCGGCCGCAACGTCGCCATCGGCGCCGGTGCGGCGGGGGTGCTCCTCGCGTTCTTCTCGGTGGGCGGACTTGCGCACGGCCTCATGACCGGCGAGCTCACCGGTGCCCTGGCGACGCCCCTGAGTTGCGTGCCGCTCGCCTGGCCCGCGCGCCTGGGGTCGCTCGGGGTGGAGGCCTTCATCGACGCCGCACGCGCGGCGGGCCCTCTCCTCACGACTGCGCTCGCTAGCCTCGTGCTCACCCTGGCAGCCGCCGCCGTCCTTCTCGTCTGGTTCTGCCGCTTCGAGGACGGGAGGGCAGATGCGTAGGAAGGCGCTCGCCGCCATGCTCGTCCTCCTCTCCGCGGCGCTCGTCCTGGGCGGGAATGCCCTGCTCGACGCCGGCTGGGGGTCGGCGCTGCGCTCGATCGCCGACCGCGTGCTGCCCAACCCTGAGATCGCCATGTGGGCGCCCGCGCCCGAGCCCGGCAGCCACGCGAGCTCCTACGCCGACGCCACCGGGGCGGGGGCAAACTACGTCTACCTGGTGGACGCGGCGGATGACAGAGGCAATGTCCGAGAGCTCCAGCTCATCTTCTTCGGGCGGGAGTCGGACGGCAAGGGCTGGCTCGAGATCGAGGCGCGCGGCGGCTCGGGCGTGCGCTACCGCGCGTGCGACGCGGTCGAGGCACCCGTGGCTGCGCGCAGGGCTCTGGACCGTTGAGCGCGGCGTTAGTACAATTCCGACGAGAGTTTCAGGAGGTCGAACATGGCGAGGATACTGGCAGTGGATGATGAACGGGCGATCCTCGACGCGCTCGCGCGCGTCCTCGGCCGCGATGGCCATGAGGTCGTCAAGGCGGCGGACGCGACGGCGGTCCCGGGGATGGACCTCTCGCGCTTCGACCTCGTGCTCTGCGACGTCATGATGCCGGGGCTCGACGGCTTCGAGCTCGTGCGGCAGATCCGCCCGAACTTCGACGGGCCCATCGTCTTCCTGACCGCTCGCGTGGCCGAGGAGGATGCCGTGGCCGGCTACGGCCTGGGCGCCGACGACTACGTCCGCAAGCCCTTCGGGGCCGCGGAACTGCGCGCCAAGGTCGCGGCCCATCTACGCCGTGAGCGCCGGCCGCGCTCGCATGCCCTCTCCTTCGGGGAGGTGCGGATCGACCTCGGGGCGCGCGACCTCGCCGTGGGCGGCGAGGTCGTTCCGCTCACGCCCACCGAGTACGCCATCTGCGAGTACCTCGCCCGCCACCCCGGGCAGGTCATGAGCCGCGCGCAGATCCGCGAGGCGGTGCTCGGCTGGGAGAGCGACGCCGACGACGCGGCCATATCCATGCAGGTCAGCCGCGCCCGGAGGAAACTCTCCGAGGCTGGCGCCGATCCGATCGCGACCGTCTGGGGGATGGGGTACAAGTGGCAGCTCTGAAGATCGGGGCGCGAGGTCGCGGGGGCATGCCGCTCTCCTTCGTCATCGCGCGCTACTTCGCCTACGCGTTTGCGGCGGTCGCCGTGGCGTGGCTCGTCTCGTTCATGGTGCTCTCCGTGGCGATCAACGCGGGCTTCGTCTACGAGGCAAGCTGGGGGCCGGCCAATGCGCGCGAGGTCGCGGAGGGCCTGGCACGCGACGGCGTCTGCGGGCAGCAGGACGTGCCGACGGCGTACCGCTACCTCATCCTGAACAAGGACGGAAACGTGCTGATGACAGACCTCGAGGGCACGCGGCTTGAGGACGCGACGGAAATGGCCCGTACGGCACTCGCCGCTGATCCGGGCACAGTGGAGATCGAGGGCGGGGGTTCGGGCCTCACCTACGCCGCGTTCCCTCTCAAGGGCGGCGGGGCCTGCGCGCTCGTCAGCGAGTACCTGCCGCAGTGGGTCTCGCGCGACCTCGCCGGCCTGCTTCCCAACCCGCAGAACCTCATGCTTGTCGGCGCCACGGCGGGAAGCGCGCTCGCGCTCGCGCTCGTCGCGCGCCGCGCGAGTCGCGTGATCTCGCGCAAGATGGCGCCGCTCGCGGAGGCGGCGGGGCGCGTCGGCGCGGGGGAGCTCGACTTCGCGGTCGGCAGCACCAACGTGCGCGAGGTGAACGACGTCCTCGCCGCGATGGACGCCATGCGGGCCTCCCTCGCCGAGTCGCTCGAGGCCCGCTGGGCCGCGGAGCGGGGGCAGCGCGAGCAGATGGCGTCACTCGCCCACGACCTCAAGACGCCGCTCACCGTGCTGCGCGCCAACGCCGACTTCGTGGCGGAGGAGCTGGAAGACGAGAAAGACGCCGACCTCGCGGCCGCCGCGCGCGACATAGCCGGCAGTGTCGAAAGGCTCGACGGCTACGTGCGCCTGCTCATCGAGGCCTCGCGCGGGTCCGGCGGGGCGGAGAGGGCCCCCATGCGGCCGGCCGAGCTCTGCGAGCAGGTTCTCGCCGAGGCCGCCCAGATCGCCCGGGCGCGAGGCGTGACGCTCAACGCGGCCACGGGCCCCGCTGTCGCGGGCGCGCCCGAGGCCCCGCTCGACCGAACCGCCCTGGCGCGAGCCGCCGCGAACCTTGTGGTCAACGCCACCGAGCACGCGCGCTCGCGCGTGACTGTCTCCTGCGACGTCGCGGGCGGCCACCTCGTCATCGAGGTGGCCGACGACGGACCGGGCTTTTCTCCCGCCGCCCTCGAACGCGGCTGTGAGCGCCTCTTCACAGACGACTCCTCCCGCTCCTCGCGCGACGGAGGCCGCCACTACGGGCTCGGCCTCCACGCCGCCTCCGAGGCCGCGGGCGCCCACGGGGGCTCCGTCTCGCTCGCCAACAGCCCCTCGGGCGGCGCGGTGGCCACCATCGCGGTCCCCCTGTGCGGGGCCTGACGAATCAGTCCCTCACACTGGCATGCCTCGCAACCAAACGCTTCCCGGATAATTCATGAGGCCGTACTCGTATTCGAGCCTGTCTATCTCGGCGGCGAGGGCCTCCGTCATGTAGAAGGTTTTCGTGCGGCCCGTCGACTTCGCCAGGCGGTCGTACCTGTTCGCGAGGTCCTCGGGGATTCTCAGGGCTGCGGTGGCGGTTGCCATGATGCACCTCCTGGTTAGATGCAATATGTGTATTACTTTCTATCACATCATTCGAACCCCGCCTCGGCGTACGGCCGCATCTGCTTTTTTGCCTTACATTATGTCAACCGGTCCATGCTCGGCTTATTCAGCCGGACTGAATCAACCGTTAAATCAATCCAGGCCTGTTAGGGGCGGTAGAAATCCCTCGAGGACCGAGGGTGCCGTCCCCAGGTCGGCTCCCCGATGGCCGCGGCTGAATTCCCCTGCCATCGGCTGCGTGGGTTCCGGCACGGTGTTCTGGCGCTGTTCGAGCGGGACGCAAAACTCGGCTGTCGGTCGTGCCGGACGACATGCGTTTTGGGACGAATTGGCAAACCACCGGCCAGGCGGCTAGATGGGATGGCGCGCGGTTTCTGCGTGTCCAGGCGTCTACTACACCATCGGCACCGTGCTGTATGCGTCCAGCAGAAAGACGCGCATAGCGCAACGGATGGTGTAGCAACTTTTAACTTCCGTCGGCAGCAGGGCGAGACTTAACCGGGCATTCAGTTGGATAAGATGAGTAATTACTCCCTGCCCTGTGACGGTGAAGACATAGCGGCCGCTCAGGCTGCTGGTCGTTGCTGGAGGCAGCTGGGCCAGCTTGCAGAATTCCTCGATCGGGCACATAACTCGCTCAAAATCTATCCTTTTCTTGGCGGCTGCGGCCATTGTCATCTCATCGTCCAGCTTGTCTAAGGCATATGCGAGCACCGTGCTCGGCGTTGGGGCGGGCTTGCCTGTTTGAGCAATCACGCGAGACGTTGCTTCAGACAGGAGCCACGCGTTCTCGTTCGCAGTGCGGATCGCTTTGCGCATGTGGGGAGTCTGGTTCGCCATGTTGTTATCTCCTTTAATAGGCAGCGTACGTTTTGCTGTTCGCAGTATACCCATTGTTTGCAGCGACTACAATCTGTATAGTGAGAACAGTTGAGATTTATGTCCGAAGGAGGTCGTCTATGGAGGCCATAAATGGCGGGCAGCGTTCGAATGAAGACTTGCTGAGGCAGATCGTCCGTGACCAGGCAAGCGCCGACGGCAGGTACAGGCCCGCACACGGCCCCGGCATCGTCATGCACGGCAACGTCGTGGAGGTCAGGGCAGACGCCGCCCACTTCATCGTTAACACGGTCCCCTCGATCCAAATATCGATCGACATGAAGAGTGGCGGGATCGTTGCCACGACATTCCTCTCGCCGCGCAGGATAGCACCCTCGACCCGGCCCCGCTTCGTCGTGCTCGCCAACGAGATGAACGCCAGGAACAGGGTTCCCGGCCGCTTCGCGGTACTCGATCGGGACATGTTCTACGAGGCCGTTATCCCGGCTGCGTTCCTTCCGTTCCTCCGCAACAACCAGGCCGCGAGGTACGAGGCGCTGAAGATCTTGTTCAGGAATGGTGTCGAAATCTTCGAGAGCATCGCCATCGCGATAGAAGGCCTAGCCCGGAAGGACTGGTCCGCGCACGACGCGCTGCGCTTCGTTGATGAACTGTATACGAGGGGGTTTGTTTATGATGACGACTGGCTTTAGCGTACCTGATGAACTTGTGGGGCTATCAATCAACCGATCGTGGCTCAGGGCCACCGAAGAGCTCGAGGACGAGGTCGCGGCGGCAGCGGCGGAGGTTCACGCATCGCCCGAGGCCGCAGCGCTCGCCCTGTGGCTCCTGGCATCTCCCTCGGCCGGACGGCAGCCGTGTCCGGCTCTGCCCGTCCTGCGCTTCTGCGCATGGTTCCTGTCGGGCAGGAGATCGCGCGCATAGCGGACGTCAGGCATCCACCGACCCGACATGGGCATATTGTGCCCATACGTTCTGGAACGGGATGTCACTCCGAACGCCTTACCTTCTTAGTGTGATTGCCGCTGCGGCACATCGGTTACATGCGGAACGTCTCGGGCTACGCTCCCCCATGGTCTCAAAGCAATCCGAAGGGAGCCGCACATGAGCGCAGCGGAAATTCCTTTCGGGGGGGGGGTATCTCCGAGATTTACCCGCCGCCCGAAGGGGCAGTCGGCAGTAGAGTACGTCCTGATCGTCGCGATCATAGTCCTGGTGGTCCTGATCGCGGGGCCGTGGGTCTCGTCTGCGATCAGGAACCAATTCAATATGGTGGCCGGTGTATTGGGTAACGGGACAGCAGGTGGGACTTGGGAACCGAGCGGTTCCGGCAGCGGCAACGACACGGGTTCCGCGACCGTCCAGGCGGCCATCGCCAAGGACGCGAAGGACTGGACGCTCGACGAGCAGGAGGCGGTTGCTAAAGACATTGCCAAGAACGGTACATCGTCTATCGCCTACGCCAAGGCCAAGGCCGCCATGGATGCCGACACCAAGTTCTCGATGAAACTGACGGACGGAAAAACGCTCGAATACCGAATCATCGGCATCAATCACGACGACCTCGCGGACGGTTCGGGCAAGGCCGGCCTGACGTTCCTTACGATCTCGCACGGCATCTACTCCCGCATGAACGCCACGAATTCCAACACCGACGGGTGGGAGAAGTCGGAGCTCCGTGCGAAGATGAACTCAGGTGAGATTTGGAACCTCATGCCCTCCGATTTCCAGTCCAAGGTTAAATCGGTCAGAAAGCTCACGAACAACGTGGGCGGCAACGACGAGAATTGTGCCGTGACGGCAACCTCGGACAGGCTGTTCCTGCTCAGCTACTCCGAGATCGTCGAGACTCCTTATAGCGGATGGTCCGGCTATAGCTGGATTGATAAAGAGGGTTCTCAGTATGAACTGTTCTGCAATACCGTGAAAGAAAACTTCTCCAGTAACAGTATTATCGCCATCGGCGAAAGCTGGTGGGAGCGATCGACCACTCCCCGTTACTCGACTCGGTTTTGCAATGTCAACGGTACAGGTGACCCATCAGGCAATTACGATCCGACTCAATCATTTTGCGTCTGTCCCGCTTGGTGCTTCTAGCTTGTCTTCGAGCCTGTCTAGCGAAAAGCCTGCGCGACCCCACTCAGGCTTTTCTTTTGTCAAGTGTACGAATAATTATAGGTTCGTGGCACAGATAGTCGGTTCGATGAAACATGGGGTCATACAGCGGCTCTCAGAGCGTCTGCCGCACTTCCTCGCCATTACCACTGCGGCATCCTCGTATGGAGTCCATCCTGGTTGGCGTTTCGATTTCAGGGCGTATGCGGTTGGCGGATAATGGACTCACCTCGATGACGGAGTTGACGGGAGCGACCATGGCGATGTGCGAAATCGAGTTCGATGAGGGCGAAAGGGCCTTGATTCAGGGTCATGCGGACGCGGCGGGTATGCCCTTTTCCGAGTTCGTGAGAAGGGCCGCGCTCGAGAAGGCTGAGGACATGGCGGACATCGAGGCCTACAACGAGGCTTTGGATGGGGACGGCGGCACCCGCTACCCGATGGAAGAGGTCGTGCGCATGGCAGCGGAGGCCGAGTGATTGTCCGCACGCAGCGTCTTTCCCGGCTCTAAAGGCTTCTTTTGGGCAGGGTTCGGCTCATGGCTGGACCCTGCTTTTCTGAGGCTTTCAATCGTCTTTCTAAAGGTATGAATTGATTGACTCGATAGGAATGCGGGTAACGCCCGAAGCGGGCATTATGGACACTCGTTTTACTCCCCTATCGTCATCGTTGCCGTTGCGGCACATTGCAGGGAAATTAAGACCGTTCATCGTACGCTCCCGCATGCAATATCAATCCCCATACGAAGGGAGTGTCGCATATGCATGCAGCGACGCAGGACCTTCGGGGGGGGGGTATCTCCTAGGAATACCCGCCTCCGAGGGCAGTCAATCATCGAGTACGTATTGATCGCGGTCGTCATCGGCCTTGTGGTGGTGTTCGCCGGACCTCAAGTCTCCGGTGCCATCCGAAATCAGTTCAACCAGGTGACGAACACGGTCGACTCCGGTACCGACGGCGATAACTTCATCTCAGCCGAGGAGAAGGCCTACCGCGAGGCGATGAAGACGGTCGCGAGCAAGGAGGCCAAGGATTGGACGCTCGACGAGCAGAAGGCGGCCGCCACCGACATCGCGAAGAACGGCACGTCCTCGGTCGTATACGCCAAGGCGAAAGCCGCGATGGACGCTGGGACGACCTGGCCTGTGAAGCTGACCAATGGCCAGACTGTGACCTTCCGCATCATCGGCATCAACCACGATGACCTCGGAGACGGTTCGGGTAAAGCCGGATTAACGCTTCAAACTGTGCAGGTTGTCAAAAGTGGTAACAATAGCGTTGTCCCGACATCAGGGCCATGGGAAAGTTCGCCGCTGAGAGAGCAACTCAACGGCGGTGACATAATGCAGCTCTTCCCAGAGGAGTTCCAGCAAAAGCTGGTGACTGTTACCAAGTGGACGAACAACGTAAACGGGAAGAACAAGAACGCGTCCGTCACGGCGACTTCTAACAAGATGTTCCTTCTCTCGTACTGCGAAATACACGGTGCGCCGTCATCGGGGTCATCGCTTGAAAACTACTCTTGGGTTAAAAGCGAAGGATTCAAGTACGACAAACCTGGGAGCGGCATGCTCAGGTCTCTCGACAACGATTGGGCCGGCGGGGCGTTCACTCATAACCAAGAGAACAAGCTCGAGTGCGCCGATTACTCAGTTAACAACAGTGTCTGTCCCGCCTGGTGCTTCTAGGTTCATCTTCGTCTAGTGCAAAGCCCGCGCAATCCCGCGCGGGCTATTCTTTTGGCGATTACTCGAACAATTTGACGTTCGTGGCACAGGTAGTCGAATTGAGGAGAAATGGGGCCATACAGCGGCTTTCAGAGTGTCTGCCGCACTCCCCCGCCATTACCTCTGCTGCGCCCTCGTATAGAGTTCATCCCGCTTGCCGTTTCGTCGCGACAGCCCACTTGTCCACAGATCAAGTGAACTACTGGAATAAATATAGCGACACGCTTGTTCGTTACAGTCGCTATATCGGCGTAAATCGCCGCGATAAATACTGCCCGTTCTCGGCGTGTACCTGCCGCGCGTATGTAGAATCATATCGCGTTAATAAATCAGCTCAAGCACGTGCAAAACGCACAAGTAACCGCAAAAAGCGATTATCGCGTAGGTAGATTTTTGACACCCTGTTGCTTAATCAAAATTAAGCAATTGCTTAAAACAAAAAAGGTCAGGCACTAGGTGCCTGACCTGCAAACTTCTGGTCGGGACGACTGGATTCGAACCAGCGACCCCTTGACCCCCAGTCAAGTGCGCTACCAAGCTGCGCCACGTCCCGAAGCTTTTGTTTGTTGGTCTGCTCTCGCTCGCAACAGGGAATATATTAACCCGAAACTTTGCCCTTGTGCAAGAACTTTTTTAAATATTTTGAAGCAAGTCCAAAATTGAATCTGCGAGCTGGGGTTTTGTTAGAACGGGAAGTTCTTGCGTACCCGTTGTGCTCACAATCCAGGCCTTGTTGGTATCGGTTCCAAAGCCCGAATCGACGCGCGAGACATCGTTGGCGATAATGGCATCGCAACCCTTGCGTTCGAGCTTTCGCTGTGCGTACTCCAGGACGTTATCGGTCTCGGCCGCAAAGCCGATCACGCACCGCTCCCCCTTCTGGCGCGAAAGCTCAGCCAAGATATCGACCGTTTCGACCAGTTCGATGCGATCCAAGCGCTCGTTGGCCTTTTTGAGCTTATGGTCGGCAGGGGCCGCGGGTGTGTAGTCGGCGACGGCCGCAGCGCAAATGGCAGCGTCGGCCGTCTGGAAGGCGTTTAGCGCCGCCTGCAGCATCTCTGCGGCGGTCTGCACGCGCACGCACTCCACGCCGCGGGGAACATCGAGCGATGTCGGTCCCAGCACAAGCGTGACCGCAGCACCGCGGCGAGCTGCCTCCCCCGCCAGGGCGATGCCCATCTTGCCCGACGAACGGTTACCAATGAAGCGCACGGGGTCGATCGGCTCGTGCGTGGGGCCGGCGGTAATCACGACGCGCTTGCCCGCCAGGTCCTGCGGCACGGGATTGAGCACCTCGCAGACGGACTCGACGATGTCCTCGGGCTCGCTCATGCGTCCCGTGTCCACGTCGCCGCAGGCAAGGTAGCCACTGCCAGGTCCCACCACATGGACGCCACGGTCGCGCAACGTGGCCATATTGGCCTGCGTCGCCGGCGCCTTCCACATGCCGTTGTTCATGGCGGGGGCGATCACGATGGGTCGCGGCGTGGCAAGCAGCGTGGTGGAGATGAGGTCATCGGCGATACCGTTGGCCATCTTGGCGATGATATTGGCCGTCGCAGGCGCCACGACTATCAAATCGGGCTCCTGCGCCAGCGAAATGTGGTGGATGGGGTCGGAGGGGTCGTCGAAAAGGCCCACCGCGACCGGCTCGTTGGTGAGCGTGCGGAACGTGAGCGGCCCCACAAACTCCGTGGCATGCTCGCTCATAACGACCTTGACGCGCGCGCCGCGCTTTTGCAGCAGGCGCACGATATTGCACGACTTATAGGCGGCGATCCCGCCGGTAATGCCCAGCAGGATCGTTTTTCCCTCAAGTTGCATTGAATTGTTGGGTGCCGCCGTCATCGTTAGGCTTCCTTGTTGGGGAGTACGAGCAGGCGGTGGCAGTACGGGCAGTGCGTAATCTCACTACCGTCGTGGTTGAGGTCGCTCATGGACGACGCCTGCAGCGCGGTGTGACAGACCGTGGGGATGTTGCCCTTGATGGTCTCGACGGCCAGGCCGCGGAACTGCTTGAGCAGGTGCTCGTAATCGGCGAGCACATCGGTCGGCAGCGTGGCGGCAAGCGCGGTGCGCTCCTTGGTGGCGGCATCAATCTGAGCCTGGAGGTCGGTGGCCTTGGCGCGGGCGGCCTTGGTATCGGCCTTCACGCCCTCCTCGAACTTGGCGATGATGGCCTGCGCGCGAGCCTCGCGGTCGAGCGCCTCCTTGTGGGCGACGACGACATCTTTGCGGGTGTGCTCAATCTTGTCCAGACGCTTGGCCAGGGTGGCGAGCTCGTTCTCCAGGTCCTGAACCTCGCGGTAGTCAGATCCATCAACGTGACGCTTCTTGGCGGCCTCGATGGCGTTATTGGTCTGGATCTCGGTGGTGTTGAGGTCGTCGAGCTCAATGTCCAGATCCTTGCGCTGGGCGTAGAGCTTGGTCATCTCGGACTTGAGCTTAACGTGGGTCTTGCGCTTGGAAGCGAGCTCCTTGAGCTCCGGCATATTGGCAAGTTCGCTCTTGTTGCGGGCGAGCTCCAAATCGATCTGTTGCAGCTTGAGTAGCGTAGCGCCGGCGCTCATAAGTTCTCTCCTTTTGTCACAGTCCACCATTGGCAAGGGTTCAGTATTTTAATCGCATGACGGGGGTCGACCCCGGCATCAACTGCAGAGTTCATCAATATATCAACGAACGGCTCCTCGGAGCGGTCGTGGCCGAGCAAGATCACCGGTAGCCCGCGCAAGGCAAGGTCTTGCGCCACGTGGTAGCCCGCCTCGCCCGTCACGACAACATCTGCGCCTGCGGCAATGGCGAGCTCTCCAAAGTCGCCCAGGGAGCCGCCCAGAATGGCGACGCTGCGGCACGGGTGATCGGCCTCGCCCCATACGCGTGGGTCGCTGCCAAACGCCGTGGCGGCGCGAGTGGCAAGGTCACGCAGGCTGCAGGGGTCGTTGAGCGTTGCAAGCGCGCCCAGGCCGCAGGCCTCAGGGTCGTCCACATGCTCCAGTGAGCTCATGGGCTCAGCGCCCAGCAACTCACTCAGGCGAACGCGCGCCTCATACGAGCGGTCCAGGTTGGTGTGGAGCGAGATAATGCTCACCCCACAACGGGCCGCCTCGTAGAGCGCCGCACTGCACTGGGGACGTGTCGCGCTGGGCGGGCAAAATGCCTCGGGCGCCTTGATGTAGACGGGATGATGCGTGAGCAACACGTTGGCTCCGGCTGCCAAGGCGCGGTGCACGTTGGCCCTGGTGGCGTCAAGCGCGCAGGCAACGCCGCGGATCTCGTTGTCGGGGTCGCCTACGGATAAGCCTACGTGGTCCCAGGGCTCGGCGTCCGTCTTGGGATAGCGTGCAAGCAGGGCGCGCTCGAGCTCGGAGACGATCATGCGGCACCTACGATTGAGAGCAGCGTCTGGGCAAAGTCGTCCAGATCGCCCGGATTCACGCGGTCATCGAAGGAGATGCGCAGTGCGCCCAATGCCTGCTCGCGACCGATGCCCATCGCGCTCAAAACGTGGCTGGGGTCCATGCTGCCGCTCGAGCATGCCGAGCCTGCCGATACCTCAAAACCGGCGGCGTCGAGCTTGATGATAAGCTCCTCGGAGTCTATACCGTCAATGTAGATCGATACCATGCCAGGCAGACGGTCGGCCTGCGCGTAGTCGCCCATGGTGGCGTGAATGCGCGGATGGGCCGTAAGCGTGGCGTAGAGCTTGTCGGAAAGGGCTTGCAGCTTCTCGCGCTCCTCGGCCACATGGGGCGTCAGCGTGCGGGCGGCAGCGGCAAAGGCGAGCTGCGTGCGCAGGTCCTGCGTGCCGGCACGTCGTCCGGCTTCCTGTCCACCGCCAAAGATTCGGGGGCGCAGCGGCGTGCGGTTCCTAAGGTAGAGCGCGCCGGATGCCACAGGGCCGCCGATCTTATGCGCGGCAACGGACATGGCATCGACGCCCAGCTCGGTGGCATCAAGCGGAATGTGCAGATAGCCCTGGATGGCATCGGTGTGGAACAGGGCTCCCGCGGTATGCGCGGCGGCGGCCAGCTCGCGGATGGGCTGCACCACACCGGTCTCGTTGTTGGCGGCCATGATACTTACGAGCGCGACGTCGTCGCCGAGTAAATCGCTCAGCGCGGCAGGTTCAATATAGCCCGCACGGCAGGGCTGCACCAGTTCGACGCTAAAGCCGGCGGCACGCAGCAGCGGCAGGTTGTCCAGGATCGAATCGTGCTCGATGGCGGATACGATCACACGGTTACGCTTGCGGTCGCGCTGGCGAGCACCCTCGGCAAGGCCGAGGAGCGCCAGCTGGTTGGCCTCGGTGCCGCCGTTGGTCAGGACGATCTCGGACGGGCGGACGCGTGCGCCAAAGCTGCGGGCAATCTCGCGACGCGCCACTTCTAGGCGCGCAGCGGCCTTGCGGCCGAGCGAATGCAGCGAGTTGGGGTTGACGCCGGCAAGCTCGCTGTCGTCGTACTCGCGCTGTGCAAGGAGCGCCTCGGCGCGCATGGGCGTCGAGGCGGCATAGTCAAGATTCACGGGTATGCGGTTTTGACCTGCGGTCATAAGGGTTTATGCCTCCTGTGCAGCCTCGTTGCCCAGCTTCTGCAGCAGCGCAACCTCAGCGGCGGGATCTTCGGACTTAAATACGGCGGAACCGGCCACGAGGACGTTGGCGCCAGCCTTGACGACCTCGGCAATGTTCTTGGAAGAAATGCCGCCGTCGACCTCGATCAGGGGCGACACGCCGTGGCGCTCGCACATAGCCTTGAGCTCGTGCAGTTTGGCGATAGTGCCCGGGATAAAGCTCTGGCCGCCAAAGCCAGGGTTCACGCTCATGAGCAGTACCATGTCGACAACGTCGATGATGCTCTCGAGCACGCAGACGGGCGTTGCGGGATTGAGCACCACGCCGGCCTTGACTCCGCGCTGCTGCAGATGCGTGAGCGTACGGTGCAGGTGCGTGGAGGCCTCGTAGTGCACGGTTATCATATCGGCGCCAGCATCGGCATACCAATCGACGGTCTCGTCGGGGTTCGACACCATGAGGTGCGCGTCGACCGGCACGTCGGTGGAGCGCTTGACGGCCTTGAGGATGTCAACGCCAAAGGTGAGGTTGCCGGTAAAGTGACCGTCCATGACGTCGAAGTGCACGTAGTCGGCGCCGGCGATCTTGTCGAGCTCGCCCTTGAGGTTGGCCATGTCGGCCGAAAGGACGGACGGAGCGATTTTAATGGAACCCATGGTTGCAGCCTTTCTGCGCTAGTCGGTAAGTCCGTAGAACTCTTGGGAGGGTACGCGATCGGTAAGAATCTCGAGCGCCCTATCCAAAGTAACACCGTTGTAGAGCGTTTGCTCCACGGCAAAGGTGAGCGGAATGTCTACGCCCAGTGAACGGGCGAGTTCGCTGACGCTGCGGGCGGCGACGGCACCCTCAACCACCATATGCGTGCGCGTCTGGTACTCGTCGAGCGAAACGCCGTGGGCAAATTCGTAGCCAAAGGTGCGGTTGCGCGAATGCTCCGAGGTGCAGGTGGCGATGAGGTCGCCCATGCCGGCGAGTCCCATGCACGTTATGGCCTGCCCGCCACGGGCGTGCACCAGTCGGCTAATCTCGGCCAGGCCGCGCGTCATGATAAGGGCGAGCGTGTTGTCGCCCGCGCCGGTGCCGGCGGAAATGCCGCACACGATGGCGATGACGTTTTTCATGGCGCCGCAGACTTCGACACCCGTCATGTCCTGCGACAGGTAGATGCGGAAGGCCGTGGATAGGAGCAGGTCCTTAAAGGTCTCCCCTATCTGAGGGTCTTCGCTGGCGATGACGGCGGCAGAAAGTCCGCCGCGGCAGATCTCCTCGGCATGGTTGGGGCCGGAGAGCGCCGCCACGCGCGACTCGTTGCCGATCTCGTTGGCAATGACCTCGCTCATGAGCAGCCCGGACTCGGGCTCGATGCCCTTGGTGAGGCAAAGAATCGGCGTCTCGTACGCGATGAACGGCGCCGCCTGGTGGCAGACGTCGCGCAGGTGCGTTGAAGGCACCGCAAAGATGATGGCGTCGGCGCCGTCGAGCGCCTGCGCCAGATCCGTCGTGGCGACGACGTTGCCGGGCAGCTCATATCCCACCAGATACCGGGGGTTACGGTGCTCGCCATTAATGCCGGCGGCCGTCTGCTCACTATGAGCCCACATGGTCACGCGCTCGGCTCGCGCGGCGGCAAGGCCGGCGACGGCGGTTCCCCAGGAGCCGGAGCCAATCAGCGCAACATTCATGACTCTCTCCTACTTATCGTCGGGCTCGGTGACGCGCTTGGTAAACGAGAGCTTGGACTCCTTACCGGCCATGAGCTTTTTGATGTTCGCGCGATGGGCCCACACCACGGTGATGCCGATCAGCGCCATGCAAAACTTAAGTTCCAGGCTGCTATACGGAAAGACCGCGCAGACGGCGATGGGAAGACCAATGGCCGCGGCAAGCGAGCCTACCGACACAAACTTGGTGATGGCGACGGCCACGATAAACATGCCCAGCAGCGAAAGTCCGATGGGCCAGTACCAGGCGAGGATGACGCCCAAGCCCACGGCGATACCCTTGCCGCCGTGGAAGTTGAGGTAGGGCGAGAAGATGTGACCCCACACCGCAGCCAGGCAGATGACGCCGAGCATCCAGTCGCCGGGGGCTCCAGGCGCCATGATGCTCACAGGGAAGCCATAGCCCACGCCCGCGATAAGCGGACGCGCGATAAGGACGCAGATGGCGCCCTTAAGGCAGTCGAACAGCAGCGTGAGCGCGGCCACCTTGGGGCCGGCCACGCGCAGGGCGTTGGTGGTGCCGATGTTGCCGGAGCCCGCCTTGCGGATGTCCGTGTGGTTGAACACGCGGCCCAGGATCAGGCCAAACGGAATCGCTCCGATAAAGAACGAGACCACGGCGCAGATGGCGGTCAGCAGAATCGGATTAAGCATCCTTTTGCTCCTTCTTCCTAAAGAAGAGTCGAATGGGCGTTCCGGCAAAATCGAAGGTCGAGCGCATGCGGTTCTCCACGTAGCGCTGGTAGGTGTCATTGACCAGGTCGCTGTGGTTGACGAAGAACGTGAACGTCGGCGGGTTGACGCCCGTCTGGGTCACGTAGTGCATGCGCAGGCGGCGCTTGCCGTCCACTACGGTGTGGCCAAACTCGCGCAGATCGGTAAGGAACGTGTTGAGACGCGAGGTGCTGATCTTTTGCGAACGCGTCTTCTCGGCGGCATCGACCATCGTCCAGATCTTCTCGACGCTGCGGCCGGTCAGGGCCGAGATGCGCAGATACTGGGCCCAGGGAGCCATGACGCCCAGACGGCGGTCGACGGTCTCCATGCAGGCCTCGCGCTTGCGGTCGTCGTCGAGCAGGTCCCACTTGTTGAGCAGCACCACGATGGCGCAGCCGCGCTCGATGGCCAAGCCCATGACCTTCTGGTCCTGCTCGGTGACGCCCACGGAGGCGTCGACGACGAGCAGTGCCACGTCGGCGCGGTCGATGGCGCGCAGGCCGCGGACCATGGAGTAGTACTCGATATTCTCGTACACGGTGCTCTTCTTGCGAATGCCTGCGGTGTCGACCATGCGGTAGTGCTTGCCGTCGCGCTCGACGACGGTGTCGATGGCATCGCGCGTGGTGCCGGCGATGTTGGACACGATGGAGCGGTCGGCGCCCAAGATGCGGTTGAACAGCGAGGACTTACCGGCGTTAGGGCGGCCGATGATGGCCACGTTGAGCGCATCGGGGAACTCATCGGCGACCTCGTCCTCCTCCTCGGGCAACAGGGCCACGATGTCGTCGAGCAGGTCGCCCGTGCCGTGGCCATGCAGGGCCGAGAGCGGCGTGGGCTCGCCGATGCCGAGCGAATAGAACTCCCAGATGCTGTCATTCTCGCGATCGGGGTTGTCGAGCTTGTTCACCAGCAGAAAGACCGGCTTGTCGCAGCGCTTGAGCATGCGGGCGACCGACTCGTCCTCCTCGGTGACGCCGGTGCGGCCGTCGACCACAAACAGGATGACGGAGGCTTCCTCGGCGGCGGCGAGGGCCTGGTCGCGAATGGACGTGGCAAAGACGTCATCGCTCTTGAGCGGCTCGATACCGCCCGTGTCGACGATGGTGAACTCGCGGCCGTTCCAATCGGCTGTGTGATACGAGCGGTCGCGCGTGACGCCGCGGGACTCGTGGACGATGGCGTCCGAGGTCTGGGCCAGGCGGTTAACGAGCGTGGACTTGCCCACGTTGGGGCGTCCGACGACGGCGACGATAGGTTTCATCTGCTCTCCTTTAATGGGTAGGGTCAGCGGGAATAGTTGAATTGGCGGGCGTTATGCCAAGGATGTGCTCTAGGGTATCGAGCAGCTCATGCGGCATGGTCGATACCACATGAACCTCAGCGCCGCGACCGGTAAGGCTTTCGAGTAATTCGTCACGATGATACTCGTCAAGGGTCATACCGTCGGCGTTGAACATGAGCTTAGGCACAAAGAGCATAACCCCCGACAGGTCCTGTGGCAGTTGCTCCAAGATGTCGCAGGCGACGATGAGGCCGGTCACATCCACGTTGCCGCCAAAGTAGCGGTTTTTGATGGCCGTGACGGAACCGGCAAGGCCCTGCGGCGATTCCGCAAAACGCGCCACCGTATCGCGCGCGCTGGCGCCCGAGAGGCACAGCAGGCGCTGGCCACGGGCGGCGATTGCCTCGCGAACGCGGCGCAGGCGCTCGGCATCGGCGGCGAGCACGTTGTCGGTCTCGTCCAGATAGGAGCGGATCATGCCGATGCCGTCGTAGTACTGCGGGTAGCCGTCGTAAAAGTCGGCCTCGGGCGGCTCGATGCCGGCATCTAGGTAGAACTCGTCGCTCATCTGGAAGGTGTGACGGCCAAAGCGCTCGAAGGCTCGGTCCTGGAAGGGCCTGATCATGGCGATAGTCTCACGCGCCAGCTCGGGCTTGTCGCTGTAGGACCAGCTAAAACGGTTCTGATGCTTGGTAAAACCGAGCGGCACAATGCCCAGGCTCGTGATCTGCTCATGCTCCTCGCAGAAGCGCAGGGTTTTTTCCAGCTCCTCGCCGTCGTTCATGCCGGGGCACAGCACGATCTGCGCGTGAATCTCGATGCCGGCGGCCATGATGGCCTCGAGCACGTCCATGCCGCGCTGGGCGTTGCGGCCCATCATGCGACGGCGGACGTCGGGGCTTACGGCGTGGACCGACACGTTCATGGGGCTCATGTTGCGGTCGATGACGTTTTGCACGTCCTCGTCGGTGAGGTTGGTCAGCGTGACGAAGTTGCCCTGCAAAAAGCTCAGGCGATAGTCGTCGTCGCGAATGTAGAGCGTGGAGCGTCCGCCCTTGGGCAGCATCGTCATAAAGCAGAACACGCAGGCGTTTACGCAGGTGCGCATGCCATCGAAGATGGGGCCATCGAACTCAAGACCCCAGTCCTCGCCGGGAAAGCGATCAAGCTCAACGGGAGTGACGGTGCCGTCGCGCGGATCGAAAACCTCCAGCTCGACGGTGTCGTCATCTGCCTCCCAGAGCCACACGATCATATCGGTCAGCTGCTCGCCGTTGACCGTGAGCACGTGCATGCCCGGCTCGATACCCACATCCCATGCGGGCGATTCGGGGCGCACGTTTTTAACGAGCGCGCCCTCACCCGGCTCGGGGTCGCGGCTGCGCCCGTAATCGGCCACCTCGGCGGCGTATGCGGGTACGGTCTGGTCCATGATTAGCGGCAAAGCTCCTTGATGCGCTCGACAGCGCGCTCGATGTGTTCTTGCGGGGTGGAAGCGCCGGCGGTGATGCCGATGTGGCGTGCATTGACAAACCATGCGGCCTCGATCTCGGATGCCTCCTCGATGTGATGCGTGCGCTCGCAGGCATCGGCGCAAATCTGCGCTAGGCGGCGGGTGTTGCCTGAGTTCTTGCCGCCCACCACGACCATGCAGTCGCAGCGGTTGGCAAGTGCGGCTGCTGCCTGTTGACGCTCACTCGTGGCGGCGCAGATGGTGTTGATCACACGCAGCTCCTGCACGCGCGGGGTGATGGCGGCCACGACCTCGGCGAGGTTCTGCGCGGTCTGGGTGGTCTGCACAACGAGGCCCACCTTGCCTTTGAGCGGCAGCGCGTCCGCGTCGGCGGCACAGCTCACGACTTGAGCGTCATCACCGGCGTGGCCCAGAATGCCCTCGACCTCGGGATGGCCCGGCTCGCCAACGACAATCACGCGATAGCCCTCGCGCACCAGGCGCTCGGCCGCCACATGGACCTTCTTCACGTAGGGACAGGTGGCGTCGACCACGGTAAGGCCGCGCCCGCGAGCGGCATCGATGACCTGCGGCACCACGCCGTGGGCGCGGATAATCACGGTGCCCGACGTGGCGTCGTCCAGGGTCTCGGCCAGGCCCACGCCTGCCTCAGCGAGCTCGCGAACAACGATGGGGTTATGGATGAGCGGGCCCAGGGTGTGGACCTGAGTGCCCTCCCCTGCCTGCGGGGCGGCGGCCACTGCCATGTCGAGTGCGCGCTGCACGCCGTAGCAGGTGCCGGCGTGGGCGGCGATTTCGATGGTGGGGACGTCGACCTTTCCGGTTACAGCCTCGGCGGTATTCATGACTTCCTCGCCCATGGCTAGAACCTACCCGGGTGCTCGGCGCACAGGTCATCGCGCATGGCGTAGACACGATTCATGGCCTCGGACTCAAACCATGCCAGACGCTCCTTGCGCTTGAGCTCGGCCGGTGCATCGGATAGCGAGATGGCCTTTCCGGCACGGATCCAGCACTTTTTGGGGCGCATGATCTTTTTGCCCGCAGGCGTGATATCGGACCAGCCGCAGATGGCGAGCGGGTTGACGGGCGCCTTGCCCATCTGGGCGATAAGCGCAAAACCGCCGTGGACCTCGGGCTTGATCTCGCGCGAGCGGATGCGCGTGCCCTCGGGGAAGATCAAGACGTCCTCGCCGCGCTGCAGCGCATGCTGGGCGGCACGCAGGCACTTCATGTCGGCCGTGCCGCGCTCGACGGGAATACCGCCCACGCGGCTAAAGGCCCAGCGCACGATCTTGCTCTTGGCGAACTCAGATTTAAAGATAGGGCGAACACGGCGGCCGCCGAAGAACAACGCCGTCTCCACGGCCAGCAACTCGGCCATCGAGGTGTGGTTGCAGATGACCACGCTGCCGCGGCCTTCCTGGCGCTCAAACAGCAGGTCGCTGTCCTCGACCTTCCAGCGCCACATGAGCTTGGAGAAGACCCACAGGATGCCCATGACCACGGCAACGGTGCCGCGGATGAGCGCCGGGAACTCGGCGTAGGGGGCGTTGTAGTAATCCTCGGGCGTCTGCTTAAACAGGCGCATGGGCTACCTCCTTTGGTTGATAAGGTCCTCGATGATGCGAACAACCTCTTCGATGGTGTTAGCGGTGGAGTCGACGTGCACGGCGTCCTTGGCGGGAACGAGCGGCGCGACCTCGCGGCTGCTGTCGAGCTTATCGCGCTGCTTGAGGGCATCGAGAGTCTCGTCGACCTCGGCCTCGAGCTGCTCTTCGGTGAGCGGTTGGGCGTCGTCTTGGTGGCGCTGCAGCACGCGGCGACGGGCGCGCTCGCGCGGGTCGGCGGTCAGGAATACCTTGACCTGTGCGTTGG
The DNA here is from genome assembly GCA_041330285.1 of Collinsella sp. GTDB lineage: Bacteria > Actinomycetota > Coriobacteriia > Coriobacteriales > Coriobacteriaceae > Collinsella. Next base: position 695,569 of record JBGKMI010000001.1, on the reverse strand, counting down.
GGAACACGACGGTGCCGATGTCGCGACCCTCGGCCACGATATCGCGGTCCTCGGCGGCGCGGCGCTGGTGGATGAGCATGGCCGCGCGCACACCCGGGTAGGCCGAGACCTTGGATACGTTGGCGTCGACCTGCGGGGTGCGGATGGAGGCCGAGGCATCCTTACCGTCGATGGTCAGGCGCGTGTCCTCGCCGGTGCCGTTGGTAAAGCGAATCTCGATCTGCTCGGCGAGGGCGTCAATGGCCGCCTCGTCGTCCAGGTCGATGCCGCGGTCGAGCGCGGCGAAGGTGACGGCGCGATACATGGCGCCCGTGTCGAGCTTGTTAAAGCCCAGCTGGCGGGCGATCTCCTTGGCGATAGTGGACTTGCCGGAACCGGCGGGGCCGTCGATGGCGACGATCATGCAATGCTTCCTTTCGGTGGTTGATGTGCTGGTATGGGGCGCGGGCGCTGCGGCTTTGCGGGTTGCCTAGCTCGTGTAGCGCTCGCGGTAGGTGTTGCGCTTGGGCGCGGAGCCGTGGCTGCCGTGGTGACGCGTGCGGCTTGCGGTGTTGGTCGTGGGCGCGGCGCCGCGCTTGGAGCTGGCCTGCTTAGGCGGGATACCGCCGGCCTTGAGGACCTGCACCTCGCGGTCGGTGAGCTCTCGCCACGAGCCCTTAGCCACGTCCTTGAGCTCCAGGCCGGCAAAGTTACAGCGGTGCAGGCGGATCACCGGATGGTGGATCTTGCTCAGCATGCGCTTGACCTGGTTCTTGCGGCCTTCGCGGATGATGACCTCCACGGCGGTGGTGCCGGGCTTGACGCCTTGCGGAGCCACGGCCTCGGCCTCGCGCGCGTTAATGACGCGGCAGATCGCCGGCTGGCACAGGCCGTCGTCGAGCTCAATGCCGCGACGGAGTGGGTTAAGATCGCGGTCGGACAGCTGGCCGTCCACGAGCGCTTGGTAGGTCTTGTAGACGTGCTTGCTGGGGTGCAGCAGGTCCTGCGACAGGTCGCCGTCGGTGGTAAAGAGCAAAAGGCCCGTGGTGTCGCGGTCCAGGCGACCCACCGGGAAGAGCCCCGGAAAGCGGTCACGCGGGACCAGATCGGCCACGCAAGGGCGCTCCTGCGGATCGCTCATGGTAGTGAGGTAGCCGGTCGGCTTGTAGAGCATCAGGTACACGGCGCCCTGATTGAGCTTGACGGGCATGCCGTCAAGCTCGATATGGTCGCGATCGACATCGACCTTGGTGCCCAGCTCGGTCGCGATCTGGCCGTTGACGGTCACGCGGCCGGCAGTCATCAGGTCTTCCGATCCGCGGCGGCTCGCCACGCCCGCGCGCGCCAAAAAGCGCTGCAGGCGCATGGTGTGCGGGTAGACGGGCTGGGTGTCGCCTACGGGCGCTGCGGTATCCGTGGCGCTTGCGACGCGCGCCTCCCCTGCTTCGTTAGTCCTCGTCATGCATGTCCTCCGAGGTAACACCTGTGGGCAGAAGCTCCTCGCCATCGGTGTCTTCAACATCGGTATCGATCAGTTCGCGCTCTTCGTCCAGGTCCTCGGCCTGCTCCTCGAGCGTGGACTGAATGCTGCGGCCGCTCAGGCGCTCGCGGATAAACTGGCGCGACTGCTCGTCGGGGGCAAACTGCTCCAGATCGGGCAGGTCGCGGGTGGAGCGCAGGCCGAACTTTTCCAAGAAGGCGTTGGTCGTGCCGTAGATGATGGCCTGACCGCGGTCGGGGTCGCGGCCGAGCTCGCGCACCAGGCCCTTGTCCACGAGCGACGCGATGACGCCGTCGGAGTTGACGCCGCGGATGCCCTTGACCACCTCGCGCGTGACGGGCTGGTGGTAGGCGATGACAGCAAGGGTCTCGAGCGCCGCCTGCGACAGTTTTTGCGTGTCCCAGCTCAGCACGTAGGCCTCGACCACGTCGTGGTAGGCGGGGTGTGTAAACAGGCGCCAGCCACCGGCGACCTCGCGAAGCTGAAAGCCGCGATTGGCCTCCTCATACTCAACTTTGAGCTCGGCCAAAAGCGACGCGCACTCGCCCGGGGCGATATCCAGCGCACCTGCAAGCGCGGGTGCGCTCACGGGGTCGCTCGACACCAGCAGCAGCGCCTCGAGGGCACCTTTGAGGCTGTTTGCCTCTAGCGTGGAAAGGGTTGACATGGTTGGTCGCTCCTATTCGGTGAGCTCGGGGCCCTCGCCAGGCACGTATGCCTCGGCGCCCTCGACTCGGTTGATGCAGATGGTTCCAAAGATCTCGTCCTGACTCAGCGTGAGCGAGCCGCGCTTGGCGAGCTCGAGCATGGCCAGGAAGGTGACGACGAGCTGCTCGGTGGTGGCGTCGCCGTCCAGCAGCTCGCGGAAGGTGCAGGTTTGGTGCGCCATGGTAAAGCGGTCGACCGAGGCCACCGTCAGGTCGAGCGGCACGCGATGCGGTGCCACGTGCTCTGCCTCCAGAAGGAAGGTCTGGCGCTTGCCGTCCAGGTCGGCACAGATGACGGCGAGGCCGCGCAGGGTAATGCCGGCCAAGTAGTCGGGCATAAGGCCCAAGAACTCGGGGTCGGGGCCGGCCACGCGCGGATGCATGCGGCTCTCAGCCTGCATCCGCGCACCAAGGGCTGCCGCCGCGCCTTTAAACTGCTTGTAGGCGATCAGGCGCTGAATCAGGACCTCGCGCAGGGCGTCGCCGTCGAGCGCGCTGAGTTCCTCGAGGTCTTCGTCGTCCTCGTCATCGTCGTCTGTCTTGCGCGGGGCCTCCTGCGGCACCAGCGAGGCGGCCTTAATGTCCAAAAGGGTTGCCGCGACCAGCAAAAAGTCGCTCGCCACGTCTAGGTCCAGCGCCTCGATGCGCTCGACCTCGGCAAGGTACTGCTCGGCCACCTCGCTGATCGAGATGGCACCGATATCAACTTTTTGGCGGGTTACCAGCTGCAGCAGCAGGTCGAACGGTCCGCTGTAGACCTGCGTCGACACGCGATACGACATTTTCGACCTCCTTTGACGGCGCCTTCGCGGCGCGGTTTGGGTGCATGTTGCGACCGTTTTGCACGATCGACCTGTAAGTTTACCCTAGATGCCGGCGATTGCGAAGTCGAGCAGCCGCTCAGCCAGCGGATACACGGTAACGTCGAAATAGCGGCCGATCACGTCGATGCCGGTCCACATGGGCAGCAAGTACAGCACGATGATAAGGATGGGCATGGCGTATTGCTGCAGGCGGTAGTAGTTGGCGAGCGCCTTTCCCTTGAGGAATGGGACGATAATCGACGAGCCGTCGAGCGGCGGGATCGGGATGAGATTAAAGAACGCGAGCGACAGGTTGACCACGATAAACGTGGCGCCAAAGTTCATGATTTGGGACGCCACGGCAAAGGACATGCTGGTGTAGAGATTGCCGTATGTCGCGTGCATGAGGGCGGCTGCGAGACACGCGAGTGCGATGTTCGATGCAGGGCCGGCTGCGCTCACCAGGACCTCGTCGCGCTTGGGGTGCTTGAGGTTGTTGAGGTAGACGGGCACGGGCTTGGCGAAGGCGAACACCGGACCGCCGGCGGCAAGCATCAGCAGCGGCAAGATGACGGTGCCGAACGGGTCGATGTGGTTGAGCGGGTTGAGCGAGACGCGGCCGCGCGAGCGCGCCGTTTTGTCGCCGAGCGCCCAGGCCGCGGCGGCGTGCGCACTCTCGTGGATGACGATGCCAACGATGACGGCGACAGCGCTCGCGAGCAGGTTCATAAAGTAGCTGCTGGACATGTCGACCCCCTAGCGGACGCGGCGCGAGGCACGCGTGAGCAGGTAGTCGGCCACAAACAGGATGACGGCGACGATGGCGTAATCCAGACGGAACACGCCGCCAAAAGGCGATGTGATGACGCCGTAGCCGGCGATGGCACCCGGCAGCGCGCGAGAAAGCTCAACGACAAAGCCAACGATTTGCAACTTGGCGGTGAGGCCGCTAAAGCACAGCAGCACGGTCATCGCGCTCATAAAGATGCCGCAGATGCGACAGGCGATGGCGATGATGCTCATCGCCACGGCAGCGGCCTTACGAGAGTTCACGCGCGGTCTCCTCTTCGATCTGGGTGGAAAGCTTCAGCCATTCGTCCTCGAGCTTGGGCAGCTCTTGCTTAAGGCCGTTATATTCCGCCAGCGCGGCGTTGAACTTATCCTGATCGGCATAAAGCTCTTCGCTGGCCATCAATTCCATAAGCTCGTCATAGCGGGCGCGCTTTTTGTCCAGCTCTGCCTCGATCTTTTTGAGCTGGTTGCGCACGCCCTTGAGCTTTTTGTTGAGCGCGGCGCGAGCCTGGGCCTCGGCGCGCTTTTGCTCCTTGGTCTTTTTGCCCTCGGCAGGCTTGGGAGCCGCGGCTGGGCTGCTGGCCTGGGCGGCGTTGGCGGGCTTAGTGCTCTTGCTTGCCGCCGGCGCGCTCTCCCCTGCCGCTTCAGCGGCGGCGCGGGCAGCGAGGTCCTCGCGCTTGAAGAGGTAGTAGCCGTAGTCGCCGTCGTAGACCGTGACCTTGCCGTCACGGATGTCGATCACGCGGTTCGCCACGGCGCGCACCAGGTGCTCGTCGTGGCTGATCAGCACGATGGTGCCGGGGAAGTTTTGCAGGGCGTTTTCGAGCATGTCCACCGAGTCGATATCCAGGTGGTTGGTGGGCTCGTCCAGGCACAGGAGCGCCTCGGGGGCCACGAGCATCTTGGCCAGGGCCAAACGCGCCTTTTCGCCGCCGGAGAGCACGCGGACCTGCTTTTCAATTGCGTCGTTGTCGCTAAACAGGAAGGCGCCCAGCAGGCTACGCTGCTGCGGCACGGTCCACTTGGGCGTGACGGTGTCGATCTCTTGCAAGACGGTGTTGGACTCGGTCATGCCCTCGAGCGCATGCTGGGCATAGTAGGCGATGCCCACGTTGGTACCCAGGTCGCGCGTGCCGGTAGTGGGCGGCTCCAGGCCGGCGAGGATCTTCATGAGGGTGGACTTGCCGGCGCCGTTGGGGCCGACAAGCGCCACGTGCTCGCCGCGGTAGAGTTTGAGGTCGATGTCGCTGTAGATGTGCTTGTCGCCGTAGGACTTGGAGACGCCCTCCAGGCTCACGACCATATCGCCGGAGCGCGGCGGGTCGGGGAACTTAAAGTCGATGTGCTTGTGGCCCTCGGGCAGGATGACGAGCTCCTTTTTGATTTGCTGGATCTTGCGGATGCGCTCCTGCGCCTGGGCGGCCTTGGTGGGCTTGTAGCGGAACTTGTCGACGAAGACCTGCATGTGGGCGATGTCGCGCTCCTGCGCGGCGCGCTTGGCGCGCATCTGCTCCAGGTTGTCCTCACGCTGCTTGAGGTAGCTGCTGTAGTTGCCGGTGTAGGTGGTCACGCGGCGGTTTTCGAGCGCGGCGACGTGGTCGACGCAGGCGTCCATGAAGGCGCGGTCGTGGCTGACGATGAGCACGGCGCCGTCGTAGTTGGCGATAAAGCCGCGCAGCCACTGGACGCTTTCGAGGTCCAGGTGGTTGGTGGGCTCGTCAAGTAGCAGTAGGTCGGGGTGGCGCAGGAAGAGCTTGGCCAGCGCGATGCGCATCTGCCAGCCGCCCGAGAACTCGGAGCACGGGCGCTCAAAGTCGGTGACCTTAAACCCGAGGCCGGACAGGATCTTGCGGGCGTTGCTCTCGAGCTCGTAGCCGCCCAGGTGCTCAAAGCGGTCCTGGACCTGGCCGTACTCGTTAAGGAGCGCGTCGACGTTCTTGCCCTGCTCGGAGAGCTCGGTGATCTGGGCCTGCAGCTCGTTGGCGCGCTCGCCCATGCGGCGGATTTCCTTGGCGGCGGCCATGACCTCGGCAAGGATGGTGGTGTCCTTGTTCTCCAGGTTGGTTTCCTGCTCTAGGTAGCCCACCTGGCAGTCCTTGGCGTACTGGACCTGGCCGGCGTCGGGGCTGTCGATGCCCATGATGATCTTGAGCATGGTGGTTTTGCCGGCGCCGTTGGGTCCCACGAGCGCAAAGCGCTCGCCGGGGTTGATCTGGAAGGACGCGCCGCTAAAGAGGACGCGCGCGCCGAAGCTTTTTTCGATCTTGTCGACCAGGAGGATCATGGTGCCGCCTTTGACCTTGTGTGCCTATATGAAAAAAGGCCCCAACTTGCGTTGGAGCCTCATTCAATGCTCGGGTGGAGACGAGGGGGATCGAACCCCTGACCTCTTGACTGCCAGTCAAGCGCTCTCCCAGCTGAGCTACGCCCCCGTGCGAAGAAGTACTATACGGGAACTCCCCCGCCGATGCAAGGACAATTTCGGAAAAAACTTTCGTGATCGCCGGCGCACACGGGACCGCGCCAGCCCGCGGGGCGCCTGGCCCCCGCACGGCCCGTACGCCGGCCGACTTGGCACGCGGAACACGACCCGCCCCGTGCAACAGGATTTTCCGTGCACCGCCAGTCCCATTATCGGGCCTGACTGCGAAGTGCCCCTCCCCTGCGCTTCATAACCATGCCGGTTTACTACGATGAATCAGGAATGTCCGACCACGCACGCCTTTTCGCGTAACCGGCGGGCTCCCTACCTGCGGTTTTACAAATGGAGAACACGCGGTGCTTGGGAGTCGCCGATCCGTCGTAGTAAACCGGCATGGTTTTGAAATGGCATCAGGTTTATTTCACGCATAAATATGTTGGAGCCCTGAAATATAGGCTTTAACTTTTTCTAAAACGCGTCTTTTCCGCGATGCGCCTAGATTAGCTGTTGTTTAGCATCGGATTTGATCTTGCGTTGTGCGACTTGCTCGTGCATGGTAGTATTTCACGACGTGAAGCGAAGAAATTTGGCCTGAGTTGCCTTTGTTAGAATTGCATTCACCGTTCATAAGGGCTCTTGGCGCAACGGTTAGCGCAGGGGACTCATAATCCCTGGGTTCTGGGTTCGAATCCCGGAGGGCCCACCAGAGTATTTCGAGGCCGGGCATTACGCCCGGCCTCTTTGTTATTGGGCTGCAGACTAGCTTTGTCATTCAGAGACGTAAAGTTATCAACATTCATATTCATAATTAACAATGGGTATGTTGCCAAGATGCTACCCAGCCAATACATGGCTTAAATCAATAGATATGAAAAAGGCCCCAACTTGCGTTGGAGCCTCATTCAATGCTCGGGTGGAGACGAGGGGGATCGAACCCCTGACCTCTTGACTGCCAGTCAAGCGCTCTCCCAGCTGAGCTACGCCCCCGTGCGAAGAAGTACTATACGGGAACTCGGACGGCGATGCAAGGACAATTTCGGAAAATATTTTGCGGCGCGTGGAACGGGCGCGGGGCCGAGAGGACCCACGGTACCCGACATAGTCCGCGGGGCTCGGCATGTCGCCCCAGGTGCCGCCGGCCAGACCAAAGTGATCCGCGGTGCTTCCGGGGACCTGAGCCCTTCCGCACGCCTTCGGACTATTTTACGGAACCGTGCGTAGCTCGCCCAAGCTGGTCGCTTCATAAACGGACCGGTTTACTACGCCGATTCCCGGATTACTGACCTCACGCCTACTTTCGCAAAACGGGCAGGCGATCTACCTGCGGTTTTACGAGCAGCGAATTCGGTGTGCTCAGCTACTCCCAATTCAACGTAGTAAACCGGCGTGGTTGTAAAATGGCATTTAATTACTGGCAGCATTTAAAGTATTAAAAATGCTCAGTTGGGCATTATTACTTACCAATATCAAGCCAATTGCACAGAACGTTGGCCCGCAATCTGGTCTCAGCGCATCTCATCGCTTCGGTTTTTGGCTTATAGCGCAACTCTAATCGCTCACACACACTGTGGATGATGGCATCAAGTTGATCGTGATCATTGAGCATGTCATGGGTTACAAGAAATACATCGTATCCCATGCTTTGCAATGCTGTCATTCGGGTGGCATCGTGGTCAAGCACGGCGCCCGACCCATGGATAACCTCTCCTTGAAGTTCGATAATCACAGCCTTCATTGTTATTGGATTTACGATGACGATATCGCCGTAACAGATTTTCTGGCCTGCGATTTTCCGAGCTGAATTCGACAGCGGTGTTAAGTCGTTGACGAATATGTTTTTAAACTCCGCTCCGCCGGCACGCCTCGGATGACTTAGCAACATGGTTCCAGCAACTTCTAGCGGGGATGCAGCAATACCTATTACCTGCTGTGCGGCTTCGTAGAATTGCTTTCCCCACATCTCGCTTTTAACCTTCGCTGCAAATCTATGCAGTTCTTCTATTTCAATAAGAGGCTTTCTCATCCAGAGCGATGTGCCCTTTCCGCTAGCTTTATTTTCGGATCCGTCATCCTGCTGCCCACTTTGATCATTCTCGCTGTCCTTCTGGTGCGCCCGAGCATAGACTCGCTTCCATGGGGCCTCGTCTTGGGTTTCGTCTAGTTCAAACAGACTTTCTGTGGTGTACTGCTCCTCATTTGGTTTTGCCTGCTCAAGTGCCATATCGACCGTGGGCGATGGTTTAAAAATCGAGAACCACCCGCAGAACTCGTACATAGCAAGAACTTGATCGCATGAAGACACGCTTCGAGTCATGGTGAATAGCGTATTAAGAGGGTCTGTGACGCTAAAGCCCATACCCGTGTCGATGGAAACCTTCTCTGTATAGGCGCTGTTCCATCGGATGGTCCGTCTTGTCTCGGAATGCAGGTTACTTCGTGTTGATGCTGCTGTGATGACTGGCGTCTTGAGGACGTCGGTCACGAAAGGGGCTTGGGATAGGGCTCGCCAGCCGTCTTCGGCGTTGGGTAAGCGCGGGTAGAGGTCGCGCACCTGCGGTGGGCAGCGCCAGTAGCGGAATGCGGTGTTTGCGCAGACAATTTCGTCCATTTGCGTCCCCCTGATATCGGCCGTAGGCCGTGCGAATTGCGGGCATGGCCGATTATCTACCGGGGCATCATGCGGGTAAGTACCGGAAGCAAACCAAAAGCTTGACGAGTTCCGCCGGAAAACCGTCGTGAGATAGATATCCGCTGGAAGGCGCTCTGGGCATGTGGTCCCTGTCTCCACATTTGCGCTCGGATCACAGGGGGAATTCAATGAAATTACGCATGCGTTTTATACAGAACGGGCAATGTCGTCAGCAAAAAGGGTGCGATAAAAATGACGCCTTAGACGACTACGATTTGATTTTGGTGTCAGTTTTGGTGTCACCCTTGGTGTCAAAATGAAAAAAGGTCAGAGGCTTAACACCTCTGACCTGTGCTTTAGATGGTGGGCGATACAAGATTCGAACTTGTGACCCCATCCGTGTGAAGGATATGCTCTACCCCTGAGCCAATCGCCCGTCGCCTTTCGGCAAAAGAGATACTATCATAGCCGCGCGTGGTTTACCAAGAACTTTTTGCCCCCGATTATAAATTCGTGGGCGCAAACCGCACCACCACAATCGGGGCAGCCGACAAACCACCAGCTAAACCGACCTTTATCGCTTGATCCAAGAGGTCTCGGGGCGGCAGATAAGTCGCGCGTTGTTGTAGGCCATGTCGAACGTGAGGCAGGTACGCGCGGCGTAGAAGCCGTCCTCGCGCTGGATGGTCAGTGCCAGCTCGGGCTTGTCGCCGGTTAGGCACAGCGGTAGCAGCAGCTGGATTCGGCCGCCGTAGAACTGCGGCACCGCGAGCGTGTAGTTGGCGGCGGCGCGGCGGGCGGCCTCGACGACGGCGCCCTCAAAGGCACGGCGCAGCAGCAGCGAGTTGCCCTCCCCCATCAGGCTGGCGGGAATGCGCGTAAGGTTTTCCTCGTCGCCCAGAATGTGGTCGATATTGGAGCGGATGGGCAGGCGGTAGTCAAAGACCAGCTCGGAGGGGTCCTCGGCAAAGCGCACGCGGCACGGCAGGTACTCAAACGAGACCAGCATGGGGTCGCTTTCCTTAAAGAAACCCTTCAAAAACCAGCGCTGGCGCGCATCGGGCTTGGTGTTGGGCTCAAACAGACCGTAGATGGTCTCGTAACGGCGTGTGTACAGGCCGGTGTTAAACAGGCAGCGGTCGTCGTCGAACACCAGCGGCAGGTTGGACGGGGCGGTCTGGTCCACGTCGCGCTCGGTCAAAAACACCGCGCGGCTAAACGAAAACGACAAGTAGTTTTTGAGGATGCGGTTGCTGGGACCCCAGTCCTCGGGATCGGCGAGGTCGGCCAGGCGGTCGTAACAGGGCTCGGGGCAAAACGCAAAGTCGTAGACATTGCTGCACAGGGTGCTGGGGATCTCCATGTGGTGTCCAATCAATTCAATAACCGGCGTGCGGATGCTTAGATTCTATACGTGCGACGGGTTGTCCGCGCCCGCAACGCAACCGCGGCGCAGCTCTTCGGCGAGTCCGCCGTTCGTGCGGCGACTGGAAACGAGGTCCTGGATCCAGGCGTAGTACTGGTTGTCTTTGGGCTCGGGGTTGTCGGACAGCACGACCGGAGTGCCTGCAAACCTTAAGACGGACAACGCAAAGACAAGGCTGGTGCGTTTGTTGCCGTCCTCAAAGATGTGGTCCTTGACCATGTGCTCGGCCACGTAGGTGACCTGGTCAAAGATGTCTGCGAAGCGATCGGCCGGCGATTGACCGAATATCGTACAGAATGCACCCGCAAGCACGGACTCGACGCGTCCGAGCTCAAGCGCGGCCCGGTCGCCCGCGGCGTCGGTCGTATAGCAGCGCCCGACCTTCATCAACGTGCTGTGCAGACGCATCACGGCCGCGGCCATGGCCTCGAGCGAACCGGCATCATCGAGCACGAGCGGTGCAAACGGATGCGTGCTCCGCTGCATAGCCGCCATCATGAGTTCTCCAAGAGCCTGAGAGCGTTGGGCATGCCCGCAATAGTCAGCCGAATAGTATCGTCGATCGACGTGACGCCGTCGAGCGAAATCGGTAATGTTGAATTTGCCTCGTGCGCTATTGAATGATCTTCTTGAACAGCTAGGCCAGCGCCGTCATCATTTTGAACATTGCCCCAAAGCATGTCTGCCTCCTTTATAGCTCTATGGATGGAATAGCCCGCGAGTCGTACTCCAGGGCAACCGGTTGCCAGACGAGGTCTTCGATGGCGCAGTTTAGGGTTTTTGCGAGCGCCAATGCTGATGAGACCGAGGCGCGACGTAGGTCGAGCTGGTTCTGCTCGTAGAGTTGTATGGCGCGAAGCTTAACCCCCGATTGGGCGGCGAGCTGTTTTTGCGTTAGTCCGGCCGCCTTTCGTGCCGCTTTGAGGCCCTTTTTGTCTGCCTGGGCGTTGTTCCATTTATCAATGACAATCTGGGCGAATTTGTCTTCGGAGGCCTCATGAAGCGGGTGATACGAACCGATTATCCAATCGAGCGGGGTGACTTCGAGTAGCTCATTAAAGCTCAAGCTGCTCATCCATTGCGTATAGGCCAAAACCCAGCCCGCCCAATACTGAGGCGAACGGTCGAACGGATAGGTCTCCCTGCATTCGACGGGGGTCAGTCCCGCATGGGCGATAATATCGCGCGCGAGCTCGTCGCCCGCCATGCCGCAGACGACGCGAGGCGCACCGCGCTCAAACTGTTTCATCTCAAAAGCGTTCGACAGGATGGCCGTCAACTCGGCCGGAGTCAGCCCTTGGTCACAGAGGGCAAAATCGACCGCCTCGCCCAGCGTTCTCATGGCATCCTCGAGATACATCTCACTGTAGGCGTGGGTCATCGCCCGTCATCCCCTCTCGAATGATATCGACGATACGGATTCCCTCAAACGGATTTTCGGCAAGCAGCTCTCGATACCGCGTCCTTGCCGCTACATCTCGCTCCTTGGCCAATGGACCATACAGAACTTGTGGCGCACGTTCAAATCCAGCAAAACGAATGCCCTTAAACGCGCGCTCACTTTTAAGCACAATCTGCTCTCCCAAGTTGCCGAGCCTCATAGATCGACCAAGCCGATCGACGGTAATCGTATTGTTCACAAAGGCTCTAGCATAGGATGGCCAGCAAATAGACGAGGGCATACCAACATCAGTCGATACGCCCCACATCAGAAGATATGTTTTTCTAGTCTTAAGCACAGGCCGCTTGATGCAATGCCAAGTACACCGCTACACCAATACAAACGATACCTAATGCAAGAGGCAAGTACGCCTTCTTGTCTTTGTCCTTAACAAGGAAGGCTTCGATTGCGGACGCTAGGACCAGAAAACCGCCAATAATCAGCAGGTCGAGTGCAACAAAGTTGACGGTTGTTATATTGGAGGACAGACCTCCGGCGTTGACGTTTACGAGCGTAAAGATCGCGGCGAAAATGGCGAAGAGGGCCAGGACGTTGCCATAGATACGGGACTCGATATTGACGATTTCTTCCTTCTTGTCCTCGACCTTTTTAAGTTCCCCGGCATAGACGTCGGAATAATCTGCAAGTCCGTTAAAGTTGAGCTCATCAGAGAAAGCGCCGTGGTAAGGATGGGCCACCATGCCATCAACGCGCTGGAATGCAACCTGCGCTATACCCTTAGACGTATCGAGCGTAATAGTGTTGCCGCTTACGTTTGTAACACGGTAGAACAGCCGTGTTCCATGTCCGGGGAAATATAGCGGCGCATCCAAAGAGAGCCCTTGGCGAATGCGCGAATTGCGCAGAAGTACGCTAGCGGTCAAATCGTTTGGCAACGCAACACATTCAACGCAAGAGACGAATGTCGAATCTCCAGGACCGAGTTCGACCTCGGACTGCTTGTTCTCGTTAATGTAGAAGCCGTCGGTGCGCAAGTCATACGTAACCTGTCCGATGTTCGAAGCATCGGCATGGAGCAGAACCTCGCTGTCGATTAGCTCCTGAATCTTAGTATCGCTCAAGTACATATGAACCACTTCCTTAGGGCTCCGAGTATAGCACCAAGGTATGGCACGGTGGTTACCCCCAAAGGTGGTACAGAGAAGTAATAAGAAAGCGTTGCCCTTAAAGCTCCTACAGAGCTCTTGTATCGCAGCCAAGTGCGTCGCGCCGCATCAGCAGCGATATGCGGCGTTTAGAAGCACTGTCCCCAGCAGGAATAGCGTTAAGGAGGCAGCTATCCAGTAGCCGTCGCCGGTCTTGGGAAGCGCCGGTGTTGTTGCCATAGCGGATTTGGGCTTGGACGTCTTGGTGACTGTGGTCTTGGCGACCGTTGTCTTGGGCGACGTAGCCACGGGTTTCACTGCAGGATTCGTCGCCGGCCCCGCACCGGGTTGCCCCGCAGCAGGGTCGGCACCACCAGTAGGCTCGCCCGTGCCGTCCCCCGGCACCTCGCCGCCGGGTGTAACGGTCTCCCCCGCTGGGGCGGTGGCGCCATCGGGCTCAATCACCACGTGCGGTGCCACGGTCCCGCCAACATCTACCACGCTGGCAGCACCAAAGGCTCCGCCTGCAGGCGTCACAAAGTGCGCGGCCACGAGCGATCCGCGATCGCAGGCAGCGCCGGCATCTGTACCGGTTGCATCCAGCCAGGACGCATCCACGACAAGTGTCTTGTTCGCAGCGTCAGCCCCAAATCCCTCGTCGAGCAAGCGCACGCCATAAAAGCGCAGCCTAGCATCGGATCCCGCGCCCGCGGCAACAACACGCCCGCCGCCACGTACAGTCAAGCTACCTGCGGCGATGCCAGCCACAGTCTGGCTAACAACGCCTGCCCCGTCGGCCCTGGCATCGACCGTGCAGTCGTCCACCACCAGCGCCTGGGCCACATGGATCCCGCATTGCGAACCCGTCGCCGTGAGCGAACCCGAGCCGCGAAGCGTAAGGTTTCCCCACACCTCCATGCCGCTCATGGAAATGTCCGCATCGGGCGCATGCGTCTCGACCACGGAGTTTTGCCCCACAAGCGTCACCACCAGGTCGCCGTCGGCGCCGATGGCCTCGCCCGCATAGCCGGTAAGCTCCAGATGATCGGCATCGGTCCAAGCCCAACCGGGACCCGACACGCCCGGCTCGTAGTACGTGGAGCCCGCAATGAACAGGCTGTCCGCGCCCGCGGCATAAGAAGGCCCGCCCAGCAAAACGCATAGGCAGGCCATAGCAGTAAACAGGATGTAGTGACGGCTAGTGTGGAACGCGGCAGCAAACATAACCGCTCCGATCTTCGCTAGAGCCAATGGAAGCTGTACCAGAAAATACCCTGGTAACAGTAGCTATTAGTGTAGCGAGATCAAACAACGGGCAAAGAAGAAAATCTGTGATCAACTCCTGAAATTAGGTGTAAATCGTTTTGCCAGTCGGTGAAAGGAAGGTCGGATGGTGCCGAGTTGGATTTAAGACACCAACTACCGGCGAGCAGTCGCCTACTTGGTCATTAATGAGGTTGTCGATAAGCCCCTCGATGCTATCTGGTATCTAATAAGGACCTAGAGTAACCCCTTTTTCCTTAGCTTTCTTCTTGATCTCCATTAGCACCTTCTCTTTCTCAGAGTCATCATCACAGCACTGATCTATGTAGAAATGAAGGTCAGAAGCTATATCCTCCGCCAACCAAGAACCCCAGGATTTGGTGGCAGCAACAATACGGGGCAAATCACATGCGAACAACCGCGGCAAGATGTTCCGCTCTTTGGTCGGGTTTTCAAGGAGTAGCTTCTTGAGAATCTTCATACGGAAATTCCAATAGCCACCATCTAGGTATTCGTAGACAACTCTCAGTGGGCCAATTAGCCCATGTTCAGCTAATGCAACAACGGTTGGCTTATCGTAATTAATTCCGCCAATGGTGTCGCTAACGACCATGATGGGAAAGAGGCCTTCTCCAATTTCCTTCAGCTTTAACATAGCACCTAATAGATCTTCGGAAGATAGATGGGTTCTGTATAACAATCCATCTGCAAACTCGCCAACGTTCGAAGCTCCGCTGGTTAAGTTATTAAGCATTACGCCAATGCCGCCCTGACCCATGAATCCGTCGAATAGATGAGGGTTGCGAGAAGTATTGTCAAGTTTGTCGAGCTTCAAGATATAGATGGCATTTATATACGTCTTCGCAACTTTTTGGTTGCGAATTAGCTCGCGTATTAATGCTCGTCCCATCACATTAAGCTCGTCGATCGAATCAAGAGGACAGAGATCATCCAGGTTAACAGCTTCAGCATCCGGATTAACTCGTTCGATAATAGTTCCAGCAAGACTGTCAACGTCAGCAGATTGCTGCCATGACTCAACTCCTCGACAAAGCCCGTTAAACACAAAGGATGCAAACTGTGTAGCGGTGTACTCCGTAGGCTCCATGGCATTTAAATACGAAGCCAGGGCCTCTCCAGAAGAAGTTACCTTTTCATAGACAACGGGGTAAACCTCATCGAGCGTGTCTAGCGTTGGCACTCGGCTAGTTTTGCATGCGAACAACAAATTAGCTCGTGTAACGACATAGTTTCCGAGGTCAACAACGGACATTCCAAGCTGATCACCAAGAGAGCTAAGTTCATGGATGGTGACTGAGCATTGCTTGAGATAGCCTGCAATCGCGATGGCCCTCGTTTCGCCTGCAACTATGCGAGCAATTGACATAGATTCGATATTATTTGAAAGCCAAAGCGAACTTAATTCATACGTATAAGAGCAATCTGTGTTCATGTTCGCAAGGGCGTAGGACATAAGCTCATACTGAGATCGCTGCGAACACGTGTCTTTAGACGAATCGACAAGGATGTCGAAAGCGCGTTCGGTTTGGGCAAGCAGTGTCGCAATGAGCGTCTGCACTTGGTTCCGGTTGTTTGGATAGCCCTCAAGCAAGCGCTCTATAAGCTGCTTGCCGGATCCAGGAAAATTGTCGATTATGCCATCAACCATTGTGGTAATAGCGTCTTGAGCATTGATAGATGACTCCACTACCTTTCTGCTCAGAACATAATCAAACAGATAGTGATTAAAGCAACAAGATTTGGCTAGATGGGTAGTCGGAATGATATTTAAGACGGCCTGACAGTCGTCGTTGTCCAATGCGTAGTCAAGATCTTGAACGCCGCGCTGATAACAGTGGTAGACAAAGTTCACAACACGGGGCTTAGCATCGGAAGGATATTTGGATATGTAAAGATCGAAATCTTTCCCAATAAAACCTTCAAGAATTAGCTCAGATATAAGCCCCTCTCCCATTATTCGATTAACGATTGAGGAAAACGGCTCTAGGAAATATCCTTCTGCAGAATTATTGGTTGGGCACACCATTTCTGGTTTAGTGAAAAAGTCGGCCGTTCTTATAGATTCTATTTCCAGATCAAAATCGATGATCGCAAGATTGTTAAGCCCCTTGTTCAGGACATCTCTAATTCCAACGTTAGGTATATCGACATTTATCAAGTCGAGAAACTCGGTTTTAGATAGCATCACTCCTACACCGCCTGTTGAATGGCTTTGACCAATATAGAGGGAGTCAGCAGGGCTAAGCGTGAGGAACCGATTCCAAAATTCCGGTTCAAAAATGTTATTTGAATTATTCCGATTGGTATAGAAGTAATCTGATCCTATCGTAAGGCGCGAAATTGAACTAACGCGTTTATCAAGCGCTTCTTTAAGCTCACTTCCAAGCGCTTCGGCTATATCATCCATTACCTCATTAGACTCTTTGTAGCGTTGTAGTAATTTTTTTGCAGCTGAAAGTTGCGAAAGCAAGCGATTAATGCCACTTTGATGGATGTCATACAGCTCATTCAACTTTCCCTTGTGAATACGAAGGTCTTCATATTCCAGAGGATACAGATTTTTGTAGATGGCAATTGCCAATATTCCAGTGCAGGTTAACCCCAAAGGAGATGGCATATCGAAAGACGGGGAACCCATCTCCTGAACCATGACCAGGTAGTCATTGCGAATGCTAATAATCAAGCGCATATCCGCAATATAGGGAGCCGAAAGCAAAAGCAGATCGGAAAAACGCTGACCTTCTTTAGTGGACTTGGCTTGCTCTAGCTCCGACTCAAATACCTTGTTGACCATCTCGTTAGCATTAAACTTCGAAATAAATGGGACTACGGAAATAATCATGTCAAAGAATTTCACGCGTCCCGAACCGAGAACTTCCCTAGAGTCTTCGGTTGGCTCCTTCTTTAATGCGAATATGCTGTCTTTTACAGCGTATACAAAACTAACAACTTTATTGCCCTCTTTACCAACAATGCCGGGCGCCATATTCAAAAGATCGTTCAACTTGCGAAGCTCTTCGAAAATAGCAAGGTCATCGAACCGATCAATATCTTCGAAAATCACCGTGTCAAAGCCGTTCGCTTCAAACAGATAAATCAGCTCATCTCTGTATTTATTGAAATATGAGGCGCAATCTTCGTCTGCGGCAATGGATAAAGTAATTCCCGAAGCAGAAATTGACTTAATGCGTGCCTTATCAAAAACCCAGAGGACGTATCCACATATAAGCGAAATGGCTGAGTAGACAGCGGCTAATAAGAAGACGGCAAGTGTCATTAGCATTTGGAGTCGCTCTTTACCAGTGTCGGCTATGAACGTAAGACACGACGCAAATGTGACAGTTTTTGACAATTGAAATATCAAAGCACCTATAAGGGCAATCAAGATAATTAGAGAGACGGGCATTGCCGATTTAACCTTGCACCACAACGATGCGTTATGTATTTGATTAAAGGAAGACTTAGGCGCTTTAGCAGGGTCTCCTTGGTATAGAAGCTGGCCTAAAATCTCTCGCTCAAGCAATGCTGTTATCGAAAAATCCGCACAGTCCCCTTGCCGATATGGATCAGCATTAAAAGTTGCCAAGCTGACTTTAGCGACAGAGTGGCCATCCTCCTTAGCCTCTTTAACAAATTGTTCCAGAATGCTACTTTTGCCGCTTCCGTAAGAGCCAGAAAGAGCCACATTCTTACAATTCTGCTCATAAAGAGCGTTCCTAAGGCGATCAACGTATCGTCTATGCTGACTCTCATCGTACTTTGGAGTCATTGGCTTCAGCTTGCATGCATTATCGTCGGACGAAAGCTGAGATTTGTCTGAAATGCTCAAGTTGAATCAAACCTTCCGATGAAGAGCCGCCGTCGCTCAATGCGATGGCTGTAATTGCTGGCGATAAAGTGTATTTGCCGATGTAATTGGCACACACAATGGCAGTCGTCTAATTGAATTCAATGGTACCAGCTTGGAGCCAAATAGCGGAACGTGCTATTGGCTTAGACAATCGAGCGGCAATTTATTTGCCTTAAAAGGAATGAGGGTCTATCGGTGTTAGCCGATAGACCCTCATCTATGCGTCAGGGGAGATGCGTGCGCCTGTTTTCTTCAAATTCCGCCTCGAAATAAACGATCTCGTACTTTGCTGTGCACTTCCCGTCATGAGGGCGCATCAGCGACTTTCATCTATCAGGAAGGTTCCACGCCTAGTACGTGAAAACGAAGGTAGTTTGAATCAAAGTGCATCTTTCACAGCTCAATTCTGATTTTCCTTGATGAACACCATTAGCTTTTGGCAAATAGGAATCGCCCGCTAAACTCCCTAGCGCTTCTTTTTGACGCTTTTAAGCAGAGCAGTGATCTTATTCCTAAATATGAACAACGCGATAAGACACGCCGTGAAAAAGACAAGGCGTGCGAGCGTATATGGATAAAGGAGCGTTAAAACAAAACCCAAGCCCACGAGCAGAAGAGCCATCCCTACAAGTATCATTCCGCTGAACGGGCATTTGATTTTCTTTTGAACGAACAGCCTTCTCACATAGATATAATGAGCCGCCGCCATGAACGCATAGCAGAGAAGCGTCGTGTAGGCCGCAGCGACGTAGCCAAATGGTCCAATAAGCAGATAGTTAAGCGCCACATTCAAAACGCTGGCAGCAATTGAAGCGAACATAACAAACTTGTTCTTATCAAAGAAAAACTCAATATTGGTGAAAACCGTATAGGTGAATGAGAAAACCAGAGCTTCAGCGATAGGTGGAATGACATACTGCGCAGCAGCGTATTTATCGCCTCCAAACAGCCATATTATTTCTGGTCCAACGGCAATTAACATGAGCACCGGGATGACAGGAATGACAATAACAGCTGTGGTGGTCTTACCCAGCTTCTCATACTCTCCTTGCCCCAGCTTCTCGTACATCCAGGGAACGATGGAGTTGTTGATGCTGTTTGTCACGATTTTAAGAACATTGCCGAGGTTACACGCAACGCTATACAGTGCGGCTGCCGAGAACCCCACCATGGTCTGAATCATAATCCTGTCGAAAGCATCCAGAACGTACATCGCGGCGTAATGTGGTAGCAAAGGCAGGTTGAACAACAGGGCAAACTTCACGTAGTCCCAACAGAACGCCCTCCTCGCATGCTTTAGATTCACGATGTAGAGGATACCGCCGACGATGCATTGAACGAGCACGCACGAGACGATACGAGCCAGATCCTTTTGTTCGTTGAGGAGAACCGCCAAGAGGCCGAAGCCGGCATTGCCGAGCGAAATAGCAATGGTTGTCAGGATAATGGCACGGTAACTGTACTCGTATCTTTTACGGGCCATCCAATATGACACAGCCGAAGCAAAGATAATTTCAACGAAAATAAGCAGGGTAACGAGCGTGGAAAGGCCAGTGAAGCCGTTCACGAAATCAGCAAGCGGTAGGTAGACGGCAATGCACACGATGACTATGGCAGTTGTAAGGGTCTGCATGCTCGCTGTATAGGTATCACGGTCTTCGGCATACTTGCTCATGCCCTTGTTGAACACAGCATAGTTGAGTCGCAGCGTTGCCACGACGGTAAACATTTGCAGCCACGTGTTATAAATGCTGTAGACGCCATACTGGTCCGTGGACATGAGACGTGTGAAGAGCGGCATCGTGAGCATTGAGATGCAGTTTGTCACCACCGAACAGATCGCAAATCACATCGCGGCCTTAGCGGGGACCGGTATGGCACGGTACTTCGTTAGCAGCTTATTCAAAACAGAATTCCAATCGATTGACGCGGGCAAGCAGCCCGCCTCCTACCTCCCTAGGAGCCTCTTCTTCAGACTCCTAGCGGCAAGCCAAGCCGGCGACTCCTTGAGAGCATCGCGCCTAAAGTTCTTCCACTCAGAACTTGCCCGGAAGGCATCGTCGAAGGGCATGCTCGATAACAGCCCACGCAGCTCGCGGAACGAGCCCCTCTTGATGGACGGCCTGCGCAGTTGCGGGTTGCCGGCACGAGCCTCATCGTAGTCGCGCGACTCTAGGTGGAGTCCCTCGAGCGCCTCCACTGCTGCGCGGCCCTTAGCGGTATTTGCCATAACAGCGGAGACCCGTCCCTCGTAGGGAACCCGAAGTGAGGATCTATCGAGGCCCCAAAAGTCGCCGATGGTCACGTCGCCGACCCTCTCGCCCCGGGCATAGGGGCACTCGTAGCAGCTCTCGCGGTAGACAAGACACTTCATGAAGCAATACAGATAGGAGTCCTTGAACATGTCACCGGAATACAAAGGCTGATCACCTTTGGAAAACGAGAGAATGAATTTCTTTTTCGTCCTAAAACCGACCCCGTCGTAGTCCGCACCCTTGCCGAGAATCCGTGCGGCATGCTCGGCAAGCAGTCCCTGTGGGGGCACACCGTGGCAGATGAGGTCAGCCGTAAGGAGATCCTCGTATTCGCGGTCCAGGTACGACCGCAGCCCGGCTACCTGGCAGGGGGTTCCAGCGAAGAAGGCCTTGCGCCCCGCCCTCAGCGCGTC
The DNA here is from genome assembly GCA_041330285.1 of Collinsella sp. Lineage (GTDB taxonomy): Bacteria > Actinomycetota > Coriobacteriia > Coriobacteriales > Coriobacteriaceae > Collinsella. The sequence continues at coordinate 674,961 of JBGKMI010000001.1, read as the reverse complement.
GGCGACCTGTCGATAAGCGTCTCCGACGTCACTCTGCGTGTACTTAGAGCCGCAAAAGGCATCGCAAGCATCGACGGTGTCGGCTCCGGCATGCCTGACAGTTCCGGCGTCGTCAACGGCGCCGAACGCTACACCGCCCTGGGCCACGACATTGCGCGCAAGCAGGTAGCCCAGGCCGCCAGAAGAGCTCTTGGCGTTGAGCGCGCCTTCTTCCGCCCAAGCGGCATAGCACGCGAGCGGCTCTGCGCGCCCGATGGGATTCACGGAGGGGCACACACGGTCGCACTTGCCACACCCTATGCACTTTTCGGTATCTATGTGCGGCACTAGGGCACGCCCAGCATCTGGAACCATGGTGATGGCGCCTTTGGGACAGGCGCAGCGGCACGCCTGGCAACCCGTGCACATGCCGGCGTCGACCACGGAGCCGACTAGGCTCCCGCCCGGATTTTTAGTCGCCGCGCTCTTAAGGGCGTCAATGAGAAGGGCTATCGACTCATCCCGCCTCTGGCGTCGTAGCGCCTCGAAGGCTTCGTAGTCGATTGGGGCGCAGAGGGCTTCAGCGAATTCGTCGACTGAGCACACCTCGGCCGAAGGGAAAGACCTCCCCTCGAGCCCGAAGGTCGAAAGCAGGTGGTTGGTCTTCTGACTTGTGGGGAACGAGAGAAACGATGAGTGAGACAACATCGCGAAGATTGATCCGTGGAATGTCGTAGTGACGACGAAGTCCGCCGCTCTCATGATTGAGTAGAACGCGAGCGGGTCCGGCTCAATTACCTCGTTGCAGAAGCCCAGATCGAAGCCGACCGAAACGATTCTCAGGCCCCGGGAATGTGCGAATTCACGTATGGCGCTGACCGGCAGGTTCTTCGAGTTATAAGCGTAGACGAGCATAAACGGCCCCTCGGGGAGCGTGCAAGGCTCGGCCACCTCGTCCCATTCGAGCAGCAGGGTCGGATCGAGCACGATTTTGGGGCGAGTGCCTCTGACCTCTTCCACAGCGTCGGCGCTCTTCTCGTCCCTGACGAGCACCGACTTGAGCGAACGCATCCCAGCGGCGCACTCGGTATTCGCCTCGATTTCGGCAGCGGTTGCCTTGCCGACGCTGGGTGCGTACGAGACTGCGTTATGCAGCCCACGTCCGAAGAAGACAGGATTGTTACGGAAGACAGCGTGCTTGACGTTCCAGATCTCGTCGCTGCCGAGCACGAAGGAGTCCCTTGCCATAAAGTCAGCCAAAGTCTCGGTGTGGAAGCGTTTCCAAGCTTCGGAGAAGACCTCATACTTGCGCTGGCCAGCGGCCTTACGAGACTTGAAGCCCTTCATGTCGAGGAGTTCGCGCTTGCCTGGTTTGTCTCTGTAGAACAGTGCCTTCCTAGCAGCATCGCTTCGGAAGCGCAGGAACGCCGCATCAGCACCAGCGCGCTCGAGCACCGTCATAGTGGAGAACGCTTGGAGATATGCCCCATAATTGTTCGAGTCATAAGGCGTCACGATGCCAACGCGCCTGCCCGCGAAAGACTTGCTTTCTATGATATCCATCAACCCTCCATTATCGCTATGCGAGCGCGCTGCGTAGGTAGGCCAGCGATGCCTCGCGCGCGCCGGAGAGCCGCCTGTGCGCACCCTCCGCGTCGTATATAGGCGGCAACCCATAAGGGAACGCGCCTTCCTCTACTATGTTGCCCATAAGGTCTGCCTGCCCGAGCAGGTTGTCCACGCGGTGGTCGTGGAAGATCGTACCGTTCACGACCGACCTGACGGCGACGAACGGCTTTCCGAACAGGACCGAGAAGGCTGTGCCGTGGAAGGAGTTGGTAACCACATAGGACGCCCTATCAACCAGTCTGATGAAGTCGCCGGGCGAGACGTAATCCAGGAAGCGCACTCTGCCTTTCGTGTCCCACATAGCTCGATAGGTTCTGTCTGTGGTGAACATAGCTATAACCGGGTAGCCGGTGCGGCTTGCCAGCTCCATCGCATAGTCAACGACGGCTTTACGATAGGTGACCGAGTAAAGAAAGATATACTTCTCGGGAACTTCGGCGCCTGACTCTGCTTCCCTGAAGTCATCGGCCGTAAGCAGTAGCGTCGGATCGAGTACCGTCTCGACGTGGCGCTTGCCGCCGAGCACGCGCTCAATCTCGCGGGCGCCCGAGGCTTCGCGGGCGGAGAGGGCGTCGAACCTGGAGAGCAGCGCGGACGCGTCGGGGACGGCATCGAGCGATGCGCCGTTTAGGCTTGGGGCGTAGGCCACGCGCCTATAGGAGTCGCCGCGGGGCAGCATGTACTCAGTTGAAAAGTCTTTAGCATTTGGATTCCAAATCTGGTCGCTGCCAACCACGACGGCATCGTAGGAACTCAGTAACTCATCATCCACCGTGCCGTGACACACCTTGCCAGAAAGGCGCGCGTTGTCGGCCAGAAATGCCGAAAAGGATTTGCGGCGCACCGCAAGCCTCCCCGCGAATGGGAGGGCTCGGGCATTCTTGAGTAGCGCGCGGGGCGAATCGGGCTTGGAGAAAACCTTGTAAAGGTCGTCCTGCCCCTCGGGCGCAAAATCTATTACTTCGACGTCGTGGCCGAGGGTGGCTATTGCTTTCCAGAGCGCGAAGGCCTGCATGGCGGAGCCGTAATTGAGCGCTCTATGGAACGTCAGGGTGGCTACTCTCATCTAATTGGATCCTTTCAATATGCTTGCGAGGGTGCAGGCAGCGATAAATGTACCGGGGCTCCCCGAGAGGAACGCGCGGCCTAGCAGACGGTTGGCTTTGGTGCACTCGGCTGAGGAGACGTAGGATGCCACGTGGGCGCGATACTCACTGTGCTGGAACGAATGGACGAAGGCGCGCTTCTGGGCTCCGGTGAGAACACACCCTGGAAGAGTTACCGACCTGGCGCTTTCAAGGGCGATGAGGCCTACACTTTGCTCATAGAGGGACCGCTTGGCCTCCCACTGACCGAAACCCTCCAGTAGCTCACGGAAAGCAGCCTCCATCTTTCGCCGGCGGACCAGCTCATCGGGACGGAAGCGCCGCGTTAAGCTCTCGGCGTCCCTTTGAATGTAGTGGCAGACGTCGGCGTCGACGAAAGCGATGGGGCCCGACTGCGCGATAATCGCGCAGTTGAAGATGAAATCTTCGCCGAGCGAGATTGACTCGTCGAAGCGGGCGTTGACCCGCTCAAGCAGCTCGCGGCAGTACGCCTTGTTCCAGATGTAGTGCAGCAGCGGTGCCTTGTCGGGAAGAGTAAGGGCGTCGACGGCCTCACGGGCGGTTTCGCAGGCCGCCATGGACGACGTGGCAGAAATGCGAGTGAGCTCGCGGCCTTGGGCGTCGATGCGCGAAGCAACCCCTTGGACGACGTCTGGGGCACTACGTTCTATGGCCTTGGCGTATGCTGTGAGCGTGCCCGCGGGCATCTCGTCATCGGAGTCGAGGAAGATAACGTAGCGGCCTCGAGCCGCATCGAGTCCGGCGTTGCGCGCCGAAGAAACTCCACCATTGGTCTTGGAGAGCAGGCGAACACGCGAATCTACCGCGGCAAAATCAGCTACCAAGCGGGCGGTGCCGTCTACGGAGCCATCGTCGATAATGACCATCTCCCAGTCGGCATGATTCTGAAGTTTCAAACTGGCGACGCAGTCGCGTATGTACTGTTCCGCGTTGTACGCGGGCGTAATTATGCTGAAGAGCGGCATGCTAGGCCTTTCATTCTCTCCGTGAGCCCTCTCAGGGCCTTACGGGCGTTGCGGACCGTGCGGCGCGCGATGCCGTATCGTGTGAACCTTTTAATGGCGGCGACGTAGCCACCGGCGCGGTAAACGTTCCAGAACGCAGTGCGGTCATTTGAGGGGATGCAGGGTTGCCTGAGCACACGCTGGCCATATTGGCCCTCTTCGAGCTTGGCGGCTGGGCCGATGCGCCGGACCAGGGAATCACCGTGGTCGGTGCACGCGATGACGAGCGAGACGCCGCGGTTGTCATCGATGGAAGGGCAGTATCGCTCCACGCCCCAGTAGTCGCCCAGCGTGACGTCGCCCGTGCGCTCCGCGCAGGCGTAAGGGCACCTGGAGCATGCAGGGCGGGCGGCGTAGCTGAAGTTAAAGACCTCCTGGTAGGCGGAAACGTCGTAGCCGAAACGCTTGCCGTCTCCGTCGAAAACAGCCGCATTGCGGTAGCCGTGCCAGCCGAAGTCCTTGTTACGGAACTCGAAACCGGTAAGGTGCCCATGACGCGATTCAAGGAAGGCGACATGGTCGGAAAAGAGGCCGGGGCTCGCAGCTCCATGGCACAGCAGGTCAACGAGGATCAATTGAGGCGACCCCCCCCCAGAGCACAGCTTGAGGTAGGACTTGAGCCCGGCCACCTGGCAGGGCGTCCCGCTGAATAGGACAGTCCTGCCAGAGGCTAGGTCGGCACGGACCGAAGCGTATGAGTCCCCCACATCACTCTGCACGTACTTGGAGCCGCAGCAGCGTCTGAGAGAGACTTCGTCCTCGCAGCGAATGTGACGCACGGCGAATCTGTTGTCGAAGGCCGCACCGTACACAACCCCGCCTTTGTCTATTACCGGCTTGGCGAGCGCCCAGAAGGCTCCGCCAGAGGAACTGTGTGCCCTGACCTCGTCGTCGTTCCTGTACGCGTAGGCACGCAGTGGAGCACTCTTTAGGGCCCGGGCGGCATCACCGTTGGAAGGGCACGCCTTCCGGCAGCGTCCACAGGATACGCACTTGTCGGGGTCGATTCGAGGAACGAGGAACCCCTCGGCGTTGGGGACCATGGCAATCGCTTCCTTAGGGCAGGCTGCCATACAGGCGGAGCAGCCCGTACACCTGAGCGGATCCTCGCAGATGGAGTAGCCCTCCCTGCCGGTGGCGTAGAGGGATGCATCGAAGATCGAACAGCAGGGAGAGGTCTTAGCGGGTTTACCGGAGGCGATGAGCGCCTTGGCCTTGCGTTTTAGCGTGTTCATAGATGTTCCCACACCGAGAAAGGACGCGGCTTTTGCGAAACCGCCGGTGACGTAGGCAGACCAGAACGCGGGACGTGACGGGCTGACGGCATGGGAATGGGAAAGTGCCGGCTGGGACTTGGTGACGGCGGCTTGGGCTGGGAGCAGATCGGCGTCATCCACAGGAAAGAATACCTCGGGCGACGTAAGGGGTGCCAGAACAAGAGACACACCGCGGCCATCGTCAACGCCCTTCTTGACCTTGTCGACGCCCCAGAAGTCACCGAGCGTGAAGTCACCCGTGCGCTCCAAAACGGTGTAGGGGCACACGTGACATGAGGGCCGGAACGCAGCACCGGAGCCGAATATGTTGCGCCAAGTCTTGCCCAGGACGTCGCCCTCGTGGCGCGATCCGTCAGAGAGCTCAAGCGATTCAACGCCCAGCGACACGCCGGCACGCTTGGGGCGGAAGTCGTAGCCAACGACCTTTTGACCAGTTCTGGCCTCGACCCATGCGAGGAACGAGGACCAGAGGCCGGGGGACGGCGCGCCGGCGCAGACAAGATCGCAGGTCACGAGCCTGCCGTTTTCAGAGTTAGGCATGAGCGGCCGCCTTCCTCCGAGGGTTCTCGGCAACCGGTTTCGAATCGAGCTCCTCAATCTTCAGCGCGTGTCGCACGGAGAGGTTCATGACGAGGGCAATGACATAGAAAAACATCTCGTTGGCGTCATAAATGCCATTACCGGTGAAGCCGTATGCGATGAACCAGATCTGCAAAGCTAAAGAAACGACAAGAACGTAGTCCGATACGTGCCCGTGTTCGCCGTGTCGAACGAAGAACAGCGTCCGCACGGTTGAGACGAGGCCCCACGCAAAAAGCGCAATGAAGACGGACGTGCCCACAATACCCATTTCGGCGAGCATTCCGTAGTAGATATTGTGGGTGAGGTAGGCGGTTCCACCGTCCTGCATATAGAACGTCGCATACCAATTCGCGAAACTCCCGAAGCCTATCCCCGTCACAGGGTGCTCTTTGAACGTAATCCACGCCGCATTCCACAGAAGATCACGCCCGCTCATCGCGTCGGTCTCGTCCTTACCCGTCAGGAGCGCGAACCTCTCGAACGCGCTCCTTCCAAAATCCGTGAACCCGTATGCTATGAAGCACACGGCGACAAGGAGCAGTGCGATGAGGACGACCTTCAGGAACGACTTCTTACCCCTCGAAGAGAAGAAGTACAGGACGAAGACGCCCGCGAGGGCAATAAGGGCGAACGTCCTCTTGCCAGTGAACAGGAGTGCGAAAACCGTGAGCAACGTTAGCCACAGGTAGGCAGAGCTCTTACTACTGCGGTAGTAGTCGATGACGTTCAAGACGCAGGCAATGGACATCATCATGCCTCCAGCTTGGTAGTTGCCCAGTAGGCCACCGGTCTTCGAGCCCAATAAGGCCGTCGAGCCGATGAGCGAGAGCGCGCAAACATTCAGGTAGACCGAGACTACCCTGATGCAAATCGCGAAAACTGTGGGCTCCACAACAAAGAGCGACAGTGCGGCGTATATTAAGTATCTCTTCGAATAAATTACCGCAATCGAGTGGGAGTAGGCGGTTGTTGCCTGGGCGCCGCAGAATAAGGCAATGAAGAGTAGCATTAAAAACTCTGCTGACACGCCGTGACCGAGCTTTATGGACCTCGCCCTCCCCGCACGCTCCCTCTCGATTACCGAAAACGAGGCAGCACCTAGCATCGCCAGCATTAAATGGGGGACGTAACCTAATAAGGGAGTCGATCCGCTCGCAAATATTAAGACGAAACAAACGATGTAGACCTGCGCTGCGAGGCTAAGGCTTTTAAACTCGGACCAAGCCCGCCCAAGCGTGAATGCATCGTTATTCATCAAGGCTCTCTTCCAGCCATTTCATAGAGTCATCACGGTGCTGTGCTAGTCGCTCTGCAACATCGGCGTAGTCGAAATTTGGGATATCATCCTGCGGCAGAATCGCTTGGCCGGCGATGCCCGCACTTTCCAGGAGCGTCGTGAGGCGCGAGTTCATACCCACAAGCTGTGTCTTCAGCTGCACAAGTAGCGGCCTCTCGAAGATGAGGGAGAACGACGCGACGTGGAACGAGTCGGTGATGACAACGGAAGCGTTCGCTATAAGCCCGAGGAACTCCTCAACCGAAGGCGCGGCAACCTCCGTCCCCGAGCACCGCGTCTTGCGGCTGAGGGGGACGTAGACACAACGCAGTCCGTGCTTACTCGCCACAGACTCGGCGGTTGTGTAGACGGACGGCTCATGGAGTCCATACGCAAGGACATAGGATGCGCCATCGGTGCCTGCACTCGCCATCTTTAGCCATTTGCACCGGTCCACGAGGAAAACGGGGTCGACGACTGTCGATACGTCCTTGTCCACCTTCGGGGCAAGCCTGTTCACAAGGTCGAACTCGCGAACGCCCACATGGTCAAGATTGCCGATCGCTGCGAGTAGATTGTCACTGGACAGCAAATCATCAATACCATTACCGGCGCTGGCTGCATACGAAATGCGCTTCTTGCCCTCGGCGAAATTCAGGAAATATGCGGTGTCCCCTCCGGTAAGCTTGGGATTCCATACCTGGTCGCTCCCGACCACGAACGCGTCGTAACCGCAGACAGCCTCTGCTATATCCAACGAGCCCAGGGGCTCTCCGAGACAGAGCTGGTTCTGAGCAAAGTCGCGGAAGACGGCTTTCCTTCGATTCTTCCAGCTGTAGTTGACGATACCTGACGCGAATCCTTTGGGGGTCAGCGGGGCCGGGAAATACCTGTACGAGTTCTCGATCGCCGGACACTTGTAGTTAAGCACATCGCACTCGTGTCCCAGCCCCCTGATAGCCTCTCTCAAAGCGTATGCCTGCAGAACCGCGCCGTAGTTGAGCGCGGATTGAAATGTCAAGGTTGCGACCCTCATTACTTTCTCTCTTTCAGTTCGAATGTCTTAATTACGACGGTGGGTCACTTGTCGGGCGACGCCAATGCAGTTCTGCAGCCCATTAAGGAGCCCCTCTTCGTGGACCTCGGCATAAACGCGTCCGACGACTTGGGAAAGCCTTCTGCCCAGGAATGGAGACAGCAGTTGAACCAGGCCGTACTTCATCTTCATCTTCGGTTCTGACCAACTGGCTGAGTAGTGATGGACGCTGTAGGTGTCCTTCTTGATATGGTACCCGCCGAGGCCGTAGACGGGGTTGAATGCGATGGACGGGAGGAGTGTCCACTCCCCCACCTGCTGACGGCAGTCCATGAGCACGTAGCCTAGTTTTTCAAGCTCTCGGGTGAACACCCAGTTCACAGTATTGTTCTCTAGGAACGCCGGGTCATCGGAGAAGTCCGTACTCTCGTAGTACGCGAGGCATGAGGCGACAACGGGATCGTGAGGTGGCGCAGCCACGATCAATCCCGTTGTCGCCGTTCTCGACAATTCTTCGATTGCAGAGAACGGCGAACACGTCTCCACCAGCTCGGTAATGTCGCGAACGAGCTCACTCCCGAGGTCCATGTAGACGCCACCAAAATCGTGGACCATGCGGAAGCGTGCGTAGTCGGCCACAAAGGCGTACTTCTTGGCCTCGTAGGCTTTACGGGTCCATTCGCAGCAGTTTACGTCGAAAGTAAATTCGTCGCAGCGGCGGATCTCGTAGCCGGGAGCGTAGCGCTCCCACGAAACGAGGGCCTTCTTGGCCTGCTCGGAGAGTTCGCCATGGCCAAACCAGCAGTAATGGATAATCTTAGGAGTCGACGTCGTCATGACAATTCCCTATATAGGTCCGCAAGCTTGAGGATGTTGGCATCGATGTTGAAGTCCCGCTCGATGGTCCTGCGAGCGGCAGAGCCGATGCTGCAGCGCAGCTCAGGAGATGCCAGCAACTCGGCGAGACGATCGACGAGGTCGTCAACGTCGCCAACGGGGGACATGAAGCCGTTCTCGCCGTCATGAATCACCTGTGGAATGCCGCCCACCGGAGTCATGACGCAGGGTAGGCCGTATGACATCATCTCGAGTAAGCTCATGGGCATGCCCTCGTGGCGCGACGGCAGACAGAAGATTCCAGTTTGACGCACGAGGCACTCCTTGTCCTCGCCCGTGACCCAACCGACGAAGTTGCACACGTCTGCCACGCCGAGCTCGGTGGCAAGGGCACGGTACTTCTCTACGTCCCCGTCGCCGCCAAAGACGTAACGGGCTTCGGGAAATCGCACGCGCAAAGTCTTGGCAGCACGCAAGAGCACGTCAGGGCTCTTGCGTGCACCAAGACGCCCCAGAAAGAGAACGCTTTGGTGCGCGCAAGGGTTGATCGGAGCTTCAGGCAACGCTACGGCGTTGTGCATGACGAGTATCTTGGCGGAGTCGCAAACATTCGCCGCAAAGTAGTCGAGCCATTCCTCGGAGAGAACGATGACGCAGTCGGCCCAGCCGAAGAACTCGCGCACCTTGGAGCGGTAGTCGTCATTAGCATCCTCGAAGAGCGCTGCGAACTCGCCGTCATGCTCATGCAGGACTATATGTTTACCCGCCTTGTGAGCCATAGCGGCAAGGCGGTACTTGCGATCGAAGCTGCCGCGCATCGAGGTGTGAATATGCACGACGTCAGCGGAGGGAAGTTCCCGGCGAAAGCACGACAAGGCTCGCGCAAAAGTCAAGGCCTTCTTTGGCTTGCTGCCGTCGCAGGCGGTCTCTATGTATGTGAGGTCGCACATCTCCCTCAGACCGCCCTCGACATAGCCCTTGGCTACACTGGCCACGCCGCCCTGCATATCGAGGGAGGGCCCGGCCATTAGTACTCGAAGTTTGCTATTCATGCGCATCGGGCCTCATGGAGATCATGCGGGCGGGGCAACCGCCCCAGATGGAGTACTCGGGCTGAACATCATTTGTGACGACAGCCCCAGCCGCGATAACGCAGTGGTCGGCGACGCGGACACCCTTGAGGATGACCGCGTTAGCGCCCACCCACACGTCGTCGCCGATGGAAACCTCGGAGGCGTCGAAGAGTGAATCTCCTCCAAAAGCGTGGTCATGGTCAACCACAACCACATTATTGGCGAAAGAGCAACCTTCCCCTATCTTTACGCGCTCAACCGCGGTGACGGAAACGTTGGTATTAAACTGGCAGTGCATGCCGACCTCAATGGTCCCGCCGTCAGCTATGAGAGTAAGACCCGCGCGCGATTGGGACCTCTTGCCGAGGACGATTCTGCCGCCGTTGCGAAGCTCAAGCGTGGGGCGTTTGAAGCCCTGTATGATTGAGCCCTGGACTGAGCCGGGGCTCGTAAGCTTGCGAAAGGCGAGCCCGGTCGCGCATCGAAGCGTGTCAAGGTAAAGCCTCATTGCTAGCATTTCCTCCACACCATCTTGTCCACGACGCCGGTGTAGCTCTGGATGATCTTGACCACCTTGGTGGACACGGTCTCGTCGGCGTAGTCGGGCACGGGGGCCTCGGGAAGCGACCCCTCCGCGTCGAGCTCGACGGCGGTGTGGACGGCCTGTAGCAGGCCGCGCTCGCTGATGCCGGCCAGCGTGAAGCAGGCCTTGTCCAGCGCCTCGGGGCGCTCGGTAGAGGTGCGGATGCACACCGCCGGGAACGGGCGCCCGACGCTCGCGAAGAAGCTGGACTCCTCGGGCAGGGTGCCGGAGTCGGAGACAACCGCGAAGGCGTTCATCTGCAGGCAGTTGTAGTCGTGGAAGCCCATGGGCTCGTGCATGCGCACGCGCGGGTCGAGCTCGAAGCCGGTGGCCTCCAGGCGCTTGCGGGAGCGCGGGTGGCAGGAGTACAGGATCGGCATGTCGTATTTCTCAGCCAGCGCGTTGATCGCGGTGAACAGGCTCGTGAAGTTGGCTTCGGTGTCGATGTTCTCCTCGCGGTGGGCGGAGAGCAGCATGTACTTCTTCGGCTCCAGGCCGAGCTCGGAGAGGACGTCCGACGCCTCGATCTTCTCCAGGTTGGCGCGCAGGACCTCGGCCATGGGCGAGCCCGTGACGTAGGTGCGCTCCGGGGCGCAGCCGGTGTCCTTCAGGTAGCGGCGGGCGTGCTCGGAGTAGGCCAGGTTGACGTCGGAGATCACGTCGACGATGCGGCGGTTGGTCTCCTCGGGCAGGCACTCGTCCTTGCAGCGGTTGCCCGCCTCCATGTGGAAGATGGGGATGTGCAGGCGCTTGGCCGCGATGGCGGACAGGCAGCTGTTGGTGTCGCCCAGGATGAGCAGCGCGTCGGGCTGGACCTGTACCATGAGCCTATAGCTCGCGGCGATGATGTTGCCCACGGTCTCTCCCAGGTCGGCGCCCACGGCGTCCAGGTAGACGTCGGGGTCGTCAAGCGACAGGTCGCGGAAGAAGATGCCGTTGAGCGTGTAGTCGTAGTTCTGCCCGGTGTGGGCCAGCAGGCAGTCGAAGTGGCGGCGGCACTTCTTGATGACCTCGGACAGGCGGATGACCTCGGGGCGCGTGCCCACGATGATGAGCAGCTTCAGGCGGCCGTCGTCCTTGAATGCGATATCGGAACAGTCCTTGCCCATGCGGCTAGACCTCCTCGTAGTAGGTGTCGGGGTTCTCGGGGTCGAAGGGCTCGTTTGCCCACATGACCGTCACGAGGTCCTCGGTGTCGGACAGGTTGGTGATGGAGTGCGTGTAGCCGGGAATCATCTCCACGGCTCTCATGTCTGAACCGCTTACAACGTACTCGTCGACGGGGAACGGGTTGCCGTCGGCGTCCTGCCCCACCTTCCTCAGTTTGATGCTCGCGGTGCCGGAGACCACCAGGAACCGCTCCCACTTGCTCATGTGCCAGTGGTTGCCCTTGGTGATGCCGGGCCTGCTCACGTTGACCGAGACCTGGCCGCGCTCCGGCGTGCGCAGGAACTCGGTGAACGAGCCGCGCTCGTCGACGTTGGGCCTAAGGCCGTAGGCGAAGTGCCCCGGCTCGTAGTAGGAAAGGAACGTGCTCCAGAGCTTCTTGGAGAAGGAGCCCTCCGTCAGGTCGGGAACCGACAGCGTCTCGCGGCTATCTCGGAAGCTGTCCAAGAGGTAGACGATCTCCCCCAGGGTCTTCACGTCGGTCTTAGGGACGTAGCAGAACCCGTCGCCCTCGACGCGCTCCAGCCCCTCGTAGCCGCAGCGGTGCTCCTGTCCCAGCAGGGCGCCCAGCATCTCGTCGATCAGGTCGTCGATGTAGAGGAGTTCCAGCTCCACGGACGGGTCGTTGACGGTGTAGGGGCGGCCGTTGGCGATGGCGTCGCAGAAGGTGGCCACGGCGGAGTTGTAGCGCGGGCGGCACCACTTGCCGTAGAGGTTGGGGAAGCGGTAGATGAGCACGGGCGCCCCCGTGCGCTCCGAGTACTCCCGGAACAGGCCCTCCCCCGCGAGCTTCGACTCGCCGTATACGGAGCCCTCGAAGCGGCCGGACAGGCTCGCCTGCGCGGAGCTGGAGAGCATGACGGGGCATTTGTTGCCGTGGCGCTCGAGGGTGTCCAGCAGCGTGGACGCGAACCCGAAGTTGCCCTCCATGAACTCGGACTGGTCCTCGGGGCGGTTGACGCCCGCCAGGTTGAAGACGAAGTCGGCGCGGGAGCAGAAGTCCTCCAGCTCACCGGGCGCCGAGTCGAGGTCGTACTCCATGACCTCGAGGGGAAGGAGTTGCTGGAATTTGGCGCGGCGGTCCTTGCCGTCCCTTATGTTCTTGAGGGCGCAGCAGAGGTTCCTCCCGACGAAGCCCCTGGCGCCGGTGACGAGGACGCGCACCCTACTGCACCGCCTCGTGCTCGCGGCCCTCGAGCGCCAGCTGCACGTACTCGGCGGTCTTGATCTTGGCGATGGTGCCCTCCACGTCGAGCCTCTCGGTGTTGTGGGAGGTGTAGGACTCGTCGGCCTGGGTCTCCACCTCGCCGTCGACGACGAACTTGTCGTAGTTGAGGTCGCGCGAGTCGCAGGCCACGCGGTAGTAGCCGCCCATGTCCTCGGACCTCAGGCGCTCCTCGCGGGTCATGAGGGTCTCGAAGAGCTTCTCGCCGTGGCGGGTGCCGATGACCTGGGTGCCCACGCGGCCGAAGACCTCCTGCACGGCCTCGGCGAGGTCGCCGATGGTGGATGCCGGCGCCTTCTGGATGAACAGGTCGCCGGGGTTGGCGTGCTCGAAGGCGAACTGCACCAGGTCCACGGCCTCGTCCAGGTTCATGAGGAAGCGGGTCATGTTGGGGTCGGTCACCGTCAGCGGCTCGCCCTTGCGGATGCGGTCGATGAACAGCGGGATGACGCTGCCGCGCGAGCACATGACGTTGCCGTAGCGGGTGCAGCAGATGGTGGTGCGGCCGGCGCCGTTGCGGGCGTTGGCGTAGATGATGGACTCCATCATGGCCTTGGACTTGCCCATGGCGTTGATGGGGTATGCTGCCTTGTCGGTGGACAGGCACACGACGCGGTCCACGCCCTCGTCGATCGCGGCGTGCAGGACGTTGTCCGTGCCGATGACGTTGGTGCGCACGGCCTCCATGGGGAAGAACTCGCAGGAGGGCACCTGCTTGAGGGCGGCGGCGTGGAAGATGTAGTCCACGCCGTGCATGGCGTCGCGCACGCTCTGGGCGTTGCGGACGTCGCCGATGAAGAAGCGTACCTTGGAGGCGAGCTCGGGGGACTTCTCCTGCAGGCGGTGGCGCATGTCGTCCTGCTTCTTCTCGTCGCGCGAGAAGATGCGGATCTCGGCCAGGTCGGTGTTCATGAAGTGCTTGAGCACGGTGTTGCCGAACGAGCCGGTGCCGCCCGTGATCATCAGGGTCTTGTCTTTGAATGCGGTGGTGGGTTTCATCTACTTGCCTTCCTTGCGCTTGGCGCCCGTGAACTGGTAAAAGAGAAATTTGGTATTAGTAACGAGATATCGTTTGAATAGTCGCTTCGGCTCCTGCATCAAGCGGTATAGCCACTCGAGACTTAGGTTCTGCATCCAAATCGGCGCCTCCGGCACCACGCCGGCGAGAACGTTGAAGGCTCCCCCTACGCCAATCATCAGTGGCTGGGGGCCGCCTTTAAGCTCATGCATGAGGACTTCTTGACGGGGTGCGCCCAAAGCGATCCATGCAAAGTCAGCACCCGATTCTGCGATGCGTCGCGATAGATCTTGTTTCTCGCTAACTGAGAGCGGGCGGAAGACGGAAGGCTCCATGCCGGCGATTTTCAAACCCGGATATTCCTCTTGAAGAAAATCTTTGAGAGCCTCGAGGTTCTTCTGCTCGTTACCGTAGAAGTAATGGCTCCATCCTTGCTGCACGGAAATGTTGAATATCTCCCGCATCAGATCGGGTCCAGTTACACGCCCCATTGACTCGATCGTTTTACGTCCGACAACAGATAAAGGCTTGCCGTCGGGAACGGACATGACGGATTCAGTTTGGCAGGCCCAATACGAGGGGTCGTCATGGGCCATAACCGACGTATGAGCATTGGAAACGCAAATATACTCGCCATGTAGCTCATCTATATGACGAGTGAGAAACTCGACGCACTCAGACATATTGGTTCCCGTGATCGGAACATCGATTACGGGAACGCGCTTGAGTTCAACGAATTTTGAATAGTCCTGAAGCATTAGCACGCACCCTTGCCGGTGATGACCTCAATTACCGTGAGTGCGACAATCTTGAGATCGGTGATGACACCACGCCTGGCGATATACTCCAAGTCACGCTGCACCATGCCATCAAATCCAGTTGAATTACGGTCGGTGACCTGCCACCAACCGGTGATGCCCGGCTTCACGGCCAGGCGCTGCAGGTCGTACTCGGTGTACTCGGCCACTTCATTCGGCAGTGGCGGGCGCGGGCCGACGACGGACATCTGTCCCAGGAACACGTTGAGGAACTGCGGGAACTCGTCGATGGAGTGTTTGCGGATGAACCTGCCGATATTCGTTACGCGCGGGTCGTCCCTCATCTTGAACATGGCGCCGGCGATCTCGTTCTGCCCCTTGAGCTCGGCGAGGCGCTCGTCGGCGTCCCTGTACATGGAGCGGAACTTCCACATGCGGAAGGTGGACAGGCTGCCGTCGCGGTGGGTCTGGCCCACGCGGATCTGGCTGTAGAACGGGTTGCCCTCGCTCTCCAGGCGGATGGCGGCGGCGAGCACAAGGCTCGGCACGGCGATGACGGCCAGCACGCAGCCGCTGAACACGATGTCGAAGGCGCGCTTTACGCTGCGGTAGGCAAGGCGCGTGCGGTCCCAGTCCTTCACGGCCTGCATGGCCTTGTAGCGCATGCTCGCATTGCCGCTATTCAGGGCCTGGGCAACGAGCGCGGCCCCCACCGGCGCTCCTGCTGAATATTCAGTTTTATCTGACACCGTTTTTTTTCAAACCTACGTCCCCGCCCCCGGGGATCCTCCCTGTCCCGTTAAACAGTCGCCTGCGCTTAGGCGATCGCCTTTTTAAGGTTTCGCATTGTGCGCTGCTCAGCTGAAAGAACGGCAAGGCCGACGCGCGTAGTCACGCGTCGGCCACACAGGTCGAGTTCCAAATAAGCAGTGCTCTTGCGTCTATTAATGGTTTTGATAAGGCCCTCGTGGCCCAGCAGCGGACCTGCCGTCACTACGACCTGGTCGCCGTCTTTTAAGGCCTCGCTCATGGGCACTACGCGGTCTCCCACATGCGTAAAGCCGACAATAAGCTGGACCTCTTCTTTTGCCAGCGGCACAAACTGACCGTCCTGGGATAACATCCGGGCAAAGTCGTCCATGCGCAGCAGATGCTGTTGCACGGTGCGGGGATCTGCCGTATCGCAGATTAGATATCCGGGAAAAAGCGGCTTGGTCGTATTGACCCATTCGCCGTGAACCTTGATCTCGGTTTGAAATTGGGGATAAAAGAGCTCCTGCATGGCACCAGCCGGCACCATGCGCTCGATGCGCTCGCGCATTATGTCTTCGCGACCGTTAATGACCTGGATCACATACCACACGAGCACCACCCCCTTGCTGTCTTACGTGTGGCTCACGGGGTTTGGGTATGGCTTCGCCAGGGCGCTTGTGCGCGAAGGCGCTCCATATTCAAACCCTGAGCCCAGTTAGACAAGCACGTGGCTCTGCCCCACCGTGAACGGTATGTATAAGCGCAGCTGCTAGAGACGCGGACGTGTATCGCAAAAATGACCGTGTCCCCAGCTGGCTGCGTGCAGCCCAGTCAAGCGGGTACAAAACTGGACCGCACGCAAACAGCTACAGGACTGCTGCGAATTGTCATGAAATAACTAATCGAATGAAGAACCTGCACATAGACAAGAACAAAGTCATTCAATGCGATACGCATGACGACGCTATTGGAGCTCGTGGTTTTTCTGGCACCGCCGTTACGGCCGGATGCTGATCGACCCTGTGCTTTGCGGCTTACTGGAGTCGTGAGCACAGTTGAACCCATGTAACGTTAAGTATCCTAGCACAGCAGGCGACTCATACGTTTTGGGGTGTGTTGAGCAACATATTGTTTATTTACCGTGGTCATGGGGGATATTGCGCCGTCTTGCACACATCGCCGCAGGTTTATGGGGGTGTGTGGGTTGGTGAACAATGCCTGAGTTGTATTACTGGCGGCGTGAATTGCTCAAACTATTATGTTTGGCTAACAAACTTTGTACAAAACCGGGAAGGTAATTGCACAACTTTTTGCGAGTGTTGGCGTGGGCGTCGCATGGCTAAGATGCTCATTGCGCAATAGACACGCCTGGCTACAGAGTCAACGCATTTTGAGGCAGATTGTTGGGCAGCTTTTGGGATGCAGCTAGATGTGGGCGTAAGGTTTATCGGGCGAGGTTGACGATCCCGTCACCCAGTGCGAGGCTATTAGACAATTGAGGAGAATATATATAGAACATGCGTTCTATATCTGATAGAATAGAGTCAAAGGTATACGGGCAATGTGAGCCGGTACGGAGGCCCCCAATGGTACGTATCGGCGAGATGGATGCTTTATTCACAGAAACCGTCACTCAGAGCCCTTAGGCAGGTAAGCGCCCCTGCTGGCCGGCACCCATAAAGTTCGGCAGACAATCGAGTATCGAATTGGACATGCATGTGCCCAATGGATTTATGTGGAGCGCGAAAATGAATGGAAATCAGATTGTTCTCTTTGAATCCAACGACCGAGAGGTCACGATTCCTGTTGTAATTGACAAAGGAAGCGAAACTGTATGGCTGACCCGAAATGAGATGGCAGCGCTGTTTGATAGGGATGTCAAAACAATCGGCAAGCATATCAACAACGCTTTAAAAGAGGAATTAAGCGACGATGATTCAGTTGTCGCAAAATTTGCGACAACTGCTGCTGACGGCAAAAGATATCAAACTGATCATTACAGCTTAGACATGATATTGTCCATTGGGTACCGCGTTAAATCTCAACGCGGTGTTGAATTCCGTCGCTGGGCAACCAATGTGCTCAACAAGTTTATTATTCAAGGACACGTTGAAAACGAACGTAGACTCGAGCAACTAGGGACAGTCGCTCAGATTATCGAACGTCTACCCGAGGACCTCGGCTCTCGTGAGATACTCGATATCGTTGAAAGCTATATAGATGTCTTTAAACTGCTCGATGAGTACGATCGTGAATCCATTGATCGGCCCAAGGGACAAACTGGGGTATACACACTCGAATACGAGCTCTGTATGAGATTAATAGCCCAAATGCGCAGCCGATTTACGAGCGACCTGTTTGGCGTAGAAAAAGATGAGTCCTTCCGCAGCAGTATCTCGGTAATCAATCAGTCGTTTGGTGGCCAAGACCTCTATCTGTCCGTACAGGAAAAAGCAGCAAATCTGTTGTACCTCATCATCAAAAACCATTCATTTCTCGATGGAAACAAGCGAATCGGATGCAGTCTCTTTCTCTACTATCTAGATCGCAACGGACTGCTTTTTCGCGGCTTAGACAAACGAATCGCAGACAGCACGCTTGTTGCTGTCGCGCTCATGATTGCTGAGTCGAGACCTGAAGAAAAAGACTCCATGGTCTCGCTGGTTATGAATTTTTTGGAGTAGATGAAGAGGCTGGCGCACAGCCTTGTATTTAGGAGCAGGTTTCAATCTGGAGGCTTTGGAATAACCCCATTTGAAGTCTCTCCCCAAATGGGGATCAAAAGATATTGCAAATAAAAAAGGCCACTCGGTTGAGTGGCCTTGCATTCACGATGGTGGAGACGAGGGGGATCGAACCCCTGACCTCTTGACTGCCAGTCAAGTGCTCTCCCAGCTGAGCTACGCCCCCGTGACGAGGAGATACTATAGGGGAATGTTTGCGGGGATGCAAGGGGGAATTTTGGATTGATTATCCACCGTCCCGATAAAACCCTGATGCGATGGTCCCTACTTGTAAAGGTACCCGATGGCGGT
This sequence comes from Collinsella sp., assembly GCA_041330285.1. Classification (GTDB taxonomy): domain Bacteria; phylum Actinomycetota; class Coriobacteriia; order Coriobacteriales; family Coriobacteriaceae; genus Collinsella. The sequence goes on along the minus strand of JBGKMI010000001.1, from coordinate 656,602 downwards.
GCCGGTGTGGACTTCGACCTCTGCGGCGGATCGGACTATGTTGCTAATGCCCGTGTCGGCTAGCAGGCCCAAGGGGCTGTGATCTAGCTCCCACTCTAGGCCGTTTTCACTTACCTTGGTGTTGGGGGCTATGGCGATGATGGAGAACGTCTTGCCCTCGGCACCCTCGATGGTCCACGACTCGCCTGCATGAAGGATGCGGGCGACTACCTTGTCCTCGGCAATCCAAATGGGGGCATCCTCGTAGCCTGCGAGCAACCCCAGCACGGATAGAGCCATGTCGGGGCGTCCGCCGGTGGCGCAGGTCGCAACCACTTCGGCGCCCGGCCAACGGCGGCGGACAGAATCGAGTGCCAGTGCCAGATCGGTGTAGTCCTTGTAGGGGTTGTGGCGTTCTACTTCAAAATCGGCAGCGGCATCGACCAGGGCGCGTCCCTCATCGCTTACGGTGTCGGCATCGCCCACGTAGACGTCGCAGCTCAGGCCAGCGCCCAGCAGCGCGTCGAGCCCGCGGTCCACGGCAACAACGCGGTCGCACTCCCCCGCTAGCTTACGCAACAGATCCGCGCTCGCCAGCACCGGCGAGCCGCAAACCACTAATACTTTGCAAGCCACGGCCCTCGCCTAACCCTCAAACGAAAGCACGCGGGCCAGATCCAGGTCCTCATAGCCATCGATAAAGATCTCGCAGTTGCCGCGAACCTCGTCGCGCTCCATGCGGCCGTGCGGGTCATAGATGCCCACGCGCTTAAAGCCGGCGGTGCCAGAGCTCTTAAGGCCAAAGACGGCGTCCTCAAACACCCACGCGCGCTCAAACTTGTGCCCGTGGCGCTCCTCTAGGCGACGCAGCGCCAGCTCGTACACATCAGGGAACTGCTTGGAGCGGCCCGCCTCGCCCGTCGTGGTAATAAATTCCATATAGCGATCAAGGCCAGCGCCCGCAAGCGCAGACGTAACCAGCTCGGCCGGCGTGGACGTGGCAACGCACATGGCAATGCCGGCAGCCTTCGCCTGCTTCAAAAATGCAAGCAAGCCCTCGCGCGGCGGCACCTTGGAGTAGCCATCAATCAGGATGTCGCCCAGCTCTCGGTAGAGCTCTTCGCCATTTTCGCTAATGCCCCAGATGTCGTGGTAGGCCTGGCACTCATCCTCGAGCGACAAATGCTCAAACTGGGCAAAATCGTCGACCGTCACGTCAACACCGTGGCGGTGTAATAACTCGGGCTGGGCATAGGCCCAAACGGGAGTGCTATTAACCAGCGTGCCGTCGCAATCGAAAATAAAAGCAACACTTGGGGCAGCGATGTGGTCCATAAAAGAGCCTTTCGATGTCAAAGGGTAAACAACCTGCTAAAAACGTTTTACCAAACGTCAACCTAATAATCTAGAAACGCTAATTGGTAAAACTGTCAAGAGTTTTACCACGGCAATTCTGCAAGTGGTATAAACATGGCGCTTACCGATTAAACGCGCCCGCAAATCCTCTTTCGTTCATAAAACTAACGTACAGGTGTTATCGTAGTTTCTGCCGAAAGTTCCACCGAGCACGCGAGGTGGAACGAATCATAGAACTATCGCCGTCCCTTCGATTCGTGCAGCCTTGGACCTTTCGCATCTAGTCACCAAGGCAACACGCTGCCGCGTCATGATGGGATCAAACGTGAGCGATACAAAGCTAAAGCCAGCAACCAAAAAGCCTGCTACCCGTAAAGCCGCCCCGCACGCACCGGAGCTCACCAAAGACGATGTCTACCTGTTTGGCATCGGCACGTGGGAGCGCAGCTGGGAAAAGATGGGCGCGCACCCCGACACGCAGAACCGTACGCGCGGCTGGCGTTTTTGCGTTTGGGCGCCCGACGTAAAGAGCGTTCACGTCATTGGCGAATTTAACGACTGGGACGAGCAAGCCAACCCGCTGGTGCCCATGCATACGAGCGCTATTTGGGAAGGCTTTATTCCTGGCGCCGAGCAGGGCCAGCTCTATAAGTATCTCATCGAGACCAACGAGGGCGAAAAGCTCTACAAGGCAGATCCGTACGCCTTTAAGGCCGAGTGCCCTCCGGGTACCGCGAGCGTGCTGTGGACTCTCGATGGCTACAAGTGGAACGACGCCGCATGGCTCAAGCGCCGCGCCAGCCATAACCACATGTCGCAGCCCCTTAACATCTACGAGGTGCATATTGGCTCGTGGAAGCGCCACGGCGACGCGCCGCAGGGCGAGCCCGACGAGTACGGCAACTACCCCGGCCCCATGGATCCCTTCCCCGCGCAGCGCGGCGAGTTCTATACCTACGACGACCTGTCGGTGGAGCTCGTGGACTACGTGCGCGACATGGGCTACACGCATATCGAGGTCATGCCGCTTATGGAGCACCCCTTCGATGGCTCCTGGGGCTACCAGACGACCGGCTACTACGCCGCCACGTCACGCTACGGCAACCCGCAGCAGCTCATGCACTTTATCGATGCATGCCACGAGGCAGGCATTGGCGTGATCATGGACTGGGTGCCCGGCGGTTTTTGCGCCGACTCCCACGGCCTTGCCACCTTTAACGGCCACATGCTGTTTGAGCACGAGATTCACCCCAACTGGGGCACGCACAAGTTTGACTTCGCCCGCGGCGAGGTCCGCTCCTTCCTGGTCTCCAACGTGCTGTACTGGCTCGAGAACTTCCACGTGGACGGTATTCGCATGGACGGCGTGTCAAGCATGCTGTACCTCAACTTTGGCATCGACGATCCCGGCCAAAAGAAGTTCAACAAGTACGGTACCGAGGAGGACCTGGACGCCAGCGCGTTTATCCGTCAGGTCAACTGCGCCGTTGAGGCACACTACCCCGACGTGATGATGATGGCCGAAGAGTCCACCGCGTGGCCGCTCGTGACCTATCCGCCGCAGGACGGCGGCCTGGGCTTCCACTACAAGTGGGACATGGGCTGGATGAACGACACCCTGCACTACATGCAGACCGATTTTCCGTGGCGCCCCGGCAACCACGGCCTGCTCACGTTCTCCATCATGTACGCCTTTACCGAGAACTTCATCTGCCCGCTCAGTCACGACGAGGTCGTGCACGGTAAGTGCTCGCTCATCGGTCGTATGCCGGGCGACTGGTGGCGCCAGTTTGCCGGCCTGCGCACGCTGGCCTTCTACCAGATGACGCACCCCGGTGCCAAGCTCAACTTTATGGGCAACGAGATCGGCCAGTTTATTGAGTGGCGCTACTACGAGTCCATCCAGTGGTTCTTAACCGAGCAGTATGAGACTCACAAGCATCATCAGGCGTTCATCAAGGCGCTCAATCACCTGTACACCGCCGAGCCCGCCCTGTACGAGCGCGGCTACACCGATGACGGCTTTACCTGGATCGATGCGGACAACTCCAAGCAGTCCATCGTGAGCTTTGTGCGCCAGGGCGAGGACATCGACGACGACCTGGTGATCCTGATCAACTTTGATCCGGCGAGCTACGAGAGCTTCCGTGTGGGCGTGCCGCGCGAGGGCGACTGGGAGGTCATCTTCGATTCTGACCGTCCCGAGTTTGGCGGCAGCGGATACGCCGGCGAGGAGCCCTACACCTGCTCGAGCGAGCCCTATCCCTGGAACGGGCAGATGGACTCCATTGAGATTAAGGTGCCCGGCCTGGCAGGTGTGGTGCTTAAGCGCCGCGGCCCCAGCAGCTATAAGCCGCTGGTGGTCGAGGAGCCCAAGAAGGCGACGCGCAAGCGTACGTCCTCGGTGAAGCCCAAGGCCGCGGCCTCTAAAAAGGCTCCGGCTAAGGCGAAGGCCACCAAGCCCGCTGCCAAGGCTTTGGCCAAGTCCACCACGACCAAGAAGGCAGCCACTAAAAAGACTGCTCCCAAGGCAAAGGCAGCTGCTGTTAAGGCTCCTGCCAAGAAAGCGTAACAAAGTCGTTACCACTGTAATTACCCGCCCCGCAGGGGCGTAGGATACAAGTCATAACCGTTCCGGGAGAAACATCCCCGGGGGAAAGGAACGCATGAACAAGATCTTCGACAACAAGCAGGAGTTTACCGAGCTCTATCGCGACGCCGTCATGAGCATCAGTGGCAAGAGCGTCGAGGCCGCCAGTGACCTCGACCGCTTTAACGCCCTGGCCAAGCTCGTGGCCGAGAAGGCACGCACCGTTGCCACCAAGAGTGACGCCCGTGTGACCTCCGAGGGCAAGAAGCGCGTGTACTACTTCTCGATCGAGTTTTTGATCGGCCGCCTGCTCGACAACTACCTGCTCAACTTTGGCGTGCGCGACATGGTCGCCGAGGCGCTCGACGACATGGGCTTTGACCTGTCCGTCATCGAGAACCAGGAGCCCGACCCGGCGCTGGGCAACGGTGGCCTGGGCCGTCTGGCCGCATGCTTCCTGGATTCCATGGCAGCCGAGGGCATTGCCGGCTACGGCAACGGCATGCGCTACCGCTACGGCCTGTTTAAGCAGGAGATCGTTAACGGCAGCCAGGTCGAGGCCACCGACGAGTGGCTCACCCACGGCTATCCCTGGGAGGTCCGTCGTCAGGACAAGGCCGTGACCATTAAGTTTGGTGGCCATGTTGAGGGCTTTGAGGAGAACGGCCGCACGTTCTACCGCACGGTGGACACGCAGGACATCCTGGCCGTCCCCTACGACATCCCCGTGGTGGGCTATGCCGGCGAGACCGTCAACAAGCTGCGCGTCTGGGCCGCCGAGCCGGTTGAGGAGCACTTCGATCTGGAGGCCTTCAACCGCGGCGACTATGCCCTGGCCGACGCCGAGCGCGCCGAGGCCGAGGCCATCAGCGCCATCCTCTACCCCAACGACGCCGGCGAGCACGGTCGCCTGCTGCGTCTGAAGCAGGAGTACCTGTTTGTCTCGGCCGGCATCTACAGCCTGCTCGACACCTTTGAGAAGGAGCACGGCAAGAACTGGGAGCTGCTGCCGCAGTTTGTGGCCATCCACACCAACGACACGCACCCGGCCATGTGCGGCCCCGAGCTCATGCGCATCCTTATCGACGAGAAGAAGCTCGAGTGGGATGACGCCTGGAACATCGTGACGCAGGTCGTGAGCTACACCAACCACACCATCCTGCCCGAGGCTTTGGAGAAGTGGCCCATCGGCACGTTCTCCAAGCTCCTCCCCCGCGTGTACCAGATCATCGACGAGATCAGCCGTCGTTGGCACGAGTCGTTCGATACCACGCAGGAGGGCTGGCAGGAGCGTCTGCGCCAGACCGCCATTCTGTGGGACGGCGAGATTCGCATGGCCAACCTGTCCGTGATCTGCAGCCATAGCGTCAACGGCGTGGCCAAGATCCACTCCGACATCATCAAGAACATCGTGCTCAAGGACTTCTATGCCCTGACGCCCGAGAAGTTCAACAACAAGACCAACGGCATCTCGCACCGTCGCTTCTTTGCCGAGGCCAACCCTACCTACGCCAAGCTCGTGACCGAGGCCATTGGCGATGGCTGGCTGAAGGACGCCTTTGAGCTGGAGAAGCTCAAGGAGTTTAAGGACGACACCGAGTTCCTGAAGGCCGTGGGTGCCTCCAAGCGCGCCAACAAGGAGCGCCTGGCCGCTTACGTCAAGGCCGAGACCGGTCTGGTCATCGATCCCAACACCGTCTTCGATGTTCAGGTTAAGCGTTTCCATGCCTACAAGCGCCAGCTCATGAACATCATGAAGGTGATGGACATCTACAACCGTCGCATCGCCGATCCCAACTTCCACGTGACGCCGACGACCTTCATCTTTAGCGGCAAGGCTGCCTCGAGCTACACCTTTGCCAAGGAGACCATCCGCCTGATCAACTCGGTGGCCGAGGTCATCAACAACGACCCGCGCGTCAACGAGGTCATGAAGGTCTGCTTTATCCCCAACTTCCGCGTGAGCAACGCCCAGCTCATCTACCCCGCCGCCGAGATCTCGGAGCAGATCTCCACGGCCGGCAAGGAGGCCTCGGGCACGTCCAACATGAAGCTCATGATGAACGGCGCCATTACGCTGGGCACCCTTGACGGCGCCAACATCGAGATCGCCGACCTGGCCGGCCGCGAGAACGAGGCCATCTTCGGCCTGACCGCTCCCGAGGTCGAGCAGCTCTGGGCATCGAACAACTACTTTGCGTGGGATACGCTCAACGGCGACCGCGAGCGTCTGGGCCGCGTGATGGACGAGCTCAAGGACAACACCTTTGCCGGCCTTTCGGGCAACTTCGAGAGCATCTACAACGAGCTCATGAACAACAACGACCCCGATCTGGTCATGGCCGATTTCCGCAGCTACGTAGATGCATGGGAGAAGCTCACCGGCAGCTATGGCGACCAGGAGACCTGGAACCGCAAGGCCCTGCTCAACACTGCCTCCTCCGGCTGGTTCTCGAGCGACCGCACCATTCGCGAGTACCGCGACGAGATCTGGCACGCGTAAAGGCGCGCGAGCTCCCTTATGCCAGCACGGCATTACTCGACGGGCGCGACCGAGCGCCGCGCCCGTCGCTAATGGGTTTAGGAACATCGATGACAGAAGGAGAAATCGATGAGTAAGAAAGAATGCATCGCGATGCTCCTCGCAGGAGGACAGGGCAGCCGATTGGGGGCACTCACCCAAAAGATCGCTAAGCCGGCGGTTAGCTTTGGTGGCAAGTTCCGCATTATCGACTTTTCGCTCTCCAACTGCTCCAACTCGGGCATCGACACGGTGGGCGTTCTGACGCAGTATCGCCCCTACCTGCTGCATGCCTACGTGGGCTCCGGCGAGGCTTGGGATCTGGACAGCCGCGATGGCGGCGTGTCGATCCTGCCGCCGTACGAGACGCAGACCGGTGGCGCCTGGTATGCGGGCACGGCCGACGCCATTACGCAGAACCTCGACTACATCAAGGCTAACGACCCCAAGTACGTCCTGATTCTTTCGGGCGATCACCTGTATCGCATGGACTACCGCAAGATGCTCAAGACGCACATTGAGAACAACGCCGACCTCACGGTGAGCGTTATGCCCGTGCCGTGAGAGGAGGCCAGCCGCTTTGGCATCCTGACCACCGATCCCGAGGACGGCCGCATCACCAAGTTCACCGAGAAGCCCGATAAGCCCGATTCGAACCTCGCGTCCATGGGCATCTACATCTTCTCGGCAGACGTGCTGATCGAGGCGCTCGAGGAGGACGCTCTGGACCAGCGCTCGAGCCACGACTTTGGCAAGGACATCATCCCCAAGCTGCTCGGCGAGGGCAAGCGCCTGTACAGCTACGAGTTCCACGGCTTTTGGAAGGACGTCGGCACCATCGCCAGCTTCCACGAGACCTCGATGGACCTGCTGGGCAACAACCCCGAGTTCGATCTGTTTGACAAGCACTTCCCCATCATGTCCAACATCACCACGCGTCCGCCGCACTACATTGGCCCGGACGGCCGCCTGGACGACTGCCTGGTCTCCAACGGCTGCAAGATCTACGGCACCGCTCGCCACTCGATCATTTCGACCGATGTCATCATCGAGGAGCGCGCCGTGGTCGAGGACTCCGTGCTACTGCCGGGTGCGCACGTTAAGAGCGGCGCGCACATCTGCCGCGCTATTTTGGGCGAGAACTCCACGGTCGAAGAGGGCGTGAAGCTCGGCTCTGTCGATACCACCAAGGATACGGCCGTCGTTGGAAATGACGTCGTTATCGGGAAGGGGGAATGATCCGATGATCAATCGCAAGGCCATCGGTTATATCACCGCTAACTACTCTTCGACCTACGGCAGCGTGCTGCTCAAGGACCGCCCCATCGCGTCCGTTCCGTTTTTGGGCCGCTACCGCCTGATCGACTTCCCGCTGTCCAACATGATGAATGCCGGCATTAAGACCGTCGGCGTCGTCATGCCGGGAAACTACCGCTCGCTGATCGACCACGTGGGCTCGGGCAAGGACTGGGGCTTGGACCGCAAGAAGGGCGGCCTGTTCATGGTGCCCGGCAACGCGTATGGCACCACCAAGGGTGGCATGCGCTTCCTGCTGCGCGACATCATCTCCAACAAGACGCTGTTCCAGCGCTCGGACAAGCCCTATGTTGTGATGATGGGCACCAACATCATCTTTAACATGGATCTCAACACCATCATCGACGCGCACGAGAACTCCGGCGCCCAGATGACCGTGGTGTACTGCAAGGCCACGCGCAACGTCGATGACGAGACCAAACTCGAAATAAACGAGAACGGCCGCCTGACGGGCGTGAGCGCTGGCGTCGTGTACGGCGACAACGCCTCTATGGACTGCTGCATCGTCAACCGCGATACGCTGCTCGAGATCATCGACCACTACCAGGCTGCCGACTATCTGGACCTACTCGAGGCACTTCAGGGCGACTTTGGCAACATCGACGTGTGCAGCTACGAGTACAAGGGCGAGGTCGTGGGCGTGTTTAGCGAGAAGTCGCTGTATCGCCGCAGCATGGACCTGCTCGACCAGACCGTGGCCGATCAGCTCTTTGACCCCGAGCGCCCGATCCTGACCAAGGCTCACGACGTGCCGCCTTCGCGCTATGCGACCGGCAGCCACGCGTGCAACTCGATCATCTCGGCCGGCTGCATCATCAAGGGCACTGTGCGTAACTCGATCCTGTCGCGCGGCGTCGTGGTCGAGGAAGGCGCTTCGGTGACCAACTCGATCATCAACCAGAGCTGCATCATCAAGAGCGGCGCCCGCGTCGAGAATGCCATTCTGGACAAGAACAACGTTGTTCCCGCCAACACCGAGCTTCGCGGCACGCCCGAGAACATCCTGGTGCTGGGCAAGGCTCCGTTAACTTCCGACACCACCATCGTACGTTAACGTTGGCACCGCAACATCGCTCGTAACATGTAGAATAGCCGCCCGGTTAGCGCCAGGCGGCTATTCTCGAATTGCAACATGGGAGACAATATGGCAGATTCCAGCAAAAAGATGCAGATTGTGTTTGCCTCGGCCGAGTGCGCACCGTTTGTTAAGACCGGTGGCCTGGGCGACGTGGCGGGCTCGCTGCCTGCGGCACTTGTGCGCGCCGGCGCCGAGGTTATCGTAATGGTGCCCAAGTACGCCACCATCAAGGACGAGTACAAGGCGCAGATGGAGCACTTTGCCGACTTTTACGTGAGCCTGGGCTGGCGCAACGAGTACTGCGGGCTGGAGAAGCTCGAGCACGACGGCGTCACCTATATGTTCGTTGACAACGAGCGCTACTTTGCGCGCGACTATCCGTACGGCTTCTTTGACGACGGCGAGCGCTTTGCGTTCTTCTCCAAGGCCATCACCGAGAGCCTGCAGCACCTGCCGGCCGGTTTTGAGTGCGACATCCTGCACTGCAACGACTGGCAGACGGCACTGGCGCCCGTGTTCCTGCGCGAGTTCTACCAGGGCCTGCCGCTGTACGACCGCGTCAAGACCGTATTCTCGATCCACAACGTGGCGTTCCAGGGCCAATTTAGCGACACCGTGATGGAGGACATCCTGGGTGTGGCGCACATTCCCGCTGCCGCCTCGCAGCTGCGTTGCGACGCCTGCAGCATCAACTACATGCTGGGCGCGCTGCGCTATGCCGACGCCATTACCACTGTGAGCCCCACCTATGCCAACGAGATCCAGACGCCCGAGTTTGGCGAGGGCCTGGACGGTGTGCTGCGCGAGCGCTCCTATGCGCTGCAGGGCATTTTGAATGGCATCGACGTTGCGGGCTTTGATCCGGCGACCGACAAGCGCATTGCCGCCAACTACACCGTGGAGGACCGTTCCGGCAAGACCGTGTGCAAGGCCAAGCTGCAGGAAGAACTGGGGCTCGAGGTTCGCGACGACCGTCCCCTTATGGTGATGGTCACGCGCCTGACGCGCCAGAAGGGCATGGACCTGGTCATGTACGCGCTCGACCGTATCCTGGCCGGCGGCGTTCAGGTGGCCGTGCTGGGCACCGGTGACCGCGACTACGAAGACGGTCTTCGCTACTTCCAGGACAAGTACCCCGGCACCATGGCTGCGCGCATCGAGTTTGACCCGGCGCTGTCGCAGCGCATGTACGCTGCCGCCGACATGTTCCTGATGCCTTCGAAGTTTGAGCCCTGCGGTCTGTCGCAGATCATCGCCATGCGCTACGGCACCTTGCCCATCGTGCGCGAGACCGGTGGCCTGAAGGACACCGTTGTTCCGTACAACGAGTTCACTGGTGAGGGCACGGGCTTCTCGTTTACCAACTTTAACGGCGACGAGATGGGCGACGCGGTGTTCCGCGCGGCTCGCCTGTTCTGGGACAACCGTGACGCCTGGAACCAACTGGTCACGCAGGCCATGAGTCAGGACTTTAGCTGGACGCGCTCGGCCGACAAGTATCTGGATCTGTACTTCTTTATGCACCCGGAGATTGAGAGGCCGGTGGCTGTGGCTGAGACTGAGGAGTCTGAGGCAGTTGAGGCCGAGCCTGCGGCGACCGTTAAGGAGCCCGCTGCTGTTGAGGAGCCCAAGGCCGAGGAGAAGCCGGCGGCCGAGGCCGAAGTTAAGCCCGCCGCGAAGCCTGTCGCCAAGAAGACGACGGCCCGCAAGACGACGGCTAAGAAGGCCACGACCACGAAGGCCGCTGCTAGCAAGACTAGCGCCGCTAAGGCAACTACTGCCAAGGCATCGACCACGCGCAAGCGTGCGACCGCCGCTGCCAAGAAGGCCGCCGAAGCCGACGTCGCTCCCGAGGTAAAGGCCGACGCCGCCGAGGCTAAGCCTGCGGCAAAGACTCCGGCCAAGACCGCTGCCAAGAAGACGGCCGCGACCACCAAGAAGGCAACGGCAGCCAAGAAGACCACGGCTACGAAGTCGACGACCACGAAGGCTACTACGACGAAGGCCGCCGCGAAGACGAACCCGAAGGTAGTCGCAAAGCCGGCCGGCAAAGTCGAGGAGACGTCCCCCGAGTCCAAGGCCGAGGCAGCTGTCGAGGCAAAGCCGGCTGCCAAGGCTACCACGCGCAAGCGCACTACCACGACGGCCAAAAAGGCCACGACCAAGGCTGCTGCTCCCAAGGCAAAGGCTAAGGCCGAGGACAAGCCCGCAGTAAAGGCCGCCGAGGTCAAGACCGCTCCGAAGGCTACGGCAAAGACCGAGCCCGCCAAGGAGGCCCCGGTCTCCCCCGCCTCTAAGACTGAGGAAAAGGCTCCGACCAAGAAGACCTCCGTCCGTAAGGCAACGGCGACCCGCAAGCGCCGCTAATCCGGACGATTAAAACTTAATCCTCAACGCAAAAGAGGGCGCCCCAACCAGGCGTCCTCTTTTGCGTTGAACTTCTCCATTAAAAAGAGGGCCGGTTTACTACGACAAAATGGCTCCGGCCGACCACGGCGGGTAATCTACGAAATTGGCAACGCCTCTACCTGCGGTTTTAATATCACGAAAATGACCGTGGTTGAGATCATTCAATTCGTCGTAGTAAACCGGGGTACTTTTGTTTGGCTACAAATAGTATCGGAATAGACGTTTTTAAATATCGCGATAATTTGGGTGGTAAAACGATTTTCTAGGACAACCGTTCGCCGATGGTAAACGGATGTTGTTTATACAGCCTGTGTACAACAGATATACTTACTTCCTGTGCGTAAAGCCCATGGCCCGCAGGCCGTGATTCTATTGAACTGGACCGTATTATGAGATTGATTCACAACAGTCGTCTGCCGCAGTTTCGTACTCCGTTTGGCGCTGTGACCACTGGAACTTCCGTTTCGCTCTCGGTGATTTTGGAGGATGCCGACCCCAACCAGGCAACGCTTACCCTGCGTACCTGGGTCGATGAAATCGGTGAGTCTCTGTATCCCATGACGCACGAGGGCGACGGCATATTTACTGCAGAGCTTGAGTGCACCGAGCCCTGTCTTATCTGGTACAGCTTTATCTGCAACATCGAGGGCCAGCCCGAAGTCCGCTTAGGAGCACCACAGGGTCGCACCGGTGGCGAGGGCGTAACTTACAACTACGCCGAGGTCCCGTCGTTCCAGATTACCGTCTACAAGCACCGCGAGAACCGTCCCACCTGGTACGAGCGCGGTATGGTCTACCAGATCTTCCCCGATCGCTACGCCCGCGATGAAAACTGGCGCGAGCGCACGCAGGCCGAAGTCGAAAAACCGCGCAACGGAATCCAGCGCCGCATGGTCGAGGACTGGAACGAGCCGCCCGTGTACGAGCGTGCCGAAGACGGCTCCATCAAGACCTGGGACTTCTACGGCGGTTCGCTCAAGGGTATCCAAGAAGACCTACCTCGCATTGCCGAGCTGGGCTTTACAGCCATCTACCTCAACCCCATCTTTGAGGCCGCGAGCAACCACCGCTACGACACGGCCGATTACACCAAGATCGACCCGATTCTGGGCACCGAGCAGGACTTTACCGAGCTGTGTCAGGCGGCCGAAAAGCTCGGCATTTCCATCATCCTGGACGGCGTCTTCAACCATACGGGCGATGACTCGATCTACTTTAACCGCTACGGAAACTATCCCGGCGTCGGTGCATGGCAGAGCGAGGACTCGCCGTGGCGCGATGCGTTTTCCTTCCACGAGGACGGTTCGTACGACTGCTGGTGGGGCGTGGGCAACATGCCCGCCATCAACGAGAATTCCGAGCTGGTGCGCGAGAAGCTCCTGGGCAAGGAGGGCGTGATCCGCAAATGGCTGCGCGCCGGTGCCCATGGTTGGCGCCTGGACGTGGCCGACGAGCTTTCTGACGACTTCCTGGCCGAGATCAAAAAAGCCGTGCTCGCCGAGAAGCCCGACGCGCTGCTGCTCGGCGAGGTCTGGGAAGACGCCTCCAACAAGATCAGCTATGGCCATCTACGCCGCTACCTGCAGGGCTCCGAGCTAGACTCTGCCATGGACTACCCCTTCCGCGACATGGTCATCGGCTTTTTGATGGGCTACAAGAACGCCTACCAGGCTGCCGAGGATATCGAGACCCTGCGCGAGAACTACCCGCGCGAGGCCCTATCCTGCGCACTCAATCTGCTTTCGAGCCACGACCGCCCGCGCATTATATCGGTGCTCGGCGGCGGCCCCGACGAGTCGCAGCTGCCCGAGAGCGAGCGCAGCAAGTGGCGCCTGGACGAGAACTCCATGGGCTTGGCCAAGAGCCGTTTTTGGCTTGCAACGCTCATGCAGATGACCTTCCCCGGCGTGCCCTCGATCTATTACGGCGACGAATACGGCCTGGAGGGCCTCACCGATCCGGGCAACCGCCGTACGCTGCCTATGAAGGAAGACCTGCACGACTTCGATACGCTGGCCATCGTTAAAAACGCGTCTGCTGTGCGCCGCGCGCTGCCCTTTATGATCGACGGCGAGATCAGGGCCTTCGCGCTCAACGACGACGTCTTGGCATACACCCGCACGGGCAAAGACGGCGAGGCCGCGACGGTTATCATCAACCGCAGCCTGCGCAATTCGCACTGCGTGACGATTCCGGCGCTCGGCGAATGTGCAAGTGACGTGATCAGCGGCCACGAGTGCGAAATCCATAACGGCACGGTTACGCTCGACCTGTACCCGCTGGGCTCCTCGATCATCTATCACCATGCCGTGAAGCGCCTGCAGGAGCCGCTCGATCACGGCGCGGGCGTCGTGTGCCACATCACCTCGGTGCCGACCGATGACGGCAAGCCCGGCACTATCGGTGTGCCCACGCGTCGCTTTATCGACCATCTGGCCGCCATGGGCATGCGCTACTGGCAGGTCCTGCCCGTCAATCCCACGGACTTCTTCCGCTCCCCCTACGCTGGTCCTTCGGCCTTTGCAGGCAATATCGACCTGCTGCCCGAGAGCCATGAGGAGCTGGCTGCCGACTTCGTCACTTGGAAAGCCCGCGGCGGCGAGGATGCCGACCCGCTCTACACCGCGTTTAAGCATCGCAACGCCGATTGGCTCGAGAAGTACTGCGTCTACATGGCCGTTAAGAAGTACTTTGAGGGACTGTCGCGCCACGATTGGCCGGCGGATGTCGCGCGCTACAACGAGCACCTGATCGATGACAAGCGCTTCCACGACGAGGCCGAGCTTCAGGCGTACATGCAGTACCGCTTTGACCTGGCCTGGTGCGAGCTTATGAACTATGCACACAAGAAGGGCATCGAGGTCATCGGCGATATCCCCATGTATGTCTCGGACGATTCGGCCGACGCGTGGAGCGAGCCCGATAACTTCTGGCTATCCGACACTGGCAAGGCAATCGAGATCTCCGGTGCGCCGCCCGACAACTTTGCGCCCGAGGGCCAGGTGTGGGGAAACCCCACCTTCCGCTGGGATCACATGAAGGAGAACGGCTATAGCTGGTGGATGGATCGCCTGCGTCGTGCATTTTCGCTCTACGACCGCGTGCGCCTGGACCACTTCCTGGGCTTCCACAGCTACTTTAGCATCCCCGCCGGCAAGGCCTGTGCCGATGGCCGCTGGCTGGCTGGCCCGGGCAAGGACCTGTTCCAGACCGCCTACGACGAGCTGGGTCCGCTTAACTTTATCGCCGAGGACCTAGGCTATTTGACGCCCGGTGTTCGCGCGATGGCTTCGACCTGCGGCTTCCCCGGCATGGACGTACTGGAGTTTAGCGACTACGACGTTCGCTGCGGAATTCATCCCACACCGGGCAAGATCCTGTACACCTCGACGCACGACACCTCGACGCTTGCCGGCTGGTGCACGCGCTCCTCTGCGGGCGGCGACGAGCCGAGCGGCATTGCATTGGCAGGCGAGCTCATGGGCGATGCCCTGGCAAGCGATGCTCCGCTCGTGATGATTCCGCTGCAGGACGTGCTGGGGCTGGGCGACGATGCACGTATGAACGTGCCGGGCGTGGCCACGGGCAACTGGACGTGGCAGGCACAGGAGGCCGACATCGCAGCGGCCGAGGAGAAAACTGCGAAGCTCCTGCGCAGCACCCATAGATTCTGGGGCGAAGCGTGATAAAACCCCCGATATAGGGTACAGTTACAGCTGTTTGAATTTTTGCGGGCAGAGCGATCTGCCCGCTTTGTGCTGAAAAGGGAGTATTATGGCGCGCTACGATTACAAGTGCACGAGCTGTGGCAACGTGTTTGAGTTTGAGCACCCCATGTCCGAGACGCCCGAGGTCGTATGCCCCAGCTGCGGTGCCCCGGCATCCAAGACGTTCTCGGCCAGCGGCATTAAGTTCGACGGCAGCGGTTTCTACAACACCGACCAGCGCAGTGGCGGATCCAGCACCAGCGCCACCAGCGGCTGTTGCGCCAACTGTCCGCATAACCACTAGAAACCAAGCAGCCCCGCGACCAACACCGATCGCGGGGCTGCGTCTTTAGCTGCCCAAGTTTCCTTATGAGTTGCGGTGAAATAAGGACTGTTTGGCGGGTAGAAGCCGATATTCAATCCCTATTTCACCGCAACTTAGCGGTTACTTGCGGACCAGGCGGGCACAGAAGTGGCCGTCGTAGGAGTCGGCGTTTACGGGAACGCTTTGGAAGAGTCCACGGTCGTTTTGGCGTACGGAGACGAGCTTCTTGGCCTGGGCGAACTCGGGTAGCTGCAGAATCTGGGCTTCGGAGAGCGGCGCCACGGTAAAGCCTGCACCCTCGGGAGAAGCCAAAAACGCATCCACGACCCGCGCGTTCTCCTCATCAAAGACCGAACAGGTGGCATAGATAAGCTCGCCATCCTCGGCAACGCGCGCGGCTGCTTCCTTGAGCATCGTCAGCTGCAGCTTGGGCAGATCAGTCGTAACGTCCTTCTCGGTCAGGCGCCACGGAATCTCGGGATGACGGCGCATGGTGCCGGTGCCAGAGCACGGCGCATCGATAAACACCGTGTCGAACAGGGCAGGCTCGCCAAGCATCGCATCAAAGGACGTGAGCACCTCATTGAGCTCGCAGGCATCGCCCGACACCGTACGAACACCAGAGATACCCGCCTTGTGCAGGCGCGCGAGATTCTGATCGCACTTACGATCGTGCAGATCGAGCGCGGTATGCTGACGCTCGTACCCGGCGCGCTTGGCCTGGCACATCATCACATAGGTCTTGGTGCCGCGACCGGCGCCAATCTCAAGGCAACGGCCGGGACGTGTCGCGGCAGTAGCGATAAGCTGAGCGTTGAGGTCCGAGGCAACCGCAGCCGCACGCTCAAAAACGCCCGATGCAACCGTGACCTGCGCATCGACCGGAGCATGGCAGCCCGGGAAGACAGGCGCAACGAGCTGTGAGATATACGGGTCGGCCTTGGTCGCAAACGCATTTTCGTGCAGCGCAAGCGGCGCAGGCGCCAGATTGCCGGCAAAGTTGAACGCACCCTCGGGCGTATCGAACGAGGCCATAATACGAGCGCACAGCCAGCGAGGAAGACCCATCAAACGCGAAAGGCGAACCAAACGACGCTCGGACTCATCCACGTCAGATGCCGTGGCAAAGTCCTCAACGTTGTCCGCAACCTTGTGCAGCACCGCGTTAGCCAGGCCCGCGGCAGACTTAGCACCGCTGCGCACCAGCTCAACACCCTGGCTCACGGCAACGCGGCCCGGCGTATGCAGGTAAAGCATCTCAAAGGCCGAGATGCGAAGCGCCATGCGAACACGCGGCGCGACCTTTTTAGGCTTATCAAGAAACTGGTCGAGCAACTCATCCAAAATGCCCTGCGTGGCGGCAACACCGAGCGCCAAACGCGCGGCAAACGCGGAATCGCGCTGGTCGATGGCCTTGGCCATAGCGCGGGCGGATAGCACGTCGCGCGCATACATGCCGCGACGGTCGGCTTCCATCAGCACATCGAGCGCAAGCTTGCGCGCGGGTGAAAGCTTACTCATGACAAAGCACCCCACGTCAGATCGGCGCCCTGCAGGCCGGCAGCCCAGGCAGAAGCAACCATAGCACGCTTGCCATCGGGCTTAACCTCAAGCAGCTCGACCGCACCATCGGAAAGTCCCAGGTAGACACGCTTAGACTGAACAAGAACGCTGCCGGCGGAAAGCGACGCATCTACCGGCGCGGCATCGAGCACACGCACGGTCTTGCCGGCAATCACGCAACGAGCAGGAGCGGTATCGGACGAAGCGAGCACATGACGCACGCAATCGAGCGCCGCCATCTGCGGATCCAGACGCATCTCCTGCTTGGAAATCTTGGCAGCATGGGTAACGAGCTCCTCATCCTGTTCAGTCCACACGGCGTTGCCATCGGCAAGAGAAGGAAGCGTATCGGCCAGCAGCTTACCGCCCAGCTCGCCAAGCTCCATCGTGAGCGCCTCGGCATGCTTACCGGCAACCGACGTGGAAGCCTGAGCGCAATAAGCGCCAGTATCCACGCCATGCCCAATGCGCATAATGGAAACGCCAGCAACCTCATCACCAGCAAGAATGGCTCGCTGAATGGGAGCTGCGCCACGCCAACGAGGCAGCAGCGAAGCATGAACATTCACAATGCCGAGCGGCGCCATATGCAGCACCTCATCGGGCAAAATGCAGCCATAGGCAGCCACACAGAAAATATCGGCCTCCGCAGCCTGGAGCGCCTCAACAACCTCAGGCGTCATACGATTAGCCTCAACAACCGGCAGGCCAAGCTCAAGCGCCTTGTCCTTAACAGGAGACGGCGCAAGCTTCTTACCACGCCCACGAACAGCATCGGGACGAGTAATGACAAGCGCAATATCGTTCCCAGCCTCAACAAGCGAAGTCAGCGAAGGCACAGCAAAATCAGGCGTACCCATAAACACAATACGCATAAAGAACGTCTCCCCTCAACCAAAGCCGAGACAGCTACAAATAACGGCGGAAAGCCAAGTACTCAGCCCATCCGCAATAACAATTCAACAAAGACAAATATACCCAAAAACAAATAAAGAGCCGCATAAAAGCAGCCCTCCCAACAAAGCACCTATCAGCGAAGACGCCCCTCCCTGGCCCGACGGCACCCGGGCGAAACGAAGAGCGACAACGTAGTCCCTGGGATGGGGCCCACACATATCGTCCCGCGCGCAGTTTCGCAGCGAAGCGAGAATGTTTGAGCACGGGATGATATGTGTGGGCCCCCTCCCAGGGACGGACAATTAACCTATTCGGTCTCGCCCGGTCGAGCGCCGCGAGCCAGGGCGTCTTGGTACTCCTTGACTGCCTTGAGCCTCTGCATCGGTTTGAGTCGCTCGAACATGGTATTGCCGTGCAGGTGATCGATCTCGTGCTGCAGGCACACGCAGAACAGGTCGCCCGAGGCCTCGTAGCGAATCAGGTTGGCGTCCAGGTCATACGCCTCGACAACGACATGGTCGGGACGCTCGATCTCGCAGCTAATGCCGGGGATGGACAGGCAGCCCTCGCTAGACGGCACCAGATGGTCGCTCTGCTCCACAATCACGGGGTTGATGAGCACGTACGGGTCGTAGTCGTTCTTATCGGTATAGTCGCAGTCGATGGTGACAAGCTGAATGAGCTCGCCGATCTGCGGGGCGGCCAGGCCGCAACCGCCGTTGTCGAACATCATCTTCTTCATCTTCTCGGCAAGCGCCTCGATCGCCGGGGTGATCTCCTCGATGACGGCGCACTCCTGGCGTAGGCGAGGGTCGGGCGACAGTACGATTCCGTTGGCTTCCATGGCCATCCTTTCGGGTTGTTACATCAAATCATAGGCGTCGACGTCAACGCTCACGCTCACGCCGCGCACGGAGCCCGCCTCTTTGAGGCAGGCATCGATATCATCAGAGACATGGTACCCTACCGGCGACTTCACAAGCAGATGGAAGCGGTAACGGTCCTTAGCTCTCTCGATTACACACGAAGCCGGGCCCAGCACCTGCGGCACCGCGCTCCCCGCCCGTAAAAAGTCGGGCGCGGCGGCATGCCAGCGGCGCTTGAGCAGCTTTGCGATGCGGCCGATGTAGTCCCGCGCGTCATCCGCGTTCGACGACCATACCAAGATGTTGACCAGGCGAACGAACGGCGGATACAGTGCGTCGCGGCGCTGGCCCAGGTCGTAGTCGGTAAAGATCGAACGGTCGTGCTCGGCAACGGCGCGAATGACCGGGTCCTCGGGCAAGTAGGTCTGGATGATGACCTCGCCAGGGCGATCGCCGCGACCGGCGCGGCCTGCGACCTGCTCCAGCAAATCATAGGCGCGCTCCCCCGCGCGAAAATCTGGCAGCTTGAGGGCAAAGTCGGCATTGACCACGCCCACGAGCGTGACCTCGGGGAAGTCGAGGCCCTTGGCGATCATCTGGGTGCCCAGCAGCACCGCGCAATCGGCGGCATCGAACTGCTCGAGCAGTTTTTTGTGCGCATCCTTGCCACGCGTGGAATCGGCGTCCATGCGAATGATGGCTACATCCTCGGGCAGCATCTGGTGCAGGGCGTCCTCGATCTGCTGCGTGCCCAGGCCCATTTTTGCCAGATAGCGACTGCCGCATTTGGGACAGCGGCTCGTGGGCGCCGGATAGGGCTGCACACGCCAGGACGAACCACAGGTGTGGCACTGCAACGTATGCGTGCGCTCGTGATACGTGAGCGCGGTTGAGCAGTGGTTGCAGGTGGGGACGCAGCCGCACTCGCGGCACATCAAAAACGGCGCAAAGCCGCGGCGGTTGTGCAGCAGCACGGCCTTCTCGCGACGCTCGACCACGCGTTCCAAACCTTCCATCAGCGGTTTTGAGAACATGGAGCGGCTGCCGTGCGAAAACTCGCGGCGTAGGTCGGCAATGCGGACCGTGGGTAGCACGGCGTGTCCCGGGCGCTCGGGCATCTCGACACGCGTCCAGGTGGCACCGTTGTACGTGCCGCGGCGGCAGCGGTCGAGGGCCTCGGCAGAAGGCGTCGCCGAGCCCAGCACGAGTGGACAACGATAGCGGCGCGCCATCTCGGCCGCCACCTCACGCGCATGGTAGCGCGGACTGGAGCCCTGCTTATAGCTGGTCTCGTGCTCCTCGTCGATAATGATGAGACCCAAGTCGCTGAGCGGGCAAAAGAGTGCCGAGCGGGCGCCCACGACCACACGCGCGGCACCGCTGGCGACCATATCCCACTGGTCCAGGCGCTCGCCAGCAGAAAGTCGCGAATGGAAGACCGCAACCATCTCGCCAAAGCGCGAACGGAAGCGGCCGACGGTCTGGGCCGTCAGCGAGATCTCGGGCACAAGCACGCAAGCAGAGCGGCCAGCCGCGAGCACGCGCTCGATGGCGGAGAGGTAAACCTCGGTTTTACCGGATCCGGTGACGCCGTCGACAAGGACCACATCGCCGTGGGCGTCAAGGCGGGCGCGCTCGATCTGAGCGAGTGCCTGTTGCTGGCCGTCCGTGAGCGCGACCGGCGCCTTACCGCTCGCCGAGGACAGCGTGGTCTGCTCGCTGCAGCCACGCCAGGCACGGCGCTCCTCCACCACCACGACGCCGCGTTTTTCGAGCGCCTTGATGGTCGCCGACATACTGTTGTAGAGCAGGTTGAGGTCGCGCGTCGTGACCGGTCCGCACTGGAGCGCCTCGATGAGCTGGCGCTGGCGAACTGCGGTCTTAGACGGCGTATAGTCAAAGCCCTCAGGCGTAAGCATGACCCAGCGGTTTTGGATAGGCTTGACGGCAGGACGTTCGACCGTCCACGCCCCGTCGTCGCCCTTGACGACCCGCGGGCTGCCACCCGGAGGCAAAAACAGGCGCAGGCACTCGGAAAGCGTCGCGACATACTCGCGGCTCATCCAACGCGCAATGCGGGCGGCCTCGGCGCCAAAGAGCGGTTTGCTGAGGATGGCCTCGATGGGCTTGACGCGCGAGGGGTCGAGGGCGTTGTTGCCTTGCAGCTCGCCCAGCCCAGACGCAATGTCGACGATATAGCCCGCGGCCGCACGATTGCCAAAATGAACTAGGACGGTGGAGCCGATCTGGGCCTCGTTGGCAAGAGACTGCGGAATGCCGTAGGCAAACGGCTCGGACAGCGCACGGGTGGGAATGTCGAGGACCACGCTCGCGTAGGCGGCAATGGGCTCGGGTGCAGGCTCGGGCTTGGCCTGCTCGGCCGTGCGGGCATGCTTCACGGGAGCTTGCTTAGGCTCAGGCGAACCAAACAGCGATAGTTGCTCGGCCATGGTCTCTGTACCTCCCATCCCTTACGTCTTTAGAAACAAGAGCCCCACTCGTGGTGAGCGGGGCTCGGATACATGCGTTTACGCGACTGTTACAGCGCCATCGTGCGGGCGCGGTCGATGCGCGCCAGGCAGTCGTCGCGGCCGACGAGCGCCATGGTCTCGCCCAGCGGAGGGCTCACCATGTTGCCGCAGACGGCGACGCGCACGGCCTGGAACACCACGCGCTTCTTGAGGTCCATCTGCTCGGGCAGCGGCTCAAGCGCGGCGTCAATGGCCTCGGCGGTCCACTCGTCCACACCCTCAAGCGCGGCCTTAGCGGCATCCAGAATGGCGCCCATGCCTTCCTTGGCCAGGCCCTTGTTGACGGACTTCTCGTCATACTCGAGCGTCTCGGCCGTAGCAAAGATGGGAGCGGCGACGGTCACGGCGTCGGCCGGCATCTTGGTGCGCGGCTTGACGATGGCCGCGAGTGCGTCGATCCAATCCTCGCCGTACTCGACATTACCCTCGATGAGGCCAGCCTCGTGCAGCTCGGGGACCATGATCTCGTCGGCAAACTGAGCATCGGACATGCCGTTGATGTACTCGGCGTTGACCCAATCGAGCTTTTTGGGATCGAAGGTCGCCGGGTTCTTGGAAATGCGGTCAAGCGAGAACTTGCTGGCCAGGACATCGCGCGGGATGATCGTGGTCTCGCCGTCGAGCGACCAGCCGAGCAGCGCCAGGTAGTTGACGAACGCGTCAGGCAAGTAGCCGGCATCGCGGTACTCCTCCACCGAGGTGGCGCCGTGGCGCTTGGAGAGCTTCTTGCCGTCGGCACCCAGGATCATGGAGATGTGGGCAAACGTGGGCACGGGCGCACCGAGGGCCTCGTAGACCATGACCTGACGCGGGGTGTTGGAAAGGTGGTCGTCGCCGCGGATGACGTGAGTGATCTTCATCATGGCGTCATCGACGACAGTCGCGAAGTTGTACGTGGGCGTGCCATCGGAGCGGAAGATGACAAAGTCGTCGAGCTCCTTGGCGTCGAAGGTCACCTCGCCATGGACGGCGTCATGGATGAGGACGTCGCCACGGTCCTCAGGCACCTTGATGCGCAGGACGTAGGGCTCGCCGGCCTCAATGCGGCGGCGTGCCTCCTCGGGATCAAGATCGCGGCAGCGGCGCTGATAGCCCTGGAAGGGGTCCTTACGCTCCTGCGCGGCCTTACGATCGGCCTCGAGCTGCTCCTTGGTGCAGAAGCAGGGATAGGCCTTGCCCTCGTCCCAGAGCTTCTGAGCGGCCTGCTTGTACAGGTCCAGGCGCTCGGTCTGGGCGTAGGGGCCATAGTCGCCGCCCACCTCGGGACCCTCGTCCCAGTCAAGACCCAGCCAACGCATGGCGCGCAGGATGATCTGCGTGTTCTCGTCGGTGGAACGGGTGGGGTCGGTGTCGTCGATGCGCAGGATGAACGTGCCGCCGTTTGCGCGGGCAAAAGCCCAGTTATAGATAGCGGTGCGGGCGCCGCCTATGTGCAGCTTGCCCGTCGGTGAGGGTGCAAAGCGGACGCGAACGTCTGATGCCATGGAAATCTCCTCGATTGCAGGATGGATGTCTAACCGCATCAGTATAAAGCAACAATGCGACCTCCGCACAACGGGCACCGACCTACTCATTGGGGACAGGCTTAAATGACCAGTTGCTGGGACAATCTTAGTTTATGGCTGGTCATTTAAGCCTGTCCCCAATGAGTAGGTGCGGAAAGGGTGTGAATATTCATTTAACGCGCTATGATGTGCCCTTGCATAGAGAGCCCGGCGGAATGGTAACGGTCGCCGGGACGCGTTTTTGAAAGGACAATCATGTCAGAAGAACTTCGTTCCATCCCACCCCAACACGGGTCCTTTGTGTTTACGTCGGAGTCGGTGACCGAAGGCCATCCCGATAAGATCGCCGACCAGATCAGCGATGCCGTCCTCGACGCAATCCTCGCCAAAGAAATAGAGCTGCAGGAGCAGGGCTATATTGCACCCAACGGCGTGCCCGCCAACGTGGAAAACGTCCGCTGCGCCTGCGAGACCCTCGTGACCACCGGCACCGTCATCGTCGCCGGCGAGATCCGCACCCAGGCATACGTTGACGTGCAGGAAATTGCCCGTGGCGTCATCCGCCGCATTGGCTACAATCGCGCCAAGTTTGGTTTTGACTGCGATACCTGTGGCGTTATGAGCCTCATCCACGAGCAGTCCCCCGATATCGCCCAGGGCGTCGACGAGTCGTTTGAGACCCAGACCGGCGCTACCACCGACCCGATCGATCTTATCGGTGCCGGCGACCAGGGCATGATGTTCGGCTACGCCTCCAACGAGACCAAGACCCTCATGCCCATGCCGCACTACCTGGCAAGCCGCCTGGCCGAGCGCCTGGCCGCCGTGCGCCACGACGGTACCCTGCCCTATCTGCGCCCCGACGGCAAGACCCAGGTCACCGTGCGCTACGATGACGGCAAGCCCGTCGAGGTCACGACCGTCGTCATCTCCACGCAGCACGCAGCCGAGATCGAAGACATGGGCAAGATCAAGGACGACCTCATCGAGCATGTCATCTCGCCTGTCATGGCTGCCGAGAACATGCCGTGGGATGGTGCCGACATCTACGTGAACCCCACCGGTCGCTTTGTCGTGGGCGGCCCCATGGGCGACACGGGCCTGACCGGCCGCAAGATCATCGTCGACACCTATGGCGGCTACGGCCGTCACGGCGGCGGCGCCTTTAGCGGCAAGGACTGCACCAAGGTCGACCGCTCCGCCGCATACGCCGCGCGCTGGGTCGCCAAGAACGTGGTGGCCGCCGGCCTGGCCGATCGCTGCGAGGTCGAGCTGGCATACGCCATCGGCGTGTCCAAGCCGCTTTCGATCATGGTCGATACCTTTGGCACCGCGCATGTCGCCGAGGACAAGATCGTCGAGGCCGTGGAGAAGACCTTCGACCTGCGCCCGGGCGCCATCATCCGCGACCTGGACCTGCGTCGCCCTATCTACGAAAAGACGGCAGCCTACGGCCACTTCGGCCGCGAAGACCCCGACTTCACCTGGGAAAAGACCGACCGA
Organism: Collinsella sp.; assembly: GCA_041330285.1. Classification (GTDB taxonomy): domain Bacteria; phylum Actinomycetota; class Coriobacteriia; order Coriobacteriales; family Coriobacteriaceae; genus Collinsella. Next base: position 632,455 of record JBGKMI010000001.1, on the reverse strand, counting down.
GTCGAAGAACTCAAAGCAGCCTGCGGCCTGTAAGCAAGCGACAAAAGCTACAGCCACATAGAAACGCACAAAAAGAGGTACCGGAACAACCGGTACCTCTTTTTTAACCGGTGGGGAAGATGAGCCGACATGGGGCGCAGAATAGGTCTCCAGCTGATGAATTTTGCAGTATGCGCGCCTCTACCATGTATCCTAAGTTCCGAGGACTTTGGTATTTGGTCGGTCGCGAGTTCCGCACGAGCCGGAGGCCACTTAATGTGGCCTCCGTGCGAGCCAGGACTGTAGAGCAGGCGACCAAATACCAAAGCCCTCGGAACGACGAGACAAAGTATGCCCCGCCCCTCGGGACGACGAGCCACGTAAAGGAGCAGCCATGGCAGGCAAGCCGCAAACACTAGCTACGACCTCGGCATTCGAGATCTTGGGCCCCGTCATGGTCGGCCCCAGCTCGTCGCACACCGCCGGCGCCCTGCGCTGCGCCCAGGTTGCCGCCAGCCTGCTGGAAGGCCGCATCACCAAGGTCACCTTTGGCCTGTGGAACTCCTTTGCCCACACCTACCGCGGCCACGGCACCGATCGCGCGTTCGTCGCGGGTATCTTGGGCCTCGATACCGACGACGAGAACATCAAGCAGGCCTTTGACCTCGCACGCGAGCAGGGCCTCGACTATCACTTTGAAATTAAGGGCGACGACGCCTCCATCCACCCCAACACCGTCGACATCGACATGGTCGACGACACGGGCGCCACGGCACAGGTCCGCGGCGAGAGCCTTGGCGGCGGCAAGATGCGCATCAGCCGCATCAACGGCGTCGGCGTCGATATCTCGGGCATGTATTCCACGCTGTTCGTGGCGCACCAGGACGTTCCCGGCGTGCTCGCAGCGCTCACAAACCTGCTTGCCTACGCACACGTCAACATCGCCTTCTGCCGCACCTACCGCACCGAGGTGGGCGGCCAGGCCTATTCCGTCTTTGAGACCGACGGCGCTCCCGACGACACCGTCGTCCCCATGCTGCGCAAGCTCGACAATGTCGATTACGCCACGTTTATCGAGCTCCCGGGCTCGGCCTCGTCGCTCTCCCCCCGGCGTCTCGGCCAAGGAGATCTTCGACGACGGTGAGCAGATGCTCGATGCGTGCGCCGAACTCGGTTTGAATATCGGCGCCGTCATGGCCGTGCGTGAGGCGCGTCTTACCGGCGAAGCCCATGCTATCGCAGCCATGCGCCGCGTGCTCGATGTCATGCGCGAGGAGACCACGGCCCCTATCGCCAATCCGCAGCGATCGCTCGGCGGTCTTATCGGCGGCGAGGCCAAACTCGTCGACGCCACCTGCCACAACGATTTGAGCACAAGCCTGATGGGCCCCGTTCAGACCGATGCCGTGGCCCGCGCGATGGCCGTGCTCGAGCGCTCCGCTACCATGGGCGTGATCGTCGCCGCCCCCACGGCAGGCTCCGCGGGCGTCGTCCCCGGCTGCGTGCTGGCGCTCGCCGATCACCTGCAACTCGACGACGAACAGGTCATGAATGCCCTCTACTGCGCCGCCGCCATCGGCCTCAACCTCACCACGAGTGCCTGCGTCGCCGGTGCCGAGGGCGGATGCCAGGCCGAGGTTGGAAGCGCTGCCGCCATGGCCGCCGCCGCGCTGGTCCAGATGATGGGCGGCACGCCCGAGCAGGCGCTCGACGCCAGCTCCATCGCGCTGAGCAACCTGTTGGGCCTCGTTTGCGACCCTGTGGGCGGCCTTGTCGAGGTGCCCTGCCAAAACCGCAACGCCATCGGCGTGGCCGCGGCCTTTAGCTCGGCGCAACTCGCCCTCGCCGGCATCAAGAGCCTGGTGCCGTTTGACCAGATGGCGCACGTGATGCTCTCAGTGGGCCACGCCCTGCCTGCCACGTTACGCGAGACAGCCAAGGGCGGCATCGCGCAGGCTCCGGCGGCACTCTCGGCGTGCGCAAAATGCGGAATATGCGGATAGCGAGCAAAAGCGAACGATAGGTGGGACATATGTCCCACCTATCGTTTATCGCCACTGTTTTCATAACACAAGCAACTGCGTAATCGCTATAATTCAAGCCCAGTTAAAACACGATGAGCCTCAAGGCGAAACTCGAAGGAAATATACACGATGTCGCAAATCGACCGCAGCCAACTGATTCCCAATCCGCAACAGCCCAGCAGGCAGCCCGGAGGAATCCAATCGCCGCGTCCCATCGCGCCAGCCCATGGCCAACAGCACGGCGCGGCAAACACCTCCCCACGCCCCAATCAGGGCCAGCATCAGCAGCGTCAGCAATATCAGCAGCACCAGCAGCGTTCCGCACGTGGCGCCGGTCACAACCAGGGCCCTTCGCACACTCGAGTTTCCAACAACCGCGGCCCCGCCGACAATCGCTCCGCAAAGGGCAATAAGACAGGCGGCAAGACGGCGCTCTTCGTCGTCCTCGGCCTTGTCGCTATCGTCTATATCGTGGGCGTCGTAGCGTTTTCGCAGATTGCCTACCCCAACACCACCATCGCTGGCGTCGATATCTCGTTTTCCAACGCCTCTTCCGCCGCCACCAAGGTCAACTCGGCCTGGAAGCACTACAAGCTCACCGTGTCGGGTGACAACTTTAGCTGGACCTATCAGCCTGAATCCGACGAGCCAATCGTCGACGGCGAGGCAGCTGCCCACGAGATTATCGGCAGCAACGAGCCGCTGCTGTGGCCCTCGCGCCTGATTGCCTCGCTCAGTGGCAAGAACGTTAGCGCGACCAAACACGGTACCATCGACCTGGAACAGGACGTCGACCTGTCCATGCTCTCGGACGCCTTTGATCAAAAGCAGTTCGAAGAGGATCTGGGTGCCGCCATCGACGCATTCAACGAAGGCCGCTCGGGCACCTTTGAGGCATCGAGCTCCTACGACGAGAAGGCAGGCAAGTTCACGATCGAGAAGGCCCGCTCCAACGAAAAGCTCAACCGCGAGCATGTCATTAAGTATGCGGAGATCGAGCTCGCGTCGCTGGCCGAGACCGTCGATCTTACGAAGCTCGGCAACGATGCCTACGAGCCGCTCAACGGCACGCTCACCAACGACCAGATCCAGGCCGCATGCGACGCCGCCAACAACTTCCTGGGCGTTAACGTGACCCTTAAGCTCAACGGCAACGATGCCGGCAAGGTCGACGGCAGCTCGGTGCTGCAGTGGATCAGCTTTGCCGACCCTGCAAACCCCACACTCGACACCTCCCAGATCAGCAACTGGGCAGCAGACCTCGCCAATGGCTTTAACACCGTGGGCTCCACTCGTTGGTGGACGCGCGCCGATGGCAAGCAATGTGCCGTCGAAGGCGGTGACTTTGGTTGGTCTATCGATAGCAGCACGCTTGCAAAGCAGGTCGAGGATGCTATTAACAACAAGCAGACCGGCGAGATTGAGATCAATTACTCCCAGAAGGCCGACACCTTTACCGCCAAGGGCGAGCCCGATTGGAAGGCGTATATCGACGTCGACCTGTCCGAGCAGCACGCGCGCTACTATGACGAGAGCGGCAATATCGTTTGGGAGGCCAACTTTATTTCCGGCAAACCGGGTGAAGACGCCACCCCCGAAGGCGTGTGGCAGATCAACAGCAACGACGGCGCCACCAAGCTTATCGGCGCCAAGGACCCCAAGACCGGTAAGCCCAAATACGAGAGCCCGGTGAGCTATTGGATGCCGTTTGAGGGCAACATGGTTGGCTTCCACGACGCCACCTGGCAAAACGATTCGAGTTTCGATAGTGCCGAATCGTACAAGTGGTGCGGTAGCCACGGCTGCATCAATCTGCGCCTGGCCGATGCCAAGGCACTGCACGATTGCATCAAAGTCGGTCTGTGCGTGGTCGTGCACTCATAGCGCATCACACGCGACACAATATAGTCCAGCGCCGCCTACCTTTCATTGCTGAAAGAAACGCGCCTATGCGCCCGCTCCAACCGGTGGGCGCATATACTTATCGCGGTATGTTCTATAAAGGAGACGCTATGTCGAATGTCCCCACCATCACCCCGGGCCCCAACGATACCGGGCGCGTGCCGGAAGGCGCAACCCAAACGCTGCCGCTTATCACAAGCGCTCCCACGGCACGTCAACACAACAACGAGCAAGGCGGCGCCGGGATATCCGACGATGAGGCCTACGCCGAGCTCAAGGCGAAGCGTGCCGAGCGTCGGCGCAAAAAGCTCATCCGACGCGGCATCGCTGCCGGCATCGTGGGCGGCATGATTCTGATAGCCATTATTGTGAGCGTTGTCCTCACCTCGCAGCCGCAATCTGCAGGTGGACCTGTTACCGACATGGTCATGGAAGGCACCTTTACCACGACCGTCGAGGCAAAAGGACAGCTCAAGCCTATTTCGGCCTCAGTCGTCTCCCCTTCTGTCGACGGTACGGTAGCATCGATCAACGTGCAGGCCGGTCAGAGCGTCAACGAGGGCGACGTGCTCATGACGATCAAAAACGACGAGCTCGATAACGCCGTTGCCGAGGCACAGCGTGCGGTCGCGGCCGCCCAGGAAGACCTGAAAAACGCCCAGGCGGCGTTCGCCGCCGCACAGGCAGCAGCGACATCGGATGCCGATGGAGCAACCGCCTCGACGGATGTAACCGCCAACGTCAGCGCCGTCACGAGCGCCCAGCGCAATCTCGCCTCGGCCCAGGCAACCCTGGACCAGGCAAACGCCAAGGCGGCCGAACGCACCGTAAAGGCCCCCAGCTCGGGTAGCATCGTTGAGCTCAACGCCAAAGTGGGCGCTACGGTGACCGGAGGCATGGTCATGGGCGAAGGCGACACGAGCGGCGGCAAGCAGTGCATGCAGATAGCCGACCTCTCCAAGATGAAGGTGACGGTTCAGGTGGGCGAAAAGGACATCGCCAAGATCGCCGTGGGCCAGAGCGCCAACGTTACCTATCCCGCGTTTCCCGATATCGTGAGCCAGGGCACCGTCACGGCTATCGCATCGGTGGCAAACTCTGACGCCGCCAACGGTGGTGGCGGAAGCGTGACCTTTAACGTGGACATCCTCATCGAGGCACCCGATAGCCGCCTTAAGCCCGGTATGACTGCCGAGGTCTCGGTGGTGACCGAGCAGCTTGACGACGTGGTCATGGTGCCCACTATGGCGCTGATGACCGAGGACGGCGAACACTATTACGTCAACGTGGCAACCGATAACGAAGGCAAGGAAACGCGCCGCGTGAAGGTGACCGTCGTGACGCAAAACGACAACGACGCCGTGGTCGGCAAGACACAGGTTAAGCGCGACGACCAGGGCAACGAGATCAACCCCGACGTGCCGGTTACCAAGCTGCGCGATGGAGACACCATCGTGGTGGATACCGACGCGGGCATAACGGCAGACGGCGGCGACAGTATGCCTGCCGATGAGGGCATGTAATGCGCCCCGTCATCGACATCCGCAACGTGCACCGCATCTTTGAGAGCGAAGCCGGTTGCGCCCACATCCTGCACAACGTGAGCCTGGCGGTAGACCCCGGTGAGTTCGTCGCCATCACCGGTCCCTCGGGCTCAGGCAAGTCGACGCTCATGAACATCCTGGGCTGCCTGGACAAACCGACGGCGGGCGACTATTACCTGCAAGGGCTCAACGTGGCCGAACTCGACGATGATGAGCTCACCGAGGTGCGTGCGCTGAGCATCGGCTTTGTCTTTCAGAGTTTCAACCTGCTGCCGCGTCTGTCGGTTATCGAAAACGTCATGCTGCCGCTGTCCTACACCAATGTGCCGCGCAACCAGCGCGAGATGCGCGCCGTGCACGCGCTGCAAGCCGTCACGCTACCGGTCGACCATTGGGACCACCGCATATCAGAACTCTCGGGTGGACAGATGCAGCGCGTCGCCATCGCGCGTGCCCTCGTCAACGATCCGCCCATCATCCTGGCCGACGAGCCCACGGGAAACCTGGACTCGGCAACCGGGGCGCTCGTCATGGAAACCTTCCACAAGCTCCAGGAGCGCGGCAAGACCATCGTGCTCATCACGCACGACCCGGGCATTGCCGCCGAGGCAGACCGAGCCGTAACCATTCGCGACGGGCGCATCCATGACGGCGCATATATCGCGCATGCGCCGAATACGCTACACGGCGCCATCAGCAACCTACCCGTGATTTGCGCACCTTCTACAACGCCGAAAGGAGCGAAGGCATGAGCACTCGCGATCTTGTCCAAGAAGCCCTGCACTCGCTCGAGGCCAACAAGGGGCGCAGTCTACTCACCATCTTGGGCATCGTCATTGGCATCGCCTCGGTCATAGCCATGACCTCGCTCATCGGCGGCATCCAAAACAGCTTGGTCAACAGCTTGGGCCTCAATGCGGCCCGCATGGTGCAGATCTACTCGTCCCAAGAGCTCACCGATTCGGATGTCGAGAAGCTGCGCAAGACGGTGCCGCAAATCGAGCAGATCGGCATCGTCGACAGCGCCTATTCCGAGTACAAAGTTGGGGATAAAAGCTATACCGTCATGGCCCAAGGTGTCGATAGTGACATGCTCGATGCCGTGGGCGCCAGCAAGATCGTTGCCGGTCGCACCTATAGCGACATCGAGTCCAAATCCGGCGCGCACGTGGCGCTCATTGGCCGCGGCGGCGCCGATCAACTGTACGGCAACGAACAGGACGCGATTGGCAAGACCATCAAGGTTTCGAGCGGAGACGTGCAGATCATTGGCGTCATCGACGGCGGCAACGACTCCATGGGTTCGCTGAGCCTGTACATGCCACGAGCAACGATCTCCGAGCTCTACGGCGATGACAATCCGTCGTTTCCCAGCGTGACGGCACTCGCCGCCGAGGGCACCGATATGGACGAGCTCTGCAAGACGATCGAATCCAAAGTTCGCAGCATGAAGGGTATCTCGGAGGACGACGATTATGAAAGCGTGTCGGCAAGCTCCATGAAGAGCGCTATCGATGCCCTCAACTCCTTTATGGGCGCCTTCTCGCTCATCATGGGCGCGGTTGCCGGCATATCGCTGCTTGTGGGCGGTATCGGCATCATGAACATGATGCTCACCAACGTGACCGAGCGCATCCGCGAAATTGGCATTCGCCGCGCTCTGGGCGCAAGCCGACGTGACATCACCGCCCAGTTTTTGGCCGAATCCTCGGCGCTGTGCATCACCGGCGGCATTTTAGGTGTCGTGATTGGCTATCTGCTGGCCTGGGGGCTCACGTTCTTTGCCGCCAACTCGGGCATTATGAGCGAATTCGGAGCCACCGGGACGATTACGCCGAGCTTCTCCATTACAACTGTGCTGCTCGCGTTTGCCGTATCGGTCGGCATCGGCGTGATCTTTGGCTTCTACCCCGCCCGCCGCGCCGCAAAACTCGATCCGGTCGAGTGTCTGCGCTATCAGTAGAACCTCTACCCTAAGTTGCGGTGAAATAGGGACTGTTTAGGCCGCTAGAAGACCAATTCAGTCCTTATTTCACCGCAACTCAGGGAGGATAAGGCGAGGCGCTAGTGTTATTCGAAACGAGATTCCAGGCTGGATAGGCCATTAAGAGTCAGGTCGTTGGCGACCGCCGAGACGCGCTCGATGGGAACCGAGCCGTCCGACAACGCCCACGTGCGATAGATGCCGATAATGCCGGACAGCAAAAACGCCAGGTAGTAATCGAACATCTCGTCCTTTAGACCCTCGGGCAGCAGATCGCGCCCAGCGATCTCGTGCTCGAGCGGCACACGCAGACGAGCCATAAAGTCGTCGAGCGGAATGTTTTCGATCAACTGGCGATTAAGCACCAGGTTGTTGCACAGCGCCTCGTTAACGGTCTTGAAAAAGGACGCCGCAGCGCCAAGTGCGCGCTCGTTGGTGTCGCCGCCCATGGAGGAAAGCGTCTTCTCGACTGAATCGACGATCATCTCGACCACATCGACGGCAATGGCGTCGAGCAAGCCGTCGACCGTGCCAAAGTGCACGTAGAAGGTCTTACGGTCGACATTTGCCTCGCGCGCGATAGCGCTCACCGTAATATCGGCCAGGGGCTTTTCCATAAGCAGTCGCTCAAACGCCGAAAGAATCGCATTGCGACTACGGACGATACGACGGTCAAGGCGCGGTTTGGTGGTAGCCATAGACGTGTCCCCTTCATGTCAACAGCCCACCTGTAAGTCCTCTACATGTGGGAGATAATCAACGTAAGAGGATTATCCTACAACTCACATCGCAATGACGAGCGTCATCAAGAACGCACGACTCGCCCACTGAGTCCTAGGGCCGCTTCTTTTTATTGAGCGCCGCCGGGGAAACGCGGATACCGTCGCCAGTCTGACGAACGTAGGTCTTGCGAGCCGGCTTAGAGGCCACAGCAGCCTTTTGAGCACTCTGATTGGGGTCCACGGTAACCTGGTACGCAGGATGCGCCTTAACGGGCGCAGAGGGCGTCTGAGGCGTGCGTCCAAGCTTTCGCATCACACGATCCCAGCGCGCATGAATACTCTCGTTGTGAGCACTCTTAAGGCCCAGCAGTGGGGCAGCCAAAATGGTCGGCGCGATAAAGGTGATCAGACGCCACAGTAGATAGCCGGCAGTAGAGGCCGTGCCAAAAAAGTGACCCAAAAACAGTGCGAAGCCACCCTCGGCGCCACCAGTACCGCCGGGCAGCGGAACGGCGGAGCTCAGCAGTTGGACAAAGGCGCTCGCGGCCATGACCGAGAAAAAGTCAACTTCGTGGTGGCCAAAGGAGAGCATCAAAAAGTACGGAACCAGGTAGAAAAACGCAAGCTGCAGCATAGTGATGACGACCGTGAGCAGCATGGACGAAAAATGACCGGCAGAGAGTTTGAATTTCTCGGAAAACGAGTAGATCTCGCCATCGACAAAGGTGCGCCAGCCCTCGATCTTTGTAGCCGAGACGCCCACGCGCTCGAGCCAATTAATGATGCAATGAGCGACGCGCGTGACGGTCTTGGGCATCAACGCCACGGCAAAGATGCCGAGCAGGATGCAGCAGTGGCCGCCAAAACTAAAGACGCACAGCAGCGTCATGTCGCCATAACGCTCGGCGAAAAACGGCATACGGGCGAGCAGCAGAATGGCACCCCATGCCACCAGGCCAAACTGGTACACGATAAAGCGGGTGAACTGCGTGGCACCTGCCTCGCCCACGTTTTGGCCGGCTTTGGTCAGGCGGTAAATCTGGGCAGGCGTAGAGCCCATCATCATAGGCGTCAAGTTGCCAAAGAAGATTCCGCTCGCCTCGACCGAAATGAGGTCGCGGATGCCGACGGGCGAATCGGGGTCGAGCCAAACGGCAATTGCGTACGCCACGATGCCAAAAACAAGATACAGAAACATACAAAAGCATGCAGCAAAGAGCCAGGGCATCTGAACGCTGGACATAGCGGCCCAAAACAGCCCCATCTGCCCGGTCACAACCAGATAGACGATGTAGCCGATTAGCACAACGCCGATGAAGATAGCGCCGCGACGCGCGCTCTTGTTGTCATCGCCGCCAGAAACCTCGACCTGGGGCTTTGGGCTATGCTGAGAGGACTCCGTCATGAGGCTCCTTCTGACCGTCAAAGTACCTGGCTTATTGTACCCGTATGGGAGATGAGCAAAACGTAAAGCTATGAGGCAAATGGGATTAACAGACCAGACCACTTGCAATAAAAAACCCGGCCTTCTTACGAAAGACCGGGTATCTAAAACATGGTAGCCCGTACCAGATTCGAACTGGTGATCTCCGCCTTGAGAGGGCGGCGTCCTAAACCGCTAGACGAACGGGCCATAAGCCTCAGCAGAAAAGAAGTGGTAGCCCGTACCAGATTCGAACTGGTGATCTCCGCCTTGAGAGGGCGGCGTCCTAAACCGCTAGACGAACGGGCCACATGACATCTGCACTGCCGTGCTGCGAGGAAATATATTACGGGACAAAAAACGCAAGCGCAAGAAGAAATTCCAAATTGCCGAAAAATTGTCGGCAGGTTATGGAACGCGCAGGTCAACCGGGCAGCTCATATGGAATGGAACCACCTGTTTACCCCAGGTGCAGGTAAGCCAGGAGTGCTTCGCGCTCGTTGGGGATGTTATCTTCGATCACGGCATCGAGGGCGGTGTTGAGTAGCTTGCCCAACTCCGGTCCCGGATTGACGCCCGCGCGGATTAAATCCCCACCATTGATGGCAAGCATCTTGAGCGTATAGGGCTCCCCCGCCGCCAGCAACTCGTGAGCCAGCGTGCGCATCTCCTCGACCGTCTCGACGTAATAGAAGCACGACGGCGCCTTGCCCAGCGTATCGGCACGTTTAAGGTCCATGAGCTCGTCAATCAGGCGCGGCGTGTCGACGCACTCGCCCGAAAGCGCGCGCATCATATTGAGCAGGCAGGATCGCTCGGGACGCAGCGGCTTGTCATGGTACTTGATTAGCAGGCACACGTCGCGAATCAAATCGTGCGAAAGCGCCAGACGATCCATAATGGCGCGCGCCTTCTTGGCGCCAAGCTCGGGATGACCGTAGAAATGGCCGCTGCCCGCATGGTCGACCGTAAAGCAATCAGGCTTGGAGACGTCGTGCAAAAACGCTGCCCACATTAAGCTCGGCGAAGGCTCCACGCCATCACACAGTGCCAACTCCCCCGCTACCGTCAACACGCGAGCGATATGCTCGTAGACATTAAAGGCATGATAGACGCTGCACTGGTCAAAGCCCCTTCCCGCAGCAAGCTCGGGCACGGCGGCGCAAATAAGCTCGGGGTAGCGCAGCATCGCGTCTCCCCCATGACCGGTCGAAAGAATGCCTTCGAGCTCAATGCCCACGCGCTCGCGTGCCACGGCATCGAGCAGCGGCGAGCACTCGGCAAGCGCCTGTTTGGTCTTAGGCTCGATCATAAAATCCAGACGGCAGGCAAAACGCACCGCGCGCAGCATGCGAAGCGCGTCCTCGTTAAAGCGACGCTTAGGATCTCCGACGGCACGGATAAGTTTACGCTCAAGGTCGCCTTGGCCATCGTAGCGGTCGACAAGACCACGATCGGGATGCCAAGCCATGGCATTAACGGTAAAGTCACGGCGCGCCAGATCGTCCTCAAGCGAAGCCGCACGCTCCACACTCTGGGGATGGCGGCCATCGGTGTAAAAACCGTCCAAGCGATACGTCGTGACCTCAATGCGCTCGCCATCGCAAATGGCCGTGATGCCGCCAAATTTAATGCCCGACTCAACCACGGCAATGTCAGCCGACTCGAGCGCCGCCTTGGACTCCTGCCACAAGCCGCTGCAGCACATATCAACATCGTGGCTGGGGCGCCCCATCAGGGCATCACGCACCCAACCGCCAACATACCAAGCCTCAAGACCGGCTGCCTCGAGCGCACGCAGGACACGGATGGAGGCATCGGTCGGCTGCGTACCGTTGAGCGAAACATTGCACATAGCTATGGCCTCCTGCGCCTGCAATCATTAATCGATGGTCCTCAAGAAGTCTAGCAAGAAACGAGCATGCGCGCACATGCAATCGTATCGTCGATTCGAACGAACGGGACAGCAAGCGCCACATGCGGCCAGAACGCAAAAAAACACCCGCCTCGGAGATCCAAAGCGGGTGTTCGACAACGACATATCGATGCGGTTAGCAGACCTGGCGAACCTCGATGTGCTTCTTATATTCGTCCACCTTGGCAAAATCGCCCAGACCGGCGCACTCCACCACGTTGGCGCCGGTGGCCATCGAGAGACGCAGGGCGTCCTCAACGCGCTCGGGGGCGTCGTGCCACACGGACAGGAAAGCGGCGAGCGAGGAGTCGCCGGCGCAGACGGTCGACAACACCTTGACTTCAAAGGTACGGTTGGCAAACCAGATGTGCTCGCCGTTAGAGAAGTACGCGCCGTTGCCACCAAGGGTCAGAAGAACGTTCTTGGCGCCCTTGGCATGCAGCTCGGCCATCGCGCCCTTGACGGACTCGTCGTCGCCACCGCTCACCTTAATGCCAAAGATGTCGAGCAGCTCGTCGTCGTTGGGCTTAATGAGCAACGGCTCCATGGCAATGAGGTCGGCCAGCTGATGACTCGAGATATCGAGCACGAACTCGGCACCCTTTGCCTTAACACGGCGCAGCACCTCGGCCAGGAAACCCTCGGAGGTGTTGGGGGGCAGCGAGCCGCTAATGACAAGGCAGGTCATGTCCTCGAGCGAATCAATGAGCTCAAACATCTCCTGCTCGTTGGCAGCATTGATGGCAGCGCCTGCATTGACCATGTTGTACTCGGTGTCGGGACCGGCGTTGAGGAAGACATTGACGCGCGTGATGCCGTCGGTCCAAACGGGCTTGACGGGCACGCCCAGGGCCTCGGCGCCCTTAACGATGAACTCGCCCGAGAAACCGGCAAAAAAGCCCAGGATCGTGGTGTCGACGCCGTAGTGATCGAGGGTGAACGAGACGTTAAGACCCTTGCCGTTGGGCGTATAGACCGCGTTGCGCGTGCGGGTGACGGTGTTGGCGGAAAGACCGTCGCAGGCAATGTTGTAGTCAATGGCGGGATTTGCAGTGAGCGTGTAAATCATGTAAGTTCCTTTCACAAGGCAACGTGTTAGTGAAAGTATATTCCACGCTTCGGGAAAAGACCATAGCAACTCAGCGAACGGTGTAGAACGCGTGCAGGGCGGCGGGATGACGGGCAAAAGAAACAGGGTCCTTGTCCTGTCGCTCGCCCACAATATACAAAAATGGCGCCCCGGCCAAAACCGGGGCGCCATGCACGCGAAAATAATGAGTTTCGCTTACTTGCGATCGAGCTTGCGGACAGCAACGCGCTTGCTGTACTCATCGACGTGGCCGAAGTCGCCGATGCCGACGGACTCAGCGACGTTAGCGCCGGTAGCCATAGCGAGCTTCATGGCCTCCTCGACGTTGTCGCGATCCCTGTACCACTTGTGCAGGAACGCAGCGAGGGTGCAGTCGCCGGCGCAGACAGAAGAGACCAGCTTGATGTTGAACTCACGCTTGGCGTACCAGATGTCCTCGCCGTTGGAGAAGTAAGCGTCGCCGCGGCTACCACGGGTGAGCAGCACGTTCTGAACGCCGGCGTCGTGGGCGAGCTTCATGGCAACGCGGACCTCGTCGTCGGTGTCGACAGGCACGCCGAAGATGGCCTTCATCTCGTGATGGTTAGGCTTAATGAGCAGCGGCTTCTTGTGAGCGAGCTCCTTGAGCTTGTCGGAGGACAGGTCCAGGACGACGTCGGCGCCACGAGCCTGAGCGTGCTCCATAACCTGGGCCAGGAAGTCGGGCGTAGCTTTGGGAGGCACGGAGCCGGAGACAATCAGGCACTCAAGATCGCCCGCGGTGTCCAGGATGTTGTAGAGCTCCTTCTGATGCTCCGGCGTAATCGGGGCGCCGGGGTTCAGGATGCCGTACTCGTGCTGGCCATCGTTGACGTAGGTGTTGATACGCGTGATGCCGTCGGTCCAGACCGGGCGGCACAGGCAACCCAGGTTCATGACCTCCTCGACGATAAACTTGCCCGTGAAGCCAGCGAAGAAGCCGAGCGCGACGGTGTCGACGCCCATCTTCTTAAAGGCGAAGGACACGTCGAGGCCTTTACCGTTGGCCGTGTAGCTGGCCGAGCCGGTGCGGACGTTCTCGTCGGGCTCGAGCGGAGAGCTCGAAACCGTCATGTCGACAGCCGGATTAGCGGTTAGCGTGTAGAACATTTACAGTACCCCCTGTATATGTGAGGGCCGCGTGGCCGGCCCATTCCAACCACGCGGTTACCTCTGATACCAAATTAGCGAGCTGCGGACTCGAGCAGTGCCTTGACCTCGGCGGCGGTGTTGCAGGCGAGCGCCTTCTCAGCGAGTTCGTCGCACTCGGCCTTGGTCCACTGGCTGATGGTCTTGCGGGCGCGCAGGATCGACGGAGCGCTCATCGAGAACTCCTCCAGGCCCCAGCTGATCAGCAACGGCTCGAGCAGCGGATCGGCAGCGGCCTCGCCGCACATACCGACCATGATGCCGGCCTTCACGCCGCTCTCGATAATGTTCTTGAGCGAGCGGAGCACGGCGGGATAGTACACCTGGTACAGGTTGGAGATGGTGTCGTTGCCACGGTCGGCGCACATTGTGTAGCCGATCAGGTCGTTGGTGCCGATGGAGAAGAAGTCAGCGACCTCGGCCAGACGATCAGCGAGCAGAGAGGCGGCAGGCGTCTCGACCATGATGCCGACCTCGATGTTCTCGTTGAACTTGCGGCCCTCTTCGGTCAGCTCGGCCTTGCACTGCTCGACGAGCTCCTTGACAGCCACGACCTCCTCGACGCAGGTGACGAGCGGGATCATGATCTTGACATCGCCGAAGGCGCTGGCGCGCAGCAGAGCGCGGAGCTGGACCTTGTACTGGTCGGGATTGGCCAGGCAGTAACGCACGGCGCGGAAGCCCATGAAGGGGTTATCTTCCTTGACCATGTGCAGATACGGAATCTCCTTGTCGCCACCCACATCGAGCGTGCGGATGATGACCGGAGCGCCCTTGAGCGCGCTGGCGACCTTGCGGTAGGCGTTGAACTGCTCCTCCTCGGAAGGAAGCTCGGCGGAGTCCATGAACAGGAACTCGGAGCGGAACAGACCGATAGCCTCGGCGTCATGATCGAGTGCATTGGGCACGTCATCGGGGTTACCGATGTTGCAGGCGATGATCTTCTTGATGCCATCGGCAGTCACGGACGGCTTGCCGCGGAAAGCCTCGAGGGCCGCCTTCTCGGCAGCGAAGGCCTCAGCCTTGGCGGTGTAGGCGGCGAGCGTCTCCTCGTCGGGATCGGCCTCGACGACGCCCTTGCCACCGTCAACGACAACAGTCATGCCGTTGCGCAGTGCGGTGCAGCTGTTGGCAACCGAAAGGACAGCCGGAATCTCGAGGGCGCGCGCGATGATCGCAGAGTGCGACGTGCGGCCACCGGTCTCGGTGACGATACCGGCAACATGGGCCTTATCGATCGTAGCGGTCATGGACGGCGTGAGGTCGTGCACGACAACGACGGTGTTCTCGGGCAGGACGGAGAGGTCAACGACCTCCTTTCCCAGCAGCTCGGCAAGAATACCGGTGCGGATGTCGGCGATGTCGGCGGCGCGCAGACGGAACATCTCGTCGTCCATGGACAGGAACATGTTCTCGAACATGGTCGAGGTGTCCATGAGCGCCTGCTCGGCGCAGGTGCCACCGTCAATGGCGGCGTTGATGGCGTCAGTCATGCCCGGATCCTGAGCCAGGACAATGTGTCCGCTCATGATCTCGGCCTCGGCCTCGCCCACCGTCTCCTTCATGTGGTCGGCCTGAGCCTGGGTCTTCTCGCAGAAGACCGAAAGAGCGGACTGATAGCGCTCCTTCTCTGCTGCCGAATCAGCAACCTGGTGCGGCTCAAACGTCAAGTCGGGATCGACGGCGACCATGACGGTGCCGATACCGATACCCTCGGATGCGTTGACTCCCTGATACATTCCCATTCCTCTCTCCGTGTCATGTGATAAAGCGTTTTGCCATATCCATGACAAAAGAGCGCAGCTACCTTGATACAGGTCACTGCGCCCCCAAGTATGAACTTAATTGTTCAACATACGACCCGTTTGAGTTCTACTCGCCAAGACCGCTCTTGATGAGCTCGACGGCAGCAGCCAGAGCCTCGGCCTCGTCGGCGCCGTCGCACTTGACCTCGACCTCGGTGCCGCAGGGGATACCAGCAGCCATAAGGGCCATCGGGGACTTGCCGTTGACCTCCTTCTCGGGGGTGACGACCGTCACGTCGCAGGCGTACTTGCCCATGGTGGACGCGAAGAGACCAGCGGGACGCATGTGAAGACCCTGAGGATTAACGAGGGTAGCCTTCTCAGAAACCATAATTGACTCCTTTTTGTGTTTAACCCCTGCCAACCATGCGACAGGAGCCATACTCACGACGTTGTTTATATTAACTCACATCAAACTGTTTTTCATTGTGTTTCGCACGAATTATTGGACGGATGTCGTTCCTGCACGCTCGCCTGCCGGGCGGGGCGGTTAAGTTTGCTGCTCTACAGTCCTGCGCAAGACGGAAAGCACATTAAGTGCTTTCCTTTGCGTGCGGAACTCGCGACAAACTTAACCGCCCCGCCCGGCAGGCGAGCTGCGGAAACTCGGTCGGTCCAGAGTAATATCATGCGAACGGAATTCTGGCTGAATATTTATCCGCACGGACGATCCGATAGACAGGCCGCGCTATCCCCTTCTTCTAAGTTGCGGTGAAATAGGGACTGAATTTGGAGTTGAATCGTTTAAACAGTCCCTATTTCACCGCAACTTATGGGTGGGGCAGAAAAAGGCGGAGGCCCTGAAGAGGGTCTCCGCCTTATATACAGGGGCGATGTTATTCGCGCGTTGCGGGATTAGACCAGGCGGGCGTTGATCGTCTTGGCGATCTCGGCGGCGTCGGAGGAACCCTTGACGGTGGCACGGAAGCCCTCATCCATGAGCGCCTCGGCGACCTTGGACAGGATCTTGAGGTGCGTGGTGCCAGCCTGAGCACCGGGGATGAGCAGGGCGATAGCCACGTTGACGGGAGCGCCGTCCATGGTATCCCAACCGGTCACGCCAGAGTCGTCCTTGACGACGATGACGGCGGCCTCGGTAATGGCATCGGACTTGGCATGCGGAATAGCGAAGCCCTCCATCATGCCCGTGGTGCCCTCGGCCTCGCGGGCCAGGAAGGCGTTCATCACGGCGTCGGCGTCGTCAGCGAGACCGGCCTTGACGGCCTGGTTGGAGACAAAGCTCAGAGCCTCGTCACGAGAAGCGAAATCCTCGGCGACAAAAACGTTCTCGACCTTCACGAAGTCGGCAGCCTCGGCCTTGGGGGCCTCGACGGCAGCGGCCTTGGGAGCCTCGACCGGCTTAGCGGGAGCAGCAGGAGCGGCATTCTGGTTCTTCTCGAAATCATACTTCTTGAAAGCGACGAACAGGATGCCACCGATCACAGCGCCGATAAGAATCGCGAGGACCCACAGCGGACCGTTCTCGACAACAGGCAGGACCAGGAAGCCACCGTGGGGCGCCGGATCGTGGACGTTGAACATGATGGTCAGGATCGAGGCGATGGAGGAACCGAGCATCATGATGGGCATGACAGGCCAGATGTTCTTGGTCATGAACGGAATGGCGCCCTCGGTGATGTGGGTGCAACCAAGGATGAGGTTGACGACACCGGCGTCATGGTCCTCCTGGCTGAAGTATTTCTTGCCGACGATGACGGCGAAGGTGGTGATCAGCGGCGGAACGATGCAGGCGGCAGAGACGGCAGCCATGAAGTTGGTGCCGAAGTTGTAGGTGTCGGTGCCGACACCAGCAGCCAGGGCCTCGGTGAGCATAGCGGTACCGGTGACGTAAGCAGCCTTGTTGACCGGGCCGCCCATGTCAAAGGCGCACATGCAGCCGATAGCAAGACCCAGGACAACAGCACCGGAGGCAGACAGACCCTTGAGGAAGTCCATCATGGCGGTGTTGATGGCAGCCATGGGGCCGGAGATGCCGAGCATGACCAGACCGACAATCAGCGTGGAGAACAGTGGGTACAGGAAGATAGCCTTGAGGCCGTCCAGGTTCTTGGGCAGACCGGCAAAGACCTTCTCGAGCAGCAGGATGACATAGCCAGCGAGGAAGCCGCCGACGATGCCGCCCAGGAAGCCGAAGCCCACGCCGGCGCCGCCGGCATCGATCATGCCGGTGTCGGCGTTAACGGGCAGACCCTGGATGGCAATCATACCGGCGACGAAGCCGGGGACGAGTGCCGGGCGCTTGCCGATGGACTCGGCGATGTAGGCAGAAAGCACGGGAACCATGAGGTTCATGGCAATGCCGCCGATGATCTTGAGCATAGCGGCGAAGCTGTTGTAGTCGGCAGCCGTCGAATCGAAGGACGTGATGCCCCACAGGAACGAAACGGCGGTCAGGACGCCACCGGCGACGACGAAGACCAGCATGTGGCTAACGCCGTTCATGAGGTGCTTATAGATGATGTGGCCGATGGACTCCTTCTCCTCGACCTCATCCTCGACATCGGCAGCAGCAGCAACCGTATCCTCGCCCTTGGCGGCGAGTGCGCGGTCGATCAGCTTGCCTGCAGCCTCGACGGACAGGGCCTTGGAAACACCAACGGAAACCATGGGCTTACCGGCGAAACGCTCCGCCTGGACATCCTTGTCGGCTGCGACGACGACGGCCTTGGCGCCAGCGATCTCACTCTTAGTGAGCTCGTTCTCGACACCGACCTGGCCATGGGTCTCGACCTTAATGGTCAGACCGCGCTCGGCAGCTGCCTTCTCCAGCGCCTCCTTCGCCATGAAGGTGTGCGCAATGCCGGTCGGGCAACCGGTGGCTGCGATGATGTCAAACTTAGCCATGTGTCCCTCCTTCTTGAGTACAGCGCCCGCGGGCGCTCCCCTACACGCGCTTCGATACGCGTTTTTCCACACCTGAAAGATACCAACCCACCGCTTATATGAGAAGCAATACAGCTCATTTCTCCGGTGAAAGGTTCTTTCATTACCGTAAACGGTCAATGAAAGTTTACCATCAACTATTGAAACGGCAAGGTGTATCTTGTAATTGAAAATGCCCGTATACTACGACATTACAAAACAAGTCCGATTTTCATGCCAGCCAGGAGCCATCCCATGTCCGATAGCAGCAAGAGCGCACTCTCCCTTATTAGTATGCACAGGGGGTACAGCGAGTCCGAGCAGCGCATTGTCGACTATATCCTAGAGCACCAGTCCGAGGCCCCGCGTCTGACAGCCGCTCAGCTTTCGCACGCCGCTGCAACCTCCGAAGCAACCGTCTCGCGCTTCTGCCGCAAACTGGGTTTTGGCAGTTTTCGCAGTTTTCAGTTTTCGCTGGCGCGCGATCTGGAGAGCCAGCGCAATGAAGGACTCACCGACGAGGTGTCGCTCGACAATATGGAGCAGAGCCTCAAGAATATTCTCGCTGCCAAGGTAAGCGAGCTCAATGCGACGATCGATGGCATTGATCACGACACGCTGACAGCCGTCGTGCACGCGTTTAAGAACGCAGGGGCGATCGAGTTTGCAGCCGTAGGCAACACCAACGCCGTCGCACTCGACGCGACGTTTAAGTTTTCACAGCTGGGCCTTCGCTGCATGGCAAGCACCATCAGCGAGACCTCGATTGGTTATGCACTTACGCTGCGCCCCGGCGATTGTATAGTGCTGATCTCGAACTCTGGCAAGTCGCGCCGACTGAATCGCATGGCAAAAGCAGCTCGCGGCTGTGGCGCCACCGTTGTCGTCATCAGCAGCGACAGCAAGTCCCCGCTTGCTCGCCTGGCAGACTACACCTTTAATACTGTGAACCACGAGGCACTGCTCACCACGGGCGACTTTGCGTTCTCCAAGATGAGTGCCACGATGATCATCGAGGTTATCTACAACTTCCTGCTGCCCGAGATTGAAGACGCCCGCGAGCATATCAGCTACTACGAGGAGCTCATCCAGCCGGATAAGGTCGTGGAGTAGGTTTTATCAGGGGTCGTTATGTACCGTTCCGATAAAACTATGCCGGTTTACTACGATGAAATCGGAATATGCGACCACATCGTGTTTTAAAAGAAAACCGCAGGGGGTCTACCTGCGGTTTTCTTTTTACAATTTTAGCTGTGCTCGAGCTACGCCGACTCATCGTAGTAAACCGGCATAGTTTTTGACGGTCGGGCCAGACAAGCAAGTGGCGGTGCAACAATTGCTGATATTTTGTCCCCGCCAACACTGTCAGCTCGTTCTAACCTCGAGCCTCTTCCAACATCTGCTTGGCATGTGCCAGGCTTGCCTCAGATTGATCGCCACTCAGCATACGGGCGATCTCTGCGATGCGGGCGTCCCCGGCCACCTCATCCAGATGCGTCTGGGGAACGTCGCCGGGCTCTTTGCTCACCACGTAGTGTTTGTCGGCCATGACGGCGACCTGCGCCAGATGGGTTACGACAATCACCTGATGCGTAGCAGCGAGATCTGCCAGCACGCTCGCGAGGGCACGCGCTGTAGAGCCGCCGACACCGGCATCGACCTCGTCGAACACCAGCGTATCCACGCCGTCCGCGTTACCGAGAACGACCTTGCTCGCCAGCATGACGCGGCTCAGCTCGCCGCCCGACGCAATGCGGCGCAGGGGGCGCGGCGTCAATCCGGCACCACTGCGAAACAAAAGCTCATAGCTCGAAGGCCCCGCCAGCGTCCATTCGGCACGCGGAAGATCGCGCGACTCCCAAACGAGCTCGGCGTCGCCCATCTCCAGGCGCGCCATCTGACGGCCAACCTCGTGGCAAAAGCGAGGGGCTGCGGTATTCCGCACGCGTTTAAGCGCCTTGGCAGCAGCAAAAAGCTCGCGTTCGGCACACCCGAGCGCCTCGCGAGCCTTCTTGATCCGCTCATCACCATCATCGACCAGCGACAACAGCTCTTGTGAGCGGTCGCGCATGGCAAAGACATCGTCCATGGTGGGCCCCCACTGACGCAGTAGGGCCTTAAGATCGGAAAAGCGCTCGCGCATACGAGCCAGCTCGCGCGGATCGAAGGCGACTCCATCGCGATAGGTGCGCAGCTCGTTGGCACAATCCTCAAGCGAGATACAGGCATCCGAAAGCGCATCGGCAATGTCGCCCAGCTTTCGATCGACAGTAGCCATACGAGAGAGCTCCGCCACGGCACTGTTCACGGCATCGAGCGCTCCCCCTTCGGCAGCAAGCGATGCATGGGCATCATTGGCCGTGGCCACCAGCACCTCGGCATGCTCGGAGCGCGGCAGCAGCTCCTCGAGCTCCTCATACTCGCCCGGTTTGGGGTCGACCTCGGCGATGCGCTCCAGGGCGAAGCGCGCCTCCTCGACGCGACTCCCCTGCGCACGCGAGGCCTCTTCGACGCGACGGACCTCCTTGGCAGCCGCGCGCGATGCCTTAAAGCAAGCACGGTAGTGCGCGAGCGCCTCGAGTGCCGGGCGCCCTGCCCAGGCATCGACCATGGCAACATGATGCGCCGGGTCGAGCAGGCGCTGGTGCTCGTGCTGACCGCAAAGATCCATCATCACGCCGACGCGCTCCGAAAGTTCGCGCACGCTGGCGATGCGGCCGTCAATTTTTACGCGGCTGCGGCCCTCGGCAGAAAGGCTGCGCTGCACGGTGAAGCCCTCCGTGTCGTGCGGGCCATCAAACAGGCGCGCCTCGACGCTGGCAAGTGCCTCGCCCTCGCGCACCGTCGACGAATCCGCGCGCTCGCCCAAAATGAGCTTGAGTGCCGAGAGCAGCGCGGTCTTACCGGCGCCGGTTTCTCCAGTCAGAACCGTTAGACCCGTGCTCGGAACCAACGTCGCCTCGCGAATGAGTGCAATGTTGGAAACCTGCAGCTCATCGATCATGGCGCACTCCGTAGAACACGCGGCTCACCGAGTTATAGAAGCTCTCGGGGCCGTAATCCAGCAGCAGCACATCGCCGGGACCACGGCGCACAGCCACGCTCTCGACCGTGCCATCGCAGGTAATAAACTGTCCATCGATGGCGATCGCCGGAACGCTCGGGCGGTCATCGGACATAAAGATCTCCACGACATCGCTCGGCGAGGTCAAAAAAGCGCGAGCCTGAATGGTATGCGGAGCGATGGGCACACAGACCATGCCCGTGTAATCGGGGCTGACGATGGGGCCGCCGGCGGAAAGCGCATAGCCGGTGGAGCCAGTCGCCGTCGATACAACCACGCCGTCACCGCGCAGGCGGTCGATATGATGGCCGGACACCGTGATATCGAATTCGACCATATCGGACAGGGGCCCGCGCGTAAGCGCCATATCGTTGAGGGCAAACGTGCGCACAACATCCTTCGTGCCGTCTTCGCGAACCGAAACAATATCGGCGGCGATGGTGGCACGGCGGCTCACATGGAGCTCGCCGGACAGGGCATCGCTCACGACCTGCAAAATGTCGCGCTCCTCGGGGCTCGCGGCCGTCAAAAAACCCAAATGACCATAGGAAAGACCCAAAATGGGAATCTCACGGTAGTTGAGAATGCGGGCGGCACGCAGCAGCGTGCCGTCGCCGCCGAGCGTAATAACCAAGTCGGCATCGTCAACATCGGGCGCGCTCTGGATCTTGGAGCGCTGGTCGGCAGCCCATGCGACCTCGTAACCCTGGCGCGAAAGCCAAAGCTCGAGCATCAGGCCGCTCTCGACCGCCTCTTGCTTGTAGTAATTGGGAACCAGAAAGACCTTCATAGCGTTGCAGCTTTCTCGCTCAAAACCGATACCTGGGATTGCAACTCAGCCGCGGCGCGCTCGCCGGGGGCAAACCTCGTGCCGTACAGGAAAAACTCAACGTTACCCTTGGCGCCATGGATGGGCGACACGCACACGTCGCGCGGGAACAGGCCCTTAGCGGCAAAGAGCTCGATCGCCGCCACGAGCGTATCACAACGGACGGCGGGGTCTGTCACGATACCGCCGTCGCCCACCAGCGCAGCCGGTGCCTCAAACTGAGGCTTTACGAGCGTGCAAAACGAACCCGAAGGCTTCAGGCACGCCAGCACGGCGTCGATGATATTCGCAATACTCGTAAACGACACATCGCACACCGCCAGGTCGATAGCGCCGCCGTAGCCGAGCTCGGGCAGCTGTGTCACGTTGGTGCGCTCATGGAGTGTCACGCGATCGTCTTGGCGCAGCGACCAATCAAACTGGGCGCGGCCCACATCGACCGAAACAACTGTAGCGGCGCCGCGCTTGAGCAGACAATCGGTAAAGCCGCCCGTGGAGCAGCCCACATCAAGGCAAGCAAGGTCCGTGGGATCGATACAAAACGCATCGAGCGCACCCTCGAGCTTAAGGCCGCCGCGCCCAACGTACGGGATGCGCCCCCTAACGTGCAGTGGCAGGCCCGGCGTCACCTTAAGGCCCGGCGAGGTCAATCGCTCGCCGCCACTCGAGACCAGGCCGGCCATAAGAGTGCGAAGGGCATCCGCGCGATCGGCGCAGATGCCCTGTGAAATCAGTTCGTCATCGAGACGCACGCGTTTCATGAATGCCATCAACCATTCGTATCCGGAGACGCGGCCTGGCTATCCTGGGATTCGTTTGCCGCATCCTCATCGTATTCCTGCTCAAGCTTATCGGCCTCACGAGGCGTCAGATCAAACTTGTCGACCATATCGACCGCACGGGAGCCCAGCTCGATCGCCTCGTCAAACAGATCGAGCGAACGCTCCAGGGACGTATCCTTGGAGCGAACGGTCGCGATAATCTGGTCCAAGCGGTCCGAGATCTCGTCGAAGTTGCGGACGGAACCCTCTGGCATGGCTACTCCTCGACGGTACCGGTCTCGGCCTCGGCGACCTCGGCATCCTCGTCGAAAACGCCGGCCGCAGCCTGAGCGGCGGCAACCTTGGCGGCAGCCTCGGCAGCCTGGGCCTCCTCGCGGGCACGGTCCTCGGCCAGCAGTTCCTGATACAGGTCCTCGCCCGGTAGCTCTTCGCTACGAGCGATCTTGCCCAGCACGCCGTTGACAAACGACGCGGACTGGTCGGTGCCATAGGCCTTGGCAAGCTCGACGGCCTCGTTGATCACGATGGCGTCCGAGACCTCCTCGTCGGTGAGGAAGCGCATCTCGTAGACGGCGATACGCAGCAGATTGCGGTCGGCGCCGGGCATGCGCATAAGATCCCAGTTCTTGGCGACGGAGCGCAGGGCGCAGTCGATGCGGTCGATGTGCTCGTAGGCACCGCGGCACAGCTCCAGCGCGTAGGGGTCGAGGGGACCCTTCGAGATCAGGAAATCGCCCTCGAGGACGCGCTCGAGCGGGCTGTCCGTGGCCTCAGCCTGGAACAGCAGCTGCAGCGCCTGACTGCGGGCAAGCGTACGCCCGCGATAAACCTTAAGGCTCAAAGGTTACTCCTTGGGGAAAACGAGGCCGTCGATGCAAACGTCAACGCGCTCGACCTCGACGCCCACCTGGGCGTCGATGGCAGCAACGACGGCGGCGCGAACGGCCTCGGCGAGTTTCTTGAACGGATAGCCAAAGAACACCACGACGCGCACGGTAAGCGCGAGCTTGTCGCCGATGACCTCGGCCTCGACCGCCGGCTCGGAAGCCGGGGCCTTGGACGAAAGCATCATAGAGACAAGGTTGGTGGCAAGGTCCTTGACGCCCACGGAGGCGATGCCCTCGACATCCGTGACGGCGCGCGAGACGATGGCGGTCAGAACATCGGGCGAAATGCCGATGCCGTCAATCTTGATTTCCTGGGGCATGAGTCCTCCTAGAAGAGTTGGTTGCTAGACGCGGGAGACGAACTTGCCGTCGCGGGTGTCAACCTTAATGACCTCGCCCTCATTGAGGTACATGGGGACCTGGATGACAGCGCCGGTGTCGATGGTGGCCGGCTTAGTGGAACCCTGGACGGTATCGCCCTTGAAGCCCGGGTCGGTCTGGACGATGGTGGTCTCGATGAACATCGGCGGGGTCACGCCCATGAGCTCGTCGTCGGCGAAGAGCAGCTGGCAGGTGTCATTCTCGCGCAGCCACTTGGCGTTCTCGCCCACCATATCCTCGGGAACGGGAACCTGCTCGTAGGACTCGTTGTCCATGAAGATGTAATCGGCGCCGTCGTTGTAGAGGTACTGGAACTCACGGGTGGTGAGCATGACGCTCTCGAACTTGGTGCCGGCGTTGCAGGTGTTCTCGACGACGCGGCCACTCTTGATGTCGCGAGTCTTGTAGCGCACGAAAGCGCCGCCCTTGCCCGGCTTGACGTGCTGGAACTCGACGATGGTGTAGACCTTGTCCTTAATGCGGAGACCGAGGCCGTTCTTGAAGTCGGCGGTAGAGATAGTAGGCATAGCGACCTTTCTTGTTATTGGCTAGACGCA
This sequence comes from Collinsella sp., assembly GCA_041330285.1. Classification (GTDB taxonomy): domain Bacteria; phylum Actinomycetota; class Coriobacteriia; order Coriobacteriales; family Coriobacteriaceae; genus Collinsella. The sequence continues at coordinate 607,517 of JBGKMI010000001.1, read as the reverse complement.
CAAACGTCCAAATTACATACGAGCGAAATTATACACTTGCAGACGGCGGCTGCGGCGAGCGCATAAAAAGAGAACGCGGGACGCCCGAATCGATCCGGACGCCCCGCCTCCAAAAACCCAAATGGATGGTTTAGCAATCGATAATATGCAGGTCGTGCGGGGTCTTGGTGAAGGGCTCATAGCCGTTCTCGGTGACGACGCCGTAGTCCTCCAGGCGCACGCCGCCCACGCCGGGCAGGTAGACGCCGGGCTCCATGGTGATAACCGAGCCGACCTCGATGATATTCTTGCTGCGGTTGAAGTTAGGCAGCTCATGGATGTCGATGCCCACGCCGTGGCCCAGACCATGGTTGTAGTAATCGCCATAGCCGGCATCGCCGATGATCTTCTTGGAAAGCTTGAAAATGTCGTTGCCCTCGACGCCCGGATGGATAGCGGCGACGCACTCCTCATGGGTGCGGCGCACGAGCGCGTACAGGTCGAGCTGCTCCTGGGTGGGCTCGCCCATCACGACAGTGCGCGTCATGTCGGAGCGGTAGTCGCAGTAGCCCGCACCGTAATCCATGAGGACAAAGTCGCCCTTCTCGATCACGCGGTCGCTCGGGACGGCATGCGGATTGGCGGTGTTGGGACCGCTCGCGACGATGGAGCCAAAGGCCAGGCTGTCGGCGCCGTTGGCGAACATAAAGTTCTCGAGCTCGTTGCGAACCTGCTTCTCGGTCATACCGGGCTTAATAAAGCCGAGCATGTGCTGGAAGGCAGCATCGGTGATCGACTGCGCATGGCGCATGAGCTCGATCTCCTCGGCATCCTTAATGGCGCGCATCTTACGGATGTCGTCGTGCATCAGCGGCAGCATGCAGGCGACGGAACGATCCTCCAGGCCACGCTGAATACCCTGGTAGAAGTTGATCTGCATGTCATCCTCGACGGCACAGACGCGGCACTTGTTGGCCGCAATCTTGCCGGCGACCCAGCCGGGAATGGTGCCCTCGTCCATGTCGTAGACCCAGGGGCTGCCGGCGGGCGTGTTCTCCTCAAAGCTGTTGAGATAGCGCGAGTCGGTGTGGAACAGGCACTTGTCGGCCGTAATAAACGCGGCGTGCGGGAACTCGAAGGTGTAGTCGAAGACGCCCTTCACGCCCGTGAGCCAACGGAGATTGGCCTCGTCGCGCACGACGATGGCGTCGTAGCCGCGCTCGGCCATCAGGGCACGGACACGCTCGATACGACCGGCAGGACCGGCAGCAAACTCAGACATGCAGATTCCTTTCTTGATGTCCTCATAAAAGCGGGACGGGTCCCGATCGAAAGACGGATTCGCACGCGATCCGCAACCGATTGAAAACCCGCACCTCAACATGATACGAAAGACGATGAATATCAATAAAACTTAGAGAAGTTCTTTGCGAGAAGCCAAGTAGGCGTGAGCATGGCGCTCAAGAACCTCGTCCTCAACGCTCGTTAGACGAATGGCGCCAAGTGCCGCAGGCAGCGGCAACATACTGCGGTTCGAGCGGACAAACTGCTGCCTGCGGAACTCCTCGATATATGCGGCGGGCTCCAGATCGAAGGCAAACTCCTCGATACCAAAGTCCTCCAGGCAGTCATCGACCTCAAAGACGTAATCGATATCGAAGTCGCAGGCATCATGTGCTAGGCGCGCCTCAAAGCGCATACCCTCTGAAAGCAGCTGGTATGCGGGGACGCGTGCCGCAGTATCGCCCAAGCAGGCGCGCAGGGTACGCTCCCCCGTCTTGCCAAAATCGAGCGCATGGCGGGCGCTCGGGTTCGTGGCCATCAGTACGTCCTTGCGGGCAGTCTGAGACCACTGAACGGCATTGACGAGCGCGACTTCCTCGCCAGCGAGAATCTCGGGGACGGTCTCGGTAAACTGATTCCAACGGGACTTGCTGCTCGAAAGCATGGTGCCAACAAGTACCGCATAACCGAGCTTGAGGTCCTCGGGGTCCGCTTCGCGAACAAGTTCGAGGTCACACACGACCAAGCCCGGCTCGGGACGGAACGCGATAGCGGGAAGCGTATTCGCCGACGAGGTGACGAGTGGCTTCATAGTCGTCGCGACCGTGAGCATGGCGTCGAACGTCGTCGGCAGCAAGGCGCACTCGGTGCGACCGCACCACTGATTGGCACACCAGCAAACGGCCGAGCAGGTCGCCGTGTCGCCGACAGCGACAACGAGATCGTCGCAGGTAATGCCGTTAGCCGACAGGGCGCCAAAAACGGTATCGGCATCGGCCAGCGTAGCACCGGCAGGCGAAACCTCGAGGACAAGCGGCGACACGGCAAAACCGGCGTCGACCAGCGCATGCTCGACAACCTCGCCAAAACGCTCGGATGTGGCGCTGTTCCAAACCACCATCGCCCGCTTGGGTTTGCCCACAGCCGAGGCAAACATGCGCGACAGCTCCTCGAACGCGCCCAATCCGACGCGGACATCGACACTGCGGTTTTGGAAATTGATAAGTTGACGGCGAATCATAGCAGTCCACGCTCCAAAAGCATCTCGGCACAAAGGTAGGAAACGTCCTCGAAGGACTTGTTGCGAATATCAAGGGTAAGATCGGCAGCTTGACGATACAACGGACGGCGATGCTCAAAGAGCAGCGCCGCGTGCTCGGGCGAGCGGAAATCGGGACGCGTGTCGGAGCGGCGGATCTGGCGCATCGAATCCTCAAAATCGCCCTCGAGGTACACACAGGTACCCATCTGGTGCATGAGCTCGATATTGACCGGCGTCTCGACAATGCCGCCACCGCACGAAACCAGCAAGCTGCGCTCGCTTTGGAGCGAACGGAGCGCCGAGGTTTCGAGCTCGCGAAAGCGCTCCTCGCCCTCGGTTTCAAAAATCTCGGTTACCGATTTGCCGCAACGGCGCACGACAAGGCGGTCGGTATCAATAAACCGACGCTTGAACATCGTGCCCACGTTGCGTGCAAGCGTCGATTTGCCCGCACCCAAAAACCCGATAAAGAAGATATGGTCGCAGCCGTGCTTGGTGTGCTGGGACATGACGAAACCTATTCCTCGCAGGGAAGGTCGCGCAGGGCCCGGCGCTCAAAGATACGGAAGATCTGCGTATACCACAGGTCCTGAGTTGCCTGTGGCTTTACCAAGATCGTGTCGACGCCGGCAAAGTTACCGCTCCACACGTCCGTGTACAGCTGGTCACCGATCAGCACAGCCTCATCGGCCGTGGCGCCCAAGCGCTTAAGACCGGCCTTGAGAGCAAACGGTGCAGGCTTCATGGCATGGCTGATGGCCTCGAGCCCCAGCTCGCGTGCTGAGCTCATGACCTGGTCGCGATGCCAGTTGTTCGACACCATGCACAGCTTAAAGCCCTTGGCACGAGCGGCGTCGAGCCAGGCCGAGACGGCAGCGGGAACCTGCTCGGTATCACGCGGCACCAGGGTGTTATCGCGGTCGAGCAAAATGGCGCGCTTGCCGTCGGCCCACAGGGTATCAAGGTCGATGCGGTCGACCGAGGCAATATATCGTTTGGGGCTGAAAATCCTCATGTTTAATTCCAAGACTGTTGGTGCTCTTCGTAGGTCTGAGAGAAATACTCCTCGTCCTGCGTAATGTAGAAATACAGGTCATCGGAGTCGGTGGGCTCAAGGGTTGCCTTGATCGCCTCGAGTGACGGAGAGCAGATGGGCGTGGGCGGCAGGCCCTCGTGCTTATAGGTGTTATACGGGCTATCGCTCTGCAGGTCGTCGGCGGTAACCTCGCCGCCGGTGACATACATCATGGTCGCATCGCTATTGAGGTAGCGCAGACCATCGAGCTTGCCGGCAAGACGGTTGTAGAACACCGAGGCGACATGCGCGCGCTGCTCGGCGTTGAGGCCTTCGCGCTCAACGATGGAAGCGAGATTGATGATGTCGTAATCGGACATCTCCACGCCGTAGCGCTCCTTGATCTTGGCCTCGCAACCGGCAAAATCGAACGATTTGTACTCGGTGTTGAACTGATCGAGCATGGCGCGGATGACGTCATCGGCACTCGGGTCCTTGCCCAGCGAATAGGTCTTGGGGAACAGGAAGCCCTCGAGCGAATCGTTGGCAGCGCCCTCAAGGAAGCTATAGTCCTTCACATAGTTGGAGGCCTTTGCCTGATTGAGGAAGTCTTCCTTGGAGATACTGTCGTATGCCTTGGCCACGCGATCGGCGACCTGGTCAACCGTCAGGCCCTCTGGGATAGTCAGTGCATCGGAGCCCGCATTGGGGCCCTCCATGAGCTGCTGAACGACCTTGGTCGCGTCCATGAGCGTCGTGAACGAGTAGGTGCCGGGCTTGAGCGACATGTCGGCGTTGAGCTTTTTGACCGCCGCGTAATAATCCTTGGGATTTTCGACGATATGGTTCTCGGAGAGAATCGAAGCGATGCTGTCACCCGAAGCACCATCGGGAATAGTGATAGTAACCTGCTGGCCAGCAGTGACTTTCGCATCCTCACCGGCAAAAAAGCCCTTGACGGCCGGTACGGCGAAGAAGGCGATGGCAGCGAGAACGATCGCCGCAACCACAGCACCGATAATCATAGGCACCGGCGAGCTTTTCTTTTGGGCACCACGGCGAGCGCGCGTGTTATAGCTCGAGCGCGTGGCCGGAGCAACGCCGTGCGAGCCATGAGCATGATGTGCGTGGGAGCGTGATTGCGGTGCCTGTCCCTCCGTGCGCTGGGCAGGAGCCTGCTGCTTAAAGCGGGAACCGCCCGCGGGCTGGGCCGCGCGGGCGGCGGACTGCTGGGCAGGACGACTAGCAGGCTGCTGGCCCGGACGCTGAGTGGGCTGCGCGGGGCGAGAAGAGGGCTGCGCCGAACGTGCGGCGGGTTGGGCCGCGCGCTGAGTCGGTTGCATCGGACGCTGACCGGACGATACAGGGCGTGGCGCAGGCTGTCGTGTACGATTCGGCTGGCGCGGATCGAAAGCGCTAGACATGCGAAACCTCCTCGTTTTTGCGATCGAGCCACGTCTGCAAGAACAGGCTGGCGGCGATCATGTCGATCTTGCCCCTCATCTGCTTTTCGTTGAGTCCCTGCTCGCGCAGGATACGCTTGGCCTCTTGCGAGGACAGGCGCTCGTCCTCAAACTCCAGCGGAAGATCGAGCTCGTCGGCGATCTTTTGCGCTACGGCGGCAACGCGCTCGGCCTGGGGGCCAGGCTCGCCGGCCATGGTCAGGGGACGCCCGCTTACCAGGATGTCGGGCTCATAGTCCTCGACCAGGTAACGGAACGTCTTGGCCATACCAGTGACCTCGGCGGCCGGGAGCACCTTGACGGGCATCGCCATCTTGCCATCACGGCTCGAGACGGCGATGCCGATCCTGGTCTCCCCTATGTCCAGCGCGAGCGCGACCACAGCGACTACTTAGGCGCCGAGCGCGGTCTTGGCGGCCGCGAGGGCATCGGCGATACCGGCAGCATTCTTGCCACCGGCCTGGGCCATGTTGGGACGGCCGCCACCGCGACCGTCGACCAGGCCCGCAATCTGCTTAATCACGTTGCCGGCGTGGAAACCGGCCTTCACGGCGTCGTCGGAACCGGCGGCGAGCAACGCAGGCGTGCCCTTCTCGGTCACGCTGGCAACGACGCAGGCGACAGGGCCGGCGACCTTCTGGTGCACGGTATCCCAGACGTTGCGCAGGTCAGTAGCCTCAAGGCCCTGGAGCTCAGCGACGACGAGCTTATAGCCGTCGAGCTCGACGGCACCCTCGATGGCGCTGGAGATAGCGTCGGAGGAGCCACCGGTCAGCGCCTTCTTGAGCTTGTTAGACGTCTCGCGCAGCTCGGCCTGCAGGTTCTCCACACGAGCGGGAACCTCGTCAACGCGGCACTTGAGCGCAGCGGCAGCGGCGTCAACGAGTGCCAGGCGGTCGGCCATGTAGTCGAGGGCGCCCTTAGAGGTAACGGCCTCGATACGGCGGACGTTCGAGCCCGTGGAGGACTCGGAGATAATCTTGAACAGGCCGATCTCGGCAGTGTTGGTAGCATGCGTACCACCGCAGAGCTCGCGGGAGAACGGCTGGTCCTCGGCGCCCACGGAAACGACGCGGACGACGTCGCCATACTTCTCGCCAAACAGGGCGACAGCACCGGCGGCCTTGGCCTCGTCGATGCCCATGACGCGGGTCACGACCGGCTTAGATGCAAAGATCTGCTGGTTGACCAGATCCTCGACAGCCTTGAGCTGCTCGGAGGACAGAGCCTCGAAGTGCGTGAAGTCAAAGCGCAGGTGCTCGGGCGTCACCAGCGAGCCGGCCTGAGAGACATGCTCGCCCAGGACATGCTTAAGCGCGGCATCAAGCAGGTGGGTGGCGGTGTGGTTGCGGCGCAGGAAGCCACGGCGCTCGGCGTCGAGCGCGGCGGTCACGGTAGCACCGACGGTCAGCGTGCCCTCGGCGACGAGCGCGACGTGGGCATACAGGCCGTTGTGGTTCTTGGCATCGGAAACGGTCAGCGAAACGCCCTCGGAGGAAAGCTCGCCGGCGTCACCCTGCTGGCCACCCATCTCGGCATAGAACGGGGTGCGGTTGAGCACGACCTCGACATCCTCGCCCGCGGCAGCGGACTCGACGGACTCGCCGTTGCGCACGATGGCGACAACCTTGGCGCCCTCGATCACATCGTTGTCATAGCCGTCGAACTCGGTCGCAGCGACCTTGTCCGAAAGCTCGACCCACACGTCGTTGAAGCTACCCCAGGCGTCGCCCTTGACATTGGCGCGAGCACGGGCCTTCTGGTCCTCCATGCAGGCGGTGAAGCCGTCCATGTCGACGTCATGGCCAGCGGTGCCGGCAATCTCGACGGTCAGGTCGATGGGGAAACCAAAGGTGTCGTGCAGCTTAAAGGCGACATCACCCGGGAGCACGGCGCCATCGGCAAGCGCTGCCAGGGCCTCGTCCAGGTAGACGCGACCGTTGTCGAGCGTCGTGGAGAAGCGCTCCTCCTCAGAGGCGACGATACCCTTGACGAGTGCGACGTTCTTAAGCAGCTCGGGGTAGGCCTCGCCCATCTGAGCGTTGACCTCGTCGATGAACTTGGTCAGGAAGGCGCCCTCGATGCCCAGCAGGCGGCCGTGGAACACGGCACGGCGGAGCAGACGGCGAAGGACGTACTCGCGACCCTCGTTTCCGGGAAGGATGCCGTCAGAGATCATGAAGTCGACGGCACGGGAGTGGTCGGCGATGATGCGCAGGGAGCGGCTGGCACCGGAGTAATCGTCGGCGTCATAGGTCTTGCCGCTGATCTCCTCGCCCAGCTTGATGAGGTGCTGCATCAAATCGCCGTCGTAGTTGGCGGTCTTGTGCTGCATGATGGCGGCCATGCGCTCCAGGCCCATGCCCGTATCGAGGTTGCGGTGCGGCAGCTCCGGCATGGAGCCGTCCTCCTGGCGGTCGTACTGGGTAAACACGAGGTTCCAGAACTCAAGGAAGCGGTCGCAGTCGCAGCCGGGCTTGCAGTCGGGGCTGCCGCAACCGACCTCCTCGCCCATGTCAAAGTAGATCTCGGAGCAGGGACCGCAGGGGCCGGTGGGGCCGGCGGCCCAGAAGTTGTCGTCCTCGCCCAGGCGGGAGATGTGATCCTCGGCAACGCCCAGAGAGCGCCACACGTCATGAGTCTCGTCGTCCTCGGTAAAGACGGTAAAGTACAGGCGGTCGAGCGGCAGCTTGAACTCCTTGGTGATGAGCTCGAAGGCCCAAGCGCAAGCCTGCTGCTTGGAGACGCCGCCAAAGGAGAAGTCACCGAGCATCTCGAAGAACGACAGGTGACGGCCGTCCTCGCCGATGCAGTCGATGTCGTTGGTGCGGACGCACTTCTGGCAGGAAATCGCGCCGATCTCCTTCATGGTCTTCTTGCCCTGGTAGTACTCCTTAAACTGGTTCATGCCGGCGTTGGCAAGCAGCAGCGAGGGGTCGTCGGGAACAAGGGACGAAGAAGGATAGAGCTTAAGACCGCGCTCCTCAAAGAAGTTGAGGAACTTGGAGCGGATCTCGGCCGTAGTCATTGACGGGTAGTCAGCACTCATAGAGGGAATCTCCTCGGTTTCACATCGAAACAGTTCAAACGTAACGATATTACCATCCCGCCGCGCAAGTGCAAAAAAGAGGGCCGACATAAAGCCGACCCTACAGCGAAAGTGCACGTTATTTAGGAGTATGCGATGCTTTGAAAAAGGCTACTGTAGAATTACATATAAGATTCACCCGGAAGGAGCGATCGATGAAAAGCAAACGATTTGTCCTGAATGCACTTCTGGTTGTAGCACTTTTAGCGCTTTTGGCTTTCTCCTGCTGGTACGCAAACCAACCATTATTTGGCTACGTATTGTATGCAGTAATGTCCGGCGATAAAGCTTATTACACTCTACGCGCAATTGACGTTCTCTTTTTCTATGTAGCCGGCCCCTTATCAATCGCTTTGCTCGCGTTTCTTGTCATTTACAACTTCAAGAAACGCTAGCGGTGCCTATTTGGAATCCGAATCGTCCATGGAGCCGTCGATGCCGGTTTTGGTATCGTCGTCCGAGTTGGAGTCATCGTCCTTGGCGAAGGGATTCTTGAAAAAGCTCGTCGCATCGGGCTGCAGGCCCGAGAGCTTGATCCAGGGATTCTCGAGCTCGGGCTTGGGCATCGCCTGGGCCTCGGGCGCGGTCTCGTTGCCGATGAGCTCGGACTCGTAAATGAACGTATCGTCTCCAAGCGCGTCGTAGGCGGCGACCGGGTTGCCCTCGGCATCGCGATATGGCGTGCCCTTAAATACAGCGCCGTCGTATGCCACGAGCTGGCGACCGGTCTCGTTCTCAAAGTAGTAGACGAAAATGCCCTTGAGGGCCGCGCACAGCGGAATGGCGATGACCATGCCGATGGGACCCATGAGTGCCGAACCAATAACGAGGGCCGTCAGGCTCATGATGGGATGCACCTGCACCGAACTCTGCATGACCTTGGGGGAAATGACGTTATCGGTGACGTTTTGAGCTACCATGGTCACAACGAGCGTCCACAACGCCAGCATGGGGCTGAACATAAAGCCGAGCACCGTGGCGATCGCCGCGCTTACCCAGGGACCGACAACCGGGACCAAGTGCATGATGCCGGTAAAGATGGCCATGAGTGCCGCGTAGGGATGGCCAATGAGCGTAAAGCCGATAAAGGCGAGGATGCCACCGCAGATAGACGTCACGACCATGCCGCGCATATAACCGCCGACCGAGCGCGAAAGAATCGCGACCATAAAGCGGTACGAGGTCTCCTTTTCCTGGCCAATGATGGTGCAGACCTCGTGGTGCATGCGGGGGTAGTCGCAGGCCAGCCAGTAGGCAAGCACCAAACCTAGGAAGATTACGAACAGCTGCGAGGCCGTGTTGGTAATAAGCGGGAACACGCCGCGACCGAGCTCAGCGGCGATTTGCGATACGTACTTGGACGCCACAGTAACCAGCGAAGACAGATTATCGTCCAAGTACTCCTTGAGCGGCGTGTTGTTGAGCGTCTTAGCGTGCGAAATCATCTCGTTGAGATCACCGCCCGCAACGCGAAGCTGCTCAGGCAGACGGCTCAGGACTTCCATAATCTGACCGAGCAAAATAGGCGACAGGATGCAGACGACGCCGGCGAGCACTGCCACAACCACGATCAGCGCGATGAGCGAACCGATGCCACGACCGACGCCGTGATGCTCGAGCCAGTTAGTGATCGGCGACATCACAAAAGCGATGATGGAACCGACAGCGAGAAACTCGATAACCGGCGCCAGGATACCCATAAGGTTAAAGATGACGGCGGCGATGACAATGCAGCCGACAACAGCCCAAATGCGAAGCGTCAGAATACGAGTATCGCGCAGCGTGCGGTCGGTTTGTTGGGGGTGCTCAATCATGAACGAACCATCACTCCGTCGGGGTCGATCTTGTCCTGTATCTTCTTAAGGGTACGGCGCAGCAGGCGCGAAACCTGCACCTGCGAGATACCCAACTTCTTAGCGATCTCGATCTGGGTCATGCCCTTCACAAAGCGCAGCTCGATAACCTCACGCTCGCGCGGAGAAAAATCGCGAATGGCCTCCTCGATCACCAGGCGGTCATCGGTAAAGTCAAGCTCGTTGTCGTCATCGGCATAGCGATCGAGAATCGAGGGGGCATCATCGGAATCGGACGCGCCAGGAGCCTCGATGGGCACCGAGGTATAGGCCGAAGACGATTCCATGGCCTCCAGCACCTCGTCGACGGTCACACCCAGGTACTCAGCGATTTCTTCAACCTTAGGCGAGCGCTGCAGCTCGTTAGTGAGCTTGTCGGTAGCTTGGTTAACCTTGGCAGAAAGCTCCTGCAAACGGCGCGGCACGCGCACGCTCCAGCCCTTATCACGGAAGTGACGCTTAATCTCGCCCAGGATGGTAGGCGTGGCAAACGTCGTGAACTCGAGTCCGCGCTCAGGGTCAAAGCGGTCGATAGCCTTGAGCAAACCCAGATAGCCGACCTGCATGAGGTCGTCGAGCGGCTCGCCGCGGTTCTTAAATTTGTTGGCAAGAAACCTTACCAGGTTCATATGGGACATGACGAGCTGCTCACGTGCGTCCGGATCACCGGTCTCTTTGTAGCGACGAAACAGCTCGCGGGTTTTCTCCTTGTCCCAAGCGGTCTTACCGCTCCGGGAACGTTCGGTCATATTAGATATCCGCCTTGAGGTCGAGGGAAAGCGTCAGGGGCGCCGCAGTCTTTTCGTAGGAATCGCACACGCTTGCCAGAATGAGCTCGGCATACACGGCAGCTTGATCATCCTCATCGACAGTCGCCTGGTCACCAAAGGTAAAGGTCATGCCCACGTGCGATTCGTCGACGTCGAATTTGATCGAAATGTCGTCAGAATCAACGGCCGTGCAGCCAAAGATGAAGGCCTCCTCGGCAGCCATACGGATGTCCTCGATGCGATCGACGGACATAGAGCACAGCGCACCGACATTTGCCGCCGTCATGCGCACAAGGCGCGCGAGACGCGGATCACCGGCAACGCTCAGCGTAATGGGGCAAGTTGCTTCGCTACTCATCGCAGGACTCCTCGGAGGTCTCGGCGGGCGTATAGGTGTAATACTGAGCAGGCTTGGCTGCGGGCTTCTGAGCCGCATCCGCACCATCGGCGGCCTCGTCCTCAGCCTCACCAATCAGAACGCGCTCGGTAGGCTGCTCGGCCTCGGTGGCGGCAGCGGCGAGCTTGCGATCGGCGTCGGCTGCAGGAGCCTTCACCTTATTGAAAAGCTTCTGCACGGCGCCAGCAGCAGAATCAGTCACGCTCGACACAGCGTTGCTTGCCTCGGCCATGGTGCCCGTGACCTCAGAGATGTCGCGAACCACAGCTTCGACCTCTACGAGATTGGAGGTAAGGGCGTCGACGGCGGTCTTGCTCGACTTGAGGAGCGGCTCAACCTGAGCCAACGCGGGGGTGAGCTCATCGACAGCGCCATCGAGCTTTGCTACCACCGGCTGTGCCTCGGCGATGGTGTTGTTAAGGTCGCTCACGGTCTTATCGAGCGAATCGACGACGGTGCGGGTCTTGCGCAGGGTAAGCGCGAGCTCAACGATGGCCCACACACCGGCAATGGCAAGCACCAGCAGGGCGATTTGAATGGGACTCATACAAGCCTCCCGGAAAAATCGAAATACAGACGCTGTTCATGGTACCCCAAAGAAGGGGAAAGATACCCAAAGGGAATGTGCGTGGTGCCAATGACCTACTTGGGCGCGTTACCGCTCCGGTCGCGTTCGCTTTGCTCCACACGCCACTCTTCCCAGCCGCGGCCCGCAGGCTGCCAGAACGCGCCGCGCTCCAGCCCCTCGGGCAAATAACGCTGATCGACCCAGCCTTCGGGATAATCATGCGGATACTTATACACACCGTATTCGTCGCTGCCCGGGCGATGACGATCGCGCAGATAACTCGGCACCTCGCGCAGCCCACTTGAATGGATATCGGCCAACGCCGCATCGATCGAAGCCTCGCACGCGTTGGATTTAGGCGCCAAGCACACATAGAGAGCAGCCTGAGCCAGATTAATACGGCACTCGGGATAGCCAATGACCTCGGCAGACTTAAACGCGGCATGTGCCACCAAAAGCGCCTGTGGGTCGGCGTTGCCAACATCCTCAGAAGCCTGAATCATGATACGACGAGCGATAAACTTAGGATCCTCCCCCGCGTCAATCATGCGCGCGAGCCAATAAATCGTGGCATCGGGGTCGCTACCGCGCATAGACTTAATAAACGCACTGATGATGTCGTAGTGCATGTCAGCGTTTTTGTCGTACGAAAAGCCACGGCGCGGATTGGCAATCTTCACGTCGTCAACAGTGATGAGATAGCGCTCCCCCGCCGCCGGCGCGGGCGTTCCCTCGGTATCGGAGCGCGTGACGGCAATCTCGCTCGCAAGCTCAAGCGTCGTGAGCGCCGAGCGAGCGTCACCCGCTGCCAGCGTGCAAATGGTCTTAACCGTATCCTCATCGGCCGAGAACTTACCGTTCAAACCCTGCGGCGCCTCGAGCGCACGCTCAATAAGCGTGGCGATATCCTCGTCTTTAAGATGCTCAAGTTCCACCACGCGACCGCGCGAGAGCAATGCCGAGTTGACCTCGAAGTACGGATTCTCCGTCGTGGCGCCAATCATAATGACGGTACGGTTCTCAACTGCATGCAGCAGGGCATCCTGCTGCGACTTGGAAAAGCGATGAATCTCATCGATAAAAAGAATGGTACGGCGGTCGTACGTATTCAGACGCGTCTTGGCTCCATCGATCACGCGGCGCAGGTCCTTCACGGTGCCTGTCACGGCGCTGACCTCGACAAACTCGCTCTTGGTATGGTTGGCGATAATGTGGGCCAGCGTCGTCTTGCCCGTACCGGCCGGCCCGTACAGAATCACGCTCGACAGCACGTCGTGCTCAATTGCGGCACGCAACCACGAGCCCTTACCGACGGCCTTTTGCTGGCCCACATACTCGTCGAGCGAATTGGGGCGCATACGCACCGCAAGCGGCGCATTTTTAAAGGAACGCTCGCGCGTCGAGGCAGAAAAAAGGTCGTCCATAGCCATCCTGTGCGTCAATCAAAAACGTTTTCCACCAACAGTATACCGAATAAATACGAACTACCGTTCGTTAATATAGGTACGGTGCGGAAACTTCAATCCCGGGAACAGCTTGCTCGTGAGCTCACAGAAATAGCCATCCGTCATGCTCGAAATGTAATCTACTACGGTCTGATCTATATCGTCCTGCCATGCATAGGCGCGATCGTAGTAGGAAAGCTGCCGCTCAATGCGAGAAATGTGGTGCTTAAAGATATACGAAGACTCGTCGCCTTCGTTTATATCCTGCAGGCAACGGTCGTAGAGCTTTTCGAAGGCCTCGCGCAGCTCCACTTCGGAGTCGCCTTCGATGCCGCCCTTGCTATAGATCTTCTCGTAGTTCTCGCGCTTGGCCCGGCGGATCTCCTCAAACAGGTCCTCGCTCATCTCGATGCGCGACTTGCCATAGCTGTGCTCGACGATATCGATAGAGGCATGCGTAAGGATCCAGCTGTTGTATGCGCCGCCCAGGTCATCGTCAAAGGCGTCGGGTGACAGCAAGCCTGCCGCAATGGCGTCTTGGCGATCACGCCCCACATAGGCAAGGATATCCGAGATGCGAACCACGCAGCCCTCGAGCGTCATGGGGCGCAGGTGCTCAATTGCGCTGTAACCTGTGGCAATGCAATCCTCAACCATCTGATCGAACTGGTCAAAGGAACCCATGTCCGAAAGCTCAAACACGCGTTGCTCATACTCGCCGTTGTGGCACAGTACGCCGTCGAGCGTCTGGAGCGACACGTTGCGGCCGTACAGCGCGTCGAGCACGCGGACCGACTGCACGTTATGGAAAAAGTAGCGGCCCGTACGATCGTGATAGATATCGTTGAGGAATCGCTCGCCGGCATGGCCAAAGGGCGTGTGGCCCAAGTCGTGGCCCAAGCCAATCGCCTCGATCAAATCGCAGTTGAGCCCCAGGGCACGTCCGATATCGCGAGCGATGCGCGAGACAAGCTGCACGTGCAGGCCGCGACGAGACAGGTCGTCGTTGCTGCGAAAACTGAAGACCTGCGTTTTGCCTGCATAACGGGTGTATGCGGGCAGATGCAGAATCTTTTCGGTATCGCGCATAAAGGCCGGACGCATGAGCGTGCCCTCGTCTGCAGCCCGATCGACACGTCGGATGACCTGGTCGTCACCGCATCGATAGGGATTAACGACACCTGAGGCGCGATCGGCAGCGATACGCTCGACCAGCTCGGGCGACAACACCGCGGGAATGCGATCCATATGCGCCTTGATGGCGGCTGTCTGTTGATTGATTGCCATGACATGCTCCTTAAAAAGGGCGCACAAACGGTTACAGCGTACTACCCACAACCTCGATTATGGCAAATATCGGCACCAAAAACGGCAGCAAAGGCAGGGAGCGCGATTTTGCGATGAGACAGGCGGCAGCAAGGGCCAGGAGCGCAACCGCAAACGCGACGATACCGCCCAGGGGGTCGAAGGTACAAAGGGCATAGAGCGCCTTGGCGTCCCCCATGCCAATGCCGGGAGCGTGGCGAACACGACGCCAAAGCGACTCAGTAAGCACAAGGGCAAGGTAGACGATAACCGCAAGACCGGCGTGCTCAAGCGCCGTGTTAATACCCCTGTCGAGCCAAACGCCTGCAAACGCCGCCACGGCACACGCGCCAGCAAGCTCATTGGGAAACCGCCGCTCACGGGCATCAATCCACGCGCCGGCAAAGATGCAAATCCAAAACGGGATATAGATCATCGAACACCTCCTTGGGCAGCAGCTCAAACGCAAAAACCACCACAAAGGTACTGTCCCTTTGTGGTGGTTTTGATCGTGGTTATTTGGCGCCTTGCATGACCTCGTCGAGGGTAACGCTTACGGCGTGCTGCGTCGGCACCCAGTCGACCTTCAGGAACAGAGCAGCCACCGTGATGGGGATATAGCTGAACATAAAGATCGGGAAGGTAAACAGGTTGGTTACCAGACGCCACTTTTGCGCACAGTGAATGTGCTTGTACTCAAAGATGGTCGTAAGCAGCGCCAGGATAAAGAAGGTCTGATACATCATGGCGAAGGTCATAATGAGCGAAGCGGCGCACGCCTGCATCTCGACTTCGGTAGCCAGGAAGCCGTGAGAAAGACCGCCCACGATGAGGAACGTCGCATTGGCGAGCATCGAGATCAACGATAGCAGCATGCCGGGCGCAATCGTCATAAACATGTCATAGGCGGCAAAGCGATGGTAGCGGAAGGTCGACTTGACCAAGTGCTTACCATACGTAAAAAACACCTGGTAGAAGCCCTTAGTCCAACGCATGCGCTGTTTCCAGGACGCCTTAAACGTCACGGGCTGTTCGTCAAAGAACTCCGCCGGCGCATAGCCAATGCGAATGCCGTGGATAGCGCAGAACGTGGTGAACTGAATGTCCTCAGTCAGCGTGTGGAACTGCCAGCCGTGCATGCCCTCGATAACACTGGCAGAAATGAGATAGCCCGAACCCGATACAGCGCAGGAAGTCTTGCAGATATTACGCGCATTGTTAAGGAAGCGCGCCTCGCGCAGATACCACGTGGCGTTGGCCGCAGAGATCCACGAGCTGCCGAAGTTCTTGGAATTACGATAACTCGTGACCACATGAAAGCCCTGGTCAAAAGCATCGTTCATCTTAGATACGTAATCACGGGAAATGACGTTATCGGCATCGAAGATAAAGTAACCTTCAAACGTATCGGGATACTCGTTAAGGATACGGTCGAATCCAAAGTCCATGACCCAGCTCTTACCCTTGCGGGCCAGGTCGTTGCGCTCATAGACGACGGCGCCCGCCTCGCGCGCGAGCTGCGCCGTGTTGTCGGTGCAGGCATCGGCAACGACAAAGACCTCGATGAGCTCGGACGGATAATCCTGGTCCTTGATGGAGCGAACGAGGTTGGCGATCACGGCCTCCTCGTTATGTGCCGCGATAAAGAAGGCATAGCGGTGGAGTTTTTTGGCCTTGGGAGGCGCGACCTCGCCACGAAGAGCGCCAATGACAAAGAAGACCACCTGGTACAGAAAGCAGACCGTGAGCAGCGTGACGACAATCTGATTGAAGATCACGATGGGTGTGTTGGTTTGTAAAAAGGCGAGCATGCAGGCTCCCAGCAACGCGTTACGTAAACAACTGTATATCTTACCGCAGGCTTACCGAGTTCAAGAAACCACCTAATACTGGCTAGGCTTCGAGCAGACCGAGCTGCGGGACGATTTCGTCGCCAGCGGCAGTGCGGCCAAGTGAACGCGGGGCCAGGTCGTCAAGAACCGCAGCAAGATCCCAGGGCAGTTCGTCACGGCACTCGATGCGCTCCCCCGTTACCGGGTGATCGAACAGCACGCGCCAGGAATGCAGGAATTGCCTGGTCAGACCCTGGTCGGCGCGCGCATCGCATTTGCCGTACAGCGGATCACCCACGCAAGCGTGGTTGATATGACGCATGTGCACGCGAATCTGATGCGTACGGCCTGTAAACAAGTGGCATTCCACCAGCGTATAACCGTCGTCAAAGCGCGTGGAATCAAAGCGCTCGAGCACCTTAAAGGTCGTGATGGCCTGACGCGCAAAGGGATCGTCGGACACCGCCATCTTCACACGGTCGCGCGTGGAGCGGGCGATACCGGTGTTAATGGTTCCCTCGTCCATGGCAATGTGACCGTGGACCAGCGTGATATAGCGGCGGTCAAGAGTGCGCGTGCGGATGAGATTTTGGAGCGCGCGCTGGGTGTCGTCATCTTTTGCCGCGAGCATGAGGCCCGAGGTATCGCGATCCAGACGGTGCACGATACCGGGACGGTCCTCGCCCTGCACGGTGCCCAGATGGTCAATCCCGCAGTGGTAAACCAGAGCGTTCGCAAGGGTGCCGCTCTCGTGACCATGGGCGGGATGGCACACCAGGCCGCGCTGCTTGGAGAGCACGATGAGGTAGTCGTCCTCATAGCGGATATCGAGGGGAATGGCCTCGGGAATCACGTCGGTCGGATCGTGCAGCTCGGGCAGGTCGACTGAGATACGGTCGCCGGAGCGCACGGCATATTTTTTTGATAGGCAGGTCTCGCCGTTGACGGCAACGGCACCGCCCTCGATCAGATGTGCGCAGGCAGAGCGCGTGGGACAGCCATCGTTGGCGCCCAGATAGGCGTCGAGACGCTGACCAGCGGAATCGTCGGCAACGAGAATATGGATGTCGGCCATTAGCGCTCATTCCTTTCGCGAATCTTGCGGGCACGCTCCCCACGCTGCTTGGCTTTGCGTTTGGCGCGGGCCTCGTCACGGGCGTTGAGCTCGGCGGTCGCATCGACCTCGCGAGCGGCGGGACTCAAGAACATGTAACCGATAAGCGCCAACACAACACCGACCGTAATGCCGATATCGGCCACATTGAAGACGGGGAAGTCGATGAACGTGGTGGCAATGAAATCGGTCACGAAGCCAAAGGCGAGGCGGTCGATCGCGTTACCGATGGCGCCGCCCGCAACCATAGCCATGCCTACAACCTCAAGATGGGCGAGCTGGGGCGCACGAACGAGGTACACGGCAATAGCGATAATGACCGCCAACGCCAGCACGGCAAACGCGATGCCATGCCCCTCACCCATGCTAAAGGCGGCTCCGATATTGCGAACAAACAGGAAATCGATCACGCTGGGAATAACGGTCATATGCAGGGCATCGCCCACGGAACGAACCGCAAGCTTGGTCAGCTGGTCAACGAGCAACACAACGAGCGCCACGCCACCAGCAACACCCAACCGCCAACGCAAAGACGGCGTCATATCCGCACCACGACCCAAAGAAATCCACTACCCTCAAGAACAATCGAATTCCGTTTAACGCAAGTAATCATCTTATAGTGACAAACGCCAAACGCGCAGCATATTCACCAACGCTAGCGAAATAACCAGCTAAAAACGAAAGCGGCATTCCGAAAAACAGAATGCCGCTTGAATGTGACACAGATAGTCGTTGGGGACGTTCTTGTGTGACTAGTCGTTTAAGAACATCCCCAACGACTAGAAAGAAAAGGCTCTAGTTCCAACAATAGAAACGCCGCATTACCGTCGTCAACAGCGAAAACGTCCCTAAGCGAGCAAGGTGACGTGAAAGAGGAGGGAAGCGTACTTTGGTACGCGACCGACGATTGAACGTCAGGTTGCCGCTTAGGGGCGTTTGCAGCGTCGGTAGGTTACGGCGTTCTACGAACGCCGTAACCTACAGCGCATCAGCGCAGCGCTTGCAGATGTGAGCGTGGCCGTTGTACTCGCCGACGGTGGTGCGGTAGTTCCAGCAACGGTCGCAACACTCGCCCTCGGCAGCCTCAATGGCAACGGAGAGCTCCTCACCCTGGGTCAGCTCAACATCGGAGACGATGTAGAACTCGGCCAGGTCGACGGCTTTGTCACCGGTCAGCAGCGCGTACATCTCGGCGGGAACGACCGCCTTGACGCGGACCTGCTGGCTCTTGGTGAAGGTGCCAGCGGAACGGGCATCCTCAAGGGCCTTGGTCACGGCGCTACGGAGCTCGAGCGAAGCCTCGAGCACGCCCTCAAACTCATTGGCCTCGTCGACCGTGATAGGCGACTTGTACCAATCGAGCAGCGCGGCGTACTTCTGGTGATCGACGCAGCCGGCGGGCGCATAGGCCATGGCCTCGTCGACCGTGTAGGACAGGATCGGCTGCAGGTCGCGCATGAGCATCGAGAAGAGCTCGGCCAGCACGGTTTGGGCGCTGCGGCGCTCAAGCGAGCCGAGCTTCTCGCAGTACAGACGATCCTTCAGGGCGTCGAGATACACGTTGGAGAGCTCGGTAACCACAAAGTCGTAAAGCGCACGGTAGGCGCGCGGGAACTCGTAGCTGGCGTAGGCATCGTCGACCTCGGCCTGGACCTGGGTCAGGCGGGCAACCATGAGCTTGTCGAGCGGCAGCAGGTCGGCAAAGGCGACGCCGTCGGTCTCGGGCTCAAACTGACCCTCGAGCTCGGAAAGCAGGAAGCGCAGCGTGTTGCGGAAACGACGGTAGGCATCGGACGTACGGGCGAGAATCTCGTGGTCGATGGAGACGTCGGAGCTGGTATCGACCGAGGCAACCCACAGGCGGATGATGTCGGCACCCATCTCGTCGCAGACCTTGTTGGGGTCGATGACGTTGCCGAGTGACTTAGACATCTTACGGCCCTGGCCGTCGAGGGTGAAGCCCTGCGAGACGACCGCCTTGTACGGAGCGTGGCCGTTGGCACCCACCGAGGTGAGCAGCGAGCTCTGGAACCAACCGCGGTGCTGGTCAGAGCCCTCGAGGTAGACGTCCGCCGGGTACTCCAGCTCGGGACGGTACTCGCAGACGGCCTTCCAAGACACGCCGGAGTCCCACCACACGTCAAGGATGTCCTTATCAGCCTTGAGGTGATGGCCACCGCACTTAGGGCAGACGCAGGCCTCGCCCAGATAGCTCTCAGGAGCATCGGTAAACCAGGCGTCGGAGCCCTTCTCGTGGAAGAGCTTGATAACGGCGTCGAGTGTGGCGTCGTTCATGACCTTCTCGCCGCAGTCGGCGCAGGTGTAGCTGGGGATCGGCACGCCCCAGTTGCGCTGGCGGCTGATGCACCAGTCGGGACGCTGCTCGACCATGGCGCCAATGCGGTTGGCGGCATGCGCCGGATACCACTTGACGTTCTCGCGGACCTCTTTGCCAGCCTGCTCGCGCAAACCGGTCTTGTCCATCGAGACAAACCACTGGTCGGTAGCACGGAAGAGCACCGGGTGCTTGCAGCGCCAGCAGTGCGGATAGCTGTGCGTGATCTTCTTCTCGAGGACCAGGGTGCCGCGCTCGCGCAGGAACTCGATGATGTGCGGGTTGGCCTCATCGGTATCCATACCGCTGAAGGGACCACCGGTGCCAAACTCCTCGCCGGTGTAGAACTTGCCGTCGTCATCGACCGGCATGCAGATGTCGGTGATGCCCTCCTTGAGGCAGGCAAAGTAGTCGTCGACGCCGTGGCCGGGCGAGTTGTGGACGATACCGGTACCGTCGTCGACACCGACGTAATCGGCCAGCAGCGCCACGCCCTCGACACCGTCAAAGATCGGCTGCTTGTAGTGGATGTGATGGAAGGTCTCGGCGGGAACCACGTAGGGCTTGCCGTCGACCATGACCGGGGTGTACTCCCAGCCAAACTCCTCGCAGCACTTGGGAGCCAGGTCCTCGAGCATGACCTCGGCACGACCATCGTGCTCAACGGCGACATAGGCGGCGCCGGGCTTAAGGGAAACGGCCTGGTCGGAGGGGATGGTCCACGGCGTGGTCGTCCAGATGATAAAATCGACCGGGCCGTCGAAGTTCTCGAGGCCGGCGGGCTTGGAGGTCATCTCAAAGCGCACGAAAATGGAGGGGCTCGTCTCGTCGGAGTACTCGATCTCGGCCTCGGCCAGCGCGGTGTGGCAGTGCTTGCACCAGTGAACCGGCTTGTGGCCGCGATAGATCATGCCCTTATCGAACATGGCCTTGAAGACCTCGATGTCGGCGGCATCATGCTGGTGATAGAGCGTCAGATAGGGGTTGTCCCAGTCGCCGAGCACGCCCAGACGACGGAAACCGGCCTTCTGCAGCTCGATGTTCTCGACAGCGAACTCGTTGCAGAGCTCACGAATCTTGGCCGTGGGGGTCTGGTTGAACTTCTCGGTGCCGAGCTTCTCCTCGACCTTATGCTCGATCGGCTGGCCGTGGCAGTCCCAACCGGGGACATAGGGAACCTCATAGCCCTGCATCATCCAGTAACGGTTGATCATGTCCTTGGAGATCTTGTTCATGGCGTGGCCGATGTGGATCGGGCCGTTGGCGTACGGAGGGCCGTCGTGCAGCACGAACTTCTTGTGACCCTCGTTCTTCTTCAGAACCTGCTCGTAGACCTTGTTGTCCTGCCAGTCCTTGAGTCGCTTAGGCTCGGACTTGGAAAGACCGGCACGCATGGGAAAACCGGTCTTGGGCAGATTCATCGTCTGCTTGTACTCGTTTGCCACGGTACCCCTTTCATGTCATGGGCGCACACGCCCGTTGGGCACCAAAAAAGCGCCCGTCCCTGCAAGCTGGGACGAAGCGCCACAAAACGAGCTGTACGCCCGTAAAAGCTCTTCGCTTAACCACCCAGCTTAGATGCCCTCGCCCGCGTATTCGCGCGCTCGCATCCGTTACTCGGCTGGTCTGTATCGACGACCACCTCGGCGATGTCTACTAAGACGAACCTGCGCGGCACGTCCGTTGGGACCGCAGCTCCGGGGTGATATTCATCGGTCGCATGCACGGGTTCTCAGCGCTCCCCGCTCTCTGTAGCATGCGGACGGCCGACTACTCGTCCCCATCAACGCTTATGCGGAATATGCTAGCACGTTCCGCGCCGGCGAAAAACCCTCAACACTGGTTTTATACGTTCGAAAATTCTTGCAGCCGTAGACCTTCTCTTGGAGCAAAATACCTGAAAGCACTCTATCGAACGAAAGAAGGTTGCTATGCGCACGATTGGAATGAGCGACTACACCGTTGGCGAGGATTGCTTTGACGAGCTGCCGGGCGCGCTGGCCGAATACGGAGCGACCAAGGTCGCGATCATCGGTGGCAAGCGAGCACTGGCTGCAGCGCTGCCGGGCATCGAGGCAGCACTTGAAGGTACCGATGTCGAGATTCTGGAGACGCGCGTCTACGGTACCAACAGTACGCGCGCAAATATCGCCAAGGTCGTAAACTCCCCCGCCTGCCAGGAAGCCGATGTGCTCATTGCTTGCGGCGGCGGCAAGGCGCTCGACACCGTGAAGACCGCAGCTATCGAGCTCAAGAAGATCGTCTTTACGGTGCCGACGATCTGTTCCAACTGCTCCGCCGCGACCGCCATTGCCGTTGTCTACAACGACGACGGCTCGCTCGAGGGCTATTCGTACCCCAACCGACCCGCGCACATCTTCATCAACCCCAAGATCATCGCCGAGGCACCGGCAGAGTACTTCTGGGCCGGCGTGGGCGATGCCCTGTCTAAACAGCCCGAGGTCGAGTACGCCACGAGCGCCGGCAACCTGGAGCACACGGCAGGCCTTGGCCTGGCACTCGCCCACACCTGCTCCGAGCCGCTGTTTACCTACGGCGTGCAGGGTCTAAAGGACGTGCGCCAGGACCTGTCGAGCGAGGCCGTCAAGCAGATCGCGCTCGACATCGTGGTCAACACGGGCTATGTCTCGAACCTGACCAACCAAAACGATTACTACTACAACTCGAGCGTGGCACACGCGTTCTACAATGCGACGTGCAGCATTCCGCGCGAGGGAACCTATCTGCACGGCGAGGTCGTGAGCTTGGGCGTGCTCGTGTTGTTTGCCTATACGGGCGATACCGAGAACCTTGAGCGCTACGCCGCCTTTAACAAGCAGATGGGGCTGCCCGTGACGCTTGAGCAGGTCGGCCTTTCCGAGGCCGACATCCCTGCCCTGTGCGAGTTCGCGCACGCCACCAACGAGTGGAAGCAGGGAAACCCCGAGCCCTTCACCGACGAAAAGTTCGCCGCCGCCATCAAGGCTGCCGACGCTTACGGCCACACGCTCTAGGACTGGCCCAAAACCACCACAAAGGGGACAGGCACCTTTCTGGTGGTTTTTTATTGCTCCAGCATTCAGTTCGTACTCGAACCCGATTCTTTACGAGAAAGGGTTCGGGTACGTTTTTTTGTTTATCGGAAATTCTGCGGAAGGACTACTCGGAACGGTAAACAGGAACGAACAGAGGCAGGGCATCATCGTGGTGATGGTATCCTGCCTTTTGTTTTGCGGGATCAAGGTCGCTTTATGCGAACTTGATCGCCACTTATATGGGGCATTGATGGCAATTGCTTCGTACGTGCATACCGGGAGCCTGTACACCTCTGGCAAGGCGTAACACACTAGACTTTGTTCCAAAGTCCGTGTGCTAAGGGGGCAGGCCCCTTAGAATTCCTGTGGAGTGTGTACGCACGTACGCAGGAAAACGGCAAAATTTCGCTATATCAGGGCGTTCTTTCATTGGAGAGTATGGTATACACGGCTTAGTTCAACAAATAAGAATTTATATATAAAGGAGAATATTGATGAAACTGTTTTTATGTTCTCACTTTTCAAGTGTAGGAAGTCTGATAAAGGAAGAAATTGAAAATAAAAAAGTCGCATTTATTCCAACAGCTTCGCTGCGTGAAGGCTACACCGGTTATGTCGGCTCGGCTCGAAAATTATTCAAAAAGTTGGGAGCAATCGTAACTGAAATTGATATTTCAACGGAGGCTTATTCAACGATACAGTCTCTTTTTGAAGATGCGGATGTGATCTATTTTACCGGCGGAAATTCTTTTTTCCTTATAGACCAGCTCCGTAAAACGGGAACGGATGAGCTGTTGAAGAAAGAATTGGCAAAGGGAAAACTGATGATTGGTGAATCGGCAGGTGCGATTGTATGCGCTCCAAGCATCCAATATATCGAGCAAATGGATGAAATGCCGGAGGACTACTCACAAGAAGATGATGCAGGGCTTAATTTGATTGATTTCTATGTTCTTCCGCATTATCTCACAGCACCATTTAAGAAAGTTACCGAGAAAATAATGGCTGAGTTTTCGGATTTGAATCTATGCCCAATTAACAACCGTCAGGGAATTGTAATTGATGGTGAAGGTTCAAAGGTAATTTGCAAAGACTAATTTGAAAATTCCAGTTTGCTGTACTCGTTCCTAGCAGGGTTTGGGGCAGGCACGCCCCAACAAGAAGCTGTCCCAAAGGGGCAAGAATGGGGACTGCGGATGATTTCTTGGACCGTTACGCGGCCCTTCCCAGCGCGGAGCGGAACTCAGCCGGCGTGCGGCCACCGAGCGCATCGCTGCGCCTCTCCGTATTATATCGACCGATCCAGCCCCCGAGCTCCTCGATGAAGCGGGCGGGGGGTCCAGTCCGACCAGTCCCTGCCGTGCCAGAACTCCTTCTTGAGCAGGCCGAAGAAGCCCTCCATCGCCGCGTTGTCCGGGCTGCAGCCCTTTGCGGACTGGATTGGCTACACTGATGTGGACAGTTCCGGGAGGGGCGCAAGAGACGGGAAGGCCGCGTGCGCGTTCCTGCGCGAGGGCCGCGGGGAGGGGCTGCCTGGGTACGGCGCCTGTCAACTCGGTCTACGTCTTTGATGACCGGGTCGTACTCAATATCAACTTCACGGATGATGCCAAAACGGTCACCCGTGAGGAAGTGTTGGGTTCGAGTGCTATGGACAATGTTCCAGCATGCTGGGATCGAACTCGCTAGCCGGAATCACACGGTACCCGTGACGCAGCAGCAGATCGACGAAAACGCCGTTGCCCGCGGTGAGCGTACCGCTGAAGGTTCCGTCGTAGATACGGCCTACACCACACGAAGGGCTACGGTCCTGTAAGACGCACGCAGCGATCTCGGACGGGCCGCCCGCCTGCTCGCACATATCGAGCGCGCGCTCTGCACCCAGGCGAAACTCGCGATCGACCGAGATGCCCTCGCAGGTACGAACCTCGCCGTTCACAATCTCGGACGGCTTGCGCGGTGTGGGCAAGCCACCAAAAACCTCGGGGCACACCAAGAGAACCTCGGTCCCCGTTCGCTCGCAGGCCTCGACCAACGCGCGATGGTAATTGTCGAGCCCGTTATATTTGCAGCTCTCTCCCATCAAGCAGGCACTCACCACGATCTTCATATTCAACTCTCCCCACGCAAAACGCCCCATTTGAGATGGACACTCAAATGGGGCGATAGACACTGCGCAACCAGTATTACTGCTGCTTTGGCATCAGCGGATTCTCACGCGTGAGGAGATTCATAAACTCCTCGCCCGTGATGGTCTCTTTCTTGTACAGATAACGAGCCAGCTCGTGGAGCTTAAACTTGTTCTCCTTCAGGATCTGCAGGGCGCGATCGTGCGCATCCTCGATCAGCTTGGCGACAATTGCGTCCACGCGCTCGGCCGTACCGGGGGCGCAGGTAAGCGAAGTGTCCTGGTTGAGGTACGCATTCTGGACGGTACCGAGCGCCATCATGCCAAACTCATCGGACATACCAAAGCGCGTCACCATGTTGCGGGCAAGCTTGGTTGCTTGCTCGATATCGTTGGCCGCACCGGTCGTCATCTCGCCAAAGATGAGCTCCTCGGCCGCACGTCCGCCGCAGTAGACGGCGAGCTTGTCCAGCACCTCCTGGCGCGTCGTCAGGAAGCGCTCGTCCTCCTCGACCTGCATGGTGTAGCCCAGAGCGCCGCTCGTGCGGGGGACGATGGTGATCTTAGTGACCGGCGCAGAGCCCTTCTGGCGGGCGGCAACGATGGCATGGCCGATCTCGTGGTAAGAAACGACCTGCTTCTCGTGATCGGACAGCACCGTGGACTTGCGCTGCTGACCGGCGATGACGACCTCCACCGACTCCTCAAAATCGTCCTGCGTGGCGCGCTT
Source organism: Collinsella sp. (assembly GCA_041330285.1). Taxonomy (GTDB): domain Bacteria; phylum Actinomycetota; class Coriobacteriia; order Coriobacteriales; family Coriobacteriaceae; genus Collinsella. Next base: position 581,915 of record JBGKMI010000001.1, on the reverse strand, counting down.
GCGACCCTCGCGGACGGCACGCAGGGCGCCCTCATTGATGATGTTGGCCAGGTCGGCACCCGAAGCGCCGGGCGTGGCGCGGGCAATCGCGGTCAGGTCGATCGGCGGCTCCGTCTTCACGCTCTTTGCATGCAGCTCGAGGATGTTCTTGCGGCCGGTCAGGTCGGGCAGCTCAACAGGAATGCGGCGGTCAAAACGACCGGGGCGCAACAGGGCCGGGTCAAGGCTGTCGGGGCGATTGGTGGCAGCGAGAACGACAATACCCTTATGGTTATCGAAGCCGTCCATCTCGGTCAGCAGCTGGTTGAGCGTCTGCTCGCGCTCGTCGTTGCCGCTAAAGCCGCCGCCGTCACGCTTTTTGCCGATCGTATCGATCTCGTCAATGAACACGATGCACGGGGCCTTTTCCTTGGCCTGCTTAAACAGATCGCGAACCTTGGCGGCGCCGCGGCCGACAAACATCTCGACGAACTCAGAACCCGAAATGCTAAAGAACGGCACGCCCGCCTCGCCGGCAACAGCCTTGGCAAGCAGGGTCTTACCGGTACCCGGAGGGCCAACAAGAAGAGCACCGCGCGGCAGCTTGGCGCCAATTTCCTCGTAGCGCTGCGGCTTCTCCAGAAAGTCGACGACCTCCTTGAGGGACTCCTTGGCTTCTTCCTGGCCGGCGACATCCTTAAAGGTCACGCCCACGTCTTTGGAGGCAATCACGCGCGCGCCGGACTTACCCAGACCACCGCCGCCAAAACCGCCGCCGCCAAAGTTCATCGACGGGCCATCATCACCCATGGCCTTCTTCATGCGGCGGTTAAGCCACCAGCCGATGAGGAAGAAAATCGCCATGGGAAGAATGAGGGTGAGCAGATAGTAGGTCATCAGACCCGAGTTCTTATCGGGAACGACCGACTCCAGGGACGCACCGGATTCAAGTACGCGGTCGGTAAAACCCGCATCATTCGGCACGCCGGTCGTCTTGTAGGCGATATTCTCGTCCTCGCCCTTTTTGGTGTAATAAATGGTGTAATCGTCGGTATTGTATTCGACCTTATCGACGCTCTTCTTATCGAGCGCTTTGACAAACGTCGAGTAATCGGTCTTCGTAATCTGCTGCGTGTGACCGATGTTGGGGAACAGAACGGTCGAGAGCACGAGGTAGACGACGAAGGCGATGAGCACGTAGAGGATCATATTCCGTCTACGTTTGTTGTCATCCATCTCCATCTGCTTGAACTCCATCTACTGGGGTTGATAATGCTATCTAGAATACCCAACCCGGACGGCGATAAACCGACGCCGGGCACGAAAGGACAGAGATGGCATCACTTGAAATCGGCAAGGTTCAGATCTATACGGGAGACGGCAAGGGCAAGACGACGGCTGCGCTGGGGCTCGCACTGCGCGCCACGGGCTATGGACTTAACGTGCTCATGCTTCAGTTTGCCAAGAAGCTGCACTGCGCCGAACACGATGCTGCGCCGCGCCTGGGGCTGCGTATTGAGCAGGCCAATCGCGACACGCCCGAGGCTTGCGCCGCACAGATCATGGAGCTCGCACGCGAACAGATCTCGCAGGTCGACGTGCTCATTCTGGACGAACTCGGCGAAGCGATGCGCCGCGGCTTTGTGACACGCGAGGATATTGAAGCGCTGATTGCGATAAAGCCCGCCACGACGGAGCTCGTGCTCACAGGTCGAGGCCTGTTGCCACTGGCAGATCTTGCCGACCTGGTCACCGAAATGCGCCCCATCAAACATTACTTCGACGAAGGCCTCCTAGCCCGTCAAGGCATCGAATACTAAATGACCCGAAAGGGACGGAGAAAAACGGATCATTTCGCCTTATCACCGGGCCAATGATCCGTTTTCCTCCGTCCCCTACAGGTCATTAGGCAGTGGCGCGGCCGAGCCAGTTGCCGCTGTGGTGGTAGATGGTGAACATCGTAGCTGTGATGAGCCAGGTTACGGGGTAAACCAGCAGCAGGTGCTCAAGCGACGGATCGAACGGCATAATCGCAAACACCCAGATCACCCTGAGCACGACGGTGCCAAAAATCGTGAGCAGCATGGGCTGAAGGCTCACGCCGGCGCCGCGGATAGAGCCCGACGCGTTCTCGATAATCGAGAAGATTGCGTAGAACGGCGCGATGAAATGAAGAATCGTCGTGGTGTACGCCGCAATCGAAGCATCGTCGACAAACAGACGCGACAGAGGACCCGAGAACACCAGCAGCACGGCAGACAGGCCACCAATGAGCATAAACGACAGCACGAGCGACGTATGGTAGCCCTTGCGCATGCGCTCGTAGTTGCGCGCGCCAAAGTTCTGTGCCGAGAACGTGGTGATCGACACGCCAAGCGCCTCGGTAACCATCCAGACAATGCCATCCAAACGGCCCGAAAGACCCCACGCCGTGGTGACATCGGCGCCAAACGAGTTGACCGACACCTGAATCAAAACGTTGGAAATCGAATACGAAGCAGACTGAAAGCCAAGCGGCAGACCACACGAGATCATGCTCTTACAAATACCAGGATCAATGCCGAGTTTGGACAGCGAAAGCCGCCACGCACCCGGTGCGTGCATCATGCGAATCACGATCATCGTGGCGTTGGAGCAAATGGTCAGCGCCACCGCGATGCCGCAGCCCAGAGCCTCCATATGAAGCACGGCAACGAAGATAACATCCAGCACCGCATTAACAAGGCAGCCGGAAGCGATGATCACGGCAGGCCCGCGCGTGTCGCCCACGGCACGCAGCAGTGCCGTTCCCATATTGAGCAGCAGCGCCGCAACCATGGCGGCAAAATAGCAACGAGCATAGGCCACGCCCTCAGCCAATAGCTCATGCGGCGTGTTCATAAGCACCAGCATGGGCTCAACGAAAACTATGCCAAGAATCGAGAAAACGATACCGCCCACCAACGCGAGGGTCATGGCCGTATGGACCGAACGACTCAGTCGCTCATCATCGTGCTGGCCAAAATACTGACCGGTAATGACCGCACAGCCGGCGCCGACGCCAACGCAAAAGCCAATGCAGAGCTCGGTGAGCACCATCGTGGCCTGAATGCCACCCAGTGCAAGCTTGCCGCCAAACTGGCCGACGATATAGGTACCGATAAGCGTGTAGGCCTGTTGAAAAAACGAACTAAAAAAGATGGGAACGCACAGCGAAAGCAGCTGCTGCCAAATAACACCCTGCGTTACATCGATAGCCGTAGATTTCTTAGCCACACGCCCTCCCCAAAAGCGCACGTCAACCGACAAAACGTCTGATAATAATTACACCCATGACAGCCTAGCACCGAACGAAGACTATAGAAACACCTACGCCGACAAGGCCCGGAGACAACACGCACCTAGTGATACAGCCCCGGCTGGTAGTGGTATTCATTACTCACGTGCGGGCATAGCTGCCAAAAGGCGACGGCACTCGCCGCGGCAACGTTGAGCGAATCGACCCCGTGCGCCATCGGAATGCGCACGGCTCGGTCGCAGCCCGCGATGGTCTTGACTCCCAGGCCGGCACCCTCGGTACCCATAAAGATCGCCAGGCGGTCAATCTCCTGCAGCGCAGGATCGTCCAGCGATACGGAATCGTCCGTCAGCGCCATAGCGGCACAGGAGAACCCGGCATTGTGCAGCGATGCCAACCCGTCATGCGGCCATACGCGCGCCTCGCTGCCAATACGCGTCCACGGCACCTGAAACACCGTGCCCATGCTCACACGAGCCGAGCGACGATACAGCGGATCGCAACACGTAGGGCTGACCAAAATACCGTCAACGTTCAACGCTGCCGCCGAGCGGAAAATCGCGCCGACGTTAGTGTGGTCGACAATGCCCTCGAGCACGCACACGCGCACCGGGCGCTCCCCCGCCGCCTCGACGACGCCGCCCAAGAACTCATCAACCGGAATCTGGCGCGGGCGACGGAACGCCGCGAGCGCACCGCGCGTCACGTTAAAGCCCGTCAGCTGCTCCATGAGCTCCATGGAGGCCACGAACACAGGAACCGGGCCGGCGCCCTCGCGCACGACCAGGCGCTCAAACAGCGGCATCATCTGGTCGAGCCAGCGCTCACCCAAAAGAAAGCTCACCGGCTCGTATCCGGCACGCACCGCGCGCTCAATAACCTTGGCACTTTCCGCAATGAAGATGCCCTTTTGCGGCTCCAGCACGCAGCGCAGCTCGCGCTCGGTCAGTCGCACGTAAGCATCAAGCCGCTCATCCTCGAGCGAGTCGATTCGCAGCACCTCAACGGCATCAGTCATAGCAGCCAGCCCGCACCCTTCTTTACAGCACATCTATACCAAACGAGGCGACGCTAAGCGCCGCCCCATGCATTCAATCAACCCGATGATACCGTTCACGCCAGACGATTTACGCCTTAACGCGACGATACGTCACGAACTCATAATCGAGGCCTTCGTCACCCTCGCCCGCGGCAATAGTGGCAACCCCATCGCGACGCGCAACTTCCCACGCAGGATCGGCATCCAAATTGGGAAAATACGTGTCCACGGGATGGACGCAGTGGTTATGCGTGACCTCGGCCTCGGCGCAATACGGCAAAAACTGACGATACACCTCGCCGCCGCCGATCACCCACGCAACGGGCTCATCGGCAACCGCGGCGAGCGCCTCGTCGATGCTATGCACCACGTCGACGCCCTCGGCAGTAAAGCCCTCGTCGCGGGTGAGCACGATATTGCGGCGGTTCTTGAGCGGACGCCCGCCGGGAAAACTCAGTAGCGTCTTGCGCCCCATAATGACCGGGCAACCCTTGGTGCACGCCACAAAATGGCGCATGTCGGCGCGATTGGACACCACCATGTCGCCCTCGCACCCAATGCCCCAGTCGTCACACACGGCGACGATGGCAGATAGCTTACAAGTCATGAGCGCCACCTACACCGCAATGGGAATATTCTTGACCTGCGGGCCGTGTTCGTAGCCCTCCACGATCAGGTCGTCGGTCGTAAACGCATAGAAATCGTGCACGTCGGGGTTAAGCGTTACCTTAGGCGCCGCAAACTGCGGACGCTCGATAAGTTCACGGACGATATCGACATGACGGTCGTAAATGTGGGCATCGGCAATCACATGCAGCAGCTCACCGGGAATCATATCGACCGACTGCGCGACCATCATCAGCAAGATGGCGTACTGGCACACGTTCCAGTTGTTCGCGGCCAAAATGTCCTGGCTGCGCTGGTTGAGAATCATGTTGAGTGTGGGTTTATCGTCCTGCGGGCGCTGCGTGACGTTATAGGTCACGCCGTAAGCGCACGGATACAGGTGCATCTCGGACAGGTCGCTAAACACATACGTGTTGGTCATGATGCGGCGGCTGTACGGTGTGTGCTTAAGATCGTACAGCACGCGGTCCATCTGGTCGAAATCGCCCTCGGCATAATGGCTCTTCTGGCCAATCTGGTACCCGTAGGCCTTGCCGATGGAGCCGGTCTCGTCGGCCCACTCATCCCAAATATGACTGTTGAGGTCATGGACATTATTGGACTTCTTTTGATAGATCCACAGGATCTCGTCCATGGCAGACTTAAGCGCCGTGCGGCGCAGCGTGAGCGCGGGGAACTCCTCACGCAGGTCGTAGCGAGCCGTAACGCCAAAATTTTTAATGGTATAGGCAGGGGTGCCGTCCTCCCACACCGGTCGGACCTTTTGACCCTCGGTGGTGGTGCCATGGTCCAGAATATCGCGGCACATGGCTACAAACTGCTGATCAGCTTTGCTCATTGACCCTCCTGTCAGTCGCCTACAAGCGAGATTCATTGTAGCCCAGGCACCCAGTGTCGGATTGGACACTTGGACGGGCACACGCAATGCACGGCAGCATGGCTCGCATTCGAAAGCAGAACACCTTTACCTTTTTCTGATATATGCCAAGAATACCTTGCACGGTTCCGCTCGCTCGCTATTCTATTGTTGACATATGTCAGATAAGGAGTGCGCATGGCAGGAAGACGCGAAAAAATACGCCGTGTGGGGATCATCCCCGAATATCGCGGCTTTACCCCCGACGGCCTTGCCAGCGGAGACGCCATCGACATGACGGTCGACGAGCTCGAAGTCCTGCGGTTATGCGACCTGGAAGGCCTCAATCAGGAGGAAGTCGCCCAGTGCATGGGCATTGCCCGCGCCACGGTGGCGGCAATCTGCAGCCGCGCACATCGCAAGGTGGCAAACGCGCTGGTCAATGGACGGGCGCTCAGTATCGAGGGCGGCAATATCGCATACTCCCCCATCACCACGACGACGGCCGCATGGCCAGCAAAGGAGGTCGGCACCATGAGGGTGGCAACGACGTACGACAACGGCAACATCTTTATGCACTTTGGCCGCAGCGAGCAGTTCAAGATCTATGACATCCAGGACGGCAAGGTGCTCAACGAGCAGGTCGTAGGCACCGGCGGCACCGGTCACGGTGCATTGGCAGGTCTACTTGCCAACGGTGGCGTCGACACGCTCATCTGCGGCGGTATCGGCGGCGGGGCCATCAACGCGCTCACCCAGGCCGGCATCACGGTCTATGCGGGCGCCCAGGGCAGCTGCGACGCCTGCGTCGAGGCCCTCATTGCAGGCACGCTCGCTCAGACCGGCGAGGCCACCTGCGACTGCCATGGTCATGACCACGAGCACACTTATGAGCATGGCGAGTCCTGCGGCTGCCACGGCCATCACGACCACGACGGACATGAGGGCTGCAGCTGCCACTAGTGGCAAGCACCGCGGCGTCAACACGCTTCCGCGCGTGCGACAACCTGCGAACGAACGGCGAAGGCCGCCTGGAATACCATCCAGGCGGCCTTCGCCGTTGTCGACTCAATCAAGCCGTTACTTCTTATTGCGCATCTGCGCTTCCATCTGGCGCAGCAGATCCATATCGGACTTGGGGCCGCCCGTTCCCAGGCCGCCCATGCCGCCCAGACCCATAGCGTCCAGGCCAGGGATATTGGGCATGCGCATCTTTTTGCCCTTCTTACCCTTTTTGCCCTTCTTGCCGCCGGCCTGCGCCTGATTGGCCATCGTGCGCATGCGGCCCATCATCTTGTTCATCTCGCCCCACTGCTTCATAAGGCTGTTGACCTCGGTGGGGGTCACGCCGGCGCCCTTGGCAATGCGGGCACGGCGCTGGCCGTTGATGATGGAGGGACGCAGGCGCTCCTCCTTGGTCATCGACATGATGATGGCCTCGTTCTTGTCAAAGATGCCCTCGTCCAGGTTGCCGCCCATCTGGTTGAGCGCACGCTGGCCACCGGGGAGCATGCCCAGAATGCCCTTCATGCCGCCCATCTTCTTGACGGCTTTCATCTGGTCGAGCATGTCGTTCATGGTAAAGCCCTCGCGCAGCATGCGCTCGGCGGCCTCGAGCTGCTCGGCATCGGCCGCCTCCTGGGCCTTCTCGATGATGCCGACAACATCGCCCATGCCCAAGATTCGCTTTGCCATGCGGTCGGGATAGAACGGCTCCAGCGAATCGGGCTTCTCGCCCATGCTAACGAACTTGATGGGCTTGCCGGTCACCTGGCGCACGGAAAGCGCGCCGCCGCCACGGGCATCGCCGTCGAGCTTGGAGATGATCACACCGTCAAAGTCGGTGCGCTCGGCGAAGGTCGAGACGACGTTGACGATATCCTGACCGGTCATGGCATCGACGACCATCAGTACCTGATCGGGCTTGACGGCCTTCTTGATGTCCACGGCCTCCTGCATCATCTGCTCGTCGATCTGCAGGCGACCGGCGGTATCGACGATGACCACGTCGCGCAGGTGGTCAACGGCCTCCTGGATGGCGCCCTTGGCGATATCGACCGGGTGCTCGCCGTCACCGCGGAAGACCGGCACGCCGATCTCTCCACCGAGCGTGGCCAGCTGGTCGGCAGCGGCGGGACGGTAGACGTCGCACGCGGCGAGCAGCGGCGAGCGGCCCTGCTTCTTGAGCAGGTAGGCCAGCTTTACGGCCGCCGTGGTCTTACCGGAGCCCTGCAGGCCCACGAGCATGATGACATTGGGAATGCGGTTGCTAAAGACGAGCTTGCTCTCGGTGGAGCCGAGCATCTCGGTGAGCTCGTCGAGCACGATCTTGACGACGTTTTGTGCCGGCGACAGCGACTCCATGACCTCGGCGGTCATGCAGCGCTCCTTGGTCTTGGCGACGAACTCCTTAACGACCTTGAAGTTGACGTCGGCCTCGAGCAGCGCCATGCGAATGTCGCGCATGGCCGAGGTGATATCGGCCTCGGTCAGCTTACCCTTGCCGCGCAGGCGGTCAAATGTGTCGTTGAGGCGATCGCTCAGAGAATTAAACACTAGTCACTCCTTAATTGGACTCGCCCACCAGGGCGCGGCAGAAATCTTTGGCATTGAACTCCTGCAGGTCATCGACCTGCTCGCCCACGCCGATGCGCAGGATCGGGAGCTTGAGTTTCTCGGCCACGGCCATGGCGATACCGCCCTTTGCCGTTCCGTCGAGCTTTGTCATGATAATACCGTCCAGACCCAGCGCCTCGTTAAACTCGAGCGCCTGGTTCAGACCGTTTTGGCCTGTCGCGGCATCGATCACGAGGACGACCGAGACGGGCATGGGACCGGCGGCCATATTGGCGGCGCGCTTGCGCGTCACGTTGACCACCTTGGCGAGCTCGCGCATGAGCTCGGGGCTCGTGTGCAGACGACCGGCGGTATCGATAAGCACCAGGTCGCTGCCGCGCTTGTCGGCCTCGTCGAGCACGTCGTAGCACACGCTTGCCGGGTCGGAGCCGCGATCGCGCTTGATGACGGGAACGCCGGCGCGCTGGCCCCACACATCGAGCTGCTCGATGGCGGCGGCGCGGAAGGTATCGGCCGAACCGATCACGACGTTCTTACCGCGAGCAGCCATGGCGCTCGCGATCTTGCCGACCGTGGTGGTCTTGCCGGCACCGTTAATGCCCACAAACAGCACGCAGCTCGGCGTGTCGGCGAACGGATCTCGCTCGGCGGGCACAAAATGTTGCTCGAGCTGCTCGGCCAGGGCGCGACGGAGTTGCGGGGCGGTCTTGAGGTTCTTCTTGGCGGCCGTCTCGCGCAGGTCATCGGACACCTTAATCGCGACCTCGGCACCCATGTCACCCATGACGAGAGTGTCCTCTAGGTCCTCCCAAAAATCCTCGTCGACCTCGCCGCCAAAATAAAAGACCTCGTTGAGGGCCTCGCGGCTGCGCTCAAGTCCGCGCGAGAGAGCATCGAAGAATCCCATTATGCATTCACGACCTTTCCGGTTTCGCGATCGAGTTTTTGCGAGACGACGCGACTGACGCCGTCGGCTTGCATCGAGACGCCGTAGAGGACGTCAGCGTCCTCCATAGTACGGCGCTGATGCGAGATAACCAAGAGCTGCGTATCGGAACGCAACACATCCAGCGCGCCGATGAGCTTGGACAGGTTGGCGTCGTCGAGCGCCGCCTCGACCTCGTCCAGCACATAGAACGGCACCGTACGCGTGCGATACACGGCAAAGAGCAGGGCGAGCGCCGTCAGGCTCTTCTCGCCGCCCGACATGAGCATCATCTTGGTGATGCGCTTGCCGCGCGGCTGCGCCACGACCTCGATGCCCGTCTCGGCAGGATGCTCGGGATCGGTCATCTCCAGATGTGCCTGGCCACCTGGGAACAGCATGGCAAAGATCTCGCGGAAGTTCGCATCGACCTTCTCAAAGGTCACCAGGAAGGCCTTACGCATCTTACGGTCGATGGCCACCGTGATCTTGGTGAGCGCCTTGCGTGCGCTCTCAAGATCGGCCAGCTGCTCCTCGATGTAATCGGCGCGGCGCTTGAGCTGCTCGTACTCCTCCATGGCAACCTGGTTCACAGGGCCCAGGTTGTTGATCTGGCGCACGAGCTGGTTGAGCTCGCGCTCGGCGGCATCGCGGTCGGTGGGCGCAGGAAGCATGAGCGCTTCCTCGAGCACCGTGGTGCCATCGGCGGTAATGGCCTTGATGGCCGCCTCTACCTGCACCTCGAGCTTGCCGCGAGAGACCTTGAACTCATTTTGCGTCGCCGTGGCGGCATCGACCCGCTCCTTGGCACGAGCAACCTCGGCCTTGGCGTCTTCGATGGTCTTCTTAAGCGAGGCCGAGTCCGCCTCCTCAAGCGTTGCCTGGTCACGCAGACGCGCGGCCCAATCCGACGCGCGCTCCAGAAGGGCCGAATAGCGCTCGTGCATGGGGTCGACGCGCAGACGCAGCAACTCGAGCGAGCGCGAAGCCTGGCGTGTTCCGCGGATACGGCGGTCGATGCTCTCCAGGCGATGCTCCAGGTCGGGCACGCGGCCCTTCAGCGAACGCAGACGCTCGCTCGTCTGAGCCAGGCGGACCTTGGCATCGGCGAGCTTGCCGGCTGCCTCGGAATCGTCACGACGCACGCGATCGAGCTCATCGTTGGCTTCGGCAATCTGGAGACCCAGGTCGCTTGCCTGCGCGCGGGCCTCGTCACGCGAACGGGTGAGCTCGTCCACGCGCGGGCGCGCAGCGCGAACGGCCTCGGCGGCCTGCTCGCGGCGCTTGGAGATGCGCACGCGCTCGACCTCGGCGTTGTTGGCGCTTTGCTCCAGGCGGCCAATCTCGGAGAGCAGCGAGCGGCGCTCACCCTCAAGACGGGCGATCTCGCCGGCGGCATCGCCCTCGGCGGCACACGCCTCCTCGACGGCCGCATTGGCCTCGACGACCTGATCCGACACATGCTCAAACACGGCAGCCAAATCGGGCTCAAGGCCCTCCAGCTCGCGAATGCGACGCTTGCGCTCCAGGGCACCCAAAGCCTCGCCGGCATCGAGTCCCACGCGCACCAGGCCGCCACAGCTCACGCGGGCGCCATCGGGCGTCACATAGGTCACACCGTCAACGACTGGTGCCGCCAGCGCGGCAGCCAAGTCATCGACCACGTAATAGCCGCCGAGCAGGGCCTCGACAACCGGGCCATACCCGGAACGCACGGACAGACGGTCGACCAAACGAGAACCGGCAGCGCCCTTGGCAGCAGCAGAGCCGCTCACGCCGCGACCCACCAGCAGCGCCTCTCCCGAGGCCTTCTTTTGGTCCAGAGCTGCACGACCGGCGCGCTCAAGCGTAGCGGCGTCATCAAACAGCAAGGCATCGATATCGCCAGCAAGCAGCTGCTCGACCAGGCCCTCGAGCTCACGAGGAGCCTCGAGCACGTCGCCCAGACGACCCGAGACATCATCGCCCATCGCGCCCATCAGACGGCTCACCAGCGGCGAGCTGTCGGCCATGCGGACATCGAGCTTCTTTTGGCTGGCAAGCTCCGAGCGCACCTCGGAAAGTTTGTTGCGCGCCTCACTCTCACGATTACGCAAGTCCTTCAACGCCGCACGGGCGACCTCGGTGGCCTCACGAGCATCAATCTGGGCCTGGCGGGCCTGATCGAGCGCACCGTCAAGTTCCTCAGCGCGGTCGCGACGGCTCTCGAGCGAGGCCGTTACCTCCTCGAGCTGCTCGTCGATCTGCTCCAGGCGCGAGGCGTACATGTTGTCCTCGACTTCGGCGTTGCTCAGCGAGTCCTTCACCTTGGCGAGCTCGAGCGCAACGTTATCGGCCACACGCTGCACATCGCGCTGCTCGCGCGTGAGCTGCGAAATCTGATTGTCGAGCGCCACGCGACGCTCGTGGAGCTGGGCGGCGGCAGGACCGGCGGCGTCAACGTCGTCCTGGGCCTGCATGTGCGCACCGGTCACTTCCTCAAGCTGGGCGCGCGCATCCTCGAGCTCCTCGACCACGCGACGACGCTGATGCTCAGAGCTCGAGATCTGGCCGCGCATGTCGGACAGGCGCGACACCATGTTGTGGCCCTTTTCCTCGAGTAGGCGCATGTCGGAGTTGATGCGGCCGACCACGTCTTGCATATGACGGCGCTGCTCGCCCAGATCACCCACAAACAGGCCTTTTTCCTCGAGCATGACTTGGAGCTTCTCGAGCTCGCGCTCTTTTTCGCCCAAGCGGTATTGCGCAAGCTCAAGCTCGGCAGCGCCCTCCTTGGAGCGGCTCTCCAGGTCGTTCCACTGCGACTGCAGCGAACGAAGCTCGTCGACGGCCAGCATCTGCGTAAGCTCGTTCGCACGCGAGGACAGCTCTTTGTACTTGCGCGCGCGATCGACCTGACGCTCCAGCGGCCGCAGCTGGCGGGCGATCTCCTTATTGATATCGCGGGCACGGGTCAGGTGCTCGTCCATCGATTTAATCTTTTTGAGCGCACGCTCCTTTCGGCGCTTGTGCTTGGAGATGCCGGCAGCCTCCTCGATCAGGGCGCGGCGCTCCTCGGGGCGGCTCTGCAAAATGGCGTCGAGCTTGCCCTGGCTGATAATGGAATGCGTATCCTTGCCCAGGCCCGAATCGTGCAGGATGTCCTGAATGTCCATCAGGCGGCACGGGCTCGAGTTGATGAGGTACTCGCTTTCGCCCGAGCGGTACATGCGACGGGTAATGGCGACCTCGTCAAAATCGACGGGCAGCATATGGTCCGAGTTATCGAGCACCAGCGTGACCTCGGCGACACCCACCGGCTTGCGCGCCGACGAGCCCGAGAAGATGACGTCCTCCATGGCCTGGCCGCGCAGCTGCTTGGCACTCTGCTCGCCCAGGACCCACAGAATCGAGTCGGAGATGTTCGATTTTCCCGAGCCGTTGGGACCGACGATGACGGTCAGGCCCGGCTCAAATGACATATGGGCGCGGTCGGCAAACGACTTGAACCCTTTGAGCGTGAGGGACTTGAGATACACGGTTCCTCGCTTAAACAGGCTTCTTGTTAAGAATCACGCCGTTGGTGGTGTAGCCCATGCGGTCGAGCGCCTCGAGCGCAGCGGCTGCCTCGGCCTCCTTCTTGGAGGAACCGGTGCCGCGGCCCTGGCGAATACCGTCGATGAGCACCACAGCGGTAAAGGTGGGCGCATGTGCGGGGCCCTCGGAGCCGACCAGCTTATACGCGGGAGGCTCGTGGCCGTCTGCCTGCACGCACTCCTGCAAGAACGACTTGGGGTTCGCGGGGTGCTCGGCACGCTCGGTGGCCAGGTGCGGCTTAAGCGTACGGTGGATGAACTCCGCCGCCGCATCCCAACCGGCATCCAGATACAACGCGCCCACGAGCGACTCGTAAACGTTCTCAAGCGCCGAGTGCAGGCCGCGCGCGCCGGTACCGGTCTCGGAGGCGCCAAAGATGATGATGTCGTCGATACCCAGCTCGTGCGACACCTCGGACAGCGTGGCGCCCGAGACAAGGGACACCTTCAGGCGCGTGAGCTTGCCCTCGTCAAACTCGGGATAGGACTCAAAGAGCGAACGGGCCACCACGGCGCCCAAAATGGAATCGCCCAAAAATTCAAGGCGCTCATAGCTGGCAGAGACCGGCAGGCCCTCGACGGCCGAGGGATGCGTGAGCGCCGCGCGCAGCAGCACCTTGTTATTGAACTCATGGCCCAGAATCTCCTGGGCGCGCGTGAGTCGTTCAGACAAAGCCAAGACTTAGGCCTCCTTGGCGTTTTCGATCGCGTCGACGGCGTCGGCGACAGAGTTGAGCGACAGCAGGGTCTCGTCATCGATTTCGAGGTCGAACTCGTCCTCGATGGCCGTCACCAGCTGCAGACGCTCGAGCGAATCGGCATCGAGATCGTCAAAAGTGGTCTCGTCGCTAATGTCGGCGACATCGACGCCCAGCACGTCAGCGGCAATTTCGGCGATCTTATCGAAGATTTCGGAGCGGTCCATAGCGCTTCCTCTCGTATGTCATGGAACACAACACAACACGGCAATCGAAGCCGCGTTGCAATACGGCTCCGATTCTACCCCACACGGTACAGGTTGAGCCACGTAACGGGGCTCTTACAAAACGATACCGTCCATGGAATTGGCAACGTCCTGGACAAGCCCGGCGCGCACGGCCTGAGCCGCGGCAAGCGTACCGTTCTTGACGGCCTCGACTGACGTAGCACCGTGGCCGATCAACACGACGCCGCGCAGGCCCAGCAGGATCGCACCGCCCTTGGCATCGCCCGAAAGCTTAGCCTTAATCTGGCGCATTTGCTTTTTGATGAGCAGCGCGGCGATCTTGGTGCCGAGCGAGGACATAAAGGCACCCTTGAGCTCCTGAAGCAAAAACTTGGCAGCGCCCTCGGTGGCCTTGAGCGCGATGTTGCCCGACATGCCGTCGGCGACCACGACGTCAAAATTACCCGACGTAAGATCGGTGCCCTCGCAGTTGCCCACAAAGCCGGGAACAGCGGCCTTCATGGCCGGGAAGCACGACTTGGTGAAGTTGGAGCCCTTCTCGTCCTCGGTGCCGTTGGCAAGCAGGCCCACGCGAGGATGCTCGATACCCAAAACCACGCGGGCATAGGCAGCACCCATCTGGGCGAAGCGCACCATATCGTCCACCGTGACATCGGGATTGGCGCCCATATCGCACAGCACCGTCAGGCCACCGGCACGATTGGGCAGTGCGTTGGTCAAGCACGGACGGACCGGCTGCTTCTTGCCCTCTGCCAAATACCTAAACGGCGTGACGTAGGCCGTGGCGGCAGCGGTCATAGCACCGGTCGAGCCGGCCGAGAAAAACGCGTCCGCATTGCCCTTCTTAATGGCACGGCATGCAAGCACGATCGAGGACTTGCGCTTAGTCATCACGGCGCGGATGGGATCGTCCTCCATGCTGATGACATCGGGGGCCTCCAGAGCCTCCACGCGGGCATGCGCTGCGGCAAAGGGATTGACGATTTCGGCGGGACCGACGGCCAGGACCTCGATCTCGGGATCTGCCGCAAGCGCAGCCTCGATACCGTCGAGGACAACCTGGGGCTTCTCGTCTCCGCCCACAACGTCTACACAAACGCGAACGTTACTCATTTCATATGCTCCTTATACAAAAATGGCCGACTCATTGAGCCGGCCATTGTGGTTCCAGTTGGAACGGCATCGTATCCAGAGTATACAGTTACTCGGTAACGATAACCTCGCGGTCCTTGTAGAAACCGCAGCTGGGGCACACGTGGTGCGGGAGCTTGACAGCGCCGCAACGGGGGCACGTGGACTGAGCCGCAGCCGAGATCTTCATGTTGGCGGAACGACGGGTATGGGTGCGGATACGACCCTGCTTTTGTTTAGGTACGGGCATAGTGACCTTCCTTATGAACTATCCAGTGTGGCGATTACGCGCAAGTAGCGATACTACCACAGTTTTACTCGTCAAGCTTGAGATTCTTCAATGCTGCAAATGGATTTTCCGTGGCAGCGGCCCATTCGGCCTCCGCTTTGGCGGCGCAATCGCATTGCTCGACGTTGAGATTGATGCCGCAGGTGGGGCAAAGGCCGCGGCAATCGGGCTTGCACAGGACAACGAACGGCGTGTCCATGACGACCGCGTCGTTGATGGGCTCGCCCAGATCGACAATGCGATCCTCGCCCAGCAACTCGTAGCCGTCTTCGTAGGCCTCGGGGTCCTCGGGCTCGTTAAAGAGGTAGAACTCCTCGATCTCGCCTGCGATATCAAACGATGCGGGCTCCAGGCAGCGATCGCACTCGCCGGTGGCGTGAGCGCGGACCATGCCCGAAAGCAGAACACCGGTACCGGCGTTGGTAAAGACCACGTCGTAGGAAATGCCGTCCTGCAGCTGGTACTCCTTTTCGCCCACCGTGTAGGTGGCGACATCGACCTTGCCGGTCAGGGGATATGAGTCTCCAGGAAACTCGAGCTGTTCGGAAAGATCGACGGTAACGCTCGGGAACTCAGCCATTACCACTGACCGTTCTGCTGGGCGGCACCCTCATTGAGCTGCTGACGGCAACGGGTGACGGTGCCGGTCAGGCTCTTGAGGTTCTCCTCGAGGTGCGTAAAGACCTGTTCGGCGTAATCCTCGGCGGCATAGCGCGTCTCGCGCTCATACTGCTGGGCACGGTCGCGGATGTCGTCGGCCTGCTGCTGGGCTAAGCGGACGATCTCCTGCTCACCGGCAATGGTGAGCGCCTGCTGCTGAGCATCGGCAATGATGGAATCGGCCTGAGCGGCGGCGGAAGCCATAAGCTCCTCGCGCTCTTTGAGGATACGGCGGGACTTCTGCCACTCCTCGGGATAGCTCATGCGGATCTCATCGAGGATGTTAAAGAAGACGTCGGCGTCGATAACCTTCATCTGGGCGTTCTTGCCGAACGGCGTCTTAGCCTCTTCGATGAGCCCCTCGAGCTCGTCGACAAGACTCACGATCCTGTCGCCAGGAAAATTCTCGCCCGGCATCCGGTCTCCTTTCATAGGTAACATATCATCGTGTTAGTTTACCACATGCCACCAGGCAATAAAAAACGTCACGAAAAGCGATGTTTGAGCGCTTCGACCACGTTGGGCGGCACAAACGTCGACACGTCGCTGCCAAGCGACGCGATCTGGCGCACCACCGAACTCGAGATGTAGCCGTACTGCGGAGCACTCATGACAAAGATAGACTCCAGCTCGTTATCCAGGCGGTAGTTAAGGTCGGCCTGCTGCAGTTCGTACTCAAAGTCGGTCATGGCGCGCAGACCCTTAACGACGGCACCCGCCCCCTGCTCACGTGCAAAGTCGACCAGCAGGCCGGTGAAAGGCAGTACCTCGATTCCGTCCAAATCGCCGAGGGCCTCGCGGGCCAGCGCCACGCGCTCGTCGAGCATAAAGGTGGTGCCCACGCCGTTTTTACCCTGTGATTCGGCCACGGCGACAATCACGCTGGGAAAGATGCGGCGAGCTCGGCGAATCACGTCAATGTGGCCAAAGGTGATGGGATCGAAGGTGCCCGGGACGATTACGCGGTTGATGGTGTCATTCATGGGTGTCCTCCAAAGGCACATCCTCGTCATTTTCGTTCTCGTCAGCATGGTCGTTCTCGTCCTCGGCCACCCAGCGCAGCAAGTCAACCGCGGTAATGCCGTAGCGCTTCTCCCGCACGGTCTCAAAACCAGCTGGATGAGCGCCCGCATCGGATGCGGCATGCTCAAAGAGCGCGTAGGCCCCCGGAGCCAGCAGTCCCTGCTGGGAAAGATTTTGCAGCAGCTCCTCGACCGGCTCGGCGCCAAAGGCATAGGGCGGGTCGAGCAAGATCAGATCAAAGGGACCACCCGGCACACGGCCGCGCGAGGCGCTCGCCAGCACATCGCCGGTAACGACACGCCAACGCGAGCGGTCGCGGCACAGCGACTCGATATTCTTGGTGATCAGACGGGCGGCATTGCGATCGATCTCGAACGTGGTGAGCGAGCGGGCGCCACGCGAGAGCATCTCGATTCCCAGGGCGCCGGAGCCGCCAAAGGCGTCCAGCACGCGGACCTCGTCCAGATCGAAGTCGAACGCCGACATGACCATGGACGCGCATGCCTCGCGCACGCGATCGGTCGTGGGACGGGTGACATCGCGCCCACGCGGCTCTTCGATCTTGCGGCCGCGCCATTCACCGCCGATGATTCTCATCCTCCGCTGACCTCCTTAAAGATATGTCGATAACGCATGGCGACCGCGTCGCGCAAGGGGCGCGTCGCCACGGAGTCAAGGTTGCAAGCATACCGCAAGAGCTCGACCGCGTCCAAATGGGCCCATTCGATAAGATCCTCGTCGGCGTCCAGGTCCACAAAGCGCAGGGTCACGCCGCCGTGCTGGCGGTAGCCCAGGATCTCGCCCTCGTGGCGCAGGCGCAGGTCCATCTGGGCGAGCGTAAAGCCGTCAGAGGTCTTTTCGAGCGACTGGAGACGGTCTTGTGCCGCCGACGCGCCACCATTGCCCTTGGAGTGCGTCATGACCAGGCAAGTGCCCGACACGCTGCCGCGGCCCACGCGACCGCGCAGCTGGTGCAGGGCCGCCAAGCCAAAGCGCTCACCGTTCTCGATGACCATGACGGTGGCGTTGGGCACGTCGACGCCTACCTCGACCACCGTGGTCGAGACGAGCACGTCGATCTCGCCGTGCTTGAAAGCATCGATCATGCGGTCCTTCTCCCCCGCCGGCATGCGGCCGTGAAGGCGCTCAATGGTAAGTCCCGGCAGGGCCAGACGCAGTCGTTCGAGCTCGGTTGCCGTATCGTGCAGCGGTACAGGCACGGTCACGCGGCCCTCGTCGTCGCGGGCGATACCGGGTACGTCTTCCAGCTCATCGGCCGAGTCACTCGGCTCCACAAGCGGGCAGATCACGTAAGCCTGCTGGCCCTTTTCATACGCCTCGCGGATGGCACCGTAGGCCAAATCGCGGCTCGACTCGGTGAGCACGCGCGTCGTAACGCCCGCTCCCGGAACAGGCCGATGGCGGATGATGCTCGTGTCCAGGTCGCCGTAGAGCGAGAGCGCCAACGTGCGCGGGATCGGCGTGGCCGTCATAACGAGCAGGTCGGCACCCGGGCCCTTGGCACGCAGGGCATTGCGCTGGCCGACACCAAAGCGGTGCTGCTCGTCAATGACGACAAGCGACAGGTGCTTAAACGCCACGTCATCCGAAAGGACAGCGTGGGTTCCAAAGAGGACGTCGAGCTCGCCCGATTCCAGCTGCGCATGGATCTGCTCGCGCTCGGCCGCCGGCGTGGCGCCCGTCAGGAGCGCCCAGGACATGCCAGCCTGCGAGAGCAAGGGGCCGGTCTTATCGGCATATTGGCGCGCCAGCACGCCCGTAGGCGCCATAACGCAGGACTGAGTGCCCGAATCGGCCGCGACAGCCAGCGCGCAGGCGGCGACGGCCGTCTTGCCGGTACCGACGTCGCCCAGAAGCAGGCGGTTCATCACGCGCCCGCCATCGCACATGTCGTGCAGGATGTCTTGGAACGCGGCCTCCTGCTCGACGCTCAACGAAAACGGCAGGGCTTCCCTGAGCGCCGCCAGATGCTCGCCCGCGGCGTGGGCGTAGGGAGCGACTTCGACCAAGCCGCCGTCGTTGCGCAAGCGCAGCGCCAGCTGCAGGTAGAGGCACTCCTCATAGGCAAGGCGACGTCGCGCGATATCCCGCTCGGCCATGCTCGAGGGAAAGTGAATTGAGCGCAGCGCACGGGCATTGCTCATCAGGCGGCGCTTGACGCGCAGACGTGCGGGAATCGGATCGAAGGGATTGCCGACGACCTCGATCGCGCCGCTAACGATACGGCGCATCCACGCCTGGCTCACGCCATCGCTCACATAATGGACCGGCAGGATAGTGCCCGCGGCACGCCCGCCCTCGAGCTTTTCGAAATGCGGAGAGGCCATCTGCTTAAAGCCGTAGGCAAACTCGACCTTACCCATCACGGCCAGTCGGTCGCCCTGCTTGAACTGCTGGGCAATCCAGGGCTGACGGAAAAAGGCGACTTGCAGCACGCCCGTCTCGTCCACCAGCGAGACCTCGGTCACCTGCATACGCGGGCGAGGCTGCTTCTGAACAATGCGATCGACCGTGGCGACAATCGTGCACACGGTACCGATAGGAGCCATCTCGATGGACCAGGAGCGCGTAAAGTCGAGATATCGATGAGGGATATGGAGAAGGAGGTCCCCCACCGTCCGAATTCCTAGACGGCGAAGGGCCTCCTCACGTTTACCCGAAACATATTTGAGTCGCGCGATATCCTCGTCGAGCGCATTGCTCTGGGCAAAGCGCTCCGAGACGCGCGGCACGGAGCACAGCTCGGACATGGGCAGATGCCTACTCGATCGAGAAGATCACGGGATAGAGCGGCTGCTCGCCACGATGAGCGTCGATCTCCAGGTCGGGCTGAGCCTCCTCGATGGCGTCGACGATCTCCTGGAAGGCCTCATCGGACAGCTCCTCGCCGGCCAGAATCGTCAGCGCGTCGCCCTCCTCTTCCTCCTGCATGCGGTTGATGCAGTCGAGCGTGACCTGCTTCACGTCGGAGCCGACCACGTCGATGGAGCCGGCAATGATACCCATGACATCACCGGAGTGAATCGGAGAGCCGTCAGAGGCGCTGGAATCGCGCACGGCACGGGTGACTTCGCCATCGCGAACCTCGCTGATGGCGTCGACCATGGCGGCAACGGCGTCCTCGAGCTCGGAATCGGGCAAGACCGCAAAAAGCGCGGAGAACGCCTGCGGGACGGTCTTAGTGGGAACGACGGCAACCTTCTTGTCGGTGCAGGCAGAAGCGGCAGCCTCGGCAGCCATGCGGATGTTGCCGTTATTGGGCAGGATGATGACCGAGGTCGCGTTGACCTGGTCGACGGCACCCAGCAGGTCGGCAGTCGAGGGGTTCATGGTCTGGCCACCCGAGACGATCACGTCAACGCCAAGGGACTTGAGGATGTCGGCCTCGCCCGAACCGGCGGCAACGGCGACAAAACCCAGCGCCTTGGCGGGCTCGGCGGCCTTTTCCTGGTCCTCGTGAATCTTGGCGGTACGGTCATGGGCCTCCATCTCCATGTTATGGATAAAGACCTCGTAGATCTGACCAAGCTGCAGCATGTGCTCGAGCACCAAGTTGGGGGTGTTGGAGTGCACGTGAATCTTGTAGTCGGGGTAGGCACCCACGAGCAGCTCGCAGTCGCCCATGGAGCCCAGGAACTTAAGGCACTCGTCCTCGTCAAACGGGGCGTCGGCCTTAAAGAGGAACTCGTTGCAGTAGCGGAACTCCGAGCCCTCCCAGTCGTCGTTGGCCTCGATCTCAACGCGACCGAGGGCCGCGTCGCGGGCAGAGCCAGCGGAATCAAACGTGGCGGAGAAATCCTCGACAACGGTGCTGCGGCCAAGCGCGGCGGCAACAAAGTTCTCCAGGAAGATGGCAAAGCCAAAGGCGCCGGAGTCGACCACACCGTTCTCCTTCAGAACGGGCAGCAGGTCGGGCGTGCGGGCGACGGACTGGTAGGCCTCGACGACGATGGCATCGAGCGCGTCCTCGGCCGAGAACTTCTTCTTTTCGCACTCGTCGGCCTTAGTCGAGACATCGCGAAGCACCGTGAGGATTGTGCCCTCGATGGGCTTGCGGACGGCCTGGAAGGCGACCTTGACGGCACGACGGAAGGCGAAGGCGATGTTGGCGGACGTGATAGGCTCATCGGCGGAGACGAGACCCTCGGCCACGCCGCGCAGAATCTGCGAGGTGATGACGCCGGAGTTGCCGCGGGCGCCCATCAGGGAGCCGTGGGTGATGGCGCCGGCGATGGCCTCCATATCGGCATCGGCGGGAAGGGCGGAGAGCTCCTTGGTCACCGAGGCGAGCGTGAGCGACATGTTGGTGCCGGTGTCGCCGTCGGGTACGGGGAAGACGTTGAGCTTGTTGATCTCCTCGGCCTTGTCGGAAACGGCAGCCGCAGCGATCGGAAAACAGGTGCGAATGGTCTTTGCAATCATGGGTATTTGAATCTCCGTTTTCGGATGCTAGTTCAGACGGCTCTTGAGCGCGTCGATGTGAATGCCGATCTTAAGGCTGGCGGGATCGATCTGAGCGATCTCCTGCAGGGTGAAGGCAACGGAGCTCGAAAGATTGTGGCAAACGGACTTCATGTTGACGCCGTTCTCGAGCACGACGTGAAGATCGACCGTAAGGCCGTTCTCGTCGGCGGAGACAAGCACGCCCTTGCGGAGGCGCTGACCGGCAAGCAGGCGCACGCTCTCGGCGCCCTGGAGCTGCTCGGCCATACCGACGACGCCATAGCACGTCATCGCAGCATAACCGGCAATATCGGCAATAACGTCGTTCGAGACGCTCAGGCTGCCGTTAATGGTCTCAGACACAAGAATCTCCTTATCTGGTGCTCGCGGCACCATCTCGTGGGAGCAATCATTGCATTATTCTACAACGAGCGCGCCATGTTGAGGTGGTGGGTCGCGGGAATACATCCTCGACACGAAATGTTGATACGGTAACGTTCGCGCCAGGCGATCGCGGCATGAAAAAACCCGCCGCATAAGCGACGGGTTTTACAACCTGGCTCCCCGGGTAGGACTCGAACCTACAACAGCGCGGTTAACAGCCGCGTGCTCTACCATTGAGCTACCGAGGAATTTAAAAGCCCAGCAGAATGGGCTGAGAAATTCTGGCTCCCCGGGTAGGACTCGAACCTACAACAGCGCGGTTAACAGCCGCGTGCTCTACCATTGAGCTACCGAGGAATAGGTACGTGCTCTCAAGCAACGAAATTTATTATACGGACGAATTAGCTCAGGGCAAGAACTTTTTTGAGAATTTTTCCGACCTAGTCATTGGAGACGTCCCCGACGACTACATGAAAGCGCCCTCAAGCGGATGTGCTTGAGGGCGCTTCTTGCTTGACTAGCTTTCGATGTAGTCCTTCAGCTTGCTGGAACGGCTGGGGTGGCGGAGCTTGGCCAGGGTCTTGGACTCGATCTGGCGGATGCGCTCGCGCGTAACGCCAAACTCACGGCCGACTTCCTCGAGCGTACGGGGATGACCGTCGACAAGGCCAAAGCGCAGCTCGATAACCTTGCGCTCACGATCGGCAAGCGAGTCGAGCACCTGGGTGAGCTGCTCCTGCAGCATGGAGAAGCTGGCGGCATCGGGCGGAACGATAGCCTGGGAGTCCTCGATGAAGTCGCCCAGCTGGGAATCCTCTTCCTCGCCGATAGGGGTCTCCAGCGACACGGGCTCCTGCGAGATCTTCTGGATCTCGCGGACGCGGTCGGCACTCATGTCCATCTCGGCACCGATCTCCTCGGGGGTCGGGTCGCGACCCAGGTCCTGGAGGAGCTGGCGCTGCACGCGGACCAGCTTGTTGATGGTCTCGACCATATGCACGGGGATACGGATGGTACGGGCCTGATCAGCGATGGCACGCGTAATGGCCTGACGGATCCACCACGTGGCGTAGGTGGAGAACTTAAAGCCCTTCTGGTAGTCGAACTTCTCGACGGCGCGGATCAGACCGAGGTTGCCCTCCTGGATCAGGTCCAGGAACAGCATGCCGCGACCGACATAGCGCTTGGCGATGGAGACGACCAGACGCAGGTTGGCGCTGATGAGCGCCTGCTTGGCCTCGAGACCCACGTTCTCGATACGGGTCAGGCGACGCATCTCGGCGCGGGTAAGCTCGATCTCGCCCGCCTCGGCAGCCTCGAGCTTCTCGGTGGCATCGAGACCGGCCTCGATCTTCATGGCCAGATCTACCTCTTCGGAGGCGGTCAGCAAGTCGACCTTACCGATCTCCTTAAGGTACATACGAACCGGGTCGCCGGTCAGCATCACCGTGGAGGCATCGATGCCGCGCACGCGCGAACGCGAACGGGACGTGCGCACGGTGCGCTTCTTCTTGCTCTTGGAAGAACCCATCTCGGCGTCGGCCTGACGGGCCATCTTAAGCTCGTGATCGTCGAGCGAGCCGGAATCGTGCTCGTCGTCATCGAAATCGTCGGTATCGCTATCGTTATCGTCATCGTCGACGTCCATGGGGGCGTCGTCGTTACCGCTCGCGGAGATAATCTGGATGCCGCTGTTGCGCAGCGCGGAATACACCGCGTTGAGCTGCTCGTCAGACACATCGATATCCTTCAGGGCGACCTGAATCTCGTCCTCGGTTACCGAAGTCCTGTTTGAGCCGTTGCCCATGAGCTTTGCAACGTAGGATTCCAGCCCAGTACCCGTGCTCTCACTCTTATTTGGCACAGATTCTCCCTTCATAGTCCACAGGACTCATTACTTTAGCACACACATTGACGTCTATACCCAAAATTCAGACTGGATATAGGCGCAAATACGCTGGTTGACCACAACATCTAGGCCTGGTCGGCGCCCGCTGTCTCCAAACCTATCAAACGGAACGGGTCCGCCACGCCACCAATCGACTTTTGGAGCTCGCGCTGACGCTGAGAATCTTGCATCGCCTGCATCGTCAGCACACGGCGCGCCTCATCGTCGAGCGACCGGTCCTGACGTAGCTTGGCCTGTGCGGCGCGCATGCGGCGCTTAATGGTGTAGAGCTCGAGGGTATCGAGCATAAACACGATGTTCGTCTCGGTGGGATGCTTGCTCGTCGACGAAATGCGCCCGGCGCTGACAAGGGAGGCCGCCTCGGGGCACACCGCGCGCGCCGCATCCATGCACGCCGTGGGGTCGGTGCCCGGCGGCGTCGCGAGCACGGCCCACGCGATGGACTCGTGGCGCGGATCCACCCACTCGATCGAGCAGATGCGGTCGGCATACGTGCGGAACAGGTCGGGATAGCTCGTGAGCATCGTCAGCAGTTCGCGCTCCCCCGCCAGAGACTTTCGTTCCAGGTCGGTCAGAACGATCGGCATCGTCGGTGCCGCAGACGCATCGCAAGCATCGGCAACCGGCGCCGCGCCATCCATACCAACCGGCACATCGATCGGCGGCATATCGTCGACAACCTCAACCGGCGCGGCCCCGTAGGCCTCGAGCGGCACATAGTCGTACGGTTCTTCCTCGACCGGTGTGGACACCGGCGGCGTCGCTCCCGACGCCCAAGCGCCTCGAGGCGCCCCCTGCGAACCAGACGCCCGACCGCCCGCGCTGCCTGCACGCTCGGCCTGCGCCCGCTGGCGCTCGTAGTTCTGCTCGCGACGACGCTCGGCGTCCTCGCGCTTGGCAACATCGCGAAACACACGGCCCGAGCTCAAGCGCACCGTCTCCAAGTCCAAACCCAGCAGGTCGGCAATCTGGATAAAGTACGTATCGATCATGTAGCTATCGCGCAGCGGATAGATGAGCGTCAGCGCATCCTCGAGCGCCTTGGCGCGACCGCCCGGCGTGGTAATGTCGCTCGACTCCTGCAGTGAGCGGTACACAAAGTCCATGAGGGGCTCGGCGGCGTCGATACGCGTCTGCAGCGCCTCGCCACCATGCGCGGTGATGAACTCCATGGGGTCGTTGCCGTCGGGAAGCACCACGCAGCGCAGGTCCATCGAATCCTGCTCGATAAACTGAATCGCACGGCGAGCGGCCTTTTGACCGGCGGCGTCGCCATCGAACATATATACAATGCGCTTGGCAAAACGGGTGAGCGTCTTTACATGATGTTCCGTCAGCGCCGTGCCCAGCGTGGCGACGACGTTTTTAATCCCCGCCTCCCAGCAGGCGATACAGTCGGTATATCCCTCCACCACGATGGCGGTATCCTGCGCGACGATAAACTCCTTGGCCCAGTTAAAGCCGTAGAGGTTTCGCTTTTTATGGAACACGCTCGTCTCGGCGGTGTTGAGGTACTTAGGCTGTCCGTCGCCCATAATGCGCCCGCCAAAGGCGATGTTATGACCCTGCTCATCAAAAATGGGAAACATCACGCGGTCGTAAAAACGATCGGCAAGCTGCCCGCGTCCACGGCTCACGGCCACGTTGGCGTCGATCATCTCCTGCGGGGTAAATCCCGCCTGCGACAGATGCGACACCAGCGCGTTGCGACCCGGCGCAAAGCCCAGGCAGTAGCGGCGGCAGACGTCGCCGCCCATACCGCGGCTGGCGAAATACTCGCGCGGACGGCTGTCCTTACCACGCATGAGCATGGTGTGGTAGAACTGGGCGGTCTCGGCGCACAGGTCATAGATGCGGGCACGCTTGGTGCCGCGCTCGCGATAAGCGCCGGTATCGTGCAGCTCAATGCCGGCACGGTCGGCCAGGTAGCGAATCGACTCGGGAAAGCTCAGGTTCTCGCGCTTCATGATGTAGGTGAAGACGTCGCCGCCCTCGCCACAGCCAAAGCAGTGCCACACCTGGGTGGCGGGGATAATGTGAAACGACGGGGTCTTTTCGCCATGGAAGGGGCAGCAACCCCAAAACTCATGGCCGCGGGGCTTGAGCTCAACCGTTTCCTGCACGATGGCAACCAGATCGGACGCAGCGCGCACCTGGTCTTTCTCCTCATCGCTAATCACGGATGCTCACCCCCTGCTCACCCAAATGATGACGGATATCGTCAATATTACCCTCGACGGTCGCGATAAGCTCGTTCAGCGAATCGAACACGCGCGACGGGCGCAGCCAACGCGTAAACGCCAGCGACACCGAGGCGCCGTACAGGTCGCCCGCATACCCGATCAAGTTGGCCTCGAGATGCGCCGAGGCGGCATCGTCGGCATACGTCGGCGGCAGGCCCACGTTGACGGCAGCGGGCCACACGGTATCGTCGACCAGCACCAAACCCTCGTAGACGCCATCGGCAGGAACCTGGATGCCCTCGGGCACCTGGATGTTTGCCGTGGGAAAACCCATGTCGGAGCCCTGGTGACGACCGCCGGCAACAATACCGCGCAGCATGTACGGACGTCCGAGCAACTCGGCAGCAAGCTCAACATGACCCTGACGGAGCTCCTGGCGAATACGAGTGGCGCAAATCGTCTGTCCATCGACGCACAGCAGCTTGTGGCCATAGACGTCAACGCCGCGCTCGGCTCCCCATGCCTGTATCTCAGCAACGCCCGAGGCGCCGCCGCGACCCAGCCTAAAGTCGCTACCCACGCGAATCGAGCGGATATCGACGACACACGACAGCAGCTTAAGAAAGCCCACGTGGTCGAGCGCCGCCACCGCAGGCGTAAAGGGAACGGCCACGACCGCGTCGACCCCGGTGAGAGCCAGGGCATGCAGACGGTCGGCCGTCGTCATCAGTTTTTGAGCGGGCGAAGGGCTCACCACCACGTCCGGGTCGGGATCGAAGGTGACCACGATCGCCTTGCAGCCGTGGGCTCGTGCATCGTGAACGACCGCGTCGATCAGTTCGTGATGCCCCCGATGCACGCCATCGAACACGCCGATGGCGATCGACGCGGCGCCTAGACACGCGCAATCATCAAACGCATCGGCGGCAACAATGCGGGCCTCATCCGACTCGCCCGCGAAAAAGATACGCGCGAGCTCGTGGGAGGCCAGCATCATCGAACACCGCCTATCGCCTGCGGAAAGACATGCTCCATAACAAAGCGACCGCCCTCGATACGGGCAAGCGCCTTGAGCCCGCCATCGAGCACCAGCGCAAACGGGGCCTTCGACGCATCGAAGTGCCCAAGTGCACGCTCAATAGGGATACGACGTCCGCACAGCAGGTCGTCGGCAAGATCACCCGGCAAGTCGACGCGCGTGGCGCCCAGTGCCGCAATGGGATCCAGGGCAAAGCCGGCAGCGGACTCGGCAGAAAGTTCCTCGACCGCATGGCAGGCGCCGATGGAAACAACGCCGGAGGCCGTACGGCGCAGCGCGGAAATATGTGCCGCGTTGTCGCAGGCACGACCCAGGTCGCGAGCGAGCGCACGGATATAGGTGCCCTTGCTCACCGAAAACGCCACGGTCCAAACGCAAGCGTCGCCCTCGCCGCTCACGGCAATCAGGTCGGCGGAGTACACCTCGATCGGACGCGGGGGCAGTGACACGGCATTGCCCTCGCGGGCAGACTTGTAAGCACGCACGCCGTTGACCGAAATGGCCGAAAACGCCGGCGGCACCTGCATCTGCGGGCCCAGCATGGCGCACAGGCGCTCGCGAGCATAGGCCGGATCGCGCAAGTCGGCGGCAATGGGCACCGTGCGGACGGCCTCGCCCTCCGCATCATCGGTATTGGTCTCGACGCCAAACGAAATGTCGGCGACGTAACTTTTGGTATCGAGCGTGAGCATGCCCAGCAGACGCGTTGCCTGGCCCACGCCCACCACCATAACACCTGATGCCATGGGGTCGAGCGTTCCGGCATGACCGACGCGCCGCTCATGGAGGGCGCGCCGGCATTGCGAAACCACGTCGTGGGACGTACAGCCCACCGGCTTATCGACGGCGAGCAGCATATTGAGTTGAGAAGGTGTACGACGAGCCATGTACCATCCAAAAAGTTAGAGCTCGACGGTCACCGAAGCGGGATCCTCCCCTACCAGCTCGGCCAGCATGGGAAGTGCCACGGTGAGCGTCTCGGAAATCGTTCCGGCGTTGGTAAAGCCGGCAGCAGCGTGGTGCCCACCTCCGCCAAAGTTGGCCGCAATCTCGGAAACATCAAGATCACCCTTGGAGCGCAGGTTGCCGCGCACCTTGGTATCGCCCTCGATGCCCTTAAGGAACAGGCAGACCTCGACGCCCATCACCGCGCGCACCACATCGACCAGGCCGTCGCACTCGTCCGAGGTGACGCCGCAGTCCTTAAGGTCGCTCTCGTACGCGTAGCTATACGCCACGCGCCCGTGCGCGACCGTCTTGATGCGACCCATGACGATGGACTTGAGGTGCAAGAACTCGACACGCATGCTCTGATAGACCTCGAGCGCAACGCGTGCCGGATCGGCACCGTGCGCCACCAGACGCGAAGCAGCATGAAACGCTGCAGCATCGGCGTTCTGATACTGAAAACGACCGGTATCGGTGACCAGGCCGCACAGCAGGCAGGTAGCGATGCTGTCGCTTGCGGTAATGCCGCAATCGGCCAAAAAGCGGTCGATAATCATGGCGCAGGCCGCGGCATTGACGCACCTGAGGCTAACCTCGGCAAACTCCTCGCGTGCCGGGTGATGATCAAAGCATGCCACGTGGGTCGAACGACGCAGCACCTCGGCGGAATTATTGAGGCGCTCGACGACTGGCACGTCCACCGAGATGAACAGGTCCGGGTTGCCGGTGTAGGCAGATGCCGGCACCAGCAGATCGGCACCCTCCATGAAACGGTAGATGCGCGGAACGGGATCGTCGTCTGCCAGCAGCAGGGCGATGTCCTTGTCGGGGAACACCTTCATAAGCGAAAGGCCCAAACCCAACACGGAGCCCAGGGCATCGCCGTCGGGAGAGGTGTGACCCGAGATCGCAATGGAGGACGCACCCTCGATGAGCTCGAGGATGCGTCGTTTAATATCTGCAGACTCGCACGAGGCGAGGTCGGCGGAATTAGTCATCTAAAGCTGCCTCCTGGGCGGCATCCGCTATGGGGTAGCCGTCCTCGTCCTTTTCGATCGCAAGCGTGGCCGGAACGTTTTCCAGCGCACGCGTGATGCGCTCGGCCTCATCGGTCGAGCGATCGATGCGAAAATCGAGCTCGGGCGTGACGCGCCAATCGAGCGAGCGAGCCAGCAGGCTGCGAATGCGACCCTTGGCGCTGGCGAGCGCCTCCATGACCTCATCGTAGCGGCTCGCATCGCACGACACGTACACGCGCGCGAACGAACGGTCCACCGCGACCTCGACCGCGGTCAGGGTGACCAGGTCGAGACGCGGATCGGAAACCTCAAAGAGCAGGATATAACCAAGCTTCTCGCGAAGCTGCTCGCCCAGACGGCGGGTTGCCTGCGTTTGCTTCATAGCGCTACCCCCTACTCGGTACGGGCAACCTGGTCGATGCGGTAACCCTCGATCTGGTCGCCGGGCTTAACGTCCTGGAAGTTCTCCAGGCCAATGCCGCCCTCGGAACCGCTCTTGAGGCTCTTGGCCTCGTCCTTGTAGTGGCGCATCGAGGCGATCTTACCGTTGAAGACCACGATGCCGTCACGCACCAGACGCACGGAATCGGTCGCGGCGATCTCGCCCTCCTCGACGCGGACACCAGCGGCGATACCGACTTTGGGCACCTTGAAGGTGTCCAGGACGGTCGCGGTACCCGTGGAGACCTCGACCTCGGTGGGCTTGAGCATGCCGATACGGGCAGCGTCGAGCTCCTCGAGGCACTTGTAGATGACGTCGTAGCAACGGATCTCGACGCCCTCGCGCTCGGCGGCGGAGCGGGCCTTACCGTCAGGACGGACACCAAAGCCGATGATGATGGCATTAGAGGCGTCGGCCAGGACGACGTCGGTCTCGTTGATGGCACCGACGGCGGAGTGGATCGTGTTGATGCGGACCTCGGACTGATCCATCTTGTCGAGCGAGTCCTGAAGGGCCTCGATGGAACCCTGGACGTCGGCCTTGATGATCAGGTTGAGCTCCTTGACCTCGGCGTCGGCGATGGTCTCGAAGAGGTTCTCGAGCGTGACGTGCTTCACGCGGCTCTGCTCCTCGATACGGGCCTTGAGCGAACGCTCATCGGCCAGGGCACGAGCCTCGCGCTCGTCCTCAAAAACGCGGAACTCGTCACCGGCGTTGGGCACGGACTGCAGGCCCAAGATCTCGACGGCGTCGGAGGGGCCGGCCTCGGTGACGGCGTTGCCCTTGGGATCGAGCATGGCGCGGACGCGGCCGTAGGTAAGGCCGGCGACCAGCGTATCGCCCACGTGCAGGGTACCGCGGGTCACGAGAACCGTGGCAACCGAACCGCGGCCCTTGTCGAGCTTGGCCTCGAGGACGTTGCCGGAGGCAAAGGTGTCCGGGTTGGCCTTGAGCTCGAGCACGTCGGCCTGGAGCAGCACGGTCTCGAGCAGGTCGTCGATACCGATCTTCTGCTTGGCCGAGATGTTGACGAACATGTTCTGTCCGCCCCACTCCTCGGGGATGATGCCGTACTCGGTGAGCTCCTGGCGCACGCGGTCGGGGTTGGCGCCCGGCTTATCGATCTTGTTGACGGCGACGACGATGGGTACGCCGGCGGCCTTGGCGTGGTTGATCGACTCGATGGTCTGAGGCATGACGCCGTCGTCGGCGGCGACGATCAGGATGACGATGTCGGTCACCTTGGCACCGCGGGCACGCATGGCCGTAAAGGTAGCGTGGCCCGGGGTATCGATGAAGGTAATCTTGCGGTCGTTGATCATGACCTGCGAAGCGCCGATGGCCTGCGTAATGCCGCCCGCCTCGCCGGCAGCGACGCCGGTGTGACGGATGGCGTCGAGCAGGCTCGTCTTGCCGTGGTCGACGTGACCCATGACGGTGACGACCGGGGCGCGAGGCTTAAGGTCGGCGGGATCGTCGTAGAACGAGAAGGTGTTCTCCTCCTCGGGGGTGATGATCTTGATCTGACGGCCCAGGTCGTCGGCAACGAGCTCGACGAGGTCGTCGGACATGGACTGCGTCATGGTGAGCGGCGTGCCCAGCAGGAACAGGCGCTTGATGATGTCGTTAGCCGGAACGTCGAGCGCCTCGGCGAGCTCCTGGACGGTAACGCCCTGGGAGACCTTGATGGCGTCGAGCTCCTCGGGGTTCACGCCCTGGGCCAGCGCCTCCTCAATCTTGCGCTCCTCCTGAGCCTTAGCAGCCTCGCGTTCGCGCTTTTCCTTACGCTTCTTGCGGCGACCGGTGGACTCGCGAGAGGCCTCCTCGACGGCGGCGCGGGCCTCCTCGAGCACCTTCTCGCGGCTGTACTCCTCGGCCTCACGCGCCATGCGGCTGTAGTGATCCTCTTCGTTGCCGTGACCGCCCTTGCGCTTCTTGCCCTTGCCCTGCTTGTCGGGGTTAGGGAAGTCCATGCCGGCAGCAACGTTGTTGCTGGCGTTGGTGCGATGGCTGTGCGGACGGCTCTCGGAGGCGTTGCGATCGGAATTGTTGTCGGAGGCGTTGCGATCGTTACGACGGCCACCGCGACGGTCGTTATTGCCGCCACGACGGTTGCCGCGCTCGGCGGCGCGCTCGGCCTTGGCCTTTGCCTCGGCGTCCTTCTTCTCCTTGAGCACGGTCTCCTGTGCGGCGATCTGGTCGAGCAGCGAACGGAAGCGCGAACCGGAGTCGGAAGCGGGGACGGCGCGACGCTGTGCCTCGCGGGCAGCCTCCTCCTTCTCGCGGGCAAGGCGCTCCTGCTCGGCCTTCTTCTTGGCCTCGGCCTCGGCACGGGCGGCCTCCTCGGCAGCCTGGGCGGCGGCGAACTGGCGGCGCTCCTCCTCGCGTGCCTTCTCGGCGGCGATGCGCTCGCGCTCGGCCTCGGCGGCGCGCGCTGCCTCCTCGGCGGCGGCTGCCTCCTCCTCGGCCTGCTTGGCGGCCTCGACTTCCTTGGCGCGGACCTCGATCACCGAGGCGAGCTGCTTGCGGACCATGGCGACGTAGGCGTCCTCCAGCGCGGAGGAAGCGGACTTAGCGGGAATCTTCATTTCGGCGAGATGACCCATCAGTTCCTTGGAGGTCATGCCGAACTCTTTGGCCAGGGTGGACACACGGACTTTTGCCATATGACTTCACCTACCCTTTCTGGCACCTTGGGTGCCTAGAGACTGAACGAGCGTGGGAGATGCGCCGGGACCTGCCCGGCGCGACCGCGCGCTAGATCAGGTCCTCCGCATCATCGAAGGCGTCGGTGTCGTGGACACCGCAGAAACGGGAGCCCGGACGGGCCTGGTTGCGGCACTGGACGCCGTCCTCGGACACGTACTCGCAGCGACGGACGTCGTCGTCCTCCTCGTCACCGATCAGGTCGGCGGCGGGCTCCTCGTGAACGGGGACGTTCTTGAGAATGTCGGCGGCAAGGGTCTCGGACTTGATGTCGATGTGCCAGCCGGTCAGGCGAGCGGCGAGGCGGGCGTTCTGGCCCTCCTTGCCGATGGCGAGCGAAAGCTGGTCGTCAGGCACGATGACGCCGGCGTAGGCCTTCTCCTCGTCGATGAGGACGCGGGTGACCTTGGCAGGCGACAGGGCGTTGGCGACGTAGACGGCCGGATCGGCATCCCACAGGATGACGTCGACGCGCTCGCCGCGGAGCTCGCCTACGACGGCGCGAACACGGCTGCCCTTGGGGCCGACGCAGGCGCCCACGGGATCCAGGCGGTCGTCGAGCGAGTGGACAGCGACCTTGGAGCGCTGGCCGGGCTCGCGGGCGATCGACTTGATCTGGACGGTGCCCTCATAGATCTCGGGCACCTCCTGCTCAAACAGACGACGCATGAGCTCGGGGTGGGTACGGGAGATAACGATCGGCGGACGGCTGTGCTCGCCGCGAACCGGCTGCAGGGTGGAGTTGGGATCGCGAACGTCGATGATCACGGCCTTGATGTGCTGGTTGTGCAGATAGCGCTCGCCCATCGGACGCTCGTTGCGCTCGTTCTCGTAACGGCGCTGGTCAAAATGCGGCAGCTCGGCCTCAACGCCATCGCGGATCTTGACGATCGTGAAGTCGGGCGTGGACTGCAGCACGGTACCGCTGATGAGGTCACCGATACGACCGGAGAACTCCTCGTAGATCTGCTCGCGAGCGGAGTTGCGCACGATGGCGTTGATCTCGGCCTTGGCGTGCTGAGCGGCGATGCGGCTCGTGTTCTTAGGGGTGACGTCGATCTCCTCGAACTCGGTGAAGTTGCCCTCCTCGTCCATGGAATCGTCGATCGGCTCCAGGCGGTAGACGTATATCTTGCCGGTGGTGCGGTCGATGGTCACCTTGGCGCCCCACTCAAGATGCAGGATCTCGGCGTAGCTCTTGGCGAGCGACTGCTCCAGGCGGTCGATCAGGTAGAGCTGGTCGATGTGCCTCTCCTGGCAAAGCTCCATCAGGGCGGACATCATGTCGGATGCTGCCATCTTACTTTCCTTCCTTCGCGGGCTTGAAGTCATAGGTGGGCTTCAACTTGCACTTTTTAACATCAGAGAAATCGAAGGTGACGGACTCTCCGTCCTCGAGCTCGAGGGTCACGTTCGTCTCGGTCGCGGCGGCAATCTTGCCGGAGTACTTGCGACG
Source organism: Collinsella sp. (assembly GCA_041330285.1). GTDB lineage: Bacteria > Actinomycetota > Coriobacteriia > Coriobacteriales > Coriobacteriaceae > Collinsella. Next base: position 548,461 of record JBGKMI010000001.1, on the reverse strand, counting down.
ACCCTCGGTGGCGGTGGAGGTGAGCTCGCAGTCCTCGTCCACAAAGCGGGCAAAGTCGCGCGGGCGGCGCAGCGGGCGCGCCATACCCGGGCTCGACACCTCGAGCGTGTAGCTCGAAGAAATCGGGTCGAGCTCCTCGATTACGTCGCCGACCCACTTGGTATTGGCCGTGACGTCGTTGAGCGACAAGCTCTGACCCTCGGCACCCTCGATACGCACACGCACGCAGGGGGCCTTGGTGGCGCCCACGAGCTCAACGTCGACAATATCGACATCGTGCTGGGGAGCGACGGCCTCGAGCGCGTCGATGATCGCCTGCTCGGTCTTGGTCTTGACCATTGCGGCACCTCCATCCATACAAAAAAGAAGCGGGGCCGAAACCCCACTTCTTTCAATTACTACTTCATTTGCAAGCAAACTATACCAATACCTGCGAAAACGTGCAAGCGTCAAAGAAATTCGCAGGTCAGCGCGCCCACAGCTTCTCCATAAGAATAGGACAATTAGGCAAGGACTCCTGTGCGGTGCTCCCCAAAAGCCCCAAAACGGGCCATGCGTCCCAGCGCGCCGACCGAATCGGGCCCTATGGGCATTCCATCCCTGGGCGCACATAGGCCAGACTAGAGCTGAAAGGCATTCTGTAGCGAGAAAGCCTGCCGCACGCATTGACCGCACGACCTTCCAGTATCTCTACGGCAAGGAGGATCCATGAAACGCCTAGGCACCCTCTGCACGATCGCGCTCGCCATTGCAGCCTGCTCGTTCGCTCTGGCGGGCTGCAGCAACGTCGACGGCAACACCGGACCATGCGAGCCGGATCTCGGCAGCACCAAAGCCATCGAGAAAGCGACGCCATCGGAGCGCTTCGACAGAATCGACGAAGATATAGTCGACCCCCAGGGCTTAGATCCCGACCCTCAAGAACAGTTCCCCATCGACCTTGAGGCAGACGAGAACGTCCATGTTGCCTGTGTGGGCAAGGACACGGATGGCTACGGCGACGCCGTGTTGGTCTTTGCGGTGACAAACAACACCGATGTCGACATGATGTTTGGCGATGTCGATGCTTATGCCTACGTCAACGGTGTCGTCCGCGACGTGCGCATGCGCCAGCCCGTCGCCGCAGGCGAAGAAGCGACCGCGATGCTCACCTTTGTAGGCACCTTCGACGATCCGGACTTTGACGTGAACAACGACCTCAACGACATCTACCTCAACATCTGGATGTTTGAGGAGCAAAGCGGCAACGTCTACTTTAGGGACTTGGTACACATTCCGTAGAGGGTGACGCTCGGCACAAGCCAAGCAGGGCATATAACACAAAACGAGGGACGACCCAATCGGGTCGCCCCTCGTCTTTTGTGCGTCAACTATGTGCGCGAGGTTTACTTAACCACCAGGTTGACCAGCTTGCCGGGCACGCAGATGGCCTTGACGACCGTCTTGCCCTCGGTCCACTTGGCGACGGCAGCCTCGGCGGCAGCCTGCATCTCCTCGTTGGAGGCATCGCGGGCAACGTCAATGCGGCCACGGACCTTGCCGAGTACCTGGACGACGATCTGCACCGTGTCCTCGATGGACTCGGCCAGGTCAAACTCGGGCCAGGCGGCGGTGTAGGCGTTGCCCTCGCAGCCGAGTGCCTCGTGCCACAGCTCGTCAGCCCAAAACGGGCAGATGGGCGCCAGGACGCTCACAATGTCCTTGGCCACGCCGTAGCACAGAGCCTTGTCGCGGTCAGCACCCTCGGTGGCGTTGAGGTAGGCGCTCGCCGCGTTGACGAGCTCCATGACGGCCGAGATCGCGGTGTTGAACTGGCCGCGATCGAAGTCCTCGGTGCACTTGGCGATGGTGCGGTGACGCTCGCGGTAGAGCTTCATCGCGGTCTCGTCGAGCACGGACTTGTCGAAGGCCACGCTGGCGTCACCCGACTGGACGAGCTGCCACACGATACGCCAGGCGCGCTTGATAAAGCGGTTGGCGCCCTCGACGGCCTTGGGATCCCAGTCGAAGTCCTTCTCGGGCGGGGCGATAAACAGGATCGCCAGACGCATGGTGTCGGCGCCGTAGGGCTCGATAACCGAGCTCGGGGGCACCACATTGCCCTTGGACTTGGACATGGTGTCGCCGTTCTCGTCCTTGACCATGCCCTGGCACAGCAGGTTGGTGAAGGGTTCGTCCACGCTCAGCAGGCCCAGGTCGCGCAGCGCCTTGGTAAAGAAGCGGCTGTAGAGCAGGTGCAGAATGGCGTGCTCGATGCCACCGATGTAGTTATCGACGGGCATCCAACGGTCGGCCGCCTCGCGGGAGAAGGGCAGCTCGGTGTTGTGCGGATCGGTGTAGCGCAGGTAATACCAGCTGGAGCAGGTGAAGGTGTCCATGGTATCGGTCTCGCGCTTGGCCGGGCGGCCGCAGACCGGGCAGGTGGTCTCGTAAAAGTCCTTGCACTCGGCGAGGGTCTCGCCGGCGCCCAGGTCAAGGTTCTCGGGCAGCGTCACCGGCAGCTGATCCTCGGGCACGGGCACAATGCCGCAGTGCTCGCAGTGGATGGCCGGGATGGGGTTGCCCCAATAGCGCTGACGGCTGATGAGCCAGTCGCGCAGGCGGAACTCGACCTTGCGACGGCCGCAGCCCATAGCCTCGAGGTCGGCCACGATGGCAGCCTCGCCCTCGGAGTGCTTACCGCCGCGCATGCCGGTGTACTTGCCGGACTGGACGAGCGTGCCCTCGGCGGCGTGGGCGCAGTCCCAGTCGACGGTCTCGGCATGGAAGGTATCGATGGTCTCGCCGCTGGCCTCGACGGCAGCGCGATCGTCATCGTCCAGGATGATCGGCACGATCGGCAGGTCGTACTTGCGGGCAAACTCAAAGTCGCGCTGGTCGCCGCAGGGAACGGCCATGACAGCGCCGGTGCCGTAGTCGGCAACGACATAATCGGCAACCCACACGGGAACTTTCTCGCCGTTCACGGGGTTCACCACGTAGCGACCGGTAAAGGCACCGTGCTTCTCGAGGGTACCCTGGGCACGCTCGACGGCAGAGATATGCTTGGAGTCCTCGACGATCTTGGTGACGGCCTCCTCGTACTCCGTGCCCTCGACGAGCTCGTGCAGACGAGCGTACTCGGGAGCCAGGACAAAGAAGGAAACGCCAAAGAGGGTATCGGCACGCGTGGTGAAGACGGTGATCTTGCCCTCGTCGCCCTCGATGGGCTCGCCGTTGGCGTCGCACAGGGTAAAGTCGACCTCGGCGCCCTCGGAGCGGCCGATCCAGTTGGCCTGCATCTGCTTGACGCGCTCGGGCCAGCCGGGGAGCTTCTCCAGGTCGTCGAGCAACTCCTGAGAGTACTCGGTAATCTTGTAGTACCACTGCTCAAGGTCGCGCTTCTCGGGCTCGGTGCCGCAGCGCCAGCACTTGCCCTCGGTGACCTGCTCGTTGGCCAGAACGGTCTTGCAGTTAGGGCACCAGTTGACCGGGTTCTTCTTGCGATAGACCAGGCCCTTTTCCCACAGCCTCTCAAAGATCCACTGACCCCAGCGGTAGTAGTCGGGGCTGCAGGTCTTGACCATGCGATCCAGATCGTAGGAGAAGCCCATGCGCTTCATCGTGGCGAGCGCCTGGTCCATATTCTTATACGTCCAGGCGGCAGCCTGCGTGTTGTGCTTGATGGCGGCGTTCTCGGCGGGCAGGCCAAAGGCGTCAAAGCCGATGGGATGCAGCACGTCAAAGCCGCGCATGCGGGCCTGACGGGCCATGGCATCGCCGATGGTATAGTTGCGCGCGTGGCCCATGTGCAGGTCGCCCGACGGATACGGGAACATCTCGAGCACATACTTTTTGGGCTTGCTGTCGTCGGTGTCGACGGCAAAAAGGTTGGAGTCCTCCCAGGCCTTCATCCACTTGGACTCAATGGCCTGCGCGTCGTAGGCAGGAATTTCGTCCTTATGATCTGTGCAATCGCACATATCAGCTCCTTTAATCTTAGCTGGGGTCGGTCGGTTTAGCTTTATTCGCTACTGCGGACAGTCCTGCGCAAGACGAAGAGCACATTTAGTGCTCTTCTTTGCGTGCGGAACTTGTAGCGAAAAAAGCTAAGCCGCCCGACCCTAAGGTTGACTCGACTGATAATAGCAAATACGACAAGCGAGATGCCTGCGACTTGCAGGCATCTCGCTTTATCTAAATAACGTGGTTGATACTCAACCGCTATTTGTTAATCGTCCTAGCATGGACGGGTTTTCCAAGTGCCGCAGATTGCCGTGAAAGAGGAGCGACGCGTACTTTGGTACGCGAGCGACGGTTTGAACGGCAAGGTGCGGTGCTTGAGAAAGCCGCTTATCGATAAGATACGGACTGCTGAGAATCCTTCACGACTACGTCGTGGGCGCCACCTTCGACGATCGAGGTCGAGCTGACCAGGGTCAGGCGTGCCTTTTCCTGGAGCTCGGGGATCGAGAGGGCACCGCAGTTGCACATCGTGGACTTGACCTTGTAGAGCGTGCCGCCCACGCCGTCCTTGAGGGAGCCGGCGTAGGGAACGTAGGAGTCGACGCCCTCGACGAAGCTGAGCTTCGCGGCGCCGCCCAGGTCGTAGCGCTGCCAGTTGCGGGCACGCGCAGAACCCTCGCCCCAGTACTCCTTCATGTACTGACCGTTGACGTTGACGCGCTCGGTCGGGCTCTCGTCGAAGCGGGCGAAGTAGCGGCCCAGCATCATAAAGTCGGCACCCATGGCAAGGGCGAGCGTCATGTGGTAGTCGTAGACGATGCCGCCGTCGGAGCACACGGGCACGTAGACACCGGTCTCCTCGTAGTACTCGTCACGGGCGCGGCAGACGTCGATCAACGCGGTGGCCTGGCCACGACCGATACCCTTGGTCTCGCGGGTAATGCAGATGGAACCGCCGCCGATACCGACCTTGATGAAGTCGGCACCGCAGTCGGCCAGGAAGCGGAAGCCCTCGGCGTCGACGACGTTACCGGCACCGACCTTGACGTCCTCACCATAGTTGGCGCGAATCCACTCGATGGTGCGCTTCTGCCACTCGCTGAAGCCCTCGGAGGAGTCGATGCACAGAACGTCGGCACCGGCCTCGATGAGCAGAGGCACGCGCTCGGCATAGTCGCGGGTGTTGATACCGGCACCGACCATGTAGCGCTTGTCGTTATCGAGCAGCTCGTTAGGATTGGTCTTGTGGCTGTCGTAGTCCTTGCGGAAGACGATGCCCATAAGGTGATCGTTGTCGTCGACGATAGGCAGAGCGTTGAGCTTGTTGTCCCAGATGACGTCGTTGGCAACCTTGAGGCTGATGTTCTTGTCGCCCACGATGAGCTGCTCACGCGGGGTCATGAACTCGGAGACCTTCGTCTGGTGGTCATCGCGACTGGGGCGATAGTCACGGCTGGTGACGATGCCCAGGAGCTTGCCCTTGGGAGTGCCGTCGTCGGTAACCGGCATGGTGGAGTGGCCGGTCTTCTCCTTGAGCTCAATGACCTGCTCCATGGTCATGTCGGGGGTCAGCGTGGAATCGGACTGAACGAAGCCGGCCTTGTGATCCTTGACGGCCTTGACCATAGCGGCCTCGGACTCGGCGCTCTGGGAACCGTAAATGAAGGACAGGCCACCCTCGGTAGCGAGCGCGACACCCATGTCGACGCCCGAGACGGACTGCATGATAGCGGAAACCATGGGGATGTTCAGGGTGATTGCCGGCTTCTCACCGCGCTTAAAGCGGGTCAGCGGCGTCTTAAGAGAGACGTTGTTGGGGATGCACTGCGAGGACGAGTAACCAGGGACCAGCAGATACTCCGAAAACGTGTGGGACTCACCGGGAAAGAACGTAGCCATGTTTCTCCTTTTTCCATGCGACCGGTCGGCTGCAGGCCTCGTAGGACCCAGCCCAACCTTGGGCGCCCAATACTGGGGAAGTATCTTAACGCACTTTGACTGCTACAATGCATGATTTAAGAAGAGCACACGAGGGCTTGACGCAGGCTTTGCGTTTGCCCAGCAAACACTTTAGCGGGGAGACGTGGAGCGTATGAAGTACAAGACGACGGCAAAGTTGGTCATTCAAGCGTGCGACAAGGATCTGCCGGGCGTCTTCGGCCACGGCTGTGTCTTGCTGCTGCAAGGTATCGCCCGCGAGCACTCGCTCAACCGCGCCGCCAAGAGCATGGGCATGGCCTATTCCAAAGCGTGGCGTATTGTAAACGAGGCCGAAGGACAGCTGGACTGCAAGCTCATCGAGCGCGACGGCGCCCGCGGATCCACGCTCACGCCGGCCGGCGAGCGAGCCATAGCGGTCTACGAGGAGCTGCAGGCCGACATCAACCAGGTCATCGCCACTAAAGCCGACGCCCTCATCGCCAGCATCAAAGAGTAGCCAATTTGGGACGGGGCTTTTTTAGCTACCCATCCAGAGCATTCTTGACTCATAGCCAAAATTGACATTGGGTAGCTAAAAAAGCCCCGTCCCAAATTGGCTACTTGCGGAGGGCATTGTCTAGGGTGGCGGCCACGATCAAGGGGTCGTCGGTGCCGGCGAAGAGGCGAATGGTGCTCCCCTGCTTACCGCGTGGGGCCGAAAGGCGCGTCGTTGCGCCGCCGGCGGGCGATGTACGAAACTCCCTCGGCAAAGCATCGAACAGGTCATCCGCACTACGCTCGATAAGGTCAAATTCAACTGCCGGGCCAAAGCCGTGCTCGAGGATTCCCGTTGCAACCGCATAGTCGGGATGCGAGTTCAGTCCGGGATAGCGAACGTTGCGCACCATCTCGTTGGCGGCCAAATACTCGGCCAACGCACGGGCGCGATCGAAGTGCGCCTGCATGCGGGCATCGAGCGAGGAAAGCCCGCGCTCCAGCACGTGGGCCTCTTCGGTAGAAAGGTCGAGTGCCAAAGCACCGCAGCCCGCAAACGACGTATGCGCGCACTCGGCAGCGGCATCCACACGATGGCGCTTGAGCTGCGAGCGCGCCACCGAAGCAGCAACGAGCTTGCGCGGAGCCTTACCTGCGCAAACACGGTCGAGCGCCTCAAGCGACAGGACGGCACCCAAGCGCAGCAAATCGCAGCCAAAAGCCGACGCCACGGTGTTGTCCACAACCAGCAGCGCATGAGCCTCACGAGCCGCGCGACCTAACGCACGAAGATCGGAGACGCGCAGACCAAACCCGCCGATGGAGTTGACGAACCACCACAGGTGCGGCCCCTCGGCATCAAACGAAGCATCAAAGCCCTCGGACGCAGCAGCAAACGCCGCAACCGACGGCTCGCCCACCATAGCCACGTCGCAGGCATCAAAGCCGCGCGCAAACGCATCGGCAAAGTCATCGGCAAACGCAACCAGGCGGTCACCGGGGCGCACAATCCCCAATTGCGACAACGCTGCTGGCACATGCGAGGCCGCGAGCAACCGCGCTTCACGCGCGCCGGTCCTCAAAGCCCAGGCCTCTTCTAGCTGCTGTACGCCCATGCGGTACCGTCCCTTCAAAACAAAAACCCACGATGCGGGTGTTCCCCGCATCGTGGGCAACGGCTGCAGTATAGCGCCGATAGGCGACTGAACGCCTAAATGTTGAGCGCGCGGTAGATCACGTAAGCCTAGACATTCATCAGCCGATGGCCGAGCTTGAGCGTCTTTAAACCGCTCTCCCCCTCCACGCCATCGAGCGTATTGAGCAACATATTAGTCGCCTCGACGCCGCTGGTCAGGTAGCCGTAATGCACGGTGGGAATGCCGCCCGTCAGCGCGCGCAAAAATGCGTTGTCGCCAAAACCGCTCACGCGACGCACACCCTCGCCCATGCCGCGAACCTCGTCAAGAGCGCGCAGGGCGCCGGCCGCCATAGTATCGGTCGCGCAAGCGATAAACGAAACATCGGGATCGACGGAGAGCAGTTCGCGTGCAGCGCGATAGCCCGAGTCGAGCGTAAAGGACCCCTGGCAAATCAGGCTCGGATCAAGTGCCACGCCCGCGGCGCGCAAGCCGGCCTCAAAACCACGACAACGGTCATAACCGGCGGCACGGTCTTCCTCGGTAACTCCGATGTAGGCGATCTTGCCCTCAGCACGCTTCGCGAGTGCCTGACCCAGCTCAAAGGCGGCCTCGTAATCGTCGTGATAGACGCACGCCGCGCCCACAACATTCTGGCCGATCAGCACGATGGGCACGCGGCACGATTCAATCGCCCGACGGTGCTCGTCGGTAATCATAGTTGCCACCAGCACAATGCCATCGACCGGGTGGTTTTGGAATAAATCGAGGTATTCGAGCTCACGATCGGCCGCGTTGTCGGTGTTGGCAAGCAGCATCTGGTAGCCACGGCGACCGAGCACCTGGCCAATGCCGGCGGTAATGCGGCTCACGGACTCCGAGTTGATCTTGGGCACGATGACGCCGATGAGCTTGGTGGAACCGGTGCGCAGCGCGCGAGCTTGGCTGGACCGGACGTATCCTGTCAGCTCAATCGCCTTCTTAATGCGCTCGGCCTTATCCGCCGATATGTAGCCACCGTTGAGGTAGCGCGAGACGGCGGCGCTCGAAACGCCGGCCAGCTCGGCCACATCTTTCATCTTTACCACGAGCACCCCTGTCGTTGAAATCGCTTTCACCATGATACCCGTGCGGAGCTACATGCGTGTCGCAAGACAGGACGTCACGGTCAATTTAGCTGTCGTAGCACGGGCATCGCAGGGCTTCAACTAGAAACTTCGAAATATAAATGCCGAATCAGTCAAACTACCGATTCGGCACCCCGTTACATTTGCACACAGTGGCAGGCAAAATCCAACTCGAGAACAACTTACTCACTTTGGAAAGACGCATCGCTGTCCGCTGCCAATTCCGAAGGAAGAATTGCCGGCAGCGTCAAAGCCCCCATGGGCGAAAGTCCAGTAACGACCATCAGATAGCTCTTAGCGTGACCATACGCCATGGAAATCGCATTAGAGAGAAGATAACGGCGCGCTTCATCGTCTGAAATGTCGAACGGCATTTTTGTTGACACCGAAATAGCAACCGTCACATCAGCGCGCATTTTTTCCTTTGCATCGTCTCTATCAATCAGACTGCCACACACATACAGCTTTAAGTCTGCACGCTCGCCCGCCTTGTTCCTCAATAGATGGACGTCCTGATAGCTAACGTCAACTTTTAAATCCATATTCTGGGAGGGCTCATTCTCAATATGAAAAGTTGAGTCGACAACAAACAAATGAACAACCTGAATAGGCGCAATGAAATCCTTGCTCATGCAGCCAAACCTCCCGGAATCATCTCAAAGTTCAATCGTTTCGCCGAGCAGTCGCTGTTAAATGAAGACCATTGTTCTCGGACAGAATTATTAGACGAAGAAAACGGCGCCTCATTCGAATAACTGGAAATGACTTGAGGAATGATTTTGATACCCAACGCAAGCTCAAACTTTGCGATTGTTTTCAGCGTCATGTTGGGCTGAGAATTCAACGATTTCGAAAGCGACTGAAGACTCACGCCCATACGTTTTGCCAGCTCGCTTTTACTCAAGCCCGAGCGCTGCATCTCGCGATGAACAATAAACTCAATATCTAGTGCGTGCTCATAGGCACGGGTTTCGCTCGTTTCCGTTTCCGCGTAAAAGTCTGATAAATCGACCTTAACCATTACAAGTCTCCGTTTCGTAAGCGGGCAAAAAAGCCGACGCTATGACCCCAAAAGCTGCTTTGCTATCGCGGCCAACTGTTTTGCGCGTTTAATTTCTTTGGAAATATTTCCCGAGCCTTGATGGCCCTTAAACCAAAAAAGCAAAACAATCTTGTCCACGCCTTGGCAAATCGCGTAGACCATTTCTCGATTAACCCCATCAAAACCCTTGAGTTCGTATAGTCCAATCTTAGGCTCGATACATCGAAGCTTTGACGTTCCACTGACATCCTTTAGCCCGTAGTCATAGATTTTTGAAATCTGATTGATCATTTTACGGGCGGTAAACTTCGTTTTAGGATCAGACATCATCTTCTGAAACTGAGAGTTCTCAGGGGAGGTGGTTAGTTCCCAAAAAGGTCGTCCCTCGGGATCAGCATATTCGACAAGTTCATAGTCACTAACCAAAGGCCACCCCCTCCGCCTCAGATAAAACCAAATGTGGTTAACTTATAAGTTAAGTTTAGTCAAATTCAAATACAGGGCAAGCCCCATGCCGAGTTCAAGCAATCTGCATTATTTAACTCAGAGAAATGTGGGAAAGAAGCGGCAGAAACTACATTGGCAAATAAGGCCCCCGCGAAGTGCCCGAACTTTTATGGTGACCAACAACATACCTAGGAAGACGAAGGCAAGGCACGCAACCGCCCAGTCACCGTGGCCGGTCTTAGGGAGCGCGGCGGCTTGAGTTGTTGCGGGCTTGGTCTTTTTGGTGGTCTTGGTCGCAGGCGTCTTGATGGACGCGGGCGCGGGCTTGGCGTCCGACTTGGGCGACGAATCAGGCGTGGGGGGCGGGTTTTCGCTGGGCTTAGTCTCATCACCGGGCTTTTCTTCGCTACCGGGCTTTGTATCCCCCGCGGGATTGCCACCAGTGGGCTCACAGGTACCGGGCTGGGTCTTCCCCGCCGACGACTGGGCGCCTGTGGGTTCAATTACCACATGCTAAGCAACGGCCCCACTGGCGTCCACCCAGGAAGCGTCCACAACAAATTGGCAATCGGAGGCGTACATGCCAAAGAAGCGGCAGTCCTCGCCCGATCTGCTGCTAGCAGCAACAACATGCACGCCGCCCAGCCGGGGCCCGAGACACCCGGCTCGTCGTAGGTCTGCACCGCGATGGTAAGGCCATCCGCACCCACAGCATAAGAAGGCCCGCCCAGCAAAACGCATAGGCAGGCATAACCCCCTACGCAATAAAATTGTCCTAGTGAGCAAATAAAATTCAGGGCGCTAGCACACATTGGCTCTTCAGTTTAATCAGCCATGACTCCCTTCTTAAGCTCTTAGAAACGCTAATCTCTCTTTCTATAAAAAATCGGCGCAGAATCGACCTTGAGAATACTGAAATCTCACGTTTCCTGGGAACAATAAATTTTTGCAGTCATCCCTGGAAAGCACCATACCGACCCATCCGGCAAGATCGGCAGGTAGCAGACAAGCAGTTTCGCAACCATTCTCAGATATCAAAGCCATAGGAGACCCATCATCTGCGAACATAACATCCATCACCTTATAGGTTTTGGGCCGATCGGTGATCCTAAGACGGGGGCGGAAAAGGTTTTTAGGATCGCGCAAATCGCCCGTACCCAAAGGGTCATCGCTTAGCAATTGAAAATGCTCCGCAAGGCTGTAGCAGCAGAAGGCGTTGAACCTTTCCGCATTATTAGCGCCAAGCTCATGGAGCTGAGCGGCACTTTCGAAACTGTTGAGGTACTTTAGCAGCGCAATTAAAACGACAAGGTCATCAGAGAAACCGCTTCCATAAACCTTGTACCAGCATTTATCATACTGATTCAACACTCGACAAAATTTTTTATACAGTTCGAGCCGCTCATCATTTAGGTTGAACCACTCTACATCAAAAAGGTTCTTTTTAATCTCATCCTCTCGCGACTGATAGGTAAGTTCATCACGAATAGCTTTCATAAGTTTTGCCACTATTCCAACAAGCATGTCAGCCATTCTGACACCAAAGCACTCAGAAGAATCAGCTTCACGCACCCTATCAAAACCAAGCCGTTCTGCAGCAGCTCTAGTATTCTCTTCTTGATCAATGACAAGCGTGCAGCTATCGACCTCATTATGCTCACTCAGATATAGACCAAATCCCGCAAGGGGCGCATAGTATTCCCACCGATAATCATCCAGCGGCATCACGCGGTCCATAACTTCCAAGATCGATCTGCATTGATCCATTTCGGTCCACTTAAGCTCTGGATTTGCTTTGTCATCTTCGATTCTATTTAAGAGAAAGCCCCGTAAAGCGTCTAGTAAATCGTCGGGCGATTTGAATATCGATTCAACTACTTCGAGGGGCCTATATTGAACCAATAGCTTTGCAAGAGAGTATTTCATTAAATCGGCATTAAAGCAAGGTTGGTTTTGATATTGGCTGAACAGTCTATCGACAAGCAATTCAACCTTACTTGAGAAGGAACAATAGACATACATTTCTCTATCAATCAGGTCGAGATAATCACTGATCAAGCGCGCGTTGTGTTGAGATAGAGATTTAAATCCATATTTGAAATGGCTCTTTTTAAGAACAGTGCTCTTTAACTCTTTAGCGTTTGGAGAAAGATACTTTTTCTCGAATTCACAATACTTGGTAGCTAAATCGGATTCCCGCTGGGAGTCCCACCCTACTATTGCAACAACAAATCCATCGTAGAATTCATCGGCTTTGATGGTCTCGAGATTGAGTGAGCGACTATGCTGACTTTCATCGTAGTAGAAATTGAAATCAGACATCCGCGATCAATCTCCGATCCATGTATGAATAGCGACGATAGCAAACACAAACGTTCGTTGCATTTAATAATTGCCACCAATTATATTGTCTTTATTAAGTATGCAAGCATAACATCCCTGAGAAGTACGGCCCCTCTGGTATGCCTCTACAGATATGCCTGCCTGCAGTACGACAGTTTCGCGCGCCTCGCCGACAGACATGCCGCCGATGACGGGAGCATCTACGCCCACGGTCCCATCTCCTACGGCATCCCCGGGCCAAAACTTATCCGCGAGATCTTTGAGGGCATCCCGCACAGTCTCGTTATCAAAACGCCCAAATACGCATATCAGAAGGAGTATCGAATCATCGGATCGCGACCGGTCGAATGTCGTCTTTCACAAGACGAGAATCATTCTCGCTGCAAAATTGAAAAATACGGCCATGCAGAGCTTGACCTAGGCAGCAGCCTCGCGGACTTTTCCTGGAAGGTCTCGGTGTCGAGTCTCGAAGAAGCGCAAGGCGGCCTCATGCTAGAGTTGCCGAACGGCAGGCAAGGATCGCGTCGAAAATGTTGGTGTAAGGGTGACGCCCCAGCGTCCGTTTAACGAAGAACGGTCTTCGTCCTAGAATCCGCAATCACCATAATAACAGGTTCCAGGAAAGGACGTAGACCGCTACGGAAATCTTGTCAGACCTGACGCCGGACATGCTCGCCATGCCCCGTTTTGACGACGGCGCCATCGACATGCAGGAGCCGCTCGGGTGCGTCGCCAAGCAGATCGCGAACGCAGTGATGGACGCTGAGGCCGACCAGCTGTGCGGGGGCGGGGCGAACAAACTCTCTCGACACTACCGACAGAAGGCCCAAAAAGGGTCAGCAGGAGCAGGTCTAGGGAAATCTATGGTACGTCCAGAAATGGCCCGTCAATAGCAACGATGTACGGCCAATAGGTAGGGAAATGTGCAGTGTCTAAAAACGGCATCTAGGCTAGACCTTATGGGTTTAAATCATGAAAGGACCCGCCACTAAAATGGCATCGCCTATGAAAACTCCCAGCCGTTTTCTTCAGCAAGTTCATTCAGGCTATAGGTTTTAATTCCAAATGAACTTGCAACTTGCGGAATTTTATAAGGACTTGTTTTCTTTTCCTCTGTAATGATATCCAAATTGTAAAACATTGCGGTAGCAATCAGGAAGGCATCCCCGGAAGAACACTCTCGCGTATCGCCAAACTTTAACAGTTTTGGCTGAGCATTGACTATCTGTCTGAGACATTGCTGGACTCCAGGCGACTCAACAATAATCCTAACCCCGGAACTATTTAGCCACTCCTTTGCTAAGTCATCCCGTGCACCCCTCTTTACTTCCTTTTCAATTTGGCTACAAACAACAAGCCTACGCTCGGAAGCAAGCTTATCTATCTCACGCCATAGTCCAACATGAACTCGCCTTGGATAAAGAAAACCATCGTTTTGGGACAATATTGAGCATGTATCCATAATGTACTGATAGCTAAGTGATTCTAAGTCGAGCTGCTGAGGCGTTTTGGTAAATTTCACCCGAAAGCCTCCTTGAACACGGATCCAAGAGAATCCGGTTTAACTCCTAATGCCGAAGCTGCTTCATACTCGCTATAAACACCTAAAGAAAGTGCTCGATTTACATAGGCGCAATACAAGGCCCCATGGAAATCAACCATCTTCTTTTCGTAAGGCATATACCCCATGGCGCGTCCAGACTCTTGAGCTTTTGCTTTCTCTCGCAAACTAGACTCAATGGCTTCACGCCGAAATAAATCCAATAATTCCTCATAGTCAGTGCGGGACATTTGACCGATGTCGTATACACGCCTTGCAACAACATCACGACTAATAGAGTATTTATTTGCTATCACATCAAACGAATGAAAGTCAGAAGGATTAAGCCCATTATTTATTTCGTGAAGTGCAGTCTGTCTGGAAAAAAGAAACTCACCAGCAACTGCATTGCAATATACCTCTTCGGCATCATCGCATTCAGCATTTATACAAGAACAGGTGGTTGATTTCCTGTAGCATAGGTGAATCATCTCGTGTAACAAACTAAAACACTTCGCTGGCCATCGATCCGACTGATTTACCGCCGCAATTGGGAGCATCTCAAAATAGAGAGATATGCCCCTCACCTCATCGACAGATGGCTCTGAAAACTGAGCAACGCAAATGCCGCGTTCTTCCAATAGAGAACGAAGACTCTTATACAAAACTCGCGACGAAGCAGAAGAGATCTGGTTGCTAAGCGGATAATCAATCCATTCTCGCAAACGCTTGGCAGCCTCAACAATATCGCTCTCTAAACAAGGCAAATCACAGCTTAGAATTTCGGGACCCGTCTTTTTTGCTAGCTCCAAAATATCCTCACGGCGCAAGAGCAAATCTTCTACGGCAAGGTTCAACGCACTGTCATCGGAATAACTTGGCTTATATCCAATTCGCTTGTTGGAAATTGGAGGTTTTCGCGTCTCTTTCAACTTATTCGGTTCAAGATAGAGTCCCGCCAATGGGCAAAGCAACACATTAGCCATAGCTTCGGCTTGATTGATTGTCGGATAATCACCAGGATCACCATGCTCCCAGCCCCTCAGCTGCGTAATGGAGATTCTGACTTTAGCAGCAAGAAAGTCTTCGGAAACTCCCCTTATGACACGAAGACGCTTTAGAGTTGCACCATTAATTAGGGCGAGCTGAAACAATAGATCCCTCATTTAAACTTTGAAAGATGTTTTTACTCATTTTAGCAAATGAGAGCTAATGTGCATGTCAGGTGTTTCCCCGAAATCGATTATAACCAGTCCAGCTAATTCACCTTGGAAACATATCAAGCCCAGTAACTGTCAAACATATAAATACGAGTTAATCCGTAAATAACAAACGCCATGCTCCAGACAGTGAATACTTAAGAAAAATTACTACCTGTCGCCATAACGACACCTAATGATTAAAGCAATTCGATAGTCATCATTTATAAAAATGCGAGCAACGTCACCGCGATCACGACGCACGAAACGCCAACAGGACTCATCACCCGCAACAAAAGACACCGGGACTTTTGGCCCCGGTGTCCCGAATAACATCTTGATACAAAACACAATCAGTCAAGAGGCTACGGTTCAATCTAAGTTGAGTAGCCCATAAGACATGAGCCCATTCCGCTAATCTAGCTCAAATATCTTGTACACCTCAACCGCCAAGCAGAAGACCCCGGCGAAAACTGCGGCGAGCATAGATCTAACCGTTACCGCAGTGATGACCCCAGCAATAATAGCTGGAAATAAAAGCATCGAGAAGAATACCAACGCACCAGATCGCACAGCCAACCAAATTCGAAACCGAGCGCGAATACCGATGACACCCATATGGGCTCTTGCGGCCAAATAGCGAAAGAACATAATACGCACCCCAACCAAATTGCGACTTTTTCGGCCTCAATGCAGAGGCTACTTAGCAAACTGCTCGAGAATAGAACTCAGGCACTTGGCTTGCACCTCAAGCGTCTGGTTGAACTGCTGTTTAATGAGATCGGTCATGATTCCCTCGCTATCGTAGCGCTGGTACATCCTAGCGGAGTTTGCCAACGTAGACATCATCACGCTCGTAAGCTGATCTACATAGCTCATCTTTGCCGCAGCATTGAAGTATTCGACTGCAATGCGAATGCTTTCTACCTGGCCACGCTTAAACTCCCTAGAGCACCTATAAGTCCACGTGGCATTTACGACCGCGTTCAGCACCTCCTTCGTGAGCTTGATTTCGGTATCCGTCACTGGTCCAAGCGATATCGCTCCCATGGCAAGCACCCTACCTTCCGTCGTTTGCCCTGCCTACATAATGCCGCGGGCGACCAAGGTATTGAGTGACGAAGCTAATCAAGTCCGGGAAACCAAGTGCATGAGCCAAGCGAGAAGTAGATACAAAGTCCGCGACAAAGCACTCAGGTTTCGCTTCACTTTGTAGTACTTTGTAAGTTAATAAACGGAAGGATGTCTCTCAGGTCATCGCAGCACAGGCAGCAGTGGGTCCAAGACGACCGATCTGTCCCCGTAGTATTAGAGGGAGACACGCAAACGGTAACTGCACCGCTGCCCCTAACAGATGCGTCGTTATTCGAGTTTCCAACAAACACAATATCTTGGGGCGAAACGCTCAGATCGCCTGCGACCCTGCTCACAAACCTGCGTTTGCCCTCGTAGTCAAAAGGACTAATGCGGATACCATCAACAACGCCTTCAGAATCAAACAGGAATTGATTGGACTTGATTTCTTCCACACAGCAAGCAAGATCACCAAGGGCCGCGCGTATAAACTGCCTCTCCGAGCGAGAGACAATCCAGATCAGAACGCCCGCATCGTTAAGCACCTTAAACACGTCACAAATACCCGGAATTAGCCGAGTGCCATTTCCGATGCGAGTGATGTCATCTTTGGTAATACGCGCTTCCCTGAATAATTCCGTGGCCTGCTGAAAATAGATGCGCCTGTCATCAGCATCGTGAGTATAGCGGGCAAGAATAGACTGAAATCGAGCCTTATCTTGCCCAGATTCAATCCAGATATAACGAAGGCTACTGTCAGCATCAATCTTGGGCAAAAGAGTGCCCACGAAATCAAACACAACTGCAGCGGTCTTCCCAGAAGGTCTAGCGGCGTTATCGGCAGTTAAGGGCAATGGGTGCGCTTTCCTCCCCATGCGCCAATAAATCTCTAGCACTGCAGGAATATATCGCTGCATATCCCCCTCGAAAACAGAATACGACTCAACCGCATCCCATGCTTGCGTATTGGCGCAGTCCGAACACACGCGTTCAAGAATTATGGGGCCAGATGAATCGTTAACCTTAGGAGCAATGAACGACAGTAGCAACATAAAATAAGACGGAACTGGCAGATTTCTCCCCGTCACCCAGGTCCGATACGTACCCATCAATATTCCGGCATCGCTATCAAGGTGGTCGAGGTTGATATTATTGCTCTCAACAACCAAACGAAGAAGCTTAGAGAACTTCCGGGTCCACTCTTCATCTCGTTGGCGACGTCCCCGCCCCGTCATCAATGACCCCTTTCAACGACACAACAACAGCAGTTTGAGAAAATCGGTGCATTACCCACTGAAAACAAAAAGGTTAGCAAGCCCAATGGACACTCTAAATCTAGGAATGAATAGCCTGTTTTAGCCAGAGCGGAACGCTTCTCTTCAGGCGTCCCTTGCAAACAAGCTTCCAATTATCCTTTTCAAATTTCGAAGCGAAAGCCGCTGCCCCTAAAGAGCGATATTCAGCCATTAGCTCGTTGTAACAATCGGGCTTGGCCGATGGGTGCACGAGTTGGCCATTTTCACGCACAACATCATCCATCGGCACCTCTTTAATTACACCATCGTTCCTAAGCTCATTTACAAGCGAAATGCCCTTATTCGTTGATGCAATGATTACCGAAACGCCCTTAGAAGTGTCAATATTCTCGCAGTACTTTGCAGCGCCCCAAAAATCGCCTATCGTCCAATCAGAATACCTCTCTCTCTTTGCATAAGGACAGGAGTAACAGGATTCTCTGAAAAACATTCCTCGATAAAAGTAGTAGTAGTAGTAGACCTCTTCGGGCTTAAAATATCGCGTTTTTACTATGCCGCTTGAAACCCTAAAATCAACGGCAAGCAAAGCGCCCCAGCCTCTATTCTTATCGCGGAACCTAAGGTCCACGATCTCACCATTCACCTTGGTTTCAAGATATTCAACGAAATCAAGAAACAGCTTCGCGCTCGGCACCCCATGACAAATGAGCTCAACACAGATTAAATTATCAGGAGTTTTGCGTCCAAACAGAGACCTTACAGCAGCACACTGACATGGAGTACCAGAAAACAGAACACCAGACCCCTCGGATACATCTTGTTTTAACTTAGATAAAATCGGTGTTAAGTCGCTCTGAACATACTTTGAGCCCTGAACTCTAGAAATATCGGACCAATCGGCAATACGTGCATGCTCGGGCTTCATTCCTTTACCCCAAGACGCACCGTAGACAACGCCCCCATTATCGAGAACATGTTTTGCAAGTGCAGAAAAAGCTCCTCCAGAAGCACTGCCGTGCAACGCAACCTTATTGGTATTAACAAAAGCCAAAGCCATTGGCGACACAGAATTATGCGAATTCTTAGTCTTGCCAAAGTCACATTTCTTAACACATGCTCCGCAATCGATGCATAGAGAACTATCGATTATCGGATAGACAAACCCGTCCAAATCCTTGCGAAAAGAAATTGCGTCTTTTGGGCAAACCCGCAGACACGCACCGCACCCGCAGCAATTATCTTTAGAGTTATATGGGGTTTCCATTATTGATGAGCCTTTCCAAGAGCTGACCTAAGAACTGAAAGGCAAGCTTCAGTTAATTTCATGACAACACGACGATTGACAAATAGCATGACAATGAGAAGGGCAAGTGCAATAAGAAAACGATGCGGAACGTGCGCTATCATCACGATAGACATTCCAGCGAGAATAAAGTATGAAATTAAATCAGATACAAGCTCAATATCGAGACGAATAATCTTTCTCGTATCCCAAAGACGCAATGCCCAAATTGAAACATAGCTAGCGAGAGTAGCCAAAGAAGCCCCCATGGCACCCAACGAAGGAATCAACATGACATTCAAAACAATGTTAAGCACAGCAGCAAACATTGTTGATACAAATAACATCTTGGTTCTCTTAGCTGAAGTGTAAATGGATCCCAAAAATGCAGACATAGCGGAAAACTCGAAAGCAATCAACAGCACCGGAACAAGAACCCAGCCATTAAAAAAGTCATTAGAGAAGAGAATGCTTGCCAGAAGTTCGCAGCCGCAAATCAGCACACCAACAACGAGAGAATTAAACGTGGAATACTGTTTATAAATGTTGCTGTAGAACCGTCTCGATTCTTGAGAACCGAAATCCTCTACGGCCGAAATCTGCCATGCACTCATAAAAATTGTTGAAACGGTGGCAAACAAGGAAGGTATACGCTGGGCGGCAGAGTACACACCCGTAACACCAACCCCAACGAACATCGTCAACAAATATTTGTCCGAAGAATTGCTAATCCACCAACTAATCGAATTAGGAATCATCGGAACAGAATAGCGAAGCATGTCCCTAAACAATTTTTTATCAATGGAGGCTGGTTTAACCAAAAAGCCGTTAAGGCCGGCACCAATCCAAAGTAAAACGCTTGTAGCGGCCTCGCCCACCAGCATAGCAAGCATATAGCCCGTAACACCAAGGTGTAGACCTAAAAGAAATACCAAGTTTAATGCAATGAAAACAATGGTTTGAAACACGCCGCTAATTGAATAAATCGCAACGTTTTCAATTCCCTTGACAAACTGAGAGACAAGAAGATGAAGGCATGTAAAGAAATAGTACGCAAGAAAATAGCCTAGATACGGTGCCATGTCCTCACTCAAAAGAACAAGCGGGGAAACAGCGCACATGGCAATAAAGCCGCCGCATGTCACAATCAGTCCGATGGTAAATATTTGCCTTTTGTCTAAGTCTTGATCAAGGGCAAATCGCATCACGGCTTCGCTGATTAGAAGCGTAAAGAAAGGCGAAAGCAAGTTTACTGTCGTCGTCATCAGGTCCGCAGTACCGTATTCAGCCGTTGACAAAACAGCAGTGTAGAGCGGCAACATGAAGAAAGACATTATTTTGGACGCGAAGTTACCGATTGTAATCAGTCCGACATTTTTGCCAAGTTTTTTATATTTACCCATAGGTGAAACTCATGCCCTCCTCACCTTTGTTTTTACCTTGTCAACAAGGCGATACAGTTTTCCTGATTTACCGACATAACCAAATCGGGAAGCCACCCCGCCCCAACTGCCATTCTCATAGGCCGTCCAAAATGAATCGTAATCAAACTGCGGATAGTCAGTTGAATTATGCAGATTTCTTTGAACAGGAGTCTCAGTCTCTTCCTTAAGAGTTAAGCGTTCACTTGAGTCAGTAAGTAGCGTTCCGCCCTGTTCGCTATTCACGAAGACCATGGATACTCCGACGTTGTCGGAAAACTCAGGATCATCCTTTTCGATTCCCCAGTAATCCGCAATCGTCAAATCGCCCACTCGCTGCATGCGAGAATAAGGACAGTGGTAGCACGACGGCCTCAACCCGAGACTCTTTGAAAATACAACAGCAAAGCCGCGCGCTTCGGAACTATCATCCAGTAAAACGGATCCATCTTCAAACTCCGCTCGAATATGGTAGCCACGCCATCCGGCATCTTTATTACGGAAAGAATATGAAACCAAACGAGATCCCTGCTTTTTTTCAAGAGACCTCACATAGTCGCCCCAAACCGCCGGAGAGGGGGCGCCGTGGCACACCAGGTCGGCATAAACCCAATTCGAGGAATTCACTTTTAGCAGTTTTGCCACCAGCTTAAATGCAGCGATCTGACATGGGGTCCCTGTAAACAGAACCTTCTTGCCACTTAGATTTTTATACTCATTAAAGACATTAGAGATATCACTTTGGACATATTTGCTTCCACGCATTGAATCACGAGAAGTAACTTCGCCAGCCACTCTATGCCGAACACACATCGACTCGTCGTAAGCAGCACCCACAATTAGACCGCCGCTGTTGAGTATGCTATCACTCAGAGCAGTAAAAGCTCCTCCCGAAGACGATCGAGACCGAATTTCATCCTCGTTTTTTACAGCGTATGTTGCTTTGGGATACTGTGTCAGAAGGTCAACTTCATTGCCAATTTGACAAACGCGATTACAAAGATGACAGTCGATACACTTCTCTGGGTCAATAACGGGATATAAAAAGCCGTGCTTGTCATGGACCATTTTGATGGCGCCACGCGGACACACGGAAGCGCAAGCACCACACCCATAGCAATCTCGCTTATTGGTAAATAGAACCATCATTAGAAATCACCCTTAATAGATGTGACAAAATGTTCAGACGCCTCGCGTTCGCGAGCAAGCGAATTGTCGACGTTTCCCCAATCGATATCCTTTAGCAAAATATCTCTATCAAAACGATCCGTATAGCGGTTCCTTAGACCAGCAATATCAAGAAGGTTGGTAATTCTCCCACCTCGGGTAGCTTTAGGAATGGACGCAAATGGCCTATGGAATAGAAGAGAAAAGACGGTCCCATGGAAAGAGTCGGTAACAACGTAATCCGCACCCGCGATGAGGGAAACAAATTCTTCAGGCCCAGCATCGCAAATAACGTCATGGCCTTTTCCAATTTGCAACCCTCTGTTGCCGCTCAGTCCGACAAGATCGAGATTTTTATAACGTGCGATTTTATCGGCCAAAGATAGAGCGCGGTTGTCCTTCCTTGCCAGTTGGTAATAAAGGACGTAAGGCCTATCGCGGAGAGACTTTACAATGGGAGCGAATAGTTCTTTACCCGCAAGGATGGTAGGGTCGACAACCACCTCAGGCCTATTACCGGTCAATTTCTCAATCAAACCCGCTGCTTCTGGTTCTCTAACGGAAATACGATTTAGCCTTGAAACCAAAGGCAGCATAGCTTTGCAGTCCGCATCAGATAGAGCCGATTTGCCTATACTGGCAGCGTATGATGCCTTAATGACGCTCCTCGGAAACCGGTCGGCAAAGTACATGGGATCGATTCCTTTTGTAATTTCCGAATTCCAAATTTGATCGCTCCCACAGAAGACGGAATCGAACGAATGGAGGACCTCGTCAGTAGCAGGCCACGGCTCCAAGTCCATCCTCTCTGAGACAAAACGCTTGAACTTTCTTTTCTTACGAACACAAGCGGGCGCAGTAAGAGTGCTGCCAATGAACGCTTTAGGTCCAGATATATCAAACGTTTTGTAGTCAGACAAAAGACAGCCAGGACAATAATCAATAACTTTAACTTCGTCGTAGTATTTTTTTAACTTTTCAGATAGAGCAAATGCTTGAAGAGCGGCCCCATAATTGGGAACACAGTGGAATGTAACAATGCCAGCCTTAGTCATGGAATGCCTTCCTTTTAAAGTGAAAGATAAATGCAAACAAACGCGGCGAAATTGATCCTAGAAGCACATAGCTCTTAAGCTTAAGGGGCAAATCGGGCGAAGCAAACGCTTCACCTAGCGTCGATCGTGCCCAGTTCGCCATCTTCTTGCGACAGTATTCATCGGCGAAGCCGGAAGCGGCAGCGACGATTAACAGGTGCCGGATTAAGCCAACGTTTAATCGCAAACGCAATGAGTTAGCTTTCTCGCCTTGAAGACCAAGGAGCGAAACGACCTTATTTGGAAGCTCCATACAGCTAAACTTTTTTTCATTCAAAGCAGAACGGCTTACGCTTTGCTCAGTAGAGCGATAATGATAAAAAGCTGTATCAGTTACTGAAATGAAGCGCGAATTATTTATAAGTTCAACGTTAAAGAACCAGTCTTCTAGAATATGCACATTTTCTGGGAATGCGCACCCCGCAGCCGCATCCTTACTCATCAGGCATAGCCAGGGACAGGCAATGAAACGAAAGTCCAGTTGATATTTAAGTAATACGGACGCATCGATACTGTCGGATCTGGAGACACAGGTTTCACTGGCACATAAATCTCCGTTGCTGTCATAGTACCGACTGCAGTAGACAGCATCAGTTCCGTTATTTTTTATAGCAGCCAATAGCGTCTCGACAGCAAATGGTTCAATCCAATCGTCGGCATCTACAAACATCAGGTAAGAACCACGGGACGCAGCAATACCATGATTTCGCGCAGAACTGACACCGCAGTTCTTCTGCGCTATAAGATGCAGCCGGTCGTCAGAATTCGCCATTCTTGAAACAATCGCCGAGGTTCCGTCGGTCGAGCCATCATCAACAACAATTGTTTCAACTGATGGGTAAGTCTGGTTCAGAAGAGAACGAACGCACTCTTCCAGATGTTTTTCAGCCTGATACGCCGGAACAATAATGCTGACTAAGTCACTACATATATCCACGAGGACTCACAGATCCCTTCGATTTAAGGTAGCCGGCAATAACACCCCAAAACATACACAGAAGCAAAAAATGAGTTGGGTAAATAATCAAGTGCGCCATACACGACATGAAAATCATCAGCACCAGAGATGCAGCGAATGCCGGCGCAAGCTGAGAACAATCGGACTTGACACGCAGATACAATTGCCAGACGTGATAATAAAGTCGCAAATAAAGTAAAAACCCAATAAGGCCATAGTCATAAATGACTTCAAGAAAGTCATTGTGAGCGCTAAGACCCATAGGGGAAGCTCGATATACCGTATTAAAACCATGGCCAATAAGAAGTGACATTGGATCAGAAGCTAGTATCATTCTCCAGACACAAGCCCAGACATCCGGTCTACCCGAGCCATCATCATTTGCAAGATTTTCAAGACGATCTATCATTGCCAGATTGTTTGCTTTTGTAAATGAAGTGAAAAAATAGTAGAAAGCCATCGCAAGTATTACAGATCCAAGGATAAGCAGGACCCTTTTAGGATCTCCCTTTCCAGCCATCCGCCACTCAATCACGGCATAAACAATAAGAGCCAGGAAAAAAGCAATGAATCCACCTCTCTTAGAAGACAGGAGAAGTGTGGCGAAAATAATTGCAATAAATACCCAACGAATTGTTTTATTGCGCAACAGTAAGACAAAAGGCAGCAGAAACAGGGCGTAGTACGCCATAGTTACAGATTCTGTCCAGCCAATCTCATTGATATGGGTTCTAACTCCGGCGAAGAGCACAAAAACAATAGGGACTGCAAGGCCCATCCATCCAAGTCGTTCAAGTAGAAATGGATTCTTATATCCAGACCAATAGGAAAGAGCGAAAACAGCAATCCATAGAACGGATAAGGATATTTGAAGCAAACCGTACTGAAAACTAACGTACCCACTGAGGTAATAGAAGCAAGTTGGTACCAAAATTACAATGCTAAACACCAATAAAAGTCCGAGCATGTCCTTACCAAATACAAGGTCTGCACGACAAGAAAGGCAAAGCAATACGCACAATCCGACTGCGGACATTGCCATCTTCAACTGATCTCTAAAGGGAACAATTCGGCCAGCACCTGCTAGAAGATTGCCAAATGTCACATAAATCAAACCTATAAGCAGAAACAAGAAAAGAACCGATAACGAACGCCTCGCAGAATTTACCCCGCGTTTTTTCAAAGCAAAACTAGACATTTAATTCCCCGCAGTAAATTCCGGCAAGAATTCCCCAGCAATCTTCAAGATCAAAACCGGCTGCCTTAGCCCGATTGGTCCTCGGCAAATCGTGAAAAATCATTGAAAGTCTTTTGATCTCATCCGCCCACAAATCAGGACGGTCGAGCGGCAAATAAGACACTTCGCCGCATTTTTTAAGCTCAGGTGTAATCGTTTGAGAAACAAGAAGGGGAAGCCCCGAAGCCGAAGCCTCAACGCCAACAACCGGAAAGCCCTCATACAGAGATGTCAACATGAATGCATCAAACGCCTGATACAACCTTGCGGTATCAGATCGTCTTCCAAGGAGTTTAAAGCGATCGCCGCATCCACATGCCTCAATCGCAGAGGAAATCTCACTCTCAAGCTCGCCGTTCCCAGCCGCAACAAATCGCACATTAAAATTCTTGTCAAAAGTGCTCGCTATTTTCAGCGCAAGGGAATAGTTTTTTTGTTTCGACAGTCTACCAACCATACCAACAACGAATTCCTCGTTGAACCCAAGCTCCTGACGTACGGCGCGCCTAACGGACGGATCGAATGTATATGAACCAGTATCAATGGCATTGGGCAAAAACTGCACCTTCCCCATTCGCCAACGCCATTTACCGAAAACGCGTTCACCAGCAAGCTTCCCACAGGAGATTAAGCATGTAGCATAACGACCATTTAAAACACAGCCGGAAACCCTTCTTAAATGGTCGCGAAATGAATAACACGGTGATGTAGTGTGGGAATGCGCGATTCTAACAGGCACACCACACTTTCGAGCAACCCGAAGGGCAACGTAAGACGTTTCATTTTCATGAACATGAACCGCATCATAGGAATTGTCCTTAAGCAGATTGGCTAAGGCTGTCTCATAGGCACCAATTCCCTCGCTCTTCGAAGGAAGTCGATATATGTGGGAACCAAGCTCACGAAAGCGCTTGGCATTAAGACCAATTTGATCTGAAGTTAATGCCAAATCAAAATGAAAGCCATGTTCTACAAGGTGTCTGTAATAATTAAGAATAACCGATGAAATGCCACCGGCATCAGCCCCATACATCACGTGTAATACATTAAACATTTAGTCACCCAACGCCTCGTCGATAAATCTATCCGCATCAAGGCGCGCAGCATCAAGCGCCTTGTTTACATGCGAGTAATCAATGACAGGCAAAGATTGATTAGAGTCTAAAGGCTTTTTTACAAGTCGATCCGACAAACCAACTAGGCTGAGAAGCGAATCAATTCTGGAATTAAACTCATTTCTAGGAACAACCAAAAACTGGCGTTCAAAAATCAGAGAAAATGCAAGTCCATGGAACGAGTTGGTCACAACAAAATCGGCATTAGAAAACAGGGATAGAAAATCTGCTGGGGACCTATGCGTAAACAACTTATCAACAGCCTCGGGCTTTTTCATTTCCCATGAAATCTTAACGAGCTTCAAGCCCCTCTCATCAGCAATTTGACGAGCAATTTCCGTCGCACCATTGTCTTCATTGTAAAGAAGCATAAGAGCCAAGTAGGGTTCCTTAACCAAACGAGGAGACGAAAGTGGTTGCCACTCCGATTTAGTAAGCTGTAGTGTTGGATCAATGACCTGCACAGCGCCCTGCACACCAAGGTCCTCCACTATTTCTACAGCAGAATCCTCACGAACAGAAATGGCAGCGTACTGACTCAAATAGAAACGCGTCTGCTCTTTTTCCCACTCGTCGAGTGCAGATTTGCCAAAACTAGACGCAAAAGAAATTTTCTTTCGACCCGAAGGAACAAAATCCAGGAAAAAGCCCCTGTCAATCCCCTCATTATATTTACTATTCCAAACCTGATCGCTACCGCTCACATAGACATCGGCGCGGGGAGGATCTAAAGCTAAATCGTCGGCGGTCACATATCGCTTTGTAAGACGCATTGTCTTCTGTACAAATGAGCCAAAAGTGAGTTCCTTAAGTGCAAGCGAGCCAATTTTAGCAATTTGATAGACAACCCTTTTAACGCCTTTGATGCTAGGATCAGCAGGAGGTTTAAAGAAGATGCGTTTTAGCGTTCGCTGCTCAGTTATATAGTCGACAATGCTCGTCTCGCAGCCATGCTTTTCGAATACCTTTTGGGTTGCGTATGCCTGCAAAACAGAACCGTAGTTGTAAACCCGATGAAGCGTGACAATAGCAGCTTTCATTAGTTTCGCCTCACTTTCATATAAATGCTAAGCAGGGAAGATGTTTTCCGTACCCCCAAAAGACTCAGCGCGGTACGAGTCATTTGGGCCCTTCTTCCACCCGCATAATTCATAAGCCATCGATAGTTCGTTAAATAAGCGACGGCTTCGTCTAATTTTGAGCCCGGAATTGTGCTGAGCATCCACAACATAATTGAGTACTCATACGCAACGAAGCTTAAACAGCAAGCACAATCATTATTCTTGGGCCTATAGTCAGAGTCACAAAGAACGGGAATAGCATCTTCGATAAACTGCTGGAGGCCTTGAAAATGCTTGAGACCAACAGCATCAGTGATAGAGCCCGCTCTATTCTGACGATATTCGTAATAATTCAAATCAAGTGCAGAATAAGTCTCAGCGTCAAGAAGACTATTCATTACGAAATTTAGGTCCTCTGAGACACGTCCGTCCTCAGGAAACCTAAGCCCACAGTTAAACAAAAATGCACGTCTATAAATTTTCATACATGCGCTGTCAGGAAACTTAGGCAGTCTAGACAAGTAGTAAAGAACTTCGCTCTTGCTTTTTTGATTAATGAAACCGGGCTCAATATGATAGCCGATTGATTTTTTAACTCCATCAGGGTATAGCTTGCAGCTATCCAGAAACAAAATATCAGGCTTAGTATCTTCAAGCTCATGGAGAATAGCGGGGAGGCAGTTCTCAGAAATTAGATCGTCCGAATCAACAAACGCAACGTAATCTCCTGAAGCAGCATCTAATCCTGCATTTCGAGCAGAAGCTAAGCCACCGTTTTCCTTATGAATAACAGTTACACGATCATGTTCGCGTGCAATATCATCAGCAATCTGCGAAGATCTATCAGTCGAGCCGTCATCCACAAGAAGAACTTCACAAGTACTGTCAACCTGATTTAAGATACTTTTACAACAAAGGAGGAGGTAATCCTCCACGTTATAAATAGGAACAATAAAACTCAATTTCATAGTTTTGGTTTTCTCCAAACCTCTATTTATCTGCAATCGCTTTACTAGGCGACACCGTTTTGAGACAGTGGGAGTAATAATCCTCGAGACGTTTTGAAGCAGCAGACACATCAAAAGCCTTCAAGCTCTCTGAATCATTTGGATCAGCGTCTATCTTCCTCATGGAGATCAAATGCTCACACCATTTTTGAGGGCTAGAACTCAACCGCTCAAACTCCATAAGGGAAGTCAATTTGATTTCAGATGTGATTGCATCCGATGCCAAGATTGGAGTTCCACTAGCTTGGCATTCAACTCCAACAACGGGAAGTCCTTCATATTTGCTTGGAAGACAAAAGACATCAAAAGCTTGATATAAACTTGCAACATCGGATCTAATCCCTAGTAATAAGACAGAATTCGATATGCCCAAATCAATTGACATCTGTTTAACATGCTCCAGCAGTGGCCCGTTTCCCACAAGTGCGAGCACTGAATTTGGCTCATGGGAAAGAACCTCTCTAAAAACAGCTAATAGAAAGTCATGGTTCTTCTGATCGACAAACCTTCCGACGTGTCCAATAAGGAAGGTATCGTCTGCAATGCCGAGCTGTTTTCTAACATGCATTCGACTATCTGGATTAGGAGAAAACTGGCTTAAATCAATGGCGTTATTCATAACAGAAAATGACGTTTTGCGGCCAAACAGCCATTTCCCAGCAAACTCACTACAGGCAACTTTATTCGTGGGATATCGATTTGCCTGAGTTTTCAAAACAGCCTTAAGGGCGTTCTTGGCATACTCACCCCTACCGCTCGTAGAGTGGCTATGGGCGATACGCACAGGAACGCCGGCCTTCTTTGCCGCGCGAAGCGGAAAGACGGAAAGAGCGTTGATGTGGCTATGCACGATCATCCAGCCCTCTTGTTTAAAGAGACGGTGGAGCTCTCGCTGGTATTCAATTACATGCTGATAGGGCGGAATCACGAAGACTCGGCCACCGAGCGATTCAATCTCCTCGCGGGGCACAAGAGTCGAATCGGAATCGACAAGGAAGTCGAACTGCACTTTACTGCGATCGATATGACGGTAGTAATTCATAACGACGGCCTCAACACCGCCGCCATTCATTTTTCCAACTATCTGTGCGACACGAATAGGATTCGTCATCTATCGCCCCGTCCTCTTCTTACCGAACATGGCACCAAAGGTGCCGGTAAAGCATTTCCAGTCCATGCGGAAGCATCGGTTACGCACGTAATGAAGTTCAATTTTTTGACGCAGGCCGCTCTCGAACGTCGCAGCGTTGCGATCGGTCGCCTGCCACAGGCCCGTGATGCCAGGCTGGACAGAAAGCAGCTCGGCCTTTTCCTCATCGGAAAAGTGTTGCTCAAGTTCGTCTCTTGTAATGGGGCGCGGTCCGATGACGGAAAGGTCGCCATTCAGCACGTTCAGGAACTGCGGCATCTCGTCAATCGAACACTTACGGATAAACTGGCCGACTTTGGTAATGCGCGGATCGTCATCGACCTTGCGCTCGACTTCCCACTGATGTATCTGCTCAGGACTCAGATACTTCTGCACGTTGCCCGCATCAGCGACCATGCTGCGAAGCTTAAGGATCTTGATGGTCTTACCGCCCTTGCCAACGCGCTCCTGCGCATACACAGGGCTACCCGAAGACTCGAGGCGGATGAGCAAGCACACGACGGCAACAGGAATGAATAGCGCCACGCTCACGCACAGGCTGAAAACAAAATCAAACAGCCTCTTTAAAAAACGGTAAGCCAGCGTACCGCTCGGCTGTATCTTCTGAAAAGCTAGCGCGGCCTCCACCGGCGCGTTTTGCCCTGTTGCTTCTTTAGTAGTCAAGTTCAAATCCACGTCCCTGTCCTCAGGGACCCCCCCCCCCATCGATGAATTCAAATAACGAATGAATTGCCGGTACAACGTCCCCTTACGTCTTACTCGGCACGTCCAACGGAAGCAGCTCCCTAAAAGCGGAGTCGCCTTCGCCCACGTCTACCAGGCACCAGCGCTTATGACGGTCGATCTTCTTTACGCGGGCCTCTTGCCCCACCAACGGGCCTTGCTCTATGTGCAGCACGCCGTCTTCTATGCGGGCTACGCTGTTGCGCACCACGCCGTCGTCGTCGAGCACGCTGCGGTACCAGTCCTGCGCATCGTCCGGCATGGGCGCATAGGCCCGCTCCTTACTGCCGGCAATGCGACAGCCAAAGCTCAACTGGGCCAAAGCCTTATCGAGCAGGGCGGCATCGCGCGTGGCGACGAAGAAGTATTCCTTGTACATGGGTTTGGTTTGGAGCGACCAGGCTCCGTCCCGCTTAAACCAGAACTCCTTTTGCATCACAAAAGCGTCCTGCATCAACTCGTGCGGGATAATACGACGGACCTTTTCGCAGGTCTCGCGTTCTTTACCATGGGGGGTGTGGACCAGATACCAGCGGACGCGGACGCGCTGGCTGTTGGTGATGGCGCCGTTAAAAGCACCGGGCAGCTGCTCTTGGCGCCGCATTGTCTGTTCCATCTCTCGCCCCCTTTACTCATCTCCGCGACGCACGCGAATGCAGGGGCGTTAAGAACAGGCTTCTCGCTCGCAGCTAGGCGCAGTCGCAAAAGTACAGGTTTTTGTATCTTTCGACGGAGTTCATTATACAAGCAAACTGCTCGCGTTTTCCCAGATTGCACAAAATGCGCCGCGAATGGGTGCATCTCCATACGCCTCTACAAAAACCTGTACCTTTTTGCACAACAAAAAAAGCCGCTCTAACCAGCGGCTTTTCTTCTATAACAACAAAAAAGGCGACCGCCCAAAAGGACGATCGCCTTTGTTAATTCTTGTATTGTTTGTGCTAGGCGCGGGTCTTGATCTCCTCGGACACCTTGGCAACAAACTCGTCAACGCTCATCTGAACAGTCTCGTTGGAGCGATCGCGGACGGATATGTTGCCGGCCTCGACCTCCTTCTCGCCCAGGATGAGCATGTAGGGCACACGGTCAATGGAGCGGGCCTCGCGGATCTTGTAGCCGATCTTCTCGTCGCGGTCGTCGCAGACCACGCGAATGCCGGCCTCCTCCAGCTTGGCGCACACCTCGTGAGCGTAGTCGCGGCTCTTCTCGGAAACCGGAAGTGCCTTGACCTGCACGGGAGCCAGCCAGGTGGGGAACTTGCCCGCAAAGTGCTCAATCAGAATACCGATGAAGCGCTCGATGGAGCCAAAGCACACGCGATGCAGCATGATGGGGCGCTTCTTGGAGCCGTCGGCGTCCACGTACTCCAGGTCAAAGTTGAGCGGCATCTGGAAGTCGAGCTGGACGGTGCCGCACTGCCAGGTACGGCCGAGCGAGTCCTCCAGGTGGAAGTCAATCTTGGGGCCGTAGAAGGCGCCGTCGCCCTCGTTGACCTCATAGTCCATGCCCAGCTTCTCCAGAGCGGTGCGCAGACCCTCCTCGGCGCGAGCCCAGTCCTCGTCCGAACCCATGGAGTCCTCGGGGCGGGTGGAAAGCTCAACGTGGTACTTAAAGCCAAACTTTTGGTACACGGAGTCGATGAGGTTGACCACGCCCACGATCTCGTCGGTCAGCTGGTCGGGACGCACAAACAGGTGGGCGTCGTCCTGGTTAAAGCAGCGCACGCGGAACAGGCCGTGCAGGGCGCCGCGCAGCTCGTGGCGGTGCACCAGGCCAATCTCGCCGGCGCGAATGGGCAGCTCGCGGTAAGAGTGCGGCTTGGAAGCGTACACCAGCACGCCACCCGGGCAGTTCATAGGCTTAATGCAGTACTCTTCGTCGTCGATGACGGTAGAGTACATGTTGTCCTTGTAGTGGTCCCAGTGGCCCGAGGTCTTCCACAGCTGCTTGTTCATGATGAGCGGCGTGGAGATCTCCACGTAGCCGGCCTTGTGGTGGATCTCGCGCCAGTAGTCCAGCAGCGTGTTCTTAAGGATCATGCCGTTGGGCAGGAAGAACGGGAAGCCGGGAGCCTCGTCGCGCATCATAAAGAGGTCCATCTCGCGGCCGATCTTGCGGTGGTCGCGCTTCTTGGCCTCCTCCAGCATGTGCATATGCTCGTCGAGCTCTTCCTTGGTGGCAAAGGCGACGCCGTTGATGCGGGTGAGCATCTTGTTGTCCTTGTCGCCCTTCCAGTAGGCGCCCGAGACGCCGGTGAGCTTAAAGGCCTTGAGCGCCTTGGTGTAGCAGATGTGGGGGCCGACGCACATGTCGATGTAGTCGCCCTGCTGGTAGAAGGTGATGCGGGCGTCGTCGTCCAGGTCGCCGATGTGCTCGACCTTGTACTTCTCGCCGCGCTCCTCCATAAGGGCGATGGCCTCGGCGCGGGGCTTCTCGTACACGGAGAACTTGAGGTTCTCCTTGACGATCTTCTTCATCTCGGCCTCGATCGCGGGGAAGTCGTCCTCGCTGATCTTGACGCCCTCGGGCAGGTCGACGTCGTAGTAGAAGCCGTTGTCGGTCGCAGGGCCGTAGGCAAAGTCGGCCTGGGGGTACAAGCGCTTGATGGCCTGCGCCATGATGTGTGCGGCGGAGTGGCGGATGACGTGCGTGACCTCGTCCTGCGGGAGCTCGGCCACCGAACCGTCATTGTAGAGTGCCTTCATGGGTATGTTTTCTCCTCTCGGATGCCTGGTGCAAGTGCGTGCGATGCGCTCGGCATTTTTGACTTGCATCATTATAGGCAGGTTGCCTTGGTATACAAGCGCCCGCCGCACCTTAATGGCACGGCGGGCGATTTTCTACGCATGCTTCATCGTGTGGGGCGGGGCTGCGGAGCGCGCGTGCGGTTTGCGGCGTGCCCGTGGCTTGCGGCCGGCCCGGCGATGGATGCGCTACTGGATGCGAGTTCGGCAGTAGGGGCAGACCTTCCAATGCGCATCGAGCGGGCGATGGCAGCTGGGACACACGTTGCGAACCTGGGTATCGCACACCGGGCAGACGACGAAGTCCTTCTCGATGGGCGCCCCGCACTGCGGGCAGGTGCCGTACTGGGCAAGCTGGCGCTCGCGCAGAGCCATGTCCAGCTCCTGCTCCTCGCGGTCGGACGCATAGGAGTGCGGGCGCAGGACCAGGTAGGCGATGAGGCCCACAAACGGGATGAGGGCGATGATGCCCCACGCCACGTAGGCGCTGGCGCCGCGGCGGCGAGCGTCGATGAACACATAGACGACCGACAGCACATACAGGGCGATGATAAAGCCAACGAAGGCATAGACGACGCCCATAAGCTGCGGCGACATGAGCTCGGAGATGTACTTGGACATTGAGGTGTACCTTTCGGAATATTTACAGTCCGGTCAAGTTTACCACGGGGGTCGTTCGAGCGGGACCCTGGTGGGGCCCGGCGGCCGCCACGGACACAAACATCTCAATCTGTAACAGTTACTCGGCAAATAAGGGTCTAGGTGTTACAGATCGAGACACAGGGGTCCCTCCCCGACTTCAATCTCGATCTGTAACATCTTGGGCCCCAAAACCCCTCTTACTGTTACAGATCGAGACATTCAAAATCCGTCGGAAGGTTTGTCTTGATCTGTAACATCTAGAACCCAAATCCTCAGCTAACTGTTACAGATTGAGACAAAAGAAAACGTCCGAACCGAATGTCTCAATCTGTAACAGCTAGGGACCAGAAACCCTTCTATCTGTTACAGATCAAGACAAACGGAGGGTCCGTCTGGCAAACGTCTCGATCTGTAACATCTGGAACCCAGATCTTCTGCTTACTGTTACAGAACGAGACAAACCTCTGACGCCAGGGGCGGCAGACGACGTCACCGATGGTCCTGAGTCTCCCCTCGCCTGCCGTTGGCGGATGCGACGGGGCTGTTCGCCGCATTGCCGCTGCACTGGGGGTGTGCAGACCGTAGGATGGTTCTATTGACAGCCTGTCAACTTGTCTGGGAGGCACTGTGACGGAAACGTTTGATATCGCGATTGTGGGCGCGGGCATCACCGGGTGCGCTATCGCGCGGCAGCTCGCGCGCTACGACTTGTCCATTTGTGTGGTCGAGGCGGCCAACGACATTGCGCTGGGCGCGTCGAAGGCCAACGGCGGCCTGGTGCACGCCGGCTACGATCCGGCGCCGGGCACGGTAAAGGCTCAGGTCAACGCCCGTGGTTGCGAGCTATATGGCACGTGGGCCCAGGAGCTTGGCTTTTTGTTCCGACGCACCGGGTCGATGGTGCTGGGCTTTAACGACGAGGACCGTGCGCATCTGGAGAAGCTGCACCAGAATGGCCTGGCCAACGGCGTGCCCGAGCTGGCGATCATTGGCCCCGAGCGTATCCGCAAGCTGGAACCGCGTGCCAGCGCCGACGCAACATGCGCGCTGTGGTGCCCCTCGACCGGTTTTGTCGATCCATTTGAGGTCGCCATCGCCGCGCTGGAGAATGCTGTCGCCAACGGCGTGACGTTTATGCGCTCCGCACCGGTGGAAGCGATTGAGGTTGCTGGCAGCGAGGCTACCGACGGGGCTGCACGCTTTACGCTGGTGACGCCTGCCGGCGACGTGCGCTGTCGCAATTTGATCAACGCCGCGGGCAACGGCGCCGCGGACATCTCGCATATGGCGGGCGCCGAAGAGTTCCAAATGGTCTGGCGACAAGGGAACATCGTGGTGCTGGACAAAGAGCCGCGTGCGCTCATGCCGCTCTACCCCGTTCCCACGCCGGTGTCCAAGGGCGTTATCGTCACGGGTACCGTACATGGCAACACCGTGATCACCGCGACCGCCGCTGTACGCGAGCCGGGCGATACTCAGACCTACGCGACCGATGTCGACGCGCTGCTGACCGGCGCGCGCAAGCTGGTGCCCGACCTGGACACGCGCCGCGTGGTGCGCGCGTTTGCCGGCGGACGCCCGGTCATTAAGGGGACGAACGACTTCTTTATTGGGCAGTCGGCCGTGGTGCCAGACCTGTTCCAGGCTGCAGGCATTCAGTCGCCGGGCGTGGCGAGCGCGCCGGCCATTGCCGAGCGCATGGAGCAGGTACTGCGCAATGCCGGCGTGGCCCTGCGTGAACGGAACGATTGGGACCCGATACGCCGCGCGCCGGACGACTTTGACCGCGCGCCGCTTACGCGCAAAGAAGAACTCATAGAGTCCGACCCCGCTTGGGGGCAGATCGTTTGCCGTTGCGAGACGGTGCCCGAGGCCGAGATTGTTGCCGCGATCCGACGCCACCCGGGCGCGGTTTCGGTCGAGGGCGTCAAGCGCCGCTGTCGTGCCGGTATGGGTCGGTGCCAGAGCGGCTTTTGCCAGAGCCGCGTGGTGGCGATCCTGGCGCGCGAGCTGGGCTGCAACCCCAGCGAGGTGTTGTTGGAGGATGCCGGTTCTTGGCTGGTCGAGGGACCGCTGAAGGGGGTGCGCTAGGATGGCGACGCTTGATATGCGTGACGGACGTGCGGAGACCGGAGCTACAGAGGCAGTGCAGACGCAGGCCTTCGACGTGGTCGTTATCGGCGGCGGACCTGCCGGCATGGCGGCTGCGCTTGCCGCACATAAGGCCGGCGTGCACGTGGCCATCGTAGAGCGCGAGCAGCATCTGGGCGGAATCCTCCGCCAGTGTATCCATCCCGGTTTTGGCCTTTCGCACTTTAAGCAGGAACTCACCGGTCCCGAGTACGCGCAGCGCTTTATCGACCAGGTGCGCGCGACCGACATTGCGCTATTCTTGGGCAGCATGGTGCTCGGGATTGATTCGGACGAGGGCGAGGCCGCGGAAGATGCCGCAGTCCATACCGTCACGCTCATGAGCCGCGCCGGCATGATGCAGCTCACCGGACGCGCGGTTGTCCTTGCCATGGGATGCCGCGAGCGCACGCGCAGCGAAATCAAGATCCCCGGCAGCCGCCCCGCCGGCGTGTTTACGGCGGGCCTGGCGCAGCGATACATCAATATCGAGAACCTCAAACCCGGCTCGCGCGCCGTCATTTTGGGCTCGGGCGACATCGGGCTTATTATGGCGCGCCGCTGCACGCTCGAGGGGATTTCGGTCGAGGGCGTGTACGAGCTCATGCCGTACGCCAACGGCCTGCGCCGCAATGTGAAGAACTGCCTGGACGATTTTGGTATTCCGCTGCATCTGTCGACCACGGTCACGCGCGTGATTGGGCACGACCGTGTGGAGGCCGTCGAGGTGAGTCAGGTCGACGAGCACCTGGCGCCCATTCCGGGTACCGAGCGCATTGTTCCGTGCGACACGTTGCTGCTTTCGGTGGGTCTGATTCCCGAGAACGAGCTTTCGGTTGCCGCGGGTGTAGAGCTTGATCCGCGCACGCGCGGCGCCGTGGTGAACCAGAGCCTGCAGACGGGCGTACCGGGCATCTTTGCCTGCGGCAACGTGCTGCACGTGCACGACCTGGCAGACAATGTGACGACCGAGTCCGAGAGGGCTGGCGCAGCTGCAGCGGCGTACGCGCTGGGGACCGCCGCGGGCGTCGTTCCGGACTGCGAGCTCGCCGTCTCCCCTGCCGGCATTGCGGGATACGCGCTGCCGGGACGCATTACGGCCGTGGCGCTCACCAAGCTCAACTTCCGCGTGCGCCGGCCGGTCGAGGCCGCCCGCGTGCGCATTCTGGCAGCCGGCGAGGAACTGTTTGCGGGCAAGGTCCGCGCGTTTAAACCGAGCGTCATGGAAAGCTTCCCGCTGCCGGCGAAAGTCATCCAGCAAGCGCTCGATCTGGGCGCCAGCGAGATAGTCCTGTCCGTCGATCCCGTTGATGAGGCATAGAGTCATGAGCGCGAACACGATCGAAACGCTGCAGTTCAACTGCACCACCTGCCCATCCGAATGCCTTCTGACCGTGGAGGTGGAGCGCGACGCAGACGGCGCCGTGGTAGAAGTGCACTCCGTGACCGGAAACAGCTGCCCGCGCGGTGATAAGTTCGCACATCAGGAGCTCACCTGCCCTATGCGCGCGCTCACGACGACCGTGGCCGTCTCCGGCGGCGACGAAGCCCTGCTCCCCGTGCGCACATCCGAAGCCATCCCGCTAGAACTCCACGCCCAAGCCATGAACCTCATCAGAGGCCTAGTCGTCAACGCCCCCATCCGCATGGGAGACGTCGTGCTGGAGAACCTCCTAGACACCAACATCAACCTAATCGCCAGCATGGACATCGACCCAGCCTAAGCAGCTCATTTGGGGCGGACCTTCACCCCCCCCCTGCAGTTGCGGTGGAATAGTTCCTGTTTTATGCCATTGCCCCGGCAAACAGGAACTATTTCACCGCAACTTATGTGGGGGCGCATGGGATACCATGGTGGCACCCTAGCGAAAGGATGTTTCATGGCACATGTCGATGACCAGCGCGTGGCTCGCGTGCTCGATGCGCTCGAGGCTCAGCACCCCGGCGCACAGCTGCTTGTGAATGACCCGTGGTCGATTTATTACCTGACCGGCTTTTATGCCGATATGTTCGAGCGTTTTTGTGGCGTGCTGCTCGCGCGCGATGCCGAGCCCGTGATCTTGGTTAACGCGCTGCATCAGCTGCCCGAGTACGACAATGCCCGCGTCGCGTACCACACCGATACCGACGTCGTGACCGACGCCATCGCACGCGAAGTCGATCCGACCAAGCCGCTCGGCATCGACACCGTCATGCGCTCCGGCTTTTTGATGCCCCTTATAGA
Organism: Collinsella sp.; assembly: GCA_041330285.1. Lineage (GTDB taxonomy): Bacteria > Actinomycetota > Coriobacteriia > Coriobacteriales > Coriobacteriaceae > Collinsella. The sequence continues at coordinate 510,982 of JBGKMI010000001.1, read as the reverse complement.
GCGTCACGCCGCGAGCGAGTTTTTCCTGGGCGACTTTGCCGTCACCGCCGCACGCACCCACAAGGATGCCGCCGAGCAGGAGCTGATGCGCGCGTCCTCGGCCGCTAACGACGCCGTGATGGCTGACGCCATCAAGCTCGTCCACGAGGGCGTAACGGAGCGCGAAATTGCCGACCAGATGCTCGGCCTGTACCGCAAGCACGGCTGCGAGGGCTTTAGCTTTCCGCCCATCGTGAGCTTTGGCGCCAATGCAGGAGACCCGCATCACGAGCCCGACGACACCGTGCTCAAGCGCGGCGACGTGGTGCTGTTCGACATTGGCGGACGCCACCGCAACTACTGCTCGGACATGACGCGCACGTTCTTTTGGGGCGAGCCGGACGAGGAGACAGCACGCATCTACGACATCGTGCGCCGCGCCAACGAGGCCGCCGAGGCGCTCATCGCGCCGGGCGTGCGCATGTGCGACCTGGACCGCGCCGCGCGCGACGTGATTAAGGATGCGGGCTATGGGCAGTACTTTACGCATCGCCTGGGTCACTCGATCGGACTGCAGGATCACGAGCCGGGCGACGTTTCGCTCGTCAACGAGCAGGTCGTAGGGCCGGGCATGACCTTCTCCATCGAGCCGGGCATCTACCTCCCCGGCCACACGGGCGTCCGCATCGAGGACCTTGCCCTGGTCACCGAGTCCGGCGTCGAGATTCTCAACGCCTACCCCCACGATCCGGTCCGCCTAGGCTAACCTCATCCCCAAGTCCCCAAACTAAGTTGCGGTGAAATACGGACTGCTTAAGGCTTCTAGCCCATAAAATAGTCCCTATTTCACCGCAACTGCCAAGGGGACCAGGGTAGTCAAAAAGCCCCGTCCCAAATTAGCTGCCCTACGGTCAAACGAAAGGCCTCCCGATTCCCCGACGAGAACCGGGAGGCCTTCTTGTGCCCTAGAGTCCTAAAGCTCTAAGCTCGCAGCCTTACTCCGCGCGATGACGCAGCTTTTCAATCGCTGCGGCAATCAGCGCCAGCAGGCCAGTTCCGCCAAGCGCGGCGACGGTCACGGCAGTGTTGTCGCCCGTCTCGGCCAGGCTTCCCTTAGCGGCCTTCTTGCCATTCTTCTTGCCCAAAGGGTTCTTGACATCGGGCTTGGCACCGTTATCCTTGCCGCCCGTCGGCTCCTGTACAACAACAGGCTCAACAACCTCGACGGTCACCGAAGCAGTGAGCTGTTGAGACGCCGGCGTCTCCGCAGCGCCATCCTCGGCAAGCGTCGCAATCGCCGCGGCGTCACCGTCAACGGGCATCGTCGCGGTAATGACGACGGTTCCGTTCTTGAGGGCCTTGACCTTACCGTTCTCGACCGTGGCGATCGTCGGATCGGACGAGGTCCACGTCACGGCACCACGAAGCAGCGCGCCATCGGCCGCATTGCTCGCTGCGGCAGCAAGGTCAATTTCCTTGCCGCGCTCTACCTTGAGCACGGTTTCGGCAGTCGTGGCCTTGCCGTTTTGGTCAACGATAACGAGGCCCTTGGCCGCCGGGCGCGGCTTAACGCGCACCATGCAGCTGACCGTAAGCTCCGTACCGCGAACCTTACCGCCCACGGTCACATCATCGGCACCCCAATCCAGCGCGGGAACATACTCCCAATCGACGTCGTAGTCTTCCTGGCTGCCGTCCTTCATCATCACGGAGACCTTCTTGGGCAGCGCCTTCAGCACATCGGCGGCAGAGCTTGCCTCAAACACCTCAACGGGAGCGAACGTCGCAGGCCTCACGGGAATCTCGCTTGCCGGCGTCTCGACGACCAGCTTGCAGGTCGCCTTGAGCGTCGTGCCCTCAACGGAGCCCTCGATCGTGTGCTCGCCAACGGCGGCAAGCTGCTTTTCGAGCCCGTCCGTGTTCCACGTAACCGCAGCCAGGTCCGTATGGCCGTCGGTGTAGGTCACACTAACGGTCTTAGGCAGCTGGCCCGTCACCGCATCGGCCTTCACGTCGCGCTCGACCGTAATCTGCGACGCCTCGGATACCTTATTGATCGTCGTCGTGGAGGTAACGACGACCTCGACCGGCAGGTTGCCGTTCACCGTTACGCCCTTGGCAACAACAATGTTGCCGTAGGTGGCGGCAGCGGCAGGAACCTCGGTCCACGTGATCTCAGACTCCGCCGTGGTCTTGCCGTCCTTCATGCGAACGGTCGCCTTCACGCCCTTGAGCGCATCTCGCACGACATCGACGGACGAGTTCTCGGGAACGCTAACGCCCGCGACAGGCTCAACGGACACCGGAATCTCGGCATCGCTCTTTACAACCGTCAACGTGCACTTGGCCTTGACCGAAGTGCCCTCGACCGTGCCCTCAAGCGTGATGTCACCCAGCTTGCCCAGGGCATCCGTCGTGAGCGGAGCCTTATCCCACGTAACGGTGGCAGTCTTCGTCGAGCTGTCGGACATGTTGAGGGTCACCTGAGCCGGCAGTGCGATGTCAGCAGCAGCCGTGTTGCGGGCAACCGAAAGCTTAACGTCGGCAATGCTCTCAACAACCGGCACCAGGTTAACCGTGGCATTAACCTCAAAGTTACCGATCTCGGTCTTACCCGTAACGACAACGCTCGTGCCGTCCTTCTTAATGGTGAGGTTCTCCTTGGGAGCGGTCCAATTGATCTTCGAGTCGACCTCGGAGCCGTCCTTCATGGCGACCTTAACGGTCTTGGGCAGCGCGGCCACAACAGACTCGGGATTCGCGCCGTCGTCGAGCGTCACCGCGTCAACGGTACCAGCCAGGCGATCGGGAATCTCGCGCAGCGGCTTGACGACCTTGATCGTGCACTCCGCCTTCTGATCCGTTCCGGCAACCGTGCCCTTGACCGTGACCTCGCCCTCCTTGGCAAAGTCCTTGTCGGCAAGGTCCTTGGTGTTCCACTTCACGTCGACCTCGGCATCAAGGCCATCAGAATAGACAGCCGTAACCTTTTTAGGCAACTTAGCCAAAGCTTCCGATGCCTTCGTGTCGCGCTCGACTTCAATGTCATCAGCGGCGTCAAGGCTCACGATATGCGCGGTCACCTTGACCTTCACCTTTACGGTCATGCCGTTGTCCGTCAGGCCCGTGACCTCAAACTCGTTGCCAGCGCGTCCCAGGCTATCGACCTGAGACCACTTAACGGGCGTCTCGTTCTTAGTCTTGCCGTCCTTCATGACCACCGTCACCGTGGACGGCAGCATGGCCATCAGGTCCGCAACCTTGGCATTGTCCGCAATATGAATGTCGGCAACCGGCTCAACGTGGTCGGGCGTCTCGGCATCCTGGTCCACCACAGTCACATTGCAGGTCACCTTAGCGCCATTAAGCTTAACCGTGCCGGTAATCTTCACGGTACCGGTTCCGCCGAGCACCTCGTCCGTGACGTTGGACAGGTCCCAGGTGTCAATGTCAAGCAAGTCGGTCGAGCCATCGGAATAGGTCGCCACAACCTGCTTGGGCATCTGCTGGTACAGGTCCTGCTTGGGCGTACCCTTGGCCACGCTAAACGACTTAGCCTCGAGTTTGGTAATGGTCCGCGGCGCCTCACGAACATTGACGTACACGATGGCGTTGACATTGTCGATGCCTTTGAGCTTGCCGACGAGCTTATAGGTGCCGGTCTTGACAAGTGGCTTATTGATGTCGAGGCCGTCGGTATCGGTCCATTTTTCGATCTCGACGCCGCCAGCGTCGCTTTGCGTCATGCGGTATGAACCATCGGAGAACTTCACAGTCGCTTGATCAGGAAGCTCCAAAGTCGACCCAACCGTCGTGTTAATCACAACCGCTTGCGGCTGCAGCGCAACCTTTGGAGCCGTCTTATCGGCAACCGTCACCTTCGCGGTCACGACGCCATGCTCGTCCACGCCGACATTCTGACCTTCGTCGTCCACGAGCGCCATGACGGCAGCGCCATTAAAGCCGACAACATGGCCCGTTACATAGAACGTGCCAGGCTTTTCATACTTCTCGGGCGCAATCGGATCCCACTTAACAGCAGCCGTCGAGATCGAACCGTCGCTCATCTTGACTGCCAGCTTGGAAGGCATCGTCGGAGCGGCACCGGCCTTCGTGGTCACCGCAGTCTCACCGTTATCAAACGCTTTCTCGACTCCAGCAATCACGATCTTGGTTTGGACAGTAAAGCCGGTGTTGGTGCCGACGCCGGACCTATCAAGGCCGCTAGCGTACACCTTACCGGTAACCGTGGAGACCTTGCCGGGCTCGCCGGTATAGTCCGAAGAACGATAGCCGTCCCATTCAATCCACGCAGCGCGCGTTTTACCGTCGCTCGTAGTCACCGAAATATTGTTCCACGGCATCTCGGGTTCAACGCCGTTGGCCGTCACAATACGCTCGGGAACGTTCACGGACGAAATCGAGCAAACATCAACAGTAACCGTCGCCTCGGCACCACCTTGGAGCTTGCCCTTAACCTTAAACGTGCCCTCCTTGGCATAGGCATCGGGGGAAACGTCTTCCCAGGTGACGTTTTCGCGTTGCGGCCCAACGGACATGTCATTGTCGTAGACGACCTCAAGGGTCTCCGGCAAATCAGGCGCAACGCCAGGAACGGTCCACAACGTGCCGCCCTGAACGGATGTAGCCCTATTCACAACCTGAACATTTGCAGTCACAGGAATATCCACAACACTGCTATTACTGCCCGTATAGTAAGACAGCTGAGCGGTACCCGAAACGATTCCACCTTGGCTCCAGTCAAACCCCTTTGTGTTCCATGTCACGGAAGCATACTTGGAATGATGGACAGACTGATCCTTTACGTCGGGGCTTACCAGTATAACGTTGGTTGGAAGCAATCCTGAACCATCATGTCCCTTGAGGACCTTAATGGTATCGAGTTCCGCTTTCCACTTGTCAGTCACGATCACATGAATCGTTGCCGGGATATTCGTCCCCGCAACTGTGCCGGTTATCGTGCAGCTCTCCTTTGGATTGCTATCATACTCATCCCAGTTAACCTTAAGATTAGAGAAACGTGTACCATCCTTTAGAACGCCCTCGACGGTCGTATTATCGAGATAGAGCTGCTCACCAGGATAGATAACGTATGTATCTTCATAAGACTGCAAGAGAGTCGTGCCAGTCTCACTGTAGTGATTTATGCCCTTGACCTCTCCACACGTAGCGGTCGCACGAATCCTTGCAAGCGTGCCGGTAATTGTTCCGCTTATCTCATAGTCGCCCGGTTTGCCGTTTTTGAGGTCCTGCGGGATCTCATCCCATGTATAAAGGGAGTCTCCAACCCCCCAAAGGCTGTAGTAATTTCCGTCCGACAGCAGAAATTGATTCGATTCGTACGAATAAGCGAATCCGACATCGGGAATGTAGGCGATTCTTCCCAAATCATCGTTGGCAAGGTCGCACACATTAATAGTCGCTGTTACCGGAATATTCGAGCCCAAGAAATAACCCGTAATAGTCGACTTGCCCAGCTTGTTCAACGTATTCTGGCTAATAGCAGGCCATTGAACGGAATAGTTGCCACGAGAACCATTCCACATCGTTGCTTCTATGGTATACGGCATATGAATTTGCGCGCCAACGAGCGTACTTATCAAAGTCGTAGATGGCATCTGCAGCGCACGAACGTTGACGTTAATAGAGGCACGATGGGCACTGCCCAACGAGACTGGTATAGACGGAGAGCCAGGTTTACTTCGGCTATACATGATAGAGCCTCCGAGGGTAAAGGAACCCTCCTGCGCGACCATGGAATCCAGGATTGTATCCCAGGTAACACCACCATTAACTGTAGACCCGTCGGTGAAAGTCACCTTAACGGTATACGGAAGGGAGCCGGCACTTGAGCCCGTTGTAGGACGGATGCCAACTGGCGTATCAATGGGTGCAACTTGAGCGATAGAGGCAACCTCTTTAACGACGACCGTCGCCTTAACCTTTAGACCAGCAAGAGAAGAAACACCGCAGTCCCCGATAGTACCGGCAACTTCATAAGTGCCAGCCGTCTGGAATCGAGAGGCGTCAGCATTGTCCCATTTCACAGGGTAGTTATACCAGTACTCGCCATCCGGTCGAGTCACCTTAAGGTGCACGTCAGAGTCAAGGGGCGATTCGTCACCAACAACACGTTCGTACGTCAACGAGTCCAGGTCAAAATAATCTTTGGCATCCTTCACTGCAACCGTACAAGTAACTTCGCGCCGGTCAAGCCCATCGAGCCTGCCCTTAACAACAAAAGTACCTGGTTGAGCGTACGAATCGGGATTGACGGAATCCCAATTGATATGAACTGGCTACGATTCATTTTGATCGAAAGTGACCATTGCCTGGTACGGAAGAGACGGCGACATCCCTACTGCCGTCATGCATTCAAATTCGGTTTGAACAGACTTGATTTCACGGACATTTACCGTGCAACTCACCAAAGTTGAGGGCGAATACGTCAAATGTCCCTCAACGACAAATGAGCCAGGTTTTTGATAGTCTACCTCGGAGACCTCATCCCACTCAACATCGCAGGAACAGCCCGAGTTGTCGGAATAGGATATATAGGCAGTCGAAGGAAGAGACGGCGCGACGCCGGGCGACGTAGTCACACTTTGTGTGTAATTCGAAGACCTGGGAACAAAAACCTTGAGCGTTCCGGCAACGGAATAGGGCTCACTAAGCGAATAACCCATGTTACCGATGTAGATATACGAAATGGAGCCTTGGATCGGCACCTCCGATTCATCGGAAGCAGTCTTGATAGTGTTCCTTGAGGCTTCGTCCCAATTGACCATGCCGGTAGCTTTAGTTCCATTTGTCAGTGTCAGATTGACTGAGGTGCCGTACTCTTCGCCAACATAGCCCTGTCCCACATATTTTTTTACAATTGGAGTGCTATCAACGGACGCAATCTTCAGGTCCTCGTTTGAGCTCACGGGTGCAACAGCATTAACTGCAGCCGGATCCGCCGGGGCTTCGATGATCACACGCTGCTTGACCGTCTGGGTAGCGCCATCGACGGTACCCTCAAACTCATACGAGCCGGCAGGCAGCTGCGCCAAGGTTGCCGGAGCATCGGCGCCGTTCAGCTTCCAGATGACGTTTTCCTGCTTGGTGGTACCGCTCTCGTAGGTTGCCGTTACAGTTTGGGGCAGCGTGGCGTCGGATCCCTCGGCAACATGTAGCTCGTTCAGGCTGGCAAAAGAGGCGATCTTGTCTTCACTCTGGTCTTGCGAGGTTGCCTGACCGGTGTCCGCAGACGTGGCAGCCGCACCCGTCGCATCGCTTTGCTCGGCAACGACTTGGGTAGTATCACCCTGCATCATCTCGGCGAACGCCTGCGGCGGCACCGAGCCGACCGTCATCGTCAGAGCCAAACCCGCGGTAATGGCCGCGTTGACATGCCTTCTGTTCATGTTTCCTCCCGACACGCTCAACGGACCAAACAGCACTGGTCCGATTGGCAAGTTAAGTTGAGCGTATCCTTCGCCGATGGAGGTTTGCAATATGCTACAGGTTAAGCGGCATAAATGGCTTCGTAAACGGGAGAAATCAGGTGACGTATCTATGTGACAACGGGGCGGTCCCTTTGTCACATTGCGATTACGTCGCGCCACGAAAACGGGCTATCTACTACGTTTAACCCGCATGGGTCGACCATAACCGAGTTTTCGCAAAAAACGCAAGCCGTCTACCTGCGGTTTTAATTTCGCGATGTTCCGTATGGTCGGGGGTAACCGGTCAAACGTAGTAGATAGGCCCACTTCGTGGCAAGCGAGTCAACTCGGAGCAGAGGGCAGTCAAAAAAGCCCCATCCCAAATTGACTGCTTTTGAGTTGCGGTGATATACGGACCGTTTGAGGCTTCTGGCTTGTAAAACAGTCCGTATTTCACCGCAACTGATGAGGGGATGGGTTAACGGAGCAGGCCTGCTACTTCGCCGGCTAGGGTGATGGTTCCGGCTGCTACGAAGGACTCGCCCGCGGCATCGAGGGCTGCGAGGGCCTCGGACACGCTGGGGTACACGCCCGCAAGTTTATCGGCGTCAAAAAGGGCAGCGAGCTCCTCTGCCGGCAGGGCGCGATCGGAATCGGTCTGGGTCACGACCACGCGGGGGAATGCCGGAACCAGAACGTCAACGATACCCGCCACGTCCTTATCGGCCAGCGCGGCACACAGCAGCGTGGGGCGATTCTCCACGCACGGATCGATCTCGTCCAGTGCGCTCACAAAGTTCTCGCAGCTCTGGGGGTTATGGCAGGCATCGATCAGCTTGAGCGGATCGGTCCCCAGCACGTCAAAACGACCCGGTGTGGGGCAACCCATAAGCGACGCATCCAGCGCATCGTGGTCGAGCTCACGGCCAAGATACCCTTCGCACAGCATAATCGCGCACGCGGCATTCTGCGGCTGATAGGCCGGCTTAACCATGCTCGACGTATATATCGCGCACGGCGTGGTGCAGCTGAACTCAACCGTATCACCCACGTGTGCCGGATCCTTTGTTGTGGCATGGTTCACCACAAGCGGCACCACATCGCATTCGCGGCAACGGGCATCCATCACGCGCTGAACGCTCGCCTCGTGCGTGCCCTCGCCCAGCACAACCAAGCGCCCGGGCTTGATGACCGCAGCCTTCTCCCCTGCAATGGCCTCGAGCGTATCGCCCAAAATGCGTGTGTGGTCGAGCCCGATGCCCGTAATGGCAACGGCGACGGGATCGGTCGCACTCGTGGCGTCCCAACGACCGCCCATACCGACCTCGAGCACGGCGAGATCTACGCGAGCCTCGGCAAACACTACAAGTGCGGCAGCCGTCAGCAGGTCAAACGGCGTGATGGTATAGGCGCGCTCCCCCGCCGCCACACGGCGCGCATTCACGCGATGCCCCGCCTCAACAGCGGCAGAAACACCACGGGCAAACGCCTCGTCGCTCACGACGCGTCCATCGACCTCCATACGCTCGGGATAGCGAACAAGCTGCGGCGACGTATACAGCGCGGTCTTGAGTCCCTCACCACGAAGAATAGCAGCCGAAAAACGCGTGGTCGAAGTCTTGCCATTGGTACCGGCAACCTGGATGCAATCAAAATACTCGTCCGGACGCCCCAGCTCATCGAGCATATCGACAACCGTCTCAAGCAGAGGCCCAGCATCCCCAGAAATCCGCCCCGTATCAGCAGCCAGCTCAACAGCCTCATCAAACGAAAGCAACTCAAACGAGAACGGAACGACATAAGACCCAGAACGCTTAGCCATAACCCAAAGTCCCCCATAATAGAAAAAGAGGCCCACCAAAAAGAATGAGCCCCTCGCGTTGACAATATCAGCCTTTATCCGCTTGCAGCAAGATCAAGGCCACGAACAAGTGGCCATAACCTACCAGATGCAAACAACCACGTAACCGCACTAGGAGCGGCCCGACGCTTTGCTCGATACAAGTTCCGCACGCAAAGGACAGCACTTAATGTGCTGTCCGTCTTGCGCAGGACTGTCCGCAGTAGCGAGCAATGCCCCAAACCGCGTCCCCCAACAACGCTTACGAGAAGTCAGCAACCTGAGCAGTCAGCGCCGCCAGGATCTCCTTGAGCTCAGCTGCACGGTCTCTCTTCTTCTGGACCACCGCGGGCGCGGCCTTGGCCACAAAGCCCTCATTGGCCAGCGTCTTCTCGCAGCCGGCGAGCTCCTTCTGGGCCGCGGCGATCTCCTTCTCCAGGCGCGCCTTCTCGGCCGAAAGGTCAACCTTGCCCTCGAGCACCACAAAGACCTCGACGCCGCTGTCGACCACGGCGATGCTCGCAGCCGGCTTCTCAACGTCGGTACCCATGACCAGCGAGGCGGTGTTCGCCAGCGGCTCGATGGTCGAGCGCAGGCTCTCGAGCTTCTCGATGTCCTCGGCACCGGCGCGCACGACCACGTCGAGCTCGGCCTTGGGGCTCAAGCGATAACGCGAACGCGTGGCGCGGGCGGCGGAAACGACGGTACGGCACAGCTCAAACGCGCGCTCGGCGTCCTCGTCAACATACTTATCGTAGTCGGTGGGCTCGGGCCACTTGGCGATCATGAGCGCCTCGGCGCGGTCCACGTTGCCCTCCGCATCCAGGTCGAGCACGCTCGCCGGCATGTTGTCCCAGATCTCCTCGGTGACAAACGGCATAAGCGGGTGCATCAGGCGAATGGAGGTATCGAGCACAAAGATCAGGTTGCGCTGAGCCTGCAGACGGCCCTCGCCCTTCAGGCGGGCCTTGGTGACCTCGACGTACCAGTCGCAGACCTCGTTCCAGAAGAACTGCTGCACGCCGCGAGCCATGTCGCCAAAGGTGTAGTTCTCGATGCCCTCGGTGACCATCTTCACGGCCTTTGCCAGGCGGCTGAACATCCAGGCGTCGGCCGGCGTCTCAACGACGGGCTCGCCGGGCGTGTAGCCCTCCATGTTCATTAGCAGGAAGCGGCTGGCGTTCCAGATCTTGGTCACAAACGACTTGGCCTGCTCGGTACGCGGGCTGTCGATGAGCTTCTTGGTCTTCTTGTCGATGTTCGCGTCGAACTTGACGTCCTGGTTGTTGGTGCACAGCGTGAGCAGGTTGAAGCGCATGGCGTCAGCACCGTACATGCCAATGAGGTCCATGGGGTCAACGCCGTTGCCCTTGGACTTGGACATGCGGCTGCCGTCCTTGGCCAGGATCGTCGGGTAGATGACGACGTCCTTAAACGGCACCTCGTCCAGGAAGTACAGCGAGCTCATGACCATGCGGGCGACCCACAGCGCGATGATGTCGCGCGCAGTGACCAGCGCCGTCGTGGGGTGATGGCCCTCGAGCAGCTCCGGCTTTTGCGGCCAGCCCTGCGTGGCGAAGGTCCACAGCTGCGAGCTGAACCAGGTGTCCAGCACGTTCTCGTCCTGATGCACGTGATGGCCGCCGCACTTGGGGCACACGTCGGTGTCCTCGGTAAGGGCGTCCTCCCAGCCACAGTCCTCGCAGTAGAACACGGGGATGCGGTGGCCCCACCAAAGCTGACGCGAGATGCACCAGTCCTTGAGGTTCTCCATCCAGGTGGTGTAGGTCTGCGTCCAGCGCGCGGGGTGGAAGGTGACCTTGCCGGAGTTGACGGCGTCCAGCGCCGGCCCCTTGAGCTTGTCGACGGCCACGAACCACTGCTCGGAAAGCCACGGCTCCAGGGCGGAGTCGCAACGGTAGCAGTGCATGACGGAGTGGTCGAGCTCCTCGACGTGATCGAGCAGGCCATGCTCCTCAAACCAATTGATGACGGCCTCGCGGCACTCGTCGCGGTTCATGCCGGTAAACTCGCCGTAGCCCTCGACGACCACCGCATGCTCGTCGAAGATGTTGATCTGCGGCAGGTCGTGGGCCTGGCCCATGGCATAGTCGTTGGGGTCGTGAGCCGGGGTGACCTTGACAAAGCCGGAGCCAAAGTTGGCGTCGACATGCCAATCCTCAAAGATGGGGATCTCGCGGTCGACGATGGGGAGCTTGACGGTCTTACCCACAAAAGCGGCCTTCTCGGGGTCCTTCGGGGAGACGGCGACGCCCGTGTCGCCGAGCATGGTCTCGGGGCGCGTGGTGGCGACGACGATGTAGTCCTGACCGTTGACCGGCTCGGTCAGCGGGTAGCGCAGGTGCCACAGGTGGCCCTTCTCGTCCTTGTACTCGGCCTCGTCGTCCGAGATGGCGGTGGTGCAGTTGGGGCACCAGTTGACGATGCGCTTGCCGCGGTAGATCAGGCCGTCGTGGTACCAATCACAGAACACCTTGCGCACGGCCTGGGCGTAGTCCTCGTCCATGGTGAAGCGCTCGTTGTCAAAGTCGACGGAGCAGCCCATGCGCTTAATCTGCTCGACGATGATGCCGCCGTACTCGTGGGTCCAATCCCAGCAGGCGTCGACAAACTTGTCGCGACCGATCTCCAGACGGCTGATGCCCTCGCTCTTGAGCTTCTTGTCGACCTTGGTCTGCGTGGCGATACCGGCGTGGTCGGTGCCGAGCACCCAGCGCGTGGACTTGCCGCGCATGCGGGCCATACGAATAATGGCGTCCTGGATGGAGTCGTCGGTAGCGTGACCCATGTGGAGCTTGCCGGTCACGTTGGGAGGCGGAATGGTGACGGTGCAGTCGCCCACGCCCTCACGGCGCTTGTAGTAGCCGCCGTCGAGCCACTTCTGCAGGATCGCCGGCTCGTTGGTCGACGGATCGTAGTTCTTGGGCATCTCTTCCATATATCTCTCCCTGTCCCGCCGGGGAGGAATGTAGGCCCGATTTTCGCTCGGTCAGGTCCTGGGCTCGCCCGAAGACCACATTACGTGGTCTTCGGCTCGTGCGGAATCTACGAAAATCGGGCCTACATTCCTCCCCTTAGGTATCGATTACTTCAGTCTGAATTGACTTTGCCGAAGCTTAAACAAACACACAGAATAGCACAGGTAGTTGGGGTTATTGCGTATATATAAAATAGCCTCCGACCGCGGATGGTCAGAGGCTATTTGCAAACACGTTTTAGGCTGGTTTACCCGTAGATACGCTGGGGCTGTTCTTCGCCCTTTACGGAAGCTTCGGTCACGATGACCTTGGTGACGCCCTCCTCGCTGGGGAGGTCGAACATCGTCTGCTGCAGCACGTCCTCGCAGATGGAACGCAGGCCGCGGGCGCCGGTCTTGCGGGCGAGCGCCATGCGGGCGATCTCGTGCAGGGCAGCATCCTCAAACTCAAGCTCAACGTCCTCGAGCTGGAACATCTTGCGGTACTGACGCACCACGGCGTTCTTGGGCTCGGTCAGGATCGACACCAGGTCGTCCTCGTCGAGCGCCTGCGTCTGGGTGACGACGGGCGTACGTCCCACAAACTCGGGAATCATGCCAAAGGCGTTGAGATCCTGCGGGAGCACCTGACGCAGCAGGTCGTTCTCGTCGACCGAGGTGGGGCCGGCGATCTCGGAGTTAAAGCCCACGCCCTTGTTGCCCACGCGATCGGCGATGATCTTGTCCAGACCCACAAAGGCACCGCCGCAGATAAACAGGATGTTGGTCGTGTCGATCTGCAGCAGCTCCTGCTGGGGATGCTTGCGGCCGCCGGTGGGCGGAACACTTGCCACCGTGCCCTCAAGAATCTTAAGCAGCGCCTGCTGAACACCCTCGCCCGAAACATCGCGGGTAATGGAGAGGTTCTCGGCCTTGCGGGCGATCTTGTCGATCTCGTCCACGTAGATAATGCCAACCTGCGCGCGCTCGATATCGCCATCGGCGGCATTGATGAGCTTGAGCAGGATGTTCTCCACGTCCTCGCCCACGTAACCGGCCTCGGTGAGCGCGGTGGCGTCGGCTATGGCAAACGGCACCTCGAGGATGCGCGCAAGCGTCTGGGCGAGCAAGGTCTTACCGGTGCCGGTGGGACCGAGCAGCAAAATGTTGGACTTGGCGAGCTCCACCTCATCCATATCATCACCGAGCTGCGAGTCCAAGCCGTCGTCAAAGGCCGAAAGCGCAGCGCCGCCCTCGATGACGCGGCGATAGTGGTTGTACACGGCAACCGACATGGCACGCTTGGCGTCCTCCTGGCCCATGACATAGGCCGAAAGCTCGTCATAAATCTCGTGCGGCGTCGGCACATGCGTAATGACCTGGCGGGCATCGTCCTCGAGCTCAAAGCCCTCGGCCTCGGGATCCACAGCGGGCTGAGACGCGGCCTGGCCGTGGTCGTTGAGGAAGCCCGGCAGCTTGCCGTTGCGGGCAGCATCCATAAAGTCCGAAGCCAGCGACTCCTCCAAGATCTCGGAGCAGGCGGCAACGCACTCGTCGCAGATAAAGATATTGGTCGGGCCCTTTACAAGGCGGCGAACCTGCCCCTGCTCTTTTCCGCAGAAGGAGCAGCGGATGGGGTTGCCGTTCTCGTCGAAGTTATCCTGCATGTTACCGGCCATCCTAGGCGTCCTTCGCGGCGAGGTCGCGCGAGGTGACGATACGGTCGATCAGGCCGTAGTCGAGGGCCTCGGCAGCGGTCAGGTAGTTGTCGCGCTCGGTATCGGCCTGGACCTTCTCGATGGGCTGGCCCGAGGCGTCGGACAGAATCTGGTTGAGCTCGCGGCGGGTCTTCTTGATCTCCTCGGCCACGATCTCGATCTCGGTCTGCTGGCCCTGGGCACCGCCGCTGGGCTGGTGAATCATGACCTTGGAGTGCGGCAGGCAGAAGCGCTTGCCCTTGGCGCCGGCCGAAAGCAGCACGGCGGCCATAGACGCGGCCATACCGACGCAGATGGTGGAGACCTGCGGCTTGATAAAGTTCATGGTGTCAAGAATTGCCAGGCCGGAGTAGACCTCGCCACCGGGTGAATTGATGTAGAGCGAGATATCCTTCTCGGCATCCTGGCTCTCAAGATGCAGCAGCTGGGCAACGACCAGGTTGGCGCTGACGGAGTTGATCTCCTCGCCCAAGAAGATGATGCGGTCGTTGAGCAGGCGCGAATAGATATCGTAGCTGCGCTCGCCGCGCGGCGTCTGCTCGATAACGTATGGCACGAGGGCGGAATCGAACTTAGCGATCATACGCATCTCCATTTCTCTTACGGACCAATAGTGGTTCTAGATAAACGTACGGTGCCCGCATGCTATGCATTGGCTGGCACCGTACGAAGCAACCGGATAACCGGTGTATAACTTTACCCCATCACGGGCGCACGCATGCGCTCGCGGGCAAGGTGGCGAGAATTACTCGGCGTCCTTGGCGGTCTCGTCGACCTCGGTCACCTTGGCGTTCTCGACCAGGTGGTCGACGGCCTTGGAACGACGGATAGACTCACGGACGGCAGGCATGCGGCCATCGGCGATGAACTCGGCCTTGGAAGCCTCGACGTCCTTGACGCCAGCCTTCTCGAACTCGGCGTTGATGTCGTCCTCGGTGACCTCAATCTTGAGCTCGCGGGCGAGGGCGTCGAGAGCCAGGGACTCACGGGCGACGTCGTTGGCCTGCTTGTGCAGGTCGCCGATGAACTGCTCCATGGTCAGGCCGGAAGCGGGCAGCCAGGTGTCCAGCGTCATACCGCGGGCAGCGAGGTTGGACAGGAAGTTCTGGCCAAGCTCCTCAAAGACGGACTGCTCGTAGTCAGCGTCCATCTCCTCGAGCTGCAGGCGCTCGGCGAGAGCGGAGACGCAACGGTTCTCCTTCTCGGCCGGGAGGCGGGAAGCCTTGTCCTGCTCGATCTCGATCTTGATGGCGTCGCGCATGGCGTCGATGCTGTCGAAGCCAAAGTCGGACTTGACGAGCTCGTCGGTGAGCTCGGGGGTGTTGCGAACCTTGATGCCCTTGACGGTGACCTCGACGGTGTGGGTCTCGGCCTCCTCGCCCTCCTCGACCTCGTCGGTCCAGGTGACGGTCTTGACGTCGTCAACGTTAGCGCCGATCAGGGCCTCGTTGAACTCCTTGGGGTTGCTGTCGCTACCGGCGATGAGCATGCGGCCCTCGGCGGCAAAGTTGTCGGCGTTCTCGACGGCCTTGAGGTCGACGGTGACGTAGTCCACGGCCTCGACGGGGCGACCCTCGACGTCCTCGAAGGTGGCACGGTAGTTGAGGAGCATCTCGACCTGGTTGTTGATCTCGGACTCGGTGACCTCTGCGGGAGGCATCTCGATCTCGACGGCGTCGAAAGAGGAGAGCTCAGCGGCAGGACGCAGGGAGAACTCGACGGTGTAGGTGTAGTCCTCGTGATCCTTGGCGAGGTCGAGCTCCTTGTAGTCACCGTTCTTGGTGGGGACGATGTCCAGCTCGTTGAGGACGGCGGGCTCGTTGGCGGCGATCAGGTCGTTGGTGGCCTGAGCGAGGGTAGCCTCGGCGCCAAGGGCGGAGTCGATAACCGGACGGGGAGCCTTACCGGCGCGGAAGCCCGGGAAGCGGTACTTCTTGGCGGTGTCCTTGTAGGCCTTCTTGATCGCGGCGTCGACGTCGGCGGCCGGGATGGTGACCGTAGCGGTGAGCTTGGCGTCCTTGACGTCAGAAGCGGTGATGTTCAACACGTTCCTCCTCATACTGCCCAGCTTATCTGAGGTGCTGGTACCTTTATGCAACAAAGTGTCGCGACGGCGAAAGCCGACGCAGGTGCGTTGGTGCGGGCGAAAGGACTCGAACCTTCACGGGAATCCCACCAGAACCTAAATCTGGCGCGTCTACCAATTCCGCCACGCCCGCATGAGCGCACAGACTAGGAATGATAGCAGATACGAACGGCAAGCGCACGCAGACGTTTTACAGGCTCACGACCTCACCACGAGTGCGAAAGGCGGAACGAGTTGCCCCGTCCCGCCAATTACGACTTGTTCGCTGACCCGCTACTCCCCCAGCAGCGCTTTCTCGGGCGTGATCGGCAGCGAGCGAACTTGGTGGCCGGTGGCGTGTGCGACGGCCGAGGCCACGGCGGCGAGCGGCGTGTTGATGACGACCTCGCCGATCGACTTGGCGCCAAACGGACCCGTCGGCTCATAGCTCGGCTCAAAGGCCACGCGAATGCTGCCGATATCCAGGCGCGTGGGAAGCTTGTAGCTCATAAAGTTGCCGGTGCGCAGGCGGCCGCGGTCGTCGTGCTCGACGATCTCGTAGAGCGCGTGACCGATACCCTGGGCAATGCCGCCCTCGGCCTGGACGCGTGCGAGCGCCTCGTTGATCACGGTGCCGCAGTCCACTGCCGCCGCGTAGTCCACCACAGTCACCTTGCCGGTGGCCTTGTCGACCTCGACCTCGGCAATGCCGGCCATAAACGGCGGAGGCGAAACGGGCAGGCAGGCAGAAGCGTGCGAGGTCAGCGCGTCGCCACCGGCGATGTTCTTGACGCACAGGTTGGCAAAGTCGCGCAGCGTGAGGTAGCGGTTCTGCTCGCGCGCGGCACGCTCGTCGGACAGACGAACGTACTGGCCATCAAAGACCACGTCGGCGGCGTCCACATCCCACATCTGGGCGGCCTTGGCGCAAATCTTCTCGCGCAGCTCGGTCGCGGCGTTCTTGGCGGCAAGGCCCGTCACGTACGTGCCCGAGCTCGCGTACGAGCCGGCGTCGAACGGCGACACGTCGGTGTCCACGCCGCGCACCACGATCAGCGAGCTCTCCACACCCAGCTCCTCGGCGGCAATCTGCGCCAGGATCGTGTCGACGCCCATGCCGTTATCGGTGGCGCCGGTGCCGATGGTAATGAAGCCATCCTCTTCCAAGCGCATGTCGATGCCGGCGATATCCACGTTGGAGATGCCCGAGCCCTGCATGGTAAGCGCGCAGCCCAGGGCGCGCACGCGGTCGCCCAGGTCCACGGCCAGCGGCTTGTCGCGCCAGCCGATCATGTCCATCGCGCGCAGCAGGCAGCGGTCGAGCGCGCAGGCGTTGAGCTTCTCGTTGTAGTACTGCGGCATGACCTCGCCCTCGCGCACCATGTTCTTAAGGCGCAGGTCGGCGGGGTCCATGTGCAGCATGTCGGCGAGCTCGTTGACGGCACTCTCCACGGCAAACTGGCCCTGGGTGGCACCGTAGCCACGATACGCGCCGCCACGGTTGGTATTGGTGTAGACGGCGTCCCAGCTAAAGCGGCTCGCCTTCACGTGGTTGTAGATGGGCAGGCTCTTGTGACCCGAAAGGCCGATCGTCGTGGTAGCGTGCTCGCCATAGGCGCCGGCGTTGGACAGCGTATGCAGATCGATGGCCGTGATGGTGCCGTCGTTCATGGCGCCCAGCTTAACGGTCATCTGCATCTGGTGACGCGAGTTGCCCGCGTTGATGGTCTCCTCGCGGGTGTAGCAGCAATAGCTCGGACGGCCGGTCTGCTGGGTAACGAATGCCACGAAGATCTCGCAGCAGCCCGTCTGCTTGGAGCCAAAGCCGCCGCCGATGCGCGGCTTAATGACCTGCACCTGCGACTGCGGGATATCGAGCGACTGCGCGACCATGCGGCGCACGTGGAAGGGCACCTGCGTGGAAGTGGTAACCGAGATACGCCCGAACGCGTCGGTCGTCGCGAAGGCGCGGAAGGTTTCCATGGGCGCGGTCTGCGTGGCCTGGCTGGTGTAGGTGCGCTCAAAGACGATGTCGCTTTGGGCGAACGCTTCGTCCAAGTCGCCAAAATCGCTGGTACCACTGCACACCAGGTTGCGAGCAACGTCGCCGCCCTGCGGGAACATAAAGGTCACGTCGCCCTCGGGGTGGACCACGATGTCATTATCGAGTGCCTGGGTAAAGTCGAGCAGGGGCTCGAGCACCTCGTAGTCGACCTTGATGAGCTTGAGCGCCTTGTCGGCGGCCTCCTCGGTCTCGGCAGCGACAATCGCCACCTCCTCGTTTTGGTAGCGCACGAGGTTCTCGAGGATCAGGCGGTCGTAGGGACTCGGCTGCGGATAGCTCTGGCCGGCGATGGTAAAGCGGCGCTTGGGCACGTCCTCGTAGGTGTAGACGCCCACCACGCCGGGCACCTTCAGGGCGCGAGACGTGTCGATGGAGCGAATCTTGGCGCGGGCATAGGGGCTGCGCTTGAGTTTGACGATGAGCGCGCCGGCGGGCACCATATCGCCTGTGTAGACGGGACGGCCCTCGAGCAGAGCCTTCGAGTCCTTCTTGGGCTGCTTGTGGGTGATCTGCTTGTAAGTGACGCCGTCGCAGCTGGTGTCGTTGACCGGCAGTTCGGGCAACTCAAAGCCCACCTGTACGCCAGATTCGTTGAGGAAGCGGACGATAGCGCGCAGCTGGCTCTCGTAGCCGCTGCAGCGGCAGAGGTTGCCGGCGAGCTGGCGCGAGAGCTCCTCGCGTGTGGCGACGAGGCTTGGGTCCTCCTTGGCGGCACGGGCAAGCGCCAGCACGTTCATGATAAGGCCGGGGGCGCAAAAACCGCACTGCTCGGCGCCTTCGGCAGCCATTGCGCGGGCGAGTGCCTCGGACTCGGCCTTGAGTCCCTCGAGCGTGGTGATGGTGTGTCCCTCAACACGGGCGGCGGGAACCGAGCAGCTCAGCACCGGGTCGCCGTCGAGCCACACCGTGCACAGACCGCAGTTGGTGGTCTCGCAGGCACAGCGCACCGACGCGCAACCCTGCTCGCGCAGCAGCGCAAAGAGCATGGTGTCGGGGGCAATCTGAACCTTGACCTTGCGGCCGTTGAGCGTAAAGGAAAGATCGATGAGTTTGGCAGCCATTAGCGCACCTCGTTAGAATCGACGCCGGGCACGCGGCGGCAGGGATACTCGTCCGTGGCGAACTTAGGGATCTGCACGGTCTCGAGCTCGCGGGCAAGCGCGGCCGAAAGCTCGATGCCGGCGGCGCGGCGCACGGCCTGAATCGCCAGCGGGGCCGAGATGCGGCGACGGTAGTCAGCCGAGCCCCACAGGTTGGTGCCGTAGCTCAGCGCGCGTACGGACACTGCTAGGGCACGCAGCTCATCCTCGGAAGGCCGCTCGTTCACCGGGCCGCATGCCTCGCCCTGCAGCAGGGTCGCACGCAACGGGCGAGCGCCCACGGTGACGTGCCAGCTGTTATCCCACCAGGCGGCGGTAACGTTTAGGGAGGGGAAGTCGGTCGCGGCCTTGCGCACGGCCTCGTAACTTGCGCGGTAGTCGTGCTTAACGACCACGACGTGCTCGATCACGTCGCGCACATAGCCCATGTTCACAAACTCGGCGAGCGGCACGCGGCCGGCACCCGTCAACTCAACGTACGAGTCGAGTGCCAAAAAGGCCGAGAGCACGTCCGAAAAACCAAAGCGTCCGTAGATGCTGCCGCCCACCGTGGCGGTGTTGCGCAGCTGCACGCCCACGATATCGTGGACGGCGAACTCAAAGACATGGTTGACAAGCGCGTTGAGCTCGGCATGACGCTCGAGCTGGCGCAGGGTGCACATGGCACCGATGCGAAACTCGGTCTCGGCCTCCTCGATCTGATCGAGTCCGCAGGCCGAAAGGTCAATCGCCGTCGCCACACGACGCGAACCCAGGCGCATCCAGATGCCGCCGCCCACAATCTTGTTGTTGCGGTTTTTCTGCAAGAGCTCATAGGCTTCGGCCGCGTTTCCAACACGGACGTAGGTACCGAACTTGAGCACGTTCTCCCCCATCTCTTTACTTGTCCAGTACCTCTAAGTGTACCAAACGAGGGCGCACGACCCTCACCACCATAGAAAAAGGCTCCCAGCCGAAATGGCTGGGAGCCTTAGCGCATCAGCTGGTGCTGTGTGGAGCTATGTTGAGCTGGATTTAGCAGACGCCCTGGGCGAGCATGGCGTCGGCGACTTTCAGGAAGCCGGCGATGTTGGCGCCCATGACAAAGTTGCCCTCCTGGCCATACTCCTTGGCGGTGTCGTCCACGTTGTGGAACATGCCGCGCATGAGCTGCTCGAGCTTGCCGTCGACCTCCTCGAAGGTCCAGGACAGGTGCTCGGCGTTCTGGCTCATCTCCAGGCCGGACACGAGCACGCCGCCGGCGTTGGCAGCCTTGCCGGGCATAAAGGCGACGCCGTTCTCCTGGAAGTAGGTCGTAGCCTCGATGGTCGTGGGCATGTTCGCGCCCTCGCCGACCACCTTGCAGCCGTTGGCGACGAGCGCCTGGGCGTCCTCGAGCAGCAGCGTGTTCTCGCGAGCGCAGGGCAGCGCGATGTCGCAGGGCAGCTGCCACACGCCGCGGCCGTCGCCCTCGTGCCACACGGCGTTGGGCTTCTCGTCAACGTACATGGCGAGCGTGACGCCCTTGTCGTGGCCAGAGCGCTTCTTGTTGTAGACATGCTCGAGCACGGTGTAGTCGATGCCGTCGGGATCCTCGACCCAGCCATGGGTGTCGGAGCAGGCGAGCACCTTGCCGCCGAGCTGGGCGACCTTCTGGACCGCGTAGATGGCAACGTTACCGGAGCCGTGAACGACGACGTTCTTGCCCTCAAAGGAGTCACCGCGGCTCTTGAGGTACTCGTCCACAAAGTAGACCAGACCGTAACCGGTGGCCTCGGTACGGGCGAGCGAGCCGCCAAAGGAGAGGCCCTTGCCGGTAAGAACGCCGGTCCACTCGTTGGTCAGGCGCTTGTACTGACCGAACAGGTAGGCAACCTCGCGGCCGCCAACGCCCAGGTCGCCGGCGGGAACGTCGGTGTTGGGACCGATGTGGCGATAGAGCTCAGTCATGAAGGACTGGCAGAAGTGCATGATCTCGTTGTTGGACTTGCCCTTGGGGTCAAAGTCGGAACCGCCCTTGCCGCCGCCCATGGGAAGGGTGGTCAGACTGTTCTTGAGGATCTGCTCCAGGCCCAGGAACTTGAGCATACCCAGGGTGACCGTCGGGTTAAAGCGCAGGCCGCCCTTGTAGGGTCCAATGGCAGAGTTGAACTCGACGCGGTAACCGCGGTTGACCTGGACCTTGCCCTGGTCGTCGACCCAGGGGACACGGAACATAACGATGCGCTCGGGCTCGACGAGGCGCTCCAGCAGGGCGGCCTCCTCGTACTCGGGGTGGGCGTCGAGCGCCGGCTGGATGGTGCCGAGGATCTCGGTCGCGGCCTGGATGAACTCAGGCTGCTCGGGATAGCGGGCCTTGAGCTCTTCGAGAACTTTCTGCGTGTAGCTCATGCTTCCTCCAATTGATGGAAAAGAAAAGTGTCGTTCGAGGCGCCCCATGCGCCGCGAGCTTTATCGAGTATGGATAATATCGCACTGTTGCAGCAAAGTTACGCATAAGCCGACGAGCAGATGTTTCGTTTTGATTACGATGCAGGTAGAAGCGTTTTTGAGCACCTGACGCACAAATCGCGTGTTTCGAAGCTGTTTCGTCCACATGTTCCGAACCACCACATTGGGGACAGGCACCTTTGTGATGGTGTTGGTGATTAGAGGACGAGCTGGTGGTAGTCGGCGGGGGTTATGCGGCCTTCGGTGGCAGCGCGGAAGGCGGCGAGGGCATCGCCCGAGAACGGCATGGCCCAGCACAGGCCGCAGCCGGCGGTGATGGAGCCGGGCAGCGGCATGATGCGCCCGGGCACACCGGCATCAAGACACAGCTGTTCGCATTCCATCACATCGAAGGTGCTATCGAACGAAACGATGATCTTGCGTTCATGGTCGAGAGCATCACCGGACGGGCCTTCGCGGTGCGCCTCACGATACGCCGCGGCGGCCGCTTCCTCTTCCGCGGTATGTCCACAGCCACCGCAACCGCAGGTACAGGGTTCGGACCCGTCGCAAGTGCAAGATTCTCCCGTGTCGGGACAAATATCGTGAGACATGGCAACTCCAATCGTCTAGGCGAGTAACTCGGCGGCCGCAAACTCCTCGGGCGTATTGACGTTTTCGAAGCAGAGCGTCGAGCCCGCGGCCTTAACAATCTGCGGCTCATCCATATAACCGGCCTGAACGCGATTGATCAGGCAGCGAATGCGCTGACGGTCGCAGGAGAGCAGCTCTTGGGCAACCGTCGCACACGCGTCACGGCGCCAGACGGCGCAAAGCGGCTCAATCCCCCGCTCCTCGCGCGGCACGCACACGTCGAGCGCCTCGACCTCAACACGATCGGCAAGCGCGCCGATGAGTTCCGGCGAGACAAACGGCATATCGCAGGCAACGATCGCCACGAGCGGCAGCCGAGCCGCAGCCAACGAGCTCGCGATGCCGCGCATGGCGCCCGCCGAGCCTTCAAGGTCCGCCACCACACGCGGCACCAGGCCGCCCAACGTGCGCCCCTCAAGGTAGGCAAGCTCGCTGGGACGCGACGTCGTCACGACCAACTCACCGGCAACTGGCGCCAGCCGACCCAGCACGCGCTCGATGAGCGGCTCGCCGCAAAACGCCATGCGTGCCTTGTCACAGCCCATGCGCGACGACAACCCGCCCGCCTGGACGACGCAAGAAAGATCGGCTCGTCTTACGGTAGTCATACGGCAAAACACCCCCATCGGCATGCTCGAAACCCGGTGCACGAAGCTAAATACAGCCGCCGAAATAGCGGCGCTACGAAAAGCTCGTGCAAAAACAAAACAGCGCCTTTGCGGCACGCAGCAAGACCGCGAGCACAAAAGCGCTGGTAGCGTATGGCGGGAACGTATGTGAATCGAACACATCCAAGACGTTTTGCACGCCTCGCAACGGTTTTGAGGACCGCGGAGCCCACCGGAGCCCATCCGTTCCCAAGTGCGGCGGTATTTTACCAAACCGAAACGGCTCCATCCCAAAAAGACGAACAAGAAGTTGCGGTGGAATAGTTCCTGTATTTGCTGCCAAAGCCTCCAAATAGGAACTATTTCACCGCAACTGAGGAGGCGGAAGCGAGTGACCGGCCTAACGCAGGGACCTCAGGCCGCCGGCTTCCTTGTCGAGCACCGTAAAGCGCACGGCATCCAGGTGCTCCAAGATGCTGATGGCGCGTTTACGCGACACGACCAGGGCCTCGCGCAGCACGCTCGTGGTGGCAGCGCCACCGGCGTCGGCAATGGCGGAAGCGACGAGCTCACGCGCGCGGGCCTCAGCGGCAGCAGACAGGGCCACGTCGCGCTCGACCTTCACGATGGAACGGTTGAGCGAAAGCTCGCGCAGGGCGCGCGTCATGGTATCGCGATCGAGCTGCAACTGCTCGCCCACCTCGGGCAATGTCGGTGCATCGAGGCCAGCTTCGTCCAGCAAGGCAACGATACGTTCGCACGCCTCGCGCACCACACGCGCCGCGGCGGCAGCGGAGTGCGGGTCGAACACCTCGGCCCCCTCGGCAGCGCATACGCCACGCGAGCAGCCCTCGGCAATCAGAGCCGCGGCAACGCCATCATCAGCGGCAGGCCACGCAGCATGGGCAACGGCACCGGGCGTAAAGCCCGTCTCCTTGGGAGACGCCGCGTGCATGGCTGACAGGGTCGCCGCCAGTGCATCCATCGCGGCGTCGAGCACCACGGCGTCCGCCAAGTAGTCCGCATCACCCACGGCAAGCTTGCGAACAGAGCCCTGCGACACCAACCCGCGCAGTGCGGCATCGACCTCGCCGACACCCAGATCCAAAGCGTCGGCAACATCAACCGCCGTAACTGGCAGCATCTGCAGCGCCAGCCAAGCGCCCACACCGCCCGCGGTATCGCCGGACTCAAGCGCCACAAGCAGTGCGCGCTCGCCGGCAGAAAGCTCGCGCGAGCGACGGCAGCGCGAAAGCAGCACGCGCCCGCCGCCAATAAGCATCACGGGCGAATAGGACAGCACCACGGCATGGTCTCCGGCTTGCAGCGGCAGCGGCTCCTCCAAGCGCACCTGTACGGTACGGGTCTCGCCCACCGCCATGGGGGCCTCGCCCTCCATGAGCATGATGCGGCCGACGACCTCGGCCGTGCCGGCCATCACATGTACGCGCGCACCCGACTCGAGCACGCGCGGCTTGGCGCCCTCGCGGCCCAGGTAGGTGAACGTCATCATAAAGCGCAACGTCTGACCAAAGCGGTCCGCCACGCCCAGCATCTCGCCACGGTCAAGCGCCGCGACACCGTCACCAACTAGGTTGAGCGCCACACGCTGACCAGGCAGCGCGCGCGGCGTATCGCCATGCACCTGAATCCCGCGCACGCGACAGACCGTACGCGACGGCAAAGCCATCAGCTCGTCGCCCACCGCAACCGGCGCATCGTGCAGCGTTCCCGTTACGACAGTGCCGACGCCCTTAATCGTAAAGCAGCGGTCAATCGGCAGGCGCGGCGCGGCATAGGTGCGCTCGGCACGGTCGCGGCAGGCATCCCAGCAGGCACTTACCTGCTCGTCGAGCACCGCAAGCAGCCCGTCGATCCCCTCGCCTGTCTTAGACGACACGGGCACCATCGGCGCGCCCGCAAACACGGTACCCGACAAAAAGTCATCGACATCGAGCTCGGCAAGCTCGGTCATCTCGGCATCGGCCAGGTCACACATAGTCAGCGCCACCACCATATGCGTGACGCCCAGCATCTCCAGCACGTGCACGTGCTCGCGGGTCTGCGGCATCACGCCCTCGACGGCAGAGACCACCAACACGGCAACATCAATGCCCGTGGCACCCTGCACCATGGCGCGCAGGTAATGCGCGTGGCCCGGCACGTCGACCAGGCCGACGATCTTGCCGCTCGGCAGCGCCAGCTCGCCAAAGCCAAGCTCCACCGTCATACCGCGACGGCGCTCGACCTCCAGACGGTCGGGATTCTTGCCGGTCAGCGCCTCGATCAGTGCGGACTTACCGTGGTCAACGTGGCCCGCCGTGCCAACGATAACGGGGCACTCCACCAGCGTTTGAACCTCACTCATCGAGCAATCGCCTTCTCAACGCACGCGACGAGCGTCAATGCCGCCGTCTCGATATCGCGGTCGCCCACAAGCGTACGCACATCAAACAGAATGCGGTCGTGCGAGGCGCGCGTGACGACCGGCGTATCGAAGTCCTGGATGAGCGAGCGCTTGAGCGCATTGACCGTCAGGCGCGCGTCATCAAGACGCACGGCAACGCACATCGTGGGCAGCTCCACAGTAGGCAGCGAGCCGCCACCGGGGGTCGACGATTCCTCGACGATCTCCACCTGCACGGCGCACGGGCAACCCGCCTTATCGAGCCCGGCGACCATACGATCGCGCAGCTTGCGGGCACGTCGCTCCAAATGAGCCTGCGGAAGCGTGAGCATGTTTAGCACCGGCACCTCGCGATGGGCCACATCCGCCCCATCCATGTAGATGCGCAGTGTAGCCTCGAGCGCCGCCAGTGCGAGCTTGCCCGGGCGCAGGGCACGCATAAGCGGATGCGAACCACAGGCCTGGACCAGATCGCGACGGCCCATGATAATGCCCGCCTGTGCGGCACCGAGCAGTTTATCGCCCGAGCACGACACCAGATCGAGCCCCGCCGCTACCGAAGCCGGCGTGGTTTCTTCGCCACCGTGCACAAGGATGTCATCGGGCAACAGCGCGCCCGACCCCTGGTCCTCGTAGAACAGCAGGCCATGCTTGTGGGCCAGAGCGGCAAGCTCCCGAGAGCCCACCTCCTCGTGAAAACCCTCGATGCGATAGTTAGAAGGATGGACCTTAAGGATCATCGCCGTATCGGGCGTGATGGCGCGCTCGTAGTCACCCAAGTGCGTGCGGTTGGTGGCGCCGACCTCGACGAGTTTGGCACCCGAAGCCGCCATGACATCGGGGATGCGGAAGCTGCCGCCAATCTCGACAAGCTCGCCGCGGCTGACGATAACCTCTTTGCCTGCGGCATGGGTCGCCAGCACCAGCAGCACGGCGGCCGCGTTATTGTTGACGACCAGCGCATCCTCGGCACCGGTAAGCGAGCGGATGAGCTGCGCGGCATGTTCCTTGCGCGACCCACGCGAGCAGGTGTCCACACTGTACTCGAGCGTGCTATACCCACGTGCGACCTCGGCCACGGCCTTTGCCGCCGACTCCGCGAGCGGGGCACGACCCAAGTTGGTATGGATAACCACACCCGTGGCGTTGACGGCAGGGCGCAGGCTCGGCAGCGCGGAACGGTGCGCACGCCACTCGATGGCCGAGGCCAGCTCGCGCTTGGAACGCGGGGCGGCACCGGCACGAATCGCAGCGCGCTCCTCGTCGAGCTCGGCCGTGACGGCGGCATGCACCACCGCGTCGCAGGTCTCCCCCGCCGCCTTCACTACCGGCCACTCTGCGAGCAGCTCGTTGACGGAAGGAATAGCGCGAAGGCGGACGCGTACCTCATCGGACATGTTCTGGCTATCGCTCATGTGCGGCCTTTCAAAACCAAAGGTGAATCAATCGTTCGAACGTCAAACTATCAGCCAATTCGATCGGCTGAGTCAATCAATCGCTATTATCCTCGCGCGCCGCGATCTTTTCCACGCGAACGGCGTTTTCCTGGGTGAGCGCGGCGCCCGTCAACGGGTCCCAACGCAACGGTGTATGGTCGAGTGGGCCGACGCCCAAGGCTTGAGCGCCGCCGGCATCAGCGCCAAACGAACGCCCGCCGGGGGCGGCCGACGTAAAGATACACGCCGGATGCAGATACGGCGTCGTCTCCACGCGCACGCGGTCGCGGCCCATATCACTCACGAGTTCGACGATCTCGCCGTCGGCGATGCCCATGTGCGCAGCGGCATCGGCATTCATCTGCACGGCATCCAGGTCCGATCCAGCCTCGGCGGCACCTTGGGCCGCAAGCCTGCGCGAAGTGTGCGACTCAAAGGGGCGGTTGCCGCTAATGAGGCGAAACATCCCCGGGCCAGGCTCCACCATGGGAGCGATCCAGTTGGGTACACGACCCAGGCCGGCTCGTTCCCATACGTCGCTTGCCAGCGCAATTTTGCCGCCATCCAAGGGAATCGCCGGCTCGCCCGTACGCGACGGCAACGCAACACCCGTGTCGGCCCAGCCGCGCTCCTTGAGCGCAGCGAGGTCAATCCCAAACGGTGCCACCTGGGCAGCCGCCAGATCGTCAGACGTAAACCGGAAGTACTCGCCAACGCCACACGCCTGCGCCAGACCGATAAAGATCTCCCGACCGGGACGCGTGTCGTTATGCAACACGGGCAGCACGGCGTTGCGGTAGAACACGCGCGAATCATTGGCGCCCACGACTGTGCCCACACCGCGATCGGCCTCCAGGTACGTCACGTCGGGCAGCACGAAATCAGAAGCACGCGCCGTCTCGGACCAGCGAATGTCAATCGTCACGAGCAAGTCGAGCTGTTGCAAAATGCCCAACCAAGCCTGCGCATTGCCATAGCCCGCACCGGGGTTACTGGCATAGACGATGAGCCCACGCAAATCGCCGGCAAGAATCGACTGACCGATGGTCGTGCACAGGCCGCGCACCGGATCGACCAGTGGATAGCGCTCGGAGCCCAACTTGGGCTCACGTGGCATCGACGGCGTTGCGAAACGCGCAGGGTCCAAATCGCCCAACGCAAGCGGCGTGGGCGGGTTGAGGGCACCGCCCGCATGCCCAATACAGCCCAGCAGCACATCGACCAAGCAGATAGCGCGCGCGGTCTGGGTGCTATTGGCATACGCGATACCGATGCCACCATGAAAGCCAGCGTCCACCACAGCAGCAGGCGCCGCGGCAGCCAAATCTCGCGCAGTCGCGACAATCTCTGCGGCAGGCACGTCGCACATCGACTCGGCCCACTCGGGCGTCCAAGCGCTGGCCGCCTGCGCAAGCTCGTCAAAACCCGTGGTATAGCGGGCAACAAACTCGCGGTCGTACAAGTCCTCGGCAATGAGCACATGCGCAATGCCCAGCAGCAAGGCTAGGTCGCAGCCCGGGCGTACGCGCAACCAGCGGTCGGCGAGCGCAGCCGAGCCGCTGCGCCGGGGGTCGACCACGATGATCTTCGCCCCACGGCGACGGGCATCGTTGAGCGCATCAACGGCCCCCATCGTCGACGAATCGACGATGGAACGCCCCAGGTACATGATGCAATCGGTATGCGCCAGGTCAGAGGCGGGGCTGTAGCCCAGACTGTGCTCCCAACCAGTAAGTCGGCTTACCTCGCAGGCACCGTCGGCACCGTACACGTTGGGCGAGCCCAGCGCATGCATAAAGCGATACGCCCAGTAGCGGTCGAACGAGGGAACGCCGAGCGTCATGCCCAGCGCACGCGGACCATGCCCGTCGACAATCCCCCCAAGGCGCGCTGCAATCTGCGCGAACGCCTCGTCCCACGAAATCACATCGAACCCCGAGCCATCAGTTCGTCGGCGCATGGGATGCACAATGCGATCGCGCTCGTCAAACGGCATTGCCAGGCGATGCCGTCCGCGGGCGCACAGGGCACGCGCCGCGCACGGATGTCCCGGCACCGGCAACTCGGCCACCACACGCCCATCCTCAACATGGGCCGCAAAGGCGCAATCGGCATAGCATCCCCCGCATGTGGTCACCACGGCGCGACCGTCACGCTTCACAGCAGATGCCATCTCGATTACCCCTTTCATCAGCCAAACACAACAGGCCAAAAGCCCGGCAACGAGCCCCAGACCCAAAAAGCCTCCCGCACGGCAACGCCCCGCGGGAGGCCCAACGTCAAACTGACGGTACCTTACGCCTCGGACTTCTTAGCGTAGATAAACCAGTAGCCGAGCGCGACCAGAACCGCGCCGCCCACGATGTTGCCCAGCGTGGCGGCGGACAGGTTAAACGCAATGCCCGCGACGTTGAGCGCATCGGCGCCGGCGATGTCGGCGCCATAGCCGCACGCGTGCATCACGGCACCCATGGGCAAAAAGTACATGTTAGCAACGCAGTGCTCAAAACCGCAGGCCACAAAGGCGGCGATGGGCAGCAGAATGCCCACGACCTTATCGACCACGGTCTTGCCGGCGGTACCGATCCACACGGCCAAACACACAAAGATGTTGCACAGGATGCCGCGGAAGAAGATCGTCACCCAGTCGATCGTCACCTTGCCGGCGGCGACGCTCACCATGGAATTGGCGACCGCCTCGCCGTTGAGCTTATAGATGCCGGCCATGTACACCAAAAAGACGATGAACAGGGCACCGACAAAGTTACCAAGCCACACAACGACCCAAGCCTTGAGCATCTGAGCCAGGGTGATCTTTTTGCTCTTGAGCGCGCAGACCATAAGCGAGTTGCCGGTGAACAACTCGGCGCCGCACACCAGCACGAGCACCAGGCCCAGGCAAAAGCACAGGCCGCCAACGACGCGCTGGGCGCCCCAGCCCAACGTGCTATCGCTCAAGAACACGGTAAAGAACAGGCCGCCGAAGGCAATAAACGCACCGGCGAACATTGCCAACAGAAAGGCCTTTGCGACCGGCAGGTTGGCCTTGGTCACGCCGGCGGCCTCGGTCTTGGCCTCGATCGCGGCGGGCGCCAGGCAATCGGGAGCAGGGTACTCCACCTTGGAATCTGCCATGTCAATCACTTCTTTCCTAATCAGCAGGGACAAGCGCTCCTATTGCTCTTGCCCCAAGCGGACAAAGTGGGAAAAGTCGTTGGCGGCCACGGCGTCGTACACGGCGTCGACGGCGTCAAAGACTTCCGGGGACATGGGGTTGTAGAACTCCGTGTCGCCCGGCTGAATCCCAACGAAGACGATATCATCACACGATTGCTCGATTTCCTCGATCAGAATCGACAAAGGAAGCGAATGCGTGGTGAACATCGACTTGCGGGCCACATCGCGCTTGTCGAGCAAACGGATGGACCCGACGGGCAGCGCCATGTCGGCGGCATCGACCAAGACCAGGCGAGGCGGACGCTCGCGCTTGACCTCGATGATGTCGTCCTCGGGCGTTTGACCTCCGTCGATGGTGTACCAACCGGCAATGGGTGCGTCTTCCATCTTTTTGGAGAGCACAGGGCCGGCGGCATCGTCGGCGCGCAGTACGCTTCCCGCCGTGAGCACAATGCCCGCAAACGGGGCACCGTTCACACGTCCATCCACAACGCGACCCATTACTGCAACCTTCCCGTCAGATACACGCCCGATACATCGCGCACGCGCTCAACCAGATCGCGGAACTTCATTAAGAACGCGACCTGCTGGGCATGAATGCCAAAGTCGTCATCGAACACCGAGATGCCGGCCTTGGCCGACCCGCGAAAACCGCGCTCGTCGAGCAGCGCATCGCAGGCCTCGAGCAGCGACGGCACCGCCGCCTTGTCGAGCTGGCACTCGCCAAAGGAGCGGATGGCCTCGAACTTGGTCTTGGCCTCCCCCTCCGGCAGCGCGTCGACAAGCGAATAAAACACATCCACCGGCACCGACAGGCGCGGCTCAAAGCAGTCGAGCACGCCGGTGTGGTGGCCCACGGCGAGCGTGTAGTACAGCACGTCGCAGGCCTCCTGGGGAACGTCTTCCTCGGTCTCCACAAACTTACGCGTGAGCTCGTAAAAGACCACCTGATCGGGCGCATGGCCCAGGCAGGGGTCGGCGACGCCCTCGGCAGCCTCGTCGCTTGCGCGCGAGGCATCGCCAAAGGAGCCGCCGAGCATACCGGGGCCCGCAAAGTAACCAGAGCGGTCCGTGAGTTCCATCTAGCGACCTCCGGCCAGCACCAGATCCTGCAGCGCCGAGTAGACCTCAACGCGGCGCGGATCGTCCTGCTTGTCAATGAGCAGCGCCATGGCACCGCGGATATCGCCCTTGGGCGCGCCCTCGAGCGTATCCATAAACTCGTTGGCCAGGTCGCGGCCGTAACGGTAGCCGCTCATGGCGCGAGCCTCGCGCTCGATGGCAACGCGCAGCTTGTACGGCACGCCGGGGTGCAGGATATCGGCCTGCTCGCCGGCGGCCTCCACCGTGGTCTCGGCATGGAGCTTTTGGTCTAGCAGACCGAGCGCCATGGCAAAGCCGTAGACGGTCTGCGCGGGGCTGGGCGGGCAGCCGGGGATGTAGACATCGACCGGCAGAATCTTGTCCGTGCCGCCCCAGACGCAGTAGTTGTCGTAGAAGATACCGCCGGTGCAGCCGCACGCGCCATAGGACACCACGATCTTGGGATCGGGTGCGGCCTCAAAGGCGCGCAGCGCCGGCATGCGCATGGCACGCGTCACGGCGCCGGTGTACAGCAGCACGTCGGCGTGACGGGGCGAGGGCACGACCTTGATACCAAAGCGCTCGACGTCGAAGACGGGCGTGATAGAACCGAAGATCTCAATCTCGCAGCCGTTGCAGCCGCCGCAGTCGACACGGTAGACGTACACCGAGCGCTTGATCTTCTTAAGAAGGGTCGCCTTGGCCTTCTCGATGCTCTCGTCGAGCTCGATCTTGGTCGGGCGGTACTGAAGCCGCTCGGGCAAAAGCGTGGGTTCGGCCATGGTTACTCCTCCTTCGTTTCAAAATCCATGATGATGCCCTCGACCGGTGCAGGTCCAGCGGGAATCTCGGGCGCATCGGGGTTGAGCTCGCGGTCGATATACTCCGGGTTCACGCCGTGGCCGCCAAGATACTCCATGCCGGGACCTTGGGGCTCGCCGGACGCAAGCGTCTCGTTGGCAGCCATGCCAGCAGCGTTGCCGGTCTTTACGGCCGAGGCGGCACGTAGAGCGTCGAGCTCTCGCTTGCACTCCTGGCACATACCGACGGTACGGGCGGCCTGGATGGCCTCCATGCCGCCGGCCTTTTGCAGCAGGCGCTTGGCGTAGTCGATCTCCTTATGCGGGGCAAACGGCTTGCCGCAGCGCGAGCAGTGCTCGAGCGTGTAGACGCTCTTGCTGGTGAGGTCGTCCTTGCTCATGACCGCCAGCTCAAACTCCTCGGTGAGCTTGATGGCCTCCATGGGGCAGGCTTCCTCGCAGCGACCGCAAAAGATGCAGCGACCGTAGTCGATCGACCAGGTGATGGTATCGGCCGCAAGGTCGGTGTCCATGCGAATGGCATCGGCCGGGCACGCCACGCCGCAGGCACCGCAGGCGATGCAGAGCTCGGCGTTGTGCTCGGGCTTGCCGCGCATGTCCTTGTTGGTGGGGAACGGCGCAAACGGGTACTTGACCGTCGCGTCGCCGGCCTTGGCGTTGACCTTCCAAAGCTTCAGCATATTAGAGCGCCTCCTCATCGAGCGGAGCGGCCATGGTGCCCTCGCCCGCAAGCGGCGACTTGTCGCGCCAGACGTTCTCGAACTGCTCCTTGTCGAGCACGTGGTCGCGCTTGGCGGCGACATCGGTCACCGTCACGCGGTCGGTGCAGGAGTAGCACGGGTCGAGCGAGCCGACGATCAGCGCCGCGTCGCCCACGGTGTTGCCGCGGAACATGTAGCGCAGGACCGGCCAGTTGCTGTACGTGGCGGCCTTGGCGCGCCAGCGGTAGCACTTCTGGTTGTTGCCGAGCATGGCCCAGTGCACGTCCTCGCCGCGCGGCGCCTCGGTGGCGCCGATGGCGTACTTGTGCGGGGTGTACTCCCAATCCGTGGTGAGGATGGGGCCCGACGGGCAGTTCTCGAGCATGGTCTCAATCATGTCGATCGAATCGTAGACCTCCTGGATGCGAACGGCGGTACGGCCGAAAGCATCGCAGGTGTCGGCCGTAGCGGCATGCATCTTTTGAATGTCCGGATCGGCGTAGCCGTCGAAGGGATGGTCAAAGCGCACGTCGCGAGCATAGCCCGAGCCACGCATGAGCGGACCGACCGGCGAGAAGTCACGTGCGATCTTGCGGTCCAGGATGCCGATACCGCTCGTACGCTCAATAAAGTTGGGCGTGGAGAGCAAGACGTCGACGAGCTCCTGAACCTCGGAGCGCAGCTGGTGGATGGTCGTGAGCGTGGAGAGCTTCTGCTCGGCCAAAATGTCGCGACGCACGCCGCCGATCACGTTGAGGCCGTAGGTCTTGCGGTGACCGGAGAGCTTCTCGGCCAGGTCCATGGACTTCTCGCGGACGCGGAAGAACTGCTGGAAGCCCGAATCGAAGCCAGTGTAGTGCGATGCGAGGCCAATATTGAGCAGATGCGAGTGCAGGCGCTCGACCTCGAGCATGATGGCGCGGATGTACTGCGCGCGCGGCGGGACATGGATGCCCTGGGCGCGCTCGACAGCCTCGGCGTAGGCCACCGAGTGGGCGCAGCCGCAGATACCGCAGATACGGTCAGCGAGGAACGTCACGGCATCATAGTTCAGGCGCGTCTCGGCGACCTTCTCCATACCGCGATGCACGTAGAACAGGCGGTAGTCGGCATCGACGATCGTCTCGCCCTCAACGAACAGGCGGAAGTGGCCGGGCTCGTCGGAGGTGATGTGCAGCGGTCCCATGGGGACGAGCGTAGTCTCCTTGCCCTTGGTGTCGGCCAGGAATTCGTAGTTTTCCATGTCGCTCGCGGGGGCGGGGCGGAAACGGTAATCCATCGAATCCTTGCGCAACGGGTACAGCCCGCTGGGCCAATCGTCGGGAAGCACCAGGCGACGGCGGTCGGGCAGACCCTCGGGAATCAGGCCAAACATATCGCGCAGCTCGCGCTCGCCCCACACGCAGGCGGGGACGAACGGCGTCACGGACGGGAACGTCATCTTGGCGGGGTCGACCTCGGCACGCACGGTAACCCAGCCGGGGTCCTCCCCCTCCATGGAGATGACGTAGTACACGGCGTAACGGCCGCACAGGCTGCGCTCGTCGTTGCCGACAATCACAGGAATCCAGCCGTAGCGCTCGTAATACAGGTAGTGGACGGCCTCGGGCAGTCGGTCCAGCTTGACGGTGATCGTCAGCTGGTCCTCGCACTGCCATTCGACCTTCTCGATAGCGCCCGGCACTGCAGCACGCAGGGCCTCGACGTGGCTCTCGCAGCGACGGGTATACACCTTGTTCTCAGTTTCAATCATTCGTTACTCCACCTCGCTCTGAGCGGTCTCGGTACCGAACACAGCGCGGTACATCGGCGTCGCGTGAAGCTCCTCGGTGCTCTGCTCGAGCACGATGCCGGTCGCGGTCTCCACACCGTGCACGAGAGGCAGCGGGGTGGCGATGCCAAACCACAAGATCATGACAGCCAGGATGATTTCGGGGATAAGCATGAGTGTCGGGGCCTCATGCTTGCCCATGCCCTGGGGCGCATGGCCGAATACAGACTTGAGTGCGATGCGGGTGAGCGCGGAGATGGCCACGGTAAGACCGAGGGCGACCACGACGACCAGCCACATGGGACCGGCGGTAACACCGGCGACAAAAGTCAGGAACTCGGAGATAAACATGCCAAAGGGCGGGAAGGCACCAAGACCGAGCAGCGCCAGGATGGCGAGCGCGGCGGTTGCGGGGGCAACCTCGACGACGCCCTGGATCTTGGCCAGGCTACGCGTACCAAAGGCGTGCTGGATGTTGCCGGACACACAGAAGGCAAGCGTCTTCGTAAAGCCGTGGAACACGCAGTGCAGCAGGGCCGCGGCGATACCCAGCGGGCCACCGATACCCAGGCACAAGGCGATAACGCCCACGTTCTCCACAGACGAGTACGCAAAGCGGCGCTTGAGGTCGTCCTGGCGAAACATCGAAAGCGCCGCCACCAAAATGGACAGCGTGCCGACGATCAGCAGCAAAAGTTGCGGATACTCGGCGCCCACGGCCTGGATGGTAAAGCCGTAGAAGCGCATGATCACGAGCATGGCGCACTTAAGCAGCACGCCCGAGAGCAGGGCCGAGACAGGGCTCGGGGCCTGGGAGTGGGCATCGGGCAGCCAAGTATGCATGGGGAACAGGCCGGACTTGGTGCCAAAGCCGATCACGATAAACGCAAAGGCGAGGCGCATGAGCGTCGGGTCGAACTGGTCGGCATACGGCAGAACGCACGACAGGAATGCGGCCTCGTGGGCGTTGGGAATCACGTCGGCGGCGTTGGCGTAGATCAGCAGCGTGCCGAACAGGCCGAAGGCCACGCCGGCGGTGCAGACCATCGCATACTTCCAAGAAGCCTCGAGGGCCGTCTTGTTCTTGTAGATACCCACGAGGAACACGGTGGAAAGCGTGGTTGCCTCCACGGCGGCCCACGTGAGGATCATGTTGTTGGACAGGCACGCGAGCAGCATGGTGAACACAAACAGGCTAAACAGCGCAAAATACTGCTTGGCGCGCTCGGCGGGCATGGAGCCCTCCTCGATATCGGCCTTTACATAGGGCAGCGAGAACAGCCCCGTAAGAAAACCGATAAAGCCGATGAGCAGCACAAAGATGGCGCCCAGCGAATCGAGGTGAAACCACAGGCCAAAAGCGCTCGCGGTGTCGCCGCTCATAAGGACGTCACCGGCCGTCATAATCGACAGCACCAGGACGGCTGCGACGGAGACCAGGTTGAGACCGGCAAACACGTTATAGGACGTGTTCTTGGGCAAAAACGCCATGACCAGCGAGAACACCAAAGGAGTCGCGAGCAGGGCGAGAATCAACGTTTCCATGGACTACCCCCTCAGCTCGGACAGGTCGCGCGCATCGAGCGAGTGGGAGTCGTCCCAAATGCGACGCACGACGATGGACATGATGATGACGGCAAAGATGGCGTCGGTGGCGATACCGATCTCGATGATCTCGGGAGCGGTGGGGGCCAAAAGCGCGAGCGTCACATGGCTGCCGTTTTCCATAAGGCAGTATCCAAAGATCTGCTTCATGATGTTGCGCTGCGAGATGATGCAGGTGAGGCCCACAAAGAAATGAGCGAAGCTAATAGCGAGCGCAGGCGTTGCGACCTCGGCCGTGGGCAGGCTGATCTGCGTCACGACGGCAAAGCAGATCGCGACCTCGACGGCGATGATGCAAATGGCCCACGCGGGCTTAAGGCCGGCCTTGAGCGATGCGTCGCTCGGCTCGCCCATCTTCTTGTATGCGCGGTTGAGGATGTAAGGGACCAGGACGACCTTGGTGATAAAGGCAGATCCAGCCCACATAAGCAGCTCCTGCGCACCAGTGGTGACGCCGAGCGTGGCGAGAAGCCCCACGAGCACCAGCGACTGCACCGCATACCAGTGGATGGAATGTTTGATGTTCTTGGAGACAACCACCATGGTGGACGTGACGATCAGAAGGCCGCCAAGGATGTTGACGATCGAATAACCCATGTCGTTCTACCTCCTAACCGATCCAGCTGGCCGAAAGCGGGCCGCTGACGATGACCATGATGATGAGCACGATGAACACGAACGCCATCGCGCGGGGAAGCGGGGCACCCGCAGCGACCTCTTCGCTCGGCTCGCCGGGCAAACAATAGCCCATCCACTTAAGGAACCAGGCAAAGGTGGCGACGGTCTCGGCGACCATGATGCACACGAGCACCAGGATCGCAACGTTGCCGGCACCCACAGAGAAGCCACCGGCGATAATCTGGAACTTCGAGAAGAACGTGTTCATGGGCGGCACGCCGGCAATGGCGAGCGCCGCGACACCAAAGCCCACGCCCGAGATCGGGTACTTCTTTACGATGCCGCGAAGCTTGGGCAGCATACGCGTGCCGAGCGTAAAGGAGAACGAACCGGCGATCAGGAAGAATAGCGTCTTGGCGAAGGCGTGGTTAAAGATGTGGCACACGGCACCGTCAAAGGCCAGCTGGCTGCCAAAGACCGAAAGGCCCAGACCAAAGAACACATAGGAGAGCTGGGCGATCGTGGAGAAGGCCAGCAGACGCTTCATGTCTTTTTGCGGCAGATACATAAGGAAACCAAAGAGCATGGTGACCATGGCGTCGACAATGGCGACCCAGCCCACGATCTCGGGAATCTCGCCGGCAGAGACGAGTGCACGCGCGAACACGCACACGCCGACCTTGACCATCGAGGCGCCATGCAGGTAGGCCGAAACAGGCGTCGGCGCCTCCATGGCCGAAGGCAGCCACATGTACATGGGGACCTGTGCGGACTTGGCCCAGGCCGCAAACAGCACGAGCAAAAGGACGATAGCCTTGAGCTTGGCGTCGAGGCCGGCAATCGCGGTAATGGCGAAGGTGCCGGTGTGAGCAAACACGATGGCGGCGCCCAGATACAGGCCGAGCGCACCGATATGCGTGATGATCAGGGCCTTCATGCCGGCCTTCTTGGCCGTAGGCGTCATGTAGTAGCTAATGAGGCCCCAAGAGCAGGCACCCGTGATCTCAAAGAACACGAGCTGGCCCAAAAGGGTCGAGCTGTACACGAGGCCGGCCATGGCGCCGATGAAGGTCGCGAGGTACGCGTAGAAGCGACGACGCGGCGCATCGGGATGCTCACGGTTGTTCTCGCTCATATACGGAATCGAATAGATCACGACAAGCAGGCCGATACCCACAAAGGCGGGCGCGAGCAGCGTGCTCATGCGATCGAAGGTAAATCCCATGACGAGGGTCTGCCCAAACGAGATCAGGGGGACCTGCGTGTCGGGCATGCCGGCGCCAGCGAAATTCGCGGCGAGGGCGATGGTGCAGGCCGTCGAGACGGCGGCACCCAAAACGCTGAACCACTTGGCGTACGGACGGGGGAACAGGGCGACGAGCACCGAGGCCACCATCGGGGCCGCGATAGCGACCAAGCCGAGAAGGGACAGACTGACTGCAAATGACATTGTTTCTCCCTTCTCCTACACGCCGACGACCACGAAGACAAATGCCAGAACGGCGATGCCCACGACGGCCCAGGTCTGATTGCCGAGCACCTTAAAACGCGAGCGCGAGCAAGAGTTCTCGATCACGCCGCACACGACAAAGTCGATCAGGCACTTCACCAGGAAGATGACCGCGCCCAGAACGACGGCGGTGCCCACGGTCGCGGGCTCGCCCCAGGGGACGAAGATCGCGCAGAACCAGGCGACGACCAGAACCTGCTTCATGGACATGGCGAGCTTGGCCATCGCAAGCGACGGGCCGGAAAGCTCGGCGAGCGGACCTTCCTGGAGCTCCTGCTCGGCCTCGGCCTGATCAAACGGCAGCTTACCGAGTTCCATGTAGCAGGCAATCGCAAAGGCGATGCCGGCGAGGATCACGGCGACTGGCGCGTCGATGGCGCCCGTCATGATGTGCTGACCCATGGTGGCGATGTCGGTGGAGCCGCACACCAGGGCGGCGGCAAACAGCGCCAGCAGCATGGACGGCTCGATGAGCACGCTCATGAGCAGCTCGCGGACGCCGCCGATACCGGCGTAGGCGTTGGATGAATCCACACCGCAGAGGGCGAAGAAGAAGCGGGCGAGCGCCAGGCTGTACATGATGGTGATGGCGTCACCAAAGACCGGGATGGGGCTTTGCGCCGTAAAGAGCGGCAGGCCCATCGCGAGCATAAAGGCGACGGCGAAGAACAGCGGCGGCATAATGCGCAGCGCAAAGCTCGCGTCCTCGCTCTGGGACTCGGGACGCGCAAAGAGCTTGGCCAGGTCGCGGTAGTCCTGCATGATGCTGGGGCCGCGACGGTTGTGCATCTTGGCGCGGATCACGCGACCGAGACCGGAGAAGAACGGCGCGACGGCCATAACGACCACGCC
This sequence comes from Collinsella sp., assembly GCA_041330285.1. GTDB lineage: Bacteria > Actinomycetota > Coriobacteriia > Coriobacteriales > Coriobacteriaceae > Collinsella. The sequence goes on along the minus strand of JBGKMI010000001.1, from coordinate 472,135 downwards.
CTGCAGAACGGCAAGTACGATGTTGTTCATGCTCTCCCCTCCTTAACCCATTTGCACGGCGAGCACGAGGAACACCACGAGTGCCGCGACGATGTAGCAGATATAGATGCTGTAGTTGCCGCCCTCGAGCTTAGTCGCGAGGTCGGCAAGCTTCTCGACACCCTTATGCGGGGCATCGACGAGAACCTTGTCGGGTACGGGCTCCACAGCCTCGGCCACACCGGTGAGCTTCTGGAAGAAGTGCGCGATGGACCAGCAGACGGCCGTGCAGCGGTCGCGCAGCGTGTAGAGCGGCTGCATAAACCAGGACACCTCGGAGGCAAAGGTCGTGGCCACGACGGGCATATGCTCGTTGGGAGCATAGCCGCATGCCCACGGCTGGGACTTCTGCACCTTGCCGACGGTCTTGAGCTTGCGATAACCGCAGGCAAGGCCGACGAGCACCACGAGCGCAATGGCGATCGCGGGCGTGGAGGTGGCAGCGCCGGAGTACTGGTTCATGAGTTCCATGCCCTCGGCGGCAAACACGCCACCGTACGGATGCAGCACGGACGCGGCGACATCGACCAGCACGGGCGCGATCACGGGAGCGCCAATGCCCAGCACGACGCAGATGGCCGCGAGCAGGCCCTGCGCAAACACCATGGGGGCGGGAACCTCCTTGGCATTGGCCGCGGCCTCGGAGCGGGGCGCGGAGGCAAAGGAGACGCCATAGGCCTTGACGAAGCACGTGACGGCCAGTGCGCCGGTAATTGCGAGCGCGACGGCAGCGAACACGGCCACGATCATGACGGCCTTGTCGCCCTGCATGGCGGCGTTAAACAGCGACTGGTAGGTAAACCACTCGGACACAAATCCGTTGAAGGGCGGGATGGCCGAGATGGCAAGCGCGCCAATAAGGAAGCAGATGGCCGTTGCCGGCATACGACGGAACAGGCCGCCCATCTTCTCCATATTGCGCGTACCCGTGGAGTACAGCAGCGCACCGGCGCCCAAGAACAGCTCGCCCTTAAACATCGCGTGGTTAAACGTGTGGTAGAGGGCGGCCATCAGAGCCAGGACGGCGATGCCGACAGAGTTGAGCGCCATGGCGGCCATGGAAGCGCCGACGCCGAGCAGAATGATGCCGATGTTCTCGACGGAGTGATAGGCCAGCAGGCGCTTGATGTCATGCTCCTGCAGGGCGAAGGCCACGCCGAGGACCGACGAGATCGCACCGAAGACCATGACCATAAGGCCCCACCAGACCTGAACGCCCGAGGCGGAGAGCAGGTCGAGACCCACCTTGAGGATACCGAAGATACCGATCTTGATCATGCCGCCGGACATGAGGGCCGACACGTTGGACGGCGCCTCGGGATGTGCCTTGGGCAGCCAGCCGTGAAGCGGGATGATACCGGCCTTGGCGCCAAAGCCAAAGAAGGCGAGCACGAAGCACACGGATGCGACCGCGGGGCTAAACTGCGTGGCGCGGAAATCCGCAAAGGCAAACGAGCCACCGGCGAAGTTGGTCATGGTGAGGAAGCTCGCCATGATGAGCACAAAGCCCACATGCGCGATCACAAAGTAGAGCCAACCGCCGTGGATGGAGTTCTCGTTCTCCTCGATCACGACCAGGAAGTACGAGGTCATCGACATGAGCTCAAAGGCGACCAAGAACCAAAACACGTTGTCGGCGGTGATGACGAGCATCATGGACGCCACGAAGGTGTTAAAGAAGAAGCCGGCGCGGCCCTTTTTGCCCGGGTACTCATCAAAGTAGTTGAGACCGTAGATCGAACCGGCAAACGCGAGCACCGAGATGAGCGCCACGAACAGACCGGACAGCTGATTGAGCAGCAGCTGGAAATGGGCAAACGGGAAGAACACGATGGTGTCGACCGACGTGACATCGCCCAGCACGGCCTGGATACCAGCCACAAACGAAAGCACCGCGGCGACGGCGCCGATAAGGCAGCCGGCGGTCTTGGCGGCGTTATCGGCCTTGATCAGCAGAACCGAGGCGAGCGCACCGATGCACGAGACGGCAAGCGATGCGATAAACAGCGTCATGCTATCCATTGTTTAGGCTCCCTTCTGCTTTCTCGGACAGACCCTGGGCCACAGCGGTAACGTCGACGGACGGACCATTTTCGATCGAGCGCAGGCGCTTGGCCTCGTCGAGTTCGCGATCGGCCGCGCCGCCCATGACGGTCAGCGCCTTGGTGGGGCACGCCGCCACACAATGCGGGCCGTCCGGATCGAAGGCGCACAGGTCGCACTTGACAGCACAGGTGTACTGGCCGGGAGCCCACGTAAGCAGGCTGCTCAGGGACTTAGGATACGAAGGCGTCGGGTCGCACATGCCTGCGACACCGGCGATAGACGTGCCATCGGGATGGATGGCTCCGAAGGGGCACGCGATGGCGCACAGCCTGCACCCGATGCACTCCTGCTCCTTGACGTGGATGCGATCGCCATCGTGCTCGATGGCATTCACCGGGCAAACCTCGGCGCAGGGGGCACCCTCGCAATGGTGGCAGGCAAGGGCGGCCGAAATACCGCCGGTCTTCACGAGCGCCAGACGCGGCGTATCCTGAAGACCCTGCATCCGGTGGGCGTCGGCACAGGCGGACTGGCATGTTCCGCAGCCGATGCACCTCTCCGGGTTGATGTCGATGAAGCGGTTCATCCCCACTTCCTTTCAAAATAACGGGCCGGGCTCCCGAACGTACGGGACGCCCGGCCCAAAAAGCCAACGAGAACGGGACTACACGATTTGATTCACGTGCGTCTCGTCGTCGAACTTGGCGGCGCCGGGCTCAACGTCCTGAGGAGCGGCGGCGTCCACCAGAGCCTGCTTGAGCTCGGTGTACTGACGCTCGACCTCGCCCTCAGCCCAGACCTGGTCGGCGATAGCGTCGACCTGGCAGGCGGAGAACTTGTCCTCGGGCGTATGCGAGACCGGGTCAACCTTGTGAATGGTCAGCTCGTTGCACTTTCCGATCCACCACTGGTAGGTCATATAGACCGTGCCCTTGTTGATACGGTCGCTCACGTCGGCGCGGCTGTATACCTGGCCGCGGCGGCTGTGGATCGAGACGATGTCGCCGTTCTTGATGCCGCGCGCCTGGGCGTCCGCGGGATTCATACGGACAAAGCCGGGCTCGTCGGCGAGCAGCGCCAGCGTCTTGCAGTTGCCGGTCATCGAGCGGCAGCTGTAGTGGCCGACCTCACGGACGGTGCACAGGATGAGCGGGTACTCATCGTCGGGAAGCTCGGAGGGCGCCTCCCAGTCGTGCGCCATCAGGTTGGCGCGGCCGTCCTTGGTGGTGAACTTGCCACCAGCGAACATGTCGGCCGTGCCGTGGTCGTTCACATCGGTGCTCTTAACCGGCCACTGGGCGTAACCGCCCTCGGGAGCCATCTTCTCGTAGGTTGCGCCCACAAAGTTGGGGCACAGGCTAATGCACTCGTTCCAGATCTGCTCGGTGTTGCCGTAGTGCATGGGGTAGCCCATGCGCGTGGACAGGTCCGCGAAGATCTCCCAGTCGTGGCGGCACTCGCCCTTGGGCGGAACGGCCGCGTCAAAGTGCTGGAAGCTACGGTCGGATGCGGTAAAGACGCCCTCGTGCTCGCCCCAAGAGGTAGCGGGCAGGATGACGTCGGCGAGCATGGTCGTCTGCGTCATAAAGATGTCCTGGCAAATGAACAGATCCAGCTCGGAGAGCGTCTTGCGCATGCCGGCCGAATCGGGCTCGGTCTGCACCGGGTCCTCGCCGTAGTTGTAGAAGCAGTGCACCTTACCCTCGTCGACCAGGTGGCCCAGGTCGGTGAGCTTGTAGCCCTCCTCGAGCGGGAGCTTTTCCTCGGGCACGCCCCAAGCCTTGGCAAACTTGGCACGCACTGCGGGGTCGGTGACTTTCTGGTAGCCAGGGTACAGGTTGGGCAGCATGCCCATATCGCAGGAGCCCTGAACGTTATTCTGACCGCGCACGGGCGCGAGGCCGGAATTGGGTTTGCCGATCTGGCCGGCAACGCAGGCGATGGAGGCGATGGTGTGCACCGTCTTCAGGTTCTGCTTCTGCTGGCATACGCCCATGCCCCAGCCAATGATGGCAGAGGGCTTCGCCGTGGCGTACATCTCGGCAGCTTGGTGGATCAACGCGGGCTCGACACCCGTGATGTCCTGTACGGATTCGGGAGTGTAGTTCTTGATGGTCTCCCACCACTCGTCAAAGCCGTTCGTGTGCTCGGCGACGAATTCCTTGTCGTAGAGGCCATCGTTGACCAGACAGTTGGCAAAGGCGTTGAGGAACGCGACGTTGCAACCGTTCTTGATCGGAAGGTAGATATCGGCGATACGCGCGGTTTCGATATGGCGCGGGTCGGCGACGATGATCTTGCAACCCTTTTCTTTGGCTCGCACGATACGCCTTGCGACGATGGGGTGCGAATCGGCAGGGTTATAGCCGAAGAGGAAAATGCAGCCCGCATCCTCCATACCGGGGATGGAGCATGACATGCAACCTGAACCAACCGTGTCCATCAGACCGAGGACAGTAGGGCCGTGTCAAGTACGGGCGCAGTTGTCCACGCTGTGGGTGCCGATGCACGCACGCGTAAACTTCTGCATGACGTAGTTCGCCTCATTGCCGCCGCCTCGTGAAGAGCCGGTGGTCATGACAGCGTTAGGACCATATTCGTCAATTATGGCCTGCATCTTAGATGCGGTGAAATCCAGTGCCTCGTCCCAGCTTACGCGCTCAAGATCCGCGCCCTTAGTGCGGCGGATCATCGGGTGCAGTACGCGAGGAGTCAAGATCTTGGTGTCGTTGATGAAGTCGTAGCCGCTCATGCCCTTAAGGCACAGCTCGCTCTGGTTGGTGATGCCGTTGAGCGGTTCGGTGCCCACGACCTGGCCGTTTTGGACCAGGAGGTTAAACTGGCAACCGGCACCGCAGTACGGGCAGATCACTTTATGCTTCTCCATGACACCCTCCTTCCTTTTTCTGCTACCGAATGCTCGGTACTTATTTGACAATCATTGGGCCTGTCGCCCGACGCTTACGCCTCGTTTTCGATGGTGGCGCGGGCACGCTCGGCAGTCAGTTCCGCCAGGCGCTCCTCGTCTACCAGGGTGAGGCCCTTGGTCGGGCACGCCTCGGCACACGCCGGACCGCCGGGACGGTCCACGCACAGGTCGCACTTGAGCACGAAGCTCTTAGTCTGCGAACCCACGCGAACGTCACCCATCAAGACGGGGACCTGCGTGGTCGCCACGCTCACGGCGCCAAAGGGGCAAGCCATGACGCAGCTCTTGCAGCCGATGCAGTTGTCCTCGTTGACGCCGATACGATGGTTCTTTGGATCAAAGAACAAGGCGCCCGTAGGACAGGCCTTCGCGCACGGAGCGTCCTCGCAGTGGTGACATGCCACCGGCGCGGAGATCTCGTAGGTGCGCGTTACGCGCAAGCGAGGTGCGGCGATGTTGCCGGGAATATCGTGTGCCTCGATGCACGCCGCCATACAGGTTTGGCACCCAATGCAGCGTGAAGAATCAGCCACGACTCGTTTATTGCCCATGTTGTTCACTCCCTCCTGAATCCCATGCCGGAGAGACCCTGTCGACGTTGCCCCGGACCGCCCGTGGTCCGGCATCGACGTATCGAGCGCATGCGGCGAAACAGGCACTTCGATAGAATTCCTCCAACGATATACAGGTTAAATATACGCAGTTGCAGGTGGCAAACTTAAGCATAGGCCCTGCAATACGGGTGTATTGCAGGGGTTTGGGCAGGTTGGAATTATTCTCTATAGGATATAAAGGTGAGTGTATTACATGCGTACATCCAAGGGAGATTTCACGCTCGTTTATAAAGGATGTAATACGTTTGATAATATTTCGCGCTCATTAACTTGAGTGCAATAAAGTAGTGGTTATAAGATTGGTTATTAATAGCTAATGCTGTATTTGACCATTCATATTGCACGCTCATTAAGGGGGCCAGTGATGTCATCGACTCAAAAAAGAGCCATCCTGCAGGTGCGCATTCGCGAAGAAGACAAGCAGCATGCCGAGCGTCTCTACGACGCCATGGGCACATCGCTCGCCGAGGCTGTCCGTCTTTTTGTCGCGCAAAGCATTTTGATGCGCAAGCTCCCCTTTCAGCCGGTCGCCGTGCGCTCAAAGGACGGCACCGCCGCCTATGGATCGCTCAAAGCATATGGTGACCCCAATCGCCGCGCCGAGGAGCGCAATGCCTGGATTGAATACCTTGCCACAGAAAGTGACGATTCGATTTTGGGCCCCGAGGAAGTAGATATCCATGAGTAGCACCATCATCGACGAGACCGTCATCCTGCGCTACGTGCTTGACGACGACGAAGTTCTTTCGCCGCGCGCCGCCAAGGTCATCGCCACGCGCACCGCTCGCGTCTACCCCGAAATCATCACGCGCGTCGTGGTCACGCTACGCGACGTCTATAAGGTTCCCCGCGTTGAGATTGCTGCGGCCATGAAAAGGCTGCTCGATGACGTCATGGTCGATGAGCCCACCGTTGTCGCCCTTGCCGTCAAACTCTTTGGCAAGACCCATATGGACTTTACCGACTGCCTCCTCGCAGCCCGAACCGCCATCTACAACGATGATGTCGTGAGCTTTGGCAAGCCCATCATCCAAGGCATGATCGATTACCGCCGCAAGCGCCAAACCGCAGCCGAAACCCGCGACCGCGCCGCCGAAGCCCGCAGCCACGGCACCGACTCCACCATCGACAAGCTCCGCCACCAATCCCGCCACTAGCCCCATCCCCTCCTAAGTTGCGGTGAAATACGGACTGTTTCATGCCTTTAAAGGCCTCAACAGTCCGTATTTCACCGCAACTTATTGTTGGGCGGCGGAGTCGGTAGTCTCTGCTATCAGGAATCCGCAAAAGGCTTTGTAGTTGGGATACCGTAGCCGCGCATCATAGCGCCAAACTCTTCGACATCATATGTGTCCGATAGCTTGAAATGAATGACGTTATGACCCATGGAACGCAAGTTCGCATCGCGCAATAAGGCAGCTCGATAGGTTTTTGCCGCAGCATGTTCCAAATCTTTTTGAGTTTCGCCCTCAAACTTACCCAAACCATGAAGCTCTGCCAACATCCATGACCCATCTGGCATCTGCCAACCATAATCTGCCAGATAATAGCCGGCGCTTCCTGGCCGAGCAATCTCAACCTGAAGCTCAGGCGCAGCGACGCCAGCAAGGATCATTGCCGCTCGCGCCTCGGACTCTCCCCCGTTATCCGACCTTCCGTCCATATACTCGGACACGTCAAACGCACGCGCAATGCCATGCAAACCGCGGCAATTGGCCTGCGCATACGCGCGCAGCTCCTCGCGGTCGACATCATACTCACGAGCCAATCCATCGACGTAACCAAGCGCATACCGAAATGCACTCGTGCGGGCAATATCGACCACCGTCCGATAGGGGTCTGTCAGCGTAAACGGGCCGAGCCGCCATACCTCGCCCGGGCGCCATCGACGATACTCAACGAACTCATATGTATCGCGCCTTGTAGACCGTGGCAGCAGCACTTGCACTTTATCCAGAAGCGTATACGCCGAGCCGATGCCGTAGAGCAGCGCTGCCGTCGATCCGCAAAACACAGCATCCGGTTCAACGACCGCAATAGCGGATGCCAACTGAAAGATGCGATCTTCAACCCCAAGATTATTCCAATAGACCGGATCCGCATACACATGGTTGTAAAGACGAAGCATGAGCTCTTCCTGCATAAGCTCGCGCGCACGGCGTTCATCCCAAGGATCAATTGTTATAAGCAGCTGTCCATCTTGATGAATTCCAAGGACCGAGAATAGCATCCTTGCATATGACTGAGGAAAATGTTTGCCTTTATCGAGCATGGCCAACCCCATAACCATCACGGCGGAGAGAATACCATTACGCTATCGCATGCTTCTGTCCGCAGGCCTTGCCAAAAGCTGGCCAAAAGCTTGACGCCGCAGGTCAGGGCTTCAGAAAATATTTCCACTCTCGGTAGACGGTCACTACGACCCTCCCAACGGCATCAAAATCCAACCTTACAAATAGTTGCGGTGAAATACGGACTACATGGGCCAAATAAGCCAAAAAACAGTCCGTATTTCACCGCAACTTAGGAGGGAATACGAGGTCCCCGGCATGTATATGAAAATTGCTCTGGTCCCAAAAGGAACCAGAGCCATTCATCTATCTTATGGAGCGGGCGACGGGAATCGAACCCGCGTCATCAGCTTGGAAGGCTGGGGTTCTACCATTGAACTACGCCCGCAAGATATGGTCGGGACGACAGGATTTGAACCTGCGACATCCTGCTCCCAAAGCAGGCGCGCTACCAAACTGCGCCACGTCCCGAAGGTGTTGAGCAGCTAAGGCATAAACCTTGCGTGTCCCAAAGCGAAGGAAATTATAGGGGAGACTCCCCGCCTGTGCAAGCGGCGATATTCTAGCTCCTCGAATGTGCGACAAACTGGCTATGAACCAAACCGATCACAAACGCCGCCACAGCAACCGGCGCCCACGCGGCACCGATATCCGCCAACGGCAGCGCATCGAACGGCAGCCACGCGCCAGCAAAGAACGCATCGCGGACCGAAGTGATTACGCTCTGCACCGCGACAACGCCGCCGACCCAAACCCACACCTGCGGATGCGCATCGCAAAAACCGTGCACCAGGCCCATCAGTACCAGCACGATGGCAACGGGATACAAGGCGTTGAGCATGGGCACCGAGAACATGAGGATCATGTCGAGGCCCACGTTGGAGAGCACGCACGAAAACGCCGCGAACACAAAGGCGAGAATCGCAAAGGGACGGCGCATAGCCTCCTCGGAAGCCTCCGCTCCCCCTTTAACCACATACGTCTCGCAGAAGTAACGCGAGCAGCAGCTGATGAGGCCGATGCACACGTTCATGCAGGCAAGGAAAAAGATCGCAAAGACCACGACCGTGCCGACAAGACCAAAGTGCATAGAGGCCGAACGGGCGAGGATGGCGGCGCCGTTGGTAGCATCGGGCATAACCGTGCCGAGCTGCATGCCGGCAAGCGCCAGGCCGCAGTAGATGACGGCCATGAGCACGCCGGCGATCACACCGGAACGCGAAATCTCGAAGGCCACGCGCTTGTCATCGGTAACACCCAGCTCGTGGATGGTCTCGGCGATGATAATGCCGAAGGCGAGCGACGCGAGCAGGTCCATGGTCTGATAGCCGGTCAAAAAGCCTTGCACGGCAGCGCCCGCATCGTAGGGAGCCTGAGGCGCGGCGGCCGGTCCCAGCGGCGAGATCACGGCAGCACCCACAACCAGCACGATGAGCGCGATAAGCGCGGGGCCCGTAATGCGACCGAGCACGCGCGTGATGACGCCCGGACGCAGCGTGAGCGCAAACGCGACGACGAAGAACCCGATGGCAAACACCAGACGTGCCGTGCCGAGCGAAACACCCTCGGGTAGCAGCGGCACCAGCATTTCGAACGCCGTGGAGCTCGTGCGCGGAATGGCCAGGCACGGACCGATGGCCAGATACACAGCCGCGACAAAGAACTCACCAAACTTGGGGTGCACGCGCCCGGCCAGCTCGCGGGCCGTGCCGGCGAGCGCGACGGCGATAAAGCCCATGACGGGCAGGCCGATGGCTGCAATCAGAAAGCCGAGCATGGCGACCGGCGTGGCAGAACCTGCCTGCAGCGCCAGCAGCGGCGGAATAATGAGGTTGCCGGCGCCAAAGAGCATCGAGAACAGGGCGATGCCGACGGTAACGACATGGTCGGAGCGTAGACCACGCGAGGCGGATGAGGCCATAAGAGCACCTTTCGAATCGAAACAAAAACAGGACGGGCATAAGACCCGTCCCGCAAGTATATACGCTCTAGCAGGCTAAATCGCGCAAAGCGTCAATCGCGGTGTCGACTTCCTCGTCCGTGTTGAAATACCCAAACGAGAAGCGAACGACACCCTGACGCTCGGTCCCTAGCGCACGGTGCATGAGCGGAGCGCAATGGGCGCCGGGGCGCGTCGCAATCCCCCACCCTTGCATGAGCGCGTCCGAGATCTCGGCAGAGTCGATATCGCCTACGTTGAGCGACACAATCGCCGAGTGCACGGGCTGGTCAAACGCACCGTAGAGCGCAATGCCGGGTATTTCGCGCACACCGGCAAGGAAGCGTTCAGCAAGCGCGCGCTCACGCGCCGCAATCGCCTCGACCCCACCCTGGGCCTCGATAAAGTCGAGACCAGCGGAAAGGCCCGCGATGCCATGTCCGTTGAGCGTACCGGCCTCTAGGCGTGTGGGCCACCCCAATGGCTGCAGCTCATCGAAGCTGTGTACACCGGTGCCGCCCATGGCCCACGGAGCCACGTCAATACCCTCTGCCACGGCCAGCCCGCCGGTCCCCTGCGGACCCATGAGCCCCTTGTGGCCGGTAAAGCACACCACGTCGAGCCCCATGGCTTGCATATCGATATGCGCCGTGCCGGCAGACTGCGAGGCATCGACGATCACGAGCGCACCGGCCGCATGGGCCATGGCGGCTACGCGTGCAATGTCGACCGAGTTGCCGGTCACATTGGAGGCGTGCGTCACCACCACGACACGTGTGCCCGGCGTGATCAACCGCTCGAGCTCGTCATAGTCGAGCACGCCGTTCGCGTCGCAGCCCGCATGCTCAACGGTCACGTCCTGCTCTACCGCCAGGCGGTTGAGCGGACGCAGCACGGAGTTGTGCTCGAGCACCGTCGTGACCACGCGGTCGCCGGGGCGCACCACACCATTGATGACGGTGTTGAGCGCCGCGGTGGAGTTGGGCGTAAAGCACACATGGTCCGCCCTCGGGCAACCCAAAAGGCGCGCAAGCTTGGCGCGGCAGCCGTGGATGGTACGCGCCGCATCGAGCGCACCCGACGTGGCACCGCGCCCGGCATTGCCGAGCGAGCACATCGCCTGCGTCACGGCATCGATGACCGCCTGCGGCTTGTGCATGGTCGTCGCCGCGTTATCCAGGTAGATCATCGCACGACCTCCCACATATCAATCACGGTATAGCCCTCGGTGGGAATGCCCGCTGCGGCAAGCTCGCCGCGCAGCAGTTCCTCATCGGCAGGCAACGCCTTCCACGCCAGACCGCAGCCGGCAGCGACCTCCCCGGGTACGGGAATCGTTCGCCCGGGAAGGCCGCGCTCGATGCACAGGGACTCGCAGCCCATGGCGGCCGCCGTGGTGGGAAACGTGATGACAAGCGCCGGGCGCTTCTCCCTCATGGCAACTCCAACCAATACGCTACGGGCGCACAACGCGCACGGCCTGCTCCATCTTCTCCACGATCACGTACATGTTGGTGACCTCGCCCACCGCGAGCTGGTCTTTAATGCCATAGTGGTCGAGGCAGGTACCGCAGGTGAGAATCTCGACACCCTGCTCGGCCAGGCCCTTCAGGTCGTCGAGCACCGGAGAGCCCTCTACGGTGAGCTTGGCACCACCGTTGTAGAACAGCATAGTCGCGGGCAGCTCCTCCTGCTGCGTCACGGCAAAGATGAAGGCCTTCATGAGCTTGTGGCCCAGCTCGTCGTCGCCACGGCCCATGCAGTCGGTGTAGACGGAAATGATGAGCTTGCCCTTGCCGGCGTTGGCGTCGCAGAAGGCAGCGCCATCCTGCTCGGGATTGGCCACGGCAACGGCGCCAGAAGTCGCCACGGTCACGTGCCACTCGGCGTCAGAAACCTTCTCGACCGAGGCCGTGCAGCCCTTCTCCTGTGCCATCTTGGAGATGTTCTTGACAGCGGTCTCGTTGTCGACCGAGGTCACCACGGCACCCTCGCCATCGAGCTGCTTCAGGGCTTTGAGCGTCTTGACGACGGGCAGCGGGCAGGCATCGCCCATGGCATTGACTTCAATTTTGGTAGACATAGCAAATTCCTTTCAAAAGGGGCCGTCCAGAACAACGGACGGCCGCATAAACGTTTTTCTTTAATGCACAACGCGAACAGCAGGACCGCCCGGCACCGGCTCGCACACGCGGCCGATTGTGGCGGCAACGCGCCCCTCGGCATGTAAACGGCGCGCAAGCTCATCCACATCCGCCGCGGGCGCCGCAATAAGCAAACCGCCTGAAGTCTGTGGATCGTACAGCGCATCCAACATGCCCGGCTCAAGGTCCTCGTCGGCCGTCACGCGCGGGCCAAAGAAGTCCTGGTTGCGGTAGGAGCCCGCGGGGATAATGCCCAGACGCGCCATGTCGAGCACCTGGTCAAAGAGCGGCACCGCCCCCGACGCAAGCTCAATCTGCACGCCCGAGCCCTCGGCCATCTCGCACGCATGCCCGATCAGGCCAAAGCCCGTAATGTCGGTGCAACCGTGAAGTTCGAGCCCCTCGGCCAGACGAATCGGCGCCTCGTTGAGGGTGCACATCGAGTCAAACATGGCTGCGGCCTCGTCCTGCTCGATAAGCTCGCCCTTAATGGCCGTGGTAATGATGCCCGAGCCGACCGCCTTGGTCAGCAGCAACGCATCGCCCACGCGCGCGCCGCTGTTGGCGAGCATGCGGTCGAGCGCGACAAAGCCGCTCACGGACAGACCGTACTTGGGCTCGTCGTCGTTGATGGTGTGGCCGCCCGCGATGGAGCAACCCGCCTCGACGCACTTGTCGGCGCCGCCCGCCAGAATCTGACCTGCGACCTCGACGCCCAGGCAACTGGGAATGCACAGCAGGTTCATGGCATGGCTCGGCCGCCCGCCCATGGCGTAGATATCCGACAGCGAGTTGGCCGCGGCAATCTGGCCAAACAGAAACGGGTCGTCGACCATCGGCGGGAAGAAGTCGATGGACTGCACGAGCCCCAGGTTCTCCCCTACGCGGAAGACGCTCGCATCGTCGGAGGTATCGAACCCCACGAGCAAGTTGTCGTTATGCACATTGGGTAAGTCGCCCAGGACCTGGGCGAGGGCTCCGGGAGCCAACTTAGCGGCTCAACCGCTCGCGGCAGTCATAGACGTGAGCTTAATCTGATCGTCAGCCATCGATACCTCCTCTCTTCGGTCAATCATTTTCTCCCAGTATACGCATGAATGCGAGCCTGCGGCGGATGCATTAATTGAGCGCCTGTGCGCGAATCGCCGCGCCGATGGCACCTGCAAAGCGGGCCTGAGGCGAGGTGATCACCGGCGACCCCAGTAGCTCGCCCAACCGCTCCACCACGAAGGCGTTCTCGCACAGACCGCCGGTCAGATAGTACGGAGCGCCCGCCGCCTGCCCGGCCATGGTCGCCACGCGCGAGACCACGCTGTCGATCACGCCACGCGCAATGTTCTCGCGCGGCTCACCGCGACCGATCAAGCTGATGACCTCGCTTTCGGCAAACACCGTGCACATGCTGGAAATCTTGGTAGGCTCGCCGGTGCGGGCGAGGTCTGCCATCTGCTGCTGGGAAATGCCTAGGCGGTCGGCCATGATCTCCAAGAAGCGCCCCGTGCCGGCGGCGCACTTGTCGTTCATGGCAAACTTGGCCACGCGACCGCCCTTGATCTGAATGACTTTGGTGTCCTGGCCGCCCACGTCGATCACGGTACCATGGTCACCAAACAGGCGCACGGCACCGGTGCCGTGGCAGGTGATCTCGGTTACGACCTTGTGCGCATAGGGCACGGCAACACGGCCGTAGCCAGTCGCGACCACGCGAGCATCGTCGGCGCACACGTCATAGCCGGCCGCTGCCAGTGCCTCGCGCAGCCGCTCGGAAGCATCGACCGAGGAGAACCCGGTGGGCTGCACGCACGTCCACGCCACCGAACCCTCCCCATCGACCACGGCAGCCTTAGCCGCCGTAGACCCGATATCGATCCCGATCCCTATCATGGCTCTCTCCTAATCCAAACATCAAAGACAGCGGCGCGTTCAGGCGCCTTAGCTCTAGGTTTCTCAGGTGCCGGAGGTTGCCCCGAAAGAGGAGCGCGGCGTACTTTGGTACGCAAGCGACGGTTTGAGAGGCAAGATCCGGTGCCTGAGGAAGCTAGAGGGTCTCGATAAAGGCAGCGATGCGGGTCTCGATCTGGCCCATATCGCCGTTGCTGTAATCGGTCTCGATCTTCATGTACGGAATACCCGCACCCTCGACAGCCTCCTGCATGCGTGCACTCTCCACGTTAAAGGTATGGCACGCCTGTAGCACGCTCTCTACCACGCCATCGACGTGATACTTCTCGCACATGGCCAGTGTATTTTCCATACGACCGTCGTTGGGCGTCATGACCGAGCAGTTGATGTCCAGGTAGCGGTCGGCGATGGCGCGCAGGATATCGGGAGCCTCCGGGTCGATCATCATGGCCGCCGTGCGCTCGCCCGAGCAGTCGTCCATGCACACGACCACACCGCCGTTGGACTCGATGGTGCGACCAATCTTGTTGATCACGCCGCCCACCGGGCAACCGGTAATCAGAATGCGCTTGGCATCTGCCGCGACCGGGCGCTCACCCGCGTTGTAGGCCTCACGCAGCTTGGCAACCTTTTGCTCCAGCTGCTGCGTATAAGCCTCGATATCAAAGCTGAACGTACCGGCAAACATGGTGCTCATGAGGTCTACGCCGCTCATGGCCGCAGGCTGGTTGGCCTGGAGGGCAAACATCTCGAGTTGCGCCGCACGCAGACGGTTGCGGCGTCGGACGGCAGCACGTAGGTCATCGTCGGTAATCGTGATGCCGTAGAAGTTCTCGAGCTCCTCCTTGAGCAGGCGGCACTCCTCGTACCAACCCTCACGCTCGTAGGCGCGATCGCGACCCTGCGGAAGATGCAGAATGTGCGTGCGCTTGAGCTCGTTGAGTAGCTCGTACATCTTCTTCTTGCCGTCGCAGGTGGTCTCGCCGATGATCATGTCGCTAAAGTACGTAAACGGGCACTTTTGCGAATAGGCAAAACCATACGTCGACTTGATGAGCGGGCAGAGGTTTGCCGGCAGCACCTTCTCGGCCTCGGGAATCACCTCGTCGGACGTACCGCACAGAGCCACGCTCGAGGCGCCCGCGGCATCGATAATCTCGAGCGGCGTGTAGCTGCACAGAAAACCGATCAGACGATTACCGGCCTGCTTGTAATCCTTGACGCGAATAAACGACGCCTTGCGCTGCTCGTTGAACTCCTCAAACGTGGACGGCAACGGCTGCTCAATATTTTCCGACATATAACTCCTTAACAAACCTTTTAACCGACCAAGGAAACGGCTTTCCCAGGTGTCCGAGGTTGCCGTAAAAGAGAAGCGCCGCGTACTTTGGTACGCAAGCGACGGTTTGAACGGCAAGATCGGGTGCCTGGGGAAGCCGCTGGAACGGATAGCCCTAAATGGTTTCCAAGAAGGCCTCGATCCTGGTTTGCAGTTGGCCTGCGTCCTCGCCGGCGTAGTCGGTCGTGATGTGCATAAACGGAATGCCGGCCTCCTCGGCGGCCTTCTCCACGGCAAACGACTCCATCTCGTAGAGCGTGCAGAACTGCAGGGCCACGTCGACGATGCCGTCGGCATGAAGGTCGCGTGCCATCTGAACGATGTCCTTCATACGCTGGTCGTTGGGCGTAAAGACGGCGCAGTTGATCTTAAAGTAGCGCTCGGCGATGGCGTCGAGCATCTCGTCGACCGTCTCGCCGGACTCGTCGACCAAGTCCTTGTAATAGCGCGAACCCGTGCAGGACTCCTCGCCCACCACAACGCCGCCGGCTTTCTCGATGAGGTTGAACAGCTTCCAGTTGGGCACGGCCATGGGCGTACCGGTGTACAGGATGCGCTTGGTGCCCTTGGGCGCCACACCCTCGCCAGCCTCAACGCGCTGCTCGCACTCGGCGGCCATCTCGTTGATGGCTCCGGTCAGACGCGGCGTGTCGTCCATAAAGGCGGCCTGAACGGTCAGCAGGCTATCGAGACCGCTGATGGGCGCAGGGTCGGCAGCGCGGGTCGCAGCGAGGCGCTGCAGGGCGCGGCGCTTCTCATTGACGGCGTGGATGGCGGCCTTCAGACGCTCAGGCGTAATCTTGACGCCGCACTCGTCCTCGATCTTGGCGGCGAGCTTCTTGACCTCGGCCTTCCAGGTCACGAGCGTCGACTCGTCGTGTACGTTGGGAATATCCATGACGTACATGTTCTTTTGCGTGGCAAAGAACTCGTAGGCTTTCTTCTTGCCATCGCAGGTGTTCTCGCCTACCACCAAGTCACTCGACTCAATGTAGGGGCAGACCTCGCCCAGCTTAAAGCCGGCAAAGCTCTTGATAAGCGGGCAGGTGTTGCGCGGCAGATGCTCCTCGACCTTATCGGTTGCCCAATCGGCACCCGAGCACAGGCCCACGGGAATACCGTCGCAGGCGAGCACAATCTCCTCGGGCACGTACACGCAGAACGAGCCGACGATCTTGGTGGCCTCGCCGGCCTCCTTCTTGTCGAGCATCTCCTTAATACGGCCGCTGTGGATGTTGGTGGCCACAAAGTCCAGGTAGGACGTGGACTTGGGGCGATTATTCTGCGTCAGGAACATATCGCCGTACATCTGGCCCACGGCGCCCAGCAGCATGTCGTGGTCGGCAAGATTCATGCCGAGGCTCTCCCACATCGGATGGAAATCAAATTCTTCAGCCATGACGGTTCCCCTCTCGAACCAAAAACGGATAACAGCGGTATCGATGCACGACGGACGGCGATTGCCCGGCCGTGCTCAAACCCGGAATTTTAGGGAACCTGCTTTGCGGTCGATTATTTAGTTGTGCGTCGTCTCTCCCGGAGCCGTGAACATACCTGCTCATATGCGGCTCCGAGCCATATATAGGGCACGCGCGGCAACGCGGCGAATGTATGTCGTCTGCGGCATGTGCGCACCCTCCTTTACAAGTTGAGGTCAACTATATCAACGGTCATCGACCATGCGAACACCGTTGACATTCGTATGACAGCGTCGTGTGCCGCCGTTAATAAATTATTATCTTGCTTGATAATTAATTGCCATTCTACATTCGGCGAACGGTAGGAAACGAAACGGCGGGCTGCCGAGAACCCTCGACAGCCCGCCCTCTACCCTACCGACAAACCAAATGGATCCTGCTGGCATCAAAATGCATGCGCAGCGTCTCGCCTGCTTGCGGTAGCTCGTCGACAGGCACGCCCACTTTGTTGACCTTCCACTGCAGACGCGTGGGCGCATCGGCCCGCGGCGCATCCAACAGCACCAGGCGCTCAAAACGTGAATCGCTCACTCGGGCCACGTGCAAATCATAGCTGTTGCGACCCCGCTCGGCACGATTGTCAATATGAAAGTAGCTCGCACGAATGCCCAGGTGCGCCACGTCGTCGGGCACCTCATGACCTACATTAAAGGTCATGCCCCAATCGAGGGCCTCAACTTCTTCGTCGCCGATCTTGCGCGCCCGGCTTGTGTTCTTGCAGCCCGTCAGGCGCAGCGCCGCCAGCGTCTGCGGACGGCGGACCACGTCCCCGACGGAGCCGATCTCCTCCACATGCCCGTTATGCATAACGCAGATGCACTGGCACAGGCGGCACGCTTCGTCGATGTCGTGGCTCACGTAGAGCACGGTGCGGTTGCACACGTCAAACAGGTCGAGCATGTTCTGCTCGAGGGCGCTCTTAAGATAGGAATCGAGTGCGCTCATGGGCTCGTCGAACATAAAAATGCCCGGATGCGCCGCCACCATGCGGGCAAGCGCCACACGTTGTTGCTGACCGCCCGAAAGTCGCGCGGGATAGCGGTCGACAAAATCGGCCAGACCGAAAATGCCCAGATAGCGCTCGGCGAGCTTTTTGCGCGCAGCGGCGTCGCCCACGTCCTTTACACCGGCACATACGTTATCGGCCACCGTCATGTTGGGAAACAACTGATAGTTTTGGAACAGCAGGGCGCACTTGCGCTCCTGGGGCGACAGGTTGATACCCGCCGCCGAGTCAAAGAAGGTCACGCCGTTGACGACGATCTCGCCCTCGTCGGGCGTCTCCACGCCGGCAATGCAACGCAAGGTGCAGCTCTTGCCACAACCCGAGGCGCCCAGCAGCGCCACGCGCTCCTCGCCGGCCTCAAGCTGCATGTCGAGAGTGAACCCCGGATAGCGCTTTTTGATATCCAGAACAAGCGACATGGCTTATCGACCTCCCTTTGCGACCGTGTCATCGCGCATAAGCTCGGCCAGCGCCTCGCGATCGATACGCAGTGCATCGCCGCCCGCCGGGTCGAGCGAATCGGCCTGACCGCCCAGCTGCTTGGCCCGCTTGCGCTCCGCGCGGGACAGGCCGCGCTCGCGGTACTTTTGCGAATGCGCCGTGTACATATTGATGAACAGAATGACCAGGAAGCTGAACACGATTACGACGATGACCCAAAAGAGCGCCACCGACGTGTTGCCGCCCATCCACTCAAAGTAGATGGCGATGGGGATGGTCTGGGTAATGCCAGCGTAGTTGCCCGCAAAGAACAGGGTGCAACCGAACTCGCCCATCGCGCGGGCAAAGGCGAGCACCGTGCCGGCGGCAATCGAGGGCCAGCCGAGCGGCATCATAAGCTTGGTAAAGATGCGACGCTCGGACCATCCCAGGGTTCGCGCGGCGTCGAGCATCTGCGTGTCGAGGCTCTCGAAGGCTCCGAGCGCCGTGCGGTAGACCAGCGGAAACGACACAACGACGGCCGAAATGACCGCCGCAGGCCACGTAAAGACGATCGAGATGCCGTGCGCGATGAGCCACTGGCCCACCCCGGTCGAGCGGCCAAACAGCATGAGAAGCAGAAAGCCGCAGACCGTGGGCGGCAGCACCATAGGAATCGTAAAGACCGAATCGAGCAGGCCCTTGATGCGGCTCGAGGTACCCATAGTCTTCCACGCGGCGAACAGGCCCAGCGCAAAGGAGATCAGCAGGGCAAGGCCGCTCGTTTTAATGGACACCCAAAACGGGCGATAGTCGATGTCGCCCAAAAAGGAGGCCAGAGAGGTCAAGGGCCCCTGCTCATCCCGCAACACGACAGACGATGCTTCAACCATTTGAGCACTATCAAGCCAACGCGCGCCGCCCTTGGCATCACCCGAGGCTGATGCAATCACCACATAGCGGTCCCCATCCGCGCCGCGCTCGTCAAAGCCATAGGTATACCCGCCGGCATCAAACGTTGTTTCCTCCGTGACATACCAAGGAAGATCCACGTCCCCCAGCTGCGCACCTCCCATGCAGTTTGCGCTGTCGAGCTCACAGACGAGGGCCTTGAGACCCGATACGCACTCGTTATCCTGCGGATCCAATCCATACTTCTCGACCGCTTTGGGCGATATCCACGCCACAACGCGATCGGCAGCAGGCGCCACTACAAGGTCAACGTCCTCGTCAACGGGAAACCGGTAGCCCTCAGGCTGGCCCTCCATGGCACGAGCGGTCCCCTTGGCCAACCGCTCAAAACCCTCGATCCCATAGGAAAGCCCATGAGCGGTCGCAGCATCCTGGGCCCCGTCCCCAGCGTCCCCAGCAAACGCAAATCCCGGCACCCAGCAAAGCGCGAAGGTCAAAGCACAGGCGGCAAGCATGCGGAATCTATTAAGCACGAAAAGCTCCAAGAGAATACAAGGACGGAGTTAAACACAAAACGATGGAATTATCGCGCCAAGACGCACTACTCGGAAAGCTCAAAGCCGTACTTGGCCCAAATCTTCTGGGCTTTCTTGTTGGTCAGGCAGAAGTCGATGAACGCCTTGGCCTCGTCGGCATGCTCGGAGCTCTCGGCAACGGCACCCGGGTACACGATGGGCTTGTGCGAATCCTCGGGGCACACGAAGGCCTCCTCGATGCCGTCGTAGCGGAAGATATCAGAGCTGTAGACAAAACCGGCCACGCAGTCGCCTGTGGACACATAGGCGGCAGCGGTACCAACTTTGTCTGCCAGTGCGACCTTGTCGGCGATCTCGGGAGCATACTCGCCGTCGTCGCCCTCGGTGCCGGTGTAGAGGCCCACGGAAGCCAGCGCTTGGTTGGCGTACTTGCCGGCGGGGACGGTCTTGGCGTCGCCAATGGCAATTTTGCCGTCCAGATTCGCGACGTCGGCGATGGCCTCGACCTTGGTGTCGGAGCCCTCGGCGCGAATGATCACGAGGTCGTTGACAAACATGTCCTCTCGCGTGCCTGTATCGACGAGCTCGGCGGCTTCGACGTCGTCCATGGTGCCCTTGGAAGCGGTGATGAGCACATCGACCGTGGCGCCGGTACGCATTTGCTCGACGAGGTCGCCGGAGCCCTTAAACTGCGTGTCGGCAAACGTGGTGCCGGTCTGCTCGGTGTAAAGCTCCTGAACCTCGGGCAGGGCCTTCTCGAGCGAGTTGGCAGCGAAGACCTGCAGCTCGACAGCCTTCTTGGACGAAATCTTGGCGGAACCGGCATCGGAGCCGGTCGACTCAGGCCCCTTGTTGCCGGAGCAGCCGGCAAGACCAAGGCCGGCAGCGGCGACAGCAGAAAGCGAGACGAATCCGCGGCGAGAAACCATATCGAACATGTTCAACCCTTTCGAAGGCTACGCCCGGGCGCCCGCCGCGAGCTTTATTCTGTAACTAGATTATACTTCCGCGCGAATAATATCAGTGATAAAGATTTCTCGTCTGATAATTCTCTTTCGCCGATAGTCTCATGACGTTCCGCGCTGTCGCCGCATAAAAAGGCGGAGCGACTCGCAAAGTCGCTCCGCCGCAGGTAGCGCGCTTATTTGGCGTGCCCGCCGCCCGCCGTCATTTGGGCCGCATGCTCCAGCTGGTCGCTCACAGCCTCCCAGCTTTCGCGGGCCGCTTTCGTAGATCCCGGAAAGTTGATGACAAGCGTATACCCACGCTGCATGCACACGGCGCGCGAGAGCATAGCGCGGCGCGTCTTGGTCATGGAGTACGCACGGATTGCCTCTGCAATACCCGGCACTTCGCGGTCGCAGACGGCACGCGTCGCCTCGGGCGTTACATCGCGCATCGAAAGCCCCGTGCCGCCGCAGGTGAGCACGACATTGGCGTGGCACTCATCGGCGGCCTCCACAATGGCATCACCGATTTCGCTAACGTCGTCGCGCACGACCACATGCGAGGCGACCGTCCATCCCTGCGCCACGATAAGTTCCTCGAGCGCGGCACCCGCCTCGTCCTGGGCAAGGTCGCGCGTATCCGAGCACGTCACGATCGAAATCTTCAACTCCATAGCGTTCCTCCTATAGCACCGTTCCCTCAGGCAGGTCGACGCGCACAACGTCCACGACATCTCCCGCCTTGAGCTCGCACGGCCCTTCGTCAATACGTAGCAGACAGTTGGCCCGCTGCATCGTGCCGAGCAGCGCCGAATTCTGCGTCTTGGCCTCGGTCACCAACAGCTCGTCGGTCTCGGGGTCGTGCAAAACCGTGGCGCGATCGAAGAAGCGTCGGTCCTGGCGCTTCTTCACGCCGTGCGTCAATATCGCCTGCTGCACGGGACGCGCACCCTCGGCAAAGCCGCGCATCTTGCGGATCGCGGGGCGGGCGAGCATCTCAAAGCCCACATACGCCGCCGCGGGATTGCCCGAAAGCCCCAAATACGGCTTACCCCCGAGCAAGCCAAACGTGATGGCCTTGCCGGGACGCATCGAGATGCGGTCAAATAGCACCTCGCCCTCGCGCCGAACGAGCGCCGTCACGTAGTCGTAATCGCCCGCCGAGGCGCCACCGCTCGTAATGACAAAATCGCACTCCTGCACGGCACGATGTACCAGCTCGGCAATCACCTGCTCATCATCGGGCGCAATGCCGTAGAACACGGGCTCGGCGCCGGCATCGAGTGCCTCGGCCATCAACGCCGAGGAGTTGGAGTCGCGAATCTGCCCGCGCGCCGGCAGCTCACTCGGCGCGACCAGTTCCGTCCCCAGCGAGATAATGCCCACGCGCGGGGCGGCATGCACCTTCACGCTCGCATACCCTGCGCTCGCCAGCAGGCCGGCGCCGGCCGGAGCCACAACCTCGCCAGCACGCATCACGACGTCGCCGGCATGGGCCTCCTCGGCGGCAGAGCGAACGTTCTCCCCCACCTTGGCAGGCGTCGAGAAGCTCACATGTGAGCCCTCGTTGCCATCGCCGTCAAGCACCTCGACGATCTCGTATTTCACCACGGCATCCGCACCCTCGGGCACCGGCGCGCCCGTCATGATGCGGACCGTCTCGCCCGGGCCAAGAGCGCCCTCAAACACATGGCCCGCGGCCTCGTGTCCGATAACGTCGAGCGTCACCGGCGCCTCGCCAGACGCCTGCGCCAAGTCCGCCGAACGCACGGCATATCCGTCCATAGCGCTGTTGGCAAACGGCGAGATGTCGATATCGGCCACCGCGTCCTCGACCAAGGGAAGACCGGCGGCCTGCCACACGGGAATCTCGACGAGATCGGTCGGAGCAACGTGCGACAGAACAATCGACTGCGCGTCCTCCAGCGGAATGAGTTTCTCTGCCATATGCACCTCTTAATGCCACGGCGCACAACAGGAGCGCCGATTCTTTATGCTTGTCTCAGTATAATCCCCCGACGCACGACCGCGACTCGGCCTGTACCCGCAAATACACCTGTCGGTTGCAGGCCGCGAAACAGAATGGAAACCAACCCACCGGCTCGTCGCGTTTACCGCGTTTTATAATGCTTGCGTTACAACCTAAAAGAGGAACATATGGCTCATAACGACAAACCCGAAAGCGCAAACGAGGCGCAGGATCATTCCCAGCCGCTCGACGACGGCGGTTTTTTCTCCCTGAACGACGTCATCATGGCTGGCAGGCATCAGATCACCCGCTCCGAGCATCTCTTAGCTGCCGACACGCGCCGCAATGTCCGCAACCTACTCGCAAGCGCCAAGTTGCTCGCACTCGTCGTCATCGTCTCGCTCGCCATGGGCGTTGCCGCTTGGGCGTTTTTGGCCTCGCTGAATATCGCGACCGACTATCGCGAGCACCATGCATGGATTTACGCGCTGCTTCCCGTTGTGGGCATGGCCACCGCATGGGTGTACAAAAACCACGGCCTTGCCGCCAAACGAGGCAACAACCTGGTCATCGACTCCGCTCTGGGCACACGTCTCATCCATATGCGCATGGCCGTCCTCACCTTCGTCTGCTCCACGCTCACGCACCTAACGGGCGGATCGGCCGGTCGCGAGGGAGCCGCGGTACAGATTGGCGGCACCATCGCCAGCAACATCTCGAGCCTCGCCCACCTCAAAAAGCATGACCACCACGACCTCATGCTCGCCGGCATCTCGTCGGCCTTTGGCGCCGTATTCGGTTCGCCCCTTGCCGGCGCGTTCTTTGGCATGGAGATGTGTTTTATCGGCAAGATCGACTACACCGCGGGCATCTACTGTCTGGTCGCCTCGTTTACCGGCTACTTTACATCACTCGCCCTGGGTACCGAGTACGAAGCGAATGTCATCGCCAGCGTTCCCAACATGACACCACGGACGGTTGCCATCGTTGTTATCAGCGCCATTATCTTCGGTCTGACGGCACGCCTCTTTGCCTGGTCGGTTCGAACCGTCAAAAGCCTGTACGGTCGCTTTATCACCAACTACCTTGCTCGCGCACTCGTGGGCGCGCTCGTGGTGCTCGCGGCATACGCGATGCTCGACGCCTGGAAGTATGCCGGCCTTGCCACCTGGCTCTCGGGCGCCGGGTTCGCCGGTAACACGACCCTGGCGGATGCAGCCATCAAGCTCGTGGTGACGGCGCTTACCCTGGGTGCGGGCTTCCAAGGCGGCGAGGTCACGCCCCTGTTTGGCATCGGTGCGGCGCTCGGCGGCTGGATCGGTTGCCTCGTCGGTATCGATCCCAGCTTTCTGGCGGCGCTGGGCATGCTCGGTGTTTTCTGCGCCGGCCTTAACGTGCCCATCACCACCTGTATGATGGCCATCGACCTGTTCCACGGCACGGCAGCCGGCTTCTTCGTGATCGTGGCGTTTATCAGCTATCTTGTCGGCGGCCACCGCGGCGTATATCCCGCGCAGCGCATTGTCTCGCCTAAACGCCGTTCGCTTATTGTGGATGAGGGCGGTACGGTAGCGGATGCTATCGAGCGCCACAACGACCTGATAGAGTAGACGTTAGTATTCGCCGTGCAGCCACAATCGGGGGCAATTCGACCTGAGCGCGACCGCACCGTCACGTCATACGCCAGGAGTCGCCCCATGCACGCAACTGATTTTGGTCGCACGCTCATAATCGCC
The DNA here is from genome assembly GCA_041330285.1 of Collinsella sp. Taxonomy (GTDB): domain Bacteria; phylum Actinomycetota; class Coriobacteriia; order Coriobacteriales; family Coriobacteriaceae; genus Collinsella. The sequence goes on along the minus strand of JBGKMI010000001.1, from coordinate 447,888 downwards.
AACCCTGCCGCCCAGTCGGGTGCGGCGCGCGAGGTCGCTGAGCGCCTGCAGCGCTTTTTGGACATGACCGCGCGCGCATCCCAGTTTGATCTGGTGCTAACCGAGCACATGGGACACGCCAAGGAGCTTGCCGCACAGGCTCAGGGCTATCGTACCGTTATCGCACTCGGCGGCGACGGCGTGATCCACGAGGTCGTCAACGGGCTTATGACGCAAAAGGAGAACGCCCGCCCCGCTCTTGCCGTCCTGCCCGTGGGCTCCGGCAACGATTTTGCCCAGACGCTCGGCATCGAAGATTTCTCCGGCAAGGATTTTGGCGCGCTGCTCACCTGTGAGCTGCAACGTCAGGACATCGGGCGGATTCGCTCATGGAACCCCACAAGCGGCAGCGGCGAGGCGATCGTCGAGTATTACGACCAGACGCTCTCCGTCGGTATTGATGCCGCCATCGGCCTTGGCACCACCGAACTGCGCAAAAAGACCGGCTTGACGGGCGCTCCGCTCTACACCCTCTCGGGACTTGAGCAGTTTGGCCTGCGCTATCGCAACTACCCCATGACAGCCAGCTTTGACGGCGCGCCCGCCGAGCGCGTGAGGGCGATCATCATGGCGATTCAGCTGGGCCCCACGTATGGCTCGGGCTATCGCATCTGCCCCGATGCCGACCCCTGCGACGGCATGCTCGACGTCTGCTACGCATGCGGCCCCGTCCCTCGCGCGATTGCCCTGCCTATGTTTCTCTCGGCCAAAGACGGCCACCATACCAAGTTGCCACCGGTTCGCATGCGCCGCTGCCGCCATGCCGAGCTCACCTTTGAGGAGCCCAACTACCCCATCCAAGCCGACGGCGAGCCCATCGTCGCCTCGCGCATCGAGGTCGACGTCCTCGGCGGCGCCCTCCACGTCTGGCACCCCATCCGCTAACCCCACCTAAGTTGCGGTGAAATAGGGACTGTTTATGCAGCTAAAGCCGCAAAACAGTCCCTATTTCACCGCAACTTATGAGGAGGCTATTCGTCGCTGCCCGGCTTGCGACGGTTGGCCTTTTTAATGGCGTTGAAGTGCTTGTCATTGAGCCTGCGCTGGCGAGAGCGCTGAGGCACCTTGGTCTTTACGCGTCGGCGCGGTGGACGCCCGCGACGCTCAAGCTCAGCACGCAGCTTACGCAGGCAGCTACTACGGTTTTGGAACTGACTGCGGCTCTCGCGCGCCGTCACGGTAATTCCCGAAGGGATATGTTTCATGCGCACCGCCGAGTCCGTCGTGTTGACGCCTTGTCCGCCCGGACCTGTCGCGCGAAACACCTGCACCTCGCAATCGCGCGCCAACTCCTCGGCCGACATCTCGGCATAGCGCGCATACTCGCGCCATCCCATCTTGTTCTCATCCATATCAACACCTCCCCTCATACAAAAAATGTGACAAAGGGACGGTCCCTTTGTCACATCGCATACCAATCGCTTGTGTTGCGCGCTTAGGCGAAGGTAATCTCGCCGGTCTCGCAGTCCATATCGGCGATACGGGCCAAGCTCTCGACGCGGAAGCCGCGCTCGCGGAGCTTATCGCCGCCGCCCTGGAAGCCCTTCTCCACTGCAATGCCAATACCGGACACCTCGGCACCCGCAGCCTCGCAGATCTTGATAAGACCCTCGAGCGCGCAGCCGTTGGCCAAGAAGTCGTCGATGATCAGGACCTTGTCGCCCTCGGACAGGAAACGCTTGCCAACGATGACCGGGTACTCCTTCTGCTTGGTAAAGGAGTAGATGGTCGTGGCATATTGCTCGCCATCGAGGTTGATGGACTGCGCCTTCTTGGCAAAGACCACCGGCACACCGCCAAAATGCTGAGCCGCGATGCAAGCCATGCCAATGCCCGAAGCCTCAATCGTCAGGATCTTGTTGATCTCGACGCCCCCGAACAGACGGGCCCACTCGGCACCCATGTGGTCAAACAGCTCAACGTCGCACTGGTGGTTGAGGAAGGCATCAACCTTAAGGACGTTACCGGCCTTTACGATGCCGTCATGGCGAATACGATCCTCAAGCTCCTGCATGGCGCAACCCCTTCTCGCGGCAACGATACCGCGCGATTAATAAACGTTGTTCGATAGTCTACCACGGACCGACCCCCGCCCGCCCCACAAGCCGCATCGCACCACAAACCAGTCTTTTTGGGACGGTGCGAATCGTGGCAGACAGCCTCCCAACACGCTAATGGCGGGCGCGCATCCTCACCAAACGCACCATGGCGAGCGCAAAGCCCACAGCGGCCACAGCCATCAACACATAGAACACCGAACGAAAACCAAACAAGAACACATCCGGACGGCCTGCAACAAAACTGGTCACGGCCTCGCTCATCGCCACGCTCATCTGCCCATACAGGATATTCGACGCCACCGTAATGCCGAGTGCCATGCCAGCATAGCGCGCCAAACTGCCCAAACTGCCCGCAAAGCCGAGTGCTTCGCGCGGAGCCGAGCCCATATACAGCGAGTTATTGGGGCTCTGGAAAATCGACGTACCGCACGACATAAACGCGACACAGCACACGATCACAGGGATGGAAGAGCGCTCGTCGAGCGTGCTTACCGCAAAAAGACCGCATACGTACACGCCCAGGCCGACTGCCGTGGGGCCCTCGCAGCCAACACGGTCCGAAACCGTACCCGAAAGCGGTCCGATAAAGGCATTCACCATCGGCAGTGCCAAAAAGAGCAGTCCGGAAATGTCAGAACCAAAGCCGTGGGCGTCCTGAAAATAGAACGGCAGAATAAACTCGGATGCGCCAATGCCAACGAACACGATGAGCATGCAGGCAAGGTTGATAGTGAAGGCCGAATTTGCAAAGCAGCGACGAGCGGCCTCGGCAAGGGACATGGGGCGCTCGCCGGCCTCCGGCTTAACATGCGGCAGCGTGTAGAGCCCCACGATAAACGAGATGACGCCAATAGGCAGGTTGATGAGGAAGATACTCTCCCAGGGAAAGCTTGCCACCAGCATGCCGCCCAGCACGGGGCCACACATCATGCCGAGGGCCACGAAGGTCGCGAGAATACCCATGGCACGACCTCGTTCGCGCGCCGGAAACGACTCGGTGATGATACCCATGTTGTTAGCCATGGCCGCTGCGCAACCGATGCCCTGAACAATGCGTGCCAGGATAAGAACCTCGAGCGAGGCCGAAAGGCCGCACAGCAGCGAACCGACCGAAAAGACGATGACGCCCAGCTGGAACACATTCACCTTGCCGCGCACGTCACCCAGACGGCCAAACAGCAACATAGCCACGCATGTCGCAAGCAGATACACCGAACTCACCAGCTGAATGCGGTCGAGGCCCACGCCCAGCTCCTTTTGCATCACGGGCAGCGCCACGGTCACGACGGTCGAATCCAGACACACCATAAACGTCATGATGAGCACAGTAAACAGAATCGCCCATTTGTTCTTGCCATGGGTATCGCCCTCTAGGGCAATGTGCTCGCGGCGCAGCTGCTCAGCGGTTTTCTCCATATCCATCCTTTCGAGTGGCCCAACGCAAAAAACGGGGCCCCAATCGCCTGCAAACAGTCGCGATTGGGGTCCCGCCTACGGAATCGGAACGAAAGGTCGCCGAAGCTTTCTGCCAGCATCGGCGCCTTGTGCGAACGCTAGCCTAGCACTGCTCGAGCGCCTGCTCAAGGTCGGCAATCAAGTCGGCCGTGTCCTCGAGGCCGCACGACAGGCGCACCATGTCGGCGGAGATGCCACAGGCGATGAGCTCCTCATCGTTCATCTGGCGGTGCGTAGCGTTAGCAGGATGCAGGCAGCAAGTGCGGGCGTCGGCCACGTGCGTGGCGATCTGGGCGAGCTTGAGGCTCTTCATAAAGGTCTCGGCCGCCGCGCGACCACCGTTAAAGCCAAAGCTCACGACGCCGCAGGTACCGTTGGGCATGTACTTCTGAGCCAGGTCATAGTACTTGTCGCCCTCCAGGCCCGGATAGCTCACGAAGCGCACCTTGGGATGGCTCTGCAGGAACTTGGCAACGGCCAGGCCGTTCTCGCAATGACGCGGCATGCGCACATGCAGGCTCTCGAGCGAGCTGTTCAGGAAAAACGCCGCCTGCGGGTTCTGCATGGGGCCAAGATCGCGCATGAGCTGCGCGGTGGCCTTGGTAATGAAGGCGCCCTCGCGACCGAACTTCTCGGCATACGTCACGCCGTGGTAGCTCTCGTCGGGCGTGGTGAGACCCGGGAACTTGTCCGCATGAGCCATCCAGTCAAACTGACCGTGGTCGACGATCACGCCGCCGAGGTAGGCAGCATGGCCATCCATGTACTTGGTGGTGGAGTGCGTAACGATGTCTGCGCCCCACTCAAAGGGACGGCACATCACGGGCGTCGGGAAGGTATTGTCGACCATCAGCGGCACGCCGTGGTCATGTGCGGCCTTGGCAAAGCGCTCAATATCGAGCACGGCAAGGGCGGGGTTGGCGATCGTCTCGCCAAAGACGAGCTTGGTATTGGGCTCAAAGGCTGCCTCGAGCTCCTCGTCGGTGCAGTCGGGGGCAACGAACGTGCAGGTCAAACCCATGCGCTCCATGGTATGTGCGAGCAGGTTGTAGGTACCGCCGTAGATGGCAGAGCTCGCGACCACGTGATCGCCAGCGCCGGCCACGTTAAAGATCGCGAGGAAGTTCGCAGCCATGCCCGAGCTCGTGAGCATCGCAGCGGTACCGCCCTCCATCTCGCAGATCTTTGCGGCAACCAGATCGCACGTGGGGTTCTGCAGACGGCTGTAGAAGTAGCCCGACTCCTCCAGGTCGAACAGCTTGCCCATGTGCTCGGACGTGTCGTACTTCCACGTGGTTGACTGGTAGATAGGCACCTGACGCGGCTCTGCATCACCCGGGCGATAACCGCCCTGAACACACGTCGTACCGATGGTCTGCTCGCTCATATCCAACTCCCTTACTTGGGTTTTGTTTTATTCGGTTCACGATACCGCTACCGCACACCCCTCTCAACCCATCCTCAAGGTGGGTTATGAGACAAATGAATCAAGGGTGTTTGTCTCAACCTTAGGCATTTGCTCTATAGATAAAAATGAGGCATACATGAAGCTCTCGATGACTACATGCATCGGCACGGGTACCATAAGCGGGTACACCGTGACCAAGGAGACAACGATGAAGCAAATCGATACGGCCCAGCTCGACATCACCGCCTGTCAGGCTCAGGCTGCCGAATACCACGCCCGTGGCTTTAACTGTGCACAGGCCGTCGCCTGTACGCTCGCACCTGCCGTCGGGCTCGACCCCCAGGTCGCCTTTACCCTCACAGAGGGCTTTGGCGCCGGCATGGGTGGCATGACCGAAACCTGCGGCGCCATCTCGGGCGCCGTGGCCATCATGGGCTTTGTAATGAGCGACGGCATGGAAAACCCCAAGACCAAGGGCCAGACCTACAAGCTATCGCGCGAAATCGCCAAGCGTTTTGGCGAGAAGAACACGACGACCGTCTGCGGCACGCTCAAGGGCATCGGATCGGATAAGGGTCCGCTCCGCAGCTGCCCCGGCTGCATCGACGATGCCGTCGAGATCGCCTGCGATGTGCTAAAGCAGCTCGCCGAGTAGACGGCAGCAACATAAAACGACGGCCGGCGCGCTTGGGATCCATCCAAAAGCACGCCGGCCGTCGTCGTTAGAACTCGGCAAATTCGGGAGCGCCGAACTCAATCTCCTCGCGCCCCGCCATAAGCTCGCGCATCTTGGCGCAAAACGGCTCCTGCTCCCCCGCCTTAAACACCAAATGAAGTGTCACGGCATCCGCGTAATCGGTATCCGAAACCTTGGCACCCGAATCCTGCGCCAAACGAAGCACCTGCTCATACTGCGGATAGGCCACATGCACGTCAACCGGTACGACGCTCGTCATCTCGACGATCTGCCCGGCCTCCCGAGCAGCCGCCACCGCCGCCTGCGTCGCCGCGGTATAGGCGCGTACCAATCCACCAGGCCCCAACAGCGTGCCGCCAAAATAGCGCGTCACTACGCAGCAAACATTTTTGAGCTCCGCGCCGCGCAACACCTCGAGCGTCGGCATACCGCTCGTGCGGCTCGGCTCACCATCGTCGCTTTGGCGTTCGCGTCCATCGACCAAAATCCACGCGGGAACATTGTGTCGAGCGTCGTAATGACGCTTGCGAACTGTCTCGATAAAGGCATTCGCCTCATCCTCGGACTCAATATGGACCAGCTGGGCAATAAACCGGCTCTTGCGGTCCACAAACTCGCCCGAAGCCTCAATATTCGATTGCAAAGTAAAATAGCTGTCCAACAAAGCCCCTCAATAACAAGCAAAGCAAAAACAGCCTCAATAATACGGCAAAGGGTGTACCGTTGCCCTCGCCAACAAGAACGGAAACACCAATGATGCCGTCGCCAGCAGCGAGAACCCGTCAGCGCGAGCAAGGTGCCTTAAAAGCCGAGGGCATTGACCTTATGGTCATGCCCGAAGGCTTGAAAGGCAGATTGCCGCGCTGGCGGGTTCGCAGCGTCGACAAAGTGCTGAGTGGGCCTATAAGCCGGGTTCTGTCGTGAACGGTCATTTATCTTGTCTGCACGTTACCGTGCAGCTCCACGCACGCTACCCGAACGCGGACCGGGCCGGCCCATAGCGTTCCTATTCGCGCTTGCTCCGGATGGGGCTTGCCAAGCCGCCGTGTTGCCACGACGCTGGTGGTCTCTTACACCACCGTTTCAGCTTTTCCCTTTACGCCTTGCGGCGCAGGTGGGAGTCTTCTTTTCTGCGGCGCTTTCCGTCGGATCACTCCGCCCGGCCGTTAGCCGGCATCCCGCCCTCTGGAGCCCGGACTTTCCTCACGCGTGCTGCAAGCAGCACATCGCGCGACCGTCTGGCCCACTCAGCAGTGCAAGAGTGTAGCACACCGTTGCCGCAGGCAATGACACAACACAAGCGTTCGACACGATAAACCAAGAACCACGCCATGCAGTACAATAAGGTCGTCGATGGGCAACGTCGTCAGTCGAGACACGACCGCGCTCCGCGCCCCCTCCGTCTACTCGGTGCGTTCCCGCCTCCTCCCCGAGGCGGGATGTCGGCATTTTTTCATGCACCGACAACCCAATAGCCTGCAGACAGCCCGGACAGCATTGCGCCCGGGTTGTATCGCGCACATCAGCAGCAAATGCAAAAAGGGACCCGTCCATTGCGGACGGATCCCTTAAAACAAGTGATCGTCAAACCGATTTACTCGGCGTCGGTCTCCTCGTCCTTCTTCTCGGAAGGCAGCGGGGTAACCTCGATCTCGACGCCCAGAGTCTCAGCAGCAGACTTCATGGACAGGGAGATACGACGACGGTCGAGGTCGATCTCCATGACCTTGACCTGAACCTTGTCGCCCACATGGGTGACCTGAGAAGGCTGATCGACGTGCTTGTTGGCCATCTCGGAGATGTGCACCAGGCCCTCGATGCCCTCGCCCAGGTCGACGAAAGCGCCGAACGGGACAAGCTTGGTCACAGTGCCCTCGACGATGGCGCCGACGGGGTACTTCTTGACCAGTGCGCGCCACGGATCCTCGGTGGTCTGCTTGAGACCCAGGGAGATGCGCTCGCGGTTGAGATCGACGTCGAGAACCTCGACCTCGACCTCCTGGCCGACCTTGACAACCTCGGAAGGATGGTTGACGTGGTTCCAAGAGAGCTCGGAGATGTGGATAAGGCCGTCGATACCGCCGAGGTCGACGAAGGCGCCGAAGTCGACGATGGAGGAAACGGTGCCCTGGAGACGCATACCAGACTTGAGCTTGGACAGGATCTCGGAGCGCTCGGCCTTACGGGACTCCTCGAGCACGACGCGACGGGAGAGGACGACGTTGTTGCGGTTGCGGTCCATCTCGATAACGCGGGCCTCGATACGGGTGCCCATGTAAGAGGTGAGGTCCTTGACGCGACGGAGGTCGACGAGGGAAGCGGGCAGGAAGCCACGCAGGCCGATGTCGAGGATCAGGCCGCCCTTGACAACCTCGATAACCTCGCCCTCGACGTTCTCGCCGGAGTTGAACTTCTCCTCGATGCGGTTCCAAGCACGCTCGTACTCGGCACGTTTCTTGGACAGAACCAGACGACCGTCCTTGTCCTCCTTCTGGAGAACCAGAGCCTCGATGGGATCACCGAGTGCAACGATGTCTGCAGGGTTAGCGTCCTTGCGGATGGACAGCTCGCGGACCGGGATAACGCCCTCGGACTTGAATCCGATGTCAACGAGCACCTCGTCATGCTCGATCTTAACGACAGTGCCGTTAACGAGATCGCCCTCATCAAAGTCGGTAATCGTACCGTCGATGAGGTTGTTCATCTCCTCCTCGTTGACATCGTCAAGAGAGAAAATGGACGAGTTCTGAATCTCACTCAAAGGTGGACCCCTTTCGAACTACGGGGCCCCGATTGCTAGGACCTACAGAAGGGTGCGACAAGCACACAACGTTTAGGAACACTCGGGAGCCGACAGATACTAATGTGACGCTTATGCAATCACGTTCGTATAGGTTACGGGGAAATCATTTCGATTTCAAGCGTGAACTGCGATTTTTTACTCGTATGGAGACTTTTTCGCAATCTTGTGGACGACCGTCCCCATAAGTTGACGATAGGCAGTTAGGCATACGGCTTTGGGGTAAAGTATCCCAGACATACGATTCTGGAACGATTTTTCGAGAAAGGTGCCCGCGTGCTCAAAGCAGTCGTTTTCGATATGGACGAGACGCTTCTTAGCATCAACCTCAACGCGTTCATCCTTCGGTATTTTAAGGATGTCTCGTCGATGCTCGCGGATATCGGTCGCCGCAGCCGCGGTGGCACGATGGCGCGCCTCGGCACCATCCTGGTCGACCTCAACGCCAATCGCCGAAGCGGCACGGACAACCGCACCAATCTTGAGTTTTACCGCACTGAGGTTGAGCGCCGATGCGGCATCTGCCTCTCCGATCCCCTCATCTACGAGGCGTTTACCTACTACGACCGCGAAGTGCTTCCATACAAGAACGACGATGTCATCAACGCTCACGCCATGCCGGGCGCGCACGCCGCGCTCCAGGCCGTACAGGACGCAGGGCTGCGCTGCGCGCTCTTTACCAACCCCAGCTTTCCGCAGGGGGCCATCGAGTGCCGCATGGGCTGGGGCGACCTGGCCGACGCCCCCTTCGAGCTCGTCACGCACATGGGAAACACCACCCGCTGCAAGCCCGATGCCACCTACTATCTAGAGCAGCTTCAGGTGATGGGGCTCGAGCCGCACGAAGTCCTTATGGTGGGCAACGATCCCAAGCGCGACTTCCCCAGCCCCGCCTGCGGCATTCAAACCGCCTATGTTGGCCAGGGAAAACCCAGCCGAGCCACCTGGCACGGAACCATGGAAGACTTCGCCCGCGACTTTAACGCCGTAATCGAAGCCTTCTACGAGCACCAAGTAGCCGACGAACTGTCATAGGACCCCTCGCTCCAAACAAAATAGCGCCGCAGGTTGAGCATAAGCCAGCGAAAACGCCCCTAAGCGAGCAATGTGCCTTGAAAGAGGAGGGCATAGGCCTTCTGGCCATGCCCGACGATTGAAAGGCAGATTGCCGCTTAGGGGCGTTTGCAGCGTCGGCCGGTCCGCCGTTCGGCAGAACGGCGGAACCAATGAACTAACAGACCCGAGTCTTGCCGATCATGATGTTGAGGATCTCGACGTCGGTGTCCTTCATGCCCACGCGGCCTACGTAGCCCATGCTAGCAATCGTCTGTTCAACGGTATCTTGGATCAGACCCTCGCCGGCGCGGAAGCCGCGACCCTGCATGGCCATATCATGACCCAGAATCGCCGCGTCAACGGCAGCGGAAATCTTGGCGGCGCAGCTTGCCTTGGCGCCATCGCACACGATGCCGCCAACGTTGCCGAGCGTGTTCGAGACTGTCGCGCCGATCTGCTCGCGCGTGCCACCACACAGCCAGGTAATCGCGGCGCCGGCACCGCACGCAGCGCAAATAGCACCGCAAAACGCCGAGAGCGCACCAATATAGCTCTTGATATGCACGGCGATAAGATCGGACAGCATCACGGCGCGCACCAGGCGATCGTGGTCGCAGCGCAGGTACTCGGCATACTCCATAACGGGCAGTGCGCAGGTAATGCCCTGGTTGCCCGAGCCGCACACAATGGCGACCGGCAGCGCACAGCCGTTCATGCGGGCGTCGGACCCGGCGGCCGCACGGGCGCGGGCACGGCAGGCGACGTCATCGGCACGAGCACCCAACAGCGTGCGGCCAACCTCGGCACCCCAAGCGTGCGCCAGGCCCTCGGCGCTGATCGCGCCGTTCAGCTCAATCTGACGCTCAACGGCAGCGCGGGCACCATCGATGTCGCCGTCCTCAATAAAGTCGATGATGGACTCAATCGACATGGGCGTGTCAGCGCTATCTGCCGCACGCTCGGCCACAACGCGCTCGGCGCAGGCGGCACACTCCCCCGCCGACTTGCCGCATACCGGAATACCGTCGAGCGTATGGCACGTGACATTGGTGTGGTGGTCGGTAATCTCGACGACTGCGGTATGGCCCCCGGCTGTGGCAGTCACCTTGATGTAGAGGTTGGGCACACCCTCGACAAGCGACACATCGCAGTAACCGGCATCGGCGAGGAGCTCGGCCACGCGAGCACGGTCCTCGTCGTTAACGCTCTCGAGCACCTCGAGCGCGCTCTTGGCGTCGCCGCCCACGGCACCCAGCACGGCCGCCGCTTCAATACCGTGCATACCACCCGAGTTGGGCACGGTCACGCTCTTAACGTTCTTGATGATGTTGCCCGAGCAGGCGACATCCATATGATCGGGTTCGCAACCGAGCGTCTGGCTCGCCAGCGCCGCTGCATAGGCAACGGCAATAGGCTCGGTGCAGCCGAGCGCACAGACAAGCTCGCGGTTCAAAACATCGCAAAACGCGGTATCACGAAGGGAATCGGCAGACATAGGTATCTCCTACTTGTATAACGGGCTGGACTCTCAAGAATAGTTAGCTCTTTTATTTGATAACAATGCATCAAAAACCGCAACCATGGTTCCGACGGACGGCGTTCAAGCGCAATCTGACGGCATTCATTCATGCGAAGCCGGTCTTGTCGCATGCTAAAGCGTTTGACCAAAAAACGCCCGAGCGTTTACGCAAAAGTCGCGCTATCATGCAGTCGAACGCGGTAAAACCTTTAGCAATTCTGCCGCACGGACCAGAGAGGAACCACTCATGAAGATTGGTATCGGCAACGACCATGCCGCCGTCGAGCTCAAGAACATCATCTCCGAGCACCTGAAGGAGCGCGGCTGCGAGGTCGTGAACTTTGGCACCGACACCTCCGAGAGCTTTGACTACCCCATCGCCGGATACAAGGTGGGTAAGGCCGTTGCCAACGGCGACGTCGACCTGGGCATCCTCATCTGTGGCACCGGTGTCGGAATTAGCCTGGCTGCCAACAAGGTCGAGGGCGTACGCGCCGTCGTGTGCTCCGAACCCTTCAGCGCTAAGCTCTCGCGCATGCACAACAATACCAACGTGCTCGCCTTTGGCGCCCGCGTCGTGGGCTCCGAGCTCGCCAAGATGATCGTCGACGAGTGGCTCGACGCCGAGTTTGAGGGCGGCCGCCACGAGCGTCGCGTTAACCTCCTCAACGAGATCGACCACACGCGCGGCCTCAAGGTCGTCGACGAGGCCTAAAGACCTACAAAGCCATACGCTAACGCCAGCCCCCGCCCGGAAGAAACATCCGGACGGGGGCTCTTTAGTAGATTTCTAAGCGGTTACCAAAAATCTACTGGAATAAAAAGGGCGCCGCGGATGGAATTCCGCGGCGCCAAAGCCACACGCTAACAGCTTTAAGGAGTCAAAGCTGGTTTAGCCAAAGAAGCGCTTGATCTCGATCTCGGCGTTCTCCAGGCAGTCGGAGCCGTGAATCACGTTGGCGTTGACATCGACAGCGAAGTCGCCGCGAATGGTGCCGGGAGCAGCATCAAGCGGGTTGGTAGCACCCATAAGGGTGCGCATCTTGGAGACAGCGGAGAGACCGGAAACGACCATCTTGACGACCGGACCGCTCGTCATAAAGTCACAGAGACCGCCAAAGAAGGGCTTGTCGGCCAGATGGGCGTAGTGCTCCTCGACGGTAGCGCGCTCGAGCGTGGTCATCTCCATGCGCTCGATGACAAGGCCGCTACGCTCAATGCGAGCGACGATCTCGCCGATCTTACGGTCACGCACGGCGTCGGGCTTAATCATGATGAAGGTCTTCTCGATAGCCATAAGGTAGCCTTTCAAGTAGGTTCGCGCGTGCCCAAGTCCCATTCCGGCACCCGCCTGGACTGCATCGTAACAGAGTTTTAGCTGCAGTTAAACAGAAAGCTGTGTTTTGAAACGTTACAATTTATTAAAGCGTTCCATTTGTGTCACTTCTGTTTTGAAGCCCGATTAGAGTACCATCCGACCGCGCATCAACCGCATCGAACCGAGCGGACGGTCGATTGCCGCCCGTGAACGTACCCCCTTCACAACCTGCCCAAAGGTCCTACAGAAGTTCTCGACAAGCCCTTCTCCCATAGCAATAAAATACGGGCGCCCGCACCAGCAGACGCCCGTAAAAGCAAAAACGATTTATCAATAAATAGGCAAAGCCGCTTCAGCCAAACCCCTACTTTGCACCGTGGCCCATCTCGACGACCTTGGTCAGCGATCCAAACACGCCTTCATCGGCAACGAGCTTTGCCTCGGCACGTTGCAGCTGTACGGCAACGGCGGCAGGGGCGGTGCCGCCCTCGGTCGTGCGCGCAGCGACAATCGACGGGATATCGAGCGCCTCGGTAATATTGCGCTCAAAGAGCGGGCTTGCCTCCTGGAACACCTCAAACGGCAGGTCCTCAAGATTGCAGCCACGCTTCTCGCACATCAGGACCAGATGCCCCACCACGGCATGCGCCTCGCGGAACGGCAGACCACGCTTGGCCAGGTAATCGGCAACATCGGTGGCGGCAAGGTGCCCCACGCCGCACTCGCGCGCCATGGCATCTTCGTTGACGGTCCAGGTCGAAATCATACCGGCCATAACAGACAGGCACTGCATGAGCGTATGGGCGGTATCGAGCGCGCCCTCCTTGTCCTCCTGCAAGTCCTTGTTATAAGCGAGCGGCAAGCCCTTCATGGTCACGAGCAGCTGAACCAGGTTGCCATAGACTCGACCGCTCTTGCCGCGGATAAGCTCGGCAAAGTCGGGGTTCTTCTTCTGCGGCATGATGGACGAACCGGTGGAGTAGGAGTCGGAAAGCGTGATAAAGCCAAATTCGGAGCTCGACCACAGCACGATCTCCTCGGAAAGACGCGACAGGTGCATCGCCATGACGGAGCCGGCATAATGCAGGTCGAGCAGGAAATCACGGTCGGAAACCGCATCGAGCGAGTTGGGAATCACACCCGCAAAGCCAAGTTCGGCAGCCGTCATCTGACGATCGAGTGGATAGCTCGTACCGGCAAGAGCGGCAGCACCCAGCGGGCAGTTGTCAGCGGCGTCAAAGGCGGCCTTCAGGCGTGTAAAGTCGCGCGCGAACATCCAGGAATACGCCAGCAGATGATGCGAGAGCAGCACGGGCTGAGCATGCTGCATGTGCGTATAGCCCGGCAGAATCACCTTGTCGTACTTTTTAGCCGCATCCACCAGCACATGGCGCAGTTCAAGATTGGCCTCCATGAGCTCCTTGGCCAGCGCCTTGACGCCCAGGCGCGTATCGGTCGCCACTTGGTCGTTGCGCGAACGCCCGGTATGCAGGCGCTTGCCCGCCTCGCCGATACGACGGGTCAGCTCGCTCTCGATGGACATATGAATGTCCTCGTCGTTGATATCGAAGGTGAAGTTGCCGGCATCGATATCCTGTTCGATTCCGGTCAGGCCCTCGGCAATCGCCTGCTCGTCCTCGGCGCTGATAATGCCCTGGGCCGCTAGCATCTTGGCATGCGCCTTAGAGCCGGCGATATCCTGCTTATAGAGATGTTTGTCGACCGGCAGCGACGCGCCAAACTCCTGCGTGACCTCGGCCACACCCGCCTCAAAACGACCGCCCCAAAGAGCCATGGAACCGTCCCCTTTCATCAAATACCAAAACAAGCGCCCAAAGCAATGCGCCCTGTCGCTAAAGCGATTTTTCAACCGCTAGTTTTACACACTCCCCGCCGTGCGCGGGGGCCATGTAGCTAATTTGCAAAGAAGTGACGCACCATGCACTTGGCGCCCAGCGTCTCCCTTCGGATGTTGCCCTGCGAACCATCGACCCAGGCCTTCAGGCTCATAGGGACGTCCTCGACCTTTGCAGCATCGAACTCGGGCGCGAGGGCAAGTAGAGCATGCGCGATAGCATTAAACATAATGGATACTCCTCATATATATAGGCGCAGAGCCGCCAAATTGATAGAAGGAGCCCCGCCGGACAACCCCGGCGGGGCTCGGACTCAGCCGCAGACGCGGCATCATATATGCGGGCGGAACGTAGGGGCCACCGATGTTAAGAAGTGTCAGCAAGCATAACGAAAGGTAGGGACCCCGTGCGCCCGTTATGTATCACGCGGATGGGCCGCGCGAATACCAAGGAAAGGAGGCGCTAGGCCTGGGCGGCAGCAGAGCTGGGACCCTGGACCTTAGCCCACGTCTTGAGCGACAGCGTATCGATCTCGATAAAGCCGGCGCTGGCCTTCTCGTCAAACGTGGTGTCGCGGTCGTAGGTGGCCAGACCGTAGTCGTAGAGGCTGAAGGGGCTCTTGCGGCCGACGACATGGCAGTTGCCCTTAAAGAACTTCAGACGGACGGTGCCGGTCACGAACTTCTGGGTGTCGGCCATAAAGGCGTCGAGCGCGTTTTTGAGTGGGCTGTACCACTGGCCGTTGTACACGGCGGTGGCCCAATCCTGCTCGAGCTTAATCTTAGTCTTGAGCAGGTCGCCCTCAACGCAAATGTCCTCGAGCGCCTTGTGGGCGGTGATGAGCGTCAGGGCGCCGGGAACCTCATAGCACTCGCGGCTCTTGAGGCCCACCAGACGATCCTCGACCAGGTCGAGACGGCCAAAGCCGTTGTCGCCCGCAATCTTATTGAGGGCGATGACGATCTCGGAGAGCTTCATCTTCTTGCCGTCGACGGCGACGGGCTTGCCGACCTCAAACTCAATCTCGGTATACGTCGGGGTGTCGGGCGTGTCCTCAGGATTCTTGGTCATAACCCAGGCGTCGTCGAGCGGCTCGTTCCAGGGATCCTCCAGGTGACCGCACTCAATGGCACGACCCCACAGGTTGTCGTCGATGGAATAGGGGTTGTCGTTGGCACCCTCGGGAACCGGCACGTTATGGGCGTGAGCATAGGCAACCTCGTCGGGACGGCACTTCAGATCCCACTCGCGAACGGGGGCGATAACCTTAAGCTCGGGGTCGAGGGCCTTGACCGCAGCCTCAAAACGAACCTGGTCGTTACCCTTGCCGGTGCAGCCGTGGGCGACATACGTGGCGCCAAACTCGTGAGCGACCTCGACAAGCTTCTTGGCGAGCAGCGGGCGAGACAGGGCGGAGAGCAGCGGGTACTTGTTCTCGTACATGGAATTTGCGGCGATGGCCTTAGTCAGGAACTCATCGGAGAACTCGTCGCGCAGGTCGAGCACCTGGCAATCGAGAACGCCCAGGTCGAGCGCCTTCTGCTTCTTGGCATCCAGGCCGGTCTCCTCCTGGCCCACGTTGCCGCAGACGCAAACGACATCAAGATTCTTCTCATCCTGGAGCCACTTGACACATACGGATGTATCAAGACCACCGGAATATGCGAGAACGACTTTTTCCTTGCTCATGGCTGTTTCCTTTCGCCCTTGGTAGCTAGTTAGAACATCGGTCAGTTGCAAGTCATTTCGAGGTCAAAAACCGTGCAATATCAGGTTAAATAGCAAAAAGCAGCACAACATGCCCTAGAAACATGCGTCTATGTCGTGCTAAAACCCAACGACCTCAAAATGACTCTGTTGAGGCAATTCGCCCCATGCGGACAGAGACGATTGTTATCGTCGTCGGGAAATTGCGCGCTGGCGTCGGATGGCATTGTCTGCAGTAGTGATGATCTTTACGAACTGCATCTGCCTCTCCTTTCACCTATCGCCGGGCGCAATTCTTATATCGTAAACGGTACCTTTTCCTCGGTAAACGGTTGTTTTCCGTCTCCGTTTTCGATGGTCGCTATATTACGCTAAAGTGCCTGCTGTACAAGCGACAACTTCAAATTTCTGAAAAGTTTTTTCATTACTTTGTGAATGAAGATGCAAACGCGCGCCAATCCTGCGAAAATACGCCTGACTACGAGTTGATGGTTATAACGTCTGAAACAATTTCGAAACGAAAGGCTCGCTTTTATGCAAACTTACGAATCGGACGCCAATATCGGAAACATTAAGCTCATCGCCGTCGACATGGACAAGACACTGCTGACCGACGAGCGCGTGCTGCCGCAAGGCCTTGACGAACGCCTGGACAAGCTCGCCGAAGCCGGCATCGTATTCTGCCCCGCCAGCGGACGTCCCGCCCCCAAGCTCGAAGAGATGTTCGAGGGCATCAAGAACCGCCTCGCCTTTTGTCCCGACAACGGCGCATGCGTGATCTATCGTGGCAGCTATATCTATAAGAGCATTATCGACGTGGAGCTGTACCAGCAGGTCTTGAGCCGCGCCTCGGAGGATCCTCGCGCTGTCCCCGTCCTGTGCTGCTTCGACGAGTTCTACGTTCTTGCCCGCGACCATCAATACCACGACGAGATCAGCGTCTACTACAACACAATCAACTACGTCGACAGCTTTGAGGGCATTGATATCGAGTCCAACAAGATCTCGATCTTCTTCCCCGCCTACGATGCCGAGCCCGCATTCCGCGAGACCTATAGCCCCGAGTTCTCGGACAAGCTCTACGTCACCAATGCCGGGCGCGAGTGGATCGACTTCATGAACTTGGGCGTCGACAAGGGCGCCGGCGTCGCGCACCTATGCGAGCACCTGGACATCGATATCGCCGACGCCGCCGCCGTGGGCGATACGTACAACGATATCCCCATGCTGGAGCGCGTCGGACATAGCTTTATCGTGGACAACGCCGAGGAGCATATGAACGCGCATGCTAAGTGGCGCATTCCGAGCAACAACGACGGGGGCGTACTGACGCTCATCGACGCTATCTTGGCGGCTCGGTAGCCGTCCCATCGGGCCTGGCCGGGCGGCACGGGATAACTTTTCGCTCGGTCAGGTCCTGCGCAAGACGAAAGCCACATTAAGTGGCTTTCTTTGCGTGCGGAATCTACGAAAAGTTAACCCGTGCCGACCGGCCAGGCCCTAGGTTTACTTGTCTGCCGCCTAGATGGCGTCTTGGCGTCTAGATACTTGGCTGATTTTTTGGAATGAAGGGGGCTCCTTGTTGGCAAGGAGCCCCCTTCTACTTTTGGTTACTTTGGATTTGTTGGTGCTTCTTTATTTGGCATCGGCCCAGGTTATGCCGGTGCTGGCTTCGGCGATCAACGGTACGCGGAGGTCTACTACGTGCTCCATGACGTCGCGGACCATGGCGGTGAGGCGCTCGACTTCGTCGACGGGGCACTCAAAGTCCAGTTCGTCGTGCACCTGCAGGATCATGTGGGCGGCAAAGTCCTCTTCTTCCAGACGGCGGCTCACGCGGGCCATCGCGATCTTGATGATGTCGGCGGCGGTGCCCTGCATGGGGTGGTTCATGGCCGTGCGCTCGCCAAAGCCGCGGAGTTGCGGATTTTTGGCCTTGAGCTCCGGAATGTGGCGACGGCGGCCGTACATGGTCTCGGCGTAACCTGTCTGCTTGGCACGCACCACCACGTTGTCGAGGAACGTGCGCACGCCCGGATAGGCCTCATAGTAGCGGTCGATCATGTCGCGCGCCTCGGCCATCGAGATATGCAGCGACTGCGACAGACCGTAGGCCTGCTGGCCATACACAATGCCAAAGTTCACGGCCTTGGCGCGACTGCGCAAGTCGGGCGTTACCTCGGACACCGGCACGCCAAACACGCGTGCCGCCGTCTCGGCATGGAAGTCCTCGCCCTCGTTAAAGGCGCGCACCAGGTGCTCGTCACCTGAGAGATGTGCCAGTAGACGCAGCTCGATCTGCGAGTAGTCCACCGCCAAAAAGACGCTTCCCTCGCCTGCCGAAAACGCCGTCTTGACGGTACGGCCCAGCTCAGAGCGCGTCGGGATGTTCTGCAGGTTCGGGTCGCTCGAGGACAGACGCCCCGTTGCCGTGATGGTCTGGTTGTACGTGGTGTGCACGCGACCGTCACCGCGGCGCAGCGGACCCAGCGTGTCCAGATAGGTAGACTTGATCTTGGACTTCTCACGCCAGTCCAAGATCAGACGCACGATTTCGTGGTCACGGGCAAGGTCGCTCAGCACCTTGGCATTGGTCGAATAGTAGCCGCGCTTGGTCTTTTTGAGGCCTTTGGTCGGAAGCCCCATAACGTCAAACAGCACATGCGAGAGCTGCATGGGGCTGCCGATGTTAAAGGTCTCGTCGCCGGCCAGGTCGCGAATGCTGCGCTCGACCTCGGCAATCTGGGTAGCAAGCCCCTCGGACAGACTATGCAGGCGGTCGGGGTCCACGAGCATGCCCGCGCGCTCCATCTTGGCAAGCACCGGCACGAGCGGCATCTCGATGCCATCGAACACGTTGGCGGCGTTCTCGCGGGCCATGCGGTCGCGCAGCGGTGCAACCAGCGCCAGCGTCAAAGCCGTCGTGCGAGCGGCGGGCGCAGGAGCGTCCTCGCCGGCACCCTCCGCACCGCGCGCCGCAGGCAGCGCCATCTGCAGATAGGTATCGGCCAGATACGCCTCATCGAACTCGGAGCGGTCGGAATCCAACAGGTAGGCGGCGACCACGGTGTCGAAGATGCGCGTGGAATCGACTGCCAGCGGATCCATAAGCTCGCGCTCGGAAGAATCGACGGGCGAAAGCTCATGCAGTAGAGCCTTCGTATCCGGGCTCGCCACGCGGCCCTCCATAAACAGGCGCGCAAGCACACCGACAATCACGCCGTGGGCGAAATTGAAGCCATCAACCACGGCAGTGGTACCGCCGTCGCCCTCCTCAAGCGCAAGCAGCCCCCTGGACGTCGCCAGCCACAGCGTGCGCGTCAGGCCAAAAAGCGCGCCCTCCTCCTTGTCATCGTCCACCACGGCGGCAATCCACTCGCCTGCCTTGATCGCACGCGAAACCTCGGACGCAACGGCAGCAAGCGCCCCAGCATCGCCAGCGGCGGCACGCGAAACCGCGGGTATCTCAAACGTGCTTGCAGCGGCCGTAGCCCCACCCTCGCCACCGATTAGTGACAAGAAACGGTTCTGCATGGCTGTAATGCCGAGCGTGCCCAGCGCCGCGGACACTTCGTCGGCAGAAAACGCCGGGAAGGACGTTTCGTCAAAGTCGAGCTCGACAGGCGCATCGGTGCGAATGGTTGCGACCTTGCGGCTCAGCAGGGCATCGTCGATGTGCGCACGCAGGTTCTCGCCCATCTTGCCCTTGACCTCGTCGGCATGCGCGATGACCTCGTCCAAGCTGCCGTACTGTGCGATGAGCGCGCTCGCCTTTTTGGGACCGATGCCCGGTACGCCGGGAATGTTGTCCGACGTGTCGCCCTTCAGGCCGTAAAAATCGGGCACGAGCGCCGGCGCAATGCCGTGATACAGGTCATCCACGCTCTCGGGCGTCATAATCGCTACGTCGGACAGGCCCTTGCGGGTCGAGACCACGTTGACGTGCTCGGTCACAAGCTGATACATGTCGCGGTCGCCGGTCACCAGCAGCATGTCGCAGCCTGCCTCCTCACCCAGGCGCGCCATGGTTCCCAGGATATCGTCGCCTTCCCAGCCCTCGGACTGCAGAATCGGCACGTTGAGCGCGGTGAGCAGCTTTTTAATCATCGGAAACTGCACGTGCAGATCGGGGTCCATGGGCGGGCGCTGCGCCTTATACTGCGGCAGCATCTCCATGCGCACGCGCGGCTTGCCCTTATCAAACGCCACGACCACACCGTCGGGGTTAAAGGCATCGATCATCTTGAGAAACATGTTCAGAAAGCCAAAGATCGCGTTGGTGGGGCGACCGTCCGGCGCGTTCATGGTCGGCGGCACGGCGTGGAAGGCGCGGTGCATGAGCGAGTTGCCGTCAATAACGGCAAAGGTGCGGCGCTTGTCAGACATATTGAATACCTCGCTTTGGGCTGGGCACGGTTTGCTCACACCAGTTTACACGCTCCCCGCCCCGCGACCACCGCACATCAAGCTCCCCTGCCGCCGCGAGCCCGCGCGTGATACGATGGCTCACGGTACATCAACCAGCACGATCGATCCGAAAGGAGCCTGCGTCATGGAGCGTCCCTGCGCATGGAAAAAGTACACGCCTCAGCAAGTCGAGGAGCTCGAGGAGCTTTGCCGTGGCTATAAGCAGTTTTTGAGCGAGAACAAGACCGAGCGCCTGTGCGTCAAGACCGGTATCAAGATGGCCGAGGAGGCGGGCTACGTCAATCTGGAGACCGTGATCGCCGAGGGCCGCGCGCTCAAGGCCGGCGACAAGGTGTACGCCGCCAACCACGGCAAGGACCTTATGCTCGTCAACCTGGGCACCACCCCGCTCGAGCAGGGCTTTAACATCCTGGGCGCCCACGTGGACTCGCCGCGCCTGGACCTTAAGCAGAATCCCGCCTTCGAGGCCGGCGACATGGCCTACCTCGACACGCACTACTACGGCGGCGTCAAGAGCTACCACTGGGTGGCCTCCCCGCTTGCACTTGTAGGCGTCATCTGCAAAAAGGACGGCACCACCGTCGACATCAACATCGGCGACAAGGCGGACGACCCGGTCTTTACCATCTCCGACCTGCTGATCCACCTCTCGAGCGAGCAGATGTCCAAGCCCGCCAAGGACGCCGTCGACGCCGAGATCCTTGACGTGATCGTGGGCGGCCGTCCCGTCAAGTTTGACGAGGACGACAAGGATGCCCCCAAGGAGCCCGTCAAGCAGATGTTCCTGGACATCCTCAAGGAGCAGTACGACGTCGAGGAGGAGGACTTCCTCTCCGCCGAGATCGAGGTCGTGCCCGCCGGCCCCGCCCGCGACATGGGCCTCGACCGCTCCATGATTCTGGGCTATGGCCACGACGACCGCGTCTGCGCCTACCCCTCCATGCTCGCCCAGATCAACGTCGCCAACGTGGAGCGCACGAGCATCACACTCATCGTCGACAAGGAGGAGATCGGTTCCGTGGGTGCCACCGGCATGACGAGCCGCTTCTTCGAGAACACCGTCGCCGAGATCATGACGCTCGCCGGCGAGGATAGCCCGCTGGCCCTGCGCCGTGCACTCGCCCACAGCCGCATGCTCTCCTCTGACGTGTCCGCCGGCTTCGACCCGGGCTACGCCGGCAAGTTCGAGACCAAGAACGCAGCCTTTATGGGTCGTGGCCTGTGCTTTAACAAGTACACAGGCAGCCGCGGCAAGGGCGGCTCCAACGACGCCGACGCCGAGTACGTGGCCCTCGTCCGCGACATCATGGACGAGGCCGGCGTGGACTTCCAGACCTGCGAGCTCGGCCGTGTCAACGCGGGCGGCGGCGGCACCATCGCCTACATCATGGCCAAGTACGGCATGAACGTCATCGACTCCGGCGTTGCCGTCCTGTCCATGCACGCCCTGTGGGAGGTCGCTAACAAGGCCGATATCTACGAGGCCTATCGCGGCTACAAGGCCTTCCTCGAGCGCGCCTAACCAGTCCCTTATAACTTGCGGTGAAATACGGATTCATCAGGCCTTCCAGCAGGGAAAGCGGTCTGTATTTCACCGCAACTCTTTTAGCGGGAGGAGGATTCCGTGCTACAGGTCGTCATTTCGCCCGCCAAACAGATGCGGACAGCTCAAGATGCCTTTGACGTTTGGGGCATACCGCCTTTTGCACATCAGACGGCCCGGCTCCATCAGGCACTGCTAGGCATCGAACGCGAGGATGGCGCAGCAGGTCTTCAGGCCCTTTGGAACGTGAGCGACAGGCTGCTTACAACGTGCCTGGATACGCTTCACGAATTTATGCCCGTCCTGAGCGATGCCGACCTCGCCGATCCCGATATCGCGCGCCGAATCTCCCCCGCCGTCATGTCCTACCACGGCATCCAATACCAAAGCATGGCGCCCGAGGTCATGGATGCTGCACAGCTCGACTGGCTGCAAAACCATCTCTGGATCCTCTCCGGATTGTACGGATGTGTGCGGCCTTTCCATGGCGTTGAGCCCTATCGGCTCGAAATGGGAGCCAAGCTCGCCGTCAACAACGCCCGTGACCTCTATGCGTTTTGGGGCGACAAACTTGCATGCGCCATTGCGCCGACCGGCTCCAACACCACGGTCGTCAACCTTGCCAGCGCGGAGTACGCCAAGGCCGTTCTACCCCATCTCGCAGGCGACGCCACAACCGTCACTTGTCTCTTTGGCGAAGGTGTCCGCAACGGCAAGCCCATCCAGCGCTCGACCGCCAGCAAAAAGGCGCGCGGCTCCATGGTGCGCTGGATGGCAGCAAACGGACTCGAGGACGCCGGCCGTCTCACCGAGTTCAACATCGGCTATCGCCACGCCCCCGAGATCTCATACCCAGGCACCCTCGTGTTCATCAACGAACAGATGCTCTAGACCCGCCACCCAAAACTGACCCGCTCAGCCTTCTCTATATAACTTGCGGTGGAATAGTTCCTATTTGAGCCTTTTATCGCACAATCAGGAACTATTCCACCGCAACTTTTATGAATTGGCTGGCTAGGCTCGACACCTATTCTGCTAGACCGTCGGCCTTTGCAATCCCGTTTGTCGAACCGTCCTGATAGACAATCTTGACGTGCTCAACCTCGGAAACCGCAACACCCGTCGGAGGCTCCAGACGCCATTCCGTCAGGGCGATATCCATGGTCGTGGGCACATCTCCTTGATCTTTGAGCTTCACCGTCAGCGTTTTGAGCGCCGCGTCAAACGTCACGCGTTCGATTTCTTCACCTGGAATGGACCCACCACTCAGCTGCAACTGCACAAACTCATCGCGCGGGTACCAATAATCGCCCGGAATGGCGAGCGTATTGGCATTACCGCCGGTGCTCCTCACCGTCATAATCGGTAGGCCATCATCAGCCTCGAACTCCCATACAGCGCCGCCACGACCACCAAACGTCCAGATACAACAGGCAATCACCATCACGACAAGGATCGCAAAACCGATTGCGACCAGCCCATGATGGGCACGGCCCTCCTCGGCCGACACGTCCCACTGTGTCTCTCGATATAGATGCTTGTCTTCCATGTTCGCCTCCCCACGGGCATGCTCATCGCGTCAATCGTACCCATTCGAGCTATACTTGAGCCCACCACATAAACGGGGAGCTTGCAGGACAAGACGGCAGGCTGAGACTGGGCGCGCCCGCCCTGACCCGCAAACCTGATATGGGTAATGCCAACGAAGGGAGCCGTGCCAATGAGCACACAGACCGAGCCCAAGCTCGTCACGCAAATCGACTTCGCCCGCGCTGGGCAGATCACACCTCAGATGAAAGAGGTCGCCGAGCGCGAACATCGCGACCCCGAGTACATCCGCGAGCGCGTGGCAGACGGCCGCATCGCCATTCCCGCCAACATCGTGCATATCAAAAAGGGGATGCGCGCCTTTGGTGTCGGCGAGGGCCTGTCCACCAAGGTCAACGTGAACTTGGGCATCTCGGGCGACAAGGCCGATGCCGCCGAGGAATGGAAGAAGGTCAAGATTGCCGAGGACTTTGGCGCCGACGCCATCATGGACCTCTCCAACTCGGGCAAGACGCGCCAATTCCGCCAGCAGCTCATCGACGAGACGCCGCTTATGGTGGGCACCGTCCCCATGTACGACGCCATCGGCTACATGGAAAAGCCGCTGGTCAAGCTCACCAAGGACGACCTGCTCGAGGTCGTTCGCGCGCACGCCGAGGACGGCGTGGACTTCATGACCATCCACTGCGGCATCAACAAGTCGGTCATCAAGACCTTTAAGGAGACCGGCCGCCTCATGAACATCGTCAGCCGCGGCGGCTCGCTGCTGTTTGGCTGGATGGAGGTCACCGGCAATGAGAACCCCTTCTACGAGTTCTACGACGAGGTGCTCGAGATCTGCCACGAGTACGACGTGACGATTTCGCTTGGCGACTCCTGCCGCCCGGGCTGCCTCTACGACTCCAACGACGCAACCGAGACCGCCGAGATGATCGAGCTGGGCAAGCTGTGCAAGCGCGCCTGGGCCGCCGGCGTCCAGGTCATGGTCGAGGGCCCGGGTCACATGGCGCTCGACGAGATCGCCGCCAACATGAAACTGCAGAAGCGCCTGTGCCACAACGCCCCGTTCTATGTGCTCGGGCCGCTGGTGACCGATATCGGCGTGGGTTACGACCACATCACCGCCGCCATCGGTGGCGCCATCTCCGCCAGCTCCGGCGCCGACTTCCTGTGCTACGTGACGCCGGCCGAGCACCTGTGCCTGCCCAACGCCCAGGACGTGCTCGATGGCCTCATGGCCACCAAGATCGCCGCACACGCCGCCGACATCGCCAAAAAGGTGCCCCACGCCCGCGACATGGACGACAAGATGGGCCAGGCACGCCGCAAGCTCGACTGGGAAGAGATGTGGAAGTGCGCGCTCGACCCGGTCACCGGCAAGAAGCGCTACGAGGAATCCCCCGCCGCAACCGAGGGCACTTGCACCATGTGTGGCAAGATGTGCGCCGTCCGCACCGTTAACAAGGTGTTCGAAGGCACGACGATCGACCTCGGCATGGAGGATTAACGCGTCTCCGGAGCCACAATCGGTCACAAGGTGCTCATCAATTGTTGACATGTGAACATTTTCTTACATTTACGTAAAGATTGCACCGCTCGCCCGGGATCGGCATACAGCCGGCCCGGGCAACTTTATAATGCAGGCAGAAGACCCATTTGAATCCGACCGAACAAGGGAGCGAACATGGATCGCAGCAAGGTACCCGCCGTCCTGTCCATCGCAGGATCAGATTCCAGCGGTGGTGCCGGCATTCAGGCCGACATCAAGACCATCACGGCGCACCGCCTGTATGCCGAGACGGCCATCACCGCTATCACCGCACAGAACACCCTGGGCGTCACCGCCGTACAGAACATCTCCCCGGATATTGTCGCCGCGCAAATCGATGCCGTTTTTGACGATATCCGACCCAGCGCCGTCAAGATCGGCATGGTTTCCTCTGCCGAGATTATCGAGGTTATCGCCGACCGCCTGAGCGCTTGGGACGCACATAATATCGTCGTCGACCCCGTCATGGTCGCGACCTCGGGCGCTCGCCTGATCGCAGAGGACGCCGCCGAAGCGCTTACACGCCGCCTGTTCCCGCTGGCAACCGTCATCACGCCCAATATTCCCGAGGCTATGGCGCTGCTCGACTACGAGGTCGATTCCGAGCGCACGCAGCAAAATGCAGCCATGCTCCTCACCCGCCGCTTTGGATGCGCGTCCCTCGTTAAGGGTGGGCATTTTGTCAGTGAGGCCAACGATGTGCTGGCAGAGCCCGCGCCGCTCGATGACGAGGGCAACCATCTGGGCGATCCGCTCACCACGTGGTTCCGCCACAAGCGCATCGAGACCGGCAACACGCACGGTACTGGCTGTACGCTTTCATCCGCCATCGCCTGCGCGCTGGCCCAGGGCATGGATCTTGCCGATGCCGTCAACGCCGGCAAGGCCTACCTAACGGGCGCTCTCGCCGCCGGCCTGAACATGGGCAAAGGCTCCGGCCCCGTCAATCACATGTGGCAGTACTAAGCCCCATCCCAAACCGCCACAAAGGGGACAGGCACCTTTGTGGTGGTTCCCACAAACATCTCGATCTGTAACAGTTAGAGTCCATTTTTCGGCCCACCTGTTACAGATTGAGACATTCAAATTCCGCTGAGAAGAAAATCTCGATCCGTAACAGTAACTCGGCAAAATCGATCCTAGATGTTACAGATCGAGACAAACGACCGATATCGACCTAAATAATCTCAATCTGTAACATCTAGCCCGTTTTCGGCCTTACAACTGTTACAGATCAAGACAAACCAACGAAACAAGCCGCCGCAAGGGGAACTTTTGCACCGCTTTGGGTCGCGCTATTCTCCGAGCATCTCTTGGAGCTTGGCTGCCACGGCATGCCCCAGGCTCTCGTGGCTTTCGGGCATCATGTGCAGATAATCGATATCGCCCGGCTCGGCAAAATCAGCGGCATTCAAAAAGTCGCAGCCAAACTGCTCGGCCACGTGCGCATAGTATTCGGCAAAATGCTCCGAAGCCTCGACGGAGTGTTCGTCAAAGTCGGTCATGTACACATCGGCGATCTGCGGTTTAATCTTGATAGGCGCCATCAGCAGAATACGCGGGCAGGGCGCGGCTTCGGTCCAGGGAAACGCGCGGACGGTGCGAATCAGCGCCATGGCACCGTCAGCGATATCGGCAGCCCCCACGCTAAAGACCGTCTTGCAGTCGTTGGTGCCCAGCATAATCACGATCGCGTCCAGCGGCTTATGGGACTCGAGCAGCATCGGCAACGTGCGGATGCCGTTGAGATTGGTGTCCAGATGGCACATGTCGTCGCGCACCGTTGTGCGACCGTTGAGCCCCTCCTCAATCACATGCCAGCCATCGCCCAGGTCACGCTGCGCCACGCCGCACCAGCGCACATCGTGCGCATAGCGCACCGCGGTGCCATCGCGCATACCAGCCGGATCATAGCCATAGGTGTTGCTGTCACCAAAGCACAGAACGTTTTTCATCGTAAGCTCCCCACTCAATAAGAAGCCGACGGGAGCAGCCCCCGCCGGCTCGGCATGTCGCATCACGCGCACCGTTTACAGGTATTTGCGCCAGTCGTCGTCATCCTCATCGTCCTCAGCAGCGGCCTGAGCCTGCTCGGCGGCACGGGCGGCCGCAGCGCGGGCGGCCACCTGAGCATAGGACTCCTCGTTACACTCGGGGAAGCTTGCCAACACGTGCTCAAACTTGGCGAAGTCCTCATCCCAGCGCGTAGAGGGCACGGCAAAAAACACCTGCTTGACCTTAAAGTCGCCCGACGCGAGCTCCTTACGGAAGAGCTCGGCCACGGCCTCGGCATCAAAGCCGTTGTTGTCGCAGCCCCAAGCACCCAGCACGAGCTTCTCGCGACCCAGCTCATCGCAGATGGCAAGCACGAAGCGGATGCGATCGCGCAGGGCGTCCAGCAGGGCATCGTCACCCACGCGATACTCCTGGCGAGCGCGCTTGGCGTTGGGCGCGGCGGCAACGATCACGTCGGCGTATGCGTGCACGTGGTTGCGGTCGAAGCGCACCGCAGGCACCACCAGCGCACGGTTGCGGTAAAGCTCGCAGTTGATGTTGCGGCGACGGTTCTCGCCGTACCACTTGCGCTGCTTGTCGAGCACGTTGTATAGGTACGAATCGGCGCAGAGCGTCGCCTCCTGGCCCAGGTAGCCCTGGATATAGCCGCCACCCGGATTGGTGAACGAGGCAAAGGCGAGCACGGCCATGTCGCAGAACTGCGCGTAGCCTCGGCCGTTATCCAGAATGGTCTGCGTGGCAGAGGCATCGAACACGGTGACCTCGGGCAGGACCGGAGTGGGCTTTTCGGCAGCAGGCGCGGACTCGGTCTCCGTGGCCTCCTCGGCGGGTGCAGGCTCGGCCGCAACCTCGGTCTCGGCGGATGCAACCTCGGCGGCCTCGACCTCGGGCTCCTCGGCGGCCTCAGACTCCTCGGCAACCTGTTCCTCGGCAGCGTCGGCCGCGTGGGCCTTGGCCTTCATCGCCGCGATAAATCCGGCAGGCATGCCATCGAACTCGCACACGCCAGCAAGCGAGCGCTCAATATCCTTGGCGCACGTTTCGGACACAGTCGCCACGTGACGCTCGGCGGCCTTGGCACGCGCCTCGCGCTTGGGATTGGGCTGTCCCGCGCGATTAGGCCTGCGGTTACGGTTCCTGTTGTCGACGTCTGCCATAAGTGGTCACCTTTCTCGGTCTCTGCCGCTATCGGCTTTTCCCATCCATGATACCCCGCCGCACACAAAAAAGACGGCCCCGAAGGACCGCCTTTCATATCGAGTTGCGCGCGCGGCAAGCACCGCTGCAATTTGGCACTAGTCGCGACGACCAAGGATGTTCAGAATGCGCAGGAACACATTGATGATGTCCACGAACAGGTTGGATGCCATAAGCACGGCGTTGGGCAGCGTGGGCGGCACCGTCGTGGCCACATAAGTGTCGTAGCCAATAAAGCCGGCGAACACCACGATCACGATCAGGTCGGTGATGGACTGCGAGACGCCCATAAACATCAGCACGATCTCGACCAGAATCGTAGCAAGCAGGATGCCAAAACCAATGCCGTACACACGCTGGAAGAACTTGGGGAAGGTCACGCCCAGCGCACCAAAGACAAAGGTGATGGCGGCCGTGGCGATAAAGGCAGCGTTGATGGTGGGCAGGTCGTAATTGGCAAGGCCAAACGACGCGGTCAGGCCAAAGGTACTCGCAAAGATTACGTAGCCCACAAGGGACAGACCCACAGACTGCTTGCCCGCGGCGGCCGACATCATGACCATGCCGACGATGGTCAAAATAAACGAGCCAAAGACCAGCGGCAAGGCGGCGCCGCTCATCATCATGCGGGCAAACGCCATGGTGCTCGTAAAGTAAGCACCGGCACCCATGGCGCAAAAGCCCAAAAAGATCAGGGCAGACATGGCAAGGTTGTACGCACGCGGCGACATCTCCTTGGCACGGCTTGCGCCGGTCTCAATGGGGCCGTTCTGATAACCCTGGATATCGTTCATAATATCGTCCTTTCAAAAGCACCGCGACAGCGCCGTAGGTGACAAGATTCCTGCCATTGTACCCGAATGCCGCGCGCTCTTACCTGCGGCGCCCACTCTCGAGCGTACGGTCGAATGCCCACACCCACCAACGCATCAGATGGGCCTGCGAGCCATCCGGTCGCTCGCGCGTCTGTTCTTCCAGATACAGTTCGGTCGCATGCCCACCAAAACGAACCTTATAGGTTGCCGTACGAATGCCGTGAACCGTTAGGCCAAAACCGGTGGATGAGACAATCTCGTCGATCGTAAAACAGCGACCGTCGACCCAGCAGACGGTAACCGGCACGACTTGTCCGCCCGCGAAGATGCGGGCCACGACGTCCACATACTGCTTGTGCACGCGTCGAGTTTTACCATCTGTCTGTCGATATTCCATGCCTCCTATTATCGAACGCATGTTTGCATATTGTAAAGCGAACAGGCTGTGGTTTTGGGATGTTGGGGCGCGCACGTGTCCTCATGGCGTGCTAGCAAAAAGAACACCCGCGGTCAACAGGGCAAATATTCAATGTTAGTGCCAAAAAATTCACTTCTCCCATCAGAACTCGGTAAAGAAACCCGCAGGAGGTGATACGATTTATCATGTTTCTGTAACGTGCCTGCAAACTTCGAGAAAGCCCATATATGGACGTAACGTTCTCAGCCTTCCTCGGCCAAATTGTGTCGAACCCAGTCCTTGCCGTCACCGTGATCCTCGCGCTCGGCGCCATCTTCGTCAATGGATGGACCGACGCGCCCAACGCCATCGCGACCTGCGTCACTACGCGTTGCATGCCCGCCCGCGCCGCCATTCTCATGAGCGCCGCATTCAACTTCCTCGGCGTGCTCATCATGACGCACTTTAACGCGAGCGTCGCCAACACCATCTCACATATCGTCGACTTTGGCGGAAACAGCACCATGGCGCTCGCGTGCCTCTGCGCAGCACTGTTCTCCATCGTCGTCTACGGCGCCACAGCGTCGCGTTTTGGCATCCCCACCTCGCAAAGTCACAGCCTTATCGCCGGCCTGACCGGTGCCGCTATCGCCCTCGGCGGCGCGAGCAGCGTCAACGTCCACGAGTGGATGAAGGTCATCTACGGCTTGGCGCTCTCCATCGGCCTGGGCTTTGTCATGGGCTGGGTCCTGTGCAAGCTCGTCTCGATTCTTTTCGCCGCCGCTAACAGGCGACGTGCCAACGTCTTCTTTAAATACGCTCAGATCGCGAGCGCTGCGGCCATGAGCTTTATGCACGGCGCGCAGGATGGACAGAAGTTCATCGGCGTGCTCTTTTTAGGCGTGGCCTTTGCCAACGGCCAGACGAGCGTCGGCGATGCCGGCATCCCCATCTGGATTATGCTGCTGTGCTCGGCCACTATGGGTATCGGCACCAGCGTGGGCGGTGAGCGCATCATCAAGTCTGTCGGTCAGAGCATGGTCAAGCTCGAAAAGTACCAGGGCTTCTCCGCCGACCTGGCGGGCGCCGCGAACCTGCTACTTGCCACCCTTACCGGCATCCCCGTATCCTCCACGCACATCAAAACCTGCGCCATTATGGGTGTCGGCGCCGTCAAGCGCCTCTCGGCCATCAACTTCGGCGTGGTCAAGGACATGATGTTCACGTGGTTCTTCACCTTCCCCGCCTGCGGACTCATCAGCTTTGTCATGGCCAAGCTGTTCATGATGTTCATCTAGTCAAACCGAACGGCCATCCGGACCGCAATACCTCGCCCACCCGTCTTCGCCTCGAAAGGACCCACTCATGGCAAAGAAACCCGATTCGTTCTACTTTGACAACTACGTCGCCTGCGCTGACCTTGCTGTCCAGGCCGCAGAGTTGCTCATCAAGATTTTTGAGAACTTTGATCCCACGCAGATCCACGGCATGCTCGAGGAGATGCATGCGATTGAGCATGCGGCCGACAAGAAGCACCATGAGCTCGAGGATGCCCTGCTCACTGCCTTTATCACCCCGCTTGAGCGCGAGGATCTGGACCTGATGAGTTGCTCGCTCGACACTGTGCTCGACCGCATCGAGGGCGTCGTGCAGCGCGTCTACTTCACCAACATCCAGAGCATCCACCCCGATGCCATTGTCATCGCCCACAAGGTGACCGACGCCTGCCGCGCCATGAAGGACCTGATGGTCGAGCTGCCCAACTACCGCAAGTCCAAGACCCTGCGCGAGCTCGTCATCCAGATCAACACCATCGAGTCCGAGGCCGACGAGCTCTATATCAACGCCATGCGCAACCTGCACGTCAATGGCAAGGATCCGCTTGAGGTCATCGCTTGGCGTGACGTGTACGCCTTCTTGGAGTACTGTGCCGACTGCTGCGAGAATGTGGCCGATGTCGTGGATTCGATTGTCATGAAGAACAGTTAATTGGGGGACGTGTCCCGGCGGCGAAGGGCCGGCCACGGTTTGCTTTCTCACTCCGGCTGCTTTGCAGAGTCGTTCGAAAGTAAACCGTGGCCGGCCCTTCGCCTTACGTACCACCATTGGAACTTTGGCTGATAGTTATAGCGCAATGGGGTTTGGCCGAGGGGGCCTTTAGTACCCAATTGAACATTTTGGCATTCGGTGGGCGTTTGGTTGAATGTTGCTTTGGGTACCCTTTGTTTTGCTTTGGATTGATTCGTTGACTTTGGAGGACTCGTATGGCGTATTTGGATCTGGCTCGGGGTCGGTATTCTTGTCGTTTGTTTGAGGATCGTTCTGTTGAGCAGGCTGTGGTGGATGCCATTGTTGAGGCTGGGCGCATTGCTCCTTCTGCTTGTAATAACCATCCAACCCGTGTGATGGTGTTGGATACGCCTGAGCTTCTGGAGAAGGCTGCTGCTTGTCAGCCTCGGTTTGCTCGTGATGGGTCCATCTTTGGCGCTCCGCTCATCTTCCTCATCTGCAGCGTTACAAACGACGCTTGGGTGCGTCCCTATGACCAGATGAACTCCAGCGCTATCGACACCTCGATTGTTTGCGATCAAATGATGATGGAGGCCGAGGAGCAGGGCCTGGGAACGTGTTGGGTATGCCATTTTAAGCCCGAGCTAGCCCGAGAGCGGTTCAACCTGCCCGAGGGCGTCTATCCCTATCACATGCTCGTCTGCGGCTATCCTGCCGACCACATCGCCGACCCAGAGCACCGCGAGGCCCGTACCATTCCCCTCTCCGACTTCCTCCTCAAGTAGTTTTTGGCACATGCCCTAAAATCTACCTTTTACCGTGCACCCTTTCGCCGAGTTCTGCCCTATCATACGCAGAGCTCGGCGTTTTTGCGCTCAGGGCGCACGCGCTTCCCTATTGGAATGCAAACGGAACAGCTTTCACGAATACATGGCCGAGCCGTAGGCGACTAACGCGGCAACCATCATTCCTCGATAAAAGCCGGCACGCGATTAGTCCTGCGCATCTTGAAATCGTCAGTTTCGTGGGAGACGTAGAGGATGCCGTCCATCCCATCTCGCGATGCATATGAAAGGTGAACAGAACCGCAATCCGCTCCATCATTGTCGAGAAGCTCAAACGAATTTGGATCGCTCGTTGCGGCCAAACGACCACTCATACAAGAGCCATCGTCATTACAGATTTGCCATTCCATATCTTCGCCTGCAAGAATCGCCATAGACGGCCTGGTCGCGCCATCGTTGACATACATCCCGTCTATGCCAAACCCATTTTCAGCGCCATCAATAAACGATTGCTCGGCCTTATACGTCGCAAATAATGCACATAGCGTCATTGCAAGACCAATTGCAAGGACAACAATTACAATCTTTACGTAGCTTTTGGCCATCATGCCATCCCTCTTTTCGCTTGCCCAAAGAAATGCGGAAGAAGCTGTTCGTCGCGGCTTGTATGCACGCCTTTCTACCCCGGTTCGGTTACTTAGGTTACTTGAGAGATCCTACATATGATTGTTACCCATATACGTAATATGAATTTTGGACATATCAAAATTGGTCAATATTTGTGAAAACTTTCGCCTTCAGTGAAATATATTGGCTTGTCTCTCAAGCAAATTAAGCCCCTGGCAGGCGTTCCGAAGAGCACGATATTCTTAATTTGATAAAAGGAAGGAAATAAGGCATGTCCCAAAAATCTAATAAAAAGGAGCCCGCAGGTGCGAGCTCCTCTTAAGGACACGAGATTGTAGCTCTGGCGCTAGTCCAGGTCGTCGGCGGCAAAGTTGTCGATCGGGGCGAAGGGGTCGGCCACGGGGACAACCGGATCAGCGACAGGCAGCGGCTCGGCGGCGGGAACGGTCACTGCAGGAGAAGCCGCAGAACCGACCGGCGTGGAGGCCATAAGGTCGGACGGGAAGGAGTTCTGGGCGTCGTCCATAAAGTGCTGGATGAGTTTGAGGTACTCGGCCTTGAACTCCTCACGGGAAGCCTTCAGACGGTCGATCTCCTCGAGCTCGGCCTGCTTCTCGGTCAGGGCCTGACGGATGACCTCGCGGGCCTTGGCGTCGGCTTCGTTGCGGATGCGATCAGCGTTCTCGTTGGCATCGTTGACGATGCCCTCGGCGGTCTGCTGGGCAGCGATCAGCGCAGCGGAGATCTGGCGCTCCTGAGCGGAGAAGTCGGGCGCGGGAGCGGCCACAGGAGCGGCAGGAACGGCCTGGGCTGCAGCGTCCTGAGCCTGGGCAAGCTGAGCCTGCGTGTCGGCAAGCTGCTGCTCGGTGGCAGTCAGACGACCCTTAAGATCGACAATCTTGGCAAGCATAGCGTCAACCTCGGAGGACAGCGTCTCCAAAAAGACGTCGACCTCGGCGGGATCATAGCCGCGCTTGGCCTCAGAGAAAGTCTGAGCCTGGATGTCAGCAGGGGTAATAGCCATAACAAGTTCTCCTTTATCATCGCCTTGGCGCCGGGCGCCCGACGTAAGTTACTGAGCCAGTACTATACGAGTATACCTATAAGAAGCTGCAGAATCAGCCTCTGCACCAACTGCAACGCAATAATCGCAACGACCGGCGAAAAATCAACGCCGCCCATCGGCGGAATAAACCGACGAAACAGGTTGAGCCACGGGCCGCAGACGCTATCGAGCACTGCGGCGATATCCTGCAGCAGACCGCCCTGCTTCATGGGAATCCACGTCATAAAGCAATAGACCACGATGAGCGTGGAGTAGAAGTTGAACAGCGTGTTGACCAGCTGGACAATGGTGTAGATGTTGATGAGAATCTCCTCGTCTTGGGTTTACTTAAGGTAGCCGTCGGCGCGCAGCTTCTTGAGGTCCGAATCCTTGACCTCGCAGCCGGCGGGCAGCACCATAAACACGCGATCGCCCACCTCTTTGACCGTAGCGCCCAGACCGCAGGCAAAGCCATAGCTAAAGTCCAGAACACGCTTGGCGACCTCGGTGCGAACGCCAACAAAAATCAGCGCAACGGGCTGCTTGGTGCGCACGCGGCGGACAACGGTCTCGACATCGTCGTAGCTCTCGGGACGCAGGACATAGGCAGGCAGCTGCGGCGTGGCGTTGATGATATTGCTCGCATAGGCCGAGGCGTCGCTCGGCGCAGAAGCGGGCGCAGGTGCCGCGGCGCGAGCGCGAGCACTCTCGGCATAGCTCGACGGCGTGTCGTAAGCGCCGGGGCGATAGTCGCCCGCGGCACTATCCTGAGAACGCGACGGCGGATTGTACGTCGTTGCATGACGGGAGTCGTCGCCGACTAGCTGGCCGGAACGCGTATACACGGCGACCGACTCGGCCTCACCGCGGCGCGTCTGGCCCAGCAGGCCGTTACTCGGCTCGTCCTGGGTATAGAAGCCCTCACCCGAGGCACCGCTGTAGCCGTTGTTCTGATAGCCATCGTCGTAGCCATCATCGTAGCCGTAGTCATCATCCTGGCCATAGCCCTGGTCGTAACCCTGCTGGCCGCCAAGGTGCATCTTATTTTTAATCTCGTCAAGGAAGCCCATGGTTGTGTCCTCTCACGGTTTAGTGCAGGCGCTCTGTAAACCAGTGCGCACTTCAGAGCCCTATTTTACTGCAAACTCCGGGCTAAATACTACCCTGCCCAGGCGAACGAGCGTAGAGCCCTCCTCAAGGGCAGGCTCAAAGTCCTCGCTCATGCCGCAAGAAAGCTCTGGCAGCTTCAGATCGGGATGCGCCGCCTCCAGCTCATCCCTCAGCTCTCGCAGCCCAGCAAAGGTGCGACGCGCCACATCCTTGTTCCCTCGGGGAGCCATGGTCATAAGGCCCTGCACACAAATTCCCTCAAGTTCCGCAAGCTCACCGGCAGCGCCACGAATCTCATCGGGCGAAAAGCCACCCTTGGACTCCTCGCCGCTTACGTTAACCTCGATTAGCACCTGCTGGGGGACGGCGAGCTCGCCAGCTTCGATCTTGCGAATGGCACGGCTCGAGACCGCCTGCGCCAAATGAAGCGAACCGACCGAATGAATCAGCTCGGCCGAGCCCAATACCGCGTTAATCTTGTTGGTCTGAAGGTTGCCAATCATATCAAAGCGTACCTCGGGCAGCTCCGGATGCTCCGCCAGACCTGCGAGTTTGCGGACGAGCTCTTGCGGGCGGTTCTCGGCAAAATGGCGGTATCCCACCTGGATGGCCGCGATGGTCTCATCGACGCCAACGGTCTTGGACACGGCAATCAAACGCGCGGCATCGCGGGGCCTCCCGGCGCGATCGAGCGCGGCATAGAAACGCTCGAGTATCTGCTCGCGGCGAGCGCGCATTACATCCAAATAGTTATCCATTGCCAATCGCCTCCGCTAACAGCACAACAAGTAGTCCCATGCTAGCGCAAGAGCGCGGCCCTGCATCCGCAAGGCCGCGCTCCCCTAGGTATTTACAATCTCTCAACGAACGGGGCAACCCTACTCCTCG
This sequence comes from Collinsella sp., assembly GCA_041330285.1. Lineage (GTDB taxonomy): Bacteria > Actinomycetota > Coriobacteriia > Coriobacteriales > Coriobacteriaceae > Collinsella. The sequence goes on along the minus strand of JBGKMI010000001.1, from coordinate 412,015 downwards.
TCGTCCTCACCATCATCCTCGTCCTCAAGATGATCCAACAGATAGCGAAGACCCTCGCTCACCTCGTTAGCGGGCACCTTGGCAACATAGTGCGCATCGACGGCGGGCCTCATGATGACGCCCTCGCCCGAAGGCACGCGCATGCTCTCGAGCTCATCCTCGTCCGTGCGGGCGATATCACCGGCAGTCATACGTTGACCGGTCAAAAGGAAGGTCAGACGGCAGGCGGCATCGATCGAAATCGAGGCGATGCGATCGAGGTAGCGCGAAACCATGATGGCGCGGCGCAGGTCGTCGTAGTTGCTGTCGACGTCCATAAAGTCGCCCGTATCCATGCGGTTAAAGGTGCGGAAGAACTTCTCGTACGCCGCATGCACCGGCTCGTCCTCGACGGCCAGGTTGCAGATGATGGACATGTCGTTAGTGACGAGCGCGGAAAGCGACGAGCCCAGCACCTGGTAAACAGCTTCGGCCTCGGCCTCAACCGTACCGACGAGTTCCTGAGGCAGCGAGATGTCGGCCTTGACCATGTGACGCGTGGCGCGGCAGATCTGGCGAACCTTATCGGTCATGCGCTGTAGGTTAAAGTCGACGTAGATAATCGTCTGCAGCAGGCGGAAGTCGGAGGCGACCGGTGACTGCGTGGCGATCAGGTTGTAGCAGACGGCCTCCAGGTTGGCGCAGCGTGCGTCAATCGAAAGCGTGCGCTTCTTGGTCTTGGTGGCGAGCTTGCGGTCGTCGGTCACATAGGCCTTCACGGCATCGTGGAGGGCCAAATCGACGGACTCGTAGATGCTCAGCATCTCGTGACGGGCCTCGATGAGCTGACGGGAAAACAGTTTGCGCATGGTTCACTCCAATCAGTTGGGTGCGGTCATGCCGCCCGCACAGTGAATACGCACCGGACCAGGTCCGATCGGCTTGGGACTAGTCGCACCGATCAGCCAAAGCGGCCGGTGATATAGTCTTCCGTCCGCGAGTCCACCGGGCTGGTAAAGATCGCGTCGGTTTGACCATACTCAATGAGCGTGGCGGGCTCGCCGGCAACTTCCTGCAAGAAGAATGCGGTGTAGTCGCTGATACGAGCTGCCTGCTGCATTGAATGTGTGACGATGATGATCGTCATCTCGGGCGCCAGCTCGGCCATCAGATCCTCGACCTTAGAGACGGACGTGGGGTCGATGGCGGAGCAGGGCTCGTCCATCAGAAGGACATCGGGCTGCACCGCAAGCACGCGCGCGATGCACAGACGCTGCTGCTGACCGCCCGAGAGCGCCAGACCATCCTTGTTGAGCTGATTGGATACCTCTTTCCAGAGGTTGGCGCGCTTGAGCGATTCTTCCACGATGTCGTCGAGGTCGCTTTTGCTAGTCACGCCCTGCAGACGAGGGCCAAAAGCGACATTCTCGTAGATGGATTTGGGAAACGGGTTGGGCTGCTGAAAAATCATGCCCACGCGACGGCGAAGGTCGACCGGGTCGACGCCCTCGGCATAGATATCGTTGCCGTCGAGCGTCATGGTGCCCTCGACACGAGTACCCTCGATAAGGTCGTTCATACGGTTGATGCAGCGCAAAAACGTCGATTTACCGCAGCCCGAAGGACCGATAAACGAGGTGATGGCGTTTTTGGCGATGTTGAGGTCGAGCCCCGTCAGCGCATGAAAGTCACCGTACCAAAAGTTGAAATCCTTGGCCGTGATGGCCGCTTGCTCCAGCGTGGGAGCGGACTGATAGACGGACATGGGACTCCTTAACTAGCGGCGTTTGCGCGACAGATAACGCGCAAACAGGTTGAAGGCCAGAATAATCGCCATCAGCAAAAGCGCAGTGCCGTAGGCTGCGTTCATGTTGATGCCGTCATTGGCAAGCAAATAGAGGTGAACGGTCATGGGACGACCGGAATCGAGCGGCGAAATAGGCAGGTTGATGGCCTGACCCATGGTGTAGAGCACCACCGCGGTCTCGCCGATGGCGCGGCCGATGGCAAGGACGATGCCGGTGGCGATGCGGCCAAAGGCAGAGGGAAGCACGATCTTGGAGACGACCTGCCACTTGGTGGCGCCCAGGCCATATGCGCCCCAACGGATATAGCGCGGAACGGCGCGGATTGCCTCCTCGGTGGTGCGCATGACGATGGGCAGCATCAGAAGCGCCAGCGCCAGGGCGGCCGAGACCATCGAAAGACCCAGACCCATAGCCTCAACAAACAAGGCGTAACCAAAGAGGCCCATAACGATGGAGGGCACCGAGGCCAGGGCATCGGCAGCATAGCGAATGATGTCGACAACCTTGCCCTGTTTGGCGTACTCAGCAAGATAGACCGCAGCCAAGACGGCAACCGGCGTGCAGATGAGCATGGCGAGCGCCGTCACGTAGATGGTCGAGACGATCGTGGGCCAGATGCCACCCTCGGCGTTTACGCCCTGCGGCCAGCCAAAGATAAAGTCGAGCGAGATATGCGGAAGACCGTTGATGACCACGTAGGCGATGATGGCAACCAGCACCAGCGTGGTGATATAGGCCGCGGCGCGAAACACGCCGAGCATGATCTTGTTGGACAGGTCCTTATTGATGCGGCCCTTCTTGCCATGGGAAAGGGCACGCTTGATGCGCTCGCGCGACGAGGTCGTATCGACCGTCGTGCCAACGGAATCGGACATAGCCTACCCCCTCTTCTTGGAAACCAGGCGGACGATACCCACCAGTGCAGCGGAGATGATAAACAGGACCACGCCCATGCCAAACAGAGCCGAGCGGTGCAGGCCCGAGGAATAGCTCATGTCGAGCGCGATCTGGCTCGTGAGCGTCGAGATGGGGCTCGAGATGCTGTCCGGGATGACCGGAGCGTTGCCCACGACCATGAGCACGGCCATGGTCTCACCGATGGCACGCCCCATACCCAAGACAATTGCATCGACAATACCCAGCTTGGCTGCAGGCAGCACGACCTTGTAGATGGTCTGCCACTTGGTGGCACCCATGGCATAGGACGCCTCGCGAATGCCCATGGGAATGGAATTGAGGGCATCGATGGTAAGCGTGGTGATGGTCGGAACGATCATGATGGCGAGCACGAACCACGCCGTCAGCGCGCCAAAGCCAAGACCGCCGGTCAGCTGCGCGATAAACGGACGAATGATGACCATGCCAAAGAAGCCGTAGATAATGGAGGGGATGCCCGCCAGCAGGTCGACGGCGGGACTGATGAGCCTGCGCACGCGCTTGCTGGCGATCTCGACCAGATACACGGCCGTACCCACACCCAGGGGCACGCCCATGGCGAGCGCACCGACCGTCACCAGACCAGAGCCCGCCAGCAGCGACATGATGCCGTAGTGACCCTCAGAGGGCGCCCACGTAAAGCTAAAGAAGTCCGCCAGGCCGATGTCGGTAAAGACGGGCAGCGCCGAGTACGTGGTAAAGACAAAAATCAGGATGACGGTGACGACCGCCAAGAACGCACAGGCAAAGAAGATCCACTGCAGCGCCTTCTCCTTGAGATAGGTACTGCGCGACACCAACGCCAACTCACGCTTTTTGGGCGTCTGAGCCTCCTGCTCAATCTGGGGGGTTTCCTGCACTTCCACGCTACTCACTCCCCTTTCCGTCGTTGGTGACGGGAATAAAGCCCGCCTCGCGAATCTGCTTGTCCATCTTCTCGGACGTCACATAGTCAATGTAGTCCTGCGCCTGCTTGGAGGGCGTGCCCTTCACAAAGAAGTAAAGGTCGCGCGAGATGGGATACCCGCCGCTTGCAACCGTTTTCTCAGACGCCTCGACGTGATTGACCGAGACAGCCCTAACCGAGGTCTTGGCATTGAGGCTATCGACAAAGCCCAGTGAAATGTAGCCGATGGCCCCACGCGAACGAGACACGACGTCGCGAACCTGCCCCGTGCCCGAAAGAACGGCCGAGCGGCGATCGAACGGCGTGCCGTCCATCACGATGGTACGGAAGGCCTCGCGCGTGCCGGACGCCTCATCGCGGTTGATGACCTGAATCTTCAGGTCCTCGCCACCGACCTCTTTCCAGTTGGTGATCTTACCGGCGTAGATATCGCGAAGCTGCTCGGTCGAGAGATTCTCGACCGGGTTGTCCTCATTCACGATGACCGCAATGCCGTCGTGGGCGATAACGATGGGAGTCAGGCCCAGGTCTTGTTCGTCGGCATTGAGGCCGCGGGAGGAACTGGCGATATCAGCGGTGCCGGCGCTGACGGCCTCGACGCCGGCAGAGGAGCCCAAGCCAGAGACGAGCACGTCGGTGCCGGTCTCTTCCTTAAAGCCCTCGGCCGCAATCTCGGCGATGGGAAGGCACGTGGTCGAGCCGGCCACAGTAATAGAAGACGTAGAAGATCCCGAAGAGCAGGCGCAAAGCGTGAGCGTGAGCACTGCCGCGCTCAGGACCGATGCGATCTTTCTCATAGCATCACGCCGATCGCTGCATGGCGACCGCAGGTGCCGCCCTCGTTGCGGTAGGAATAAAAGCGGTCGTTCTGACGAACGGTGGAAAGCTTGGTGTCCACAATGCCGCTCGCTTCGACGCCAGCGTCCATCAGCGCCTCGCGAATGGCAGCGGAAAGATCGAGCATACGAGAAGCGGAGGCATCGATGCACGCAAACTCGGAGGCAAAGCGGTCCATAAGTTCCTGAGACACCTCGTACTCGTCGCCCAGGATATGGGGCCCAATATAGGCAGAGATGTCGTCCGGCTTGCAGTCAGCCGCCTCGCAGAGCGCTTGGCAGGCCTTGGCGGAAATGCGCGCAATCGTGCCCTTCCAGCCAGAATGCACCACGGCAAAGCCGCCGGAAGCCACCAGCACCACGGGAGCGCAATCGGCAAAGCAAAGCATCACGGGTACCTCACGGGCCGTACAGACGATGGCATCGCAGCCCTCGGCAATCTGCTCGTGAATATTCTCGAGATCATCGGCACCGTTCGAGGTCACCGTCACGACATGGTCACCGTGTACTTGATTGGGAACAAGCAGGTTGTGCTCGCACTCCGCGGCCCCTATGGCCTCGAGTGCGCGGCGACGATTTTCTTGAACGGCAAAGGGGTCATCGCCAACATGCGAGCCCAAATTGAGTGAGGAGTACGCATCTTCGGAAACACCACCGGTGCGCTCGGTGAAGGCAAAACGAACATCGCGCGTCGCACCCTCTACGAACGTAACTCCATCATGGTCGACACGCGAAACGTTGTCCGCACGTGCTGCCATACTAAAGCCTCCTAATAACACAAGTATCGCGGCGACGCCGCTGCAGTCCGTGCCATACGGCTGCCATACTTCATCAAAAGGATACCCGCAGCGGTAGGGACCAAACGTAAAGGGAACGTAAGGAGATTGGAGGCTTTCATTTACAAAGGCGAAACACAACAAAAAAGGGGTGCGCCCAATCGGACGCACCCCATGCAGGTCGTTGATAAAGACGAACTAGAAGCTACCGCGCTTGAGGAAGTCGGGAAGCTCAAACTGGTCGTTACCAAAGTTGGGGAGCTCGGTACCGCCAACGTTGCGAGTCGGGGCAGCCTGAGCGGGGCTGGCAGCCGGAGCGGTGCGCTGCGGCTCGGCAGAAGCAGCGGCCTTGCTCTGGGACTGCTGAGCAGCGAAGAGCTCGTCCTGACGGTTGACGTTGGAGTCGGAGAAGCCCGTAGCGATAACGGTGATGCGCACCTGGTCGCCCAGGGACTCGTCCACAACGGTACCGAAGATGATGTTGGCCTCGGGGTCGACGGCGTTGGCGACAACGTCGGCAGCGTCGCTGATCTCCTGAATACCCAGGTCCTTGGAACCGGCAATGGAAAGCAGGACGCGCGTAGCGCCATCGATGGAGCTCTCGAGCAGCGGGCTGGAAATAGCCTGCTGGGCAGCGTCGACGGCACGGGTGTCCCCAGAAGCGGTACCGATGCCCATCATGGCGGTACCGGCCTGCTTCATGATGGTCTTAACATCGGCGAAGTCCAGGTTGATGATACCGGGGACGGTGATGAGGTCGGTGATGCCCTGGGTGCCCTGGGAAAGGACGCCATCGGCGATTGCGAAGGCCTCGAGCATGGTGGTCTTCTTCTCGGCGATGTCGAGCAGCTTGTCGTTAGGGATAACGATCATGGTGTCGACGCAGTCGGAGAGCGTCTTAATGCCCTCTTCGGCGCTCTTCTTGCGCTTGCGGCCCTCAAAGGTAAAGGGCTTGGTCACAACGGCGACGGTCAGCGCGCCGACCTCGTTCATCGCGATATCTGCAACGATGGGAGCAGCGCCGGTACCGGTGCCGCCGCCCTCGCCGCAAGTGATGAACACCATGTCGGCGCCAGCGAGCGCTTCGGCGATGTCGTCGCGGGACTCATCGGCAGCCTTACGGCCGACCTCAGGGTTGGCGCCAGCGCCCAGGCCGCGGGTCAGGTCGGTGCCGATGTGCACCTTGATATCGGCATCAGAGATCGCGAGTGCCTGAGCATCGGTGTTGATGGCAACAAACTCGACGCCGCGGATGCCCTCTTCGATCATTCGATTGACCGCGTTGGTACCGCCGCCGCCGACGCCGACCACCTTAATGACGGCAAGGTAGTTGTTGATCTCTGTCTCGTGCATGTCGGTCCTCCGAACAAAGGTTATAGCCATAGCATGGGTTGACCCCTGCGCACATTAACCTTCAAGTTGAAAGTAAATGCAAAGGTAAACCGTATTATGTTTGCACATTATGAACGTATCAGTCAAATAATTGACGGTGAAAACCAAACAAACCAGATAAACGGCGCGGTATGCCCCGTCAACAAAGGCCAGAAGACGCTACGAGGTCGGCGCGTTCCTAAACGTATAGTTGCCAGGAGATCGAACGTTGATATACGTCACGCCCTCCACCTGCGAAAGCAGCTTGGTAACGATACGCTCCTTTTTGGCAATGTCGTCCGAATCTCCGAGCGACACCTCGATACCGTTATCGAGATTCGCCGAGATGGCCTCGACCGAGGGCGTGGAAATATCCTTGACCTGGCCCAGGAACTCGCTCGAGAAACCGCGGACGTAATCCAGGCCGGCCTTAACGGCCTTGGAATTTACCGCTTGCCCGGAAACCGGTGCGACATCGGCCGAGACATCGGTCAGCAGCACGGCTCCATAATGTTTGGCGAGTGCCAGGGCGGCATCGATGCCGTTTAGGGTGTTGGCACCCTCCCCCGTTGTGATGACATTGCCCTGGTCGTCAACATCGACCGAGGTAGACAGCGGTGCAATCCATGTGTCATCGTCCCCGATCGCCCAGGCAAGATCGTCGGAGCTAATGTAGGCAATTGCGATAACCTTGCGTTCCGTCGGCGTGATGATGAGCGTATGGGGAAATTGACGCTGAACATCCACGCCCGAGACCCACGGATTTTGCTTGAGGCCCTCGGTGATCTGGTCGGGATTCACATTGAACAGCGACGTGTCCTCGGGCAGATCGATCAGCTGGATGGCATCGTGCTTGGTTACATGCTCGCTCCCCTGAATCTGAATATCGGTGGCGGCGAACAGGCCAGAGTTAATGACGACGACGGCAACGACCGCAAGCACTGCCAAAGCGGCAAGAATGCCGCCCACGATTTTGCCCTTGCCCTTAACGGCAGAAGCGGCACCCGCCGCATGATTTGCCAGGGCGCCGATCGATGACAGCGGATTGAAGCCTATTTTGCCCGATTGCGGTTTTGCGGAGGCCGACACCGACGTCAGCATACGTGGCTTAGATGCACCCAGCGCGCGACCGGGACGCGTCACCTTTGCCTCCAACGAGGGCTTGGGCGACGCTATGGGACGAGAAGGTTTGCCGCCCATCGCCGGTTTGGGCGTCGCCGAGGGACGTGCCATCGGACGAGCAACCTTTTTGGCCGCGGGGCGTCCGCCAAGCCGCGAACCGGCAGTCGAACGCTTGGCAGGCCGCACGGACCCAGCAGGCTTAGAAGGCATAACGGATTTACGTTGAGGCTGAGACGGTGCGCCGGAACGCCCTCCGGCGCGGCGGAAGGTTGGTTTCGATGCTCTAGAAGCCGAGGAATTTAACTTCCGGTCTGAGCTCGATGCCATACGCCTCCCTCACCTTTCCGTGCACATGTCTGATAACCGCGGCCACGTCATCGGCCGAGGCGGTTCCGTTATTAACGATAAAATTAGCGTGTACGGGCGAAACTTCCGCGCCGCCAACCGAAAAACCCTTTAATCCACAATCCTCGATAAGCTTGCCCACGCTCGCATCGGGCGGGTTGCGAAATACCGACCCGCAGGATGCACAGCCCATGGGCTGTGTGCGCTTACGCCGCGTCAGGTACCGCTCCATACGTTCACGGATATCGGCCTTGGGCGCAGGTTTGAGCTTGAGCACGCACTCCAGAATGATCTCGTTACGCGGCAGGCTGCATTCACGGTAGCCCCAAGCGATCTCCGAGCCCGCGTAATGTTTGATGCCGGAGCTCGGGTCAAACGTAACGACATCTTCGACCAGCGAGCCAATCCACTCGGTTCGCGTGCCGGCATTCATGGACACGGCGCCGCCAACGGAGCCGGGAATACCGACCGCAAACTCAAGGCCCGAAAGGCTGCGCGACAGCGCGTCGTTGACTAGGCGAGCGAATATCACGCCCGCACCGACCGTCAGCGTACAACCGTCTTCGGCGACAACCGTACGCTGGAACTCACGCCCCAACGAAATGACGGCGCCGCGATAGCCTGCATCGGCAACAAGCAGATTAGATCCCTTGCCGATAATGACCCACGGCACCTGCTCACGATCGAGCACCGCCACGGCGCGACGCAAGGCATGATAGCTGTGACACGTCACAAAGAGGTCCGCCTTGCCGCCGATACGATAGCTCGTATGGCGCGCGAGGCGTTCATCCTCGATTACGTCCGTATCGATCATGCCCGAAAGCGCCATGACGGCGTTAAACAGACCCATGGGGTTTAAGCGTCTTTCTTGGCAGTCAGATACTCGATGAACTCGGGGCCGACCGTCGTGACGTCGCCGGCGCCCATGGTAAGCAGCAAATCGCCCTCGCCCACCATCTTCTCGAGCTCCTCATTGAGCTCAAGACGGCTCGAGCAGTACACGACCTCCTTGCCGGGGTGCTTGGCGCGCACGGTATCGGCAAGCATCTTGGACGTGACGCCCGGGATGGGCATCTCGCCGGCAGAGAACACGTCAATCAACAGCAGCTTGTCAGCATTGGCGAATGCGTCGGCAAAGTCATCGCACAGAGCCTGCAGGCGCGAATAGCGGTGCGGCTGGAACACGACGTCGACATGTTTGTAGCCCAGCGAAGAGGCAGCAGCGAGCGTCGCCTTGATCTCGGTGGGATGATGGCCGTAATCGTCAACCACCGTGATGCCGTCGATATCGCCCACGTGGGTAAAGCGACGGCGGACGCCTTCAAAACTCGAAAGTGCCTTAGCGGCGGCGTCGATATCGAGGCCTAGGACATGGGCGACGGTCAAGACGGCCGTGGCGTTGAGCATGTTGTGACGACCGGGGTTGCTCTTAATCTCGACAGCGTGCTCGGTGCCGTCCTCAAAGCGAACGATAAAGTCGCTCTGGATGCCCTTGACATCCGGATGCACGCAGACGATGTCGTTGGTCTCGGCAAAGCCATAGGAAAGCACATGACGGCCCGTCGACTTGGCAAGCTCGACCAGATGCGGGTCCTCGCCACAGACGATGACCGTGCCGTCCTCGCCCACCAGACTCATAAACTTGGCGAAGGTGGCCTCGATCTCCTCGATACCCGAGTAATGATCGAGATGGTCGGCCTCGACGTTGGTCACGATGACCACATTGGGGTTAAGGAACAGGAAGGAGCTGTCGGACTCATCCGCCTCGGCGACAAAATAGTCGCCCGAGCCGTTTTTGCCGTTGGTATCGTAGCCCTCGACAATGCCACCGATCAGGAAGCTGGGGTCCAGACCCATGCGGTCGAGCATGGTGGCACACATCGAAGAGGTCGTGGTCTTGCCGTGAGTACCGGCGACGGCGACGGTGGTGTAGCCGTGGCCCAAAGCCGAGAGCATCTTGGCGCGAGGCCACACGGGAATACCCAGCTCGCGCGCACGGACGAGCTCGGGGTTGGACTCGGGAATAGCGGTAGAGACCACGACGACATCGGGCTTGACCTCGTCGATGGTGGCGGCCTCATGGCCCACATGCACCTTCACGCCGGCGCGGGTAAGCTGGCGAATATAGCGCGACGTCTTAAGGTCGGAGCCGGTAACGACATAACCGCGTTCGTGAAGGACGAGGGCGATGCCGCTCATGCCGGCGCCACCGATACCGATAAAATGGGCGCTCTTGAAATCGGGCGCGGAGGTTGCAGTCTGGGAATCAGCCATGTGCTCGTGTACTCCTTGCGTAAACACTGCCTGTAACCCGTCTACTGTACCGCACCTACCGCATCCGCGCGAGGGCGACCCGCGATATCCCGTCTAACTAACGCAATCCTTCTACCGCGTCTGCCAAAAGGACGGCAGCGCGGTCCTGGGCCAAACCCCGAGCCGCCTGACGCATGGCATCGCGCGCCTGCGCATCATCGATAAGATGCAGCAGCTCGTCGGCAAACGCCTGGGTATCGATATCGGCATCGGCGCAGAGCACGCCGGCACCGGCATCGACCAGATAGCGGGCATTGGTGGTCTGATGATCGGCCGTCGCATGCGGATACGGCACCAGTACCGAAGGTGTGGCAAGGGCCGCGATTTCGGCAACGCTCGAAGCGCCCGAGCGCGAGAGGACCAAATCGGCCGCGGCCAGCATATCGCCCATATTGTCGATGTAGGGCTGGACGCGATACCGCTTCGCCTCCTCGGGCATCAGGGCAAGAGCACGCTCGGTGTCCTCGAAGCCATCGGCGCCCGTCGAATGCAAAACATAGAGATTATCGCGCGAGAGCAACTCGTTTTTAAGCGAAGCCACGCGCTCATTAAGATGTTGAGCACCAAGTGAGCCGCCAAACACCAGCAGGAGTGTGGCGTCCTCAGGCACGTCGAGAGCCCTGCGACCGCGAACCCGATCTCCCTCGATCACAGAACGGCGCACGGGGTTGCCGGTCATGAGTACATGGTCAGGATCGCCCTCGCGCTCAAACGCGGAACGTGCTGCCGGCACCGAGATGCAAACGCGGGCGGCATGCGAACTCATCATCTTGTTAGCAAGGCCCGGAACGGAGTTCTGTTCGTGCAGCAGATACGGAATGCCCGCGTCTTTGCACCAGCCCAGAAGCGGGACCTCGACATAGGCGCCAAAACCTATAGCGACATCGGGCTTACAGGCTTTAGAAAAATGGCTGCCGAGCGTGCGCTTCGCCTTATAGACACGCCACAGCGAGCTCAATGCCGTCCAAGGGCGAGAGCGGTCGAAGCCCGTAACCGTAATCGGCACAAAATCGAACCCTGCCTCGGGAACCAAACGACCCTCGAGCTTATGCGACTGACCCACAAACACAACGTGGTGGCCACGGTCACGTAGCTCCTCGGCCAAGGCGAGTGCGGGGTTGATATGTCCCGCCGTGCCGCCGGCTGCGATAGCAACGGTCATCTTATCGGTCATGGTAGTCCCTTCGTACGCGCGGCCCCTGGTCGTCGGTGCGCAAGCGCGCCGACGGGTCCGAATTCAAGTCGATCCGATTATATCCGCCACCCGTATTGCGCGGCGTCGGTCGTTGCGGGCGACTCTGCGGCGCCGAGCGCGGACGGGCATCCGACTCCGAAGCAAAACCGTTCAAGACGGTAAAGCCGCCACGCGACGAGCGCTCCCCACGCGTATGGGGAACACCGGCAGTGCTCTCGTCCATAACGGCAAAGCTATCGCGACGACGATCGTATTCATCGCGTCGAGCGCTCTCGTGCGAGACGCGTAAAATAAGCCCGGCGAGCATGAGCGACACGATAATCGACGAGCCGCCATAGCTGATAAACGGCAGCGGCTTACCCGTCATAGGAAATACGTTGAGAATACCCAGCGCGTTGATCAAAAACTGCACCGCGAGGATAACCGCAGAGCCCGAAGCCATGAGCGCCCCGCGACGATCGGCGGCCTGCTCGGCAATTCGAAACGCCGAGTAGATCAGCATCGCAAACACCAAGAAAAACAGCAGCGTCCCCAAAAAGCCAACCTCCTCGCCAATGATGGCCAGGATGTAGTCGTTGTGTGCCTCGGGCAAATACGAGTACTTCATGGTTGAGTTGCCGATACCGCGGCCGAACAGTCCGCCCGAAGCAAACGCCATAATGGCGAGCGTTGCCTGATACCCGTCTCCATATTCATCTGCCCAAGGGTTCAAGAGAACCTGAATGCGCACCATACGGTACGGCTCGACGACAAGAGCGATCACGATGATGACGGCGCCAGCAAGAATCGCACCGATAATGTATTTTGGGTCAAGGCCGGCAAAGAGCGCCATGCACATGATCGTCAACAGAATAATCAGGATGGTGCCAAAGTCGGGCTGAATAAAAATCAAGACGAGCGATATGCCCAAATATAAGCCCATGCCCTTAAGGAACTCATTGATGTTACCGCCGGGCGAAAACACGCTATCGAGCATGATGGCAGAATAGGCAATGGCAAACGGCTTGAGAAACTCCGATGGCTGAAACTGAATGCCGGCAATGCTCAGCCAACGCGTAGCGCCACGGCTGCCGCTACCAAAGAGGAACACCGCAAGCAGCAAGATCATCATAGCGATAAGGGCAAGTTTAAGCGCCCCTTCGCCAAACCAGCTATCGGGTGCAACGCGCGCGATGAACTCGAGGGCAGCAACACCGACGACAGTGAACATAAACTGCCGGAACAAAAAGTAGGTCGCGGAGTCGTTCTCGTGAAGCGCCTCGACTGAAGATGCCGAGTACACCATAAGCAGGCCAAAACAGACCAGCGAGAACAGGCAGGTCAAAAAGACCAGGCGGGGTCGCATGATACGTGCGGGGACGCCGGCGATATAACGTTCGCCGATGCCCTGCGTGCGACGACCGGCGCGCGGCGTGCTGCGCTGCGAGGAAGCACGGTCCGAGTCGGGCCTCCTCATATTCTGTCGGGGGCTCTCCTCTCTCACCGGCAGCCCCTATTCCATTTGCGTATTGGACGCAGCGGCAAGCTGGGCCACATAGTCCTTAAACACGCGACCGCGCTCCTCGTAGCCCGAGAACTCATCGAACGAAGAGCAGGCGGGCGACAGTAGGATCACATCGCCGCGGCTCGAGAGCGAACGGGCAACGTCCACGGCATCGCGCAGGTCGTCGGCCTGGGCGATATCGACATCACCGTCGACATCCGCCTCGTCCATAGCGGCGGTAAAGCGCTCGCGCGCGTCGCCAAAGCAGACCACCGAGCGAACGTTATCCATCACAACGCGGGCAAAGGACTCGAGCGGCGTGCCCTTATCGTGACCGCCGAGCAGCAAGATCACATCGTCATCGGGAAACGCCGTCAGGGCCTTTTCGACCGCATCGGTGTTCGTTGCCTTGGAATCGTTAACATAGCGCACGCCATCGATCTCGCCACAGGGCTCAACGCGGTGCTCCAGCGGCTGGAACGAGACCAGGCCGCGACACACACCGTCAACATCGGCGCCGACCGTCAGGGCCGCCGTGGCAGCACACAGGGCATTGATTACATTGTGATGGCCCGAAATCTTAAGCTCGGACGTATCGACGAGCGGGGTCTCGACGCCCTTCAGGCGAACGACCATCTTGCCATCGCGCACAAATGCGGCGTCCTCGCCCGCAGGCTCGTCAAAAGCAACCTTGCAGATGCGACGACCCGGAACATAGATGTACTCATCGAACTCGTGGATACCGGCATCCTCGACGTCAACAATCACCAGGTCATCGTCGACCATATTCTCGAACAGCTTAATCTTGGCGAGCGCATAGTTCTTATGGCTTTTATGCCAGCCCAGATGGTCGGGGGTAATGTTGAGCAGCACCGCCACACGGGGGTGAAGCTCCTGGGTCGTTGCGATCTGATAGCTCGAAAGCTCCGCCACAAACCACTCGTTATGCGCACGGCCATCGATCTCGTTCACCGGAGGCTCGCCAATGTTGCCGACAGCAACGCTCGCCTCGCCCGCTGCCTTAAGCAGGTAATCGGTCAGTGACGTGGTTGTCGTCTTGCCGTTGGTGCCCGTAATGGCAATCCAATTTTGGGGAGACAGACGGTAGGCAAACTCAGGCTCACCCATAATCTGGGCAGCGTGATCACGGCCAGCCTTAAAGAATGCCGAGAACTCCGAGATGCCCGGACACGTCACGCATACATCAAACGCGCCCTCGACCTGCTCGGTTCCGTAGACAAACGATGCCCCGTGCGCCTCGAGCGAGCGCGTGGCATCGTTGGGCTCGGACGTGCCGCCACCGTAAACGGTAACGGCACTCACACGCTCGGGATGTGCAAGCGCCCAGCGAGCGACATCAAGACCGGACTTACCCTGGCCCAAAACGAGCAGGCTAAAGACATCAGCAAGAGGCATGAAAGACCACTATCCCAACTGGAAGAACAACGCGAGGCCCAGGGCTCCGAAGGCCGCGGCGACAATCCAAAAACGGATGACGACCTTGGTCTCGGCCCAGCCCTTCTTTTCGAAATGATGATGAATGGGCGCCATAAGGAAGACGCGCTTGTGCGTAAAGTGGAAATAGACAACCTGGATCATGACCGACAGGGTCTCGACGATAAACAGACCGCCGATGATGAGGGAAACGACTTCGGTGTTGGTCATGATGGAGGTGCAGGCAAAAGCGGCACCCAGGGCAAGCGAGCCGGTATCGCCCATAAAGATGCTCGCCGGATAGCAGTTGAACCACAAAAAGCCCAGGCAGGCGCCGGCGCACGCCGTGCAGAAGATGGACAGGTTCACATCGCCGTGCAAAAACGCCATGGCAGCCATGGCCAGCATGGCGATCATGGAGGTGCCGCCGGCAAGACCGTCCAAGCCGTCGGTGAGGTTTACGGCGTTGGAAAGGCCCGCGATCATCAGCCAGCAAAAGACAAGGTAGAGCCACGGAAAAGAGAGGCCGCAAATGGTGGTCGAGAGCACACCAAGGTCGATCGTCAGGCCACCGGGGAAACGAATCTCGGGGGCGACGCCGCACCAGTTGACAGCAAGCACGGTAAAGGTAACGCAGATGAGGGTAAGGCCAATCATCTTGGCGTGAGGCGTCAGGCCGAGCGAGCGGCCGTGCGTGACAGAAGTCAGGTCGTCGATGAGGCCAAGAACGCCGGTTGCCAGCGTGGCGAGCAGCACAAGCACGAGCTCGGTGGTGAGCTTTCCCATCAAAAGGCAGGCCAGCGAAACGGCAACCAGGATGATGACGCCACCCATGGTGGGCGTGCCCTGCTTAATCAGGTGACGCTTGGGGCCATCGGCGCGAACCTGCTGACCGATGCCCTCGACCTTCAGGAGCTTAATCCACCACGGCATAAGCAGCATCGCGATGACGGCGGCGATGCCCAATCCCAAAAATGCCTGGTACGTAGGATACGAAGGATTGCCGAACATGGACTAGCACACACCTTCCACAAAGCGATCGAGCTCAACGAAGCGTGAGCCCTTGACCAGCACGACATCATGCTGCTCAAGAGCGCCGCCCATACGGTCGAGCACCTGCTGATAGTCGGAGAACACCTGAATGCGGTCCTCATCCATACCCATCATGCGCGCGGCCTCGGCCATACGCTGGGCAAGCTCACCGCCGACACATGCGAGCATATCGAGCTTCTTGGCCGCCGCATAGGCGCCCACCAGCTCATGCATGCGAGGAGCCTCGTCGCCCATCTCGCCCATCTCGCCCAGAACCGCCATGCGCGAACCCGTGCACGAAAGCGAACACAGCAGGTCGAGGCCGGCTGCCATCGATTCGGCACTGGCGTTATATGAGTCGTCGATGACGCGAGCGCCGCTCTTGGCGCGCTTGATTTCCTGGCGATGCCCGGTAATCGTAAGACCCCTAAAGGCGGCATCGATCTGCTCGGGCGTCACGCCAAGACGATAGGCAACCGCCGCGGCCTTGACGGCATTGGGAACGGACTGCGCGCCGGGAATGGCAAGCAGTGTGTCGATAGTCTCGCCCAAGCCAAAATCGAGCGTAAAGACCGGGCGTCCCTCGTCATCAATGCGAATGTCGCACGCACGGACCTCATCGTCGTCCGAGACGCCCGCAAGCATCACGTCGACGCCCGCAGGGGCGGCAAAGGTGTCGCGGATGAACGGGGTAAAGTCGTCCTCACCACCCAAAACCAGCAACGGGAGAAGGTCTCCGGCGGCGCACATGCCGCCAACAATCTCGGATTTGGCACGAGCGATATTCTCACGACTGCCCAGGATACCGATATGGGAGGTACCGATCTTGGTCACGATGGCAAGGTTGGGATTGGCGGACTGAGACATGCGCTCAATCTCGTGGAAATGGTTCATGCCCATCTCGAGCACCAGAACCTCGGTGTCGGCAGGGGCCGCCAGCACCGTGAGCGG
Organism: Collinsella sp.; assembly: GCA_041330285.1. GTDB lineage: Bacteria > Actinomycetota > Coriobacteriia > Coriobacteriales > Coriobacteriaceae > Collinsella. Next base: position 395,527 of record JBGKMI010000001.1, on the reverse strand, counting down.
CATACCGATCAGGTTGTTGTAGTTACCCTTGGTTGCCCAAACGCGATAGCGCTTGGCGAGCACCGCGGCGAGCACGTCCTTGGTTGTCGTCTTGCCGATAGAGCCGGTAATGCCAATTACCAGGCAGCCAAGCTCCAAACGATAAGCGTGAGCCAGGCGCAGCAAAAACTCCTCGGGGTCATCGGTATGCAGGATGGCGCAGCCCTTCTCATGGGCCAGCGAAAGCAGCTCGGCATCGGGCTCGCGCGTCATCACTACGGCGCCGGCACCCGACTCGATGGCACGGGAAGCAAAGTCGTTGCCGTCGACCTTTTCACCCGGGAAGGCGACGAATATCGTGCCCTCCTCAACCTGGCGCGAGTCGATAACGCACCCGCGGCATACCCGATCGGCTTCTCCCGTCACGGTTCGGGCCCCTGTTGCGGCCGCGAGATTGTTGACGGCGATCTCTATCATTGCAGCTCCCCTGTAAACCTAATAATGCTATCGGCGTATTGTATCCCAGCGCCGCCTACGCGTGGTGCAGGGCGTGTGAACAACCCGGATTAACCGACTGGCCATTTCATAGATAGTAACCCCCTACTTGGTGCGCGGGACACCCAACACGTCAAGCGCACTGGCCATAATGGACTGGAACGGCACTGCGGCGGCATCGGAGCCTGACGGGGTTCCGTCAAGGGTGATATAGCACAGGACCTTGGGCGACTGCGCCGGGGCAAACCCCATAAAAGACGACATGTAGTTCTCTTTGAGGTAGCCGCCGTTCTCATCGGCGCGCTCGGCCGTACCGGTCTTGCCCGCCACGTCGTAGCCGTCCACCGCGCCGCCAACGCCCGTTCCCTCGGCAACGACCGTCTGCATACACGATGTCACCTGCGAGGCGGCCTCCTCGGAAATCGCGCGATCCCCCTCGCCCCAATCCTTTTCATCGCCCTTGCTCGACTTATAGAAGTGCGGAGTCATCATCACGCCGCCGTTCGCGATGCCGCCCACGGCACGTGCGACCTCAATCGGCGAGACGGACAGCGCCTGGCCAAAGCTCATAGCACCCAAGGTGGCACCATCGTACTGATCGCGCTCCTTGACGATGCCCAGACTCTCACCCGGAAAATCGACACCGGAGCTATGACCGATACCCCACTTGTCCACATAGGTGGCAAAATCATCGGCACCGATCTTGCGCCCCACCAGGACAAAACCGACATTGGACGAACGGCGCATCATCTCGCGTACGTCCATTGTCATGGTGTAGTCACGCTTGTCGGCATCGGTAACGGTATCGTCGCCCACCTTGATACTCGCGGGAACCTCAAACGATGTGCTCGGGCGCACAACGCCCAAATCAAATCCGGCGCCCGCAACCAGCGTCTTAAAGACCGAGCCGGGCTCGTAGGCATCCGTCACCAGGCGAAGGTTCATGTCCTCGGTCTTGGCGTTTTCCAAATTGGTCTGGTCATAGGTCGGATACGAGCAGGCGGCCAGGATCTCTCCAGTCGTCGGGTCGGTCACCAGGGCCGACCCGTTTTTGGCCTTCGTCTTCTCGACCGCCTCGGCCAAGGCATCTTCCGCGGCGCGCTGAATGTTGACGTCGATCGTCGTCACGATATCCACGCCATCGATCGCGGCAACCTTTTTATAGGCACCGCCCGCGATGTAGCCGCCATCTCTTGCGCGCTCGCGCACAAGAGAGCCATTCGTTCCGGTCAGAAGCTCATCGTATTGTTTTTCGAGTCCCGTCAGGCCAGCGTTGTCCACGTTCACGACGCCCAGCAGCTGAGAAGCCAGGTTTCCATACGGGTAAACCCGCTTCATCGCCTGCTCAAAGAGCACGCCGGGTAGATTCTTCTTTTCCAGGGCGGCAGCGTCATCCTCGTCGACCTGGCGCTTGATATACACCCAGGAACCATCAGAGAGCACCAGCTTGCGGCAGGTCTTTTTATCAATACCGGTAGCCTTGACCAGCGCCGAGACCGTCTTGTCGACGTCCTCGACAAGCTGAGGGTTCACGGCGACATTGCGGCATTCGACCGACGACGTCAGCACGTTGCCGTTGCGGTCGTAGATAGTGCCACGTTTGGCATAGAGCGTCTGTGAAAGCAGACGACGCGCGTCCGCACGCTCGCGCAGCTTGTCAGCATTCACGATCTGGTATTCGGCAAGACGGAAGACGCCCGCGGCAAGGCCAACCCCGATACAGCCCATAACGACATCGCGACGAGGCAGCGGCGCTCCCGTAACCCATTCAGACGACGACCCCTTGCGCGCGCCCGTATTGCGTACCCGAGGTCCGCCCGAGCTACGGAGACGCGACGCGGGGTCGTTGCCATAGGACGGCCTCGCGTTGTAAGATGGCCGACCCGTTCCTTGATAACCAGAACGTCCCCGCGATGAGGGACGTCCAGAACCGCGACCCCCGTCGGAACCGCGGCGATAGTCATTTGTCATACTCAGCTACCGTCTTGTTACTGAGCGGTCGCGGTCGAGCTAGCGCCCGCGGCTGCATCCTGCGAAAAATCAAGTGTAACGCTCTCACTGGGCTCCACCATGCCATAAGCGCCCGCAAGGTCGCGAATGCGCGTGTCAGCACCATAGACCGAATGCATGACCTCCAGGTCGGAGCTCTCATCAGTCGCCTTCTCGAGCGTGTTGGTAAGCGCGGCATTGCTGTTGAGCACCTGGGCCGTAACGCCGGCGAGCGCCACACGGGCGACACCGATCGTCATGAAGATAGCCGCAATGATGCAAACCGTTTTAAGAACGCTCATGAAAACCGGGCTTACCGCCTGGTTTGCCTGACGGCCCGCGCCCGTGTAGACATCAAAGCGCGGCGTGCGCTGCTCGCGGGGAGCAACGGGGGCCTGCGGTGTCTCACGATAGGCGGGCATGGCGCTCATATCATAGGCGAGTGCTGCGTTTGAAGTGTTGTAGCCCATGATATGCCGCCTCCCATCCCGAGTACGTTGGTAGTGTGTTTAAGCTTCGTTTATGGTGCGAGCGGGAGGTCCAATATCGCGCGGTCGCGTCTACAGACGCTGCGCCACGCGGATCTTGGCTGATCTCGCCCGAGGGTTGCGCGCAACCTCATCGGGTTGGGCAACCAGGGGTTTGCGGGTGATGACCTTGAGTATCGGCACGTTGCCGCACACGCACACCGGAATCTCCGGCGGACACGTGCACCCCTGGCTCATCTCCTTAAAGTGGTTCTTTACGATACGGTCCTCGAGCGAGTGATACGAGATGACGCAGATGCGTCCACCCGGGTTGAGCCACCTTGTGGCGGCGTCTAGCCCTCGCTCGAGCACATCGAGTTCGTGATTGACCTCGATGCGAATGGCCTGGAAACTTTTCTTGGCAGGGTGCCCACCATGCCGACGAGCGGCAGCAGGTATTCCCGCCTTGATGATCTCGACAAATTGGCCTGTAGTTTCGATCGGTTCTTGCTCGCGACGGCGCACGATTTCGCGTGCAATCTGCGAGGCAAACTTCTCTTCGCCATAGACGCGTAGAATCCGGGCGAGGTCGTGTTCGTTATAGGTGTTGATGACCTCAGCTGCGTTTAGGGTGTTGTTACCCGGATCCATCCGCATGTCCAATGGGGCGTCCTCGTTATACGAAAAGCCCCTGCCAGGGATATCGAGTTGCGGTGACGAAACGCCCAAGTCAAACAGGAAGCCATCGACCCCGGGCACCTCGGCCGAGCAAAGCAGCTCGTCCAAGTCGCCGAAGTTGCCCTTTAGCAGCTGGTGCGGGACGCCGGGAACCTCGCGGTCCAGACGGGCGCCAGCGGCCTCGAGGGCCATGTCGTCCTGATCGACGCCGAGCAAAAGGCCCGTCTCCCCCACCTGCGCAGCCATCTTTACCGAATGACCGGCACCGCCAAGGGTGCAATCGCAGACAACGGAGCCGCTCTTTAGCTGCAGCGACTCAAGCACTTCGCCGAGCATGACAGGTTCATGCCGATATTCTTGTGTCAAGATCCCACGCTCCATCCGTTACTCGTGCCTTGCCCTTACGAGAAGAAGAGGTCAAGCAGAGCCTCGTCGTCATCGTCCTCATCGGCCGCGGCGCGGTCCCAAACCTCAAGGTGGTCGTAGTTACCCACAACCGTGACCTCGCGGTCGAGGTTCGCCTGCTTGCGGAGAGACTCAGAAAGACCGATACGACCGGCGCTGTCCACATCCATCGACGTGGTGCGCTTGTTGATCGCCCTCATGAGCTTCTGGTCGTTGATGTCACGCGGGTTAAAACCCTCGTGGCCCTCACGACCCGCGAAGAGTCCTTCGACCCACTTATCGAAGGCCTCGGCAGAGAACACGTACAGAGCATCGACATCCAGGGCTTTGAACACGCGAACGTGCTCTCCAAGCTCCTCGCGAAGGGGTGCAGGCAGGGACAGACGACCTTTTGCATCGAGATTGCGCTCGTATGCACCAGTCATTCCCATGTGCGCCCTCCCCTCGGTTACTCAGATGGCACGTACGCGGGGAACCACCCCGCCTGTCGACGTCATTAATAATATGGGGAAACGCCCCATATTTCAACACTTTTCCCCACCCCTTCCCCCACCCCACCCCACCACTCCACCCCCTAACTATTGGGCGCCACCCCCGAGCATATGTTCGAAAACACAATATGTTGTGTTTAACGCAAAGGCGGGATGCCACCTGTAGCACCCCGCCTTTCAACCTCAACCTTCAAGTTGACCTTGAGGCGAATTTTAGATCCCTTTACACGCCGTTCACATCACCCCCAAACTCCCCCACGCACGGCACGCGCATCCCACCGCGACATTGGCCGGCGGCGCAAAATGGGGCGGACCCCCGATTGCCAAAACATGTGCAACAGCACGTTCCAGCAATCGAGAGTCCGCCCTCGGATAGCATGTAATCGCAGCTCAGCAGCGTATTAGCGATGTGCCAGCGGGTGGGCCGCCAGGTAAACCTCGGTCAGCTGCGTACGATCGACATGCGTGTAGATCTGCGTGGTCGATATATCGGCGTGCCCCAAGATCTCCTGCAGCACGCGAAGGTCCGCACCGCCCGCAAGCATATGAGTGGCAAAGGAGTGGCGCAACGTGTGCGGATGGAGGCCCACCAACCCCACCTGGCGCCCGTAGCGCTCGCATATGATGTGAACACCCTGACGCGACAGACGCCCGCCGTTCTTGTTTAAAAAGACCGCCGGCGTCTCTGTCCCACGGGCGTGAGCTGCCAGAAGCTGGCGTCCATCGCATATATAGCGTGTCAGGGCACGCGCCGCACTTCCCACCAAAGGGGCCAGACGTTCCTTGGAGCCCTTGCCGCGAACCAGCACAAAGCCGTCATCGACATGGATATCGCTCACATCGAGCCCCACCAGCTCGCTCACGCGAAGGCCACATCCATACAGCACTTCCAAGATGGCGTGATCGCGCAGGCCCATCTCACCATCCGGAAAATCCTGGTCGAGCAACGCCGAAACATCCTCCACCGAAAGGCACTCCGGCAGGCGCTCGGCCTTTTTTGGCAAACGCAATGCCGCCGTGGGATTTTGGGCCACGGCTCCATCGCGCACCAGAAAGGCATGCAGGCCTTTGACGGCCGCGAGCGCGCGCTCCACCGAGGCGTCGGAATAGCCTCCGTCGCGCCGATCGGCGATAAAGTCCTCGATGACCCGCCGACTCACGTCCTCAAAGGATGCAATGCCCGTCCGCTCCAGATAGGCACAGTAGGTCGTCAGGTCTCGGCGATAGGCGGCAATCGTGTTGCGCGCCAAGCCCCGCTCGACTGCAAGGTAATCAAGAAACTCCCCCGCCGCCACAGCGAGCGACGAAGGAGCTTCTTCGATATGTTCCCTGTTCGACGGCAACCTTAGTCCGTCGCACGATTCATGGGCGTCACCTGTAGGCGATCGACACCCTCATGCTGGCCAATCGAGGCACGCACGAACTCACGGAACAGCGGCTGAGGATTGGTGGGGCGGCTCTTAAACTCAGGGTGGGCCTGAGTGGCCACGTACCACGGGTGCACGTCGCGCGGCAGCTCGACCATCTCGACCAGACGTTCGTCGGGTGAAAGGCCCGAGATGACAAGACCGGCGTCCTCGAGCTGATCGCGGAAGGCATTGTTGAACTCAAAACGATGACGGTGGCGCTCGTAGACAAGCTCCTCGCCATACGCCTCACGCGCGAGAGTATCGGCAGCGAGCTTGCACGGATAGGCGCCCAGGCGCATGGTGCCGCCCTTCTCGGTCACGTCCTCCTGCGAGCTCATCAGGTCGATTACGCTAAACGGACCGTCCGGATCAAACTCGGAGGAACTGGCACCGGCAAGGCCGACAACGTTGCGGGCGAACTCGCACACGGCAACCTGCATACCCAGGCAAATGCCCAGATACGGAATCTTGTGCTCGCGAGCAAACTCTGCCGCGAGGATCTTGCCCTCCAGGGCGCGCTTACCAAAGCCGCCGGGAACCAGGATGCCCGATGCGTCGCCCAAAACCTCATTGACGTTTTCGGCATCGAGGCTCTCGCCATCGACCAGCTGCACATCTACGTGACGATCGTAGAAAACGCCCGCGTGATGCAGGGCCTCGATAACCGACAGATACGCATCGGGAAGCTGGGTGTACTTTCCCACGACGGCAACCTTAACCTTATCGGCGTGATGGTTGGCATGGTTTTGCTTGCGCAGGAACTCATTCCATTCGCTCATATCGCGCTCGCGCGGATCGAGGCCAAGGCGCTCGCAAATGCGCAGGTCAAAGTCCTGTTCGGCAAGCAGCTGCGGCACGTCGTAAATGCTCGCGCAATCCTCGTTGGTAAAGACACAGTCGGTGTCGACGTCGCAGAAACTCGCGATCTTGCCGCGGATAGCGTCGTCAATATGGTGATCGGAGCGCAGCACAATAATGTCGGGCTGGATACCAAAGCTGCGCAGCTCCTTGACGGAGTGCTGCGTGGGCTTGGTCTTAACCTCGTGGGCAGCGGCGATATAGGGAACGAGCGATACGTGGATGTAGCAGACGTTCTCGGGACCGGCCTCCTTGCGGTACTGGCGGATAGCCTCCACAAACGGCTGCGACTCGATGTCGCCGATCGTACCGCCCAGCTCGGTAATGACAACGTCGGAGCCAGTCTGCTCCTCAATGCGGCGGAATTTGTCCTTGATGGCATTAGTGACGTGCGGAATCACCTGGACGGTACCGCCCAAAAAGTCACCGCGACGCTCGCGGGCAATCAGGCTCTTGTAAATGGCGCCCGTCGTAAAGTTAGAATCGCGGGTCAGGTTCTCGTCAATAAAGCGCTCGTAGTGGCCCAGGTCCAGATCGGACTCGTAGCCGTCCTCGGTCACAAAGACCTCGCCATGCTGGAACGGGCTCATGGTGCCGGGGTCGACGTTCAGATACGGGTCGGCCTTTTGCATCGTTACCTTGTAGCCGCGTGACTTGAGCAGACGGCCCAATGAGGCCGCGGTAATACCCTTGCCTAGGGACGAAACCACGCCACCGGTTACGAACACATGCTTGGTCATATTGAGTTACCTGCGCTTCCCGTAGAAGTTGTCCATACACATCTTACGGGTCTTCATTGTAATACTCGGACCGCAAGCCGTTCGCATCTTTTCTCGCGCGCGCTCGCATTTCTCAATCTCGAAACAAAACGCCGCCCGGGGCCCGAGCGGCGTCACAACAACTTAGGCGGCAGGTCGCTACCGATCGGCAAGCTCATCCCCGAGCATATCCCGAACGAGCATGCCCGCGCGAATGCCTTTCAGATACCACCCGCCGCGCTCGGTAAGGCAAATACCATTTGCAAGCTGGCCGCCGTCCTCGCTATATCGCGAAACGACCTCGATCAAGCCGTCAGAATCCAAGCGCTCAATTGCGGCGCGGGCTCGATACGGAGACACCCCAACGTGCTCCGCAAGCGTTTTGCGCGAGAAGCCATATGTCCCGCCACTTTCGGATTGCTGGGCAATCTCCATCAACACCAGCACTTCGACACGCTTCATATCGTTGACACTCGCACGACCCTTGCCCGCCATGGCAGCCTCCTCTAACCGAGCACGAGCATCCAGCGCGCCGTGCACGACCGACACACCTCACGATGGCAGGTAATATCCATCATGCGGCATCCCGCTAAGGATGAAACAGTTTTAGGGTCATTGTATACCGCCTAAATCGTTTCCAGGCAGGTAAACGGCTATTTTTCGCCGAAAGGGGGTGCGGACGATTTCTTGGACCGCGCCTAGGCGTATCCAAGCTTCCTGCGGTACTCCATCGGGCTCAGCCACCCGAGGGACTTCTTGATGCGCCCATCCCGATAGTACACGAGGTAGGCCTCGAGTCTCCCCATGAACTCCTCGGCCGTCACGCCCTCCCAGTCCCTGTAGCGGAAGAACTCGTTCTTGAGGCGCCCGAAGAAGCCCTCGCAGGCCGAGTTGTCCGGGCTGCAGCCCTTCGCTGACATGCTCCTGACCAGGCCGTTCTCCTCGCAGATCCCGATCCACTCCGGCCAGCGGTAGTGGCCGCCCCGGTCCGAGTGGATCGTCGTGCGCGCGCCCGACGGCCTCGCCGCGCAGGCCTTGAGCAGGCTCGAGTTCGCGAGGCGCTTGTCGGGGTGCAGCCCGATCGACCAGGCGACGGGCATCCCGTCGAAGCAGTCGATGACCGGGCTCAGGTAGACCTTCTCGCCGCCCGGGAGCCTGAACTCGGTGATGTCGGTGAGCCACAGCCGGTTGGGCTCGTCGGCGTGGAAATTCCTGTTCACGAGGTTCTCCGGCGCCTTGGAGACCTCGCCGGCGTAGGAGCTGTAGCCCCGGGCGCGCCTCTTGTTGTAGACGACCTCGAGGCCCTCCTCGCGCATCACGCGGGCCACGCGCCTCTCGCTGGCGCGGACGCCCTCGCGGCGCAGGCGCGCCCAGACGGTGCGGTACCCCCAGCACCCCGAGCCCTCGCGGAAGATGCGCACCACGCGGTCGCGTATGTCGGCGTCGCGGTCGCGCGGCACGGCGACGCGGGGCCTCCAGTACTCATAGGAGCTCTTCGATATCCTCAAGAAACCTGTGATCGAGCGGAGGGGCAGGGCGGTCGCCCGCCTCAATCTCTCGCCGAGCTCGCACTTGCTCCTGTTCGAGATCGAAGCCGGGTCCCACCCTTCCGCTTTTAGGTCGGCCAACACCGCCCTGAGCAGCAGGTTCTCTATCTGGTCCTCGTTGAGCCCGGCGAGCGGGCCGGTCGCGGGCGGGGCGTAGATCGACTTGTCGGGGCCCAAGCTGGCCTCCTTCCGTGGCGGTTTCCTCGCCACGATTCTACAGCGCGCCCCGGTGTAGCTGTGCGGGAGGTGCCCCGTCGCCCACTTCTTGGCCGCGCCCACCGAGACCCCCGCGAACTCCGCGGCGGCGGTGGGCCCCATGCCGTCCTCCGTTGCCAGGAGGAAAAGCTCGACCTTCTCCCTGCTGTACATGCGAACCTCCAGTCCGGACCGCCCCGCGGTCCAACTTTCTGTCCGCACCCCCAAATAGACGCTTTATTGATTAAAAAGCCGTACCGGGCGCTAACCCGATACGGCCAAAATGCGATGCAATTAACGCAGTGCTTCAAACTTAGCGATGGAAAAAACCGCGACGCTCAAACTTGGGCTCACAGCACACGTTGATGCCCAGTTTACGCAACACCGTCTCGTCCGTCGGCGAGATAATCACGCTAAAGAAGGCATCGCAACCGCGCAGCTGCTCCAGACCCGAAAGGACACGAGCGGCCGTCTCGCTCGTTGCCGAGGTGATCGACAGCGCCATAAGCGTCTCGTCGGTGTGAAGGCGCGGGTTTTTGCTGCCCAGGAAATGCGTCTTGAGCTTGCTGATGGGCTCGATCGCCTCGTCGCTGATGACCTCGAGCTCAAGGTCGACGCCCGAGACATGCTTGAGGGCGTTCATAATGAGCGAACTTGCGGCGCCCAGGCGCGTGGAGGTCTTACCGGTCACCACGGAGCCATCGGGCATGACCATGGCGCCCACGGGACCACCCGTCAGCTGTTCCCTGGTTAGGGCGGCCGAGCGTGCCGGCGAATAGTTCTTATCGATGCCGGCCTTCTTCATAATAATCTTGAGACGGTCGACTTGCTCATCGCCCACACCGGTACGGCGCACATTTTCGACCGCGGTAAAGTAGCGGCGGACGATCTCCATCTTGGAGGCATCACGGCAGGCATCGTCATCGGTAATGGCAAAGCCGACCATATTGACGCCCATGTCCGTGGGGCTCTGGTAGGGGCTCTTGCCCAGGATCTTTTCCATCAGGGCACGGACCACCGGGAAGGCCTCGACGTCGCGGTTGTAGTTGACCGTGGTCTTGTTGTAGGCCTCAAGGTGGAAGGAATCGATGATGTTGGCATCGTCGAGGTCCGCCGTGGCGGCCTCGTAGGCAATATTGACCGGATGCGTCAGAGGAAGATTCCAGACCGGGAAGGTCTCAAACTTGGCATAACCGGCGGCGGTGCCGTGCTTATGCTCGTGATACAGCTGCGAGAGGCAGGTGGCGAGCTTGCCCGAGCCAGGGCCGGGCGCCGTCACGACAACGAGCGGACGCGTGGTCTCGACGAACTCGTTCTTGCCGTAGCCTTCGTCAGAAACGATCAGATCGACGTCGTGCGGATAGCCCTCAATGGGATAGTGCAGCTTGGCGGGAATGCCGAGTGCATTCAGACGATTGCGGAAGACGTCGGCAGCGGGCTGACCGGCATACTGCGTGATTACCACGGCCGCGACAGCAAAACCGTTGCCGCGGAACAGGTCGACCAGGCGCAAGACGTCCTCGTCATAGGTAATGCCCAGGTCGCCACGGGCCTTGTTCTTCTCGATATGGTTTGCATTGATTGCGATGATGACCTCAACATCATCGGCAATGCTCTTGAGCATGCGGAACTTGCTGTCCGGTTCAAAACCCGGCAGCACGCGGCTCGCATGATAGTCGTCAAACAGCTTGCCGCCAAACTCCAAATAGAGCTTGCCACCAAACTGCGAGATGCGCTCCTTAATGTGAGCAGCCTGCAGCTCGATATACTTCGCGTTGTCGAAACCCTGGCGCATGTATGGCTCCCGTCCCGTTTCCATTTAATGTCCTAGGCGATTATAGCGGAGCAGACCCTCCCCGATGCCCAGGCCATCGACAGGCACCAACCAAACACGCCATCGATAAGTTGCGGTGAAATAGTTCCCGTTTAACCCCTCAAGACGGCCAAACAGGAACTATTCCACCGCAACTTCCCCTTTTTGGTGCAAAGTAACCTGACCCCTTTGCACCAACAACAGAAACGTCGCAGGTTGAGCATAAGTCAGCGAGCGCCGTCCAGGACGTACAAGTTGGCATGAAAAAGGCAAGGCATAGACCTTTTGGTCATGCCTTGCCTTTTGAATGACAAATTGTCGTCCTGGGCGGCGCGCAGCTTCGAGTGGTTCCGGCGTTTGGCAAAACGCCGGAACACAAGAGCGCCCCCTCCCGCGCACGGAACGGGAGGGGGCTAAAGGTAGGAGTCTACCGGTGGGGTTACCCCACCGGACAGACGATGACCAGGTGATCCTTTACAGGATCGTCATGGTTTCCGTGGGGTACCCAAGGGGTACTTAGAGCATCACGCAAGCGACGGTCAGGATGACGGCGCAGACGACGGAGAGAGCGACGATGAGCTTAAGCGCAAACTTGAGCCAGGTCGTCCACTCGATCTTGGCCAAAGCAAGACCGCCCATGATGGCGCCGGAGGTCGGGGTGAACAGGTTCACGACACCGATGGCGGCGGAGAAGATCATGACCATGACCTCGGGCGAGAAGCCGAGCTTAACAGCCAGCGGTCCCATGATGGGCATGGAAACGGTGGCCATACCGGAGGTCGAGGGGATCAGGAAGGACAGGCCGAAGTAGACCAGGAAGCTCATGGGAGCGAAGATCACGCCGGACAGGCCAGCCAGAGCATTGGCGGCAGCGTCGAGGACGTAGACGTCGAGGCCGGTGCTAGCCATGAGGACGGAGATACCACGGGCGAGAGCGATGACGAGGACAACGGACATCATGTCGGCAGCGCCGGTGATGAAGGTGTTGACGATCTGCTTCTCGGACAGGCCACCGATGATACCGATCAGGATAGCCATGAGGAAGAACCAGGTGGAAGCCTCGTCGAAGTACCACTGGCCAATGGGCAGGCCGGTGATCAGGGCAGACCAGCCCTGGACAACGGCGTTACCGTCGGCGTCGTAGACAGCGCCAGCGTCAAAGAAGTTGGCGACGCCCTCGTTGAGGTCGGCCAGCGGGATGAAGCCGACGATCATGACGACGAAGGTGAAGGCAAAGGCGATCAGAACACCCTTCTGACGACCGGTGAGCTTGACCTCCTTGTTAACCTCGGAAGCAGCCTTGCCGTGAGCCTCTTCGGCGTCCTTGAGCTCCTGCATCGAAAGGATGGTGGAACCCTTATCAGCCTTGACCTTCTTGGCATAGCTCATGACGAAGAAGATGGACATGGCAGTGGTAACGAGCCACAGGACGGCACCGAGGCCGATGATGATGGACTGGTTGACCTCAATGCCAACGCCGGTCAGAGCGTCGACGGCAGCGCCGACGGCGAACGGGTTAACCGTGGAGCCCAGGCAGCCGCAGCCAGCGCCGAGCAGGACGGTAGCAGCGCCGACCATGGGGTCGAAGCCAGCGGCCATCATGGTAGCGGCGAGCAGGGCGTAGAAGGGAACGGTCTCCTCGCACATACCATAGGTGGTACCACCGAGGGAGAAGATAAGCATCAGCACGGGAACGAGCATGATCTCGTTGCCCTTAAGCTTCTGCACCAGAACGGCAATGCCGTTGTCCAGGGCGCCGGTCTCGGTCATCATGCCGAGGAAGCCGCCGAGGATCATAACGAAGAGGCAGACAGGCAGAGCGTCAGCGAAGCCCTTGACCGGGGCGGTGCAGAAATCGCTCAGGCGGGCAGCGGTAACCGCGCCGCCGGACGTACCGGAGACGATAACGGTAACAACCGCGACAATTGCCAGCAGAGCAAGAAGAATGGTGAACGATGAAGGCATACCGCGCTTTTTCTTAGCGGTCTCAGTCATAGTTCTCATCCCCCCTTCATAAATCATTTACTGATCTCGCCCAAAGCGGCTCTTCCGTGCCGTGCATGTCGCTCGGTGCGAGATTTTTACCAGACAAAAGCGCTCGGGGTGCGCAGCAATGCACCCCGAGCGAGATGCTAGATGCTCTTACTTGAGCGTAGCGTACATGACAGCCTTGATGGTGTGCATGCGGTTCTCGGCCTCGTCGAAGACCTTGGAAGCGGGGCTCTCGAAGACCTCGTCGGTGACCTCCTGCTCGGTGATGCCGAACTGCTCGCACTTCTCGGCGCCAATCGTGGTGTTGGTGTCGTGGAAGCTGGGCAGGCAGTGCAGGAAGATGGCACCCGGGTTGGCCATAGCCATGACCTCGGAGGTGACACGATACGGGGTGAGCTGAGCGATGCGCTCGGCCCAGACCTCGTCGGGCTCGCCCATGGAGACCCACACGTCGGTGTAGATGACGTCGGCACCGGTGACGCCGTCCTTGACGTCGGTGGTCAGCTTGATGGTGCAGCCGTTGGCCTCGGCGATGGGCTTGCAGGCCTCGATGACGTCGTCAGCGGGCATGCACTCCTCGGGGCCGCAGGCCACGAAGTTCATGCCGAGCTTGGAGCAGACAACCATGAGGGAGCGAGCGACATTGTTCTTGCAGTCGCCCATGAAGACGAGGGTCTTGCCCTTGATGTCGTAGTTGAAGTTCTCCTGGACGGTCAGGATGTCGGCGAGCATCTGGGTGGGATGCCACTCAGTGGTCAGGCCGTTCCACACGGGCACGCCGGACTTAGCAGCGAGCTCCTCGACGTCGTCCTGGGCAAAGCCACGGAACTCGATGCCGTCATACATGCGGCCGAGAACGCGGGCGGTGTCCTCGATGGACTCCTTCTTGCCCATCTGCGACGAACCGGGATCGAGGTAGGTGACGCCCATGCCCAGATCCATGCCGCCGACCTCGAAGGCGCAGCGGGTACGAGTGGAGGTCTTCTGGAAGAGCAGGACGATGTTCTTGCCCTCGAGATAGCGGTGAGGAACGCCAGCGCGCTTCATATCCTTGAAGTTCTTGGAGAGCTTGAGCAGGTACTCGATCTCCTCGGTGGTGAGGTCGAGGAGCTTGAGGAAGCTACGGCCGGAGAGGTTAACACCCATGGTTCGTATCCTTTCGAAGAAATGAATTACGTAAGTATCAGTGCTGCCCGTTTGACGGGCGAAACCGGTGCGGTTGTAGGGGGACCGCACCGGAAACGGAATGACTTAGAGGTCCTCGCGCCAGAAGGGCATGCTCATGCAGCGCGGGCCGCCGCGGCCGCGGGAGAGCTCGGCGGAGGGCACGACGAGAAGGTCCAGGCCCTCCTTGTACAGCACGTCGTTGGTGACGGTGTTGCGGGCGTAGACGCAGATCTTGCCGGGCTCGACGCACAGGGTGTTGGAGCCGTCGTTCCACTGCTCGCGGGAGGCCGCGATCGGGTCGCCGCCGCCGCAGGGGATCAGCTTGACCTGGTCGACGCCGGTGGCGTCCTCCAGGACGTGCTCGAGGGTGTCCTCGATCAGGCGGATGTTCACGTCGCCCGGGTTCTTGCCGGCGGTCAGCTCGTAGACGCGCAGGGTGCCCATGATGGCGGGGTGGATCGTGAACTTATCGACGTCGATCTGGGTGAAGACCGTGTCGAGGTGCATGAAGGCGCGCGAGACCGGGATGTCGAAGGCCAGGATGCGCTCGACCTTGGAGTCGGAGTTCCAGAAGATGTTCTGGGCCATGACGTCGATGGCGGCTGCCTGGGTGCGCTGGGAGATGCCGACGGCGAGGGTCTTCTCGTTGATGTTCAGCACGTCGCCGCCCTCGGTGTGGAACTGGCAGTCGCGGCGGAAGTACAGGGAGACGTCCTTGTAGTCGGGGTGGTACTTGAAGACGTACTTGCCGTACAGGGTCTCGCGGTTGCGGGTGACCGAGTACATGCGGTTGAGGTTGACGCCCTCGCCGACGACCGCGAACGGGTCGCGGGTGAAGTAGAGGTTGGGCATCGGGTCGATGATCAGGTCGGACTCGGACTCGGAGTTGACCAGGGAGTCGAGGGTCGTGGACGCCGTGAGGGGCATGTCGATCTCGGCCTTGGTCATGCCGGCCATGGTCTTCTTGACGAACTCGAGGTTGTCCTCGATGGAGTCCAGCTTCTCGCGGACGATCTGCGGCATGTGCTGGCCGCGGATGCCTGCCTCGGCGATGTACTGGTCGGTGAACTCGGCGCGGGCGCCGGGGACCTGGTCGAACACCTCTGCGACGAGGTTCTCGAGGTAGAGCACCTCCACGCCCTGGTCCCTCAGGATCTGGGCGAAGGTGTCGTGCTCCTGCTGCGCGACCTCCAGGAACGGGACGTCGTCGAACAGGAGTCGCTCGAGCTCGTCGGGCGGCAGGTTGAGGAGCTCGTCGCCGGGACGGTGCAGGCAGACCTTCCTGAGCTTGCCGATCTCGGAAGGCACGTGCAGACCTTTCGTCATGGCCTCCTACCTTTCTTTCGGGCCCCTGTCAGGGCCGATTCGTTAGCGCCCCTCCGTGTGAGGCGTTATTGCTGACGACATATTTATATCCAAATTCAGTTCATACTTCCACCTCGCCCCCGAACGGTTTTATATGAGGGGTGAACGGCATACACATATACTTCACGCATGGCACACTTCGATTTAATAAAGTGTATTTACGTGCTTAAACGCGTATTCAATCCAATAATCAAATGGAACTAAACTTTATTAAACCACCCTCAAATTGCATATTTCCAATAGAGCTATGAATAGAATTAGCGATTCATACCGCGTCTCAACCATTTTCATTTTTATTCAGAAAAAAGTTTGTCCTATTCATTTCTGGTAAACGAATTACCGTTTACCAGACGCTTGATACCGTTCACCGGAAGCTCAGTATAAGGCCCAGCGGATACCGGCTCGTTTTACGGCACCATTTGTAACAACTTGACCTCTCGGTATAGAAAAAAGGGCCCGCTTCCCCTAGGGAAACAGGCCCTTTTTCGATTATCGTCGGCCAATTTGAATACGGCCTTCGAAGGGAGTCGTGATCCTAGCGATCGAACTCCGCCAGTGCCTCGCCCAGAAGCCTCAGCCCCTCGCGCAGAACGTCCTCGCTCGCGCAGTAGCCCAGGCGTGCGCCGCAGGGAAGCTCAAAGCGGCTGCCGGGAACCAACAGCACTCCCCTCTCGGTCAGCAAGCGCTTGCAGAACTCCTCGTCATCCTCGGGAATGTCCAGCTTGATAAACGAGGTGGACACACCCTGCGGGGCCGTCCAGGAGACACGATGCTGCGTGTCGATCCAAGCCTGCGCGATATCGCGGTTTCCAAACACAATCTTGCGGTTGCGTTCGAGAATCTTGTCCTTGTGCTCGAGCACGTAGGTCGCCAGGGCGTCGTTGAACACGCCGCCGCAGATCATGGTGTAGTCACGATAGGTGCGGATGCGGTTGGAGACCTCTTCGTCGGCCACGACCCAGCCCACGCGAGCCGCAGGCGTCGAATAGGTCTTGGACACCGAGTTGGTGACGATGGCCTTCTCGTACACGTCGGCCATCGACATAAAGGCCTCGGTGTTCTCGAGCGGCAGATACACCTCGTCGCACAGCACGTAGGCGCCCACCGAACGGGCGATCTCGGCAATCTGGCCGAGCGTATCGGCATCGAGCACCGTACCGATGGGGTTCGATGCGTTATTGATGCAGATGAGCTTGGTGTTGGGGTGAACGAGGTGCTTGAGCTGTTCGATATCGGGCTTCCAGCCAAGCTCCTCGCGAAGCTCCCAATACTCGACCTCGGCACCGAGCGTACGCGGAATCTCATAGAGCGGCGCATAGGTAGGCCACTCGGCAATCACATGGTCGCCGGGCTCGACCACGGCCATGATGGCGTTGAGGTTCGCGCCCGTGCAGCCGTTGGTCTGCAAAATGTGATCGGGATTGACCTCGCGACGATACAGCTTGGCGACTTCGGCCTTAAACTCCGGCGAACCCTCGATCCAGCCGTAATTCATCTTCTCGCGATCCAGGCGCTCGTAGAACGTAGCACCGTCCTGCTCGTCAAGTGCGCGAAGCTCACCCATGGTCAGCGACGAGATCGTCGACTGAGCGATATCCCAGGTAGCACTCTTCTCCCAAACGTTGAGCCATTCCTCAACGCCAATTGTCTTGATATCCATGGCCACCTTATCTGATCTTAATTTAGCGTCAATAAACATGAATGGGACGGTGCGAAAGAACCGCACCGTCCCATTGGGAGACATCTAATGTCAGCTAGATGTTTGTATTAAGACCTGTACGGGTCTTTGAAAACCTTAGAGGTCCTCACGCCAGAAGGGCATGCTCATGCAGCGCGGGCCGCCGCGGCCGCGGGAGAGCTCGGCGGAGGGCACGACGAGAAGGTCCAGGCCCTCCTTGTACAGCACGTCGTTGGTGACGGTGTTGCGGGCGTAGACGCAGATCTTGCCGGGCTCGACGCACAGGGTGTTGGAGCCGTCGTTCCACTGCTCGCGGGAGGCCGCGATCGGGTCGCCGCCGCCGCAGGGGATCAGCTTGACCTGGTCGACGCCGGTGGCGTCCTCCAGGACGTGCTCGAGGGTGTCCTCGATCAGGCGGATGTTCACGTCGCCCGGGTTCTTGCCGGCGGTCAGCTCGTAGACGCGCAGGGTGCCCATGATGGCGGGGTGGATCGTGAACTTATCGACGTCGATCTGGGTGAAGACCGTGTCGAGGTGCATGAAGGCGCGCGAGACCGGGATGTCGAAGGCCAGGATGCGCTCGACCTTGGAGTCGGAGTTCCAGAAGATGTTCTGGGCCATGACGTCGATGGCGGCTGCCTGGGTGCGCTGGGAGATGCCGACGGCGAGGGTCTTCTCGTTGATGTTCAGCACGTCGCCGCCCTCGGTGTGGAACTGGCAGTCGCGGCGGAAGTACAGGGAGACGTCCTTGTAGTCGGGGTGGTACTTGAAGACGTACTTGCCGTACAGGGTCTCGCGGTTGCGGGTGACCGAGTACATGCGGTTGAGGTTGACGCCCTCGCCGACGACCGCGAACGGGTCGCGGGTGAAGTAGAGGTTGGGCATCGGGTCGATGATCAGGTCGGACTCGGACTCGGAGTTGACCAGGGAGTCGAGGGTCGTGGACGCCGTGAGGGGCATGTCGATCTCGGCCTTGGTCATGCCGGCCATGGTCTTCTTGACGAACTCGAGGTTGTCCTCGATGGAGTCCAGCTTCTCGCGGACGATCTGCGGCATGTGCTGGCCGCGGATGCCTGCCTCGGCGATGTACTGGTCGGTGAACTCGGCGCGGGCGCCGGGGACCTGGTCGAACACCTCTGCGACGAGGTTCTCGAGGTAGAGCACCTCCACGCCCTGGTCCCTCAGGATCTGGGCGAAGGTGTCGTGCTCCTGCTGCGCGACCTCCAGGAACGGGACGTCGTCGAACAGGAGTCGCTCGAGCTCGTCGGGCGGCAGGTTGAGGAGCTCGTCGCCGGGACGGTGCAGGCAGACCTTCCTGAGCTTGCCGATCTCGGAAGGCACGTGCAGACCTTTCGTCATGGCCTCCTACCTTTCTTTCGGGCCTTACTGGCCGAATGTATCAGCGCCCCTCCATATGGGACGCTGCTTGCTGACAGCTCTAGTTATATCCAAATTCCACTCGTAATGCCACCTCGCCCCCGAACGGTCAGCAAAGTACGATGAACGGTATATCGCATATGATTCCCCATGATGCACTTCAGTTTCGTAAAGCAGATTTTCCTAGGTAAACGTTATTTTTCTAGGAAATCAAGCTTGAACACTCAAAGTTATCCATGATTCAAAATTGCATAGTGAAAACGGTATTCTGCATATTAATGACGCTTGCCCTCAATTCGACCTACATTCGATTATATTCAGCTTGCTATCATTCTTATTCATACATTCTCACCAGTTGAGTGAGGATATAGATCGCTTGCGAACGAGCAGGGCGTCAGTCCTATGACTTGTCAGCGTAAGAAGTAGGTAAAGATACCGTTCACGCGATACGTCCGTGCCAGTAGTCGACTAAATTGAGACAATAGTGAATTAGAGTTAGGCTACCGTCCCCTGCGGGGACTGAACGGACAGATGCATATGCCGAGCAAAATCGAAAAGAAGCAAAAGGCCGCCAAGCTGCGCAAGCCGCCGCGCGACTTCTCGTACACGCAAAACCGAGAGCTTAGCTGGCTGCGCTTTGACAACCGCGTGCTCGATGAGGCCTTCGATGAGTCCGTGCCGCTGTTCGAGCGCCTTAAGTTCGTCTCGATCTTCGAGTCTAACCTCGACGAGTTTCTCATGGTGCGTGTGGGCGGCCTGTCCGATCTGGCAGAGCTCAAAAAACAGCCTGTCGACAACAAGAGCAATATGACCGCCTCCGAACAGGTCGATGCCGTCATGGAAGAGCTGCCCGGGCTCCTTACCCGTTGGGAGTCCATCTTTAAGAGCATCGAGGGCAAGCTCGACGCTCTGGGCGTTCACCGCGCCCGCATCGATTCGCTTACGCCCGAGGAGCGCACCTTCGTAACCCGCTACTTCCAAGCCTACGTGTCGCCGGTCATCTCGCCGTTGGTCATTGACCCGCGCCACCCCTTCCCCAACCTGCGCAACGGCGCACTCTATCTGGCTTGTGGCCTGGACGGCGTCACCGACGAGGAGAGCCTGCTGGGCCTTATCGAGATTCCCGCCTCGATGAACCGCGTGGTCGAGATCCCCTCGCCCACCGGCACCTACTCCTACATCTTGCTCGAGGACGTCATCCTCGCCTGCCTGGATAGCTGCTTTGGCTCCTATAAGCCGCTGGATCGCGCGCTGATCCGCGTCACCCGTAATGCCGATATCGACCCGGACGGCGAGGGCGTCGAGGAGGAAGAGGATTACCGCCAGCACATGAAGCGCATCCTCAAGAAGCGCTTGCGCCTGCAGCCGGTGGTGCTCGCCGTATCGGGCTCCCTCGAAAAGCCAACGCTCAAGACCATCCGCAAGGCGCTCGAGCTTTCTCGCCGCTCGGTCTTTACCTGCGATATCCCCCTTGACCTGAGCTACGTCTTTGGCATTGAGGGCAAGATTCCCGAGCATCTACGCAACGAGCTGCTCTTTACGCCGTTTAAGCCGCAGCCCAACCCCGCCATCGACATGTCCCGCTCCATTCGCGAGCAAGTGCTGCAGGGCGACAAGCTACTCTTTTACCCTTACGAGGCCATGAATCCGTTCCTGGACCTGGTGCACGAAGCAGCCTACGACCCCGAGTGCATCTCGCTGCGCATCACGCTCTACCGCGTGGCCAAACAAAGCCGCCTGTGCGAGTCGCTCATCGATGCTGCCGAAAACGGCAAAGAGGTCACGGTGCTCATGGAGCTCCGCGCACGCTTTGACGAGCAGAACAACATCGAGTGGGCCGAGCGTCTGGAAGAGGCCGGCTGCACCGTTATCTACGGCTCCGAGGGCTTTAAGTGCCACTCCAAGATCTGCCAGCTCACCTATCGCGAGGGCATGGCGCTCACCCGTCTCACGCTGTTGGGCACCGGCAACTTTAACGAGAAGACGGCCAAGCTTTACAGTGACTTTATGCTCATGACCGCCCATCCCGGTATCGGCGAGGACGCCAACCTGTTCTTCCGCAACCTGTCGCTGGGCAACCTGCGCGGCGACTACCGCTTCCTGGGCGTGGCGCCCGTCGGACTGAAACCGCTCATCATGCGCGGCCTGGACCGCGAGATTCAGCGCGCCCTTGTCGGCGAGCCTGCCCGCGTGTTCTTTAAGCTCAACTCGCTGACCGACCGCGAGGTCATCGACAAGATTGCCGAGGCATCGTGCGCAGGAGTCCGCGTAGACATGATCATCCGCGGCATCTCGTGTCTCAAGCCCGGTATTCCGGGCAAGACCGAGAACGTGCACGTGCGCTCCATCGTCGGACGTTTTTTGGAGCATGCGCGCGTCTATGCCTTTGGCGTGGACTCGGACATGATCTACCTGAGCTCGGCAGACATGATGACGCGCAACACCGAGCACCGCGTGGAGATCGCCTTCCCCGTGCTCGACCCCACCTGCCGCGCCCTGGTGCACGAGTACATGGGCATGCAGCTGCGCGACAACGTGAAGGCACGCAGCCTGACGAGTGACGGCACCTGGGTTCCGGTGGAGCGCAAAGAGGACGAGAAACCCTTCAACTCGCAGGAAGCTCTGCTGGAGCGCGCGTATCGCAACGCCGAGGCCGACACCGAGGCAGAACCCGCGCTCGCATCCCAGCCTGAGCCCGAGCCGCAGCCGACCGCTCCCGAGGTCCAGAAGGTCCGAGCGACCGTTATCGAGCCCGAACCTGCTCCCGCAGCCCAACCTCAGGCACCCACAACAACCCCCGAGAGCAACGCGCATCACAAGAAGCCCGCTGGCAAAGCCAAGGCCATCGAGCGCCATCGCCCCGGCCGCGTGCGCATGGGCTTGGGTCTGATCGGCCTAGGCCTTAAGACGCTCATTACCGGCAAGACGAAATAGACGTTTGTAGAAGCGCCCCGTATTTGAGGAATGCCCCAGATACGGGGTGCTTTTCCCTGCTACCATGGTTGCGGACAAATCCGCGAATGACAGGCAGGAATATGAAGCTCACCATAGAATCGATGACCTACGGCGCCGACGGTCTGGCACATGCCGACAACGGCAAGGCCACATTTGTGCAAGGCGCCGTGACGGGCGACACCGTCGAAGCCGAGATCGTGCAGGACGGCAAGTCGTTTATGCGCGCCCGCACGACCGAGATTCTGGAGCCAAGCCCCGATCGCATTCAGCCCCCCTGCCCCTTCGTGGGCATCTGCGGCGGTTGTTCGTGGGGTAATCTCTCGCGCACCGCTCAGCTTGCCGCCAAAGAGCAAAACCTGCGCTCCACGCTCGAGCGCATTGGCAAGTTCACCCCCGACCAGGTCAACGAACTTGTCGAGCCTATCCGCCACACCAAGGACGACTGGGGCTACCGCAATAAGATTGAGTTGGAGCCCACCCTCGTTAACGGACGTGTGCGCCTTGGCATGCACGGCGTCGATCCCAGCAAGATCGTGACCGTCGATGCATGCCCGCTGTTCGATAAGCGTTTTCCCAAGGCACTCAAGTCAGTCGTCGGCGCGCTCAACTATCTGAGCGGCAGCCACGACCTGGGTCTGGAGCGCGTGGGCATTCGCGCTTCGCGTCGCACCAAGGCACTCGAGGTCGCGCTTTGGACGCCCACAGGCTCCTTCCCGCGCTCACAGGTCTCGCGCGTGCTGGCAGACGCCGCACACCCCACGAGCGTCGTGCGCGTCATGAGCAAGGGCGAGAAGAAGGCCCGCCGCGTTTCCAAGGTGGAGATGCTCGCTGGAGAGGGCTCCTGGACCGAGAATATCGCTGACGGCCAGATGCGCCTGTCCGCCCCGTCGTTTTTCCAGGTCAACACCAAGGGTGCCGAGATTTTGATCGAGCTCGTTATGGACGCACTCGATCCGCAGGAAGACGAGCTTGCCGTGGATCTGTACTGCGGCGCCGGCACCTTTACCCTGCCGCTCGCCCGCCGCTGCGACTTTGTTGCCGCCGTCGAGGCCTACGGTCCGGCCGTGCGCGACCTGCGCCGTAACCTCGAGATCAACAAGCTCGACAACGTCGACGTCATCGGCGGCGATGCCGTGCGCGAGTTCCCCGACCAGGATGCCGATGTCCTGGTGGTCGACCCGCCGCGCGCGGGCCTGGCGCCCGGGGCCATCGGCCTCATCGCCAGCACGAGTGCGCGCGATGTCGCCTATGTGAGCTGCGACCCTGCCACCCTGGCACGCGACCTTAAGCGCTTTGTCGAGGAAGGCACCTTCTCCCCCGTCAAGATCACACCGGTCGATCTGTTCCCGCAAACCTTCCACTGCGAAACCGTCGTCCACCTCAAGCGCAACTAGACTGTTTGCCCAAGACCACGCCCGATGATTTTTCTGGGACGGGGATTACATAATCAATTTGTACCGAATGATTATTTAAGCCCCGTCCCTTTTTAAACATTGGGAAATCGAGCGTGGCAAGCGCATGTCTTCGGGGTATAAGACGGCTAATTGTATGCCGCCTTACGAAAGGAACTCTCATGCCCAGCGTTGCCGTTCTCGCCGCCGATGGCTTTGAAACGATTGAATGCCTGACCATGGTCGACGTCATGCGTCGCGGCGGCGTGCGCGCCACGCTCGTCTCGATCATGCCCACGCGCGAGGTCGTGAGCTCGCTGCAGATTCCCGTGACCTGCGATGCGCTCTTTGACGAGATCGACTTTGACGAGTACGACTGCGTCGTGCTGCCCGGCGGCCTGCCCGGTGCCACCAACCTGCGCGCCGACCAGCGCGTCTGCGATGTCGTCTGCGAGTTCGCCGCGACCAAGCACGTTGCCGCCATCTGCGCCGCCCCGTTTATCCTAGGCGAGCTTGGTCTACTCGAGGGACGCCGCGCCACGTGCTTCCCCGGCTTTGAGAAGAGCTTCCCCGAGGGCACCTATACCGGCGAGAAGGTCACGCAAGACGGCAATATCATCACTGCCAGCGGCATGGCACAGTCACTCCCCTTTGCCTTGGAGCTGCTGCGCACGCTCGCCGGCGAAAAGGCCGTCGAGAAGGTCGCCGAGGGCATCCAACTATGATTTTGGCTTCGCAATCGCCGCGCCGCATAGAGCTGATGCGCGAGGCGGGCTATAACATTCGCGTAATTCCCGCAGACATCGATGAAACGCCTTTTGATGGCGAAGCTCCGCTTACGCTCGTCGAGCGCTTGGCGCGTGCCAAAGCCGCTGCCGTCGCGGCCGAGCATGCCGAGCCCAACGAACTGACCGTCGCGGCCGATACTATTGTCACCTTTGACGGTCAAATATTGGGTAAGCCGGCAAACGAGGACGAGGCGCGCACCATGCTCCGCGAGCTTTCGGGCCGCACGCACCAGGTGGCGACCGGCGTCTGCATCGTTAAAGCCGGCGACGCTACAGCTCCGCATGCCGCCGAGAGCCTGTCGTTTGTCGATGTGACCGACGTGACGTTCTATGAGCTTACCGAGGAGCAGATCGAGCGCTATGTTGCCTCCGGCGAACCCATGGACAAGGCCGGAGCCTACGGCATCCAGGGCACAGGCGGCCGCATGCTCGTGCACGACATTTCGGGTGACTTCTACAACGTGGTGGGCTTGCCCATCGCCCGCGTCGCACGCGCGATTCAAAAACTCTCGTAATTGCATCTGGCGCTGGGTATCCCTCAGCGCCTACAATTTTGCCGTACCGTACGGATCCCGACCGGGCATAAGGCCCGGCGGAAAACCGATAGGAGAAAATATGGACACACTGCTCGAAGCCATCGATGTTTGCAACGTCGATGGCTTTTGCTTTGGCAACTATACGGACGAGAAGGCTGGCACCGGCTGCACCGTAATCGTGGCGCCCGAGGGTGCCACCGGTGGCGTTGACGTACGCGGTGGCGCTCCCGCTTCGCGCGAGACCGACCTGCTGCGCCCCGAAAACACCGTCGATAAGGTCCACGCCGTCTGCCTTTCGGGCGGATCGGCCTTTGGCCTCGAAGCCGCAAGCGGCGTCGCCCGCGAGCTTGAGAGCCGTGGCATCGGCTTGCCCGTCGGTCCCACGCAGGTGCCTATCGTGTGCTCCAGCTGCATCTTCGACCTCGCCTTTGGCGACCCCACCGTGCGCCCCGACATTGAGGCCGGTATCGCCGCCGTGCGCGAGGCGCTCGACCACACCCCTGCCTCGCTCGAGCAGGGCAACGTGGGCGCCGGCACTGGCGCCACTGTAGGCAAGCTCATGGGACCTGCCACCTGCATGAAGGCCGGCCTTGGAGCTGCCGCCGTGGCACTCGGCCCCGTCAAGGTGGGCGCTGTGGTCTCGGTCAACGCCTGCGGCAACGTCGTCGACCCGACCACTGGCGAATGGGTCGCCGGCATGCGCGCCGCAGCCGATAGCGACCAGATCGTCGACATGGAGCTTGCCGCCTTTGCCGCCGCCGGATCTATGCAGATGCCGCTCGACCGCACCAACACCACCATCAGCTGCATTGTCACCAATGTGGAGCTCACTAAGGCCCAGGCCACCAAGGTGTCCCAAATGGCCGCAGACGCCTATGCGCACGCCATCCGCCCCACGCACACCACCAACGACGGCGACACCATCTACACCCTCGCCAGCGGCAAGTTGGGCGCCCAGGCAAGCGCCGCCGTTCCCCTGGACCTGCTGGGCATGCTCGCCGTGAGGGCCCTAGAAACCGCCATCGTAAACGGAGCCAAAACCGCCAAAACCTCCCACGGCATCCCCGGCGCAGCGAAGTAAACTAGCTCGTCCGGTTGCCCGGTGGGTCTTGGTTATGTTTGCTGCTCTACAGTCCTGGCTCGCACGAAGAGCACATTAAGTGCTCTTCGGCTCGTGCGGAACTCGCGACAAACATAACCAAGACCCACCGGGCAACCTACTCAACTAAATCCCTTTCAGCCCAGGCCCCTGTGTACCGCGCGTCTAAGATCTTCAAATTCTGGCAGCCTGACAATCGATTCTTATAGCAAAGGCCCCTTGGCCTTTAGTTTGATACAAGTTCCGCACGAGCCGGAAAGCACTTAATGTGCTTTCCGTGCGAGCAGGACTGTTCGCAGTAGCAAACTAAAGGCCAAGGGGCCCAGTCAACCTATCAGCAGCGATTGTTCAGCAACTAGTTGAATTTGAAGATCTTTGAGGCAAGATGGTATAGGCCGAGTGTGGTTTTGTCTCCGGCCCGTCCACGCAGGTTGGTAAAGAATCCGACCACGCCGTAGCGTGCACGACGATACATACGCTCGTCATAGGCTTTCAGATCACTCCACAACGTCTTCAGGCGCTCGTCGGCACAATCCTCGTCGGAAAGCTTAGTAAGCACCGAGCAGATTGCCATCATCATGGTGAAATAGCCCATCATGTACGAACGCAGACGCGAGGACTCAACATCCTGGTACAGGTGGAACGATTCCATCATGATGCGCGTTACGCGGAACTGCTGACCCAGACGCTTGACCATCGTGGCCTCATTGACGCTCTGGCCCTCGCGACCGATAAAGTAGCGATAGAGGTCGATGTCGGCGTAGTACATGGTCTTGCAGCGCGGCAGCGGCACGTATGCGTAGATATTATCCACGTAGAACGTGTGTGCCGGCATAGGCAGATTCGACTCGCGCAGCACATCGGTGCGATAGCACAAGCTGTGCATGAGCAGGTTCTGATCGGGACGGAAGTGTCCGATCTGGTCCCAAGAGAAAATCTTTTTGCGCGGCAGGGCAAACTTGTAGCCAATCGCGGTGTGCGTGCCCTCGTAAACCTTCTCGTACACGTAGTTCGAGATAAACAGGTCGACGCGCTGGTCGCGCTCCTCAAAGCCACGCAGAATCGACAGCATGGTCGAAAGCGCCGCTCCGTCGAGCCAGTCGTCCGAGTCGACAACCTTGTAGTAGGTGCCCTGCGCCTCGCGCAGACCCGAAAGGACGGCAATACCGTGGCCGCCGTTCTCCTGGTGCACCGCGCGAATGATTCCAGGATAACGTGCCTCCCACTCGTCGGCCTTGGCGGCCGTCTCGTCCTTGGAGCCGTCGTCCACCACGATAATCTCGATATCAGTGGCGTAATTGCTCCCCTCCAAGATGGAGGTGATGCAATGGTCCATGTCCTTGGCGGCGTTATACGAGGGAATACCGAATGTTATGACTTTATGCATGGCAGGCGATAATCTCATCCGAAAGATCGAGGGCGGAGTTGGTCACGGCATCCATATCGTAGTAACGATACTCGGCCAGGCGACCCACCGGGTGGAAGTTCGTCAGGTTCTGGACGCGCTCAAGATAGCGCTCATAGAGCTCGCGGTTCTCGGGCTCCAGAATGGCGTAATAGGGCGTTTCTCCCGAACCGGGCGTATAGGCCTTGGAATACTCCTTCATGATGGTGGTCTTGCCGGGCAGGACCTGACCAGTCATGTTCTTGAACTCGGTGATACGCGTGTAATCCTCGCTCGTGGTGTAATTGACGGTGCCCACGGGCTGGAACTGGTCCATATCGAGCGTCTCGAACTTCATGTCGAGCGTACGGTACGGCAGAGCGCCCAGGTCGAGGTTGAACAGCTCGTCGAGCGGACCGGTGTAGACGATCTCGCCGCCATAGACCTTGCCGTCGATCTTGACGGTGGTCTCGTCGATCTCGAAGAGGTCGCGGGCGTCCACATCGCAGAACACATCAATCAGATCGTGGTCGAGCATGTGCTCGAACAACGCGGTATAGCCGTCCTGCGGCATGCCCTGGAAGGGAGCCTGCGGGAAGTAGCGATCATCGTCGCCCACAAAGACGGGAACACGGCCGGTGATTGAAGGATCGATCTGGTCGGGCGTCTGACCCCACTGCTTCATGGTGTAATGCAAAAAGACGTTCTCGTAGACGTAATCGGCGACCTCGGCAAGATCCGGGTCGTTCTTCTTGCGCAGCTCCATGATGGGCACCTTGACGTCCTTGCCAAAGGTCTCCACGAGCTTCTGATACAGCTCCTCGCCGCGCTCATCACCAAAGGCGAGCTTAAGGCTCGCATGGTTAAAGGGCACGGGCATAAGGGTGCCATTGATGTTGGCGAGCACCTTGTGCTGGTAGTCCGTCCACTTGGTAAAGCGCGACAGGAAATTGTGGACGCGCTCGTTAAAGGTATGGTAGATGTGCGGACCATACTCGTGGACCAGGATCCCGGCCTCATCAGCGCAGTCGTAGGCGTTGCCCGCAATGTGGCTACGGCGCTCCAGAACGGCAACACGATAGCCGATGGTCTCGGCGAGACGGCGGGCACAAACGGCACCGGCATATCCAGCACCGACGACAATCATGTCGTACGCGCCGGCGTTAAAGCCTTCAGGCAGGCCTGAGGTAATCTGCATCGATACTCCTTGTCAAAAGCCACGGGCTCGTTAGCTGGGCTTTTCTCGAACATTCTTCGAGACATATTTATCAGAGCGATTATAGCGCTAATGCGTCCTATAATGAGCTTGCCACACAAGGAAAGCTCAAGCACCGCGGCGTACATAATTGAAAGGTAAACCCGCTAGCAGCGGGTTTATTCGTGAACAGCCGGGCGCCTGGAGCTTAGCGAAACGCTTGTAAGGAGTAACATGAGCGATTTCCTAAACCGTATGAAGTCTGCCGCCAAGGCCGACCTTAAGACGATCGTCCTGCCCGAGGGCGAGGATCCGCGCACCATCGTCGCAGCCACCAAGATCATCGAGGAGGGCCTGGCAAAGATCGTCATCCTGGGCAACCCCGACGAGATCAACGTTCCCGGCGCTACCGTCATCGACCCGCGTAATGCCGAGAAGCACGAGGAGTACGCGCAGAAGTTTGCCGAGCTCCGCGCCAAGAAAGGCGTCACCATCGAACAGGCTCGCGCCCAGGTGATGGATGCTACCTACTTTGGCACCATGATGGTCAAGATGGGCGACGCCGACGGCCTGGTCTCCGGCGCCTGCCACTCCACCGCCGACACGCTGCGCCCCGCGCTGCAGATCCTCAAGACCGCCCCGGGCACCAAGCTGGTCTCGGCCTTCTTCGTTATGTGCACCGACACCCCGCAGTTCGGCACCGACGGCACGCTGATCTTCGCCGACTGCGGTCTCAACATCAACCCGTCCTCCGATGAGCTCTCCGAGATCGCCATCGCCTCCGCTCACTCCTGGTCCACCTTCATGGGCAACGTTGAGCCGCACGTGGCCATGCTCTCCTACTCCACCATGGGCTCCGCCGGCGGCGAGGTCGCCAAGAAGGTCCAGGAGGCCATGAAGTTCTGCCACGAGAAGGCTCCCGAGCTCGCCATCGACGGCGACCTGCAGCTCGATGCCGCCATCGTCCCCACCGTCGCCCAGCTCAAGGCTCCCGGCTCCTCCGTCGCCGGTAAGGCCAACGTGCTGGTGTTCCCCGACCTCGAGGCCGGTAACATCGGCTACAAGCTGGTCCAACGCTTCGCCGGCGCCGACGCCTACGGCCCCATCCTGCAGGGCATCGCCAAGCCGGTTAACGACCTTTCGCGCGGCTGCTCTGTCGACGACATCGTGGGTGTCGTGGCCATCACCGCCGTCCAGGCTCAGATGGCTGAGTAGCGTACGTACTCGTCCGAAGGCCGTACGGGCTAACCCCTGAAAACGTCCTCGACCAATGAAACGCCCCCGTTCTGCTCCTCCGGAGCTACGAACGGGGGCGTTTCTGGTCTGCGGAATGTTTTCAGGGGTTAGCCCGTATGGCCTTCTACCGCTACGTAGCAGTCAGGGTATCTGGGGTGGACGGCGGCTTGGCTACGAGCTGGGGCTGATGATCTGAACGAATGGGTGCCGTTGCTGAAAGCGCAGGCGTTGCCGGCGATGATCACTTTGGGACTGGAATTTCCGTATGCTAGTAAAAAGGCCTCCGGAGCTGTTGCTCTGGAGGCCTTTCGTTTACTTGCAAATGCGCGCGTTAGTTGTTCTTGGTCAGGCGCTCGACGTCGTGGGCGATCATGTATTCCTCATCGGTAGGGATGACCATGACCGTGACAGCGGAACCGGCGGCGCTGATGACCTGCGGGCCGTTGCCCACGGCCTCGCGGTTCTTGTTGTTGTCGATGCGCACGCCCAGCCACTCAAAGCAGTCGCAGAAGGCCTTGCGGATCGACCAGTCGTTCTCGCCGATGCCGGCGGTAAAGGTGATGGTATCGACGCCCGCCATAGAGGCGATCATGGAACCAGCCTGCTGCATAGCCTTATAGGCGAACATATCGAAGGCGAGCAGGCAGCGCTCGTCGCCCTCGGAGGCGCGCGTACGGATGTCGCGGGCGTCGTTGGAGATACCCGAGATGGCAAGCAGGCCAGACTGCCTGTTCATCATGTCATCGACTTCCTGGTAGCTGTAGCCGCCCTCGCGCTGCAGGTAGCACACGGTAGCCGGGTCGATGGAGCCGCAGCGGGTTCCCATCATCAGGCCGTCGAGCGGCGTGAGGCCCATCGTGGTGTCGCGGCACACGCCGTCCTCGATGGCGGCGAGCGAAGCACCGTTGCCCAGATGGCACGAAAGCAGACGGTGGCAGCACGAGCCCAGGATCTCCTTGGCCATCATCCACTCATAGCGGTGGCTCGTACCGTGGGCTCCGTACTTGCGCACGTGATACTTGTCGCACACGTCCTTGGGCAGAGCGTAGGTGTAGGCAACCTCGGGCATGGTCATGTGGAACGAGGTGTCGAAGACGGCCACGTTGGGCAGCTCCGGATACTTCTCGCGACAATACTCAATCGCCGCCGCCTCGCCGTAGTTGTGCAGCGGGGCAAGCGGTGCCACCTCGAGGATCTTGGCCATGACCTCGTCGTCGACGACCGCGGAATCATCGAAGTGCCAGCCGCCCTGAACGATGCGATGCCCAATGCCATCAATTGTAAAGTCGGTCTTCTCGAGCTCCTCGAGCACGCGTGCAATGGCACAGCGATGATCGGGAAAGGGGACCTCCTCGGTCTGCTTGGCGCCACCGTTCTCGGAGTGGCCAAAGATGCCCATGTCCGATCCGATACGCTCGCAGTTGCCTTTGGCGAAAACCTCGCGGGTATCGGTATCCAAAAACTGATATTTAAGGCTTGAGCTGCCGGCGTTGACAACAAGTACGTTCATGAGACTCCTTTGCAGTGCAATACGGTCGACGCAGACCCCTTAAGGCGACCGCATTTTAATAAGAAGTTATCATATCTTGATAAATAGCTATCAGCATATCGCCCAACGAGTGCAAAAGAGGGACTGAACGGCACTTGGTCGTCCAGCCCCTCCCCTCTTGCAATTACCTGCCGTTGACGATGCGCTCGACGTCAGAAGCGATCATGAACTCCTCGTCCGTGGGGATGACGAAGATCTTGACCTTGGAATCCTTGGCAGACAGGCACCAAGCGCCGTCGCCACGCAGGGCGTTACGGGCATGGTCCATCTTGACGCCCATAAAGGCCAGACGGTCGGCAACGCCGGCGCGAACGGCCGGAGCGTGCTCACCGATGCCGGCGGTGAAGACCAGCGTGTCCATGCCGCACATGGAAGTGGCCATCTCGGCAGCCTTGGCGGCAATCTTGTAGACGAACATGTCGAAGGCGAGCTGAGCCTCGGGGTCGCCAGCGGCGGCAAGCTCCTCGACGTTGCGGCAGTCGTTGGTCTTACCGCCGGTCACAGCCAAAAGACCGGACTTCTTGTTCATCATCTCGTCGACCTCGTCGAAGGTGTAGCCGCCCTCGCGCTGCAGGTAGCACACGGTAGCCGGGTCGATGGAGCCGCAGCGGGTGCCCATCATGACGCCGTCGAGCGGGGTGAGGCCCATGGTGGTGTCCATGCACTTACCGTCCTCGATGGCGCACAGGGAGGCGCCGGAACCGATGTGGCACACGACGACCTTGCGAGCCTCGCCGCTGGTCATCTCGGCAACCTTCTTGGAGATGTAGCGGTAGCTGGTGCCGTGGGCGCCGTACTTACGGATGTGCAGCTTGTCGCAGACGTCCTTGGGCAGGGCGTAGGTCTTGGCGACCTCGGGCATGTTGAAGTGGAAAGCGGTGTCATAGACCGTAACGTTGGGCAGGTCGGGATACTGCTCCAGGCAGTACTCGATAACGTTGGCCTCGGGGTTGTTGTGCAGCGGGGCGAGCGGGGCGACCTCACGGATCTTGGCGAGGACGTCCTCGTCGACGAGGGAGGAATCGCCAAAGTACCAGCCACCCTGAACGATGCGGTGGCCGATGCCCTCGATCTTGACGCCGTTGGCCTCGAGGTCCTTCAGGACGACCTCGATGGCGACCTTGTGGTCGGGGAACTCGATGTTCTCGGTCACCTTCTTGGAGCCGTTGGCAGCGTGGGTGAAGGTGCCGCCGGTAAAGCAGACGCGCTCGCAGGAGCCCTTTGCGGACACCTTGTGGGACTTGGTATCGATGACCTGATACTTAAGGGTCGAAGATCCTGCGTTGACGACCAGAACGTTCATGTGTCTCCCTACTAACAGGCGGTGTGGCGCCGCCAGGTTACATACGCTTCAATAATAAACCCAAACGCCCTCGCGCTCGGGTTTATTGCGTTGATATATAAGTTATCGATGCCCAAATACTCACGGCCTTTGACTTGTAAGACGAAATAGCGCGGGGATATACACCGGGGAAGAAATCCCGAGCGCAACAAGCAATGCGACTCGAATGCCCGCAACGCTACTCAACACAGCGTTGAGCAGATAGAAAAGAACGGCACCCACCGCCACCATCTGGCTTTGAACCGAAATCAGTGAACAGCGCATCGAAGAATCGGCAGCATTTTGAAAAATTGAGTATTTGATTGGGGCAAACAACGAGTACGCAACCGTCTGCAGCACATAGAACACGGGCAGCAAATTAACCGGAGTAAGGGGGATCAAAAACAAAGCTGTCAATACTAAGCGAATGATGCCGCAAATACGCGCAAAACGGCCCTTGTCGACACGAGCAATCGCGCTGGGCACAATAAACCCTATGGAGGCGGAGGCAAGGAGCTGGACCGCAATGGTCACGCCCGAAGCGACGGCATTCATTCCGCGGCCTGCAAGCAACAGTGAGAAAAAATCTTCCAGGGCGACGAAGGCAAATGCCTGAGAACAGTCCATGATGAACGATGACCGAAGAACGCCATTACCCGTAATAGCAGCACCGATCATCTTCGGGCTCATTCCATGCCCAGGTGTCGCCGCAGTGCCCTCTCTTCGCATCTCAGGAATGCAGACAACAACAACCAACGTCAACACCATTGCGATGATATCTGCCGAAAGACCAATGAGATATGCACCGACAGACGAAATGAAACCGCCCACGCAAGCGGAGATGGCATAAGAGGCATAGAAAACAAATCGCTCAACGACATTAAGTCTTACGAGCTGGTCCTGAGAGATGCTGTTGATGTAAATCGCTTCTATGGATCCACTCAGACATGCAACGGCAAAACCTTTGAGAGCGAACGCACCGATTAAAAGCAGAGGGGAACGGACGAGAAGCAGGGCGGCGTAGTATCCAAGCATCCCCACGACGCCAACGAGACCGCTTGTCTTTCGTCCAAACCTGTCAGCAATATAACCAGTAGGAACCTCAAGAATGAATTTGCTCACTTGATATGCAATCATCATGCTAGAAATCGCTACCATCGAAAGCCCGACGAACTCAAGGTAGACAGTTAGGAAATACAAGATGGTGCTGAAGTTCGACAGGAAAACGAACATCATATAAAGCAAAGTCGTACGATTTTTCATACTCCGCCCTCCAAGAGTCAGCAATCTAAATCGGAATCTTGGAAAAGCATGAGGGCAAAGCTGTCAGTTGTGTGTTACAAGGCGTCAATAATCACTTGACGTCTCGAAGCCAATTAATCTCACGAAGCAAGGTGACGCAATAGGTGCAGAAAAACCGTCTGGTGTCGATCAGTCCAGGAATTCTGCCGATAGCAAAAGTAGATAGGCAAGGTTACATCACGCGAACCTTCAATGGAGCACTCACTCACTTCTGACCCATCCGATGCGAGAGAGGACCCAGACAAACTCAATATCAATCCCCCGCCTTGAAGAAACTCAGTCTGAGCCCTGCTTCCGTATTCAACATCACGGAAGCGAAAATTGACGAGCTGGGCTTCAGGGCATTGGTTAATCGCATTGAGACAGGGTGATAAATTAATGGGAACAGCAAGCCTGCCGCCCAGTAACTCACGAATGGTCATAGCGTCAACAGATTGATGACCCGCTGGGCATGAAAGAACCTTGAGCTCCTTTTCACCCAAATATTTTGAAGAAAGGACGCTGTCCCGTGGTTCCTCAAACGAGATAGCCGCGTCCGAAATTCCAAGTATAAGTGATTCAAAGCATGTTGCCGTTGGCTGATGCCACACATCAAGATGAATCTGAGGGTGCGAGCGTTCAAACGAGTCATACCAGTTTTCGGCAAAAAGGCGCCCCCGCCCATGAAGACAGGGGGCGTAAAGACGAAAGTGGCCATCGGGGGAGACGCCGTCGCCCCTCGATTGAGCGTACTTTTTGAGATCGTCGACTTGTGCCAGGATCATGCGTGCACGACGCGCAAATTCTCTGCCCGCCGGAGACAAAACAGCCTCCCCCGCCGATCGGTCGAGCAAACCAATCTGATACTCAGATTCCAACTTTTTGATTGCCGACGAAACGGCCTGCGGACTCACATGAACGGCGCGAGCTGCTTTGCGCACGCCGCCATAGTTCGCTACCGCTTGAAGGTATTCGAGTTGAGAAAGCTGCATAGATTACTCCAAAGGCAGCCAAGTCGACGGGCTACGCGCCCTCAGATGAGGTTCTCGCCCAGGTTTTTGCCGCCGAGGACGTGCATGTGGAAGTGCATGACGGTCTGGCCGGCGTTGACGCCCTTGTTGGAGATGACGCGGAAACCGTCCTCCAGACCCTTGGCCTTGGCGACCTCCTGGATGGCGTGAGCCATGGCGCCCATGGTCTCGGCGGGCACGTTGTCGGCGATGTCGCTGTAGTGCTTCTTGGGGATCACGAGTGTGTGGACCGGCGCCTGGGGATTGAGGTCGTCGAACGCGATGACCTGATCGTCCTCATAGACAACGGTCGAGGGGATCTCGTGGTTGGCAATTTTGCAGAAGATGCAATCACACATGGTTGGTTCCTTTCTCGCAGACCAAGGTAATTATATTGGTCGGAATGGTTAGAACGAGAGGTTGTCGTCGGTGTTGGCGGCTTCGCCGTCGGCGAGCACGTCGTTGCCGTCAACGTCCTTAAGGAGCACCGAGACCTTCTGCTCGGCATCGGACAGGCGGGTGCGCAGGCTCTTGAGGAGCTCGACGCCGCGGGTATAGCTCTCGAGCGACTCCTCGAGCTCCATATCGCCCGACTCCAAGCTGCGGATGATGAGTTCCAACTCCTGCGAGGCCTGCTTGTACGTAAGCTGCTCGACCGGGGTCTTCTCTGCCATATCTGTTTCCTTTCCTAAAGGTTTATCGCTGTGAAACGCGGTCTACTCGACCGTATCAACCGTTGCCGCCACGTTACCGTCTGCCATGCGCACGCGGATGGCGTCGCCGGGCTTAAAGGTCTTGACGCTCGTAGCCACCCCATCATCGCTGTACGCGATGGAATAGCCACGGGCAAGCACCTTGAGCGGCGACAGGGCATCGAGCGACGCGACAGCTCGGCCAAGGTCGGACGCGGGTTTGCTGAGCATCGTACGTCCCTGATGCTCCAAACGGGAACTCGCAAGCGTAAGCGCATGCCGCTTGCCATCGAGCCCCGAGGTGCTTGCAACCAGACGCTCGGGCAGGCGCTCAAAGTTGGAGCGGAATGTCCCAACCGAACGCGCTATGGCGCCCGACAGGCGATCGGCGGTCAGTGCAAGCTCCGATTCACGACGCTCGACCATAAATGTGGGGTCGTTGAGGCACGGGCGGCATGCGGCGGCATCGAGTGAATCGCCCAAACGGGCCGTATAGGTATCCCAGGCGCGGCGACCGCGCTGATCGAGCATCTCCAGATCGACCTGGGCCGACCCAATCATCGATGCCATCGCAGCACCCAGACGCTGATGGCGCGCCTCGAGCACATCGGCCAACTCCGTCATAGCCGGCGCCACCGATTCGGCTGCCGCCGTGGGCGTGGAGGCGCGACGGTCGCTCACCATGTCGCAAATCGAGGTATCGGGCTCATGGCCAATGCCGGTCACCACGGGCACAGGACAAGCCGTCACCGCGCGGGCTAGCTCCTCGTCATTAAAGGTCATGAGGTCCTCGAAGGAGCCGCCGCCGCGCACCAGCAAGATGCAGTCGGGCGCCGGCGTAATGGCGGCGGCACGGCGCAAGCCCTCGATGAGCTCTGCCGGCGCGCCCTCGCCCTGGACCTTTGCGCCCACGCAGACAAGCTCGACGAGCGGGTTGCGACGGCGCAACGTGCGCTTAACGTCGTCGATCACGGCACCCGAAAGCGAGGTGACGACCGCCACACGCGAGCAAAACACCGGAATGCGACGTTTGCGCGCTTCGTCCATCAGGCCCTCGCGACGCAGCTTTTCGGCCAACTGAGCCACCTGCTGACGCAGCAAGCCCTCCCCCGCCAGCGAGAACGAGCGGGCGACGAAGCTCATACGACCCGTGGGCTTGTAGAGATTGAAGCTGCCCTTAAAGCTCACCTGCATGCCGTCGCGCAGATCGAAGGTGCGCTTAAGGTAGGCGCCCTTCCAGATGATGCAGTCGACGGCCGCCGAGTCGTCCTTGATTTGGAAGTAGCAGTGGCCGCTTCGGGCATTGGGACCACGGAAACCCGTAACCTCGCCCAGAACGCTCAGCTGCGGAATGGCATCGAGCGCACCGGCGGCGATCTCCACTGCCTGGCTCACGCTGAGCTCCTTGCGCCCCTGCTCGTCCGAACCGTCAAACTCGGCGGAAACGGCATTGCCGGTTAGATTCCAGCCTGCCACGCAGCCTCCTTTCGTTATCGTGCACAAAGGCTCCGGCCCCGTGCGAAATTAAGTCCAACACATAGTACAGCGCCGCGGGGACACGAATCCCCACGGCGCCTGCCTGTCCCATTTGTTATCGGTTGGAGTTTCTGTTGTAGCGAGCCATAAGGTAGAGCAGCTGAATGATCGAAGTGAGCGCTGCGGCCACATAAGTAAGCGCGGCTGCCGTCAGGACCTTCTTGGCACCGTTGACCTGCTTGGAGCTCATGCCCGACTGCTCGATGTACGCCACAGCACGTCGGCTGGCATCAATCTCGACCGGCAGCGTAACCAACTGGAACAGCACGCTAAACGAAAAGAAGATCAACGCGAGGGTCGTGAGCCCGGCAATGTTCATGAACAGGCCCAAGAGCAACACGATGGTCCAGGTGTTCTGGGTAAAGTTGACGACCGGGACCAGGGCGGTGCGCACCTTCATCATGGCGTAACCGCTTTGACGCTGGGCGGCATGACCCGCCTCGTGGCAGGCCACGGCAACGCTTGCGACCGATCCGCCCGAACGGTTGGCGTCCGAGAGATACAGGTTGTTATCCTGCGGGTTGTAATGGTCGGTGAGCTCACCGGCGACGCCCTTGATACCCACGGTGTTGCAACCGTTGGCGTCGAGCATGCGGCGAGCGACCGTGGCACCCGTGTCGCCGTCCGAGCGAACCTTGGACCAGGTCTTGTACGTCGAGTTGATATAGCTCTGCGCAGCAAGGCCAAGCACCGTACAAACAAGGACAACCAGCAGGTACAGCGGGTCGATGCCAAAGCCATATCCATAGTAATAAGGCATGCGAATTCCTCCGAATCGAGTTACACGTCGGAGGCATTCTACCCACTCAAGCGGCTAGGCTTCCCTACAGGAGCTCGATTTTGCCGTCCTTCACCGTCAACCCCATATTACCCGAGAGCAGATCGTCCAGACGCGAACCCACAAGCTCAAAACGCCAGCCTTCGCGCAGGGGACTTTGCTCAGGATGCTCAATGTAGTCGGCCAGGTCGTCGCGCGAGGCGATGACCGAGGTCGCCACGCCCGAGCGCTCGGCAACCAGACGGATGAGCGCATACATGAGATCCGTCACGCTCTCCAGCTCCGGCGAAATCTGACGATGTCCGCGCACCATGAGCGGCAGACGATCGTGCGGGCAGCTCGCGCCGCGCTTGATAGCCATCAGCGCGCCGTCCACGTCGCGCTCCCCCAGTTGGTCGGTACCGCGGATGCTACGGAACTCCTCAACACGCACAGGATTGCGCTTAACCAGGGCCAGCAGTGTATCGTCGGACATAACCCACTTGCGCGGGATGTTGCGCCGCTCGGCGCGGTCTTCACGCCAGGCGGCAAGCTCGCGCGCAATGCCAAGCTGATGACGACTGCACGAGTTGATGCGCTTGACCTTGCGGAATGCCTCATGGCGATCGGCACGGTAGTGCGACTCGTCGGCCAGAGGACGCAACTCATCGAGCACCCAGTCCACGCGGCCCAGCTCGCGCAGGCGGCTCATCATCTCGGTATAGGCGACGATCAAGTACTTGACGTCATCGATCGCGTATTCGATCTGCTTATCGCTCAGCGGGCGGCGCGACCAATCGGTCAGCGACTCAGTCTTAGGCAGCGATACGCCACAGAACGTCTGGACGAGCGCGCCATACGAAATCTGCTGGCGCTCGCCCAAAAAGGCGGCGGCAACCTGCGTGTCAAAAATCGGTCGCGGCAGTGCGCCCACGGTATGGAGCATAACTTCCATGTCCTGCGAGCAAGCATGGAATACCTTGGTCACGCCCTCGTCAGCCATAAGCTCGGCCAGCGGCGACAGGTCGTCGATCACCAACGGATCGACCGCGACACTCTCGGCGGGGGTGGCAATCTGGACCAGGCACAGGCGCGGATGAAACGTGCGCTCGCGCAAAAACTCGGTATCGACGGCGATCGCGTCGAACTCGCGGGCGCGCTGGCAAAAGTCGACCAGAGCCTGATGTGTGGAAATGTACATATCAACCCATCGAATAAGGTTAGGCCCGAAAAACACGGGTAGGATATCGGCATTGCTCTACAACTATACTCGGTTAGTCACAGAACGGGAACGTAAGTATGCGCTGCCTTATCATCCACAACCCGGCATCGGGTCCCAGCTCCGATGAAATCTACGCATTCACGCACGCCCTTGCACAGGGCGGCGACGAGGTCGTGATGCGCTTTATCGGCGATGGCATGGAGCCCGAGGACGCGGTAGCGGACGTTCGCGAGTTCGATCGCGTGGTCGTTTCGGGCGGCGACGGCACCGTCTCCAACGTGCTCGACCAGATGCGCGGGTGCGGTGTCCCCACGCTTG
This sequence comes from Collinsella sp., assembly GCA_041330285.1. Taxonomy (GTDB): domain Bacteria; phylum Actinomycetota; class Coriobacteriia; order Coriobacteriales; family Coriobacteriaceae; genus Collinsella. The sequence continues at coordinate 356,594 of JBGKMI010000001.1, read as the reverse complement.
TCTTCCCCTCCGGCACGGCCTGCCTGTTCTTTAACAACATCGGCAATGCCCCCGAGGCGGCGGCACTCGCCAAGGCTTGCCGCGACGGCCGCACGGTCAAAGTGGACATGGGTGAGCTCTTTTGGCTCGACGAGAACGGCAACGAGAAGCGCCACGGCTTTATCATCATCGCCGGCTCGGGCTTCGACGCCGAGATCATGATGAAGGCCGCTCCCACCAAAAACGACATTGGCGAGATCGCCTACTTCCTCTCCGCGCTTGCCACGCCCAACCCCACGGTGGCGCACTTTACCATTGAGCACGACGGCATTGTCGAGGAGCTCGACGGCATCTGCTGCATGGCAGGCAATACCTCGGTCATCCAAAACGACATCAACCTGTTCCCCAACTGCCGCATGGACGACGGCATGGTCGACATCGTCGTTATTGAGCCCGTGCGCACGATGCAGCTGCTCCCCACGGTAATTACCGCCGCGCTCGACCCCGCTGGCAAAGTGCTCGGCCGTCCGCAGTTTAAGATCATCCAGACCAAGGAAGCCAAGATCACCTGCACGCCATCGCTGGGCATGCAGTTCGATGGAGAGATCATCTCCAGCAACTCCGGCGTCTTTGGCGCTCGCGCGCTGCCGCAATGTCTCGACCTCATCGTCGACGAATTTTCACCGCTCGGAAAATAGGAGGACCCCATGAACGACAATCCCCTGATTGGCTTTATCGTCATCGTCTTGGCCATGCTCGTTGGTTACGCTATCAATGTGATCCACCGTCGAAAGAAGTAAATCCACATTCGTATGATATTCATCCAGTTATCGACTCTCCCGTTGTTTATGCAAATCCTAAACAGCGGGAGAGTTTTCTTTTTGAGCATTGTCTGGCGCTTTATTCAGCTACAGTAAATGCAGGGTGCCTTTATTTAACTAAAGCAATAAAATGAGTATTATTATCCGCTCATCGTATATATCTTCACGCTCATCGAGTAAAAGCTGTTGTCGAATGAATACTCTTTACACTTCCTTTAGGCTAGTAGATGTATTTTATTAGCTGAAGCTCCGTACGGTTTCGCGGGGTTTCAACAGTTGGGAGGGATTATGAGGTTTACTCATCCTGTCAACACGCTCAAGAAGCTTGGCTGCGGCCTTGCATTTGGAGCAGCGGCCATTATGGCCATGCCGACTTCGGCGCTCGCTTGCACCCAGATCTACATGGGCAGCCAGCTCACGGCAGACGGCAACACGTACTACGGCCGCTCCGAGGACTTCGGCCCGCGCTACATCAAGCACTTTGGCATCGAGCCCGCACACAAGGACGGCAGCAAGTACACCTCGCTCGAGTCCGGCTTTGAATACAAGTCTAAGGGCGCAACCTACCGCTACACCTTCGTTCGCGACAACCCCTCTCAGTGGGAAGATCGTTACGACGCATATTCCGAGGCTGGCATCAACGAAAAGGGCGTTTCCTGCTCTGCCACGCTGAGCACCTCCTATAACGAGAAGGCAGAGGAAGCCGACCCCGTCACCGAGGAGACCGGCATCGGCGAGTACAACTACGCCAGCGTCATTCTGGGCGAGAGCGCTACGGCCCGCGAAGGTGTCGAGCTCCTCGGCAGCCTGATTGACGAGCAGGGCGTCTGCTCCAACGACCAGATCATCATCGCCGACAACAACGAGACCTGGCTGTTTGCAGCGCTTTCCGGCCATCAGTGGATCGCCATGAGGCTCACCGACGATATCGCCTCGCTCAACCCCAACATCGGCAACCTCACCTATGACGTCGACCTCGACGACACCGAGAACTGCCTCCACTCCGAGGGCATCGAGTCCATGCCTAAGGAGAAGGGCTTTGCCGAGTACACCGACGGCAAGTTCGACGTCGCCAAGACCTACGGCGAGGAGATTAGCGAGGCCGGTATGCACCAGTGGTCGCGCTATGTCCAGGGCCGCGATTACTTCATGGCTCCGCTTGCCGAGGGCACCGACTACGAGATCGTCAAGGACGAGCGCGAAGACGCTCGTGCCACGACCGGCGCCCTGGTCCACGAGATGCAGCCGCTGTTCTTTACGCCCGGCAAGTCCGACTGGAACACCTTTGAGATGATTCGTTCCTTCGCCGCCCGCGGCGAGAATGTCGCCGGCCTCAACGCCAACACCGACGGCGCCTATGCCATCGCCTCCAACCGCAACACCGAGATCCATACCTTCCAGATCCGTCACGGCATGGACCCCGAGATCGCGACCATCCAGTGGGAGATGCTCTCCAACGCCGAGTTCTCCGTCGCTATCCCTCTCTATTCCGCACTGCTCACCGAGGTCAGCCCCTACTTCAGCGATCAGGACGTCTCCTTCGATCACTGTGAAGAGGAAGACGTCGTGAACAACGAGGAGCCCAAGAACTCCATCAACTACGTCCTCATGGACATCAACACGCTTGCCTATGAGAACCGCGACAATTGCGCCACCGGCGTCCGCGCCTATCTCGACGCCCTGCAGAAGGAGCTCATTGAGCAGAACCTGACCGTCGACGAGGCCATGCAGGCCGCCGAGGACACCGAGGCCCGCACTGCCCTGGCCAACAAGGCCGGCAAGGCAGCGACCAAGAACACCTACGTCAAGTGCAAGGCCATGCTCGAGGAGATGCGCGACTACCTCAAGGAGGGCGATTTCTCCGAGGAGTTCGTCCCGAGTGACTACGATACCGACAACGACTGCCTGGTCGAGTCCATCACCTATGCCGACGAGGCCCTCTCTGATAAGGACGTTGCCGAGCCCGAGGCTGAGGAAGAGGCGACCGAGGAGAAGTCCGAGGGCAACAACATGGCCGCCATGGCCGTTGGCGCCGTCGTCATCATCGGTGTCTGCGGCTTCGTGCTCTATCGTCGCAAGAAGGCCTAGGGCCCTCGCGTTCCAAGAAACGGGTGGGTCGCATGAGTCATCCCGACCGCTCGGCCTGCCCTTTTGACCGGTAGGAAACACCGCTGAAATCTTTTCAAAAAAGATTTCCCCGCACACACTTCGCTGTGCTATAGTGCAGCGCAACAGCAACTAGGTGCGACCGCGCCACGGCATCACGAAAGGAGCCACCAAGATGATGACCACGATGAAGTCCCTCAACAACTGGTGGTGGCGTGATGCGAATACGATCGGTCGATAGTGAGTCCCTCACGCCTATTTTTGCGCTCTAGGTGATTGGAAGGCCTCCGGTTTCGACCGGGGGCCTTTTTCTATCTCGAGCCCGATCGCATTCGCATCACGCGCCTCCGTTTTTCTCTTACACTCCCCTTTTTGAAAGGACTTTCACCATGTCTCAGAACACCACCGCCACCGCCCAGCCCCGCACCGTCCAGACCGCCGACCGCGGTAAACTCGATATCCGCGCTCTTGTCCTGCTCGCCATCCTGCTTGCCGCCGGCTTCATCCTCAACTTCACCGTCGGCAAGGCAATCTCGGGCATCTCGGGCGGTATGATCAGCCCCGAGTTCATCATCTCGGCCTTCTGCCTCACCATCCTGGTCGTTCGTCCCAACATTGGTCAGGCGCTCGTCATTGGCCTCATCTCGGCGGCCGTGATCCAGATCACTACCACCTCGCCGTTTGTCGATTTTGCCGCCGAGGGCATCGCCGCCATGCTCATGGCCCTCATCGTCAACGCCGCCGCCAAGGACGGCCAGGTTAAGCCTGCCGTCGCCATCGTCGCAACGTTCGTGACCACCTTTGTCTCGGGCGTCATCTTCATGGTCATCAAGATGGCCATGCTCGGCGTGGTAAGCGAGCTCGCCGCAGCCATGCTGCCCGTCGTCGCCATGACCGCCGTGTTTAACGCCATCCTGGTCGGCGCCCTCTACCTGCCCATCCAGAAGGCACTTAAGCTTAGCTAACCTGCTCGGCTTTACGAGCCACCCCATCTTGGCGTTCATTCGTCGCTCGCGTACCCAAGTACGCTTCGCTCCTCTTTCGCGCCAACCTGGGCCCCTCGTAAAGCCGTCTTCGTGCTTCACCGCCAAAGACAGTCCCAAACAACGAGCTTTTGGGGACGTTGCTAAACGACCAGTCATGTAAGAACGTCCCCAATGACTATGAAAGGTATCCATGGAAACGATCATCAACGTCGACGATGTCTCGTTCTCCTATGGCACGCAAACCGAGCAGGCGCTCAGCCACGTTTCGCTCAGCGTGAACAAGGGAGATTTCATCGGCATCATCGGGCCCTCGGGCGCTGGTAAGTCCACACTTGCCGCCTGTCTGTCGGGCGCTGTGCCTCACCATTACACCGGCGCCTTTTATGGCTCCGTGTTAGTTGACGGCCACGACACCTGCGAGGTCTCGCTCACCGACATATCGCAGATCGTCGGCAGCGTGCTACAGGACATCGACACGCAGGTGGTCGCTTCGGTCGTTGAGGACGAAATGCTCTTTGGCCTCGAGAACTTTGGCGTTCCGCATGACCAGATCGAGCAGCGCGTGAGCGAGACGCTTAAGACCGTCGGTATCAGCGACCTGCGCGACCGCGAGATCGCCACCCTCTCGGGCGGCCAAAAGCAAAAGGTAGCTATCGCCGCCATCCTCGCCATGCGTCCGCACGTCTTAGTGCTCGATGAGCCAACCGCAGCACTCGACCCCGCCAGTTCCACCTTGGTCTTCGAGACGCTGCGCGAGGCAAACCGCACGCTCGGCATCACCATCGTCGTCGTTGAGCAAAAGGTCGCTTTACTTTCGGAGTACTGCAACCGCGTGTTGGTGCTCGATCACGGCCAGATCGCGCTGCAAGGCGAGCCGCATGAGGTCTTTGCGCACACCGACGAGCTTCGCAGCATCGGCGTCGATTGTCCGCGCGTCACGCGCATCTTCAACAGTCTCGAGGCCGATGGCTTGGTAAGCGGCACGCCCTGTCTGGATGTCGACGAGGCAGAACGCCTGATCACGGAAATCGTCGACCCCGACCGTGCGACAAGCGATACCCAGGCGCCCGCAGGCTCCCCGCACGCGCCGTCGCTGCGCCCGCATGCGAAAGACGCCGAGCCGGTGCTCACCTTTGACCATGTCGAGTTTTCCTACCCCCATGGAGGCGCCGCCGTTCACGACCTCAACTTGACGCTCTACCCCGGCGAGCTCGTGGGCATTGTCGGCCAAAACGGAGCCGGCAAAACCACGCTCACCAAACTTCTCACGGGTTTGCTCAAGCCCGCATCGGGCAGCGTACGCGTTACGGGCTTGGACACGGCATCGGTTCCCACGAGCCGCATCGCACGCGAAGTGGCAACGCTTCTCCAGAACCCCGACCGCCAAATCTGCAAAGACACCGTGCTCGACGAGGTCGCCTTTGGTCTAGAGCTTGCCGGCATCGACCGCGCCGAAGCCCTGCGTCGCGCCCAGCTGGTCATCGACCGCTTTGGCCTGCCCGCCGACGAGGCACCGTTCTCGCTGTCACGCGGCCAGCGCCAGATGGTGGCGCTCGCCTCCGTTGTAGTGGTCGAGCCCAAGATCGTGGTGCTCGACGAACCCACGAGCGGCCTGGACTACCGCGAGTGCATGACCGTCATGGAAACGGTGCGCACCATGGCAGAGCGCGGTTGCGCCGTCATCATGGTCTGTCACGACATGGAAGTCGTTTCCGACTTTGCCGAGCGCATCGTGGTGATGGCCAACGGTCGCATCCTCGACCGCGGCCGCACGCACGAGCTATTCTCGAACATCGAACTCATGCAGCGTGCCTACGTTGAGCCGCCCCAGGTCATCGAACTCTCGCGCCGTCTGGCATCCACCGTCTCGCCCTCCTTTACGCAGGTGAGTGAGGTCACTGATATCGTTCGCATTACCGAGGAGATGGTCCGCCGTGGTTAACGTCATCGACTACATGCCGGGCGACACGCTGCTGCACCGCCTGAACCCCGTCATCAAACTGGGCCTCGCCGCCGCCATCATCATCGGTATCTTCTTGTCCGACACCTATGTGGCACTGTTGGGCTTTCTGGCACTTACGCTCGCGCTGGGAACCTACGCCGGCGTCGTCGACCGCCTGCTCGCGCTGCTCAAGCTGCTGATTCCGCTCGCGCTCATCATGCTGGTGCTGCAGCTGGCTTTTATGCGCGATGGCAACATCGTGTGGGGCTTCGTTACCGACACGGGCCTCGTCACCGGCTCCAAGGCCTGCCTGCGTCTGCTGGGCGTGGCGCTTCCGCTTATTCTGATGCTCATGGTGACCAAGCTCAACGACCTTGCCAACGCCTGCGTGGAGGTATTGCACGTGCCGTATCGCTACGCCTTCACCTTTACCACGGCACTGCGCTTTGTGCCGGTGTTTGGCCAGGAGATGAACGCCATCATGGAGGCGCAGACCGCACGCGGCGTCGAATATGACACCAAAAACCCCATCAAGAAGCTCAAGCTCATGCTGCCGCTGTGCGTTCCACTGCTTATATCTAGCGTGGGCAAGACCGATGCCACCGCGCTTGCCGCCGAGCAGCGCGGCTTCTATCTGCGTACGCGTGAGAGTTCGTATAAGCGCTACCCCATCAAGGGCCTGGACATTGCCGTACTTATTATCAGCATTGCCCTCATCGTCCTCGGCTTCCTGTTCTAACCCATCGCCACCGGAAACCGACAAACGAAAAAGGCCGCGGCTCGCATCAAACGAGTCGCGGCCTTACTGTTTTCGCAGATAAAACCTGCCAAAATAAACCTGTCCCTTTTTGGCAGGTCGAGGGCTACAGGCGGTAGGGGGCTCCGCTACGGATGATGGATTCGCGCACCAGGACGTCCATGGCATCGAGGGTGATCTCGGGCATCTCGCGGTACTTCTGCAGCACCGAGAGCTCGGTGCAGGCCAGGATAACGCGATCGCAGCCGCTGCGAGCGAACTCCCACATCACACGATCGAACTTATCCATATCGGGCTCACGTCCGGCCTTCACGTCGTCGTAAATGAGCGACATCACGTCGGCCTGACGCTTCTCGCTGGGATAGACAACTTCGACACCTGCCGCCTTACACTCGCGCCCGTAGACGCCGGCGCCCACGGTGCCGTCGGTACCCATAATGCCGATCTTGTGCACCGGCTCGGCCGGCATGCTCAAGTCAGGGTCGAACTCGCACTCCCCCATCACCGCGCCCGCCAGGGCATAGCGAACCGACTCGCGCGGCATATGGATAATCGGCACCTCGGTAAACGACTGAATCTGGTCGTAGAAGTAGTGCGATGTGTTGCAGGGAATGGCGATATGCGCACAGCCCAGCCCCTCGAGCGCCTGCGCACATTCCTTCATGGTCGCCAGCAGCTCGGCATGCTCGCCGGTCTTGATGGCCAGCGTACGGTCGGGCATGGTCGACTTGGAAAGTACCACCATGTCGATATGCTCCTGATCACAGGTAGCAGCCGTATGACGCACGACCTGGTCGTAGTAATACGACGTGGCCTCAGCGCCCATGCCGCCGATAACTCCCAGCTTTTCCATCGCCGCCTCCTTGGTGACGCCCATGCAATTGCTCGTATCATGCCCGCGCCCATCCGATGCAAACCGGGCGGGCGCCGCGCTCATCTACTTGTAATACGTCTTGAACAGCTTAAAGTGACGCAGCTTGGTGTGCCACATGCGCAACCAGCGGTTAAAGACAAAATCACCCTTCATAAACGAAGGATCGGCAGCCTTGCCCTCCTTGGCCAGACGATGCGCCTTCGCACGTAGCTCGGGGTCCTTGACATACTTGTCAACGACGCCCATGGGGACGACCATCCACAGCGCCTCGTCCTGCGCCGTCACAAACTCAGGCTCAAACGGGCGGTTGTACACGTACTCATCCACCACGTATTTGGCAACGTTAAAGCCGCTGTTGGTGACGTAGTAGTTACTGCGGCCCTGACGCGTGTTGAAGTCAAAGAACTTAAACGAACCATCGCGCTGGTCGTACTTGACGTCGAAGTTGGAGAAGCCCGTAAACTTAAGGTCCTCAAGCAGCTTGCGCACGCCGCCCATGAGCTCGTCGTTAGGCTCGGTAATGATGCATGCATGGTTGCCGACGCCGTGAGGCTGGTGCTCCTCGAGCAGCACGTGGCCCAGGCACATCATGCGAACCTTGCCGTTGCGGTCGGAATAGCTGGTAAGCACGCGCATGTACTCGTCGTTGCCGGGCACGCGGTCCTGCAAGATGAGATCATCGGTGTAGCCACTGGCGTACACGTCGCGAATGACCTGCTCCAGCTCGGCGCGATCGGCAATCTCGTAGGCCTTCTTCTGGCCCTCGAACTCGTGCTCCCACCACATGATGCCGTCAGAGGGCTTCAGAATCATCGGGAAAGGGAAGTCAATCTGGTCGAGCACCTCGGCGGAAGCCTCGCCCTGGGCGTTGAGCATCGCCATGGTAAAGGTAAACGTGTGCGGATAGGGGACACCGTGCTTCTCGCACAGCTCGTAGAAGATCTCCTTCTTCTGGCACTGCTCGAGCATGCTGTAGGGTGCATAGGGCGCGATGACGTTGGAGGCAAGCTGGCCGGCATCCTGAGCCTGTGCGGCAAGCGCGACGTAGTTATCGCCGCAGCCCATGAGGATAATCTTCTTATCGGGATTGGCCTGTGCAATGCCGTTGACGGTCTCGATCATGACCGGCATGGTGTCGATATCCACATTGGGCGTATAGTCGATAATCTGGCTGCGGTATGCAGGACCCGTCTGATACTTGCCAAAGACCAGGCTCTTGACCTGATACTCCTCGTAGAAGGCGCGCGCCACCGAATAGGCGTTGATATCGCCGCCGAGCAGCACGGGTATAAACTCGCGCTCAGTAAACTGCAATGCCATGGAAACTTCCTATCATCAACTGCCCGTACGATGGGCGGTCTTTATGCAACTGGTTTATTCTAGCGTGCCAAACCGCCGCTTCCCAAAGTTCCACCATATCTATGGCAAGCAGGCGCTTATGATCGAGCCCGCAGGGTTCCGTAACGTTAAAGTTGAACTCTATGGTTTCTTAACAATTCACTATAACTGCAGGTCAAGGCCAAAACCTCAAGTTCAACTTGACCCTTTAGAACCTTTAAGGTTCAAGTTGAGGTCGAAAGCAGTAGTAGAATACCTTTCGAACCATAACCTACGATTGATTGCAGAGGGACTGGATGCAGCATTCGAACCATCGCACCGCAGCGCTCATCGCGTCAAAGCCGGCTCGTATCATCACGAGCGCCGCGCTCGCCGTTGCACTGACGGCTGCGCCGATGCTCTCCCCCGTCGCAGCCTATGCCGCCTCGCAGGCAACGCAGGATCAGCTTTCCGCTGCCCAGCAGAAGATCGAAACCGCCACGAGTGCCTACAACGAGGCCCGCACCAAGCTCGAGGATCTGCAGAAGCAAATCGACACTAACGAGGCAAGCATCGAGAAGATCGAAACCGAGCTTCCCGATCAACAGGCCAAGGCGAGCTCCGCCATGCGCGATCTGTATAAGTACCAGAAGGGCACCAACCCCATCGTGAGCTTCCTGGTCAACGCGCAGAGCCTGGGCGAGTTCATCACCACCTGCAAGTACACCAACCAGATCACGAGCTCGAGCGTCGACGAGATCGAAGAGCTCAACAAGATGCAAACCGAGCTCGAGCAGAACAAGACCGAGCTCGAGCAGGCCAAGTCCCAACTCGAGACCGAGCAGAAAACCGCCGAGGACGCACTGGCACAGGCCCAGCAGCTTCGCAGCGAAGCCCAGGCAAAGGCCGAGCAGGAGAATGCCGCCGAGCTGGCCAAGCTCGAGGCCGACAAGGCCGCTGCCGCCGAGAAGCTCTCGGGCGAGGGCGTGAGCGGAAACAACTCCAACAGCCAGGCCAATAACGCCAACACCACCATCGACACCACGGTGAACAACTCCAATACCGGCAACTCCGATTACGACTCGTTTATCAACGAGTGGACGAGTCGCATCGACAACTACCTCGCTGGCTCCCCCATGGCAGGCCAGGGTTACAACTTTGCCGTGGCAGCCTGGAACACCGGTGTTGACCCTCGCTGGTCTCCCGCCATCGCCTGCATCGAGAGCAGCAAGGGGCTCTATTGTGCCGGCTCCTATAACGCTTGGGGCTGGAGCGCCCGCGGCGGCGGCTGGCGGAGCTTTGGTAGCTGGAGCGAGGGCGTCTCTGCCCACGTTGCCTACCTGGGCGCCAACTATGGCTCCACGCTTACCCCGGCAGCCGCCAAAAAGTACTGCCCGCCCACGTGGCAGGACTGGTACAACAAGGTTGCAACCCAGATGAACCGCATCTAAGATCAACGTCAAAGGGCCCCAATCGGGACCCTTTTCTTTTAGGCAGCGGAGGTATCGACGACGCCAGTCGCGTTTGCAATGGCAACAATGATAATCATTGCCAACAAGAGCACACCCATAGCCTTGAGCCAGAGCTTTGCAAGCTTTTTACCGCGATATCTATCGAGTAGCTCAAACCGCCGGCGAAGGCGGCGTTTATCGAGCATCACAAAATGAATGAGCACTACGAGACCGTCGACGAAGATAAAATACTCAATCGCGAGAAACCACATCGGGTAGTTTTGGCTGGCGCCCGTGGGATGAAAAACGGCAACATGGCTTCCTGCAAAGAAAACAAGTAGCGAAAGATAGACGAATGCGTTCCAAATGCGCCCAATGGTGTCGGGAATGCGGGAGAGTAAACTCAGGCGCTCAGGCACCAACGGCAATCCACCCTGAGACTGATCTGCGGAGAGCACGGGTGCAGGGCACACAACTCGCCGCTCTGGAGGCTCTTGGAAGGGAGCAGCATTCGGCGCGCACGACGGCGTCGGTGCGGACAACGCATACGATGCGCGCGCAGCGTGCCCTAGCGCCTTCGCGCTTGCAAAGCGCTTGTCCGGATCGAGCGCCATCGCCATGCAAATAACATCGGCAAGCGAGGCGGGGACGTCACGTGCCTCGCATTGCTCGCGCATGTTCCGACCTGGCTTGGGATCGGCCCCTGTCAGGCAAAAGAACAGCAGGGCGCCGAGCGCATAGACATCGCTGCGCACGCTCGTCTGGCCAAAACCGTACTGCTCGGGTGGCGCATAGGGACGCGTGCCAAACTTAACGGTATCGGCATCGGCTCCCTCACGCCACACGCGAGCGATTCCCAAGTCGATAATCACCAGCGATGAAAACGTCATGCCTGTATCGGGCGTATAGTTCGCGCCCGACACGATGATATTCGAGGGCTTTAGGTCGCGATGGATCACCGGAGCGGCCATCTCCCCCGCCGGCGCAAAGCCGGCATGGAGCTCCGCAACCGCATCACAAAGGGCGCCAAACAGTTCACAAGCATAATCGGGCGTCGCGCCCAAACGCCCCACCAGGACCCCGAGCGTTTCGCCTTCGATGTATTCCATGACCACGCAGAGCTCGTCGCCCACGCGGCGGCAATCGACAATCCGAGGCAAGTGCTCGTAACGTCGCCCGGCATGCTGGGCCGCAAACAGGCGTTCATACGCCCCGCCAATCTGAGCCGACGCGTCGATGCGCTTGCGAACAAAGGGGCCAAGAGATCCTCCGCCGGAGCCTTCAAAGTACACGAGCTCGGTCGTCTCGACGTCGGAGTGCTTGAGCACACGGTCTACGCGATAACTGTCATCACGCTCAAGTGACGCCAGATGTCCGGCGAGCGCAGCGGTCAGCTCATCATCGGAATATGTTGGGCTCTGAGTATCCATAGCGTCCATAATAACGCAGGGCACGGACGCCCCATGACGCCCGTGCCCTGCACGTTCAAAATGTCGTGAACGGCGCTTCCGCCGGCAGCTAGCCGTCAACTCACCGTCTCCTCGCCAAAGCGATACAGTTCCTCGTTCAGCTTTTGCAGGCTGCAGCCACGATCGATACAGAAAATGATGATGGCGTCACGGCGGTCCTTGCAGTTGAGGACATTGGCGCCCGCCGCCGTCAAGACGCGGTTGGTCTCTTTGAGCGTCAGCGCCATGGCAGAGGCAATCTGCAGCACCTTATTGCGGCTCGGATGCCGCGCACCGGTAAAGATCTGATAGCCAAACGTCTCGTTGAGGTCGGCCATACGCACCACGCGCGAACGCTCCAACCCCTTTTCTTCCAAAAGCTGATTCAGATACTCCGAAAGCGACGGGGCGGTAAAGTCGTGCTCTTTGATATAGCCCTCGATACTCGGGGCATCAAGCAGCTCGTTGAGCAACTCTTCGGTTAGCTTCTTATCGGGCATATGGCCTCACCCCCAGCTCGCATAGTAACCATGTTTTTAATTCTAGTTAAAAACCGCTCACGTCAGAACGTTCCCAGCTGGCAACCTGGTCGGGAGATACCGTGCTCATCGCTTCGAACTTCCAGGTGCCGCCTGCTTTGAGATGGTTGGTGTTCGCAAGAGCCGTTCCAACCTGATTGCCGTCTGCGTCATACAGAACATACTCAATCTGAATGTAGCTTTGCTCTTTATCCGTATTATTGGTCAACGTGCCAGTGATCTTATACGCGAACTGATTAGACGTATCCCCGGCCTCATCCGAAACCGTATAGGGTTCTTGTGCCTCTTTTTGCTCCTCGACTTGCTGGGTCTGTTCGGCAGGCTTTGCTGCATCACCCGTTGACGAATCAGACGAGTTACCACCCATAGAGCCTACAACGCCGACAACAACGAGCACCACGATGGCGCCCAAAATAATCTTGCCGATCGGCTTCTTTCCCTCTTTTGCCATTATGCATCCTTCCAACTATCCGGCTACCGTGCCGGCACACAGCACATCGTAGGAGGCAGCGAGCTCAAATTCATTAGCTGGGAGCTAATGTCGCAGCGCAGCTTGCCGTCCGGCTCTCGTGTAGTCCCCCTATTCCCGCACCGAACTTATGCCTTTGTTGTTGACTATTAAACATTTAGACGTAAACTGCTTTGTTACCTTGTCAACATCTGAAAGGAACCTCATTGGGAAAAGACGTACTGGTGCAGCAACTCGTTGACTCATTCGACAGCTGGCCCGCCAAAAATTCCGGTTGCGGATCGTCCCGCATGACACAAGAGCTCTATCCTTTTGACAAGCTCTTCTCTCCCATCAAAATTAACAAGCTCACCGTCAAAAACCGCATTGTCATGGCGCCGATGGGCAATATCGACATGTGCGAGGAAACTGGCCGCCCCAGCGACATGATGCTGCAGTACTTTTTCGCCCGCGCCAAAGGCGGCTGCGGCCTCATCACAACAGGACTCGTACCGGTAAGCCACGGCATCGATACCACGGTCACCGAGCTGGACAAGCTCACCTATTTCCCGCGCATCGATCGAAGCCGAACCGTTATGGCAGGCTGGCGCGACCTTGCCCAAGGTGTCCATGCCTTCGGATCGCGCATTTTTGTCCAGCTTACGGCCGGACTCGGCCGCGTGGGCAACCCGCAATGCCTCATCACGCAAAAGAAGTTTCCGGTCTCGGCGAGTTTCTTGCCTAACTACTACATCCCCGCCATTCCATGCATGCGCCTCTCGGACCAAAAGCTGCGCCGTATCGTAAACAATATCGGCCAAGCGGCGGCCGATGCTCATGCCATGGGCATCGATGGCGTCTATTTGCACGGGCACGAGGGTTATCTTATCGAGCAGCTCGGAAACCCCGCCTTTAACCATCGCAAGCTCGGACGTTATGCCGATTGGCGTCAGTTTGGCCTCGATATGATCAAAGAAATCCGTCGCCGCGTTGGGCCCGACTACCCCATCATGTACCGCATCGACCTTTCGCTTGCACTCGAGGAAACCTATGACGAGCAGGTCATGAATTCGACCTATCTGGGACGCATGCGCGGCGGCCGCACAGTCGAACAGACCCTGGGTTATATGGAAGAGCTCGTGGCGGCGGGAGTAGACATCTTTGACGTCGACCTTGGTTGCTATGACAACTGGTGGATGCCCCACCCGCCTGCGAGCATGCCCGCAGGCTGCTTCGTTCCCGTGGCGCGCGCCGTTCGAGAGCGCTTTGCCGCCGACAATATCCGCTCCAATGCCGGCCTTCCCGTACCCGTTGTCGCGGTGGGTAAGTTGGGCTACCCCGACATTGCCGAACGCGCCCTTCGCAATGGCGACGCCGATATGATCATGCTCGGACGCCCGCTGCTTGCGGATCCCGAGTGGCCCAACAAGGCGTACGCCGGTCGCGTGACAGATATTCGCCCCTGCATCGGATGCCAGGAAGGATGCCTCAACGAGTTTGTCGAAGGGGGCCATCCGCAGTGTGCCGTCAATCCACGCTGCAGCTTTGAATACCTCATGCCCCAGACACCCGCTCCCGCCAAAGAACCCAAACGCATAGCGGTGATAGGAGCCGGACCCGCTGGGATGGTCTGTGCGCTAATCGCCGCGCGTCGTGGCCACGACGTAAAGCTCATCGATGCCGAAGATGAACTTGGAGGAAAACTCCTCTCCGCCAGCGCCGCCCGGATCAAGTTCGACCTCGATAACTACCGATCATATCTTGTTCGACAGGTGCGCGAGCAGGCAGAAAAACCCAACGGGAACCTGACACTCGAACTTGGACGGGCAGCACGCGCCGAAGATCTTGCAAAAGCAGGCTTCGACGCAATCGTGTGCGCGACAGGCACTTCCAATGCAATACCGCCCATCCCCGGTCTTACGGAGCTTGCAGCATCGGGTCATGCCGTGCTGGCAACGCAGCTACTGCGCCAACCCGCGCTGCTTGGCAACGCCAAAACCGTCACCATCATTGGCGGAGGGGCCGTGGGCTGCGAGGTTGCCCAATGGCTCACCGTCGAACACGGCATACCACAGGTCAGCGTAATTGAAATGCTGCCTCACATGATGCAGGGCGCCTGCACGGCAAATCGCGGCCACCTACTCTATACGCTCAGGGGACGCAATGTGCGGCTCCTCAATATGACACGCGTCGAGCGCGCGGAAGTCGGCGGCAAACGCGAGTCTGGAGCCCCATCGAAGTGTGCGCGTCTCCACTTGAGTCGCAACTGCCACAAAAACGTTCCCGACCCCTACGTCTCGTGGTCACCGGTCTTGCCCGAGAACGTCGAAAACCCGCTTGCACCCAAAATCGGCAACGACTGGAAGTCACTCGAGCTAACCTGCGACTTGGTAATCATTGCCTGCGGCGGACACCCCGACGACGCGCTGTTCTACAAACTGCAGCAGACGCACGCCGCTGACGAGCTGCATAACATCGGCGATGGGTTTGCGCCCGGCCGTGTGCTCGAAGCGGTCCGTGCGGCATACCGACTCGGCACCAATATCTAACACGAAAGGATGGGCTCACAGATGAACCTGACCTCCCAACAACAAGCCCTGCTCGATGGCGCCAAGGGCCCCGCCATGGCCAAAGTGGTCAAGACCCTCGTTATGTACGGCGAATGCTTTGGCGCCGAGCGTATGGTTCCCGTGACCGGCGCAAACGGTCATCTTGTCACAAGTTTTGGCCTCTCCATGCTCGGTCCAGTCTATGACCTTATGGATGAGCTGCTGAAAGACGGCGCCCTGTCCGGTCAGTCATTCTCGGTCGACCCGAGGCCCCTCGACCCCGCCGTCCCGGCCAACCCGCTGCAAAAGCTGCTGTTCAAGATTATGTATTCCAAACAAGACGATTATGAGGCACAGCTGCACAGCATGGGTCTATTGGACAACGATGCTTTCACCTGCACCTGCTACCAGCCCGAGGTTGGCAATCGACCTCGGCGTGGCGACATCCTAAGCTGGGCAGAAAGCAGCGCCGTGGTCTTTGCCAACTCCGTGCTGGGCGCTCGCTGCAATCGCAACTCCGGCATCATCGAGATGTTCGGCTCAATTGCCGGCTTTGTCCCGGAATTCGGCCTGCTCACCGATGAGGGCCGCAAGGCGACCTGGATCATCGAAGTCGACTGTAAGCGCAAGCCCGAAGCGCAAGTGCTTGGCAGCGCCATTGGCATGAAGGTGATGGAAGACGTCCCTTACATTAAAGGCCTCGACCGCTGGCTTGGCCGCGAACTCACACCCGGCACGCAGGACTACCTTAAGGACATGGGCGCCGCCAGCGCATCGAACGGCGCTGTCGGGCTCTACCACGTGGACGGCATCACGCCCGAGGCCGTCGAACAAGGCGAACACCTCATAGCACCAGACGCCCAAATCTATCGCATTGACGACGCCGAGCTGGAACGCATCCGCTCGAGCTACCCCGTTATGTGGAAGAACCCGGGCGCGCGCCCCAAGCTTGCCTTCATCGGCTGCCCCCACCTCTCGTCTGCACAACTCGCCCATTGGGCAGACGCCATCTGCGATGGGCTGAGCGCCTCCGGCAAGTGCCGCGTGCAAGTACCCACCGTACTGACCGCCGCCCCATCCGTGGCAGACGCCTTCCGCAAGACTGCGGCATACAGACGCCTCTCGACTACCGGTGCCGTCGTCTCGAGCATCTGCCCGCTTATGTACACCAACAACCCGCTGTGCGGCAGCATGCCCATCATCACCAACTCCAACAAGTTGCGTACGTACTCGGCATCGCGCTACTACACCGACGACGAGGTGCTCGCCTACGTCACCACCGGAAAACCAATCAAATAGGAAGGCGACTCCTCATGGAAAAAATCTTTCACGGCCGCGTCGTTGTCCCCGGAACTGCCCACGCCAAGGCACTTGTCTCTCACGGAGGGCTCAACACACTCGCATCGTTTCAGAAGGCACTGATGTTTGGCGACAAAAAGGCCACGTGTTCTGACCAAAACAATCCCGACTTGTACGGCAAACCTTTGGCGGGATGTGCCTTGTGTCTTCCGCAGACTATCGGCTCCACCACAGGCGGCATGGTGCTCTTCTGCGCCACCAAAATGGGGCGCCAACCCGCATGCCTGCTGTTTTCCAAACCCATTGACAGCCTTGCCGCCGCTGGCGCGATCCTCTCGGGTGTATGGACCGACACCCCCATGCCCACCATTGACAACCTGGGCGATGAGTTTCTCGATGCTGTGTCGACGGGAGACGCCATCACCGTGACCGAAGACGGCACGGTCATCGTCGGCTAAGGCTATCCGACCCGCCGCCCGCAGATGAACAACGTGTTTCGCCATTTCCCACGCGCGGTGCGGGCGATAATCTTGACGTATTCGATATATAACACGAAAGGAGTCCCACCATGGGAGCATCGGTATCGGTCGCACAGGGCGCGCCTCTTGATGCAGGCACCTACAAGGCAGACGAGGCAGCCGTCGAGCGCTTTTGCGAATTGCTGCGCATCCCCACCGTTTCGCGTGAGAACATCGCCGAGCGCGACGATGAGCCCTTCAGCCAGTGGATTCCCACGCTTCAGCGACTTTATCCGCATTTCTTTAAAGTCGCCGAGCTCACACGCGTCGACGACTTTGGCATGCTCCTGCGTTGGCCTGGCGCCGATTCCGCCTTGGACCCCATCGTCATGATGGCGCATCAGGACGTCGTGCCCGTCGAGGGCCAAGACTGGAAGCACGATCCCTTTGGAGCCGAGATCTTCGACGGCGAGATCTGGGCCCGCGGATCACTCGACACCAAGTGCATCGTCTCGGCTTTCTTCGAGGCCGCCGAGCATTTGATTGCCCAGGGCTTCGTTCCCCCGCGCGATGTCTGGTTCTTCTCGAGCGATGGCGAGGAAATCGCCGCACCTACTGCAACCCATGCAGTGCAGTGGCTTCGCGAGCATAACATCCATCCCTACATGGTGCTCGATGAGGGTGGCGCCGTGGCAACCGACGCCCCGCTCGGCGTCACCGAACCCGTTGCCATGGTAGGCGTGTCCGAGAAGGGCCACGTCGACCTTACCGTCACGGCGCGCGCCGACGGCGGCCATGCCTCTACGCCTGCGGCAAACGATGCCTGCCGTCTTCTCTGCCGTGTATGCGAGACTATCTCGGCCAACCCCGGCAAGCCGCAGCTCACGCCCGCCGTAGAGGCCACACTGACCGAGCTGGGTGCCCGCAGCAGCGCGACGTTTCAGGCAATCTTTGGCAACCTCTGGCTCACACGCCCCGCGGTTACCAAGATTATGGCCGCCAGCCCCGAGACCTCGGCCATGCTGCGCACAACCTATGCGCTCACGCAGCTCGAAGGCTCCAACGCGCACAACGTGCTGCCACCGGTCGCTCGCGCCAATTTCAACGTGCGCATCGCTCCGTTCGAGACCATCGCCGATGCCGTTGAACGCGCTCGCAGGCTCGCCGCCCAGCAGTGCCGCGCCTCGGGCGTAAGCCCCGACCATGTCACCGTCGAAATCAACGAGGCGATCCCCTACACCGAGCCCGCGCCCATCTCGCCTTACGAAGACGATGCCGCCTTCAACTACATCCATCGCTGCGTGTCGGGTGTCTATCCCGAGGCCGGCTTTGCCCCCTACGTGCAGAACTCCTGCACCGACTCGCGCGAGTTCAATGAGATCTGCGATCGCGTCTACCGCTTCTGCGGCTTCATCTACTCGGGCGAGGCGCGCAAGCTCATCCATGCCGCCAACGAACGCATCGGCGTCGACGTCTACAAGCGCGGTATCGAATTCTATGTGGCGTTTCTCGCCAACCTTGGACAACTGTAGGACGGGAGGGCCGACATCGCCCCTCCCCGCTTTTACCGACCAGGAGAACCAGCATGACCCAACCAAATCTTAAGCGGGCGGCCCGGCTCGACACCAAGGCCGTCGCCCTCGCCTCCCTACCCTTTATGGGCATGATCAGCTTTTGGCAGGTCTACGACGGCATCGTTCCCAAGATGCTCACAGGGACCTTTGGCCTATCCAACTCGCTCACCGGCGCGATCATGGCCATCGATAATGTCTTTGGCCTGTTCCTGCTTCCGCTCTTTGGCATCCTCTCGGACCGCTGCGCAAGCAAACTCGGGCGCCGAACGCCCTTTATCTTGGGCGGCTCCGCGGTGGCAATGCTCTCCGTCCCGCTCATCGCGATCGCCAACAACATGGGCAGCCTACCTCTGCTCATTGGCGCGATTATCCTCACGCTTTTGGCAATATGCGCCTACCGCACCATGACGGTTGCCATTGTGGCCGATATTACGCCTCGCCCACTTCGAACCAAGGCGGACTCAATCGAAAAGATCGTCGGCTATGCGGGAACGGGTCTTATGCTCGTCGCCATCTCGGTCATGGTTCCCAAGGCCGACAAACCTGATTATCTTCCGCTCTTTATCTTACAGGCCACCTTTATCCTCGTGTCAGCCGTTGTCTACGGCATCTTTGTCCGTGAGCCCGCCCTCGTCGAAAAGATGCGCGAGAAATCGCTGTCAATGGGCATCGACGAGGATCAGATTGACAAAGACGACTCCCCCGAGGCCGGCGGTAAGGAACGCGTTGCAGACACCGACGTGCGTCGCTCCATCATCATGCTGCTCGCCGCAACGTTTTTCTACTACATGAGCTATAACGCCATGACCACCAATATCAGCCGTTATGCCGATTTGTTCTACGGCATGGAGGGCGGTTCCTATGCCATCATCAATATCGTGACGATTGCAGGCGCGCTGCTAAGCTACGTACCCCTGGCAAACCTTTCGCTCAAAATCGGCCGCAAAAAGGTCGCCCTGGGCACCGCCGTCATCATGGTTTTGTGCCCCGCGCTTCTTTGGCTGGCACCCGGTTTCTCGCCCGTGTTGTACGGCGTCTTTTTGTTGATGGGCGTCGCGCTGGGCGGCGTGGACCTGTGCGTGTACACGATGATTCTGGAGTGCTGCAGCTCCCAAAGCGTGGGCCGCTACTCCGGTTACTACTACACCGTAAGCATGGCGGCTCAGGTGGCGACGCCGATTCTCTCCGGCATCGTTATGGACGTGGCGCCGTCGATGCTCTTCGCCTACATCACGGCAATGGGCATGATTATGGCCGCGAGCATTGCCACCGCCAAGCACGGCGATGCTATCTTGATCGACGAGGTCGCTCGCCGCGAGGCAACCGAGTAAGAGACCGAATTGACTACCGAGCGAAAGGGGTCGGATAGGCAAAGTGCCCATCCGACCCCTTTTCGGTTCATCCTCAAAAAGGCAATCGAAGCCTACCCCACCGTGACGGATTCCCCGGTAAAGGTGCTCACAAGCAACAAGATAAAGAACGCCAGATAACTGATGCTCAATAGGTAGGCGACAACCAAAAAGAAGACCCATCCGACATTGGTCTTGCCGTCGGCACGGCGTTGCTCGCGAGAACGGCAGAGCCAAATCGTCACGCCAATGGCCACAATCAACAGCGCAAGTGCCGCTGCTACCAGTCCAGCAAGCGCAAACATCACGCCAATGCTCACAGCAATAACCGGGAGCAGCAGCAAGCCGCACCCGCACCCACCAGGACTATACACGGCAGACCATCGGCGTCGTTCCATCGTCACTCCAAGCCAAGCAATCGTTTGTAGACATCGAGTCCTTTGAGCAGGACTTCCTCGTCAAAGAGCATGGTATCGGTGTGAAGGGCACTCATCGCATAGGCTGGGCAGCCATCAGCGTCAATCGGGTTTTCTTGCCCCTCTGGCACACCCGTGCCCAGCAAGAAGAACACACCCGGCAGATGGCGCTGATAGAAAGCGAAGTCCTCGGCAATCAGCAAAGGCTCATCCACGAGCTGCAGCTCAGGCAAAGCAGGCGCGACATTGGCAAATAGCTCGGGGTCGTTGTCAACCGGCGGATAGCCCTCGGCAAAGTCGAGATCGTACGTGCAGCCCGTTGCAGCGCATGCCTCATCAAGCACGCGGTGCACGCCCTCGCGTGCACGGTCGAACATGTCGTCTGTAAACACACGCAGGCTGCCGGCCACATGGGCCTCCCCCGCCACCGCATTGCAAACGGTACCGGCCTGCAGCAGACCAAACTTGCCGATACAGGGCTCGTCGGTGCCCAGCTCGTCCATCAGCACGCGCTCGGCAACCAAAAACTTCGCTGCCGCCAACGCGGCATCGTGCGACTCCTCAGCCGGCACACCATAGGTCTTAGCAATATGGATGCTCGTACCGTGAATATGGATATGCGTCTCGCTCGAACGCGCCAGCAGCGGACCGGAACAACTCGCCAACGTGCCAGCAGGCAGATCGGGCCACACATGGAAGCCAAAAATTCGGTCGACCCCGTAGCGCTCGAACACGCCGCTCTCGCATACCGTCTTGGCGCCACCGGTCGTTTCCTCGGCCGACTGGAACACAAAGAGCACGTTGCGCTTGATGGCACCCGGCTGCTCGCGAATCGTACGGTCGACATACGTCGCGGCGGCAAGTGCCATGGCCATATGTCCATCGTGTCCGCAAGCGTGCATCTTTCCGGGATGCGTCGAGGCAAAGACCGCACCCGTCGCCTCCGCGATGGGCAGGGCGTCCATGTCGGCGCGAATCGCCGTGGCATGCGTGGCGCCAACGCCAGCGTCGAAGAAAGCGCAGACGCAGCTGGGGCACGGATGGGTCACTTCGCAGGTGAGTGGTGCCAACACGCCCTCGATATAGGCTATTGTTTGAGGAAGATCGAAATCGAGCTCCGGAATGCGATGCAGGTCGCGACGATAGCGACGAAGTTCTTGGAGCTCGGTCATAAAGGATCCTTTCATGGGGCATTTCCATTCACACAATATTGTGATGCAAAATTGTGACGCCCTTGTTTCCAGCATATCCCTGCATTTTTTAAACGTTATATACGAATACTCTTGTTTGGTAAAGTGCAACGTGGTAGGGTCGTTACCACTTGATAGAGGCGCGGGCACGAAGAACCGCGGGCGAGCCGGCAGGCTTTGACCCCGTGGGGAGGCGAAACCCGCCGAACTGGGCTTTTCGGGCACGAACAACCTGGTGGGCCTGCGGGAAACACCCGCAGGACTGTCTGCAGCAATGCGGGAGCGCTATCCGGACATTGGGTCCACGCTATGCGGATTCGATGCGCAGATGGCGCCGTCTGGATAGCGAGGTTTACGGGACATGGCATTGACCCCCAACGAGGCATATGCGGCCAAGCAGCCGTTTGTGGACAAGGAGACGCTCGAGCATATCGTCGAGCAGTTCCCCACGCCGTTTCATCTATATGACGAGGCGGGCATCCGCCGCAACATGCAAGAGGTGCGCGACGCCTTCGCATGGAACCCGGGCTTTAAGGAATACTTTGCCGTCAAGGCAAATCCCAACCCGGCGCTCATCTCCATTCTCAACGAATACGGCTGCGGCTGCGATTGCTCGAGCTATACCGAGCTCATGATTGCCCGCTCGCTGGGCATCACGGGACACGACATCATGTTCTCGTCCAACGACACGCCGGCTGCCGACTTTGAGCTCGCCGACAAGCTGGGCGCCATCGTCAACTTTGACGACATCAGCCACATCGAATTCTTTGAGCGCGTTGCGGGCCCCATCCCCAAGACGGTCAGCTGCCGCTTTAATCCGGGCGGCTTGTTCCAGCTCTCCAACGGCATCATGGATAACCCCGGCGACTCCAAATACGGCATGACCACCGAGCAACTCTTCGAGGCCTTCCGCATGCTCAAGGCCAAGGGTGCCGAGGACTTTGGTATCCACGCATTCCTTGCCAGCAACACCGTCACCAACGACTACTACCCCAAGCTCGCGCGCATCCTCTTTGAGCTTGCCGTGCGCCTGGAGCGCGAGACCGGCGCACATGTCGCCTTCATCAATCTGTCCGGCGGCGTCGGTATCCCCTATCTGCCCGAGCAGCAGGCCAACGACATTCACGCCATCGGCGAGGGGGTGCATGCGGCCTACGACGAGATCCTGGTTCCTGCCGGCATGGGCGATGTGGCCATCTGCACCGAGATGGGCCGCTATATGATGGGGCCCTACGGCTGCCTGGTCACCAAGGCCATCCACGAGAAGCAGATCTACAAGGACTATATCGGTGTCGACGCAAGCGCCGTCGACCTGATCCGCCCTGCCATGTATGGCGCTTACCACCACATTACGGTGATGGGCCAGCCTGGCGGCGCCGACAAGACTGCGGCACCCGTCACGGACACGTACGACATCACGGGCAACCTATGCGAGAACAACGATAAGTTCGCCATCGATCGCGAGCTGCCGCATATCGACATGGGCGATGTGCTCGTGATCCACGATACCGGCGCGCACGGCTACTCCATGGGCTACAACTACAACGGACGCCTGCGCTCCGCCGAGGTATTGCTGCGCCCCGACGGATCGGCAGATCTCATTCGTCGCGCCGAGCGCCCGGGCGACTACTTTGCCACACTCGACGTGCTGCCGTGCGGCCGCGAGCTGCTGGCCAAGTCGCGCGCCGAGAGCGCCCGTCGCCGCGCCCAGGACGAACGCCTGGCAGTCGCCGCCCAATGGAACAAACGCATCAAGATCGCGGACGCGAAGGAGAAGAACATGGACATCCGCAACCTCGAGGGCTCGATCGTCGCTCTTGTTACGCCGTTTAAAAAGGACGGCAGCGTCGACTTTGACGCGCTCGAACGCCTTATCGATTTCCACCTGCAAAACGGCACCGATGCCATCCTCACCCTGGGCACCACCGGCGAGAGCGCCACGATGACCGATGACGAGGACAACTCCGTCGTCGCCGCCGTGGTCAAGCATGTTGCAGGACGCGTCCCCGTCATCGCCGGCTCGGGCTCCAACTCCACGCAGACGATGCTCACCAAGTCGCTCACCTACCAGGGCTTGGGAGCCGACGGCCTGCTGCTCATCACCCCCTACTACAACAAGGCCAATGAAGAGGGCATCTATCAGCACTTTAAGACCGTCGCCGATGCCGTGGACATTCCCTGCATCCTGTACAACATCCCCGGCCGCTGCGGCTGCGGCATCAGCGAGCGCAACGTAGAGCGCTTGGCCGCGCACCCCAACATCATGGGCATTAAGGAAGCCTCGGGCAACGTCGCCTACGCGGCCAAGATCGCCCACCTGCTGTCCGACGACTTCCGCATGTACTCGGGCGAGGACGCCCTCACCGTACCGCTCATGAGCCTGGGTGCCTCGGGCACCATCAGCGTGTGGGCCGATGTTCAGCCGCAGCTCGTGCATGACATGTGTCGCGCCTACCTGGACGGTGACGTGGAGCGCGCCCGCGATATCCAAATTGCTGGTCAGCCGCTCATCAATGCACTCTTTAGCGAGGTCAACCCCATCCCCGTCAAGGAAGCGCTCGCTCAGATGGGTATGATCGAGGCAAACTACCGCATGCCGCTATGCCCCATGGCCAACGACACGCGCTCCGCACTTACCGATGCTCTGAAGGGAGCTGGTCTGCTTGATTAAGACCGTCATTATGGGAACGGGTCGCATGGGCTCGCTCATCCGCACTACCGCCGAGGGCGTTGTCGACGCCGCCGGGCAGCCCGTTTTTGACATCGTCGCCCAGATCGGCTTCGACTTGTCCGAGCTCGAGAGCGCACCGACGGCCGATGTAATCATCGACTTCTCGAACGTCGTGACCTTCGACGCCGTCGTCGCCTATGTCGAGCGCACGGGTGCCGCACTCGTTTCCGGCACCACGGGCTATACGCCCGAGCAGGTGGATCGCCTGCGCGAGCTGGGTCAGAACGCCCGCGTTATGCACTCGGGCAACTACTCTATCGGTATCGCCGCCCTGCGCCATCTGGTTGCCCAGGCCACGCGCGAGCTGCCCGGCTTTGACTGCGAGATTGTCGAGACGCACCACAGCCAAAAGGTCGACGCTCCCAGCGGCACCGCCAAGCTGCTACTCGACGCCGTGGTCGAGGCCGAGCCTGAGGCTGGCTACCACCCCGTCTATGGCCGCGAGGGCATGTGCGGCGCGCGCGACCCCAAGGAGATCGGCATGCACTCGCTGCGCGGCGGCACCGTCGCCGGCGTGCACGAGGTAAGCTTTTTCGGCCAGGACGAGGAGGTCACGCTCACGCACCGCGCCACGAGCCGTCAGATCTTCGTCAACGGCGCCCTGGCAGCCGCGCAGAAGCTCGTCACCCGCGAGCCTGGCTTCTATACGTTCGACCAGGTCATGTTTGCCTAACCAGGTATCAACCGGATCCACTCAAAGGAGAGACAGCAAATGAGTAATGCAGCCGAGATGGATGCACAGGAGATTATCAACTACATCGCAACCGCGCCCAAGAAAACGCCCGTCAAACTGTACGTGCGCGAAAAGCCGGGAATGAAGGTCCAGTGGGGCAATGCGCACGTCTACGGCGGTCGTCGTGGCAAGACCGTCTTTGGTGACTGGGATGAGCTCAAGGCACTCCTCGACGCCAACGCCGACTCCATCGACTACTACGACGTAGAGAACGACTGCCGCAACTCCGCCGTGCCCATGCTCGACCTCAAGGGTATCAACGCCCGCATCGAGCCGGGCGCGATCATCCGCGACCGTGTCGAGATTGGCGACCATGCCGTCATCATGATGGGCGCCATCATCAACATCGGCTCCGTCATTGGCGAAGGCTCCATGATCGACATGGGCGCCGTGCTGGGCGGCCGCGCCACCGTGGGCAAGAACTGCCACATCGGCGCCGGCACCGTGCTGGCAGGCGTCGTGGAGCCCGCCAGCGCCACGCCCGTCATCATCGAGGACGACGTTATGATCGGCGCCAATGCCGTGGTCCTGGAGGGCGTGCACGTAGGCAAAGGCGCTGTCGTTGCCGCCGGCGCCGTGTGCGTCGAGGACGTCCCCGCCGGTGCCGTCGTGGCCGGTGTCCCCGCCCGCGTCATCAAGATGCGCGACGAGAAGACCGACAGCAAGACCGGCCTGGAAGAGGGTCTGCGCCAGCTTTAATAGTTACGCGGTTTTGACAAACCGCGTTTTCGCTGACTTATGCTCAACCTGCGGGGCAATTCATCCCCAAACAAGAAGGCCGAAGCCCCTAGGAGCTTCGGCCTTTGCTTTCTCGCTGTAGGCGTAACGCAACTTATCGATTCTCGATGCTGCCGATATTCTTGAGCTCGATGGAGATAAGGCCGTTGGGCTCGTTGACGAACTCGATGTACTCGGAATTCGAACCCATCTCGGCCGGGAAGCTGATTTCGATACCCGTGTCGGTACGGATCTTGTGATTGCGCACGGCAGCGCGCTCGACCTGCTTGCGCTCCACGGGAACGCGCTCGGGAACCTTCTCCTCGGTCAGTGCCGCGCGCACGCTTTCCTTGATGACCGGTTCGTCCTCAAAGACCTCATCGACGATATCCCAAGGCGGCAGCTCCTCGTCATCCTCAACCTTCTCGGCAACGGCAGCCTTAACCTTGGCGAGTGCCACGGCCGTATTGGCACCATGCTCCTCGGCGACTTCCTCGACCACACGCGTCACGGTGTCGATGACCTCCTTGCCCGATACACCCGTGTCGCACTGCAGCAGGCCATCGGGGATAAGCATACGGTCCTCGCCGGCAATCTTGCGCTTCTTGTCCACGTAGCCGATCTCCATGGTACTCGCGCGCACGATGGCATAGCTCGGCACCTTTTGCGAGGGGTTTGGCAGAATAGCGTAGTGGCGCGCGATGTCGTTGCGCACCTCCCCCTCCTCGCGGCCCACTTCGTGCATAAAAGCCTGCTTGGAGCCCAGCAGCATCACGGCAAACCAGCGGGCATCCTCATCGTCATCAAAGTCCGCCACAAGCACGTCGGTGGACTCGGCTTTCTCGGCTTTGGTGAGCTCGGAGGAGATAAACTCCGCAATCTGCTGCGACAGGTCCACGAACTCGCGCTCGCCAAAGAAATAACCCTTGAGCTCGCCGCCAAACGCAGAGTTCTCGGCAAACGTGGCGCGTTTATTGTCGGCCGAGGTACGTGCGCGGCGCAGATGCGTGGTCACGAAGTTGCGCACGGTACGACTCTCGATATCGAGCTCGCGCTGGCTCATAACGTTGACGGCAGAGTCAAAGTCCAGGATATGCAGAATCGCGTGATTGATTTTCATATACGGCATTCCGTTCTAGATCGATTTCGGCACGAACCAGTATAGCGGTCGAGCCCTCCCCGAGCGCATCGAAGATTGGTGCATCGGGGACAGGTTGCTTTGCACCAATGGCTAGCGCAGGAGCTCGGACTGCCAAGCCTCGAGCTGTTCTGCCAGACTCTTACCGGCAGCGGACATGTCGATCTGGGGTCGTTTGGGCAGCAGTGCGCATTTAAGGATTGCCACTATGGTCTGCGAGACAAAGCGGCGCGTATCTCCGTCAAAGCCCTGCGCAGCCTGGAGCATCACAGGCAGGCTCTCGCGCAGATTCCCAGCGATATCCGCAAACCGCTCAGCACCCGTAGCCTCAAACACGGAGAACAACGCATCTACAAAACGCTCGCGCTCGCTAGGCCCCACTGCAAGCAGCATCTCGCGAATGGAGCCATCAACGTATCGAGCACCGGCGGACAGGCGTTCACAGTACACGAAGTCGCGGCCATCAACCACCCAGCTAAAGGGATTGTGCTGCAGCAGGCTGAACTCGGTGCTCTCAACGATGGCATAGTCCTCCTGTGTCTCGAACATCATGCCAAAGATCGACGACCGTGGCAGAGTCTTGTCGATTCGACCGGAAAGATCGGCAAAGGCGTTACCGTTCAGAAACTCCTCGACGAAGCCCGGACCATCATGGGAATACGCCCGTTCGATTCGCGCACGGGCGACATCGGAGCACATCGCCGCACCGTACACCGCAAGGTTTCCACCCTTGGAATGACCTCCGCACAAAAGCGGCCCGTCGATCGCATCCGCCGCCTCGTCCACATAACGCGCCGCGGATTCCTGGGCCGGCACAGGATACCGGAACGCCATGTTAAAGTCCTCTTTCCGGCCCACAATCGTGCTGTCGGTCCCTCGGAAGGAAAGATAGCTAAACCCCGCCGGAAACCGGAACGCCATGGCTGCAAACTGCTCTGTCGCCACCACATCGCTCACGGCACGATAGCCGCAAACGTGCACGCCACGGTAGCGAGGGCTTGCTGCCACGGCCTCCAACAAGGCCCTGCTCCCCTCTGGATCCCACAAGTCGTCAATCATGTCCCGGTAGCACTCGGCACGCAGCAGCTCGCGTACGTCTAGGCCCTGCCAGTTCGTCAGCTCTGCCATATCACCCGGCAAACGCAAATACGACAACCAGGCAAAGACCAGGCTATCCACCGCGCAGAACGGCCGCTCCTCAAACGGATCAAACGCCGTCTGGGCATAGGTCAAAAAATTAGGCGAATCCGACATGGCCCTCCCATCAACCATGGTGTATAGGGATGGTGCATTGGGGTCAGGTTACTTTGCACCAAAAAGGCGCCCGGGCCGTGTGGACCCGGACGCCTTCATTGTAGCTTTTCGCTCTAGCGAGCTTGATTTAGCAGGAGAAGTCGACGCTGTCGATGATGTCCTTAAGGGCTTTAGCAGAAACGGTGAGCTCATGCTGCTCGTCATCGTTCAGCGGCACGGGGACGCGGCAGACGACGCCGTCGCGGCCAACGACGGTCGGCATGGAGATGGCAAGATCGGACAGGCCATACTCGCCCACCATGAGCGAGGAAACGGGCAGAACGGTCTGCTCATCGCGCATGACGGCAGTGCAGATGCGCTTAACGGCCATGGCGACGCCGTAGTAGGTGGCGTGCTTCTTCTCGATGATGGTGTAGGCGGAGTTCTTGACGTCCTCGGCGATGCGCTTCTCGGCAGCCTCATGCTCCAGATGACCATGGAGCTCGCAGAAGGTGTTCAGCGGCACGCCGGCAACCTGGGCGCTGGACCAAGCGACAAACTCGGAGTCGCCGTGTTCACCCATGACATAGGCCTGGACATCGCGCGGGTCGACCTCGACGTGGGCACCAAGCATCTGCTGCAGACGGCCGGTATCGAGCACGGTGCCGGAGCCGATGACATGGCCCTCGGGCAGACCGGACATCTTAATGGCGGCGTAGGTCAGAACGTCGACCGGGTTGGAGACGATGAGCAGAATGCCGTCGAAGCCAGACTTCTTAATCTCGGGGATAATGGACTTAAAGATGTTGACGTTCTTATTGACCAGGTCCAGGCGGGTCTCACCGGGCTTCTGGGCAGCGCCAGCGGTGACGACGATCATGGCGGCGTCGGCGACATCGGAATAATCGCCGGCGTAGATCTTCATCGGCTCGGCAAACGTCATACCGTGCGCGATATCCAGGGCCTCACCCTCGGCGCGGTTCTTGTCCACGTCGATGAGAACCATCTCGGAGAACAGACCGCTCTGCATCAACGCGAACGCCGAAGACGAACCGACGAAACCGCAGCCGACAATAGCGACCTTCTTCTCGTTAACCATTAGAAACTCCCATCTCTCTCCACAAACAAGCCGCCCGGGAACGACCCGAGCGGCTCGCCGTAATCCCAATACATCCAATCGGGACTTTGATTATGCTCCTATTCGCAGCCAAATATCGACCGCTTACCGAAATTATTTGCAGAATTCGTAAAATAACTGCACGAAATCGGTTTCGAGCTATTGACGAGCCGAAACAACTTTCTAATACAGGCCCGCCTCGCGAATGGCCTCGACAGCCAAAGCGATCTGGTCGGGCGGCAAGACCAGCGCCATGCGCACGTGCCCCTCGCCCGAAGGACCAAAGCTCGCGCCCGGCGTCACCACAACGCCGGCCTTCTCCATAAGCTCCTCGCAAAACGCCATGGAATCGGTGCGACCACCGGGAAGCTTGGCCCACACGAACATAGAGCCATGCGCGTTGGGACGCTCCCAGCCCAGGCCCTCAAGACCGTCGCACAGAGCATCGCGGCGCTCCTGGTACTTCAGACGCTGCGCCTCGACCTCATCGCGTGGACCGTTCAGACAGGCGATAGCAGCCTTCTGGATCGGGAAGAACATACCAAAGTCGATTTGGCTGCGCAGCTTGGCAAAGGCCGAGACCACGTCCTCGCGGCCGACCAAAAAGCCGATACGCGCACCGGTGACGTTAAACGACTTGGAGAGCGAGAAGAACTCAACGCCCACCTCGAGCGCACCGGGATACTGCAAGAAGCTTCCGCCCGGCTCGCCGTCGAACACGATGTCGGAGTATGCGTTGTCATGGACGATCAGCAGGTCGTGCTCGCGAGCGAAAGCGATGATCTCCTCGTAGACCTCGGGCGTGCCCACCGAACCGACCGGGTTCGCGGGCAACGAAACGATCATGTACTTGGCGCGATCGGCCACCTCGGGATCGATGCCCGCCACATAGGGCAGGTAATTGTGCTCGGCAACCAGCGGATAGTACTCGAGCTTGGCATCGGCAATCTTCGCACCCGCCTCAAAGACCGGGTAGCACGGATCGGGAACTAGAATGGTGTCACCCGGATCGAGCAGAGCCAAGCCCAAATGACCCACGCCCTCCTGCGTGCCGTTGCACGACTGCACCATGGACGGCGTAATGCCCGAAACGCCAAAGCGACGCTCGTAGTAATCACACACGGCTTGCTTAAGCTCAGGCAGGTCGCGCAGGGCGTACTTCCACATCTCGGGATCTTGGGCCGCCTGCGTGAGCGCCTCGACCACGTGGTCGTACGGCTTAAAGTCGGGCGTGCCCACGCTCATGTTGTAAATGGTCTTGCCCTGAGCCTTCAGCGCGAGGAGCTTGTTGTTGAGCGAGGCGAAGACCTCCGCGCCAAAGCGGTCGAGACGCTGCGATGCCTGCATGGTGCCACCTTTCGATATGAAAAACGCGGCGCTCTGACAAGAGCGCCGCGCGATACGGGCCATCAGATTGCAAAAGTGTAACGCTTGCAACCCCCGTATTGGTTCAATTTAGCCAACCTTAGTCAACTGCATCGAGCGCGTCGATCTGCGCAAGCCACAGATGCGAGCTGGCGTCACTCGGCATACGCCAATCACCGCGCGGACTGAGTGTCACCGAGCCCACCTTGGGACCATCGGGCAGACAGCTGCGCTTAAACTGCTGGGCAAAGAAGCGACGGTAGAACGTACGCAACCACGTGTGAACAGTCTTGGCGTCGTAGACGCCCTCAAAGCTCTTGAGCGCCATGCGGTAGATCTTGCCCGGCTCAAAGCCAAAACGCAGCAGGTAATAGAGGAAGTAATCGTGCAGCTCGTACGGCCCCACCAAATCCTCGGTCTTCTGCGCAATCTCGCCATCGCCCGTGGGCGGCAGAAGCTCGGGGGACACTGGCGTATCGAGGATATCGAGCAGGACCTCGGCAATGCGCCCACCAAAGACATCGGCCGCATAGCGCACCAGATGGCGCACAAGCGTCTTGGGCACGCTCGCGTTGACGGCGTACATGCTCATGTGATCGCCGTTATAGGTAGCCCAGCCGAGCGCCAGCTCCGACAGATCGCCCGTGCCGATGACAAAACCGCCAGCCTGGTTGGCCAGATCCATCAAAATCTGCGTACGCTCGCGCGCCTGGCTGTTCTCGTAGGTCACGTCCTGCACGGCCGGATCGTGCTCAATGTCCTTGAAGTGCTGTTCCACAGCCGCGTGGATCGAAACCTCGCGGAAGCTCACACCCAAGTCGCGGGCGAGCGACTCGGCATTCGACTTGGTGCGATGCGTCGTGCCAAAGCCGGGCATGGACACGGCCGTGATACCGGTGCGCGGCAGTCCCAGTGCATCGAAGGCGCGAACCGTCACGAGCAGCGCCAGCGTGGAGTCCAGGCCGCCTGAAAGACCGATGACAGCCGCCTTGGTGCCCGTATGGGCCAGGCGAGTCTTGAGGCCGGCGGTCTGCAGGTCGAGGATGGTCTCGCAACGCTCGGCCAGGTCGCCATGGTCGGCCGGCACAAAGGGCGCGCGGGGGAAGACACGGTCGATGTCAAACGCATCGCGCAGGACAGGTTCATCTGCCGGCACGCCCTCAAACGAAAATTCAACGGTCGTGGCCTCCGGCGCATCGTCCGTGCGCGTCCACGTCGTCGAGCGACGGCGCTCGGCAACCAGGCGGTCAAGGTCAACGTCGGCGACGGCCATGTCGCAGGTAAGCAGCTTGGTCGCGGCGAGCTTGGAGCCGTTTTCGTAGACGAGGTTCTCCCCCGCAAAGACCATGTCGGTCGTGGACTCGCCCTCGCTCGCGTCTGCATAGGCATAGGCACAGTACAGGCGCGCACTCTGATTGGAGATGAGGCTGCGGCGGTAATCTGCCTTACCGATAATCTCGTCCGAGGCCGACGGATTGAGAATCACCGTCGCACCGGCAAGCGCCATCTCGGTCGAAGGGGGCGCCGGCACCCACAGGTCCTCACAGACCTCAACGCCCAGCACCAGGTCCTCGGCGCCCTCATCATAGCAGCGGTAGACAAGCCCCGAACCCAGCGGAACCGGACCCTGACCGGCAAACTCGACCCACACAGGATCCGCAGGCGCCGGAGCAAACCAACGGCGCTCATAGAACTCGCCATAGTTGGGCAGATACTTCTTGGCCGTAAGACCCAAAAGCTCACCCGCACAGCACACGGCGGCGCAGTTGTAGATGTTCTCGGCCACCGCCACGGGAAGACCGATGGTAAAGACAATCGGCAACTCGCGGGTTTCATCGAGAATATGTGCCAGTGTGGTCTCGCAGGCATGCAGTAATGTGCGGTTATGGAACAGATCGGCCGCGGTATAGCCAGTCAGATTAAGCTCGGGCAACACCAACGCACGAACGCCGCGCTCGACAGCCGCGCGAACAGCCGCCAACGCAACCTCGGCATTGCCCTCGACATCGGCGACGCGAATCTGCGGCGACGCCGCCGCCACACGCAAAAAGCCATCAGACTGAGAAAGGTGAAGATTCATAAGAATGCTCCCGTGCGTAGACGCCATTCACAACAATTAGCAAGCCCTATTGTAGTTCAACCGCCGGGTGTAACCGCATCCCACCAACTTGGTGAGCTATTGATGAGTTGATGGTATCTGCTAAATGTCACGTACGATTCACATCTGGTGGGTACCCTGATGGCTGCATGAAACGAAGCAGATTTACACCGGGAGGACCCCGTATGACAACCAAGTACACTGACGCGCCGCGCACGCGCGTCATGACACCGGCCGCGCTCAACAACGGCGTTCACGAAAACCATTCCATCGGACAGACCATGGCCATCGCGCCCAAAAAGGGCCTGTTCGATGACATTTCCATTCCCCAGATCATCGCCGGCGCCGCAGCAGCCGCCACAAGCGTCGCGCTTGCTTCCAAGATCGGTATCGCCGGATCGGTGATCGGTGCCGCCGTGAGCTCGGTCATCACCGTTGTGTCCTCGCAGGTCTACCGCCACTTTATCTCTGCCAGCGCCAAAGCCCTCAAAGGTACGCACGCCGACGTCGACTACCCCGCCGGCGCCTATGAGCCCGTTGAATTTAATGCCGAGGAGCACCTGGGCGGCGCCGCGACTACGCAGGAGATGCGCCAGATTGCGGGGCGCGCGACCACGGCGCGCGTTGCCCCCGACAGCTTGCGCGCCAAGGCGGCGGCAGAGCGCAGCCAGACGCAAAAGAAGGTCATCGTCTTCTCGATCGCCATCGCCATCGTCGCGGTCATTGCCTGTGCCGGCGCCATCCTTATCACCACCGCCGGTGAGGGTCTGGGCGAGCGCCCCGAGCCGATTCTGTCGTCGCGCACGACCGAGCACGACGCGGATAGCACTGGTCAATCGCAAAGCCAGCAGGACGACTCGCAGGGCACCTCCGCATCCACCGACTCGTCCTCGAACACCCCCGATCAATCGCAGGGCGTCGATTCTTCCGTGAACAACAGCGGCACGCAATCCGGCACGACCGACTCAAGCCAAACGACTGACAGCTCGCAGCCGAGCACGGGCGACCAGACGAGCGGCAATACATCGGGCACGGGATCTACCGACAACAGCAGCACTAACAGCTCGAGCGGAACCGCGTCCGGTACGGCATCTGACAGCTCGAGCCAAGGCACGGCGTCGGGCAACTAAGCACGTTTGCCTCTCATAGATAACCGACCTGTATAACGGGCGCGAACCGGCAACGGTCGCGCCCGTTTGCCTTGGGCGCCGAGGTGGCACGCCCCGTGCGATGGTAAGATGCTTTGGTGTGTAAAGAGGAGATTTGCCATGAGCAAGACAATAGTTAAGCCCACGCTATCGCTGGGCAACCACATCTATCTATATCGTCTACTGCGCGATGCGATTGGGTGCGGCAAGCAAACGTTTATGACGCAGGTCGAGGAGACGCTCGCCGCCGGCGACATGGCCGCTTATGACCTGGGCTTCGAGTCCACGCGCGAGCTGCTCGAGGAGCTCGATGACTGCATCAAGCTGACTGTCTTTAAGGGCGGTCGCCTGTATGCCACCGTCATTGCCAACGAGACCTGGGATGCCGCCCTTGCCAAAGGCGAGGACAAGCCCAAGGCCGCCAAGGGCGCCAAGCAGTCCTACAAAAAGAAAAAGCGCGGCGAGAAGGACCTCAAGGCCGTGCGTCCCAAGCACGTTAAGCGTCCCGAACCCGTAGTTGAAGCTGCGCCTGAGCCCGAGCCCGAGCTCGAAGTCACTATTGAGGTAACAGCAGAAGCCGAAGCCGAAATCGCCGCCACGACCGACGCCAAAGTCATATCCGAGCAGGAAGCCACTGCGGAGCTCGACGAGGCTCCCAAGTCGACAACCGAAGAAGCCACCAACCAACCCGAGACGCCTGCGTACCAAAACAGCGGTGTCTTTAGCGACGAGACTGAGGACGATCAACCCAACGAGCCCGCCGATCAAGGCGCTACCGAGTCGGCGCCGAAGCCCGAGACGCCGCAGCCCGCCATCTCGCTCACGGTCGTCTATGACCCCGAGAACGCCAACGCCGGCATCACCACCATGGCATCCACGCCCATCGAGGCAAAGCCGAGCGTCGAGAACGAGAACGCGACGCAGGTTGAGGTTGAAACTGCAGCTGCAGACGCGCCCGCCACCGTGAAGCCCGCAGATTCTACGATCAAGCCGAAAACGACGCTAGAGCCCGCACCCGCCATCGAATCCGTGCCCACCTCTGCTTGCGACCAAATTCCCGCACCCGCACCGGCTCCGGTCCCCGCTGCAGCACCGGCCCCCGCACCCGCAGCGCCCGCCATCCCCGAGGACTTCCCCGTCGATTTCGCAACCGAGGTCTTCTGCCCCGGCCCGCTTCTGCACCAGCTGTCGACCTATCTCCCCTACGGCGCCGACACGCTCGGCATCGTCGGCGAGTACTATTGGATTGCCCGCGAGCGCGGTACCATCGAGGCCGCGCGAAACCGCGCAAGCTTCCCCCTGCGCTACACGCAGGCCGGCGAGCGCCACGAAGTCACCGTTCGCATCCGCCGCAACACCACCGGCGGTCTCGGAGCCGCCTGGACCATCGATAAAGTCGAGCCTTCTACCAAGTAACAAAAAGGGACGATAACCCTCAAGGTTATCGTCCCTTTCTCGTTAGGTCACCTGAGCTCGACTAATCACGCGTCAGCTTGCGGTGAATACGATGCGGCTGGGCTGCGTCCTCGCCCAGGCGCTCGATGCGGTTGGCCTGATAGGCCTCGAAATTGCCCTCGAACCAATACCAGTTGCCCGGATTCTCGTCGGTGCCCTCCCACGCCAGAATGTGCGTGGCGACGCGGTCCAGGAACATACGGTCGTGGCTAATGACCACCGAGCAGCCCGGGAACTCGAGCAGCGCCGCTTCGAGCGAGGACAGCGTCTCGACGTCGAGGTCGTTCGTGGGCTCGTCGAGGAGCAGCAGGTTGCCGCCCTGCTTGAGCGTAAGCGCCAGGTTCAGACGGTTGCGCTCGCCACCGGAAAGTACGCCAGCGCGCTTCTGCTGGTCCTGGCCCTTAAAGCCAAAGCTCGCCACATAAGCGCGGCTCGGAACCTCGGTCTCGCCGACCATCATGTGGTCCAGGCCGTCCGAGACGACCTCCCATAGGTTCTTATCGGGGTCGATGCCGGAACGGTTCTGGTCGACGTAAGAAATCTTGACGGTCTCGCCCACCTCGAGCTCGCCCGAAGTCAGCGGCTCCAGACCCACAATCGTCTTGAACAGCGTGGTCTTACCGACGCCGTTGGGGCCGATGACGCCCACGATGCCGTTGCGCGGCAGGGTGAACGAAAGGTCGTCGATAAGCACGCGGCCATCGAACTCTTTGTGCAGGTGATGGGCCTCGAGCACCTTGTTGCCCAAACGCGGGCCCACAGGAATGCGAATGTCAGTCCAGTCGAGCTTCTGGCTTGCGCGGGCCTCGGCCTCCATCTCCTCGTAGCGAGCCAGACGGGCCTTGTTCTTGGCCTGGCGAGCCTTGGGCGAGCTGCGTACCCACTCGAGCTCGGCCTCCATGCGCTTGGCGAGCTTGGCATCGCGGTTGCCCTGCGCCTCGATACGGGCAGCCTTGGTCTCCAGATACGTGGAGTAGTTGCCCTTGTAGGGATAAAGGTGGCCGCGGTCGACCTCGCAGATCCACTCGGCAACGTTATCCAGGAAGTAGCGATCGTGCGTGACGGCAAGCACCGCGCCCTGGTAGTTGTGCAGGAAGTGCTCGAGCCACAGGATCGACTCGGCGTCCAGGTGGTTCGTGGGCTCGTCGAGCAGCAGCAGGTCGGGAGCCTCGAGCAGCAGCTTGCACAGGGCCACACGGCGGCGCTCGCCGCCAGAGAGCACGTTGACCGGCATGTCGGAATCGGGCAGCTGCAGGGCGTCCATGGCCTGGCCGAGCTTGGAATCGATATCCCAGCCGTCGGCGGCGTCAATCTCGTCCTGGAGCTTTCCCATCTCGGCCATGAGGGCGTCCATGTCGCAGTCCGGATCGCACATCTCCTCGCCGATCTTGTTGAAGCGATCGACCTTGGCGATCATGTCGCCAAACGCCATGCGCACGTTCTCGATGACGGTCTTGTCGTCGTCAAGCGGCGGCTCCTGCTGCAGGATGCCCACGGTGTAGCCGGGGGTAAGCCTGGCATCGCCGTTGGAGACCTCCTCGATGCCGGCCATGATCTTGAGCAGGGTCGACTTGCCCATACCGTTGGGGCCCACGACGCCGATCTTGGCACCGGGGTAGAAGCTCAGGGTCACGTCGTCAAGGATTACCTTGTCGCCATGGGCCTTGCGAGCCTGATACATCTGGTAGATAAACTCCGCCATTTGTCTGTTTTATCCTTTCTACCTGTTGTTTCCCTATTCTTGATTCGCTTTAGTGGAAACGAAATGAGAAAACTAGCTCTGAAACGTAACGAAAAAGGGGCATGGTTGCCCATACCCCCTAATACTACCTGGGAAAAATCCCCCAGAACATACCATGAACTGCGTACGCTAGTTTTCCGCAACCTTAACGAACAGCCCGCTGAGATTTGCGCCACAGCAGATACGAGTAGACGTAGACGGCTCCGACCGAACCAAACGCCAGAACCGCAATCACCGCGGCGACGACTTCATTCGAAAGCACAGCACCTGCCACGCCCATCGCAATCAGGCCAACACCCAGCACCATAAAGCAGGCACCGCCAAAGCGCTGCGTACGGCGCCAGTTCTCGGGATCGGCAAGCGCCCAAGGCGTCTTGATACCGAGCGTATAGTTCTGCTTCACACGCGGCAAGTAGTTGCCTACGCCGATGAACAGCAAACCGATAGCACCGGAAATCAGCACGTTGACCGAACCGACCGCCGGCACCACGCCCCAGACCGTAAGCTCACCCAACCAGCTTACGGCGCACATGAACAAGGTGAAGGCGATTACGAAGCCCTGATAGAACTTGCCCGAGGTTCGATATGCCTCACCTTTGGGATCGATGCGCGGCACCACGCAGAACATTGCGAGAAGCACCAGAGGCAGCACGCCGAGCGCGGAGGCCATCCAGCTAGGACCCCAACCGTCGACGGCGCCGTTCGCGCCCCAGTGCGTAGGAATCTGCGCAGGCAAGCTCGGCATCACCATGAGGTGCGCTACGACATTGGCGACGCACAGAGCAACCAGCGCAATCCACACGCGCGACGATACCCCCGTGGGGTGAATGCCCTTGTTTTCGTTATTCATCCTTATCACCTTCCGTGTTTGTAAAGCCCATAAACCAGCCAATTAAATCCTGCATGACGGTGGTGTTTAAGCTGTATACGATGTTTTGGCCATGGCGCTCGTCGGTCACCAACCCGGCGTTTTTGAGCGTCGCCAAGTGATGGCTCAGCGATGGCTTACTGATATCGAAATGCTCGGCAAGCTCCCCCGCCGTGCAATTGCCCTCGCGCAGCAACTCCAAAATGCGCCGTCGCGTTGGATCGGCAAGCGCCTTAAAACCCTCTCCCGGCATAGGACCTCCTCTCAGCATTTCGTTCGACGCGCACACTATACTCGATATTTAGATGTTTGTCTAACTATCTAATCGCAATGCTTCAATCCACATCAAAGCAAACGCCATCGCAACCTATGGGCGATTACCTATAATGACGATAGCTAAAACACGATTCGCTTCCCAATCGGAGGATGTCTATGGCCGAAACCGCTGCCGCTCTCGTCGAGACGCGCGATACCAAGCTCGAAATCATCATGGGCCGCGAGGCGCTCGACAAACTCGCCGCCGCCACGGTGCTGGTGCTCGGCTGCGGAGGCGTGGGCTCCAACTGCTGCGAGGCACTCGCCCGCGGCGGCATCGGTCATTTCGTCATTCTGGACAAGGACATCATCGCGCCCAGCAATATCAATCGCCAGGCCATCGCCTTTCACAGCACCGTCGGCAAGCGCAAAGTGGACGTGATGGATGCCATGATCCGCGATATCAATCCCGCCGCCACCGTTATCAAACGCACCGAATACCTGCTGAGCGACAACATCGACGAGTTCTTCGCGAGCGTTTTGGAGCAGACGGACGGCAAGCTCGACTACGTCGTCGACGCCATCGACACCATCTCGGCCAAGCTCACCATTGCCAAATATGCTCAGGACCACGACATTCGTTTGGTTAGCTCCATGGGCGGGGCCAACAAGCTCCATCCCGAGTGCCTCCGCTTTGCCGACATCTTCGATACGGTACGTGACCCCATGAGCCGCATTATGCGCAAAGAATGTAAGAAGCGCGGAATCAAGAGCCTACATGTACTGTTTAGCTGCGAGGAATCGGTTAAGACACAGCCCCGCGACCCTTCCAACATCCACGAGCGTACCGAGCTCGGAACCGCCAGCTTTATGCCGCCCATCATGGGCCAGATGATCGCCGGCGAGGTTATCCGCCAGATCAGTGGCCGCGGCACCGAGCACGTGCGTGCCGATGGCCAGCGCCTAGACTAGCGGAGCGCGCCGAGATGGAGCCCCGGTTATTTGATGCACACTGCCATCTTGATTTAATGGCTCACCCGGACGCCGTTGCCGATGAGGCAACGGCGCTGGGCTTGGGTCTATTTGATTGCGGCGTCGATCCACGCGACTTCGCTAGCGCACACGGGCGAACCCGTCGCCTTCCTACCGTCATCAAGGGCATCGGCCTCCATCCCTGGTGGCTCGCCGACGGCCGCTGCGGTCCCGCCGAAGTCAATCTGCTTTGCGAAGTTGCTGCCCAAGAGCGCTACATCGGCGAAGTCGGGCTCGACTTTTCCGCGCGCTTTGCTGGAAGTGAGCCGCTACAAATACAGGCACTTAACCGGCTCTGCGATGCACTCGTGCAGCATCCTCTTACCGGGCGCGTGATATCAATTCACGCCGTTCGTTCGGCAGGAGCCGTACTGGACGTCCTCGAATCGCATGGACTACTCATCCCAAACCCCGACTCCCCCGCTATCATCTTCCACTGGTTTAGCGGCACTTCGAACGAACTCGCCCGCGCGCGAAACGCAAACTGCTATTTTTCCGTGAACGAGCGTATGCTCGCCACCAAGCGCGGTCGCGAATATGCCCGGCAGATTCCACTCGACCGTCTACTGCTCGAGACCGATGCGCCAGCCGAACCAAACACAGAAACAAGCGCGCAGTCGCTCATCAGATCGCTCGCAAGGACCTCGATGCGCATCGCCTCACTCAAAAACTGTGACGCAAAGCGCATCGAGTCGGCAGTTTTAGCAAATGCGCACTCTGTTTTTGACCTTCGCTAACCCCTGTGGCAAAAATGCCAAGGGGCATGCGAATCACACAACGCGGGTCCCTATTGGAAGGCGGTACAATTCGGCAGCATTACACCAATTCGTGCATGAGATCACGGTTGCGTGCATACAATTCGTCAAAGATATGACGGCGCGACGCATATAACTCGTGGGCAGTCATATCAGGCACGATTGTTTGCGCAACGCCAAGGACTTGGGCGAGCTCATCCCATGATGCATAGGCGCCACCTGCGAGAGCTGCCATGATGGCATCACCGAAGCATGCGCCCACCGTAACCTTGGCAACCGAGACCTCGCGCCCACATACGTCGGCGATAGCCTGCATCCAAACTGGATTCTTGGTTCCACCTCCGACAAGCATAATGCGCCCAATTGGCAGTCCATGTTCTCGCTCGATAATGTCGACATGGGATGCAACGGTATACGCGACGCCTTCCAAGGCGGCACGAACCATATGGGCTCGCGTATGCCTTCCGGTCAGGCCAAAGAAGACGCCACGCGCCTCGGGATCGTTGAGCGGAGTGCGCTCCCCCGCAAAGTACGGCAGACACAGGAGCCCATCGGCACCCGGCGCCACACCGGCGGCATCATGCGCCATAACCGAATATGCATCGGGGCCACCGTGGCCCTCGGCCTCCACGGCGTCGCGATACAGCTCTTGGCGCAGCCACGATGTGAGCGCACCCGCCGTATTGGTCCCCGCGCAGATCCCGTAAGTTCCGGGAATGATAAACGTCCCTGGCCACAGGCGGGCATCATCGACCATATGATCAGCTAGATAGATGAAATACGCCGTACTCCCCAACTGAACCATCATATCGCCGGGACGAAATACACCCGTCGAAATGGCCTCGGCACCAGAGTCGCCCGTTCCCACCAAGACAGGTGTCCCTGCCGCGAGCCCCGTCGCCTCAGCCGCACGCTGA
This sequence comes from Collinsella sp., assembly GCA_041330285.1. Lineage (GTDB taxonomy): Bacteria > Actinomycetota > Coriobacteriia > Coriobacteriales > Coriobacteriaceae > Collinsella. The sequence continues at coordinate 315,788 of JBGKMI010000001.1, read as the reverse complement.
GTAATCACCCCGGCAATATCGGTAGCCGACATTACCTCCGCCATCTGGTCAGGCCGGCAGAAACGAGCACATTCCCGAGCATCAACCTTCCAAGTGAAGCTGTCGTATAGGGGAAGAAAATCCTCCGCCAAATAACGGTCCACCGTAAAACGCCCCGTCAACTTTGCGCACAGAAACGATGACGCCGTCAGGAACTTCGCGGCACGTTCGTGCACCTCGGGCATATTCTCCTTAAACCACAAGATCTTGGGAGCAATATCTGACGAACAGGGATCGTGCCCGAAAAGCTCGCGTGCGCGATCTGACCCATATTCGGAAAGAAGCTCGTCAATCTGCGGTTTCGAACGTGCATCGACTCCATACAAAATCGCGGGCGCCAGCGCGTTGCACTCGGTATCGACCGGCACACAGTCGCAGCCCAATGCGGAAAGGCCCACGCATCCGATCTGTGCCGCGTTAACCCCCGATCGCGCCACCAGCTCGCGCGACAAGCGGCAAAAATCGCCCCACCAAACGGCCTCGGCATCATGCTGGTACCATCCGTCACACGGGTTGTCCGTCTCATGTCCACAAGAGGCTTGGCAAACGATGTTGCATCGATCATCGATTAAAACGCCTTTAGAGGCGCTTGTCCCAATATCAATACCCAGATAGAGCGCCATAGGTGCCTACTCCCCTCGCGCCGTACGAGCGGCAGCCATAAAACGAGCTACCCGCTCAACATCAACCGGGGCATCCAGCTTTCCGTCGCGCTTTAAGCAGGTGCCGACAAACGCGCCATCGTAGTGAGCAAATACGTCAGCCACGGTATTTTCGCGACAACCGGTGCCACATACCACGGGCACTTCGCCAACACGCTCATGGACCTCATCGGCAAGCTCGCCCGAAGCGCCACGACCGGCAGCCGAACCGCCGATGACCATCGCATCCGGTAGGCAATTAAAGAGAAGTGAATCGGCAATGTCCGCAATCGTGCGGTCGTTGAGATAAACCTCCCCCTCGCTCGTGATGAAGTGAAAAAGCTTGAGGTCGTCCAGGCGCAGCGCCGCCTTGCGACGCATGGTGTGAGCGAAATCTCGGTTAATCAGCCCGAGATCACCGGCCCAGGCACCGCAAAAATTGCAACGCGTGAACTGCGCGTCGACGGCAGCGCACAGCTCGATTGTGGCATCACCATCGTAAATAGCTTCAGCTCCCCAAGGAGTCGACAAATCATGGGATAGAGCCCCGATTACATAGCCCATCGATGCAAGGGTTGAGGGAGAAACATGCTGCTCATAGGGCATCGAGAGCTCATTGGTAATCAAAATGCCATCGACACCGCCCTGCTGCAACGCCTCGAGATCGCGCTTGGCCGCTTCCACGACCTGCGACACGCTTCCGCCCGGGTAATACAGTGGATCGCCCGGCAGAGGACGCAGGTGCAGCATTCCAATAACCGGCTTTTCGGTCTTGAACATCGAGGTTAGAAACGACATAACGTGCTCCTTCTTAGGGTCATTGCAGGGACGTTACTCCCCCAGCACCTCGACGTACACTTTTCGCTTCTGCGGACCGTCAAACTCCGCAAGATAGATGTTCTGGGCACCTCCGCACACGATGTGGCCATCTTGGACGGGAAAGAAGCAACTGTTTCCACAAATCATGCTCTTGATATGCCCACAGGAGTTGTTACCAGTGGCTCCATAGCTCGGCAGGAAGTGTGCATGCGCATAGGGGGCATCGAGTGGGGCGATGCGATCAAGCGTCTCCATAAGATCCGTCTCCACGCAGGGCAGTCCCTCGTTTACCACGATTCCACAGGTCGTATGCGACAAAATAATCGCTGCCAAGCCATTGGTCACCGAGCTGCGTTCGATGGCAGCGTGCACATCTTCGGTAATATCGATGAACTGGTCCGGAGCAGTCGATAGATAGCTCAATGTCTCGAGCGTCACCATGTTTACTCATCCCCTTCAAGAAAACGCAGGGCATTACCCCAGTAGAGCCTTTCTCGCGCATCATCGCGCATGAGCACGGTATCGAGCGCCCGCTTGAGTTTGAATGCACGGAAACGCGGCGTATTGCTGGCGAACATCACTTGATGCGATAGCGCGCGCTCATACCACAGCGGCCCCATATCGACCGTGAAAAGGCGCTGCATCATCTCCTCGGGCGAATCGATGTAAGTGATAGAGGTGTCCGTGTAGCAGTTGGGATACTTGAGCAGCATCGCCACGGTCTCGCGCACCCAGGGCCAGCCAAAGTGGGTCAAACTAAAGCGCACATTTGGATGCGTTGCGATTGTGTGCTCAAATGCAAGCGGGTTACTGCGCGAGAGCTCTGCGCCCGGCTCCCAAGACATACCGGCATGGAAAACCACCGGCTTGTTATAGCGCTCGCACAGCTCGTAAAGCGGCTCGGCCACAGCATCATCGGGGGCAAAACCCTGCTTTGCCGGATGCAGGCAAAGCCCCTTTGCCCCCAACTCGGTAAAGGCGCGCTCCAATTCGTCTGCGGCACCGCTCACCTGCGGATCTACGCTCGCAAATCCCCACAGACGATCGGGGTGCGCGGCAACCAGCATGGCAATCTGGTCATTGGTGCCAAAGTGTCCTCCGCATGCCGTGGTTACATCGAGCGGCATGAGCACGCTCTTCCGCACGTCGCAGACGTCCATCTCGACTTGAAGCTCATCCCAATCCATGGGGCCCATATGCCCCATACCAAATTCTCGTGACCAAAAACCGAATCCATCAGGCTCATCACCCGGCGTACAGATCTCGCCATAGAGCATAGGATGGACCAACATGTCGATAACCATTTCGTACTCCTTTCCAGGCATTTGGCCCTAGTACGGCTCAAACGAACCAATCACTCGGGACGACAGTTCAGCGCCCGCCTTCATACACGCCGGAATATCAAGGCCATCGATCACGCCCTTGGTAAACCCGGCAATATACGAGTCGCCGGCACCCACGGTGTTAACGACCTTCTCCGCCGGCACGATCCCGCACTCATAGAAGCGCTCACCGTCATAGGCAATGCTTCCCTTCTCACCAAGCGTGGCAACTGCCACCCGCGGTCCCAGCTCCTGTACGTGACGTACCCAATCACGCAGCTCCGGAGTGTCCTCTTCAAACGACATGAACGCATAGTCAACGTAGGGAAAATGGTTCTCGCAGGCATATTCGGGATCCTGGCTGAACACCGAGAAGTCCATAACCACCGTCTTGCCCGCATCATGCCATTCGGGCAGGAGGTCCAAACAATTGCCAAACAGGTCGGTGTGAATGATGTCATGTTCTAGGATAAACGCCCGGTCATCTTCATTCGGTCGATATGCCTCCATTACGCCATCGATTGCCTCGAGATGTACGCGATCGACGCCGTCTTTCAACGCCATGAGCATCACCGAGGTGTCGCCATCCTCCACCCGCAGATGTGAGATATCGAACCCCTCAGCGGCCAGCGCCTCCCTCATCTTGTCTCCGTACTCGTCCTTGCCGACAACCGACACGGCGGATACCGAAACGCCCATTCGTGCAAGATGGATACCCCAGTCAATGCCATTACCAGTCGGATAGAACACGCCGATGTTTTGATAGACGTCCGCACAGCAAAAACCAGCTGCGCACGCTTTAATACCCATGGTCTTCTCCAATGTTCAAAAGGGGACCCACCACATGGCGAGCCCCCTTTTCGCGTTTCGCTTATTGTTTTGCATCGGCTGTCCAAAGCCTCATAGCCAGACCGCCGTACGCTTTCTTAAGCTATTCGACGATTGGTGCTCCGTGGCCCCAAGAACCTTCCATGCCGCACACGGTCGAGGCAAACCCGGCAGCAAAGTCGAGCGCGCGCTCGATGGCCTCGGCGCCATCCTCACCACGCTTGGCGGAATCGAGATAGCACATCAAAAACGAAGTGAGGAACGAGTCGCCCGCTCCCATGGTGTCCTTCATGTCCGTTACCGGTTTAGCCAGCTGGCGGTAATAACGCTCGCCGTCGTAAGCAATGCAGCCCTCGGCACCCGCCGTAGCCGACACAAAACGCGGACCCAGGCCCTTCACCCATGCCAGACGCTCGCGAATCTCGTCCTCACTCGCGGCATCCGCCGCACTAAAGAAGGCAAAATCGACGTAGGGTGCAATCTGCTCGTAGTACTCGTCGGTGGAGTCGTCCGAAAAGTCAAAAGAGACCGTGACGCCCGCAGCCTTCAGCTTGGGCAGCTCGCGCTCGGTAAAGCAATAGTTGCCCGAATGAACCACATCGAACTGCTTCATGTACGAAAGGTCAAAGCGATCGAGGACATAGCGCGCATCGCCACGGATACCGCCCTCGTTGGAGCCAAGGAAGACACGGTCACCGTCAACGACGGTCACGCGAGCCGCTCCGTTCTCGCCAATCATCTGCTCACACTTGTCAAGCTCGATACCCTCATCCTCGAGGCTTGCAATGACATGCTCGGCAGCGGCGTCATTGCCAAAAATGCCCATGTATGCGGAGCGTGCGGCACCGCATTTCTTGGCATAAACGGCGAAGTTCACCGCGTTGCCGCCAGGATACATGGTGTGGATATGCTCGTAGCGATCGACGACGTTGTCGCCAAATCCGAGCGCGTTAACGTTAAATGCCATGGTATTTATCCTTCTAGTACTCGACGACGCCCATGTAGCGACGGAAATCGGGATCGTGATCAAACACCTTGCCGCGTGCGGCACGCAGCTCGCAGTTCATGGCGTAGAACAGCACCGGGTCCAGATAAGCACGGACGCTCGCCGGCACGGCTTCCATACCGTACTCCTTGGCATCGAGCACCATCAGCGTATCGGTATGCGTCTTAAGGAACGCCAGGGCGCGCTCGTCCATAGCACGGCACTCGCTGGAGCCCATCTGCAGGAAGTAAAAAACGCCATCCTGAGTAGCCTCGAAGGGGCCATGGAAGTACTCGGCAGAGTGAATGTAGCTGCAGTGCTGCCACTGCATCTCCATAAGAGAGCAGATAGCGAAACCGTAGGTCTGGCTAAAGTTGGGACCGCTGCCCAGAATATAGAAGAACTCGTGCTCCTGGCAAAGCTTGGCAAAGCGATCGCCCAGCTCGGCATTTACCTTCTCGCGTGCCGGGGGAAGAATCTTATCCATCTCGGCGATACCGGCATACATATCGGCAAGATCGGCGTAGCCCTCCTGCTGATCGAGCAGCTCTGCCGCAAGCGACAGCGAAATGCCAGCGGGGACCTCGGCCTGCGGCACGCCCTCGCCCCATGGGTAGACCCACGTGGTCCACTTGCCGGAGTCAATCTTGGATCCAGCGTTGTCGGTCTGGGCGATCACCGTAGCGCCGGCAGCAAGGGCAATCTCGCAGCCCTCGACGACCTCGGGGGTATTGCCGCTGTGGCTGCAAGCGATGACCAGGGACTTCTCGCCCAGACGACGCGGACGCATAATGTCGAATTCACGCGCGGTATAGATATACGAAGTGAAGGTGGTAGCCTCGCGCTGCAGAAGCTCATGAGCCGGGATCAAATCGATCATGGAGCCACCGCAAGCAATCCAGTAGACGCTGTCGAACTTGCCCTTCTCGGCAATTGCCTCTTTAATCAGATCGTGTGCGTTCATATCCAGTTCCTTTCTTGTTTGGCCCGCAATCAATGACGTTGGTTGCGTGGCCGATGGTTGTTTTAGTCAATCAGATATTTCTCGAATGCGGCCATGTTCTTGGCATCTGCGGCCGCCGGGTCATCGTAGTAACGACCGTCCGTGATTTCCTGGCCCAGCATGCCGTCGAAACCATGGGCGTTGAGCGTGGCGACGAAGGCGTCCATATCGTGCTTGCCATCGCCCCACACCAGATGGCCATACGGGTCACCGTCGATAAAGTGCATCTCGTGAATTGCCCCATCGCCAAAGGCGGCAAACCAGTCCTCGAGCGTCTCGCCTGCGACGCCCATCGCGGTTGTATCAACCATGGGCTGTAAGTACGGGCTCGCGACCTCGTCAATCATGCGCTTCGCATCGGAAACCGTCGTCACGAGGTTGCTCTCCTCGGGACGCAGGCTTTCCATCGTAAGCACCAGACCGTGCTCGCCGGCATACTCCGCCAGAATGGACAAGTGCTCGCGGCTGCGCTTCCAGGCTTCCTCGCGGTCCTCGTCCCAGTCGCCCCAGCCCGAGTTGATGGACATACGGTCGCACCCAAGTACCTCGGCAAGTTCAATGCCGTGTTTAAAGTACGCCAGGCTGCGCTGTTCATGCAGCGGCTTGCGTGCGCAGTACTGCCAAGGATAGACAACATTCTCGGGGCACAGAGTACGATACCTAAGCCCACGGTCTGCAGCCTTTTTCGCCAGGACCTCAGCCTCAAAGTAGCCCGTATGGTCGAGCGTCACATGCGGCTCTGCACACCACAGCTCAATAGACTCAAAGCCCAAGCGCTGCTGCACATCAAGGAAGTAATCGAGCGACCACATGATGTAGTGGATATTCATGCCCGCAATCTGCTCGCGACGCAGCGTCGGTTTGGATTCAGACATCTTATGCCTCCTTATTTCGATCGAACACGATTTGTCCGTCCGACATCGTCATATCAACCGCAAGATCGCGTGCGTCGCGATAATCGAGGTCGAACACATCCCGATCGAGCACGCAGATATCGGCAAGCTTGCCAACCTCAAGCGTACCCAGCTCATCTTCGCGCATCAGATCGTACGCGCCCCCGGCAGTCCAAGCGCGCAAGAGCTCGACAAGCGTCAGCGTGTTGACCTCATTCACGGGCAGTCCGTCGGCGAAGAATCCACCGCACGCGCTGTATATTGACTCGCCCAGGCTCGGAATCAGCAGTGGCAAATCCGTTCCACAGCACACTGTGCATCCGGAATCTTCCATGCCGCGGCGATTCCAGCTGTGCAAAAGTCGCGTCTCGCCAATTTGTCGACGCATCATCGACAGGCAATCCTCGCGCCGGTCCAGCGTCAGAATCTGCGGATAGACCTCGCAAATTCCACCTAACTTGCCAAACTCGACAAGATCGGTCGGGTCAGAGTTCTCGAGATCGGTAATCGCATGGCGGCGAAGCATCCGTCCATGCTCGTCTCGAGGCAGCGAGGCATAGAGCGCCACGGTGCGGCGAACGGCGCCATCGCCCTGGCAATGCAAGGAGTATCGGAAGCCCTCAGCATCAATTGCACGCAGCTCGTTCTCAATCAGATCCCACTCTGGCTCCTCGACGACCGTCTTGCCGGCAGCGCCCGCATCGGCCGTGTCCTCATAGGGGTCAATCATCTCGGCAAGCCCCACCCATACGCCGCGATCGGTCATACGGTTGAAGCCAGAAAAACGAACGAACGGTCCCCGGAAGCGCTCTCGCGCCTCGCGGGCATATGCCAGATTTGCACCGGCGCCCACCGGCTGCGACATCATAGAGACGCGAACCGTCAGCTCACCAGATTCCTCACGGCGAGCCATTTCGTCGGCAAAGCCGTAGTAGTCATCAAACGCCATTTCCTTGATGGCGGTAACGCCGCGCTCGTTAAGCATGCTCATGTAGTCCGAATACCCGGCACGCACCTCGGGCAGCGCGAGGAAATCGCTCATCATGCGCCAGATCTTCTCGGCATAGCACGCCTGGGGTGTAAAGCCATATCGCGCACTGGCGGCAGCATTGAGAACGCAGGTCTCCGCGCCCGGCGTAAAGCAGACGACAGGGATATCGCCAAAACACTCGTCAAACACAGCTGCTGTATTTGCGTTCTCGGCATCCGATGCCAACGTTTCGGGTAGGTTGTGGCCAAAAGCCGCCGCGCAATCCGGATGACCTTCTTTCCATGCACGCAAGAGCGACACGGCCTCTTTGGCATCAGCGATGCCGGATAGATCAGACCCCAACGTCCGCAGCGCCCAACCTGTATAGAAGGTATGCACATCGATCAGGCCAGGCATGACAGTGCGGTCGCCCAGGTCAACTACCTCGTCCGCCTGGGTCAAATACGAAGCTACCTCACACTTGGTGCCAACAGCCTCAATTCGATTGCCACGGACCGCTACGAAACCTTCAAACGGCAGGTCCCCCGTACCGGTAAAGACGCTCTTAGACGTCAGGACCGTCAAACGATCAGACATCACAACCACCTACACCGGAAGCATGCCAGAGATTGCCGTTACGATCAGGCCAAAGACGACCATGAAAATGAAGAACTTCCAAATGGTCTTCCACCATTGGCCAAACGAAATCCTAGCCACGGCAAGACCGGCGACCGTCATGCCCGCCACGGGGCTGATGGTGTTGATGGTCTGGTTGGCAAACTGGAGCGCGGTGACGGCCGCCTCGGGATTGAGGCCCATGAGCTCGGTCAGGGGGCCCATAACGGGCATGGTGAGCGCCGCCAGGCCAGAACTCGAGGGAACCAGCAAAGAGAGCAGGCCAAGGACGATATACATAAACGTGGTGTAAACGGCGGCGGGTGCACCGGCAAGCGCAGTAGCGAGCGCCTGGAGGATGGTGTCGATGATCATGCCGCCCTCGGCGATGACCAGAATACCGCGAGCGATACCGATAACGATGGCAGCGTACGCAAAGTCGGCAAGACCCTTAACGAACTCCTCTGCGATCGTCTGCTGGTCAAGACCGCCCAGGATACCGGCAAGCAAGCCCATGCCAAGGAACACGGCGGAAATCTCATTCATGTACCAGCCCTGGGTAACAAGACCCCAGACGATAATGCCCATACCGCAAGCAAAATCGATAAGCACGAGCTTCTGACGGATAGTGAACTCTTCCTCGATGGAGGCATCGGTCACGGAAAACTCAATACGCTTGAGCTTATCGTCCTCGTACACAATGGACGACTCGGGATTTTTCTTGACGCGCATGGCGTAGCGCATGGCCCATGCGATACCGACGGCAGTGAAGATGACCCAAGAAACGGCACGCAGCCACAGTTGCGGATTACCCTCGATGCCAATGATGCCTTGGGCGATCAAAACATTAAACGGGTCGATGGTCGAAGCACAATATCCCAAGTTAGGACCAAGGAAGCAGATGATGAATGCCGTCATCGAGTCATAACCGATACCCATCATGATGGGAATGAAGATGGCATAGAACGGCAGGGCTTCCTCAGACATACCAAACGTAGTGCCGCAAATGGACAGCAACGTCATCGTGATGGGAATGATGAGGATGTCCTTGTTCTTGAGCTTTTTAATCACACGGCTCATGCCGGCATTCAAAGCGTTGGTCTTGGTGATGATTGCGAACGATCCGCCAATCAATAAGACGAACGCAACGACGTCGGCAGCCTCTTGGATACCCTTGGTGGGCGCTTGCAGGACCGCGAAGATATCCTGGCCCAGATTGATGGTCTCGCCGGTCTCGGAATCGGTGTAGTTCTTATCGACCTGTTCATAGGTTCCAGCAACGGCGACTTCACGCTCGCCCGCCGCTGTCGAAATCGTCTTGCGCTGATACTGACCAGAGGGAACGATCCAAGTCAGGACCGCAAAGACAACGATCAGCAAGAACATGATCGTATAGACATGCGGTAATTTGAACTTAAAACGTCTGTTTGTCTTCTTCGCCTTCGTATCTGACATAGATACCTCCAAAGAACTCGAGACTGCATCGCATCTCGCTTCAACGTTTGCACAATGCAAACGTTCTATGACGTCCCATAGATTACCAGCAGCTTTTCTCGTCATCAAGATAATTTCAAACTGATTGCCGCAACGCGGTTGAACGGTTGCGTTTGCGCCGTGAACGGTATGGAGACGCCCGGTGAGATGATCCACCGGGCGTCTCAATTCGCAATGTCCTAGATGTCAAAAACGTAGCGAGACCCAACGATCCGCTGACGACCGATGATAAACGGCCGCCGCTGCTCGTCGAAAAAGAAGGCTTCCATATAAAACAAGGGTTCGCCAACGGGAACTGCCAACAGCCGAGCGACCTCGGGCGACGCGCACGCGATCTCGAGTGTGCACGGGTCGGTAAACGCGGGCGTACGGCCCGTCCGGTTACGCACGAACTCAAAAATGGATTGGTTAGATAGAGGTGCCGTTGATAGATAAGCGTTGTCCTCGTAAACGTATATGTTGTTCTCGAGCATGACGGGGACTCCATCGGCAGTACGCACACGCTCAACGCAAATCAAATCAGTTCCAACGGGAACACCAAAGAACTGCGCTTCGGTGGAATCCGCCGGCAGTATCTTTCTCGAAATGACGCACGCCCCCGGCTCCATTCCGTTAACGCGGCATGCGTCCGAAAAACTCTGGACGTCATCCTTCTGGCGAATCTTGCGCTTAAGCTTGGGGGCATTGACAAACGTGCCTTTCCCCTGCCGCTTCGTTAGATAGCCCTGCTGGACGAGCTCCTCAATAGCGCGTCGCACGGTAACGCGGCCAACTTTATAGCTCTCAGCCAATTCGAATTCATTGGGTATCCGCGCGCCCGCCTTGTAGGCACCGGAGTTAATTTCGTTTTTAATGATATCGATAACCTGTTGGTACAGCGGTATCGCTGCTTTACCGTCAGTTAGCCCTTCAGTCGGTGGCATATACCCTCTCCCAGCACAATTAAGTCTAAAGCGGGCCCAAGGGCATTCAACAAGCCCTTAAGCCCGCATTAGCATTAAGTATGCTTGCTGCCGCACCAAAATGTCGGGTATTTACTCATCGGACCCGAAAAACGCGCAACTACCGCGCTCCTAAGAAAGCGTGAGCAGCTCCGGCAGCTGGTCGATAATCTTGTCCGCGGCATCTTGGCTAAAGCCGAAGCGTTCCTCGCGCTTGGCAATGACCGTCAGGCCGGCTCGCTTGCCGGCAGTGATGCCGGGCACCGAATCCTCAACGCAGCAGCAGCGATTCGCGGGCAGCCCCAGCAGGTCCAATGCATGCAGGTAGATGTCGGGCTCGGGCTTGCTCTCCTTAAACTGCTCGCCGCTCACCACATACTCAAAGGCATCCGACAGCCCGCATGCGTTGAGCACTTCCTCGATGCTATCCATGGGAGACGAGCTGGCAAGCGCCACGCGAACGCCGCGGCGCGGCAGCTCTCGAATCGTATCCACGGCGCCTGGGTTAATCAAAGCCTGATAGTCGCGCGGACGTTTATGCGCCCACTCGTCCCAACGGGCCAACGCTTCCTCGCCAGTGAAATGCCCCTTACCGGCGCGCTCAAACCAATCGACCAGCATATGCAGGAAGAACTGATGGGAGGTACCGACCTGCCCATTCAACTCCTCTTGAGTCAGATTAAGCCCCAGCTCCTTGGCAAACGCGGCAGTCTCGCCCAGGTAGTAATACTCGGTATCGACAATGACACCGTCCATGTCAAAGATAACGGCGTCGAACGGAAATGCGGACACGGCACCCTCCCTAACAAAAGGGCGCCTGTAAGCAGGCGCCCGAACCATGCATTATCGGCGATTCTAGCCCAGCAGCTTATCCAGCGCCACCGCAATACCGTCTTCGTTGTTATTGGCGGTCACCATCTGGGCCACAGCCTTAACCTCATCGACGGCGTTACCCATGGCAACACCGGTGCCGGCCCACTCAATCATGGACTTGTCGTTCTGGCCGTCGCCAAACGAGACGACATCGCTGGCATCGATACCGAGCTTGGGCAGGGCACCCTCGAGCGCGCGGGCCTTGTCGATACCGGGCGCCGTGTACTCAAAGTACCAGTCGGCCGTAAACATGCCCGAAAGCGTCTGCTTAAAGGGCGCATACATCTCCTCGTGATGCGCTTGCAGATAGGCAGGATCGCCCGCAGTAAGTAGCTTGTCCACGGGATAAGCATCAGCGACCTCGTACAGGCTCTCGACCTCGCGAATCTTAAGATCGCACGCATCGCGCTCATACTTGACGATATTCTTCTGCGAGCCGTCAGGCAGCGTGATCATGCAATGGTACGAGTCCTCGACGTGCAAATCACGACCGAGCGAAATCATAGGGATCACGTCAAAATTACGCAGGTGATCAATCAAGCGATGCAATTCGTCGGCAGGCATAGCCTGATCGAACAGCACCTCATCGGTCTGAGCGTCGACCACATGCGCGCCATTAAAGGCAACTAGCAGACCGTCATGGTTTTGAAGGTCGAGCTCCTGCGCCAAGGCGTGCAGCCCCCATGCGGGACGGCCCGAAGCCAAGATGAGCTTAATGCCCGACTCCTGCGCCGCGAGCAGCTTCTCGCGCGTACGCGGGCTGATGACCTTTTGGTCGTTGGTGAGCGTACCGTCGATATCCATTGCGATGGCTTTGATTGCCATATATGCCTCCCTGTCATTGAGTAACCTTGTCTGAGCCATCATACAGAACACCTACTGCGGCTCTGTCTGCAACGGGTAAAAAGTCATATTGTCCCGAACATGAACGGGACGCCATCTCGGGGCTTAATCGTTCCAGCCTAAACGCCGAGCCACCACATACAAAGCTGGCGACACCAAGCGCGACCGTTCCACGAACCTCGTTTCACCCCGTAGAAAAAATTTCAAAATTAGTCTTGTCAAATCAGCAAAACGAACGTACTTTAAAGATGACCGCTCCGGTGGTCATCGTTTGATCGAGCATATTCAGTTTCAGTTTTCAGCGTGTAAGAGAAAGAAGATCGGCAAAGTTCAACCCCAAACGCAATGACAACTTAATGAGGTAACTGCCACATGTGAGGCACCCCGGGCATTGCTGTCTCGATTTTGAGCACGATGCCTTCCGCCTTGCATGGGCCGTCCTATCCCGCCCTTGCAGCAACTGCCTCACGGGCACATTGAAAACCGCATAGCACCCCAACGTCAGCACATCACCCACGGCAAGCACATCACTCACGACAACCAACACATCAACAAACAGCACGAACATCAACCGATTGGAGAAGCTATGACAAACCACCACGCTGAAGACGGCGATAAGAAAAGCATTCTGGATGCCCGCATTGAGCGAGCGTATGCAAACGAATATGACGCCGCCTTTGCCGCCGCGACCATCAAGAACTACGCGTCGCTACCGCTCGCGACGATCTTGGCCGACCACCCTCAACTGCTGAAGCGCTGCACAAAGATCATGGGCGACCCCGACATTCGCAAGCTGACAGACCCCTATGCCCCAAAACGCGACAACGATTCGTACGTTCTTACCGTAGGCTGCCTAGCCCATATGCTTACGGCGCTCGACACGAAACTCAAGCTCGCATGGGAACCCGACGAGCGTCATGAACTCGAAAGCAAGCGGAACACCCTGCGCACCGCACTGTTCCTTCCGTTGGACGGCCTCAAGCGCTGCAACGTCGAGCTCAATACACAGGCGCGGCAAAAGCCCGGGACCACGGGGCAGAAAACTCCAAGACCCCATGCGGCCATCGTCGACCGCAACCGATATAACCGCATGACCGCGCACTTTTCTGCCGAGGGAGCAGCCATAAGGACGCTGATCGACCTGCTGTGCCTCCTGAGCATCAACGAGCTATTTGAGGGCTATCTCGCCCTTGTTCCCGCGACGGCACCCAAGTCGGTAGCAAAGATCATCGAGACCTGCAGACGCCAGTTTGAGCGCCATCGCAATGGCAGCGAGATGAACGCCAGTATCGCGCAGTACTACGCGGCTCATTACAAAAATGACGGATGTGCCCCTGTCGAGCATCAGCTGCGGCTCGCCTACACCACGCCCGCCGCAACGCTCCATCGCTTTGGAGCCCTTGGCGCTTGCGAGCCGCACGAACAGGCAGCCTGCCCCACAACCGAGCTCGATCTCAGGCTCGGACGAACCCTGTAGCCCGCCAGCCCCTCCGCGGGCAACAATCCTATTCCACAACACAACCAACAGAAAGGAGTCCTCATGGACACCAATCATTCCCCCATCATCAGCCCCCTCACCATGCGTGAATCCGCCCGAGGTATCACGCTCACCAGCATTTACGATGAGATGCTCGCCCGTCGCGAGCTCTCCGTCATGGGAAACATCGAAACCCCGATGGCCCACGACCTATGCCAGCAGATCCGCCTGCTCGATGCCACCGACCCCAGCCGCCCCATCACCATATTTGTCGCCAGTGCCGGCGGAAGCGTGCGATCGGGTCTTGCGATCTATGACGCCATGCGCCTCGCATCGTGCCCCATCCGCACCGTCTGCCTGGAATTCGCCGCGTCCATGGGCGCCGTGATCTTTATGGGCGGCGACGATCGCCGTATGGCGCCCCATGCAGAGCTCATGATTCACGACCCGCTGATCCCCCAGGGGGCAGGCGGCTCGGCACTTGCGCTGCAGGAAACCAGCCGGCGTCTCATGCAGACCCGCAAGACCCTCACGCAAATCCTCTCGGACCGCAGCGGCCTCACGCCCAAGCGCATCCAGTCCCTCACTGCAAAAGACACCTACCTTTCGGCCGAGCGCGCCGTCGAGCTCGGCTTTGCCCACGAAATCCTCTCGACCACCAAGGAGGTCGCCCATGTCTAACCTCGCCAGCCGCCTCGCCGCATCTGAGTTCGCATCGTCCACCATCCTCGCCAAAGATCGAACGCTTTCCTGCGACACCCGCCAAACGGGACTCAACAACAACGCACTTGTGATCGGCCCCTCGGGAGCCGGCAAGACCCGAAACGTCCTCAAGCCCAACCTGCTGCAGATGAACGCAAGCTATATCGTGCTCGACACCAAAGGCACGCTCTGTCGCGAGGTGGGACCCGTGCTGGCGACCCACGGCTACCGCGTGCAATGTCTCAACTTCGCCGACCTCAACACCGTCCCGGCCCTTGCGCCCGGCATCGAGCGCTGCGGTTACAATCCCCTAAGGCACATTCGTCGCAAGGCGGACGGCAGGCCCAACCAGCAGGACATCCTCTCGGTGGCAAAGGCCATCTGCCCCATCGAGGACAACAACCAGCCTTTTTGGGATCATGCGGCGGCAAACCTGCTGTCGTGTCTTATCGCCTACGTCACCGAACAGCTACCCGCCGACGAGCAGACGATCAGCTCGGTCATCAAGCTGATCGAGCACCTGCAGGACGGTGCCACGGGTCGATTGTTTGACGACCTGATCACGACCGACCCCCAAAGCTATGCCCTCTCGCTATGGCGGCGCTACGCCATTACGCAAAATGCCGAGCGCATGCACGCGAGCATCGTCGGTATCCTTGCCGAAAAGGTCATGTGTCTGGGATTCGACGGTGCGGCACAGCTCTATCGTGAGTGCCATCAGGTGGGCTTCGCTTCCATGGGACACACCCCCTGCGCCCTGTTTGTAACCGTGAGCGATATTGACCGCAATCTCGATCCGCTGACCGGCCTCTTTATTTCGCAGGCGTTTATGGGCCTCATTCGTGAGGCCGATAGGCAGCCCGATGGCAGCCTGCCCGTGCCCGTGCGCTTTATGCTCGATGACTTCGCAAATCTGCAGATCCCCCAGATCGACAACGTGCTCTCGATTATCCGAAGCCGCAACATCTGGGCAACGCTGCTGCTGCAGTCGACCAACCAGCTCGATGCGCTCTATGGCGAGGCACGCGCACGCTCCATCATGGGCAACTGCGACACGCATCTGGTGCTGGCGTTCCAGGATCCCGAGAGTGCCCGGGTGTTTTCCGACCGCGCCGACGCGCTGCCCAGCACGCTCATGGCGACGCCGATCGATCGCTCGTGGCTCTTTGTACGCGGTCGCACTCCCGAACAGGTCGAGCGCTTTAGGCTCGAAGACCATCCGCTCTACGGGGAGCTGCCCGAGGCGCAGCGAGGCCATGCGGAGGCCGAGATCTAGGCGCAGGGTTCTCGCAGCGCGCGGCGCCCCGGCAATGTTCCACAAAGGCCGTGCGCCCCGGGACCACGGCAAAGCAAAGGGGCCCGCATCCGATAGGATACGGGCCCCTGACTATAAGGCGCGATGCGTTAACAGCAGCGACTACTTGCGATGCGCGCGGTAGAACTCGATGAGCGCCTGGGTCGAAGCGTCCTGCTCGGCCTTGGCGGCGTCGTCGTGGAAGGCCGGGGTAATCTGCTTGGCAAGCTGCTTGCCCAGCTCGACGCCCCACTGGTCGTAGGAGTCGATGCCCCAGACCGTGCCCTCGACAAACGTGATGTGCTCGTACAGGGCGATGAGCTCGCCGAGCGCAAACGGGGTCAGCGTGTCGCCAAAGATCGAGGTCGTCGGGCGGTTGCCCTCAAAGCAACGGGCCGGGACGATCTGCTCGGGCGTGCCTTCGGCACGAACCTCGTCGGCCGTCTTGCCAAAGGCGAGCGCCTTGGTCTGGGCCAGGAAGTTGCCCAGGAACAGCTCATGCACGTCCTGGCCACTATCGGTCGCAGGGTTGGCAGTATTGGCGAAGGCGATGAAATCGGCCGGGACCACCACGGTGCCCTGGTGCAGCAGCTGGTAGAAGGCGTGCTGACCGTTGGTGCCGGGCTCGCCCCAGAAGATCTCACCGGTATCGGAGGTCACGGCGCTGCCGTCCCAGCGGACGTGCTTGCCGTTGGACTCCATGGTGAGCTGCTGCAGGTAGGCCGGGAAACGATGCAGGTACTGGCAGTACGGAAGTACGGCGTGGCTCTTGGAACCGAAGAAGTTGACGTACCAGACGTTGAGCAGGCCCATCAGCGCGACGGCGTTGTTCTCGAGCGGGGTGTTGCAGAAGTACTCGTCGATGGCGTGGAAGCCCTCGAGGAACTGCTGGAAGCGCTCGGGGCCGAGCACGACGATCAGCGACAGGCCCACGGCGGAGTCAACGGAATAACGGCCGCCGACCCAGTTCCAGAAACCGAAGGCGTTGGCGGGGTCGATACCGAAGGCCTCAACCTTCTCGAGTGCGGTGGAGACAGCGACGAAGTGCTTTGCCACGGCCTCGGCGTTCTGCTCATCGGAGCCGTCGATGGCGCCCTGAGCCTTGAGCTGCTCGAGCATCCAGGTCTTGACCTCGCGGGCGTTGGTGAGGGTCTCGAGCGTGGTGAAGGTCTTGGAGACGATGATCACAAGCGTGGTCTCGGGGTCCAGGCCCTTGAGCTTCTCTGCCTGATCGTTGGGGTCGATGTTGGAGATGTAGCGGCAATCGATACCGGCGTCGGCATAGGGACGCAGGGCCTCGTACGCCATGACCGGGCCCAGGTCGGAGCCGCCGATGCCAATGGACACCAGGTGCTCGATCTTCTTGCCGGTAACGCCCTTCCACTCACCGGAGCGCACACGCTCGGCGAAGGCGTACATGCGGTCGAGGACCTCGTGCACGTCGGCGACAACGTCCTGGCCGTCGACGACGAGCTGCCCCTTCTCGCTAGCCGGGCGGCGCAGCGCGGTGTGCAGGACGGCACGGTCCTCGGTGGTGTTGATGTGCTCGCCGGAGAACATGGCGTCACGGCGCTCCTCGAGCTTCACCTCGCGGGCAAGATCGCACAGCAGCTTGACGGTCTCGTCGGTCACCAGGTTCTTGGACAGGTCGAAGTGCAGGTCACCGGCGTCAAAGCTCAGCTTGTTCACACGCTCGGGATCGGCGGCGAACCAGGCCTTGAGGTCGATACCCTCGGCCTCGAGCTTCTCCTGATGAGCCTCGAGCGCCTTCCAAGCGTCAGTCGACGTGGCGTCGATAGGTGCGGCAACAGTTGCCATAAAGTCCTCCTCAGCATACGGGCGCACACCTCCATGCACGCCCGGATATTCAGATATCTCTATTCTAGCGCAGGTCAAGACTGCAATCAGCGAGCGTTGCCAATCGGCCCCCAAACGGCGACCGACCAAAAAGGGACAGGTTTATTTTGGCAGGTCAAACGCTTTACCAATCAAAAATAACCCATCCCTTTATGGCAATTATTAGGCCGCAGCGCACACACTGCCGAGCAACTCACGCAGAGGAGACCCGATGCCCTCCAGCAGCTCGGGCGCGATGATGGCAAAAACGGGAGCCTCGCCGGCTCCCACCGTAGCGGGCACCTTGCCCTCCGAGACAATGCATCCATAGGGGACAAAACCGTCCTCACCGGCATCGAGCGCCGCCATGCGGTGGGCGAGCTCGCGCGCAAAGCCGGCTGTATCGGCATCACCGATCGCCAGGACAAAGTCCACACCCTCGTCGGTCGCCAGGGCCACGGCCTCGTTGACCAGCTCGCCTCCCCCATCGCCTCCAACCGAGCCACAGCGAAAGAGCACGCGTTCGAGCAGGGCGCGATCGAGCGAGCCCAGCGCCGCCGAAACGAGCTCATCACGCGTGTGCTTGTCACCACCCAGCACAACCAGCGCCTTGGTGCCACCGTAGTGAGCGACCAATCGTCCGCACCAGCGAGCCACGTCCCCATCCGCAACAAGGCGCGTCGGCATACCAAACCCACAATTGACCATCTTTCCCACAACCCTTCCGTGCGTATAGGCGGTATCAATCGTTAGACCCATGCTACGAAGCGAGGTTTTCC
Organism: Collinsella sp.; assembly: GCA_041330285.1. Classification (GTDB taxonomy): domain Bacteria; phylum Actinomycetota; class Coriobacteriia; order Coriobacteriales; family Coriobacteriaceae; genus Collinsella. The sequence goes on along the minus strand of JBGKMI010000001.1, from coordinate 297,434 downwards.
GAGCTGTTTCACACTCTTTAGGGCTGCGTTAAAACCCGATGCAGCCGCACGACCATACCTACCAAAACAAACCAGTCCCTTTTTGGTTGGTTTTGACGATGTCCGGACGAGCGGGTATTATCGAACAAGTATTCGATAAGAACATGTGTTTGATGGGAGGACGCGTGGGACACGAGCGTCACACCTATATCTGCATCGACCTCAAGACGTTCTACGCCAGCGTCGAGTGCGTCGACCGCGGTCTCGACCCGCTCACCACCAACCTGGTCGTTGCCGACGAATCGCGCGGGCGCACGACCATCTGCCTTGCCATCACACAGGCCATGAAAGACCTCGGAATCCATAACCGCTGTCGCCTGTTCGAGATTCCCGACGGTATCGACTACATCAAGGCCGTACCGCGCATGCAGCACTACATGGAGGTGTCGGCGCAAATCTACGGTATCTATCTGGAATTCGTCAGCCCACAGGACGTGCACGTCTACTCCATCGACGAATGCTTTATCGACGTGACGCCCTATCTGGACCTCTATCACACCGACGCTGAAGGCTTCGCCTGCATGTTGCGCGACGAGGTCCTGGCGCGCACCGGCATCACGGCAACGGTTGGCATCGGCCCCAACCTATTCCAGGCCAAGGTGGCACTCGACATTACCGCCAAGCACGTACCCAGCCGCATCGGCATACTCGATGACGAGACCTTTCGCAAGGAGATCTGGCCCCATCGCCCCATCACCGACATCTGGGGCATTGGGCCCGGCGTGGCAGCACGACTCGAAAAATACGGCGTCTACGATCTGATGGGCGTCGCGGCGCTCGACGAAAACCTGCTCTACGACGAGCTCGGCGTCAATGCCGAGTATCTTATCGACCACGCCTTTGGGCGCGAGCCGACAACTATCGCCGATATTCAGGCCTATCGCCCGCAGGCAACCTCAACTACCACAGGACAGGTGCTCTCGAAAGGCTATGCCTATGAACAGGCCTACACCGTCTTGCGCGAGATGGTCGACAACGCTGTGCTGGACTTAGTCGATAAGCACGTGGTGTGCAACAGTATCTCGCTCTTTGTAGGCTACGCGAGCGAGCGCGCCGACATACGCCGCCTCGACGCCAGCGGCACAGCACAATATGTAGACGGATGCGGGCATTTGCGTTCGAGCACGTCGAGCATCGAACCCGCCGCAACCGACGGCCCCGAGCTCACGCCCCGCGCGCCCAAGCCCGTCCAACGCGACGACGAACGCCGACGTTTGGTGCGAGAGGCACAGGCGATTGACGGCATCTTTGTGGGCGAACACGGCGGCAAGCCGCGTGGTGGCTATGCCGCGCTCTTTGCGCACTCCAACGCCTCGCGCAAGCTGCCCGAGCGCACCAATTCGTTTAAGAAGATCATGGGCTATTTCGATGAGCTCTGGGCGCAGACTGTCGATCCCAAACGACCGGTCAAGCGCATCAACCTGGGATTTGGCAACCTCATGCCCGAGGAATTTACCACTATCGACCTGTTCAGCGATGTTAAGGCCGATGAGCGCGAGCGCGACCTGGCGCGCGCTGTCCTGGCCGTGAAGGGCAAGTACGGCAAGAACGCGCTCGTCAAGGGATTAAGCTTCACCGCCAGCGCCACCGCACGCGAACGCAACGATCAGGTAGGAGGACATCGTGCCTAAGTCCCAACAACAGCCGATGCGGCCACCGACGCCTTTTGAACGTCTAGCGGACCCCGAGGGAAGACGTCGCTCCTCCGACCCCAAGCTCACCGCCAACGGCGCCGTCCGCGCCGGCCGTGCCGCGCAGTTTATGCCCTTTGCCGCCCTCACGGGATACTACGAGCTCGTGCGCAAACAAGAAATCACTGTTGAGCCCAAATGCGAACTCACGGAAGAAAAAGCCCTCGAGCTTTCGAAAAAGCTCGAGGGCCTCAAACGCGGCGACTTGGTGCGCGTCACCTATTACGATATGTACGGCTATCGTAGCCGCACGGGCATCCTCGACGAAGTGTTACCCGCATTCAAGCTGCTCAAACTCAGGGATATCGCCATCAACTTCGACGACATCCAAGGCATCGAGCTGCGTGGTCGAGCCTAGCGACGAGAACGCTTGCGCAAGACGAGAGCAATGCCAAGCACTGCGGCAGCTGCAACCAGCAATCCCAAGACCAGCGTGAGGGTCGAGTCGCCAGCGTGAGGCAGCGAGCCGTCCTTCGGAGTCTTCTTAGTGGTCGTCGAAACGGTCGTCGTGGTGCTGCTCGACTGGCCGTTGCCGCCCGTCTGGCTGCCACCAGGCTGATCGCCGCCACCCGGCTGCGAAGGATTGGTGGGTTCCGTCGGATCCGGAGTACCGGGATCAATCGGATTCTCAGAATTCTCCTTGCGCTGGATCCAAACCTGGCAGCCATTGAACGGGTTGGCGGTACCGAGGCACAGACCCTGGTTGGTCACCGCAAAGGTGCGCAGACCATGGTTATACGGATCGTTAAAGCCATTGGTCGTCAGCGTCGTAAAGTTCACGCCGTCCTCGGTCACATACATATCAAAGCCACGCTCGGCATTGCGAAGGTAAGACATGCACGTAAGGACACTCTGCAGCTTCTTGAGGTTCTCCTTACTCAGCAGCTTATCGAGCGCATCCTGAATATCGCCCGGCAGCTCGGTGCCATAGGCATCCTCGTACTGCTGCTTCAGGCTCTCATAGCTATCGAGCATGTCCTGATACTGGTCGGCAAAGGACTTGAAGTACGCGATCTCGCCATCGATCTTCTGGACGTAAGCGGCGTCGTCCTCAACGTCCTGGGACATCGTCGCGGCCTGATCGCAAAGGTCGCCCGCGGCATCCTCCAGCGCATCGCTCAGGTCGCCAAAGCCCTTAGCGACCTCGGTCTTCTCGTCATCGGCCTCGATGGCCTCAGCCTTCTCGTCATCGACCTCGACGGCCTCGTTTGAATCATCGTCCGCAAGCGTGTTCACGGGAACGATGGGGTCGTCAGGCGATTTCTTGTCGAGCAGGTGATCGAGCAGGTCCCTAAGGCGCTGAACCTGAGAGTTCCACTCCTCGGGCGTCATATCGATAATGTCGCCATTGGAGAACTGGCCGATCGGCTCGAGCAGGCTCGCGGTATCAAAGGTACCGATATACAGCTTGCCGTCGAACTTCTGCATGCGCCAAATGTACTGGTTCTCGTTTCGGCCAAAGCCCGAAGCCAGGCCGGAAAGAGGGCCGTTGCCATTCTTCTCGGAGAACATCTCGGTGGGATCGCCAACGACGAGCTCCATGTTCTCGTTCTTGTCCATGCGATAGATGTTGACCGACTGCTCAAGATTGGCATTCACAAACGAGCAGTCAACGCCACCCATGCCGCTCTTGCCGCCCTCTTCGGTGTTGGACTTGTTGAACAGGATGCGCTCGAGAGCAATCTCCTCGTCGTTGTATTCACCGATATAGAGGTAGTCGTTGTAGACGATGAGGTTGGCAGCACCAGAACGGGTGCGGGCAGGATCGATGCCAAAGCAGTACTTTGCACCGTCCGCCTTATCGCCAACAATGGGAGTCCACTCATAGCTGCCGTCGGCGTTCTTGTCGCCACGGACCATGGCGAACGACTGCATGGAATTATCATCGGGAGCGTTCTCGGGCGTACCGGTGCAGATGGTGGCATAGAGATGGCCATTGTACGAGACCATATCCCAAATGGCACCGCCGTAGATGCTGTCCTTATAGCGAATCGCCGGATAGTTAAACAGCGTGCCCGAGTTGGCAATCTCGGTGAAGCTGTCCTGGCCCTTCGAGGGGTCAGACGACGTCAGGATTGTCGACACAAAATTACCGTTCGCGTCTTTACCCACATTACTGATGACGAGCTGGCCATCATGGACGCACATGCCGCGGATACCGGTAGAAATGCCCTGCTTGTAGGCATCGCGGTAATCGTCCGCGCTCGAAAGGCCCTGATAGACAACTTTCCAATCATCCGTCTTAGGATCGATCTCATATACAGCAGGCAGGCCGCTTTTGCCGCCATTGGTCCTGACGCTGCCGCAGAAATAGAGCTTACCCTTATAGCTCACGGCATTGCGGAACAAAGGACCGACGCCGTTGAGCGATTCAGAGAGTAGCAGCTTGGTCTCACCGGTCTTGGTATTGATCTTAACCAAGATGCCGCCGCTGTCCTTGTCGGCCGTGCCGTCCTCCTTCTGCTGTCCATAGAAGAACGTGCCGTTAAACATGGCCTCCAGCGTCAGGCGCATGGTCTCGGCATCAAAGGAATCGCCCAGCGTGCCGTTCATGAGCGTCAGTGTGTTGCCCATCGCCGCATAGCAGGTGCCCACATAAAGCCAGTCACCATAGCTCGCAGCCGCCCAAGTGTAGCTCTGGCCGCGATCGCCTTCGTTGTTGGCCGTGTTACCATCGGCGCCCGGAACGGCAACGGCACCGTTACCCTGGTAGTCGACGATACCATCCGGCTGCGACGTTCCTACCGTAGGATGCGAGAGCTTCTCAAAGGAATATCCATTTCCCGCATTGTAGGTAACGGCACCCGAAGCGTCTTCGGCATGCGCCGGCAGCGGCGATACCAAGATAGCGGCAAGCGCTGCCACCAAGCCAAGTGCTCCCACTCGTCTCATAAGGCTATAACCTCCCCTGTCCTAAAGCCCAGCTTTAGCATTCTTCATTTCTGTCCACGGTTAATTGCAATCTGAGCACAGCAATAATCAGCGTATAAATATACACCTGTAATTTTTTGGACGGGTTAATAGATGCTCGATTGGTAGCGAATTCCGCGCAAACCGTCACCAAACTCCACTTTTACCGCATCTAAAGGTTATTTTTTACGCAAATTTTTGGATGTCGATAGTCGCAATGAGCAGGAGGCCGGTATCCACCGGAGAGGGCAACGCCTACATTTTCATAACGTAATAGCCCGCGCCCCTCACCGCCGTCTCGAGTGTGTCGCGATCAACCGGGAGCTTCGAGCGTACGCGTGCTGTGTGGTCCGCATACGTCACCGTAGCCCACACGCCGTCCAGTGCATTGAGGGCATTGGCTACGTTCTGAGCGCAGCCGTCACAGCTCATGCCGCCGATGAGCAGCTCATCGCTATAGGGATAGTGGGACTCGTCGGTGTCTGCCACCACAACCTTCTTGGCTTTCTTGCCGCTCGCGCCATCACTGCAACAGCTCTTTCCATGCGTCGACGCCGCAATGCGACGCAGCCCAAAAAACATGCCGACGGCAATGACGGCCAGCACGATGAGATTCGCAGGGTTGAGCAAGTCACTCATGCGTTCCCCTTTCAAGTAGCCCTATCTAGATACCCCCATGGGGTGTTCCCATCTTAACCCAAAATCATGTCCGTTCGGTCAATTAGTTTCCCTCTTCAAACTTTTTAGTTGACCAAGGCTTACTTTCGTGTATAAGTTTTCCTAGGCTAACAGTTTAGATCCGTAAGGAGCGTCGTGACTCGAACCATAGACATCCCAACGTTTCAGGCGGCAGTCGTGCGCAACTGCTCCCCCACGCTCGCGGGCATCAAACCGGCATCGCTCTTTACCTATCCAGGAGTCTATGCCGATCAAGACGGCTCAAGCGTAACTGCGGCGATCGAGGATCGCCGAGCACGCCTGCTCAACGTTATCGCCCGGTGCAACCGCGAGCTTAATCCGTTCGGTATCCATCTGAGCGTTTTGGTCTGGCGCCCCTGCGGGGCGCTCGTATACGCATATCGGCCCAATAGCCTCGCCACTTACCTTGCTGACCCGCGCGCCAAAACGGCACTCGCCAAGAAGGGCTACGACACCGGCAACCTCTCGGCATGTCTTGTGCACCTGGCATCACGCATCACGCTCGCGAGCAATAACGCCGCGGAATGCGCCTGCGGCCAGACTCGATGCGCACTGGATCAGCAAGTCTGCTGCAACAACGACTGCGCCTGCGAATTTCCACACGAGATTGGCTACTTCCTGGGGTACCCCTGCGACGACGTATACGAGTTCATCGCTCAGCGTGGCGAGAACTACAAGATCTTTGGAGCCTGGAAGGTCTATACGAATGTCGAGCAGGCGCTTGCGACGTTTGATGCGTACCGTGCCTGCACCCAACACCTCACCTTTATCTATCAGCAGGGCTGCAGCTTGGCGCAACTTGCCCAGGCGACCCGATAGAACGTACAAACCGCGACCGCACGCCGCACAACCGAAAGGACTCAACATGAGCAAGATCGCCGTCGTCTACTGGAGCGGCACGGGCAACACCGAGGCCATGGCAAACCTCGTTGCCGAGGGCACCACGTCCGCGGGCGCCGAGGCCGAAGTCATCCCCTGCGCCGACTTCTCTGCCGACAGGGCCGCCGACTATGATGCCTTCGCCTTCGGTTGCCCCGCCATGGGCTCCGAGGAGCTTGAATACGATGAGTTCCAACCGATGTGGGACGAAGTCAAGGAGACCCTCGGCGACAAGAAGGTCGTCCTCTTTGGCTCTTATTCGTGGGCCGAAGGCGAATGGATGGACAATTGGAAGGCGGACGCCGACGAGGCAGGCGTCAACGTGGTCGACTCCGTCATCTGTTACGACGCCCCCGACGATGAGGGCGAGGCGGCCTGCCGCGCCCTTGGAGCCGAGCTCGCCTAGCTGCAATGAGCTCCGCCCGTAACGCGCTCTGCACCAAAACACATTCGCGTCCCAACAAAAACGGGAGCCGGATCACATCCGGCTCCCGTTTTCTGCTGTGTCAGTCATATAAAGCGGCTACGAGATATTACCCAAGAACGCCTTGGTGCGCTCGCTCTTAGGATGGTCGAAGACCTCGCTCGGCGTGCCATCCTCCACGATAACGCCGCCGTCCATAAAGACGACGCGGTCGGCGACGTCGCGGGCAAAGCCCATCTCGTGCGTCACCACGATCATGGTCATACCGTCATGCGCAAGATCGCGCATGACGCCCAATACATCGCGGACAAGCTCAGGATCGAGCGCCGACGTGGCCTCGTCAAAGAGCATCACGTGCGGATTCATCGACAGGGCGCGGGCGATGGCCACGCGCTGCTGCTGACCGCCCGAAAGCTGACTCGGCATAAAATCGATGCGCTCGGCCAGGCCGACCTTGGTCAGCTCCTCGATGGCAATCTTCTCGGCCTCTTCCTTGCTGCGCTTGAGCACCTTTTGCTGCGCAAGCATGACGTTCTTTTTGACCGACAGGTGCGGGAACAAGTTGAACTGCTGAAACACCATGCCCAAGTGCGTACGCACCTTATTGAGGTCAACGCCCTTGGCGCACACATCCACGCCCTCGACGACAATCGAACCACTCGTGGGCTCCTCGAGACGGTTAATGCAGCGAAGCATCGTCGACTTGCCCGAACCCGAAGGGCCCAGGACTACGACGACCTCGCCCTTGTGCACATCAAGGTCGATGTCGCGCAGGACCACGTTATCGCCAAAGGCCTTCTGGAGATTCTTGATGCTGACGACGACCTCGTTCGAGTTATTGGTTTCGCTCATAATAGAACCTCCTTACAGACCAGCGATATGGTCGGCGGGCGTCGCGACAACCTGTCCGGCGCTCTTGGTGGGACGCTTCTTTTTGGTTTCGGCCGTACCCAGCAGCCTCGCCTCAAGACCGCTCACCAAGCGCGCAAGCGGCAGGGTAATGACCAGATAGAACAGGGCGGCAACCACATACGGCGTAATGGAGCCCGTCGTTGCCACGATGGTGCGGGCGTTCATGACGATCTCGACCACGCCCACGGCGGCGAGCAGCGACGTATCCTTGTAGAGCAGGATAAACTCGCTGGTCAGCGTAGGCAGGACATTGCGGAACGTCTGCGGAATCATAACGTAGAGCAGCGTCTGGAAGGCATTCATACCCAGCGAACGAGCGGCCTCGTTCTGGCCCTTGGGGATCGATTGAATACCGGCACGGAAAATCTCGCACAGATACGCAGACGAGTTCATGGCCATGACGATAACGCCCAAGACATAGTCGTCCACCTTGACGCCGGCAAGCGGCAGGCCAAAGAATGCAATATAGATCTGCAGGAACGCCGGCGTACCGCGGATGACATTCACGTAGATGCCGGCAAGGCAACGCAGGATGCGCGATTTGGATATGCGCATAAGCGACAGGGCAAAGCCAAAGGGGATCGCCAGCGGAAACGCCACGAGCACGATCGAGAGCGACATAAGGAAGCCCTTGAAGACGATCGGCAGGCTCTGGACCAAAATGACCGGGTTCAGGAACAGGCGAAGGAACATGTTGGAATTCCATGCCTCGACCCACGGCTGTTCCTTAAGGTCGGCCAGGAAGTTATCGAACGCCGTCACGCCCTTAATCTCGACGGAAGGAATCTTGGAAATCTTCTTGGTCGAACCGTCGGCGAGCGTATAGGTTCCGCTAAAGGCCTCATCGCCGCCCTCGACGGGGAACGTCACGCCGTAAACCTCGACACGGAAAAAGCCGCCGGCAGGCGCCGTCTCGCCAAAGTCAATCTTGAGCGTCTGGCCGTCAGCCTTGCACGTGGGCTTCATGGGCGTACGATCCATGAGGTCCTCGCCCGAGAGCATCGTCAATCGCGTGTCATCGGTACCAAACGTTGTGCCGTCGACAAACGTCAGAGAAAGACCGCTCAGCTCCTCGTCGGCATCGGCCTGAACTTCCCAGGTAATGCGCGTCTCGGTGCCGCCGACCACAGCGCTGCCCGAACCGGTGTTGGGTCGGGCGGTAATCTTTGCGGTCTCAAGCGCCTGGGCGGTCGTGGGCGCATATGCCCCCACGCACACCAGCGCGAGCGCCACTGCCATGGCGCAGGCTAGCTTTTGGAGCAAGGCGGGCAGTGGAAAACGCTGCTCCGCAGCCCCTTTGTTCAGTCGAGACAAGGTGGCTCCTATCGTAGAAGTTGCCGGCAAAACGAGACGGAAACACTCTCCGTCAAGAGAAGCGCAAAGGCCCTCTCCGCCAAAACGGAAAGGGCCCGCGCGCAATCAAGTAGCTATTTTACTTGATGTTGTACTTAGCCATGAGGGCGTCGACGGTACCGTCGTCAGTCAGGTCCTTGATGGCCTGGTTGATGTCGTCCTTGAGCTTGGTGTTGCCCTGGTTGATGGCGATGGCGTACTCCTCGCCGGTGCTGACCTGCTTGATGGTCTGGCAGGTGTTGAACTGCTCGGCGGTCAGCTGGCTGGCAACGGAGCGGTTGGTGACTACGGCGTCGCCCTTATCGGACTGCAGGGCGCTGAAGCACTCGGTGGCGTCCTTGTAGGGGACAATCTTGGCCTTGGGGAAGTTCTCCTGGGCAAAGGCCTCGGCGGTCGAGCCAGACTGGACGATGATGGTAGCGTCGGCGTTGTTGAGCTTCTCGCTGAAGTTGTCGGCCGTGATGTCGGTGTTATCGACCTTGGTCACGATAGCCTGATCGTCCATGTAGTAGGAATCGGAGAAAGTGACTTCCTTCTCACGCTCGGGCGTGTCGGTGATAGCCGCGATGGCGACGTCGTACTTGGCGCCCGAAGCAACGCCGGGGACGAGCGTGTCAAAATCATTGTTGACATACTCGACATCCAGACCCAGCTTATCGCCGATAGCCTTAATGAGTTCAAGGTCAAAGCCCTGGTAGTCGCCATTGTCATCCTTGTACTCAAACGGAGCGTACTCGGCAGAGGTGCCGACGGTCAGCGTACCGTCCTTGACGAGCGCGTACTCCTTGGAACCGTCGACCTTCTCGACCTTAGCGTCGTCAGAGCTGCTGGAACTGGCATCAGAACCAGAGGTGGCGTTGGACGAGCCGCAGCCCGTCAGAGCAAGGGCGAGCGCCATAGCACCCGTGGCGGCAAATGCGCCAAGCTTCTTCAGCTTCATAATCAGTCTCCTTCCAATAACCCCACGTGATTCAGGGGTCTGCAAAAACTGAGGGTTATTATGCACCCGCTTGGAAGAATCCGCAATTAGAAAACTGATTGAAACAAACCCATAACGTGAATGGAGCACTCCACTTTATGACAGTCATCACTGCTGCAATGACCTTAACAATTTGATTTCAGCCGCATAACCTGCAAGTTCGTTCGGTGTCTCCAAAATGAATGGCAATGCGCGCAAGCGGCCATTCGATACAATATTCTGCATAACCTGCATACCGCCGCCAAACTCTTCGCTACCCAGGTAGCCCTTACCGATGCATTCGTGGCGGTCCTTATGGGCGCCGCAGGGGTTCTTGGAGTCATTGATATGCACGGCGCGCAGGCGCTCGATACCCACCACACGATCGAACTCGTCGAGCACGCCTTCAAGATCGTGGACGATGTCGTAGCCGGCGTCATTCACATGGCAGGTGTCCAAGCAAACGCCCAACTTGGCCGACAGCTCGGGGCACTTGTCGGCAACGCCCTGGATGATGAGTGCCAGTTCTTCAAAGCTGCGGCCCACCTCGGTGCCCTTGCCGGCCATGGTCTCGAGCAGCACCGTCGTCTGTTGGCCCTCAAACATCACCTGGCACAGGGTGTCGACGATCATCTGAATGCCAGCGTCGGAGCCCTGCCCCACATGCGCACCGGGATGGAAGTTGTAGTAGTTGCCGGGCAGCGCTTCCATGCGCCTCAGGTCCTCCGCCATGGCCTCCAGGGCAAACTCGCGCGCCCGCTCTTTGGCCGAGCAGGGGTTATAGGTATACGGGGCATGAGCCACGAGCGGGCCAAAGTCGTTTTGCTCCATAAGCTCGCGCAGGGCCGCCACGTCATCCATGTCAAGGTCTTTCGCCTTGCCGCCACGCGGGTTGCGCGTAAAGAATGCAAAGGTATTGGCGCCAATGGACAGCGCCGTCTCCCCCATTGCCCGATAGCCCTTCGTTGTGGATAGGTGACACCCGATCGTCAGCATCCCCAGCTCCCCCTCATCAGTTGCGGTGAAATAGTTCCTGTCGATGCCTTATTCTGCCGCAAGCAGGAACTATTCCACCGCAAGTTATAAAAGGGTCACGAGGAGCGCGTTTTGCCGAAGGCCTTAAGCACCGCCGTCACGGGGCCAGGCTGAAAACGGCGGCGTACGTCGTCCAAGCGCCCGGGGATATCGATGTGCTGCGGGCAATGCCGCGCGCATTTGCCGCACTTGACGCAATTGCTCACCAGCTTGGGCTCGTTCGTCCGCACCGCGCTCGCCGTAAAGTATTGAGACAGCCCCGTAAACCAGCTGTGCGCATAGCTTGCGTTGTAGGCAGCAAAACACCCAGGGATATTGATGCCTTTAGGACACGGCATGCAATAGCCGCATCCCGTGCAGGGCACGCGATTCGATTTTTCAAACTCCCTCAGCACGCGTGCGATGGCATCGAGCTGAGCAGCCGTCATCGAATCCGGCAGGGCCCGATCGGCCAACGCCGCGTTCTCATCCACTTGCGCGGTATCGGTCATACCCGAAAGCAGCATCGTCACCTGAGGATGGTTCCACACCCACGAAAGCCCCCAGGCGGCCGGAGTGCGCAAATGCGGGTCACGGGCGCCATCGAGCACAGCGCGTGCCCGCGGCGGCAGTTTGCCCGCTAGACGACCGCCCAGCAGTGGCTCCATCACAAACACCGCAAGACCGCGCTCCGCAGCCGCCATGAGTCCTGCCGTTCCCGCTTGGTAACGCTCGCCGGCATAGTTGTACTGGATCTGGCAAAAATCCCAGTCATATGCGTCAAGCACCGTCAGGAAATCCGCCGCGCTGCCGTGATACGAAAAACCAATCTGGCGAATGCGCCCCGCCGCCTTTTGACGCGCGATCCAGTCCTCGATGCCCAACGCCACCACACGTTCCCACTGGGCGGGCGAGGTAATGTTGTGCATGAGGTAATAGTCGATATGGTCGGTCCGCAGGCGGCACAGTTGCTCGTCGAAGAACCGGTCGAAATCCTCCGCGCATTTGCACGAAGCATGCGGCAGCTTGGTCGCGAGCAAAACCTGGTCGCGTAGGCCTAGGCGCTCAAGCGAAGCGCCCACGCAAGCCTCGTTGCCGGGATAGAGATAGGCCGTGTCCAGGTAGTTAATCCCCTGCTCCACCGCACGGGAGATGATGGCGTCGGCTGTCTTCGCATCCGGGCGTCCCGGCGCACCGGGAAACCTCATGCAGCCCAGCCCCAACGCCGAGATACGGTTACTGCTTTTGGGGTCAACGCGATATTGCACGGCCCCTCCTCCCCCATCGAAGCCCTGATAAGGCGAAACAAACCTGTCACGTCATCGAAGCACATCGGAATCGCAATCGAGAACGTATCGTAACGCAGCAGAAATCAGGCCGTCACGGCACCGCTTTAACATCAGCAAAAAGCCCGATGAAAGGAGGCGAGCGTGGCCACGCGTGAGGACGCCTACCCCTATCCCGGCGAGCAATACATCCTCTCGGTCGACCGCTACCAGATCGAGGTCATGAACCATCTGGACGAGCTTCCCGCCACGGGCGCAGGCATCATCTGCACCTTCCCCAAGGTGCGCGATGGCGTTGGATATCCTGTGCGCGTTTTTGCGGTCTGTCCCGCGGCATAAGCGCACAGTGCAATAGTTCTTTTTCGTAACAGCAGTCCCGCGCATCCACCAATCACCCTGGCAGCATACAATCCATCAGGCGCCCCTTACGCGGGCGCCTTTTATATGGGGAGATGATTCACATGCAGATCAACAAGGTCGCCTTTATCGGCAAGGGCGGCGTCGGCCTGCTCTACGGTAGCATGATTGCCACGGCCCTCGGCAATGACGCCGTCGAATACGTTATGGATGACGCCCGTTTCGAGCGTCACGCAGGCGACGCCCTTACGGTCAACGGCGAGCCCTGCGCACTCAAGTCCGTGCGCGTCAGTGAGGCAACGCCCGCCGATCTTGTCATTCTCACGGTCAAGACGACGGGACTCAACCAAGCACTCAAGACTATGGAGCGCGTCGTGGGGCCCAACACGCTCATCGCCTCGCTGTGCAACGGCATTACGAGCGAGCAGAAGATTGCCGAGCGCTTTGGCTGGAAGCATACCGTTCTTGGTATTTGCCAGGGCATGGATGCCGTGTTCCTCGACGGCGCGCTCACCTTTACCAATGCGGGCGAGATTCGCTTTGGCGCGGCAGCAGGCACCGAGCCCGCAACCGTCACCGCCATCGACGAGCCCTACACACGCTGCGGCATCGCCCATACCGCCGAGAGCGACATTGCGCACCGCATGTGGGCCAAACTCATGCTCAACGATGGTATCAACCAGACGTGCATGGCCTACGGCGGAACGTATGGAAGCGCCACAGAGGCCGGCTCCGAGCAGCGCCGCTGCTTTGTCTCCGCCATGCGAGAGACACTTGCGGTCGCCAATGCCGAGGGCATTGAGCTGACCGAGGCAGACCTGACGCAGATGGTGCACCTCATCGAGGGAATCGACCCCACCGGTATGCCCTCGATGGCGCAGGACCGCATCGCACAACGAAAGACCGAAGTCGAGGAGTTCGCGGGCACCATTTGCCGCCTGGCCGCCAAACACGATATCCAAGTGCCGCAAAACGATTGGCTCTACCAGAGGATTCGCGAAATAGAAAGCAGCTGGTAGCCTCGGCCGCATCGCGACGTGCGCAATACAAGCAGACAGGCCTTCGCGAGGATTCCGTCATTCGCGAAGGCCTGTTGCATTTAGCTCGAGGCTAAAACTGAGGCTTATTTTGCGATTCCGGAACCTCGTCCTCGTCATCGCGGCAAAGTAGCACGCCGGCGCTTCCCAGCAACGCCGCTGCAATCAAGGCGCCCACAATCACAGGAGCGGCGCCCGTAGCGGACTGCAAGCCGGCAGTTAACGCCGCCGTCGGACCAAGGCATCCGATCAAAAGGGCAACGACGGCAATAGCGACATCTCGAGCGTTCATGGAACCACTTCCTCCACGAGAAAGACTTTGTTTCTCGTGACTTAGTGTGCCCCGCGCCCATATGCGCGGCGTACTGCCACGGTAAGCGCTCTGTTAACTCAAATGCATACATAGAACGGGCGCCCTTACGTTGCCCTAAAGCTCGGTAAAGACGCCCGTCCGCCAAATATTCGTGATGCAGAAAAATTACCAGCCAGTGTAGTAGTCGGTAGTTCCGGCTGCGCAACCCGAATCGTAGACCTTGCACTCGCCCTTGGAACCGGTAAACGTGGAGCCCTGAGCCTTATCGCCCGCGGCAACGACGTAGTAACCATCGGAATCGCGCCAAAAGCCCTCGGAATCCTGAGTCCACTCGCCCGTGCGGTGATGGTAGAGCACGTTGCTGCTGTAATAGGTCTCACGACGACCGTTATAGTTATTGACGCCGCTCGAGCGCGTCAGGCCCGAGCCGTTCGCGTAATACGCAGCAGACGCGTAAGACGAGCCGGAGCCGGCGTTGTAATACAAAGCCTGAACGGCCTCAGCGGCCTCGGCTTCGGCGGCCGCAGCCTCGAGCGCCTCGCGCTTAGCATCCTCGAGCGTCGTGCGCAGCTCGTCGAGCTCGGCCGACTTCGCGTCGACCTCCTCCATCGTCAAAAGACTGCCCGCACCATCGATACAACCTTGCAGCACAGCGCGCTCGTCATCGGTGGCATAGTCACCGTACATGTTCATGATGATCTGGGCGCGGACCTCCAGAGAATCGCGCTTGGCCCCCATAGAGGCATTCCACTCCTGCATGGAGCCAAAGCCGTCGCCGCGATAGTCGACGGGCTGCATCAGCGTCGCCTCGGACGGCGTGGATCCGACCGTGTCGGACAGTGTTGCCGCGTGGGCATCGGTTGCGCCGGCGCCCGCCAAAAGTGCCACGGTCAGAGCGGCGGAAAGGGCGGCGGCTTTCGGTTTTCGCGAATCAATCCTCATGTAGCTGGAAACCTCCGTAGTGCGTTTTTGCTGCGTTTGAGCTGCGTGTGATTCGATCGCGCTGCATAGTACCCCGAGCAAATCGTGACCTGCGGTTTTTCTCAAAAGGTGCACGTCATTTGCGTAAAACTCACATCCTCTCAACAGGAGTTTTCCACATCTCGATTGCATAAAGCATGTCAAAAACCCTGTAATAGCGCCCTCCCTATGCAAAAAAGGCGCCTGCGCAACCATTGCTTGCGCAGGCGCCTTGAGCAGGCATTTTATGCAGTTATACCTATCGAGTCGCAAGGGGTCCTTGCACAAGTCGCCCTACTCGTCCAGTGCGGCAAAGGCCTGCTTCAGGTCCCAAATGATGTCCTCAGCGTTCTCGGTACCGATGGAAAGACGGATCGTGGAGGGCGTGATGTTCTGCTCGGCGAGCTCCTCGGCAGAGAGCTGGGAGTGCGTAGTCGTAGCCGGGTGCACGACGAGCGACTTGACGTCGGCCACGTTGGCGAGCAGCGAGAACACCTGCAAGTGGTCGATGAACTTCCAGGCAGCCTCCTGGCCGCCCTTAATCTCGAAGGTGAAGATCGAGGCACCACCGTTGGGGAAATACTGCTTGTAGAGCTCGTGATCGGGGTGCTCAGGCAGGCTCGGGTGGTTCACCTTGGCGACGTGGCTGTCACAAGCCAGGAACTCAACGACCTTCTTGGTGTTCTCGACATGGCGGTCGACGCGCAGCGACAGGGTCTCGGTGCCCTGGAGCAGGATCCAGGCGTTAAACGGGCTAATGCAAGCGCCCTCGTCACGCAGCAGGATGGCGCGGACATAGGTCGCGAAGGCGGCAGGGCCGGCAGCCTCGGCAAACGAGACGCCATGGTAGGAGGGATTGGGCTCGGCGATCTGCGCATACTTGCCGCTCGCCTTCCAGTCAAAGTTGCCGCCATCGACAATCACGCCGCCCAGCGAGGTTCCGTGACCGCCAATGAACTTGGTCGCGGAGTGGACGACGATATTGGCGCCATGCTCCAGCGGACGGAACAGATACGGGGTGCCGAAGGTGTTATCGACAACAACCGGAAGGCCATGCTTCTTGGCGACCTCGGAGATAGCGTCGATGTTGGGAATGTCGGAGTTGGGGTTACCGAGCGTCTCGAGGTAAATGACCGTGGTGTTGTCCTTGATGGCGCCCTCGACCTCGTCCAGGTTGTGGGCATCGACGAAGGTGGTCTCGACACCAAACTGGGAGAGCGTGTGCTCCAGCAGGTTGTAGGAACCGCCGTAGATGGTCTTCTGGGCGACCACGTGGTCACCGGCCTGGGCGAGGGCCTGCAGGGTATAGGTGATGGCGGCGGCGCCAGAGGCGACGGCGAGGCCAGCAACGCCGCCCTCGAGCGCAGCGATGCGGTCCTCAAAGACGCCCTGGGTGGAGTTGGTCAGACGGCCGTAGATGTTACCGGCGTCGGCAAGACCAAAGCGGTCGGCGGCGTGCTGGGAGTTTCGGAACACATAGCTCGTTGTCTGGTAGATAGGCACGGCACGGGAATCGGATGCGGGATCGGCGCTCTCCTGGCCAACGTGAAGCTGCAGGGTGTCGAAACCAAAGGTATGCTCGGGGTTGTTGATGAACTGGCTCATGATGATCTCCTTGATCGAACGAAAGTAAATACAAAAGAGAGAAATAAGTCGCTGTCTCCTGATCACGCCGACGGGCGCAAACAGGAGCCCGGCATTCGTCTTGGTAAGCAATTCATATGCGGGCCTCCTTTCGCGTCCCGGTTCCGTGGTCGGCTTAATTACCTACCGCCTTTGTGTGTTTTGAATAGTACGGGCATTGTCTCCCTCGGTCAATCACTTAAAAGCGCTAACTTGTTATCTGTTATATAGATAGCTATCGAAAGGATGGGCGCCGATGACCCTTCAGCAGCTTCGTTTTCTGATTGCCGTGGCAGAGTCCGGCTCAATCAACGCCGCAGCTCAGCGACTCTATACCGCTCAGTCCAACATCTCAAACGCCGTCAAAAGCCTCGAGCAGGAGCTCCATCTGGAAATCTTTACGCGCTCCAGCCGCGGCGTCACGCTCACCAACGACGGTACCGAGCTCTTAGGCTATGCGCGCCAAGTCGTGGAGCAGGCAGATATGCTCGAGGCCCGCTACGAGGACGGCGGCACACCCCAGGCGCGCCTTGCCATCTCGGCCCAGCACTACGCTTTTTCGGTCGAGGCCTTTGTCAACGTCGTCGAGCGCTGCCGCGACAGTAAGTTCGAGTTCATCATGCGCGAGACCACCACCTCGCAGATCATCGACGACGTCCGCGCATTTCGCAGCGATATCGGCATCCTCTATCTGGACGACTTTAATACCCGTGTCTTGCAGAAGGCCTTCGCCGATGCCCGCGCAAGCTTCCATCCCCTCTTCGACGCGACGGTCCACGTCTTCGTTAGCGAGCGCCACCCGCTCGCACGCCGCCCCCAGCTGTCCCTTGCCGACCTCACACCCTATACGCGCTACAGCTTTGAGCAGGGAACCTCAAACTCCTTCTATTACGCCGAGGAACCTTTTAGTTATATCCCCTGCGACCGCAACATACGAATCTCGGACCGCGGGACGCTCACTAACTTACTTATCACGTCGAACGGTTACACCCTATCGACCGGTGTCCTCTCCAATGAAATGCAATGGGGTATGGCATCGATCCCGCTAGCAGACGCCCCAACGATGCACGTAGGCTATATCATGCACGACGAGCGCAAGCCCTCTCCCCTCTTGCAACAATACCTCGACGAGCTCAACCGCATCATCCATGCCAACTAACTGTCGGAAGACGGGGTAGAAATCGTAGATAGCTAGCCCCCGGCGGGCATGGCGCTACAATGGTCACTCACATGAAACACACTCAACGAAAGGAAGCCCGTGAAGGTCATCATCTATACCGACGGCTCGGCCCGATCAAATCCGGGACGCGGCGGCTACGGCGCCGTGCTCAAATACACCAACCCCGCCGGCAAGACCTTTACCTCCGAGCTTTCGCGCGGCTACGCCAAGACCACCAACAACCGCATGGAGCTCATGGCCGTTATCGTGGCGCTCGAGGCACTCAACCGCCCCTGCGAGGTCGAAGTCCATTCCGATTCGCAGTACGTCGTCAACGCCTTTAACAAGCACTGGATCGACGGCTGGAAAAAGCGCGGGTGGAAAACTGCCAACAAGCAGCCCGTCAAGAACCGCGACCTGTGGGAGCGTCTGCTTGCCGCAAAGAGCAAGCATAAGGTGGAGTTCATCTGGGTTAAGGGTCACGCCGGCCACGAGCTCAACGAGCGCTGCGATGAGCTCGCCACCACGGCGGCCGACGGCAGCGACCTCGATATCGACGCCGGCTTTAACGAGAGCGACCTGTAATAGCGTTTTCGCGCAGCTTTATATCTCCACGCGCTACACTCATCCTGTAGACCAAACAACGCAAGGGAGACGTATGCTGCGTATAGCGACCATCGGCACATCCATGATCACCGACGACTTTATCCAAGTCGTCAACGCCAACGACCAAGCCGTGTTTGTGGGCACGCTTTCACGCGATGCCAATCGCGGTGCTGCCTTTACCGCCGAGCACGGCGGCGAGCGTAACTTCACCGCGCTTGACGAGCTTGCGTCCGCCGACGACGTCGACGCCGTCTACATCGGCAGCCCCAATGCGCTCCACTACGAGCAGGCGCTCGCCTGTATCGCCGGTGGCAAGCACGTTATCGTCGAAAAGCCCTTCTGCGCTACCGAGGCCCAAGCGTTCGAGGTCTTCCGTGCTGCCGAGGCAGCAGGCGTCGTGGCCCTCGAGGCCATGCGTCCCCTCCATGACCCCGCTTTCCACGCCGTCGAGGACGCCCTGGACGAGATCGCGCCCATTCGCCGCGCCTCACTGCGCTTTGGCAAGTATTCTTCGCGCTACAACGAGGTTCTCGCGGGGCGCGCCACCAATATCTTCGACTGCAATATGGCATCGGGTTCCCTCATGGACATTGGCGTCTACACCGTCGAGCCCATGGTCGAGATTTTCGGCATGCCCTCTGGTCTCACCAGCATGACCACGCTGCTCGACCCCTCAACGCAAGAGCTCACGCACGGCCCCATCGACGGCTGCGGTTCCATCCTCGCCAGCTACGGCGGTGGCCGGATCTCCGTCGAGCTCGCGCACTCCAAAATTACGAATGACCTGCTGCCCTCGCAGATCGAAGGCGAGCGTGGCACTATCAAGATCGACCATCTGTCCACGCCCCGCAACGTCCGCATCGACTATCGCGGCGACGTCGTACGCGGCTCGGCGACCGAGGCGCCGCGCGAACAGGGAGACAACGGCCGCGCGCTCGACCTGCCCAAATCGAGCAACACTATGGAATACGAACTCGCAGACTTTATCACCGCCATCGGCGGCATCGATAACGTTAAGGAAGAGATCTGGGAGACCCCGGCGGGACGCCACGAGCTCGGCCACTACCGCGATGTCACGCTCGTCTCGCTGCGCATCATGGATGCCGTACGTCAGCAGGCCGGCATTACCTTCCCCGCCGATTCAGTCAAGCAGGCCTAGCGATGGGCCTCTTCGATACGTTCTTCTCCAGCGTCACCGGTGGCAGTCGAGAGCCTCAAAAACCATCAAACATCGAGCTCGAGCTGCGCCGCAGGCTTACTGTGCTCGCAAGCGACGAGGCCACTCAAGACACTCCCCTGCGCTACTTCCTGCACTGGACGGGGCAAGTCCAAGGCGTTGGTTTTCGCTTTACCAACACCAACCTCGCGCAGGCACGCGCACTCACCGGCTGGGTGCGTAACATGGAAGACGGCTCCGTCGAGATGGAGATACAGGGGGCTCCGGCAAACATCCTATCTCATCTCGAGGCGCTTCATGCCTCCTACGAGCGCATGGGAACGCGTTTTCGCCTCGCAGACGCCCAGGCCCGAGCCCCACTTACCAATGAAGACGGTTTCAGTCCTCGTTATTAGTATTGTGTGCTAAATACGGTATCATTTACCTACGACCGTTGATAGAAAAGAAGCGAGGCGCATGGCGGTGCAAAGAAGAAACACCAAGCAGCGGAAGCTGGTTCTTGACGCCGTGCGCCAAAGCTATAACCACCCCACCGCCGATGAGATCTACAACGCCGTGCGCGCGCAGGATGACAAAATCAGCCGCGGTACGGTCTACCGCAATCTCAATCTCTTAGCCGACGCCGGCGAGATCCTCTCCATCAAGACGCCGGGCGGCAGCCGCTTCGATCGCACGATCGAGCCGCATGCGCATATCATCTGCACCTCGTGCAGCCGCGTCATCGACGTACCGCTCCCCTTCGATGCCCAGCTCGACGCCAAGGCGTCCGAGCAAATCGGCTGGAACGTCACCTCGCACTACACCATCTTCGAGGGCCTCTGCCCCAACTGTAGGTAGATTTTGGGACATGCCTACTCAGCAAGTAGACGACGCAGCTCTTCTTCGACCGTGCGCACGTAGCGGACACGGTCATTGACACCGCGCATGCTGGGATTGCAGCTCTCCATCAGATAGGGATGGCCCACCACGTTGAGCATGTCGCGATCGTTTTCGTTATCGCCAAACGCCATCATTTCGTTAGGTGAGATCCCCAGTGCGCGACCATAATCGGCAAGCGCGGACCCCTTGCCCGAATCAAAGCCGATAAAGTCGGTCCATTCGGTTCCCGACGTCATCACATCGACCCGGTCGCTAAAGCGACGCGCAAAATACTCCAACGCCGCCGGCTGCTCTGTCTCGGGCGTTTGAAACGCAATCTTAATGACATCCTCGTCAATGTCCTCGGGACGGTCGACCACCGCCACATCGCAGTGGACCTCGTAACGCAAATGGTCGATGAACGCATCGTTACCGCTTATGGTGTAGAGGTGCCCCTCGCAGGAAAGGGTTACGTCGGCATGGGGGTAGGCGACCACGGCATTCGCGATATCCATAGCAAGGCTACGTTCCATGGAACGTTTGACAACGGCACGCCCCTCGCTCATCACCAGGGCTCCGTTTTCGCATACATAGGCGAGCTCATCGGCCACCGGGGCAAGCAGGTAGCGCAAGCTCGCATATTGACGGCCACTCGCCGGCATAAACACAATGCCGCGACGATGCAGCTCGTCGATGAGCTCAAATGCCTCAGGACGCGGCTCGCGCTCCCCCGGATGCAGCAACGTGCCATCCAAATCGCAGGCGATCAGTTTGATTCCCTCAAGACCCATATGCTTCCCCCAAAGCACCCCATCAAAAGTAAGACGGACTTTGAATAGTTGCCTCTCAAAGTCCGTCTTACGCATACGCACGTTAGCCGCGCGCCTTCTTTACGATCGTAAAGTCTGGAGCCATACTCACAACAACATCCGCCGCGCTCGATGCAAAGCGTCGACTGGCATCGAGCTCGCGTGTGGCCACCGAGAGCCGAACACCCTCGACATCCCGGAGCATGCGGCCCAAAACAGGCCGCACCGGCGTATACATGCGCACGGTATGCTCGTCCGAGTCGCCCCGGAAGAGCGGCGCATGCATGTTGCCGATTTCCCAGCACGCATGCGCGAGCGCAATCGGATCCATGCGGTCGACTTCGACCAAATAAACCTCGGCGCTGCGCAGGCGCACGACAACCGCTACGGGCACCGTGCCCGTGCGGTCGACAGCGAGCACGTCACCGTCGGCAAGACGCTCGCCATCAGTGGCATCCAGCCGAGCATTCACCGTGCGCCCCAGCTCCGTCACGCCCACAAACAGGCGCGCATCAGCCTGGTCCCAATCGAGTAGCAGCTCGTCAACCTCAAAGACGCCACCCAGCTCCCGACGAAGCAGGAGTTCATAGGACGGGTCGTTGAGATTTCCCAAGCGCTCCGTAGCTACCAGGTCCACGGACATCAACTAGTCCTCGACCTCGACGAGCTCGATATCAAAGTTGAGGTCCTTGCCGGCGAGCTCGTGGTTGGCGTCGAGCGTCACAGCCTCGGGCGTCACATCGATGACCACGGCGGGGACGGGCATGCCGCTCGGCGTGGACAGGAAGAGCTTCATGCCCTTCTCGATCTGCTCGATATTGGGAACCTGCTCGGCCGGGAAGGTGATAACCATCTCGGGATTGTGCTCACCGTAGGCATCGGCCGCAGGAATGTGTACGGACTTCTTCTCGCCCACCTGCATATCGATAACGGCGGCATCGAAGCCTTTGATCATCTGACCGGCACCGCAGGTGAACTCCAGCGGCTCACCGCGATCGTAGGAGCTATCGAACTGCGTGCCGTCGTCGAGCGTGCCGCGATAATGGGTCTTGACCTTCTTGCCCTTGTTGGACATGGTAACCTCCGTAATAAGGGCGGCGCACAACGCGGGCCGCCATGAACATATGGCGCTAACTATACCCTAGTCATACAATTCAAAGACAGTTTGCAAAGAAACGCTGCAACCGGAGGAACCATGGCATATCCCGTATTTGACTTGCACTGCGACACCGCCGACCGCATCGGCTGGGCCACGCTCGATCTCGACCTGCGCTTTACCGCCGGCACCGACGGTTATTTCCCCGGCGACGAAACGCATCCGCAAGATTTCGACCTCATCGAGGGCAACGCCTGCGCCATCTCGCTCGCAAAGATCGGCAACACGCCGTGGGCACAGTGCTTCGCCACGTTTGTCCCCGACGAGATTCCCACCGCCCACGCCGCACGCTTCCAAGCACAGATCATGGCGCACATGAGCGGCCAGGTAATGCTCAACCACGACCGCATGGTCAACGTACGCAGCGCCGCTGACATTCGCCCTGCACTCAAAGACGGCAAGGTCGCCTGCATCCACACCATCGAAAACGCCACGTTCTTTGCCGAGGACCCCGCGCTGATCGAGGCGCTCAAGAGCCTGGGCGTACTCATGTCATCGCTCAGCTGGAACGCGCAGGGACCGCTCGCGAGCGGCCACGACACCCACGCCGGCCTCACCGCCGCCGGCATCGAGGCACTTACGCAGATGGAGCACGCCGGCATGATACTCGACGTCTCCCACCTCAACGATGAGTGCTTTGACGAGGTTGTCGCCCACGCCACGCGCCCCTTCGTCGCCAGCCACTCAAACTCCCGTGCGGTTTGCGGCGTCAAGCGCAACCTCACCGACGAACAGTTCCGTACCATTCGCGACATGGGCGGCATCGTCGGCCTCAACTACTGCAGCGAGTTCCTCTCCAACGAAGCAACCGACGAGACCGCCGCAGATGTCACCTTCGACCAGCTGGCAGCCCATATCGAACACTGGCTCGACCTGGGCGGCGAAGATGTCATCGCGCTCGGCGGCGACTGGGACGGCGCCAAGGTACCCGACTTCCTCTCCGATGCCAGCAAGATGCCCGAGTTCCAGAACATGCTTTCCAAGCACTTTGGCAAGACCGTGATGCAAAAGCTCTGCAGCGACAACGCCCTTGCCTTCTTCGAGCGTTATTAATTTCACATCCCTTGAGCGGGCCGGTATGCCGAGCGATCGACATGCCGGCCCGTCCCCAATCCAAAGGATAACTTTTGACGCAGCAATTTACGATTTTCCTACCCCGACCGGATGGGACGCCTATCCCCGTCGTCGTTACCAAAAAGCGCGTCAAGAACTTCAACCTGCGCGTCACATCGAGCGGTGAGGTCCACGCCAGCGCACCGCTCGACGCCAGCCGCGAGCGTATCGAAGCGTTTGTAAAGCGCAATAACGGCTGGATTATCAGCCGACTTGCCCAGCGCAAGCAACGTCAGGCGACGGCGCGAGAACCGCTCAGTCCCCTCTCGATCATTGCGCTTTGGGGCAAGCCCATCACGGTACAGGACGCACTCGATCACAACTTTGCATCACCCGCACCGCGACCCAAACAGGCCACCTTCGCAAGTTTTATGGGTACCGACGAATCGAACGGAGGCCCACAGGCCAAGCGGCGCGCAATCCTCGACGGCCTAACGTCCGACGAGCTCCAAGTCCATATCGACCAGCTCTATACGTCCGAGGTCACATCGGCGCTACGCGATATTGTGCACGCATACGAAATCGCAATGGGTGTCGCCGTTTCCCGCGTTTCCGTACGCAGCATGAAAACGCGCTGGGGCTCGTGCACGCCCAAAACCGGCGCCATTCGCATCGCACGCGAGCTTGCCACCTACCCCGTCGAATGCCTCGACATGGTTGTCGCCCACGAGCTCGTCCACTTGCTCGAGCCAAGCCACAATCAGCGGTTCCACGCCCTGCTCGACACGTACTGCCCCAACAATAGAGCCCTGTCGCAGCGGCTCAAAAAACCGCCCGCCAACGAGCTCTAGCGTCGGCTAGCGCACGCGCTCGATCTCGACGCCGCAGCTTGCCAGGGGAAGACCGACGGGCGCCCAAGGCTTATCGAGCTTAACACGCACGCCAAGCAGCAAGGGGTAACGACGTAGCAGCATCTGGGCCACGCCCTCGGCTGCAGCCTCGATGAGCTTAAACGTGTGCTCGCGCAGATAGCCGTCGACATCGTGGCACACCGAGCCGTAATCAATCGAGGCATCCAGGTTGTCGTGCTCCCCCCGCCGCGCGCAGGTCGACATAGAGCACCAAGGACACGACAAACTTCTGCCCCAGGGCGTTCTCCTCGGGATACACGCCGTGGTTGGCAAAGACCTCGAGACCGTCGATAGTAATGCGGTCGGCATGGCGCAGATCGTCATAGCTCACGTGAGGCACCGCCGTTGCGGCGGAAATCTCGCCCCTGCCACGACGGGCGAGCTCGGCACCCTCGGTCTTGGTTGCATTCTCGGGCAGCTTTTTGTTAGTCATCGCGATCGTCTCCTTCGTTCAGAACCCCGACCGCGCATACCGACTACACGCGAATCGACAGGTTCTTTTTATCATCGCTCCAGTTGCAGGCATTGCGCGCGGGGCATGCAAAGCAGGCGCGCGACGCTTTGTCGGCTGCATAGAGCAGACGCTCAAGCGGCTGGCTGTTCACACGCAGCTTTCGATGGCCCAGGATGGCCGTCTTAATGGCTGCGGCATCTGCCGGCTCAAACGCCACGTCTTCGGGCATGCCGCCGAGAATCGCATCAGCGACGCGTTCGCTTGCAACATCATGGGATATACCCGATTCATACTGTTCATCTTTGCCGATATCGTGAAGAAGTGCCGTGGCATAGATGACCTCGCGGTCAAATTTGAGCTCTTCCTCGAGATTCTTGATCCACATAATACGGGCGACATCCAGCAGATGGTCGATACCGTGGCGGCAAAAGATGCGCCCCGATTCCAACTGCGCAATGTTTCCCAGATGCCGCCGGAACAGTCCGTTGGCACAGATGTAATCAATGCGAGGCATGGCACCAAAGGGAGCCAGGCCCGAAGCCATAAAGCCGCGACGCGACGTTCCTTCATCGGTCTTCGATGCAAAGTCGTTGACGACTCTCATGGTTAGCGGCCCAGCATCCTAAAGAATCGCTCCTCGAGCGACGGATCGGTCTCAAAGACACCGCGACGAGCAAGCGTTACGGTCTTGGTACCGGGCTTTTGCACGCCGCGCATGGTCATGCACATATGCTCGGCTTCCATCAGCACGATTGCCCCTTGGGGGGCAAGATATTCCATGAGGGCATCGGCAACCTGTGTACACAGCTGCTCCTGCAGCTGCAGACGACGGGCATAGACCTCAACCGTGCGAGCAAGCTTAGACAGACCCGCCACGCGGCCGTTAGGGATATAGCCGATCGCAGCCTTGCCATAAAACGGCAGCAGATGGTGCTCGCACAGCGAGTAAAACGTGATGTCGCGCTCGATAACTAAATCATTCGAAGCGACGGCAAAAGTTTTGGACAGGTGCTCCTCAGCGCTCTGGTCCATGCCGCCGGCAATCTCGCCATACATACGGGCGACGCGTGCCGGCGTCTCCAGCAGGCCCTCACGAGTTGGGTCCTCGCCTATGCCCTCAAGCAACAGCTTTATGGCGGTCTCAACTTTTTCCTGATCGACCATCTAGGCCTCACTCTTCCGATTTTGCGTTCGCGCTATGGTACCACGCCCTCCGGCATCGGCCACAAGCTACATAGTATGGGTCGAATAGACCGGATCGTCTCGCCAAAGCTCCACAGCGTCGCAAAGCGCAACGCCCTCGCGCGCGGCACGAGCGCGCGTGGCGTTCATGTCGATCACCCGCTGATTACTCGAACCCCTAAAACGCAAGGAGATATCATACAGGTCTTGAACGAACGGGCCGTCCACCAACATATCGAGGCAGGCAAGGATACGGTCCGTCACTTCGGTATGATGACGGCCGCTCGGCATAAGCTCCTCGAGTACGTCGCCAGTAAAGCACCAAATAGTCTTCCCCGACCCCACTGGATAGGCCGCGCGAACACGCTCAATGAAATCAACGAGCCCCGCCTGGTTCTCGGGTTCCATGGGCTCCCCGCCCAGAATCGTCAGGCCATCAATAAAGGGATGATCGAGACTCTCGATGATTTTGTCCTCGACGGCACGATCGAACGGCTTGCCCGCAGCAAAGTCCCACGCGACAGAGTTAAAGCAGTTCTTGCACCCACGACGGCACCCGCTCACAAACAGAGAAGTACGAACACCTTCCCCATCAGCAATGTCGAAATACTTAATGTTCGCGTAGTTCATAAGTAACCTTCCTGGGGGTCTGGAGCATATCATCCCGTCCTCAAACATTCTCGGCCTTCGGCCTGCGAAACTGCGGGCGGGACGATATGCTCCAGACCCCTCGCGAGCGATACTCGGTGAACGAAGCGAACATCGAGTATAGGGTTCGAGGTCTAATAAAAACTTTGTTGCAGCTCAACCGCTATCGCAAGCAAATCGCAGCTGCAGCTCGAATTATTTCCGCTAAGAACTTCGAGGAGTGAGCAGACCGCATACTGCATCTCAGCTACGTCAACTTGGCTGAACCGAGGGGGCCGCTTGGGCTTTTGCTCGATATGGGTTCCGCACGCAAAGAAGGCCACTTAATGTGGCCTTCGTCTTGCGCAGGACTGTCCGAAATAGCGAGCAAATGTCCAAGCGGCCCTCTCGGTTCAGCCCCGAAGCGGTACTAGAGATGCAGCACGCGGTCGCGGATCTCCTCGGTTCGACCCTGGTTCCAGAATTGAGTACCGATGTAGCCGCACGTACGACGGGCGACGTTCATCTTCTCCTGATCGCGGTTGCCGCAGTTGGGGCACTCCCACACCAGCTTGCCGTCATCCTCGACAATCTTAATCTCGCCATCGTAGCCGCACACCTGGCAGTAGTCACTCTTGGTGTTGAGCTCGGCGTACATGATGTTGTCGTAGATGTACTGCATCACGCGAATGACAGCCTTAAGGTTGTCCTGCATGTTGGGAACCTCGACATAGGAGATAGCACCGCCCGGCGAAAGCTGCTGGAACATGCCCTCAAACTTGAGCTTATCGAAAGCATCAATCTCCTCGGACACATGGACGTGGTAGCTGTTGGTAATGTAGCCCTTGTCCGTCACACCCGGAATAATGCCAAAACGACGCTGCAGGCACTTGGCGAACTTGTAGGTCGTCGACTCAAGCGGGGTGCCGTACAGCGAGAAGTCGATATCGCTTTCGGCCTTCCACTCGGCGCATTTGTCGTTCATGTGCTGCATGACGGCCATGGCAAAGGGCGTGCCTTCCTTCTCGGTGTGGCTGTGGCCCGTCATGTACTTGACGCACTCATACAGACCGGCATACCCCAAGCTGATGGTGGAATAGCCGCCCACGAGCAGTTTGTCGATCGTCTCGCCCTTCTTAAGGCGCGCCAGGGCGCCGTACTGCCACAGAATCGGTGCGGCATCCGAAAGCGTACCCATCAGGCGCTCATGACGGCACAGCAGGGCACGATGGCACAGCTCAAGGCGCTCGTCGAAGATCTTCCAGAACTTGTCCATGTCCTGATGCGAGCTCAGTGCGACATCAGGCAGGTTGATGGTCACAACACCCTGGTTAAAGCGGCCATAGTACTTAGGTTTGGTCGGGTCATAGTTCAGCGCGTTGGCAACATTGTTAAAGCCGTTGCCCGAACGGTCGGGCGTCAGGAAGCTGCGGCAACCCATGCAGGTGTAGCAATCGCCATTGCCGGCGGTCTCACCCTTAGACAGCTTGAGCTCACGCATCTTCTTCTCAGAGATGTAGTCGGGCACCATGCGCTTGGCGGTGCACTTGGCAGCCAGCTGGGTCAGGTAGAAGTACGGGGAATTCTCGTGAACGTTATCGTCCTCGAGCACATAGATAAGCTTGGGGAATGCCGGGGTAATCCACACGCCAGCCTCGTTCTTAACGCCCTCGTAGCGCTGGCGAAGCGTCTCCTCCACGATCATGGCAAGGTCGTGCTTCTCCTGAGGCGTACGAGCCTCGTTAAGATACATAAAGACCGTCACGAACGGCGCCTGGCCATTCGTGGTCATAAGGGTCACGACCTGATACTGAATCGTCTGGACGCCGCGACGGATCTCGTCACGCAGACGGTCCTCAACGACCTCACGGACCTTCTCGGCAGACGCAGAGACGCCAAGCTCCTCGAGCTCGCGGGCAACCTCGCCGCGAATCTTCTGACGGCTTACCTCGACAAACGGAGCCAGGTGGGTCAGCGAAATCGACTGACCGCCGTACTGGGAAGAGGCGACCTGGGCGATAATCTGCGTCGCGATATTGCAAGCAGTCGAGAAGCTGTGCGGCTTCTCGATCAGCGTGCCCGAGATAACGGTGCCGTTCTGGAGCATATCCTCCAGGTTCACCAGGTCACAGTTATGCATATGCTGGGCGAAGTAGTCCGAATCGTGGAAGTGAATCAGGCCCTCGTTGTGGGCATCCACGATCTCCTGGGGCAGCAGCACGCGTTGCGTCAGGTCCTTGGAGATCTCGCCGGCCATGTAGTCGCGCTGAACGGAGTTGACGGTCGGGTTCTTGTTGGAGTTCTCCTGCTTGACCTCTTCGTTATTGCACTCAATCAGCGACAGGATCTTGTCATCGGTCGTGTTCTTTTGGCGCTTCAGGCTCTGAACATAGCGGTAGATGATGTAGTGGCGGGCGACCTCGTAGCAGTCGAGACGCATAATCTCGTCCTCGACCAGATCCTGGATCTCCTCGACCGATACGGTGTGGCCGGCCTTCTCACATGCCTCGGCGACGTTTTGTGCCGCATAGATCACCTGGCGGTCGGTAAGGCGAGAGCCTTCCTCGACCTCCAAGTTTGCGGCGCGGATCGCATTGACGATCTTATCGATGTCAAAGGTAACCTCGGTGCCGCTGCGCTTGATGATCTTCATCCTCTTGCCTCTTTCGCATCGTAGCCTCATTGCGCTTCAGAGCCAAACGATGCCCGGCAGGGTTTGACCCTGTCTTGCGGCGCCGTTGCGCAATCTGTGTTCTCGATAACCATAGGCCCTCATGCGGACAATCCTCGCAACCAATCCAGGGGCTCAAAGATCCATCCAAATAATGGGGCGAATAAGGTTCTCGTTCTCTGTCCGCCATCTATCATACGACAAAGAGGCATCTATATCCTGTATTCTTTTTTTAGGTCAAACACAACATATAGTGTTTCAGCAGGTCAAAGCAATTGGTCAATTTGCAGACGCATTATAAATGAAGGCCTCTTGGCAGACTGCTAAAACGTTATCAACCCAACTACCTGCACAGCAGTTTTGAAACCCCCTCAACCGTGCCGCCGCCAAATAGCACCAAAACCAAGCCGCTCACGCCAAAAGAATCCAAAAGATTATGCTTGACCAACATGTTGCGGTCATGATGGGCCAGGACACATGCAATCTGCCGGCACCCCTACGGGATGCGAAGACCATCGCGTACGGACCTTGGATCAATATTTGATGACTTATTTGGCGGCGCGCTTGGTGGCAAAAAACAAAACAGCCCAGAGGACATAGCCTCTGAGCTGCGAACATTTGGTGGGCGTTAGAAGATTTGAACTTCTGACCTCTTCCGTGTCAGGGAAGCGCTCTCCCCCTGAGCTAAACGCCCAAATGGAGCGGACAACGGGGCTCGAACCCGCGACCCCAACCTTGGCAAGGTTGTGCTCTACCAACTGAGCCATGTCCGCCTGCGAGGATTTAATATACGGGATAGTCGCCCCGAATGCAAGAACTATTTTCGAATAATTTGAAAATAGTTCGAGCCTCTGGAACGGATTGACCAATCAGGCGAAAAGAACTGATGGCACACTCCCCCGGCCACAACAGCGAGCGGGCTCCGGGTGCCCCAGGTTGCCGCGAAAGAGGAGGGAAGCGTACTTTATGTACGCGACCGACGATTGAGGGGCAAGATGGGGCACCCGGAGCCCGCGCAGCGTCAACAAAAAACGCGGTTTGTTAGAACCGCGTAAGATAGTTGGAGCGGACAACGGGGCGTCCGCGTATCCGCTTCGCGGATCCGCACCGACTTCGGCCGCCTGCCGGCGACCTCGCCAGCTCGCTACAAACGCTCCGCGTTTGCTTAACGCTCGCTCCCTCTCGGTTTCGAGCCCATGCGATGGTTACGAAAAAGCCCGGCTACCGTGGTAGTCGGGCTGCTGCGTTTGGAGCGGACAACGGGGCTCGAACCCGCGACCCCAACCTTGGCAAGGTTGTGCTCTACCAACTGAGCCATGTCCGCATATGTAAAACAAAACGGGCGCCGGAGCGCCCGGATGTTGTCTGGAGGCGAAGCCCGGATTCGAACCGGGGGTAAAGGCTTTGCAGGCCTCTGCCTTACCACTTGGCCACTTCGCCGAAAAAGGACCGTTAAGAACGGTCCGGAAATGCAATGGAGCGGACAACGGGGCTCGAACCCGCGACCCCAACCTTGGCAAGGTTGTGCTCTACCAACTGAGCCATGTCCGCTTGCGGGTTATTAATTTACGCGAGTTATCCAAAAGACGCAAGTACTTTTTTCAAAAAAGTTGCTCAAAGCAAGTTCACGCAGGGAAATCATGTCAACCCAAGGCGCTAAGCGCACGATTCCAATGCCGAGCTAAACAGCTTCACCATCCGAACGCGTGTGCCGGCACCATCCGTGCGACGGGTAACCTCCACATTATCGACGAGCATGCGCATAAGCTTGATACCACGTCCGCGTTCCTCGGATGCCACCGGCTCGCTCGCCCCATCGATAGAATAGCCAGCGCCCCGATCAAGCACCTCGAGCACAACACGGTCCCCGTAGGCCTGAACCGTCAGGATACAGCCAACACCGCCCGCATGGTCATACGCGTTGCCCAGCGCCTCGCCCGATGCCAATGCGACGTCATAGCGCTCATCACGCCTCAGGGGAAGCGATTCGAGTAGCTCGGCAATACGATGACGATAGTATGGAAGGTTCTCGATACCCTGGCGCACCTCGACACTCTTGCTCCAGCGAGGCAATTCCCCCACCGGAATGGCAGGAATCGACTCCCGAGCGAAGCCCGCAACATGGAGGATGTCGACAAGTCGGGCAATCTCCAAAAAGCGAATGACCTCATCGGAGGCGTTAACGAGCGAAAGCAGGCCCTCTCGCCTCATGAGCTCTCTGGCGCGTGTAAGCAAAAACGCCAAACCCGTCGAGTCGATAAAGCCCACGGCCTGGCAATTGATGACAACGCGGCGCACGCCCCGGTCGATCAAATTATCCAACCGTCGGCGCAGCGCGGGCACCGAGGCGATGTCGACATCACCCGGTGGCGTCAAAACCGCTATGTCATTCCACTCATTCATACGACCATGGTTCCCCAAAAGAGCTCGCTCGATGCACACATATCTACAACCGCGTAGGTTTCGCCCCTCAAGCGTCGCAGCCTATGATCGGCCCCGTAAAAACTCAAGGGACACCAACGCGATATCATCGTCCAGCGCCGACTCGGTAAAGCGGTCAAGCTCGCTCAAGACCTTACCGCAGATTCCCGATACGCCCTCACCCGAAACAGAGAGCAAAAGATCGCGAAGGCGTTGCTCGCCAAAGAAAGCACCAGAGCGATCGCGCGCTTCGATCGTTCCGTCGGTATACATAAAGAGCATGTCACCAGGAGCGAACGTAAAGACGCCCGTCTCGTACACCATACTCTCAAAGGCACCGATCACGCCCGATTGACACCCAAGGAGCTCCACTTCTCCCCCGCAGGTCTCGCCGCCACCAAGCGGCGTCGACGACGGCCGAATGACCATAGTGGGAGGATGTCCCGCAGAGCAATAGGTAGCGCGACCCGCCTTAAGATCGATCTTGGCGATAAACGCCGTCACAAACGTCTCGACTCTCGAAAAGCCCATGAGCATGCTGTTGAGCGAGCGAGCCATGCGGGCAGGCCCCGCACCCTCCCAGGCATAGGCCGTCAGCGCCGTCTTGACGAGCGCCGACATCGACGCCGCCTCGATTCCCTTGCCGGACACATCTCCCAAAATCATAACGGCGCAATCATCGGGAAGACGAACAAGCGTATAGAAGTCACCGCCGACCAGCGCCGAATTCGTTGCCGATAGGTACACCGAATCGGCGGCGATTCCCGGAACGTCACCAAGCGAATTTCTCATGCCGATTTGAAGCGTCTGAGCGATATGACGCTCCTCGCGCTTTTGAGACTCACCCTCATAGATCAGCTCAAAATCGTGAGCCAAATGCACCATGTAGTCGTATTCAAGGTCGTCGATTGGTTCCTGGCTGCCATCACGGAGCAGCAAGGCGCGCGTTGTCGGCCCCTTTGCGACATCAGCGTGAACGATCGCATCGTTGTTTCGCTTGTCATCCGCCTCCGAGCGATAGCGCCCCGCCTCGATACCGGAGTCGACATACAGTCCCTGACACGGCAGGCCGTGGGCTCTCAGCCATGCACCCATAGGCGTGGATTCATCCACGCGCGTTAGGCGCACGTGTTTGAGATCGTCAGCGCTCGTCCCGCCCAGCACCGACGTCTCGAACCCATCGGAAGCTGATCCCAGGCGCGCTGCCGGCGTCGTGACAGAAAAGAAGAGCGACTCCGGATCGCCCGGCAACGCTACGCGACTGCCGCCCTCAAAATCGATGACATAGGTTTCGAGGCCCGCATCATACTCCACGGGGCAAAAATGACAGTTGAGCACGGCGCAAATTTCCGACGATACCGCGCGCGAAGCGACGACGGGATCATCAAGATAGGTAAAAAGCTCATCGCGCAGCACGTTGAGCGAACGACCAAGTTCTGCCGTGCGGCGCGAACGTAAGCTCGACGCCATGCCGACCATCTGAATAGACAGGTAATCGCAGATGACCTCGAGCACGTTAAGGTCATAGGCAAGTGGCGCCTGTGGACGTTTCCAACCGACCTCCAACACGCCGAGCACCTGCGTGCCGTAAAACACGGGAAGACAGATCTCACTGCGATACGGAGGCATATCCTGCACGCGCAGCAAGTGTTTGGAACGATTGTCCAAATCAATGAACATACCCGAAGCAACCCGGTCGCCCTCAAGGTCCTGCTGGATCGACAGACGACAGGCACGCGACTCACGAAGCACGTAGGTCGGAATGCCCGCGCCGTACGGCATAAATTCGGGAAGGTAGCTATCATGCAGCTCCTTGGAAACACCGCGGAGCTTAAAACCGCCGCTCTCAGAAAAATAAATCGCAGCTCCAGAGGCATCGAGCGTTCCGACGAGCTGATTCAAAACGGTATCGAGCAAGCTGGGGAGCTCATTGGAGCCCACGGTACTCATAATGACCGAAAGGGTACCCGAAAGGCGTTTATTCGCCACCCTAAGCTCCGATAGCGCACGTTTGAGCTGACGATCGTGGGAATACTGCTCTTCGATGCTGTGAAGCGCCACCAGGACGCGCGGCGCGCGGCGTCCAAAGATACGCGGAGGCGTAACGGAACCTGCGCGAACCAAGACGGGAATAAAGGACCCGTCGCTCAACTTGAGCATCAGCTCGCTCTCGCAGCCATCGGTCTCAAACGGCAGACGATGTTCGGTCGCGCGCTCAAAGGCAGACGAGTACAGAACGTCCTTGACATCACCGTTGATGACGTCAGCGCGCTCCTCGCACATCAGATCGAGCAAACGATTATTCACATGCAGGATGGTTCCGTCGAGCTCACAAATGATGACAGCATCGCTCGTGATCTCGACCAGTTGGGCAACGTCTGCCCACTCGTTGCGCTCAAGCGTTTCCATCGTGGACCTCACCGTCTATCGGTAACAAAAAAGCCTCCGAAGAGGCTTCTCAAATGCGATGGTGTCGGAGGCGGGACTTGAACCCGCATGACCAAAAAGCGGTCACTAGCACCTCAAGCTAGCGCGTCTGCCAATTCCGCCACTCCGACATGCTATGTTGTTGATTCGCAGTTCGTTTTGTTGGACCCGCGCGTTCAACGAAGAAGATAATAACCTATGATTCGAGAACTGTGCAAGCACTTTTTTCAAAAAAGTTTACGAATTTGTAAATGTGCAGGTAGATCCGTATGTCCGGGCCGGAACGGGGTCAGCTTCCCAACGCGTCCTCGGGCATGCGGTACATTTTGATTCGCGCTTCGCGCTACAAAATGTACCGCCCCCTGCGGAATGCGTTGGGAAGCTGACCCCGTTCCGGCCCTACGTCCACGTACTCCAGGCACCGTTCTCAAACATGTTCTGGGGGCTGATGCAAATTTGGTGGCTCGGCTTTGCCGAGCCCTTATATGGGGAGGCCGGAGCCAAGGCTCCGGCCTCACACAATTCCCTATCAGATTAAGCGAGCGATCAGGGAATCGCACTCCCCCTGCCGAGTTAACGTAGGGCCCGCCCTGGTGTTACTTTTCAGAACACTCCGCAGGACGCAAGAAACCCCCGCCGCACGAAGTGCGCAGCGGGGGTTTCTTGCATGTCCGAGGACGTTCTGAAAAGTAACACCAGGGCGGGCCCGGACGAGAACAACCGACTACAGGTCGATGTGCGATTCCTTGATCGGGAACGGCTCGGCGAAGTGACACGCGCAGCAGTGGCCCGGGGCAACTTCCTTAAACTCAGGAAGCTTCTCGGAGCAGATGTCCTGCGCGATCGGGCAGCGGGTGTGGAAACGACAACCGGTCGGCGGATCCAACGGTGACGGCGGATCGCCGGCAAGGATGATGCGCTTACGAGTCTTCTGGATATCAGGATCGGGCACCGGCACAGCAGACAGCAGCGACTGCGTGTACGGATGGTGAGGCTCGCTATAGAGCGTCTTCCAGTCCGAAACCTCGACCATCTTGCCCAGATACATAACGGCAACGCGATCGGAGATGTGCTGCACGACGGACAGGTCGTGGGCGATAAACAGATACGCCGTACCAAACTTGTCCTGAAGTTCCTTGAGCAGGTTCAGAACCTGGGCCTGAATGGAAACATCCAGAGCGGAAACGGGCTCGTCGCAGATGATCAGCTTGGGCTTCAAAGCGAAGGCGCGGGCGATGCCGACACGCTGACGCTGACCGCCCGAGAACTCGTGCGGATAGCGGTTGATGTGCTCGGGGTTCAGACCGACAACGTCGAGAAGCTCGCGGACGCGCTCGATACGCTCTTCCTTGGTACCCACGCCATGAATGGTCATGGGCTCAGAAACAATCTCGCCGATGGTCATGCGAGGGTTGAGCGAAGCATAGGGGTCCTGGAAGATGAACTGCATCTCGCGACGCATATCCTTGATCTCGTGCTTGCTCATCTCGGCAACGTCTTTGCCCTGGAAGAACACTTTGCCTGCCGTCGGCTTGGTCAGGCGCATGATGGTGCGGCCCGTGGTGGACTTACCGCAGCCAGACTCGCCGACCAGGCCAAAGGTCTCGCCCGGATAAATCTCGAACGAAATGTCATTCACAGCAGAGACGACACGCTTGGAGAAGCGCTTGGCGAACATGCCGGACTCAGCGGGGAACTCCTTAGAGAGGTGCTCGACCTTAAGCAGCGGAGTACGCTCGTTGGTATCTGCCATTACGCCTCGCCTCCCTTCTTGGAATCCTTGCGGGTACGGGACGTCTCAGGAGCGTTCTTGAGGAACTCGGGGTCACCGGAGTAGTGGCACGCAGAGTAATGACCAGACTCGGTAACAACGCGCTCGGGGCGCTGCTTGCGGCACTTGTCCGTCGCATAGGGGCAACGAGGAGAGAAGACGCAGCCCTCGGGCAGGTTCATGAGCGAGGGCGGGTTGCCGTGAATCGGCGTAAGCGGCTTCTTCTCATCGATAGCCTGCTCCGGGATGGAGCGGATAAGACCCCAGGTGTAGGGATGGCGGCTCTCGTAGAAGATTTCCTCAGCAGTACCGAACTCGACGGGACGGCCGGCGTACATAACCATGATCTTATCGGCCATATCGGCGACAACACCCAGGTCATGGGTAATCATGATGATGGCGTTGCCGTTCTTCTCCTGCATCTCCTGCATAAGCTCAATAATCTGAGCCTGAATGGTAACGTCCAAGGCAGTCGTGGGCTCGTCGGCAATCAGAATATCGGGATCACAGGCAAGGGCCATGGCGATCATGACGCGCTGACGCATACCGCCGGAGAACTGGTGCGGGTATTCGTTGACACGCTTCTCGGGCTCGGGAATGCCAACGAGGTCCAAAAGCTCGGTGGCACGCTTGAGCGCCTCCTGCTTGGAATAGCCACAGTGCAAGCGAAGACCCTCGCCCACCTGCTTACCGATCTTATAGACCGGGTTAAGGGAGGTCATAGGATCCTGGAAGATCATCGCGATATCGTTACCGCGAATGTGCTGCATCTCTTCCTCGGTCATTTCGAGGATAGAACGACCGCGATAGCGAACGTCGCCGCCCTCGATCTTTCCCGGAGGCATCGAAATGAGGCCCATGATGGTCATGGCGGTCACGGACTTACCGGAGCCGGACTCACCGACGACGCCCAAGGTCTCGCCGCGATCGAGCGTGTAGGAGACACCGTCGACAGCGCGAACGACGCCATCCTCGGTATGGAAATACATCTTAAGGTCATCGACCTCGAGCAGATGCTGGCCCTCGGGAACAGGCTGGTCCTTCAGGTCCACATAGTTCTTGTTCTTCTTCATCCTTATGCGTCCTTCATCTTGACGTCGAGGGCGTCGCGCAGACCGTCACCCAACAGGGTGAAGGCGAGCACCGTCGAGAGAATTGCCAGACCGGGCATGATCATCATCCAGGGAGCAGTCAGAAGATACTGCTGACCGTCCTGAATCATAGAGCCCCACGAAGGCGTAGGCGGAATAACGCCCATACCGAGGAAGGACAGGGCAGACTCGGTCAGAATAGCGCCACCAATGTTCATGGTCGCATAGACCACGATAGAAGCAACGGAGTTCGGGAAGATATGGCGCATAACGATACGCGCATCGGATGCACCCATAGCGCGAGCGGCGTCAACATAGTCGTTCTCTTTGACCGTCAGGATCGCGGATCGGAAGACGCGCGCAATCGAAGGCCAGCCGAGAATGCCGATGGCGATAAAGACATTCTGAAGACCACGACCGATAACGGCAATCATGGCAACAACGAACAGCACGTACGGGAACGCCAGGAAGATGTCCGCACAGCGCATGATGATCGTATCCCAGATGCCGCCATAGAAACCGGCCAGGGCGCCCATGACCAGACCGATCACCGTGGAGATGGCGGTGGCCATAATACCGACGGAAAGCGAAACGCGTGCACCGTAGATAACACGGACGAGAATGTCACGACCAAGAGAGTCGGTGCCAAACGGGTGCTCGGCACACGGAGCCAGCAGCGAAGTCTCGGCCATGGTCGTCGAGTCAGAAGCCGTAGGAGAGCCGAGCCAGGGCTTAGCCCACAGATCGGCGGTCAGGGCGACCACAACAACGATGATGATCCAGCAGACACCGATAACGGCGAGCTTGTTCTTACGAAGACGCTTAAAAGCGTCGCCCCACAGCGTGCGGGACTTGGCGGGAGCAGATGCGGCCTTGGTGGCGGTAGCCTGCTCCTGAGACTGAGAATCAGTTTCCTGCATGAGACGTACCTCCCTTAGGCCTTATCCGACGGACCGCCAAGGCGGATGCGCGGGTCGAGGAATGCATAGCTAATGTCGACGAGCAGGTTGATCACCATAACGACGACAACAATGAGCGTAACGCCGCCCATAACGATGGGCCAGTCGCGCATGCTAATGGCGCGGTAGACCTCGAAGCCGATGCCGGGCCAGTTAAAGACCGTCTCGGTCAGGATGGCGCCCGAAAGCATGCCGCCGAAGTCGACACCAATATAGGTAACGACGGGGATGAGTGCATTCTTAAGCGCATGCTTGATAATGATCGCGCGATTGGAGAGACCCTTGGCCTTTGCCGTACGGATGTAATCCTGGTTCATGACGTCAAGCAGCTGCGAGCGCATAATGCGGGCGGCATAAGCGGTCGAAACCGAAGCCAGCGTAATGGTCGGAAGCACATAGTGCATCCAATCCTGATACTGAGAGCTGGAACCGCCGGCACCCGAGATCGGCATGGAGAATGCACCGCCCGTGGCGTCCTTGAGAATGACGCCAAAGAACAGCTGCAGCAACATACCGAGCCAGAAGGCTGGGACGGCAACGAGAATCGACGTGGTGAGCGTTACCAAAATATCCCAGAAGGAATAACGCTTAACCGCCGAAATGATACCCGCACCGATACCCATGATTGCCTCGAGCACGATGGCGCACGCGGCAAGTTTGACCGTATACGGATACTTCTGGGCAAAGATTTCCGTAACCGGCAGCTTGCGCTGGTACGAATTGCCCAGATCGCCATGAAGCAGGCCGTTCATGTAATACAAGTAACGGTCCACGAGCGACGTTTGAACGGGGTCGCCGTTCTCGTCAAGGATCGCGTTGCCGTCCTCGTCCGTCTGGACCAGGTGATAGCGAACGCGAAGCTGAAGCTCCACCTCGGGGGACAGAGCCTTGTCTCCACCGATCAGCTTGATCGGATCTCCCGGCACGATATTCTGGAGGGCGAACAGAATCAGCGTAACGCCCAAAAACACCGGGATGAACTGAAGCACACGTTTAACGATGTACTTACCCATACCACTCCCCTATCTAGGGATTAACCTAAATGGGATGCCGATCGCCAGACCGGCATCCCAAAATTACCATCAGCCAGTTTACCCCAGGTTAGGGAGAACTGTATGTTTCCCATGAGGTCTACGTAAATACTTGACCCTCACGGAAGCTGCAAAACCCTTAGGCGAGCTCGGCGGTACCCAGATCGGCGTGCTTCTGCGGATCAACATAGAGATGCTTGACGCGGTCAGAGCCAGCGATGGTGTGCGTGTAGAACATCACCGGGATGACCGGGCAGTCGGCAGCGACCATGGCGTCGGCCTCCCGCATCTTGGCGATGCGCTCCTCGTCATCAACCGTGGTGCGGGCCTCGTCGACCTTGGCATCGAACTCGGGGTTGCTGTAACCGGAGCGGTTGTCGCCACCGAGGGAGTCGGAGTGGAACAGCGGGTACAGGAAGTTGTCCATGATCGGGTAATCGGCGATCCAGCCCAGACGGCCGAACTGATAGTTGAAGTTCTGATACTGCTCGAGCAGGGCAGACCACTCAGGGGTATCGGAGACAGCGGTAACGCCAACCTTGGCGAGGTCGCCGATGATGGACTCCATGATCTCCTTGTGACCACCGTCCTGGTTGTAGGAAAGGGTCACGCTAATGCCACGATCGCCGTTAGCGCCAGCGGGAGCGACTTTGTCGAGGTACTCGTTAGCCTTGTCGACGTCATAGGCGCAGAACTCCCATGCGCCCTCCTTGTAGCCGGCGATTCCCGGAGGAACAATACCGTCGGCGGGGGTACGGGTACCCTTGAAGATGGTCTTGCAGATGGCCTCACGGTTGATGGCCAGGGAGATGCCCTTGCGCAGGTCGGCGTTATTGAACGGCTCGGCCGTGGTGTTGCAGGTCAGATAGTACGTGGAAGGCTCGGCACCGAGCAGCATATGCTCGCCGTCACCCATGGTGTAGCCGTCCTTGGACTCGCCACGGTCCTTCTTGGCGGCGTCGATCTGAGCAACGGGAACGTCGCAGACATCGAGGTTACCGGCCTGGAACTCCTTGTAAGCGGTCTCCATGTCCTTGATGACCTGGAAGTGGATGCCATCGATCTTGGCCTTGTCGCCATAGTAATCGTCAAACTTCTTGAGGTTGATCTCCTGGCCATCCTCCCACTTACCGTCCATCATGAACGGGCCGTTACCGACCGGGGCAAGGTAGAAGCTCTTGACATCGGACTCGGCGCACTCGGGAACCGGGGACAGAGCCGGGTGAGAGGCGACGAAGGGGAAGTCGGCGTAAGCGGAAGACAGCTTGACGACGAGGGTCTCATCGTCGGGGCAGGTAACACCGCTGAGCTCGGTAGCGTTGCCGGCAAGCAGATCGTCATAGCCCTCAACCATGGAAAGGTGATAGGAGACCTCGGAAGGACCATACTCGGTGGCGATGGCCGACTTGGTGTTGACTAGACGCTCCCAACCGAGCTTGAAGGACTTGGAGGTAACGTCGTCACCGTTGTGGAACTTAGCCTTCTTGATCTTGAAGGTGAACTCGGTGGCGTCGTCGTTAGCCTCAAAGGACTCGCAAGCCAGCGGAACGATCTCGCCCTTCTCGGGGTCGTACTCCGTCAGAGCGTCGAAGAGCTGGTACTCGACCTGAGTGCCCTGATCCTCCTGGACGTTGTAGGGGTCGATGCAGACCGGGTTGTTGATGTAGAAGTTCAGCGTCGAACCGGACTCAGAACCGGAAGTGTCGCCGCCCTTCTTGCCGCATGCGGCAAGAAAAGCCATGGAGCTCGCAGCAAGGGTACCGCCGACAAAGGCGCGACGACCCATAACGGGCTGGTGGAACATAGAATCAGCCATGCCATCCTCCTTATGAGATAGGACAAAGAAATGTTCAGTCGGACATATGTCGAGACAATCCGATCCGAACCATCAAAACGCCGCCCGCTGCTATGGCTGGTTATGCACAACAGACCAACGTTTTGCAATATAGTAGCGCATTTTATGCACGATTTGGGGCTAATTCCGGTTAACGGTCGAGAATTTCTTTAGTTGGGCGAAGTATGTGGGGATATTTTGACTCTGTTACAAGTCTGTAAACAAAAAGGGCCCCGCACATGCGGGACCCTTTACAAACGTATATACGCCGATGCTTAGTAGCCGACGATACCCTGCGGGAAGAAGAACATGCACAGAACGACACACACGGCAAAAACGACGGCCATAATTACCGTCAGGCGATCGAGGTTCTGCTCCATGACGCCCGTGGCAGAGCTGGAGTTATACAGCGAGCTAGCGATCATATCCGAAACGCCGGTGCCCTTACCGGAATGCATCAGAACGAGAATCGTCAGCGCCACGGCAGAAACAGCCCAAACGACAAACAGAAGAATCTGGAACGGACCCATAGATAAGCTCCTTAATAGAACAACTCAAACTCCAGTACTGTACCACAACCTTCAACACTCCCCCACCTGCCATTTAGGGACGGGGTAGAAATGGCAGAAATACCAAAAAAGGGGGTCGTCCGGTTGTGGACAACCCCCTTACTAGAAAACGGTATTTGTTTTCTATTAGGCCTCGGTGGCGAGCACGCGACCCGTCATCTCGGCGGAAGGCTCAATACCAGCCATGGTGAGCATGGTCGGAGCGATATCCGAAAGACGGCCGTCCTCGATACCGGTGAGCTTGGCCTTATCATCAACGATGATGAACGGCACGCGGTTGGTGGTGTGAGCCGTAAACGGATGCTTGGAACCGTCGGAAGCAACGTCAAACATGTGATCGGCGTTGCCATGGTCGGCGGTAATCAGCGCAAAGCCACCCTTGGCGAGAATCGCCGGGACAACCTTGGACAAAGCATCGTCAACAGCCTCGACGGCCTTAACGGCGGCGTCGAAGACACCGGTGTGACCAACCATGTCGCAGTTCGCGAAGTTCACGATGTAGAAATCAGCGCGATCCTCGTTGATAGCGGCAACAAGCTTCTCGGTAACCTCGGGAGCGCTCATCTCGGGCTGCAGATCGTAGGTAGCGACCTTGGGGGAAGCGACGAGCACGCGCTCCTCGCCCTCCTTGGGCTCCTCGATGCCGCCGTTGAGGAAGAACGTCACGTGGGCGTACTTCTCGGTCTCGGCGGTGTGCAGCTGCTTCAGGCCATTGGCGGCGATAACGTCGGCCAGGACGTTCTCGGGGAACGTCTTGGGGAAGGCGACCTCGACGTCAAACGTCGGATCGTACTCGGTCATCGTCACGAAGTGCGAGAGCTTAATCTGCTCGCGCTCAAAGCCATCGAACTCCTTGTCCGTGAACACGCGGGTCATCTGACGAGCGCGGTCGGGACGGAAGTTGAAGAAGATGGCCGCGTCGCCCTCGTGGATGCCCTCGTTGTGGGCCGCGAAAGGCTCGACGAACTCGTCGCCGCGCGGATCCTTCTCGTAGTAGGCCTTGATACCGGCAACGGGGTCGGTATCGGCATCGGACGCGTTAACCATGACGTCGTAGGCGCGCTGGATGCGCTCCCAACGGTTGTCGCGGTCCATGGCCCAATAGCGGCCCGAAACGGTGGCAACGCGAGCGTCGCAACCGGTCTCCTCGGAGATCTTAGCCAGGAAGGCGCAGAACTCGCTCATGTAGCCGGCACCGGACTGCGGGTCAACGTCGCGGCCATCCATGAAGGCGTGGACGCGAACGGTCTTGACGCCATGCTGGGCAGCCATCTTGACCAGAGCCTCGACGTGGTTCATGTGAGAATGAACACCGCCAGGGCTCATAAGGCCCATGAGGTGGAGAGTCTTGCCGTCAGCCTTGACGTCGTCCATAGCCTTGACGAAGACCTCGTTCTTGGCGATGGAGCCGTCCTTGATGGCATTGTTGATGCGCGAAAGCTCCTGGAACACGATGCGGCCGGCACCGATGTTGAGGTGGCCTACCTCGGAGTTGCCCATCTGACCGTCGGGAAGGCCCACGTCCTCGCCCGAAGCACCGAGCGTGGTGTGAGGATACTTCTCGTACAGGCTATCAAGGAAGGGCGTCTTGGCAGCGGCGACGGCGTTCTCGCCATCGGCCGGAGCAAGGCCGCAGCCATCCATGATGATCAGGAGTGCAGGAAGATGACGCTGTGCCATATGTCCTACTCGCCTGCCTTGACGACCATAGAGGCGAAGTCGGCAGCCTTGAGCGAAGCGCCGCCCACGAGGGCGCCGTCAACGTCGGGCTTGGCGACGAGCTCGGCAATGTTGCCGGGCTTAGCGGAACCACCGTACAGGACGCGGATACCGTCGGCGAGCTCCTCGCCAAACATCTCCTTGAGGGTCTCACGGATAGCGCCGCAGACCTCCTGGGCGTCCTCAGCGGTAGCGGTCTTTCCGGTGCCGATGGCCCAGATGGGCTCGTAGGCGACGACGACCTGCTTGGGGCAGGTGATCTCAAGTCCAGCAAGGCCAGCCTTGACCTGGTTCACGACGTGCTCGACATAGGTGCCAGCCTCGCGGACCTCGAGGGACTCGCCGCAGCAGAAGACGGGAACAAGACCGGCGGCAACGAGGGCCTTGGCCTTCTTGTTCTGGTCCTCGTCGGTCTCGTGGAAGTAGTCGCGACGCTCGGAGTGGCCGATGATGCAGTAGGTGCAGCCAGCGGACTTGAGCATGTCGCAAGAGGACTCACCGGTGAAGGCACCCTTGGCCTCCCAGTACACGTTCTGTGCACCGAGGGCGATGGGGGCAGCCTGAATGCGGTCATGAACCGTGGTGATGTCAATGGTCGGAGGGCAGACGAGCACCTCGACGCCAGCCGGAACCTCGGGCAGAGCCTGAGCCAGCTCGTCGGCGAGCTTGGCGGCCTCAGCGACGTCGTTGTTCATCTTCCAGTTACCAGCGATAAGAAGGGTGCGACTAGGCATCGAGAAGCGCCTCCACTCCGGGCAGGGCCTTACCCTCGACGAGCTCCATGGAAGCGCCACCACCGGTGGAGATCCAGCTCATCTTGTCGGCCAGGTTGAACTTGTTGACAGCCGCGACAGAGTCGCCACCGCCGATGATCGAGGTGCAGTCGGCCTCGGCGACGGCCTCGGCGATAGCCTGGGTGCCGTGAGCGAAGTTGTCGAACTCGAAGACACCCATGGGGCCGTTCCAGAACAC
Source organism: Collinsella sp. (assembly GCA_041330285.1). Classification (GTDB taxonomy): domain Bacteria; phylum Actinomycetota; class Coriobacteriia; order Coriobacteriales; family Coriobacteriaceae; genus Collinsella. The sequence continues at coordinate 253,522 of JBGKMI010000001.1, read as the reverse complement.
GGTCTTGGCACCCTTGACGGCCTCGGCGTAAAGCTCCTCGGTCTTGGGGCCGATGTCCATGCCCTCACGATCGTCGGGGATAGCGTCGGAAGCGACAACCTCGGGGACAGCGTCCTCGCCAAAGTGATCGGCAACGCGGTTGTCGATGGGGAGCAGGATCTTGACGCCCTTCTCCTCGGCCTTCTTGAGCATCTCGCCAGCGCGCTCGACCCAGTCCTCTTCCTTGAGGGACTGACCGACGGTCAGGCCCTGAGCCAGGAAGAAGGTGTAGGCCATGCCGCCACCGATGATCAGGGTATCAGCGGAGTCGATGAGGTGATCGAGAACGCCGATCTTGGAGGAAACCTTGGAACCGCCGACGATAGCGACGAAGGGGCGCTCGGGCTCGGCGAAGATGCCAGTCAGCGTGTCGACCTCCTTCTCGAGCAGGAAGCCGGCGACGGCAGGCAGGTAAGCGGCGGGACCCACGACGGAACCCTGGGCGCGGTGAGCGGTACCGAAAGCATCGAGAACGAAGACGTCACCATAGGAAGCGAGCTTCTTGGCGATCTCGGGATCGTTCTTCTTCTCACGCTTGTCAAAACGGACGTTCTCGAGAACGAGGACCTTGCCCGGCTCGACGGCGGCAACAGCCTCAGCAGCCTTCTCGCCGTAGGTGTCGGCGACAAAGGCAACATCGAGACCAGAGAGCTCAGCGAGCTTCTTGGCGACAGGCTCAAGGGAGAGCTCGGGCTGGAAGCCGGTGCCATCGGGACGGCCGAGGTGGCTCATGAGGATGACGCGAGCGTTGTGCTCAACGAGGTAGTTGATGGTGGGCAGGGCAGCCTTGATGCGGGTGGTGTCGCCAACGACGCCATCCTTGATAGGCACGTTGAAGTCAACGCGGACGAGAACGCGCTTGCCGTCGACATCGATGTCGCGGACGGTCTTCTTGGTAAAGGCCATGTTTGCTTCTACCTTTCGTACGTGTCTGCCTCCCATTACGGCAGACGATTTCCTATAAAAAGGGCGCGACCCTAGGGTGTAAGCCCTATGAGGCCGCGCCCTTCTTTAGACGCTCAACGAGCTATTCGCTAAAAGCTAAATTAAGCAACGAACTTCTCGAAGTACTTGATGGTGCGGACCATCTGAGAGGTGTAGGAGTTCTCGTTGTCGTACCAAGAGGTGACCTGAACGAGGGTCTGGCCGTTGCCGAGGTCAGAGCACATGGTCTGAGTGGCGTCGAAGATGGAGCCGTGGGTCTCGCCGATGATGTCGGTGGAGACGATGTCGTCCTCGTTGTAACCGAAGGTCTCGGAGATGGTGGAAGCGTAGGCCTTCATAGCGGCGTTGACCTCGTCGACGGTGACCTTCTTGTCAACGACAGCGTAGAGGTTGGTGATGGAGCCGGTCGGCGTCGGGACGCGCTGGGCGGCACCGATGAGCTTACCGTTGAGCTCGGGGAGAACCAGGCCGATAGCCTTGGCAGCACCGGTGGTGTTGGGGACGATGTTGACGGCGCAGGCGCGGCTACGACGCTTGTTGCCCTTGCGCTGCGGGCCGTCGAGCGGCATCTGGTCGCCGGTCCAGGCGTGAATGGTGGTCATGATGCCGGACACGATGGGAGCGAAGTCGTTCAGACCCTTGGCCATCGGGGCGAGGCAGTTGGTGGTGCAGGAAGCAGCGGAGATGATGTTGTCCTCAGCGGTCAGCGTCTCGTGGTTGACGTTGTACACGATGGTGGGCAGATCGCTGCCGGCCGGAGCGGAGATGACGACCTTCTTGGCGCCAGCGTTGATGTGGGCCTGAGCCTTAGCCTTGCTGGTGTAGAAGCCGGTGCACTCGAGAACGACGTCGACGTCGAGGTCGCCCCAAGGCAGGTTGTTGGCGTCGGCCTCCTTGTAGATCTTGATCTCCTTGCCGTCAACGGTGATGGAATCCTCGCCAGCAACGACCTCGTGATCGCGAGCGTAGTTGCCCTGCGTGGAGTCGTACTTCAGCAGGTAAGCGAGCATATCGGGAGAGGTGAGGTCGTTGATAGCGACGATCTCGGAGCCCTCATGACCGAACATCTGACGGAAAGCCAGACGACCGATGCGACCGAAGCCGTTAATAGCAACCTTTACTGCCATTGTGTCTCCTTTCGTAAGGCCCCCGCAAGCTACAGCGCCCGCCGTTGAGGCCCACAAACTAACCACTCGCCTAATATACCTTTTTTTTGACTTGAATTTCACGAGAATAGTCGAAATTGAAAATCAAATTTACGTTAAAACGTTTTAAAGAATAAAATAGCAGCTAAATCCGTATATAAGTCGATACTTTAAACTACCGATTTGCTTCAATGAGCTTTTCAAGCCTCAAAACTCGATGGTAGAGGGCCGACTTCGACAAGGGAGGGTCAGCCATCTCCCCTAAATCACGCAGCGACAGATCGGGATAGCGCTCGCGCAGGTCGCAAAAGACCGCCAAGGCATCCGGAAGCGCATCGCGAAGGCCGCGCTGCTCGAGCTCATCGATAAGCGCAAGCTGATGTTGGGCAGCACCGGCGCTTCTGGTCTGGTTGGCGAGCTCGGCGTTCACGCGACGGTTCACATCGTTCTTAACCAACTTGACCGCGCGCGCCTCCTCAATCTCGGCAACGCTGCGCTTGGCACCAATCAGCTTTAATAGATGCTCGATTTCCTCGGCGCTCTTAATGTACACGGCATATGACCCCCGCCGTGCATTAACACGAGCATGGACCCCAATCTGCCCCAACAGGTCGCAAAGCCCCTTAGCATATTGCTCGCCCTGCACCGCGATCTCCAAATGAAAATCGCCGCGTGGATCGGCCACGAAGCCGCCCGCGATGAGCGCGCCGCGGATGTAGGCAAGCCTGCAGCAGGGACGGGCAACGATGTGTCGGGGAACACCAGCAACGAGCCCTCCCCTGCGGTCTAGAATGCCCAGCAGCACCAGAGCCTTGTCCAGGTCGGGTTGATCGGGCAGGGTAATGAGATAGTTACGGACCTTATGCAAGACCGATTTACGAACGGTGAATTCCGTTTTGAGCTTAAGAATGCGATGCGTCAGCGTGATCATCGTGCGCGCGACGGCTCCCGTCTCGGTCGCGACCGTCAAACGATACCGCCCGGAGCCGGCCAACGAAAGCGTACCGCTCACACGCGTCAGGGCGGCAAGCGTCGACAAATCGCAGTATTCACATTCGGGTTCGCAGCGCGCAAGCTCGTCACGCACCTCGGCGGTAAACGACATGCAGGCCTATGCTTTCGTGTTGGCGCGCGACAAGTCGCGATGGGAAATGCTCACGTGATACTGGGCGCCTTCCAAATAACGTGCCGTGGCCTCGGCGATGGCAACGCTGCGGTGCTGACCGCCCGTGCAACCGATGGCAATAGAAAGCTGCGGCTTGCCCTCTGCGATATAACCGGGCATGACCGTATCGAGCAGCTGCGTCCAGGCCTTCCAGAACTCCTGCGTCTTAGGATGGTCCAGAACAAAGTCGGAGACTTTCTTATCGAGACCGGTCATGGTGCGCATCTCGGGATCGTAGAACGGATTGGGCAGGAAGCGAACGTCAATCATAATGTCCGCCTCGACGGGCATACCGTGCTTAAAGCCAAACGAGAACACGTGAACGTCCATGAGCTGCTGGTCGGACAACTCGGAGAACGCCATGCGCAATTTGTTGCGCAGCGCAGAGGTGCGTAGGCGGCTCGTGTCGATAATCATATCGGCTCGATCGCGCACACCCTGCAGCTGCAGGCGCTCGCGCTGAATCGCATCGGCCGTAGTCTCCCCCGGCTTGGCAATGGGATGACGGCGGCGATTTTCGCTGTAGCGACGAATCAGTACCTCGTCAGAAGCCTCCAGGAACACGATGTCGCAACTCATCTCGCGCTCTTCGAGCGCGGCGACCGCATCGAGCAGCTCATCGAACAAGCCCTGGCTACGCAAATCGCAGGTGACGGCGAGATGCCTGCCCACGCCCGTATTAATGCCGACGAGCTCGGCAAGCTGGGCGATCAGACGCGGAGGCAGGTTATCGATGCAAAAATAGCCCATGTCCTCGAACACGTGCATGGCCTGCGTGCGGCCCGATCCGGACATTCCGGTGATGATGACGATATCGGGGATGCGCTCCGAGCGCTCCGCCGCATCCATGGCATCTCCCTTTTGCATGTGCTGCCTCCCGAAAACAAGCGCGGGACCCAGCAACCCGGATCCCGCGCGGTCAATTGCCTTTATTGAGTATACCGCCCCGAGCGGATACGAGGCCTGTCTTACGCCTCAAGCGCAGCCTTGAACCAACTTGTAATACTCGTGGGGTGCGTGATGGCGGTGCCGACGACAACGGCCCAGGCGCCAGCATCGATCGCGGCGCGAGCCTCCTCGGGCGTATGCACGCGACCCTCGCAAATGATGGGAAGGCCGGGGAATTCCTCGGTCGCCTGACGCAGGAGCGGCAGGTCGGGGCCATCGGCCATGGTGCAGTCGATGGCGGCGACACCGTGAGAGAGCGTGGTAGATACCAGGTCGAAGCCCATATCAACCGCACGGCGAATGTCCTCGATGGTGGCACAATCCGCCATCAGGAGCACACCCTCCTCGTGCAGCGGACGGAAGGTATCCTCGACCGTCTTGCCATCGGGGCGCGGACGATCGGTGGCGTCGATCGCCACGATATCGGCACCAGCAGCAACGCAGGCGCGGGCGTGACGCAGCGTCGGCGTGATGTAAACGCCCTCGTGTCCATCCTTCCATAGGCCAATAACAGGAACCTCACAGCGACCCTTAATGGCGGCAATGTCGGCAAGGCCCTGGCAGCGAATGGCGGCGGCGCCGCCGAGTTCGCAAGCGCGAGACATTTGAGCCATGGTCTCGGGCGTACGAAGCGGCTCGCCCATATACGCCTGAACGCTCACGACGAGCTTACCCTTCAGGGATTGAATCAAAGGATCAACGGTCATGTTCGACTCAACCTTTCTCAAAATAGCCTTCTGAGACACCGCACCTTGACGTTCAAACCGTCGCTCGCGTACCGAAGTACGCTTCGCTCCTCTTTCACGTCAATCTGCGGCACCTCAGAAGGCGCACTTGGTAGTTATGTTTACTTCAACGACGCAAGAAGGTGTTCGGCGGCACCGATAAGCGGTGCGTCGCCCTCCAGAGAGCCGATGAGGATCGGCGTGTCCTGAAGCGGGTCGAGCGCCTGGCTGGCATAGCCCTCGTGCACCGAGTCCTTCCACGTCTGCGAGCGCCAATCGGGACCCTGGTGAATCACACCGCCCGAAAGCACGATGACCTCCGGGTCAAGGATATTGGCGAGCGAGCCCAAGCTGGCGCCCAGCGCAAAGCCAGCGTCATGGATGACCTCGGTCGCCTTTGCGTCGCCAGCACGGCACAGGTCGTTCACGTCGCGACCGACCGAAGGACGGCTGGGGTCAACTCGACCGAAGCGCTCGTCGTACATACGGCCAATCGAGGTGCCCGAGGCTACCGACTCAAGATGACCAGAACGCCCGCAGGCGCAGGGAATGCCGGCGGCAGCCGAGCACTCGATGTGGCCCATATGGCCGGCAGCACCATGGAAGCCCTGCATTACGCGGCCGTTCTCGACATATGCGCCGCCGATGCCCGTACCGATGCCAAGACACAAGACGGAGAACTTGCCCTTGCCGACGCCCCAGTGGGCCTCGCCCAGAGCATGAGCCTGCACGTCGCCTACAACGGCAACGGGAAGACCGAGATCCTCGCGCAGACGCGGCCCCAACTGAACGCCGGACCAGCCGGGCATGATCTCATTGGCATACGCGATGGCGCCCGTCTTGGGATCGACGACGCCGGCGGCACCGATACCGACGCCAAGGACCTCGACATCGGGATTCGCCTCGAGAGCAGCCTTGACGGACGCCTCGATACGCTGGAAGACGGCCTCACCGCCCTCTTGGGCCTCGGTGGGAACCTCAGCTTCAAAGACCGGATGGGGCACGCTGCCATCAGCCGGATACTCCATAATGGCAGTCGCAATCTTAGTTCCGCCGATATCGACAGAGCAGACGTACTTGTTCTCCATGTCGCTCTCCTTCGGAGATAAAAACAACTACAGGAAATGCGCCGTCAGGCTAGCCGTCACAGCGCAGTAAAGGTTATCCAGGTGCCCGAGATCGCCGAGAAACCGTGTGGCCATTGACCTAATGGGTCATGGCCACACGGTTGAACGGCGAGGTCGGGTGCCTGGGATAGCTTTACAGGAGACCGTTGTCCTGGAGGACCTTCTTAATAGCCTCGACGTTCTCGCCGGTCATGGCCTTCACCGGGCGCGGCATGGTCGGGCTGTCGAAGATGCCCATGAGGTTCATAGCGGTCTTGAAGGCGCCGACGCCACCGGCATAGCCCTGGACGCCCGAGGTGACATCCCAGATGTGCGAAATCCCATTGAGGCGATCCTGCTCGGCCTTGACGGTAGCCCAGTCACCGGCCTGAGCGGCCTTCCACTGGCGCACGTAGCCCTCGGGCTCAACGTTGGCAAGGCCCGGGACAGAACCGTCGGCGCCACCGAGGTAAGCGCCGTCGACAACAACCTCGTGACCGGTGAGGATGCTCATCGGATGGCCGTTCTTCTCGTTCTCCTGAACGAGATAGCGGAACGAGATGTCATCACCCGAGGAATCCTTGACGCCAGCAAGGACGCCCTCGGCGCCGAGCTTGGCAAGGAGCTTCCAGGGGAGCTTGGTGTGAACGCAGACGGGAATGTCATAGGCAAAGATGGGCAGGTCAAGCTCCTCGTGCAGGATGCGGAAGTGCTCCTCGACCTCGGTCATGCCCTGCAGGGCATAGAACGGGCAGGTGGCGACGAGGGCATCGGCGCCCAGCTCCTGAGCGACCTTGCCGTGCTCAATCATTCGCTCGGTCTCGGTATCGATGATGCCGACCAGAACAGGCACACGGTGGTCGACGATACGAACGGCCTCGGCGATAATCTGGCGACGGCGCTCGTCGGTGGAGAAGACGACCTCGCCCGAGGATCCCAGGAAGAACAGGCCATCGACGCCGGCATCGATCATGCGGTTGATGCTGCGCTCAAAGGAGGCAACGTCGAGCTGGTGGTCTTCGGTATCGGGAACAACGACGGGAGGGATAACGCCGGTGAATTTCTGAGTTGCCACAAGAATCTCCTTAGTTGTCTGGCGGGCGGCCCTATGCCACCCACTCTTGCTGGCAGTGTCCAGGCCGTCTAGGCCAAAGAACACGAGTAGAACGTTTGGTTAAAGAAGTCGACGACTTCGTTTTCGAACGCATTGATGCGCTCATGAGCGTATTTTGCATAGATGATATGCCTCCGGTCACACTCAAGACCGTTGAATGCGGCAAACTGATCCTTGGGATCGCTCACGGTATCCATAAGCGATGTGCCCATGAGCACCGATCCGCGCACCCGAGACGACAGCGCCTCGAGGCCGCCAGGAAGCGGATTGGCAACCGCCGTGCAGGCGAGGCCCCGCTCTTCCAGAGCAGAAACCGCCAGCGCGACTCCGCCGCCAAGACCCTCACCCCATGCAAAGATGCGGTCGGGGTCCATGCCATCAAGATTGCGCGCCACCTTCGCCATCGCGCAACCCCAACGGACGCGCTCGACAAAAGCGGGCGAAGCGATCCCCCGCTGCAGGTCGTCCGCACCAGCGACATCGTCATCCAGCGCGAGGACGGCATACCCCATGGCGGCAAATCTCGTCATGTGATGCCAGCCGCGCACAGGCCGATCGATGTCGTGGAACATCAGGCACAGCGGCACGCGCTCAGATACTCGGGCACGATCAACAGGCTCAATCAAGCGAGCGTGGACCGCATCGTCACCGAGCTCAAAGGAGACCTCCGAGTAACGGGCGCAGGGGTTAACAAAGTCAATCGCCGTAATGGCCTGGCCTTGAATCTCAAGATTCGAAGCGCATGTCTCTAAATCAGAAACATCTGCTCGGACATCGCCGTGCCAGTCCTGATATTCTGCGAGCCTTGATGAAACCGTTCCGGGAATTCCCACGAGCCCGGGGACTATCAGCTCGTCAACATTGCTCTCGCACTTAGACATGAGCCTCCCCTCCCTCACAGAAAAACGGAATGATCAGATCGTCAAAATCCTGAATCTCCTCGTGGCCAAAGCCCTCAAAGAACTCATGACGCTTATCGCAGGACAGGTTGTTGTACACCGCAAACTGCGTTGCCGGCGGACAGACGGTATCGGCCGTGCCCGTGCCAAACAGCACGGGGCACTTGACCATGGGGGCAAAATTCTTGGAATCGAAGTACGCCAGCTTGGCATAGGCTTCCTCGATACGAGTCGAGTCCTCGTCAAACCAACGCGACCAATAGCGCAGACCCTCGTAGGCAATATCGTCGGCGTCCAAATCCCAGACCAGGCGGAAATCCGACAGGAAGGGATAGAGGATGGCGGCGCGATTGATAAGCTCGCCGTTAAGCGCACAGGTCGCAATGCCCAAACCGCCGCCCTGCGACGCGCCGTTCACAAATACGTGGGCAAGATCGATGCCCTCAAGCTCGCGAACGATGCGGCACAGGATGCGAATATCTTGGTGCAAGCGGACATAGTAGAGGTTGGCCGGGTCGCCGTCGATACCGGCGACGATATGGCCCGCGACCGTTGTGCCCTCAAATCCACCAATGTCCTCGGAGGGACCTCCTTGACCGGGGCAGTCGAGGGCGATGAGCGCCATGCCCATGCCCGCAAACGACGCCTGCTCAAACCAGCTGCGGCTTGCACCCGGATATCCATGGAACTGAAGTACCAATGGCACGGGCTCGTCCGAGACGGGTTTAAGGTACTTGGCATGCAGGCGAGCGCCACACATGCCGGTATACCAGAGGTCGAAAAGCTGGCAGGTCACGGCATCGGTGACCGATGCCGTCTCGATCGCATAGTCAAGCCCGACGGCGTCGGCCTCGGCCATGCGGTCCTTCCAAAAGAGATCGAAATCTGATGGACGGGGCATGGCGCCTCGATATTCACCAAATTGATGTTGTAGCTCCTGAGCACTTGGCATGGCTCGTGAACCCAACCTTTCGAAATCGCAACGGAGGTGCGCCCGGCAAGGGAACCGGGCGCACGGGAGGGAAAGCGAGACTACTCGCCGAGCTTGGGATGCAGCAGCGACGGCGCAGCGCCGAGCAGCATCTTGGTGTAGGGGTCCTGGGGATGCTGGAAGACCTGCTTGGCCTCGCCCTGCTCGACGATCTTGCCGCCATTCATAACGATGATGTCGTCAGAGATATAGCGGACCGTCTGGATGTCATGGCTGATGAACACCATGGCCAGGCCGAGCTCCTTCTTAAGGTCGGTCAGCAGGTTCAGAATCTGCGCGCGGACCGAAACGTCCAGAGCCGAGGTGGGCTCGTCGGCGATGATGGCATCGGGGTTCAGCGACAGGGCACGGGCAATTGCGACGCGCTGGCGCTGGCCGCCCGAAAGCTGGCCGGGAAGAACCTCGGCGGCGGAGCTGGGCAGACCGGTGAGCTCCAGGAGTTCCTTGACGCGCTTCTCCTGCTCGGCTTCGGTGCCCAGATTGTGGACGCGCATGGGGTCGAGCAGCTGTTCGCGAACGACCATGCGGGGGTTGAGCGCCGTGGCCGGGTTCTGGAACACGACCGAGATGACGCGACCCATGTGGCGACGGTCCTCGGCGGTACGCTTGGTAACGTCCTTGCCCTTAAAGTAGACCTTGCCGCTCGTGGGGGCCTGCAGGCCGCACATGACGTTGGCGGTGGTGGACTTACCGCAACCGGACTCGCCGACGATGCCGATCGTCTGACCGGGCATGAGCTTAATCGTTACACCCTGGACGGCGTGAACCAGGTTGGGGTGCAGAATCGAGCCGGTACGGGTCCTAAAGGTGACGTGGACGTCATCAAGGAAGATGATCGGCTCGACGCCGTTGACTGCTGTCTCGCTCATCTACATCACCTCCGCGTGAGGGGTCAAACCATTTGCCTTGAGCACCTCGTCGGGGAGCTCGGAATAGAAGTGCTCGGTGCCGGGCACGCGCTTGAAGACCGGACGGGTGTCCAGGCCAATACGCGGATGGCTCGAGCGGGGCGCGAAGCGATCGCCCTTGGGGAAATCGCGCGGGCTCGGAACGGCGCCGGGCACCTGGTGAAGGCGGCCCGAACCGCTCTCGATGGACAGAACGGAACCCAGAAGACCGCGGGTGTACTCGTGAATCGGGTTGGTGAGCAGCTCCTTGGTGGGCGCCTGCTCGATGACCTGACCGGCATACATAACCGTGATGTTATGGGCGACCTCGGCGACCAGCGCCAGGTCATGCGAGACGAAGATCATGGCAAAGCCGAGCTTGGCCTGAAGGTCGTTGAGCAGCTTGATGACCTGCTTCTGGACGGTAACGTCCAGAGCGGTCGTGGGCTCGTCGCAGATGACCAGCTTGGGGTCGCGGGTAAGGGCCATAGCAATCAGAACACGCTGACGCTGGCCACCGGAAAGCTCATGCGGGTAGCTCTCGAGCGTACGCTTGGGGTCGAGGCCCACGAGCTCCAAGAGTTCCTCGGCGCTGCGGGTGCCGCCGCGCTTGGTGAGCTGCTTCATCTGGGCAGAGATGAGCATGGAGGGGTTGAGCGAGGACAGGGCGTCCTGATAGACCATAGCGATATCGGTACCGCGCAGGCCGAACCACTCCTTCTTGCTCATCTTGAGCAGGTCGCGGCCCTCCCAGAGGACCTCGCCGGAAAGGTGCTCGTCATCGTCGGTCAGGCCCATGATGGCCAGCGTGGTGATGGACTTACCGCAACCGGACTCGCCCACCAGGCCCATGGTCTGACCAGGACGGACGTCAAAGTTGACGTGGTCGACGACGTTGATATCGCCGTGGTGCTCAAACTGAATGCAGAAGTCACGGACCGAGAGAATCGGTTCGACAGACTCGTCAGGCACATGGCGATCGTCACGCTTGAGCTCGACATCGCGCAGGGCGCCAAGGCGAGCGGAGAGGGACTGGGCCTGCTCCTTGTAGGCGCGAACGGGGTCGGAGACCAGCAGGTCGGCCTCGCGACGCTTGGAGGAATCGGTCGGATCCAGGGCGGCAGAGGGAGCAGCGGCCATGGCGTCGGTAATGCCCTCGGAGAGGATGTTGAGCGCCAGGCAGGTGATCATGATGGCCAAGCCCGGGAACAGCGCCTGCCACCAACGGCCGGCGAGCACGCCGCCGCGGGCGTCGGCGAGGATGTTGCCCCAGGTAGCGGTGGGCTCCTGGATACCAGCGCCGATGAAGGTCAGCGAGGCCTCGAAGATGATGGCGTCGGCGACCAGGGTAACGGTGAAGACCATGATCGGGGCGATGCAGTTACGCAGAACATGCTTGATCAAAATCCACGGAGCCTTGGCGCCGGAAACGATGACCGCGCGGACATAGTCCTCTCCGTACTCGGACACGATGTTGGCGCGCACGATACGGGCAATCTGCGGAGTGTACATAAAGCCGATGGCGAAGATGATCGACGGCACGGAGTTGCCCAGGATGGAGACGAAGACGGCCGCGAGGGCGATGCCCGGGATAGACATGATGATGTCCAGGATACGCATGATCGTCTCGGAAACGGCCTTGCGCGAAACCGCCGCAAGGGCGCCCACGACCGAGCCGCAGACCAGAGCCATGGCAGTGGCGCCAAAGCCGATAATCAGCGAGTAACGACCACCGTAGAGCATGCGCGACAGAATGTCGCGACCCTTATCGTCGGTACCGAAGATAAATCCGTTGCCGGGAGCCTGGCGAGCCGTAAAGATCTCGACCGGGCTATAGGGGGCAAGAAGGGGCGCCAGAATCGCGGTCAGGGCGACCAGCGCCAGCACGACGGCGGCAATCTTAGAAGACAGCGTCATCTTCTTCCAGCCACCGAGCTTGAGCCCCTTGGAGGCAGCCTTCTCGAGCTGCTCGGTTTGCTTCTCTCGAATCTTTACCATAATCTACACCGTCCTGATGCGCGGGTTGATGAGCAGGTAGAGCATGTCAACCACGATGTTGATGATGATGAAGGCAAGAGCAACGACGATGACGACGCCCTGAACCAGGTTCGCCTCGTTGCCCTGAACGCCCTGCAGGATCGCGGTGCCCATGCCGGGGAGGTTGAAGATAACCTCGATGACGACGGCGCCGCCCATGAGGTAACCGATCTTAAGACCGAGGGTGGTAACCGGGGTGATCAGCGCATTGCGAAGTACGTTGATGCCGACGACGACCTTCTCGGGAACGCCGGCGCCGCGAGCCATACGGACATAGTCCTTGTCGAGCTCCTCGACCATGGCCGTACGCACGATACGAGTCATCTGACCCGTAAGCGGGAAGGCAAGAGCAATGGCGGGCATGATCATACGTCCCAGATAGCCAGCCGGGTTGGTGGTGAAGTGAGGCAGAGCACCGGACGCCGGAAGCACCTTAAGGTAGGAAGAGAACAGCAGAATCAACAGAACGGCAAGCCAGAACGACGGGGTTGCCAAGCCGGCGATGGAAAAGACGCGGATCACTTGGTCCGGCCATTTATCGCGATACAGTGCCGCGATGACGCCGAGTAAAAACGAAACGACCGCGCCGATGGCAAGACCGATGAAGGTCAGCTGCATCGTGACGGGCAGGGCAGTGGAGATGCGCTTGGCAACGGAGTTGCGAGCAGCACCATAGGTGCCCATGTCGCCATGGATCAGATCGCCCATGTAGCGCACGTAGCGCACGGGCCAGGGGTCGTCCAGACCATACTTCTCATGGTACTCGGCAACCGCCTCGGGCGAGGCACCGTCACCCAACGCCGTATAGGCGGGGTCGGTCTTGGAGAACGACATAAGGAAGAACACCAGGACGGTGACGCCCAATGCCATGATCGGCAGCGCCACGAGACGCCTTCCAATCAAACGTAGCAAGTTGTTCACGTTCTCTCCCCTTTCTTTTGTCGGTAGGACCAACTGGTATATGAGTACGGATACTCATTACAAGACCCGAGCGACATCGTTGCCGCCCGGGTCTTTGTTTCAACTATGAGGATACGGTCCCAACGACCGACATCCTGCATACAGACTCAAGCGAGCCTTACGCCTTGACGGTCGCGACGCCCCTGAAGGACATGCTCGTCGTGCCGATGCCCTTGAAGCCATCGAGGGCCTCGCCGTTGGGCGCAGTGGACGGATCGTCCCAGGAAGCGGAGACGGTCTTGACGTGGACAACGGGGTACAGAACAGCGTTGTCGGCAATGATGTCGAAGCACTCGTTCCACTTCTTCTGTTGCTCGTCGCCCTCGGCGGCAAGAGCCTCGTCCATGAGACTGTGGAGCTTCTGCCACTCAGCGGACTCCTTCCACGGGCAACGGGTCTGCATCCAGACGTTGTCGCCGTACCACCAGTTAAGCAGCAGGTCGGGGTCGGCGCCGAAGCAGGAAGGATCGCCAGGGGCAAGGAGGATATCGTAGGCCTCGCCGCCGTCGATGGCAGCGTAGGTGGCCGGCGAGGTATCGGTCTGGATGGTCACATCGAAGCCGAGAGCGTCGAGGTCGTTCTTGACCTGGGCGGCCATGCCCTTGATCTGCTCGTTGTCGGTGGTGCGCAGGGTGATGGCACCCGGGGTGATGCCAGACTCCTCGATGAGCTTCTTGGCCTTCTTGGCGTCGGTCTTGTACACCGTGGAAGCCTCATGATAGTTGGTGAAGCTCTTGGGCAGGTAGCAGCTGGCAGCGGTGGCAAGGCCGGCGAAGGTGTTGCTGACCATCTTCTCGGTGTCGAGTGCATACATGACAGCCTGACGGACCTTGACGTTGTTCCAAGGCTCCTTGGCGACGTTGAACATGATGAAGCGGGTGCCGAAACCCTGAACGTTATCGATCTTGCAGCCGGCGCTCTCGAGCTGGTCGACGGCGTCAGCGGTAACGAGCTCCATAACGAGCGTGGAGCCCTCCTGCTGAGCGGTAACGCGAGCGGTGGGGTCGGTCAGGATGCTGTACTGGATCTTCTTATCCTCGGCAGCATACTCACCGTTGTACTCGGGGTTGGGAACCAGGGTGATCTCGGTATCGGAGATAGAGTCGTACATCCAGGGGCCGGAGCCGATCGGCTGCTTGGCGCGATCCTCCTCGGTCTGGGTGGCCGGGGTAACGCGGACGATGGCCAGACGATCCTTGAGCAGGGAGAAGTTGGGGACCTTGGTCTTGACCGTCACGGTGCTGGCGTCCTTGGCCTCGATGGACTCGAAGGGCTGGAAGAACGGAGCATACGTAGCAGAAGCGGCGCAAGCGGTGTAGGAAGCGACGACATCGTCAGCGGTGACCTCGGTGCCATCGGAGAACTTGGCGCCCTTGCGGATGGTGACCTCGAAAGTGGTGTCGTCCACAGACTTGGGATCGTCGGTGGCGAGCTCGTTGAAGGTGCTGTAGTCGTGGTAATCGATGCCGTAGAGGCCCTCGACGACGTGCCAGTTAGCACCTAGGCCCACAGCGGAGCCGGTGCTGGCGGGATCGAAGCTGGACGGAGCGTAAGCGGAACCAGCGGTGATCACGCCGCCGCCACGGTTGGCGGAATCGGTGGAACCGGAAGCGGAACCCTCGTCGCTAGAGCTGCCACCGCAGCCGGTGAGACCAAGCCCTGCGACAGCAGCGACGCTGCCGGTGAGGCCGAGGAACGAACGCCTGGACATACCCTTGTTGATGATGGCCATGTCTTCTCCTATCAATAGAGAATCTTACCCGGGAGCACCTAGACGTGCCCCCGCGCAACTTGCGGACGATATATACCTTACCTGCCGACGAACCCAAGTGAGGTGCCGCGCTCGGCGACCGATACATACATCCGCTTGAACGGTATTTACTACCGTTCGCCGAATTCATTGACAAATGATTCGACAGACAGTATGTATCGACGAGGTGAGATATCAGTCTTCGTCAACCCGCAGGATAGCAGTGTTGTTCACCATGGTTAGTCAAACGTTTTAGCGTTAATAAAACCCGAAATCGGCAGGTAATCACCGCGAAACAAATGATTGATAATCGGCCAATCATGTATATCAGTTGTTTAGAAGCGCGCTTAGCTTTCGGAACGGTTGGCCGGTGCCTGGACGCGCTCGGCATTCCATGCAACAAGTGCCTCGTGGACCGCTTTGGCGACATCGGCCGGAACGCCTCGAACTTCTGCAATCTCCTGCTCGCTTGCCGCGCGCAAACGCTTCATCGAGCCAAAATGGCGCATAATGGCACGTTTTCTGGTGGGTCCCACGCCTGGAACATCGTCAAGCACCGAAACCGTCATAGCCTTATCGCGCAACTCGCGGTGGAACGTAATCGCAAATCGGTGGGATTCATCGCGAACCTGCTTGATTAGATAAAGCGAAGCGGAGCCGGTCGGCAGCACGACGGGAGTCTCGTCCCACGGCACGAAAACCTCCTCATCGGCCTTTGCCAAGCCACAAACTGGTATATCGAGGCCGAGCGCCTCAAGTTGCTTAATTGCAGCGGTCAATTGCGGCTTGCCGCCATCGACAACGAGTAAATCGGGGCGCGAGCCAAAGCGCTCGTCCGCCATGCGCTCAGGAGCATAGCGACGTCCCAGAACCTCGGACATCGATACGAAGTCGTTCGCCTCGTCCAATTCGGCCTGAATTTTAAAGCGACGATACTGGCCCTTGTCGGCACGGCCGTTGGTAAATACCACCATCGAAGCGACGGTAAAGGTGCCGTGCAGCGTCGAGATATCGAAGCACTCGATGCGCAACGGCGGCGCAGGCAGCGCCAGCGCACTTTCGAGCTCCAGGAGCGCCTGATTGGTGCGATCGTCAGCATACCCCGTACGCATCATGTAGCGCATGAGGGCATGGCGCGCATTTTTGGAAGCCATATCGAGCAGGCGGTGCTTTTCGCCACGCTGCGGCCTATGGAGATGGCAAGAGCGCTCGCGCTTGCCCGCAAGCCACTCCCCCAACGCTTCGGCATCCTCAAGCTCGACAGAGAGATTGATCTCGGCTGGAATATCAGCCGTCTCGTCGTAATAGCGCTTAAGAAAGCCCGATTGAAGCTCTTCCTCATCGACGTCTAGGCCTTTATCGAGGATGAACTCACAAGTTCGAACCGTTCGGCCCTCGCGAACGACAAAGACGCAGGCGGCAGAGATAGTCTCTTCGCGATAGAAGCCGATGACATCGATATCGACGCTTGATGGAAAAACGACCTGTTGGCGATCGTCCAGGCCTCTAATGACTTCCAGACGACGCTTGACGCGCGCTGCACGCTCAAAATCGAGCGTCTCGGCTGCCTCCGTCATCTCGGACGTAAGCTCGTCGACGACATCCTTGCGATGGCCCGACAAGAAACGTTCGACACGCTTGACGTTCTTGGCATAGTCGGCAGGGGAAATCGCGCCGACGCATGCGCCCGGCCCGCGCCCGACATGGTAGTCAAAGCAGGGACGCCCGTTTTGCGCGCAAATCATATTGACGATGTCTTCTTCGCCCTTATGAGATTCGACGATGCGGCGGCAGCGGCGCCATTCCGCACAGGATGCCGAGCAAATAGGAATAACCTTGCGTAGCGTATCGATGGTCTCACGTGCCGCACGGCTATCGGTATAGGGGCCAAAATAGCGCGTTCCCGGTTTATGACGCTCTCGCGTGTATTTAATAGCCGGAAACAGGTCGCCCTTGGTAATGGCGATAAAGGGATAGCTTTTATCGTCTTTGAGATCGACGTTAAAGTACGGATGGTACTGGCCAATCAGATTGCGCTCGAGCACCAGTGCCTCGTGCTCGGTCTCCACCACGATATAGTCGAAGCTCGCCACCAGCTGCATCATGAGCGGGATCTTTTGACGCTCGTCCTGCAGCGTCACGTATTGACGCATACGGGCACGCAAGTTTTTTGCCTTGCCCACATAGATGACATCGCCCTTGGCATCTTTCCAAAGGTAGCAGCCGGGTTGCGTGGGAACGCGCGAAACCTGTTCGGCAAGTGTTGGAATGTTGTCGTGACCTGCCACGCGCACCTACTTGCGACGAAGCAGCGCCGAGACCTCGGGCATCTTAAAGACGAAGGCAAGGCCAAAAGTTACAGCGAGCGAGACGACGCCTGCAACACAAACGTAGCCCAGGGTAATTAGGATCGAGCTGCCAAGCACTCCGAAAAAGTGCTCGAGTGCCCACATGACGCCGGCGCCCGCGGCAGCGCCCAAGCCACCGAACAGTAGGCCGAAGAAACCGCCGTGCAGGATAGACTTGACCTGAAGGCCATGCAGACGACGGCGCAGCCACCACAGTGAGCATCCGACCAAAACCACGTAGTCAACGACGTACGAAAGCGCAATTGCCGGCATGCCGTAGCCCAGCACCACGCCAAACAACAGCACCGAACCGGCCTGACCGATAGCGGAGTACAGGCAATAGCGGCTATAAGGTTTCATATCGAGCAGGGCCGAGAAGCTCTTCTGCATCAGCACGACCACGCCGTAGAGCGGCAGGGAAAGTGCCAGATAGATAAGGAACTCCGACACCAGCGCCACACCGGATTCATCGAACTTGCCGGCGCAGTAGATCATGTTGAGCGGACGGGCGAAGACGATCAGGTACAGCGCAAACGGAATCAGGAAAAAGAGCATCTGGGCGACACCGCGCGAAATGCCCGTGCGGACGCTGTCGTAATCCTTCTCCTGTGCATCGTGAGACAGTTCGGTATAGAGCGCCGTCGAAAGCGAGGCGGCGATCAGCGCATAGGGCAATGTGTACCACAGGCGCGCATATGCGATGACGGAAGGGCCGGTCTCGGGCTGCACCACCAGCGCGGCGGCATTGGTAATGGAGGTCGAGACAAACATGCACACCGTGGCGAGCAGCGTCGGGATACCAAGCGCAATCGTCTGTCGCAGCGCGGGGTCCTTAAAGTCGATATGGATATGAGGATGTACGCCATGCTTGCCAAGCGCGGGAATCTGGCAGGCCATCTGGACAAAAACGCCGAGGGTCGTACCAGCTGCGATCAAGATAATACCGGCCTGCTCGCCAAATTGTGCAGACACGGGAGCAAAGCCCATAAAGCTGGCGATGACGATGACATTGTTGAGAACCGGGGCAAACGTCGACCAGAAGTAGTCGCGGTGTGCGTTGAGAACGCCCGAGAACACCGAGCCCAAGCCATAAAACAGAATTTGGATAGCAAAGAAGCGGAACATGAACGCAGCGGTATCCATGCTGCCCCCATCGCCCGAAAGGAACGACTGCGTCCAAATAAAGCCGGGAGCAAACACGGTGCCCAGCAGCGAGATGCCGCCCAGCAGCAGAAGCAGAATACCGAGCAGGTTGCCGACATACTCGTTCGATGCCTCGCGGCCCTGCTCGCGCCTCACGCCCATATACACCGGCAAAAACGCCGTAACGAGCATGCCGCCCATCACGAGCTCGTAGAGCATGTTGGGCAGGTTGTTGGCAACCTGATAGGAGGACGAGAGCAGCGACATGCCGATGGCGGCCGCCATGGCCCACGTGCGGATAAACCCGGTGACGCGCGACACGATGGTCAGCACGGTCATGAGGCCAGCAGAACGACCAACCGTGGAGTAGTCCGACGAACCCATATCGTCTACGTCGTCCTGAGAGTCCTCATGAACCTCATCTTGTGGCAGTAAATCGTCCACGACGGCAAAGGAGCCGGTCATCGCAAAGGGGTCGTCAACCAAAACGGCGTCATCAGCAGGTGCGGCGTCATCGCTGTTCGGCATGTTGTTACCGGATACGGCATCATCATCGAATATGGCATGGTCGCCAAACACCGTGTCAACTTCTTTGGCGGCGACGGTTCGGGCAGAAAACGACAGAGGGTCCCAGTCGTCATCACCGTCGATGGCCACGCCCTCGACGGGATCGGTCGAACCAAGCGGCGACCATTCGTCATCCGAAAGAAGCGGTTCGCCATCATCATGAGCCGCGGGTTTGGCGGAACGAACGGCAGGGGCGCTCTGCGGCGCGCTCTTTCCCTGGGCCGCCATCAAAAACACCGCCGTCTCATCGGGACGCGGCGCACGAGGAGCCTCGGAGGCGATCGGCATCACGCTGGCGCTAGATTGAGCGGCGGCCAAAAAGACAGCCGTCTCATCGGGACGAGCCGAAGAAAGAACCGTACGGGGAAGCGCCGTGCCGGCACCGGCGGCACGCAAGTACACGGCCGTCTCGCCCGGGTCAGCGGCAGCAGACCAGGCGTTTCGAATCTCGTTATCGATCGAAGCGGCCTCGGGCGCGGGCGCCTGAGGAGCCGACCCTTTTGCAAAGTGAGCGCCGGACTTTGGTTCTTCCTGCGGCATCGCTCAGTCCTCTCTCGTGATCGGGGCAACCGTCGCCCTGCAAAATGCAACTAAGTCATCGGGAGCAAGCTCAAGCTGATAGCCTCGCTTGCCGCCCGAGATAAAAATGGTATCCCAAAGGACGCATGTCTCATCGATAAGCGTCCGGAAGCGTTTTTTCATACCGACCGGGCTGCAACCGCCGCGGACATACCCCGTCGCGGCAAGCAAATCTTTGACATGCATCATGGTCAGCGACTTTTCGCCTGCAGCGCGCGCGGCGGCCTTGAGGTCGAGCTCGTCGGCAACAGGAATGCAGCACACGACATGGTCGTTGGACGGCGTCGTGCAGACCAGGGTCTTAAATCCCTGACCGGGCTCCTCGCCAAGCTGCTCAGAAATCGCGACGCCCAGACCTGACGATTCATCGCCATCGTCTTCGTACGTATGGAGAATATAGGAGATACCGGCGCTTTCCAGCTCGCGCATCGCATTGGTTTTTGGCGTCTTAACAGCCTTTGCCATGGCACATCCTTTCCCTCGCAGAGCGACGCAAGGATTAAGTATAGGGCCAATTCCGCTGCATATGCCATCTCGACACACAGAAGCGCCACCGAATCAGAAGGAATCGGCGGCGCGTAGGTACTACAACGTCTCTTTACTGCGCGTCGAGCTGCGCCTGACGCTCACGGTCACGCTTGAGCAGCGGCGCCAAGAACTTGCCCGTGTAGCTCTGCGAACATGCCGCGACTTGTTCCGGCGTGCCTGAGACCACGACGGTACCGCCGCCATTGCCGCCCTCGGGACCCATATCGATCAGGCGGTCGGCAACCTTGATGACATCAAGGTTGTGCTCGATCACCAGAACAGTGTTGCCCGCATCGACTAGGCGCTGCAACACGTCGAGCAGCTGGCGAACATCCTCAAAATGAAGGCCGGTTGTGGGCTCGTCCAAAATGTAGAACGTCTTGCCTGTCTGGCGACGATGAAGCTCCTTGGCGAGCTTCACGCGCTGCGCCTCGCCGCCCGAAAGCGTCGTAGCGGGCTGGCCCAAGCTCACGTAGCCCAGACCCACGTCATATAGGGTCTGCAGCTTGCGCTTAATCTGCGGGATATTCCCAAAGAAAGCCAGTGCTTCGGTGACACTCATGTCGAGCACGTCCGAGATTGTCTTGCCGCGGTAGGTAACCTCGAGTGTCTCGCGGTTATAACGCTTACCGCCACATACCTCACAGGGGACATAGATATCGGGAAGGAAGTGCATCTCGATCTTGATCTGGCCATCGCCCTTGCACGCCTCGCAGCGACCGCCGCTTACGTTAAAGGAGAAACGTCCCGGCGAGTAGCCGCGCGCCTTCGACTCCGGCGTGCTTGCAAATAGCGCACGCAGATCATCCCACAGGCCAATATAGGTCGCAGGGTTCGAACGCGGCGTGCGACCGATCGGTGACTGGTCGATATCGATTACCTTATCGATGCACTCGATGCTCTCAATCTTCTTGTACGGCCCCACGGGACGCGTCGAACGATGAATGGCATTCGTAAGAGCGGGCGCAATCGTATCGGTGACCAGGGAGCTCTTGCCCGATCCCGAAACACCGGTAACGACCGTGAGCGTACCGAACTCAATCTTGGCGGTAACGTTTTTGAGGTTGTTAGCGCGGGCACCCGTGATCTTAAGACAGCCACGGCCGGGCTTGCGGCGCTCATCGGGCACGCGGATCATCCGCTTGCCGGTCAAATAGGCACCCGTCATGGAATCGGGGCACGCCATGATATCGGCAGGCGTTCCCGCGGCGACCACGTGTCCACCGTTAACGCCCGCACCGGGACCCATATCGATCACGTAGTCGGCAGCGCGAATTGTATCTTCGTCGTGCTCGACGACGATAACGGTATTACCGATATCGCGCAAGCGCTCGAGCGTCTTGATCAGGCGCTCGTTATCGCGTTGGTGAAGGCCGATCGACGGCTCGTCCAGAATGTACAGAA
Organism: Collinsella sp.; assembly: GCA_041330285.1. Lineage (GTDB taxonomy): Bacteria > Actinomycetota > Coriobacteriia > Coriobacteriales > Coriobacteriaceae > Collinsella. The sequence continues at coordinate 232,242 of JBGKMI010000001.1, read as the reverse complement.
CGCCCATGAGGCCGGCGCCGATCTGCGTTGCCAGGCGAATGCGCTGGGCCTCACCGCCGGAAAGCGTCGCCGAGGCACGATCGAGCGTCAGATAGTCGAGTCCGACGTCGACCAGAAAACGCAGGCGCTCCAGGATCTCCTTGACGATGCGCCCGCCGATAAACCGCTGACGCTCGGTAAGCTCCAGGCCCTCAAAAAACTCGAGCGACTCGCGACACGACAGGCAGCAGACATCGTAAATGGACTTGCCGCCTACGGTGACGGCAAGCATCTCGGGACGCAGGCGAGCACCGTGACAGCTCGAGCATGGCTCTTCGCGAATGTATTTCTCCAAGCGAGCCTTGGTGTTCTCGTTCGTCGTCTCGCTGTAGCGCTCGTACAGGATGTTGCGCACACCCGAGAACTTAGTGTCCCACTGGCTGCGACGCCCGTCGAGCTTTTGATAGTCGACCGAAATCTTCGTGTCGCCCATGCCATCCAAAAACGCACGACGCACCCGCGGGGGCAGGTCTTCCCATGGCGTATCGGCACTCACCTTAAAGTGTTTGCAGACCGCGGCAAAAATCTGCGGATAATAGTTGGAATTTCCGAACAGGCTGCCAAAGACTCCGTCGGCAATCGACTTTGAGGGGTCTTCAATCAGCGCCTCGGCATCGACTGTCTTTTTAAAGCCCAGGCCATCGCACTCGGGACATGCGCCATAGGGCGCGTTGAACGAGAAATCGCGCGGCTGCAGGTCGTCGATGGAATGCCCGTGCTCCGGGCACGCCAGTGCCAGCGAATACTCCAGCAGCTCGCCCTCGGTTCCCTCGGGAGCGTCGCGGTCGGGCAGCATGTACACGTTCACGTTACCGTGCGCCAGTGCCGTCGCCTGCTCAACGGACTCGGCGATGCGACCCAGGGAGTTCTGTCGAATCACGATACGGTCGACCACGACCTCAATGTCGTGTTTGAACTTCTTGTCCAGGTCGATAGGGTCGTCAAGCGAGCGCACCTCGCCGTCGACGCGCACGCGGCTAAAGCCCTCCGCACGCAGGTCCTCAAACAGCTTGGCATATTCGCCCTTGCGTCCACGAACCACCGGCGCCAACACAAACGCGCGACGGCCCTCCCCCGCCGCCAGCACCTTATCGGCGACCTGATCGGTCGTCTGACGTTCAATGACACGACCGCACTCAGGACAGTGCGGCGTTCCCACGCGAGCAAACAGCAGACGCAGATAGTCGTAAATCTCGGTTACGGTGCCCACCGTCGAGCGTGGGTTTTTGGACGTCGTCTTCTGATCGATCGACACAGCCGGCGACAGGCCGTCAATCGAGTCCAGATCGGGCTTGTCCATCTGGCCCAAAAACTGACGTGCATAGCTCGAAAGGCTCTCGACGTAACGGCGCTGGCCCTCGGCATAGATGGTATCGAACGCCAGCGAGCTCTTGCCCGATCCGGAAAGACCGGTTATGACCACGAGCTGGTCACGAGGAATGGAAACATCGATATCGCGCAGGTTATGCTCGCGCGCGCCGCGAATAACGATAGAAGAATCAGACATGGAAGCTCCTTGCCTCCTACAACTTCAAATCACACTGACGATGAGTTTAGCGCACTCGACGCGCACAGATGTTCGTAATTCAAGATTCGCAGACCTTTTGCGTTGCCTGACGCCGCAGACTGCACGCTCGGTCCGTACTTTCGAATACCGTCGATCGCCTACCACGCATCATGAATGACTCCCGCTCGCAAACGAGGGTACAATGACGCTCGTGTCACATCGTGGGATCCTGGTCCCAATATCATTCATAAGGAGTCTTACATGGGTTGCGAGCACGCACAGGCAGCCGGCGGGCAAACGTCGCCGTCGCAATTTGAGGAGAATACGCTGTCCGAGGTCAAGCGCGTTATCGCCGTGCTTTCCGGTAAGGGCGGCGTCGGCAAGTCATTCGTCACCGGCGCCATCGCCACGGAGCTTTCCCGCCACGGTCACAAGGTCGGCGTCCTCGATGCCGATATTACCGGCCCCTCTATCCCTAAGATGTTCGGCATGAGCGGACGTCACGTCCATGCCCTCGGCAACCTTATGCTGCCCGAAATCTCCGAGCACGGCGTTAAGGTTATGAGCTCTAACCTGCTGCTCCAAAACGAAACCGACCCCGTCCTCTGGCGCGGTCCGGTTATCGCGGGTGCCATCAGGCAGTTCTGGAGCGAAACCTCATGGGGCCCCATCGACTACCTGCTGGTCGACATGCCTCCGGGAACGGGCGACGTCGCCCTCACGGTCTTCCAGTCGCTGCCCGTCGATGGCATCGTCATCGTCACGAGCCCGCAGGATCTGGTCTCGATGATCGTCGCCAAGGCGGTCAACATGGCCGAGAAGATGAACGTCCCCATTCTGGGAATCGTCGAAAACATGAGCTATATCGAGTGCCCCGATTGCGGCAAGAAGATCGAGGTCTTTGGCAAGAGCAAGCTCCCCGAGGTCGCCGAGCGTTACAACCTCGACATCTTGGGTCAGCTTCCCATCAATCCGTCACTCGCCGAGGCCTGCGATAAGGGCGAGGTTGAGACCGCGCTGCCCGATGGCATGCTGCCCAAGGCCGTCTCTGCCGTCGAGGCCATCGCCCCGCACGAGACCGCCGAGGCCTAAGTGAACACAAACGCCTCCTATGACGTCTTGGTAATCGGCGGCGGGGCCTCGGGTCTCGCCGCCGCCATTACGGCCGCACGCGCAGGCAAAAGCGCCTGCATCGTTGAGCGCGATGTTGCCTGCGGCCTTAAACTCCTTGCGACCGGCAACGGCCGCTGCAACCTTTCCAACGAATCAATTGATTTCCAGCGGTACAACCACCCCGAATTCGTCGAATCCGTCATGGGTCCCCAGCCTGAGCAAGAGCTCGGCAGTTTCTTCTCCTCGCTGGGCATCATGACGACCTCCGAGGAGGGCCGGCTGTATCCGCGCTCCCTTCGTGCCGAATCGGTGCGCGATGCGCTTCTCAACGCTTGCAATCGCCTGTGTATCACCTTGGTATGTGGAGCAAACGTTGCCTCGGCATTCAAAGCCCCCGAGGGCTGGGCACTCCAAATAGACCGTCCCGCGCGAGCACTCAAGGCAAAAAAGCACGACGACCGAAAATCGGAACTCCGCTCGCTTCGGAAGGCGCTCGCCGATACCCCTCGCACGAACGAGACGCTGCAGGCAAAGGCCGTAATTATCGCTACGGGCGGCAGCCCTGCCGACATCGCGAAGACGTTCAATCTTTCCCTCACACCGCAGCGCCCCGTCCTCTGCCCCGTGTCGGCATCGGTCTTCGGCGACCAGACTGCGCTCAAGACGCTGGATGGCTTGCGCGTCCGCGCCCGTTTGACGCTCACCAGCAATCACGAGGAGCTCTGGCGCGAAGACGGCGAAGTGCTCTTCCGAACCTTTGGCATCTCGGGCGTTGCCGCCTTTAACCTCTCCCGTCGCGTCCAGCGCGGCGACACGATTCTGCTCGACGTTTTCCCCGACCTCTCCAAAGACGAATTGCTCGATATGCTCAACCAGCGAGTTGCGTTGCTCGGCGGTTTTTCGTCCCGCGACCCCCGCTGGCTCGACGGTATGCTCGCCCCGCAGTTCTCTCACGTTGTCTGCACCGCATTCGAACAGTGCCACCCCGGGTCGCACGACGTCATCCATCTGGTCTCAATCCTCAAGCACTTTAAGCTGCTCGTCGAGGGAACGACAGAGGAGCGTTCGGCCCAGGCCACGCGCGGCGGTGTGCCCATCGAGAGCGTCTCAGCTCCCGATCTCTGCGTGAGCAACGCGGCAGGCACCCCACTTTACATCTGTGGCGAGGCGCTCGACATCGATGCCGATTGCGGCGGTTTCAACCTTGCGTGGGCTTGGATCTCGGGTATTCGCGCTGCAAGCAGCCTATAGCCGCGCAGTCTATAATCAAAACGCATTCGGGCCGTCTGGGACACCGGGTGGCCTCTTTCTTGCATCTAAGGAGACCTCGATGATCGAAATCACCCAAGTCCACGCGTCGCTCGATGAGGCCGGCGATGAAAAAGCTTGCCTCATCGTTGGCAAGCGAGTCGTCAAACGCGTCCTACGTTGCAAAGACTCCGAGATCAAGTCCATCGAGCTCCACCGCAAGTCCATCGATGCCCGCAAAAAACGAGACGTTCATTTCATCCTGAGCTTTCGTGTTGAGCTGACGAGCCCAGACATCGAGCAGACAGTGCTCGGCAGCGTGGCCGAGCGCGACCGTTCACGCATGCGCACGATAGACGACAATGAGCCTTCATTCCCCTCCCCCGTTTCCGGCGCACCCAAAGAGCGCCCTGTCGTCGTCGGTGCCGGATGCGCTGGCCTTTTCGCCGCACTCACCCTTGCCGAAGCGGGTCTGAAGCCCTTGCTTATCGAACGGGGCGACCCGGCGCTTCGCCGCTCGCAGGCAATCGACCTCTTCCTGAAGGAGCGTATCCTCGACCCCGAAAGCAATATCCAATTTGGCCTGGGCGGCGCAGGGACCTTCTCGGACGGCAAGCTCAACACGGGAACCAAGAATCCTGCCCATCGACTGATTCTCGAGACCTTCGTCGCAGCGGGCTCACCTCGCGACATCCTGTGGGACGCCAAGCCGCACATTGGCTCCGACATCCTCCCCACCGTCGTCACCAACATTTCTCGGCGCATCGAGCAACTCGGCGGAACCGTCCGCTATCGAACAAAGCTCGTCAATATTCGAACCGATGGATCTGGCGCCATCACCGGCGTCGATGTCCAAACGCCCCAAGAAACCGCAAGCGAGACAATCGCCACAAAGCGCCTCATTCTCGCCTGCGGCCATTCCGCCCGCGACGTATTCGAGCTTCTCAAGGAACATAACGTTGCCCTCGCGCAAAAGACCTTTGCCATGGGTGTGCGCATCGAGCATCCACAGCGCGACATCGACCGTGCCCAATATGGCCCTTCGGCGGGGCACCCGGCACTCGGGGCAGCCCCTTACAAGCTTGTCGCCCATCTCCCCAACGGCCGCAGCGTGTTCTCGTTTTGCATGTGCCCCGGCGGACAGGTTGTCGCGGCTTCTTCCGAGCAGGGCCATCTGTGCGTCAACGGCGCCAGCCTCAATGCCCGCGACGGGCACAACGCGAATGCCGCCCTACTCGTTAACGTCACACCTGACGACCTTCCCGGCGATGACCCGCTCGCAGGCATCGAGCTCCAGCGTGCCTGCGAGCGAGCCGCCTATCGCCTGGGCGGCTCCAACTGGAACGCGCCGGCTCAGCTCGTCGGAGATTTCCTTGCTAGACGCGCCAGCACGGCACCCGGAAAGGTAAAACCAACCTATCCACTTGGCGTGACCTGGACGGCGATCGACGATGCCCTCCCGCAGCATATCGTCGAATCGCTTCGTTTGGGAATCCCCCTGCTCGGCAAGAAACTGCGTGGCTATGACCGCCCCGATGCGGTTCTCACTGGCGTGGAGACGCGTTCGAGCTCCCCGGTCACTATCACCCGCGATCGAACATGCCACGCCGCGTCGACTCCGGGCCTTTACCCTTGCGGCGAGGGTGCCGGATATGCCGGCGGCATCATGAGTGCCGCCACTGACGGCATCCGTTGCGCTGAGGCGCTGATAGCAGACCTCTAGTGCACGAACTCCCGCGTCCGAATGACACGGGCCCCGAGCTCCACAGGGAACTCGGGGCCTGTTCGCTACTTCCTGAATCGTGAACCCTGGCGTTTTCTGCCCGAAGCAAAGGTAGAGCCCTTGCGAGCCTGCGAACGCAAACGCTCGATCGTTTCGTCCTCAGATGCGCCCTCAAGCATCGCCCGAATCTGAACGACGGCATCGCGCAGACGTGCCGCCTCCTCAAAGTCCATGGCGGCGGAAGCGTTACGCATGTCTTCCTCCATGGTCTCGACAATCCGTACGAGCTCGTCATGCGGTAGCCCTTCCAGCTGCTCGGCAAGCGTCTGCTCGGGTGCCACCGTCTCCGGCGCGGCGCCCTCGCCGTTTTCGTCGGGTGTATAGAACGCACCGTGACCCAGCGAATCGCCTCTCGAGCGTCCCTTCGAGCCCACAGTCTTTTCGGCCTCGGCAATAAAGCTCGAAATGTCGTTAATGGCCTTGCGGACCGTCTTGGGCACAATGCCATGTTCTTCGTTATATGCCATCTGAATCTCGCGACGGCGCTGCGTCTCTTCGATGGCTTCTTTCATCGAATCGGTCACAACGTCTGCGTACATGATGACCTCGCCGTCGGCATTACGGGCCGCACGACCAATCGTTTGAATCAACGAACGGCGATTGCGCAAGAAGCCTTCCTTATCGGCATCGAGAATTGCCACCAGTGAGACCTCGGGAAGGTCTAGGCCCTCGCGGAGCAGGTTGATGCCAACGAGAACATCGATCTTGCCCTCGCGCAGCGTTCGCAGGATCTCGACACGGTCCATCGTCGCTGTATCGGAGTGCATGTAATTGACCTTAATGCCGGCATCAAGCAGATGGTCGGTCAGGTCCTCGGCCATGCGCTTGGTGAGCGTGGTCACCAGCACGCGCTCCTTGCGGGCAACGCGCTCGCGAATCTCGTCCTCAAGATCGTCAATCTGCCCACGAACCGGACGCACATCGATCTTGGGGTCGAGCAGGCCGGTCGGACGAATGATCTGCTCAACGTCGTTCTGGCTAACCCGCAGCTCATAGTCGCCTGGCGTGGCCGAGACGTAAATGAACTGCGGAATCCTCGCCTCAAACTCATCGAAACGGAGCGGACGGTTATCGAGTGCCGACGGAAGACGAAAACCATGCTCAACAAGCGTAACTTTGCGCGATCGGTCGCCTTCGTGCATACCGCGAATCTGCGGCACCGTCACATGGCTCTCGTCGATGATGCAGAGCATGTCCTTGGGAAAGTAGTCAATCAAGGTAAACGGCGGCTCGCCCGGTTTACGTCCATCCAGATGGCGCGAGTAGTTCTCGATGCCGTTGCAAAAGCCCATCGTCTCGAGCATCTCGAGGTCATAATCGGTCCGCTGCTGCAGGCGCTGTGCCTCGAGCAACTTGTCGGTCGCCTTGAGCTCCGCCACACGCTTTTCGCATTCTTCGCTGATCGATTTCAGGGCCGCCTTCACCTTTGGCTTCTCGGTCACGTAGTGGGAGGCCGGCCACACGGGAATAGCCTCGTACTCACGCAGCATCTCGCCGGTGACCTCGTCGATCTCGGCAATCAGCTCGACCTCGTCGCCAAAGAACTCAAACCGCAACGGATGCTCGGCATAGGGCGGATACACGTCGACGACATCGCCGCGCACGCGGAAGGTGCCACGTGCCAAATCATAGTCATTGCGATCGTACTGGATATCGATAAGCGCATGGATAAAGTCATCGCGCTCGAGCGGCACCTTCTTGTCGACGTTCGGAGCTAGGCCCGCATAGTCCTCGGGGGAGCCAATGCCATAGATACACGAGACCGATGCGACGACGATCACATCGCGTCGAGATAGCAGCGATGCCGTCGCCTGATGGCGCAGCATCTCGACCTCTTCGTTAATCGAGGAGTCTTTCTCGATATACGTATCGCTTTGCGGCACATATGCCTCGGGCTGATAGTAATCGTAGTACGACACAAAATAGACCACGGCGTTGTTAGGGAAGAATTCCTTGAGCTCGCTCGCGAGCTGAGCGGCAAGCGTTTTATTGGGAGCCATGACCAGCGTCGGCTTCCCCAAGGCCTCAATAGTCTTAGCCATCGTGAAGGTCTTGCCCGAACCAGTCACGCCCAGCAAAACCTGATAGCGATCTCCGTCCCTCACACCCTGCACAAGCGACTCAATGGCCTTAGGCTGGGAACCAGCGGGCTCGTATGGAGACACGACCTCAAACGGCACCTCAGAGCCCTCAACGCCAAAACGTTTGAGCTCTCCTCCAACACGCTCAACTTCAAATTCCGCCATGGATACTCCTAACTCATATATCTGCAGTATACGCAGGCGGCAGGCATAGTCCTATACGAACCGATCGGGATAGAGGGTCTTGTAGCGAACCCAGGCATTATTGACACGAATCAGATACGCCTGCGTCTCGGGAAAGGTGATTGCATTATGAAGCGACGTGCTCTGCTGCGCCCACCCATCGACATTGCCCATTCCGGCATTGTAAGCAGCAATAGCGCTATCCGTCGAGCCATTGAAAAATGTCAGCAGGTACGAAAGGTACGCGCACCCAAATTCGATATTCGTAGCGGGGTTATTCAGGTTATCGGCAGAATACTCGTCCCCATCGACAAGGCCCTTGGCGATCATGTCCTCAGCGGTTTCGGGCATTAGCTGCATGAGACCTTGGGCGCCCTGGTTTGATTCCGCCTCGGGATCCCAGTTTGATTCCGACTTGATGACGGCACACACCAGATACGGATCGAGATTATGCGAAATACTGGACTGCTTTACATACGCCTCATAGTCAATCGGATAGAGCGGTTTAAAGAAAGCGGCGGGAGCACACGAGTAAACGAGCGAGATAAGGCCAAAGACGAATACGACAGCCAGCGGTACAAGGCGATACCACGTAAAGAAACGCGTCTTAGGCATCTGTCGCCCCCTTATTCGTAGCGTCCATAAGGCCATGGCGAGCAAGCCATGCATCCAGTTGTTCAAAGAGCGTGTTGTCACCCGCTGCGTTATCAATCACGGTTGTGGCGAGACGGCAAAGCGAAGACTCATCGAGTTGGCAAGCGCAGCGAGCGTCAAAATCGGATGGCTCCATACCACGGTGAATGGCACGTTCGCGACGGACCGCCAAAGGAGCACTAACAACCATAATTTCATCAGCAAGGCCAAAGGCGTCCTCAAAGCCAGTCGGAGCAGATACTTCGACTGCAGCAAAGGGATAGCGGGGAGACGAAACCGTGCAGCAGACAGGATCGAGAATCCTCAGCGAAAGCTGCTCAATGAGAACGGGGTGCACAATGCTATTGAGCCTTGCAACCGCATCAGGAGAGACAAAAGCTCGAGAAGCGAGGATGTTACGTCGAACGCCGCCCTCCTCGTCCAAAATATCCCAGCCAAACTCTTCAGCAAGAGCATTGACGATATCCGACCCCGGCACGTACAGCGATTTGGCAAGAACGTCTAAATCGATAAGCAGGGCTCCGCGAGATTCCAGATAGCGGCAGGCAGTCGATTTACCCGAAGCAATATTGCCCAAAACAAAAACGGTAAACATCAAGCCCTCCCTAACGTCAATGCGAGTTATTATCGCGCAAATACAAAGCGACAGTTCAAAAAACAGCCAAACAGTAAGAGAGTCAGGAGAAGAGCCCGTTCACAAGACACAGCTTGTATATAACGCAAAAAGGGGGAGGCCGCGAGGCCTCCCCCTTCTTCAATCTCGATGACGGCTCGGTGCCGTCCACCGGTCAGCGGCGCCCTGGCCTCCCACGGGCTGGCCCCGCAGTACTCTCGGCGCGATGGGGCTTAGCTTCCGGGTTCGGAACGGGACCGGGCGTGCCCCCCATGCTCTGGCCGCTGACCGGTGGGCGGCGCCCACCGTTCTCGGTGATCCGGGTGTCTCTCTCACGTGCCCTGGGGGCCGCATGGCGCATAGGAAAGATCTGACTCGGGGGCATCCTCGTGCCCGGACCGCGCATGGGCGCTTGGTCCCGCGGGCCGCGAGGTGCGGTTCCGGAAGAGCTCGGGCGATTAGTGCGGCTCGGCTGAGGACTGTCGCCGTCCTTGCACCTGCCGTCTATCGACCAGGTAGTCTACCTGGGCCCTTACCGGAAGGAGAACTAATCCCTGGAACGGCTTCCCGCTTAGATGCCTTCAGCGGTTATCCGCGCCGCACGCGGCTACCCGGCCGTGCCGTTGGTCGACAACCGGTTCACCGGAGGTGCGTCCACCCCGGTCCTCTCGTACTGGGGGCAGCCTCCATCGATTCTCCTGCGCCCACGGAGGATAGGGACCGAACTGTCTCACGACGTTCTGAACCCAGCTCGCGTACCGCTTTAAACGGCGAACAGCCGTACCCTTGGGACCTGCTCCAGCCCCAGGATGCGATGAGCCGACATCGAGGTGCCAAACCTTGCCGTCGATGTGGACTCTTGGGCAAGATCAGCCTGTTATCCCCGGAGTACCTTTTATCCGTTGAGCGACGGCCCACCCACTCGGGGCCGCCGGATCACTAGAGCCTGCTTTCGCACCTGCTCGGCTTGTGGGCCTCGCAGTCAAGCCCGCTTGTACTCTTGCATTCAAAAGGACGGTTGCCGACCGTCCCGAGCGGACCTTCGCGCGCCTCCGTTACCCTTTAGGAGGCGACCGCCCCAGTCAAACTGCCCGCCTGGCACGGTCCCCGAGCCGGTTGACGGCCTCGGGTTAGGACGCCGGTCGCGCGAGGGCAGTATTCCAAGGGCGGCTCCCCGGGGGCTGGCGCCTCCGGATCGATGCCTCCTGCCTATCCTCTACACGCGGGACCAGCGGCCAATGCCAAGCTGCAGTGAAGGTTCACGGGGTCTTTCCGTCCTTCCGCGGGTAAGTCGCATCTTCACGACCAGTGCAATTTCACCGGGTCCATGGTCGAGACAGCGCCCAAGTCGTTGCGCCTTTCGTGCAGGTCGGAACTTACCCGACAAGGAATTTCGCTACCTTAGGACCGTTATAGTTACGGCCGCCGTTTACCGGGGCTTGGCTTCGGGGCTTCGCGCGATGCGCTAACCCCTCCGCGTGACCTTCCGGCACCGGGCAGGCGTCAGACCCTATACGTCGCCTTGCGGCTTCTGCAGAGTCCTGTGTTTTTGGTAAACAGTCGCTTGGGCCTCTCCACTGCGGCCCGCCTCCGCTCCCGGAGCAAGTCCGTTCACGTACGCGCGGGCACCCCTTCTCCCGAAGTTACGGGGCCATTGTGCCGAGTTCCTTGACCATGGTTGACCCGATCGCCTCGGTATGTTCTACCCACCCACCTGTGTCGGTTTGCGGTACGGGCGCGCACGCGCCTGCCTAGGGGTTTTTCTAGGGACCTCGGGCTCACTCGCTTCGCTCAATCGCTTCGTCCGGAGCCTCGCCCTCGTGCGGACCGGATTTCCCTGGTCCGCGGGCCGCGCTCCATCACGGGGACGTCCAGAACCCCGCCGAGCCACCCCCATCCGTCGCCCCGTCGGTCGTAGCGCCGCGTGCGCGGTGCAGGAATGTCTGCCTGCTGCGCGTCGGCTACGCCTCCCGGCCTCGCCTTAGCCCCCGACTGACCCTGGGAGGATTAGCCTTGCCCAGGAAACCTCGGGTTCACGGCGGACGAGTTACTCTCTCGTCTCTCGCTACTCATGCCAGCATTCTCACTCCCATGCGCTCCACCGTCGGTCGCCCTCCGGCTTCACCGCCCATGGGAAGCTCCCCTACCGATTCTAATGAATTAAAATCCCGCCGCTTCGGTGTCCAGCTTAGCCCCGTGTATTGTCGGCGCATGTCCACTCGACCAGTGAGCTGTTACGCACTCTTTGAATGGATGGCTGCTTCTAAGCCAACATCCTGGTTGTCTGGGCGGACGCACATCCTTTGCCACTCGGCTGGAACTTGGGGACCTTAGCGGGCGGTCCGGGCTGTTTCCCTCTCGAGCACACAGCTTAGCCCACATGCTCTGACTGCCGCGCTCTGGGCCGCCGGCATTCGGAGTTCGGTTGGATTCGGTAGGCGGCGAAGCCCCCTCGTCCATCCGGTGCTCTACCTCCGGCGGTGAACGCGCGACGCTAGCCCTAAAGCTATTTCGGGGAGAACGAGATATCTCCGGGTTTGATTGGCCTTTCACCCCTATCCGCAGGTCATCGCCGCCGTTTTCAACCGACGTGCGTTCGGCCCTCCACGGGGTCTTACCCCCGCTTCAGCCTGCCCACGGATAGCTCACCCGGCTTCGCGTCCGCGGCGCGGGACTCAAGTCGCCCTGTTAAGGCTCGCTTTCGCTCCGGCTCCCTTTCGGTTAACCTCGCCCCGCGCCAGCGACTCGCTGGCTCATTCTACAAAAGGCACGCCGTCACACCCGTAAAGGGTGCTCCGACTGCTCGTGGGCGCACGGTTTCAGGTACTGTTTCACTCCCCTCCCGGGGTGCTTTTCACCTTTCCCTCACGGTACTGGTGCGCTATCGGTCACAGGGTAGTACTCAGGCTTGGATGGTGGTCCACCCAGGTTCGGACCGGGTTTCACGTGCCCGGCCCTACTCAGGGACCGCGTCGCGCCGTCCGGTCTGGGTTCGCGTACGGGGCTGTCACCCGCTGCGGCCGGCCCTCCCATGCCGTTCCGCTCCCCAGCCGGACCTGCGCCCGGGGGCGGCAGCCCCCGGATGCGCGGCCCTGCAACCCCGTCGGCGGAACCCCTGCCGGGTATGCCCGCTCGACGGTTTGGCCATCGGTCCCCTTTCGCTCGCCGCTACTCGGGGAGTCTCGAGATTGATTTCCTCTCCTCCGGGTACTTAGATGTTTCAGTTCCCCGGGTTGTCCTCCCCCCGCCTATGCGTTCAGCGGGGGGATATGCACACTGCTGTGCATGGGTTCGCCCATTCGGAGACCCCCGGGTCGAAGGATGTGTGCTCCTCGCCGGGGATTATCGCAGCTTGCCGCGTCCTTCATCGGCTCCCTGTGCCAAGGCATCCGCCGTGCGCCCGTGGTATCTTGCGGGACCGCTCTCGGGCCCGCGGGATATCCACGTGTCGCTAACTAATCTAATTAATCGATATCATGAATAGCGCTCGTATGTCGCAATTCGGGTATCTCATACCGCGGCACAGTGTATGTACTGTGCTCGCGATCAGATGCTCCTCACTCATTATTAAGTGAATTCTTCTTGTTTGGATCGGATGAATGATTGCTATCATTCTCTGTTTTAATCGCAGAAAAGAATCGAGTCTGGAAGATTCGGATCTTCCATCTCTCTCCTATCGCTATGCGGCTCTCAAGGTACGCGGGTGCGACCCCGGGGACCGGGTGCTGCGGGGACTTCATCCTGGCGGGACATCTACCGGACGGGCTCCTGCCCTCTATTCGAGTTAAAGTTGATCTCTCTAGAAGATTTATCTCCCTAGAAAGGAGGTGATCCAGCCGCACCTTCCGGTACGGCTACCTTGTTACGACTTCACCCCCCTCACCCTCCACACCTTCGGCGCCTCCCCCCTTGACGGTTGGGCCGGCGACTTCGGGTGCAGACGACTCGGGTGGTGTGACGGGCGGTGTGTACAAGGCCCGGGAACGCATTCACCGCGGCATGCTGATCCGCGATTACTAGCAACTCCGACTTCATGGGGGCGGGTTGCAGCCCCCAATCCGAACTGGGGCCGGCTTTCCGGGATCCGCTCCCCCTCGCGGGGTGGCATCCCTCTGTACCGGCCATTGTAGCACGTGTGCAGCCCAGGGCATAAGGGGCATGATGACTTGACGTCGTCCCCGCCCTCCTCCGCCTTGACGGCGGCGGTCCCGCGTGGGTTCCCGGCATCACCCGATGGCAACACGCGGCGGGGGTTGCGCTCGTTGCGGGACTTAACCCAACATCTCACGACACGAGCTGACGACAGCCATGCACCACCTGTATGGGCTCCTCTCGGCCACGGGGTCTCCCCCGCTTCACCCATATGTCAAGCCCTGGTAAGGTTCTTCGCGTTGCTTCGAATTAAGCCACATGCTCCGCTGCTTGTGCGGGCCCCCGTCAATTCCTTTGAGTTTTAGCCTTGCGGCCGTACTCCCCAGGCGGGACGCTTAATGCGTTGGCTGCGGCACGGGGGGATCGTCCCCCCACACCTAGCGTCCATCGTTTACGGCTGGGACTACCAGGGTATCTAATCCTGTTCGCTCCCCCAGCTTTCGCGCCTCAGCGTCGGTCTCGGCCCAGAGGGCCGCCTTCGCCACCGGTGTTCCACCCGATATCTGCGCATTCCACCGCTACACCGGGTGTTCCACCCTCCCCTACCGGACCCAAGCCGCGGAGGTTCCGGGGGCTTCGGGGGGTTGAGCCCCCCGCTTCGACCCCCGGCCTGCCGGGCCGCCTACGCGCGCTTTACGCCCAATGAATCCGGATAACGCTCGCCCCCTACGTATTACCGCGGCTGCTGGCACGTAGTTAGCCGGGGCTTCTTCTGCAGGTACAGTCTTGACTCTTCCCTGCTGAAAGCGGTTTACGACCCGAAGGCCTCCGTCCCGCACGCGGCGTCGCTGCGTCAGGGTTCCCCCCATTGCGCAAGATTCCCCACTGCTGCCTCCCGTAGGAGTCTGGGCCGTGTCTCAGTCCCAATCTGGCCGGTCGGTCTCTCAACCCGGCTACCCGTTGTCGGCACGGTGGGCCGTCACCCCGCCGTCTACCTGATGGGCCGCGGAGCCATCCCCTCCCGTCGGGGCTTTAGCCGGGGTGCCATGCGGCACCCCGGGGTATCCGGTATTACCCGTCCTTTCGGGCGGCTATCCCGGGGGAGGGGGCAGGTTCTCCACGTGTTACTCAGCCGTTCGCCACTCGCTTCCCTCCGGAGAGGGGTGCCGTTCGACTTGCATGTGTTAGGCGCGCCGCCAGCGTTCATCCTGAGCCAGGATCGAACTCTCCGTCCAAATATGTTGGGCTTCGAGCCCGTCCGGTCCTCACAACTATTAGCTGATCGGTTCCGTTCGATTCATATGGTTTTGGTATAGGAAAAGGAATTTCTCGGGGCCGCCTCTCGGCGGCCTTGCGAAAAACAAATCCAAGTTAGACCATTTCAAATGGTTCGATGTCTGCCCGGATGCGACACATCTGGTGTGTCCATCCTCGCAGTATCCGGTTCTCAAGGTGCACGCCTGGCGGCTGATCCGGTCTCACCGGGCCGCGCGGCAAGGAGATATATTGCCAGACCGCGAAGCGATGTGGGACGTCAATTCCACTCTTCACAAGTCCTACACAAAATATCGCTTCCTATATAAGTAATAGAAAGGCTGGTGCAGAAATACTGCACGTATCAGATGATGACCCTTCGGTTAAGAGATATATAAAGATCGGTCACCTGTAAGTGTCTATCTACCCGCGCTTTTGCTATATAAACCCGCGCTTTAGATAATCAGAACCACCCTTAAAAAGGGTGGTTTGCTCTTAGGGTATAACCCACGGGCCCCGGGCTCGCGTCTAAAGGCGCGGGCCCGGACTTCGTCCAGGCCTAGTGCATCTTGACCCGTGGCGCGCCGGTCGAACCGGCGGCATCACCCCCTCTTGAAGGGGTCCTCGTACTCCTTCACGCTCAGCTTGTCCAGTGCGATGTCGTGGGACTCCTGCTCCCTGATGTACTTGGCGATCGTCGCCTCGTTCAGGCCGACGGTGGACACGTAGTAGCCCTCCGCCCAGAACTTCCTGTTGCCGAACTTGTACTTGAGGTTGGCGTGCCTGTCGAATATCATCAGCGAGCTCTTCCCCTTCAGGTAGCCCATGACGCTCGCGACGCTGTACTTCGGCGGGATCGCCAGCAGCACGTGCACGTGGTCGGGCATCAGGTGCCCCTCGATTATCTCGATCCCCTTGCACTCGCACAGCTTCCTGAGGATCTCCCCTATGTCGCTCCTGATTTGGTTGTAGATCACTTTGCGCCTATACTTCGGCGTGAACACGATGTGGTACTTGCACATCCACTTCGTGTGGGAAAGGCTGTAGGCCTTCTGGGCCATGGCGACCACCCCTTCGACTCGAATTCTTGACGGCCTGAACAATCGTCAATATCGGTCGGAGGGGTGGCTTTGTAAAGCCGTTTGTCTCCACCCGCGTAGCGGGTGGTTTAAAGCTGGCCGCTGCGCGGCCAGCAGACTAAAGTCTTGAAAAAGAGGGAGCGCCGCGCACAACGCGACACTCCCCTAGCGATTCAAGAGAATCAATTAGGCCTCAAGAGCCTTCTTGGCGATGGTAGCCAGCTCGTTGAAGGACTCGATGTCCTCATAAGCCATCTGGGCCAGGACCTTGCGGTCGAGCTCGATGCCAGCAACCTTCAGGCCGTGCATGAACTGAGAGTAAGAGATGTCGTTCAGGCGAGCAGCAGCGTTGATACGGGTGATCCAGAGAGAGCGAATCTCGCGCTTCTTGTTGCGGCGATCACGATACTGATACTGCAGGGAGTGCTGGACCTGCTCTTTAGCATGCTTGTAAGTACGCGAAGCGGCACCGTAGTAACCCTTCGCACGGTGCATAACGGTACGGCGCTTCTTCTTGGCGGCAACAGCGCGCTTAATACGTGCCATGTTCTATCAACTCCTAGACGGTTAAACGAAAAACGGGAACGCGAACTTAGGCGAGACGCGACTTGATGACCTTGCGGTCGGCAGCGGCGATCTCGGTCTCCTGACGGAAGCCACGCTTACGCTTGGTGGACTTCTTGCTCAGGATGTGGCTCTTGAAAGCCTTGGCGCGCATAAGCTTGCCGGTACCAGTCTTGCGGAAACGCTTCTTGGTGCCGCTGTGGGACTTCATCTTAGGCATGAAATACTCCTTAATCGGTTACAGAACACTAGTTACTTGGTATCGCTTGCCGCTTTATCCTCATCAAAGGCGCCCTTGATCGGGGCGAGCAGCATAAGCATGTTACGGCCTTCCATCTTAGGCTTGGACTCGACCGTAGCGTAAGGCTTGAGGTCCTCGGCGAGACGCTCGAGAACGTTAAGACCCTGCTCCGGGTGAGCCATCTCACGGCCGCGGAACATGATGGTGATCTTAACGCGTGCGCCCTTCTTGAGGAAACGCAGAACGTGGCCCTTCTTGGTCTCGTAGTCGCCAACGTCGATCTTGGGTCGGAACTTCATTTCCTTAACCTCGACCTTGGACTGGTTCTTACGAGCAGCCTTGGCCTTCATGGCCTGCTGGTACTTGAACTTACCGTAGTCCATGACCTTGCAGACCGGCGGCTCCGCGTTGGGAGCGATCTCGACCAGGTCGAGACCCTGATCGTCAGCGACGCGCTGGGCATCGCGGATGGCGAACAGGCCGAGCTGAGAGCCATCGACGCCAATCAAACGGCACGAAGATGCAGTGATCTCGTCGTTGATGCGGGTGTCATCAGACTTAGCTATTTTCCCTACCTCCATTCATAAAAAAATAACCCGGCGCTTCTTTGCAACCAGGTCGTACACATAGACATCCTCGGTATGAGGAAGGGAATCTAAGTTGTATGACCAGTCAGCTGCTCATTGGCGCCAAAAGGTGGGAACCCTCGGGTTCCTCTTTAGGGCATTGCGGGAACAACGCCTTGCGAATAATAACACGTACCGCGCGTTATCACATTACGTACACGAAAAAGGGGGCCTTGACCCCCTTGAACGCTCACTTGCATGTATGGTGCCCGAGGCGAGACTCGAAGGGCCTTCGCTTCGCGAAGCCCCGGGCTTCGGGCGCATGGCGCCCTCGCCACGCTTCGCTACAAACAGGCCGCAGGCCTGTTTGCTTAACGCTCCGCGCGCTCACGCGAGTTCGGCACGAAAAAGGAGGCCTTGACCCCCTTGAACGCTCACTTGCATGTATGGTGCCCGAGGCGAGACTCGAACTCGCACGTTGTTGCCAACGGTGGATTTTGAGTCCACTGCGTCTGCCAATTCCGCCACTCGGGCACGTAATGCGTGAGTTAGTTTATCACAGCTTTCTGTTGATTAGTCCGAAAATGGAACTTCAAGCATTTCGACGAGTTCGACCGTGCGGAGCATCTCGCGCTGGCGACATCCGCGGCCGTCGATTGAGGCCTCGCCCATCTGGTTATCGTAGGGGTCCTCGCGCATACCCTCGAAGACGGGTTCAAACCCTGCCTGGAACCGACAATTTGCCACCATACGCCACGGGTCGAGATTGCCGAAGTAGTGACGACGGCGCCACTCCTCCCCCATTCTGCGCGCAGAGGAACCAAACGAAACATCGGCGTTAAGCCAACCGGTCTGTGGCGTATAGAACTCTGCCCAGTCGTGCGGCCCCACCGAATCGGGCGCAACATACAGGCCGCTCTGCCAACGGGCAGGCATGCCCGCGATGCGGCACATGGTGATAAACGTGAGCGCCATAACGCCGCAATCGCCGCGGAGCGAGTGTGCACAGTCGTCGGCAATAGACCCCAAAAGCAGGTACGGTGGCTGATAGCGATAGTCGACATGCTGTGTCAGGTAATCATAGATAGCACGAGCGCGATCGAGCGGATCATCGAGCCCGTCAATAACACGCTCCGTCAACTGTCGCAGGTACGGCGTAAACACAATGTGCGGACGGTCCTCGGAAGCGTCCTCGGGCAGCGGCGTGTCCATGCACGCATGCGATGGGAGCGCGCCACCATAGATATCGCAATAGGCGGCATCGATGTGATAGCGATAGGTCACCGAGAATGAATGTTCAGTCGAAGATGTCCAAGAGGCAGTACGAGCCGAAACGTTTTCAGGGGCAACGGTACCCTCCGACGTCATATCGAGAACCTCGATATGAGACTGTTGACGACAGGCGGCGGCAACGGGCAGCCACGCGCGAACAACCTCTCCCTCCTGAGCCCCGGGGACAGACACGGATGCCTTAAGCGTGATGACGCGAGTCAACCCGTTTTGCGACTCCATCTCCCTGAGCATCTGGTTACGCAGCGCTATGCCGTCCGTAGAATCGGGACGCAGGCCCGGAACCTCCTTGGGGTACACGCGAAGCGAATCGAGGAAGTTGTCGAGAACAAACAGCTCGCCATCGATAAAGCGCCAGTCAATACGCTTGCGATTAATCAGGTCATCAAACTGATCTTCGGTAAACTCAGGCCACTCCTCGCGAATCATCGCAATGCCCCGATCACGCGACACCGAAAAATGAAGCGGCGTCTCGAGCATGCGATACCGCTCGGCACGAACACAGGCAGCCAGCGAAGGCTCAGGGTTCTGCTCCAAAAGGCGATCGCAGGCAGCAACAGCCTGCGTCAAATACCCGGCATCTTTGAGACGAAGAATCTCGGGCGGCAGTCCAACATCGAGATGACGGAAGTCATCACAGCAAACATCAACAGAGCAGCCAACAGGACCCTCGTCAATAACCTTCCCATCCGAAGGCAGTGCATTAATAACAGCCATACCAAAACTCCAAGTCACTAGAACGCTTGAAGCCCATTGTAGCGAGATAAAAAAGAAAGCCCCAATAAAGGAGCTCTCAACACCGATAAACGGTACCTCTAAAAATGAATTCAGCCCAGTAACCCTGTAGCGAGTTAACAAAGGAGGCCCCGTTTCCCCGGAGCTGATTCCGTCGCGCGACTTCTGGCGAAGCCAGGTGAGCGCGAGGGAAACAGCGTAGGGGAAACGGGGCCTCCGGCGGGAAGTTAAACCGCTACTTACGCCTTGTTGACGGAGCCAAACTCCTCCATGAGCTCCTTGGTGCGGGCAACGATGTTGTCGCGACCAGGCTTGAGGAGCTTGCGGGGGTCGAAGCCCTTGCCCTGCTGATCCTTGCCAGCCTCGATGTACTCGCGGACGCCCTTGGCGAAGACGAGCTGCAGGTCGGTGTTGACGTTGATCTTGGAGATGCCCAGGGAGATGGCCTTCTTGATCTGATCCTCGGGGATGCCGGTACCACCGTGCAGAACGAGGGGCAGGTCACCGGTCTGAGCCTTGATCTCGCCCAGACGCTCGAAGGAAAGGCCAGCCCAGTCGGCGGGATACACGCCGTGGATGTTGCCGATGCCGCAGGCGAGGAAGTCGACGCCCAGGTCAGCGATCTGCTTGCACTCAGCAGGATCAGCGAGCTCGCCGCTGGAGGTCACGCCGTCCTCGGTGCCGCCGATGCCGCCGACCTCGGCCTCGATGGACATGCCCTTGGAGTGGGCAAGCTCAACGAGCTCCTTGGTGCGGTCGAGGTTAAGCTGGAAGGTCTCCTCGTGAGAGCCGTCATACATGATGGACGTGAAGCCGGCCTCGATGCACTTGAAGCAGTCCTCGTAAGAACCGTGATCGAGGTGAAGGGCGACGGGAACGGTAACGCCCGTGGCCTCGACGGCAGCCTTGACCATGTCGGCGCAGACCTTGAAACCGCCCATCCACTTAGCGGCACCAGCGGTGCACTGAAGGATCAGCGGAGACTTGGCCTCCTCGGCGGCCTGGAGAATAGCCAGGGTCCACTCGAGGTTGTTGGTGTTGAAGGCACCGAGACCGTACTTGCCGGCCTCGGCCTTCTTGAGCATGTCTGCTGCGTTGACGAGCATAAAAGAAACCTCCTGTAAGGTTGCTCCGATAACGCCTGAGATTTTACCACGGCGCACCCGGGCATAAACGTTCGTTTGTTCACGAATATCGTCCAAACAGACTTTTTTGACCGTTTGCCCTACGGAATCAACCCGTTGGGGAAAAATAGCTTGACGTTTGGACGCTTCTCGTGCTTCAAAAGCCGACTATTAAGCTACATCTGCATGAAAGGGTTCTGCATGAGCTCGCGTGCCATGGTGGTCGAATCGCCATGGCCCGTTAAGCAAACGGTATCGGGCGGGAGAAGCCGGGCGAGCTTGGAGAGCGAGCGCAGAATCGCCGCCTCGTCTCCTCCAGAAAGATCGGTGCGGCCATGCCCACCCGGGAATAGCGTGTCGCCCACAAAGGCAATGTTCCCCTGCTCAGTGGCGGCGAACAGAACGATGCCGCCCGGTGTGTGCCCGGGCACCTCAATTACCTGCAGGCAAATGTCGCCCAGCTCAATGGTGTCGCCCTCGGCAAGCAGCCGCGTCGGCTCACCTGGATCGGGCGTCTCGATGCCCCACATCGCTCGCTGCTCCTCGATATTCGCATGCGGCACTGCTGCGTCCTTGCCACACAGCTCGTACAGGGCGTCGGCGGGAACGGCGGCCCGAACTCCAGCGACACCGCCAACATGGTCGGCGTGACCGTGCGTGCAAACGGCGCCGAGCACCTGCACATCCGGGTGTTCGGCTCGGATATGCGCAACGAGGCTTTCGCCTTCCCAAGCGGGATCGATAATCAAGCATTCGCCACTCGAAATCACGGCGTAACTGTTGGTCTGAATGGGGCCGTTTACAAGCGCCTCAATCGAAGCCGTACCCCGAGGGGTTAAGTCCAAAGCCGTAGCGTCCATGCGTACGCCCTCCTTCTATAAACGTCGAGGCATCAAACGATGCCTCGAACGTAGCCAATATCATTACTGTCGCGCGCTCGTTACGCCTATACGCGACGCTTGAGCTGAGCCCCACCCTCGCCAGGCATCAAACGGCGTGCGTCATAGACCGAGTCGACGCTGCTAATCGATGCCAGTAGCGGATCCAGGCCGCTCGCATCCGAAATCTCGACCATAAAGCGCAGGGTCGCAATACCCTCGCGGTTGGTCGAGGTGGCGGCGGAAAGGATGTTGCCGCCCGCATCGCCAATGGCGATGGTGACGTCCTTGAGCAGGCCCATACGATCCAGGCACTCGACCACAATCTCGACCTGGAAAAGCGTATCGGCAGCACCATCCCACTCTACGTCAATCATGCGCTCGGGATGCTCCATGAGGCCCTTGACGTTGGGGCAGTTGGCGCGATGTACCGAGACGCCTCGGCCGCGCGTGATAAAGCCGACGATATCGTCGCCCGTTACCGGATTGCAGCAATGCGCTAGACGAACTAGCAGGCCGCTGTTGCTCTCGCCCTTGACGATAATGCCGTTACTTGCGCTCTTGCCACGCTTTTGCGGCTTGCGATTGGAGCCGCGGGCAGGCTGCTTGACGACCTCGGCGATGGCCTCGGCCTTGGTGAGCTGTTCCTCGGGTTTGGGGTCCAAGATTTGCTCGACTTTATTGCCCACGGCGCGTGGGGCGACTTTGCCCGCGCCAACGGCGGCAAACAGGTCCTCGAGCTGCTTGTAGTTAAACTGCTCCGCCACGGCATTGAGCGCACGCGTGGATCGCGGCGTAGAGATGCCATACCCGCGCTTACGCAGATCCTTGGCCAGTATATCGCGGCCGGCCGCAGCGTCGTCGTCTTTGGTCGCGGCGGCGAAGTAACGGCGAATCTTTGACTTGGCCGAAGGCGTCTTGACGATCTTGAGCCAATCGCGCGACGGCTTGGAGCTCTTGTTAGTCAGAATCTCGACACGGTCACCCGTCTTGATTTCGTGTGTGAGCGGCGCCACCGCACCGTTGATCTTGGCGCCGACGCAGTGGTTACCGACCTCGGTATGAACGGCGTAGGCAAAGTCGAGCGGTGTAGAGCCGGCACGAAGTGCCATGACCTCGCCCTTGGGCGTAAAGACAAAAATTTCCTGGTCGAACAAGTCGACCTTCAGCGAATGCAGGTATTCCTTGGCATCGGTGATCTCGTCAGACGCCGCCCAGTCGAGTGAGTGCTTGAGCCAGTTGATCTGGTCGTCCAGACGCTGCGCATCGTTAGTCTTGGAGGCAGACGATCCGCCCGACTTCTTATACAGCCAGTGGGCAGCGATGCCGTACTCCGCCTGCTCGTGCATCTCGTAGGTTCGAATCTGAATCTCGAGCGGACGGGCCGTGGGGCCGATAACCGTCGTGTGAAGCGATTGGTAGTTATTGACCTTGGGCATGGCGATATAGTCTTTAAAACGACCGGGCATGGGATGCCACAGGGTATGCACGGCGCCAAGCGTGGAATAGCAATCACGCACCGAATGAGTGATGACGCGCAGCGCCACCAGGTCGTAAATCTCGGAGAACTCCTTGCCCTTGCGCTTCATCTTTTGATAGATGGACCAATAGTGCTTGGAACGACCGTTGATCTGAAAGCCCTCAAGACCAATGCGATTGAGCTCATCGGTGAGCGTCTTGATGGTCTCGGCCAGATAACGCTCGCGAACCTCGCGAGACTCGGCTACCATGCGCGAGATGCGCTGGTAGGCATCGGGCTCCAAGTAGAAAAAGGACAGGTCCTCGAGCTCCCACTTGATTGAACTCATGCCCAAGCGGTCGGCCAGAGGCGCGTACACGTCCATGGTCTCGCGCGCCTTAAACAGGCGGCGGTCCTCGCGCAGAGCGGCAAGCGTGCGCATGTTATGCAGGCGGTCGGCGAGCTTGACGATGATGACGCGAATATCCTTGGACATGGCGAGGAACATCTTGCGCAGCGTAAGCGCCTGCTTCTCGTCCATGCTGTCGACTTCGATGTTGGTGAGCTTGGTCACGCCGTCGACGAGCCCTGCCACGGTTTCGCCAAACAGACCCGAAACATCAGTAAGCGAGGTCTCGGTATCCTCGACGGTATCGTGCAGCAGCGCGGCGCACACCACATCGCAGTCCATCTTAAGGTCGGCCAGAATGATAGCTACCTCGACGGGATGGTTAATGTACATCTCACCCGAGCGCCGTTTTTGGTTGCAGTGCTTCTCGGCAGCAAAGCAGTAGGCCTGCTCCACCTTGGAGAAGTCGTCCTCGTTCATATATTTGAGGCACAGACGCTCCAGCTTGTCGTAGCTGTCCGCCATAATCTCGGGCGGCAGCTCATCGGCATGCTTATAGTGCTCCATCTCCGAAAACGGCTGGAGGGTGGAATCATGGGCGGTACGGGCTGCGGCGTCCATCGAGGTCCCCTTCCCCTAGGCCCGCGGTACGATCGGGCGGTTAACTTTGGCTAGCATATCAGAAGCGCACGAATCGAGTGCCCAGCTCCGAAAAGCCGTGAACTCCATGCGCGAACGCAAGCCCTCCAAATAGCGAATTGACCTG
Organism: Collinsella sp.; assembly: GCA_041330285.1. GTDB lineage: Bacteria > Actinomycetota > Coriobacteriia > Coriobacteriales > Coriobacteriaceae > Collinsella. The sequence continues at coordinate 208,624 of JBGKMI010000001.1, read as the reverse complement.
CTTAATTGCACGCGACCGGGGTTTTCTGCCATTGAGATGCGACGCGTATCGTCAAACCCCGAAACGCGACAGAAACCGAGCTCTTCGAAGATTCCCAAGCCGCTTGCCACCGAGCGCTCATCGACCGGCGTGCGCGCGTCGATTGCAAGGCACATCTGCGCAATGTCGATATCGCTTGCGCAGAATGAATCGTCCCCCGTCTTGCCACGGTTGGAGCGCCACATGGTCTGCAGCGCTCGATAGAGCGTGGCAAGCTCATCGCGCTCGGGCGCATAGCAGTCGAGTAGGCGCTCGTTAATACGAGCGTCACGCGACGAATAGAGCAGGTGAATCACGGCGGGCTGTCCATCGCGGCCGGCCCGGCCACTCATCTGGTTAAACTCAATTGCACCAAACGGCATGTGGTAGAGCACGACATGGCGGATATCGGGCAGGTTGACGCCCTCACCGAAGGCCGAGGTTGAAACGATGCAGCTGAGGCTTCCATCTCTAAAGGCTTCTTCGACGCGCCGGCGATCGGAGCGCGCAAGCCCGGCATTATAGAACGCGATATGGGTCGCACAGTCGGGCACGCGCTTGCGCAACGTCTTAGCAAGCGCCACGGACTGGTCGCGCGAGTTCACATAGATAACGGTCTTCTCCCCCGTCGCCACGATCGACACCAGGCGATTTTCGCGGCTCGCAAGGTCTCGGTCATCCTCGAGTTGCAGGTTCTCGCGAACGGTCTCGTCGACCACCGTCCTAGTAATCGGCAATACACGAGCAAGCTCCGCCACGACCGGGGCCGTCGCGGTAGCCGTTGCCGCCATGACAACGGGACCGCCCAGGGCTTTGAGAATATTGGGCATGTCGAGGTAGGCGCTCCGGTCGCCGCCTTTGGCAAGACCGGCATGGTGCGCCTCATCGATAACGACAAAGCCAATACGTCCAGAACGCGCAAAGCGATCGCGATGGATAGACAGGAACTCCGGCGTCGTGAGAACAATGCCGATGCGGCCCGAAGCCAGACCGGCAAACACGTCATCGCGCGCCGCCTCCACGGTCTCGCCGGTCAGCACGCCAACGCCAATGCCGAGCGCGGCCATCGTCGAGGAAAGGTGATAGGCCTGGTCGGCAACGAGCGCGCGCAGCGGATAGACAAAGATGCTCGCACGCCCGCGAAGCACCGCCTCGCGTGCGGCATGTACATGGAAAATCAGAGACTTGCCGCGACCCGTTCCCATAACGGCCAAAACGCTCTGGTGGTCGGCCAGGGCGTCAAGCGCCTCGACCTGTGCGCGGTGCGGCTGGTTCGATCCGATAAAGCTGTGAATGAGCGAGCGCGTGAGCTCGGTATAGGAAAGCTGGGCAAGTGTCTCGCGCTTGCGCGACTCCAGGCGCAGGTCGGAGTCCGCCGGCTGCGCGCCACGACGAAGCTCGCACACCGGATCGTCGATATTGGGCGCCGTGGTATCGCGCACCAAGACATCTTTGATCATAAGCTTTGGCTTTACGCGACCTTGCCAATGCTCGGCAACGGCCTCGAACACCAAGTCGACGGCGCTGTCGCAATTGATAAGCCTGTCGATCTGCGGTACGCGAAACATGATTGCCAGCACGCTCGCGGCTCCATCCGTCGCCACGAAGCGCATGTGCTCGCCGGTCTTACCCACCACGGCGCGATCACACATCGTCACGCCCTCGGCAGCCAGCAGCGGCACCTTATTACCCTGGCCAAACGGCTCAAGGCGGGAAATCTGCTCGATGGTCTCGATATTCAATTCGGAAAGGTCGACCGTGGCGGCAACCTCGTCGGTGTCCTCAAAGTCCTCGGCGGGAAGCTCGGACAACACGGCGGAAAGACGTCGACGAAACTCATCGAGCTTAGATGCCTCGATGGTAACGCCCACCGCACCGGCATGCCCGCCGCGGCGAATCAGCAGGTCGGAGCAGCGTTCTACGGCCTCGAACAGGTTGACCTTGCCTACCGAGCGGCCCGACCCACGTGCTATACCGTCCTCGATAGAGAAAAGCAGCGCCGGCACATGATATCGGTTGGTGAGGCGGCTCGCCACGATGCCCTTAACGCCCTCGTGCCAACCTTCGCCGCCCACGACAATCGCGCGCCCGCCATCATAGGTCTCCTCGACCTTTGCCATGGCATCGCGCGTGAGCTCCGCCTCAATCTCGCGACGCTGACGGTTGATCTCCTCGAGCTCGGCTGCCAGTGCACTTGCCTCGATAGGATCGCGGGCAAGCAGCAGGTCGAGCGCCAGCTTGGGATCGGCCATGCGGCCGGCGGCGTTTAAGCGGGGAATGAGCGAAAACGACAGGCCGTCGGCCGTAATGGTAGAAAGGTCGGCCTTGGCAAGTGCGGCAAGCGCGATATAGCCGGGACGGGCCGTCACGCGCATCTGCTGGATGCCCTCGGCGACCAGCGCGCGATTCTCGGGCGTGAGCGGCATCATGTCGGACACGGTGCCCAGCGCCGCGACCTCTATCAGCGAACGCCAATACGACGGCTTGCCCAAACGCTCGCCCAGGACCTGCACCAGCTTGAGCGCCACGCCGGCGCCGGCAAGTTCACGCGAAGGGCCCTCGTCCTCGAGCTTAGGGTCGGTCAGGGGCACGCCCTGCGGCACCTGATCGGAGGGCTCGTGATGGTCCGTGACCACCAAATCGATCCCCAGGCTCTCCAGATAGGAAACCTCTTCTTTGGCGGCAATGCCGTTATCGACGGTCACGATCAGCTGGGGACGAGCGAGCTCGTTAACGCGGTCGAGCGCCGCGCGCGAAAGACCATAGCCCTCGTCAAAGCGATGCGGGATGAATGGTGTGACATTGGCGCCAAACGTTCGCAGCGCCTCGGTCAACAGGCAGGTCGACGTAATACCGTCAACGTCAAAATCGCCGAAGACCGCAATGTGCTCGTGGTTGCGAACAGCACGCTCGACGCGGTCGGCAACGACCGACATGCCCGGAATAATGAGTGGGTCGGCCCAGTCGCGATCGAGCGAAGGCGTCAAAAATAGCTGTCCTTCCTCAATCGAGGCAATGCCGTGCGCAACCATAATACGCGCCACCAGCCCGGGTATGCCCAGACCAGCCGAAAGCTCCTTTTCGAGCTCGGGATTTTGCTGAGCGACCGCCCAGCGATGTGTCGTCTTAAGCGATGACATAGGCGCCCACCCCCGATAGGGGCAGGTCGCCGCGATACCTCTCACGGTTCATAGCGATGAGTCCTCTGTGTATGCCCGCTTCGGCAGGCAGATCTGTTGAACGGATTTATTATACCGTGCGGCACGGACGCAAAGCCTCGCGGCACGCCGTGGTTTCGGTAAACGAGGCCGGTAATAGCCTCGAAATAATCGAGCGTTTCTGACGCACGGACGCATGCGAGCGTCTAGCATATCCATTCAAAACGGATTCACGAGCAAAGGGAGTCACAAGAGCATATGAAGCAATGGGTTGGACTGGGAAAGTTCCTCGCGGGGCATATGCAGGTCATCGTTCCGATTTGCGTAACGCTCGGCGTGCTCTTTCCCCAGCAGATCGACGTACTCAAGCCCATCGTTCCCGCCCTCTTCGCCTTTATGACATTCCAAGGTGCGCTCAGCAACACCTTCCACCAGGTCGCTGAGGTGTTCCGCCGTCCCCTGCACCTGATTTTGGCGCTGCTCGTCTCGGCGGTGCTTATTCCCATAGCAGCCTATGCCATGGGATCGCTGTTCTTTGGCTCCAATCCCAACCTTGTCTGCGGCATCGTGCTCGAGTACAGCGTACCCGTGGCGGTCACTGCCTTTATGTGGATTAGCATGTTCGGCGGCAACGGCCCGCTCGCGCTCACCATCATCCTGACGTCCTCGGTTATCTCGCCTGTGACGATTCCGCTCACGCTGAAGCTCTTGCTGGGTGCCACCGTCTCGATCGATGTGCCGAGCATGATGCAGGACATGGCCTTTATGATCGCCATCCCCGCCGTGCTCGGCATCGTGATCAACGAGCTCACACGTGGATGGGGACACGAGAAGCTCTCCCCCGCGCTCTCGCCCGCCTGCAAGTTCATGATGATGGGCATTATCGCCTCCAACTCCACCGCCATGAGCGAGTACGTCCTGCACATGAACGCGATGCGTCTGGAAGTCGCCCTCTTTATTTTGACCTTCGCCATTAGCGGCTTTGTCGTCGGTTTTCTGGTCGCCCGTGCGCTGCATCTGCCATATAGCGAGACGACTACCATGTGCTTTACCTGCGGCATGCGTAACATCTCTTCGGGCGCCGTCATCGCCACACAGTACTTTCCAGGCGAAGTCGTGTTTCCCGTCATGTGCGGAACGCTGTTTCAGCAGATACTCGCCTCGTTTATCGGGCATCTCTTTGAGCGTCTGACCGGCGAGGAGCGCGCCGCCCAGCGCAAGCGTGTCGAGGCCGGCCGCGACGCCATGGCGCGCTAGACTGTCCGCATTACACGGGTGTTAATCTTGCTATACGAGCGTTTCCAGATGCGCACGCAAGCGCTCAGCATCGATATCGAGCGTTGTCTCGGCATTGACCTGGGCCAAACGATAGCCGACAAAGTAGGGCGAAACCACCCAACGCGGCAGCGCCTTGGCAATGGTCCGACCGCCCAGGTGATAGAAGAACAAGTTGTACGACTCTGCGCGACCACCGTGGTGCTCGTTCAGGATATAGCGCAGAGCCACCTGGATCGCATCGGCGAAGAGATCTGCCTCGGCTTGGTCTCTTGTGTCATCGCTGGCGGCAATTCCCTGCGGGGCTGAAACGTTGACCTCAAAGAACCCCATGATCGGTTCGGTTGAGATGTTGGCCGCGATTCTCCCCTGTTGCCAGACATTGATGCCTTCGAAATTGGCGGAAGTCAACGAAGCATAGCCGTCTTCCTGCTCCAAACCCACAATCTGCATGTGCGGATGAACGAGACTACCGCCCGAGAGAGGACCCTTGTTCTTGTACATGAGCACGCTTCGATACTGCTGTGAATCGATCATCTGCTGCCAGCAATCCAGGGCAAACCTCATCACATGGTGGAGTTCATCTGGCTCATAGGTCGCCAGGTCGGCATCGTGATCGGCTGACTCGATCAGCACGGTTTGACGGGTGGCGCGCAGGGTTTTGAACTTATTCTCGAGCCAGATGCAGTCGCCGTCGCGCCGGATGATATTGGCGAGTCCCTCGGTATCGCAAAAGGGGCACGCGGTGCCAGGGCGCCGGTTGTCGTCGGGCTTGCCGCTCGCCTGCTGAACGTCAAATACCAGCGCCACGGGTTACGCCTCCAGCGGCACGATCTTGGTGCCATGGAGCTCGGAGACGCCCAATGCCGCCGCCACGGTATCGCGGTTGGCCGTGGAAATGCCGCCGCCGGGAAGGATGGTCAGGCGGTCGCCCGCATACTCGACAAGACGCGATAGGTGCTCCAGATTGTCCTCGATCGGCGTTCCGGCAGCACCGCCATGCGTCAGGATACGCGTGATGCCACAGTCGGCGAGCGTGTCGACAGCATCGATCTGAGCCTCGGGCGAGAGCTGGTCAAACGCCATGTGGAAGGTGATGTCAAGGGACTCGCACTTGCACTCCTCGGTCGCGCAGCCCGCGGCCATCACGAGGGCGCCGAGTGTAAGTTCATCGAGCGCCCATCCGCCGGCACAAGGCTTGCAGCAGCCAAAGACCAAGCCGTCGGCGCCGGCGCTCACGGCAAGACCCAAGTCCATCTCCATCATGCGCAGCTCGTCCTGGTTGTAGTGAAAGTCACCGCCACGCGGGCGAATCATGCACATCACTCGCGCGTCATGCTCGTGAGCATAGCTGACCGTAGCGCTGATAACACCAGCCGAGGGCGTAGTGCCACCGACGGCAAGGTTGTCGCACAGCTCGATGCGCCTTGCACCGGCATCGATAGCCGCCGGCACCCGCTCAAAGTTCTCGGCACAAAACTCGTACAGCATAGATAGACCCCCAGATGACAAACGTTTTCCGATGGGCATTGTCGCACGCCCCCATGAAGTTGCGGTGGAATAGGGACTGTTTTGGCCTCTGAGGCTCCCATTTAGTCCCTATTCCACCGCAACATAAAGGGGGCAGAACCAAAGTAACGCCGCAGGCAGAGGACGGACAGCGAGCGGGCACCAGAGCGAACAAATTGGCATGAAAAGAAGACGGCATAGACCTTCTGGTCATGCCGTCTTCTTTGAATGACTAGTTGTCGCTCTGGTGCCCGCGCAGCGTCGGCCGATCCGCCGTTCGGTAGAACGGCGGAACCGCCTAACCGCCCAGATAGGCTTTGCGGACGTTGTCGTCGTGCAGGAGCTCCTGTCCGGTGCCGGTCATGGTGATCTTGCCGGTCTCGAGCACGTAGCCGCGCGTGGCGATGGAAAGCGCCATCTGCGCGTTTTGCTCGACCAAGAGCACCGTGGTGCCGGCCTTGTGCAAGTCCTCGACAATCTGGAAGATCTGTTCGATCAGAATCGGCGCCAGACCCATGGAGGGTTCGTCGAGCATGAGCAGCTTGGGGTTGCTCATAAGGGCGCGACCCATAACGAGCATCTGCTGCTCGCCGCCCGAAAGGGTGCCGGCGACCTGGCGACGGCGTTCCTTCAGGCGCGGGAACTGCTCGTAGACGCGCTCGAGGCCCGGAGCCACCGTGGACTTGGGCTGCGTGTAGGCGCCCATCTCCAGGTTCTCCTCGACCGTCATCTGCAAAAAGGCGCGACGGCCCTCGGGCACCTGGGCCAGGCCCTTACCAACCAGCTTATCGGCGGGCGTATGGGTAATGTCCTCGCCCATAAACTTGATGGAGCCGGTCTTGGAACGCAGCAGGCCCGAGACAGTCTTGAGCGTTGTGGACTTGCCGGCACCGTTCGCGCCGATCAAGGCCACGATCTCACCCTCGTTGACGTTAAAGGAGATGTCCTTGATGGCGTGGATGGCGCCGTACCAGACGTTGATGTTGTAGACGGAAAGCATCGGCTCTGCCATTTAGTTCTCCCCCTTATCCTGCTTGCCCAGATATGCCTCGATAACGGCGTCGTTGTTCTGGATCTCCTCGGCCGTGCCCTTGGCGATGACCTTACCAAAGTTGAGCACGCAGATGCCCTCGCAGATGTTCATAACGAGCGACATGTCGTGCTCGATAAGCATGATGGCAATGCCAAAGGTGTCGCGGATCTTAACGATGTTCTCCATGAGCTCGGCGGTCTCGGACGGGTTCATGCCGGCGGCAGGCTCGTCGAGCAGCAACAGCTTGGGGTTGGTGGCAAGCGCGCGGACGATCTCCAGACGACGCTGAGCGCCGTAAGGCAGCGATCCGGCCTGCTCGTTTGCCAGATGCTCCATATCAAAGATGGACAGCAGCTCCATGGCACGCTCGTGGGCGGCTTTCTCATGCTTCCAATACGTCGGCAGGCGCAGCACGCCCTCAAAACCGGAGTAGCGCTCCTGATTGTGCAGGCCGACCTTTACGTTGTCCTCCACCGTCATGGTGTTGAACAGGCGAATGTTCTGGAAGGTACGGGCAATACCCATGCGGTTGACCTGATAGACCGACTTGCCCGAGGTGTCCTCACCGTCGAGCAGGATGGTGCCGTGCGTGGGCTGGTACACCTTGGTGAGCAGGTTGAAGACCGTGGTCTTACCGGCACCATTGGGGCCAATCAGGCCGGCGATCTCGGTCTTGCCGATAGTCAGGCTAAAGTCGTCGACTGCCTTAAGGCCACCGAACTCAATGCCCAGGTGGATGCACTCGAGCGCCGGACGCTGGCCCAGGTCGCGATCGGGAACAATGGCGCCAGAAGGATACGGGACCATCTTGCCCTTGTTGAACTCAAATTTACTGGGCATCGGCTGCCACCTCCTTCTTGGAAGCAAAACGGTCCTTGACGCGACCGAAGAACGCCTTGAGCTGCGGGTTGTTGGTAAAGATCATGACCAGGATCAGCACGATGGCGTAGATGAGCATGCGGTAGTCCGAGAACTGACGGAGCAGCTCGGGAAGCACCGTGAGCAACGCCGCCGCGATGACGGAGCCGCGCATGTTGCCCAGGCCACCCAGGACCACGAACACCAGGATGAGGATCGACGTGTTGAAGTCGAACTTGGTGGCGGAGAGCTGCGAGAAGTTACCGCCGAAGAGAGCTCCGGCAGCACCGGCGAGGGCAGCGGAAACCACGAAGGCGATCATGCGGTACTCGGTGACGGAGATGCCTACGGACTCGGCTGCAATCTTGTTATCGCGCACGGCCATAATGGCACGGCCGGTACGGCTGCGAACCAGGTTGAGCACGATCACGAGTGCAACCATAACCAGGATGGCACCGGCGAGGAAGGTCGAGTACGTCGACACACCCGATGCGCCCTGGGCACCCTTGATGATGGCGGTGCCGTCCTCGAGCAGGTGCAGGTCGTCGATCGTGGAGTTACCCGTGATGTTAAAGATCACATGCAGGCCGCGGGAGTCGACGCCCACAATGAGGCAGGTGACGATCTCTTTGATGATCTCGCCAAAAGCCAGGGTCACGATGGCCAGGTAGTCACCGCTCAGGCGAAGGACCGGGATACCGATCAGGAAGCCCAAGATGGCAGCGGCGATAGCGCCGACCACAATGCTGATGACAAGACGCATCGGGTCGGAGGGAACGGCGCTCTCGAGGGCAACCGCGGTAACGATGCCCGTATAGGCGCCGACGCTCATAAAGCCCGCATGGCCCAGCGACAAGTCGCCCGCGATGCCGACGACGAGGTTGAGGGAAATGGCCATGACGATGTAGGCCGTAATGGGAACCAACTGACCGGCGATCATGCGCGGGATCATATGGTTGGACTGCATAAAGAACACGATGGCAAATGCCACGATACACATGGCGTACGTGACAAAGTCGTGACGCGTCTGCTTGTCTTTAAGAAACTTCATAACGCTCACCTACACCTTCTCGGGGACGTACTTGCCCAAGAGGCCGGCAGGCTTGACGAGCAGGACGATGATCAAAACACCAAAGACGATGGAGTTGGCAAGGCTCGTGGAAATGTAAGCCTGCGCCATCGCCTCGATGATGCCGATGAGAATGCCGCCGACAAAGGCACCGGGGATGGAGCCGATGCCACCGAAGACGGCGGCATCGAAGGCCTTGATGCCAGGCATGGCGCCCGTGGTGGGCTGCAGGACCGGCGAGTAGGAGCACAGGAGCACACCGGCGATGGCGGCAAGGGCGGAACCGATGGCGAACGTCATCGAGATGGTGCGGTTGACGTTGATGCCCATGAGCTGAGCGGCGGCCTTGTCCTCGGACACGGCGCGCATGGCCTTGCCCATCTTGGTCTTACCTGTAAAGAACATCAGGCCGGCCATGATAACCAGGCAGGCGACAATGGTGACGAGCGAGACGGCGCTTACGTTGAACTTGGCCAGGAACTCCGGCACCGGGAAGGCGACGAGCGAAGTGAAGTTCTTGGGCGTGGCGCCCCACAGAAGCTGTGCGGCGTTCTGCAGGAAGTAAGACACGCCGATGGCCGTGATCAGAACGGCCAGCGGGCCCGCCTGACGCAGCGGCTTATAGGCCAGACCCTCGATGAGAACACCGAGAACCGTGCAGACCACACAAGAGAGAATTACAGATGCCCAGCCCGGGAGGCCGAGATACGACGTGGCGCAGAACGAGACATAGGCACCGACCATGATAACGTCGCCGTGAGCGAAGTTCAGCATCTTGGCGATACCGTAGACCATGGTGTAGCCCAACGCGATGATGGCGTAGACGCTGCCCATGGACAGGCCGTTGACCAGGTATTGGATAAAGACTGTCATGTTCCACATCCCCCTTTCGAATAGGTTTCCAGTTGATGTATGAAACAGGGACGTTACATCGTCCCTAGATACCAAGCAAGCAGGGAAGGCCAAAACCTCCCCTGCTTGGGATCAAAACCGCTCTATGTAAGGCGGCCAATTAGGCCTGTACGTACTTGCCGTCGGTGATGACGTACGCCGTAGGCTCCTTCTGGACCTGGCCCTTATCGTTCCAGGTGAGCTTGCCGGTCAGACCGTCAACGGTAATCTTGAGCATAGCCTTGGACAGCTTCTCGGCGACCTCGGTCGGGTCGGCGTCGACACCAAGACCGGCCTCCTTGACGGCCTCGGCCACCGCGTGCACGCCGTCGTAGGCGTCAGCGGCAAACTGGTCGGGGGTATCGCCGTACTTATCCTTGTAAGCGTTGACGAAGTCGGCGTTCTTCTCGTCGTCGGCAGAGAACGGGGTCATGAGCAGCAGACCCTCGGCAAGAGAGGTGTCGAAACCCTCAACGCCCAGGATGCCGTCCATGCCGTCGCAGCCCATCATCTTGACGTCGTAGCCCATGTCCTTGGCGTTCTTGAGCAGGACGGACGCCGGCGTGTAGTAGATCGGCGCAAAGATCATGGTGGCGCCGGCCTGCTTGGCCTTGGTCAGCTGGTTGGTAAAGCTCGTGGCGGAGTCGTCCTTAAATGTCTCCTCGTCAACAACCTCGAGCTTGGACTCAGCGGCCTGGGCCTTAAAGGAATCTGCGATGCCCGAAGAATAGGCGTCGCCGGAGTTATAGAACAGCACGAACTTCTCGTCCGCATACTTCTGCGCCAGGAACTTGGCAGCGTTGACACCCTGGTTGGGGTCGGTGAAGCAAACCTGGAAGACGCAATCCTTGCCGTCGGTGACGTCCTCGGAGGACGCGGACGGGGTGATCATGAACGTCTTGGGGTCGTTACCGCACTCTGCGGCAACGGCAACCGACGCACCCGTGGTGGTCGGACCGACGAGGGCCTGCATGCCCCAGTCGAGCAGGGTGTTGAAGGCGTTGACGGCCTTCTCGCCGTCGGCCTGGTCATCCTCGGCCTTGCTGGCAAGCGGCAGCTCCTTGGTCGAGAAATCCTTGCAGCCAAGCTCGACACCCTGGGTAACGGACTTGCCGTAGGACGCGTTGGCGCCGGTCAGCGGGCCGATGGTGCCGATCTTAAACGAAGCGTCGCCCGAAGCGGAACCGCTGTCGCCGCCGTTGGAGGAGCAGCCAGCTAGAATGGACATCGCCCCCAGACCTGCTGCGCTCGCGATAACGCTCCTGCGATTCATAACAGGGTTCAATGACTTACCGGTGAGGCTCGACATGCGGCTCTCCTCTCAAATCTCGTCGGGTTTCGGTTACCCGACAGGCCATCCTTCGCCGTGTTCGGCGTTCGCAAAATAGTAGACGCTTTAGTTGAGAAAAGTGGCGATTATTTCAACTTTTCTTTTGTTTTGTCCGTTTATCCATAATTATGCGTGTTTCTATTGGTTTATGCAGTTTAGCCACTTTATTGTGTAAAAGTAATGTTTCCATTCCGTTACAAGCGCCCCTGTCCTGATTAAAACAGCCTCACCGACCGCGTTTTGTACGCACCTATGCGGCGATGTACTTGCCGTCCTAAATCACCGAAGTCAGCGTTCTTCTCGCCGTCGGCGGAGAACGGTGACATGAGCAGCACACCCTCGGCAAGAGAGGTGTCGAAGCCCTCGGACCGTTCATGCCGTCTCTTGCGGTACAGGGCAAACCTTATGGTGCAAACGTTGACAGTTTGTTACGGAGTTCCGTTTGTAGCGAGCATGTTTCCAATGTTTCCGCAGCGTTTCGGGGGTGTCGTTTTGTGCGACTCCTGTTGCCTGGCGAGCACACGCCCTCGGTTCACGCTAGAATGCACTCAACCTTTAAGCGGTTAATCCATCCATAAGATGCACGAAGGAGCTATCTATGAGCGAATCCCTGCGCACCGTGAACGTCGGTCTGATCGGTCTGGGAACCGTCGGCGGCGGCGTGGCCCGTCTGATCAAGAGCCACCACGATGAGTACCTGGCAGCCTACGGCATCGACCTTAAGCTGACCCGCGCCTGCGCGCTTGCTTGGGAGCAGGCCGAGGCAGCTGGTATTGAGCGCGAGGCCTTTACGAGTGACTGGCGTGACGTCGTCACCGACCCCGCCGTCGACATCGTCGTCGAGCTGATCGGTGGCGAGCATCCCGCAACCGAGATCTTCACCACCGCCTTTGAGCACGGCAAGCACGTCGTCTCTGCCAACAAGGCCCTGCTGGGCCGTCACGTCGAGACGCTTGCCGAGAAGGCGCGCGCGTGCGGCGTGCAGATTAAGTGCGAGGCCAGCTGCGGTGGCGGCATCCCCATTGTCAGCACGCTTGAGCACGACCTGGTAGGCAACAAGATCCTGACCATCGCCGGCATTCTCAACGGCACCACCAACTATATCCTGTCGCGCATGGACGCCGAGGGTGCCGATTACGCCGACGTACTTGCCGACGCGCAGGCCAAGGGCTATGCCGAGGCCGACCCGTCCGCCGACGTCGACGGCTTCGACGCCGCCAGCAAGACGGCGATCCTCGCCTCCATCGGCTTTGGCACCCGCGTTACCACCGACGATGTGTACCAGCAGGGTATCCGTACCATCGGCGCCGAGGACATCGCCCAGGCCCGCGAACTCGGCTACACCATTAAGCTGCTCGGCATCGCCCGCAACACCGACGCCGGCGTCGACGTTCGCGTGCACCCCACGCTGATCCCCGCCGACCACATGCTTGCCAAGGTCAACGGCGCCATGAACGCTGTCTACGTGGTAGGCGACGCCGTGGGCGAGACCATGTTCTACGGTGCCGGCGCAGGCTCCTTCCCCACCGCGAGCGCCGTCGTGGGCGATATCCTGTCGCTCTCCGAGCAGATCAGCCGCGGCGTGGCTCCGCTGCCCGAGATTGAGCCCTATGGCCACAACCTCGCCTTTAAGCCCATGGACGAGCTCCAGACCAAGTACTATGTGCGCCTGAAGGTCGCCGACCGCGTGGGCGCCCTGTCCGAGACGGTCGACATCTTTGCCAAGCACAACATCTCGATCTCGCTCATCAACCAGGTCGAGGACGGCAAGTCGGGCGTCAGCGATGCCTGCTCGGTCATCTTCCTGACGCACCGCGCGCTCGAGAAGGACGTCCAGGCTGCCGCCGCCGAGCTTGCCAGCGTCGACTGCGTGGCCGAGGTCGCCAACGTCCTGCGCATCGAGGACGTCGAGGCCTGGACCGAAGGCGTCATGGCCAACTAGTCCATCGATCGCCTAGCAATACGCGCTTTGAGGGCTCCCGTCCGATGTGGGACGGGAGCCCTTTTGTCTCCTGCCCTAAGCACAACGGCAGAGCACATTTGTGCGAGCCGCCCATCGGTAACGCGGGCTACCGTTCACCGATATGCAAACGCGGCCGATTCCGGCTACCGCTACGCTGTGCTGAGTACGTCCACCCCCGAAGAATGGAGGCATCATGCTGCTCGAGGGCAAGAAAGCAATCGTCACCGGAGGCACGAGCGGTATCGGCTATGCCATCACCTGCCGTTTTATCGAGGAGGGTGCCGCCGTCACTGTCTTTGGCTCGCGCCAGGAGACTGCCGATGCGGCCGTTGAGAAGCTGACAGCCGTCTATCCCGACGCCAAGGTCTGGGGTCGTTCCTGCGATCTCACCTCGCTCGAGGCCGTGACCGAGGCCTTTACGCAGGCCGCAGCCGACATGGGCGGCTTGGACACGGTCGTCAACAATGCCGGTATCTCCCAGCGTTCACCCCTCTTGGACTACACGGCCGAGGAGTTCGCCAAGGTCATGGACCTTAACGTCGTCGCCGTCTTTAATGGCCACCAGGCTGCCGCCAAGATCATGACCGAGGCCGGCCACGGCGGCACCATCACTACCACAAGCTCGATGGTCGCCAAGTACGGCCAGCCCTCCGGCGTCGGTTACCCCACGTCCAAGTTTGCCGTCAACGGTATGGTCCAGTCGCTCTCGCGCGAGCTCGCTCCCATGGGCATCCGCGTCAACGCCGTCGCCCCCGGCGTGACTAAGACCGACATGGTCGCCAACCTGCCCGAAGAGGTCATCAAGCCCATCATCGCCACCATTCCGCTGGGTCGCATGGGCGAGCCCGAGGATGTCGCCAACGCCTTTGTTTTCCTGGCGAGCGACATGTCCTCCTATGTCACGGGCGCCGTGCTCCCCGTCGACGGAGCCGCCCGCTCCTAAGGAGCCACAAGCTTTGGCTTCAAGCTTCAACATAGCTCAACCAAAAAGGCGCGCCGTCTGGATCAACTGCAGACAGCGCGCCTTCTCCTGTTATGAAAGGGAAACTATGTCCCAGTATTTCGGATCAGAACGGGGCACGGTTTCCCCCAGGACCTCCTTGCGGAAACTGCGTCCCGTTTCGGATCTTTAAAGTGGGACGCGCCTTCCCCTAGGGAAGCATCTCGTTATTTGCCGTCGTCGTCCTCGGCTTCTTCGCGTGCGTAGAGCTCCAGCATGCGGCGGCGGTATTCGCGCACGGCGAGCTTGGCGCGCTCCAGACGGCGGCGCTCGCGCGGGGTCAGCTCGGACGGGTCGACCTCGTCTCCATAGGTCTTATCGGCAAGCAGGTGCGCCGCGTCCACGATGCGGGCATCGATGTGGCCGCTCGCCGCCTCGGCGGAAAGACGCTCGGCAATCGCATCGAGCGTAGGCAGGCCCTCGAATACGCGACCATGGCCATGCGAAGTCAGCAGCTCATGCTCGCGCGCGAGCAAGCTCGCTAAGTCGTGGTGGGCGCGCAGGATGTCGAGCGCATCGGATGGATGCTCGGCAACTTCTGCCACGGCGGCGACCGGCGCGGCATCGACCACGCGGTAGAAGAGCTGCGCGAGCAATGGCATCAAGAACACCGTGATGGCGCCGGCGGCAACCATAACCGACGCGATGTCTTGCGACAGCGCGCCCGCGTTGACGGCAACGCTCGTCACGGCAACGATGATCGGCAGCGCCGTGGTGCAGTACAGGGCCACGGTAATGCGACCATACGCCGACACATCGCGCGTCGCAGGGCAAATGCTCATAGAAATAAGAATGGGCACGGCACGAATAATCAGCAACGCCACGATAAAGCCCACGAGCAGACCCGGGCGCGACGCCACGGCCGTCAGGTCGATCTTTGCGCCCGATACGGTAAAGAACACCGGAATCAAAAAGCCGTAGGCCAGGCCGTCGAGCTTGGTCTCGAGCGTATGGTTGCCCTCGGGGATGATGTAGCGCAAGACAAAGCCGGCGGCAAAAGAACCCAACACGATGTCGAGGTCAAAGACGGCGGAGAATGCCACGAGCGTGACCAGGATGAGCACCGTCAGACGCACGAAGGTCTGCGACGTGGTATCGGCGCGTTCCTCGACAAACGCAAAGAAGCGGCTGCCGACGCGCTTGGAGCGGCTTGGGACCACGGCCAGCAACACACAGACCACCGCAAACAAGCCAAGGATTACAAGCGTCTGGATGCCGGTGCGGGCAGACAGCAGCGCCGACATGGCGAGCACGGGGCCGAGCTCACCCCAGGTGCCATACGCAAGAATCGAGTCGCCCACACGCGTGCCGGTGAGCGAGCGCTCACGCATGATGGGCACGAGCGTGCCGAGCGCCGTAGAAGTGAGGGCAAGCGTCACGGCGATACCGTCGAAATGACTGACCGAGAACCACGGGGTAAAGCGCACGGCAAGCCAGGCGATACTAAACGTGACGACCCACGTCGCCAAGCCGTAGCGCCCCTCGACGCCCGTGATGCTCTTGGGGTCGATCTCAAAGCCGGCGAGCAGGAACAAGAAGGCCAGACCGAGCTCGGACACAAGCGAGACCTCGGCATCTACATGGATGACGCCGAGCATATGGGGTCCCAGCACCGCACCGAACACGAGCAAAAAGACCGTCTCGGGAACGGGCTTTCCGGGAATCGCCGAGGCGATAAAGGGGCTTGCAAAGGCCACGAGCGCGATGATGGCGAGTGAAACGAATGCCATGTGATGCCTTTCTCTTGTTTGCGCATCACTGTAGCACCCTCGCCGTCCTCAACGCGCCGCGAGCTGTCGTATCATAGTGAGGTTTACAAACATGTGGCTCAAGGCGACCGCAGGGCAGACCCCGCAAACCGACCGCTGCCGCATACCGTACCGTACGCCCAACCGATCAGGAAGGCAGGAACCAATGGTCTCTCGTATCTACGTGGAGAAGAAACCCGGGTTCGACGTCGAGGCTCAGCAGCTCAAGGGCGAGCTGACCGAAATTCTCGGCATCAAGGGCATCGAGGCCCTGAGGATCATCAACCGCTACGACGTCGAGGGCATCGACGAGGAGCTGTTCCGCTCCTGCGTGCCGACCGTCTTTAGCGAGCCCCAGGTCGATGTGACCTACGACGAGCTCCCCGCAAGCGATGGCGCCGTCTTTGCCGTCGAATTCCTGCCTGGCCAGTTTGACCAGCGCGCCGACTCCGCCAGCGAGTGCGTGCAGCTCATCAGCCAGGGCGAGCGCCCCGCCGTGCGCTCCGCCAAGGTCTATATGATCTTGGGCGCTCTGGACGAGGCCGCCATCGATGCCATCAAACATTACGTGGTGAACCCCGTCGAGGCCCGCATTGCCTCACTCGACCTACCCGAGACGCTGCACATGGAGACCCCCGAGCCTGCGCCCGTCGAGGTGCTTGACGGCTTCCGCGAGCTCGACGAGGCCGGTCTTGCCGCCTTTATCTCCGAGCGCGGTCTTGCCATGGACGAGGCGGACATCGCCTTCTGCCAGCAGTACTTCCGCGATGAGGATCGCGACCCCACCATCACCGAGATCCGCGTGATCGACACCTACTGGTCCGATCACTGCCGCCACACCACCTTCGGCACCGTCCTGGACGACGTGACGATCGACGACGCCGTGGTGCAGCAGGCCTTCGACCGTTACATGGAGATGCGCCACGAGCTCGGTCGCGACGCCAAGCCCGTCTGCCTCATGGATATGGGCACCATCGGCGCCAAGTATCTCAAGAAGACCGGCGTCATGACCGATGTCGATGAGTCCGAGGAGATCAACGCCTGCACCGTCAAGGTGAAGGTCGATGTCGACGGCGAGGACCAGGACTGGCTGTTCCTGTTTAAGAACGAGACCCACAACCACCCGACCGAGATCGAGCCCTTCGGCGGCGCCGCCACCTGCGTGGGCGGTGCCATCCGCGACCCGCTCTCGGGCCGCAGCTACGTGTACCAGGCCATGCGTGTCACCGGCGCCGGCGACCCCACCGTCCCCGTGTCCGAGACGCTCGAGGGCAAGCTGCCGCAGCGCAAGCTCGTGACCACTGCCGCCGCCGGCTACTCCAGCTACGGCAACCAGATCGGCCTTGCCACCGGCCAGGTCAACGAGCTCTATCACCCCGGCTACGTGGCCAAGCGCATGGAGGTCGGTGCCGTCGTGGGCGCTACCCCGGCAAACCACGTGCGTCGCGAGTGCCCCGCCCCCACCGACAAGATCATCCTGCTGGGCGGCCGCACCGGCCGTGACGGCATCGGCGGTGCCACCGGCTCCTCCAAGACCCAGAACACCGAGTCCATCGAAACCTCGGGTGCCGAGGTCCAGAAGGGCAACGCCCCAGTCGAGCGCAAGCTGCAGCGTCTGTTCCGCCGCGGCGACGCCTGCCGTCTGATCAAGCGCTGCAACGACTTTGGCGCCGGCGGCGTCTCGGTCGCCGTGGGCGAGCTTGCCGACGGCCTGTATGTCGACCTTGACACCGTGACCAAGAAGTACGACGGCCTTGACGGCACCGAGCTCGCTATCTCCGAGTCCCAGGAGCGCATGGCCTGCGCCGTCGCCGACGATGACGTCGAGGAGTTCATGGGCTACGCCGCCGAGGAGAACCTCGAGGCGACCGTAATCGCCGAGGTTACCGCCGAGCCGCGCATGCGCATGGCCTGGAACGGTGTCGCCATCGTCGACCTATCCCGCGAGTTCCTCAACTCCAACGGTGCGCCCAAGCACCAGGTCGCCCACGTGTGTGCCCGCAGCGTGTGGCAGCCCAGCTGGGCCGGCACCACGCTTGCCGAGCGCATGACCTCGCTTGTCACCGACCTTAACGTCGCCTCCAACAAGGGACTTTCCGAGCGCTTCGACTCCACCATCGGCGCCGCGACCGTGCTCATGCCCTTTGGCGGCAAGACGCAGCTCACCCCGAGCTCTGCCATGGTCGCCAAGTTCCCCGTGGACGGCGAGACCACCACGGCGAGCGCCATGGCATGGGGCTTCAACCCCTATCTGATGGAGGCCGACCAGTTTGCGGGTGCCTACCTGTCCGTGGTCGAGTCCATCGCCAAGCTCGTGGCCGCCGGCTTTGAGCACAAGCGCGCCTATCTCTCCTTCCAGGAATACTTTGAGCGCCTGCGCACCGAGGCCGAGCGCTGGGGCAAGCCCATGGCAGCCGTCCTGGGCGCCCTTATGGCCCAGGTCGACCTGGGTGCCGGCGCCATCGGCGGTAAGGACTCCATGAGCGGCTCCTTTGAGGACGAGGCCGGCGAGCTCAACGTTCCGCCGACCCTGATCAGCTTCGCTGTTGCCGTGGGCCGCGCGGCGCGCGCCGTCTCGCCCGAGTTCAAGGGCCTCACGCACCGCGTCGTCCGCATCGCCCCCGCCACCTACGGCGAGGATTACCGTCCCGATGCCCAGCAGCTGCTCGCCGCATTTGACGCCGTCGAGGCACTCACCGCCACCGGCGACGCCCTGGCCGTCTCCACGCCCGGCTACGGCTGCGGCGCCGAGAGCCTCTTTAAGATGTGCGTCGGCAACCAGATCGGTATCGAGCTTGCCGAGGATGTGGACGTGGAGAGCCTCTTCACCCCGCTCTATGGCAGCTTTATCGTCGAGCTTGCCGAGGATGCCGAGCCGCCCGAGGTCGCCGACGGCGTTGTCGTCGAGCCCCTGGGCACCACCGTCGAGGGTTATGTCATCGATACCGGCTCCGAGGTCATCGAGCTCTCCGAGCTCCAAGAGGCCTGGGAGAGCGGCATCGAGGGCGTCTTTGCCTACCGCAGCGCCGGCGAGACTGCCAAGGTCGAGACCATCGACTTCCGTGCCAAGGATATCCACGTGTACAGCGGCGCCAAGATCGCCCGCCCGCGCGTGGTAATCCCCGTGTTCCCCGGCAACAACTGCGAGTACGATAGCGCCCGTGCCTTCCGCGCCGCCGGCGCCGAGGCCGACACCTTCGTGATCAACAACCTCACGCCCGAGGCCGTCGCCGAGAGCACCCACGAGCTTGCCCGCCGCATCCGTGCAAGCCAGATCGTCATGATCCCCGGCGGCTTCTCGGGCGGCGACGAGCCCGATGGCTCCGCCAAGTTCATCACGGCGTTCTTCCGCGCTCCCGAGGTCACCGAGGCAGTCCGCGACCTGCTCAAGGCCCGCGACGGCCTGATGCTGGGCATCTGCAACGGCTTCCAGGCCCTGATCAAGCTCGGTCTGGTGCCCTACGGCGACATCGTCGACGCCACGCCCGATGCGCCCACGCTGACGTTCAACACCATCGGTCGCCATCAGAGCCGTCTGGTGCGCACCCGTATCTCGTCCAACCTGTCCCCGTGGCTGTCGCAGTGCAGCCTGGACGACCCCTACACCGTCGCCATCAGCCACGGCGAGGGTCGCTTTGTCGCCAACGACGAGGTGCTCGCCCAGCTCATCGCCAACGGCCAGGTCGCCACGCAGTACGTGGGCGAGAACGGCAAGCCCAGCATGGATCTTTCCGTCAACCCCAACGGCTCCGCACTCGCCATCGAGGGCATCACGAGCCCCGACGGCCGCGTCCTGGGCAAGATGGGCCATGCCGAGCGTCGCGGCGACAACCTGTACCGCAATGTGCCCGAGCATGTCCCCGGCGATAAGTTCATGCCGATCTTTGAGAGCGGCGTAGCCTACTTCGCCTAAACCTTTCCCATCGGGTACAATCCCCTCGGGTAACAACACCCGCCACCGGCACGCCCGGTGGCGGGTTCTTTTTTGCTTCGCGCATACAGGAAGGACATCATGGAAAGTCGCAAGCCGTATCTCGCCACCCTGCCCGGACTCATCCTGGGCTGCCTCGTCTGCTGCGCACTCTGGGGGTCGGCTTTCCCCTGTATCAAGATCGGCTACAAGCTGTTTGGCATCCCCGCGCATGATAGCGCCTCGCAGCTGCTCTTCGCAGGTTTGCGCTTTACGCTTGCCGGCGCCCTGGTTATCGTTGGGATGAGCACGGCTCAGCGCCGTCCACTCGTTCCGCAAGCCCGCGATATCAAGCCCATCTGCATCTTGTCGCTCTTCCAGACCATCGGCCAGTACTTCTTTTTCTACCTTGGTCTCTCCCATGCAAGCGCTATGTCGAGTTCCATCATTGAAGCCAGCGCCAACTTCCTCGCAATCCTCTTTGCCGCCCTGGCGTTTCGCACCGAGAAGCTCGATACGGCCAAGGTGCTTGGCTGTATGCTGGGCTTTGCCGGCGTCGCGCTCGTCAACCTTTCGGGCGCGGACGGCACCTTTGGCTTTACGCTCGACGGCGAGGGCTTTATCCTAGCCTCCACCGTCGCGGGTGCCCTTTCGACCTGCCTGATTGGCATCTTCTCGCGCGAGCACGACGGCGTCTTGCTTGCCGGGTGGCAGTTTTTAGTCGGTGGCGTGGTCCTTACCGCCATCGGGTTTTTGATGGGCGGCACGTTGTCCCCCACCGAAATCGCCCCCGCCATCGCGCTCATCATTTATATGGCACTCATTTCCGCCGTCGCGTACTCGCTGTGGTCCCGCCTGCTCGCCGTCAACCCCGTCAGCCGCGTTTCGGTCTTTGGCTTTATGAACCCGGTCTTTGGCGTGCTGTTGAGCGCACTGCTGCTCGACGAGGGCGCTGGCACGAGCCCCGTTACCGTCATCGTTGCCCTACTGTTGGTCTGCGGCGGCATCATCATCGTCAACAAACCCAAAAAGGTCTAACGAACTGCCCTTATTAGCAGAGGGGATTCATATACTTTAGTTTAATGGAGTACATCGGAGAGCCGAGGGCCACCATGCACGCAAGCGTGTGCCCCTTTTTCTAGCGTATCTGGACGCCGGACTTCTTTTTCTCGGCCTTGACGCGGTAGAGCTCCGCGTCGGCAGCGCGAAGCAAGTCTTGCCAGGTATCGACACCATCACCGACCCGTGCGTAGC
The DNA here is from genome assembly GCA_041330285.1 of Collinsella sp. GTDB lineage: Bacteria > Actinomycetota > Coriobacteriia > Coriobacteriales > Coriobacteriaceae > Collinsella. The sequence goes on along the minus strand of JBGKMI010000001.1, from coordinate 187,608 downwards.
CAATGGACATCCGCAACAGATACGGAACCTCGGCACGTGCGAGCTCGTCGCTGATTGCCGCACACAGACGCACGATGTCCTGCTCCGCCGCCGCCTTTTGAAGCACCACGAACTCATCGCCGCCATAACGTGCGATAAAGCCACCAGACGCCGAGCAGACCTCTTTGAGCGTAGCAGATATGACCTGGAGGGCATGATCGCCCTCAACATGTCCATACCGGTCGTTAATCTGCTTAAAGCCGTCAGCGTCCATCATAAGCAGATATACATCTTCGGCCTGATCCACATTTGAAAAGAGCGACAGCATATAGGTCTCAAAACGGTTGCGATTGTTGAGGCCAGTCAACGGGTCGGTCGAGATCAGCTGCTCCTGATAGATGATGTAGAGCAGCAGGATGCTCAGCGTTATACCGACACAAAGGCCCGGTACCGAAAACAAAACCTGGAAGGTACCGCCCACCAGAGCGGGAACCACAAAAAAGGCGAGGGTGCGATAAATGGCCTTCGTTTGCAGGCTTTCGACTTTTCGAGCCTGAATAAAGGCATGCAAGGACGTATATATGATGTAGCAGTAGCTCACGATAGGCTGAATCATATAAAGCGCTCCGCGACGATATACGCCCTGCGCATCGATATAGAACATAGTGTGCGTCCAGTAGCTGGTAAATGCCAGCACGACCACCAATACGGTTGGCAACGTCACGATCGCAACCCTATAGCGCGCGGTCAAAAGGCGAGAGCCCTGCACTGTCTCGGAATAGAAAAACCAAATGAGGCACGCGATGGCGAACAGCGAAAACGAGACCGCGTTGGAAATCCAGTTGGCCGTGATGCCTACAGGAGTGCTCACGCCGTCCGAGAGCGTCCAGATCATATCGAAGAAAATGTAGGCAGCAGAGGTATAGCCGAGCATGCTAAACAAGAGCTGCTGGGTACTCGAGAACAAGGAGCGACGACTTCGCGCGGCAAGCCCGATAAGAACAATCATGCATAGCAGGAATATCTCAATCTTGAGTGCCTTAACCACTAGACGCCATCCCTTCAATATCCAAGTGGTCAGAATCGCCCAATTCGTGTCTGGGCAATAAACGCCCCTACTCCGCAGGGGTAAGGGGAATCATAGCAGAGCGCCCGAACGTCACTGCAAAACAGTCATCGTTCGGGCGCTCAAACTGCGCGAATTGCACTCCGGCATCATTGATTGGTAGCGATTGCTATTCGCCATCGATGTCGGTCGCGACGGCCTCCTCGATGGCCTCGACACCGGCAGGCGACAGATCCTCCTTGCCCTGGCAGAACTTCTTGTCGACCCAGCCGGTCAGAATCGGGGCCATGATTGCCGTGATGATGACGGCGGTGGCGATCTGCGCATACGCGGTGGGCGCAAGCTCGGCATAGCGCGGAGCGACCTCGGCGAGGGCGACCGGCGTGGTCATAGCCGTGCCGGCAATAGTGGAGCAGGCAACGGCCGCCTTGCCGTTACCACCGCACAGGCGCTCGAAGGCAAAGGTAATGGGACCGACGATAAAGAGCGTGATGAGGCCCAGCAGGATGCCCGAAATGCCGCCGGTGATAAAGCTCCAAAGACTCATGGACGCACCGAGCTGAAAACCGATAACGGCAATCGCAGGATTGGCGCCGGGAACCAGCAGGTTCTTGATGAACGGGAACAAGTTGCCCAGAACCATGCCGATAACAAGCGGCAGGATGGATCCGATGATGGTGCCGACGGGGATGTTGGCGAGACCTGAGACACCGAGGATGATCATCGTGACGGCGGGGCCGGCCGTAAAGAACAGGATACCGACGGCGCCCTGCTCGGACTCGTCGCCGAACTCGCCCATGATGCCCGTGTAGAGCGCCATGTTGCAAAACGTAATGCCGCCGATGATAGACACGGAGCTCAGACCTAGGAAGTTGTCGTTAAAGAAATATGCCACACCCAAGCCAAGGGCAGCCGCAACAACAAGCTTAGGAATCAGCACAACGATGCCGGTCTTGATGGCGCCCGGCGTGGACTTAAAGCTGATGCCGGCACCCACAAACAGCAGGATCGCGGCAACGATGGTGTTGGAACCACCGCGGCAGGCAGCGGTAAAGAAGCCGCCGATCTCGAAGACCTGCGGGCAGAAGGTATTGAGCAAAAGGCCAACGATCATCGGGTAGATCATGATGTCACCCGGGATACGCGGGACTTTGAATTTCTTTTGCTCGTTGGCGGTCGCTTCCTGTGCCATGAAACCCCCATTTCCGCTGACGCAGAACAAAAGCCCACGTCACACTTTGCTACAGTAAAGTTTGACCATGGTACCAGAAGAAGCAGACCGGCTCGGTGAGAAATTCGATTCGTTGTGCCGGGACGCTAAACGTGCCCCGCTCTTATATGAAGCTCAAAACGATATAGAACACGATGCCCGAGACGCAGCACCACAACATCGACTTTGTCTTGATTGCCACCGCCACGACGCCGGCAGCCGCAATCCAGGGAATCAAGCCCTGCCACAAGCCGGCGTCGAAAGCGCCAGGGCTTATCAAATCGTTGGCGACCAGCGCCGCAAAGGCGGCAGGCGGAATATAACCCAAGGCCTCGGTAACGCGGGGCGACAGCGTTCTCCCGCGCAAGGCAAACGCCGGGGCAATGCGGAAAAACGCGATGGCCGCCCATGACGACAGCCATAGGACCAAAAACTCATTAACGGGCATCGCGATCACCCCTTCCCTCGGCGAGGACATCGCACGCGAGCGCCGTGACAACGCCGACGAGCACACTTGCCGGCACGGCGATATTCGTCCACCCCAAGAACTTGCATATGGCGACGGACACCGCAGCCAAACCGGCAGCTACGACATTGCCGCGCGACAGTCGCTGCGAAAAGAGTAGGCAGATAAAGAGCGATGTGCAGACAAAACCCGCAATAGCGGTGGGAACATCGACAACGGCGCCGACGATGGCGCCCGTCGTACACGAAACGCCCCATGTTGCGATGAGGATCGCGTTGAGCACAAAGGACTCGAGCGGACCCCAATCCTCCCCTTTAACCAACTTGGCAAGCGAAATGCCGTATGCCTCCTCGGTAAGTGTCGCGGCAACAGCCAGCGTCTGACGCTTCGAAGCACCCCTCAAATGCGGTGCAATCGATGCCGAGTAAAGCGCAAAGCGCGAGGAGATTGCGGCGACGCTCGCGACGATCGACGCCGCAGGCACGCCTGCTAGCCACAGATTACAGATCATAAACTGCCCGCTGCCCGTCACGAACGTGCTGCTCAGGGCAAAAACCATCCAGGGTTCCATTCCCGTCTGCGCCATAATCATTCCGCACGGCGCGCCTATCGCAACATAGGTAAGCATCACCGGCCAGACGGTTTTAACGATTTTGAGCACCATAGCGTTCCTCGTCCCGACAAGATTTCCGAGCCGCATTCAACGACGCGGCAGAACCATCGCCCGATGGCAACCGAGTTCACCTACAATTGCCACCGGATCGAAAGACACAGAAAGACACAACTTTTTAGGAAGTCATTATGACAGCTATCGATCGAACGCGGGCTGCCGCGGCCTTCAAGACCTACACCGATGCCTACGATGCCGCCAATCCGCGTATCGCGCTCAAAATCGAGCATACGTACCACGTTGCCGAGGCATGCGATGCCGTGGCACGCGAACAGGGCTGGTCACCGCAGGACATTGACCTAGCGTGGCTTTGCGGCCTGCTGCACGATATGGGTCGCTTTGAACAGCTGCGACGCTGGGACACGTTTAAGGATGCCGAGAGCATGAGCCATGCGGCGTTGGGCGTCGAGGTTCTCTTTGGCGAGAGCCCCGACGACGCGCCTGCCACAACAAGCATCCGGGATTTTATCGAGACCGACGAGTACGACGAGCTCATCCGAGCGAGCATTGCCTATCACAGTGATTTCCGTCTACCCGCGCAGCTCGACGAGCGCACGCGGAGCTTCTGCGATATCGTGCGCGATGGCGACAAGATCGACATTATGCGCACCATCGCCGACAGCACTGTCGACACTATCCTCAAAGTGGATGAGAACGCGTTTCTAGCCAGTCGCTTCTCGGCGCCGACGCTTGCCGCCTTTGACGAGCATCGCTGCGTCGCGCGTGACGAGCGCAACGAGCCGGCGGACTACCTGGTGGGGCTCATCTGCTTTATGTTTGAGCTCGTCTATCCGGCAAGCCGCGCGCTGGCGCGCGAACAGGGCGATATCCACCGCCTGCTCGACGCGCCCTTTGGCATTACGCGGCCCTTTACCGACCCCGCCACGCAGGCAACCTGGAGCCGCCTAAAGGACGAGATGCGCGACTGGCTGGCGCGCGCCTAGCGCTCAAGCTGGGCCAGCAGCTCCTCGACGACCTCGACGGCATCACCGACAACCTTGTACTGGGCAGCACCAAAAATGGGGGCATCCGGGTCCTCGTTGATGGCGATAATGCACTCCGCCCCACCGATGCCGGCAAGATGCTGGATAGCACCCGAAACGCCGATGCTCACGAGGAGTTTGGGCGAGACCGATACGCCTGTCTGACCGATCTGGTGGCGATACTCCAGCCAGCCCGCCTCCACAACGGGACGCGTGCAACCGAGCTCCGCGCCCAGGGCATCGGCGAGCCTTCGCATCAGAGGCAGGTTCTTCTTGGAGCCAATGCCGCGACCTACCACGACCAAGCGCTCGGCTTCGGCAATTGATGCCTGCTGACCCCATTCCTCAGCCCGAATCGAGATCTCGACACGGGCCTTAACGTCCTCCGCAAGCATCACCTGGGTAATCGTGCCGGAACGGCCGTAGTCGAAGTCAGGAGCCTTAAAGATACCGGGACGCACCGTTGTCATCTGGGGACGATGATTGGGGCAGACGATGGTGGCCATCAGGTTGCCGCCAAACGCCGGACGCGTCTGTTGCAGCAGCCCCGTCTCCGCATCCATCGAAAGTACGGTGCAGTCAGCCGTAAGGCCCGTCTGCAAACGCACGGCAACGCCGGGTGCCAGTTCGCGGCCAAAGGCGGTCGCACCGTACAGAATGGCCTCGGGCTTGCGCTCTGCCACCAAATCGCAGATCAGCCGGGCGTAAACCTCCGCATCGTTCTGGTGCAGACGCTCGTCGCGACAGACCAGGACCTCGTCTGCACCGGCGCAAACCAGATGCTCCAGGTCACCGAGAGAACCCTCGGGGCCCATACCGACCAGCGCCACCAGACGGCAGCCGCGAGCATCGGCAAGCTCGCGGCCCTTGCCCATGAGCTCATAGGCAACGGGAGTCACCGTATCGTGCTCGTCGGTCTGTGCGAACACCCAAATGTCTCGATATGCATCAAGGTCCACCACACCAGCGGCCTCGTCACGCTCGATCGAGATAGCGTTGAAGGGGCAGGCGTCGACGCACCCACCGCACAGGATGCAGCCATCGGTTACGCGGGCGCAACGGTTGGGCCGCTCGCCTTCCACTACGATGCCGCCCGAGGCACAGGCGCGAACGCAGCGACCGCAGCCGATACAGGCTTCGCTATCGATAATCAGTCCGCTCATCTACGCCATCCCCTCGATAATCTTGGCAAGTTTTGCCGCCTGCTCGAACGCCGTTCCGTCAACGGCCTCGCATGTTTGGTCGCGGTCGGGCACAAACGATCGCACGACCTGCGTCGGCGAGCCGGCAAGGCCGCAGCGCGCGGGGTCGGCGTTCACGTCGGCAGCGTTGGCCACGCGCACGTCCGCCTCCTCGGCCGCACGAATGCCGGCAATACTCGGCATGCGCAGTTGGCCAATCTCCTTGGCGGTCGTCATCGCGCACGGCATCTCCAGATACACCGTCTCCTCGCCGGCATCGCAGCCGTGAACAAGCGCCAGTGAACCACAGGTCGTAAAGCCTGCGCTCTGCACGCAGCTCACGTCGGTCACGCAGGGAATCTCAAAGGCACCGGCAAGCTCGGGACCAATCTGGGCCGTATCGCCGTCCACCGCCATCTTGCCGCAGATGAGCAGGTCGAAGTCCTCGTCGAGCGCCTCGATGCCGCACTTGAGGGCATAGGTCGTTGCCAGGGTATCGGCACCTGCAAAGGCGCGATCGGTTAGCAGCAGTGCGTCATCGGCGCCTCGGGCGATGCAGTCGCGCAATAGCGATTCAGTCGCGGGGATGCCCATCGACACCACCGTTACGCGCACGTCCATGCCAAAGCCGATAAAGTCGTCCTTCAGCGCCAGCGCACATTCCAAAGCGCTCGCGTCAAAGGGATTAATGACCGCCTGCTTGCCATCGCGCACGATGGTATTGGTCTTGGGATCCATCTTGACCTCGGTGCTGCCCGGCACCGCCTTGACGCACACCACCATATGGAAATCGCTCATCTTCACGCGTCCCCTTTCTGGACGAGCTCATCTAAGAGCTTCTCCGAAAACAGGTTACCGCGTCCCAGCTGCCCGGCAGGATCGAGCTGGAGCTTGAGCCGCGCCGACTCGACCATGGCCTCGTGACCGTACATCGTCTCCAAGAAGCCCGCCTTGATCTTGCCGACGCCGTGTTCGGCGGAGACGGCGCCGCCCATGGCCGTGACTTCGGAAGCCCACTGGGCAAAGAGTTCTCCGCCGCGGCGGTAATCCTGCGCATCGCGCGGCAGAATGTTCACATGCAGATGGTTATTACCGATGTGCCCCCAGGCGGCAGATTCAAGCCTACTTTCGGCCAACGTGCGACGATAAAGGGCGATGACATCGGCCAAGCGTACGTTGGGCACCGACATGTCCGAGCCCAGTTTGGTGATGGTGGGATCCGTGCGGCGACGCTCGTCGATGAGCATGTTGACGCTCTCGGGCACCGCATGGCGGAAGAATCGCTGACACTCGCGATCGACCTCGGTGCGCGCGACCCATGTCGCATCGTCGCTGCCGCCCGCAAGCTCTAGTACCCACCCCAAGTGATACAGCTCCTCAGTCGCCTGGGCTTCGTCGTCGCAGTCGAGCTCCACGTAGACACAGACCCTGGCGTCTTTGTCGAGCGCCGGCAGCGAGGCGAACGCGGTCGACTGCTCGCGTTGACGACGTAGGATATCCAGGGCGCCCGCATCGAAATATTCGATGGCAGCCGCGTGGGACAGAACGGGACGCACAGAATCGGTGAAGGACACGGCCTTGTCTTCGCTGTCAAAGAAGCAGCTCACGCCCCAAACGACCGCAGGCGCCGACTGCAGGGCAATCTCGAGCTCGGTGATAACACCGAGTGTGCCACACGCACCGATAAACAGATCGATGGCATCCATATCGTCAGCAACGAAATAGCCCGAAGCATTTTTGGTCTTGGGCATGGTGTAGTCGGGAAGGTCGAGCTCGAGCGTGCGGCCCTGCACCGTGACGAGCGAAAGACGACGACCCTGTGCAAAAACCTCGCCACGGTGAAGCTCGAGCAGGTCGCCATCGGACAGCACGACATGAAGGCCCGTGACGTGAGGGCGCATGGGGCCGTAAGCGTAGCTACGGGCGCCGGAAGCGTTGCATGCCGCCATACCGCCCAGGCAGGCAGATGCCTCGGTGGGATCGGTAGGAAAGAATTGCTCGGGAGCTTCCTGGAACTCCTCGTAGGCCTCAAGCGATGCCTGGTCCCAGCCGGCAGTCGGCAGCACTTTCTTGCCCAGTTGCTTGCGCAGCTCAGACAGCACGACGCCAGGCGCCACACGCAAAAGAAAGCGGCCCTGCCCATCGCGGTGAATGCCTAGGTAGCGATTCATGCGGGAAGTATTGAGAATGTGACCGCCATGAGGCACGGCGCCGGCGGCAAGACCGCTCCGGGCGCCCTGAACCGTCACCGGGACACGCTCGGCATGGAGCTTTTTCAAAATGGCGCGGACCTCGTCCTCCGTTGTCGGAAACGAGATGCTCGAGGCCTCGCCCGATGTGCGAGACTCATCGCGACCATATTCTTCGAACTCGTCGGTGAAGGGTTTGATGGTTGCAGACACGCGAACTCCCCCTTTAGCTAACTACAGTGTTTGCAGGGAGATGTTACCGCATCGTTTCATCGACGTGACTGAGACCGTCTCCATAATTGGCGAATTTTACGTTTGTGCAATTCGGCGAACGGCGACGTTTTCTCGGCAGGCGCTCTATTTAACGCGCCCCTTCCCATCGTTGCCGCGCGCACAATTGGCGCTCGAAAAAACTTGAGATATTTTTTAGCGTCTCTCAACTGCGGCGATGTAAATCCGTCAAGCATTTGGTCAGAAATTGGTCAAGTTACGGCTGATACGGTCGGCATCGACAGCCAGAACCAATAGAAGGTTTGGTCCAAAAGCAGGGAGGTTCCCATGGCATATTACTGGCCCCAGTACGGCATCGCCATCGAAGTTGACGATGACCCATATCTTCTGCCCTTCGACGAGGAAGCGTTTCCCGATGCGGCTGTCTATCACGTCACCACCGACGTGATTTGCGATCCCGAATCGTTTTCGGCACTCGCCCACCACATCGCCCACATCCACGACATCAAACTCGACCCAAACTTCGACGAGCTCATCTACTCGCGACGCCTCATGCTCCACATGCTCTTTGGCGCCGATCCGTCCACGTTCGCGCGCGTCTATACCACTAAGGATGCCGCATGAGCGTAAGGAAGCAGTCGAGCCCCCTAGGGTCGAAACATCGAAAAAGGCTCGGCGTTGTCTGCCTGGCCATCGCCTGCGCCCTTATCGCCGTCGGCCTTTACGCCTGGCAGTCAAAGCCTGTCGCCGAGACAGGTGCCTCGGTCACAGCGGCGGAGGGTAAGTCGCGCCAGGAAATCCAGGACGAGCTCGATGCCATCGTCCGCGACAACATGATGACGATCTCGGTCGCACCGGTCGCCCAGCTACAAAAAGGCGGCAAGCTGCGCGTCAACGTGCAAAACATCCAGGATAACAAGTTTCCCCAGCGTTTCCGCGTGATCCAAAACGACGAGACCATCTATGAATCGGGCGTGGTCGAGACCGGCAAGACCGTCGAGACCTGCCCTGCAGGCGACATCAAAGAAGGCGAGGCGTATATCGAGATCCAGGCGCTCGACGCCAAGACCTACGACGCCCATGGCAATCCCACGCGCGTCAAGGTGCGTGTTGCGCAGGCCGAAGACTAGATCTGCCACCTGTTGCGAAAACGCGCACCCACACCGCTTTCGTCTAACCCTCACGGAAACGGTCCGTGACGAATAGAAAGGAACGATTATGGACATCACCAGGAACTTGAATGGGGCCAGGGTGCTCGTCGTGGGCGCGGGGCTGATGCTTGCACTCTCAATGGGTGCCGCGCCGACCACCGCCCTGGCGGAGGGACGCACTGGAACCACCAACGTGACCATCAGGACCGAAATCGACAACATCAAGTTCAAAGCCCCGACCGTCATTCCGTTCGTCGCTAAGGCAGACGGCACGCTCCAGGGCCCTTCCGAGAATACAACCACCATCGACAATCTTTCGGCCTATGGCATCCACGTTACCAACATGAAGATTGCCGCCCAGAAGTCCTGGAGCATCGTCGCCGACGCCAAGACGGGGACCGCCCAGAACTCCATCGATTTTAAGGTCGGCCCAGACAAGGCACTCCAAGACGCCCACGCCGCGACGCAGGAAGCGGGCCTCGACCTTTCCAAAAATGCATCCTTCGACATGGGCTACCAGGGCATCGCCGATGGTACGGACAAGATTAAGCTCAAGACAAGCGGCAATGTCGCCCGCGTCACGCGAGACATCTTCCATGTGACTGGCGAGGGCGACCAGGTCGCAAGCATTACGTGGACGGTCGAGCCCGGTGCGCACACGGCCTAAGGCGATTGTCCTTGCCGTCATCATCGGCGTTGTAACGTTTGCCCCGATCGCCGCCTTTGCCCAACAAGAGCAAGCGCAGGCTGCCACGCAAGTGACTGTCGATCTATCGGAGCTCGAACGCAGTGGCCAACATGAGCCCCTCGCGCAAACGGCCGACACGCGACAGCTCCTGGCAGCAGGAATCGCCGCGGCAGGCGCAAGCGCCATCGGCCTTGGCCTGCGCATCAAACGCAGCCAGTAGCCGCGAAAATCGAGACCGTCCAGAACAGGTAAGGAGAACCCATGGCATCAAAGAACCTTTTGCCCGTTGCCGCGCTCTGCAGTGCGCTTGCCACCGGCATGCCCGTCGCCGCTCTAGCGACACCCGCCGTGGACGTCCCCTTACCTGCCGTCAACTGTCTCGCCACAAACCAGATGAGCACCATCGCGCGCCAACGCTTCTCGCTTGCGCAGGCAAGCATTTCGGCCTCGGGGTGCCTCCGTCGCTGCACGAACAGCTCGATAGTCGTGGATACCGAGCACTCGAGCACAACGGACGGCCCCCTAACGGGATGCGTTATCTGCACATGGCGTGCAGCTGCAACTGATGCCGATGGCGATTCCTGCGACGTGGAGCTGTGCCTCGACATCACCCTGTCCGATGACTCGGCGGACGGGGCAACAGTCGCCTTCGACAGCACGTTTTTCGAAGACGGAGGAGGTGTATGCCTGGGCTGCGTCCCCTCGAGCGCCGATGGCACGCAGCCCGCTATCTCATTCACCGCATCGTTGAAAATGACCAAGGCGGGCACCGACGCTACAGCAAATGGCGAAATCCCTCTGATGTTCTACGCGAGCGGCACAGAAAGCCAGGAGATTCGGGGCAAACAGCGGACCGGATCGCTCAGCCTGACGCGAGGGGCAGATCCCGGTCCTGTCGATATCAGTGCCGAAACGCAAGATGTGCATCACGTCCTTGTCGATCCGGCGCTCCTCGAGATGGAATGGAGCGGAGTAGGAGCGGTCGGACTCGCCCCCTCGACGGGTGACATCGCAAGCGACTCCAGCGAGAGCAGCGGTGAAATAGCGCCTGGGGACAATGGCGCACCAGGCGGCATAACACCGCCATCGAACGGTCCTTCAGCCACTTTCAGCGAGCCAAGCGAAACAGCCACCGCAGTGGGCGGCACGCAAGCTGGCGAAAACTTGGGGTGTCCCATGCCGGCAGACATCGACGAGGGCAATTGTTGCATGATGGTCGCGCTCGACCGCACGGAAACCGTCGACGCCGCGAGCGTTGGGGTCGCCACCGATAAGCCCGTCCGCAAAGCAGCCATTATCGCATTCCCTAAAACCGTCGAAGTTGTTTTTCTGCCATCGGGCGAGGTCGTAGCCCCTACCCTGCTCACCTTGCTTGGGGCAAAGGGCACGGCCAACCAAATCGACAACCTCACGGTCGTCGACCCTGCGACCACCGCAAAACTGCACCTGTATGCCGTAACCTCAGACGGAGGCAAAACCGAGGAATTCGACGGTGAGAACCTCCTGAATAACCGGATACTCCATAAAATGGAAGACGTCTCGTATCAAATTGAGCTCGAGGGATTTGACCGAGCTCGAGATGCCGATATCATCGCCGCGGCCATTGAGCGCCCGCAGCGACTCATGACGCTGTGCTTCGATTACAGCCCTTATGTCGTGATGGGAGGCTGAGGCTTGGGTACCAAATGCCGTCATTAATACCATTTATATAACGTATAGGATGAGACATGACGCACCCTGCAGCCCGTTCTGCTACGATTGCCAGGTTGGCATCAATATGGGAGGGTTCATGCCGGGTTTGGGAACGGTCATCAACGTCGCACTTTTGATTGCGGGCGGACTGCTGGGCCTTATAGGCGGACGCTTTATCACACCCCGCATCCAAGACACGCTCATGAAGGCGTCGGGGCTGTGCGTTTTGTTTATCGGACTGGGTGGCACCATGCAAAAGATGCTCGTCATTGACGGGAAAGCGCTGGCGACCACCGGCACCACCATGCTCATCGTCTCGTTTGCCCTTGGTTCGCTCATCGGCGAGGCCGTTAACCTGGAAGCCGGCATCGAAAACCTGGGCGAATGGCTCAAGCGCAAAACCGGCAGCGAGGGAGACAACGAGTTCACCAATGCCTTTGTCTCGACATCGCTGACCGTCTGCATCGGTGCCATGGCTATCGTGGGATCAATCCAAGACGGTCTGCTCGGCGACTGGTCCACACTCGCCCTCAAGGGTGCGCTAGACTGCATCATCGTCTGCACCATGACGGCCTCACTCGGCCGCGGCTGCATCTTCTCCGCCCTTCCCGTTGCCGTATTCCAGGGAACGATTACGCTGTTTGCCGGCGCGCTCTCCCCCATCATGACCGCCGCCGCCCTCGACAGCCTATCGCTCGTGGGCTCTATGCTCATCTTCTGCGTCGGCGTCAACCTGATCCGTCCTCAGACCTTCCGCACGGCCAATATGCTCCCCTCCGTTGTCATAGCCGTCATCTACGCCCTCCTGTTCTAAATCTATCTACGTAGCGGTATCTCGAACACCTGTTTGATGCTGTGCTATGATATGAGGTCACCGAAGCTGCGTTAGGAGAGGAGAGACGGTGGCCGACCAGGACATCAAGATGCTCATCGAGCGCATTATGGCCGAGGCCCGGACCCATCAGTCTGCTCGCTTCTCAAACGAAGTCTATGCTGACGAGCCGATTCTCAAAACCGGTCGTCAAATGCAGAACTTCCTCCCCGACCAGTACCGCAAGATGCGCGAGATATCGCGTTGGCAAGAAGACCCCAAAGGCGGCGCGGGTCGCTGGCTTTCGGAAGCCGAGCTTTTCTACCGCCAAGGCCTGTTGATGGCCGACTTTGAAGACGACTGCCCCTACAACGGCACATTCAAGTCGTACTTTCCCACCTACAACGCCATGAGCGATCGGCAGCTGCGCGGCTATTTTACTTGGCGCGCCCAAGTGCGACGCGGAACCGTCGAGGAAACGTCTACGTCCTTTGCCTTCCTGTATCTCTATGAGCTGATCTGCGGCATTGGCGTTGATGACCCGCTCGATGGCTTTAGCAAGATCAAGGCCTTTTGGGATGCCTACCGTGCCTTCGAGCCCGGCATCGACCGGTTTGCACGCGTGTGGCTGCAAGATTACGCCGTATTCCACGGGCTCGACCCCAAGCTGCTTCGCGACTCTAAAACCGTCATGTTCGATAACGCCCTTATCGAGCTGCGGCGCGCGGCTCGAGACCTTGCGCCTACACCGACGCCGTCGGACTTGGCCCCCAAGCGCCGCAAGACCTCCGAGCCTACGCTCCCCCTTCCGCCCGACGAGGCGGGCGAGGAGCGACTCATGGCCGCCATCAATGCCCTCTCCACGTACAACCTCAATAACTCAAGACTCGATCGCGGCCACCATCGCGACCTACGCCACGTGGCATGCGCCGTATATGTCCGTATGGCGCGCTACTATGACACACACCGAAAGACCGGCATCGTAGCGAGCTTGTTTGGGGAGGAGACGACCATGCCCTACACCATGTTTGCCTCGGCCGTGTTCTTTGCGCCTAATCGCCACGAGGATTGCGAATACCGTCTGGACCCCATCCATATTTACCGTTGCCAAAATGGCTTTTGGGAATGCATGCGAATTCATGGCAGCAGGCAAAAGAGCAGCAAGCTTGGTGAGATGATGCGCGCCTGCGACCAACGCCTGCGCCTGGCCCTAGACCCCACCCACCCCCTAAAGGAGGAGAAGGTCCCCAAATATCTAGCCAAGATCATCGATGACGAGATCGTGGCATGGCTTTCGTGGGACGCCGCGCACCAACCCGTCAAGATCGATATCGACCTGAGCCAGCTGGGGCACATTCGGAGCGTCGCCGCGCAAACGCGTGAAGCGCTTTTGATTGATGAGGAGCGCGAGGACGATGTGCTCGCAGAGGTCGATACGGCGGATTCCGAGCAGCCGAAAGCCGAGCCCGCAGCAGACGCGTTTGTCAAGCCGGTCGAGGCACCCATTCGGCAGGACGAGGCCGACGAGCCGACCATATCCACCGAACAGTTTGGTGTCGTGGCACCGCTGCTCGCACCGACGCCCGCGTTCGCAGCTGCTGCGCCCGCTGACGCCGCGAACGAACTCGCGCCTGCCGCAACCGCGTATTTGCGCGCACTGCTCGAGCAAAACGCAGCGCAAGCGACATCGGCAGTGGAGAGGTCGGGCCAGAGCGAGGATATGCTCGTCGACAGCATCAACGAGGCGCTCTTTGACCTGGTGGGTGACACCGTTATCGAGTTTGGAGCGGCAGGGCCGCAGATTATCGAGGACTACGAAGCAGACGTGAGAGGATACCTAGACCATGAGTGATACCGCATCCGCAGCACCCCGTGTGCCCAAGCGCGTCGCCGCCGTCATTCTCAACTCGCTCAAGGGCGGCGTTGTCCCGCGCATCGGCCTTCCTTACATCACCGTAGGGCGCGAGGTCGAAATCCGCGCCCTGCTCACCGATCTGAGTCTCATCGCTGACGGCGGCGCGAGCTTCCGCTTTCTGGTCGGTCGTTACGGCGCCGGCAAGAGCTTTTTGCTCCAGACCATCCGCACGCACGCCATGGGCGAGGGATTCGTCGTCGCCGATGCCGACTTATCCCCTGAACGCCGTCTGCAGGGCGGCCAGGGACAGGGCCTTGCCACCTACCGTGAGCTCATCCGCAACATATCGACCAAGACGCGCCCCGAGGGCGGTGCGCTCAACCTTATCCTGGATCGCTGGGTCGCCTCGTGTGCCGATGCCGACGAGTCTGCCGTCAATGCCCAACTGGCCCCACTCGAGGAAATGGTCCACGGCTTCGACTTCGCCCGCATGCTCCGCCGCTACCGCGCGGCCGTATCCGAGGGCGACGAAGAAGCTATGAGCCGCGTGACCAAATGGATTCGCGGCGAGTACCGCACCAAGAGTGAGGCACGCGCCGAGCTGGGCTCCTCGACCATCATCAGCGATGACGACTGGTACGACTACGTTAAGCTCATTGCGCGCTTTTTGGTCTGCAGCGGCTACAAGGGCATGCTGGTGCTCATCGACGAGCTCGTGAATCTGTATAAGATTCCCAACGCCATCACGCGCCAATACAACTATGAGAAGATCCTGACCATGTACAACGACACGCTCCAGGGCAAGGCGCAGTACCTGGGCATGATCATGGGCGGCACGCCAACCTCCATCGAAGACCGCCGCCGTGGCGTGTTCTCCTACGAGGCCCTGCGAAGTCGACTCGCTCAGGGCCGCTTTGCACGCGAGGACCTTAAGGACATGCTCGCGCCCATCATCCGCCTGCAGCCACTCACCTACGAGGAATTGCTGGTGCTGATCGAAAAACTCATGCAGATCCATGCCGGATACTTTGGCTGGACGCCCACGCTTACCGAGAACGACTTGGTAGACTTTCTCAAGATTGAGTTTGGCCGCGTGGGAGCCGATACGCACCTGACGCCGCGTG
This sequence comes from Collinsella sp., assembly GCA_041330285.1. Lineage (GTDB taxonomy): Bacteria > Actinomycetota > Coriobacteriia > Coriobacteriales > Coriobacteriaceae > Collinsella. The sequence goes on along the minus strand of JBGKMI010000001.1, from coordinate 172,312 downwards.
AGGTCATCCGTGACTTTATCGAGCTGCTCGATATCCTGTGCCAGAACCCCGATGCAAACGTGGCCGAGTTGCTGCAAAGCGTCGGCGGCAACGCGCTGGCGCCGGCAGCCGCAACAGGCGACACCGGCGCTGCAGACGGTGACCGCAACTTCGCCGAATTCACCATCTAACCTGCCAAAAAGGGACAGGTTTATTTTGGCAGGTTTTATCTGGGCAAACGTTGAAGCAGCAATGCAGCAAGCCGTTGCCAGCCGCGTTGAGAGATTCGTTTTTGAGAGGAGGCCCCGTGAACGCCTTTGACAGATATGCTCCGTTTATCCAAGACTTCATCTACTCCCACGATTGGGAGAGTCTGCGCTCTATCCAGGTTGCAGCGGCAGACGCCATCTTTAACACGCAAGATAATGTGCTCCTGACGGCATCCACGGCTTCCGGCAAAACCGAGGCAGCCTTCTTTCCCATCCTGACCGAGTTTTGGGAGAACCCGCCCGCAAGCGTGGGCGCCCTCTACATCGGCCCCCTCAAGGCGCTCATCAATGATCAGTTCGTCCGTCTCAACGACCTCTGCGAAGAGGCCGATATCCCTGTCTGGCACTGGCATGGCGATGTCTCGCAGTCGCACAAGGCTAAGCTCATCAAAAAACCGAGCGGCATCTTGCAGATTACGCCCGAGTCACTCGAAGCGCTCTTAATCCATAAGCACATGGCGATCCCGCGCATGTTTTGCGACCTGCGCTACGTGGTCATCGACGAGGTCCATTCGCTCATGCGCGGCGACCGTGGCGGGCAGACGCTCTGCCTTATCGAGCGGCTCTCGCGCATGGCCGGCGTGCAGCCTCGACGCATCGGCCTTTCTGCCACCATCGGCGACCCCGAGCGCACGGGCGCTTTTCTCTCACAGGGAACGGGGCGCGACTGTGTTATCCCCCGCTTTGAAGAACCGCGCCGCGTGTGGCGCATCTCCATGGAGCACTTCTACAACTCGGGTCCCCAGGCACAGCAGCGGGGATTCGAGAGCACGGGTCCTCAAGAGGCCGAAGTGCTTGCGTGCGAGCGTATCGAGGCGGCGGCATCCGCGGCACTGCCCGCCGGCGCCCAAGACATGCGTCACAGCGGACAGCTCACACAAGAGGAGCGCCGTCAACGTCGTGAGCGGGCACGGGGCAAGGCCGCTCCCAAGGACCGCCAAACTTCCTCGGCCCCCGAGGGCGAAGTCGACATCCCACGAGCGACCGAGCAGGCGCTTCTCAACCCCACCGACACGGCGCCCGACAACGCCGACCCCGGTATGGGCTATATCTTTGAACATACGCGCGGCCGTAAGTGCCTGGTCTTTGCCAACTCGCGCGAGGAGGCAGAGGCCGTGTGCTCCATGCTGCGCAGCTACTGCGAGAGCCGGCACGAGCCCGACCGCTTCCTTATCCATCACGGCAACCTCTCGGCATCGCTACGCGAGACGGCAGAAGAGCTCATGCGCGACGAGGAACAGGCACAGACAACCGTCACCACCTCCACGCTGGAGCTCGGCATTGATATCGGTCGCCTGGAGCGCGCGTTCCAGATCGATGCACCGTTTACCGTCAGCTCCTTTTTGCAGCGCATGGGGCGCACGGGACGCCGCGATCTTCCGCCCGAGATGTGGTTTGTCATGCGCGAGGAAGAGCCCGAGCCGCGCACGATGATGCCTGAAACGATACCTTGGAAGCTCCTCCAGGGCATCGCGCTCGTACAACTCTATCGCGAGGAAAAGTGGGTCGAGCCGCCCGAGCTCGATCGACTCCCCTACAGCCTGCTCTATCACCAGACCATGTCGACCCTCGCCAGCACCGGCGAACTCACGCCTGCCGAACTTGCCCAGCGCGTGCTCACGCTCAGCTATTTCCACCGCGTCTCGGCCGATGACTATCGCGTACTGCTGCGCCACCTCATCAAGATCGACCACATCCAGGTCACCGAGGGCGGTGGGCTCATTGTGGGCCTCGCGGGCGAGCGCATCATTAACAACTTTAAGTTCTATGCCGTGTTCCAGGAAAACGAGGAGTTCACTGTTCGCAGCGAGTCGGCCGAGTTGGGCACGATCGTCAATCCCCCACCGCCCGGTGAGCGCATCGCCATCGCAGGCCATTGCTGGATTGTCGAGGAAGTGGACTGGAAGCGTCATACCGTCTTTGCCACGCAGGTCAAGGGCCGTGTGCCGGCCTACTTTGGCGACTGCCCCGGTGACATCAATACACACGTACTCGAACGCATGCGCAAGACGCTCAACGAGCATGCGGCATATCCGTATCTCATGGGCAACGCACGGGCACGTCTTGCACAGGCTCGCCATGCGGCCGAGATTTCGGGCGCAGGGACCAAGCCACTCATCAACCTGGGCGGCGATACCTGGGTGCTCTTCCCCTGGCTGGGCAGCTACGCCTTTTTGGCGCTCGAGCGCATGCTCAAGATTAAATGTGCCGCTGAGCTGGGCCTTCGCGGACTCGACCCGTCACGCCCGTACTTTATGCAGTTTAAGATGAAGGCCGACGAGGAGACGTTCTTTGAGGTGCTCGCCGCCGAGGCCGAAAAGGACTTCGATCCCATCGAGCTCGTCTATCCTGGCGAGGTGCCTTACTTTGACCGCTACGACGAGTTTGTTCCCGAAGAGCTCGTGCGCAAGGGCTTTGCCGAAGGCGTGCTCGACATCGAAGACATGAAGCAGCGCGTTCTCGGCTGGCGCCTGGCCAAGAAATAGCTAAAAGAGCCCCGTCACAAACAGACTGGTCGCAGGAAGATGTGCTAGTCGTGGAGGGCAGCGCCAAGGAAGTCGACGTCAAAAGGCACGGCTTCGGCAAAGGCGTAGTCGCCGTCGCTGGCGATGAGCAGGTAGTTTTCCTCGCCGCCGAACTCCGTATCGCCACATGGGACCACCCAGGCGTGGACGAATACCTCGAGTGCCGTGGCAGCGCAGTCGCGAAGGAACGTCACATCGCTCCCCTCGTTTGCGCTCACGATATTGGCCACGTAGATACCCCCGGGGTTCAGGCTGCCCCGCACCAGGCGCAGCGCCTCAACGGTCGCCAGCTCGCGCACGGGCTCGGCACCGCCAAAGCAATCGCTCACGACCACGTCGTAGCGACGATGGCCCACGCTCGTCACACCCAGATACGAGCGAGCCTCAGCGGTAATCACCCGCAGGCGATCGCCCACCGCGTGCTCCAGTTCATCCAGATAGAACCAACGGCGCGCCAAGCGCGTAATCTCTCCGTCATACTCGATGACGTCCATGCACAAACTCTTGTGCGACATCAGCGCAAATTTGGGATAGGCAAACCCACCGCCGCCCAGCATAAGTATGCGGTCGACGCCGTGACCATAAACGTCGCGCATCACATCCTCGGCCTCAAATACGTCGTCAAACGCACGATAGTACGCAAAGACGGGCTCCGCCCAGCGCTCGCCAACGTAACTCGCGCTTTGGTAGACGCCGCCCTGCACGAGCACACGGACCTCGTCACCGCTCTCATCGTGCACGCGTTTCACACGCGCCAACCCATTGCGAGTTCGCGCAACCTGCAGACAGGCGGCACGAACAGCGACGGCGGCCGCACCAAGCGCCGCGGCTCCCAGAGCAACGCCGGCAACGACGCCGGCAGAAACACTCGGCTTGTTCATCTAGAGCTCCTTTTGCAGATAAAGGCCATGGTCATAAAATCCAAGATGGCGATAGTACTCGCGTGTGCCAATCGCGCTAATCACGTTGATACGCGCATAACCCGCATCCCGGGCAATCTCGCACGCACGCTCTACGAGCAAACGCCCCAACCCGTGATGCTGCGCCGCCTGGCCCTGGTCGCCCACGCGCGCCGCCATGCCATACACGTGCACCTCGCGAATCATCGCCTCGTCCGGCGTCGTCGGCAACTCGTCCGCATGTGCGGCAACAAACGAATGGTCGGGCAGCGACAACCGCAAAAAGCCCGCGATCTTGCCCTGCGGCGTCACCCACTGCAAAAAGCGCTCACGCGTCACCGGCGTCTCGTAAGCGACCTCATCAAAAGACAGTTCATCCAGGTCGGCACCCGCCGTGCTGATCTCGCGATAGCGAATCTCGCGCACCGTCGCACCGTCACCCCGAGCAGCCAGGCGGTTCTCAACGAGCTGACGCAGGTTGGGCTTCTTGTTGCCCACCATGATATCGTCGGAGCTAAAGTCGCGGATCATGCGACTGATGCGGCAGAACGCCGGCGTCACCACGATGTCATCGGCCAACACATCAAGCAGCTCTTCCTCGGTATAGGGGCGCCACTCGCCACGCTCATAGCAGCCCACCAGACGCGAGCCCTCGATGAGCGCGCACGGGTAGACCTTGACCTCGTCGGGCATAAAGGCCCCTTCGGTCATAAAGCGTTCGTAGTCGCGCTTGTCCCCCTCGGGCGTGGCGCCCAGCAAGTTAAGCATAAAATGCGCGTGGATCTTAAAGCCAAACAGGCGCGCAAGCGAAAACGCCCGCTCGATCTGCGCCACCGAAATGCGACGCTCGTTGATATCGAGCAGGTGCTGGTCGAGGCTCTGGATACCCATCTGGATCTTGGTGCAGCCCAGGCGGCGGATGAGCGTAAGCGCCTGCGGCGTTACAGCATCGGGGCGCGTCTCGATAACGAGTCCCACCACGCGGTGCTTCGCCGTCTCGTTGATGCGCTGCTGACGCTCGAGCTCCTCCATCGTTGCCGTCTGCCACTCAGTGACCTCGCCCCACGGCGTACCGGGACCGTACAGACGACGCACCGCACGGTTATAGCCGCCCACGGCAGCATCCACACGCCCCTGCTCGTCGGCAACGCCGGCAGCAAGCTCGACCTCGTCTGTCGCAATGCCGGCGGCCCGATAGCGCTCGCGGCGCTCTGCTACCACAGGCGGCAGGGCATCGGCGGGAGCGTCATCGAGCAGACGCCCCGCCTCGGCACGACTGATGCCCGGACGCGCCAACATGGGGTTAGCCGCCACACCAGCCACGGCATCGTCATTGAGCGCGCGGAAGAGCTCCGACATAAACCACGTCTGATACCCTTGCGGATAGTCGCTCCAGGTACCGCCGAGCACAATGAGCTCTATCTTGTCGATCGCATGCCCCATCTGCGAAAGCGCCGTCAAACGGGCACTCACCTGCAGATACGGGTCGAAGCAGTTTTGCTCCGCACGGGCGCATGCCGGCTCGGCGTGCAGATAGCTCTTGGGCATGCGCAGGTCGTTGGGGCAAAACAGGCAATCGCCCGAGCACGGCCACGGCTTGGTGATGACGGTAATGGTCGCCACGCCCGAAGCCGTGCGGCGCGGCTTCATACGCAGCACCTGCAGCAGTTGGCGTTCCAGATCGGAATCGACATTCCACGCAGCCCACCGAGCCGGCTCCTCACGTTTAACCCGTTGGTAGAACGGCAGCAGACGGCGCTTGGCCAAATCGCGTTTGTCGGCACCCTCACGGCGCGCCTCGGCATGTATCAGTTTGACGAGTGCCTTGTCGTCCACGGTCTCGCCGCGACGCAGAGCCTCGAGTATGTTCAAGATAATCTGTTCCATGCCCCCATTGTAAAGGCAAAGGCGCCGGAGCCCGTCACAGCTCCGGCGCCTCCATCAAAGAGCATGCCTATATGTACCGATCCCCGAAAACCGCATGTCACTCCGGATCAAACGACATGTCGCCCGAACCGACCTCAAAACGATACGTAGCAGACTTATCGCCGTTATCGAATTCAGAATTCAATATGGTCTCGCCATCGTAGCCAAGCGGAAGGAAATCGCTCTCGAAGTCGCCGCTGCCCAAGGTGAGGCTCGCCGTAAAGCCCGTAGAGTTCGGAACCGTTATCTCCACATCGCCCGAGTCCACGCTTACGTCCATCGACTTCGCGGGGGCCTGGTAGAGCTCGAACGTCACATCGCCCGAACCGACCTTGGCATTCAGGGTGTCGGTTACAGTGCCCGCAAACTCAACGTCTCCCGAGTCCAACGTCAGGTTGAGGTCATGACACGCAATGTCCGTGACCGTCAGATCGCCCGCTCCTACATTCGCTGTAATGCCCACCATGTTATCGGCAACTTCGCGCGGCAGTTCGACGGTAACCGTGCGGTCAATGGCGCGCTCGTCATCACAATCGAACTGGCGAATCTTGAGCGTAGAACCCTTAACCTCGGCCAGATTTTGGGTTGCCGCATCGAAGGCGACGGTCCCCGTTGCCACGCGACCGCTTTCAATTACGCGCACCGGCCCGCCGGAGACGTGTTTGACCTCGACCGTACCCGACGTCACGTCCAAGTCAAGCGATGTGAACGCGTCGGCATCAAACGTTTCGCTCGAAAGCTGTTGAGGCCGAGCGGAATAGTTACCGCTATTCAAGGAATCGTCCTCGTCAAACGCATCGCCCATACCAGACAAGCCGGATACAACATCGTCGAAATCCCACGGTCCATCAAAATGAATCAAAGTCCGCGAAATGCCAAAGACAAGCCCGATGATGAGCACAAACGCTCCGATGCCAATGCCCAAGCGCCTCTTAGACTCATGCGAGAGCTTCATCATTCATCACCTTCTTTGGCACTCGACTCAGCGGTGGTCGCGGCAGCCATGTCAGCGTCAACCGCTGTGGAAACGTCCTCCCCCTTAGTCCTAGCGACCGCCGGCGCCGGACCAACCTGAATATCCCCGCGCGCCCAATCGCCATCGAGCGCACGTGCCACCCAGTGATAGATGGGGATCGTAAAGAAAATCAGCGCGGCAAAGGGGCCGGCGCCAAACAGGAACATCAGCAAAAAGAACAGCAGCCAGCACACGGCCCAGTACGGGAACGACTGGAACGGACCCTTCACCGGAGTCGGGCCGGCCGCACCGGCACCCGTCACCTGCGCCGTAGCGGCATTGGCGGCCTGCGCGCTCCAACTTGCAGCTTGCGCCGCCTTGGCCGCGGCATCACTTGCCTGTGTAGCTGCCTCCGTGGCGCGTGCCGCCGCCTCATGGGTACGGGCGCGCTCTGCTGCCTCGGCCTCGCGCTGACGGGCGCGATCCTCGTTCTCAAACTCGATATCGTCCTCGATCTCAGCGCTCGGATTGAGGAGCTCGTCCAGACTCACACCGTAGAGCTTGGCGAGCGAGATCAGGTTCTCGGTATCGGGCGAGCTCTCCGCGCGCTCCCATTTACTGACCGCCTGGCGCGACAGCCCCAGCTTTCGTGCCAGCCCTTCTTGGCTAAAGCCCTTGCTGCGACGAAGGTCGGCGAGCCGCTGCGCAGTTTCTACATTCATGGTTCCTCCTATGTGATGCCAGCCGTGCCGCCGGACCGTTTTTGTTCTTAAGGCGCCTTGCACAGTTAAAAATCTATCCGCCACCGCCAAAAGCATGCCACCTATTCTAGTGAGATTTTTGACAACCGGCGGTTGCGGGTGCATATGAGCTGCGGAAATGTGTCCAAACAAAGCAATGACCCTCAGCTCGGTTGTCCCCGTTGCGGCGTTAACGGTAGTATGGTCGTACTGTTTATTCCACACCGCCAACGGAGGGAGTTCCGCGCCGTGAACCGCGATTTCGCCTCGTCGCTCATCCAGCTCAACAACACGTTCTATCGCGAGCACTCCGCCTCCTTTTCCGATACGCGCCAGGCCCCGTGGCCCGGCTGGGTGCGCACCATGGATATCGCGCTCGAACAGCTCGACGTCGCCACGATCGAGCATCCCGTCCGCGTCTTCGATCTTGCCTGTGGCAATATGCGATTCGAGAACTTTGCCGCCGGCGGCGCACTTGCCGCCAAGGGCGTCGATGGCGCAAACCCCTCGGCAGACGCCAGCTGCCCGTTTGAGTTCTATGGTGTTGACTCGTGTCAGGATTTGGCTATCGATGCGCACGGTCACGCCCTGCGCATTCCCAACCTGCACTTCCAGGAACTCGACGTGCTCGATGCCCTCATGAAGCTCAACCCCGCCGAGACACCCGACGTGCTTTTCGACGCCCCGCTCGCCGACATCTCGGTCTGCTTTGGTTTTATGCACCACGTGCCGTCGTGCGAGTACCGCGTACGCGTGCTCGACGCCCTGGTGCGCCAGACGCGCCCGGGCGGCATCATCGCCATCAGCTTTTGGGAGTTTATGAACGACGAGCGCATGGCGCGCAAAGCCGTTCGCGCCGAGGCCCGCGCCGAGCTCACCCCGCCGTTTGAGGGTTACGATTCCGCACAGTTCGAAGCCGGCGACCACCTCATTGGCTGGCAAAACGACCGCCACGCCTACCGCTATTGCCATCACTTTGACGACCAGCAGATCACCGACCTGGTGCGCGGCGTCCGTACGTTCTACAAGAGCGGCGAGGTTCCCGTACGCGAGCTCGAGCGTTTCCACGCCGACGGTCGCAGCGGCGAGCTCAACCGCTATGTGATTCTCAAGCGTCTGTAGGCACCGACGACTCGCCGCCGAGCCGCACCACGCCTTTCGGGCAAACTATGCCCACTTTTTTCAACCCATTGACGGAACGTGCAGCTATACGTTCCATACTTATGACCTAGGAGCCCCATGGGAGCCGTCCATGTTCGCACGCCTAAAAACTTTGTGCTCGAGGAGCGCTTGGAGCGCTACGCCGATGCGATTGAGACGAACCCCGAGGCCTATGCCGGAGATTGGCGCGAGGCTTGCGCGCCAGTTGACAGCAAGCCCTTCGAACACCTTCACCTGGATCTTGGCTGTGGCAAGGGAACGTACCTTGTAGAGCGTGCGGCCCACGAGCCAAACACCCTCTTTATCGGCATGGACCAGGAACCCATCTGCATCGCCTATGCCGCACAGAAAATCTGCGAGCAGGAGCTTTCCAATGCACTCGTCCTGCCCCGAGGCGCCGTATCGCTGCCGCAGCTGTTTGCCGCAGGCGAGCTCGATGCCATCACCATTAACTTTCCCACGCCGCAGCCCAAGGCCAAGTACGCCAAAAAACGACTCGTCCATGTCGACCATCTAATGCTCTATCGCCCGCTCTTTGCAGCCAGCGCTACCGTCACGCTGCGCACCGACAGCAAGCCATTGCGCGATTACGCCCTGAGACAGTTTGCCGCGGCCGGCTACGATACGCTTTGGGTAAGTGACGACGTCCGCCGCGACCATCCCGAGCATCCCGAGACCGAATATGAACGCCGCACGCGCGAAATGGGCGCCGCCGTCTATGGCATATGCGCCACACCCGGAGCACAGCCAACCGACGAACAACTCACAGTAGGCCGCATGCAGGAGCAAAGCCTTACGTGCTACCTGCCCGATAACCTCGATGAACTCACCTACGTGCCTCTCGGCATGGAAGAGGCCGTCGAGAACTTTAGAAACCGTGCCCGGAAAGGCAAGAAGCGCCTGCCTCAGGAACGCTAGCACCGCACGCCCATTTCCTGCATTTTCTCGCGCGCTGCCGCCCCGCGCCGCCGCTACGCCATAATAGTTGGCGGACAATCGCGAGAGAAAGCAAACACATGGCACAGACCACGACAGATACCGCCGCCAGCACCGTCTCCGGCGCCGGCGCCGCCAGCTCATTCTCGGGCGGCACGGGAACCGAAGCCAAGTTTGGCTCGCTCGGCGCGCTCTCCCCCACCTGGTGGGAGCCCGAGGATGGCAGTGAGCCCGAGCCATGGCTCACGCCCGACCAGGCCTTCGAGCGTTTCTTTGAATGGACGAGCGATCGCGGTATTGAACTGTGGGATCACCAAGAAGAGGCCCTCATGGACCTGGCTGCCGGCGATCACGTCATCTTAGGCACACCGACCGGATCGGGTAAATCGCTCGTCGCGCTGGGCATGCTCTTTATGGGCATGGCGCAGGGTAAGCGTTGTTATTACACGGCCCCCATCAAGGCCCTGGTCAGCGAAAAGTTCTTCGACCTTGTGCAGGTGCTCGGCCGCGATAACGTCGGCATGATCACCGGCGACACGCATATCAACACCAAGGCACCCGTCATCTGCTGCACGGCCGAAATCCTTGCTAACGATGCGCTGCGCGAGGGTGAGGACGCCGATGTGGGCTGCGTGGCCATGGATGAGTTCCACTACTTTGCCGACCCCGATCGCGGTTGGGCCTGGCAGGTGCCGTTGCTCACCCTGCCCCACACGCAGTTTATGCTCATGAGCGCCACGCTCGGCGATGTCACTGCCATCGCCGCCTCACTCGAGGAGCACACCGGCGCTGCTTGCGACTTGGTTGTCGACGCCCCGCGTCCTGTTCCGCTGAGCTACGACTATGTGACGACCTCCCTCGAGGGCACCGTCGAGCTCGCCATGCGCCGTGGCGAGGCCCCGCTCTATATCGTGCACTTTAGCCAGGATGCCGCCCTTGCGACGGCGCAGTCACTCGCCAATTTTGGCATCGCCAGCAAGGAGCAGCGCGAAGCCATCAAAGAAGCGGCAAAGGGAACGAGCTTCTCGACGGCCTTCGGCAAGATCCTCAAGCGCTTGCTCGGCTGCGGCGTCGGCGTGCACCATGCTGGCATGTTGCCGCGCTATCGCCTGCTGGTCGAGCGCTTGGCACAGCAGGGCCTGCTGCCCGTCATCTGCGGTACTGATACGCTCGGCGTCGGCATCAACGTACCCATCCACACCGTGGTCCTCACCGCGCTCACCAAGTTCGATGGCTACAAGATGCGTCGTCTGCGCGCCCGTGAGTTCCATCAGATTGCCGGTCGCGCCGGCCGCTCGGGCTTCGATACCGAGGGCATGGTGATTGCCGAGGCACCCGAGCACGAGATCGAGAATGCCAAGCTTATGACCAAAGCAGGCGACGACCCCAAAAAACTCCGTAAGATTAAAAAGAAAAAGGCCCCCGAGGGCTTTGTCACCTGGAACAAGCAGACCTTTGAGCGCCTGATCGAGACGCAGCCCGAGACGCTCAAGCCGCGCCTGCGCATCACACACTCCATGGTGATTAGCGTGGTCGAGCAGGGCGGCGATGCTCGCGCCCGCGTGCACGACCTCATCGAGACAAGCCTGCAAACGCCAGAGGAAAAGGCAAAACTCGAGGTTCGCGCCGACGAAATCTTCGCCACGCTCATCGACTCCGGCGTCATCGTGCGCACCGAGGTGCCGCCCGCACCCGACGCTCCGGCTGACGCCGCGCCGGACATCGACTACGCGCTGACGGTCGACCTGCCCGAGGACTTCGCGCTCGATCAGCCGCTCTCGCCGTTCTTGCTTGCCGCATTGGAGCTGCTCGATCCCGAGAGCGAGACCTATACCATGGACCTAATCTCAATGGTCGAAGCCACGCTCGAGGATCCCAAGCAGGTGCTGCGCGCACAGGAGCGCGCAGCACGCGATCGCGCTATGGCCGAGATGAAGGCCGACGGCATCGAGTATGAGGAGCGCCTGGAGCGCATTCAAGACGTCACGTACGAAAAGCCGCTCGAGGATTTGCTCGACGCCGCTTTTGACAAGTACTGCCAGGAAGTACCCTGGGCAAACGACTACCAGCTCTCTCCCAAGAGCGTCCTGCGCGATATGCTGGAAAGCGCGAGCGATTTTAAGGGCTACATTCAAAAGCTCGGCATCGCCCGCTCCGAGGGCATTTTGCTGCGCTACCTGGCAGAGACCTACCGTTCGCTCGACCGCACCGTACCCATCGAGAAGCGCGACGAGCGCCTGCGCGACATTATCTCGTGGCTGGGCTTTGTAGTGCGCTCGGTCGACTCGAGCCTGGTGGACGAGTGGGAGAACGCTGGCAACCCGGCAGCCCTCGACGCCACGCCGCCGCAGGGCATCGACGAGGTCGTGGCGGACCGCCGCGGCTGCATGCTGTTGGTGCGCAACGCGCTCTTCCGCCGCGTGACCCTTGCCGCCCGCGAGCACGTTCGCGACCTGGGCGAGCTCGACGACGACTGGGGCATGAGCGAGATCCGCTGGCAAAAAGCACTTGACGCTTACCACGAGCAGCACGAGGAAATCCTCACCGACGGAGATGCCCGCAGCGCCGCTATGTTTTCCATCGACGAGTCCGACGAGAAGACCGCGCACGTATGGCACGTGCACCAGATCTTTGCCGACGAGGACGGCGACCACGACTTTGGCATCATGGGCGATGTCGATCTGGACGCCACGCAAGACGGCGGCGAGGCCATCTTCAAAAACTACCGCGTCGGCTTTATCGAGGACCTGCTCGAGGACTAGCCGAACATACTGGATTGAAACGAAGCGGGGCCGTTGGCAATATCGCCAGCGGCCCCGCTTTTGCACTGTACGCTATGCCTTACTCGGCATCCTCGACCTCATATGAATCTGCCTCGGCGGGCTCATCGTTTGTCTCTGGCGCAACCCCGCGTGCCTCGTCAAACGCCGCCTTCATGGTCTTGTTGCCCCACGTGAGCTTGCGAATGGTAAGATCGTCGGCTTTCTTGTTGGCTAGGCGCAGATTGTTCTCGGAGGACAGCAACGCCTCCTTGGTTTTCTGCAGATGACTAATCGTCTTGTCGATCTCATCGATTGCCGTTTGGAACTTGCGGCTCGCGATCTCATAGTTGCGGCCGAAATCATTCTTGAACTTTTCCATCTTGGCTTCGAAGTTCGTGACGTCGATATTCTGCTGTTTGTACTCCGCCAGCTCCTGCTTATAGCGCAGCGAACCCATGGCGGCGTTGCGAAGAAGTGTAATCATGGGAATGAAAAACTGCGGACGGATCACGTACATCTTCTCGTAACGATAGCTCACGTCCACGATGCCGGCATTGTAAAGCTCGCTCTCGGGCTCAAGCAGCGTGCAGAGCACTGCATACTCACAGCCTTTCTGGCGACGATCGTGGTCGAGCTTCTTAAAGAAGTCCTCGTTTTTATGCTTGGTCGCGGTCTCGTCGTTCTCGTTTTTCATCTCGAACATAATCGAAATGACCTCGTTGCCGCTTGCGTCGCACTCGCGGAAGATAAAGTCGCCCTTGGTACCCTCGGACGCATCGTTATCCTTCTCGAAGTACGCGTTAGGAAATGCCGTCATGCGCAGACGGTTGAACTCGGTCTCGCAGTGCTGCTCGAGCGACTCGCCCACCATCTTGGTGGACAGGCGGACCTTCATGTCCTTAAGGCGCTCAATCTCTTCATCCTTGTAGCGAATCAGGTCATCGCTCGCACGCTTGGCCTGCGCAAGCTCGAGCTCGTGTGCCGCCTTGGCCTGCTCCTCGCGAGAATCGCGCACCGCCAACTCGCTCGTCAGCTTGGCACGTGCCTCATCGCGCTCTCGCTCCGCCGCGGCGACCGCCTCCGACAGGTTCATTTTTGCCATCAGCTCCTGCTCACGCAGCTGGGCACGCAGACCCTCGGCCTCTTGCTCGGACTGAGCCTTTGCAGCGGAAAACTTCTCTTGCACCTTCGCGCGGTAGTCAGCAAGCGCGCGCTCAGCTTCACCGCGAGCAGCATCAAGCTCACGCTGCGACTCGGCCGCGGCGGCGGCAAGCGCCATCTCCTGGGCCTTGTCCGCCGCGGCAAGCCTGGCCTGCAGCTCGGCAATCTGAGCATCACGTGCAGCCAAATCGTTTTGAGCAGCATTGCGGGCCGCCGACTCGACGAGCTTGGCTTCGTCATCTTTGCGCTCCAGCTGCGCACGCAAATTGTCGATTTCTCGCTGAAGCTCGGCGTTTTCCTTTTGAGCATCGGCACGGGCCTCAACCGCCGCGCGCTGACTTGCGCTCTCGCGCTCTGTGGCAGCGCCCTCGAGCTTGGCGCGCAGCTCGGCAAGCTCAGCGTCGCGCTTGGCAACCTCTTGTGCCAGCTTCTGCTCCGCGGCGTTCTTCTGCTCGACAAGTTGAGCGTTGCGCTGAGACTCTGCCTTTTGCAAGGCAGCCGTCGAACGCGAGCGCTCAAGCTCCAGCGCCTGCTCGCCCTCGCGCTGGACTGCCTTCACACGCTCATCCAGGTCGCGCGAAAACTCGGCATTGCGCACTTGCTTGACGATGTCCGCATAGCCAGACGCATCGACCTTAAAAACTTCGCCACAATGCGGGCACTTGATCTCGTTCATAGCAGCTCCTCGATGGACGCAAATTTCAACCGCTTACACTCTACCGCGCCGCACGGACAAAAAAGACGCTGCCGCCATAATAGCAACAGCGCCAGAACCACCACAAAGGCGCCTGTCCTTTGTGGTGGTTCGAGAATTACAGTCCAAAGAAGCCGAGGATTTGATCACGGCTTACGGGCTTGTACTCGTTGGCATCGAGACCGACATCGTAGCGAAAGATAGGGCGCTCGCGATCGCGGTTGCGCGCGTTGGTGCGGTCTCCCCTGCTGTGGATATGCCCGTGCAGCATGATGGCGCCACGCGCCTTGCCATTCCAGCTGAGCATGGGGTAATGGCTCAACACCAGGCGATGGCCCTTGGCATAGCCGGGAGCAATCTCCAGGTAATCACGCACGTCTTCCCAGATTTGGGGCGCAGCTGGATCTTCCCAGTCACCGTCATGGTTGCCACGGATGAGCGTTACGTTCTGACATTCGATGCGCTCGCGCAGGCGCACAGCATCCGCCAGGGGCAAACGATAGGTAAAGTCTCCCAAGATATAGAGACGGTCGTCCGCCGCCACGCACTCATTCACGGCATCGATGACCTTGCGGTTCATCTCCTCGACCGAATCAAACGGTCGATCCATGTCGTGCAGGATATTCGTGTCGCCCAGGTGCAGGTCGGCGGTAAACCACATCATCGTCTCTGTCCTCATTTCGCAACGTGTTCAACTCGTGCTAAGTATACAGACGCAGCGATGCGGCGGTTATCCAAAGAGCCCGCCGAACAGTCCGCGGCGGCGCTTGTCTTGCTTTTTCGAAGCGTCACCCTGAGTTTTCTTGTCCTGCCGCTTCTTACGGTCCTGCTCCAGCTCATCATCGTCGAGCAGCATATCCCACTCAAACGGGTCATCCGTCAGATCGAACAGGCCATCGTCATCAAACATGGCAGCCTCCCTTACCGACTAGCGAGCATCCACCACGTAGAGGCCAACGCGCACCTGGTGCCACGGGCTACGCTCGGGGGCAACCTGCTGCACGCGCGCCTCAAATACACCCTCGTGTCCGTAATACATCATCACAGATAGCGGGCCGACCTCGTTTCCCGGAACATAGCCGAGCTTGGTGTTGCCGCAATAGATCGCAACCGCCTCAGGGTCATGGGGATTATCGCGCTCGGCACACAGCGTCAGCTTATCGCCGACCTTAAGATCGCCCAGGACCAAGGCACCGTCGGCATACTGAAATCCTGCGATATGAAACGACAAAAGAACACGTGAAGGCTCGTACATGGCAACTCCTCTAACGACCGAATAAACCGGCGCCTAACCTTATTGAGAAGTCTACGGGCCCGTGCGGACACAAATTCATCCTCATCTGATTCTAATGCACAAACATGCGCACGAACTTGTGCTTCCAGCTTGCGTAAGGAGCATAGCGGAATGGCACATCCAGCCACGTTGCCTTGTTCACGATGCTCTTCTTATGGCTAAACGTATCGAAGCTCTCGCGTCCATGGTACTGCCCCATACCGCTCGCTCCCATGCCGCCAAAGCCCATATGACTCGTGGCCAAATGCATAATGGTGTCATTAACACAGCCACCGCCAAAGGGCACGTTACGCACAAAGCGCTGTTGAACTGCGCGATCCTGGCTAAAGATATACAGGGCCAGCGGCGTCGGACGATCCGTAATAAACGCTTCGGCCTCGTCTAAGCTCTCAAACGTCAGCACCGGTAAGATGGGACCGAAGATCTCCTCCTGCATCACGGCGTCATCGGGGACCACGCCATCCAAAATCGTCGGCTCGATCTTGAGCGAAATCTCGCGCGCGGTACCTCCAAGCACGACCTTATCGGAATCGATCAGCCCGCGTACGCGTGCGAAATGCTTGGCGTTGACGATATGCCCGTAGTCCTCGTTATCGAGCGGATGCTCGCCAAACATACGGCGGGCCTCCTCCTTGATAAGGTCCAGCAGCTCGTCGTGCACGCGCGCATCGACCAGCAGGTAGTCGGGCGCTACACAGGTTTGCCCCGCGTTGAGCCATTTTCCAAATGCGATGCGGCGTGCCGCGACCTTCAAGTTTGCCGTCGCATCCACGATGCAGGGACTCTTTCCGCCCAGCTCAAGCGTTACGGGCGTGAGGTTTTTGCTTGCGCGCTCCATGACGAGCTTGCCGACCGGAACGCTACCGGTAAAGAAGATCTTGTCCCAGCACTCGTCGAGCAGCGCTTCGTTCTCGGCGCGCCCGCCCTCGATGACCGTCACCAGGCGCGGATCAAATGCTTCCTCGCAAATCTGTCTGAGCACCGCGCTCGAAGCCGGCGCATAGGCGCTCGGCTTGATGACCACGGTGTTGCCCGCGGCAAGGGCGCCGGCGAGCGGCTCGAGCGTCAACAAAAACGGATAGTTCCACGGAGCCATGATGAGCGTGACGCCATAGGGCACGGCCTGCGTTTTGCACACACTCACGGCATTGGCGAGGTCACACGGACGCAGGCGCGGACGACTCCATCGAGCCACATGCGCAATCTGATGGCGAATCTCGGAAAGCGACGTGCCGATCTCGCACATATACGCCTCGTCATGCGACTTTCCCAAATCGGTCTTGAGCGCATGGGCAATATCGGCCTCGTGGGCCCGCACCGCATCGCGTAAACTCACGAGCGCACGACGTCGAGCATCGACATCAAACGTGGCGTGTGTCTTAAAGTAGGCGCGTTGATCGCCGACGATGCGCGCAATTTCCTCGGTGTTCATGGACCCTCCTATTTCTCGTCCTCAAACATACCACCTGCGATAATTTCGTACATATGCTCGAGCTCCAAGCGGTCCATTAGAAGCGGAACGGGGTACAGGGGATTGGCCTCGGCATCGGCATGCGCCGCCATCTGCGGAATGTCGGAGTGGCGAATGCCCGTCACGTATTTGGGAATTTCCAAGGCGGCGTTCATGCGGTCGACCCAATCGATAAAGGCCTCGGCCGCAAGACTGTCCTGCGCGGTAGCCGGCGCAATGCCCGCCATGCGAGCAAGATCGGCAAGCTTGGGGGCGGCGGCGTCACCATAAGCGCGAAGCATATGCGGCAGGATGATGGCGTTGGCCAAGCCGTGCGGAATTCCGTATCGGCCGCCCAGACTGTGCGCGATGGCATGAACGTATCCAACATAGGAGCGCGTAAAGGCAACGCCCGCCTTATACGCCGCCGAAAGCATATTGCGACGCGAATGCATGTTGTCGCCATGCTCATAGGCCTCGAGCAAATTGTCGCGGATGAGCTGGACCGCTTGACGCGCCATCTTGCGCGTGTAGGGCGTGGTGCTACGGCCGATAAAGGCCTCGACAGCATGCGTCAGGGCATCCATACCCGTCTGCCCCGTAATGGAGGCGGGCAGGCCGCGCGTAAACTCGGGGTCATGCACCGCAAAGCGCGGGATAAGCGCAAAGTCGTTAATGGGGTACTTGTAGTGCGTCTCGTCATCGGTAATTACCGCTGCAAGCGTGACCTCGCTTCCCGTGCCTGCCGTGGTGGGAACGGCGATGAGCAGCGGCAGGCGATGATGAATCCGCAGCAGCCCGCGCATCTTGTTGATGGGCTTGTTTGGCTGCGCAATGCGCGCCCCCACACCCTTGGCGCAGTCCATGGCCGAACCGCCACCAAAGCCGATAATGGCCTGGCAGGCGCTCTCTCGATACAGGGACGCCGCTTCCTCCACGTTTGAGACCGTGGGGTTCGCTGATGTTTTGGCATAGACCGCAACGCCAATTCCCTTGGACGCGAGCGCTGTCTCGAGCGGTGCCGTGAGCCCCAGACGGGCAATACCGGGATCCATCACGATAAGAACCCGCTGTATCGAACGCTTTTGAAGCACTGTGGGCACATCCTCAGCATGCTCCAGAATGTGCGGCTCGGTATAGGGCAGCACCGGCAATGCGATGCGAAAAACCGTTTGATATGTTCGGCACCAGGCGCGGCGGGCTAGATGCATAAAGGAGGCTCCCTCATTTGTTGATTGGTCAACGTTTGCTCGACCGATTGTACTCAGCGGAGATCGCAGACGGC
The DNA here is from genome assembly GCA_041330285.1 of Collinsella sp. GTDB lineage: Bacteria > Actinomycetota > Coriobacteriia > Coriobacteriales > Coriobacteriaceae > Collinsella. Next base: position 154,276 of record JBGKMI010000001.1, on the reverse strand, counting down.
CTGCCAATCGTTAATCAATCAACATCTTCATATCTCAAAATTGTTTTATTAAAAATCATTCCTAATAGGCTTCACATTTGGTTGCATTTATGGATAATAGAACCCGTCAAGACGCACGTCCGGAGAGGGCCCTTACGGGACCGGACGAGCGCGCCATCGCCATCGATCGAAAGGATCGAATCATGAAGTTTGTTTGCCCCGTTTGTGGTTATGTGGAAGAGTTCGACGGCGACCAGCTGCCCGAGGACTTCAAGTGCCCCCAGTGCGGCGTTCCCGGTTCTCGTTTCCTGAAGCAGGAGGAGGGTCAGCTCGAGTGGGCTGCCGAGCACGTCGTGGGCGTCGCCAAGATGGAGGGTGTCTCCGAGGACATCGTTGCCGACCTGCGCGCCAACTTCGAGGGCGAGTGCTCTGAGGTCGGTATGTACCTGGCCATGGCTCGCGTCGCTCATCGCGAGGGCTATCCCGAGATCGGCCTGTACTGGGAGAAGGCTGCTCACGAGGAGGCCGAGCACGCCGCCAAGTTCGCTGAGCTCCTGGGCGAGGTCGTGACCGACTCCACCAAGAAGAACCTCGAGATGCGCGTTGAGGCCGAGAACGGCGCCACCGCCGGCAAGACCGATCTTGCCAAGCGCGCCAAGGCCGCCGGCCTCGATGCCATCCACGACACCGTGCACGAGATGGCTCGCGACGAGGCCCGCCACGGCAAGGCTTTCGCCGGCCTGCTCAAGCGCTACTTTGGCTAAGCCAGCAGCCTGAGAGATAATCTCTAGCTCGATGAGGCCCGGACCGCATGGTTCGGGCCTTTTTCGTTGGCTTACTGCAGCTGTTCTTGAAGAACGATGAGCGACTGATGGCTCAGGTCGTCGTATTGTATGAGGACGCGAGATGGAGCGTTCTTAGTCGATGCCCGATCACCCGTCCACAGGCAATCGGCGATGTTGACATAGGAAATACGAGCGCCAGTAAGAGCCTTCGCGAAGCTCTTCCCCGCCTTGTCCTCGGCCAGGGCAACGGTGCAGTAAAGGCCCGCGTCTGCATGCTCGATCGAGACCTCCCCTGCCGAAAATGCTTTCCGTACAAGCGCCGTCAGGCCATCACGCGCCTCGCGAGCACGAACGCGCACGCGGTTCACATGTCGCTCGTAATCACCCGATTCCAGCAAACGAGCCAAAGCGACCTGATCAACAGAACTCACCGACGAGGCGTAAAAACCTAGATTGCGCCTAAACCGCTCCATTAGCTCGTCGGGCAGCACCATATACGCTAGACGCAACGCCGATGACAGGCTCTTCGAAAACGTGTTGGTGTAGATAACCGATTGTGCGGCATCGATCGAAGCAAGCGCGGGAATCGGCCTGCCGGCCAGACGAAACTCGCAATCGAAGTCATCTTCAATGAGATATCGGCCCGGCTGCTCGGCGGCCCAGCTCAGCAGGGCATAGCGACGCGCAATGCTCGTCACAAGGCCGGTCGGATACTGATGAGACGGCATCAGGTGAAGGACATCGGCCCCGGCTTTCTGCAGAGCGCTCAAGTCCACGCCCTCATCATCCAACGGGATATGTCGAACTTCGCAGCCCATAGCCTGATAGATGCGCGTCAGACGCAAATAGCCCGGATCCTCGACGGCATACACCTTGTCCGCGCCAAGCAACTGAACCAACATGGTATCGAGCAGCTGGGCGCCCGCACCGATAACAATGTTGTCGGGATTAACATTCATGCCCCGTGTCCCGCGCAGATGGCGAGCGATTGCGCGTCGTAGCCGAGCGGTGCCCTGCGCTGGTGCGGGCGAAAAGATCTCGCGTTCGTCTTCGGATGTCAGCGTTGCCCGTAGCGCGCCTTGCCAAAGCCTAGCCGCCTCCAATGCGGATGGAGAAAGTGAGTCGAATCGCTCGACCTGCCCGTTGACATCATGCGCGCTGGGGCCCACAGAGACGGCATCTCGCTCGACACCCTCCGCAGACAAAGGCAAAACCGGTGCATCCGGAAGCTCGCAAGCGTAGTAGCCACGGCGCGGCATTGAGCAAATATAGCCCTCGGCAAGCAACTGGCTATATGCATTCTCGATGGTAATGACACTGACTCCCAGATGACTGGCAAAGGCGCGCTTAGACGGAAGATGCTCCCCCGCCGCAATGCGCCCAGCTACGATATCATCTCGAATTTGCTGGTAAACATACTCATAGAGCGATGCTTCGCCGCGTTGTTCCAAATTGTAGTCAAGCATGAGTTTGTCACCTGACCTTATCGAGTCATTCAATCTGGTATTAGTCTGACCTTGTTATTATCTCGAAAACTGAGTATTTCGCCATACCCAGCTCCCCGATAGGATGTTCCGTCAAGCAATGCACATGCCAACCAAGGGAGCAACCATGGCAGAACAGACCAGCAAGGCCGATCGCGTCAAACTCAACCGCGAGCTCGCGCAGATGCTCAAGGGTGGCGTCATCATGGACGTCACCACGCCTGAGCAGGCACGCATCGCCGAGGAAGCAGGCGCCTGCGCCGTCATGGCTCTCGAGCGCATCCCGGCCGACATCCGCGCCGCCGGCGGCGTGTCGCGCATGAGTGACCCCAAGATGATCAAGGGCATTCAAGAGGCCGTCTCCATCCCTGTCATGGCCAAGTGCCGCATCGGTCACATCGTCGAGGCGCAGGTCCTTCAAGCCATCGAGATCGACTACATTGATGAGTCCGAGGTTCTCTCCCCCGCCGACGATGTCTACCACATCGATAAGACCCAGTTTGACGTCCCGTTTGTCTGCGGTGCCCGTGACCTGGGCGAGGCGCTGCGCCGCGTCGCCGAGGGCGCCACGATGATCCGTACCAAGGGCGAGCCGGGCACGGGCGACGTGGTCCAGGCCGTGCGCCACATGCGCAAGATCCAAAAGCAGATCCGCGACGTAGTTGCCCTGCGTGACGACGAGCTCTTTGAGGCAGCCGAGCAGCTGCAGGTGCCGGTCGAGCTGGTCCGCGAGGTCCATGCCACGGGCAAGCTCCCCGTCGTGAACTTTGCCGCCGGCGGCGTAGCGACCCCCGCCGACGCCGCGCTGATGATGCAGCTGGGCGCCGAAGGCGTCTTTGTCGGCTCGGGCATCTTTAAGAGCGGCGACCCCGCTAAGCGCGCTGCCGCCATCGTCAAGGCCGTGACAAACTTCACCGATGCCAAACTCATCGCCGAGCTTTCGGAGGACCTGGGCGAGGCCATGGTGGGCATCAACGCCGACGAGATCGAGATCATCATGGAGGAGCGCGGGCGCTAGTCCGGCAGAAAGGATCGCACATGAGCGATTATGCAAACCAAACGGTCGCCGTGCTGGCGGTCCAAGGCGCTTTTGCCGAGCACGAGGCGAGACTGTCCGAGCTGGGCGCACGTTGTATTGAGCTGAGGCAAGCGGCTGATTTGAAGCAGGACTTTGACCGTCTGGTACTTCCCGGCGGCGAGTCTACCGTTCAAGGGAAGCTGCTTGCCGAACTCGGTATGCTCGAGGGGCTTCGCACACGCATTGTTGAAGGCATGCCTGTATTGGGAACCTGCGCAGGCTTGATTCTGCTGGCGCGCGACCTTGCCGCCCACGACGATAAGGGGACGCCGCGCCTGGCAACCATGGATGTGCTCGTTGAGCGCAATGCCTATGGCAGACAGCTCGGCAGCTTTCGCACTAAGGGGCGGGTAGACGGTATCGACGGTGAAGTGCCATTAACATTTATCCGTGCACCCCGCATTGTCGAGGTGCACGGCAATGCCAAGGCCCTGGCCGAAGTCGACGGCCGCATCGTCGCCGCCCGTCAAGACAATCAGCTCGGTGTCACCTTCCACCCCGAGCTCGACGACGACACGCACCTCCACGAGCTTTTCCTCCAAATGTAAGCAGAAAACAAACGAGCGTGGATTTTCGGACGCATAGCGATAGACGGCCACGTTTGCCCAGATAAAACCGACCAAAATAAACCTGTCCCTTTTTGGCAGGTTCGAATCAAGGTAACGCCGATGTTTTGGCAACGCCAGCGAGCGCCCACCAGAGCGAACAAATTGGCATGAAAAGAGGACGGCATAGACCTTCTGGTCATGCCGTCCTCTTTGAATGACAAGTTGTCGCTCTGGTGGGCGCGCAACGTCAATTAGTTACGCGATTTGGTAAAACCGCGTAACCCAACTAGAAACGGTTGCCGCGGAAGCCGCCACCGTTGCGGCCGCCACGGTCGCCACCGCGACCGCCGCGGTCGTTACCACGGTTGCCGCCGAAGCCGCCACGGTTGCCACCGCGATCGCCATAGCCACCACGGTTGCCGCCAAAGCCGCCGCGACCGCCACGGTCGCCGCCACGGTCACCAAAGCCGCCACGGCCACCGCGATCGCCACCGCGGCCGCCGCGGTCACCGCCACGGCCACCGCGATCGCCAAAGCCGCCGCGACCGCCACGGTCGCCGCCACGGCCACCGCGCTCGTCACGGCCGCCGCGAGGACCGCGGTCCTCGTCCAGGCCCATGGCGACGAGCGGAGCGATAACCTTATCGAGAGCGGCCATCAGCTCGGTGGCCTCCTCGTAAGAAAGCTCGGGCAGGAGCTTCTCCTTCTTGTTGGCAAGCTCGGTCAGGCCCTCAGCGGCATCCTCGGCAGCGAAGACAACGATCTTGCGCATATCGCCCTCGGCGTCGTCGATGCGGCCGACCAGATCGGCAGCCTCGGCCTCGGCCATCAGGCCATCGAGCTCACGAAGGCGCATGCCCAGCAGGTCGGACATTTCCTTCTGCTCCATCTTGGGCTTGAGGTCAAGAAGCTTGATGGCGCGCTCGATGTTCGCCATGCGCTCGGCCTTGGCCTCCTCCTCCTTGGAAATAGCAAAGCGACGGCTGCGCAGCAGGCGGGCGGCCTTCTGCATCTTGTCCATCAGCTCTTCGTCATCGTAATCAGCGGCGGCCTCGACAACCTCGGCCTCCTCGGCGGAAACCTCGTCAGCAGCCTCAACCTCGGCAGCTTCGGTCTCCACGGTCTCAACTGCCTCGACCTCGGCAGCCATGGTCTCGTTCTCGGTCTCGTTCATGATCTCTTCGTTCTCAGACATGAGACTCCTTCTTGGCCCTCTCGGGCATCATCGCCCCATTCGCGGGGCCCGTCGCGCACTCTTTGCGCTTTAAACATTCATGCCTCTCGGCAAAACGTCCATTAGTTTATGGTGTCGCCATCCAATCTAGCTGCAGAATCTATGTGCACACATTAATGCGACATGTGCGACTCGCGGCGGGCGTACACCAGCGACACCGCGAACCCGGCCACGGCAATCACGGCCGCTACGCGCACGGCAGCCGCAAATCCTATCGCCTGGGCAACGTCCGCCGCAACGCCAGCGGCGCCGGCAACCGCCGCAGAACTCGAGAGCAGGCCGATAAACAGGGACGGGCCAAACGACGCGGCAATCATGTTCCACGTGTTGAGCAATGCCGTTCCGTGAGGATGCTCGGCGGCGGGCAACGTCTCCAGGCCGGCCGTCTGCGAGGGGCTCAGCACCAAACCGACACCGGCATACACCACAACAGTCAGCGCCACGACAATACCAATGTTCATGCTTGCCGCCGTCATCGAGATGGCAGTCTGTCCCACGGCAATCAGGGCAAAGCCGACCGGCAGCAGCGGCCATGCGCCACGGGCGTCCATCACGCGTCCGCCCACAATCGAGGTCACAGCGTTGCAGGCAATTGCCGGCAAAATGAGCAGGCCCGCAACAAGCGCGGTCATGCCGTATGCGCCCTCAAAATAGAGCGGCAACAAAACGCTCATCGAGAACGTCGTCATCATCGACACCACCACAAGCAAGCACGCAGGCCAAAAACGAACGCTCGCCATGGGACGCACGTTAAGCACCGGATGCTCGAGCTTAAGCTGGCGGGCCGCAAACAGGCCGAGCAGCACAACGGCGGCAAAAAGCGTCACGATGCCGGCAATCAGATTGGTCGAGAACTCGCCTACGGAATACACAAATGCCGTAATGCCGGCAGCGAGCAAAACAACCGACAGAATATCAAGCGTGGCGTTCGAGCGCTCTCCGACATTCTGAACAAGCTTTACGCCCGCCGCAGCGACCACAATGCCGCCCACCAGCGGCACTACGAACACCGCCCTCCAGCCAAACAACGTGCACATAAGACCGCTGATCACAGGTCCAAACGCCGGCCCCAGCGTAATGCAGGCACCGCCCAGGCTCAGATACAGACCGAGCTTCTCGCGCGGCGCGCAAGACAGCACCACGTTCATCATGAGCGGGAACAAGATGCCCGATCCCGCAGCCTGCAAAATACGACTTGGCAGCAAAACGCTAAACGACGGAGCGACCAGGCACAGGACTTCGCCGGCGACCATGCATCCGCATGCGAAAAACAGCAGTTTGCGCGTCGAGAAACGGCCGGACAGGAAGGCCATGATGGCCGTAAAAATCGACGTCACGATCATGTAGCCCGAGACGAGCCACTGTGCCGTGGTGGCACTCACCGAAAAGGCTGCCATAATGTCGTGCAGCGCCACGTTAATGATGTTCTCGTTAAACGCGGCAACAAAGGCTGCAATATACATAACGACGAGAATCGCCGCAGTGGCCGATGGCGTTACTTGAACTTGTTGCTGAGATTTGCTCCCCATGCATTTCCTTCCTCTTGGAACGACAGTCGCATCGCCCCAGAGGAACAGTCCAGGGCGAGCATGAGCCCTAGACTTACGCCAGACGCCGCACGCGACGAGTCTGGCAACATGGTCCAACGTCGAAAGATTGTAACGCGGACGCGCAGCTTTCCTTCCGCGCTATTATTAAAAGTCCACGAAAGCATGAGACATGAGGAGCCCGCCATGATCAAACCCATCATGAAATCCGAGTTCTTTTTGCGCCTGCCTTCCGAAGACGCGGCCCCCGATGACGCCGTGACCGGGCAGGACCTCCTGGATACGCTCCATGAGCATGAGCACGAGTGCGTGGGCCTCGCCGCCAATATGATTGGCGTGCGCAAACGCATCATCTGCGTAAAGGACGGCAACAGGGCGCTCCTGATGTACAACCCTCAAATTCTTGAGCAGGTCAATGCCTATCAGACGAGCGAAGGATGCCTTTCGCTGGTTGGAGAGCGCCCCTGTACCCGTTATCGCCGCATTAAGGTGGAGTATCTGGACGAGAACTTCGTCCACCGCATCAAAAACTTCTCGGGCTACACCGCCGAGATCATCCAACACGAAATCGACCACTGCAACGGCGTCGTGGTTTAGGCCACCTGCCAAAATGAGGGTACCGGAGGCCTCCCTATGGATATCAGCCGCTTCGGCGAATTCGCCATCTTAGCGCAGTCACGCACGTTTCTTGATGCGGCGGAACTGCTTTTCATGTCGCAATCAACCCTCTCCAAGCACATCATGGCAATGGAGCACGAACTCGGCTGCAAGCTCATCGATCGAAGCAAGCGCCACGTAACACTCACCGCGCAAGGTGAAGCGCTCCTCCCCTATGCGCAAAAAATTGCGACGCTTCAGCATCGCTATCTTGCCGCCATTCAAATAGGTGCAGATGAGCCGCTCGAGCACCTCACCGTCGGTTCTATCCCCATTATGACCCCTTATGGGATTACGGACGCCGTCATCGATTTTCAGCAGGCGAACCCCTCATATTCTGTCGAGCTCATCGAAGGCGAGGGCGACACACTCAAGCGCATGCTCCTGCACGAGGACATTGACCTGGCCTTCATCCGCGACAGCGGCGCCATCGAGCCGGAGTTCAAAAAGATTCCCTTTACGACCGACCGGCTCGTGGCCGTCCTTTCGCTCGACCATCCACTCGCCGAACGTGACACCGTCGAGATAGACGACCTTATCGACGAGAATTTCCTCATGCTTCCCCAAGGCTCGTTCGTAAGCGAGCTCGTCCTTTCCCTTTGTCGCAAAGCTGGATTTGGCCCACGTGTTACGTTCACCGGCAAACGAGCCGAGAACATCATCTCTCTTGTCGCACGCGGCGCCGGTGTCTCATTCCTCATGCGCAAGCCGGCGGAATCGCTTGCCAGCGGAAAGGTAGCCCTGGTGCCGCTTGAGCCCGCGACGACCTCCGAGGTCAGGCTCTACCTCAAGCGGAACGCCGCGCACTCGCAGGCGGTCGTCTCGTTCATCGGCTTCCTCCCCTACCGCCAGCTCCTGCAGGGCGACCGTGCGTCTTCCACCGCGGCACGACCGTCATAATCCCCGTTGCTCCACAACCGCAGGCTTGTGTCCGCAAACACGCTGACAACGGCACAAAACACAAATATGCCTCGGGCGGCACGTCACCGTCCGAGGCAAATTTAGTTAAAGTGCGCAGACAGACTAGTCCACCGAGATGTTGAGCGCCTTACCGCCCTCGTCCTTCCTGGTACCGATCACCATAGCGGCGACAAGAGCCAGAACGAAAGCGACCACACCGGAGATGACAAGGCCGATAAAGCCCGTGTCGATGCCGGCAGGGTTAATAAAGCTCGGGAAACCGAGCGGGCCGGAGGCACCGAAGGCATAGAGTTTGGCACCCATGAGGCCGGCGATGGCGCCGCCTACACCAGCGGAAATAAAGGTTGCCCACATAAGGCGCTTACGCGGCAGCAAGATGGCGTAAAGCGCAGGCTCGTTGACACCGAAAATCGAAGAGACAAGGGCGGGAATGTTGACGGCAGCATTTTCCTCGGAATCCTTGGTTCGGATGACCATGCCAAGCACAGCACCGGCGATGGCACAACCGCCTGCATACACGAGCGGGTTAATGAGGTCATAGCCGTAGGTTGCGACATCGAGAAACCACAGCGGGATGATATCCCAGTGCAGGCCGAACATGACGAGCAGGCTCCAGAACGTGCCGATGACGAAGCCGGCGATGGCGGGCTGGAAGTTGATGAGCATCAAGATGATCTGGGCAACGATATTGGAGAGGACCGTCATGACCGGACCGACCACAAGCAGGCCAAGGATGCCGCAAATGAGGAGCGTCAGGATGTTGGAGAAGAACGAACTCACAAGCGCGGGCAGCGCGTTAGAAAGGGCCTTGTGCACCTTGGAGGCAATCCAGACGATAAAGATCGCAGGCAGAATCGTCGATGAGTAATTCTGCATGATCAGCGGGATGCCAAAAATATCACCATAGACATTGGACTCGAAGACCGTGCCGGCGCCGAGCGTGTAGAGCGGATCTCCGCCCATAAGGGCAACGAGCGTCGGGTAGACGAGGATACCACCGAGCGCCATTCCCATAACGGGCTTAAGTCCGAACTTCTTGGCCGACGTCCAGCCAATGATTAGCGGAAAGTAATAGAAGACCGAATCTCCGATTGCCGAGAGCGTCACATACGTATTGCTGTCCTTGGCAAGCCAACCGGCAACCGTGCAGAGCGCGAGCATCGACTTGATAAAGCCACCGGCCATAAGCACGCCAAGAACCGGCTGCAGAATCTCGGAAATGATGGCGAGCAGACGCGAGAATGGATCGCCCTTTTTGACGTCGTCGCCCTCATCGATATCGAGTGCGGGTTTGGAGTCGAACCCGCCAATCTGAACAAGGTCGTTGTAGACGGCCTCGACAGTGGCACCTATCACGACCTGATACTGTCCGCCGGCCTGGATGACGTCAACGACGCCCTTCGTCGCCTTAAGTTCATTGGTCTGGGCGAGCGATTCATCCTTGAGGTGGAAGCGGAGACGCGTAATGCAGTGGCTCACGTCTAACACATTGTCTCGACCACCGACCTTTGTGATGATTTCATCGCAAAGCTTCTGGTATTTCATGGAATTCTCCTTTTTCTGAGCGGGGCATAGCGTAGATTTCAGGCCTCCGTAGTCGACGTGGGAGGGCAAGGAACCCGCTTCCCCCTTTGAAATCCGCGGACGCACGTACGCCCGGGATAGGAAACGGCAGAGAAGATGGAAGATGCCGATCACATGGCAGCGAGCCTCATTAGCCCATGTCACGCAATCAGGTCTACAGACGCGAATCTGCTGCGCCGAGAAGTCTCGTCGTCTGGCAGAACTTGTCACACAGACGTTCCGGTTCGCCCTGGGGAATCTGAGTACGCTCGGTCTCAAAGGAGAGGCCGTACTCGCGTGCCGGAAGGAAATACTCGAAATAGCCGTTGGTGTAACCGCAAACTATTCCCTCGACCGGACATTCGCGCTTCATGCGAATACCCAGGTCGCTGCCGAGCTCACTCGGGAACACAAAGAGATGCAGGCCGCCCAAACTGATGACGGCACACTTAAGCGTGAGCGAAAAGTCGTCATGGGCAACGGTGTGATAGAACGTCTGAGGCTCGATGCGGTCAAGAACGACCTCGCGATCGAGCTTGATCTGGGAAATCGCCTCGGCAAGACCGGTCGAAACACGCTCAACCTCGGGAATGCCGCGTCCCTGGCGAAAATTGCGGTCGCTACAGTCGCCAGCAGCACCGACGACCATGGCCGGATAGTAACCAAGACTCTGAGCGAGCTTTTTGCCGGTAAGACCGGCGAGTTCGCTCGTGAGCTCCGTGCAGTCGGGTCCGACACAGGCAGAATGCACCGCCCAGTTCACAAAGCCCGCAAACGATTTGCCTTCGTCATCGAAGAACGACACCACGATAACCTCATTGTCGGCAAGCTCTCCGGGAATGATGCGGTTGTCGTAGAAACCGGTGATGACTTTTTTGCCCATGCGGCAGGTCGCAGGTCGCACGTTGGCGCGGCACTCTTCGAAGCATTGACAGATGGTATCGAGGAACCAGCGATAGTAGTCCTCGTTGAATTTTCCCGTCCACCAGCTGCGATGGTAGGCGACGATCGAAGTGTGGTCGTGCGTCGCGGAGAGCAGAACGCAATCACGGTCGATTCCGTAGCGCTCGGCGAGCATCGTCTTAACCTCCTCGGCCATGCTCTCCTCAAACTCGAGAACATCGGCGTTGAAGAGAAAAACTTCGCGGTCGTCCTGTTGGAAAAGAATCGCGTTGGCGAAGACGTCGTCATGGACGCCTGTCGCAGGCTCCAGACGGTTGGGGAGGTTACGGTATCCGATTAGATAGATGTCGCCTTGCGGGGTAATCTTGCGGCGTGCATGTCCGATATTCATGCAAGTTCTCCTTTTTGTCGCGCCGCGTTTAAAGCGGCAAGGATGGTTTGGAGGAGGCGCTCATGGGAACCGGCGGCAAAGCCGGAGTTCATGGCCTCATAGGTGATTTTCTCGTACGCATCGGGGGCCGGCAGATACTTCTGCCCTCCGTTGACAAGCGTGGCGAAGAGCACGGGGCAGAATCGGGCGGCGCGCACGGCGGCGCCAAACGAGCTCGAAACCTCGGGCTGGATACCAACGAACTCGGCATTTCCCAGCCGAAGTAAATAGACCCTCGTACGCTGTTCGCCCGCCGCATGAAACTCATAAGTTCGATGCGGGGCCAATGAGCAGAAGTCGGCGCGCGTCTGGGCGGGCAAAAGGACGTCGACCGTGCGAGCATCGACGCCGATGGCATCGTCCTCACGCGCCGCACGGACGGCCTCAATCAACGCATCGCTCAGAACGCGACCCTGTCGATGCAGCATGCGATATCCACTCTCGTGAGCATCTAACGTTTGCTTCGCCCCGGTCGAATCAAACGCAACGGTCACGGCGCGCTCCGCCGGACTCTGATCCCCCGCGGCACCGGGCAGCAGCAACACAACTCCGCCCAATTCGCGCTCGAGAGCCATGGCGGCAAAGCCAAAGAGGTCCCCGCTCACCACGCGCTTCCCTTGAGAATCGTGCGATCCGTCGAGCACGGAAGACTGGACATCAGCCGTCGCAAGCATGGCAACGAGCCCGCCCTCAGCATCCCTCGCGACAAGTACGGGCATCGCGTGGTCGGCAAACCCCTTGGGGTCTACTCCCAGCCACCAGCCGGCCGGCGTCTCAATGTCGCGGTTAACGTTCACAGGACAGTGGCCCTCCGCCGAGGCGAGCGTGACAGAGCGAATGCCCGCAACCGCCTGCTCAACAGCCGCGCGTGTCGCGGCGATGAGCGCGGCACGATAGCGCTCATTTCGATCGCGGGCATCGGTGTCGGCCAGATGCCCAGGGGTGCGCACGTGAGGCGCAGAAAACGTGTGGGTCGGGACCACCCAAGAAAAGGCGCCGTCGCAATTGGAGACATCCTTGACAACCTCACGCAGATCGGCGAGTAGGGCCGGAGCGATCGAGGTAACCTCAAGTGAAAGGATGCAAGCGCGCCGCCCCATCCCTTCGACCACGAAGGCACGGACAAAGATTTCATGACGGAGTGCGTCGAAACCGTCGAACGGCAATACGTCCTCTAAGTTAATGGCCACCCGGGCGGCTCCGGCCTTCATCTCTCCCTTATCCATGGCGAACGCCCTCCTTTATCTGTCGCTCACTCGATGCCGTACAGGCGCTGTGCCGTGCCGCCAAGCATAAGGTCCTTGTCCGTATCACTTAAATCTGTAGCGCGGACGCAGGCGACACCCTCTGTTAGCCACTCGCGTTTAACGGGATAACTCGTACCAAAGACAATATGGTCTGCACCAAGGACTTCAACCGCACAGGCAAGAAGCGTCTCGCCCCAGGGCTGGGCATGGGACATGTCGAAATAAACGTTGTTCTCAAGACGCTTGGAGACCGTCTCGGTATCGGTCTGGAAGCGACCCGAGGCATCTGGACGCTTGGGACCGTGCGGCAGCAGCATCTCCTTAAACGCAAAATAAGCGCCACCGAGCATGGAGTGGACCATCTTGACGTTGGGATAACGCTCGAAGAAGTCGCTGAAGATTTCACGACCGATCACCGTGGTCTGGTCGACGCAACGGCCGTAGGAGCGACGCAGGTTGTCGTATGCGAGCAGCGACGTATGCTCGACCGGTACGGGCACATGGTGCACGTAAACGGTGACGCTGCGTTCGTTCAGTCGCTCAAAAAAGCCCGAAAAGATCGGATCGTCAAGATAGCGCTTGCCGTAGTGGGCGCAGAGTTGCACGCCCGCGAAACCCTCGTCGAGCCTGCGATCGAGTTCCTCAAGGTTCGCCTCGGTGCCAAAGGGAGGCACGGCGACAAGTGGTATCAAGCGACCGTTCGACGCTTTTGCGTCAGCGGCCATACCGTCGTTGAAGCGCCGGCACATCTCGAGTGACATCCACTCATGGCAGCCGGGGAGTTTGAGAATCGCTTTATCGACCCCCGCCTCGTCCATGTCTGCCAGACGCTTCTCAAGGGTGTAGTCTCCCTCGATATAGTTAAGGCCCGGGAAGCCAGCGGGCTTTTCGATCACAATCTGTCGCTTGCCCGTGGGGCTTACGGTCAGATAGCCCTCGGTGTCGTAAGCGCGGGGCACCTCGGCCAAAAACTGTTCACAGAGTGTCTCGTCATGGAAGATGCGCTCGTCAAACCAGTAGGAATTTGCATCGATAATCATTGGTGGGGACCGCCTTTCATCTTGTCGAGAACATTCTAAAAAAGCGGACACACGGACATCAATTCCAGTTGAAGCACACTGTATTCCATTTTGGAATACAGTTTTCCGTTCACACGCGAACCCCACTCACCCAAACGATCGAGACGCCGACAACGCGAGCTTTAACAGAAAACGGGCGACCCGAATCTGTTACGGGCCGCCCGTTAAATGACAGACTATCTCTGTCGTTATGATTGACGGTAATGGTCAAAGAAATCGGCGAGGTCTTCGAGGGACTCTTTGAGCACTTCCATGCGCGGCAGGTACACGATACGGAAGTGGTCGGGCTCAGCCCAGTTAAAGCCGCCGCCGCGCGTGATCAGGATCTTCTTCTCGTGCAGCAGGTCAAGGGCGAACTGCTCGTCATCGGTAATGTTGAACTTCTTCACATCCATCTTGGGGAAGATGTAGAACGCCGCACGCGGCTTAACCACCGAGATGCCGTCAATCTTGTTGAGCGCCTCATACACAAAGTTGCGCTGCTCGTAGACACGGCCGCCGGGGCGGATGTAGTCGTTGACGGACTGATGGCCACCGAGCGCCGTCTGAACGATCGACTGAGCCGGCACGTTGGAGCACAGGCGCATGTTGGAGAGCATGTTGATGCCCATGATGAAGTCGCTCATGCAGCGCTGGTTGCCCGAAAGCACCATCCAGCCAATACGATAGCCCGCGATCATGTGCGACTTGGACAGACCGCTAAAGGTGACGCAGGGCAGATCGGGAGCGAGCGAGGCAATCGAGACGTGCTCGTAGCCGTCCATGCACAGGCGGTCGTAGATCTCATCAGCAAAGATCATCAGCTGATGCCTGCGTGCAACCTCGACGATGCCCTCGAGCACCTCGCGCGGGTAGACCGAGCCCGTGGGGTTGTTGGGGTTGATGATAACGAGGGCTTTGGTCGCGCTCGTGATCTTGGACTCCATATCCTCCAGGTCGGGATACCAATCCGCCTGCTCATCGCACAGATAGTGCACAGGATGACCGCCGGCAAGGGTTGCGCACGCCGTCCAGAGCGGATAGTCGGGGCTGGGGATCAGAATCTCGTCGCCATTGTCGAGCAGCGCGTTCATCGAAAGCTGAATGAGCTCGGACACGCCGTTGCCCGTGTAGATATGCTCCATCTGAACGTTGGGCAAGCCCTTGATCTGCGAATACTGCATGATCGCCTTGCGCGCGGAGAACAGGCCACGCGAGTTGGAATAGCCTTCGCAGTCGGGCAGCTGCTGGCGCATGTCCTTGATGACCTCATCGGGCGTGCGGAAACCGAAGGGCGCCGGGTTGCCGATATTGAGCTTGAGGATGCGCTCGCCCTCGTCCTCCATACGGGCGGCCTCGTCGACGACGGGACCGCGCACGTCATACAGGACGTTATCGAGCTTGGTGGATTTAGAAAAAGTACGCATGGTGGTGCTCCTTGCAATTTGAGCTGAGGGATGGGGTTCGGGCTTGGAATCGTTGCGGGGTGATGATGCCTCGCCTTGATCGGCGTCGCCGGCAAGCAGCCAGGTAACATCGACCTCCAAAATACGGGCGAGCAGCTCAGCCACATCGCGCCGCGGAATCGTCTTGCCGCTCACATATTGGCTCATCTGACTCTTGCCGAGTTTTTTGCCGAGCATCTCCGATGCGCGGATCACGTCCGACTGGCGAACGTCGCGATCGGACATAGCCTGTCGCAGACGATCGCTAAACGTCTCTTGGGCCACTAGAACCTCCTTGCTGGCAAAGTTCAATTTATACAACACGAATTGAACCTGAGTTCAATTTAGGCAGCAGTATAACGCCGTGCTATTTCGAAAAGTTCAATTTCAAAAATAAATAAAATGAGCAAGACCTCGAGATTTATCCCAAGGCGATAACGACGTGCACGCATTTAGAGGTATTCGAGGAAACGAGCGGCGGCAAGCGAAACATCGGCCGTTCGATATATGGCGTTGATCTGCCGATGGGGATGTCCCTCGAGCGGACGCACAGCAACATCGAACTGGCAGCGACGCAAGATGAGCGCGGGAAGAATGCTCACGCCCAGGCCATCCTCGACCATAGCCATAATCGCATAGTCATCCCAAGTCGACAGTTTTGAGCGCACCGCCAGCCCCGCCCGACGGAATAGCGGCGTAATCTCGTCATCAGTGCCGCGTTCTAGCAGAATAAACTGCTCGTTGGCTAAATCGGCAAGAGAAACGACCTCCGCCGTGGCAAGCGAGGAGTCCGCTGGCACCACGGCCATCAACTCGTCTTGCACCAACGGTCGCGACGCCATGCCGGCGCCGCGTGGCTCGCGCGGAATAAAGCCCAGGTCGCAGCGGCCTTCCGCCACCCATTGCTCAATCTCGGAGTAATCACCCATCAGCAGCTCGTAATCGACATCCGGGTGATCAGCGCGAAAGCGCGCAATCACCGGCGGCAGTACATGGGTCGCCACACTCGAAAACGTACCAATGCAGATCTTGCCGCGCATGAGCCCACGCATCTCGTCCACGTGTCGCTGCAGGCGGCCAAACTCCTCGCAGAGTGCCTCAACCGCCGGCATGATCTGCCGCCCATCGGCAGAAAGCACCACGCCCTCGCGGCTGCGGTCGAGCACCTTAAAACCCCAATCGGTCTCAAGGTCGCCTACCATGCGACTCACGCCCGACTGCGAATAGCTCAGCCGCTCTGCAGCGCGCGTAAAGCTGCCAGCACGCACCGTCTCGAGCAGCACTCGCATCTTTTGAATATTCGTTTCCACGACACCCCTCCACCTTTACATGAGTTTTTGTCATGTTATCCATGCATTATATTCGCTTTTCTTCTAAAGCCACCTCACCCATAGTGAACATGCTCGGATATAGAGGGGATGTCAGCACATGAACAACGGACTGTTTACGTACTTAGCAGCATTGCTATTGTTTGGCTCCAACGGCATCATCGCCGCTGCCATCGCGCTGCCGAGCTCCGATATCGTACTGTTGCGCACGTTTTTGGGCGCTCTCACCCTTGCCGCCATCCTCTTCATAACCAAGCGCCATAACCTGCAGGCTCCGTCTCGCCCCCGCGAGGCCGCAGCGCTCATCGTCTCGGGCGCTGCGCTGGGCGCCAGCTGGATTTTCCTGTTCCGCGCCTATCAGACGATCGGCGTTGGTATCTCCTCGCTGTTGTATTACTGTGGCCCCATCATCGTTATGGCCCTCTCCCCGCTCATTTTTGGCGAAAAGCTGACCGGCAGCAAAATCGCCGGCTTTATCGCCGTCGCCTGCGGTGCTTTTCTCATTGCGGCACAAGGTCTAGGCGGCAATATGCCCATTGCGGGTATTGCCTGCGGCATCGTCTCGGCCTTCTGCTACGCATTGATGGTCATCGCTAGCAAGGGTGCGCCACACATCGAAGGCCTCGAGAACTCCACGCTCCAGGTGAGCGCCGCCTTTGTGACCGCGCTGGCCCTCACGCTCATCACGCAGGGCGCTCCCTCATTCCTGTCCGCCGGCGTCGCCGCCAGTATTGATTGGCGCGCCGTCGCTATGCTCGGCGTCGTCAACACCGGCATTGGTTGCCTGCTCTACTTTAGCGCCGTCGCCAAGCTGCCCGTCCAGACCGTCGCCGTCGTCGGCTACCTCGAGCCGCTTTCGGCGGTCGTGTTCTCGGCCGCCCTTTTGGGTGAAGCCATAACACCGGTCCGCCTGATGGGCGCCGCGCTTATCATCGGCGGCGCGATTTTTTGCGAACTCGCCGGCAAACGCGCAAACGCCAAGGCTGGCATCGCCCAGATAGCACGTGCTTAAAAGCCCCTGCTTTGAAATGCTACCTGCGTAGATAAATAATCCCCAGCTGAGGATTATTGTCTAAAATAACCCGATGTGCCAAACTGCTCTTGTATGTATAAAGACGGCATAAAGTTTTTGTCCTAGACAGATAACCGGATGTCTAAGGGAGTCCTCGTGGCACACAACAAACTGGAGGCAAACCTCCAAGACCAGCGCGGGCAAGGCGGGCACGGAGCCATCCCCCTCTCCGCTGGCATGCTGCTCGTAACGCTCGGCGTCGTCTATGGCGACATCGGCACGAGCCCTATGTACACCATGAAATCGATCGTCGCCAACAACGGCGGCATCGGCACCGTCAGCGAGGATATGATTCTGGGCGCACTTTCGCTCGTCATCTGGACCATGACGCTCGTGACCACGGTCAAATACGTGGTAATCGCCATGAAGGCCGATAACCACAACGAAGGCGGCATCTTCGCCCTGTTCAGTCTCGTGCGCAAGGTGGCACCGTGGCTGATCCTTCCCGCCATGATCGGCGGCGCGGCGCTGCTCGCCGACGGCATCCTCACCCCCGCGGTCACGGTCACCACGGCCATTGAGGGCCTGCGCACCATCGAGTGGGGTCACGCGCTTTTGGGTGACGGGCAAACCAACGTCATCATTATTACCATCATCATTATCTGCGGGCTGTTTGCCATGCAGCGCGCCGGCACCTCGTCGATCGGCAAGCTGTTCGGCCCGCTCATGACACTATGGTTCCTGTTCTTGGCAGGCGCTGGCCTGTTCAACATGCTCGGCAACCTGTCCATCCTACGCGCGCTCAACCCCATCCGCGGCATCATGTTTCTGTTCTCGCCCATCAACCACTCGGGCATTATGGTGCTCGGCTTTGTCTTCCTATCGACAACCGGTGCCGAGGCGCTCTATTCGGACATGGGTCACGTGGGCAAGGCAAACATCTATGCATCCTGGCCGTTTGTTAAGGCGGCCCTTATCCTCAACTATCTGGGTCAGGGAGCTTGGCTGCTCGCCAATAACTCCAACCCCCAGATGCTTGCGATGGATATCGTCAACCCGTTCTATATGATGCTCCCCGAGCCCCTGCGCCCCTTTGCCATCGTGCTTTCGGCCGTAGCGGCCATCATCGCCTCGCAGGCGCTCATCACCGGCTCGTTCTCGCTGGTATCCGAGGCAACCCGTCTCAATCTCATGCCGCACCTGCGCATCCACTACCCCAGCGACACCAAGGGTCAGCTCTATATTCCACTCGTCAACAACATCATGTGGGTCGGCTGCATCTTCATTGTGCTGCTGTTCCAGAACTCCGAGCGCATGGAGAGCGCCTATGGCCTCGCCATTACCGTGACCATGCTTATGACCACCACGCTGCTGACGAGCTATATCGCCGGCATCCTCAAGCACAAGCTGGGCGCCTGCGTCTTCGCCCTGCTCTTCGGTGCCATTGAGCTGTGCTTCTTCGCCTCGTGCCTCACCATGTTCTTTGACGGCGGCTACGTAATGATCTTCTTGGCCTCGCTGCTGTTTGGCCTTATGTACGTGTGGCGCCGCGGCACCGCCATCGAGCGCACGCAGACGATCCTGCTGCCCGTCTCCAAGTACATTGACCAGCTCAACCGCCTGCGCAACGACGAGACCTACCCCGTGCTCGCCGACAATCTGGTGTTCCTCACCAACAGCCCCGACCCGCTCACGCTCGACCGCGACGTGCTCTATTCCATCTTGGATAAGCATCCCAAGCGCGCCAAGGCATACTGGTTCATCAACGTGCACGTTACCGACGAGCCCTATACGCACGAGTATTCCGTCGAGACCTTTGGCACAGACTTCCTATTCCGCGTGCGCTTGGACCTGGGCTTTAAGGTCAATCAGCGCGTCAACGCCTACCTACGCCAGATCGTTGGCGACCTGATGGCATCGGGTGAGTTGCCGCCGCAGCATCACACCTACTCTATCTACGAGACGCGCGGCAACGTGGGCGACTTCCGTTTTTGTATGCTGCGCAAGATGCTCGCCCCCGAAACGGACATCAACCGCAATGACCACCGCGTGATGGCCATCAAGTACGCCGTCCGCCGCGCCTGCGGAAGCCCGGCACGCTGGTACGGTCTCGAGAACTCGGCCATCATCATCGAGTACGTGCCGCTGTTTGCCCGCATGCGCCCGGCCGTTAAGCTCGTGCGCACCCAAGTGCCGCTCGAGGTTCAGATCGAAGAGGCCGAAGAAATGGAAGTCGACATCTTCTCGGACGACCTGGTCAACGGCAACGAAGCCGGTAAGAATATGAACGTCGATCCCACTGAGCTGCTCGAGAGCGTCGCAGATACGCCCGAACAGCAACTCGACGGACTCGAGAGCACCCAGTTCAACGACGCCAACTTCTAACACGCCACCAGCCATTGACGACAACGGCCTCGCATCTCATAAGAGGTGCGAGGCCGTTTTATGTCGCAACGGACCAGTGAGCTACGAACGGCGCGGCTCGGGAACCA
Organism: Collinsella sp.; assembly: GCA_041330285.1. Taxonomy (GTDB): domain Bacteria; phylum Actinomycetota; class Coriobacteriia; order Coriobacteriales; family Coriobacteriaceae; genus Collinsella. The sequence continues at coordinate 134,565 of JBGKMI010000001.1, read as the reverse complement.
CGAGCCTATCGGGGCTCGCGCCCTCGGCATCCATCAGGCTCACGTAGCGAATCGACGGATCCCCATACATCGCGTAGTAATAATTGCCCGTGCGCGCGCTAAAGCATCCGGTGTAGATAGTCTTCTCGAACTTGCCATCGCCCATCCTGGACGCTCCCTCGATCATCACCACGCCCTCGAGCGAGCGGAACATGCGAACGACGTTTTCGGTCTCGCTCTCCTTTTGCGGGTAATTGGCATTGAGGTACGCCGCCTTTACAAAACGGCTCGGCGAATAGCAATCGCCCGGAATGCCGCGCATGCCGGCACCGGCTCCATAGGGCTTAAGCTCGGCGCCACGCCATGTCGCCGTCTGCGGAAAATCGCTTGTGGCGGTGATATAGGTGCGCAGGTTTTCCATGTGCCACGGGAAGGTCGGCTGGTTGGCAAGGGTGTCGACCGGATCGTCGTATACATGCAGGCCGTCAGCCATCATCTCGACCACGATGCTGCGCTGGCTGTCGCCGATAATCCAATGGAGCAGCGACACGCCCAGCCCCTCTCCTGCAGATTTGGCGACAATCACCGTATCGCGCAGCGCAGCCTCGACCTTGTCGACCGTCGAGAACGTCGCTGCCACCCACAGGGGAAACTCATAGGCCGCGATATTGGTCTTTCCATCAACCGGGCCCTCGGCATACTCGGCATAGCCGGGAAAGTTGAGCCCCGCCACAGCCAGACCCGCATCGTTACCACAGTCGAAAAACATAGGGTAGTTCTTGTAATCGATGCACATACCGATCACCGCGTGTGCCGCTGTCGCGTCGTCGATAAACGAATACGGAATATGAAACCCGCGCGGCATCACGCGAACCTGTTGACCGTAGTCAAAGCTCCAGTCGAGGTTGCGGCCTAGATACATGTGGCCAGAATTATCGGTAAATCGAATGCTCGTGCACATAGCGCCTCCTAGCTTTACGTTCTTGCTAAGCTCATTGTCACCAAACAAAAAGGCGCTAAACACAAAAGCCCGGACATGACAAGAATGTCACGCCCGGGCCAAAAACGACGAAGTGCGGTGCCGTAGTCACCCTAGACAAGTTTACCTTGGCAGTGATCGATCATATGCTGGATCATTTGTGCCTCAAAGCCCGCGTAGTCGCGGCGGCACTCCTTCATCTTGCCGTCGACGATCTGGTCAAAGGCAACCTTGCACTTGATGTAGCGCGTGGACTTGGTGACCTCCTCGTGCGTCAGGCAGCTCTCCTCCATCTTGCTGGCGCCCAGGCCAAACACCAGACGGGGGTTGTAGAGCACGTGGGGCTCGCCGGCATCGTCCAGGTAGACGCAGACCTTCTTGGTAACGCCAATCTGATTGGCGGCCAAGCAGCCGGCATCATCGAGCGACTTGATGGTATCAATCAGATCCTGAGCGACCGATTCGTCCTCGACAGTCGCAACCTCGCAACGCTGAGACAGGATAGCCTCGTCGCGGCAGAGCTCTTTAATCATACGTTCCTCCATAGGGGTCGTTGTAACCGCTTAAGTATACGGTACCTACACAATTTCATGCGAAAGATACCGCCCGTCCGTTACAAACCGCCGAACATCAACATGTGAGGAACACCAACTTCACAAAGACGATATAGTAAGTGAGTTCGTGTCAATCGGCCTAAACTCGGGGCCGAACAAGGAAAGGGTATGCATGGACGAACTTTTTCACGTCAGTGAGCGCAAGTCCACAATCGGGACCGAACTTCGCGCTGGACTGACAACATTCCTGGCGATGGCCTACATCATCGCCGTCAACCCCGCAGTGCTCTCGGGCGCTGGCATCGATGCGGGAGCGCTCGCCTGCGCCACCTGCCTGGGCGCCGGCATCATGACCATCTGCATGGGCATCTTCGCCAACCGCCCGCTCGCCTGTGCGTCGGGTCTGGGCATCAACGCCATGATTGCGGGCATCGCCACCACCATGTGCGGCGGCGACTGGCACGTGGCCATGAGCGTTATCTTCCTCGAGGGCGTCGTCATCTTGCTGCTCGTCCTTTGCGGCCTGCGCGAGGCCATCATGGACGCCATCCCCGTGGTCCTGCGCCACGCCATCTCGGTGGGTCTGGGCCTGTTTATCGCCATGATCGGCCTGTGCGACGCCGGCATCATCACCGCTGGCGCCGGTACGCTCGTCGGCCTGGGCGACATCGCCTCCCCCACCTTTATCGTCGGCATCATCTCCATCGTCGTGACGGTTGCCCTGGCTTCCCGCAACGTGCCGGGCTCGCTGCTCATCGGCATCATCGTCGCCGTTATCGCCGGAATCCCGCTGGGCGTCACCCATGCGCCCGAGGGCCTCATCGCACCGCTCGACTTCTCGACCTTCGGCGCCCCGTTTGCCAGCACTGCCGACGGCAACCTTGCCATCGTGAAGGTCCTGACCGACCCGATGCTGCTCGTCGTTGCCTTCTCGCTGCTCATGAGCGACTTCTTCGACACCATGGGCACCGCGATGGCCGTCGCCAAGCAGGGCGAGTTCTTGACCGAGGACGGCAATGTCGAGGACATCCGTCCCATCCTGGTCGTCGACTCCGTGGCCGCTGCTGCCGGTGGCTTTATGGGCGTCTCCTCCATCACTACCTTCGTCGAGTCCACCTCTGGCGCTGCCGACGGTGGTCGCACGGGCCTCACCTCCGTCACCACCGGCGTGCTGTTCATTCTCGCCGCGTTCTTCTCCCCCATCGTCACCATCGTTTCCAGTGCCGCCACCTGCGGTGCTCTGGTCTACGTCGGCTACCTCATGATGAGCGAGGCCTCCGAGATCGACTGGTCCGACGTGTCGCAGGGCTTCCCGGCGTTCATGATTGTCGCCGGCGTGCCCTTCACCTACTCCATCTCCGCCGGCATTGGCCTGGGCTTTATCGCCTACGTGATCGTCGCGCTCTTTAAGGGCGAGGCCTCCAAGATCAAGCCGCTCATGTGGATCGCAGCCCTTGCCTTCCTCGTCTACTTCTTCGTAGCGTAACAGCATAGTCTGCTAAAGCAAAACAACAAGGCGCGGAGTCGCATCGAGCGGCTCCGCGCTTTTCTTTTAAAGCCAGGCAACGCACGGACGCGCGATGTATTGCTTCCCGAGTTTTGGACATTTTGCCCTCCAAACGGCACTACCGCCGGCTACATCCTGCAGATATGCTGGGCGTAATCGCATAGGCCCTATGAGGATGGGAGTAGCCATGGCCGCCTTGTTCACGACCCCCAAGCGCAATGACAAAACCTCTGGAGCCCATTTTGTCGAGCCCGACGTTCGCCGTCGCATAGGACTCGCGCACAGCAGCTGGCGCCGCGTGACGCGCCGCATCGTCGTGGGTGCCGTGTGCGCGCTCACGGTGAGCTCGCTGCTCATGCCGAGCGTCTCGCTCGCGGCGGAGTGGGTGGACGTCGATGGCGTCCGCCACGAAGCGGCCGCGGGGCCCGCGGGAGACGCCGCCGGCACCTGGTCATGGGACGGCGCCGATGATATGAAGCTCAACGGCTACAACGGCGGTGCGATCGAGGCAGCGGGCAAGCTCAACGTGAGCTACGAGGGCAACAACACCGTCACTAACGACGACGGCCGCGGCATCAAGGTTAAGGATGGCGCGAACGAGAACGCCGAGCTTAATATTCAGGGCGACGCGTCCAGCACGCTCAACGTGGCATCTTCTCGTGACGCCATCACTTCCGTCGGCAACATCAACATCGACGGCGCTGGCACTGTCAACGCCACGAGCACCGAGCACGATGCCATCGATGCCGGGGGCGATGTCACCATCAAGGGCTCGGGAAACGTTAACGCCACGGGCGATTCGGATGGCATCAGGGCCGACGGCAACATCACGATCGACAACAGCGGAACCGTCACCGCCAAGGCCACCGAGGATCAGGGTATCGATGCTAACGAGAACCTCATCATAAAGGGCGGCGGCAAGGTAGAGGCAAGCTCTATCAAAGACAATGCGATTTGGGCCGACGGCAACATCGAGATCTCGGATGGCAGCCAGGTCAAGGCAAGTTCCGAGGAAGACGCCGCCATCGACGGTAAAAACAGCCTCACGGTCACGAACGCTTCCCTCAACGCAAGTGGCGTTGGGTATGGCATCTATGTCTACAAGGGCATCACGCTCGATGGCGCGACCGTGACGGCCCGCGCAAGCTCAGATGGCGGGGAAGTCAGCGCACTCTTCACCGATGAGGACGACATCGTCATCAAGAACGGCTCGACTGTGGATGCGCTCGCAGAAGGCAGGTTCTCGGTTGCAATCTCCACCAGTAATTTCTACTCCGGCGAAGCGGGTGGCCATATCTACATCAGCGACTCCGTTGTCAAGGCCATAGCCCGCTATGCCGAGACCGGCGGCGACGGCCCCGACCACTACAGTGCAGGCCAGGATGGCGAAACTAACCCTCAGCCCCGAGGCATGAACATCGGCATCTTTGCTCAGACCAAGGAGGGCATCACGCCCGCAACCATTTCGATTCTCCGCAGCAAGGTCACGGCCGAGGGAGACACGGCGGCAATCTTCGCCCTTGCCATGAGCGCGGATGGTAAGGCGATTGGCACCATCGAAATCGAAGGAGCCACCATCCAGACGCCTGAAGGCGGCAAGGTCATTGACTATCGCAACAAGGAAGAACTCAGCGACGGCATCGTCTACGAGGCGGGTCAAACCATCGGCACGGGCGACGCTGTGATCGACTCCCCCTATAACGAAGCTGTCGCCAAGAGCACGGTCATCGCGCCTCCCGAAGAGACCAAACCCGGGGAAAAGCCCGGCGAGACCAAGCCGGGTTCCAAGTCTAAGAGCGCGAAGACAACCAAGACCGTTGCAGTTGCAGCCACGGGAGCCAAGATCGCCGGCAAACTCGCAGCGACCGGCGACGCCTCGAGCGCAGCCATCGTGGCAGCCGCCCTTGCGGGAACAGCCGCCATCGCCGCGGGCGCCGTGGTGAGCCGCAAGCGCTCATAGACGCCCTTCATACACGAACCGACACTTTTAAAGCCGCCTAGTCCGCGCACCGTTTAGCAACGCCACCGCCGAGCCCCCCTCCGGCGGTGGCGTTTCCTGTTTGCACTCGTATGGTGCACACGCGAGCGGAGTCGCAACAGGCGGCTCCGCGCTTTGTGATTAATGCCCGACAACGCGTAGGTGCGCAGCTTATTCCTCTTCCGGATTTTGGACATTTTGCCCTCCAAACGGCACTACCGCCGGCAACATCCAGCAGATACGCTGAACCTAGCCGTATAGGCCCTTTGAGAACGGGAGCAACCATGGCAGCCTTGTTCACGACCCCCAAACGCAATGACACTACCGCCGGAACCCATGTTGCCGAACCCGACGTTCGCCGTCGCATAGGACTCGCGCACGGCAGCTGGCGCCGCGTGACGCGCCGCATCGTCGTAGGCGCCGTGTGCGCGCTCACGGCGAGCTCGCTGCTCATGCCGAGCGTCTCGCTCGCGGCGGAATGGGTCAAGGTCGGCGAAACCAAATACAACGCCGGCACTGCGGCGGGCGACGAGACCGGCACCTGGTCGTGGGACGGCGCCGACGACTTGAAGCTCAACAACTATAACGGCGGCGAGATCCAGGCCGCAGGCAAGCTCAACGTGAATTACTCGGGAAACAACATCGTCACTGCCGACTGGATCGAAGGCATCAAGGCTTCTCATGGCAAGAATGAGAACGCCGAGCTCAATATCCAAGGCAACGCGGGCAGCACGCTCAGCGTGACATCTACTGAGGACGCTATCCTCTCCACGGGTAATATCAACATCGACGGAGCCGGATCCGTCAACGCCACGAGCGCTGGATTTGATGCCATCGACGCCGAGGGCGATCTCGCTATCAAAGGTTCGGGCAACGTCAACGCCACGGGCGTATCGGATGGCATCAGGGCAAACGGCAATATCACGATTGACGACAGCGGGGCCGTCACCGCCAGGGCTACCAAGGACAAGGGTATCGGAACCGACAAGAACCTCACCATCAAGGGTGGCGGCACAGTCGAGGCAAGCTCAGCCGATGGTGAGGCCATTTGGAGCGGCGGCAACATCAATATCTCGGACGGCAGCCAGGTCAAGGCGAGCTCCGAGAAAGACGCCGCCGTCGAGGCCAAGGGCAGCCTCGCAGCCACAAACGCCTCCCTCAACGCAAACGGTGTTGAATATGGCGTCTATGCCCACAAGGGCATCACACTCGATCATGCAAACGTGACAGTCCGCGCAAGTAAAGGCAGATACGGTGGCGCCATTGCCCTCTTCACCTACCAAGACGATATCGTCGTCAAGAACGGCTCCACCGTGGACGCGTTTGCGGAAGGCGAGGTTTCGGCTGCATTCTCCACCAGAAACGATCGACCCAACGAGGAGGGTGGCCACATCTACATCAGCGACTCCGTTGTCAAGGCCATAGCCCGCTATGTCGAGAACGGCGACGGCCCCATCCCCTACAGCGAAAACCAAGATGGTGAGACGAGCCCCGAGCCCCAAGGCGAGAACATCGGCATCATCGCCCAGACCAGCGAGGGCGTCACACCCGCAGTCATCTCGATCATCCGCAGCAAGGTAACGGCCGAAGGAGATACAGCGGCAATCTTTGCCCGTGCCATGAGCGCTGACGGCAAGACAATCGGCACCATCAAGATTGAGAACGCCGCCATCCAGACGCCCGAAGGCGGCAAGGTCATTGACTATCGCAAGCTCCGTGACGGCATCTACGAGGCAGGCCAAGCCATCGGCACGGGCGACGCTGTGATCGACTCCCCCTATAACGAAGCTGTCGCCAAGAGCATGGTCATCGCACCTCCCGAGGTAGCCAAGCCGGAAGACCCCAAGCCCGACGAGACCAAGCCCGCAGAAAGCAAGCCCGCGGAGTCCAAGCAGAACCCCAAGCCTGAGGGCTCAAAGCCGACCAAGGCCGTTGCGGCTTCAATCACGAAAGCCAAGACTACCGGCGTGCTCGCGGCAACCGGCGACACCTCGGGTGCGGCCATCGTGGCAACCGTCCTTGCGGGAACAGCCGCTATCGCCGCAGGCACCATGGCGAGCCGCAAGCGCTCTTAGACGCCTCTGCGCACATGGCAGCTCCCGCGAAGGCCCCGAGTCCCAGCACCGTTTAACAACGCCACCGCCGAGCTCCCCTCCGGCGGTGGCGTTTTCCATATGCGTCCGCAGGGTATGCACGAGATTGTCTTTGGTCTAGCCCAACCTGCATGAGCCGGCGTGCGACAATGGGGGCCGTCGATATCACAACGCCGAGAGAAGCCCGTCATGGAAGCGCATCAAAAGCAGATAACCGTTCATGCACAGCATGCCGAAAGCGCACCAGTCATCTATCTTCCCGTGGTCATGGGCGACGGCACGGAGGTTTATGAACGCTGCCGAGAGCTCAACTGCCCGCCCTTCACGCTTGTCGGCATTGGCAGCCTCAACTGGAATCGCGAGCTGAGCCCCTGGGGATGCGACGGAACCGTGCGCGATGCCGAGCCCTTTGGCGGTCAGGCATCCGGATTTCTCGATGAGCTGTTGAACTGGATAATCCCAGAGGCCGAGTCGTCGCTTCCTCAGCCGCCCACCTGGCGCGGCATTGCCGGCTACTCGCTCGCGGGCCTCTTCGCGCTCTGGTCCCTCTGGCAAACCGACGCCTTTAGCCGCGCCGCAAGCGCATCGGGGTCGTTGTGGTTTCCCGACTTTGTCGATCGCGCCAGCACGGCCCCTTTTGCCGGCAACCCACAGGCCGTCTATCTGTCACTCGGCAAAAAGGAAACCAAGACGCCCAACCGCATGATGCGGCACGTGCTCGACGATACGCGCGCGATGGAAGAGCTGTTTATCGAGCGTGACATTCCAACAATGCTGGAGCTCAACCCCGGCAACCACTTTGCCCAAACCGACCTGCGCATGGCGCGCGGCATCCACTGGGTTCTTGCGCACTAAAAAGCCGGCCATGCGCATCGGACGCATGGCCGGCTTTTTTAACTGATTTGGACACAGCCGCTATTCGGTGGACTCCTCGAGCTCGGAGACATCAAACTCAAAGTCGTTACCCGGCAGAATCGCGTTGAGCACGATACCCACCAGCGAGCCCACGGCAAGGCCGGAAAGCGAAATCGTCACGCCGCCCAGCTCCAGCACGATGGCACCGGCGGTGCTATAGGCAATGCCGAGCGAAAGCACGAGCACCAGAGCTGCCACCAGCACGTTGCGGTTGTTCTGGAAATCGACCTGGTTTTCGATAAGGTTGCGTACGCCCACGGCACTGATCATGCCATAGAGCACGAGCGACACGCCGCCGATTACACACGCCGGCATGGCCGCAATGACGGCCGCGAACTTGGGGCAGAACGAAAGCACGATGGCGCAGCACGCGGCAATGCGAATCACGCGCGGGTCGAACACACGCGTCAGAGCAAGCACGCCGGTGTTCTCGCCATAGGTAGTGTTGGCCGGAGCACCAAAGAGCGAAGCCAGAATCGTGGCAAGGCCATCGCCGAGCAGCGTGCGATGCAGGCCGGGATCGGCGATGTAGTTACGCTCGCAAGTGGAGCCAATAGCGGAGATATCACCGATATGCTCGATCATGGTTGCGAAGGCCAGCGGCATGATAGTGATGATGGCCGTCGTGGCGAGGCCGCTATCAAACTGCGGCCCAAAGAGTGCAAACACTGTGTTGTCCCACACGACGGGCAAGCCAACCCAGGGAGCGGCGGCAACGCCCGAAAAATCGACCTCGCCCAGCGCGGTCGCAACGGCATAGCTCACCACAACGCCCAGCAAAATCGGCACAATCTTGACCATGCCGCGACCCCAAATATTGCAGATGACGATTACGGCGACGGCAACCACGGCAACGAGCCAGTTGGTCTGGCAGTTGGCAATAGCGGAGCTTGCCAGGATCAGACCGATCGAAATGACGATGGGGCCCGTCACCACCGGCGGGAAGAAGCGCATGACGCGCTTGGCACCAAACGCACGGAAGAGCGCCGCGAGCACCGGATAGAGCAATCCGGCGCAGGCAACGCCCAGACAAGCGTAAGGCAATAGCTCGGCCTCGCCGTTGGGTGCAATGGCAGCATAACCGGCAATAAAGGCAAACGATGAGCCCAAGAATGCGGGGACCTTACCGCGCGACAGGAAATGGAACAGCAGCGTGCCCAAGCCGGCAAACAAAAGCGTTGCCGAAACCGAGAGACCAGTGAGCACGGGCACCAGCACCGTGGCACCAAACATGGCAAACAGGTGCTGTAGGCCGAGCAAAAACATGCGCGGGCGACCGAGCGACGATGCATCGTAGATGGCATCGGTGACGGCGGGTGTCGAAGACTGGGACATGGAAGTCCTTTCGAATGGAAGGGCGATCAGGCATATCGGATAACCTGCCCGAACGATACGATCCGAACCATTGTACGCGATACGCCACGTCTCGCACGCGCCGCCACCTGCAAACGCTAGCGCTATTTCCAAACGCGCTCGGCAATGCGCTTGACCAGCGCGATCTTTGCCCACTGTTCGTCCTCAGTCAGCTTGTTGCCAATCTCGCAGCTGGCAAAGCCACACTGGGGCGACAGGTACAGGTTCTCGAGCGGCACGTACTTTGCGGCTTCGCGGATGCGCTCGACGATAACATCCTCGTTCTCGAGCTCTGCCGCCTTGGTGGTTACCAAGCCCAGCACGACCTTCTTGCCCGGGGCAACGTACTTGAGCGGCTCAAAACCACCGGCGCGCGGCGTGTCGAACTCCAGATAGAAAGCGTCGACGTCCTCATGCGCAAACAGATATGGAGCGATGGGATCGTAGCCGCCTTCAAAAGCGTAGGTGGAGTGGTAGTTGCCGCGGCATACATGCGTGTTGATGACCAAATCGTCGGGCTTGCCCGCGATGGCAGCATTGTTGAGCGCCACGCCCAGCTCGCTCACCTTTTGCAGGTCAACCGGACTCATACCGGTCTTGGACACAAAGTCGGTATCGCAATAGATGCCCCAGGTGCAGTCATCAAATTGAATGTTGCGGCAGCCTGCGGCATACAGGTCGGCAATCACGGTGCGATATACTGCGGCGATGGCATCGGCGAGCTCTTCGTCGGTCTTGTAGACGGCGCGCAGGCTCTCCTGCTGGCCATCGCAGCGATCGAGCGTGACCTCAGAGAACGTCTGGATCGGCGCCGGAATGGTTTGCCGTGCGACCTGGCCCTCCCCCTCGAGCGCCTTGACAAATTTAAAGTGCTCGACGAACGGATGATTCTCGCCGCTAATGGAACCGGTTACCACGGCGGTGTCGGCGGTAGTCTCCTCATCGTGGAACATATAGCCCGTACGCGAGGTGCGACGCTCGACGCCGTTCAGCCCCCACATAAAATCGAGGTGCCAGTAGCTGCGGCGGAACTCGCCATCGGTAATCACCTGCAGGCCGGCAGCCTTCTGCTTGGCCACTAAGTCGCGGATGGCCTCGTCCTCGACGGCCTTAAGGCCGGAAGCGTCGAGTTTACCCGCGACATAGGCGGCACGGGCGTCCTTTACAGCCTGCGGACGAAGAAAACTGCCGACGATATCGGCACGAAACGGCGCGTTCGGTTGAATCGAAGTGCTCATAGATATCTCCCTTTGCATTGGTTGCTTTACTGGGACAGAGTATGAGCGCTCATATGGACATCGTAAAATATATGTTTATAACAGTTTGATATAGATGCTTCCTATATCAGTTTGGACTGCCATAAAGAGATTTGACCCGTGCAGAACGCAGCAGTCTAGATGTGCTGACGAATCGCTTCGATATAGGCCTGCCCGTAGCGCGTAAGTGTCGTGTTCTTGCGCGTGATGATGCCGATCTCCATGTACTCGTCTACATCGAGCGGAATGGAGATAATGCCGGGGCCGTTAAGTTCATGGCTGATCACGCCCGAACAAACCGTGTAGCCGTTAAGGCCCATGGCCAGATTGAACAACGTCGCACGGTCGCGCACGCGGATATTCTTGCGGCGCTCAAAGGTCGAGGTCAGCTCCTCGGAATAGTAAAACGAGTTGTAGCTGCCCTGCTCATAGGACAGGAACGGGTAGTCCTCGAGATCTTCGAGCGTCACGCTGGCGTGGTCCGCCAGTGGATGGTCGGCGCATACAAAGACATGCGGCGTGGCGCAGAAGAGCCCCTCGAATACGAGTTCGTTGGCGGCGAGCATGCGCTCGATGACCTCGCGGTTATGCTCGGATAAGTACAGGATGCCCAGTTCACTTTTCATATGCGCGACGTCCTCGATAATCTCGTGAGTCTGTTCCTCGCGCAGAGTAAAGTCGTAACGCGCGGCATCGAACTCGCGGATCACGTCAACAAACGCGTTAACGGCAAAGGAATAATGCTGACAGCTCACACTAAAATGCGGCACCTGCTCGGATGCGCTCTTGTACTTACCCTCGAGCAAATCGGCCTGGTCGAGCACTTGGCGCGCGTAGCCCAAGAAGGTCTCGCCCTCCTCGGACACAATGACGCCCTTGTTGGTGCGCTCAAAGATGTGTACACCCATCTCGTTTTCGAGATCGCGAATTGACGCGGTAATCGAAGGCTGCGACACAAAGAGCCGGCGCGAGGCCTCGGTGATGCTGCCGCATTCGGCAACTTTGACGACATATCTGAGCTGCTGGAGCTTCATGGCTTTCTCCCTAGACGTTCGTGACGTCGAAACCCGTCGCGTCCATCTGACGCATAAACGACGGCATCTCCCCCGTCGCGGCGCAGGCGGCAATCTGATGCAGAGCCCCGGCAACCGCATCATCTGCCGCAGCGCCGATATGCCAGCGCGCGGCAGCCGTGACGGCCTCGTTGGCATTGGCGACTGCAACGGAATTGGGAACGGCATCGATCATGGGCAAATCGTTATCGGAATCGCCGAATACGGCCACCTCGTCGGGCGTCAGGCCCAAAGCGCGCGCCAGCTCCAGCGCAGCACAGCCCTTGTCCCAGCCGGTCGGAAGAACGTCGAACAGGCGCACGCGGTTGTTGGGAAACACGAGCGAGAGCTCCGGCACCTCGGCGGCAACACGCTCGCGCAGCTCGGCGAGCTCCTCGCGCGAACGGGCACTCCAGATATTCGCCTTGTATACCGGGGCATCGTCAACGACAGGGCGACAGGGAGCCTCTTCGCCCTTGAGCCACGCGTTGCCGCCTGACTCCATGGCGCGACGCACACGCTCGGGATCGCTTGTCACGCAATAGGCGTCGTTGTCCCAAAAGTCATCACCCAGACGGTAGACCTTCAAATAGGTATCGTCGGTCTCTTGCTCCAGGTAGTCGGCCAGGCGCATAAGGGCATCGTTATCAGTTGCGCGCGAGGCAACCGCCTCGCCATCGACAAACATCACCTGGCCGTTGCAAAACGCACCGGTCGAGAAGCACTCGGAGCGATTGCGGAACATCCAGCTCATCGCGGACGGCTGGCGACCCGAAACCGGGCCAAAATGCAGGCCCGCCGCCTGCATGGCATGAATGCCCTCGATGGCGCAGTCGCTGGCGCCGTCATGCCCGGCTGGAATCAGCGTATCGTCCATATCGGTCAGCACAAGTTTGATCATAAGGTCCCCTCGGTCATTCTTTATCCCGTCTATTGTAACGACCTGCCAATAAGGGACAGGTTTATCTTGGCAGGTTTTATCTGGGAAAATGCAGCGCCCCTGTTGCCACCTGCCAAAATAAACCTGTCCCATATTGGCAGGTGCGCTAGTATAGGGAACAACAGATTCGATGCGGGAGTGCCGGCGGTGCAAACCACAAGGCTGAGAGGGCATAGGGCCCAATCCTTTGAACCTGTCAGTTAATGCTGGCGTAGGGAGCATGCCGCCTTTACAGGGGCGCTGTCTATGCACAGCGCCCCTTTTCTATGCCAAGGAGGCATGTGCAGTGATTGATTCGGAACAGCTTAAGCAACATATGGTCAAGGCCGTAGAGGAGATTCGAGCCACCAATCCGATGGCCGGCTCCATCACCAACACGGTGACGATCGACTTTGTCGCCAACGCGCAGCTCGCCGTGGGCGGTTCGGCCGCCATGGTCTATCTGCCCGACGAGGGCGAGGCGCTCGTTGCCGGCGGCGGCGCCATCTATCTCAACATGGGCACGCTCTTCCCCATCTACGAGCAGACGATTCCCCGCGCGGCCAAGGCGGCACACGACGCCGGCAAGCCCTGGGTGCTCGATCCGGTGGGTCTGGGCATCGGTAGCCTGCGCACCCAGCTGGTAAACGAGCTCAAGCAGTACAAGCCCGCCATCGTACGCGGCAACGCCTCCGAGATCATCGCACTCTCCGGCCTGTGGGGTCTTGAGGGCGAGTCGGCCGATCTGAGCCGCGTACGTGGTGTCGATACCACCGACACGGTCGACGCCGCCCGCGATGCCGCCGTGGCGCTCGCTCGCTACACCGGCGGCACCGTTGTGGTCTCGGGCGAAGTCGACCTGATTACCGACGGCACGACCGTGGCCAAATCCCACGGCGGCAGCCCGCTCATGTCCAAGATCACCGGCTGCGGTTGCTCGCAGGGCGGCGTGCTGGCCGTGTACGCCTGTGCTACCGATCCGTTTACGGCAGCAGTCTGCGGCACCGCCGTCTACAACGTTGCCGGCACGCGTGCCGCCGCCGTCGCCGATGCCCCGGCAAGCTTTAAGGTCGCCTTTATCGACGAGCTCTACCGCGCAACCGCCCAGGATATTGCCGACAACCGACTCGAGCTCGAGGAGGCATAAGCCATGTCCGAACCCGCAACAAATGCCGGCATGAACACGCTCGTCGCCGTGGCCATCGCCCCATGCGGCACCGGCGACGAGCTGTCCGCCGAGGTCGCCGAGGTCGTGCGCGTCATTCGCGAGAGCGGCCTTCCCAACCGCACCACCTCGATGTTCACCGAGATCGAGGGCGACTGGGACGAGGTCATGCAGGTCGTGCGCGACGCGACCTTTGTGTTGGCGAGCAAGGGCATCCGCACCGAAGTCGTGCTCAAAGCCGATATTCGACCCGGATTTACCGACACCATGACCGGCAAACTCAAGCGCATGGAAGCACAGATCAAAAAGCAGGAGGAAGCACAATGAGCATCCGCGACAACCTTGATATCTCGGCCTATCTGGTGCTCGGCCCCGAAAACACCCTCGGACGCCCCGTGGGCGATGTGGTGGCCCAGGCGCTCGACGCCGGCTTTACCTGCATTCAGGTGCGCTCCAAGGTGGCAAGCGCCCGCGAGATCATTGCGCTGACCGGCGACGCCGCGCAGGCAATCGCACAGGCTGGCAAGACCGGTCAGGTCGCCTTGCTGATCGATGACCGCCTTGACTGCGTACTCGCCGCACGCGAGCAGGGCATTGCGGTCGACGGCGTGCACGTGGGCCAGAGCGATATTCCCGTCGAGGTCTGTCGCAAGCTGCTGGGCCCCGACGCCATTGTGGGCCTTTCGGCCCGTTGCGAGGAGATGCTCGAGTACGTCAAGACCGCCGACATGAGCCTGGTCGACTACCTGGGCATCGGCCCGCTCCACGAGACCGAGACCAAGCGCGACTGCGGACGCGCGGCCGACGGCTCTATCATCACCAAGAGCTTTGAGGACCTTGCCGCACTCCACGCGGCAAGCCCCGTGCCCATCGTGGTGGGCGGCGGCGTTAAGACGGCCGACTTGCCGCAGCTTAAGGCCACCGGCGTCGACGGCTTCTTTGTGGTAAGCGCCGTCTGCAGCGCCGACGACCCCCATGCCGCAGCCAAGGAGCTTGTCGACACCTGGCAGCAGGCATAGGCATAGGCCGAACAGCTGATTCGCAGCCTCATATCTTCAGCAATGGAAAGCGCATCCCAGTTTGGGCCTCCATTCCGGGATGCGCTTTCCGTATGCGACCCTTACCCCGCCAGATACGCTTCCAACGCCGGCAAAGTCGCCTCTGCATCGTGGCGGCCGACCTGGTAGATGCGCTCGAGCTCATCCGGTTCGCGGCACAGCGACGGCACCTTCACCGATTCACTCGGCCGCACCACAAAGATTTCCCCGGCAGCCTCTCGACGTGCCAGGTCATCGAGCGTGGCATTGTAGACCTCATGCCGATGCTCAAGCGCTGCAACAAACTCCGGATAGTGACGGAACACGCGCCGCAGCATGGGCATCACGCTGTTGGGCTGCTTCACAAAGCCCGCCGGCTGCGTGAGTACCACGATATTGCGGTCATACCCCTGCGCAAACAGCCATGCGCTGGGAATAGAATCAGCCACGCCACCATCCAGATACTTATGCCCGTCAATAGCAACGGGACGCGTCGCCACAGGAATGGCAGACGACGCCCGGATCCACTCGATATCGCGCTCGTCGCCATACGGTAGATCGTGGTAGACGGCCTTGCCCGTCTCGATATCGGTACACACGCACGTAAATCGCATGGGGCAGGCGCGATACGCCTCCAAGTCGATGGGATCGCGCTCGATAGGCACCTCGTGATAGGCAAAATCGGCATTGAACATATCGCCGGTTCGCAGCCAGCTGGTCACGCTCGCATAGCGCTTGTCGGCGCAATAAGCCTTGTTGTAACGAATGGCACGGCCGATCTGGCGCGATTTAAAGTTGTAGCCAAACGCCGCGCCCGCCGAGACACCCACCATATGGTCGCAGGTCAAACCGCGCTCCATCCAAACGTCGAGCACGCCCGCCGTATACATACCGCGGTAGCCGCCTCCCTCGAGCGCAAGCCCCACCGTGCGCGTCGTATCTGGCTGCGTCATGCGATCATCCCCGTTTCTGCGTTTTTAAACGGGACAAGTATACCCGTCAACATATATCGTCTCAGTCGCATTTTCATCGAACATCGCATCGTCGTGTTACCGCTTGGCAAATAATTGTCACCCATAGTATGGGCACCCCTATATAATTTTGTACTGTTGTTTATACTACTCAGCAGTTATCAACAGCGAACATTAGCCGGCAAAGTAACCCAACAACGCAGCAAGGCGGAGGCCTGGATACACGCAATACGCTGAGCAGCAACGCGTGTACACAACGAGCTCGCCCGACGCAATCCGCTCCGACCTCAGAAAGCCGCTTAGAACATGGATACTGTCAGCAATTACACCGAAACGCTCGAAAAGACCATCCGTGACCTTCTCGAGCGTCAGGATGATCTGATTAGGACCGCCTTTACCGACCAGCTTACCGGACTTGGCAACCGCGGCGGCTTTGCCCGTTCCCTCGAGGAGCTCTGGGAGCAGGACATCCCCGTTACCATGGCGTTCATCGATATCGACAATCTCAAGCACTGCAACGACGTCTTTGGGCATGACGAGGGCAACCGCTACATCTTGCAGGTAAGCCTTTATCTCAAACTGTATATGAAAGTGGACGAGGCGGCGTTTCGCATAGGCGGCGACGAGTTTGCCATCCTATCTACGATTGCGACCGAGGACGACCTCGCCGAACGTCTGGAACACTGCCGAACGGTCCTGCTCAAGAACAACGATTCCGAGATGCCTCATTCGTTTAGCTACGGAGTGGCACACGCCGACCCCGCCCTGGGCGAAGCCTCCAATCGCATGACACTCGATGCCGACCATCGCATGTACGACTACAAGCTGCGCCATGCCATGCACCTTGATCGACGCAATATCGTGCAAGTCCACGCCGACGACTTCGAAATAAGCGACCGCGTTTTCGACGCCCTTTCGATGCTCAACGAAGGCCGCTATTTCTTTATCGAGAACCTGGACAAACATCGCACCCTTTGGTCACAAGGCGCTATGCGCGACCTTGGCCTTCCTTCGGAGCATATAGACAACTGCCACGATTACTGGAAAACGCGCGTCCATCCCGATGACCTCGAGGCCTATAGCGACGATATCGACCAGATCTATAACGGCTCCAAGCACCGTCGCGTCATGCAATACCGCGTACGCAACGCCGCCGGCGACTACGTTCTCTGCCGTGCTCGCGGGTTTCGTATCGACGGCGACGGAAATGTCCCCTCGCTCTATGTTGGCGAGCTCGTCAACCACTCGCTTGCCGAGACCGTCGACGCCGCCACGGGCCTTGGAACGCAGCGCATGTTGCTCAACGCTATCGATGCCTGCCGTCGCGACTGTTGCGAGACGGGGCTTATAGCGGTGCGCGTTCGCGGCACGACAAAGCTCAACGAGCTTTACGGAGCCGAGGCTGTCGACAACATGCTCGCCGAATACGCAGGCCGCATGTTGTCGATCACCCGTAGCAGGAGTCGCGTCTACCGCTCACGAAGCGTCCAGTTTGTCGTGCTCAGCAACGATTTGGACCACGAGGCATTCGAGCAACTGGTCCGTCATCTAAAAGAGGCCGTTTTCGCTCCCGTTCGAATCGCGGGCGATACCATTACCCCCGTCTGTCTAGTCGTTCCGGCCTTTTACGAGCGCCTAACCAATCAAGCGACCGCCGTTTTAGGCGAACTCGACCGTCGCCTTCGCACGGCCGGCGGACTTGTCCCCAACGACAGCCTCCCCATACCCGAGATAGAGCGCAAAAGCGCCATCGCCGAGCGCATCGATATGCTCACGGGCCTCTGTCGACCCAGCGAGTTTATGCGGCGCGCCAACGCATTTCTCCAGACAAGGCGCGACGGCGCTTGGTGTATCGCCACCGTCGACATGGGGCACATGCGACTGTTCAACGAATGGCACGGACAGGCCGAGGGCGACCGCGTGCTCGCCGACGTAGGTACAGTCCTCAAAGACATCGAGAATGCCGACATGGGCGTCGCAGGGTACTGGGGCCAAGACGACTTTTGCATACTCATCCCCTTTGAGCACGACACCGTCCATCAAATCTATAGTCGCATTCGCGAGACCGTGGCCAAGCACGATGACGGCGTAGGCTTCTGGCCGTCCATGGGCGTTTGCCCTATCGACTCCAACGAGGAAATCACCATCGATGCACAGGCCAAGGCCATGTTTACCAATCGACGCGCAAAAAACGACTTTAAGGAGCGCATTGCCATTTTCCGCCCCGAGGAGTATGAGCGCGAAGTCTCGTTCCACCGCACGCTGACCGAATTCCAGTACGCGCTCTCAAACGGCCGCATCACCTACTACTTGCAGCCCCAGGTCGACATGGAAACCGGCGAGATTATTGGCGCCGAGGCGCTCACGCGCTGGATTGACAAGGATGGCTCCCTCATTTCACCCGTCACCTTTATCCCCGCTCTCGAGGAAAGTGGTTTTGTGGTGACGCTCGACAAATACGTTTGGCAGGGCGTTGCCTCGTGGCTGCGCGGGCGCATCGATCGAGGGCTTCGCGTGGTTCCGATCTCGCTCAACGTGTCGCGCGTGGATATCCTTGCCTGCGACGTTGCCGAACATATGGGAGCGCTCGCCGACCAATACAATCTGCCGCCCGAGCTCATGCGCATCGAGATCACCGAGACGGCTTATACGGGAGAGTCCGAAGCTGTGGATAAGCTGACGGCCGACCTGCACAACCGCGGCTTCTCGACCTACATGGACGATTTTGGCACCGGCCAGTCCACGCTCGCGATGCTCAAGAACGTCAACGTCGACGTCATCAAGCTCGACCGCACGTTTGTGCCCGTCGACGGCGATCAAGGCCGCAGCGTGCAAATCATTTCATCAATGCTCGAGATGGCGCAGTCGCTCCATCTGCCCGTTGTGGTCGAAGGCATCGAGACAAATGAGCAGGCAAACATGCTACGCCAAATGGGCGCCCGCTACGCTCAGGGCTTCCTCTACTACCGTCCCATGCAGGCGGAGGATTTTGAGGCACTGCTCGACGGTGGCGACAGCAACTAATACGCTCGTGCGCAAACGCCACCGTCGAGGGAGCGTTTGTTCCCATGAGCTAACTAATACCCCAATCTAAACCGAATTGGGAGTAAGATACAAACCATTGTTCCATCCAAGGAGGTCATCCATCATGAACAAGTCGTATCGCCTGGGCGAGCAATCAATCATCGCTCATCTTCAGCGACTTGCGAACGGGGCCTCAACCACCGAGCTCGATGTTGCCGCGCTGCCCCCGGAGTTGCGTGCCATTGGTGAGCAACTGCAGAAAACGCTCGCCATCCTGCAACAAGAACGCGAGCTGCTTGAGCACGGCGCCTATATCGACTCGCTCACCAATCTTGGCAACCGTGGCGGGCTCGACCGCCATGTCGATCAGCTCTGGCGCAAAGGCACCCCCTTCACCTGTGCCTATATTGACATCGATCGCCTCAAGCATTGCAACGATAAGTTTGGCCACGCCGAGGGCAATCGCTACATTCTGAGCATCTGCCGCGCACTCACCGAGACCATGGAGCACGATGAGCTGCTGTTCCGTATCGGTGGAGACGAATTTGTACTTATATCCCCCACGACAGACGAAGCCGAGCTCGAGCAGCGCCTGGAGCGGACGCGTGCCAATCTTATCGAGGCAACATCGGACGGCAAGGCGCCCATGATCGCCAGCTTTAGTTTTGGCTGCTCGCGCGTCGACCCGCTTGCAGGCGATACGCGTCGCCAGATGACAAAGGACGCCGACCGCAAAATGTATCGCTACAAGCTCATGTACCGTGTGCAACAACCGGAAGAAGGCGATGCGCCGCAACGCCCGGTCACCGAACAACCCCCCCCCTGCAACGACCGAGTGTTCCAAGCGATCTCCATGAGCTCCGAGACACGCTATCCGTTCATCATTAACCTCGACACCGGCGAATCGCAATGGTCGGTTAATGCCGTGCGCGATTTTGACCTACCTTCCCAGCATCCCTACAACTCGCTCGATATATGGCTTGCCCGTGTTCACCCCGAGGACCGCGACAACGTACGTGCCGAGCTCGATATGGTGGTAAACGGCACGTGGCACTTCCACTGCATGCAGTATCGCGTCATGAATACCGCCGGAAAATACGCGCTTTGCGACTGCACGGGTTACCGCCTGGACGGCACCGATACCGAGCCCAACATGTATGTGGGCATTGTCACCAACCGAAGCTTGGCAGATACGACCGATTCCGTGACCGGTCTGGGCGATATCCACGCCCTGGTCAACGCCATTGGCGAGATGCGTCGCGTGGCACGAAACGCGGGCTTGATCGCCATTAAAATCGACGAAATCGCACAGGTCAATGCCCGCTTTGGCTTTGATGCAGGCGACCGCGTTTTGGCAGAAAGCGCCGCCTGCCTCATGGATTGCTCGCGCGGCAAGGGTCGTCTGTTCCGCTCGACCGGACCGATGTTCGTGGCGCTCTTTGACGAGCTTGATCCCGAAGAGACCGACGCGGTTGCAGACGAAATCGAACGGTTCTTGGGATCGCCCGTGCTCCTTGGCTCATTTGAATATCAGCCGCCCCTTCGCGTGGCGACGCTTCATCTGGACGCCGTCGACCGACAGCCCGTTTCCATTTTGAACGAACTCAATGCGCTGATTAAAGAGGCGCCGCAGGTACCGGGCACCAAGCTGGACTAGCGTTATGGGGCGCATGATGGTTAATTTCCGATCTCAACCGAACACATTGGGCAAATAGGTCGTACCCGCAGTTAGCCGAACGTCCCCGCAGTCCCTCCCGGGGCCCGGGGGCACCGTTTCGATACTCTTGGTTTACTTTGCCTGATGCAAATAAGTGCTCAACAAGATAGAACCTATCCCCCGCCACGGATATGCCCTCGAGCAAATCTGTTAAGCCAAGCCTATCAAATTCTATTGACAATTGGCTGCATTGGTCCATTTTGTCGTCCAGCCACTTCCGCTGGCTATCGCCTCATAAACACAAACCTAACGAGCCGCACGAACGACAAAGAAGCCAAGCTGAACAGAAGTAGAACCAAAACTTCAAAAACGCTGGTATTCCAATCACGTACCCAGCCCTCTACCGCCCACAAGAAAAACAGCAGCCCCATCCATAACGTCACAGAAGAAATCAGCTTTGCGTAAGGGCGTATATCAATCTCGCTCTCCCTTTTTGTGACATCATATCCAGCAATTGAGCAGAGCCATCTTCCTCTTCGGTATTGGATTGAAAGGACAATCAAGGCAATCGAAGTCATCAAGCAAACAGCATCCTCTGTTTCCATAGAGTTTCCTTTGCTTTCCATCCTAGTTACGCATTCACAATCGAATCAAACCAAGTATGAATTACTCGATAGCAACCGCCTTAGTATAAACCATAGCCGCACAGCAGCCCGCCTTCTAAGACCTCAGAGTTCGCCATCGAATGCGACCTGCCCAGACCCCTTACAATCTGCTCGCACGAGGCCCCGCACTCCAACATCCTCTGGACCGTATCCCGCTCGTACCTGGTGAGCGTGCCTGCCGTGGGCCCTCGGGGCTGGAATCGTGCCCCACGCCATCTGCCCGCTCGTGCGATAATCCTCCGCAGAAGTCACCGACAGCAGAGGGAGTTAGTGATGAAGGTTCTTTTGGTCAATGGCAGCCCCAAGGCAAACGGCAACACCGCCCGCGCACTCGCCGAGGTCGCCGAGCAGCTCAACGCCGAGGGTATCGATACCGAGGTGTTTCAGCTAGGCGCTAAGCCCATTCGCGATTGCATCGGTTGCGGCCAGTGCGGCAAGCTCGATTGCCGCTGTACCTTTGACGACGATGTAGTCAACGAGCTGATTGCCGCTGCCGAGCAGGCAGACGGCTTTGTCTTTGGTTCGCCCGTCTACTACGCGCATCCCAGCGGACGCATCCTCTCTGCCCTCGACCGTGCATTCTATGCTGGCAGCAAGGCCTTTGCGCACAAGCCGGGCGCCGCTGTCGCCGTTGCCCGTCGCGGCGGCACGTCGACCACCTTCGACGTGCTCAACAAGTACTTCACCATCAACCAGATGCCCGTGGTAGCATCCACCTACTGGAACAACGTCTTCGGTGCCATGCCGGGCGAGGCCGCCCAAGACGCCGAAGGCCTTGCCACCATGCGAAACATCGGCAAAAACATGGCCTGGCTACTGCGTTGCATCGAGGCGGGAAAGGCCGCCGGCATCGAAGCTCCCCAGGCCGATCGCGCTAGGACCAACTTCATCAGGTAGAACGGCGGAACCAAACAATGAACGTGCAGATCTTCGGTACCAAAAAGTCCTTCGATACCAAGAAGGCCCAGCGTTATTTTAAGGAGCGCCGCATTAAGGTGCAGTTTATCGACCTTAAGGAAAAGGAGATGAGCAAGGGCGAGCTCACGAGCGTGATGCAGGCGGTTGGCGGCATCGACAAGCTGCTCAACCCCAAAGCCAAGGACGAGGAGACGCTCGCACTCATCCAGCACCTCACCCCCAGCCAGCGTTTTGATAAGCTGCTCGAGAATCAGCAGGTTCTGGCCGAGCCCATCGTGCGCAACGGCAAGAAGGCCACCGTCGGCTATTGTCCCGACGTATGGGGAGCCTGGGAGTAGCCTGTGTTATTTGTCGGCGCGTGGGTATAAGAGCAGGCGTTTGGCATAAGATTCAACTGTAAGCCATGTCTAACAAAGGAGGGCACATGCCCAACAAACCCGTGAAGATCATCATGCTTACCGGATACCTCGGTGCCGGCAAGACCACGTTGCTCAACCACATCCTCGCAAACGACGGCGGCATCCGCGCCGCCGTGATCGTCAACGATATCGGCGAGATCAACGTCGACGCCAGCCTCATCGCTGACGGCGGCCTTTCCGAGACCGACGACCTTATCCCGCTCACCAACGGCTGCATCTGCTGCACGCTTTCGGACGACCTGGCCAACCAGCTGCAGGACATCGCCGATTCGGGCAAGTTCGACTACATCATCATCGAGGCCTCGGGCATTTGCGAGCCCATCCCCATCGCCTACACCATCTCGAGCTTCTGCGACGAGGCCAAGGTGGGCGGCGAGCCCAAGCTCGCGCTCGACAACATCGTGGCCGTGGTCGACTGCGCCCGCATGTACGACGAGTTCAACGGCGGTCGCGACCTCCTGGCCGAGGATATCGACGAGGACGACATCGAGAGCCTGCTTATTCAGCAAATCGAGTTTTGCTCCACGCTGATCCTCAACAAGACCGATACCGTCACGCCTGAGCAGATTGCCGAGCTCAAGGCCATCGTGCGCAGCCTGCAGAAGGACGCCGTGATTGTCGAGGCCCAAAACGGCGAGGTCCCCATGGAGGAGCTGCTCGACACCGACCGCTTCGACTTTATGCGCGCCTACAACTCCGCCGCCTGGATCGAGGCCATGGAGCATCCCGAGGAGCACGACGACCCCGAGGTGCTCGAGTACGACATCGAGACCTTTGTGTACTCCCGCCGCAAGCCGTTTGACCTGCAGAAGTTCACCAATTTTGTTGAGCAGGAGTGGCCCGACGAGGTCATCCGCGTCAAGGGTCCGCTGTGGCAGGCCAGCAATCCGGACATGTGCTACATGTTCGAGCAGGCCGGCCACCAGATGCGCCTAATGGAGAACGGCCTGTTTGTCGATTCTGCGCCCGAGGGCGAGAAGCAGAAGATTATCGACGAGAACCCCGAGATCATGCAGATTTGGGACGACGAGACGGGCGACCGCATGACGAGCCTGTGCATCATCGGCCGTCACATGGACAAGGATGCGCTCATCGCTGCCCTCGATGCCTGCCTGACCGACTGGCACCGCGCCTAGGCTATCGAAGCGGGCGTTTTCCGCCCACGTAACCGCCAAACCACCACGAAGGTGCCCTTCGTGGTGGTTTTTCGTTCTGAGCCAAGGAGATTCATGTTCAACATTGTGCTGTATGCGCCCGAGATTCCGGCCAATACGGGCAATATCGGCCGCACTTGCGTGGTTACCGGTACCCGCCTGCATCTGGTGGAGCCGCTGGGGTTTTCGCTCGACGACAAGACAGTGCGTCGCGCCGGCCTGGGCTACTGGCAAAACTTGGACGTGACGACCTATGCCGGCTGGGAGGATTTCCTTGCGCGCAACGGCCTCTCCCCCGCCGACGAGCGCCTGCATCTGCTGACCAAAAAGGCACGCCGCACCTATGCGCAAAGCACCTAC
Source organism: Collinsella sp. (assembly GCA_041330285.1). Classification (GTDB taxonomy): domain Bacteria; phylum Actinomycetota; class Coriobacteriia; order Coriobacteriales; family Coriobacteriaceae; genus Collinsella. The sequence goes on along the minus strand of JBGKMI010000001.1, from coordinate 110,610 downwards.
CGCGACGGCGACTACTTGGTCTTTGGCAGCGAGAGCTCAGGCATCCCCGAGCCACTGCTTGCCGCGGAGTCCGAGCGCTGCGAGCGCATCCCGATGCTGCGCGATTGCGATTCGCTTGACAACGCCGAGACATAGGAAGCCCACGAGGAATCGCTAGGGCATACCGAGGACAGCCACGAGGCCATCCTTCGGCAGGATATCTGCGGCAACTTCGTCAATCCGGACGACTACCGCATCAGCGCACTCAACCTCTCCAACAGCGCCGCCATCGTCCTCTACGAGGCCCTGCGCCAGACAAACTTCCCCGGAATGTGACAAAGGGACTGTCCCTTTGTCACATATTGCACCTACTGATTTAAATGGAATTAACCGGTTTTAAACGCTTTTAACTAGAAAAGATGCCAGTATATTACTAACTTTTACTGAGTTGCACCGTATGGGTTTCTATGCTTCCACCCCGTAAAGGACAGGAACCCCGCAGCAAATGGTCCCCACACATCAGAATTCAACTTCAAATACAAACGATTGCCGGAGTTCTCGCTTAGCTTGGCTTGTCAGGCTCGAATTCGCCCTTATGTTCAGTTTGCTGCATGCCTCGTCGATAGCCATAGCAAGTGATACAGACATGGTCATGGTCGTTTCACTTTTCAATTCGACCCGATAGCTCTTCGCCTTGTTTTTATCCTCTCCACCACATCTCGTCTCAATTAACAAGAGAACATCTGAGTCATGGGCATACCAATGGAGCTCAGGGCGCTGTGGAACCATGTCGCCCTCAAATTCCTGTGTAAACAGAATTTTCTTCTCGCTTCTCGTTGAATCGCTCAAGGAACCGTCGATTCGAACCGAGCCCTTCTTTCCCGCCTTGGCATTTCCCTTAACCTGGCGGCCTCGCCGAGTTTCCTCGTACTCCGTCACCTCCAGCTTGCAGCGCTTCGCGCCAAGCATGAACGCAATCCGTCTCAACTCGGCCATCTTGTCTTGTTGCATGGTTGCAAAATAAGAGTCAAGGTCAACAAAGCGAGACCGATCAAAAGCATCTATGTAATATGTGGAGTAAAGAGATGGTTTAGGATAGAAAGACAATTCGCTATCCCCGATTGCCTCGCGGTACAGATTGAAAATCTGCGTGCCCTTAACAGTATCCAGCCAACCAATAGCATCTCTACAGGCGTCGATGCCCCGGCGCTCATTTCCGTCAACAATTCGAATCATGTTCGGCAAATGGAATGAAGGACTCTGATAGGTCTCCTTGGTTACCGGCCTGTATCTATTAAGCTGCTGCTGGTATGCCCAATCGTTGACCGCGTCACCGATATCCGCAGCAGTACCTGCCGCACCATCGGCCGCATCAGCAATAGCTGCCAAGGCGTCATCGACCAGCGGAGTTGCAGCACGCATTGCACCATCGGCAACTTTCTGTACGGTTGCAACCGCGCCCGCCATCGCGCTTCCGGCGCCATCAACCAACCCGGCAGCGGCCTTACGGATATCAAAACTCTGCTTATGTCGCGGCGGCTCCTCCCTTTCGACAACAGCCAGATCGTCTTTATCCTCCATTGTGACCTCCTATTTCCGATAGTCGAAATCAACCATATATTCATCGCCAAATGCCGAGTTGAAGGTAGTGTCGAGAAAGGTGGTGTAGTGCCCGATCAGAAGCGAGCCGGCCCCAGCGATCTGTTGCCGTTTATCCAACATGCTATTCACCCCTACTCAAACGCAACGTCAACATTGACGTCATCGCCGCATAAGGCTTTGACCTGTTTTTCGATAAGGGCGCAGGCTCTATCATCAGATTCTTGGAGCATATTGCTTTCCTTGACCTTCTTGGTCTGCTCTTTCTTCGCTTGTTTCAACAAACTGTTTAGATCATCCGTGCTTACTTGATTCCAGTTAAGAAAGCCATTGTCCTCAACATATTTCTTAAGCGTATTGGGGTCTGTCTAGAACGAGGTGATCTCCGAGTGAGGCAGTATAACCTTTACGCTCTTGACCTCTGAATTCTTATCGGCCATATTAGCCCGTACGATTGTAACCTTCATCTTATTGGCATCGATCCCAATGTCAGCTTTGCCGTCAATCGTTGCGACATATCGCTTAGACGTAAAGGGGTTTTCCCACCCAAGCGGATTGCCCGCCTCATCAATTGAAAGCAGCTGGGTGAAGTTGTACTCGTACGTCACGAGCTTAACGACTGGCGTGATCTCCTCGCGAATCGAATCATCGCTGATCGTTGTAGGATTACGCGTCAATGACATCCAGATACCCCAGGCAACCGCTAGAACCGTAACAACGACTAACCCGCCAAAGGCAACCTTTTGCGGTATCGTTGTAAGAAATTTTGTTTTTGCCATCCTGTTTCACCTTTCCTTTATTGCCCCGACGTTCCCATCATCTTCCAGCGCGAGCATGATGGCACGAATCATTCCGTCAACGGCTCAATGCAAAGCGCGACCGTTCAAAGAAAACGGCCGCGCTTTCTTTTCAATTCCCGCGAACTATTCCTTGACGCTGTAACCCGACACCGTCGGCGCAAGCCTCGAGGCGTCAACCTCGCTCATTACCTCAAACTTCACCTTCTCGCCAGGCGCCCAGGCAGATGTATCTGCGTAGCATTCTTCCGCCCTCACACCATCGGCATCGTAAAGGGCAACGTTTAGATAAACGTTTTCGAACGATATGTCAGAGGTATTTTCGACGATTGCGGTGTACGTATAGAGACCGTAGCCATCATCACTTTTCTCAAAGTTCGCCGATGAGAGCAAACCGTTGATAACCTCATCGTTATGCGTCTTCTCCTCTACGGTCCTACCGTTCTTAATTAGCTCGTCAAACTCATCTTGATACTCGTCATCGACTGTTAAGTCATATCGATCAACCAGTTTCTTAAGCTGTGCGGATCGTGCGTCGTAGGCCTTTTCCCATTCCTCGTAGTACTTAGGATCAGATTCCGCATACTTCTTGGTAACATCAAGCTGATTGTCAAGCAGGTTGAGATAGGCGATGACATCTTCCTGCATCTTAGCGTCTTTAAAAGGCGCCTTTTTGAGTTCTTTGTCGTTATCGATCTCGGTTTTAATTATCTCTTTTCGCACTTTATTCGAGCTTAGATCAGCATCTTCTCCAAGCGATTCGATATAATCCGACCGCTTTTGATAACCTTGAGCAATCACAGCCATTGCACGGTCATCGGCATAATCAGGTTCATCATTTTTCTTCTCAGACTGCGAACAGCCGCTCAGCAGAAGCGCCCCACAAAACACCATCGCAAATAGCGCGGTCACCAGAGCCATTCCATAACGCCTTTTCATTTCGTCCTCCTTTAAATACAAAACACGATATCTAGCCCCTCGTCAAAAAGCAGACGAATTGGCAACGCGGTGGCACTATTTGGTTCAAGGGCGTGAACTGGATAAACATCGAGGGAAGGAGTGAGCTCTGCGGAATAAACTCCCCTCGTCAAAATGTCTAGCTAAAGAGGACGAGCAGACGACAAACGGTCAAAACTGGTCGCGTCCGCCCGTCTCCAACGATCGAACGTCGAGACGCTGACGTTCAAAAGCGCAGCAGCCTCTCGCCTCGTAACCTCACCCCCTTCGAATAATTTGATGACATCGCGATAGCTATCTGGGCGTTCGAATGCCGGCCTTCCAAATTTCACGCCACGCAAACGCGCCGACGCGATGCCCTCCGCCTGGCGTTGCTTGATGTTTTCGCGCTCTAGCTGCGCCACATAGCTCAAGATTTGAAGAACCAGATCCGCCATGAACGTTCCCGTGATGCCATCGGGCTGCTCGCGCGTATCGAGCAGCGGCATATCAAGCACTACGATGGCAGCGTTCCTATCCACCGTGATGCGTCGCCATTCGTCAAGGACTTCACGATAATTGCGACCCAAACGATCGATACTTTTGATCACGAGAACGTCACCCTCGCGCAGCCTGCGAAGAAGACGCTGGTACTGGGGACGTCTAAAGTCCTTACCGCTTGCCTTGTCAGCATAAATCTGGCTCTGTTGCACGGGAAACCTTCCCAGCGCGTCCAACTGGCGGTCCAGGTTCTGGTCCGCAGTAGAAACACGCGCATACCCAAAGATTCGATTGTCCATAATTGCCCCTATCGGCTACCTCTTGGCAGCATCAGCTCAAACGAGAGCCCACTCACTATAGGGCGTGCAAATTTCGCGAATGGGTTGAGGTCATTTTGGCCCTCAGACACAAGCTATTCAAGCGCCATGTCGGCAATATGCAGGCTTTCCCAGCATGTGACAAAGGGGCTGCCCTTTGTCGCATTCGGCTAGAGGTAGCGGCCGGTGACGCTTGTGGGGCAGGCCGCGATGTCGCCCGGCGTGCCGGCGCAGACGATTTGTCCGCCTGCGTCGCCGCCGCCCGGGCCCATGTCGATCACGTAATCGGCGTTACGGATAAGGTCGAGGTCGTGTTCGATCACGATAACTGTGGCGCCCTTGGCAACGAGGCCGTCAAACACACTCAGCAGCACCTGAACATCGAGCGGATGCAGGCCGATCGTGGGCTCATCGAACACGAATACGGCATCATCCTGCACACGGCCCATCTCGCTTGCAAGCTTAAGGCGCTGTGCCTCGCCGCCCGAGAGCGCCGGCGTGGGCTCACCGAGCGTGAGATAGCCCAGACCTAGGTCGTGCAGGGTCTGCAGGCGAGTCTGAACTTTCTTGAGTCCCACCGTGGCGTCGAGGGCCTCGTCCACGCTCATATCCATAAGTTGCGGCAACGTGAGCAGGCTGCCGTCCTTGCCCTCGCGATGGATATGCGAGGCGGCATCCGCATAACGCGAGCCACGACATGTAGGACAGACAATCTCGACATCGGGCAAAAACTGCACATCGAGTGATATCGAGCCCGTGCCATCGCACGTGGGGCATCGCAAGGCACCGGTGTTGTAGCTAAAGGCACCCGCCTTATACCCCGCCGCCTTGGCCTCGGGCGTACGGGCGAAGGCGCGGCGCAGCTCATCATGGATGTCGGCATAGGTCGCCACCGTCGAGCGCACGTTGGCGCCAATGGGCGTGGCGTCAATCAGGTTGGCGCGCGCGATGCCCTCGGCATCGACCCAACGCACGTGCCTCGGCAGGCGCTCGCCGGCCGCTTGCGCCTTGAGCGCCGGGATGAGCGTCTCGAGCACCAATGTCGTCTTGCCCGAGCCTGAAACGCCCGTTACCGCGACAAGGCGTCCGCGCGGGATATCGACTCCGAGCGGTTTGACGGTATGGATGGCATCGGTCGCCATGCGGATACGGCCCAGATCGAACATTTCGTCATCAGCCACCTGCGGGCGCAAGCGCTTGGGGTCCGAGCGCAAGAACGGCGCGATGCGGCTACCCTGCGATTGTTCGACCTCGTCCACCGAACCGGCGGCGATTACATGGCCGCCGCCCGCTCCGGCAACGGGGCCCATCTCGACCAAATAGTCGGCTTCTGCCAGCACGCGTGTGTCGTGGTCGACAACAACCACGGTGTTGCCGTCGTCCACCAGATCGCGCATCACGCCCACCAGGCCATCGACATTGGCGGGATGCAAGCCGATCGAAGGCTCGTCCAGCACATACAGCACGCCCGTCGATCGGTTGCGCACCACGCGGGCGAGCTGCACACGCTGGCGCTCACCTGTGGAGAGCGTAGCACCGGCGCGGTCGAGCGAAAGATAATCGAGGCCCAGATCGACCAGGCGACGGGCCGTACTCAAAAACGAATCGCAGATGTCCGTCGCCATGGGGCGCATCTCGGTCGGCAAGGACGCGGACACCCCGCGCACCCACTCAATCGCCTCGCCCAGCGTCATAGCCGCCGCCTGCGCCAGATTGATGCCGCGCACCTGGGGCTGGCGCGCGGCCTCGGAGAGACGTGTGCCCCCACAGTCACAGCACGGGCCCTCGCGCAAAAAGCGTGCCACGCGCTTAAGTCCCTTATCGTCCTTAACCTTGGCGAGCGCATTCTCGACAGTATAGACGGCGTTGTAATAGGTAAAGTCGAGCGGCGTGGCGCCCTCGCCGTTTTTGGGAACGTAGAGAATGTGCTTCTTAACCGCCGGGCCATGGAACACGATATCGCGCTCTTGGGGCGTGAGCTGGTTAAACGGCACGTCGGTGCGCACACCCATCTCGCCGGCCACCTGTTTCATCAGATCCCACATGAGCGTGCCCCAGGGAAGCACCGCGCCCTCGTCGATGGTCTTTGACTCGTCGGGCACCAGGCTCGCCTCGTCCACCTCGCGCATGACGCCGGTACCGCCGCAGGTAGGACACGCGCCGCCGCTGTTAAAGGCAAGGTCCTCGGCACCCGGCGCATAGAACTCGCACCCGCATGCGGGGCATGTGAGCGACAGGCCCGCGGCCACGTTAAGGCTCGGCTCCACGCGCGCCCCGCAGTGCGGGCAAACGTGATGGGCGCAGCGGCTAAAGAGCAGGCGCAGGCTGTTGTTGAGCTCGGTCATGGTGCCAAAAGTGGAACGCACGCCCGGCACGCTCGGACGCTGGTGTAGCGCGAGCGCCGCCGGCACGTGCAAGACCTCATCCACCTGGGCATGTTCGGCCTGCGTCAGACGACGGCGAGTATAGGTGCTGAGCGCCTCCAGGTAACGGCGTGAGCCCTCGGCGTAAAGAACGCCCAGTGCCAGCGAGCTCTTGCCCGAACCTGACACGCCGGCAATACCCACGAGCCTTCCCAGCGGAATATCGATATCGATGTCTTTGAGGTTATGGACGCGCGCACCGCGCACCTCGATAGCGCTTGGTTGTTGCGACACCGTCATCGCTCCCCTTCCTGTTAGCCGAACGTGGCAAAGGGACTGTCCCTTTGCCACGTTACTCGTGCCATAAAACACAATCTCGAATGTACTCGCCCAGCATGGGCACGCTAAACCGGACGAGGCCGTATCCGGCAGCCTCGATGACGCGCTCGCGAATCAGGCTTGCGCGATATTTACTCGCCCAGCTCTGGGTGCGGTCGCAGCGCTCAATGATATCCGACATGCGCGTCGGCTTGTCCTCGTCAACCGCCATAGCCTCGACAAAGAGGCGCTGCGGACTGCGCAGCCCGTAATACAGAGGCGCGTCAACCGCTTCGTAGAACTCAAAGATGGCATCCGCATGACCATCCTCGACATCGCGCCTTTCAATGAGTTGCGAGCCACGTCGGACGGCAGACCGCCACATGTAATATCCCACCAGCTGAACCATATAGGGATGTCCCATGCTCTTGCGCGCCGCAAGGTCCGCGGTCTCCGCATCAACGTAAAGACCAGCACATTCGACCGTCTGGATATATGAATCGCGCACCTGGGGCAAAGAAATCGCCCCCAACGTACGCTGCTGGGCGCGCCGCAAAAACGTCACGCTCGGCTCTTCGAGCAGATCGTCAACCATACTGGGTAAGCCGGCAAAAACCAGCGCAAGACCGCGCTGGTCGCTATCGGACAAGCCCGTAGCGTCCTGGTCTCCGAGCACCTGCTGATAGAGAACGGCAAGAGCCGCCAGCTCCTCGATTGACGCAGACTGTGCCTCGTCAATCGCAAACAGTATGCCCTTACCCGGACCGAGCCTCTTGAGCCTCTCGTTGACCAGCCCCCGCAACGTCTCGCCTTTTGCCCGCGCCGCCTCGACCGACATTCGACCAAATGACGGCCCAAACTCCATTGACGTCACGACGGGTTTATTCGAGCGGAGCGCGTCGGCCAAGCGGTCGCACAAGCCAAGCGAAGCGGAATCAGAGACAACCACCCACCCGCGCTCGTTGGCAAGACGCTGCAGCTCCCGCAGAAGAACCGTTTTGCCACAGCCACGGTTTCCCGTAATGAGCATGAGCCTGCCCGACGCTCCGGCACCGTTATCGAGTCCTTCCTCAAAATCTTCGATGACCGACTCGCGACCGATGAGTATCGGAGGCCGCTTGCCAGCCGTGGGCTTAAAGGGATTTGGATTCATGTCGGCCTCCTCGAATTGGCAAAGGCTGGTAATAGTTATACCAACTTATACCGAGTTATACCAACTGAATGTGACAAAGGAACTGTCCCTTTGTCACATGTGGCCGAAAAATTCCGCGTCGGCGGGGCGATAGGGGCGGAAGGTGGCAGGATCGATCTTTACGTGCGCCGCGACGGGCACGTCGTACCATTTGACCGTGTAGCCGGCGCCGTGAGAGCAAAAGACCGAGTCGGGGGTGTTGGGCAGATCGGCCTCGGGCTCATAGGCGGCCGCCTCGATGACGCGCTCGGCATCATGACAGGCCGCATAACCGGCGAACTCCAGGTACAGATGCCCGCGACCGCTCGTGTAGGCAGCCACCTCCAGCGCATAATCCTGCACCTCGGATGCCGGTACGCGACCCACAAGCTTCGCCCGGTCTCCCGCCATCGTCGGCGGCTCGTACTCGGCACCCATGCGCGTGGCATCCGTGAGCGCCCGGCCCACGCACTCCCCCGGCACCTCGAGCTCAAAGTGGTACCACGGCTCCAGCAACACGGCTGCGCCGGCCTCACGCGCCTGCATCAAACCCTGGCGAATCGCGCGGTACGTTGCCTGACGGAAATCACCGCCCTCGGTGTGTTTGGCATGTGCACGGCCACCCGTAAGCGTAATGCGCACATCGGTGATGGGCGAGCCGGCCAACACGCCCAGGTGATCGCGCTCCATGGCGTTGGTGAGTGCCAGGCGCTGCCAGTTCAGATCGAGCTCGTCGGTCGAGGCAACGGTACCAAATTGCACGCCCGAGCCCGCTGGCAGCGGCTCCAGGCGCAGGTGCACCTCGGCGTAATGACGCAGCGGTTCAAAATGGCCCACACCCTCGACCGGCTGCGAGATCGTCTCCTTATAGAGAATGCCGCCGGGCACAAACTCAATCGAAAGGCCAAAGCGATCGGCCAATACCCGCTGCACGACCTCGAGCTGCACGGCGCCCATCAACTGCAAATGGATCTGCTCAAGATGCGTATTCCAGCTTACGCCGAGCATGGGGTCTTCGTCTGCCAACTCGGTCAGCGCTTTGAACACCGCGTGGACATCGTGTTCGCCCGGTAGCACCGTATAGGTGAGGACCGGCGCAATGACAGGTGCATCGCCCGCGGGCTCCGCGCCCAGGGCATCACCCGGGCGAACGTGCGCAAGACCCGTCACGGCACAAATACCGCCAGCGGCAACTTCTTGGGCAAGCTCATACTTCTCGCCGTTATAGATGCGCACCTGATCGACCTTTTGCTCCCATGCCTCGGCACCGGAACGCCCCTCGATCATCTGCTTTGCATGCAGCGTGCCGCCGGTCACTTTAACCCAAGCCAAGCGCTCGCCACGAACACCTCGGCTGACACGATAGACGCGCGCGGCGAACTCCGGGAGCCACGCCTGTTCACGCATCAGCGCGCATATGCCATCCAGCAGCTCGTCAACGCCTTGGTCCTTGAGCGCCGAGCCGGCAAAGCAGGGAAAGAGCTTGCGCTCGACAACCATGCGCGACAGCGTTGCGACAGAAAGCTCGCCCGTCTCAAGAAACTCCTCGAGGGCTGCCTCGTCCAACGCGGCAGCGTCCTCCCAAGCGGCGCCGCCCGCCAGCAGTTCGTTCGCATCGAGGCAGCCCTCGGATAGACGCTGCCCAAGTTGCGCCAGCAAAACATCGCGGCCGGGATTCTCCAAGTCGATTTTATTGATAAAGACAAACGTCGGGATGCTATAGCGCGCAAGCAGGCGCCACAGGGTTTCGATGTGTCCCTGCACGCCGTCGTTGGCCCCTACAACCAAAATCGCGTAGTCGAGCGCGCGCAACGTGCGCTCCGCCTCGGCCGAAAAATCCACGTGACCGGGGGCGTCCACGAGCATAACGTGGGTTTCACCGTGGTCGAGCACAGCCTGCGACGAGAAAATCGTGATGCCACGCTCGCGTTCGATAGTGTTGGTATCCAGGTGCGAATCGCCGTCGTCCACACGGCCGCGCTTGCGAATACGACCTGCGTTGAACAACATGGCCTCGGCCAGCGTGGTCTTGCCGGCATCGACATGCGCCAAGACTCCAACGACCGCTTGCTTTGACATGGCTCTCCCCTTATTGCAAGCCCATCGCACGCGGCAACGGGCATCCTCGTTCCACACTGGATGATACAATTTACGGGCCGGCGGGCGAAGCGGGCCCTATCCCCCGACCGAGCTCATCGCCCTGCGTTGCCGCGCGGCGATTTTCGTAGGTTCGCGCCTTGCGAAAGCCGGCACCTCCCCTTAACAGCCCAGCGATCAAAAATGGCCCACCCGGGGCCATTTTCATGTATATGGATTGCTGATACGCGTCCCCGCTCTTATGCCTCGCGCAGCCAGTCGAACGCAACGCGCGGCGTGCCGTCCGACACATACACGACGCCGGCGCGCTCGAACCCCGCTTTCATGCTCGCACCCTGCATGGGCAGGTTGTCCGCGTGCGTGTCAATGCGCAGATGGTCGGCGCGATCCTTGGCAAAGGCAAACATCGCGGCCGCGATACCGTGCACGGTGCCGTCGGACGCCACGCGGTGCAGCACGGCGTACGGAGTGTCGCTGCGCCACCGACCGTCCTCAATCACGTCATAGCACTCGTCCGGACCCGGTAAAAAGGCAAACGTCGCCACCACGCGGCCGTCGACTTCGCACACGTAACTGCCACCAGCGGCAATATCGGCAGCCAGCTGCTCGGCCGAAGGCGTGCCCTCGGGCCACTGCGTGGCGTTGCCATGTGCGCGCATATAGGCGCGGGCGGCATCATAGATGGCCATGACGGCAGGAATGTCGGTCTCGAGGGTTTTTCTGATCATCACGCGGCGACCTCACGTTTATTGGTATCACTTTGATTGAGCAATAATACCAACGTTTGGAGAGGGTGCGAAGCAGATGGGGAGCAAAAAGCGAGCCGCCTGGTCAAAAGCCAAAAGCGAGTTTTTGGGCGCTGCCACGGGCGGCGATATGAGCGACCTGTTTGCACGCGAAGACGAGCGCTGCGACGCACTAGACGCCGAGCGCGATGAAGCCTGGCGCTACAAGTCGTGCGAGCGTAAAAACCGTTACGACACGCGAGCCGAGGCCGAGGCCGTTATGGCCGACTGCGAAAACCGCGGACGGCGCGGTTTGGCCTGCTACAAATGCGAATACTGCGGCGGGTGGCACCTGACGTCGCACCTCTGGAAATAGACTCCGCATCGGCACGGCGCTGACGGAGTGCCGGCCATCACACGCAAGCTACGGGCGCGGCGGCACCAAGACATCGTAGCGGACAGCCTTGCCCGCAAGCTGATAGCTCGGCTTAACGCCGGCAAGCAGCGGCCCCTTCACCGGCCGCTTGATAACAACCTTGCGCGGCCGCACTGCAAGCGCAGCTTTAACCAGCGTCTCCTCATCGGCGCACGGCTGCTCCAAATGGTGCAGGAGTTGGAACTTCTTTTTGACCGCCGCACTCTTGGTACGCTCGGGAAACATGGGATCCAGGTACACCACGTCGGGAGCCGCAAGCTCGCCCCGCTCGATCAGCTCGTCCGTATGGCGAAGACCGGCAATGCTGTCCTCGCCCGCATGTAAGTGCATGCGCGCCACGGCGGCCGCAAGCGCCGGATCATCTGCCGCGCGATCCAGGGCATCCTGGAGCAGCGCCGCGATCACGCAATCCTGCTCATACAGATCGACGGTAAAGCCCACAGCGGCCAACAGCAGCGAATCCTCGCCAAAGCCTGCTGTGGCATCAATCGCCCATGGTTGCTCGATGCCTTTTGTGCGCGCAGCCTTCACCAACAGCTCTTGCTGCAGACGACCCTGCTTGAGCCGTGGGAGCATACGGGCAAAATCGGCACGCAGCTCCATCGCACCGTCGGTGAGCGTGAGGCCCTCGGGCTTCCCGATCAGCTCAAGCCCCGCGGCCCGAGCAACAGAAAAGGGATCGACGACGCCCATGGACACTCCTTAGCAAGCAAAACGGATACGTGAGCGCTGCATGTGTCGGCACCCAACCGTCCGCTATTGTCCCACATGCGACATGGCCCACAGCATCCCAATGCAAAGCACCGCCATCAATCCCGTGCACACGGCAGCGATCACAGAATCGCTCATGCACCTTCCCAACGATCGCGGCTCGCGCGCCTGCCCTGTTCCGTACATCATGGCTCCTCCTTAGACCAACTCCTTGCTATGGCCTCATCATCGCAGCGCTGCACTTGAACTGCCATCGATTTGACTTACGTCCAGCTTTCCTTTTTGAAAGGTTGAGGTGCGCAGGCCTAAAGCGCTTTCAGGCCGTGCTTACCCATCCCGCAATCAAGCAACTAAAAAGGGCCGATCGCGTTACTGCGCGATCGGCCCTTTACGTTTGCCCAGATAAAACCTGCCAAAACAAACCTGTCCCTTTTTGGCAGGTTGTTAGCTGTGGCGGTACTCGGCGATGATGAAGTCGGTATCGGTCTGAAGGGTGTCCAGGACCTAACGCCCATCGCAGCATGCTGACATCTATTTAGCAATAAAGTGCCCGATGCCGACAGATTTTATCCTCCGCCTCAACCCTTTGTTTACCTGCCGCTTCACGACTATTCCACAGTTACCCGTCCATATCATTAAAGAACTGAACAATCGTCGTGAGGAATGCAAATGGACCATTCAGTCACACGCCGAAATGCCTGCCGGCTGGCAATCTCGGCAACCGGAGCCGCACTTGCAGCCATGTTGCTACCAGCCTGCTCAAACGGCAATTCCGGCATGCCTGGCAAGGGCAAGCTGAGTGTAGGCGTCCGCTCGGATATCGTCGGGTTTAGCGAACGTAACCCCAACAACGGCAAGTACTACGGATTCGAAATCGACCTCGCCAACGAGCTGGCAAACCGTCTCGGTTATGGAGACTGTTCGTTTATAACCGTAACGCCCGAGACGCGCGAAGAAATGCTCTCGTCGGGAAAAGTCGATTGTCTGATTGCTTGCTACTCGATAAGCGACGAACGCAAAAAGCTGTTTGACTTCTCTCCCGCCTATTACACCGATTCGGTAATTCTTGTTGTCGAAAACACATCGCTCATTCAATCCTTTTCCCAGCTTGAAGGCGGAACAATTGGCACGGTAGCCGGAACGAACGCCGCACCTCAACTTGCCGCGAAGTTTTTGGAACTGGGGCTTTCGGACGGCATACCCCGGCAACAGGATGCCGAGAGCGGCAGCATCGACTACGACACATGGCATCTAAGCCAATACGCGAGCTACGCCGAGCTTTCCCAAGCATTGGAAGCCGGCGACGTCGACGCCATGGCGACGGACGGCGCAATTGCCAAAACCTATCTCGATGGCGAGCGCACCGTCCTGCCCGATTTTGGCATCAACCCACAGCGTTATGCCGTCGCAACGAAGAAGGGCTCTGAGCTTTCGCCTAAGATTGCCGCCGAAGTGCGCTCAATGCTCAAAGACAAAACAGTCGATAAGCTCATCAATAAATGGAACTAAGGGAGCCTACCCATGTCCAAGCGATTAAAAAAGAAGTCTGTGGCGCTTGCCGTTGCCGTAACCGTCTGCGCATTGGCGATGGGACTCCTACTCGCCTCGATGCAAACGCGTCTATCGCAAGAGGAATACGCTCTGGAATTTGATCGCGTTGCCGCCGAACTCCCCGATCTCGTTAAAACGGCTCGGGCGGAAACGAAAGACAACACCCAAACATTTGATGACCTGTATCGCACGCGCGCCGCAAGCATCGCATTTATGGCGGCTAACGATGCCGGTTACGAAGCGACCGATGTCAAAATGGCCGAACTCAAGGACCTGCTCAAGGTCGATAACGTTCTCGTCGCCCGACGCGACGGCTCTATCATCGCCAAGGCAGCTGACACCAAAGCCGATTTTAGCCGCGCCCGCTTCAACCAGCTACGTCAGTGCTTCGAGACCGGCAAGCCCTCCGATCCGGTTGAGGTCGATCTTCCCGATCAAGACTGGCTCATGCGATACTATGCCGCCAAAATCGATGACGACACCATGGCCATCGTAGAACAAAATCCCCAAGAGCTGCACGCCCTTGTCAAGGACACCGGATCGACCGAGAGCATGCTCAAGAACATCTCACTCGGCAGCCACGGATTTGTCCTCGCCGTATCGGCAAAAACGCATCTGATCACCTACCATCCCGACCAGAACATGATAGGTACCGATGCACTCGACAACGGCATCGATATTAGCAATCTTGAGGACGGCAAAACATTCTTCACTTCCGTCAAGAACACAAGCCTGTACTGTCGCGTCAAGTTGGTCGATGACACCTATTACATTCTCGCCATTCCCGAAAGCGACACCGCCACCGCACGCAACATCACCGTGGGCGTCATCCTCTTTGCCTTCATCGCAATCGTCGCCGCCGTGGCGCTCTATGACCTGTTTGTCCTTGCGGATGACGAGCATAGCGACCAAGGCGATCACGAATACGTCAAGATCGGTCGCAACCTTAGGTTTAACCCCGCCGTGGGCAGGCGCGCAACAGCCTTGTCCGTTGCAGGACTCGTCTTGCTCCTGGCGGTAACCTTCTATATGCAAACGCTCTTTGCCCTTTCGAGCCAAGCGACGGTCAATCGAGAGCGCGTAGAGCAGATTGATCAAACGCTCAAAAACAATGCAATGCGCGAGGATGAACTTACGAGGCAATATAGTGACCACTACGCCACTACCTGCCATATTATCGCCTACATCGTTGAGCACAATCCAGAGCTCGCCACGCGAGCCGATCTGCACAGCTTGGCAGAAACGCTTGGCGTCGAGTCAATTTACCTCTACGACGGCGACGGCAATATGACGAGCTCGAGCACGTCACAACGATCCTATAGTCTTTCGACCAAGTACGGCGACTCCTCCTACGAGTTCCGCTCGCTTTTGGGCGGCAAGGATGAGTATATACAGCCCCTCTCTATCAACAGAACCACTGGCGAGACATATCAGTACATCGGCGTCGCACTCTACGATCAAGATGGCATTGCAGACGGAATCGCTCAGATTGCCGTGCGCCCTATGCGCTTAGAAGAAATGCTCAAGAGCACCAAGATCGGCGTGGTGCTCGACGGCATCAAGGCGGGCGCCGGAGGCTTCGCCTTTGCAATCGAGAAAAAAGACGGCACCGTTGCATATCATCCCAACAATCTTCTTATGGGGAAAAAGGCGTCCGAAATAGGACTGGCTGACGAGCACCTTGCAGACGGCTTTAGCGATTTCATTTACATCGACAACCAGAAACTCTACGCCTCCTGCCTAGAGACTGACGACTATTACGTTTACGTCGCGGCACCCGAAGACTCTTTTATGCACCAGCGCGTTCCGCTCACCATCGCAACCGGAATCATCGCCGCCATATGCTTTGTCCTTATCTACCCTCTGCTGACACTCGACACTATAAGAGTCGAAGAAAAACGTTCGAAGCGCGAAGACGATTTCACGGCAAGACGGCACAACATCACAGTCACGACATCCGACGGCCGTATCAAGCACAGCGAAAGTGCCATTGGCCGATGGCTCAACATTTCCTTTAAATGGGAAGACAAAACCCCCGAGCAAAAACTCGGCACGGTCCTTAGATGGTTTACCGGTATCGGAGTGTTTATCGTCTTTTTGGCCGTCTTGTTTAAAGACACTCTATTTGGCCCGCGTTCGGTATTCACCTACATTCTGGGCAATGACTGGCAGCGCGGTCTCAACATATTCGCGCTCACCGCTTCAATCATGTACGCCTGTGTGGCGCTCACAGTGTGCGCAATCGCACAGTCGCTTCTTCGCATGTTGTCCAACGTGCTTGGCGCGCGCGGCGAGACGATATGCCGACTTCTCTCGAGCCTGACAAAATACGGAACCCTCATCGCCATGCTCTATTGGTGCCTAGGCGTTTTGGGTGTCGACACCGCAACGCTTTTGGCCTCGGCAGGCATCATTACACTCGCGGTCTCCTTTGGAGCCAAAGACCTCATCACGGATATCTTGTGCGGGCTCTTTATTATCTTTGAAGGCGAGTTCCGCGTTGGAGACGTCATCTCGGTTGGCGGCAATACCGGCACCGTTATGGAAATTGGCGTGCGAACCACAAAGATCAATGACGGCAACGGCAATGTTCTACTGCTGCGCAATAGCTCGATTTCGAATGTCACCAATATGACCAAACTTAATTCTTACGCCAGCATGGACATCACCATACCGGTGGGAGAATCTCTACCCTATGTCGAAAAGGTGCTTAAAGACGAGCTCAAAAGTGTGCATGACCGCGTTCCCGCCATTATCGAAGGCCCCTTCTACAAGGGCGTGGTCGACCTTAGCAGTACCGCTATGACCATTCGCGTTGTCGCCACCTGCAAGGAGACAGACCGCGGCAGCGTCATGCGCTCTTTGCGCCGCGAGGTAAAGCTTATGCTTTCCCGCCGCGACATCGCCCCCTATCAACTCGTTTTCGATCATTGCGATGCCGTTGAGTCCGCTCCAAAGGCAGCTACCGCCGAGGAACTCGCCGAAGCGGACGAGTTTAACGAAGAACAGAAACTCGCCTCGCAAGATCTGGGCAACGAACCCCTCAATCAGTAATTCATGGCGCCAGGCAATACGTGCACGGTGCCATAACGGCTCAAGGGAAAGGAACTGAACATGAGCAACAACCGTAAAGTCCTAAAGGTCATGTCCATCATCTATCTATTGGGAGGTATTTTTAGCATCGCCGCGGGAGCGTTGGCACTCACTGCGGCTTCGGGCGACGCCAGCGGCGACCTCTCGGTTTACAGCGTTGTCGTCATCGTGATGGGCATCGTCGAAATCATCGCTGCCATATTGGGCATCCGTGCCTCAAATAACCCCAGCAAGATTGGCATCGTTTGGGTCTGGGCTATCATTTGCCTAGCATGCGCCGTTGTGAGCCTGCTGCTTTCCGAGCCCTTCTTGGGCGGAGTCGGCACCAGCGCCACCGATGTCACCGCCGTGGTCGTAAGTGCCGTGTACTTCGTTTTCGCCAACCGCGTTAAAAAGGAAAGCCAGGAGCGCCTGAGCTAGGCATCGGGCTCAACTGTACAAAGCGCCACGCATAAAAACCGCCCTCCGTTTCTCAGGCAGACGAGAAACGGAGGGCGGTCTGCTATTGATGGCGTTTGCGTTCATTCGATTGCGACACACGGCACAATCGACAGTATGTCGTCAGGCAGCAAAGCCGACAGCGGCGAGCGCATCGACGGATATGCTAGCGAGCGGCGGACCCGTTGGCGCAACCCACCATGCGAATCAAGTAGTTTTCTACGACGTGATAAGCTTGGGGTTTTTCATCTTTAAGGGAAACTAGGCACACCGGAACTGTCAGGGCCCCTTTACCCGCAATGGGGACAACCTCAAACCCGCTAGCAATCTGACCGGGAACGGGAAGAATCGCATTTAAGAAAAAGCCGTGCTCTGCCACCAAAAACGACCCAAATTGAGCGGGGCCATCGATAATGCGCGTCTCACCAAGGACACCGCGGCTTTCGTACTGCCAAAAAATCGAATTATTAAAGTTATCAAACGCAGCCGACTGTCCTGCCGGATATGAGCTCAAATCAGCCACAGTCACAAAAGGCCTCTTAGCGAACGGATGGCCGGCGACGACGACAATACCCGTGGGCAGGGTTCCCAGCTGCTCGCAATCATCATTGGTATTGTCATATGTGCCCACCGTAAGCAAGGCGTCGAGGTCACCCTGCTCGAGCTCCTGCTGAGCGATCCCGGGATGCACGGCACAAAACTTCACGCGCACGTGGGCACCACGCATGATAAGCGCAGACAACCCCTTATATAGCTTATCGTCGTTATCGAGTGCGGGAACGCACAGGCCAATCGAGAGTTCCGGCATCGCTTGCGCCCCAGAGGCCGACGGGACGGTCAGGTCGCATCCAAACGGATCAAAGTTTTCAACCTCACGATACGCCTCGACGGCGTTGCGAGCCTTGGCATAAAAGCTACGGGCGGCCCGAGTCGGCTTTACGCCACTATTTCCACGCTCAAAAAACTGAACGTTAAACAACTGCTCGAGCTCGCTAATTGACTTGGAAATGGCCTGGACGGTCACGTTGCACTGGTGTGCCGCAGCGGTAAAACTCTTCGTCTCAAATACGGCGATAAAATAGCCAACCTGCTTGATATTCACCATTCACCTCAAATAAATGCACAGTATGATCCAGTTAAGTAAAAACCTAGCACAACGCAAGTGCCGGCATGTCGCGAACGGAGCGTTCAACTATTGGATGAACGTACGCAGCGCCTTGTTGAATTACAATATGCTTCGCGACATGCGCCATGCATGCGCATCAAATACGTCATGTCCACTTCGAAAGGACCAGCCATGAGCTACACTCGCAAGACACTCAAAGTCCTTGCCCTCATTTACTTTGTTTTGGGCATCGCCAGCCTCGTCATCGCCGGCGTCGGCATCGCCAAGGGCAGCCTCGATTCCACGTACGGGTCGAACGCCATGCTCGCCGCGGCCGTACTTGTCATCAAGGGTCTTGTCGATCTTGCCGCAGGTGTTGCGGGCATCAAGGGCGCCAACAAGCCTTCGCAGGTGGATGGTGCGTTTAAGCTCGGCATCGTCGCCGCAATCGCCACGATTGCGCAGGCCGTGCTCACGCTTCCCGCGTTTGGCGGCGACGCCATCAACTTTGGCGCCTTTGTCATCGTGGTGTACGACCTGTTCTTTATTCAGCAGGCACACGACATTAAGGCCGAGAACAAGGACCGCCTGTAAGCGCTCGCTTCTCATAACCTTTGTAGCCAAGCAACTAAAAAGGGCCGATCGCGCATCTCCGCGGTCGGCCCTTTACGTTTGCCCAGATAAAACCTGCCAAAATAAACCTGTCCCTTTTTGGCAGGTTGTTAGCTGTGACGGTACTCGGCAATGATGAAGTCGATATCGGTCTGAAGGGTGTCCAGGTTTGCCAGGCGCTCTTTATCGGCAGGGCGCGTGCGGTAGTAGTACGGCGTCATCTGGAACACCGCCTCGATGTCGGCCTGCGTCTGGAGCGTAATGTTCGCAGATACCCGTTGCGTTCCCACCAACTCGAGCTCGGTCGTCTTCGGCAGCTTTTCATCGTTGAGATATGGCGTGTCGTAGAGCACCTCCTTGAGCCCAAAGAGATGACGGGCACCCGGCACCACGGTATAGAGCGAACCCTCGGGCGCCAGCACGCGGGCAAACTCGCGCTCGTTAAAGGGAGCAAAGAGCTCAGTCACCATATCGAAGGCGCCATCGGCCACGGGGATGTCCTTCATATTGGCCACAAAGTAGGTCGCATCGCCGCGCTTGGCGGCCAGGCGCACCATCTCTTTGCCCAGGTCGAAACCGTAAGCATCCACGCCCGGCACCGCACCCATGGCACTCGTGTAATAGCCCTCGCCACAGCAAATATCGAGCAAGGTCATGGGGACGCCTGCAGACGCCGCGCGCCCAGACACCTGCTTGCGCACCAGCTCGACCATCGCATCGCGCAACGGCGCGTAGTATCCACGGTTCAGAAAGTCACGACGGCTGCGCGCCTGCGACTTGGGATCACCCATGGAGTCACCGCTCTTGGACGAGCGCAGCAGATAGAGATAGCCCTCGCGCGCACGGTCAAATCGGTGTCCGCCCGCGCATGCAGCACCGCGTTCGTCGTCCACCAACGGTTCATGGCAAACGGGACACAACAACATGGCAACTCCTTAGCGCGGACAACACAACGCCCACCATTGTCGCACGCCTTCCCCACCTAGTCATTGGGGACGTTCTTAAATGACTAGTCGATTAGGAGTATCATCGTCTGCGCAAATAAGCACGGAAAAGCATAGTAGAGATTGAGAGCGTATGACTGATACCGCGTCCAAGCACATTGACATGACCACCGGCTCGCTGTGGCGCAATATTCCCCTGTTCGCCTTTCCCGTCGCCGCCACGAGCATCCTTGAGCAGCTGTCGAACCTCATCGCCACGGTCATCATCGGTAACTTCTCGGGCGACCAGGGGACCCTCGCCATGGCGGCGGTCGGCTCCAATGTTCCGCTTACCAGTCTTATGATCAACCTGTTTATTGGGCTGTCGCTTGGCTCCAACGTGGTCATCGCCAACGCCATCGGCCGCAACGATCAGAACATGGTCAAGCGCGCCGTCCATACCTCGATTTTAATGGCGCTCGTGGGCTTTGTCGTCATCGCACTGGGCGAGATCTTTGCCGAGCCCATGCTCGCCGCGCTCAACGTTCCCGCCGAAACCATGCCGCTCGCTTCGCTCTACCTACGCGTCTTTTTGCTCAGCATGCCCTCAATCTTGCTTTACAACTTTGAGGCCGCGATCTTCCGCTCCGTCGGCATCACCCGCATGCCGCTGCAGGCGCTTGCCGTGTCCACCGTCCTCAACATATGCCTGGACCTCGTCTTTGTCCCCGTGCTCCACTGGGGCGTCGCGGGCGTCGCCATCGCCACCGCCATCGCCTACACCGTCAGCGCCGCGACGCTCTTTATCCGCCTGCTCAAGACCGACTCCGTCGTCCGCGTCACCCCACGCGACCTGGCTATCGACCCCGTCGCCCTCAAGCGCATCGTCAAGATCGGCCTGCCCGCCGGCATCCAAAGCGCCGTCTTTGCCGTCGCCAACATCATCATCCAGTCTGCCATCAACAGCCTGGGCACCGAGGTCATGGCGGCATCGAGCGCCGCCATGAGCCTGGAGTATGTGTGCTACAACCTGCTCAACAGCTTTAGCCAGGCTTGCACCACCTTTGTGGGACAAAACCACGGCGCTCGCCAGATCGACCGCTGCACCAAAACGCTCAAGGTCTGCCTGGTCGAAGGCGGTATTGTTGCACTCACCACCATCGTTGTCATCGTCGGCATGGGACGCGAGATCCTATCACTGTTCAACAGCGATCCCAACATCGTCTCGATCGGCTACATCCGCGTGTGCTCGATCTTCCCTGCCTACGCCTTTAGCATGTTCTACGAAAACATGTCCGGCTACCTGCGCGGCTTTGGTATCTCGCTCATGCCCGCCCTCATCACCATGATCTGTGTCTGCGGTATCCGCTTCTATTGGGTGTTCTGCGTGTTCCCGCACTTCCGCACCTTTGCGAACATCATGATGGTCTACCCCATCAGTCTGGGCACCACGGCGTTTTTTATGGTCGTAGCGGTATTGCTCTGCCACCCAGCACACACCTATCGCGCCGCCCAAGCCAAAGCGACAGCCCGCTAAACACCGCACTCAACGCCACGCCAGTCATTAATTGACAATATGCGAGCTCATGTAGTCGATAAAGCGCCTCGTGGCGATAGGCATGGTGTCCCAGCTGCGCCAGGCCGCCACCACGTCCCGCGAAGGAGCGTGCACGATGGGACGTACGTGAATATCGGCCCGCATGCCCTCGACGGTACGGCGATAGAGCATGCTCACGCCTAGGCCCTCCTCCACCATCGCCATGATGGTGTAGTCGTCGGTGACCTCGCTCGTCACATGCGGCGACAGCCCGTGCGCCGCAAATGCATCGAGCACCAGGCTCTGCTCGCCCTCATCCAGCAGCACAAACGGCTCGGACGCCAGGTCGGCGAGCGTAACCTTTTCCTTTGCCGTCAGCGGATGCGCGGTCGGCAACAATGCCACCAACTCGTCGTGATAGACTACGCGCTTCTCGAGCCCTGCGGTAAACCCACGTGCCGTAAAGCAAAAGTCAACCACGCCATCGTGCACCCACTGGGCGTTGCGCGTGTAATCACCCTGCTTGAGGGTAAAGCGCACGCCCGGATGCAGGGCTCCAAAGTCGCGAATCACACGCGGCAGCACGGTACGACTCACGTTGGTAAACGTCGCAATGCGAATGTCGGTCGATGAAAGCCCCAACAACTCCTGACGCTTACCCTCAAGCTCGGCCTCGGCCGTTACGATCTGACGCAGATACGGCAGATACTGTTTGCCGTCGCGCGTAAGCGAAACGCCCTGCTTGCCGCGCTCGATAATCGTGGTGCCCAGCTCGCGCTCGAGTGCCTTGACGGCCTGACTCACCGCGCTTTGCGTATAGCCCAACTCGTCGGCCGCACGTTTCAGGCTGCCGCAATCGACCACCATACATACAATCTGATACCGCGATGCCATCGTGCCTCCATATCAAGATAGCCATAAAACGTTTTGCCAGGGCTTTTCCCGCCAACATTAGCATTTCTTAATCATACTGAAGATACATTCGCTTTACTACATCCAAATCTGGGAGCAGAATCCCTTTTACGAAACCGTTCTGTAACAAAAGGAATCCCATGGATCGCAAAAAAGCAATCGCGCTCTCATTTTCTGTTCCCGTCGCATGGGGCTTTTCGTACCCCCTCATGAAGATCGGGATGGACAGCATGAACGCCACGAGCATCGTTGCGCTGCGCTGCATCATCGCCTTTGCAGCTTGTCTGCTACTCTTCCACAAGCACGCGCTGCGCATCAATCGCGACGTGATGATTCGTTCCGCCATCATTGGCGCCATCATGGCAACCGAGCTTACCTGCATGTGTCTGGGCTCCAGCCTCACCTCGGCCTCCACCGCCGGCTTTTTGCAGAGCCTGACGGTCGTGATCGTGCCGTTTGCCAACGCGGCTCTGCTGCGCCGCGCCCCCGAGCGCAAGGTGCTCATCGGCACGGCCATCGTCACCTGCGGCATGCTGCTGCTCTCGGGCGCCGACTTTACCAGCCTGAATCCCGGCGCGATCATCATGCTGCTCTCGGCCTTTATCTATGCCAGCCACATTATCGTCGCCAAGCGCTTTGTCGAAGAAGTCGATCCGCTGGCCCTGGGCGTTTGGCAGCTGGGCTTCGGTGGCTTGTTCTCGGGCATCGCCGCATGCACCTTTGGCGGCTTTACGCTTCCCAGCACGCCGGGCGAGGTCGTCGTTGTCGTCGCGCTCGCACTCATCTGCTCTGCCTACGGCTTTATCACCCAGACGCTCGTGCAGCCCCACGTGCCTGCCGAGACCACCGGCTTCGCTTTCTCGCTCGAGCCGGTCTGCTCTGCCGTCTTCTCGTTTTTCCTGGTCGGCGAGGTCCTGAGCCCCATCGCCTTCTTTGGCGCCGCCCTCATTCTCACCGGCGTCATGGTGGCAACCGTCGAGCTCCCGCGCCTTCGCGCACATGGACACGCTCGTATGGCAGGAGCGCCCGAGCACGTCTCGTAGACCCCAGTCCTTATGCAGCCGCGGCATAAAGGCAACCGGTGCGCCTTTACAATAGATACCAACAGAGCATCTGCCATAAAGGAGCCCCATGGACACCGCAACCCGCGACCGCAACATAGCAACTTGGTTGGGCGATGCGCCGCAGCAGGTACGCGACACTACGAACCAGCTGCTCGAGCGCATCGCCCTTTTGCGTGCCGAGCAGACCATCTACCCGGCACAAGACGACATCCTCAATGCCCTCGCCTACACCCCGGCCGACCAGGTCAAGGTTGCCATCTTGGGTCAAGACCCCTATCACGGACCCAACCAGGCCATGGGACTGTCGTTCTCGGTCCCCGCGACGCAAACCAAGTTGCCGCCGAGCCTGCGCAACATCTATAAAGAACTCAAAGCCGATCTGGGTTGCCCCATTCCCGCCACGGGAGACCTAACCCCATGGGCACAACAGGGCGTCCTGCTTCTCAACACGACGCTCACCGTGCGCGAGCACGCCGCCAACTCGCACGCCAAGCTGGGCTGGAGCACGCTCACCGACTACGTTATCGAACGCTGCTGTCAGCTGCCCCAGCCGGTCGTCTTTTTGGCATGGGGCCGCTTTGCCCAGCAGATGGTCGAGGGCAAGCTCGCCGCGACCGGCGCAGGCAAGGAAAGCGGCAAGTTCTGCCTGGCCTCCACACACCCTTCGCCGCTTTCGGCAAACCGTGCCACGGCAGAACTCCCCGCTTTTATGGGATCGCGCCCCTTCTCCGCTGCCAATCGGCTACTCGAACAGCACGGCTCGACCCCCGTCAACTGGACTTGCCTCGGCTAAAAATCGATACATCAAAAACGCGCCCGACGGCTTTCCGCCGGGCGCGTTTCCTATTCGGGCCAAATAAATTGTGTGCGGCCGGCCTCGCCGCCATCGATCAGCAGGCTCTGCCCGGTCATAAACCGGTTGGTCACGCCCACAAAGTAGATCCACTCGGCGATCTCTTGGGCGGTGGCCCAGCGTTTAAGCGGCGTGAGCTCCATAATCTGGCTCCACAGGTGTTCGTCTTCCATCACGCAACGGTTGAGCGGCGTTATAACGCCGCCCGGGTCCACACTGTTGGCGATGGCCTGCGGTGCCAGGCGGTTTGCAAGGTTTTTGGTGTAGGCAATAACGCCACCCTTGCTGGCAGCATAGGCGGGAAACTCCGATCCCGTATGCCCGCTCGCCGACCCCACATTGACCACGGATTTGATAGCCGGCGCCGGCTTGGCGGCAAGCCCCTCCCCCACAAAGGCGTAACGCTCGGTCACGTTGATGGTGCCACACAGGTTGGCGGCGATGTCATCGGCCGAATCCTGCGTACCGGCAGCGTTCACGATTACCTGGGGTTCAAGGTCGCCTGGAAACGAGTCAGGCTCGCAGACATCAACGATCAGATGACGGTAGCGCTCGTGTTCGATCGCCGCCGGCAGCAAATCAAAGCCCACGACCTCGTGGCCCTCGTCCAAAAAGCGCTGCACGCACGCGGCTCCGATACCGCCCGAAGCGCCCGTGATCAAAACCCGCATACTTGCTCCTTAGGCGGTTGCGTGGCGCTCGAGGTACTCGGCGCCCACATTCTCACGCTCCCAGCCACGCACGACCTTGTAGCCCACGGGGCTCAGGAAAACCTCGCACAGCAGCTCGGCGACAGCGCCGGTCAGCGAGCACATAAGGACCTGCACCCAGGTCCAACCAAAGAACGTGTGGCTCACCACAATGGCAAAGACCAGGTTGTCGATAAACTGGCCAACACCCGTGGACACATAGGAACGGAAGGCGAAGCTCGCAAAATTATTCTTTTTGAGCATGCGGCCGAGCGACTGGTTGAGCGTGGAGTTAACCACGGCAGAGACGAGCATTGCCAGCGAAGAGCCCAGCACCACGTACCAGGTGCCACCGATGGTAGCGTTAAGGGCAGTGTTAACCTCGATCATGCCCGTGTCGTAGTAGGCGCCCCACATACCGGGCGTGAGCGAGCATGCCCAAAAGCACAGGCTCACGGCCAGGTTGACCAGCAGCGCGAGGATAGAGATTTTGATGGATGCCTTGGCGCCAAAGCGTTTGCAGATCATGTCCTGGCACAAAAACGAAACCCAACTCACCACAAAGCCGCAATCGAGTGCCAGATACGGCAGGCTGATGAGCTCTTTGTTGGCCAGCAGGTTCATCATGATGACGCTCACGAAAAACAGCGAAACCGTTGCCGCGGGAATGCTCCGCAACAGGACCTTGTAGTCCTCCATGACCTTCTTGATCATTATGTACTCCTTTGGTTTTAGGTTTAACGAGCAGGATATCGGACCCGAACTGCTCGGACGCCCCGGTCTTGAGACGACGGTGGGTATGATAGCCGCTCACACGGCATCAGGCAAGCAAACGGCGCGGCAGCCCCGCAGGGCCACCGCGCCGATGCGTTAAAACGCTACGTTGCCAAACTCCGACAGGATAAGATCGGGGTTGTGATCGGTTGCCCAATCCACGTTCCACGGACTCGTGAACAGCAGCAGCTTGCCGCCGCGCATGTCCTCGACGCGCAGGGTGTCGCGCGTGAGCGAAAGGCCCGGGATATCGATGGTGTCGGGGTCGTTCTGGATCCAGCGGATGTCCGTATAGGGCAGCGGCTGGCGACGAACCTCAACACGGTACTCGGCCTTGAGGCGGCGCTCGAGTACCTCAAACTGCAGCACGCCGACCACGCCCACGATGACGCTCTCCATACCGGCACCCAGCTCGCGGAAGATCTGGATAGCTCCCTCCTGGGCAAGCTCCTCCATGCCCTTGACGAACTGCTTGCGCTTGAGCGTATCGACCTGAGTAATGCGAGCGAACATCTCGGGGGCAAACGTCGGGATCTGCGGATACTGCACGTGGCGCTTGCCGGAGCACACGGTGTCGCCGATGCTAAAGATACCCGGATCGAACAGGCCCACAATATCGCCCGCGTACGCCTCGTCCACGATGGCGCGGTCATCGGCCATCATCGAGGTACCCGTGGCAAGCTTGAGCTTGCGGTTGCCCTGCACGTGGAAGGCGTCCATGCCGCGCTCGAACTTGCCCGAGCAAATGCGCACAAAGGCGATGCGGTCGCGGTGGTTCTTGTCCATGTTGGCCTGGATCTTAAACACAAAGCCGCTAAAGTCGTCGCGGCAGGGATCGACCGGCTCGCTGGCGAGCGTATCGGTATAGGCGCGCGGCGTCGGGGCCAGACGCAAGAACTCCTTGAGGAAGGGCTCCACGCCAAAGTTGGTGAGCGCCGAGCCAAAGAACGCCGGGCTCAGCTTGCCGCAGGCCACGGCATCCAAGTCGAGCTCGTCGCCGGCGCCATCGAGCAGCTCGATGTCGTCCATCAGGTTCTTATGGTTCTCTTCGCCGATAAGCTCGTCCATGGCGGGGTCGCCCAGCTCGGCCTCGACCTCGGCAACCTTCTTGGTGGCGTTGGCATGGCCGTCGCCCTCAAAGGCGATAACGCGACGGGCCTGGCGATCGAACACGCCGCGGAAGTTGCGACCGCTGCCGATCGGCCAGTTCATGGGATACGTATTGATGCCCAGGACGTTCTCGATCTCTTCCATGAGCTCAAACGGATCGCGAGCCTCGTGGTCGAGCTTGTTCACAAAGGTGAAGATGGGAATGTGGCGCAGCGTGCAGACCTTAAAGAGCTTTTTGGTCTGGGCCTCGACGCCCTTGGCGCCGTCGATGACCATGACCGCGGCGTCGGCGGCCATAAGGGTACGGTAGGTATCCTCCGAGAAGTCCTGGTGGCCGGGGGTATCGAGGATGTTGACGCAGGCGCCGTTGTAGGTGAACTGCAGCACCGAGGAGGTAACGGAAATGCCGCGCTCCTTCTCGATGTCCATCCAGTCCGAGACGGCATGCTTGGCCGAGCTCTTGCCCTTGACCGAGCCGGCGGTCTGAATGCTGCCGGTATAGAGCAGCAGCTTCTCGGTAAGCGTGGTCTTACCGGCGTCCGGGTGGCTGATGATCGCGAATGTGCGGCGCGACGAGATTTCATCCGACAGGCTTGCCATGCGGATCCTTTCTTGCATTGAGTGCATTACGTCGTTGTAACCGCACTATTGTAGCCGCGAAATCCCGCTCTAGGGCGCCTATCAGGACAAATACATCAGTCAGAACGTGAGCGGCTAGTTATCGAAAGTATTCTGCAGCAGACTGTCTCAATCTGTAACAGCAGAGCTTATTTGCCCCCCTATCTGTTACAGATTGAGACAAACAAACCTGCCCGCCGACACAATCTCAATCTGTAACACCTGACCGCCCAAATTGGGTCTAGCTGTTACAAATCGAGATAAACGGAAAGGCAGGCAGCCAATGTCTCGTTCTGTAACATCTAGCCGCGCAAATCGACTCTTACTGTTACAGATTGAGACAAATAGGCAGGCGGACAAATAACATCTCAATCTGTAACAGCAGGCGACCCAAAACGGGCCCAGGTGTTACAGATTGAGATTGTTTTGGAGCAAGCACAGTGCCGATGGGCTATTCCACATTTAGCTCTTGCATAACTGTGCATAGTGTATATATACTGTGCTTACCGGTTATATACACGTGTAGCCCAACAGCTAAGGAGCCGCTGTGGACATCATCCTATCCAATTCGAGCGATAAGCCCATCTACGAACAGATATCCTCGCAAGTCAAAGCTCAGATCTTATCGGGTACGCTCGCTGCGGGAGCCAAACTCCCCAGCATCCGTGCACTCGCGAGCGATCTTGGGGTAAGCGTCATCACCACCAAGCGCGCCTACGCCGACCTGGAGCAGCTCGGGTTTATCTGCACCGTGCAGGGCAAGGGCTGTTTTGTCGCCGAGGGCAACCAGGAGCTCTTGCGCGAAAACCAGCTCTGCCATATCGAAGAGCTACTTGCGAAAGCGGCAAGCCAAGCCGAAACTCTGGGCGTCACGCGCGACAAGCTGCACGAGATGCTCGACCTGGTAGCCCCCGAAACCATGCAGTAGCCATCTGCAAGAAAGGCTATACCATGCAAAACTTGCTAGAACTCAAAGGTATCTCACGCCGTGTGAGCGACCGCTTTTCACTACGCGACGTCACGCTCGCTGTGGAGCCCGGCCAGATCGTTGGCTTTGTAGGCGCAAACGGCGCCGGCAAGACAACGACCATTCGCGCCGCGCTCGGGCTTATAAAGCTCGATGCCGGCGAGGTGCACCTGTTTGGGCAGCGCTGTGGCGCCGACGCGCCCGATGAGTCGCAACGCCACCTGCACTCCCGCGTCGGCCTTGTCCTGGACACGTGCCCCTTCCCTTCCACACTCAAGGTGACCGAAGTTGAGGCACTCGTAAGCCCGGCGTACCC
This sequence comes from Collinsella sp., assembly GCA_041330285.1. Lineage (GTDB taxonomy): Bacteria > Actinomycetota > Coriobacteriia > Coriobacteriales > Coriobacteriaceae > Collinsella. The sequence continues at coordinate 82,098 of JBGKMI010000001.1, read as the reverse complement.
AACCTGGAGCCACGACGCCTTCGCCAGCCTCATCGACCGATTTGTCCTCGACCCCAAGACAAAGGTCAAGGACCTCTCCCGCGGCATGGGCATGAAGCTGCAACTTGCCTGCGCGCTCAGCCACAAGGCCAAGCTGCTCGTTTTGGACGAAGCCACCGCGGGCCTCGATCCCATGGCACGCGAGGAACTGCTGGATGAGCTGCTCGCCTTTGTTTCCGACGGCCAGCGCAGCGTGCTGCTCTCGAGCCACATTACGTCCGACCTCGATCGCGCCGCCGACCGCGTCATCTGCATCGATAACGGTTCGATTGTGTTTGACCTGCCGCGCGAGGACATTACCGACCGCGCCGGCATCGCTCACTGCACCCAGGCGCAGGCCACCGAGCTTATGGCTTGCGTCGAAGGCACCCGTGCCGCCCACCACGCCTACAGCGTGGACGTGCTCGTGCCCAACCGTCGCGAAGCGCTCGAGGCCTTTCCCGAGATTCCCTGCGATCGGGCAACCATTGATGACTATCTGCGCCTCATGCTGAAAGGGGCTTCGAAATGAAACGCGCCTTTATGTCCGAGCTCGCCATCGTTCGCTCGCTTGCCCCAAGCATTGCGGGTGTCGGCTTGTTCATATTCGTCGTGCTGACCCTTGCCAACGCATCGGACGGCGATTCCGGCATGAGCGCCGGCGCCTGCGCGGTCAGTGCCATGTCGCCCATCATGGTCATGAGCTCGCTGGCCGGCTTCGACAATCAAAACGGATGGGAGCGTTATCGGGCAACGCTGCCCCTCTCGCGCAAAGACATTATTTGTGCCCGTTACCTGAGCGTTATTGTCTTCTCCGCCGTCATGGCATGTGCAGCTACGCTTTTGAGTATCGTCGCCATCCCGCTCTTCAACAGCGCGGGCATTCCTTCGACGGGACAGACGGTCTTTGAAATCGCAATCGCCTCGGCAGCATCGATGCTCATCTCCCTCATGATGGTGTTTTTGGCGCAGCCGTTGTTCTTTCGATCTGGACACATGGAGGCGCTGCGCCTATCCGTTGGCCTGTTTGCCATGCTCGGGTGTCTTACCATGGCAACGTTGAGCTCCTCCAACCCCATCAGCAACTGGCTTATGTCGATTGCCGGAGCGAATCCCGATCCTGCCGTTCTGGGCTGTCTGTGTGCAGGCATCGCCGCACTTGCCCTCGCGCTATGTGCAATCAGCTGCGCCGTCAGCACCAAGGTTTATCGAGCACGCGACCTGTAATCGACAGCCAAAGGGCTTGGGCTGCACGCCACCTCATTTACTAGATAAGACGAAGCAGCAACAACGCCGCCGCCCTTCGAAGCATGCCGTTTAGCTCTTGGCAACCAAAGAAAGACCGACGGCATATTGAAGGTGAATGGTTTTCCGCGAAGTGAACGAGTAAAATCAGCGCCCCGTATCATCGACATTTTTAAGGACTTAATTCCTGCGGTTTTTGCCTAAAATCCTGCGGTATTATTCGAAAAAAGTGTGCATGCTCCAGGGGTCCATATTTACTCGTTCACTTCTCGGAAAAACATTCACCTTCAATTCGAGCCTTAACCAAATGGTTCCCCGGAACATGGCCCCCGTCTCGCCGCGGCCATATCAAACCTTCATGGTGGGACGGTATCCTCATGTCCATAAAACTCGCAGGATAAACCCATTATCCAAGGAGGCACCGCACCCGTGTCGTGGGTTGTCGCAGCATTTGCGTCAGCATTCTTTGCCGGCATCACATCCATCTTGGCCAAATGCGGCATCAAGCAGACCGACTCCGATGTCGCGACGGCCATTCGCACCTGCGTGGTGCTCGTTTTCGCCTGGGCAATGGCGGGCATTTCTGGATCCATTGGAACCATTGGCAGCATCGAACCCAGATCCTGGCTCTTTCTCGTCCTCTCGGGACTCGCTACCGGTGCTTCGTGGATTTGTTACTTTAAGGCGTTGAGCATCGGAAATGTCAATAAGGTCGTACCGGTCGACAAGATGAGCACCGTGCTCGCCGCGCTGGTCGCCATCGCGCTTTTTGACGAGACGAGCAACCTTGCGGTTAAGCTCGTGGGAACCGCAGTCATCACCCTCGGCACGTTTTTAATGATCGAGAAGAAGCAGTCCGCCGAACCCGAGCAGCAGCAAGACCGAACCTGGCTCGTTTACGCCTTCGGCGCCGCCGTGTTCGCGGCACTCACCTCCGTCCTCGCCAAGATCGGCATCGAAGGCGTCGAGTCAAACCTGGCCACGGCAATCCGCACCTGCGTGGTACTGGTTATGGCATGGGCAATCGTGGCAGCCAAGGGAAAACTGGAGCAGGTCGCACACGTTGACCGGCGCGAACTCACATTTCTCGCAACATCGGGCATCGCGACTGGAGCATCGTGGCTGCTCTATTACTATGCCATCGCTGCAGGCCAGGTGAGTGTCGTGGTGCAGATCGACAAACTATCGATTGTCGTATCGGTGCTATTTGCGCGCCTGGCATTCAACGAAAAACTCTCCCGCCGCAGCGCCATCGGTCTCGTCCTCATCGTACTGGGCACCGCCGCGCTTGCAATTTGGAAGTAGCGCCGATACCGAACGAAATCCAGTCCACCCGCAAATCCGTGACACAGCGCCCGCACCGGACTTGAGATGTTTGTACTGACCGCGCGCTGCCGTGCTACTTGCGCAGCGGCTTGGGCAGCGGGACGACGGCGGCGATAACGGCGGCGATGATCATGCAGACAATCCCCTTGAGCGGGAAGCACATGAGCAGCAGGCCCACGACCATGACCGGCTGACGCATAACGGCGCCCATCGTCGAGGCCGTGCAGACGGCGACGCAAAAGACCGGATCGGCGCCGGTAAGAATGGCAAAGCCGTAGCCCAGGCTTACGCCCGAGAAGATGACGGGGAAGAAATGGCCGCCGCGCCAGCCAAGGTTGATAAGGGCGGGCGTCAGCATGGCCTTGACCAGACCGGTCGCGATAAGCACGCCGGCGGGAATGGTGAGGTAGGTCTCCATAAGTACATCGGCCTGGGTCTCACCGGCAAACATGGTGTAGGGCAGGACCGTGCCGCAGATGGCGAGCGCTAGACCGGCCAGCATTGCCTTAACGACAGGGTGCTCCCCCATCGCGTGCGCTAGGGCCTCGCTCGCATGCTCAGAGACAAAGTACAGCCAACCGCATACGGTGCCGACCAACGCCAGCGGAATGAGCCAGACAAGTTCCAGGCTGCCCACCTCGGCGGACTCGAACCTGGGCATGCCCATGCCGCCGCCCATGAGCTGGCCGAGCAGCAGGTAGGTGCCCAGGCCGCCGGCAATCGCGATGCCGTAAACCACGGTCTTTTGCGCCTTGGGCAGCCTGATGGTGATCTCGTCGGACGCAGAGCCCTCGTCGCCGTCGGCGCTACCGGCAAGCGGTGCCACAAAGCCAAAGACGGGCGCGGTAAAGAGCGCCGTCAACGCGGCCTGGGTACCCAGCAGCGTAAGCTCCCTAAACTCGGCGCCAAAGCGACGCATACGGTCGCCAACCCAGCTGCACAGACCCGCGATAACGCCGGTCAAGCCGGCCTCCGGTCCAATACTTCCGCCAAACAGCAGCGGCAGCAATGCCGCGAGCGAAAGCTTGCCCAGGTTGTCGTACGGGTAGCGCCCGTCTTGTTTGACCTTGGCCATCACCTGGTTGAGGTCGTCGGTCTTGGTGCCCGTAAGCTTTTCGTACAGACCGATTAACAGGCCGCCCAGTAAGCAGACGAAAAACGGGTACGGCAGAAAGCCAAACGGGCCGCTGGCAAGCTCGGGCGAGGCGACGCCCAGCATATGCGGGACCTCGGTCCACAAATAATCAATGCCGTGCTCCATCACAAAAAAGAACAGCCAGACCGCGGCGCCTGCGAACGCACCGGTCACGGCAACGCTAACTAAAAACAGTGCTCGGTTTTTGGGCTTTGCAAGGCTATCCATCGGGTCCTCCCGCGGTCAAAATCGACAAGGATACGTTTTATTGTAGAGCGAGCGTTGCCCGAACGAGCCAACCGTCTGCGCTGCAAACGGCACCATTGGGAGTCATAGTGGGGCAGGCTCAAGACTTATCCGTTGATAATCGAGGCAATCTCGCGCAAATCGTCGGCAAAGTAGATTCCGTGCTGCCGTCTCGGGCTCGAAAGCCCTTTATCAATCATGTGCTCGAGCAGCGCCTTAAGATCGTTGTAGTAGCCCCCGAGGTTGTACAGGATGCACGGCGCACTCAAGTGCCCCAACGACACGGCGGACATGACCTCGGCAATCTCCTCGAGCGTGCCCGTACCGCCCGGGAAAGCGATGAACGCGTCGCCGAGCTCGATCATCTTGGCCTTACGCTCGGCCATGCCACTCGTCACGATGAGGTCGTCAATACCGTCGTGTTGAAACTCTGCCTCGATAAAAAAGCTCGGCTCAACACCCGTCACGTGTCCACCCGCCTCGAGCACGCTATCGGCAAGCGCGCCCATCAGGCCCGACTTGGAGCCGCCGTATACCAGCGCGTGGCCGTTGGAGCCAATCCACGTGCCGAGCTCTCGCACTGCAGGCAGAAACGCCGGGTCGTTGCCGACGCTCGCGCCCAGGTACACCGTGATGTTCATATGCAATCCCCCTCGTCGTGACGCGCGGCACCCGTTCTATCGTTGCCGGCGACGGTACTCGCGCACGCGGCGCGACAGGTCAGCGAGCTCGTCACGATCGAGCTCTTCCAAATGCTCAAGATCGTCCATAAAGCGCGCCATGGTGTCCTTTTGGCGCAGTTTAATGAGCGTATTGCAGTAGTTCACCGCCACACCCGTGAGCATGGCGATGTAGAAGATGCTGATGACGCTCAGGACGACGGTAATAGCGCGGGCGACCGGCGTTTCGGCCGGGATATCGCCAAAGCCGATGGTCGAGACCGTCTCAAAGCTAAACCAGAGACCATCGCCAAACGTAAGGGTCGTGGGCTCGGACAGCCAGACGGCCGTCGAGCACAGCAGATAGAAGACGAGAAACAGGCCCGTGATGCGCGCAAAGCCAGCCTGGCGCAAAACATCGGCAAGCGTCCTCAACTTGTTCATCGCGACCCCTTTTCCCAGACGCCCAATCACATTCGCTCGGTATTGTCCCACAACCGGCAGTTGGGGACGTTCCTTTTGTGCCGGCAGAAAGGGACTGTCCCCAAGTGCCGGGCGGGACCGTTTAGCGGCTCAGCTGCCGACTAAGCATGCTGAGCTGGTATCCTTATGCGAAACTGTCTCAACTCGATAGGATTTCATGTGAAACCTTCCGCCGTCCTTCGCTTAGCCCTACGCCGCACCCTGGCTGTCGCGCTTGCCGCACTCACCGTGCTGAGCGCCGTCATGCCTGCCCCCGCCTTTGCCGCCGACTCCGACCAGCAGGTCAAGACGGTCCGCGTTGGCTGGCTCGTCAACAACAAAGGCTTCCAGGAAGGCACGCCGGGCGAGCGCCTCTCGGGATGGGGCTACGAGTACCTCCAGACCCTCTCGTATTACACAAAGGGCTGGCAATACGAATACGTTAGCGGCACCTTCTCCGAGCTTATGGACATGCTCGAGGCAGGCGAAATCGACCTCATGCCCAACATCTCGTATTCGGCAGAACGCGAGCAGAAGCTGCTCTTTTCCTCAAATCCCGAGGGCACCGAGCGCTACTATATCTACGCCAGGCCCGACCGCGACGATCTGGCCAAGGGTGACCCTCAGGCGCTCCAAGGCCTCACCATCGGCTGCAACTCTGGCGTTATGCAAACTATCGTCGGCCAGCAGTGGCTCGCCAACGAAGACGTTACCTGCACCTATAAAGAAATCGACACCGGCAGCGCCCTCTTTGAGGCGCTTGCAGACGGCGAGGTCGACGCCGTCATCATGAACGACACCATTTCGTCGCCCGATGCGTCACCCATGTTCTACGTAGGCTCGAGCGACTACTATTTTGCCGTTCCTAAAAGCCGCCCTGACCTGATGAACGACATCAACGCCGCCATGACGACCATCGCCCGCGATAACCCGCGCTATAACGAGGAAGTCAAATCGAGTTACTCGACCCAAAACAGTGGCTCGTCATCGCTCACCGGCACCGAGACCACCTGGCTCAAAGAAAACGGCAATACCGTCACGCTCGGCTATCTTAAAAACCAACTTCCCTACTGTACGCAAAATGACGACGGCGAGATGGAAGGGTCGCTCGCCTCGCTTGCAACGACGTTGCACGACAAGTTTGACATTACGGTCAAAACAATCGCACTCTCGAACAACAAGCAAATGATCAAAGCCCTTTCCAACGGAACCATCGATGTCGCCCTGCCGTTGTTTCGCGACTACTGGCTCGCCGAGCAGACAGGGGTCATCCAGTCAAACTCGATGGGAACGGTTTCGCTGACCGCCATTCACAGTGGCAAAAACCTGAACAGCGACCTTAAGAACATCGCTTGTACAAAGAGCACAATCGTTAACCGTTTTGAGCTCGAAAGTCTCTTTCCGAACGCAACGGTAACCGAGTATTCGAATGACGGCGAGGTGCTCAAAGCCCTCAATGAGGGGAAGGCACGTTGCATCATTGTCCCCAGCACGCGCCTGGAAACTCTCCGCGACATCTACGACATCGAGGATTTCGAAACACAGGAACTCACCAACACGGCGCAACTATCGTGTTTAATTTCGCGCGGCAAGCCCGAGCTGCTGGGAATCATCAATAAGGGCATCGTCAATGCAGGTGAATCGCTCTCTGCAAACAGCTATTTCCCCACATCGTACTCGGCGCAAGAATCGGATGCGTTCCGACTTCTCTACCGCAACCGCATCGTCATTGCGGCAGTCGTCATCTGCATTTTGTTCACCGGCATCGTCATCCTTGTCTGGTCGCTTTACCGCGCACAGGAGGAACGGCAGAAAGCCGATGCCGCCAACGCCGCCAAAACCGCTTTCCTCACGCACATGAGCCACGACATCCGCACACCGCTCAACGGCATCCTGGGCCTTATCGAAATTGAGGAATTGAGAGAAGGCGACATGCAGGTCGCCCGCGAAAGCCGCGCCAAGGCGCGCGTTGCCGCCAATCACCTGCTGTCACTGATTAACGACATCCTCGAGATGGGCAGGATCGAGGAGCGCAAAGTGACGCTCGAGCACGAATCATTCAACCTTAAAGAGCTGTGCGACAATGCGCTCGTACTGTGCAAGCTCCGCGCATCGGACCGCGGCATAACCATGCTCGACACCAGCAAGCCCTACGCTGTCGACCAATATATGATCGGCAGCCCCACCCATATTCGGCAGATCCTTGTCAACCTGCTCGACAACAGCATCAAGTACAACAAGCACGGAGGCACCGTCACGTTCTCATCGACCATCAAACCGGTCGACGACGAGCACGCCGTGTTTTGCTTTAGCGTCTCGGATACCGGCATTGGTATGACATCCGAGTTTTTGGCACACATTTACGAGCCGTTTGCCCAGGAAGGCGACGATGCGCGCAGCAAGTTCCAAGGAACCGGCATTGGCATGTCTATCGTCAAATCGCTCATCGATATGATGGGCGGCACGATTGAGATTTCGAGTGAGGTTGGCGTGGGGAGTACGTTTGACGTCCGGATTCCGCTCGATATCGACAAGAACCCTCAGATAAAAGAATGTGCAGACACGCAGGTAAGCAGCTGCTCGCTCGCCGGCATGAACGTCCTTTTGGCAGAAGATAACGAACTCAATGCCGAGATTGCCCAAGCTCTGCTCGAAAGCGAAGGCATCGTCGTGACTCGCGCCGCCGACGGCAACGAAACGGTCGATCTATATGTTGGTCGTCCCGCCGGCAGCTTCGATGCAATCCTGATGGACATCATGATGCCGGGCATGGACGGCTACGAGGCAACCCGGGCGATCCGCCTGAGCGAAAAGGCCGATGCGGCCGACATCCCCATCATCGCGCTCACCGCCAACGCCTTTGCCGAAGACGCCAAGGCGGCACACGACGCCGGCATGAACGCCCATCTGCCCAAACCGCTCGACTTTAGCAAGCTCAAAAACATACTCGCCTGTATCAAGAAAAACGGGGCTGTTTCGCTATAGTTTGTGCTCAACCACCATGCGCAGTAGAAAGGAAGCCAACGATGTTTAGGCCCTTACGTCGAAAGAAGCGCGCCATCACCGACGAGAAAGCGCGCGAACTGCTCGCTACCTGCAAGCGCGGCGTCTTTGCCGTCAACGGCGACGATGGCTACCCGTACGCCATTCCCGTCAACTACTTCTTTGACGCCGAGCACGACAAGATTTATTTCCATGGCGCCAAGGCTGGCCACAAGGTCGATTCACTCAGGCATGATGATAAAGTCTGCTTTACCGTTTACGGCAACGAGTGGTACAAGGACGGCGACTGGGCTCCCTACGTTATGAGTACCGTTGTCTTTGGTCGTTGTCGCCTGGTAGATGAAGCGCCCGCGTTTATCGAGGACAAAGTCCGTCAGCTCGCGCTTAAGTACTACCCTTCTGCCGAAGAAGTCGAGGAGGAGATCGCCAAAGACATAAAGGGCGTCCAGCTCTACGAGATTTCGATTGAACATCTTTGCGGCAAGCAGATTCATGAAAAGTAGCGAATGCGGAAAACGCGCTCGCTACCCTCTGCGCCCCATGTGCCCACGCATTTTGACGGCGTGGGCACATGGGGCAGCACTCGAATCGAGCGCCCCCTATACCCCAAAAACGTAGCGGTCCAGGCGCTCGCATGCTTCCCTTACACGCGAAAGCGGCAGTGCTAGATTCACGCGAATGTGGCAAGGCCCGTGGAACGGACGGCCGTCCTGATAGCCCACGCCCACACGCGCGCCCTCGTCGAGCAGCCACTGAATATCGCGCCCATGCACGCGACACCACTCCGTGCAGTCCAGGAACACCATATAGGTGCCCTGCGGGCGCGAATAGGACACGCCCTCAAAATGCTCGTCCACGTAATCGCAGAAGTAGCTAATGTTGCCCTCGATGACCTCGTTGAGCTCATCGAGCCACTCGTAGCCCTGCGGCTGGTAGGCGCCGATAAGCGCGTGCATCGAAAGGACATTCATCTCGTTGTAGTGGGTCTTATTGGACACGGCGCACACGCGGTCGTGCAGCGTCTCGTTATAGATGATGTGGTAGCTTCCGACCAGGCCAGCCAGGTTAAACGTCTTGCTCGGCGCATAGAGGGCGACCGTGCGCATGCGGGCATCCTCGCTCACCGACTGCGTCGGGATATGCTTGTGGCCCGGCAGGATGATATCGGACCAAATCTCATCCGAGATCACCACACAATCGTGCTGGCGATAGATGTCCATGGCACGTTCGATCTCGTCGCGCTCCCATACGCGGCCGCAGGGATTGTGCGGCGAGCAGAACACCGCAGCATGGATGTGGTTTTGGGCGAGCTTGCGCTCCATGTCCTCAAAGTCCATACGCCACACGCCCTGGTCGTCGAGCTTAAGCGGGCTGTGGACAATACGATAGCCCGCGGCTTCGATGGACTTGGTAAAGCCGATGTAGGTGGGGCTGTGAACCAGCACCGCATCGCCTGGCTGAACATATGCGCGCAATGTCGACACGACGCCGCCCAGCACGCCGTTTTCGTAGCCGATATGCTCAGGAAGCAGGCCCTTAACGCCATTGCGGCGGCTCTGCCATTCGATGATGCGGTCGAAGTACTCGTCGCGCGGATCGAAATAGCCAAACATGGGATGCTGGGCGCGCTGAATGATGTGCTCCTGGACCGTGGGCACCGTGGCAAAGTTCATGTCCGCCACCCACATGGGGATGCGATCGAAGCCCTCATCGGGTGCGTTCGGAGCCATGCCAGGGATCTCACCCCAGGAGTCAACGGCGATGGCGTCCATGCCGTGGCGGTCGATAAGCGAAGTAAAGTCGTATTTCATGCTGAGCTCCCGTGCAAAGCGGATTGTTTCGGTAGGCGTTATTGTCCACCAGCGTGGGCGATTTTGTCATGAGGGTTTGGCGTTGAATTTGGCGGGCGCCGGCGAATGGCCGGCTAGTCCCGCGCGTCGTTGACGGCGATTACCGTCAACCTGGTTCCATCAACCGTAAAAGATATGTCGAGCCCGGCGAAAGCCAGATGATAGACGCGGTTTGGCTCGTGCTTGCTGCCTGCGCGGCGCGGGTCTTGGCGAAGGACCTCGACCAAGCCGGGGAGCTTTGCGGGCGAGACCATATCCTGCAGCGCATGTGGAAACTCAACATCGAGCTCTTGCCACGGAGCATCCTCAATCCAGCCGCCCGTTGCATCCGGGTGGCAGTCCGCAAACGGAATGTAGGGCTTAATGTCGTAGATGGGCGTGCCGTCGCGCAGGTCCGCTCCCAGCACATGGATGATGGGACCGTCGTCGGCAAGCTCGACACGATCGAGCTTGACGCAGGTGAGACCGATGGGATTAGGGCGAAACGGGCTGCGTGTGGCAAATACGCCCACGCGCTCGGCTCCACCCAAGCGCGGCGGACGCACGGTCTTCGACCACTTGGCGTTGGTGCCGGACCTGTCCTGCGTCTTGGCATCGACGGCGATGTCTTCCGCCGTGCCGCCGGGCGTTCCGTTTTCAAAGCGCCAGAGCAGCCACAGGTGAGAGAAGGAGTCCAGGCCCTCAACCGCCGCATTGGAGGCAAATTCCGGCTCAAAGACGATGCGCCCCTGCAGATGGGGCGCCAAAAAGCTGTTGCGCGGAATGCCGAACTTCTGCGGCAGGTCGGTATGTATGTGTGCAATAGGTTCCATGCCGGTCATTGTACGGCATGGAGGTGTGGGCCGTTGCGCGCAATTCTTCGCCGCGGTCCCCGTCGTGCAACCAACGGTTGCTTGGAAGGGCACCTGCTGCCGCGTATGCTTAAGCCATCAACCAGCAGAAAGGAGCCGCTATGGCCTTTGCAGAAAAGCTCATCGCCGTCCGTCGCGCCCATCACCTTACCCAGGAGCAGCTCGCCGCCAAGCTCTTCGTCACACGCCAAGCCGTCAGCCGTTGGGAACGAGGCGAGGTCACACCGGGCATCGACATGATGAAGCTCATTGCCGCCGTAACCGGAGAGCCGCTGTCGCACCTGCTCGAAATGCCCGAGCACTATTGCCAGAGCTGCGGCATGATACTCACGCCCGACGACTGCGGCACCGACGCCACGGGCGCCACGACCGATCATTACTGCAAGTGGTGCTACGACCACGGCAAGTACACCTATGACACCACCATGGAGGCGATGATTGAGGATTGTGCCCCGCGGCTGGCACAAAGCACCGGTATGTCGCTCGACGAAACCGTCTCGCTCATGGGTGCCGTGCTGCCGCAACTGGAGCGTTGGCGCACCGTGCAGGAAAACGAGGAGCGCTACGGTGCCGAGGCGCGGGCGCGCTATGGCGACGAGGCGATCGACGCCGCAAACGAAGCACTGCTGGATATGGATCCCGAGACATGGAACGACATGAAAGAACTCGAGCGCGCGATTTTGGGCCAGCTCTCGATTGCCATGGGCGACGGCAATCCAAAGAGTAACGAAGCCCGCAAGCTTGTCGCAATGCATCGTCGTTGGATTAGCCTCAACTGGGGACGCGAGCCCCAAGACGAAGCGTACCTAGGCCTCGCCCACGGCTACCTTGCCGATCAGCGCTTTGTTGACTACTACGACAAGCCCTGCGGCACCGGGGCCACGGCGTTTTTGGTTCAGGCCATCGAGTCGCCCCCGGCTCGCGCATAGACCGCGGCGGCTTTGGGTATCTCAATCGAAACCTCAACCGATTGGAGACCCATGGCTACTGATCACGAGCTCGAGCTGTACGTTATGACCGGCTGCCCGTATTGCATAAAGGTCAAGCGCTTCCTGGCCGATAACGGCGTGACCATCCCCGAGCGCAATATCTCGACCGACTCCGATGCCGAGCAGACGCTTATCGCCGTCGGCGGCAAGCGTCAGGTTCCCTGTCTGTTCATTGACGGCGCGCCGCTCTACGAGTCGGGCGACATCATCGCGTGGATACAGAAGAACCTGCTCTAACGTGCTATTGCGGTCGGCCCGCCCCAACGCACAAACCCATGCGGCGCAAACATGTACGTCAGCATCCAAAGTCGACATTTTTCGACATCTTTGGATGCTGACGTACAGCTTTTCCAACATAATCATCGGGGACGTTCTTAAATGGCTAGTCGTTAACGAACGTCCCCGATGACTAACTAGCCGTGGAAGCGGGCTATGGGCGCAAGTGGCTGCTCGCGAAAGACGCGCTCGACAGCGGCGCGGTATTCGTCGACCTTTTTAGTCTTGCGTACGAGCTTGTGAACGGTAGCAGGATCGGCGAAGGCGCATTTGGCGTAGAACCACCACTCCTTCATGCGAAAGACCGCATTGCCGCCAATCTCGTCCGCATAAGCTGCAAACAGTGTGTCGTGGAAGCGCTGCAGCTCAGCAGCCGTTGCAGCAGGTCCGCCCTTGACCATGCGAGCGAGTGCGGGATTCGCGAGCAAGCCGCGTCCCAGCATCACATGGCGCGTGCCGGGATAGGCCTCCACCAGCGCATCCATATCCTCAAGATCGAAAATGTCGCCGTTATAGGCGACCGGAAACGGCGCCCGCTCCAGCGTCTCGCCATAAAACTCCTTGCGCGGTGAGCCCGTATAGCGGTCCTTTTGCACGCGCGGGTGCACAATCAGCTCTGCCAGCGGCATGCGGCAATACAGTTCGAGCACGCGCTCGTATTCGTCATCACTCTCCAGCCCCAGCCTGGTCTTTACCGATACCGGCAACGGCGACCGCTCGCACACATCGCTCAAGAACACCTCGAGCTCGTCGAGATTGCGCAAGAAACCCGAGCCCTTGCCCTTGGCGACAACCGTTCCCGAAGGGCAACCCAAGTTGAGGTTGACCTCGCGATAGCCCATATCGGCAAGCACCTGTGCCGCCCACACAAACTCGTCCGCATTCTTGGACATCAGCTGGGGCACCACGTTAAGTCCCTGGTTATTAGCAGGGTCGATCTCTTTAAAGGCCTTGCCGCCAAAGCGATTGCCCACCCGCGGCGGCGGCAAAAACGGCGTGTAATAACAATCGAGCGCGCCGAAGCACTCCGCATGCACGCGACGGAACACATGCCCGGTAATCCCCTCCATAGGGGCCAGCGAAAGGATCATCTACTCTTCTCTCATATCAACGAACGTGACAAAGGAAACCCCCCTTTGTCACATGCATTATGCCTTGTGCTCCAGATGATTCACAAGGCAGAGGTAGCAGCTTGACGATAATCACCCTTCCATCCGTCGCCTCACGTAACGAAGGTGAATGGTTTTCCGCGAAGTGAACGAGTGAAATCGGACCCCCGAGGCATCGACACTTTTAGAGAGCCATTTCCTGCGGTTTTGTCGCTCAAATCATGCGGTTTTTGCATCCAAAAGTGCAAATGCTTCAGGGGTCCAGAATAGGTCGTTCACTTCTCGGAAAACCATTCACCTTCGATTTGCTGGCGCCCACAAACAGTGAGAGGCTATCCCACAGCAGGGCAGCCCCCTTGCGCGTCATTTGCCCCATGACGGCGGCTTCATGTTCCAAAAACAACGTTCATGATCACGACAACCACCAGCACCACGCCGTTGGCACCATGTTTGAATAACAGACACCCTCCACTCATTTATACTAAAGAGCGTGTGCGCATCGCCCAAAAACGATGAGAGTCGAGGCCCCCATGCAGCAGCTCACCGAACAAGAGAAGAAACGCATCCAGCGGTACTGCACATACCCCAAGATCGCAGCGACCGCACTCGTCATGTCGTTCGTAGCATGTCTGCTCATGCTGCCGCTCCAAATGATCAACGATATCGCGTTCCACCAAAAGGAATTCCAACCCGCGGGCATATATACCGCCATCGCACTCACCGTAATCGAACTCGTCGTCTTTTGCTATTGCGCTCTTGCGCCGCGCTTTGGAATGCAGGGCAAACAGTGGAAGGAGCTGCAGAGCAGGCTTGCGGTAGCCCAAACCAACAAAGACCGCTCCGCGGAGGTCGCCGGCGTGCTCGCCACGCAAGCTGTCGGCCGCCTGCTCAAGAACAGTGATAACGATCTCGCGCGCAATCTGGGCGGCGCCGCGGAGGTCGCCGGCGCCGTAGGGGCAGTTGCCACCGCGGCAGACGTGCTAGCCGAGACCTCGAGCAATGCCGAGGCCATGGCAAACGCATACGGCGTGACGATTCCAAGCGTCAAGAAGCAGGTCATAGCTCTCGCAGTGGTGCCCGCCATTGTGCTGATTGGCGTCTACATCCCGCAGTTTGTCCAGGGAAATAACGAGCTTCAGGCGAGAAAGACTGCAGCCGCCGAGCAGCTCGCCATCGCGCAAGATGCCCTGGAGCCCGTGTGTGAACGCGTCGCGGCAGACGACCCATACGAGTCGTATCACGACTACGGCTACCGCATTATCGGCTATCTGCGCGACAATGACCTTGGCGCTCAAGCAGCCTATGTCTACCTTTCTTTTGATGCAGACGGCATGCTCACGGATGTCGATTACACCAGTCAGATCGACCCCGAGGCAAGCCTTGCAGACAACCTCGCCCGCACCGAGCAGGACATCGCGACGCTCTGTGCCCCGCTCAATGGGCTGGACATTTCCGTTGCCACGCCGGACCTGCTCACGCCATGCAGCCTGTCGGATGATTTTAAGCAGGCTTTTTTGGCCGGCTCCCTATATGAAGAAATCAGCATCAAGACAGAGGACGAATCCATCAGGTCGTACTACACCTTTGACACCGAGCCCAAAGAAGAGTTCGACGAGTACACCCATCCGGAAATTCGCCTCATGCTCTCTGCAAAGGAGGACTAGCAGCCTACGCCCTAATTGCCGCTCGCAAACGCCGTCTATATTTCGAGGTCTAATACTTTTCCCGAGAAGTGAACGGCTGTATTTTGACCCCCGAAGCATCGACATTTTTAGGCATCAAACCCGCAGGATTTGACTGGCAAAACCGCAGGAAATTGCATCTCAAAAGTGTCGATGCTTCGGGGGTCCATTTTGACTCGTTCACTTCTCGGGAAAAGTATTAGATCTCGATTTACATGCCGCTCAATGCGACAAAGGAACTACCCCTTTGTCGCATTATTCGGAGCGCAGGGCCTCCACGGGATCCTTCTTGGATGCACTGCGGGCGGGCAGCAGACCGGCAACGACCGTCAGCAGCACCGAAATTGCAATGAGCATCAGCGCGTCTTGAACGGGCAGGCTCATCAGATTGGGTACCTGCTTGGCCGCAAGCGCCCAGGCATTAACCGGAAAGCTCACAGCCACCACGACGACAATGGCAAAGACGCCGGCAATGAGACCTTCGATAAAGGTCTCGGCATTGAATACGTTGGCCACGTTGCGCTTTGACGCGCCGATCGCGCGCAGGATGCCAATCTCCTTTTTGCGCTCCAGCACGCTGATGTAGGTGATGATGCCGATCATGATGGAGCTCACCACCAAACTGATACTCACGAATGCGATGAGCACCAAGCTGATGGTGTTCACGATATCGGTCACCGAGCCCATGATGATGCCCATAAAGTCGGTGTACGAGATTGCCTGTTCATCGTGGCCGGCGGCTTTGACCTGCTTGTTGTACACATCGATGTGATCGAGCACGCGCTCCTTGGCCTCAAAGTCACGCGGGAACATCTTGACCGAGATGGGGTCCGCCTCATCCGCATAGCCCAACGTGGTCAGATTATTGTCGTAGGTGAGCTTTGACGCCTTGGCATAACTCATCATGAGCGAGCTCAGGTCCTCGGCGTCCATGTTGAAATGGATGGCGCGAGCAAAGGCACTCGCATCCACACGCATAGCGCTCGCCAGGTTGGCAAAACTCGAAGACATCTGCATCGCCATCTGGCCCATGAGCCCCGCCGCGCCCGCCTTGAGCTGAGCTGACACCGTTGTCGCAATCTGCTCGCTAATTGTCTGCATCACCTGATCCATAGCCTGCTGCAGATACGGAGCCAGCTGCTTTTGCACATAGTCGGTCATCGCCTGCTGCAGGCGCTCGGACAGGGCATCGCCGCCGAGGGCCTTGAGCTGGGCCAGGATTTGCTGAGCTGCCGCATCACTCTCAAGATACGTCGAGAACGCAGCGGCGAGCTTCGACGCGTCCTTAAGATCTTCGGGCGACAGCGCCTTAAACTGATCAGACTGCAAAAAGCCCTCAAACAGTTGGTTGGCAAGCGTTCCCACCTGCTGCATTTGCTCGGGCGTGAGCTCCAAACCGTCAAAGATGCCCGAGAAATCTGGGGTCGGTGCTTTGGCCATGATGTCGCTGAAGTCGATATCCTTCCCTACGCCCGAAAGGTCAATGTCCAGCCCGGACAAGTCAAGGCCCGACAGGTCAATACCACCGGCAATACCCGAGAGCGCAGACGTATCGAACGAGAACGCGCTCTTGAGCGCCGCCTCGTCCACGCTGAACATACTGCCCAGATCCACGCCCTGTTTTGCCTCGCCTTGCAGCTCATCGAAAGACTTGCCCGTAAAGACATCCGTCTCGGGGTGGGCAAGCTGCTCTTGCACGATCTGCGAATCGGCGGCGCGCTCCATAAGCTGGCGAGTCAGTGCATGCGTATAGGCAATGCCCGGGGACAACGCGCTTGCGTTGGCCGTCTCGTTGGGTCGCACCACGCCCACAATGTGCACGTCGATACCGTCGGCAACCTTGTCGGCCATAAAGTCGGTGTCGCCAGACATATCGGTCCACATGCCGGTCTCTTCGTTTTTGCGATACGCATCGGCCGGCGACAGCACCTTAAACGTGGTAGACAGCGCATCGTCGTAGGTAAAGTCGGTGCCGGTCTCGGGCGTTTCGACCCCACCGTCAGCCGTCATAGCGCTGTCAACCAGATCGTTGAGTTCATTGATATCCAGCGCGCCGATGCTGTAGAGCGTGTAATCGCCCACCGTGCCACGGCTCGAAAGCACCATCACGGCTTCGTTGGCGGACGTGGGCCAATGACCGGCAACGACATCGTACTGGCTGTCGAGCAGACTCTGATCGTCAATCATTTCGTTGAAGACCGAGGTTCCCATGGAATCCATGTTCACCGTCGCCGCCGAACTCGCGCCGCCGCTCATGGCCTCGGTCATGGCATTGGGCACCAGCCGGACAGGCTTCTCGTCTCCCTTGCCGGCACGATAGACTACCGGCGATACACCGTAGCCGTACTGGATGGCATTGACTTCTTTATCGATGCCATCGCCACCGGCATCGAGCCATGCCTTAAAGCTCGTCATGTCGTTGGACTTAACACTTGCAAACATATCTTTTACGGCCGTGACCACAGGGATCTTATCGGTTCCCTTAGCCTTGCCGCCGGCACTGTCGTCGGACGAATCCGCGTTTTCAGGCGAGTCACCATCCGCAGCCCCCCGTCCGCCCATCATGGACGACAGGTCGTAGTCCTGCTTGGAAATCGTAAGCGGGTAACTCGAGAGCGTATCCTCCTCGACCTTTTTGATGTAGCCGTTTACGCCGTTGGACAGCGCCAGAATCGCCGCGATACCGATAATGCCAATCGAGCCCGCAAAGGCAGTCATGGCCGTACGACCCTTCTTTGTCATAAGGTTTCGGGCAGAAAGCCCCAGCGCCGTCACAAAGCTCATCGAGGTTTTGCGCGTAGGCTTGGCCTCGCGGCGCGTGACGTCAGCGACATCGAAAGGATCGGAATCGTCGGTGATCTTGCCATCCGCCAGGTTGACGATGCGCGTGGCATATTGGTACGCCAGCTCGGGATTATGCGTGACCATGATGACCAGGCGGTCGCGCGCCACGTCCTTAAGCAAGTCCATGACCTGTACGGATGTCGTTGAATCCAAGGCGCCGGTCGGCTCGTCTGCCAGCACAATCTCGGGGTCGTTGATCAGGGCGCGGGCAATGGCCACGCGCTGCATCTGCCCGCCCGACAGCTGACTCGGACGCTTGTTAACGTGCTCGCCCAGGCCGACTTTCTCCAACGCCTCGCGCGCACGCTGGCGGCGCTCGGCATGCCCCACGCCCGTGAGCGTGAGCGCCAGCTCCACGTTTTCCAAAATGGTCTGATGTGGAATGAGGTTATAGCTCTGGAACACAAAGCCGATGCGGTTGTTGCGATAGGCATCCCAATCGCGATCGCGAAAGTCCTTGGTTGAAATGCCATCGATGAGCAGGTCGCCGGAATCGAAATGATCAAGCCCACCGATAACGTTGAGCATCGTGGTTTTACCCGACCCCGAAGGTCCCAGAATGGCCACGAACTCGTTATCGCGAAAAGCCAGGCTCACGCTGTCGAGCGCCACCTGCGTAAACGACTGCGTGACGTACCTTTTGCAAATTCCTTTGAGCTCCAGCATGGACGGCAACCTCTCCCGCGCGGGCACCCTGCCCGCTCTCCTCCGCCGTTCGTATTCGACGCGTTTGTCCTACTCTATCCCCATTTTTTACCAGCGCCAATGAGGAATGTAATGAAGCGCGCCAAAAAGCGAACGGGACGGCGCCCAAAAGAAGAGGTCCCGAGCGGGACCTCTATATGACGGAGCTTATCTTGAAAGGTAGCGGACTACTTCGCACAGCGGCGCACGATCATCGCTATGCTTTACGCGTTTTCTACTGCTCGCTATTCGCAATCGCCTGGTCAATAAGCTTGTTGAGCGCTGCGCGCTGCTCAGCGGAGCTGATGGCTCCCACGATTGGATCCCCTACGATGTTGCCATTCTGATCTATGACATACGTTGTCGGGAACGAGAACAGATTTGACGTGAACTTACCGGCCTCGCTATCCGACTTGAACCAGATGTTCTTATATGTCACGCCCTTCTTGCTCAGCACGTCCTTGGCATCTGCAATCTCGCCCTTGTTGCCATCGAGCGTAAAGGAGTTGACGCCCACGACCTGGCCGCCCTTCTCGGCAAGCTCCTTATTCAGTTTCTCAAGATCGCCCAGCTCGCCCACGCACGGCTTGCACGTGGTGAACCAGAAGTTCATGACGGTGACCTTGTTCTTAGAGAACAGCTCGTCGCTGCTCACGTCGTTGCCATCCAGGTCCTTGCCCGTAAAGCTGGGGAACTTCGTCGCCTCGCTCGAAGCATTGGCACCAGCCGTCATGCCAGCGGCCGAAGCGTCGACGCTCTCGCCTTCGCTC
The DNA here is from genome assembly GCA_041330285.1 of Collinsella sp. Classification (GTDB taxonomy): domain Bacteria; phylum Actinomycetota; class Coriobacteriia; order Coriobacteriales; family Coriobacteriaceae; genus Collinsella. The sequence continues at coordinate 62,949 of JBGKMI010000001.1, read as the reverse complement.
GGCGTGCTTCCACAGCCGGGGAACTCCTTCTCCAAGCTCTCGAGCTTGTCCTCGATCTCCTTGATCTGCTGTGCACCGGCTTTGAGCGTCTTGAGCTCATCCGCCGTGAACTCATCCTTGGCACCGTCGATGGTCTTGAGCAGGAAATCGCCGTAATTGCTACCGTCCTCAATCATTGCCGATTCTTTATTTGCCGCATTGAATACCTTTTCCCACAGCGCGTTATCACTCGAAAGGATATCGTTCTCCTTTTTCATGAGCTTCGCATACAGCTCGGCGGCCTCGTCGGCATTGGTCGGCTTCTGCGCAGTGAGTTCTGCAATCTTAGAATCGGAGCTCGCAGATTCGCTCGCATTGCCACCGGGCGCCGAACATGCCACAAGGCACAAGGCCAATACCGGCACCATAAACAGGGCCGCAATCTTAGAAAGCTTCATGGTCATTCCTCCGTTTTGTCGAAGCTTGTTTTACTTTTCATCAGCGGTCAGAGGGAGTTTTTCTGCCGACACATCCAGACCGTAGCGATAGCTGATGGCATCGACGGGACAGGCACCGATGCACTTTCCGCACCGGATACATTCGGCATGATTGGGTGCGCGGACCACATCGACGTCCATCTGACAAACCTTTGAGCACTTGCCGCACGAGACGCATTTGCACGCGTCGACCCGGATCCCCAGTAGGGATACCTTATTCATGAGCGCATAGAATGCGCCGAGCGGGCAAATCCATTTGCAGAAGGGGCGATAGAACAAAACGCTCAGCACTACCACGGCAATGAGAACGACGAGTTTCCAGGTAAAGAGTTGGCCCAGCGCAGATCGAATGCCGGCATTGGCAATGGCCAGCGGAATGGCGCCCTCGAGCACACCCTGCGGACAGATGTACTTACAAAAGAACGGGTCGCCCATGCCCACGTCGTTAACCACCAAGACAGGCAGCAGCACCACGGCAAACAGCAGCACGACGTACTTGACGTACGTGAGCGGCTTGAGCTTTTTCGTGGAGAACTTTTTGCCGGGAATCTTGTGAAGCAGCTCCTGCAGCCAGCCAAACGGGCACAGAAAGCCGCATACAAAGCGTCCCAGCAGCACGCCGAGCAAAATGAGCGTACCGGTGACGTAGTAAGAAAAGTTGAACTTGGATGAACCCACCACCGACTGGAACGACCCGATGGGGCACGCACCCGATGCCGCGGGGCACGAATAGCAATTAAGTCCAGGTACGCAGACTGTTTTTCCCGCGCCCTGATAGATGCTTCCTTTGGCAAAGTTTGGCAGGTGAATGTTGGTGATGAGCGTCGCCGCCGCCTGAATGAATCCGCGAAATCGGGCCAAAACATGCGACGCAGTGTTTTCTCTTTTATCCAATTCCGATACACTCCAAGCACAGCCTAATCGCTTTGGCCAGCACGGCATCCGCCTCGCCACGCATAACGCCAAAGCACACCATGGTAATTCCGACGATCAACAAAGCGACCTGTACCACGGGTTTTACCGCTTTGAACAACTCGACCACTCCTTTCGTTACGCGACCATTGGACCATATCGACTATAAAATCCGTGTTAAGCGCGATTTGAAATGTGCAAGGAGACTGTTATGCGAATTATGATCGTCGAGGACGAGCGGGCGCTGTGCGATGCAATCGCGCGCAGCTTGCGAAACTTGGCGTACAGCGTCGACTGCTGTCACGACGGACAGGAGGCGCTCGACCTACTGGACGTTGAGGCCTTCGACCTCGTGGTACTCGACCTCAACCTTCCCCGTATCGACGGCATGACCGTACTCAGGGAACTTAGGAAAACTGACTGCGAGACCAAGGTACTGATTCTGTCCGCACGTGGCGGAGTATCCGATAAAGTCGCCGGACTCGATGCCGGCGCCAACGATTACCTCACCAAGCCGTTCCATCTGGACGAGCTTGCGGCAAGGATTCGCAGCCTTACCCTCAGACGCTTTACACAAAGCGACATAGTTTTAACCTGCGGAAAGCTCCGCTTTGACACCAAGGCGCGCATCGCTTCCGTGGACAGCGAGGCTTTATCTCTTACGCGCAAGGAAACGGGAATCTTGGAATACCTGATGCTTCATCAGGGGCGTCCGGTAAGTCAAGAGGAGCTTATCGAGCACGTTTGGGATAGCAGCGTGAACAGCTTTAGCAACGCAGCCCGCGTTCATATCTCGTCACTCCGCAAAAAGCTGCGTGGCGCATTGGGATACGACCCGATTCGCAATCGGATTGGAGAGGGCTACGTTATGGAGGATAGCGAATGAAAAGGCTTTCGCTGCAATGGCGCATAACGATTATGACGGCACTGCTCACGTGTGCGGCATGCGTGCTGACGAACTGCCTGGTCGGCTATACGGGCATGCGCTACATGGATGCCATCGGCAGTGACATCTCGGCCCTTAACGCAACCGGCGAAGATTCGCCCCAGGCATTCGACCCAACGAAAGCGACCCCCGATGACGAGGTCACGATCGTCGTAAACGACGCACAGGAATCTTTTGGCGCGACAGCCTGGTACATCACGGCTGGAGTCACACTCCTTGGCGGCGTGCTGGCATACTTTGTGAGCGGCCACGCGCTCAAGCCGCTACGGGATTTTGCCGCCCAGGTGGAGCGCGTGCAGCCTGACAACCTAAGCGAAATCAGACTCAGTGAAGATGTATCCACCGAGCTACAACGATGCAGCGCCTCTTTCAACGACATGATCGCCCGTCTTGGCGAAGGGTTCTCTGCACAGCGTCAGTTTACCGGCAACGCCGCACACGAGCTGCGCACCCCGCTCGCCCTTATGCAAGCACAGATTGAACTATTCATCTCCGAGCACCCCGGTTTGCAACCCGAAACGGCCGAGCTGCTCGGCCTGCTACAAGAACAAACCGAGCGCATGTCTCGAATGGCCAAGGTATTGCTCGAGATGAGTGAGCTCCGCAGCGTTCCTTGCGAGGACGATGTGGAACTTGGTCCCTTGTCCGAAGAGGTCCTCACCGACCTTGCGCTACTTGCCGAAAATAAGGGCATAGCCCTCAATTGTGCTGGAGACGCTTTAGTAATCGGGAGCGACACGCTCCTCTATCGGCTGGTGTTTAACCTGGTCGAAAATGCCATCCATTACAGCCGCCCCAGCTCGACTGTCAACGTCTCCATCAGCGACAGCGACAACCACGTGCTCCTGCGAGTCAAAGATGAGGGCCCGGGAATACCCAAGCAGTACCGAGAGAGCATCTTCCAGCCGTTCTTTCGTCTAGACAAATCCCGCAGCAGGGCATACGGCGGCGCAGGACTCGGGCTAGCGCTTGTTTGGGAGATTGCAGCACTTCACGGTGGCACGGTAGAGGTCGAAGCAAGTTCCGAGAACGGGACCACCATGCTCGTAAGCCTTCCAAAACGATCCGCAGCGTTAACCGAACAGTAAAACGAAAGGGGTCCCGAGCAACAGGAGTACAATTGCTGCTATTGTTGCCAGCTGTTGGGAGATGGAAGATGGACTGCGATGGCTACCCGCGCATTCCCATGCCGTTGATGTGCACTGCCTTTGTGCCGGGGCAGATTGACGCTGCGGTTGCAGGCATTTCCGACCCCGATTCACGCACCATCGCCACGGCAGAAGCGCTGTACTTTCGCGGACAGGCCACACTCGCCGCCGAGACAGCACGCCCCTATTTTGACGCCACCGATCCCGCACTGCGCTATTCCGCATGCTTTATCTGCGGATACGCCAGCCTGTCGCTCAACCGTATCGCCGACGCCCGCCGGTGCCTTACGGGCATCCTCGATACGCCAACTGACGAGGAGTCGCCCGCCGCTCACGCCACGCATATCCTGTTCGCCTCCGCCGCGAGCGTCCTGTTGCACTTGCCTTCCCCGTATTCTGCCGAAGAGTTTTATCCGCTTGCGGCGCATCTGCCCGAAGGCCTGCGCCTGTTCGCCAGCTACGTGATGGCGCACGCGTTGTATCTGCGCGGCGAATACGGCCGCAGCCTGGGCATGGCGGAAAACGCCCTGATTATGAAACAGGGAAGCTACCCCATCTCGGAGCTATTCCTGCACTTGTCGGCCTCGATGGCCTGTATGAGTCTCAAAGACGTCGACGCCGCAAAAGCGCACTTTGGCGCCGCTTGGGACATTGCGCGCCCCGACGGCCTTATCGAACTCATCGGCGAACACCATGGCCTTTTGCAGGGACTCATCGAGGCATGCCTAAAATCGCAATACCCCGACGATTTCGCACGCATCATCGAGATTACGTATCGATTCAGCTACGGCTGGCGGCGCATCCACAACCCCGATTCGGGCGAGGACGTTGCCGACGATTTAACGACCACAGAGTTCACCATGGCCATGCTCGCCTGTCGTGGGTGGACCAACGCCGAAATCGCACGCCATATGGGCGTGTCGCCGGGCACTGTTAAAAACCGCCTATCCGGCGTATATGCAAAGCTTGGCATCGGCACGCGCGCCGAGCTGGTCGCGCATATGTTGCGTTAGCGACCGGGCTGACCGGCGTATCGAAAGCACTCCGGAGGCCTGACGCTTTCGCGCGCTCAAATTGGACATTTTGACCCTTGAACGGCACTACCGCCACGGGGCGCCTTCTCGCAAAATTGGATTATTTCCACCGATATTTGCGGGATGGGAGCCCAAGATGCTTGATCGCCGTTCGTTACTTGTTGCCGGAGCGTCCTCGCTAGCGAGCATCATGTTGCCTCGCGTGCCGGGAAGCGAAAATGCCTTCCTGCTGCCGTTCGCGCCCACCGAAGCCTATGCCGACGAAAAAGACCCCTTCAGGGTGCTCGTTCTCTCGCGCACCATGTTTGGTGTGGTCGTGGTCGACGTCGCCAACAAGAATATGCCCATCAAGGGAGCGCAGGTCACGCTCACGTCGCGCTATGCCGCAGGCAAGCAGCTCACCGCCACGACCGATGACGAAGGCACGGCCATCTTTGAGGTCGCGCCGCTTTCGGAAGGCTACGTAGACGAGGCGACGCTTCTCGACGCGTACGACTTTAACGGCGGCATCTCCATTAGCATGGCGGGCTACCGCGATCTCGAGATTCCCCTTGCGCGTATCCAGGGCGGCACCGCCATAACCGCGCCCACGCGTCCGCTTTCCGACGGCGAGCCGTACTTTCGCCAGCTCACATTCGACGAATGGGACATCCAATACGCTGAAGCCACGTTCATGGCATTGCCGAAGAACGACACGGCAAACGAGCAGCCCGATACGCACGCCTTTACCGTGCAGGCACATCTGCCACAGGGTGGACAGGCAACGCTGCGCATCAACAAAGTGACGCCTGCCGCGGGCAGCTCGCCCGAAACCGTCACGCAGATCGGTCAGATCAAGGCCAGCGCATCGGGTTCGGATAATCTGGCAACGTTCACACTCGAAGACAAGTTCCTCGATGCGGCATCGGGCCTTCTGGAAGAAGGGTGCAAGCTGCGCTTTGTCCTCGACTATCAGGGCAAAACCTACACGCTCTCATCCCCTATGGCCGTTGTCACCGCGCCGGCCGCAAAGTCGGAATCGGGCTCGACCACCATCATTCCCACCACTATGGACCAAGAGATCACTCCGTTTGATTTCCCAGCGGCGTTTCCCGGCATCGGCGGCAACAAGTTCACCTGTTGGATGCCCTCGTTCCCCATTCTGTTCGATTTCTCGTTTGCTGGATACGTGCTGTTTGGCGGAGGATACAAACCAGCCAGCTATATGAACGATTCGGGCAACCCTGATCCGGAATACTGGAAGAAGTCACCGCGCGAGTCGGGCGCCAAGCAGGCAAACCGCTACCTCGACGAGATGGAGGGGAAGTGGAATCAGTACAAGAGTATGAGTGCTGGTTCGGGCACCGATCCAAGAAACACCAAGCTCCTTCGCCACCATTGCACGCCGCTGTTCACGATGGATATCGCCACACAGCTGTACGGCTCGCTCGCCTACGATTGGGTGGGCAAAACCTGGGGTAACAACAACGACCCCGCATAGGGCAATATTAAGGCCCTCTTCCAGGTAAGAACCGACCTCAATTGGACCGAACAGTTTACCCTAGGACCGGTGCCATTTTTCCTAAACGTCAACCCTTGGGTGCTGGCGAAGCTGGCGCTCGCTGTGGGTGCCCACACGCACGGCAGCGGCGCGGCGTTTTTTAAAAACATTTCGCTCGACTATTCAAACACGTCGGGCTCGTTCACCATCCAGATCGGGCTTGCCGTCACCTTTGGCGCCGGCGTTGCAGGCGTCGCTTCGTCTGCCGTGCGCGGTGCCGCATCCCTCACGCTGTTCATTGGGTACGAGAAGGCAGATGGACACCAGCTTCCGCGGCTGCGCGTAGGTGCAGATGTCGATGTCGATGTGATACTCCAGTTCGTAATGTTCAAGTGGACCACCAAGGCTTGGTCGGGGTCGTGGCCCACACTCCTCGATTCGTGGAATATGTCGGTGAACAATGGCAACCAGTATGTGCTCCAGCGCTCTGAGCTCGCATTGGGCGGAGATGCGCCTTACACGCTGGATGCCTGTTTCGGCTCGGCCGGCAACGCCGAGGCGGGTGGTGTGCCGCAATTTATCGCATCGGCCACCATCGTCACCAACGCCGAGCTGCTCGCACGCGCCGAGGTTAAGGCCACTGCAAGGAATGTCGCGCCTACCGTACGCGATTGGGACCGGTCGGTCACGCGCATTGAGCTCGAGGCGGATGCAGAAAGCGACGACACGGGACAGGTCGAACATTTCGTCCACGCACTGATAGAGAACGACGAAAACGCCGCGCCGATGTATAAGTACACCTATATCGGGCAGGCGAGGGACGCCGCTGCGGACCCCAACGCCAATTCTGCTGGTGTATCGGAGGACGAGCGTGGCGGCATCAGGCCCTCGAGCGACAACGTGCTGTTTGCTGGCGTGCTCAGCGAAGCCCACATGAAGCTGGCGATAATCGCCGGCGTGGAGTGCTTGTTCCGTATCGCCTCGGTGCGCTACGGCGAGAACGGTCGCTCGCGCCTGGTGGTGCATACAAAAACGAACGGCACGTGGTCCGCTCCCACGCCCGTGGACTTCTCCCTTGGGTTTGGCGAGGGCGACGTGGAGCGCAACGGCATATTCGATTACGACTTCGACGTGGTGGAATATACAGACGGGAGGAGAAACCAGGACGCCTACGTGCTGCTGGTCTCGGGCGAGCGCCCCGCCGGTGACAACACCCTTTTCGATACGGCGAGCACATCCGGCATACTGTCCGTTGTGCGCCTGCGCATAAGCAACGACGGAGTTCGCGTGATATCGCATACGTCATGGCGCAGCATCTCGCGCGGCCGCCTTCAGGAGGATGGCTACCATTGCCTGCAGTGCCCACGCATCACGGTGGGCAAGACGCTAGTCGACGGGCGCCTGTCGGGCGCCTACCTCCACCGCCGCGGAGCCACCGCAGAAAAGGCACTCGGCAGCGAGGCCGAGGTTGCGCTGGAGTGCTTTACCCTGTGGTCGGACGTTTCGGGCGACAGTCTCACGTTCCGTCAGGTCCTCCGCTTTCCGCAGGCACCGTCGAGCATCGAGCTGGGCACGCCCGAGAATATCAACGGCAAAATGGTGGTGCCCGTTGCATACGAGACTGCAGACGGTTGCGGCTGCGCATCGTACGCCGTGATCGGCCAGTCCATTGCGGGCTGGGGCGTTATGTCGCCAGATGCGGCAGTACCCCACGCGGTGCCGTGGCCGCAACACACGGGCTTTTTGGCTACCGTCAACGAGCAGCTGCAGCATATTACTTGGGCACGAGGCGCATCGGCATTTGCAACGCAGCCCGTGGGCTCCGCGGGCTGTGGCCCGGCATCGTTTAGCGTAAGCAACAACGGCAGGTGCGTGCTCTATGTAGAGAACACCGATGGCAAGGTGGGGCAAACCTACGACGAAGAAGGCAACCCAGTAGCAGTGATGGGCAAGCACTTCCGCATCTTCGCCAGCACCTTGGCAGGTGATCTGTTTACGGAGCCGTTCGTGATGTGCGAGCTGGACCATCCCGTCGATCAGATAACGACATTTTTGACGTCGGGGGGCATGCTCTCCGCGCTCGCCACGCACATTGTGAGCGCGGAGAAGAGCGAGGCAGAACTACACGGCATCGAAGTGCCCTTGGTGGCGTGTGCCACTCCGACGGGCGCCGTTGCTACCTCGGGCGCGGTGGTGCCCGGAGCAGCAGGCGAATCCTTCATGGTCACGGTGCGAAACGACGGCAACACGCTGCTCACCGCCGGCACGATCGATCTGTACCGAGAGGGCTCCAACCAGCCGTTCTCCAGCGCATCCATCGGATTCGGAGTGAACGCACGCATGGTTTCGATCTACGATCCAGAGCTTGCCGAGGACGCTTCGGCCAACGACATGGCACACGTGAAGTACGCGCTCGAGACGCTGGGCGCACGTTTTGCAATGCACCCGCTGGTAGCCGACAACGGCAACGCCGTGCTGGCACCGGGTTGCACGGCACAGTTTCGCATGAGCTTCGCCATCCCCGAGAGTTGGAGCGACGAAGTGGGCAAACGCGTAACGCTGTATGCGAAGGCGCGTAATCTGGTGGCGCTCGATCCCGTAACGCTCGAGGAAATTCGACCGGGTGCAAACTCGGCGCTGGGTGCCGTGCTGCACGAGCTTCATGTGCCCGACGCGGCATGCGAGCGCTCAGAAGTTCAGGTCGGCGTATGCGGCAGCGCGGATACGACAGGACTTCACGACGCCCCGATGACGGTCGACGGCGATGGCGGCACGAGTGGAGGTGGCTCCGGCGGAAGCAGCTCCAGAGGCGGCAGTGGATCTGGCAGCGGCAAGAATCACAGCAATAACAAGCGCTCCGGAAAAGCGGGCGCGCTTGCGGGCACGGGCGATGCCAACGCTCCCCTCATGGCAGCCGCTGCAGCACTCGCCGCAGCTGGTGCCGGCCTTGTCGCCTACAGCGCCCGCCGCACGGCGCTCGAAAACGACACCGCCGATGAGGTCAATTCGGATAGGCCTCGCTAGCTCCTAGTTACTTTTGCGAGAGACGCCGACTCGGCTCATCGAGCACCAAAAAGGGCTGGCCCCGATAACTCGGAGCCAGCCCTGAGTCGCCTGACGTAAGAATCGCGGCGTTACTTGAGCTTCAGTGCCTCCGTCATGGGCACGGCGGCATCCCAGTCGATCTTCCAGCCGATCGACACGCGGACGGTTTCACCCGTTGCGGGAGCCGTCGCAAACAGTGTATGGCCGTTGTCGGGACCGGTAAAGCGCAGCCACGTTATGCCGTTGTACTCGACCTGGTCGGTTGTTGTCTCCTTGCCTTCGTAGACCTGCTCTAGGCTTGCAACCTCTTCCTCCGGCGAGCGCGGGAAGATGCTGATGTTCAGGCGTCCTCCAGTCTCGTCGTGGAAGAAGTTTGCCTTTTCGTGCTCTTCGTTGGACGAATCCAACGTGTACCCATCGGCGGCCTCGATACTGTACGATGCGCAATCGATGCCGGTCATACTGGCCGCGTCACCAGAATCGGCCACGCCGCCGGCCGCCTTGAACTCCTTGGTCTCGCATCCCGTGGTGTCAAAGTGCATGGCCTCATGATTCTTGGCGGGGGCGTTAGCGTCTACGAACTCGACAGTGATGGGCCCGTAGTACGCCGTCTTGGGTGCCCAGAAATACACGTACTCAACAGTCTCGCCCGGACCGATATCTGGCCTCTTGGAAAGATCGATGCCCTCATGAAGCTCATCGGGAGCCTCGCTTGCAACGTAGTCGAGCACGGCCGCCTTGCCGGAAGTAAACAACGGGTCGCCTGCCTCAAGATCGCCCTGGGCAGCGTGCACGTTAAAGAAGTCAAACGTCCTGTTCTTTGCATTGTTGTTGGTGATCTTGATGTGCAGGTAAAAGCCGTCCTGCAGCTTAGCGTCGCCGCGATAGAACGTACCGTGAGCCACCGACTCATAGGTTATGCCAGCCACCTCGACCGTCTGCGACTCATAGGCCTTCTTCTCTACGGGAGCACTGCCGCTGCCCGAGCTGCCAGCCGAGCCACTCGGCGCATTTCCGCCGCAACCGGCAAGCGTGCAAGCCAGCACGGCCGAAAGCGTCACGGTGGGAATTCCTAACAGCAGCTTCTTCGTCATGGGCTTCATCATCCTCACCGCTCCTTTCGGCTTACAGCTCATCCGTTGTCCGAGTCCCAAGTCGACTCCGTGGCATCGGCTTCCACTATGAGCGTATGGCAAGAAGCAGCGCCGGCGAAGTGACCCGTGGCCCAAATAACGACCCGCCAGCGTTCCTTATGGGCCAAAGGGACTCGCACACGCACGCCCGTGGCCCATAAAACGAGACGTCTGTCCCAATGTTCGATTCGATCCATCCGCAAACAAGGTAGGGCGCCTCCAGCCGCCTTCAAACTTACTCGGACAGAACCGACTCGGTTTTGTCCGAGTAAACGAATCTCCATCAGACTCCGAACGATTGTTCGATGGATTTCGTGTTAGGTGGAATCGCCTATGGGCTGGGCTATGCTACCTTGACTATCTATATGACTTAAACGCAGCAAAGGAGCACCGAGAGAGCGAGTATGGCAAAAAACACCGCAAACTATGGTAACGACAGTATCCGCCAGCTCAAGGACGAGGAGCGCGTACGCCTGCGCCCTGCCGTCATCTTTGGCTCGGACGGACTCGACGGTTGCGCGCATGCCGCCTTCGAGATCCTGTCCAACGCCGTTGACGAGGCACGCCAGGGCTACGGCAAGCTCATCACCCTTACCGCCTTTCGCGATGGCTCCATTCAGGTAGAGGACAATGGCCGCGGCTGCCCACTCGACTGGAACCCTTCCGAGAAGCGCTTTAACTGGGAGCTCGTCTTTTGCGAGCTCTACGCCGGCGGCAAGTATAACAACAACCAGGGCGGCGACTACGACTTCTCGCTCGGCACCAACGGCTTGGGCTCCTGCGCGACTCAGTATGCTTCCGAGTACATGGACGTCACCGTCTGGCGCGACGGCAACAAGTACTCCTTACACTTTAAGAAGGGCAAAGTCGTCGGCGCCAAGAAGAAGGCACTCGAGATCGAGCCCAGCGACGAGAACCGCACCGGCACCACCATCAAGTGGCGCCCCGATCTTGAGGTCTTTACCTCGATTAGCATTCCCCACGATTGGTATCGCGAGACCATGCGCCGTCAGGCCGTGGTCAACGCCAACGTGACCTTCCGCCTGCGCATCGAGGGCGACGATGGCGAGTTTTCCGAAGAGGATTTTTGCTATCCCAAGGGCATCGAGGACTACGTGCTCGAGAAGGTCGGTACCGACTACCTTACCGAGCCTTTCTTTATCGAGGCCGATCGCCGCGGTCGCGACCGCGAGGACCTGCCCGACTACAACGTAAAGATCACCGCATGCATGTGCTTCTCGCGCACCTTCATGATGCAGGAGTACTACCACAACTCGTCATGGCTCGAGAACGGCGGCTCTCCCGAGAAGGCGGCCCGCAGCGCTCTGACCAGCGCCATCGATGCCTACATCAAGCAACAGGGCAAGTACAACAAAAACGAGAGCGGCATCAAATGGCAGGACGTCCAGGACTGCCTGGTGCTGGTGACCAACTGCTTCTCCACCCAGACGTCCTACGAGAACCAGACTAAGAAGGCCATCAATAACCGCTTTATCCAGCAGGCTATGACGGCCTTCTTTAAGGAGCGCCTCTCGACCTACTTGATCGAGAACAAAGACGCCGCCAACAAGATCATGGAGCAGGTGCTCATCAACAAGCGCTCGCGCGAGAACGCCGAGAAGACGCGTCAGAGCATCAAGACCAACCTGCAGCAGAAGACCGACATGGCCAACCGCGTGCAGAAGTTCATCGACTGCCGCTCCAAGGACAAGAGCCGTCGCGAGATCTACATCGTAGAGGGCGACTCGGCAGCAGGCGCCATTCGCACGTCGCGCGATGCCGAGTTCCAGGGTGTTATGCCCGTCCGCGGTAAGATCCTCAACTGCCTGAAGGAGGACTATCCGCGCATCTTTAAGTCCGACATCATCATGGACCTCATGCGCGTGCTGGGCTGCGGCGTGGAGATCAAAGACAAGCGCATCAAGAACCTTGGCGCCTTTGACCTGGACAACCTCAACTGGAACAAGGTCATCATCTGTACGGACGCCGACGTCGACGGGTACCACATCCGCACGCTCGTGCTCACCATGCTCTACCGTCTGGTGCCCACGCTTATCGACGAGGGCTATGTGTATATCGCCGAGTCGCCGCTCTACGAGATCAACTGCAAAGAGAAGACCTACTTTGCCTACACCGAGCTCGAGAAGAACGGCATCCTTAAAGAGATTGGCGACCAGAAGTGCTCCATCAACCGCTCCAAGGGTCTTGGTGAGAACGATCCGGACATGATGTGGCTCACCACCATGAACCCCGAGACACGTCGCCTGATCAAGGTGGAGCCCGAGGACGTCACCAAAATGGAAACCATGTTCAACCTGTTGCTGGGCAACGACGAGGCGGGCCGCAAGCGTCACATCTCCGAGCACGGCAAGGAATACCTGGACCAGCTGGACCTGCAGTAGCAGCAAATCGATAACGACGGCCCATAAGAAGTTCAAGAGGAAATCGTGGCAAAGAAGAAGACGAAGAACCAGCCAAAGAAAAAGCAGGTCAACGCCGAGAACGTCATCGGCCTGCACTCAGAGGTCACCGACCAGCCGATTACGCAGACGCTCGAGGTCAACTACATGCCCTACGCCATGAGCGTCAACGTCTCGCGTGCATTCCCCGAGATCGACGGCTTTAAGCCCTCGCACCGCAAGCTGCTCTACACCATGTACAAGATGGGTCTGCTCAAGGGCGAGCGCCAGAAGAGCGCCAACATCGTGGGCCAGACCATGAAGCTCAACCCGCACGGCGACGCCGCGATCTACGAGACGATGGTGCGCCTGGCGACGGGTAACGAAGCGCTGCTTGCCCCCTTCGTGGAGTCGAAGGGCAACTTTGGCAAGTATTATTCGGGCGACCTGAGCTACGCCGCCTCGCGTTATACCGAGGCCAAGCTCTCCCCCATCAGCGCCGAGATCTTCAAGGACATCGACAAGGACCCGGTCGACTTCGTCGACAGCTACGACGGCGCCATGAAGGAGCCGCGCCTGCTGCCCACCACGTTCCCCAACATCCTCGTCTCGGCCAACAAGGGCATCGGCGTCGCCATGGCGTCCGACATCTGCGGCTTCAACCTCAACGAGGTCTGCACCGCCACCATGCACTACCTGCAGGATCCCGACTGCGATCTACTCGAGTACATGCCCATGCCCGACTTCTCGACCGGCGGCGAGATCATCTACCGCCGCGAGGAAATGGAGAAGATCGTCGAGACCGGCCTTGGCAGCTTCCAGATCCGCTCCCGCTGGCGCTGGATTCCCGAAGAGCGCATCATCGAGGTCTACGAGATTCCCTACACCACCAAGACCGATGTCATCATCGAGCGCATCGTCAAGCTCTCCAAAGAGGGCAAGGTCAAAGAGATCGCAGACATTCGCGACGAGACCGACCTTTCGGGTCTGCGCATCGCTATCGACCTTAAGCGCGGCGTCGACCCCGACAAGCTCATGGCCAAGCTCTATCGCTCGACCACGCTGCAGGATTCGTTCTCGTGCAACTTTAACGTGCTGGTCGACGGCTACCCCCGCGTTATGGGCGTGCGCCAGATCCTGCACGAGTGGGTCAAGTGGCGTATTGAGTCCACGCGTCGCCGCATTAACTTTGACCTGGGCAAAAAGTCCGAGCGCCTGCACCTGCTGCACGGCCTCGAGGCGATTCTACTCGATATCGACAAGGCCATCGCCATCATCCGCGGCACCAAACTCGAGGCCGAGGTCGTGCCCAACCTTATGCGCGGCTTCGACATCGACGAAACCCAGGCAGAGTTTGTTGCCGAGCTCAAGCTCCGCAACATCAACGAGGAGTACATCCTCAACCGCACAAAGGACATTGCCAAGCTCGAGGGTGAGATTGCCGAGCTTGGGGAGATTCTCTCCAGCGAGGACAACATCAAGAAGGTCATCAGCGACGAGCTGGCCGCAGTCAACAAAAAGTACGTGATGCCGCGCCGCACGGGCAGGATCGAGCCCCATGAGGTTATCGAAGTAAGCTTGGAGCCCGAGGTCGAGGAGTACCCGGTCACCATCATGCTCTCGTGCGATGGCTACCTTAAGAAGATGACGGACCGCGTGCTCAAGAAGGCGACCACGCTCAAGTACAAGGACGGCGACAAACCCTTTATCGAGTTCCCATCCTCCAACACCCACGAATTGCTGGTCTTTACCAACAAAAGCCAGGTATACAAGTGCAAGGTTGCGGCATTTGAGGACACCAAGTCGGCCCAGCTGGGCTCGTACCTTCCGACCGATCTTGAGATGGAACCCGACGAGAGCGTCATCTGGGTCATCGACCCCGAGGACTACAAGGCCGACGTACTGTTCGTCTTTGAGAACGGCCGCGTGGTGCGTGTCGCGCTTGCCGGATACGTTACCAAGACCAACCGCAAGCGCCTCAAGAACGCCATCTACGGTGGCAGCAAGCTGCTGTATGCCCAGGTGCTCAAGGAAGATCGTGACATCGCGCTGGTCTCGAGCGACTATCGTTTGATGAACTTCAACACGTCGCTGCTCAAGACCAAGACGACCACCAACACGCAGGGCGTCCAGGCCTTCACGGCCAAGAAGGGCCGCTCGGTCACCACCGTCGGCACGACCGAAGAGATTCTTGGCGCCGGCGTCTCGGCTGAGAAGTTCACCGCGCAGAGCCTGCCTTCTGCCGGTGCCCTCATGAAGGAAAACGACATGCCGAGCTTGTTTGACTAGGACGGCGGTAGCCAAACCGTCATGGGTTTACAAAGCAGCGGGGCCCGGAGCGCAGCAACATCGCGCTCCGGGCCCCGCTCGTTGCAACGTAGTCGAAATAATAGAACTCCCCGTTTTTCACTCCTGCAATCCCACGGCACAAGGCATGTTAAGCCGTTAGCAAAACTTGCAAAAGTTAGCAAAAGTTGCAAAAATTAGCAAAACTTGCAAAGGAGCTACCATGGAGTACAGCAAGAACCCCTTTACCCCAACATTTGGAAGTGTCCCTCCCTTTCTAGCGGGTCGCGAGCATATCCTGCGTGACATCAACCGTGGCTTTATCAATGGCCCGGGAGATCCCAACCTGTCGACCATTTTTACGGGCGCAAGGGGAACGGGCAAAACGGCGCTTCTCTCGCTCCTTTCAGAAACGGCACTTGAACACGACTGGATCGCAGCAAATGTCTCCGCCATGCCAGGCATGCTCGAAGATATTATCGAGCGAACCAAAGAAGCCGCAGATAGCTACCTCTCACAGCCTCACGCGCGCATAAACGGTGTTCAAATTGGTCCAGTGGGCCTCGATTGGACATATGCTCAAGAGTCCCAGGGCAACTGGCGCACACGTATGAATGGCATCTTTAAGCAACTCGAAAAACATGACATCGGACTTCTCATCACCATCGATGAAGTCACCGTCGATCTCGAAGAAATGCTTCAATTTGCCTCTGTTTACCAGCACTTTGTACGCGAAGGTAAAAAAGTTGCCCTACTCATGGCAGGACTGCCCTACAAGGTATCGGCGTTGCTGCGTAACGATTCCGTCTCGTTCCTCAGGCGTTCCCAATATCATCAGTTAGGACGAATCACTGACGTTGAAATCGCAAACGCATTCCGCAAAACCGTTGAGGCCGGAGGCCGCTCAATCACGCCAGAAGCGCTCGAGGATGCCGTGAAGGCCGTCGACGGATTTCCCTATATGATGCAGCTCGTCGGATATCGCACATGGGATGTTTCGGAGAACTCGCCCAAAATCAGCGCACCTGATGTCCAGCAGGGTTCTCTGCTTGCCCGTATGGAGCTGCGCGATCGAATTCTCGAAACGACCTATCGGGAGCTTTCCGATAAAGACATTGAGTTTTTGCTCGCAATGCTGCCCGATTCTGGCCCCAGCAGGGTCTCGGAGATAGCCAAACGCATGGGCGTCGCCAGCAACTACGCAAGCCAATACAAACGCCGCCTCCTCGAGGACGGCGTTATCGGGGAACGTGGACGTGGCATCGTCGGCTTCGACATCCCCGCATTCAGGGAGTTCCTGAGCGAAAAGGTCTCCTAGCACGTCGAGATTGTCCACAAGGGCAACAGCGCATGGCAATCAGCATTTCTCTTGGCAAGGACAGCAAGCATTTCCACCAACACCGATTGTCATGCGCTCTTCTTGTCCTTAGACGAGCTTGCGAGCGAGCTCTCGCACCTCTTCCAGCTTGGGCGAGGAGGCCATGCTGTCGCGCTCGGTCATACCGCTGATGGTGACAATGCCCTGGTCCTCCCACTTGCAGTACGCGCAGGTTGACTTGTACATAGCGATCGCCGCATCATAGACGCCCTCGCTGTGACTATCGAGTAAAAGGGCCGTCTTGGTGAACGGGAAGCCCGTAGCACCGAAGGCGTACAGGCGGTCGATGGCGGCCTTCTCCTGCGCAGTGATATCAAACCAGTAGATAGGCGAAGCGAAGACAACCATATCGGCGCCTTTCAGCGACTCAATCACGTCGGCCATGTCATCCTTCTGCACGCAAGTGCCCTCGTGGGCGAAGCAATACTGACACCCCAGACAACCAGCGATTTTCTTGCTGGCAACGCGGATGACCTCGACCGTATGGCCGGCCTCGCGCGCGGTCTCGGCAAACGCCTCGACCATAATGTCGGTATTGGCGCCCTTGCGCGGGCTACCACTCAATACAACGATATTCATAGAAATCTCCCTCCTTCATGCCGCAGGCGCGCGGCACGCATTTTGTTGTAACCAAAACAGATGGAGCTATTCAGTCGCCTGCAGACCATATCTCTTGTTCGTGTTCTCTAGACACAATCTTATTGGCTGATAACTCCTCGGCCACCTTGATTCTCTCTCCGAGAATTGAACAGCAAATCGTTGCTCGCAAAGTATCGACTGTGGGAAAATTAACTTGAGCTTTCTCCCTGCTCGCGTAAGCGTTCGCGTGAAAGAGCCCAGCCGCATCGGCCAGGCGCAATATAGATCTGCGAAAACCTGCCTACGAACAAGGAGCGCCTTATGTATGGACAGCATGCACCACAAACCCAGAACGATCGAACCAGCTCGTTTATCCGCAGCGTCAAGCGTCATGCGGGCGTTAGAGTAGTCGCCTTCGGAGCGATAATTCTTGTGTCAGGGCAGCTCTTGCTACCCGGTTCGGCACAAGCGGCCGAACCGCCCGAACCCGATGCTGCGACGCCCATCACCCGCAGCGAAGCCAACACAGACGGCAACTTCACAGCTGCCACCGTTGTCGACCATAACTATGACCTGGAGCTCCCACCCGCCTTCATGTTGGTCCAGAATGAGGCGTTTGTATACGATTTTCCCGACAAACCCGAGGACTTCATCTACGGGCTTAACGACACCATCCACCTCTTCAAGGTCGACACCGATACCGAAAGCCTTATAAAAACCGAGAACCCCAAAGAAGCCAGCGTCTCTATTACCCTGACCATGATCGACAATCACGTTAGAGCAACCGTAGTCTTTACAGGCAGTTACGCCGACGACCAAATCCCTTACAGGCTGAACCTCAACAGCTCAACCCACCTTGGCACACACGTTGACCGTGACTTCGACAGCGGGCAGGGGATTATGCACGAGACGCGTCACGATTACTACATCCGCTACGTCTTCGACAGTGACGTGCACTTGATTGCAACCGACGTGACCGATCCCGAGCCCAGCCCTGACGTTAAGCCGAACCCAGAGGTTAAACCCGAACTGGAAACCAAGCCCGAGCCCACACCGCAGCCCAAGGCAGAAAAGCCCGCGGCAAATCCCGTTTCCACCAAGGCAGTAGCGGCGGTTAAACCAGCCGGGACCACCCTACCCGCGACAGGCGACAACGGTGCGATGGCAGTCGCCCTGAGTGTTGCCGGTGGTGTAGTTGTGGCAGTTGGCATTTCCGCAACAAAGCGTCGCAACCGCTAGTCAGCATTTCGTACCTCGCAGACAAAGCTCTATCCCCGCTCCGATGAGCTTTACTCACCGAGAAGATTCTTCCCCACAGAAATGAGCTTCTTTCCAACGGCCGCCTTCACGCCAATCATTACAACCACGTGGGCAGTGCGGGCATCGAGGTCCGCAGCGAGGATGCCCCCCCCCCGATGCCCGCACTGCGGCTGGCAGCTTGTGCCGTGGGTGCGCGATGACACATTTCTGCAGGGCGCGGCATGGCGAGAGAGCATCGAACGATATGAGCGTTTCGTGCGCGAGCGCACCGATTGCCGCGTGCTGCTGCTGGAGCTTGGCGTGGGCGAGATGACCCCCGGCATCATCACACTCCCGTTCTGGAGCATGACCGCGAAGCTGCCGGATGCGCATCTGTTGAGCGTAAATATCTCGGGCGACTCGGCCCCGCTGCAGCTCGAGAGCAAGGCGGAGGCTATCCAGGCCGATTTGGGCGCACTGCTCTCGGCGGCGCGGACATGAACCGTGCGCTGGATATGCTGAGGTTCAAATGCTGATACTACGAACAGGCAATTCAGGATGGCAGTGAGAATAGGGTGGAGGCGCTGATTCCCGACGATTTGTCGGAAGAGATCAATGACGCCTACGAGAACGCGCACGTTCGATAACGCTGCCCGATGCTCAAGGAGCTTTGGCGAGGAGTCCTATTCGGGTAGAAATACAAAAGATAGCCTCCGAACCAAAAGGTCCGGAGGCTGTTATTTCCGCTATTCCCACTCGGCAATAGGAGTCACTGGCCAAAAGCTTGTCAACATCAAAACAAGTTCTCTATCTGTCTATTCTACGCGAGACAATGGTCCTCATTTGATGCCCGCGCTGTTTGCGCACTTGGGAGCAAAGGGATCTGGCCACCACTCAAATAAGATCAGCGCCATCTTGCATAAACGACGCCATGTTAAGGTGCCTGACGCCATCCCTCTCCTGCAATAGAGGATCAAGCGTGAACAAGTAGCGCGGATACCCATCCCTGATGTGGTCGAACGGCCTGTACTCGCGCTCCTCGACGCCTCTGTCGGCAATCGACATAGAGACCTGGATGTAGGCGTAAGCATTGCGCCTACGAGCGATGAAGTCGCACTCGAGCTTCCCAATACGGCCCACAGAAAGCTCGTACCCGCGCGATGCAAGATAGAGGTAGAGCACGTTCTCCAACGCCGGCCCGTAGTTAATCCTCGCATCCGTGTTCATGGCGAAATAGAAGCCGGGATCAGCCAGGTAGTACTTCTCTTCGCGGATAAGCGATCGACGAGACTTGAGATCGAACCTCGAGCAGCGATAAAGGATCTTCGCGTCAACAAGAATCTGGATATACCGATTGAGCGTTTCGCGCTTGATGGGAATCTTCTCGACATCATTGAAGTACGCAAGAAGGTTCTTCAGGTTCGTCGGCGCACCAAAGTTGTTGATGAGATACGTCTGTACGGCATCGAAAACCGAGACATTCTTAATCTTGTTCGAATGTTTGACGTCCTTTTCAAAGATCTCGTGAATAACACTTTTGATATAGGTGCGCTTTTCATCCTCGCCCTCATACTCCAGCACTTTGGGAAAGCCTCCAAGGGTCAGGTACTCGGTAAACTCTCCCACGAGAAGGTCATTGACAGGCTTGCCGAGAAAACGCTTCATATCGATATATTCCGCAAAGTCGAGTGGGAATACCTCGAACTCGATATAGCGACCCGTCAGCTTTGTAACAAGCTGCCCAGAAAGCAGATATGAATTCGAACCGGTAATGAAGATGGACCAACCGCCATCTGTCCGGTAGCCGTTGATGAGCAGCTCGAATTCCTCTACGTTCTGGATCTCATCGATGAAAAGATACTTCGTCCCCTCAGTGTCTGCTGGGGTCGACGTGTCAATCAGATTTTCGAGTTCATCGGTCGTCTTGACCTTCCTGTTCTCCCGTGAGTCGAGGTCGATATAGATGATGTGGTCGCTCGCTACACCGGATTCCACAAGCTCGTCTGCGATTGATTGCATGAGACAGGATTTACCGCATCTGCGAACACCGGTGATCACCTTGATCATCCCGTCATCGTGGTAGAAACCACGCATTCGCTTCAGATACTTTTCACGTCGGTATATACGCAAGATGCACCCCTTTTTTTCAGCGTCCATTTTATCAGTTATGGGGGTACTTTTTTACATTTTTTAAAAAAGCGTACCGATAACTTATTCCCACTTAGTTTCGAAAACGGCGGAGCAGCATGCATAAGGGCGTACGGGGATCCGCATCAGTAACCTGCCTCCTTGGTTGTCCCTTCTCTGCATGGTCATCTACATAAAGGAGGAACCAGCCATGCAGATCAGCGTGTCGTCCACCCTGACCGTATATCACGACGGCCAATTCTGGGTCGGGCTGGCGGAGCACGTCGAGGACGGCAGATACGGCGCCGCCCGCATCGTCTTCGGCGCAGAACCGTCCAATGAGGAGATCCTGCGATTCGTTGTCAACAAATGGGCGAAGCTCTCGTTCTTCGGCCACGATCCGACCGAGGCGAGCAAGCCCGCGAAGAACCCCAAGCGACGCGGCCGCGAGGCAGCGAAAGCACTTAAGCAGCCGGCGATGAGCACCAAGGCGCAGCAGACGCTCGCAGCACAGAGAGAAGCGATGAAGCAGGAGTCAGCTCATGCAAGAAGCCGACGCCGCGCGGAAGAGGCTGATGCGCTCTTCGAGCAGCGAAAGTTGAAGCGCAAGCAAAAACATCGCGGGCATTGATCGCTATTTGCAGCAAGGCAAACCATATACAGCAGCGGCGCCAGTTCCACTCGAAGCCGACGCCGCGTAGACGCTGATGGTGACGGCTATGCACGGGCACGAGCGCGCCGCCGCACCTCATGGCCTGCTTCTCGGGTATTTGGGGCGCGCGGCGTTCAAAAATGCGGAGCGACTCCGCATGGCTCGAGACTGAGCCGAGGTGCCCTACTTCTCGCCCTCCAGCAGCCCCACGATGCGGTCGATGTCGACGGCAAAGCGAGGCCTTCCCTCGCGCTCGCAGCGGTCGAGGTATGCCTGGCACTCGGAGACAATGCGCTTGGTGTTGCCATCGATGATGCGCTGGAGCGTCTCGTAGTAGGCCGAGCCCTCGGTCCTGAAGCGGCGCTGGTAGGCCTTGGTAATGGGGAACATCTTGATGTAGTGGATGCCGTGGCGGCAGCCGGGGCGCGTCGTGGGGCGGGGTGGCAACGCAAAGTACTGGTCTTTGGGCACGTTAGGGGCGATGTTGGAACGCAGCGGCACGGCGAAGTCCCTGCGCTTCCCGCGGAAACGCAGCCTCACCACCACGATGCAGGGGCGATTGTGCTTAAGCATGAGCTCGCGGTCGCCCTCGACGAGGTCGAAGAAGTCCTGGGAGATGGATACGATCTTCATCGGTTACGCCCCCCTTCATACGAAGCGGGGCCCGCATCGCTGCAGGCCCCTACAGGTGGGCGATATTCTACGCCTTGCGGCACCCCGTCGCCCACGGAGGTTAAACGTACACGTAAGCCGTACTCTAAAAGCCGCGGCTTCCGGCAAGTAGTTTATACCACGAAAGGTCGCTTTCAATGCGCATAGCTCGCAAAATAACACTCGCTGGGCCGTCACCCCTGGCAGTTACCCTCCAATCTTCATTGGAGTCAGCAGGTCAATTCATATAGTCATGGGGGTTTATCCTAAAGAGAATCTATTTTATACCCCCATAACCAAAGAATTTCCTATTCCCACTCGATGGCGTCGGTTCTGCCGTCCCGTCATTCCAGTTGCATCCAGTTTTCGGCATCGACACGGAACGCGTGCCGCCGAATGACGCGATGTCGCGTTTCGTCGGCTTCGGGGACAAAAGTTGGGACAACCTCAAAAACTTTTTTCAAACTCAGGGCTTTGAGTTTTTGTTTTTGTCCCAAAGTGCGCGGCGGGTCGCCTTTGGAGGCTCAATGGCGCCGAAAACGCCCGTTTTGAAACTCAACCGCCCTTTTGCCTGCAAGCCGCCAGCTGCAATCGCAAGTGAATTAACGCGGGTGGCTTGCGCGCCATTTGCAAAACCCCAGGTCGCAGGTCTTTGCCATTCGTGAACAAAGTGAGTAGTCTCAGGTGGCTTGCTTATGAGTTGGCGAACGGGCCTTCAGGATTCAGGGCAAACATGCTGGTAGAATAGGATTCTCAAATCAATGACAGGAGAACGAGCATGGCCGAACCCCACGATAGGAAGCCGATCCTCACGATCGAGCAGCAGATAGAGCACCTCAAGCAGAAGGGCGTAGCCTTCGAGCTGTGTTCCGAGGAAGAGGCCGCGGACTACCTGCGCGACAAGTGCAACTTCTTCAAGCTCGCATCCTACCGCAAACTCTTCTCGAAATACGAGGGAGGCCCGCGCGACGGCCGCTACGTAGACCTCGACTTCGGCCAGCTGCGCCTGCTCGCGGCGCTCGACCAGGAGCTGCGCCACGCCCTGCTCGGCATGACGCTCGACATCGAGCATTTCCAGAAGGTGACACTGCTTCGCGAGATGGAGGACCGCGGAGAGGACGGCTACGCCATCGTGGCCGACTACATGGCATCGCTTACCACTGCAAACAGGGAGTACCGCCTGCGCGAGCTCAAGATGAGCGGCCGCAGCCCCTACAGCTCGAGCCTCTACGCGAAGTACTCCGGCGACATGCCTGCCTGGGCCTTCCTTGAGCTCACCTCGTTCGGCACCCTCATCGACTTCGTGCGCTTCTGCGCCAGGCGATGGGGCGACAGGCGCCTCGAGGCCTCCCACTACGACCTCAAGCGCGTGAAGTCCGTCCGCAACTGCGCCGCGCACGGCTCGTGCCTGATCAACTGCTTCGCCGAGAGGGGCGCCGCCCGGGGCTCGGCGTCCAGCGGCGTCTCCCGAAGGGTCGCCGCCGTGGGAATTCCCAAGGCGACCAGGAGGAAGTGGATGGGGAATACGGCCATGCAGGAGGTCGCGACCGTGCTCGTGGCGCACTCCGGCTTGGTACCCGAGGGCTCCTCGCGCTCGCGCGCCGCATCCGAGCTCGCCGAGATGTTCGCCAGGGCCGACGGCGAAACCGAGGCGCTGCCCGACAAGGGGCCCGACGCCGCAGCTCGCTCCGCGCTCGAGTTCCTTCGCAGGTTGACAGAATCGCTCGGGTTGGTAAAATAGCGTGCAGATAGCAAAACCTTCACGGTTTTAGGGGCGGACTTGCGCAAGCGACTCTGCCCTATTTTTATATTCACTCGCTATAGGAGACGGGTGATACCTGGGTCAATGACAGAACTGAGAAGCCCGGAATAATGGAGCCAGTTAGAAACCCTCGGGTTTGCGGGGCGGGATCGTGAGAGCGATTCTGCCCTATTTTTTCCTCCGTCTGCCCCAAACCAAGTAGTTCGAAGATAGCCTGTAGGTGTCCTCGTGGGCGCCTTTTATTTTCAGGGAATCGGCCGCTTCATGAATGAGCGACCGGCTTGACCTAGATCGAACCGCCTTCATCTCCGTCTAGGCGCCGGCAATCAACATCGTGAATCCGCACGTGCTACAATCCAACCATCAGAGATGAAAACACAGTCCCCGTCGGGTAGTCGTGGGCGTGCGGGAGTCCGCATCAGTAACCTGCCTCCTTGGTTGTCCCTTCTCTGCATGGTCATCTACATAAAGGAGGAACCAGCCATGCAGATCAGCGTGTCATCCACCCTGACCGTATATCACGACGGCCAATTCTGGGTCGGGCTGGCGGAGCATGTCGAGGACGGCAGATACGGCGCCGCCCGCATCGTCTTCGGCGCAGAACCGTCCAATGAGGAGATCCTGCGATTCGTTGTCAACAAATGGGCGAAGCTCTCGTTCTTCGGTCACGATTCGACCGAGGCGAGCAAGCCCGCGAAGAACCCCAAGCGACGCGCCCGCGAGGCGGCGAAAGCACTTAAGCAGCCGGCGATGAGCACCAAGGCGCAGCAGGCGCTCGCGAATCAGCGGGAGACGATGAAGCGGGAATCGGCTCAAGCAAGAAGCCAGCGTCGCGCGGATGAGGCGGAGGCGCGCTTCGAGCAGCGAAAACTGAAGCGCAAACAGAAGCATCGCGGTCATTGATACCACCATCAACCCATATATAGCAGCAGGCGTAGCTTCGATTGAAACTACGCCTGCCACCTGGTGCTATAACGTTATACAGAACGTATGTTCTATACCCACTCGATGACTAACCCAGTCCGAGCACTACCGATGCGTGTCGCGTCATACCGCCTAAGAGCTGATTCGTTCAGAAAAGGTTCAGGGGGATCGTCGAGTTTATTGCGCCCTCGCGTTTTACAAAAGAGAGTACAAGGCCCTTTAGCTCGAATTATTGCATTTAGAACCCCGCCGCTCATCCATCCTAGCTTGCCCAAACAGCCCTCCCGCGATGTCCATGTCCCAACGGATGGGTACCATTTATCCGGGTGCACCTGGGGCAACGGGCCAGCAGGCCCGCGCAAGGTCGCTCGCATAACACGCAACATCAAACACGACAGAAGAGGCGAACGACAGATGCCGGACCCCGGACGACAGCACCGCGGAAGACGAGCATTCCGACCACAACCGAACAACTCCAGCTACTAGGCAGGCGCCCGCATGGGCGCCTTTTACTTTTCAGGGACATAGCTGCGAGCTAAGGCACGCGGCTCATAGCCGTTTCGTGAAGGCACGACCAGCTCGACCCAGCTCGACCCGTCTCCGCTCCTGCCGTGCTTACCAATCGACATCAGGCGGTTCAATCGTCGCGCAGACGAAAAGGCACACGGTGTCGTGCGGTGTCCTCGCGCGGTGCCGCACGGGAAGATTGGAGGAACCATGGCACGCACAGCCGAATGCGCCGCGCCCGAGGGAAGCCAAGATCGGGACGAATGGATGACGGTGATCGAGATGCAGGAGTACATGGGGGCGAGCCGGAGCAAGGCATACGACCTCGTCTGGTCGGGAGAGATCGACTCGTACAGGCTCGGAAGGAAGCTCCTGGTGTCGAGGGCGTCAGTGGACGCCTACATCGAGTCGAGGAGCGGCAGGAAATGACGGCGGTGACCGCCCCGGGAGCCGCCCGCGGCCGGGCACGCGAGGGAGCCTCGAGACGAAAGGAGCTCGAGGACGACCATGACCAAGAGCATTAGCAGGAGCCAGGTGAGGCTCATCGCATCGACCAACGCGATATTCGGCGCCGACGAGGCGTGCGCGATGCTGCGCATCAGCCGCGACGCCATGTACCGGCTCGCCAAGGACCCCGACGACCCGTTCCCGATCCGCTACATCGGCGGCAAGACTCGCGACGGCATCGTGCTGCACGACGAGCTCGTCGCATGGGTCGAGCGGAACAGCATCGTCGGCTCGCCCAGAAGGGGCTAGCGCCGATGGCAGCCGCAGGCCCGAAGGGGCGCGACGGCCCCTCCCCGCGCGAGTTCACGACGGTACGGCACTTCATGATGGCGGACCTGGGCCTCTCCGGCCTTCCCCTGCTCGTCTACGCACGCATCTTCGGTTTCTGCGACGCCGGGTGCGGCTACTTCGAGAGCAAGGGCGGCCTGGCCCGCTTCCTCAACGTGCAGGAGCGCAGCGTCCACCGCGCCATCCGCGACCTGCTCGATCGGGGCCTCATCGAGGAGTGCGGCGTGCACGCCCCGGCGCGCGGGCACGCCACCAAGCGGTACCGCATCGTGCGCGAGAGACTGCCGCCCGGAGCGCTGGCAACCCCTGACGGTTCGTCAGGGTTCCCGGCCCGAAAGGGTGACGAAATGACAGGGTTCGCCGAGAGCAAGGGTGACGAACCGTCAGGGTTCGCAGCCCGAACCCCTGACGAGATGACAGGGAAACCCCTGACGATATGCCACCCAATAAGCAAAAGGGACAACAAGGACTTCAGAAGATAAGGAAGGGGCGCCCGATGGACCGAGCGGGACTCATCACCCTGGAGCAGGCCCGTGCGGCCGGGCTCTCCTTCGACGAGCCGGAGCCGAGGGCGTGCCCGCACTGCGGCGCCGCCCTCGATCCGCTCGGCGCGGCGCTGGCGGGCAGGGTCGCCTGGGTCTCCGCCGCCCCCTGCCCGTGCGAGGGCGCAGCCAGCGAGCGGGAGTCCGAGGCGCGAAGGCGCGCGGCCCTCGCCGCCAAGGAGGAGGCCGCCCGCCGGGAGAAGGCGCTCTCGCGCGCGGGCATCCCCAGGCGCTACTGGGCCGCCGAGGCCGACCGCCCCGAGTTCGCCGAGTACATCGCCTCGTTCGCCGGCAACGGGGGCGCCGGGCTCTACATACACGGGGGCGTCGGCGCCGGCAAGACGCACGCCGCCTCCGCCATGGCCAGGCTGTTCGCCGAGGCCGGCTACGACGTCGCCTTCACGACGGCCAAGGGCATGCTCGAGCGCGTGAAGGCCACGTTCGACGAGGGCGGCACCGAGGCCGCCGTCGCGCGGTACGCCAAGTGCGACGTCCTCGTGCTCGACGACCTCGGCAAGGAGGACGCGACGGAATGGTCCGTCGGCACCGTGTTCAGCGTGCTCGATGCGCGCTACGAGGACATGCGCCCGACCATCGTCACGTCGAACTACGCGCCGGGCGCGCTGGCGGACAGGCTCGCAAGGCGCGGCGAGCGCGTCACGGCAGAGGCGATCGCGAGCAGGATCTCCCAGACCTGCAGGACCGTCTACCTGGGCGGAAGGGACAGGCGCCGCCTCGGCTAGCTTGTGCGCTTCCCGTGGAGGCGCGGACGGCTCGACCCAGCTCGACCCATCGCGGGCGGCCCCGATGCCCGCCGCAATCGAAATCGCTATACACGTCTTGGGCGGCGCCGGCGCGCCGGCACGCACGCCTGCTCCGACTCGCACCGTGCCCCCATCGCGAGGACGCCGCCCGCCAAGCAACAAACGAAAGGCGGAGGGCCCATGGACGGCTTCGAGAGGATAACCGGCCGCGAGCACGACGGGCTCGTGGAGAAGTGCCAGGAGAACGGCTGGCTCAAGGTCGGCGGCTTCGACTGGCAGGACGACCCGTTCCTCGAGGAGTACCCCTACGAGTTCTCCCGCACGGACAGCGTCGACAGGCTCCGCGAGGCGCTCGGCTCGGGCAACTGGGCCATACGCCAGGGGTTCTGCTACCGCGACCTCGCGTTCATCCAGCAGGTGAACGGCGGCGACGAGTGGTGGACGCTCAAGCGCGACGGCGACGCGTGGACCGGCTTCGAGAGCTGGAGCTTCGGCGCCATCGCCCAGGAGCCCGAGCGGTTCGAGCGCGCCATGCGCGACATGTGCGAGGCGACGCCGGAGCAGTGCCGCAGCGGCGAGTGGGCCCATCTGCACGAGAAGGCTCCCGAGCCGCTGGCGCAGCGCGCCGCGTCCGCCCGCGAGGCGAGCCGCGCGCACGCCGGGCAGGAAGCCCGCGCCCCAATGGCGCGCGAGAGGGCCGTCGGGGCCGAATAGGGACGACCGGGGCGCGAAGGCGCCCTTTTTCATCTCGACTGGAAGGGAGGCGCGGGATGGCGAGCGACTACGGGGACGAGGCGGGCGGCAAGCTGCTCGACTGGATGCTGAGGATCGGCCAGGAGGCCGGCGCCGAGGCAATGGCGCGCAGCGCGAGGGAGCTCTCCGAGCGCCTCGCGGGAATCCGCGGGACCATCGCCGGCGGGCGCGCCGAGCCCATCGCGGCCGACGGCGTGCCGGCCTACGCGAAGCTCAGCCTCGAGGAGCTCTCTGGGCTTCCCGAGTACGCGACGATCAAGGAGGTCGTCTCCGACAAGCTGCGCGCCGCGTCGGTCGAGCACCACATCATCCCCGGCGAGGGCCGCGACTGGCTGCTCTTCAAGGTGGAGGACGCCCCCGAGGTCGACGAGGCCTTCCGCCAGCTGGAGCAAGAGACGGGAAAGGCCGCCGATCGCGCAAGGGAGCGGCTCTCCGAGATCGCCGAGAGGCGCCGGGCGCCCGAGCGGCTGGCGGAGCGCGCCGAGCGGGCGCGCGAGGCGTCGAGGGCCCACAGCCAGGGCATCGGCCGGGACCGCGGCCCGCGCCAGATCGAGGGGCCCGAGAGATGAGGTGGCAGGCGGCGGCCGCGCTGGCCGCGGCGGCGTTTGCCGCGGGAGACTTCGCGGCCGCGGCAATCGCGGCGTCGGGCGCGAGCCCGATCCTCGACCCGGAGGCCGCCATGGCGGCGATCCCCGCGGCGCTCCGCGCGGGGCGCGTCTTCTCCGCGGAGGCGGTTCCCCTGTGCGCCGGGACCGCCTGCGCGTGCGGCGCGCTCCTCGCCTGGGCCCGCTCACTGGGGACCAAGGGGGCCCGGCGCGACGGCGAGGAGCACGGTAGCTCCAGGTGGGCCACGCGCAAGGACATCGCGCCCTTCGGCGACCCCAAGGACCCCGACAACAACATCATCCTCACCGACAACGCGCGCATCCGCCTCGTGAGCCGCAGGTTCGACCTCTCCACCGACACCAACGACAACGTGCTCGTGGTGGGAGGACCCGGCACCGGCAAGACGCGCTACTACGTCAAGCCGAACCTCCTGCAGGCCAACGCCAGCTTCTTCGTGACCGACCCGAAGGGCACGCTCATCCGCGAGATGGGCGGCGCGCTGGCGGAGCTCGGCTACGAGATCCGCGCGTTCGACACCATCGACTTCACGCGCTCCATGCGCTTCAACCCCATAGCCTACATACGCGACGAGGCGGGCGTCATCCGCTTCGCCCGCGGCATCGTCGCCAACACCGAGGGCGACGCCGACCACAAGGGCGACCCCTACTGGGAGAAGGCCGAGCGCCTGGTCTACACCGCGCTCACGGCCTACCTCGTCATGCACTGCGAGCCCGCCGACCGAAACCTCGACGGGCTGCTCACGCTGCTCTCGCTCGCCGACGCCCGCGACGACCCGGGCTACATGAGCCCGCTCGACATGGTGTTCCGCGAGCTGGAGACCGGCGAGCGCTACGTCAGGCGCGGCGGCGCCTCGGCGGCGGGCGGATCGCTGCGCGGCTTTTCCGAGGAGGACGGCGCGTGGGAGTGGGTCAAGGTCCGCGAGCCCGCGCCGCCCGACGACTTCGCGCTCGCGAGCTACCGCGAGTTCCGCGTGGCCGCCGGCGACACCATGAAGTCGATGCTCTCGAGCTGCAACGTCCGCCTGAAGCCGCTTTCCATCCGCGCCGTGCGCGACCTCACCTCCAAAGACGAGCTCGACCTCGCCCACATGGGCGACGAGGGCGCCAAGGTCGCGCTCTTCGCGTCTATGAGCGACACCGACTCGACCTTCGACTTCCTGTTCGCCCTGCTCATGGATACGGCCGTGAGCGCGCTTTGCGCCGAGGCGCTCGAGGCGCACGGCGGCTCGCTGCCCACGACGGTGCACTTCGTCTTCGACGAGTTCGCCAACATCGGGCGCATACCCGACTTCGAGCGGACCATCGCCGTCACCCGCAGCAGGAACATCGCCGTCTCGATGATCGCCCAGTCGCTCTCGCAGCTGAAGGAGACCTACGGCGACAACAACGCCGAGACCATCGTGAACGCCTGCGACACGCTGCTCTACCTGGGCGGCAAGGCGAACGAGACCAACGAGGAGATCAGCAAGATGGCCGGCAAGCAGACGGTGGCGAGCGAGACGCAGAGCGACTCGCGGGGCGCCGGCTGGACCCGGACCGTGAACCGCGGCATCTCCGAGCGCGACCTCATACAGCCCGCCGAGGTGGCGCGCATGCCGCGCGAGGACGCGCTCGTGCTCGTGAACGGCTGCATGCCGCTCATGGACCGGAAGTACCGGCTCGAGCGCCACCCGCGCTCGCGCCTGCTCGAGGAGGCCACGCGCCGCGGCCCGTTCGACTTCGCGGAGTACCGCAGGCGGAAGGACGGCGCCTCGTGACGGGGCCGCGGAGGGCGCGGGCCTCCCCCGCCGCGGGGGAGGAGCAGCAAGGAACATCGTCAACCGAAAGCAAAGGAGAGCAGCATGCTCGCAAACGTCATCAAGCTCGTGTCGGGCTGCGTGACCTTCCTCGGCGGCTTCCTGGTCGTGTGGGGAGCGGTCTCGCTCGGCCTGGCCATCAGGGAGCAGCAGGGCGGCCCGCAGATCGCGACCGCCATTTCCACCATCGCCGGCGGCGCGATCATCATCGCCGCGTCGGTCTACTTCGGGCAGCTGGACACGTCCTGGCTGCCGGCATAGGGGGCGTCGCGGATGGCGCTCCGGATACCGGTGCAGAAGGACATCGGGGAGTACGAGGAGAAGATCGTCGGGAAGATGAGCCTGCGCACGCTCGCATGCGTGTCGCTCGGCTTCGGCAGCGCGGTCGGGGCGGCGGCCTTCGTCCACCTGGGCCTGCGCGCAGACGTCGCGGACGCGGCCTTCCCGATCATGCTCTGCAGCATGCCGTTCTGGCTCGCCGGGTTCTGGCGGCCCTTCGGCATGCGCGCCGAGGAGCTGCTGCCGCTTTTGGCGGCCCACGAGCTCTCCCCGCAGCTGCTCGCGTACGAGCCCTGCCTCGCCGGGAGCCTCCCCGAGGGCTCGCCGCGCCCGGGCCGCCCGGGACGTCGCGCGAGGCGCAGGGCAAGGAAGAAAGGAGCCGAGCTCTATGAGCCGAGCAAGAAGCAACAAGGAGAATAGGCCGAAGCGCCCGAGCACCCTCGGGCTGCTCCTCGGCGGCACGGGCGGGCGCAAGGACGCCTCGAAGGGCGCGGAGGCCGAGCGGCAGAGGCGCCGCCGGGAGCGCGACCGCTCGCGCGAGATGGCCGCCTACGTCGGCTACGACGCCATGTACAGGGACGGCATCGCCCAGGTGATGCCCGGGGTGTTCAGCCAGACGGTCGAGTTCTCCGACATCAGCTACCAGTCCGCGCGCAAGGAGGCGCGCGAGACGGCCTTCACCGTGATGAGCTCGCTGTTCAACTACTTCCCGGCGGACTCCCACGTGCAGCTCCAGGTAGTGAACGCGCCCATCCCCGCCGACGAGGTCGGCCGCAAGGTCTTCTTCGAGCCCGGGGAGCGCGCCACCGCCGGGCTCGCCGAAGAGTACAACCGGATCCTCAACGACAAGATGCGCGAGGGCGTCTCGAACCTCGTGCGCCACCGCTACCTGACCTACGCCGTGGGCGCCGACGACGTCGACGCCGCGGTGCCCAAGCTCGCGCGCATCCGGGGCGACGTGGAGCAGACGCTCGCGCGCATACGCTGCTCGTCGCGCGCCCTCGACGGCGTCGAGAGGCTCGAGCTTTTGCAGGGGCAGCTGCGCCCGGGGTCGCGCTTCGAGTTCTCCTGGGACAAATTGTCCCCGACGTCGGGCGCGCGCACGAAGGACTTCGTCATGCCCTCCACGCTCGACTTCAAGCCCGAGGGCAGGTCCGACTGCTTCCGCAGCGACGGGCGCTACGGCGCGGTGCTCGCGGTGCGCAGCTTCGGGTCGGTCATCGAGGAGACCTACCTCGCCTCCATCATCGACCTGCCGCTGCCGCTCAACGTGACGCTGCACGTGCAGCCCATCGCGCAGAGCGAGGCGCTCGCGCTCGTGAAGCGCCAGATCGACTGGATGGACAAGGAGATCATCGACGAGCAGATGAGCGCCGTGAAGAAGGGCTACGACTACCAGATCCTGCCGCCCGAGCTGCGCTTCTCGAAGGAGGAGGCCGAGGAGCTGCTCGACTTCCTGCGCAACAAGTCCGAGCGCCTGTTCGTCTACACGGGCCTCGTCTACACCTGGGCCGACAGCCTCGAGGAGCTCGACCGCCGCGTCCAGCAGGTGACGAGCGTCGCGCAGGGCTGCACGATCGGCCTCGAGCCGCTCCACTTCCGGCAGCGCCAGGCTCTCAACTCGGTGCTCCCGCTCGGGGACAACCACGTCACCGTGAGCCGCTACCTCACCACGGGGCAGGTGGCCATGCAGATGCCCTTCGCGAGCCAGAGCCTCGACGAGGCGGGCGGAGGCTACTACGGGCAGTCCAGGGAGAGCGGGAACCTGGTGCTGTGCGACCGCAAGCGCCTGGCGAGCCCCATGGGCTTCGTGTGCGGCAAGCCCGGATCGGGCAAGAGCTTCTCGGTGAAGCGCGAGATAACCAACACCGTGCTCGCGCACCCCGAGGACGAGGTCGTGATCTTCGACCCGGCCGGCGAGTACGGCAACCTCGTCGGCGCGCTCGGCGGTGCGAACGTCGAGCTCGCCCCGGGATGCTCGGCGGTGCTCAACCCCCTCGACACCGCCGACGTCGCGGACCGCGCCGACGCCGCCAAGCTCGCGTACAAGACCGACGCGGTGCTCGCGCTCTCGAGCGCGCTCATGGCCGAGGGCCGCGAGGGCCTGCCGGAGCGCGACCGCTCGATCATCGCCCGCTGCGTCGGCGAGGCGTACCGGGAGTGCGCGAGGGACGGCCGCCTGCCCACGCTCGGCGACTTCCACGCGGCGCTGCTCGCTCAGCCCGAGCCCGAGGCCGCCGACATCGCGCTGCGCTACGAGCGCTACGTGAAGGGCGCGTTCTCCTTCTTCAACGGCCAGAGCAACGTGGCGCTCGACAACCGCATCACCAACATCGACATGCACGGCCTCGGCCAGAACATGCGCGTGTTCGGCATGATCACGGCGCTCGAGATGGTGCGCAACCGCGTGATGGTAACGCCGCCGCGCCCCAACTACACCTGGCTCTACATCGACGAGGTGCAGAGCCTCTTCGCGCACCCGACGGTGGTCGAGTACTTCGCCCGCCTGTGGCGCGAGGGGCGCAAGTTCGGCCTCATCTGCACCGGCATCAGCCAGAACACGAGCCACATGCTGGCCAACGCCGAGGCCCGCGACATGGTGCTCAACTCCGAGTTCTTCCTGCTGCACAAGCAGTCCACCGCCGACCTCGACGCATGGGCGGAGATGCTCCAGCTCTCCGCCACGGAGCGCGGCTACATCGGCGACGCCGTCAAGCCCGGCGAGGGCCTGCTCATCAGCGCCGGGATCCGCGTGCCCATCACCGACGACTTCCCGAAAGGCCCGCTCTACGACCTGTGGAACACCAAGCCCGCAGAGGTCGCCGAGCGCGAGATGCGCCGGGCGGCGCGAGAGGCGGAGGAATAGGAATGGCCGGCCCGAGCGAGGGCGGCGGGATGCTCGAGGTGGTCGGGGCGCAGCGCCGCGACGTGCTCACCGCGGGCGACGTCGCGGAGACCGAGCGCGACGCCCTGGGAAACGTCTCGGAGGGTGCCGGCCCGCTCGACGAGGCGGGAGGCCCCGCCGCAACGGCGAAGGGGCGCCCTTCCAGGCCCGACGCGCGAGAAGGCGGGCTCGGGGACAAATTGTCCCAACCAGCCGGCGACCGGCGCGCGGCGGCCGCGATGCGCTCGCGCGTCGATGCGGCGAAGCTGGCGATCGCCCGGGAGGCCGTCTCCCAGCTCGACGACTCGGAGGAGCTCGAGGGCGCCTCGGGCATGTACGACGCGGGGCGTGCGGCCAAGAAGGCCGCGGGAAGGCTGCGGCAGAGGAAGGCGAAGAAAGCAGCCCAAGGCAGCCGCAAGGCGGCGACCGCGCTCGGCGCCCCAAAGGGAGGCGCGCGCGGCCCCGAGGCAGCCGGCGCGACCGCCCCGGCCAAGCACCAGGCGGCCCAGGCGGCCGCGCAGGCGTCGGGCGAGGCGGCCCGAGCCGCGGGGTCGAAGGGCGCCGCCTCCGCGATCGCGGGCGCGGTCTCGGGCGCGGCGCCCGCCCTGCTCGGGGCGGTGGCCGGCATCGTGGCCTTCGTCGCCTGCGCGCTCGCCGTCGCGCAGCTGCTGAGCGCGCTGTTCGGCTTCTGGGACGACGCGGCCTCCAAGCAGGGCCTCGAGGGGCTGCCGCCCTACATCACCTACGAGATGGTCGAGGCGGCGCTCGAGTGCCAGGAGGAGTACGGGCACCCGGCGGGCTGCACCATCGCGCAGATCATCCAGGAGTCCGGCCAGGGCGACCGCATGAGCCAGCTCGCAGAGCGCGACCACAACCTCTTCGGCATGAAGTGGTGGTCGGGCTACGCGGGCTGCCCCGAGGTGGCCGGCAAGGCGAACTGGGCCACCAGCGAGGAGTACGTGCCCGGCGAGCACACCCAGATCACGGCGAGCTTCATCCGCTTCACCGGCGACGCCGAGTGCATCCGCTTCCGCAGCAGGGTCTTCCTGCAGGCGGAGCGCTACTCGGGCAACGCCCTCATCCGGGAGGCGATCGAGAGGCACGACTCGGACAGGATGGCCGAGGGGCTCAAGGACGCCGGCTGGGCGACCGACTCGTCCTACGTCGAGTCCCTGAAGTCGATCATGGCGCAATGGGGCCTCTACCGGCTCGACTCCATGACGGTCGAGGACCTGAAGGACCCGGCCGCGAACGGGAACGCGATCGTCGAGGCGGCGTACAGCCAGCTCGGCGTGCCCTACGTGTGGGGAGGCTCGACCCCCGGCAAGGCGCTCGACTGCAGCGGGCTCACGCAGTACTGCTACGCGCAGGCGGGCATCCGCATAAGCCACTACACGGGTTCCCAGTACGAGGAGCTCAGGCGCATACCGCTCTCGGAGGCGAAGCCCGGCGACATCCTCTACCGCTCGGGCCACGTGGCCATCTACATCGGCGACGACAGGTACATACACGAGCCGCGAACGGGCGACGTGTGCCGCATAGCGAGCGGCATCGGCAGCTTCAGCTGCGCGCTCACCGCGAGATAGGAGAAACCAATGCAGGGAAAGTCAAGGGTCATGGCCGCCGTCGCGGCAGGCGCGCTCACCGTGGCGCTCGGCGCGGGCGCGGCGCGCTGCGCCATCGCCCCGCAGGAAGGCGCGCAGGATAGTCCCCAGGAGCAAGAGCAGCCCGCGGCTGCAGGCGCCGACGCGGCAACCGGGAAGGCCGCCTCGGGCGCCGAGGCGCTCTGGAACACCGCGTGGACGGGCGCCGACGACCCGACAGCCACGCTGCGGATCGTCGAGGGCGCCATGGTGGAGAGCGCGGGCGGCACCGAGCGCGCCTGGTTCTTCTCGGCCGAGGAGCCCTCCGAGGCCGGCGGCGTGCTCAGCGTGCCCATCGAGGTCAAGGGAACCGGCGACAAGGCGGGAGGCCTGTCGCTCATCCAGGTCTCGGGCGGCGGGGACGCCCGCACCCTGGCATGCGACCTCCTGACGCAGGCCTACGTGCCCCAGAGGGCGCAAGGCGGAGCGTTCTCCGTGACCGGCACCGACGACCGCCTCTCCGAGGCGCTGGGCGCGGATGCCGCCGCCATCGAGGAGGCCGTCGCCGGGAAGGCGGCGGAGGTGTCCCCGCAGGCGGCGGGAGCCACCTGGGACAAGGAGGTGTGGCTCGACTACGCCGGGAACGTCGCGTCGACGACCTTCACGCTCGACGACCCCGCCTCGACGGTGGTCACCGTGGTCTCGCGCGGCGGCTCGCTGGAGGCGATGTAGCCGTGCGGGCGCTCAAGGCGCAGCGCCGCAGGGCGTTCGCCATCTCCGCCGCGGCGGCGTTCGCCCTCTGCGCGCTCCTGCTCGTCCCCGCGCAGCCGGCATACGCCGACATAGCCGGGGACGTCAACGATTGGCTGTGCGGCCTTCTGCGCGACTGCTGCAACTGGATGTTCAAGGCTCAGACGGGCGTGCTCGGGTCGATCGGCGCGAACGGGATCCTCTCGGCCGACTTCGCGCACATGCTCACGAGCTCGAGCGACCTGACCATGCACGACGTCGCCCGCGGCGTGTGGCAGGTTGCCATCCTGCCGATCGGGTGCGGGGTGCTCGGCCTGGTCTTCACCCTGAAGCTCATCGAGATCTCCCAGCGCATGGACGGCAGCCAGAGCCTTCCCGGCGTCAAGGAGGTCGTTTTCCTCCTCGTGTTCTTCGCCGTGTTCCTGTTCCTCATACAGAACAGCTTCGACCTGATGGCGTCGATCTACGAGGTCTGCGGGCTCGCCATCGACCGAGTCGAGGCGCTCTTCGGCGCCGGAGGCGCGCTCGACCTGCCCGAGGTGTCCGTCGTCACCACCGACGACGACATCCCGTCGCTCATCGCCATGCTCGTCGTGAGCCTCATCAGCTGGGTCGTGGTGCTGGCGGCCTACGTCGTCGCCCTCGTGGTCTGCTGGGCCCGCGCGCTCCAGCTCTACATCATGGCCGCGTTCGCCCCGATCCCGCTGGCGTTCCTCGGCATGGACGCCACGCGCCAGATAGGCCTTGGCTACCTGAAGAGCTTCGGGGCGGTCTGCATCGCCGGCGTCATCATCCTCGTGCTGCTCATATCGTTCCCGCTCGTGCTCGGCGGGCTCACCGGGGCGAACCCCGGGACGGGCACCCCGGCCGACGCGGTCGCGAACGGGCTCACCTACGCGCTGCAGTACCTGGCCATGTGCGTGCTGCTCATCCTGGCCCTCGTGAAGAGCGGCTCCTGGGCGCGCGACATCGTGAGCGGCTTCTAGCGGAAAAGCGAAGAAGGGGGCGGTCGCCATGAGATAGGGGCGCCGCGCCGGGGCACGCGTCCCGGCGGATGAAGACAAGGACCGATTGAAAACGAAAAGGAGGAAAGACATGGAAGAGAGGAAGAACGTGTACCTCTCGCTGCACAAGAGCTTCGTGCGCGAGGGCATCGAGTACACCGACCGCGCGACCGGCGAGGCCAGGACCTTCAACTCGGCGACCCTTCCCAAGGGCACCGTCGTCGACGGCGTGGACGTGGGAGGCTACGAGTTCAGCCCCATGTTCGTTAACGAGAGCCGCTTCAAGGGGGCCGACTTCCGGGACATACCGCTGCTCGCGAACCGCGAGGTGTGGCTGAGGAAGACGGTGATGGGCCCGGACGGCCAGCCCGAGCTCGACGAGGGCGGCCGCGCGGTCAAGGACACCGTGAAGGTCATGCCGGCGCAGCTCAAGGAGGCCGTTGACGCAGGGCGCTCGCGCTACCTCGCGGAGCGCGCCGAGCACGCCCGCCAGGCGAGCCGCGCCGCCGAGCACGAGGCGCCCCGCGCACAGCGAAGCGTCGAGAGATAGGGAGGCGGAAAGATGAACGCAGCGAAAGACTGCACCCTGCAGGAAAAGCTCCTCCGATGCGCCATGGCGCTCATCCTGGCGGCGGGGGCGCTGCTCGCCTCCGTGGCGGCCTCGCCCGCCTACGCCGCGCCGAGCACGGTAGACGTGTCCATCGGCGGCAAGATCCCCTACGGCGGCTTCGCCACCACGTGGATGAGCGCCGACGGGAACATCGCCTACTGCGCCGAGCCCTCGTCCCCGACGCCCGCGCCGGGCTCCTACTCGACGAGCCCCGTGTCGAGCGGCGACGTGACAGCGGCGATCTGGTACTCGTTCGGCTCTCCCGGCTTCGACGCGTCGATGTTCCCGGGCAGCTGGTACGACGGCGGCGGCTGGGACGACGCGAAGTACGCCGCGGCGAGCCATGTGCTCATCGCCTACGCCTACTCTGGGTCCGAGTCGGCTGCCACGCACGGCACGAGCGCCGAGTTCGCCTCCTGGGCGAAGTCCGAGCTGATCGGCGGGACCTTCGCCAAGATGAAGGCGGGCGCCGGCAAGGTATCCGCCGGGTTCGAGGCGTTCTGCGTCAGGACCGGCGGCGGCTCCCAGACGCTCGTGAGCTTCAGCTGGTCCACGGGCGGAGTCAAGGTCGTCAAAACGGACTCCGAGGCGGGCGCGGAGCCCCAGGGCGACGCCTCGCTCGACGGCGCGAGCTTCTCCGTCGTTAACGAGACCGGCCGCTACGTGCTGGTCGGCGGCAAGTACTACGCCGACGGCGAGGTATGCGCCACGATCAAGACCGCGCCCGAGGACGGGTCGCACGTCGCCGCGACCGGCGCCGACGCACTTCCCGCGGGCAATTACCGCATCGTCGAGTCCGGCGCGCCCGAGGGCTACGACGCCAGCGACGCCTCCGTCACGTTCACCGTGAAGGCCAGCGAGGTGGCCGACCTCACGGGCGACCCCGTGACCGACGAGGTCTTCCGCGGCGGCGTGCAGGTGACCAAGTCCGACAAGGAGCTGCAGGCGTCCGAGGCGCTCGCGGGCAGCGGCCACAAGGAGGCGCCTGGCGAGCACCCCGGCCTCGACGGGATCGAGTTCACCGTCACGAACCGCTCGGCGCACAAGGTCCTCGTTGACGGCGAATGGCGCGAGCCGGGCGAAGCCGTGGCCACGCTGACCACCGCATGGAACGACGAGGCCGGCGCCTACACCGCGCAGACCGCGGCCGACGCACTGCCGTACGGAACCTACGACGTGCGGGAGACGGCGACGAACGGGGGCTACCTGCTGACCGACGGCGAGCCCCGCACCTTCGAGGTCCGCACCGGCGGCGAGATCGTGAGCGCCTCCGCGGACGGCGCCGCGCTCGAGTTCCGCGACCAGGTGGTGCGCAACGACCTCGAGCTCTCCAAGAAGAGCGAGTCCGACAACGCCGGCCTCATGGTCCCGTTCGCCATCGAGAACGCGGCCACCGGCGAGACTCACGTGCTGGTCACGGACCGCAACGGCGACGCGTCGACCGCGAGCAGCTGGAACAGGCACTCGAGGGACACCAACGCCAACGACGCCCTGCTCGGCCATGAGGGCCCGATTGCTGTCGCCGACATGGACCCGAAGGCCGGCATCTGGTTCTCGCTCGGCGAGGACGGCTCCTCGGCGCCGGTCGACGACTCGCTGGCGGCCCTGCCGTACGGCGCCTACACCATGACCGAGCTGCGCTGCGATGCCAACGAGGGCCTCGAGCTCATCACGAGGAGCTTCTGGGTCGATCGCGACTCGACGGTCGCGAAGGCCGTGTGGATGGGCCTCGACGACCAGGAGGGCCCGCGCATCTCCACCACGGCAAAGGACGGGGCGGACGGCGACAAGGACGTCTCGGCCGACGCCGAGGCCAAGGTCGTCGACACCGTCGCCTACGAGGGCCTGAAGGCCGGCGAGGAGTACGAGCTCTCGGCCACCCTCGTCGACAAGGCGACCGGCGAGCCCGTGGCCGACGCCTCGGGCGTGCCCGTGGAGGCCAAGGCCGAGTTCGCCCCCGCGCTCTCGACGGGCAGCCAGGACGTCGAGATCTCCTTCGACGCGAGCCTGCTCGGCGGCCGCGACCTGGTCGTGTTCGAGAGCCTTCGCAAGGACGGCGCCGAGGTGGCGTCGCACGCGGACCTCTCCGACGAGGGCCAGACCGTCCACGTCGCCGTCGAGGTGGGCACCCAGGCGGCTGACGCCGCCGACGGCGACCAGGTGATCGAGGCCGGCAAGGCCAAGGTCGTCGACACTGTAGCCTACAAGGGACTCGTCCCCGGCGAGACCTACATCGCCGTGGGCACGCTCATGAACAAGGGCACCGGAGGGCCGTTCCTCGACAAGGACGGCAACGAGGTGACCGCACGCACGCCCTTCGAGCCCGAGGCGCCCTCCGGCACCGTCGAGGTGACCTTCGAGTTCGACACCGAGGGCCTGGCCGAGGGAGACGAGCTCGTCATCTTCGAGAAGGTCCTGGACTCCGCCGGCAACGTCGTGGCGGCCCACGAGGACATCGACTCCGCCGAGCAGAGCGTCGTCGTGGACAACCCC
The DNA here is from genome assembly GCA_041330285.1 of Collinsella sp. GTDB lineage: Bacteria > Actinomycetota > Coriobacteriia > Coriobacteriales > Coriobacteriaceae > Collinsella. The sequence continues at coordinate 23,392 of JBGKMI010000001.1, read as the reverse complement.
GACACGCCCGAGGTGCCCGAGGAACCCTACGCCAAGACCGGCGCCGATGCTCCCGACGGCACCGGTTACGCCGTGGCAGCCGGCATCGCGCTGGCGGCGGCTGCGGGCGCGGGCGGAGCGCTCGCGTACCGCAAGCGCAAGACGGCCGGTGAAAGCAAGGACGAGGCGGCCGAAGAGCCTGCTGAAAAGCCGGAAGAATAGCGGCGCCGCATTGGCACCGAACCGGAGGCTCTGGGCGTTCGCCCAGAGCCTCCCCTGCGAACGGGGGAGGAAATGAACAAAGGGAAAGCCGCCACGACGCTCGCCGTCGCCGTGGCGTTGCTGGCGCTGGCGGTGCTCGCCGTCCTGCCGCAGCCCGAGAGGAACCCGTACGTGGTGCGCGAGGTGCCCGCCGCGGAAGAGGACACGACAATGGAGATAAAAGAGACGGGAGGCGGCATCGACTGGGACGCCCTTCCCGCCTCCGTCGTCGCATGGGTGCGCGTGCCGGGCACGACCGTCGACTACCCGATCGTCCAGGGCCGGCCTGAATCGCCCGACTTCTACCTCACGCACGACTCCGACGGCGGGAGGTCGGTATGGGGTGCTCCCTACATCGACGCCGGGTGCGCGCAGGGCGTCGGGAGCCCGCTCGTCATCGTCTACGGGCACCACATGTCCGACGGCACCATGTTCGCGCCGCTCGCGCATTACTCGTCGCGCGACTTCGCCGAGGGGCACCGCACCATCCGGGTCTATACCCGCGAGAAGGAGATCAATCTCGAGGTCTACGCCGCGGACGTGGTGGACGCGAGCTCGGAGGGCAAGCGGACCGATTTCGCCGACGCGGCAGAGCTCGACGCCTATCTTGGGGACAAATTGTCCCGGTGCGAGGTCGTCCTGGAAGAGCCGGCGGACGTCGCGCAGGCCTGGGCCCTCGTGACGTGCAGCTACCAGACGAGCAACTCGCGCACCGTGGTCTACGCGAAGGAGGTGGAAGGATGGGATTCGCGCCCTTCGGAATAGGGCTCCTCATGGGGCTCCTCACGCTCACGGCCTACGCCTGTTGCGCAGCCGGCGACGACGACCGAGACTAGTTTTCGAAAATCGAAGTCGCAACTAAACAGCTCGATCAAGCCCCTCGCTCCGATGGTCGGACGAGGGGCTTGAACATGGTGGGATAATGAAGAGCACGTGAGACGCGTCGTGCGTGTGCTGTATCGCATCGGTTGTGCATGGGCGCCTTACACAAGGTTCGTTTACGTCAGGAGATGCAGAATGGCGCTCAAATTCGATCTCGGGGAAGCTCTGTCCCAAGCTGCCCATGCCGCAGGAGAGATGGCAAAAGGCGCATCGGCGACCGTCGAGTCCGCCGCCAAAGGCGTCGCGAATGCGGCCGAGGGCGCGGGGAACGCCATCGTCGATACGGCCGCCTCGGCATCCGAAGCTGTCGGAAGCGCCATGTGCTCGGCTGCGGAAGGCGTGTCGAGCGTCGGCGAGCAGATCGCGTCGTCCGATGCGGGCAAAGCGATCGCAGGGGCTGCGAACGCGGTGGGCGGAATCGCCGTCGGCGCCGCAATGGGCTTGGCCCAGGGAGCGTCGTCCCTTGCATCTGGCGCGGCGTCGACCGTCGAAGGCGGCATCAACGCCATCAAGGAGAACTCGTTCTCCGCGCGCCTCCGCAAGGCGCGCATCAAGGGGTTCCGTGACGGCATCAAGCAGGGCGCCTACCTTGCGGGCCAGAAGCGGTACAACTTCATCTACGCCTACGTGGCGACGCTCTGCTTCCTGATGCGCTGCGACGGCGATTTCTCCCAAGAGGAGCAGGAGTGGCTCGAGGACGGCCTCGACTACCTCAAGCTGGACGGCGGCCTTCCGGACGACGTGAAGACGAAGGTGCAGGCAATCGCGGACGACGAGGTCTTATCCTTCGACCGGGTCAAGGAGTGCCTGGACAACGTGAGCATCGTGTCGCTGGGTTCCATCGCTGAGCAACTGCAAGTCGCCGCATCGGCGGACGGTCAGGTGACAGAGGAAGAGGAGCACGCTTGCAGGCTCTTCGCTGACTACATGGCCGCGAGGGCGGCATGCGTGGCGGTTGACGAGAACTGGGCCGAGCAGGCAGTCGAGAAATCCGTTCGCGAGTACGGCGAGAACCTCGAGCGCATCGACCGTGAGTTCAAGGAGCGGACGAGGCTGCAGGATGCCGACGCGGCCTTCGTCGTCGCCGCGACCATGCTTCAGGTCGCCCGCGTGCTCGTCATCAACTCCCTGACGGAGGTCGAGCGGGCGGGAGCGGGCAACGCCAAGGAAGACGCCCTGCACAGCTTCCAGGACCGCGTTTTCTCCGGCTTCGACGATGGGGCTCCGGCGGAATCGGGCCGCCTGTTCGCCTCCAAGAGCCACATCCTCTCCTCGCGAGGCGTGCCGTACGACGCGACACGCTACGAGGCCGAAAACCTCAAGATATTCAAGGGGGCGAACCACCGGTTCGCGACCCTCGGCCACGACCCGGTGCTCGGCCTCGTGTTCGGAACCTCGAACATCATGACCAACAGCATCACCTGCGTTAAGGACGCCAACGTCTTCGGAATCGGCGCGCGGATCCCCGCGACCTACTCGGTCTCCTACGACGCTTTCGGGAAGAACCCGCTGATCGGGGCGCCCGCCGGGACCGTGGAGATGCTGGTCGCGGCGGGAAGGCGCGTCGTGAGCGAGCCGGATGCCGCTGCAGCAGCCCTGATCAAGCAGCTGATCCACATCGGCACGGACCTCTATACGCCGTGCGGGATACAGGTCCCGTTCGCCAACCTCGTTCTCGACAAGGCTCACACCGAGGCCCTTACCAAATACGTCAGCACCGGCGACGTATTGAAAGTCGGCATGCAGGCAGGCATGACGGTGCTCATCAACTGGCTGATAGCGGCACTTCACGGCTGCTCGCTGATATTCAAGAACGACGGGTTGGACTACAGCACCGAGACGTACCAGGCGCGCACTAAGAAAATCATCCTCATCTCCGACACCATCGCGACCTCGAGCAGCGTCGTGCAGGCATCGATCACGAAGAACCCCAAGTGCCTCGACCTCGGAGGCGCGGCGGTGCTCGTCTACCGACTGTTCTCGGATGCTCGCTTCGTCGCCAAGCTCAAAGAGGAGTATGTGCAGTCGGAGCTCAATAAAATCTACGACGAGCGAGCCAAGGGACTACTCTAGGCACCAGGCGTCTTCATTCTCACATCACCCACTTGAACACGGCGCGGAACAGCCAGACGAAAAAGCCCAGCGTGACCTTAAGCGCCGCCATGAGGAACCTACCAAGCCTCTTCATCGACGTCACCCCAATCTTCCTTGACCTTGCGCGCGCCCTCCTCGGCGCCCTCTTCCTTCTCTTCCGCGAGCAGCCTCGCCAGCTCGTCGGGCACGCCCGGGACCTCCGCCCTCCCCAGCGCGCGCTGCAGGTCCCTTATCTGCGACTTCAGCGGTTTTGAGGGAGGGCCCACGTGCTCGCGGTAGCAAGCGCAAATCGCAGTGGCATCACATAGATAGCCCCGCACCCGGGCGAACGCCTCGTCGCCGTCGAGCAGAACGCGGCGGGCTCGCCCGAGCTCGGCCTCCGAGGCCAGCATGAAGCGCCACCCGCGGGACCTGCGCGCCGCCGGGATGCCGTCCCCGGGCGCGTCGGCGCGCCAGTCGTCGCGCACCTGGTGCCAGTTCGCCGTGAGCCAGAGCCCCTTCTCGGGCTCCTCGCGCATCTCGAGCTCGAATTCCGTGAGCATGTTCGCGCCGGAGAACGGCGACCCCTCCGTGAACGAGAGCGTGTCGAACAGCGTCGTCTTGCCGCCCTCGTACTCTATCCTCACCATCATCTCCGGCCCCTCTCCCTGCGCTGGTCCTGCTGGGCCCGCTGCCGCTCGGCGGCGAGGATGCGCTGCTGCTCGTCCGCTCGGTGGCACTGGCGCGAATTGCCGCTGGCATCGTCGCGCCCTTCACCGTCCCCGTAGCGGGTCTTGAGCGGCATGAGCCCGTTCTCGGCCATGTAGGCGCGGGCGGCCTCGAGGCGACGGTACCCCTCGCCGCCCGCCTGGCCTCGGCGCTCGAGCGTCGTCATCCTGAGCCCGAACTCCTCGATGGACTCGACGTCGAACTTCGCGCAGGTCTCGAGCGCCGAGGAGAGCCTGCTCAGCTCCGAAAGGTCGTTGAGCTCGAGAGCCCGCTCGGCGGCCTCGCGGATGCGCGCGGTGCTCGCGTCCGTGGGACGGTAGGCGCCCTCGCGCTCGAAGCGCCGGCGGAGCATCTCCTTGCCGTAGACGAACCCCAGGCGCTCGCCGCTGACCTTCTTGGACGGCTCCTCGGCCAGGCTGAACACCCAGTCGTCCCGCCGCGCCTTGGCCGAGTTGTCGGCGACGTGCACGCCCAGGGCGTCGAGGATGCCGAGGAACTCCGCCTCGTCGCGCGCCGTGGTCTTGGCGAGCGCGACGCGGGCGCGGATGTCGCCGACCCACGAGTAGCCGCCCGAGCGCATGATCTCCTTCTCGGCCCGGCCCAGGTAGACGCTCCTGCGGCTCCTGGGCCCGCCCGCACCTGCCCGCCCGCGCGCCTTCGACGGCGATTCGGGCGCCCGGTCGTTGGAGAGCCCCGACAGCCCGCGCTCGCGCGCCATGTCCTGCAGGTCTCGGTTGAGGTCCTCGGGGTGCTGGGTCTGCATGCGGTAGCCGGTGCGGAGGTTGGCGTTGTTCACGACGATGTGCGCGTGCGGTATGCCGCGGGCGTTGTCGATGTGGTAGACGATGGCGATCTCGTGGTCGCCGAAGTGCTTGAGCGCCCACGAGCAGGCGAGCTCGCGCAGCGCAGCCAGGTCGATGTCGTCGCCGGGGTCCGGCGAGAGCACGAAGTGCTTGAACGTGCGTGCGGGCTTGCCCCTCCAGGGTGCGTCCGTGCCGAACGCGGCGCGCGTGGCGTCCATCTCGGCGTCCCAGGCGCAGGCCTCCTTGGCGTCTTCCCCCAGCGCGCCGGCGTCGCGCTCGTCGTAGCTCAGGTTGAACAGGTCGCGCGCCAGGGCGCGGCCTCCCTTCTCGAGGTAGCGGCGGATGCCGCCCGTCGAGCCGTGGCCGCTTATCGGCTTCAGGATCGGCATGGCGAGCCCTCCACGAGCGAGTCGGCGCCGATGCGACCGAGCTCCGCCGCCATCTCTCGGGCCGCGGCGTTCACGTCGGCGAGCTCGCGCTCGATCGTCGGGATGCTATCCGCGACGAGGTCGCGGTCGACGCGCCCATGACGGGCGTGGAAGTTGATGAGGTTCATCGCGTGCACGGCCTGGTTGTAGTGGTAGCCCCACTTCGTGAGCTCTCGCGACATCGCCCACAGGGCTCTGCGGTCCACGAGTATGCGGTGCTCGTCTCCCGCGTTGGCCTCCGTCGACAGCGGTATGCGAACGAGGTAGCGCAGGTACTCCGACTTGCTGAGGCCGGCGCGCTCGCACCGCTCGCAGAGCGCGTCGTAGTCGCCTCCCTCCATGCGGAACGTGACGCGGCGCTCCTTGCCTTTGGCGGCGCCGGCTTCCTCTTCCATGGCGGATTCCTTTCCTCGGGCCCGCCGCGCGGCGGGCGCGTCTCTCTAGGGGCGCGGGGGATCCCCCGCAGGCGGCGGCCCGGCTCGGGCGCCGCCTCTGGGACCGGGCCTCGCGAAAGCGGGCTCCCAAACGGCCCGCGGCATGACGGGTCCGAGGCCGCCCGGTCCCCAAGTGCTATGGACGCCCGACGCGATGTCGGACGCCATAGGCTACTTGCTGGATTTCGAGCCTGAAGCCCTTCTGCGGCGCTTTCGGACATCGCTGCCCGCATCCGCGTACGGGGCGGTCATGAGCGCCATCTCGCGCAGCAGTGTGAGGTCGGCCGCGCTCGGGTTATCGGGCGGGCTCTCCAGGAAGTCGGCGACGAGCCTCGCGGCCTTCGCGATGCGGCCGTCGGGGCCTGCCTGCGTCTTGCCCTCGCTCCTCACGTAGTCGGAGAGCTCGCGCTTGGTGCGCCGCCAGGGCTCCATCGCGGCGTGCATCTCCGCCTGGCGCTCCTTCGGCATGCCCGCGAGCGTGCGCACCGCCTCGGCGCTGAGGTTGCCGCGGTCGGCCTCGGCGGCCCACTCGGGCGAGAGGTCCTCGGCGATGCGGCGGGCAAGCCTCTCCTCGCGCGCGATGGTCTTGCCGGAGACCTTGCGGCCCGTCTGCCGCTCGATGATGGCGGCCTTCACGTCGTCGACGCGCATGCCGGAAAGCGACGGGTCCTCGGAGCGCAGGCGCACGGCGTCACCCCTGAGCGCCTCGGTCGCTGCGGCGCGCTCGGTCACGGTGAGCGCGCGGGTGAAGTAGTTCGCGGCGTGGAGCAGCGTCACCGCCCGCTCGTCGTCGATGCCCTCTATCACGCGGCAGGGCATCTTCTCGTAGGCGGGGTCGTCCTTGGCGAGCAGCGCGTAGGCGGCCTTGCGCCGGTGCCCGGAGACCATCTGCCACGAGCCGTCGCCGACCTTGCGCACGAGCGGCAGGTCGGTGAGGCCGTCCTCGCGTATGGACTCGGCGAGCTCGGCTATCCCCGTTGGGTCCATGGAGTAGGCGGCGTTCGCCGGGTGGTCGGCGATGTCGGCCACCGCTATCTCGGACACCGGGTAGCGCCCGCGGGTGCGCGACGCGCCGTCGAGAAGCCCCGTGATGGTGAAGCCCGCGGCCACCTGGCTAGGCGAGCTCACGGGACACCTCGTCGGCGAGAGCTTCGTAGTCGCGTGCGGGGCGGCTCCCCGGCTCGAAGGCCGCCACCGGCTTCCATTGCCAGCTGCCCTCGCAGACCTTGCTGCTCGCGTGGATGACCGTCTCGAACTGCTCGCCCGGGAAGAACCCGTCGAGCACGGCCGCGCCCGTGGCCTCGGCGTTGGTCATGCGGCCGGGCACGCAGGTGCGCAGTATCTTCCATCTGGGCGTGGGCATGCGCAGAGCGTCCGCGATGGAGCGCGTCGCCTCCACGGTGAGCGCCGTGCCGCGCATCACGGTGGAGTCGAGCTTCACGGGGATGACGACCATGCCGCCCTCCGTTGCGGCGAGGTAGGCGTTGAAGGCGAGCCTGCGCATCACGGGGCTGCAGTCGATGAGGCAGACGTCGTAGGAGCCCGAGGCGTCGTCGAGGGCGAACTTGAGGCGCTGCTCGCGCAGGAGCATCTCGTTCTGGTCGACGAGGTCGATGGTCGAGGCCACCACGTCGAGGCCCTCCCCGGCGGCGTAAGCGACCTCTTCCACGGGCGCGCCGCCGTAGAGCAGCTCGACCGAGGTGCGGCGCTCGGAGGCGGCGCGGTCGTAGAGGCCGAAGAAGTCGGTGGCAGACGCCTGCGGGTCGAGGTCGACGAGCAGGGTCCGAAGGCCCCTGGCGGCGAAGATGGCCGCCAGGTTGACGGCGGTCGTCGTCTTGCCGACGCCGCCCTTGTAGTTGGAAATGGCTATCGTGCGCATGGGTCGCGTCCTCTCTAGCGTGGGGCGCGCCTCGCCGCATCCGGTCCGGCGCGCCCCGAGTCTCGGAGCGTCGGGACAAAACCGTACGGATTTGTCCGACAAGCGGAGTGTACCACGAAAACGTACGTATATGTACGTTTTCGTGGTACAGGGGCCGGTTTCGGGGGAAAGCCCGGCCCCGGGAGCCCGGGGCCGGGCGCGCCGCCTAGGAGAGCGGCTCCATCTCGCCGAAGCAGTTGATGTGGTGGCGAAGGAGTGCGCGGTTCTCCTTGACGACCATCATCGCCACCTCGTCGAAGCGGACCGGGGTGTCGGCGTAGTCGTCGCCGTTGCCGGCGAGCCACCTCGCCGCCAGCGCCTCGCGCAGCCCGCGCGCCCTGTGGGCCTCGGGGAAGCCGTCCGTCCCGATCCGGACCGTGGCGTCGACGAAGACCAGGGTCCCGTCCTCGTCCACCGCCACGAGGTCGATCCCGCCGATGCCCTCGGGTCCCTGCCAGGCCTCGTCGACGATCTCGTAGCCCTTGCGCTCGAGGAAGGCCTTGACCGCGCCCATCGCCTTTTCCTTCATGTCGTTCATGTCTTGCTCCTTAGACTCTGAGGCCCGCCCCTGTGGCGTGCCTTGCGCCGCGTGAGTCGCATGCAGCGCGGGCGTGCCTGCAAGGGAGGAAGCGAAGTCGGGCATGGAAATAGAAGTCTCCCGACGGCAGTTTTTCGCGTTGTTCGCGCGCGGAGCGCATGGGGCGAAGAACCCGAAAAAGTGTCGCGGCCCTTGCTGGCCGCCTGCCGGCGTGCGACCCTGCGCGTCCAAGGAGCGCCGGGGCGGGTATTCGGATCAAAGGGGCGCAGGCGTGCGGCATGGAATCCGGCGTGGGCGCCGAGACCCTCCGGGCATGGGATGCGGCCCATCGGCGGTTGCTGGGCTCCCGCGGGGATTGACGACGACGTCGTGGCGGGGACGGAGGCGGGTTCCCGAGTCGCGGCGCCGCGGCATGAGTCGGGACGGACGGCTTTCCCGTGCCGCTTGCGGCCGATATGCGCACGGGACCGCGGGCGGCGAGATGGTTCTCCGCATGGAACGGCTACGGTGCTGCGCGACACGTCCGTTGAGAGAAGGAGGCGAGCTGATGTTGAGCCACGAAGAGAAGTTGGAGCGCATCGAGCTCATCGATGCCGTGTGCGATGCCGGGAGGCTGGCGAGGGGCCTGGACCAGCTGCTCGAGTCCCTGGCGCATGCCGACCAGCTGGACCCGCTCGACGTCGAGGGGATTCTGGCCCTGAAGTCGATAAGTGAGAGGTGCGCCGAGCGCATCGGCGACGCCGCGCGAATCTTGGAGGCTCAGAACGAGGTTCTCTACGCCGAGGAATGGGCAAACGCCAAACCTCGCGAAAACGAGAGATGAGGACCCGAACGAAAGCGGCCATCCAAGCCCGATCAGGGCGTCCATCGCCGTCCGCGCTCATATAAAGCCTGGACATCGGCTGTCCTCGCATTCCCAGTGCCGCCGCGTGCCGTCGCGTTATAATGCTGCAAACGCATTTGTATTGCATTTCGAGCGATGGGAGCGCAGATGCCCGACAGCTACAAGGAGCTCATCAAGAGCAATCCCGACGAGACCGAGATCAGAAGCTTCCTGGTGGACGGCGACCAGGTCTCCGTGACCCTGCGCATCCCCGACACCCTGCGCGACGCGGCGAAGGAGGAGGCGGCCCTGCGGGGCATGAGCTTCTCCGCCTTCGTGCGCACCTGCATGATCGAAGAGCTCGCGAAAAAGGGGGCATAGAGGCGTGAAGTCGCTAAGCAACGTCGGCGCGGAGCGCCTGGGAGACGCCCTCGGCGAATCCATCGACGACGGCGCGAAGTTGTCGATAATCAGCTCGTATTTCACCGTGTTCGCCTACGGGGAGCTCAAAGAGGAGCTCTCCAAGGTCGACGAGGTGCGCTTCCTGTTCAGCGAGCCCACCTTCATCAAGCGCATGGCCGACTCGAAGGAGCCGCGCGAGTTCGAGGTAGCCCGCCGCGCGCGCGAGGTCGGCGTCGGCGGCTCGGGGCTCGAGCTCACGCTGCGCAACAACCTAAACCAACGCGCGCTCGCCCGCGAATGCGCCGAGTGGATCCGCGAGAAGGGCGTCTTCAAGTCCGCCAAGACGTCCGGCGCCATTCAGCCGGGCGGCACCTACGTGGTGGAGAACCCATCCGGCGACGACCACGCCTTCATGGGCGCCGCCGCGAACTTCACGCAGGAGGGCCTCGGCTACGAGCGCCGTCCGGGAACCGTGACCTGCGTGAGCCATTTCGAGAACGCGACCGAGGCCGTCGGCCTCAAGATGATGTTCGAGTCGGTCTGGGACAACCCTGCCATGGTCGAGGAGGTCACCGCGCAGGTGGCCGCCCAGGTCGAGACGCTCTACCGCGAGAACCCGCCCGAGTTCATCTATTTCCTGACCCTGTACCACCTGTTCCGCGACTTCATGGAGGACGACGAGGACAACGGCATCCGCCCCGGCCTCAAGTTCGAGGAGTCCGTGGTCTGGAGCAAGCTCTACGACTTCCAGAAGGACGCCGTCGTGGGCGCCATCCGCAAGCTGGAGAAGTACAAGGGCTGCATCATCGCCGACTCGGTGGGCCTGGGCAAGACCTACGAGGCGCTCGCCGTCATGAAGTACTACCAGGAGCGCAACGACCGCATCCTCGTGCTGTGCCCGAAGCGCCTGCGGGACAACTGGACCCTGTGGACGCAGGACAACGACGACCGCAACCCGCTGGCCGACGACCGCTTCAGCTACACGGTGCTCAACCACACCGACCTGTCGCGCTACCACGGCATGAGCGGCGAGGTGGACCTCGAGCACCTGCGCTGGGGCCACTTCGACCTCCTCGTCATCGACGAGAGCCACAACTTCAGGAACAAGAGCACCGACGCGGACAAGACCGACCGCTACACGCGCCTCATCGAGGACGTCATCAAGTCGGGCCAGCGCACGAAGGTGCTCATGCTCTCTGCCACCCCGGTGAACAACCGCCTGCTCGACCTGCGAAACCAGATCGAGCTCATCACCGAGGGAGACGACGCGTACCTCGCCGATACCGATGGCATCCCGTCGATCACCCACGTGACGCGCGTCGCCCAGCAGAGGTTCAACGAGTGGAGCAAGCTCTCCGACTCCGAGCGCACGACCGAGAGCTTCGTGAACGCGGTGAACGCCGACTACTTCAAGCTGCTCGACGTGCTGACCATCGCGCGCAGCCGCAAGCACATCACGAAGTACTACGGCGCCGCGAGCGGTACCTTCCCGGCGCGCCGGCCGCCCCTGTCGTTTCAGACGCCCATTGACCTAGAAGGCGAGCTGCCGCCGATTGCCGTGCTCAACGACATGATCGCCCAGCTCACGTTCGCCCAGTACCAGGTGCTCTCCTACGTGCGCGCCGACCAGCGCCGCAAGTACGAGGACCGCTACGGGGACACGTGGGGCAAGGACTTCGAGAGCCAGGTCCACCGCACGACGGCGGTGGCCAACCTCATGCGCGTCAACGTCCTCAAGCGCATGGAGTCCTCCGTGAACAGCTTCCGCATCACGCTGCGACGAATCCTCGACGGCTGCGTCGACCTGCGCGCGAGGCTCGACGCCGACGCGTCGGGGGTCGCCTACGGCACCGAGGGCCTCGAGGACGGGTTCGACGACGACGATGCCGAGGAGTTCGAGGCCGGCGGCAAGGTGCGAGTCGACCTGCGAGACGTCGACGCCCTGCGCCTGGGCCAGGACCTCGACTTCGACATCCAGGTGCTCCGGGCCCTGCTAACCTATGCCGACGCGGTGACGCCCGAGCGCGACGCCAAGCTCGTGAAGCTGCGCGACTTCATCGCGGGCAAGGTCAGCGAGCCGTACAACCCCGGCAACCGCAAGGTGCTGGTGTTCAGCGCGTTCGCCGACACGACGGCGTACCTTTTCGAGCAGCTGGCGCCCTGGCTGAAGCGCGAGCTCGGAATCGAGTGCGCCGAGGTGGCGGGCAGCTCCAACCGGACCTACTCGCTGAAGCTTCCCAGGACCACCTTCGAGAACATCCTCGCGAGGTTCTCTCCCGTCTCAAAGGAGCTGCCGGAGAGCCAGCGGGAGCTCGGCGAGATCGACGTCGTCTTCGCGACGGACTGCATCTCCGAGGGCCAGAACCTGCAGGACTGCGACTGCCTGGTGAACTACGACATCCACTGGAACCCCGTGCGTATCATCCAGCGCTTCGGCCGCATCGACCGCCTGGGATCGAAGAACTCCCAGATCCAGCTGGTCAACTTCTGGCCGGACATCGCGCTCGACGAGTACATCCAGCTCGAGGGCCGCGTGAAGGGGCGCATGGCGCTGCTCGACGCGTCGGCAACCGGCGAGGAGAACGTGCTGGAGGCCAAGGGCAATGGAGAGATGAACGACCTCAAGTACCGTCGCCGGCAGCTCCAGCAGCTCAAGAGCGAGGTGCTCGACCTCGAGGACATCTCGGGCGGCATCTCGATCACGGATTTCGCCTTCGACGACTTCCGCGTGGAGCTCCAGCGCTACGCCAAGGAGCATCCCGGCGCGTTGGAGAACTCGCCGGCGGGACTGCACGCCGTGGCCCCCATCCCCGACGAGCTTCGCAGCGACGTGAAGCCAGGCGTGGTCTTCTGCCTCAAGCAGAACGACGAGGGCAACGATCCCAGGGACACGAACCCTGTCTTCCCGTACTACGTGGTGTACGTGTCGGCCGACGGCGAGGTCATGACGAAGCACACCCAGCCCAAGCCGGCGCTCGACATCATGCGCGCCGTCTGCTCTGGGCATCCCGAGCCCATCGCTAAGCTGTGCCGCGAGTTCAACCGCGAGACCCGCGACGGGACGAGGATGGACGCCTACACCGACCTGCTTGACGATGTCGTTGCGGCCATCACCGGAACGCAGCAGGACAAAGGCATCGAGAGCCTGTTCAGCCTGGGAGAGGTCGGCAGCGGCACCGTCATGGGCTTCAACGACTACTCGTTGGTATGTTTCGCGGTGCTGCGATGAGCGGCATCGACTGGAACGGAATCCTGCGCCTGCCCGAAGCGGCGCTCGCGGGATGCCGCCGCATTCCCAAGACGGTGCTCGTCAAGCAGGCCATGCTCACCAAGACCGAGCAGAAGAGGCTCGACAAGGTCGCGCGCCTCGAGCACTTCGCCACGGTCCAGAAGTCCACGACGCGCATCCCGCCGTACGAGGACGACGAGCGCAACGTGCAGAGCGTCGTCTTCCTCCGTTGCGAGATGACAGCCGGGACCATGGCGGTGGCCGAGGTGGCGGAGCTCGTGCACAAGTGCTTCCCGAACCCGACGGTGCTCCTGGTCGAGGCGGGCGGCTGCGCGTGCATATCGGTCGCCCTCACGCGGAGGAGCCAGGCCGAGCAGGGCGCGACGGTCGTCGACCGAGTCGAGTCGACGGGCGCGTTCGATCCTGGCCGTTCAGAATACGCGGACTTCCTAGGCGCGCTGGCATTCGGGCGGCTCTCGCAGGGCGACCTCTGGGAGTACCTGGTCGACCTGTCGCGCACCGTAGCGCTGTCCCGCGCGATTGGCGGCCTGGGGTTCTACCCCGTATGCCCCGCTCGAGACCGGGAAAAGCTGATCGCCCTCACGTCGCGCTACGATGAGATGGGAGCCTCCGTCAAGCGGCTGAAGGAGCAGCGGCGGTCGAAGGACATAACGCTCAACGAGTCCGCGAAGCTGAGGATGGAAATGAAGGAAGAGGAGCGACGCCTGAGGGCGGTCGCCGATGAGATAAAGGAGATCTGCAATGGCCGTTCTAGATGAGTATATTTTGCGAGCGGCGCGCCTTTTGAGTGATGCTGCAGATGAGGATGTTGATGCGCTCTGCCGTGAAATCATGCAGGTCTTCGACCTCGACTACACTAACCCCGAGGCTTTAAAATATATCAATTCCTCAAGCTCATTTCGCTACTCGAAAAGCGACCTAGGGATGATTCTCCAGAAGCTGCGCCTAAAGCGGGAAGACTCAGACGACAAAGCGTTCGGTGCCGCATTCTGCGCAACTATAACGCAGCATATCAGGAGACTGGAGCAAGCTCTTGAAGAGGGCGTGAAAGACGACGAGCTCAAAGCCGTATACGACTCAATCGACTACGTCTACGCAAACGCGAGGGGCTACGACTCCTACACGGACGGACTAGCCTCCTATTCCTATGGGTCTTCCAATCGCAATGATTTCAACGATGAACAGACGCAACTACGTATCGACAAACTGAAGCATTTCCGTGATGAGGAGCTCCGTAAGCTGAAAATCGCCGAAGCGCAGGGCGCTAGCGTCAGCCTCACGGCATCCGCCACGAGCAACGTACAGGTCACGTTAGAGGCAACCTTTGAACAGATTGACAAATTGCCAGAGACAACGCTTTCCGATGACGAGAAGACGCTGCTCAAAGGGATGATGGGCGATCTCAACACAAAAGATAAAAGCAAACGGGGCAGCAAGCTTGACAAACTCCTGAGCTGGCTTGCCGGCAAGGGCACCGACGTTTTTATTGCCGCCATGCCCTACATAGTTCAACTAATCAAATCTCAACTTTCCTAGGAGGAGACCTCATGGGCGAGATAGAAAAGATGACTCTTGAATCGGAGAGTCTTATTGACGACCGCCTGAATAAGCTCAAGGAGCTGATGCCCGAAGTGTTCTCCGAGAGCGGAATCGACTTCGACAAACTGCGGCTGGAGCTTGGCGACGAGGTAGACGAGGGCCTGGAGCGCTATGCGTTCACGTGGCCCGGCAAGGCCGATGCCATCCGCCAGTCGCAGATGTCCAGCACTGCTACTTTGCGTCCCCGTATCGAGAAAAGCCGCAGCCGCGATGGAGAGGATGGGTCCTTCGACTCGGACAACATTTATATCGAAGGCGACAATCTCGAGGTGCTGAAGCTCCTACAGCGCGGCTACCACGGCAAGGTCAAGATGATCTACATCGACCCACCCTACAACACGGGTCACGACTTTGTCTACAAGGACAATTTCGGCAACTCTGTCGATAACTATAAGGAGCAGGCGGGACTCGCCGGCCAGTCCAACGCCGACACAAGTGGCCGCTACCATAGCGACTGGTGCTCGATGATGTACCCTAGGTTGAGACTGGCTCGAGAGCTCCTAACCGACGATGGCGTCATTTTCATTTCGATTGACGATAACGAAGACCGCAATTTGCGCATCCTCTGTGACGAGGTGTTCGGAGAGGCAAATTTCGTTTCTCAGCTAATCTGGGAACGAGCTTACTCGCCCAAGAATGACGCCAAATACGTTTCAAATAGCCATGATTATGTTCTCGTATACGCCAAATCCATTGAGCGCTTTGTGATTGGACGCCTGCCGAGAACAGACGAGGCAAACGCCCGCTACAAGAATCCAGACAACGACCCTCGAGGCGTTTGGAAGCCAAGCGACCTCAGTGTAAAGACTTACAGCCCAGATTCCGACTATCCAATCACAACGCCCTCGGGGCGTGTTGTAGAGCCTCCAGCAGGACGCTGCTGGAGGCTCTCGCGAAACGCGTTTCGCGAGAGACTCCAGGATAACCGCATTTGGTTTGGCCCAAACGGCGACAGCGTCCCTTGCATCAAGCGTTTCCTAACAGAGCTCAAATATGATGGAATGGCTCCAACTTCAATCATGTTTTACAAAGAAGTGGGTCACAGCCAGGAAGGCGCCAAGGAGCTCGTATCTCTATTTGACGGAAAGGGCTATTTCGATGGACCGAAACCGACGAAACTACTTCAGCGCCTGATAACCCTTGCGAATCTGCTAATGTGCGATAAAGAAGTAATAGAAGTGTAAAAAATTTTGCCGTTCCTATCCGGCACTTAGGGCTGTGTCGGATAGGTCAGGCGTTAGGCTTCCGGCAAGTCTATCTTGCCGACAAAGCTGTAATAAATCTCAATGTCCTGCCTGCGGGTGCCGTTCTCGTCATAGCTGCACTCATGCACGACGATTTTCTCAATCATTTCCCGCAAGAGGGTGGGGGTCAATTCTTCAAAAGCAAGGTGCTTTCTCACAATCCCCATGAATTTCTCGGCGTTGACGGTGGCGGCCTGCGACTTGGAAAGTTCCTCCTGCAAAGCGGCAGCCCGGTCTTTCAGTTCCCGCTGCTCCTGCTCATAGTCCGCCGACAGCTCCATGAAACGCTCGTCGCTGATTTTGCCGCTTACATTGTCCTCATACAGCCGCTTGATAATGCGGTTCACTTCGGCAATGCGTGTCTGGGCCTGTTCAAGCTGCTTCGTGGCTGCGGCGGTCTTTCTCTTGCCGCCGATTTCGTTCTGCTGGATGAGCAGCTTTACAAAGCGGCTCTCATGCCTGGCGGCGTATTCCGTCACTTGCCGGAGATTGGAAAGCACGTCCGCCGTCAAAAGGTCGGTGCGGATAAAGTGTGCCGTACAGTCACGGGTACGCTTCTTGTAGCTGCCGCAGATATAACAGTCCTGCTTGCGGTTCTATTCGTCTGTTCCTGGTTCAAAATAGTTTCTCCTCTCTGATACTGATTTTATGGTTGATTTTCGTTGTTAGCCGTACACTTGCGGCACAAATGAGGTTTTCGCAGTTAACAGGACGGGCGCGCAAGCGCCCGTCCTGCGTTTTCCCGGGCCGATACGGCTTGGATTGCGGTAAAACGAGATGTTCGGCTGAGTTCGGGGCATGGCTCCGCCGGCCCGCCCGGGTCGGGTTTCGGACTTATCCGGACGGGCTGGAGGGCCCTGCCTATTCGGTTTCGCTGCCGGCCGCTACGGTGCCAGCGGCCCCTCGCCGCGCTCGCGGCGTGCGGCCTCGATGGCCCCGACGGACATGTCGAGCTCGCCGTAGGGCACCTTCTCGACCCCCAGCGCGTCGAGAAGCGCGCGGCCGTCGTCGCCGAGCGCCGCCAGCAGCATGTCGATGGCGCACATGCCGCCCAAAGACGGCCTGGGCTCGGAGTTCAGGTGCGACATCAGCACGGCGCAGTCCCTGCCGGCGAGCCCGTCGAAGCTTATTCCGCGCCCCTTGGGCAGTATCTTGCGCAGCTCGACGTGGTTGCGCTCGCAGCCGCCCTTCTGCTGGGACTGGCGCGCGTCGCAGTAGTAGACCGAGCACCGCCTGGCGGACGGGTCGAGCGCGGAGCGCTCGATTCCCGCGCAGTCGGCGAACTCGGCGCCGTTGTCGGTCAGGAGCAGGGAGAACAGCCTTCGGAACGCTTTCGGCGCCGCCTTCTCCAGCATGTCGAGCGCCGATCCCGTCGACGCCGCCGTCTTGTCGGGCATGGGCAGCGCGATCTGGAACTTGAACGCCCTCAGGTACAATGTGAGCAGGCACCGGCGGTCGGACTTCAGGCCGAGCACCGTGTCCATCTCGCAGGCGGCGGCGCGCTCTTCCCCCGGCAACTCCATGAACGCGGCGAACGAGCGGGCCGCGCCGTGCGACGTCTGCCTTGACGGCTCGGCGTGCGAGCGCGGCTTGTAGCCGCACCTGCGCCGCAGCTCGAGGCTGCTCATCCCCGCGTAGCCGCGCCCTATCCACCTGTATATGGTCGACGCCGACGCCCCGATCTCGGCCGCCCTGGCCAGCGCTATCTGCTCGGGCGACAGCCCCCGCGCGACGTCGGACCTGATCAGCTCCATGGCGCGCTCGAATTCCGCCTCGCCCCGGTCGACGCCCATCCTGGATTCGCGCAGCTCGGCGTCGGCGAGCGCCTGCGCCCTGGCGGCCGAGTACTCGCACCTCCACCTTCTCGAGCAGTGGTACCTGCGGAACCTGCACCCGTTGCAGCAATGCGGCCACGACAGCAGCTTCGGGCAGGCGTCGTCGGGGGCCTCCGCGGCGCGGCCGCCCTTGTTCGGACCGCGGCACACCGTGCGGTTGCGCGCCACCTCGTCGGCGACCGTCGACGGCGACCGGCGCAGCTCCCGGGCGATCTGCCTGCACGACTTGCGCTTGTCCAGGCCCCTCTCGATCGCCGCGCGCTCCGACCTGTCGAGCCTGCGGTACGGCTTGGATGCGTTTTTCCTCATGCTCTCTCCTTTCTCTCGGGAGGGCCCTCGGCCCTCGCCTCCGGAAAGGAATTCTCGAACTCAGCCGGACGCGTCCGGCTGAGTTCGAGAGCAAAACCAAAGCGTTCGGATGAACTTGCAAATCAACTAGAAAATAGAGTGGGTTGATTTTCGTTGTTAGCCGTACACTTGCGGCACAAATGAGCTTTTCGCAGTTAACAGGACGGGCGCGCAAGCGCCCGTCCTGCGTTTTCCCGGGCCGATACGGCTTGGATTGCGGTAAAACGAGATGTTCGGCTGAGTTCGGGGCATGGCTCCGCCGGCCCGCCCGGGTCGGGTTTCGGACTTATCCGGACGGGCTGGAGGGCCCTGCCTATTCGGTTTCGCTGCCGGCCGCTACGGTGCCAGCGGCCCCTCGCCGCGCTCGCGGCGTGCGGCCTCGATGGCCCCGACGGACATGTCGAGCTCGCCGTAGGGCACCTTCTCGACCCCCAGCGCGTCGAGAAGCGCGCGGCCGTCGTCGCCGAGCGCCGCCAGCAGCATGTCGATGGCGCACATGCCGCCCAAAGACGGCCTGGGCTCGGAGTTCAGGTGCGACATCAGCACGGCGCAGTCCCTGCCGGCGAGCCCGTCGAAGCTTATTCCGCGCCCCTTGGGCAGTATCTTGCGCAGCTCGACGTGGTTGCGCTCGCAGCCGCCCTTCTGCTGGGACTGGCGCGCGTCGCAGTAGTAGACCGAGCACCGCCTGGCGGACGGGTCGAGCGCGGAGCGCTCGATTCCCGCGCAGTCGGCGAACTCGGCGCCGTTGTCGGTCAGGAGCAGGGAGAACAGCCTTCGGAACGCTTTCGGCGCCGCCTTCTCCAGCATGTCGAGCGCCGATCCCGTCGACGCCGCCGTCTTGTCGGGCATGGGCAGCGCGATCTGGAACTTGAACGCCCTCAGGTACAATGTGAGCAGGCACCGGCGGTCGGACTTCAGGCCGAGCACCGTGTCCATCTCGCAGGCGGCGGCGCGCTCTTCCCCCGGCAACTCCATGAACGCGGCGAACGAGCGGGCCGCGCCGTGCGACGTCTGCCTTGACGGCTCGGCGTGCGAGCGCGGCTTGTAGCCGCACCTGCGCCGCAGCTCGAGGCTGCTCATCCCCGCGTAGCCGCGCCCTATCCACCTGTATATGGTCGACGCCGACGCCCCGATCTCGGCCGCCCTGGCCAGCGCTATCTGCTCGGGCGACAGCCCCCGCGCGACGTCGGACCTGATCAGCTCCATGGCGCGCTCGAATTCCGCCTCGCCCCGGTCGACGCCCATCCTGGATTCGCGCAGCTCGGCGTCGGCGAGCGCCTGCGCCCTGGCGGCCGAGTACTCGCACCTCCACCTTCTCGAGCAGTGGTACCTGCGGAACCTGCACCCGTTGCAGCAATGCGGCCACGACAGCAGCTTCGGGCAGGCGTCGTCGGGGGCCTCCGCGGCGCGGCCGCCCTTGTTCGGACCGCGGCACACCGTGCGGTTGCGCGCCACCTCGTCGGCGACCGTCGACGGCGACCGGCGCAGCTCCCGGGCGATCTGCCTGCACGACTTGCGCTTGTCCAGGCCCCTCTCGATCGCCGCGCGCTCCGACCTGTCGAGCCTGCGGTACGGCTTGGATGCGTTTTTCCTCATGCTCTCTCCTTTCTCTCGGGAGGGCCCTCGGCCCTCGCCTCCGGAAAGGAATTCTCGAACTCAGCCGGACGCGTCCGGCTGAGTTCGAGAGCAAAACCAAAGCGTTCGGATGAACTTGCAAATCAACTAGAAAATAGAGTGATACGTATAAAAAATATAATAATTGCGTAAACTTGATTTGCCTGAGAGCATATGCTATAATGGCAATAGCTAAGAAAAGATATAATGTGTCACGTAGACACAAAACGAACCCCCAGTAGTGAACTGCCTCCCATTTCTTGGACACAAGAAATGGGAGGCTTTTTTATGGCTGGAAACGCTTTGTACGACGTCGGGATGAGGCTGCGAGCGGCAGAGCTGCACGACGAGGGGCACGGCCGCGCGGCGATCGCGGCCCTTCTCGGGATGCCGGAGGAAACCGTGAGAGAATGGCTGTGCACCTACAGGTCTGCTGGTATCGAGGTTCTGGCCATGATGGGAAAGAAACACACCGCCTATTCGTTCGAGACGAAGCTGGCCGCCGTCAGGGCGGTCGTCGACGAGGGCATGACGAAGCCCGAGGCCATGGAGAAGTTCGGGATAGCCTCGCCAAGCCCTTTCAAGAAATGGCTGAAGGCCTACAGGGAGGAGGGCCCGGAGGCGCTCAGGCCAAAGCCCAGGGGGAGGCCGAGGGGGTCCGGCTCCCCGTCCGGGGAGACGACGCGCGAGCAAGAGCTCGAGCGCAGGATCAAGAGGCTCGAGGCGGAGAACGCCTACCTAAAAAAAATCGATCGCCCTGAAGGCGGAGAGAACGCTCTCGAACGGCGAAAAGGCCGCGGTCGTGAGCGGGCTTTCAGGGCAATACCCCCTCGCCGACCTGCTCGAGTGCGCCGGCCTGGCGAGGTCGAGCTACTACTACGCGCTGTCGCACCCGAAGGCTCCCACCAGGCCCGAGCTCTGGGAGGCCGCCGCCGAGATATTCTCGCGCACCGCCAACGGGTGCGGCCACAGGCAGATCGCCATGTGCCTGCGCGCCGAGCAGGGCGTGCGCATAGCCGACAAGACGACGCTGAAGATGATGCGCGAGATGGGCATCAGCTGCGGGATCCGCCGCGAGACCGACTACCACAGGTACAACTCGTACAGGGGCAAGGTCGGAAAGACCTTCGAGAACGTCATCGGCAGGGACTTCGCCGCCGACGGGCCGTGGGAGAAGATGGGCACCGACGTCACCGAGTTCAAGCAGCCCTGGGGCAAGGCCTACTTCGCGCCGGTCTACGATTTCGGCAGCAAGGAGATCGTCGCCTGGTCCACGTCGCTGCATCCCAACATGGCCCAGCAGCACGAGCTGCTCGACCAGCTCGTGTCCAAGATGCCCGAGGGCTCCAGGCCGGTCCTGCACTCGGACATGGGCTGGCAGTACCAGCAGGCCGGGTGGTGCAAGCGGCTGGAGGAGGCCGGCGTGGTGCAGAGCATGTCCCGGAAGGGCAACTGCATCGACAACGGCGCGACGGAGCAGGTGTTCGGCCATATGAAGGACGAGTTCTTTCGCGGAAGAAAATGGCCTTGCTTCGAAGACTTCAAGAGAGACCTGGACGAATACATCATCCATTGGAACACGAGAAGGAGGCAGGTTAAACTGAAGGGACTGACCCCGGAGGAATTCCGGAATCAGTCCCTATGTGCGGCGTAGGCCGCTTATTAGCCCGTCCAAGAATTGGGGCGCAGTTCATAGCAGCCACTACTGGGGGTTCTTCTCATTTTACGGTTGAGCCTCCGTTAGGTTAGTTGTCGCTGTTATATCTAATAATTTATCTCCATTCCCTTTAGTAACGTGTAACTTTCCAAATTTAAAAAAGCGACTCATAGAATTATTTCCTCCCGTTAAATAATAGATAACTATTAAAAATAGACAATACTTGCTCATAAGTAATGGTACTTAAATTGTTTACTTTGGCGTGTTTCATTGCTTGATGAAACTGATTTTTAGTAAACAGTTGACGATATTCTCGATTGACCCATTTTGAAACAAAGTACGTATATAGCTTCCAATATTTATCTGGAACATCTGTGGTATGGCGGGTAAGTTTTATTAAGACACTGTTTACTTTTGGTTTAGGATGAAAGCATTCCGCTGGCAGCTTAAGCAATTGCTGAATCGAGACTTGAGTGTGCAAGAGCAACCCTAGTGTTCGGTGAATATCCAAGGTACGCTTGTAGAATCCTTCTTCAACAATCAGATAGATGTCAGACGCACGGCTTTCAAAAACCACTTTTTTAATAATTTGTGTGCTTAAATGGTAAGGAATATTCCCAACAATTTTATACCTCTGTTTGTTAGGGAATTGAAACTGTAGAATATCTTGGTGAATTAAAGTGACACGAGTATTCAGTTTTAATTTTTCTGACGATAAGTTGAATAGATGACTGTCTAATTCAATAGACGTTACCTGTTTACTTATTTTAGCCAGTTTCGTCGTTAAATGCCCTTTACCTGTTCCAATTTCGTAAACGGTATCGGTTTCTTTTAAATTCAATTGTTTTATTATTTGGTTGAGTACTTTTTCACTCGTTAAAAAGTTTTGAGAATATTTTATATTTTTGTTCATGTAATCACTCCTGAAGTGATTACATCTGTAAATAAATACAGAAGTTAAACGATTTGTTTGTAATTTTAGTTATCTGTTTAAAAAGTCATAAGATTAGTCACTGGTAGGAATTAATCTAACGTATTTATTTATCTGCGTAATCACTGTTTTTAGTCTGTTTCAAAACAGTAGATGTTTTATCTACATTACGCATTTGGAATACCAACATGACGAATCCCTCCTTCTTAATTACAAATTTTTAGCATCTAATTTAACTTCAATTCCTATTATACAAAATTTTAGAGACCGTTTCAAGTTTTGTGTAAACGTTAAAAACTGATATAAGATTTGTGAATAGTTACAATGGGCAGAGCCGATTTTCCGGATTCTGCCCATATCTGCATTATACAGTAGTTTTTAGGCATGTCAATAAAACCTGCCTAAAATTGACTGCTTTACAGGTTCCCCTTGATTCTCATTTTCATTGCAACAGCCTCAGGACTCAGCGCAACGCGTTGCGCTGAGTCCTGAGGCGCGAATCCGGGTAGGCAACCCCAGAGGGGCCGGAATCCCCCGGCCCGCGATGGAGGGAGGCCGGCATGTCCAGACCCAAGCCGTCCGGAAGGTCGTACGGGAGGCTCACGAGGCACGAGAGGAACGCGGTCGAGAGGATGCTCGACCGCAACCGCAGCGCCCGCGAGATCGCCGCGGAGCTCGGCAGGTCGCCCTCGACCGTGACCAGGGAGGTTGCGGCGCACCGCTACGTCACCGCGCCGCGCTCGCGCTACGGCGAGCCCGCGCCCGCGGACCTCTCGGGGGCCTGCCCCAGGCTCTCCGCGTGGCCGAGGTGCTGCAACGGCTGCTCGCACAGGAGGGGCTACGGCTGCTCGAGGAGGCCCAGGGTGTTCTACAGCGCCAGGAGGGCGCAGGAGGCGGCCGACGCCGAGCTCTCGGCGAGCAGGTCCGGGATCGACGAGACCGAGGAGGGCGCCGCCGCCAAGCTCGCGGCCATCAGGGACGGGCTCGCGCGCGGGCTCTCCCCGCAGCAGATAGCGGCGACGACCCCCGGGCTCAGCGCCTCCACCGTCTACAGGTGGGTGGACGCCGGCTACGACGGCATGACGAACATGGAGCTCAGGCGCAAGGTCGGCTACAGGCCGAGGTCGCGCCGGGCCCCGAAGAGGGCGACGTCCCACTCGTCGCGCAGGTCGCACGCGTCGTTCCTCGCGCTCGGCGAGGACGCCTGCGCCGCGGCCTGGGAGATGGACACCGTCGAGGGCTCCAGGGGCGACTCCGCCAGGCTCCTCACGCTCCTGCACCGCCCGAGCCGCTTCCAGCTGGCCCTGCCGCTGCCGGACGGCACGTGTGCCTCGGTCCTGGCGGCGCTCTCCTCCCTGCGTGGGGGTCCTCGGCGAGGACGGCGCGAGGCGCGCCTTCGGCGCCGTGCTCACCGACAACGGGAGCGAGTTCGCCGACGAGGGCGCCATCGCGGCGCTGATCGGCGAGCGGGACGGCGAGACCAGGCTCTTCTACTGCGACCCCCGGCAGAGCCAGCAGAAGGGCGCGTGCGAGAAGAACCACGTGGAGATCAGGAAGCTGCTGCCCAAGGGCGCCGGGGCCAGGTTCGACCGGCTGACGGCGGCGGACTGCGCGCTGCTCATGTCGCAGGTGAACTCCGAGCCG